>NZ_QVTD01000003.1 GCF_003429105.1 Peribacillus glennii
TCGAAGTTGTGACACGACATGCCATGATTCAGGGGTTTGGTGAAGAAGAAATAGAGGAGCTTAGCGTCTTTTCCCTTTATATCGGGGTAGATTTTAGTAAAATTGCAGCCTCCGCTATCATCATGAGCACAATAGGAGCGATTACCGATGTTGCAATTTCTATTACGTCTCCCATGCGTGAAATTTATAATCATAACCCTTTGATTAGGAGGAAAGAGTTATTCACCTCTGGATTTAGCATTGTGAAGGATATATTAGGCACAAATACAAATACGTTGTTTTTTGCCTTTTTTGGAGGATATATGGCGTTGCTACTATGGTTTAAAGACTTATCTTATTCCGTAGGAGAAATCATAAATTCAAAAGTATTCAGTGCCGAGATGATTTCTATATTTTGTGCAGGAATTGGCATCGCTCTCATTATTCCAATCACCTCCTGGATTAATGCCTATTATTTGATAAAGAAAAGAGAGAAATCACATGAAAGTTAAAAAAGAATGAATGTTTTTATTTGAGACCACGGCTTTTCTCATTTAAGTGACGAAAGTTATACTTGATTATTAAAAATGAACGGGAATTGAAAGAACTAGGGAATTTACCACAATGTGTTGAAAATGCATTGTTATTGCTGGTGCTAGGAAAAAGATGGGATACCAGCAATATAAATGGCTTCCTGGAAATAGTTTAGAATAAACAAGTCACTTTGGATGCCACCGTCCAGGCCTTGTAGGGGTTGGTATTGGTTTTGTTGTTGCAGTCATATTGGTTAGCTAGGAAGAGGATACCCATCCATATGTCTTTCCGAACGCGATTTTGCTCCACGTCGACTGTTTTTCATAGACTGTAACAACCTGATTCTTTTTCAAGGATTCGATTCTGGAATACTGGGTTCCTGGCTTGAAACGGACATTTAAGCTGTCCACATTCACCTTCATTTGAACAGAAGCCGCGTCTGATAAAAGGAGCTTGTTACAGGAAGCCATGCTTTTACAGAAATCTTCGGAGTAGAAAATTTAGCCAAGAAACTGAAAGAATGACATAACGACGCTGTTAAATGATTTTTGCAAGTGTTTTTTCAATAATTTTTTTCAAATAAAAAAGCCAACCACAATGAGTTAGCTAACGAAATACATTTACAAGTAGCACGGGAGGCCTATTTCTATCAAGAAGACTTATGCTAATATCAAATTAACCCGTATCCTTAATTGTAGAGGGATCTTTAATCTTTCCCTTCTTCAACTAACCTGCCCCTTTAGTTGAACAAGAAAAAAACCTTACTCCTTATTGAAGTAAAGCACCCGTTAGTTTAAGTAGAAACCTTCACAATATCTAATTATTGACAGAGACAAAAATAAGAGGGCAATAAAATACAGCCCCCTTTCCAACAATTTTATATTCATGTAGCACCAATGAATTTCGGTTTCCAATACGTGTAGTTTGTTTGTTTAAAATCACTGAATACTCGTATCCCAATCATTTAGAGTCTTAGGATAGCAGCAAATATATCTTATTGTATTCCTGATTAATTTTTATATGCTCCGTACAGTCGATCCACTTGATTTTACTGCTTCTTAATTCCAGTTTTGTGGTTATCTCATCCTCTATTTCATGCATTAACATCAATGTTTTGCCAAAGGTCAAATTAAATTCATTTGCCGCTTTTTGGTGCGGAGAATGGTTCTTCAGTAACCCCAAGAACTCTTCCGGTGTTTGAGATTTACTGGCCAATTCATCTTCTAAATTAACAATGAATTCATAGACCTTTCTCTTTTCAGGTGCAAGGCTCGCCACAACTTCTCTGAACAGGATTTCAAGGAGTCTTTCATTCATTGTCATGTCACCTCTCCTTATACTGTTCTTTATACTAGATTACATTTACCAGCTCGCTTTTCGTATCCCGGGAATCTGTCCTTTAAGGGCAAGTTCCCTGAAAGCAATACGTGACATCTTAAACTTTCTCATATACCCTCTCGGTCTACCTGTCAATTCACAACGGTTGTGTAGCCTATTAGGTGCTGAATCCTTGGGCAGCTTTCTCAACGCTTGGTAATTACCCGCTGCTATCAACTGCCTTCTTAAATCTGCATACTTTTGAACGATTTCCTCTCGTTTTAGTTGTTTCGCCTTCTTTGACTTCTTAGCCATATAAAAACACCTCCAACAATACCGTAATGATTACGATTTAAAAAACGCATAAAAAATTTACTTTGTCTCCCTATGAAGGGTATGCCTCTTTAATCAAAATATAAATTAAATTAAAGTTGATGATTCCTTATCGTAGGAGAATCGGCTTTACTAAGCTGTGAAACATGCTTGTCTAAGTATAATCAGGCTACTCCTTTAATGGCTCATCATCTCATGGGCAATATCGTGTCCATCCATTTTTGATGGATAGTAGGTAGGCCAGTTGATGACTTCAGCCAATAAAGCTGCACGGTTGTCCCCCCAATACAGGTGATAGTGACTAGCTTCATTCGGATAGATGCTATGATCACTAAATTGAATATATCCAGGTAGTCCTTCAGATTCTTCTTCGAGTTTAAATATGTATCTTACTCCTCTATTTCCCGCATTATATGTTAGAATTTCGTAACCGTCATAAAAATAATTACCAGAATACTCTTTTCCATTTTTGAAGAACGTTACAGTATCATCTTGAATCAAGATACGGTCAACATCTGTTTGATACCCGTCATTATAATACTCTTTATATTCTTCAGCTGTCATGTCACCTTCATGTTCTGCTTTATAAGCAAATACCTCGTTAAGCGTGCCATCTTGTAGATATGGATATACAGATTGCCAGTCTCCTTCCCAGTCGGAAAGGGAACGATCCTTCACTTGGCTGTCCTCAAAATAGCCTTTATAAATTTGTTCTGATACTTCATCATGTGAATGTCTATGATCGTGTTCATGTTCACTTTCATGTGTGTGACTTCCAGATGTTTGCTCTTTCTTTTCAGATGAGTCTTCTGCAACTGATGAGGAAGTTGTTTTTTCATCAGCAGACTCTCCTTCGGATGAATCTGTAGTCTGACAGGCTACAAGTAGTGAACTGATAACTAAAATACTTAGCCCTTTGAGAAATAAAACCTTCATTGAAAACACTCCTCTTGAATAAATAGTAATGATTACGATTTAAGGTGTATAAAAATTTACTTTGTCTCCCTATGAAGCGTATGCCTCTTTAATCTCGGCGAGTATTTTTTGAGTTCCAGCCTTTCGGGATTGGTTCTTTTATTTTTTGTTGTGAGATAATTCTTGTCTCCAGTTTCTGTACATCCTAATGTAATTTTCACTCTCATAACTATTTCAGCCTCCATTTTACTTAATATACGCTGGCAACTGGTCAGGAAAAGCCGTCCAATCCTTTTCCATTTCCTCTTCTGTCAGCAAACATCTATCCAATGTTTCTTCTATCGTGCTTTGATCCATTTCAATACCAATCATGACAAGCTCCGTCATCCTATCGCCGTACCTTTCATCCCATCTTTCCAGGAGATCAGGTTCCTCTTCCAGTATTCTTTTCCTTTCGATTTCTGGATAAGCTGCAAGCCACTCCCCTGCTCCCTCAATCGTCAGGGATGGGCCTGCCTGCGATAGCAAACCTGCAACATCATTCCTTGAAGACAGCCAAATGAAGCCCTTGGCACGGACTACCTCAATTGGCCACTCCTTCAGCCACTGCAGGAACCTTTCGGGATGAAATGGCTTTATCCTGCGATATACAAATGATGTGATTCCGTATTCCTCTGTTTCTGGAACATGTTCCTCAGTAAGCTCTTTAATCCACCCTGCACTTTGGCTTGCATGTTCAAAATCAAAAAGTTGCGTGTCAAGCACCTGATCCAACTCTATTCGTGCATGGTCCGCTTCTACCAGTTGTGCGTCGGGATTTAGTTTGTGAAGCACTGCCCGCAGCTCCCATACCTTCTCCTTTGTAACTAAATCCGTTTTATTGATAACGATGACGTTTGCAAATTCGATTTGGTCGAGAAGCAGATCGACAACCTCCCTTGCATCGTTATCATCATTGCCCTGTTTTCTGTCAAGAAGCGTCTCTCCTGATGAAAAATCGCTCCAAAACCGATTCACGTCCACTACCGTCACCATTGTATCCAGTCTGCAATATTTTGACAGGTCGATGCCAAGCTGTTCATCTACATAGGTAAATGTCTGTGCGACAGGTAACGGCTCACCGATGCCCGTGGATTCGATAACTATATAATCCAGTTGTCCTTGGTTGCAGAGCTTCTCGACTTCCAATATCAAATCTTCTCGTAGCGTACAGCAGATACATCCGTTTTGGAGTTCCACTAATTTTTCATCAGTGCGTGAAAAATGCCCTTGTTTAATAAAAGATGCGTCTATATTTACTTCACTCATGTCATTTACGATGACCCCGATCCGCTTTCCCTCTCTGTTATGTAATATGTGGTTCAATAAGGTTGTTTTTCCTGAACCTAGGTACCCGCTCAATACTGTGACCGGAACTAATCTGTCTTGCATACTCGTCACTCTCCTTACATGTACAAATCAAAATCATTACGATTTAATCGTGAGAAAATGCCCAGGTTTGACCTAATCGAGTCATTGGGCAATCATTATCCTTTCTCGGAACATCATAAATCATAACCATTCCGATTTGCAACATATTCCTGGTAATAGGGATGGATTTAGTCAAAAAGGTCTACTAATTGACAGCTTGGTTTAAATAACACTATTTGTTTCGTGATGTTGACTCATCCTTTAAAAAGATAAAGCACTTTATAACAATAATAGTAATCATTACGATTTGCAATAGGATTTATCATATTCATTCCTCCCTATAACGAAAGGAATCGACAACCGTTACTTTGTACATTGTGTACAGTTAGTGAATTATGTTGATATTTGTCAAAAATGTTAAACTATTCGTTTCTTTAGACCTGGCAGCTGTTACAATGATTCCTTCATAAGACTAATAAGTACAGCTCTAAAATGTTCACTGGAACTTAATAAACCTCTATTTGTCGCCAGTCCTCATGCTTTAATAAGGTTTAGAAAAGGTAAGAAAAATGATGTTGAAAGCACTGAAACTGATACAGAGAACTCCGCTGAATAATAGCGGGGTTTTTTCTTTTTAAAGGAGATATAGAGAAATGGCTTACTACGATAAGGAAGAACAAGAAACAGTAATTATTTATGACCCTTCTTCAAAACGTTGGGACATTTACACCACTGTACCAAAGCATATTAAGAGGCTAGAAAATGAGGCTATAGCTTCAGTTTTTAAGGTTGAAAAAGATTCAGAAGGTAAAACCATTGCTATACGTGTAAAGGTTAAAAAACTGCCATCTAGCTACACTTTTAACAAATAAGGGGTTGATATCAAATGGATCAACATACTAATAAACGATATACAAACATGATGAAAATTCCTAAGTCCAGTGAAGGTAGTAACAAGGCATTATATTTTTATAGGAAACAGAATGTACAGAACTGTAAAGTAACATTTATAGACGGATCTGTTTATTGGCAAAAAATGTTCTTTAACGATAAGTTTCTTTCAATTAAGGCTGAACCGAATACTCTGTACTTGGACGAACAATGTACCATTTTAGCTAAGGTCACAAGGAAACAGAAAATACAGGAATGTAAAAGATTAGGTTTAATCTAGGGTTGGGGTACTTAGTATCTTAACCTACTTTTTTATAGAATTTTTTAACTAACCCCTTTTACAGACTAACGTTATTATCCGGTGAAGCAGACATAAAAAAAGGAACGCTAGTAATTAGCGTTCTGTGGTTTCATCATCAGATTAACGTCCTTCTTATTAACAAGCTGTACGTTAAAGGCTGTATTCAGTTCTTGTATTTCAATCATACCGTTCTCGTAATCGTGGAGAACTCTATGAACCTTGTCATTTTATATTACGAGAATCATTTCTTAAAGCCCTGTTTGGTCTACACCGTAAGTCGCTTCTTCTGTTGTAAATCCGTCAAACTTTAATTGATCAATAAGACCTTGACGAGAAAATGAAGTCATATCAATATAATCCTGTGCTTTCTTTCCAGCCTGTTCTTTCCAATTCACTTTTAGGTTATTTACAGCAAAAGTAGCGTCAGCATTTGAAAATTTATCGAACTCTAATTGCTTAATAAGTCCAGTTTTAGAAAAGGCAGTCATATCAAGATAAGCCTCAGCCTTTGATACAGCGTTTTGTTGAGAAACAGACATTTCAGGTTCTTCTGGCTTTTCTTCTTCAACAGGTTCTTCCTTCTTAACTTCTTCCTTAACAGGTTCAGTTGCCTCAGTTGATTCAGTGTCAGTAGTTTTAGATTCACTTGCTGTATCATCAGAACCTTGTCCAATGATAGAACCCACGATAATTACAGCAAGCAGCCATACCCACCACCGCTTATAGAAAGGCTTTTTAACTTTTTCCTTTGCCATTATGTACTTTACCCCATAAGTTTACTAGATACTATAACAGAAACAATTTTAACATATCTGTAAATTTATTGGAATAATATATTTTGACATTCATAGGAAAATAGTTATATATAGGAAATATTTATTCGACAACTATTATAGAGAACACTGTATATTGAAATCAAATGTACCATTTGTACCATTACCTTACTAACTAAAGTTAATTGCGTTAGAATCGTTCTCGTTGTATTCAAAAAATCTGGTATACAAAGACCGTCCGATGGTTTGAACAGAATACAACTAATGATTGAAAATTCTAATGTTCTGATTACTGCTTGGGATAATGACCGACTCGTTGGTGTTGCAAGGGCTATTACCGATTATTGTTATTGTTGTTATCTATCAGATTTAGCTGTAAATCAAGATTATCAAAACAAAGGTATAGGCAAAGAACTGACGAGATTAGTACAAGAACATATTGGAGAAGAAGTTTCCTTATTGCTTCTGTCTTCCCCTATTGCGATGGACTACTATCCTAAAATTGGTTTCGAAAAAATTGAAAAGAGTTTGTAATTTCTAGAAAAAGATAGTAATTGTGAAGTGGCTTTACGTCACTTCTTTTTTATTCCTTATTGTGTTAACCTGCCCCGTTAGTTTAAGTACATTACTTCACAAAGATCAATCTGGCTATAGTTTAACGGATAACAAAATTTTATATAGAAACCCTACCTCGCTGTCACATCAAAAAAAGCCGAAGCTCCATTTAGGTGGGTCGACTTTTTCTTCTGACTAGCTATATTCATTTTTAACTCTAAAAAAGGATGTCTGACCATAACTTTATAGAAGTAATTAATATTAACAATGCTAAGGACCATTGAAGGACTTTATGATTTATCTGCCTGCTTATCTTCACACCAAGCGGGGCAGCGATCAAACTCACAATTATGATGAGTACGGCGGGCAGGTAAGGAACCTGACCTGTGGTTACTTTTCCAATGACTCCCCCTATAGAAGATACAAAGGTGATGGCCATGGAAGTGGCAATCGTGATTCGCATAGGTATCTTTAATATAATGAGCATGATGGGGAGTAAAATAAAGGAACCCCCTGCTCCTACTACACCGGATGCAAGCCCTACGACCAATGCCAGTACAGCTGCCAGAGGCTTATTGAATCCTGTAACTGTTTCTCCATTCGTTTCTTTTTTCGGTATAAATATGATAATGGCCGCAGTGAGTGCCAATACCCCGTACATGACATTGACAATGGTTTCAGAAACATACTGAGAAATATACCCTCCTGCAAAGCTCCCGACCATGATACTGGAACCCATTACAACAAACAACGGCTTGTTGATATATCCCCCTCTTCGATAAGCCCACACACCGCCTAAGGTCGAAAAAAACACCTGTACGGCCACAATTCCAGAAATCTCGTGAGCCGTAACCCCATCTAAACCTAATAGGGGTGGAATGTAAAGGTGGATCGGATAGTTTATGATTGCACCGCCAATCCCTAGTAATCCCGAAGAAAAGGAGCCTATGAACCCGAGAAGAAGAAAGGTGATTATAAAGGCTGTATTCATATCTGCACTCCCTTCTTAAAAAAGGAGATCTCTTTGGATCTCCCCTGTGCTTTATCCTTTTTTAATCCAGAACTTCATGATGCCACCCTCGCCTTGAGTATCCAACAACTCATGACCGCCAGATGCGGACCAGGCAGTCAGATCTGCGTTGGCTCCTTTATCCGTTACATGAACCTCTAATACTTGGCCCGATTGCAGCTCGTTCATCGCCTTTTTCGTCTTAACTATTGGCATCGGGCAAGCCATGCCCTTTGCATCCAACACTTTATCTGCATTCATTTTTCTACTCTCCTTAAATGTGTAATGTGTCCCTGTAAACCTATTATTATCTCACCGCACAGCGGTTAGGTCCGATTTCCATCTCGCGTTGCTGCTCTTCATCCGTAGTGATCTTTCCCATATTGGTTTCACGGATTTCTTGATATGCGTTCGGCTGAGGTGGAAGGTTGCCCGTTACCATATTTCTGAACTCTTCTTCATCTGCAATGTTCAAACCATGATTTTCCGCGAATAGTGTTCCTAATTTCTTCGCTACACTGCCGTCATCGTTCAATTCCTCGATGATCATGAAATGAGCCGGGAGCACAATCAGTTCTTCTGAAAGTTCTCTGTAACGCGTATATAGCGTTTCTCTTAGGTCCCCCACCCAGTCCTCAGCGAGTCCTGCCAAATCCGGTCTTCCTATGGAATCGATGAACAGGATATCTCCGGAAAGCAGGTATTTTTCATCCACTACAAAAGAAGTGGAACCAATCGTGTGACCTGGTGAGTAAAGGGCATCAATGTTAATCTTTGTATTCCCAACGGTTACACTGTTGCCGTCCTCTAACGGCTGGTATTCGAATGTTACCTCCTTGGCATCTTTAGGCGGCAGCCAGTACATGGCATTTGTCTTCTCCGCAATCATTCTGCCGCCAGAAATGTGGTCAGCATGAAGGTGTGTATCAAATACATTCGTAATTTTTGCCCCGATACTGGCGGCGAATGTTGTGTATACTTCCGTCATACGGGTGGAATCGATGATTGCTGCCTCTCCATTAGAAACGACCATGTACGACAGACAGCCTTTCCCAATGCGGACAAATTGGTAAATCGCACCACCATCTTTTAGTTCCCCAACTTTGACAGGTTCTAAATATTCACTCCACGCTTTCATTCCACCCTGCAGATAGGAAACTTCACGCCCTGCATCTGAGAGCATTTCAGCCACCATGATGGATGAGCCTTCTTTCGCACAGACGACCAATACTTCTTTATTGCTAGGAATCTGATCAAGAATTTCTTCTACCCCGTCCAGAAGGTCAAAATATGGAATGTTTAGATGCTCAAACTGTTGTCCCTCGATCTTCCAATCTTGAAACGCATCCTGATTTCGTACATCCAAAATGAACAATTCCTGTTTATTAAATACTCGCTGTGTAATGTCTTTGGCCGTGATAATGTTTACTGCCATGTTAATACCCCCTAAGGTATATTTGTTGGTAAAAAAAATTATCTGATTAAACGTCAATCTTGTGTGACTTTATGCAACGCGACTGTAGTACGTAATTTTGGAAATAAGGGGGATTGAATCAAAGAACGACCCAATTCCCTATGAATAAATTGATTAGATATTACAGTTCATGCTAACAGTATCCCCTGACCACTTACTCATGCCGGGCATGACATTGACCACTTTAGTAAATCCATTGGCTGTTAACTTTTGTGACGCAAAGTCACTGCGGCTGCCTGTACGGCATATAACAAATATTTCATCTTCTTTGTTAAGTTCGTGTAGACGGCGGTCTAATTCACCTAATGGAATAGAGATCGAATTAGGAATATGGTTAAACGCATACTCTGCTTCTTCCCTTACATCCAGAACCACGATATTCCCATTGGACGTTAATTTTGCTTGAAGGTCATCATTGTTGATGAAGTGAGGATGCTTCTTTTCCGCTGCTTCTTCATCAGATGTTTTTCTGAGGTAGTGCTTCAGGATTTCTCCTTCTTCAATTGTGCCCAAATATTGATGCCCTGTACTCTCAGCCCATGCTTTTATGTCTGCCTTGGAACCTTTATCAGTAGCTTGAACCTCCAAGACTTGGCCTCCCTCTAACTGAGTCATTGCCTTTTTGGTTTTCACTATCGGCATTGGACAAGCAAGTCCTTTTGCATCCAATGTGACATTTGATTTAATAATATCCATGAGAAGCCCTCCTTCAGATTATACCGCTATGGGTATTACACATAACAAAATTTATTATACGGTTTCTCCTTCCCATGCGAGCATTCCGCCCGTCATGTTTATCACCGTAAAACCATGGTTTTCTAAGAATTGACATGCTTTTCCACTTCTTCCCCTCGAACGGCAGACCATAATATATTCCTTGGACTTGTCCAGCTCGTTCATCTTGAATTCAAGCAAACCTAAAGGAATATTAACCACACCTGGAATCTTTACTTCAGCTACTTCTTTAACCTCTCTCACATCTATGATGATAAGGGAAGTACCTTGCTCTACCAATTCTTGAACTTCTTTTGCTGTGATGGTTTCCATTTTTATTTTATCCTTTCTCTTTATTATCTCCAGGCGTTCATGCCGCCCTTTACATTACTGACTCGATGGTATAATTAATAAGGAGGAAAAACAGCATGAATGCAGCGAAAATCTTAGACGCAAAAGGGCTGGCTTGTCCTATGCCGATCGTCAAAACAAAAAAAGCCATAAATGAACTGGAATCAGGTCAGGTATTAGAAGTGCATGCAACCGATAAAGGGGCGAAAGCGGATATGACCGCCTGGGCCAAATCCACAGGCCATGAGCTTGTAAGACACGAAGAAGAAAATGATGTCCTGAAGTTCTGGATCAAAAAAGGATAATTTTTTTGCTTTTAAATATACCCCACCGGGTACTGATGAGGAGGAATTAGAGTGTCTGACAAAAAGAAAACGACCATTGTATTGTTCAGCGGGGATTACGATAAAGCAATGGCTGCCTACATCATTGCGAATGGTGCTGCAGCCTATGACCATGAGGTAACCATTTTTCATACATTCTGGGGATTGAATGCGATACGCAAGGATGAACCTATTACATTAAAAAAAGGATTCCTGGAAAAAATGTTTTCAAAAATGATGCCGCGTGGAGCAGACAAGATGGGACTATCCAAGATGAATTTCGCTGGCATGGGACCTCAGATGATCAAACACGTTATTAAAAAACATAACGCCATGACCTTGCCGCAGCTCATTGAGATGGCTCAGGAACAAGAAATCAAGCTGGTCGCCTGCACCATGACCATGGACTTATTGGGCCTTCAGGAAAAGGAATTGCTGGATAACATTGAATATGCCGGTGTTGCTGCGTACCTAGGGGATGCTGAAGAGGGCAATGTGAACTTATTTATCTAAAAAATAGAGGGGACCCCATAAGGTCCTTGGCTTTAGGAGGCTTGGGATGGAGTACCTGAATTATGTATTGATCGGACTCGCCATTTTCTTTTTATTGCAGCGTTTGCTTCCTGTTAGAGGAGTAAAACAAATCACGATATCCGCATTGAAAAGTGAGCTTGCCGACCGAAACAAGCAATTCATTGACGTACGTACAACTGGGGAATTTAAAACGAATCACATTAAGGGGTTCAAAAACATTCCGCTACATGAACTCTCCGGGAAAACGAACCTGTTATCAAAAGAAAAGGAAGTCATATTGATTTGCCAGAGCGGCATGCGAAGCAATAAAGCAAGCAAGTTATTGACAAAAAAGGGGGTATGGGTATATATTTTCTAAAAAAAGAAAGGACCAATAATACCCCTAAGGGTATATTACAGAATACAATCCGGGATGTCAATCCCTAAATTGTTTACCTGCTCTTCACCAGTAAATTGACCGCTTCTTTTACAAATTCATCCGCATCTTGTCCTTTTTCAGTAGCTTCACGTACACATTCAACCAAATTGGAGCTGACAACAAGTCCTAAAGTGCGATCGATGGCCGTTCTCGCAGCCGAAAGTTGAGTGACTACATCCTTGCAGTCCTTTTTTTCTTCCATCATCTTTAGAATCCCTCTCAGTTGCCCCTCAATACGCTTGACTCTATTCTTGATTTGATCATCGTAATACATCTGGTAATCCTCCCTTTAAGCACTTTATTTAACGCACGTATATGCAGTCACCTTAAATCCATTTTCCCGCATCATCCTAATTCCAAGGTTTCTTTCCAGTTTATCAGAAACAATCAGATGGACATTCTTGCTGGTGATACCCCCTATTTCGCGTTTTAGGTAGGCTACAGGCAAGGGCATGGCCCCTCCTACTGGATTTTTAGCAGATATATGATAATCCCTTAGATCCACAATGGCTACCTTTTGGGCTGAATCTGAATATTCCGGAACTCTCGATGGAACTCCTGGGACCGGGACATATCTTCTATATATCAAAACCAATAAAATAAGGAGAATGAATAAAAACGGATAGTACATGTGATATCAACTCCCTAATCATATATAATTAAGGACAAGATGTTATGCACTAACTATATACCCTGTGGGGTATAATGTCAACAACCGGATTCTCATATTATACCCAAACTGAAAAAAGGACTCTAAAAGTCCTTTCTTACGGAACTAGACGCTCCACTATTACTATCTAACTGCACACCGGGGGGCCAATCTCCATCTCTCTCTCTTCGAGCATCCACTGCTGGAGTGATTTTTCCCATATTAGCCTGCCTTTATTTGTTCGTATGAGGTTAGCTGTGGGGGCAGATTTTCTGTTACTGTTTTTTGAAACGTCTCCTCACTATCAATGTTCAGGAAACTTTTACTCTCCAAGGTAGTCTTACTTTTTGTTAAACACTCGTTTTTATACACTCTTATCTATACACGAGAGCAATCGTCTTTCAATGTCCACTGCGATTTCTTGTAGAGCAGGCTCATCCAGCATACTAATCAGTGCAGTAGGTTTCGGCAGGCCAATCTTCGTCTGTTCGGCATCCTTGTAGACTACAATCTTGTACGGCAAAAAATAGCCAACGAGTTTGTTTTCCTTGAGCACCCGCTCAGCCTCTTTTGGATTGCACACCTCCAGCACTACAAATTCTTCGTCCAGTTGGAAGCCTTTTTCCGCCAGTTTGTCCTTTATATCGAATTTCCATAACACACCAAACTTTCCTTGCTGCAGGCTGCTTTCCAGTGCATCAATTGCGTCTGAAATCGTTTTGCCAGTACTTACTGTATTTATCCATATGTTTTGAATAATCTATGTAATGTATACTGCAGTGTTCGCCGACAGCACACAAAAAAATCAGAGATTAAAAAGAAACTCTCACGACTTCTGAATTTCTGAATCATAATGAGGTTGTGTTAACTGGTTTTCTCCTTAACTACCCTGCCCCTTTAGTCAAATAAGAAAAACCACCTTGTTGGTGGCTCAAGCAGAAACAGTATTACTGTAAGGCTGATTCCAAAATAATGTAGAGGCAGCTGGAAGTATAACTGAAAACAAAAGAACAACTAAGTTAACCACAAACCCTACTATTTTTATGGCCCCTTTTTTACTTAAAAGTACTGCTGTTAATCTAGTTAAAGGCAGAATAACGGAAAAGAAGATTATTACTGGGTCAGAAAATGCACTTTCATCAAAAACCATATCCCGAAGATTATAGTTGAAATTAAAAATATTCCAACTGACAATACACTTAATTTTTCCAATGATATCCACCTTTTCTATCTAATATAAAATATATAACAAAAAATCCCTTTATTTACCTTTTATTAATGCATTTCTTCTTCAACTAACCTGCCCCGTTAGTGAAACAAGAGAAGCTGCCACAATGACAGCTCCTTTGTTACCCCGTAAATTCGTAAAATAGCCACCTTTATATGTAAGAAAAGCTGCCCAAAAACAGATAGGTGAAATTGTCTCGCTGGAAAGAGCAGGATCAATTGGCAGAATCGTTCCACCGTGGTAAGGGGAAAAGGTGGTAAGGAAAGGGAAGTGTATTTCAGCACCCGCTGCGGAATTTGGCTAAAACGCTATCTTGAGGAACGGCATGATGGAGATCCGGCCATTTTTGTCACCGAGCGGGACCCGCATCGGATGAGTATCGCCCAGATGAGATACATTATAAGACGGATTTCAGACCGTGCCATGATCAATAAAACGATTCATCCGCACCGCACTTAGAAATAAAAACTTTGAAATTTTTTCTTTTAAAAATCTTATAATGGCACAGGTTTCACACCATTTTACCATATATTCGAATTTTCAATTTAATTCCGGGTCGCAAAAAGAAAGGAACCGCCGCAGCGATCCTGTGATGTTCTATATGCTGTTTGGTAATACCTGTCACCTATGATTATGGTTCGCACTGCTTCGACTACTTTTTAGCTAACTTACCCATTATGGAGACAACAATTACCCAATATCTTCTAGAGCTTGTTGAAGTGTGGCGTAAGTTTTAATACTCGGAAAATTGATGCCTGAGTTGATAATTTTTGATACTAAATCCGTTCTAATCCCTGTAAACACCGCATTAATCCCTAGCAACCTAAGAACATCATATATTGTAAAGATTCGAGCCGCAGTTTCGGTATCGATAGAGGCAATGGATGAGAAGTCAATAATAACACATTCAATTTTCAACTCAGTGACTCTGGGTATTACTCTATTCATAATAAATTCACTTTTTTCTACATCAATATCTCCAATTATCGGGAGAACCGCGATACCATTTTGTATAGGGATTATGGGTGAAGATAGTTCTCTGATCTTCTGGTCCTGCTTTTCTTTGGTTTCTTTTGTTATTCTCTCTCGCTTAAGAATAGTTTCAGTAATACTTAAATCGAGAAAGTAACTTAATCTACTGGTAACAGTGATAACTTCCTCAGTAGTTAGTCCATGGTCAATGCATAATTGAGACAAAATTTTTATTAATAGCTGTCTAGTTTCCGCATAGGGTTTTATAAGACTCGATAATTCCTCAATATATTGAGCATCTTCCGGTGTTTCCTGTTTGATGAGCCATTCAATGAATCTAGGTTCAACCTCTTCATTCGAAAATTTAAGCGTAATCCCTAAAAATTTAAGAAATTCAGCATTAGTATCAATTGATTTATCTATTATTTCTTGTGGTAATGTTATTTCTAACTTACTCAAATTATAATTAACAATTTCCCTGCTTATTGATTCAGCACGCTTACTTAAAAAATGTGCGAATTCTTTAATTGAATTTACCTTTTCAAAACCCATAGAGCATTACTCCTAAGTGTCTAATTTTTTCTTAAGTATATTGGTTGCAAGCACACTTGTCTATCAGCTATAAATAACAGAATAAATCAAAAAGGTAATCCATTTAAAGGTCATGAAGTATCTCGTAAAATTCTTACCGAGTTGATTGTTAAATTAGCTGAAACACCAGGAGTGAAAGTTGGTCGGAGTGTAGGAGTGAACAAACCCGAATAAAGGCTTTAAGTAGATAATGTGTCTAAACAGCTAAATGTTAAATTGAAAAGAAAGCTGATTTTCCTATTGACTTTGTGAAAAAATGCACTTAATCTAAGCTGCCCCTTTAGCACAATAAGGAAAAGCTGGAGAGATACAACTCTGGATCTTCGGCTCTTGCACCCTTTAATTTTTCACAAATTCCTCTTTTTACATAGCTATGTTAAATAATATTGTTGATAATGTTCATAAAACAAGTACCCGATTTGGGGGCCTTGTTTTAAATCCTTATTGAAGATTAGCACCCTTTAGTTGAAGAAGTTAAATCACTTTAAATTTCCTACCTCCATTTATTGATCAAACAAGGTAGAACTAAATCAGTTCTTACCTAACATTGATTTCTTTACCGCTTTCATCGAATAACTTAAACGTTAAACCCATTTAATTGGCTCTGTCGCCTTTGTAGTATGGTAGTGACAGGTCTTTTGGGACTGGTTTAGCGATGAAGAAAACGTCTTTGTTCTTTGGTACGGAAACGGTTGTTTTGATGTGTGATGTAACATGTTTTTGTTTGGTGACGGAAAATTGTTGTGCTTGTAACACGACGCTTGCAATGGGTACATTCCCGTATAAATCCTTGATTCGGTTTCCGCCAACTAATAATAATACCATGATTAATCGTTTCATCAATTCTCCTCCAAGATACCTGTTATAATAATCTTATTTATCAAATTACAAAAGCATCTCTCCAACTTCATAATTTCGATTAGAAAAGACTTTTCCCCTTCTTGTTCAACTATCCTGCTCCTTTAGTTGAACAAGAAAAAGCCTTACTCCTTTTTGAAGTAAAGCCCCCGTTAGTTTAAATGAATTTATTCACAATTTCATAAATGAAAGCAATTTTATTTATCAGTTAGCAGTGTTTTTAGTTACCTAATTCTTTACCTCATTTCCTTTTTCCATAGTGATGCTACCAATCGTAAGAAGAACTCCCCCGAATACCATGATAGAGGCCACCCATGGCGTGTGGTTTATTCCTATGGTATTCGTAACAATCCCTCCCACATATGCACCTAATGCAATCCCACCATTGAACGAAGCAATATTAAGTGATGAAGCAACATCGACCGCACTAGGAACATAACGCTCCGCAAGCGTTAAAACGTATGACTGCAAAACTGGAACACTCATAAAAGCCAATAACCCCATACCTATAACAGTAATAAGACCAACCACTTTAAACGGAGCGGTAAATGTGAAGAGTAACAAGATAATTGCTTGAACGATAAAAATATAAAATAAGGCGATAAGCGGTTTTCGGTTTCCGAAACGCCCTCCAATTGCATTTCCAAAAGCAATGGCTATCCCATACAAAAATAGAATGATACTTATGGTTGCAGCACTAAAGCCAGTAATTTTTTGGAGGATTGGGGAAAGATACGTAAAAGTAACAAACGTTCCACCATACCCCAGTACCGTAATTGCCAAGATCAGTAAAATCCTCCCATTTGTCACTAATTTTAGTTGATCTTTATAGGATGGCGGCGTTTCCGCTTTAGACAGTTGATCTGGAATGGCGACTGCATTTAAGATTAACGCCAGTATACCTATAAACGCAATTCCATAAATCGGGTATCTCCATCCGAACAGTTCACCGACATAGGTCCCTAATGGAGCACCTATTGCAGTAGCAACTGTAAACCCGCCAAATACGAATGCAATTGCCATTGCTCTGCGGTCCGCAGGGACAAGACTTGCAGCCACTGTTGAACCTATTGCAAAAAATACGCCATGGGCGAATGCAGAAATTACTCGTCCTATCAGCACAATACTGAATGTAGGGGCTGCCGCTGTTATGATATGCCCGATAATAAATAAGATAATGACAGACAATAGAATCTTTTTCCTCGAAAATTGTGCCGTCATGGATGTCAAAATAGGGCCTCCAACTGCAACTCCCAAAGCATACATGGAAACAATCAATCCAGCAGTAGATACCGATATACCAAATTCCGATGCAACCCCTGGTAGGATTCCAATGCTGATAAATTCCGTTATCCCAACGCCGAAAAACGTTACAGCCAATGCTATTAACGCAAACAGGTTTCCATGTCGTGCTTTAGGTGACGTGTGTGCAAGTTGTTGTACGTTCATTTGAAATTCTCCTTACAAGTAATGTAGTTTATAAATTTTGTACCAATCCAATTGTTTAATTAGATTTGTTAGTTACAAACGTTATTCTAATACTTGACCATATATAAAACAAATTATGTTTTTATGTATTAATGATAAAAATATTTATAGATGTTTTAATTCTTAATTGAAAATACAAAAAAAATCACCCAAATTATATGGATGATACACTAAAACGAGTACAAAGTTACCATTGATTCCGTATTTTTTGGATAAAGTCATTAATTTCAGGAAGATGTTTATCTTTCGTCTGATATGCCATAAGAAGTTTGTTCTTAACTTTCAAATCTTCGAATATGATTTTAGATTTTGCTTCATCCATTGAATTTCTTAATAAATAGGTTGGAATTAAACTTATTCCAGCTCCGTTTTCAATTGCCTTAAGAATCATGTGCAAATTTGGAATTACATGAATAGGTTTCATGATTGGACGCTTTTTAACGAGAAGAATACAAAAGATTCTTCAAGCACAGCTTCAAGCTCAGTTACAAGCTCAAGCACAAAATCAAACACAGGCTCAAACTAGCACTGATACTGACACAGTTACTTTAAGAAATGTGGGCAACCCCATTGTTAAAATTTCCAGTAATCTCTCGGTAGTCTGGTGTAATCCACTTTGTAAAAGTCATATCTGTTCTGATCAGCCTTATCAATGTTTAGGTATTTAGGTCGTCGGCCAACCGTAGATAGTGCAATAATAAAGGCAACAGACAGTATAATGGCTAGTGTCCAACCTATCAATTCGATTAGTTGCATCAAGTCATCTCCCTCGGAAATTTTATTAATTCATCTATGATAAGAACAGCCGCCTCCCTAAATCATATTATTTTACAGTAACTATCCTGTTAGGTATATTAATTACAAAAAAGTGTATAGAATTATGGGGTAATATATACAAAGAGAGGGTATATGATGGATAAATTTTTCCAGATTGGTGAAGTAAGTAATTTCATCAGTGAAAACAAACAGAGATTTGAAGATGCATTATTACATGAAGCAGCGAATGTCAGGGATAGAATAGATGACATTCTTAAATTCGGCAATATTGACCTTGTCAATAATGCCCATAAGTTGGTCGGCTTTATTCTTGAAGGTAAAAATGAAGAACTCAGACTATTTGCTAAACAGGAAGGTATAGCGTGGGCATCTCATGAACTAACATTATCATTCAAGTTAGAGTGGGTTCAGGCAATTCGTAGAACATTGTGGGCATTTATACAAGAAAATAACAAGGCAGCAAAAGAAATAGCACTTGATGACTTTTTTTTGTTTGAAAAACAAATTAATAATGGAGTGGATGCATTTTTAAATGCCTTCTTTATTAATTTTAGTACATACAAGGATGCCTTAATAAAGTCCCAAAGAGAATTGGTTGAAAATCTGTCCGTACCTATTATACCAATTTCACCCACAATATGTATTTTGCCGTTAATTGGAACGGTCGATACTTTCCGAACAAATGTGATGGAAGAAAAAGTCTTACAGGAAATAGGAAAATTACGTATTCAAACTTTGATTTTGGATTTGTCAGGGATTGCAGAGATGGATAATGAAGTAATTGATCATTTATTGAAAATTATCGATGGCAGTTCAATGATGGGATGTCGGACTGTTATAACTGGGTTGAGAGCTGAGGTCGTTAGAAAAATGATCCATTTAGGTTTCAGGTTTGGAAAGGACACCGAAACATTTGGATCTTTACAACAAGCATTGAATAAGCACATAAGTTACTTGGAATTAGATATTAAATCCAATTTTTAGAGAGGAGAGTTGCTTTGGCAACTCTTTTTGAATCGTAATTTTGTTTATCAGAAGTCGAATCATCTAAATTCTTTCTTGAACTAACCTGCCCCGTTAGTGGAATAAGAAAAGCTGCTTCAAAAGCAGCTAGGATCTTATACACAAGCACCCGATAGTTTAAGTGTATTTATTCACAAACTATATTGATATTGTAGAATAATCAATACAATCATTACAGGAATGCTGCCCCGTTATTGACATAACAAAAAAAGACTGCTAATTAGCAGTCTGATCTTAAGCTCTAGCACTCGATAATTTAAGTGTAATTATTCACAATTTTTTAGGATAACATTAAATAAATGGATTTTCAAAAGCTTAACTTCTTGGTGTATTACAATTGGGTCGGAAATTAAACCATATTTTTCATCTTCGGGGTAAGTAACAGCAATAGTTGGTTCACTACCTGCATAAAGATGAATGGCATCCCACGATGACCAAACTGTACATAGAAAGTAATGGGCAAATCTATCTTGCTCTACAATTTTTACATATGCACCTAAATTTCCACCTAGTAAAATAGCATTTTCAACCCCTGTTTTGTTTAAATGGTCTTCAAAATCTGCTTTTTTTCTATTGGTACTATTCCGTGCCAGGTACGTGTTATCACATAAATTCCTCTTTCATTTCTGATGAATATTTATAACTAAAATTTTATAATTATTCGTATACATTACCATAGACCATACTTTGCCAACAAGAATTATTTTTATTTCTTATAAAACTAACCTGCCGTTTAGTTGAAGAGAAAAAGCCTTGCTCCTTATTGAAGTAAAGCACCCGTTAGCTTAAGTGCATTTTTTCACATTTTGGGTTTACGTAAGTGTCGTTTCTTTAATACTTTCAAATTTCATAATAACTTTATCTAATTTATTCATGGAATTAATTAGATAATCCGCATCATTAATAATGGCATTATTACTTTCTTTTGTAAAAAATATCGTATGTATTCCAACAGCTTTTGCAGGAACAATATCCTTTTCGTAATCGTTACCGACCATTATACATTCTTCAGGTCTAAGGCTTAATTTTTTCACTATTTTATTGAAAAAATTAAGGTTTGGTTTTGAAACCCCAAGTTCACAAGATGTGAATAAATGTCTGAAATATTTCCTAATATTTACCCTATTTAAAGCTACTCCCATTAGTTCTGCATTTGAATCGCCGGCGTTAGAAGCTACACAACAAATATAATTCCTGCTTATAATTTCTAATGCTTCCTTCATTCCAGTGATTTCCTCTACTTTTTCCCAATATGCCATAGCACCTTTATATTCAGGGAAATCACGCATTATAGTGTCACCCCAATCAAAAATTACTGCCTTTATTTGTCGTGTCATATTATTTCTCCTTTTTTACCAAATAAGATCGTTCAATGTTGTTTATGATTTCAACAAAAGTTTGGCAATCCCTTATTCAGCTAAACTGCCCGTTAGCTGAATAAGAAAAGGCTGCCGAAATGACAGCCGAGATATTAAACAAAGCACACGTTTGTTCAACAAGAAACGTTTATATTTTCCAACTCTTTGGTTAAATCCCATTGCTTTGGTTTCTCTTTTCCCATAAACCATTCAAAGGTCACCAGATATTTCTGGTTGACCATTTTTTATTTGGTCTTATGATATCAGTAGCCAGGGTAGAACGTACCTGCCCGTGGGGCTTTGACCCCGTCAGCTAAACCGTTCGCCCCCTACTTGCAGAAACATGATTGAGGCTGGTTGGGAGATAGATCTCGTATAACAAGCGAAGCTGTGACACTGCATGGAGGAATTAGGGGTACTGGCACTGGCAAAATTATTAGTTTAGAGGAGGATTTAGACGGTGTTGAATGCACAAATTCAGTCGAATAAAAATACAAAAAGAAGGCGTTTTATTTTGCCTTCTTTCTTTTTATTTCAAAACCGATTTGTTCAATTGCAAATTCTACCCCTTGTTGTAGCGTAGCAAAGGTATGTACATTATTCAGTTGAATGTTTGTTTTTGACATCATAATTGCTTGTTCTGCGGAGATACCTACAACAAAGCATTCCCCACCTACTAAGCGGATAGAAAGAATCAGCTTTTGTATCCCATCCATAGTGTAGCTGTCCAATCCTTTCACACCTGTTAGGTCAATTAGCAGATAACTGCCTTGTTGTCTGGAAAATCCAAGCAGTGAACGTTCAATAAAATTTGCTACGCGTTCTTCATTAAAATTACCTATAAGTGGTACAACAAGAATACCTTTTAAAACTGGAATAATAGGAGATGATAATTCTTTTACAAGGGTGGAAAGTTCTTCAGTTCTTTCTTTTACCTTTTGCTCCAACTCTAAAATATGTTCTGTCTCTTTTTGTCTTGCCAATTCGAAAATGTTTCTTGAGGGTGTCACATCAGAAGGAAATATTTCAATTTCATCGTACTCATTTCCATCCAATTGACTTTTATTGATCTTGTACCATACTTTTTGTTCAAATAGACCTGTAAAAACCCCTGCCCAATGGCTCGGCAATAACACGCCAGCAGTTTCCTTGTCTGTATTATTAAAAATTCTATGTTCCCAGCTGTTGGTCAACTGAACGACTGCTCTCTTTTCCTCAAAATTATAGTAAGCAATTTTAACATTACCCCAGCCTGCGTTTCTGTATATGTCGCTATATTCTTCAAGGAGTTGTTCGAGGTCCCTTCGGCCACTATAATAAGATGATACTAAGTGACCCATTCGGTACCCTGTTGCTTCGTAAACAGTTTTA
The DNA here is from genome assembly GCF_003429105.1 of Peribacillus glennii. Lineage (GTDB taxonomy): Bacteria > Bacillota > Bacilli > Bacillales > DSM-1321 > Peribacillus > Peribacillus glennii. The sequence goes on from NZ_QVTD01000003.1 coordinate 22,147, forward strand.
GATACAACTTCACCAGAAACTTCTTCAATGGTTTTTAAAAATAATTCTATTGCTGAATCCCAAAACAAAAGTGCTGGTGCACCATCAAAGGTAAAGAGCCCGTTTTTTGGGTCCCAGACGAACTCGTTACTGTTTACTTTAACCGTAACTTTGTCCTTTACAAACGCCATAGTATTCCCTCCCCGCTATTAATACACCCGTTTATTTTAACATGCATCATTTAGTTTTCAATAAATCATTCTACATGAAGTACCGTTATTAAATCCACCGTTCTTGTTACTTATACGAATTAAAACTATCTCATAAAGAAAATGTTAGCTTACTATTTGAACACATTAAAGATATCATTAACCAAAACAATAATCAGCCTGTAAATAATTGGTTCTATTTCGTTGACCTATAATATCCAAAAACAGCAACCGTAGTTGAAAAGGTCATTAGGAATTTTCCTGAATTTCACCTTTCTTATACGAGGATTTCCATTATGAACTTGATTATTCTAAAGGAGAAATTGCCTTTAAGAAAAAAGCAGTATCAAATATGGTTCAAGGCTATTGGCATAGTTTCAACCCTAATGGACACCACAAAAGGGTGGATTAATCAACTTTGGAAGAGGTCGCCACAAAGATTCCGAGGACCTTACCCGTTTGGAGAAGCCATATTAAGTTTTGAGAATATTGATTGGTCTAAGACAGATGAACCAATGAATCGAACTGAAATTAACCTAACTCATTTCGCTGAATGTGATTTTTTGCCAACAATTAAACGTTTCTTTCCAATTCCATTACTTTTACTAATGGCTGGGATATACGCCATAGGTATTTTCTTCTAAATACTATTGTAGAGATTCCACAACACCTTAATAGTTGTGAGTTACAATCTTCTCTGTCTAAAATTGAGGACAGCATAAAGAGCTTAAGCAAGAGAAATAAGGTCAAAACACTTACAGTCCCTTAAATAGGAAGGAGGTCCTTTTTTCCTCCTTCAAAGTGAATGTATTCTTCAACTAACCTGCCCCGTTAGGGAGCTCAATAAGGATTTCAACAAAAAAGGCCGTTAATCCTGCTGGATCATCGCACCCCTTACTCTAAAATGTTGATTTTTAAATAGTAAATAGGGGAACCTTCATTTATTGAGGTTCCCCATTGTTGTTCAACTAACGCTTCTGTTAGCGTTAGTACATTTTAAAAAATTATTTAACAGCTTCATAAGCAAATGTCTGTTTACTATTTGTTGGTTGTTTGCCGTTTTCAAAATCCGCGGACACCATAACATCAGAAAAACCGATGCTCTCTAATACTAGCTTAAATTCTTCCACACCGTACCATCGTAAGGCAAAACGCTGTAACTCAGATTGAATTAGCTTCCCTGCCCTCCACTTTTCATACTTTAAAAAGGAAACTTTGTGCTGATTAAACAAATCAGCTTCAACAAGTTTCTCCTCCATTGTAATAGTATCTCCATTTGGAAGGTTGAATACGGATGTCCCTTCAAATCTGCCTCCCACCTCGAAATTATGATCAGGCAGGAAAAGGTCAAGTATTATTTTTCCACCTGGTTCAAGGTGTTCATAAAGTCGTTTTAATACTTCGATTGATTCTTCTCTTTTTTCAATCAACAAAAAAGAACCAGCTGGAATTATAATAACCTCATATTTATTGGGTAATGAAAGTTCCTTTAAATCTGATTCAAATAAATTAGGTTTTAGTCCTCGTTTTTCACAACGGCGACGGCAAGAAGCCAACATTTCAGGGGAATAATCTACGCCATCCACTTGAAGACCAGATTCTAAAAGTGGGATAATTACACGTCCTGAACCAACCATCGCTTCAAGGATACGTCCTTTACAATTTTTAAGTATTTCTCGGTAATATTCTATATCCCCGCCAAGTGATTGTCCGACCCTTTTTGTAAAGTCGTAAACCTCGGTACTAAGCTCTCCATAGTAACTAAAAGACATTTATTCACCCTCCGAATTTGTTTATCACGAAAGGGTTCCAACAAAGTAACTATCCCTTTCGTACCTCAAATTTACATGTAGTTACAGAGGAACTGACTATCACAAGAATCACTCACTTTCTAATTTAATATAATAACTGTACCACAGAGGAAAAAACCGGACAATATGGTATCTTTTGTAAATGAATTTTCTCTTCTACTGCTATCCTGCCCCGTTAGCTGAAGAAATCAAGTAATAATAATGGTTTCCAATTTGGATCCTTTTCATCATTCTCATTAGGATTTCTAACAAACTCCGCACACTTTCTTCGCAGGCTCCAAACACAAGGAAATTTTTTTGAGCTTGCTTTAAGGAGGGAATATTGGCTCCTCCCTCATAATCTGGATCACTGAACTGTACTCCATCATCTTCCTAAAAACAAATATCACAAATGTCATATGTTCCAGGTGGTTCTTCATCTAAAGTTTTATAGCCGCTACAAGGACAAATATATTTCATACTACACCCCCTTTTGAAAAATATCCTTCTTAAGCTAACCTGCCCCTTTAGCTCAATAAGAAAAATAAGTCGTCAAATAACACGACTTTAATCCTTTGGTTGATTCCTAACTTGCGATTCTGCCTTACTTATTCTGTACTTCGCTTGTTCTATATCAAAATTTTTCTCTATTCTTATGAGTGTATCGATTAATTCATTATCCGCTTCTTGTGCAATGCTTTCTAACCTTTTAATGATTCTCTCTGTTGCCTGCAAATTGATTCCTTCATTACGGGTTGTTATCGTTTGTATAAGATATGATTTAATCCGATCAATATCTCTCAGTATATTTGTCAATAACTTAAATAGCTCTTTATTCACTACCCTCCCACCTTTTTGCTCTGGACTGTTTGATTTTCCTTTACCCACGACGACAATGGTATATGCAGAGATGACTGTAACATCCATTAGTTTCCATTTTCTATACGGAGCATATCCTATATTCAATAACACAGACGTCATATTGAAAACACACTATTTGTCTTAGTAAACTAACCTGCCCCTTTAGCACAAGAAGCGACTGTTCAAATGGAACAATCGCCCCTGTTAGCTGAACATAATACTATTCTTTGTCAAAAAACCTTTTGATGTCCTCAGTAAATCCGTGGTACTCTATCCATTCAAAAATTTCATTCTCTAATTTATGTATTTCTTTATTTTCAATATCATCTTCTGAATAAAGGTAAAAATCATTAAAGCGTGCTATCGTCTGAAATAGGTTGCTTTCCCTTTCCATTATTTCCTTTATTTCATTATGGTTATCTTTACAACTAAATTCATCGTGAAGCCGATTTAATTGGTGTGCTCCCTTTTGTAGAAAGTACATAGCAATTAAGTAACTTACGTTTTTCCTCGTCTGTCATTTCATTAAACTTCATAAAATCACCTCTCTATAGTCATTCCCTAGTTCATATGAGTCATTACCTTATTCAACTCCCTCAGTTTGACACAAATATCTTTCGAATGCTCACTTATTCTCGGAATTTCATAACCCTTGTAATTGGATTTACGGATAAATGAAATGAATTCACATCAGTTTGGCTTCGTAAAGGGATACTTTAATAAAGGAGTCAGCTACTACTCCATATTTTACACACATGTTAAATAAGGTGAGGAAAATATTTACAAGCAATTCTGTTCGACAAAAAATACGCCATTCATCACCTCATTAAAATTAGGTGAGTTCTGGCATTATTATCGTAAAAAAATTCCATAAAGATGAAAGGTCAAAAACCAAGCAAAACGATACTTTATATTTATGGAAAAAATTAACATTTTACATATGGTGATATTAAGGATTCTAGAGTTTTTTCAAAGAAAACGGCGAAAAAGAAGGGTTTTGTGGAATAAATTTCTTTTTGCAAGATTCCCAATTATTCTGTCCATGCTCTATACTCTACCTTATAGTTCTTTTTTGAGAACAAGGGTGATCTTTAAAAAGAACTTCATGTATTGGTATTTAGCGTACACACGCATAAATATAAACATATTACATAGACCGGAATGAGGTCGAGGGGAGAAAAAGTTATGAAGTTTTTGTCCACGGTAAAAGGCAAGGTCGCAGTGTCGGTATTGACAATAGGGGTAATCGGGGGCGGAGTGGCTGCTGCAGCCAGCAATGGCGTCATTAGTTTTACTGGCAGCAGCTCAATAGACTCAGCCGTAACAAGGATCCAAAGCCTAAGCGGCAAGGTGGAGTCGTACAAACAAAAAGAAAGCGATCTAACAGCAGCCGTCAACCAATTAAGGGAAGCAGCCGCACAAAAGATCGGCCTTGCTAACGGCCAAATCGCCACTAAAAGCCAGACCATCCTTACGTTAGGCGGCCAAATCAATGCCAAACAACAAGAAATCACGGCTCTAAATGGAAAAATTAAAAATCTAGAGGAAGAAATTGACCGTCTCAAGAAAGAAAGTGCCGACAAGACAACCCAAATCACTGCTCTGACACAAGAGCGGAACCAAGCACAGGCAACTGTGGAAAAGTTAACGAAGGATGTCGCAGATTTAACCAGCCAACTCACAGCTGCAAAAAATGACGTTGAAAGACTGCAGGGTGACGTTGCGAATCAGGAACAAGTAATCGCAGGCCTAGAAAGCGACAAGAAAAAACTGGAAACTGATAAAAAGAATCTGGAAGATGAAAATGCACGCCTTGCAAAGGAATTAGAAAATGCTAACACTAAGGCCGCTCAGTTAGAAAGTGCGGTCCGTGCATCTGATGCAGCCAATAATTCATCACCGAGTAAAACTCCTGTAAACACGACGCTGCCGGAAGTGAATGGCAGCCCGTCAACCGGCGGAACTATCCCTAATCCAAACACACCTATTCCCCCTCTGGAAGGCGGGCCAATCAACGGTAAACCAGGCACGCTTGAACCTGAGCCGCAACCGGGGCCACAGCCTGTTCCAGTTCCGCCAGACAGTGCAACATCTGGTGACCAATAATCAACAGCACAGCAATCTTAGAATAACACACCATATTCCATGGGTCCATTTATCTATATCCCTAATGGCAACGGTGAATAAAACAACATAAACGTACATTCGTGCTATAGACTACCTTTCGACCAGTGACTGATCACTGGTTTTTGTTTGGCTCTGTTACATGGCTCTGTTGATATATAAGAAAAATGGCAATAATTTAAGGCTTATACTGCTGAAAAAGGAATGGAAAAGGTCAGACGTCTCTATCAAATCCAAAATGTACATGATTTGAAAAAAGGACGTCGGCTGGCGTCCTTACGATTTCTTATGATTATTTGCGTTCCAAAACCAATGTATACCACCAAAAAAGCAGATTAAGCGAAACCGCTAGTTATTCATCGTTTCCAGTAGTGAGTTCGGCACTAGTCCACGTTATTGTACACCCTCAAGATTTTTAGCATTAATTTAATTACAACACATTAAAGAAGGCAAGCCAGTTTATAGTCTCGCCTTTATCTATATGATAAAGAAATAAAAACGCAGTAAGTTAACCACGTCTTCCTCCTCTTCCTCCTCGTTTTCCTTCAGTGTTACGTTTTAGAGAAGACAAGCTCTCTTCACTACTCTTTAAAAATTGAGACATTTTATCTTCAAAGGTTTCTCGTGGTTTAAAGTTACCCTTAGAACGATCATTCCCTCTTCCTTGAGTTGGGCGAGGACGTTGCTTGTAAGAAGATTGTCCTTCAGGTTTATCTATGGTTTGCTTGATTGACAATGCAACCTTACCGTCTTTCTCACTCATCACTTTTACTTCAACCATATCGCCTATTTTCAGATGATCATTAACATCTTTTACATAGCTATCAGCAACTTCACTGATATGCACAAGACCTGTTGTTCCTCCAGGTAATTCTACGAAGGCTCCAAAATTAGTGATACCTGTTACTTTACCTTGTACCTTACTTCCTAGTTCAATTGACATTAAAATACTGTTCCTCCTCGATATGTTAATAACAGTTTATTATAACAAAGTATTAAAGGTTGTAATATCAAATTTGATACTTTAGAGCAGAATCATTGTTTATTTTCGTTTATTCGCTATCGTGTCGGTTGTGGCGGTTGGCATACGTCACATTTACGTTGGTTATTATTTTTAAATTTCGTAAATGTTTTTTCAAAGTTGCTACCACATGCACATTTAAATAGTAACTTTTGAGAAAAACCGTGATATTCCGTTGTTAGCAATTTACTTTCCGAATTGTTCTCAACAAATTGTTTGATTTTAGCAATTGTCCATCGTTTATTCATTCTCTTACACCTCCATATTTTATCGCTTGCGGCTTGCGGAGGCTTTTTTGGCATCCGTTCAATTATTAGTAAAAGTCGAAATTACTCTAAGTTCCTGATTATAACATGTTAAACTAATCTGCCCCTTTGTACAATAAGAATAAGCTGAAGAAAAGCAGCTTTGGATCTTCTACTAAATGTGTAATAAGTTACACTAAGGTAGAAATTAACCACCAAAATACACTTCCAAACTTATTTATTTTTGTTTATACATATACTCTTCTACTATCCTGCCCCTTTAGTGGAACAAGAAAAGTTGCTTTAAAAGCAGCTAGGATCTTATACTCAAGCACCCGTTGCTTTAAATACAATCTTTCACAAAGTCCTTTACCAACCCTGACGATTACACAATGAAGTAATATGTGCAAGATGATGTCGACCGTGCCAAGCATAGATTCCTATATTTTTACCTACTGAAACTTCACCTGAATCTGGGTGAATAAATATCTTTTCCATATCAGAAGGACTTAGATTTCGTAAAAGGTTTGTCCAGCGTTTGTGCAAGGCTTCGAGCAGTGATAGGGAAATATCAATTGGTAATTTATAATCAGAAAGCTCAGCCCATTTCGCTTCGTCATAAGGCTTAATTACAGGTTTTTCTTCCGTAAGAGCCAATTTAAAGCGAACATAGGCATTCATATGACTATCCGTAAGGTGATGTATTACTTGTCGAACAGTCCACCCTCCTGAACGATATGGTGTATCAAGCTGTTTATTGTCTAAGCCTTTTACAGCACCTCTTAATAACCTTGGTAAATCTTCAATCTCATTTATCCAACCATTTGTAACACTAATAGTAATCTCACCATCAAATCTAAAATCCCTTATATTTTTTCGGCTAACTAATTTTGAAATGGTCCAAAATTTCTATTTCGACCTCATTTCTTTTAAATCCTTTAACACCTTTTAGTGGAACAAGAAAAGCTGCTTCAAAAGCAGCTAAAATCTTATATTTTATTTTGCTTATTTTAAAAGACCACCTAAATTATACTTGTCCTTTTTACCTAATCTTCTAGTTTGATTGGTTTCCGTTTTTTTATCATTTACATGTTCGTCTTCTGTAAACACCTTGACTAGTTACGCAATTAATTTAAAGCTCTATGGCGACTTTTTAACGGCTAACGATCGATCATTTGTCTTAGATGAGTTCAAGCATCCAGTGTGCACCATTTGTGCAAGATCAGGTCATCAATCATGGAATCAATCCAAGGACGCTACAACATGGAAATTCGTGCCTGAAATCGTTCAGCCAGTATTGTTTAAAGGAAAATTATTTGAAACCCATTTTCCGGTGTCAAATTACTTGAAAAAACATTTCCCTTACAAATTTTGTGCAGGGCACATAACAAAAAAGCCAGCTGTTAACCGGCTTTTTTGTTGTTTATATCATGCTATTAAACCCAACCCTTGATTACAATTCTTTTAAAAAGTTTTTAACAGGATTTTTTATGAAAATTTCTATTTTTATCTCGGCTGCATACGAATGGCACCGTCGAGACGAATGGTTTCACCATTTAGCATTGGGTTCTCTATGATACTTTGTGCTAACATGGCATATTCGGATGCATAACCCAATCTTTGTGGAAATGGCACCATTGCCCCTAAGGCATTCCGGACTTTTTCAGGCGCTCCGGCTAATAATGGAGTATCCATTAGTCCTGGAGCTATAGTCAAGACACGAATCCCATGTGCTGCAAGGTCACGGGCAATAGGCAAAGTCATTCCCACAATGCCTCCTTTTGATGCGCTATAGGCTGCTTGCCCCATTTGTCCTTCAAATGCTGCTACGGAAGCGGTGTTAATAATGACTCCTCTCTCCCCTTCTTCATTTGGAGTATTTTGTATCATCCTCTCCGCGGCTAGCCTAATTACGTTAAATGTACCAATAAGGTTAATTTGAATAACCCTTGTAAAAATGCCCAGATCATGGGGTTTTTCTTTGCCAACAGTCTTTTGTGCAGCTCCAATTCCCGCACAGTTAATGGCAGTATGGATTGCCCCAAATTTTTCAATGGTTTGATTGATTGCTGACTGGACATCCTCCTCGCTTGTAACATTTGTTTTTAAAAATAACACTTTATCAGAGCCTAACTTCTCGAGCAAGGCAGCTCCTCTCTCTTCCTGTAAATCAAGAATTGCTGCACGTCCCCCATTTTCTACTATTCGTGTAACTGTGGCTTCACCCAGTCCGGATGCTCCACCGGTTACAACTGCTACACTCCCTTTAATTTGCATGATATAATCTCCTTTTTTCATTAGTGGAAAAATTTAATGATGATTAATTATTTCATCCTTAGAATAAAAATTAGCTTATTCTTTCAATGATCGTGCCGTTAGCCATCCCGCCGCCTTCACAAATGGCTTGAAGTCCGTAACGCCCTCCTGTTCTTTCAAGTTCATGCATCATCGTCACCATAAGGCGGGCTCCTGAACAGCCAAGTGGATGCCCTAATGCGATGGCCCCGCCATTAGGATTAAGTTTCTTTGGATCCGCTTTCAACTCATCCCTCCATAACATGGGTACCGGCGCAAAAGCTTCATTCACTTCATAAGTATCCATATCTTCAATCGTAAGTCCTGCTTTTGATAGAGCTTTCCTGGAGGCTTCCGCTGGGCCAGTCAGCATAAGAGTTGGATCTGAACCCACCACTGAACGAGAAACGATACGAAATCTCGGTTTAAGCCCCAATTCTTCTGCTTTTTCTCTTGACATTAATAGGAGAGCAGCTGCGCCATCACTCATTTGGCTGGAATTCCCTGCATGGATTCTTCCACCCTCCTTGAAAGCTGGCTGCAGTGATGCTAACTTTTCAATAGAAGATCCTCTCCGTGGTCCTTCATCTTGTGTAACAACTGTTTGTGTTCCGTCTTCCAATGTAATTTCAATCGGCATAATTTCACGTTCGAAACGACCCTGCTCTTGTGCTTTAAGAGCTCTTTCGTGGCTCTCCAGTGAAAATTCATCCAATTCACGGCGGCTATAGCCCCATTTTTCAGCAATCCGCTCGGCAGACAGACCTTGATGTATCATTTCATATCTGGAAGTGAGAATTTCGCTCCAAGTTGAGTTTCGGCGGGACGCGCCCATTGGGATTCTTGACATGCTTTCTACCCCGCCCGCGATAGCAACATCCATGTCTCCAGCCAAAATGGCCTGTGCAGCAAAATGAATTGCCTGTTGGCCAGAACCGCATTGTCTGTCAAGGGTGGTCCCAGGAACGTGGATTGGGAAGTCAGCCATTAATGCCGCTATGCGCGCGATATTTAATCCTTGTTCTTCAACCTGTAACACACAACCCATCACTACATCTTCAACGATTTCTGAAGAAATACCGGCACGTTTAACCAGTTCCTTTAAGACTTTGGCAGCCATTTCATCGGGACGAACGGTGCTCAATGCTCCCTTTCTTTTTCCAACTGGTGTACGAACAGCTTCTACTATCACTACTTCACGCATATTTACATTCCTCCCTGATATTAGGATTTATTGGGATCATAAATAATGTATCTATATGAAAGTGGAACCCTTGTACCCGCAGTAATCCATAATTTAATAGATATGACAAGATATTTCCAAGTAGAACGTAATATTACGAAACTGACTATCTTATCCTTTAGTGTTTTCTCTATAAATTAGAAGATTGAATTAAACAGTTGAAAGCGAAGATAGACTTTTTCGAATAAACTCCAGCGATTGATTAGCTACATCAGTCATTTGATGGAACAGGTCCCGAATTCGCAGGAATTCTTTTTTTAAGCCCTTCTGATTGCCGTCATGACCAAATACCGCCGTCAATATCACCATCGAAATATACGGATTTTGCCCTTTGCCCTGTAATTAATGGAAGTAATTGTTCGTTTGTGGCACCTTCCTGCTCAAGACGGTCCATTTCCTGGCAGTCCCTCGGGAGTTACTTGTGTTTTGAATGTTATAAATCCTAATCCCCCAGCTTCGGACACAGCAGCAAGCTTAGCCCGGCCAACCTAAAACATTCCTCCGCAAATAATGGGGTATTCGATTCCTAATAGTTCTGTAATCCTTGTTTTACTGTTTTCTCATCTATGCCATATGTAGCTAAAACTTCAGTAAGATACTGTGTTTTTGGAATATGCCTTAAATGAATAGTCGAAAAAACATTTAGATCTAACATCGTTTTTTAATGTCTGTATGAACCAATTCTCTCTTCACGCTATATCAAACTATAAAATTTCAAGCCAAACAGTAAATGTCAATGATTGGGCGTTAGCCTGCTAACTTATTTCACATGGGAAACGTCTCTTAAAACCCGCTTGAGAATTTTGCCTGACGGATTTCTTGGAAGTTCATGAAGAAACTCTACAAATTTAGGTTTTTTATATGAGGCTATTTGTTCCTTGCAATGTTGAATAATTTCTTCCTCCGTGAGGACCTTACCCTTCTTAAGGACTACGTAAGCCTTCACACTTTCCCCCCATTCTTGGTCTGGCACGCCAATGACAGCGGCTTCAAGAATGTCACCGTGTTTATAGAGAGCAGCTTCCACTTCTGCAGGATAGATGTTTTCCCCGCCGCTTATAATCATGTCCTTTTTGCGATCCACTACATAAATAAACCCTTCATCATCCATGCGAACTAAATCGCCGCTGTGAAACCAACCGCCTTTAAATGACTCTTTTGTTGCATCTGGATTTTTGTAGTATCCTTTCATTAGGGTTGGTCCACGGTAAACAATTTCTCCAATTTCACCTATTGGGACATCGTTCATGTTATCATCTACCACCCTTACTTCTACATTTAAAACAGGTTTTCCTACCGAGTTTGTTTTCCTCAAGGAATCTTGAGGTAATAAGCAAGTAGTTGTCGGGCTCATTTCGGTTTGGCCAAATGCATCAAAGATACCTGCGTTAGGAAAATATTGCATGATTTTTTCTTTTATTTCGATTGGGCAAATGGCAGCCCCTGTTGAACAACGTACAACGGATGTAAGATCATAATCATCGATATGAGGGACTTGCATGACAATGTTCCACATAGCCGGAACCAGGAAAAGACCATCTATTTTTTCCTTATGAATGGTATTTAATACTTTGACCGGGTTAAATTCATGATGAATGAATGTGGTGCCGCCTACCGTACAAGTGATAAGGATATTTCCTATTCCGGCTATATGAAATAGTGGGGTTACGACCAATTGTTTATTGCCCCTATCAATTTTAGAATCCACTACACTATTCAACGCACTCATCAGCAGGTTTTTGTGGGACAAAACTGCGCCCTTAGGATATCCTGTAGTACCAGATGTATAACAAATCATGCAATCATCGTCGTCGCTTACATGTTCATGTATTGATCTGTAAGTGGTTTCAGTTTGAAAGATTGATCCGTAGGCAATCATGTTCTTCAATTTGGGTTTTCCAATTACAACAATTTGTTCTATGGAGGAAAGCTTAGGAAGGATTGATTGAATTACATCTTCGTACTCTTCCTCAATAAATAGAATTTTAGTATCCGAATTGTTGATTATATAGACAAATTCTTCAGGTACCAGGCGAAAATTAATAGGCACGCTTACCCCTCCGGATAACGCAATGCCAAATATTATTTCAACAAATGCTAAATTATTTTTTGAAATGATTCCCACTTTTTCTCCAATTCGGGTTCCTTTTTCTTGAAGCCATCCAGCCAGATGAAGGGTGTTTTTTTCAAGTTCCTGATAAGTAATTCTTTCCTCTTCATAAACAAAAGCCAAAAGATCTGGTGCTTTATGTGCTGATCTCCTTATCAATTCTCCCATTAATAATTGACGTGACATATGGATAGAAGACGTAGTCAATACGTTCACTCCTTTAATCTTTATATAGCATCTGGATACTATTCATATTAAGATTAAACTTTGGGGACGATCAGAGTTTATACACTGAAGATAGAGGTGCATGCAGATAAATTTTCAGTCTAAAAAAAGACATTGGAACCCTTTATTAGGAAATTGAGAGTAGTAGATTGTAAGGTGTAGAATGGTACAAAATAAAGAGTGTATCCATTAATTTAGATTTAATTGTTGTTCATACATTAGTGGAGTCAGTTCACTACTGGGTGTTTTTGCGGAGCTCAATTATGCTGAATTAAGATTGAGTAACAGGAGCAACACCGTAGAACGAACAGCTCCTGCTCTATAGTTGCGTTATAATCCAATATTCTTTGCAATGATGGTTTTCATGATTTCATTGGTACCCGCATAAATGGAGCCTACGGCGACATCCCTGTACCTCCTGGCAATCTCGTATTCTTCCATATAGCCATATCCACCATGAAGCTGCATACATTCACTGGCGACACTCTTGGCCAAATCAGTGAGCCACCATTTTGCCATCGAAACTTCATTAACGACATTCTTTTTCGCCATATGGTCCATTATTAATTGATCTACGAACGTTTCACCGATTTTGATTTTCGTAGCCATTTCGGCAATCTTAAATTGGGTATTCTGAAATTTACTGATCGGTCTTCCAAAGGCAGTACGCTGTTTTACATAATCAACGGTTATATCCAACATATGCCTACTGGCTGTAATACTCCCTATTGAAAGCATGAGGCGCTCTTGCTGAAGCTTTTGCATCAGGTAGTAGAACCCTTTTCCTTCCTCACCAATTAAATTTTCTTTCGGGATGACTGCATCTTCAAAAATCAGTTCAGAAGTATCATTTGCATGTTGTCCCAATTTCCGAAGCTTCTTTCCTTTTCTAAACCCAGGTGTTCCTTCTTCCACAACGATTAAACTGATACCAGTGTGTTTTGGAGTGGCATTTGGATCTGTCACACATACAACGATCACAAAATTGGCAGAATAACCGTTTGTAATAAAGGTCTTTTCTCCATTTAGAATGTAATGGTCCCCGTCTTTATGGGCGGTTGTTTGCACTCCAGCCAAATCAGAGCCGGTTCCCGGTTCAGTCATCGCAATGGCTGAAATCATATCCCCGCTAACAGCTTTAGGAAGCCACCTTTGCTTTTGCTCCTCGGAGCCAAATGCATCGATATATGGGATGACAATATCATTATGAAGGCCTATGCCTACTCCCGACCCTACTTTATCCAATTCTTGTGCGATGATAATTGAATAACCAAAATCAGCATTAGAGCCGCCATATTTTTCATCAATCCATGGACATAAAAACCCTTGTTCCCCAGCTTTTTTCCAAAATGATTTAGGTACTTGCTTCTGTTCTTCCCACTGTTCAAAATAAGGATAAGCTTCAATCTCCAAAAACTTTCTAAAAGCTTTTCTGAAAATTTCATGCTCCTCAGAAAAATATGGTTTATTCATTATGAAAGCTCCTTTGTATTTTCATTTCTTATTACTATTCTTGTATCCTATCTATTTTTCAATGGCGTTTTTAGGATCTTTCCTGTTGTTGTTTTTGGAAGCTCCTCCATAAAGTATATTTTTCTTGGGACCTTGTAATGTGCCAGTTTCTCTTTACAGTAGGTAATAATGTCGTCTGGTGTTTTTTCTTGTTTCACGACTACATAAGCAGCTATTTCCTCACCAAATGTCGGGTCTGATTCACCCACCACTGCACACTCTACTACATCTGGATGACCGTAAAGTACTTCCTCAACTTCCCGTGGATACACATTGTATCCGCCGCGTATAATCATATCTTTTTTGCGGTCAACGATATATAGAAGGCCGCGTTCATCTTGTTTGCCAAGATCTCCAGTATAGATCCATCCATCCTTAATCGTTTCTCTTGTTTCTTGTTTCTTTTTGTAGTAACCTTTCATCGCATTCGGCCCTTTGAAAATGATTTCCCCAACCTCGCCAGCTGGTACCTCTTTTCCATTTGGATCAATAACTTTTAATTCTATGCCAGGCAGCGGGTAACCGACCGATCCGTGAACCCTTTCGGAATTTGGCGGGAAACAGCTGATCATAACAGTGCTTTCTGTTTGGCCGTAGCCCTCACCAATATCTACGCCCATTGCCTTATTGACTTTTTCCAGTATTTCTACAGGCAGGGATGCACCGCCACACCCAGCGACTCTTAACTGGGAGAAGTCTAATTCATTGATTTGCGGGAGGTTCACAAACATGGTATACATCGTAGGAACACCTAGGAAAATCGTAATTTCCTCTTTCGCAATTCGATCTAGAATAATATTTGGGATAAATCGCTCTTCTAAGTATATGGTTGAGCCTGTTATTACACTGTTAAGTAATCCTTGCAGCTTTGCATAGGCATGGAATAGTGGGAGAACTACCAGAACCCTATCCTCACTGGAAAGCTCTAACATGTTTACACTTGTTTGCGTCATCCACTCCAAGTTGCCATGTGTAATTAAGGCACCTTTTGGCTTGCCTGTGGTTCCAGATGTGTAAATAATCTGGGCATAATCATCTTTATTTTTCTGTTCGATAAAGTAATCTTCAGCATCACCGCTGACATCATGCCAGGAAACGTACGGGGCAGCATCCTGCAACGAAAAAATCATATTTACTGAAGAAAAGCCCTTCTCCGCTTTTTGTACCTCAGTTAATCCGATCTCATCAACAATTAATGCGACTGCTTCCGAATCATTTAGAATATGAGTAATTTCATTTTCTTTAAATGTTGGGTTGATTGGAACCACAATGGCACCAACTGATAACAAAGCAAAGTAGGTGACAATGTATTCTGGCTTATTTCCCATCATTAGTCCCACGTGGTAATTGTTTTGAATACCGTATTGTCTAAACCCAACTGCTTTTTGTTTTACTTTTGTTGCAAGCTCCTGATAAGAAATTCTTTGTTCCTTAAAAACAATCACAGGATGATTCGGTCTAGCTTGAGCCGAGTTTAACAATAACTGAGAAATATTCATTGTTTTCCTCCTTATGATTTGGTTTTTTAAAGATTTTCTTTCCTCATTTAATCAGGCATTTACTTTCGATGACTTTCCATTTTTGAGGTATTTGATAACAAGGGATCTCGCTCGGTTTTAAGCGCTTACATTCATCCGTATGCCATAAAGATAAGGATATGTAATCGCATAGGATGCCAAAGATACAAGACATATCGATGATAATTGAAAATGTGTGAAATAAAATTTAATTACCACTCCAATTTGGCTTCCGTTTTTCCGCAAATGCACGGGGTCCTTCCTTTGCATCCTCACTGCCAAATACTTCTGCGGTGTATTGGTCATTGAACGTCCATGCTTCTGGCGGGAAACTGATCGTTGAATCTAAACCATGGTAAACGATTTCCTTACTGGCTTTAACAGCCAGTGGAGCATTTTCAGTGATTTCTTCTGCCAGTTTGATCGCTGCCTCAAGAACTTGGCCGTGAGGAACGACCTCATTCACTAATCCCCACTGTTTTGCCTCTTCTGCGGAGATACTTTTACCAGTCAGGATTGCATGCATAGCTACTTTAAGAGGAATTTGTCTTGGCAAACGCAATAGTCCCCCAGCAGCTGCGATAAGCCCCCGCTTTACCTCGGGTAAACCAAAGGATGCTTTTTCGGATGCAACAATTAAATCACAGGCTAACGCAATTTCTGATCCGCCACCAAGAGCAAAACCATTTACAGCTGCGATAATTGGTTTAGAGATGTGATTTTTTACAATTCCGGAAAAGCCCCATTCCTTCATCTCTTCAGTTGTTTTGATTCCGCCAGCGGCTATTTCTTTCAAATCAGCCCCCGCTGAGAACGCCTTTTCACCAGAACCGGTTAATATGGCCACCCAAAGATTTGGATCCCCATCAAATTCCTTTAGGGCAGTTCCCGTCTCCAACCATAACTGGCTATTGACTGAGTTCATTGCCTCGGGTCTATTAAAGGTAATAATGGCAATTTTGTCTCTTTTTTCAAATGTAATTGCTTTGTAATTCATGAAATTCCTCCATTATAAATGATGTGTTGATCAAAACATGCATAATCAATCTATAGGATTGGAAAGACTTATTGTCATCCAATACTCAAATTCTTTGGCTGTAAAAGGAATAGTTATTACTAAAATACAATCTATTTCCGTTTAATTTCAGGGAAATAATAGTTTTTTACCCTTTAACGTCATTGGACGATGCTATGAGTAACGTCCAGGTTTATTGTTAACTTGGCAGAATATTCAGTATATGAAAATTATAAGATGCCTCTTAAGAACTTACAACTTACAATAATTTATATACTGTTCGTTATTATACATATATATAGCATTTTGTAAAAAAACTGCCCTTTTTTTAACCAACGGGATAAATAGGGGGAAACTGGATCCGTCCGTTTAATTTTCTTTAAAAATTTCTCTATCATTCGAATTATGGTTCAGGATTAATATTACCTGTTCTGACATATATGCAGGAGGCAGTTTCATTCCACATCTCACCCAGTAAGAAACCGTCCCGATAATGGAAAATGTGATGCAGTCGATCAAGATTTCAAGGTTTGTACATTCTGGGCCCAATCCATGCATACATGAATGTAATTTCTTTTGAAAAAACATTCCCAATTGACATCTTAATTTCGCTAAAAATCCGGGGACAGTCCGGCCAGAAAACATAACTTTAAAGAAAACTTCTTGTTTTGCTACATAGTAAAAGATTTGTTCAATTGCTTGAAACTTATTATCACCTTGTTGTGTACGATCTTTGGGTAAAGGCGTGTTCATGAAGTGCAGCAAATCTAGGATTTTTTCATCCATCAATTCAGAAGCTAACTCCATTTTATTTTTATAATGGGCATAAAAAGTAGCTCGGTTGTAGTTCGCTTTGTTGCAAATGTCCGTTATCGTTATAGCTTCATAACCTTTTTCATTAATTAATAAAAGCAGCGCATCCTGTAAATTCTGCCTTGACCTTTGTACTCTGCGATCTTCTGTACGTAAAACCTGTGCTTTGGGCTGGTTTAAGAGATTAATAAATAACATATTTGGTGGGTTTATGTTTTGGAGGTTGATAAATTGTTGAGCCAAATAAGCCGGTGAATCTTTCATTTCTGTTTTAATCCAGTAAGATATGAGCCCTATCGTAGCAGATGTTACATACTTTCGATATATCTCGAGATCAATGATTTTCTTGTCAGATAGAAGAAAATGCTTATAGGTTTCTTCAATACAACTGATAAATAGCGGGATAAAACCTGGTATTCTTCTTTCACTAAGCATCGTTTTGAAGAAAAGTGAATGGTCATGAATATATGTGAGCATCGCCATCAAAATCGATTGCTCTTTTTGGTTGCCATGGATTCCTCCCTTTTTCGGTATACCAATCACCGATTCTTGAAAACCTTTTAATGTATTGTCAATGACATCCTCTAATAATTCATATTTATCATGGTAATGGCTATAAAAAGTTACACGGTTCACTTCAGCGTGCTTTGAGATTTTGGTCAATGTTATATCTTCGAATTTATGATAACGGAGCAGGGAAAGAAGGGCATTTCTCAAACGGGATCTTGTTTTAATTTTCCGTTGATCTATTTTCAAAGCCATTCGAACACCTCATTTCGGGAGCTTACATTTACTTCTTAACCAAACCAGATATCACTTTGTTACTTAATAATTGTGTTCGTATATACGTTAGTGATGAATTATTCTGTACATTATGATCCATGCCTTTCTTAGTAAGTAAGCAATGGCCATTCGCATGTCGCTTTTCATGGAAAATGGTTTTATGTTACAAGATGTTTGATTATTTGAAAATTTTCGGGGGATATTCATGATAAAAAGAAGTACGATGCAGTAGAAAAAAAGATTTATAGCTATAATCCATATACCAATTGAAGAAGTTCGGTTTTTGAACATTATAGATTCATCTTATACGCTGAATTTGGGCAGGAGCCACCTATATTCCATTGTAACGGATTTTTATAAACCAACACACTACTTTTTTAAAATTAGTTCAATTAGTGAAAAAGATATAAGTTTTCTTTCCTTCCATTAAAAAAGTGCCATTCATATTTAGAACGACACTAAATGGATCATACTTCCCTTTTCATGGAATCCTTATTGCTTGTGGCTGCATCTACCATAAGGAAAATAGCAGTTATGATATGAAGTATCATCCCGACAACCGGAATCCATGCGATACAAGACGTTACTATGCCCAGAATGCTTCCGTGCTTTTTTTCATTGTTTCGTGCGCAAAATACTAAAGTTATGATATGTAAAATTAACATTGCTATTAATGGTGTCCAAGCCATTCCGATAACGATCGTTCCACCTAACACAGGAATGCCTAAAATTGCTTCCAGGCCACCTGTAACCCATTTCAAAATAGTTACTACATTCATTTTGTCTCCCCCTCCCTTTTCCAGGATTATTATTCTATAACTATCCAGTGATTTTTTGTCGTCAGACCCATCCATACCGCTTGCTGTTTTAACTATATACTATACGTTTAAATCAAAGTATATTCCAATCTTTCTTAATCTATTATTTTGAGTTTTAGTAACTTAAATGGGTGCTCTGCCTTTTTCCCTGATTCATCCCTCAACGTTGTTGTAAGCTCAAACAAATCATTAGGAGCATTTGACATAATGAACGGAATTGAACAGGAATTGATCAAACAAAACTAAAGAAAAAAGCACAGCTCCTGCTAAATAGAGAAAATGGTGTCTAACCAATAAAATGCCCCAATGATTGTCACTGTCCCCCATTCCGTACTCAAAGTGGTGCGCGTTTTTTGGGGAAGTTTAATGCCCACATTGGGGATTTAGACCGTCTGGATAATCCGTCATAACTTATCCAATATATTTTCATTATCAGCTTCTTTATCAAAGGTCAGAACCTCATTCACCGGCTGATATGATTCGCCATAGAATTCCTGATCCTTATAGGTATGAATCATCTCGTATGTTTTTTTCATGGCATCGTAAATCATTTTTTCTGATTCTTCATTCGGCGCCCAAAACAGGATTTCCATTTTATTATTTTCTTGCGTTGCCAGCGATTTTCGCTTATAACCGATGGAAGCGGCATGCTGAAATCCCTCGCGTTTATAAAAATGCAGCCTTTTTTCTGAATCGCTGTCTTCGTAATTCACTGGTTCTACCTCAAGTATGATCGGCTTCCCCTTTCGTTTCAATTTTTCTATTAATTTATGGCCAAGGCCCTGTCCTCGGGCATTTTTTGAAACAAATAGATAATCCACAAACACAAAATTGTCTAATTCAACATACAGTAACACATGATTAGGGCTTTCATCTTTTTGATAAATATCTGACCGTTCTTGTAGTAAGGATTCCATATGTTCCCTTGATTTCATCTCTTCAACTGGAAAGTACTGATTTAACTTTTCGTACCAATGCATGAGCGTGCTCCTTTTATAAATTCTCCTGTCCCCTCTCGCATTAAGCCAATAGGAGATTCTTGACGGGAATGTATTTTTTGAATTTCGATATTTCATACCCTTTAAATTTTCCCTATCAAATTCATTTCATGCCATTTCCAACTGATATTTTATTAAATTTACATCTTCTATAACGAGATTTACCATATTTTTTTATTTTTTTGGTTACCTTATTTGTAGGAGGTGAGAAAATGGACCGTAATACTGATAAGGTGGAAGAAAAGTTCAATGTTGAACTTGGAGGGATGGGCATGTACGGAACGACTTCCAATGAACCATTTGCCGGTTACGAAGCAACCAGGGATATTGAAAATGCGGGAAGGCTGGATAAAGGCTTTAAAAAAGAAGAAGGACATAGGGGCGCTACCTCTTCTTTGAAGGGAAAACACCAGAGGGACTAATAAAACTTTTTTGCGTGTTCTATTATGTAAGCTCGTTGGAATTGGATGAATTTTCGGCACTTCCAGGAAGAAACAACATAAGGCTGTCGTAAATAAAAAACTGCTAATTTGCGGCTTTTTCTGCTTTTATTGGGTCTTTATATGAAATTGTCCCAGATTATCGGCTAATAAAATTATGCAGCTTATCCATTGAGATTATATTCTGATTACAATTTTGGCTGTGCCGGCGACTGTAATTTCCTCTCTTAATAAAAGCATCTTTTGCCGCCCCTTTAATTACAGAATTAACGCATTATTATAGATTACACAGATACCTTTTTTATATTCACAAGATAATGCCCTCTGTATTCCCATTAGTGTATCACCACTGGCTGCTATGGTAATTTTTTATTTGTGCCCTTCATCATTTCAGGCTAAAATAGGTGATTTGGTTTTAGTAATGAAAGAATTTTTTGCATGTACTGCTTCTATAAGATTTTCAGGTAAAACCGTGGATGCTTTGACATTTTCTTTTCCGCTAGCCCTTTTGTCTTTTTTAGGAATAAAAATAAGGGGCAAAGCCAAATATTAGAAAAGAGTCAAACGGCTTTGATGAAAGGTATACCCGAAACAAGAATTCGCCTTTCCAATATCCGGCTTTGCAGGAGTGGCTGCAGACTTTGGCGTAATACTATTTGCCAATTTTCCATGTCATTATGCACTCTGTTTCCATTTTTTGTTGCCATTCCATCATTTTGTGGGGCTCTTGTGCAAAATAAAAGAAATCCTTTTTTGGTTCAAATAGCACAGTTGAGCAGGCGTTGTTATTTTTACTATATCCTAAGACTGTGAGTGGCTACTATGAATCGCAAAGTCATTTTGATTTTTAGTGTGGTTTTTATCCTTTTTATGGCTGGCTTATTCTTCTATTATTTCACCAAACACGATACATCCCGCTGGCAGGTTGCAATTGGCGGAATCGTGGTAAGCTCCCTGCCAATTTTATTGCTTTTTGTAAGAAGCAATCCGTTTAATATTCCGATCATTTTAGGTTATTATGCTTCGATTTTTTGTACGACTTATTTGGGTTCAATAGCAAATTTCTATGTTACTTTCAAGTGGTGGGACACTTCGATTCATTTTTTCAAAGGAATACTCGTAGCTTTTATTGGCATTGCTCTATATAAATTATGGGTTCCCGAAAAACTACGAAAAAGCATTTCACGGTGGATCATTTTCCTGTTTGTCCTTTCACTTGCAGTGTGTTCAAGCGTTTTTTGGGAGATATATGAGTTCATAGGGGATCTGTATGTAACACATACTATGCAAAGAGGCGGAAACAAAGATACGATGTATGACTTGATCTTTGGTTTTGCAGGTGGTCTTCTCATTGCTATCTATGCGTTCATCAAAAAAGAGAGAGTTTAACAGGTAAGGGGTGAAAAAATGAAACGCAAGCTAGTTTTTGCGTTGAGCTTCATTTATGTGCTTTTCATGGCAGCATTAGCTATAAAGTTTTATGTGGACGAAGAATCTTTCAAAGCGATTGTAGCAATTGGCGGGATTGTTTGTGGAGCCATCCCCCTTTTATTAAGCCTGTTTACCAAACTGAAATTCAATCTGCCACTGGTCATATCCTATTTAATTTTCTTATTCTGTTCACAATTTTTAGGATCAATTTTAGGTTGGTATGGATTAGGCTGGTGGGACATCTTCCTGCACTTTTTGAGCGGTGCCCTGCTCGCATTTACTGGAGTTGCGTTATATGAACGATTGGCTCATAGAAGTGCCGGCGAAGGAATATCACCTTGGTTTGTCTTTCTTTTCATCCTTTCTTTTGCAGTTTTTGGAGGGGTTTTATGGGAATTTTATGAATTTACCTCGGACCAATTATTCGATATGACCTTGCAAGGGGGGGGAAATAAAGATACCATGACTGATTTGGTGGCTGATACTGCAGGGGGTCTAGTGATTGCCATTTGGTCAGGGATACGTACCAGGCTGAAGTTAAAGCAAAAATGAATCTTTGGGCCTAACCAGGTCAAAGAACCTTCGATTGTTAAGAGCCAGAGGGATGCCCCGCTGGCTTTTTAATTACGCCTTCTTAATCCTGGCTAAATCTCAATCTTCTTCCAAAATCTCATCAAACGCGGCAGAGACTTTCTCAAATTCCCCGTCGCTCTCTATTGCTGACAAATCGCCCTCCTCGTCCACCTTTAAAAAGAAGATATCAATATCACCTTCACTGTCTTGCTGAAGGTCCTCGACAAAGCTGACTGCTACATAATCTGTATTTTCGATCGTTAACATCGCCAGAACTTCAACTTCCTGCTCTTCGTCATTTTCATCGCTGATCGTAAAGATTTCGCCTACTTCAACTTTTTCCATGGTATATACTCCTCCCCAAACATTGGACTGATATTACTAATCATTATCTTCCCAAAACCAATGGGTTTCATGCGTTAAAAGCAATTTTTCTAATCACTGCCGAAGAGATTGTGGACACTTAACATTGTCTAATGAGAGCAGATGTTGATAATCCAAAGCTGACTTTTGTTCCATCAGCTTGCGTACTTCATTGGTTACTGTAGCCTTAAACCGTGTTTCCCGGTCAATTGTGGCGAGGATGGCTTCGGCTTGGACAACCAGCTCCTGTTTCTCGTTGATTATAGTCTGCAAAAAGGAAAAGCTCGTGATTCCAACGCGATTGATCCATGTTTTTATCCATAGCTTTTCTTTATCAAAGACTTCCTTTTTATAATCCATACTAATATGTACCACTACGGCTTCAACTTGATTAAATATACAAGTAGTACCATTATTTGCGTGCCTGGTGCAAATAGCCAATAAGTGTAACATAGCATACGTGGCCATGGCCCGAATTGGCTGCGAGTTCAAGTACCGTATAAGTCATTATGATGGCACCTTCTTTTCTAAAAATAAGACTGGTTTACAGTCCTAGAATGCTTACCACTGTAGTTCGCATATGACTGGTAAATTCCTTCCCGCAGCGTGTGCATAGAGAAAAAATATAGATTTTTTGGTTTATTTGTCATTTTATAGGAAGATTTGTCACATCCCTTCCATTTACTAATTATTTTCTGCATAATGTAGTTTATGTCCAAGAGTTTTATTGCAGTAAACGGTTAAAGAAAAAATCGATGATTAGGGGAAATTTTTTATGTTTTTGACATCAAACGATCAATTAGAAGTTAGGATTAAGCAGCTAAAAAAGGATTTAATCCGCATCGTGGAAGCAACCGGCTTGAACAGCCATGAAACTCTCAATTGCAGTCAAAAACTGGACAAGCTAATCACAGACTATCAAAAGAATAGCAGTAAAGCTGAACACAATAAGAGAGAGAAGGTAAATGTGTGAAATTGATTATTAACACAAATGAAAAATCCCCTTTGGTTAGACAGTAAAGAATGTCCTCTTTAGTGAAAGCTATCACTGTCTAACCAAACTCCCTTTCAATCTTTTCCCCGTCTAACAAGGTTCGTTATATCCCCACATTGCTTAATTCATTAAGGAGTGACTGCATTTTAATCCCTAAAATCCTTCCAAAACATTCTTTGAATTGGTATTCACGTCCATTGTAGCCGCTTCCATTTTGATGCTTATTCATATTCTATTATGAAAGGCGGTAAGAATATGGAAGAGAACCTCGTTTTGTATTTGGCGGTTTATTTCTTTCTCTTGTATGCTGGTGTTTTTCTGATTGGAACGGTATGTTTGGCTGGTATTGCCGGCGTGCATCTTTTGAGGAAGCTAAGGCGTAATAAGAGTAATTAAAATTGAAGAAGGGGTCAGGCCCCTGGTATGTTAACACGTTAACGTACCGGGGGTCTGACCACATTATTCCGGGGCGAATCGTGTCGCTGGCAAGTTATTTTAGGTTAGTCAATTAGGACGCTATTTGAATGAGCGGTTACCGAATGAACTGCACCCCAATTTTTAGCAATTGGGGTGCAGTTCAGAATGGATTGTTCTTTTTTTATCGGAAAGGAAACCGCCATCCTGTTGGAACACCTGTGTAACAAACTTTCTGTTCGGGCAGCGTGTCTGTCTTCGTCTTTTAGAGAAGGATTTTCCAAAATGTAGGAAAGCTTAGACTTCCCCCTGGTAATCCATTTCCGTAAGAGAATCCATATGACTGGCAATCATCGCTATAATGGTGCTTGCTTCTTCCTTGCTGAAAATGAAGTTCGTCTCGTCCCTGATCATATCATCATCATCCGTCCAAATCCGGTTTACGCGCTTAAGGACGCCATCCCCGGTTTCTTGTACAATGCCGAACTGATAGGTCACTTCCACATCATTTTCTTGATAAAATGCAGTTACTTCAGGGGTTTCCCAGTCTACATCGATTTCCTCCAACAGCTGTATTTCGCCGCGGTCATCCAGATCGCGCAATTCCTCTTCTTCCATATACAGTCCTTCATCCACATATTCTTCATCAATTAAATCTTCTTCCACACTGTCACCATTCACATAATCATGAAAGCGTTCATGGACAGCATCGACGATATCCTCTATATCGGTCAAGACCACTTTGCTGATCTGGCCAAGGTCTGGTTCAAAGGCTTCCATATAAAATTCTTCATTATGAGGGTCAAAAAACAGTGTGCAAAAATACTCCCTATCGATATCTTCGCCTTCTGTGTAAAATTCAATTCTCGGATGCTTCGCACCGCGCTCAATCGACATACCGCCGTTTTGATCATATTTATCACAGATTGATTCCAGACTATCCTGAAGTTCGCCGCTTACTCTGTCAAACCATTCTAACGACATGCTAGCCATCCCTTCCTTTCGAGGTGATCGCTCTTATTATTTCCTGTAAGCGAAGATTCTCCCCGTTCCATATGGTGGGAATATGTTTTATGACAGGTTAGACGGGGAGACTTGGACTTCGAGATGTACGTTATCAGCTGTATTATAATTCAGATTCATTACTTGAACTCGCCGTGGGCATGGGTATTGGTTCATGCACGGAATACTGTTTGAAACTTTTAAAATAATCTGCAAAGTAGTACGAAATTGAGTTGTATATATAGAATTGTTAGTTTTCCCCAAAAAGAAAAGAGGCCAGAGCCAGGGTCCTATATCTAAAGCAGAACAGTTCATTAATAAGCTACATGAGAGGGATTTGGTGTTTTGGTCCCATAGAGCTTTCAATGGGCCTATTTCTCTTTATTAAAAAAAAGTCTTAATAATTTCTTGATGTTTATTGCAAATTGTACATCGGTATTCTATTTCAAGGACATCTTCTTCTGCCTCATGGACTGTTTCGGACCGGCAATGTTCACAATATCTCTTAATCCGCGCTTTTTCCATTATGCCTTTCGCTCCCATCTTTTTTCCTTTTTATAATCGTTTTAACCATTTTCGGCCATTTTTTAACGCATTGGAAACCATTCATTGTTTGTAGATGCGTTTAAAAATAAATTCCTGTATGTACTCATCCTCTTTTAGTTTGACAGAGTGAGTAGCAGCCAATTCCCAACCGTGAGCCCCCAATTTGTTCATTTCATGCTCGGTAGGAGAAATGGCTTTGATGTATTCCCATTGTACCGGGCTTAGTTTTAGTTTCCGCAATCTTGTCAGTTCCTTTTTATTCCACTGATCTTTTTGTTTTAATTCTTCAGCCTTTCTTGCCTGAATGGCCTTTTCGAAAATAAACTTTTTGGGTTTATCACAATTTGGGCATGTGTCGGCAATAAATGTCACTAGTTTTTTACAGTAATAACAAACATTTGTGTTATTTTCCATTTACATCACCTCTTATGAAAATGATATTCCAGAGGTTAGCAAATTTGACTGATTACATGCCATTACAAGGCTTTTTCAATAAATGAAAGGATCTCATCCAGGTTTTGGGTGTGCTTTTCTGATGTAATAACAGAAAACAGGTCCCCTTTTTGTTCGATTCGTTTTTTCATATTTAGAATCGTAAAATCGATTGGCAAAAAACCTTTCTGGACTTCTTCCCAGGTAACCGGTGCAGCGACGGTAGCGTTTGGTTTGGCCCGGGCAGAATATACGGCTGGCATTGTTCTCCCTTTCCATAATTGTAAGTAGTCGAAATAAAGCTTCTTCCCTCTTTTCGAAACCACCCGTTCCAATGTGATTTTTCCAGGCAATTTCTCGAGAAAATAATTCGCAATGAATGTATTCATTTTCCTTGCCTGTTCAAAGGTGTATATAGGTGCAATCGGCACAAAAATTTGCATGCCGGTTGACCCGGAAGTCCTTGGTATAGCCTGAAGTCCAAGCGAATCCAGCACCCGCTTCAATTCAAATGCTACTTCCAATACCAGTTCGAAGCTTTCATCATTTGGCGGGTCTAAATCGAAGGCAAGCTCCAGCGGGTAATGTTCTTTTTTAACGCTATCAAATGGAACGTGAAATTCCAAGGCGCCGTAATCGGCAGCCCAAATAAGTGTTGCTGTGTCATTTAATAACATCCGTTGTTTTTCCTTATAAAAAGTACTTGGTATCCATAGAGGTGCGCTGGATGGAAGCGATCGTTTCTCAATTCTCTTACCTTTTATTCCATGGGGATATACCCACATCATTAACAAACGATCTTGTGAATGCCGGAGAAGACTTTGTGATATTTCAGCTAAATATAGTAAATAATCTAATTTTCGAATCCCTAAATCAGCCCAAATCATTTGTTCCGGATTTGTTATGGGAATCCGTTTTTCATCAATAATTATTTCTTCCACTGCTATGCCCCCCGTCTATCCATATTTTCAGTGGAATCAGCGGAAACTATGTAGCAAGTAATGCTTTTAACGCAGCCAAATTGTTTTTTCTCTTAACGCGCGAATAAAAAATTGGTATGATATAAGGTAGCATTTCCCCAAAAAATAGGAGTGGACGCAGAATGAGTGTACATAAAGATCTAATTAAGCATGCCAATAAACAGCATCAAACATATAAACAGTTTCTTGCGCTTGATGAGGAAAGGGAGCGGTATATCCAGGAAGCAGTCTTATTGTGCCAGCAAGGTAAATCCTTTACAACCGCGAAAATTAATGAAGTGACCGATAGAATAAATTTGCTTGCGAAATTGAGGGTAGTTCCTTCAAGGAAAAATGTAACCGGCCAAATGATTGAAGAATATGTAAACAAAATCTCTTCTAGATAAATTGCTTAGAAAAACCGCATATTGGCGGCATTGGAACGCGGGAAAAAGAGATGGTCTTAAGTACCAGAGAGAATTGTTTTCTTTACTGTCTCCCAAAAAGGGGAATCGCCTGCCGGCGATTCCCCTTTTGTGTTTCTACACCAAAATGTTATTCTTATCATCGGTGTAAATATGCTGTACACTGGCATTGTCAATCCCAGCACCAATCTCGATTGGTTTTGCAGCATCATCGGCTTCAACGTTCTGTAGCGCGACATAATCTGCCCGCTGCCTGCCGCCAAATATTTTGATATAAGCACCCGCGTTTTTAAAGCCGCTGATTTTGATGTTATTGAACACTACGTTTCTTGCCCGGTATTGAATCGCGATAACCGGTTCCCCTTTGTAGTCATATTCTGGATCCCCAATGAGCGTAAAATCGTTGACAGCCACATTTTTATAAGCGGAAACCACCATGCCGCGCGGAGTGGAATTCACATATAAATCTGTGAAGACGGGAGCGATGGAGACGATATTCGTAGCTTTAATATTAAAGGCGGTTTTCGACTCAGGGTCATTCAGTTTATGGTGCCCTATATGCCGGAAATTGTACGAGCGATTGTCATTCACAGACAAATGCCCAATGATTTGTACGTTCGAAGCGGCCGAAGCATTATGGTGTGCTTTAATTTCTACGCCTCCAAAGCATCGAGTTGTAGAATTACCCACAAGCCACACGTTCCTGGAACCGTCATCCACTTCGATTCCATTAGAATTGGAAAACCCTTTTTTATGGGCTCTTCCGCTGGGGTCACACATGTGGGAATTTGTAATCAAGATATTGTCGCTATGGTGGGTGGTGATTCCATCGTCCCCAAACCCATGGCCGTTTAAGTTATCAAGCCAAATATATTTGCTGCCGCCCCGGCTGCGGGTTCCGTCCCCCAGATAGGTGTACAGGGTCGAGGAAACGTCAAAACAATGCAGTCCTGGATTTATCGCTTCAACATCCTTCACCCAGCCAAAGGTCACATTCGCCAACGTCAAACAGCTTGATCGATTGTTCCCACGGCTGGTATATTCCTCGTTGCCAAGCCTTTCTACATTCCAATCCAAACTCATGCCTTCTACACGTATATTACGATTTCCTTTTACATGATTCGCATTTGTTATGATCCATTCTCCTTTAGGGGCCGCATCATGTAGTTTAAGAATGGTTTTTCCTTTCCCTGCGCCGGCCAACAAAGTGAACGAGGGCAGTTTTAACCCTTTTATTACAAAGATACCTTCTGGAATGATTACCTTTACCCTTCCTTTTGCTATCGCCTTCTTGAAAGCATCGGTATCATCTGTCACACCATCACCAACCGCGCCGAAGTCGGTTATCGATACTTCCCTTGAAATCTTGTTTAGCAAGTGTCCTGATTCTTGGTCCAGCAGCGATTTCCACTCAGGATAAACGGTGCCCTCCTGATTTACGGACGTGGCGCCCATCCTTGCAGGATATCCACTTGCATTTTTGACAAAAAGAAAAACGCCAATTTTTTTAATGCCTGTTAACACAGATTTGATAGAAAAAGCGGACGGCCACAGATAATTCCTGCTGTATTTCATAAAAAGGCGGTCAGTTTGTTCCAGTACACCCTTGAATTTACGTTTGTTTACTCCAGTAATTCTTTCTATTAATTCCCTGTTATTTTGGGGGTCGTGGTTTCTGCCTAAATATATCATGGTTGGTTCTTCACCTCGTTTTATCCTTACTCGGAATATTCCCTATTTATGAGGCACGTAACCGAATTCCATGATTTGAATTAGAAAATAAAAAACATATGCACTAGATGCATATGACCAAGGTAAACATTCATTACTATTTATTTAGAAAATAAGTCAACCTAAGAAACAGTTACACCTGAACTTTATCGGCATAGGTAGCGTAGCTTTCTTGTTGGGGGAGATGGAGCAAACTTTCAGCTTTGATTGTAAGGCATTTCCGTGGTTCACATGATGAAAAAAACATTGGGAGGGCAGGTTATTCCATCATTCATTTTAAATTACTGTGCTGAAGATCACTATTTTTCCAGGTTGACGGTTATATCATATTTTTCGCTGTTTGTTTTTCCATGAGACTGGTTCCAGGATAAGCGGATTTTTTTTATAGCTGAAAGATCGATATTATCTTTAAGCTGGAACCGAACTTTACCTTCGCTTATAGCACCGCTCAAAATCTCCCCTCCAAAGTTATCACTTGTTGAGGGATCGGCATTCATTTGTGCTTTTCCGATAATTAACATTCCTTCTTCGGGAGTAGCATAAATGCTGTGTCCTGTTGTGTTTTCAATCCTGAAGGAGACTGCCAGTTCATGATCATAACCGCCATCTACGATTTTCTCTGTCCGGTAAAGCTCCACACGGTCAATAGCCGTAATTGCCCCAGCTTTTTCCTCGCTCCAGCTGGTGGAGTATACCGTCCGTCCATGATGTTCTTCACTGTTGGAATGTGCAATGGGAATACCGATAAATACAAGCGCCAAAACAATAAGCAGCATTATTAACCCTTTTGGGTTGTCTTTTTCTCTCTTTTCCCCCACAATGTTCACCCGCTCTTTCTTCTATGTGCTTGCTAAAAAGCCTCATGAATCCTATTTATTAAATACGATTCAGGGAGGCTTTTTTCCTTTTTTTATAATTCATTCTTATGATAATTTTCGTTCGCTATGTTCAAATAAAGAATATTCTTGTGTTAAAGACATGGTTAAATTATATCCAGAGGAATTTTCTTTTGCGGTCTCGGGAAGGCTTCATCCAATCTCTCCAGTTCATCCTGAGTGAAATGAATTGTCGCTGCTTGTGCGTTTTCAAAAATATGCTGCTCTTGCACTGCTTTTGGAATCGCAATTACTTGATCCGTTCGTATCGTCCAGGCTAAAGCAATTTGCAGAGCCTTTACGCGATGATCTTCTGCTATTTCGTTCACGATTGGACTACTCTGAAGCTGTGTCCGCAAGGAGTCTCTATGTGCAAGCGGGCTATATGCCATAATTGGCATATTATGTGCTTTCTGCCATGGCAAAAGGTCAAAATCAATCCCTCGGGAACCCAAGTTATATAAAACCTGATTCACCGTACAATTTTTACCGTTCTCTGTGTTCCATAGTTCCTCCATATCATCCGTATCAAAGTTCGAAACGCCCCATCTCAAAATCTTGCCTTCCTTTCGCAGCTTTTCCATGCCGTCTATTGTTTCGGCTAATGGAATCCGGCCTCTCCAATGTAAAAGATAAAGATCTAAATGGTCTGTCTTCAATCGTTTTAAACTGTTTTCACATGCTTTTGAGATCATGTCTAGCCCTGCATGATGAGGATAAACCTTTGACACAAGGAACACATCATTCCTTCTTCCTTTGATGGCTTCCCCTACCATAAGCTCAGAGTCGCCTTCACCATACATTTCAGCGGTATCAATCAGCTTCATGCCTAAATCAATTCCCGATTGCAGCGCTCTGACCTCTGAATCTCTTGCCTTAATGTTTTCACCCATGTACCACGTCCCCTGACCCAGGCACGGAACCGCCGTGCCATCAGCCAATGTTACTGTGCGGTTTTCGAGCCGGTTTCTGATAACTTCAAGTCCTTGCTTTTCAAAATACGCCATTTTCGGCCTCGCTTTCTGGGTGTAAACCCGTACGTTGTATCAGCTCTTAGTTACTGATTTATCTATTAGTGTACCGAGCGCCCCCTGTAAAATTCATACATTGTATTCCTGCCTGGACGGGGATTCCAATGGAAACATTTCATATATAGCCAATATTTACAAAGTATTAACATGCACAAAACAAGGGAGATTAAGAGTACAAACCAAAAGGAGGTGAAAACACATGTCAAGAAGCGGTGGAAATCGTGACAAGCTAGTGCCAGGCGCTCAACAAGCTATCGATCAAATGAAGTATGAAATTGCTACTGAATTCGGTGTACAGCTTGGTGCTGAAACAGTTTCTCGTGCTAACGGTTCAGTTGGTGGTGAAATCACTAAGCGTTTAGTTGCTACTGCCCAATCTCAATTAGCTGGCCAATTTGGTGGTCAAATGGGCGGAACTACTCGCTAATCGGGGTAAGGCAAGATAGAAAATCACATTTTATCTCCAATTTATAAAATTAAATATTTATGGCTTAGGCTACCTGTTTCCTTACAGGTAGCCTTTCAATTGTTATTCCGCTAAGTAAGAAGCTAAAGCCCTTTTCCGGCTTTAGCTTACTGTGTTGCTTAATCAGACGAAACGATCGGAGAACCTGTGGATGTATGTTTATTCACCCAGTCCCGGGCCGTTTCGGCAACAGCAGGCCAGTCTGGTATGTTCCCACTGTGTTCTTCAACCCAGCTCATGCAATATTGCGGATCAATGCTGTGCTTACCGCATTCCGACAACAATGCTTGAAGGGTGCTATGATTACAATTCTTCCAGTTGCCGCAGGTCGTACGCCATATGTCTTCAACTGTCTTCTGCACATAGGGATCCGGCGAGAATACATTTTCTTCGGGCATTATCTGTCCCCTCCTTTAATAAAGTTCCAAAACAGAGATTGTTCAACATGAACATTATGCCCAGTTACTCAAAAACAACTTCCTTCCAATAAGAACTATTTATCCCAGTATTCACTGCTTTTTCGATTGTGTTCATCTTAAGTTCCATGTCCAATTCCGGGCTGTATGATCTCCCATAAATACTTTTATAAACCGTTTCTCCATTTTTCTCTTGTTAAATAAAAAGGGACAAAACCCAGATGTAAGGTTTTGTCCTCGCCCAGGAAAATCCTAAATTGAGGTATAAACTTGGAGTTCAATTAGATTTCCTGAGGGATCTTTTGCAAAAGGAGTGCCATTTTCTTCTATTACGATTGCGCCCATTTCACGTACTTGAGCAACAGCTCTGCTTCTTGCTTCTTGGCTTGGCAGTACCAAAGAGAATAATTTAAGCCCTACGCTGTTTTCATCAGCGGCCGGGGCCCCTTTGCTGTGCCAGGTATTCAACCCGATATGGTGATGGTAGCCGCCTGAGGAAACAAAACGGGCGCTTTGTCCATATTTGCTGTTCACAAGTATCAAACCAAGCCCTTTGCAATAAAACTTCTCTGCCGCATCAAGATCAGACACCTGCAAATGGATATGTCCCATTATTGTTCCGCTTGGCAGCCCCTGCCATTCGTTTCCCTTACCCTCCGCCAACAGATTTTGGGCCTGCAGTGGCTCGGTTGTCATCACTACATCCCTGCCGTCCCAATTCCATGACTCGGAAGGACGGTCACGATAAATTTCAATTCCATTCCCGTCGGGATCTGCCAGATAAATGGCTTCACTTACAAGATGGTCGGAAGCCCCTTGCAAGGGATATCCTGCCTGAAGCAAGTGTAGCAGTACTTCGGCCAAATCTGATCGCTTTGGGACAAGCAAAGCAAAATGGTACAAACCAGTGCGATTAGGTTGGTTTGGCGTTACGTTTTCTGGTTGTTCAATTTTTAGCAGCGGAATCTTCCCATCGGCTGTGAGCAACACTCTATTTTCGGTTTGTTCCAGTATCCTGAGTCCGATTATTTCCTGATAAAAATTAAGGGAACGATTCAAATCTTGAACCTTTAAATGCACATGTCCGACATAAGTACAAGGAGCTTGATGGAAATTCACATTAGGAACCTCTCTTCTATTATCTAATTTTATTAACTTACTTTATGTAAGTAAGTATAGATTGATAAGTATTAATCTGTCAAGGATATAATTTTTAATAACCCAAAGAAGGATTTTTTCAGCTTTTTATGGGAGAGCTGTTTGGTTTTGTATCCAGGGGATATAAGAAGGGTGCGCATTATTTTAAGCAATGGCACCCCTTTTCATACAGAACAATTGTAAATCAATGAGGTTTTAGGACAACCTTAATGCAGTTAGCCGTTTTCGCATCAAAAAATTCATAACCTTTTTCTGCATCGTCAAGAGGAAGAACATGTGTGATAATATCTCCGGAACCGATCTTACCTTGATTAATCAAGACGTGAAGATAAGGCATATAGTGAATAACGGGCGCTTGTCCGGACTTAATTGTAATATTGCGCTGGAATATATCGCCTAGCGGTAAAGCATTATACCTTGCCCCGTACGCACCTGTTATCTGAATGGTGTCTCCCTTTCTAACAGCCTGGGTGGCCATAACTAGTCCTGCATTGATCCTCCCTGGAGTAAAACAAAAGATGCAAGATATTCCATCGGGGTCATTTTCCCATCCTGCCCAACGAATCCAGAACGACATCGGCTCCACCTTTTAACATTTATTTCCAAAAAGAGGTATTAGGCGCTAATTATCTATAAACATATAAAGTACAATTAAACACTTTCCATTTTTCTTGATGGATGAAGGATCCTGCTGCCAAAAGGCAGCCTGGCGAATGGTCGCAGGCTGCCTTCTGGAGTGTATGAATACTTACAGCATTTCGTCCGCTATCAGCTGATAGGAACGGATACGGTCTTCGTAAGTTGGTGTGATTGTGACGATCATGAGTTCGTCAGCGCGGTATCGTTCTTGCAGGTCGGTAAGCCTTTGTTTTACTTCTCTGGGGTTGCCAGCCACAAGCTTAGAATTTGCTTGGACCTGTTTTTTATCTTCTTTGGAACTAAAGAATTGTTTTGCTTCATCGAGTGAAGGAATGCCGCCGTTTCCTCCGCCTTGTTCTGACTGTATGCTCCATAAATGGCTGCTCAATGCCAGCTCCTCCGATTTTTCGGTAGTTTCAGCACAAATGACGGAAACGGCAAGAATTACGTTCGGAACATTTAACGCTTCTTTCGGCTTAAAATTATTTCTATAGTTTTCTACGATTCCGGCTCCATCCTGATCACTCATGAATTGTCCGAATGCATAGGACATTCCATTTTCCGCTGCCAGGACAGCGCTTTTCCCGCTGGTCCCGAGAAGCCAGGTTTCAGGTGCCACAATTGGAACCGGTGAAGCAGACACTTTGGAAAACATATGGCCTTCCGGAAAATCGTTATATAAGAATTTCAACAGCTCCTCAACAGACTCGGGCATGTTTCGCACGCCTTCCAGAAAGTTGTTCGAGAGGGCCAGGGTTGCTTCCGCTGAAGCGCCGGGTGCCCTGCCGATTCCTAAATCAATTCGATCAGGAAATAGCGTAGCTAGCATATTGTAGATTTCCGCAACTTTATATGGTTTATAGTGTGGCAATAATACCGCCCCTGAACCAATTCGTATCTTGTGTGTATTTGCCCCGATATACGGAAGCATGACCTCAGGTGCAGAACATGCAAGGCCCTCCAGATCATGATGTTCTGCAATCCAGTACCGTGTGAATCCTAGTTGCTCTCCCAATTGCGCAAGTTTTACTGATTCCTGTAAGGCATCTGTTGGTGTGGCGCCGGACAGGATTGGGGACTGATCTAAAATACTAAGCCTCAAAATAGCTCCTTCTTTCATATTTCGATTGTGCTTCCTAACTATATGGGTGTTTTCTAATTATCTTAGTCACTTTCCCTTTTGATTGCAATTTTTTGGCCCTCCTGATAATGGGTTTCAATTCTTCTTCACATGAAAAGATGATTTCATTCCATACTAAATAAGGGAGGTGAGCTCGAAAATGAAATTTTTATGGGTAACAGCCATTTTTTTACTAATAAATCCATACAACTCCAGTGGTAATATATCATTCACACATAACGGCCATGTGCTTTCAGAAGTTGAACAGGCGGAGTTTCTCTTGCCTTTTCCTGGAATAAAAATGATCGATACGGTGAAATTCAATAAACTTATTAATGATCTGGATCAAAAGGTGTACCGGGCACCCGTAAATGCAGTACTTGATGATAATGGAAACATTATAGCGGAAAAATCTGGTTATAGGTTGGATCGGGCAACTTTTATTGATCGTTCAGCTGCTTCTTTTTTTTATGGCAAACCATCGGTGGTACGGGTTCCGGTTCAATCCCTCTATCCAAAAGTCGATAGTGAGCTGCTTTCGCAAATCCGGGAAAAACGCATAGGCCAATACGTTACTTATTTTAATGGAAACAATAAGCCCCGTATCCACAATCTCACTCTTGCTGCAAAAGCGATTAACAACTATGTGGTTATGCCCGGAGAGACGTTTTCCTTTAACCAGGTGGTGGGGAAAAGAACTGCCGAAAAAGGGTACTTGCGTGCACCCGTTATTGTGAAAGGGGAATTGGCGGAGGGAATTGGCGGAGGGATATGCCAAGTGTCCTCCACTTTATTTAATGCGGTTGACCATGCGGGAATAAGGATTGTCCAACGATTCTCCCACAGTAAAAGAGTACCATACGTTCCTTCAGGACGAGATGCTACAGTAAGTTGGTATGGGCCTGATTTCAGATTTCAAAATAAATATAATCAGCCAATCTTAATCCGGACAAAAGTCGGGTACGGAAGCTTGGCCATAACGATTTACTCATCGGAAACACTACAATATCAATCCAAAATGATTCCCGGTATGACACGGGCTCTCCCAAGAGAAATCAAAGTAAGAAAAAAACTATAATGTCCCCCAGCATATTCGAAAAAAAGCGATGCTGGAGGATAGTTTCCTGGAGTTTTTAACTGGCGGCCTATTCCTATTTCCGGATTTGCCCTTGTCCGTAAATAAAATATTTCGTTGAAGTCAGGGCGGGCAGTCCCATCGGACCTCTTGCATGAAGCTTCTGTGTACTAATACCGATTTCTGCCCCATATCCAAATTCAAAGCCGTCGGTGAAGCGGGTCGAAGCATTATGGTATACAGCAGCTGCATCGACATTGGTCAAAAACAACGCAGCGTGTCGTTCATTTTCGGTGAGGATTGCTTCTGAATGCCTGGTTCCGTATTGATTAATATGGTTGATGGCTTCTTCTACCCTGCTTACCACTTTTATGCTGATAGAAAGTGCTAAATACTCGGTTGACCAATCTTCTTCCGTTGCCTGTTTCGCTTCAGGAAAAACATCCCGAACCACCCGGTCACCAAAAATTTCGACATGGTTTTCATGTAAGGCGTACAATAATTGTCTGCCATTGCCAGCAAACCATTTTTCATGGATAAGCAAGGACTCTATTGCATTGCATACGCTTGGCCGCTGGGTTTTTGCGTTTAAGACTATTTGTTCAGCCATACGATAGTCAGCTGTTTCATCGATATAAATGTGGCAGTTTCCAGCTCCAGTTTCCAACACAGGTACTGTCGATTCTCTTACGACTGTGTCAATCAGATTTTTGCCGCCTCTCGGAATCAAGACATCTAAATACTGGTTTAAGGTAAATAGTTCTTTCGCCGTTTCCCTGCTTGTATCCTCGATCAATTGGACAGCTTCCTGTGGGATCATTGTTTCTTTCAAGGCGTTGTGAATGCATTGTACCAGCGCCTGATTGGAATATGCGGCCGAAGAACTGCCTCGTAAAATAACGGCATTTCCAGTTTTCATTGATAATGTTGCGGCATCAATGGTCACATTCGGCCTCGCTTCATAAATCATGCCTACGACTCCTAGCGGAACCCTTCTCTTTTCAATCAGCAATCCGTTTTCTTTATTTATCGTTTCAAGCTTTTCTCCAATCGGGTCGTTCATTTCTATCAATAACAGGATGGCATCAGCCATTGCTTTAATTCGATCCTCGGTTAAAAGGATCCTGTCTAAAATCGATTCTGATAGTCCTTTTTGTTTTCCCTGTTCAATGTCCTTTTGATTTTCATTAAGGAGGCGGTTTTGCTCCTTTATGAGCTGCTCGGCAATCTTGCCCAGCGCTTCATTTTTTTCTTCCGTCGTTTTTCCGGCCATTGTAAAGCTGGCCAATTTAGCAGCCTTGCCTTTTTCAATTACCTCGCTCATTTTCCTTCCCCCTTCTTGGAATATGGGTTAATCGCAACATTTTCGATCTTTCGCTGCCTTTATTTTCATCGCATTTATGAGTTTGAACCGGACGCTAATTTTTACATACTATCGACTGCCCGAACCCATTGATCACGGTGAATCACTTCAATCGTAACTTTCGTATCAAATTTCAAATCCTCGCTTCGCTTGCCGATGATGTTTTGAAGTGTTTCAGATGAAAAAAGAACTTCTCCTTTTCCGGCCAGCCCATTTGCCCCAATGACCTCTACGACATCTCCTTTTTCAAATGTTCCGGCAATTTTATAGATTCCTGCAGGAAGTAAACTTTTTCCTTTGTTAAGCAGGGCTTCCTCTGCCCCTGCATCAATATAAATTTGGCCCCTTACAGAGGAATGAAGGGCGATCCATTGTTTGCTGCCTTTTACCTGTGCAAGTTGATTTTCACCGATATATGTTCCATCCCCGCCGCCTTCGAGAATTTCAAGCAGCTTGCCGCTTCCCTGGCCGTATCCAATGAATGTAGGTACCCCCAGGGAAAGGGCTGTTTTTGCCGCCATTAATTTTGACAGCATCCCCCCTGTGCCGACCATGGAACCGGCTCCCTCTGCTCCTTCTAGCATTTCTTCCGTGATTTCTTTGATCTTGTCAATTCTTTGGGCTGAAGGATTTTTTCTCGGATTGGAATCATATAATCCGTTTATATCCGTTAAGATGATTAACTGCCCGGCATGAACCATCCCGCTGACTAGTGCAGATAACATATCATTATCCCCGAATGTCAGCTCCTCTACAGACACCGTATCATTTTCATTGAAAATCGGCAAAATGCCGCGTTCCAACAGCTCCATAACGGTTGCGTATGCGTTCCTATATCGTTCTTTTTTGGAAAAATCGTTCCTCGTCAACAAGATTTGTGCGGGCACAATCCCAAATTGGCCCAGCTTTTCCATGTAAGACTGGATCAACAAGCTTTGGCCAACGGCGGCGGCTGCCTGTTTTCCTTTAAGCGTAACAGGCCTTGCCGGATAGCCTAAACGGGTGAACCCGGCTGCAACGGCTCCTGATGATACTAACAGGACTTCATGCCCAGCACGCTTTAGAGCAGCGATTGCCTGAATATGGTCCATGAACTTTTCCTGGTCAATTTCACCTTTTGGGTTTGTTAAAGAACTGCTGCCGATTTTCACCACAATCCGTTTTCTTTCCATTTTTTTCTGACCTCCAATGAGCTTCATCCTTTATGACACAGGTTAGTATGCAAGGGCCTTCCCAGCCAATGTAAAAAAGCCCTGTTCATCCTGTCAAAAAGGACGAAAGGGCTTATTTTCCGTGGTACCACCTTAATTGGATGCATAATGGCATCCCGCTTTGCCGGATAACGCCCGGTTTTAGGCGCCCATGTTTTGCATGGGACTCGGGAAGCAGGTTCTACAGGCTTATCGTGGCAGGGCCTTCCAGCTAATAAACCCCGCTCTCTGTCACTTAAGGATCTGAATACTATTCTTCCTTTAACGTTCATTATTTTTTAATATTATCCTAGTCATTTCCGAAAATGTCAATGGAAAGATTGTAAAAACATATAGCAGAATGCCCCATTACCTTTCGGTGAGTTGCTTTCCAGCAAACAATTCCTGATAAAGTGTTTTATATTCTTTGGCTGAAGCTTCCCAGCTATAATCCAGTTCCATCGCTTTCTCAACAAGCTTCTGCCATTTTTTTGGCTGGAATCTGTATAGCCATACGGCCTTTTCAATGGTATATAACATGTCATGTGCATTATAATTCGTGAAACTAAAGCCGAATCCTTCATCGGTAAATTCATGATATGGAACTACAGAATCCTTGAGGCCGCCGGTTTCCCTCACGATTGGCAGCGTGCCGTATCTCATGGCGAGAAGCTGTCCGATTCCGCAAGGCTCAAATTGGGAAGGCATTAGGAAAATATCTGATCCGGCATATATTTTGCGGGCCAGGGAGTCATTGAAATAATTCGCAAACCTTATATGCTCCGGGTATTGTGCGGCTAAATCCCTGAATGCCTGTTCATAGTTCCAATCTCCGGTTCCAAGGACGACCAATTGGACACCCTGGTTCATAATTTCATGTATCACATGAAGAATTAAATCGATGCCTTTCTGTTCAACAAGCCGTGTGACCAATGATATGATGGGAATATGCTTCCTGGCAGGAAGATTCAAATATTCCTGCAGCATCTGCTTGTTTTTAAGCTTACCGTCCCAATCTTCATAGGAAGCGAATATCGCTTGATCGGATTCAGGATTGTAATCATTCGTATCAATGCCGTTTAAGATGCCGATCAACTGGCCGCTGCGTTTCCTTAAGAAGCCGTCAAGGTTTTCACCAAAATAAGGCATTTGGATTTCGGCAGCATATGAAGGGCTTACCGTTGTCAATTGGTCAGAAAAGGCAAGTCCCGCTTTCATGTAACTTATATTTCCATGAAACTCCAATGCATCGATATGAAAATAAAGATCGCTTAAATCCAATAGTTCGGCTAATACATTTTTCGGATAGATTCCTTGATAACGTAAATTATGGATGGTAAAAACCGTCTTGATTCCTTTGTAGAAAGGATGATTATGGTAATGTGCTTTTAATAAGACACTGACAGGTCCCGTCTGCCAATCGTGGCAGTGGATGATATCCGTTTTTTTCTCTAAATGCGGTAAAGCTTCAAGGATCGCCCTTGAGAAAAAGGCAAACCGTTCGCCGTCATCAAAAAAACCGTAGCTGCCATGCCGTTTAAAATAGTACTCATTGTCAAGAAAATAATATGTAATACCCTGGTATTCCAGTTTTTCTATTCCGCAATATTGCCTTCTCCAGCCAACCGGAACTTCAATGCTTGCGAGGAAAGATAATTGCGTTTTATATTGCAGCGGCAGGTCACCGTACTTTGGTAGAATTACACTGACTTCCATATCATACTTTTTTAATGCCCTGGGCAAAGTGCCGATTACATCCCCGAGGCCGCCTGTTTTTATGAATGGGGCACATTCGGAAGCGGCAAATAATACATTCATCATTGATCCTCCATTAGATGATTTCTTCTTTTTTGATGACTACTGGCTGCAAGCCGCCCACTACCGTTGCATTTTCTTTGATTCGTGCTTGTTTATCCATAATTACATTTTCAATGTAAGCTCCAGGGCCAATTTCCCCTTTTTGCATGATGATGCTGTTTTTTACGACTGCTCCCGGGTGGATTTTTACGCCGCGGAAAATAATGCTATTCTCGACAACCCCTTCAATTTCGCAGCCGTTTGCGATCAAAGAGTAGCTTGTCCTCGAGGAAGCCCCATAATATGCTGGTGCTTCATGCTTCACTTTTGTGTATAAATCCCATGTTTCATAGAAATACGAACGCACAATTTCAGGCTTTAGAAATTCCATGTTGCCGGAATGAAAGCTATCAACAGAATGGATAAATGGCATTTCTCCTGTAAACTTGTAAGATTTCACCCTAAGGCTGTGGAGGTTCGCCTTGACCGCATCTTTAATCAAGTCATACTCACCGTTTTCCACACATTTGGTTATTAGTTCAATCAATAAATCCTTGCTGATTACGAATGTTTCCAAGCACACTGCTTCCCCTGGCATCGGGTAGGTATAGAGCTGGATATCGGTTACTGTCCCTTTGTCATCAATTGAACAAGTATGATAAACCGGTTTCTCAACAGGGTCCCCTTGATAGTCTTTGTAAACGACAGTTATATCTGCCTGTTCTGCTTTATGCTGGGCAATCACTTCATTATAATCAATTTTGCTTACATGCAGGCCTGGGGAAATAACCACGGTGTCAGCGTGCGATCGTTGAAAAAACTCGAGGTGGTCATGAAAATGTTCCAGGTCGCCTTTTAGTCTTTCATCAGGATGGATAGGAGGCAAAATGAATAAGCCGCCATTTCTCCTGTCTAGATCCCATTCTTTCCCTGACCCTAAATGGTCCATTACCGACCTGTATTTGTCTTTTGTGAAAACAGCCACCTTTGTAATGGATGCATTGATGAAGTTCGATAATGTAAAGTCGATAAGGCGATAACGCCCTGCGAACGGAACGGACGCCATGCAGCGGTGCTGTGTTAATTCTTTTAGAAATGGTTTTTCATTTATTAGGTTTATTACTCCCAACACGCTTCCCATATCCATCACCCCTATGTATCTACTGTTTTTTATTATTTTTAAATATGAGACGAGATTCTTTGGCTGTCCCCATACAGGATCACATCGCCGGATTCTTTCGACGGACGTATTACAGCACCATCTTCTATGACGGCATTATTTGATATGATGGCTTTTTCAATAATCACATTTTCCCCGATCGTAACATTCGGCATGATGACTGAATCAATGATGGTAGAGCCGGCTCCTACCTGTACATTGTAAGAAAGTACGGAATGCCGGATCTTGCCGTAAATGATGGAGCCTTCGTTTACAAGTGATTGTTTCACTTCGGCTTCGGCTGAAATGTACTGGGGCGGATGATTTGGATTGCCCGCGTATATTTGCCAATTTGGATCAGTAAGTGTAAGTGTGGAATTTGCGTCCAAAAGGTCCATATGCGCTTCCCACAAGCTTTGTATTGTCCCGACATCCTTCCAATATCCATCGAAACGGTAAGCATACATGCTGCTGCCGGCACCAAGCATTTTCGGTATGATATCCTTTCCGAAATCATTTGAAGAGGCGGGATTCTGTTGGTCCTGGATTAAATAACTCTTTAGGACTTTCCAATTGAACAGATAAACTCCCATCGAAGCGAGATTACTTTTAGGGTTCATGGGCTTTTCTTCGAATTCTATTATTTTATCTTCATTATCTGTATTCATAATGCCAAACCGGTTTGCCTCATGCCACGGCACTTGTATGACTGCAATTGTTGCATGTGCACCTTGTTTCATGTGATACTTTAGCAGTTTGTTATAATCCATTTTATAGATGTGGTCTCCAGAAATGACTAATACATTTTCAGGGTCATATTGGTCGATAAATTGAAGGTTTTGATAAACTGCATCTGCTGTCCCTTCATACCAATGCCCGCCTGTTTTCCCTTGATAAGGAGGGAGAACTGATACCCCGCCGCAGTTTCGGTCCAGGTCCCATGCCCTTCCATTTCCCACGTAGGCATTTAATAAATGGGGCTGGTATTGGGTTAATACTCCCACCGTATCAATCCCGGAATGGGTGCAATTGCTTAATGCAAAGTCAATAATTCTGTATTTCCCGCCAAATGATACTGCCGGCTTTGCAAGCTGATGTGTCAGCTCCCCAAGCCGAGACCCTTGGCCGCCCGCCAATAACATTGCAATCCATTTTTTATTTCCCATTGTGATTATCTCTCCCCCGCCGTTTTTTTGTTTGTTTCATAAAGATGGCGATTCCTAAAGGAGGAACGGTGATTTCCATGCTGTATCGTTGATTGTGGTAAGGCAGTTTTTCAGCCATGATTGCCCCATCATTCAATTGTCCGGACCCCCCGTATGAATCCCCGTCGCTGTTAAAGACCTCTATAAAACTTCCGGGTGATGGAATTCCAATGCGGAAATTATTATAGACATTTGTGGAAAAGTTGCAGACAACGATACAGTAATCCCCTTTCCTCTTTCCTTTTCTGGTAAATACCAACACATTTTCCTTGTGGCTATGATTGATCCAGCCAAAGCCATCTTGTTCATGGTCAAGCCGCCATAAACTGGATGTATCCTGATAAAACCTGTTCAGGGATTTCACATAATGATTTAGCTTCCTATGCGATGGGTAATCCAGCAAATGCCAATCTAGCTGTTCCTTATCCTTCCATTCAGCAAATGGTCCCAGTTCGCTTCCCATAAACAATAATTTTTTACCGGGATGTGCCATGAAATAGCCGTATAGCAGCCTTAAGTTTGCGAATTTTTGCCAATAATCCCCTGGCATCTTGTCCAGTAAGGAAAGCTTCCCATGTACGACATCATCATGGGAAAAAGGAAGAACAAAATTTTCGGCGAATGCATAGAAAAATGAAAAGGTCAAAAGATTAGGGTGATGGACCCTTTCATGGGGATCAAGTTTCATATATTTAAGAATGTCATTTACCCATCCCATGTTCCATTTATA
Source organism: Peribacillus glennii (assembly GCF_003429105.1). Taxonomy (GTDB): domain Bacteria; phylum Bacillota; class Bacilli; order Bacillales; family DSM-1321; genus Peribacillus; species Peribacillus glennii. The sequence goes on from NZ_QVTD01000003.1 coordinate 65,239, forward strand.
ATTAAACCCAAGGCCACCTGCATCAGTTGGTCCGGTTACAAGCGGCCACTCAGTTGCTTCTTCAGCCACCATCAGTGCCCCGGGATATTTCATAAAAACTGTTTCATTAAGCTTTTTCAAAAAACTGATTGCAGCCTCGTTTTCTTCCCCGCCGTATTGGTTTGTAAGCCTCTCTGGCAGCGGGTTGTCATGGTTTAATAAAATCATGGAAGACACGGCGTCCACGCGGAATCCATCTATATGGTAATATTCCATCCAAAACAGGGCATTGGAGATAAGGAAACTTACAACCTCCGGCTTTTCAAAATCAAAGCTATAGGTTCCCCATATAGGTCGCTCGCCCCTGCGAGGGTCAGCATGCTCGTATAGGGAGCTCCCATCAAATCGCCCCAGGCCGTGAATATCTTTACAGAAGTGGGCCGGAACCCAATCGAGGAGGACACCAATTCCATTTTGGTGGCATTGGTCGACGAAGTACATAAAATCTTCCGGTGTGCCAAACCGGCTTGTTAAGGAATAAAAACCGGTAATTTGATAACCCCATGAGCCATCGAATGGATGCTCCATTACCGGCATGACCTCAATATGGGTAAACCCGTTTTCCAGCACGTGCGGAATAAGCTCTGCGGCAAGATCCCTATAGCTGTACAGTTCACCATTTTCCTTTAACTTCCATGAACCGAGATGAACTTCATAAATCAGCAAGGGTTTATGGTACGGGTTTGATTTTGCCCTAAGCGACATCCATTTTTGGTCTTTCCATTCATAATTGCCAAACCGGTGCACGATGGAAGCTGTGTTTGGCCGTAATTCAGAAAAGAAGGCATAGGGGTCAGCCTTAAGCACCACACTGTTCCACTGGGTAAGTATTTCGTACTTATATAATTCGCCCTCCTGCAGGCCAGGGATGAAAAGAACCCATATCCCTGTGCTGTTTATACGGTCCATCGTATGATGTGAACCATTCCAATTGTTGAAGTTGCCGACAACAGACACCTTCCTGGCATTTGGAGCCCAGACAGTAAATTTGACTCCATCGACTCCGTTTAGTGTAACTGGATGGGCGCCAAACGTTTTATAGCTTTCAAACAACGTACCTTCATGAAAAAGATATAATTCTAATTTACTTGGGCTTATTTCTTGCCTCATTTCTAGTGTTCGGTCCAAATTAGCACTCACATCCTTTCTGAGATGTTTTTCTTGTTAACAAAGATGTAAGTATAATTCGATAAGAAATTTGCGATTCCTTTGACAAGTAATGTCTTTTATTGTCGAAATGGTTAAAAAATGAAAAAACAGTACTTTAGTAATGCACAAAAAAAGGGGTAATCCCCTTCGCCTTATAGGCCTTTAAGGATAACCCCTTTTCATCTTATGCTTCATGTCTGATTTCATCCTGCTCTCTCTCTTCCAAAAACAAGTATGAAAGCGCAACCGCCCAGGCAAGCGGTGTATTTTTATTCGGTGTATTTTTGCCTCCGATATATAATTCCGGCACTTCCCAATTATCAGGGACGATACGCTTTGTTTTCAACCTATATTCGTGTACCATATCCATCTTTCCAAGTTCCCGGTAACATAACCCAAGCCAAGGCAATCCAAAGCACCACTCTGCTTCGCTTCCTTCATTATAATACTGGTCGTTTTCATAGCGGATGACACCGTTTTTGCGCTCCAGCTTGCTGGCTACATTGGTAACGATTTTAAGTGCCATATTTCTGTCAACTATTCTGTAAGGGTATACGAGTGAAAGAAGGGCCAAATCGGTTTCCTTTGTTTCACTTTCCCGGGGCAGCATAAAGCGGAGCGTTTCTTCCCCTTTATGGATGAGGTCCTCTTTGACGTGCACGAGCATTTTGACAGAATGCAAACCGGCTACACAGGCCCCGACACTTGAAGCATGAACTTCCATGTTTTCTTCCCACATGCCGTTATCTTTTGTTTGCCAATATTGCAAGCACTCGAGATAATGGACAAGCTTTTGAAGAATCTGTAAATCCTTGGCATCCCTGATTACTTTTTTGCCATGGCGCACACCCTCCCCTACACCCCATAGGAAGGCCCCGATTGCATCATTCTGGGCATGGCCCCATTCGACATGCAGCTCCGTTAAGTCAGTGGAATAACGCGAATGGATAAACTCAAAGAGATACTGAGGTCTTTTTTTTGTATGGATATCGATTTTCCACTCGTAATTTCTGAATAAATCAAACATACTGTGGTAAGCCTGTTCATACCTTTCGCAGGGGGTGTGCAGGAATGGCAGGACCGTATATACCACGTCCCGTATCCAAACATAGCTGTAATCATCCGAAACACTTGCTGTATAGGCCCCATTTGGCAACCTCATGCTATCAAGAACAGAAATGGCTTTTTGTCCATTCATGAATATACACTCCTTAATGAATTGGATTATATTCTCATTTTTCCAAAAATCAAAGATCATAAACAAAACAAGAGAAATAATATTCAAGAGCTGGATATTCTCGCTGAATAAAGCGCTTACACTTCTCGTCCCCGCAACTGCTCCAAACATTTTTCTGTATGTAACCAGTTTATGCAGATTGTCGGTTTTTGACAACATAAATCGTAAAGCAGTATTGTAAAAAAATTTATTCCAAAAAAATTTACGGCTTTCTGTGATAAAAGCCGCCCTTTGCTATTTGGAAAATACAATGAGTTTTTGGCCGGTGTAATTGGACACTGTATAGATGCAAGTTCCAAGGACCACTGAAAGATTTTGCTTTGTGAAAGGCAACATGCCGTAAATATGGCTGCTGATCCACTCGCTTAAGGAAAAAGAGACAAAATAGCAGCTTATGATGACCGTGAAAAATAACAATCCCCCTTTTTTTAGGGAAATTCTACTTTTGAAGGTAAACGCCCTGTTTAAAAGAAAGCTGACAATAGCGCCTGCCCCATTTCCAATGAATGTGGCAGCCCAATAATTCAGCCCGGCCAGATTCAGGAGTATGAAAATCGTTGAAAGCCCTATAATCGTGTTAAGGACCCCTACCAGCAGAAACCGGATAAAGGAATTAGTTCGTTTCAGGCAGATCTCTAAAATCAAGGTTATATTGGTCATAATGGTCTCTTTTTTGATTTTTTAATAAAAGTGACATCGGTAGCGAATAGGAATCAAGCTCAACGATGTATCTTGGCCTGCGTTTTGATTCTTTATATATCTTTCCGATATATTCTCCGATCAGGCCAATAGCAATGAGCTGCAATCCCCCTATCAGCCAGATCGAGGTGATCAAAGAAGTCCAGCCGGTTGTTGTGTTCCCTGTAATTTTTAATGCAAAAAAGTAGCAGCCGAACAAAAAACTGATTAAAAAAGACAGGATGCCAACCAAGAGAACAAGGCGGATGGGTGTAACGGAAAAGGATGTGATTCCATCAAAAGCAAAGGCAAGCATCTTCCTCAGGGGATACTTTGTTTCCCCTGCCATCCGTTCCTTTCTGTCGTATAAGACAGAAGCCGATCGTAAGCCAATCAGGGGAACAATTCCCCTCAGGAACAAATTCACTTCTTCAAACCGTTCCAATTCATGCAGGGCGCGTTTTGACATTAACCGAAAATCGGCATGGTTGTATACCAGGTCGACCCCCATCTTTTTCATTAACTTATAAAAGCCTTCAGCGGTGCTCCGTTTGAAAAACGAATCTGTTTCCCTTTTTTCCCGGACGCCGTAGACAATGTCAAAGCCTTCCCGGAATTTTAAAACGAATTCCCGGATAACGGATATATCATCCTGAAGGTCGGCATCGATGGATACAACACAATCAGCCTTATCCTTTGCTGTAAAAAGGCCGGCCAGCAGGGCATTTTGATGACCGGCGTTCCTTGAAAGCTTCAAGCCCGCCACCCATTCATTTTTGAGGCTCTCTTTATGGATAATCTGCCAGGTAAGATCCTTGCTGCCATCATCAACGAAAAGAATTTTGCTTTTATTCGAAACTAGTTGCTCCATAGCCAGTGCCTGTAACAAATTACTTAATTGGCTGATTGTTTCAGGCAGGGCTTCCTGTTCATTATAACAAGGTACAACAATTGTAAGAATCGGTTCTGACATTCGTGCAACCTCCCTGGTGTTAAATAGCTTTGTACAAGTAGATTTTCCAGGCTGCCTGCTTAGATGTGAATACTTTCTCAAGCAATAAATGGTTCTTTGGGGCATTGTCGATTGGAACGGCCGAAAAAATATAGCTTCCTCCCATTTCTTTAAAGGCTGCTGTATTTAATTCCAGGCTTTTTAGCCGCTTTTTTGCATCCTTTCTATACAGGTAGTGCTTTCCGAGCTCAGCGGAAAAAATATAACACCGCCCTCCCCATTCATCAAAATATGTGCGGATGGTTTTATTTTTTGCCAGTTCACCTTCAATTATTTTCCGGAATTGATATTTATACCGCAAAGGATAAAAGTTATTGTATGTATCCAGCGTATAGAATCCATTATACTGTGCGATTGCAGGGTGCAGCCCAATGCTGGCCACCCGGTAATCCTCCTGAGGCAGGGCAATATGTTCTTTAATATCGCGAAATAATTGTTCAGCGTAAAATTCCTTCACGGAAGGTTTTTTTTGATAAATGATTTCATCATTAAAAGCAAAAAGAAGCAAGATTTGGGCGACAATCACCGCCGTTATCGATTGTTTGTTTTTAGTACAAATCCAGATGATCCTTAACGCCAGGGCAAAACCGGCATAAATGACGAGCGGGCGTAAAAAATGATATCTGGCAAAATTAAAGGTATCTAAAAAATGGAAGCGTTCGGTTAACGGCAGCCATCCTTTGTAGAACCAGAATGCATACCAGACCGACAGGGTAAAATTAAGTCCCATGAGGACCACGAAGGCTTGTTCTTTCCGCCATAATTTAAGCTTTATAACAAGATAAAAAGCGAACAGCAGGACAGGAAGGATCACCAGGCCATGGACGGTCATTACATGGGTATGCCCGAGCACAAAATTGCTAAAAGCGAGCTTTGTAGATTGCAACAAAGAGAGGCGCGCATGAAAATATTCGTCCCGGCTGTTCGGTTCGCTTGAAAATAGAAACGAATGGATGAGCCTATACTCAACAAGCAAATAAACCAATGTCATAAAGGCAATTGACCCGATGAACCTGAGATTCCATCCCCTGCCCCTGATAACGTCTGAAAGCCAGAAGATCCCCATAGCGGTCAGGAAGAAGAAAAAACCAAGAACAAAGCTTGAATACAATGGAAGCAAAGCAAGCACAATATAAAATTTGCCTGAAGAGTGCCCGTTTCTGATATGCAGGAAAGCCCATAGGGCAAGCGGCATCCCTAAGGTGCTAAGCATTCCCGAAGGCCAAAAAGGGGTGAGTGCAAAAGCCAAAGCTGTTCCTACCCTGATCACTCCCCAGTCTTTCTGTGTTATAAAATGGTCTTTTAATAATAGATACATACCTAGAAAAGCAATAAATCTTGTAACTGCCTGGCTGAAGGCATAAGCGACCATGGGCGGAAACATGGCATGCAGCCAAACGATACCGCTCCACTCTGTCCCAAATGCATTTCTGGATAAGCCGTTTATGATTTGGGGTATGACTGAAGCAACCGGGCCAAACATCTGTCCGCTTTCGGACAATACTTTATACCAGGCAATATTGGAATCTAAATTATCGTGAACCCGGATATGGGCATTCTCACCAAGAATGAATAGCGGGCTTAAATAAATGCTTATCATTATCAGTGCTAAGGCGATCATCTTCTGCTCTTTTTTGTTAACATTTGAGAACAATCCATACACCCCATTAGGAAAGCGTAAGCGCCATGTTTTTGTACCACGGCCAATCGAACGAGTAGAAATACACAGTGGTTTTAACTTGTGCTTACCCACTGGAATTTATTCCTGTTTTTTGGAAACTCCACCTAATAAGGGTAAAAAATAGCTGCCCCCGTAATTCGGAATGGCAGCTTTCATTCAATATCCTTTTGAAATAACTTCTGTTTATTCCATTTGCCGTACCGATAGTAAAGAAAAGCAAATCCACTGCTGATTACAAAGCTGGTTCCCATTCCAATAGCGATTCCCTCTTCGTCCATCATTTTTGAAAACAAATAGGTCAACGGATATCGCAGAACCCAAAATGATAGTATGTTTAATACCAGCACCTGGAACATTGCCCCAGAGGCGCGGACAATCCCGTTCAAAATGAAATTAAGCCCGAGAAACGGGTAAAAAAAAGCTATGATGATCAAGTATTGGGTACCGAAATCTATTGCTTCTTCTTCCTGGATAAATAAACTGATGCCAAACTCGGCGAACAAAACAATGAAAACTGCAATGAAAAGCATGATCAGCAAGTTATATAATACGCCGTACACGGCAATCTTTTGGACCCGGTCCCAATTTCCAGCACCTATATTCTGCCCGGCCATGCTGTTTACTGCCGTACCTATTGCCATTGCCGGCAGCATTATAATGCTATCGATGCGCTGTGCAGCACTAAATCCAGCAACGACATCCCCGCCAAATGAGTTCACGACGCTCATGATGGCCATGACCCCCGCTGAAATCACTGTCATCTGCAATCCAGATGGAATGCCGAGCTTGAATATAAGTGCTGCTTCTTCCCTTTTGGGAATGACGGGCAACGAGAATGGCGCCAGTTTGCGGCGGAGTATAGAATAAATGCCAACCAAAAAGGCAATGCCCTGCGATAGAATCGTCGCATATGCGGCGCCTTGAATCCCGAGCTTAAACCCGGCGATGAGTATCGGGTCAAGCACGGCGTTTAAGATGACTGCGACCAGGACAAACCGTAATGGCGATTTGCTATCCCCAAGTGACCGGAGCACCGTCCCGATAAAATTATAGCCAAACAAAAACAATATGCCGAGAAAGTTAATTTGGAGGTATGCTGTGGCATCATCAGCCATTTCCGCCGGTGTACCAAGCAACTGTAAAATTGGTTCTGCAAAGATGAAGCCGATAGCCCCTAGCGCTACGGACAACAGCGTTAAAATAACAACGAAGGCATTGAGGTACCTTTTCAGCCCTAGTTCGTCTTTTTGCCCTCTTTGTTGGGAAAGAACCGTCAAGGCAGCATTATTTACACCGATAATAAAGGATAGAACGGTGAAAATGACTGTTCCCGAAATCGAGACGGACCCTAAGGCATTTGCCCCGATAAGGTTGCCGACCCAGAGGCTGTTGATGAACTGGCTAGATACTTGAAGAAGATTTGCAAACATAATAGGCGTTGAAAAAACAAACAATTGCTTCATGATATTTCCTTGCGTGAAGTCTTGCCCGGACATAAAAACACCTTTTTCCTCTTGATAAGACGAGATTATATTCTTTTATTATTAGAGTTTTTATGTGAATCTTCAAGTTTTGGAGGTCAGTCCGCTGCAATTAAGCTAAGAATGCTATCAACATATATAGTTATCATTTATGTCTATTGATAAGATAATCAGAAATTTTCCTTCCATTCCTTTACTTCCTCCCTTTCATTGCTTGGCGATTTGTCAGTTAGTGTAAATCTTTTTACTATAGATTTTAATTTGAATTTAGGGAGTTTACAGTATGTATACAGTTCAATGGCCAAATTTGAAAGATTCGCTCGGCGTATAGCCTCCCCTTGGGTATAAAACTGTTCAATATCTTGAGAAATGTGACAGGACAACATGATTTTCTTTAAATTCCGTTCCTCTTCAGAGATGTCAATGATGGTTTCATCAATTGTTGTAAATGGATTAGGCAAGAAAATGATTTCTTTAGTTCCAATGGGCTGTTTTCGATGATATTCCGCCCATTCGAACACATTGCGATAGCCTATTTTTTCACAAGTGTATTTAACGACAAAACTTGTTATATCATGATCGATATGGCCTCCTTCAACACTATGAACGTATACCTTCTCAGGGTTGAATGTTTGTAAGAGGTTTTTAACGTCATCTGACATGTTTGTTAAATACCGTTGAGTGCCGCCATCTGGATAGCCTAAACAAAATATATTTTCTTTTGGGATATTTAAGAGTGATAGAGCTTTCACGCCTTCCCTATATCTCTTTTCAGCTCTTTTCTTTGATGTATCAGCTCTTATATTCCAACTTTGAGCCCCAAACCAGTCTGCTGATCCATTCGTTGTATAGACTATTTTTATGTTATCCCTTTTTTGAGAGTGCCGGTATAAAGTGGCGCCTAAACCCAGGATCTCATCATCGGCATGTGCTGCAAAGACAAGGACATCAGTTTTCTCACCATTAACATCCTGATTATCATAAAATGGTAATTTTCGACCTAACATCTTATCTGGATATTGATACAATCCTCTTTTAATTTCTATCTTCTTTATTATTTGTTCACTCCATGGAATAAGATTTAATAGTTTAGGAAGGTGTCTTCTGGTAAATAATCTTTTTAGCAACAAATGAATCCCTCGCTTTTTTGAATTTATTCGAGTTGGTAGAAATATAACCTGCTAGGCGTACTGATTGTAGTTGGAGATTAGGGAATTCTTTTAGTTTTGGGGTTGAGTGATTGGGGGGACCAAATGTTTTTTATTGGTGCAACCCAAAAACGCGCTGAAAATTGTTTTCGCTGACTATAATTTCAAGCTGGCCACGGGCATGTTATTTTGCCGTCACCATAGGCTTTTTCGGATAGGAAACGATGCCCTAGGAACAAAATCTTCGCCGACGGGCATCTTCAGCCATTCCTGCCGGGGTATCCAGCAACTGTTAGGTTACTATTTCCAATTTTTATTTTTTCGTTTTAAAGTTAGTACATTGATTTCCGGCGGATTAAAGAATCGAAAATTCAAAAATGTTATGGCGTTGCTGCTACCTAATCCTGTGCTTACATATTGTTCAATTCCACGGTGTTCCCATAGTCCTTTTACCCTGTCTTGAGGCGGAAAGAGGCCCTTTCGCTGAAACAAGGGTTCCGGTACATAGAGTGCACCAAAAAAAGGGAGACGAATTTGGCCACCGTGGTAATGTCCTCCAATAAGTAAATCGTAATCCCTAAATACAGTCTGTTTGTCCTTTTTTAGATAATCGATCCTTTGATCAGGTACTGGGTAATGATTCAGGGCGATTATTATACCTTTTGTATGATTTACGACTTTTATTTCTTGCATTAATTGCTTTTGCTTCTCAACATTGACATTTTCCGAATTCTCATAGGCATAAGGGGAACTGTATTTATTTTCTTTTCGCCTTGAGTTCTTCTTTATTGATAATTCGAAATTAACAAAATGGATAATGGAATCATTTTTTTTAACAGTATGTATGGATTCCAACAGTTTAACCCCGCGTTTTTCCATACCAATGATATAGTTATTCTTTTCATAATGATGATTCCTTAATTTATAAACTGCAGGATCAGCGTTTCCAGGCACAAACAGTGCATTTTGTTTATTTTGAATTCCTTCAATCAAAGAATAATAAGGCTGATAATTTGTGCTTTGGGGAGATTCCATCATATCCCCGGTTAAAACAATTGTGTCATAATGTATAGAATTGATGATATTGATCAATTTTTCCTGATTTTTACCGAATACTTTCTCATGCAAATCTGTAACTTGCAATATAGTGTAACCTTCAAGGCCTTCTGGGAGATTTTCTATAAATATTTCTTGTTCCGCTACTGTTACACGGTTATTGTCCCAGATAGTATAAATTGTTAGAATTAAAATCATTAATAAAGAAACAGCAATACCTCTTTTTAAAAGTACTCTCAATGCTAACGCTCCAATTTGAATGGATTCATTACACAGCAAGATAACTGCCAAATGTACTAAATGTAATATATAAGTTTAAAGAAAAATCGAATGCAATCTTTCTACTTCTATATAGGGGGAAATAACTGTCTTGGATACCAGCCGGTTGATTTTTAATTATTTTCTGTAAGAGTTCATTGTAAACTTTAATATTTATAATGTTTTTACCAAGAAAGTAATCAAAATTATTATTGTTGGTAAATGACGTTTTAAATTTAAAAAGATTATCATTTTCTATATATCCACCACCCAAATGGAGGCTTTTCAGACCTAATGACTTAGCGTATTCTACCATAGCATCGAATAATATATTATTTGGCCTTAAAGCTAAATACTTTGTTTTGGAGGCACCTAAATGATAATGGGCAAATTGTTTCCCAACTAGCATTATTACACCACCAATAATTTCTTCATTATATTTTGCTAATAAGAGATAAGGTTTGCCTACAACTGTTTCCTCCATTTGGTCATAAAAATAAGATTTATTAAAATAGTAAAAACTAGAGGCATTTTTGCGATCCATTGTTTCATAATATAACTCCATAAAAATTTCAATATCCTCTTTTTCGTTTGAAATGAAAACTTTTACTCCTTCTTTTTTTGATTTTCGAATATTTCTCCTATTGTTCGATTTATAACTTTTTCTAATATCTTCTAAAGGAAGAGTTAAATCTACTGCTGTTGTTTTCCGTATATAATCTACAATCATAATTTCCTTTAAATCTTCAGCATTCTTCAATAATGGATGTAATCCAATGGTTTCGGTAACGATATTGTTTTGAAAACAATGATCTTTAAATTTATCATAAAATTGTTTAATGACCTTTTTATCTCCTTCATATATCGGACCACCGTATCCGTAAGCAGTTATAATATCAAAATAACCTACCTTTATATCGATTTTCCTTTTAATAAATGGATAAAATACTTTACCATTCTCATTTTCAAAATATACAGCTTGTGGTATACCTTCTTCCACCTTAGCAAATAAATTTGTATACTCTTTAGAATGATAAATATCCGCATCCTGGAATTTTTCGATAAGCTTGTTCCAGTCATCATTTTGGCTAACTTCTATTATCCTGTTATAAAAAACAGGCATATTAATCATGTTAGTTTCCTCCCTGATTCCCCTCAAGCATGATAGTTTGATAGGGTTTTTCCCACTCCACCACTTTCATATATTCGATGTAATATAAGTCCTGTTATATTGTTTAAGATAAAATTGAATTGTTTCTTCGATCCCTTTATTAAACACATACTTAAACTTAAAGCCCAATTCATTCCTTAGCTTAGTATCATCAATCGCATACCTGAAATCGTGGCCTGGCCGGTCCTCTACATATTCAATTAATTGTTTATAACTATTTATACCTTTTTCATTTACCGGGATCGGTTTTTCCATATCCAGGAAATCACATATCTCCTGAGCAATTTCAACATTGGTCTTTTCATTATGGGCACCGATTAGGTATGTCTCCCCCGATTTTCCATTGAAAAATACTTTTTCTATCGCACGGCAGTGATCAAGAACATATAGCCAATCACGAATATTTTGACCGTTCCCGTAAATTGGGATTGTTTCAAGTGCCAGTGCTCTTCTAATAATTGTCGGTATAAGTTTTTCAGCGTGTTGTTTTGGCCCATAGTTGTTCGAGCAATTAGTCGTAACAACATTCATCCCGTATGTTTGGTAATAACTTCTAACAAGCATATCCGAAGATGCTTTACTTGCGGAATAGGGGCTATTTGGGGCATAGGGTGTATTTTCTGTAAAAAACCCTTCCATTCCGAGTGAACCATATACTTCATCGGTAGAAATATGATGAAACCGGGCGTGCTGAAAGGCAGTTTTATAGCTTCCGAAATCTTCCATCCAAAAACTGCGGGCTGCTTCAAGCAATGTTAACGTACCAAGTACGTTTGTTTGCACAAAAGATAGAGGTTTTTTAATTGAGTTATCAACGTGCGACTCAGCAGCAAAGTGAATTACACCTTCAATTTGATATTTTTCAAACAAGTTATCCAAAAGTTGGCGGTCACAAATATCTCCTTGTACGAAGTGATGACGTGGATGATGCGATACTTCTCCAAGATTTTGAAGATTTCCTGCATAAGTTAATTTATCAACATTCACAATATGGATATCTACATGTTGATCTAATATATATTGAACAAAATTAGACCCGATAAAGCCGGCCCCGCCTGTTATCAGTAGATTCATTAGCTAACCCCTCCATTATCAATTTCGATATTTTTTCAACATCACAAACGTGCAATTCGCTAAAAAGCGGAAGACATAAAATCCGTTTCGATATGTCTTCAGATATAGGACAGGAACTATTGTTTTCTAAATAGGGCAATTTATTTAAAGATGGATTGAAATATCTTCTTGTCGCTATATTATTATTTTTCAATTTATTCATGACAGATATCAGTTCTTGTTCATTTTCAAAAATAATGGGGTAATAGGCATAATTATATTCAACCCCTTCTGGAATGCTTGGCTTTTCGACCCAATTTGCAAGCATTCCGTCATATATTTCAGTAATCATTCTCCTTCTCAAAATGATTTGATTAATATACTTTAAATTGCATAAACCCATGGCTGCATGGAACTCTGAGTTTTTAGCATTGATTCCGACTGTTTGATAATTTTCTCCCTCGAAGCCAAAGCTTCTCAATAATTTAAGGTGTTGATCAAGTTTATCCCCTATATTATTAATGATCGCACCGCCTTCCACGGTATGGAAGAGTTTAGTCGAATGGAAGCTAAGTGTCGATATATCACCGAACTCCAACAGTGATTTCCCATCGATGTGAACGCCGAAAGAATGTGCCGCATCATAAATAACTTTGAGATTATGCTTTTTCGCAATTTTTTCAATCCTGGTTACATCACAAGGTATGCCGTAAACATGTGTCGCTAAGATAGCTTCAGTCTTGTCTGTAATGGCTTCCTCGATTTTATCAGGGTCAATACATAGTGTCCTAGGATCAATGTCCACAAATACTGGCTGGCAATTCTCCCATAGAATAGATGTTGTCGTTGCAACAAAGGAAAAAGGAGTCGTAATAACCTCTTTTTTTATCTGCAATGCTTTAATTGCGAGTAGGAGGGCAGCCGTCCCGTTGTTGACAAATTGAAGAGAAGGAACATGTAAGTATGATTTAAGCTTATCCTCCAGCTGCTGGACATAAGGGCCATTATTTGTCAGCCATTTTGTATCCCACAGCTTTGAAATCAAGCTGTTATACTCATCAATTGGTGGCAGAAACGGTTGCGACACTGGAATCATCTGCAAACCTCCCGTTTACTAAGTCATGTAAATATGAGCCATAATCATTTTTATATTGAATCGCCAGACCCAACACCTCTTCAGCAGAAATCCATTTGTTCCGATAACTAATTTCTTCCAAACAGGCTATTTTGAAACCCTGTCGCTTTTCAATAGTTTCAATGAATTGGCTAGCTTCAAGGAAACTCCCGAATGTTCCCGTATCAAGCCAGGCAAATCCGCGGCCAAGAAGTTGCACCTTCAATTTTTTTCTTTGTAAATATTCTTTATTAATATCAGTTATTTCAATTTCACCTCTGGCAGAGGGTTTAACCTGTTTTGCGATTTCAATAACATCATTGTCATAAAAATACAAACCGGTCACGGCATATTGTGACTTGGGATGAGGTGGTTTTTCTTCAATGGACAATGCGTTATATTCCTCGTCAAATTCAACCACTCCAAAACGTTGTGGATCTTTAACTTGATAGCCGAAAACAATTGAACCTTCTGCTAAGTTTGCGGCTTTTTTCAAAACTGGCGTGAACCCTTGCCCATAAAAAATGTTATCTCCTAAGACGAGGCATACGTTATCGTCACCAATGAATTCCTCACCAATAATAAAAGCATCCGCCAGACCGCGCGGATGCTCTTGTACTGCATATTCAAGCGTAATTCCCCATTTCGACCCATTTCCAAGTAAATCCATAAAAAGCGGTATATCCTTTGGAGTAGAAATGATTAGTATTTCCCGGATTCCGGCCAACATAAGAACGGATAAAGGATAATAAATCATTGGTTTGTCATAAATCGGCAAAAGTTGCTTTGATATGGCTTGTGTAATGGGATAAAGCCTTGTCCCGCTTCCCCCGGCTAATATGATACCTTTCAATATATACACTCCTTCTAATTAGTTAATTTGAAAGCTTTCTTCATCCCTATTTAATGGTACTCCTGACCTAACATTATAAATGGGTTTCCATTTTGATGAATCCATATTAAGCAGTGAAATTATGGCGTCTGCAGCATCCCGCACGACTAAGAAATCCGGACATTGAGAACTGCCTTTTATTTCTTCAACTTTTATTGTTTCTTTTGATAATGGATATGGCAAGTTATCCATTCCCATACCTTTATCAGGACCTATTAGCGATGATAATCTTAATGAAGTGGTGCTTGTTTGAACATTATCTTGATGAATGGATGATACCATTAGCTCGGATGCCCAGTTTGCTAAGGCATATGGAGATTTCGGACTAACTGGATCTTGTTCATTCCAAACAGCGGGATTTGAAGCTCCATAGACTAACTGGCTTGATATATTAATGATTGAAGGAATATGAAATTTTTTGGCCATATTAAGAATCCAGGATGTGTAGGCTAATTCTTTTGCAATAGCTTCCTCCTCATATACTGATCCCAATGCCGCATGGATTAAGACATCAATACTGCCAAAGTTTAAAAGGCCTTGTTCAATGTCAGAGTCAGAAACCATTTTTACTTTATCATGATTGCCGTACATTAATTTTGCTTTATTTTCATTTCTAAGAAGGCAAATAACGGTTTCAACATTTTCTGTATCGATCAGCTTTCTGACTAAATGATTTCCTAAAAATCCTGTTGCACCTGTTACCAACACAGATTTTTTACTATTTTTCCAAGGGTAAAATCCTGTTTTTGTAACCAGGTTATCTAAATCAGCATTTCTTCCAAATGTAACTGTTCGGTCGGTTACTTGCCTCATACCAATGCGTTTATTGTTTAGTTCAATTTCTGTATCGGTCGAGTTAATATCATAAGCATCACGTACCATAGCGTCCACTTCATTAAAACCCATCATCGCCCTTAGTCCAGTAATACCAGTAAATCTAGCATTCATTTCAAACCATTTTGGCCCATGCTCTGTCATTCTTCCTTGTATATTGATCGGGCCTCTTAACCCTATTTTCAGGAAGTATGGGATAATTTTTCCAAGATCTTCCCAAACTGAAGCATTCTCAAATGGAATAATTTCTATGGGGACACCGTTGTTTAATTTGTTTAAGGTTGCACATTTTCCTATAATTCTGCCATCTTTACTTACAACAATTTGTACTGACACTTCTGAAACCTGGGAGACCAATCCCTTCTCTAAATTACTCACAAAACTCGAATAATTTATATCCTCTTTATGAGGGATGGCGAGCTCTTGTACTACGTGATCATTATTTATAATGTCAAAATCATCAACAGAACGTATTACTAACAAACCGCGGGAGGCAAATCCGCTCCGGGGTTTTGCGATTAAAGGGAAATTAATTTCATTATTATTATATGCTTCTACTAATGATTCTTTATCGTGGCTAATAACAAAAGAGTTAGTAAAATGATTCAATACTCGGCTCATTTTTACTTTATCTCTACATAGTTCAATCATCTTGGTACTTGAAACAATAGGCGTAATTCCGTTTGACTTAAATTTCTCAATATTCTTGGATATATTGTAAAGCTCATCATCCAATCCGGGAATTAATATTTCTATATGGTGTTTTTTGCATAGGTATAATAATTGATCAATATATTCATCCGAATAAATTGATGGTAGTGTATCATAATCATCACAATCATATTGCCCGAAAGCCATTGGGTTGTGGCCCAATCCAACGACATATAATGGTAATTCTGATAGCCGGCAGGAATTTATTACACTTTGTCCAACTCCACTGCCAATGCTCGTTATTCCTACTCTAATCGTTTTTTTCATCAGAGATCTCCTCCGGAAATAGTTTTATTATTTTAAGACTTTTAAAGATTTTTAACTATTAATTAATTTTGGTTATTTTTACCAATGAAGTCCTCGCCAATTATAAAAGCATCCGCCAGACCCCGCGGATGCTCTTGAAATGCACATTAAACATTAATTCCCCATTTTGAACCATCTCCAAAAACGGTCTATCCTTTGGAGTGAGAATCATCAATATTTCCCTATTATAGTTGGACCAATTTTTCAGTGTTTTTATCAACTACTTCAATATTTACAATAATGTCCTCAATAGATTTTTCAATCGAGATTTTTGGATTCCAAGCCGTATCATTTTTCAATCTTTCTATACTTATTCGTATTCTACAGACACCTCTGAAACCTGGGAGATGATCCCCTTTTGTAAATTACTCACAAAAGGAATAATTGATATCTCCTTTGTGAGGGATTGGAAGCTCTTGTACAACATGATTTTCACTTATTAAATGAAAATCTTCCGCGGAATATATTAGGTTTAACTCGAGTGATCCCAATGCGCTTCGTGGTTTAGCAATTACAGGAAAAAGCATTTCATTTTTTTATAGGCTTGCATGAAAGATTCTTTATCGAAGCTAGTCACAAAGGAATTAGTAAACTGTTTCAACACCCGGCTCATCTTCACTTTATGTCTGCATTGTTCAATCATATCAGTACTAGCTACAATGGGTTAACCCGATTTCTAGAAATTTATCGTTATGGCTGGAAATATTGTAAAGCTCATCATCCAATCCAGGAATTAAGATATCAATTTTGTGGTTCTTGCATCGATCTAGTAAACAATCAATATCCTAAATTTTTATGGGAAAAGGGATTGATATTGCTTTCTTACCAAACTACGAATTGTTTTTAATCAATGTGGTTTGAAGAGATCCATCATCAGCTACCGTTACTTTATAATTTGAATTGTTTGGTGACACAAGAACCGTACTAAACTGTACAGATTTATCGAATTGCTGGAAGGGCCGGCCCTGACAATTGACGATGTCGTATACTTCACCAATCGACAGCTTCCTTTGGAAAAAACCTGCCATCGACATAATCCCTTCCATAGTATTGGATGGATGTTCCCGCCCGGTAATAAACACATTTGTTGGTTTTTCAACAGGGAATTTCTTTGAAAACTGTATCTTGGCTTTCTCTCCGTAGGGGTCGATCAACTCGACTGTTTTTTCTTCCGGGTTAACATATATAAATTGCCAAATATTCTTTAGAGTATTAGAATTGTAACGGCCTGTTTCCTGTGATTTTGGCCACTCTGAAAAAAAACCGCTGGATAACCCTGCACTTAATGCACTAACCGTAGCCCCGGCGCAAAAGTAAGTATCTTTTCTGGAATCTGATAGGTATAAACCAATCGGTGCAGCCTTCCAATCTTCGGCCTCGAACAGACTATAGTTATAAATAAACGTGTAGGGTTTGGTCCAATCGACAGTATCAACCGGTATGGAAATTTTTCTGCCATCTGAGCTTTTAAAATGAACGCCAGTCCCCCAGGTGCCATTTTTAACCCAGGTAGGGGAACCATGTAATTTAGCGTGTTTCGTTTCTCCCGATTTATCCAATATTGTAGATCCGCTGCCTTCATTAAAGAACCATAACGCTTTTAGTCCCATATCCTCTAATAAAGGAGCCTTTGTTAAGTCGCTATAAGGGGATGCTGAACCGTTATCACTGAAAAGCATTGCTCCCTCGCCCACTTTATTTATATAAGTTCCATGAGAATTAATATGGGCGGTTCCAGAAAGGATTTCTATATGGGTATTGGTATTCTCGATCCAAAATTTTTCAAAGTAATTTCTGATTCCTCTAGCAGAATAAATGGCCGTGTCACAGTCACTGACCTGACCATGGCTAAAATTATTTACAGATCCACCTTCTATATATATCCCATACGAATCCTTATCAGACATTCCAGGGCCTCTTATGAATTTTATAGAAAAGTTATTTCCATTTGGTGTCAATGTTTCATCATCCTTACCTGCCGCCGTCTTTAAATATATCCCCGTTTTTTTGAAATAAAAGATATACAAGTTAGAGACATCACATACATAGACAGCTCCCTCTAGAACAATTCCATTTTTGGGATTGAATATGTTAACATTATCAATTGTTATTAACATGCTATCTTTAACAAAAATACCAGTGAACTTGTTTTTAAAACCTTCTGGAGGCTCAATTTGTAAATCTTTAATGACATGTGACTGTCCTTTGATTATTTCAAAGACGTTTCCTTTGTGTTGTGGACGAATGACCGTATTTCTATTACCCGCGCCACGTAACTCAAAGCCTTGTTTTGACGGAATTGATAATGGTTCTGTAGTTGTATAATAGCCTGATGGCATAAAGACAATCATGTTATTTGAAGAAGCATAGTTAAAAATCTTTTGCAGAATTAACGTGTTTTCTCTAGGAGTATTTTTTGGATCGTAAGCTTTTAATGGAAAGGGCGGAAACCGAACGTTTATATATGGAGAGTGTATTTGATTTTCCATCTTCTCCGATTGCACCGACAAAATCTTAATTTTATCAGAAATCGACTTTCCTTTAAGAGTGTTTGCATCGGCTCGTTGTAAAATAACATTGTCATCCTCATCTTTAATTTTATATCCAAAAATGAAGGCAAAAAGAAAAAGTATTATATTTCGTATGAAGCTTCTACGAATCATTGTATGTCCCCCTGGCATTTTTTTGATCCCCAAGATACACCTTTCTTCTTCCCCCGCAAAAAACCTTCAAATAAAGAACTTTATAACCTTTTTATTTTTAGCAAGGATTGGCAGATCGATATCAAAAAATAAGATTATCGCATTAATCCCATTTTGATGACAATACTTCAATAAAAACGGAATATACGATCTGTCGTAAATAAGTGAAGTTACAACACATTTATCAGCATATTGCATTGCTGTGGAATTATTGGAACTATTCGCAATGTGTATTACACCTTCATTGATAACTTCTTTAAAAAACCGTACGATCTATCCTCGCCTGCCTGCAGATGTTAATAACAGTTTCATAGTTACCTCCAACAATTCAATAATTTTTATAAATAGGTTGTTCTGCTGATAAAATTTGTATAAACATTCAATTTGCTTTATCGGCGATAGAATACTTCTTATGCCTGATCCTTTTGATTAGGGGGACAATCATTTCATATATGGTATCGAATTCTTCAATTTTTGCTAATTTACTGGCTATGACATAAAATACAATTCCAATAATAATTTGACATGCTAATGTAACGAGATCGTTGCCTGGCAAAACCATTCCACTAAGGAATGTAATGCCACCCATTGCAATGGAAATGATAAATCCCGGTGCCAAGTCTTTCATTTGTTCTTTTACTGGGTATGAAATTACCTTCGATGAAAAATATGTGTTGAGCAGCAGGGAAACAAATGAATTAACGATAGCTGACCAAATTAATCCAATAATTCCAGACCCATTCCATATGGACATGATGATAAGTAAAGTTAAAAGGGTTTTTTTGATAATTTCCACAAGGAGAAATAAATCCGACCTTCCTTTAACTTGAAGAATATTTAAATTTATCGCATGAAGTGGATACAGCATCCCCGCAATACACAGCAATTGAAAATACAATATTGAAGTCACCCATTTATCTCCATAAATAAGAGGTATAAGTGGGTTTGCGATGGCTGCTAAACCTAACATAATAGGGAAGAAAATAAACAGGGTTGTCTTCATTACCTTCCTAAATCCAATTTTCAATTTTTCTTCATCATCTTGGATTCCGCTAAGAACAGGATAAGTCACACGCTGGATTGAAGCTGTTATAGATTGAGAGGCAACATCCCGTAACTTGACGGCGTTAGTGTAATATCCCAGTTGTGAAGAAGAATACAATCTGCCAATTAAAATAAAATAGATATTATTGTATGCTGTATCGATCAAGCCGGAAACTAACAGCTTTGAACCAAAGCCGAAAAGCCTCTTAAATGACTTGATGTTAAAGACAAAAGAAGGAATCCATTTATTAAATAACCATAGCAACACTGTTTGGATAAGCTGCATGGATATTGTTTTGATAACAAGACTCCATACACCATAGCCCCGAACTGCGCAGATCAATGCTAAAATGCCGGATGCGACTCCAGCAATTAAGTTTATTTTCGTCTGAGTTTTGAAATCCACATTCTTTATTAATATTACTCGTTGAATAATTCCAAAAGAATCGATGATCAAAACCAGGGCAAGAATTTTGAGTATCGGGGCCAGTTCCGGTTCTCTAAAAAAAACACCAATAGCATTGGAGGAAATGAATATTATAAAATAGAGAATAGAAGCCATAAAAAAATTAAAATAAAAAACTGTGGAGTAGTCCTCTTGGCTTGAATCCTTCTCCCGGACCAAGCCTTGGGTGAACCCACAGTCGATGATAGAGGTGGATATGGCTATCAGAACGGTCATCATGGCTATTAAACCAAAATGTTCCGGCAATAATAATCTGGCTAGAACGATTTGGATGATAAATTGAATCCCTTGATTTGAAATCAAATCTGCCATGCTCCAAAATAAGCCTGATAAGGTTTTCTTTTTCATAGGATTTATTTCCTGCATCTTTGATACCTACTTTACTTATCTTTTTATTTTCAGCTTGCCATAACTCTTTAATTCAACGATTGTTGAATATATCTTTGGAAAAAAGAATTTCGAGTTGATTTTAGTTTTTTCCTTTATGCTCAAATTGTCATAAAATACTTTATATTTGGATTTTTTAATATCGTTTATCCTGTTTTCAAGTAATAGTATTTCAAACTCCCTAAGCATAATAGTGTTTTCAATTACACTTTCATATTTATTATAAGTGTAGTGATTAAACTCGTTAAGCAGCTTTATATCCCCTTGTTTTACTTTAATTTTTTTATCTACTACATTCACTCCTGAATTTAATTTACTGGTCCAGGAGCTGTGACCTCCTGCTCTATAAGCTGCCATCACTTCATCTATATAGTATGCGTATCCTTGACTGGCAACGATCATCTGCATGGGATAATCTCCTACGTGCGCATTTTTATAAAATTCAGGTGGATCTTCCATGAATTTTTTTTTGTATAAGATTGAAGGTGTTGCACAAAAACCCCCTCCACCACTAATGATATCTTCGATCGGACTTTTACAAGTTTGCTGATAGGGTCTTACAAACTCCTTTGTAGGTGTCCCTGATTCTTCAACTATCTCTGCTGCATGAAAACACATGGAGCATTCAGGATTGCTTTCCATATAATCAACTTGTTTCTGAAGTTTATAGGGATCAGTCCAAAAATCATCACCCTCACATATTGCTATGTACTTACCTTTTGCATTGCTTCGAAGCCTCATTGAATTTTGTCTTGCTCCCACATTCTTTTCTGAAGTTATTAATTTAATTTTACCAGGGTGCATGCTTGCATATTTTTGGACAATAGTCCTTGTATTGTCTGTACTGCAATCTTCCCCAATTTGTATTTCAAAATCAAAATTTGTTTTTTGCATAATAAAACTTTCAATTGCATCAGCTATATAGTTTTCATGGTTATAAGTAATGCAATTTATACTAACTAATACATCCATGTTAAATTTCCCCTTTTTACTGTCCGTTGGAACAAGATATGGTGAAAAAAAATCATCTAGCATCATTTCTTTCAAAGGTCCAAAAAGAACAGGAGTATTTTTAATTTCGATGAGCGATTATTTCAGCACTGGTAACATTATCACTGTTGGGTGTTAAATAGTTCCTTGCGAGTATGATCAAAAGCGTTAAATAAAAAAACTCATCAAAGTAAAGCATATCCAATACTAACCAAGGCAGGATGCATGCAAATATCAAGATTGAAAGATTGAGGATTTCAGAGGGACCTAATTTCACTTTATTAGATAAAATAGAGCCAACCATGCCCCACCATACAATAAAAAAACCTGAACCAATGATTCCCACTTGATAAATGATCTGTATTAAAGTGTTGTGAGAGCTTTTCCCATTCAATAACTTTGACGTCAATCCTTCTCCAAAAAACAATCGATCACCATTGGAAAATAGATAATGAATATACATATCGTACAGGTCGGTTCTTCCTGTGGTAAGTGACTGAGCATCCGAGATCATTGTGAATCTTTTTAAATAAAGGTTGAATTCTTCAGTGAAAAGATGATTTGCAACAGCAATGCCTGAGACAATTAATATTGTTATAGCCACCCCAAACTTATAAAAGATATTCCGCTTTGCCACGACCAGACTGAATATCCAAAGTGCAATGATTCCAGCGATACATAATAAGAACATTTTTGAAACAGAAAGCATACCATAATACAATAATGCCAATATTGAAATGATTTGCAGTGTTATCAACATACTGGTCCTGGTTTTGTAAAGGACGATTAAAAGTGACGCAATGGCGACAATGATATTTACTGAGTAAAAGTTAGCATCACCATAAAAACCGCTTAACCTGGTTAAACCAATATCTTCCCATTTATACACATCTATATAGGCAAGCATATGCGGGAAATTCATTAGTGTTTTGGCAGAAATGCAAGCCGATAAAACCCCCGTAGTTAAGTATAGTACGCATGTTTCAAAATCAATTTCCTGCTTGTATATACTTATATAAACGGGAATGAAAATTAGCATCATAATAAAGAACAGATAAGACATATCAAAAGAAAAACCATTAAAGAGTTTAACTAGCAGGGTATAACCAATAAAAAAGAATAGAAGAAATAAATACTGAATACGATAAAGCTCTTTTTTAAAAAACCTCCACGTTATCAGTACTAAGACGCATGGAACAACAAGTGTAAAGAATGTAAACGATTCAGGACCTGTCTTTAATACTGGCGACCAAGGAAGATAGAAGAGCATGATTGGCAAGAAGTATTTTTTGTTCGCAATCAATGTTATCCCCGTAAATAATAGTAATGAACCGAAAAGCAACATTTGATTGTCATAGCTATGGCCAATAGAGAGGATAATTATGTTTAGTAAGCATAAAATCAATAATTTAATATTCTTTTTCCTTACTTGTTCCATTTTTCCAGCTCCTCGTACTATATCAAGTTACTAAACTGCTTAATAGCTGTTTCATTGCTGAAATTTTGTATTCTTAAATATTCTTTATACTTTTGAAGGATTGCTGGCTGATCCACAACTCTCCTTAAAGAGTTATATAATTCTTCTTCATTATTTCCAGATACAATACCCTCTTTGCCCTCTCTTATCATTTCCCTAGCGGATATGGTGTTTGTTGTAATTATGGGTACACCTAGGAACTTAGCCTCTTCAAATACCATTGGAGCCGCTTCATGAATTGATGGTAAAAGAAATACATCCGCGTTTTTGATATATCGGTATGGATTTTCTTGATTTCCATAAAGGATGATGTGTTCTGACAAATTGTTGTTAAGAATTTCTTTTTCAATTTCGCTTCGTTGGGGACCTCCACCGATTATATGCCAACGTATTCTGTAATTTTCTTTAATAAGGCGTTTGATAATACTTATCCCTCTTATAATCCCTTTTTCAGGGCTTAGCCTGGCAACTGTTACAATATTCAAACAATCTAATGGATATTCAATGGGATTAATGATTGATTTGTCATAGTATTCAGAGAAATTATGGCAGTTATAAACACAGTAAGTTTTTTCTTCTAATTCGGGAACTGCTTTTATAAAATTCCGGCGGCATCCCTCTGAGACAGCAGCAATCTTGTCAAAATATTTATATATGGATCGGTTTCGAGCTGTATTTGTTCCATTATTTAAAATATCGCAGTGGATGAATGTAATCCTCTGTTTTGCTTTTACTCTCTTTAAAACAAACTCATTGCATCCCCCGTACAAGATTTTTTCATTCTCGTTGTGTAAAAATGAAATGGCGACATCAAACCCTGATAACTTTTTTTGAGTTGAAACTAAAAAGGATAAAGGGAAATGATTACTAAAAATCTTTGTGTATAATGCACAAGCAGCTCTTGCTACATAGAATATAATTCCCATTTTTTTAGTCTGGGCTTGAGACATACCAAGTAATTTTAAAAATGGCGACGCTTCAATGACTTTCACTTCAGGAGGTATTAGTTTGGCATAATCTCCACTGCAGTTAAAAACAAATAGGGTAATTTCATATTCATCTTTAATTTGATGAATCAAGTTGACTAAAGAACGCTGGACTCCACCTGCTACAAGGTTATTATTGACAAACAGGACTTTTTTTTTTTCATTTATCATACTAGTCTCCATCATAATATTTTATGGATTTATAATCACTTTAGGATATAAAGCTTTTGATTAAACTAAATGCTTCCTTTTACCTTCGATCATATATTTAATAGCTTGTATCAATCCCATTTCGTCTTTATACAAATTATGCCTCCTTATTGCATACTGAAGGATGAGCAAATACGATAATTTTTTTGATAGAGTAGCATAAAAAATACCTTTATCAATAAAATATTTTTTATTATGACCCGTAAACCAAGTCGAATCTTCTTGAGTAACAATACCGATTTGAGCAGGATATTTATAAATTTTTAACCCCTTTTTTAGACATTCATATAAAAATAAAGTATCTTCACCCGCACTATATTTAGCACCGCCACCAAATAATAAAGAGAAAAAAACATTGGCTCTGATTACACTTTCTCTCCTAAATGCAATACTAACGGCTCCATATCGCATAAAATTAAAATAATTAATAGTCGAACCTTTATTAATTTCCATTGGCCCTTGCCTATCTTTATTTAGACTGGGGACATTAAAAAGTATTATGTCTGCTTTAGTGTTATGCTTAAAAGCATCTAATACAATGTTTTGATAATGATCATCATAGACAACATCATCATCAGCTAAAATGCATATATCTCCTGTAGCCCTCATTAACGCGGAATTCCTGCTTAGGCCGATGCCTCTTTCATTAAATGAATACATTTTAATATGCCTGTTTTTTTCTTTAAGTTCTGTATAATCGGTTTTCTTGCATTGGTTTATTATTAGGGCGTTTCCATTTATATTCATTTTATTTACCAGGGACATATCTACTTGGTGCATTGTTGATACCAAAACTTCGATTTCCATTATCTTCTCCTTTTCTCATTTAACGCCTCTTACTAACCCTATTAGGGAACCAAATCCGTACGAAATATGAAAGACAGGAAATAATATAATCAGCAATGGTACGAATTTTGCTTCTGATGCTGCCTTGATTGAAAATACTATATTTAATAGAAGGTAGAGACCCAGTTCGGCTGCCAGCAGCCAGCCGAAAACTGGAATTTTAATTGTAAGTACTGGCAGGATTATTAGGGACAGCAAAAATAAAAATGGAATAAAATGCCTAATTCCCATGGCCCCTGGACATAGCCTGGATGCAATTACGTTCCATTTCCCATTTTTTACTGCCATATCGACAATGCCTTTAATACTGTCCCTACAGTAATATGCAAGCTTTATATCATCCGCCAAATAAATCTTCCCTCCGTTTTTTCTTATACGATAGTTCAATTCGTTATCTTCATTCCTGGTCAATCTTTCATCAAAAAGGCCATACTTTTCAAACACTTCTCTGCGAAATGCTCCAAAAGGTACAGTGTCGACTGATCCGCTTTTTCCATTTGTCCTGAATTGAGAATTGCCAACGCCAAACTTGGATGACAGCATTAGCGCTATTGCATTTCCAACAAATCCCCTGCTTTTAGTTATAGCCACCCCTCCCACATTCTGGGCATCTGTCGTCTCCAGATAATGTACGCATTTTGATATGTAGTCGATAGCGTATTCTGCATGTGCGTCAAGGCGAATGATGTACTTGCCAACTGCCTCTTTGATCCCGATATTCATGGCATATGGAACCGTCCTGTGGGGATTGTCTAGTATTTTTATTAAGTTGGGAAACTTTTGTTTGTAGTTTTCCAAAATCTGCTTGGTATTGTCCTTGGAATAACCATCGACAAATAACCACTCCATAGAATCTTTTGGGAAGTCCTGCTTTATCAAAGACGAAATGCATCCTTCAATATAATTTTCTTCGTTATATACCGGCATTACAACTGATACGGCCAGGTTGTTTGAAGTTTTATCAATCATTCGACTGAGCCTTGTAAGGTTCGTTTCTGCCATAGCTGCAGCAATTTGGGAGGTTGTCTTGCTATTACTGTCTTTTCTCCCAACAGCTATGATGGTTCTAACTAACATTTTAATTTCACCTGGAAAATTAAATTCTTCAATACTTCTTAGGTTGAATTCCATTTTCTGGGGCAGTACTTCCTCAAGGTATGCTTTATCTATATCTGCAACGTTGGTAAGTAATTTTTCTTCATCCTTATACACAATGCTTGCTTCTGAAGTCAACCCGGCTGGCAGAAGGAGAGTTGCCCTCATACTGTCTGTATATTTTTCGACATACTTAACGACTTCAGGCCTTGTTCCCACAAAGCTCATATCACCGGATAGTATATTAAAAAGCTGTGGAATTTCGTCAAGTCTGTATTTTCTGAGTATTTTTCCGACTTTAGTTACCCTGTTATCATTATTCACTGTTACGTGTGTACCGAGATTTTCAGCGTTATTTACCATTGTCCGGAATTTCATGATTCTGAATTCCCTGCCGTACTGGGTAATCCTCACCTGTCGAAACATAATGGGTCCCTTGGAATCCAGTTTAATCATGATACAGATGATCAAAAATACAGGGAATAATAGTACAATTAAAATTAAAAGGCTAAAGACTATATCAAACAATCGTTTGATGATGAGGCTAGTCTTTTGTCGTTCCAACACATCATAATACTTTCGAACATGTTCATTTTTCATATGTTTCGGCAACTCTTCCCATTTTCTAAGTAACATAGTGATAGATTGACTCCTTTAAAATTTCCAGGAAGTTATTAATCACATACTCAACATCCTCATCCTTCAATTGAGTGTGCAACGGAAGAGAAACCTCATTTCTGTACATGTCAAAAGCGTTAGGAAAATCATTGATTTGGAATCCTAACTTTTTATAGGCGGTATGCATTGGCAATGGTTTGTAATGGACATTGGTGGCAATGCCTCTCTTTGCCATTTTTTCTATTAACACATTTCTTAGTGATTCGTTTTTTATCGGAATTCTTGTAAGGTACAAATGGCCGCTGGACGAATATTCATCAGTGTAATGTTCCATCACTTCAATGCCTGCTTGCTTTACAGCTTTATCATACATCTTGATGATCTGCTTTCTACGTTCCAGGAGCTCGGGATATCTTTGCAGTTGGCCAAGTCCAAGAGAAGCCATAATATCCGTCATATTGCATTTATAAGCTGGGATAATTATGTCATATTCCCATCCCCCCAGCTTAGTCTTGGCAAGAGCATCCTTTGACTGGCCATGAAGTGATAAAAGCATGAAGTGATTATATATTTCCTGGTTGTCAATACCGGGTATATCGCGCCATGTTACGGCGCCCCCTTCACCAGTCGTGATATTTTTTACTGCGTGGAAAGAAAAACATGTAAAGTCCGCTAGACTTCCACTTCTTTTTCCTTTATATGTTGCACCAAATGAATGAGCAGCATCAGCGATTATAATAATCCTTCCTAAAGCTTTTTGCAGTTTATTTGAAGGGTTGAACAGCCCCCTCATTTTATTGGCGATTTCAAATAGCTTTTCGTAATCACACATCACACCGGCAATATCAACAGGTATAATAGCTTTGGTTCTAGGAGTAATAGCTTTCTCTAACTGCTCATAATCCACATGAAAGGAATTTTTCTTTGTATCAACAAGAACAATTTTTGCTCCAACATGTTCTATTACGCTCGCAGTTGCGGTATACGTATAGGCAGAAGTAATCACTTCATCACCTTCTCCCACCCCTAATAATCTCAGGGTTAGTTCCATGGCAGCTGTAGCTGAATTTAAGCATACTCCCATAGAGGTGCCGGTATATTGCGCAATTTTATTTTCAAATAATTTAGTTTTTGGTCCAGTTGTCAGCCACCCTGATTTTAATGTATCAATAACTTCATTCAATTCAATATCTGATATATCGGGAGGGGAAAATGGAATATTCATGAATAGGCTCCCTTCTATTGTTAGGTTTATCTGAATAAATTTGCACCTTTTTAGAAATATTCGATAATAGTTTATTACAAGCCTAATCTTTTAGAATTGCTGATTTCTAAAAGATGCCCAAAATCCTTTTTTTCATTTGAAGTGGTTGTGAGATCGAAAGGGATTGCCCCTTGATGAGCAGTTCCGCATTTTCCTTAAAATACATTGTGTACCCGATTCCATATGTTTTCGTGATAGCTTCATAAGCCTCTTGAAGGGTAAACCTTCTTGAACCGTTATTATGGGCATCCGATGCGACGAAATGTGCCAAATGATGGTCGATGATTTTATTTGAAAAATGTTTTATTTTTTTTCCGAAATGTCCGATAATGCTTCCAGAGGTAAGTTGGGTCAATGCTCCCTCTTGAACTAATTCAAATAGAAGATTGCTATCCTCTATAATTCCCAAATTTCTTTCCGGATGTGCGATAATCGGTGTAATTCCTTTTAATAGGAGTTCATATACAAGTTCTTGTGCATAAGAAGGAACTTCCCCAGATGGAAGTTCTAACAATAAGTATTTCCCTCTGTTATCGAGGGTGAGTATTTCATCATTCTCAAGTGAATTCACTAATTCGGGGTGAATTCTTAATTCCTGGCCCAGATGGACCACTAGAGGGATATCCAACTGGCTTAAAAGCTTATTAAAATTATTTACATCGCGGAGAACTTCAATTTTAGGATTTTCATAACGTCCATTCAGATGATGCGGTGTCGCGAATACATGAGTGATTCCTGAACTAACTGCCCTGCTCGCCATATCCAAACAATCTTGAAAATTACTGGGACCGTCATCTATATAAGGGAGAATATGGCAGTGTATATCGATCAAAACTCCAAGCCTCCTATTCTCAGACGGGATATTGATTGTGATATTTAGTTTAAAAAATATACTTATTACATAGGGTTCTTTGTTTAGCTTTTTATAAAATTAGCAAAATTAAAATCACAATCGTCCCAAACCCGTTTGCCAAATATGCCTTTCCATGAATAAATCTCTCCGATATAACTTTCTGTTTCAAATCCTTTAACATAACAAGCGGATTTAATTTCTTTATATGGCTTATTGACAAAGACAACTTTATTTTTGCATTGCAGTTTATCAAATTCTGTTAAATCTTCATAAGAACATCCATCCCTGTCAGTCATCATTAGATATAGATTATCTGAATCAATTCTTTTACATCTCTCTATCCATTTTTCTTTTGCTTCATCAAAGCTATGATAGTGTACGAAATGAATAATGATATCATCAATTTTACCTAGAGGATAAGAATATTCTTTTGAATCAACTCTTTCCATCGGGGTGTGGATATAGTGTTCGATGTTTTTACAAAATTTAATGAAATCAGGGACTGAAAAATATAAATTTATGGTAGGAGTCAAGAATTTCATTTTATGATCATGTAAAAAAATTCCACCATTACAATTCTGACTAATTACAGTTACTTTTTCATCTTTCAACAGTTTAATATCTTTATCCAGACGAACTTTTCTCCCGAAAGAACGAAATGATTTGATATAATTCTTTAATTTATGCATAAACGAATCTCCTTTAAAAAATGGTTAATTCCCTGTTCGCGGATGAAATTGAACAGATTGTTATTCTCGTATGCCATAATGTCAAAGATGGAATTTTCGAATCCTTCCAGGGTAATGCCATTCGTCTACAATCCCAATCATTTCTTTGGAAGTAATGAGGGATTTTCATTGTTCTTTCAGGGGTTTCGTTACTTCCGTGATCCGGTCGCTGCATCTTTCAAAGGTGATCCGCTTAGGCATTTTATTTACCCCTCTGAAAAAGTCAAAAAGAAATTATGGAGAGGTATTTGATGGAAGAGATTTTTTCTACTTTTAACGGAAATATATATGCTTTCATATAGGTACTTAATTTTTTCCGTATTCGTAATAATAGCCGTCTCTTTTTGAGTCCACTCCATTCACAACAACACCAATAATCTTGGACTTTGTCTTTTCCAGCAATTCTTTTGTTTTAACTGCGTGTTCCTTATTAGTCTTTCCACTGGCCACCACCATCACAATTCCATCGCATTTATTAGCTATGATTTGTGAGTCTGTTACAGCTAGTACAGGGGGTGTATCAAAAATTACAAATTCGAACATCCCTTTAAGTTTCTCAATGATCATTTCCATTGCCTTAGAGTCTAATATCTCCGCTGGATTTGGCGGTATGGGCCCGCTTGTTAAAATATTAAGAAATGGAACGTGTGTTTTATATATTGCTTCCTCTAAATCAGTTTTCTTTGTAAGCACACTGGTTAAACCCTGAATATTGCTAACCTTAAACGAATGGTGAACAGAGGGTTTTCTTAGATCTGCGTCTACGAGTAATACATGCTTTCCTTGTTGTGCTAGAACAATGGCCAGATTGGCAGCTGTTGTTGTTTTTCCTTCAGAGGGTTCCGGTGATGTGACTATAATCGTTTTTAAGTTCCTGTCCACCGAGGAAAAAAGGATATTCGTCCTGACTAGCCGGTATTGTTCAGTAATGTGCAACTTTGGTTGATTATAGGCAATTAAATTAACCGCTTTAGTATTTTTACCTTTCAACTTGCGACTCAAGTGGTTCACCTACCATTTTTTGTATTGTAGAATCTTTTTTCAGTTTTTCTTGAGAGATTTTTTGAATCGACCCAAGCACTGGCAATCCAAGTACGGCCTCTACATCTTGGGCATTAACCAATGTATTGTCCAAATACTCCAAAAGGAAAGCTAAGCCTATTCCAAACATTAAGCCGATCACCAATGCAATTGCGATATTCATTATTGGATTGGGGCTAACGGGAGCAGGATTTTTTATGAATTTCGCTTTTGCAAGAATGCTTACATTATCAACGTTCATTATGCCTGGAATTTCTTTCTGAAATGTCTCAGACACTGCATTTGCAATCTCGACTGCCTTAGTCGCATCATTATCTTTCACTGACAAAGAAAAAACCTGGGAATTTTCTTGGATGGTAACTGAAATATTTTGATTAAGCTGAGCAACCCCTTGTGATAATGCCAGCTGTTCGATAACCTTTTCTAATATGGCAGGGCTTTTGATGATCTCGCTATACGTATTGATCAATTCCACATTTCCTTGCATCCGGGTGATGTCAAGCGGGCTCTCCGAATTTTTCTGATTTACCAAAATTTGTGCAGTAGCCTGATATACTGGCGTCAATGCAAAATAAGAAATTAAACCACTTATCAACACAGCAATCATTGTTATCAGCGTAATTAACTTCCAACTCTTTTTTAAAATAGTAAAAACTTGTTTTAAATTGATAGTATCCTGCATAATGACCTCCAAATTGTTAATTGTTTGGGTAAAACTTTATCTATTTCCAGCCAATCTAATTTGAGATCTTCTTTTAAAATGATCAAACAAAACTTCAAACCATAATGAATTGCCGTAATCATTAGGGTTTACATAATCTGAAGCTAACATATCCACCAATAAATTATTATGGTCTTTTAATTTTTTTTCCATGCCTTCCATGGTGTCCAAATACGCCCATTTATTTTTATTGATCTCCTTCTCAGACTCTTTAATATAATCTAAGTAAGTAAGCCCTAGTTCATTTTTATTTTTACTATTGGAAATGGGATTTGGAGACATAATTAAAATTTTTGCATTAGGAAGGCTTTTCTGCAGGATGGACATAATATTTTTCAAATCTTCATTTGTTTGTTTAATACTTATTGATTTTACATGATTGATAATCAAAGAATTCTCAAAAATAACCAGGTCTGGATTATCATTAATCACTACATCGGTTTTTTTGCTTTTTAATAAGTCAGATGTTGAATAACCTGAATAGCCCCGTTTATTTATCTTTAATGATTCCAGATCGGGAGAATAAAATCGTAAATTTTTCTCCAAGAGTGCCGGCCATGCCTTAGATGAATCACTCGCACCCGTACCGACCGTACCATTGCTCCCTAAAACTGTAACAACAACCTTTTCTTGAGTTAAGGCCCTGTATTTTAAAAAATCCATTAATGATTGAGGCTTGTTTTTGCTGGGTGTTAATCTATTAATTAAAGCCTCCCTTTGCTCTTGTTCTTTTTTAAGGTTTTTTTCAGCAGCTATTTTCACCTCCATAGCAGCTGATTCATTTATTTTTTTCCAGTGGAGATGTCCGAAAATTAAGATAACTAAACAAATTCCCCCACATAATAGAACAATATATTTATTCATTTTTACCTCCATCTCTTGATTAACTTCTATATCTATACTTTAGGTTTTATTTGCGATCCGAATTCTGGTTTTGCCATTTAATAAATTCAATCAACGTTTTGTATTGTTGAATCTGTTCCTTGTCAAGTCCTAATTCTTTTAGTTCATTTACAAAGTCGACCCACTCTTTTTCAATGTAAAGATTTGTTTCTAGGTCAGTTTCAGCTTTCAATAATGTAACGAGATCAATCTCTAATACAGCTGCAATCCTTATCATGACCTGGAGGGAGGGATTCTTGTTAAGTCCCCTCTCAATATTACTTAGGTATGATTTTGATACTTTCGCCATTTTTGCAAGCTCCGATAAGCTATACCCTCTTTTTTTTCGAATTTCAGCTATTTTTTTTCCGATCATTGGTTTACCTCTTTATCCTATTTTGCCGTAACAATTCGACCTAACACGTCATTCCCCCTCTAACTGTTTTGATTGAAGGCATTTCTTGTGTTGATTTGATTATTTTTCTAAATTGTATCCTTGAATGATAAATTAGATCCTGAGGGTAAACATTTCTCTTTATGAAAAATCTAAAATGAATTTTTTTCTCATTGGTCTTGAGGATATTTCTACATTGTTAGGCAACGATTTAAGTGGAGTTGCTTCCGTACCAATCTGTTAATGTGTTCACTTCCAACTTTTTTGCGCAGAAATAATTTGCTTCTTAATTTCTTCTATTAAAACCAAAACCTTGATGTTTTCTACTTCATTTCCTCGTTTATAGGCATCGGACAAAATGCATTTAAATGTTTCTTGGTTTAGTTGATCTTCATCCAAATTCTTTCACCAGGCCTTCTTTTCGTTTGTTGACAAAAAAATCCTCGTTCTTCGTTTTACGATGATCTTCATCTTGGATATAACCATCAGGGTTATTAAACTGCCATCTCCATGAATCTTCACACATTTCTTCGATTCCCTTCTCTGCGTTCCAACCAAGTTCTTGCCGGGCTTTTTCTGGATCGGCAAAACAAATCGCTGCATCACCATTCCGTGGACTGGTAATTTCATAGGGAATTTTAAGCCCCGTAACGGATTCGAAGGCGGACACTAATTCCAGCACACTATGGCCTTGGCCTGTTCCTAGGTTATAAGCATTTATACCTGATGAATGACAAGTTTTTTCAAGTGCCAGAAGATGGCCAATCGCCAGATCAACGACATGGATATAATCTCTTACTCCGGTGCCATCGACAGTTTGATATTGATCTCCGAAAACCTTAAGCAGAGGCAGCTTCCCTGCCGCAACTTTCGTAATGTATGGCATCAGGTTGTTTGGGATGCCATTTGGGTCTTCTCCTAACCGGCCGCTTGAATGGGCACCAATCGGGTTAAAATATCTTAATAAAGCAATACTCCATTCCGGATCTGATGCATATAGATCATGCAGCAACTCTTCAATTACCAGCTTTGTCCTTCCATATGGATTCAGTGCTTTTAAAGGGGAATTTTCTGCTATCGGTACTTTTTTCGGATGACCATACACAGTTGCTGATGAACTGAACACTAAGTTTTTTACCTTGTATTTTTGCATCAGCTGACAAAGGATGATGGTACTCATTAGATTATTTTTATAATACAAAAGAGGATTATTGACCGATTCCCTTACAGACTTAAGCCCTGCAAAGTGAATCACTGCATCTATGTCATTTTCCGAAAAGACCTGTTCAAGTTGATCTTCTTCCAACATATCTACTTGATAAAACTTAAAACTCCGTCCGGTTAGTTCCCTTACCCGATCCAGAGATTCCGGCTGGCTATTCAAAAAATTATCGATAACAATCAGTTCATAGCCATTTTGTATAAGTTCTACACAGGTATGACTCCCAATAAATCCCGCTCCTCCAGTAACCAGTATCACCAAAAAAATACCTCCATTATAAAAAAAATAGGAAGTGCTTTGTCAATTCTATATTTTGTTAAATCTATACAGACATTAAGCGTTGAGGAACCACCCTGTTGTTTGCCAGATCCAACAGCCTCTTCCGTAATACTTCTTTGTCTAAATTTAAATAGGTTGATATAAGCTCTTCAATTTCATCCGAATAAATTTGCCTGGCTTGCCCTATGTAAATATTTGAGAAGATTTGCTCGTGATGAATCTCGTCATGATTCAACAGTTCTTCAAAAAGCTTTTCTCCAGGCCGTACCCCGGTAAATTTTATGCCAATTTCTTCTACGGTCTGCCCTGAAAGTTTTATTAAATTTTCTGCTAAATCGACAATTTTCACAGGTTCCCCCATGTCCAACACGAAAATTTCCCCTCCCTGGGCAAGTGCCCCTGCCTGGATAACCAGTCTGGATGCTTCTGGTATGGTCATAAAGTAACGGATCATGTCAGGATGGGTAACTGTTACCGGGCCTCCTTTCTCTATTTGCTTTTTAAATAACGGGATGACGCTGCCCCGGCTTCCTAATACATTTCCAAAGCGGACGGCGACAAATTTCGTTTCGCTTTCCATATTTATTTGCTGTATGGCCATTTCTGCCAGCCTCTTTGTTGCACCCATCACACTTGT
Source organism: Peribacillus glennii (assembly GCF_003429105.1). Lineage (GTDB taxonomy): Bacteria > Bacillota > Bacilli > Bacillales > DSM-1321 > Peribacillus > Peribacillus glennii. The sequence goes on from NZ_QVTD01000003.1 coordinate 99,901, forward strand.
AGGATTGACCGCTTTATCGCTTGAAATCATAACGAATGTTTGTACGTTATAGGTTCTTGCTGCATTCGCTGCGTTCATTGTGCCAATGATATTATTTTTCACAGCCTCTTCTGGATTATGTTCCATCAATGGTACATGCTTATGGGCAGCAGCATGGTATACAACATGTGGTTTATAGGTTTCCATCACTGTCATCATTTTTCCATAATCCTGTAGATCAGCAATTTCTGGAAGAATTTCAATTTCCTTATATTTAAGAATTGCTTTTAATTCCATCTCAATGTTGTAAATACTATTTTCGCCATGGCCAAGGAGAATGAGCTTCTTAGGTTTAAAATTGGCGACTTGCCGGCAAATTTCGGATCCAATTGAACCCCCGGCGCCTGTCACTAAGACAACTTTATCCGTAACATACTCTGAGATTTTTTCAATGTCCAATTCAACGGGCTCTCTGCCCAGTAAATCTTCCACTTTTACATCCCGCAATTTATTAACTGAAATTTTTCCCGTCAGCAAGTCCTCCAGCATAGGCAATATTTGTGTTTTTACTCCCGTTTTGGCACATTCTTGGAAGATTGTATTTAATTCCCGCCTTTGTAATGAAGGGATGGCTATAATGATATGTTCAATACCCATTTTTCGGACAACTTCCAATATTTTAGAAACACCTCCAACTACCGGTATCCCCAAAATATCCAAATTTTGCTTCTTGATATTGTCATCGATAAAAGCGGTAGGCATCAATTCGGACTCATTTCTTTTTAGCAGTTGTCTGGCGACCATTGTACCTGCCGCTCCGGCTCCCACAATCAACGTCCGTTTTTTGTTCGTTTTTTTCGTTAGATACTGATCACGGTAAATTCTCCAGCAAAATCTTGAACCGCCTATCAGGAGCATATTCAATAACCACGTTACAGTAAGAAGGCGAGAAAATACTTCACCAAAAACAATTTTCTGCACAAGAACTGTGGTTAAAATAGTTGCTGTGACAGTCTTGAATATGATGATTAATTCCCCAATGCTGGCATATTCCCATGATTTTCTGTATAGATGAAATTGAAAAGAAAAAAGACAAAAACTAAGTAATATTACAATACAACTGGTGATAACAGGAATAGTCACTACATAAAAGCTAGAGTCGACAAGGAAACGGCTGAAATATATGGCCGTAAATACAATACAAGTATCAATTAATAGGAATAATGATAATCTTTGCCTATAAGTCATCTACCTCCATCCCTTCTTATTCTAAAATAGTTGTATTTTGCTTATTTCTTAAGATGTCTTTTCGCCTTTTAATTGCACGGTTCAACATCCTTTCAAATTCTTCGAGTTGTTTAGTAGTGGCCTCTTGTTTAATATACCTGATGGATTTTGTAATACTTTTAGGACATTGATTCTTCATCTTACAGCTCCTTTTCTAAGTAAAATAAAATACTAAATTATGAGGTCTCTCTAGCAGAAACAGCATAATTTAATATTTTATTTTAATAATGGGGCATCTAACCCCTCCTCACATCACACTCTTGACGACTGGCGTCTAAGGTTTTTTCAACCCACAGCATGATCGAGTGCCTCCTTTGATAACGGTAAGGAGACATCACCGCATTATTATCTCTCTTTAGAACAAACTTGTTCTCGAACAAGAACAACATTCCAAAAAAATATACCCTGCTACTAAAAATTTTACAGATTTGATCTTTTTTGAATGTAATAATCACGTCTGTGTTATTCTTAATCAAGAACGTTTCATGTTTAAAAAGGTTTGAAAAGGGAATCAAATTAACAAATAGGTTGTTTTAGATAATGGTTGATAATTACATATTAGTTCTATATAAAGAACATGTCAACAGATTTGGTTTTTTTTTTCAAGAATCTACATTTTTTGTTTCACAGAAGTTTTTTTTTGTTGGGCAGTGAAAATTTCATAAAAACAAGAATGACATTCCTTTAATCGTGGAATTAGAAAGTTTCTACACTCGACCAAATTCCAGAAAAAAGGAGTTGTCTAAGTTCATGGTCACTTTCTATTGGGCAACCCCCAGTCAATCCACTTGTTTCCATCATGCTTGGAATCTTGGGTCTACCGGACGAAAGACAATTACACAGATCCGGACCCATTCCGGGAAGGACCGTGACCTCAGTTGTATGACCTGTGAGCACACCGGGTTCATCGCAGTAAGAAGAACCACTTGATCTGTTCCATCCGACGCGCCTGCCAAAAGGAGGTAGACGACAGGTCGATCATCTTTCTGATAGTCAATGATTCGGGTTGCCAAAAGGAGCGTTCCACCAAAACAATGGAAGCGTTGGATTTCTACTTCTCCCAAACCGAAGGAAAAAGGGTCTGGTCGTATTGTCTCATTACAGCATCTGTTATGGCTAAAGGCTATTAGTTTACCTGGGATTTCCGTCCCTAATTTAGTGGGGTTTACCATGAACTTGGGATTCATATAAAAGCAAGAATACCCTTACAAGGGAGATGGTTCAACCATTCCCTGCCAGATCTATATCCTTATGGACAGCTGGTACACAAGCAGGAAACTGGTGAATCCTTGTAACGCCTAGGGCTTCCCTGTAATTGGAACTGTTAAATCCAACCGCAAGATCAATTTGATTGGAATTTAGATGACTTCCCGGACATTCACTTCTTTACGATGCAACTTATTTTCCCCGGTTCTTCTGCAATTGAGAAATTTCTTCCTTGTGGGTAATTCCTTCCTTGGACGGTGTCTCCAGTATAAAGGGTATGTTTATTAAAACTTCTGAATTTAATAGGGAAGAGAATTGTTCCTCGTTGATATAACCTCCCTTAAAAATATTCGCATGGCGGTCGATTCCAAGGCCTGTCTGGTATTTACAGTTATTGAAATGAATCGCGTATAAGTGCTCGAAATAATTCAGACCAACACCCTTATCAACTACTTCATCCCAGTTATCGCCATTCCAGAGCCCGCTCGCGAAGGCATGGCAGGTATCTAAACAGAATCCTATTTTTTCGGGTTCAACACAAAGATTGCGAACCTGGACAAGCTCCTCAAGAGTTGTTCCTATTGTCCCCGGTTTTCCCGCATTGTTTTCCAAAAGAATTTTACACATTCCATCCCAATGTTCCAGGACTGAGTTAAGCATTTCAATCATTAACCGATAGCTGGCCAAGGGATCGCTTTCGCTGATCTGGCTGCCAAAATGCACGACAACTCCAGTGGCCCCGCAAGCTTCGGATATCTCTAAATCTTTAATGAGTGATGAGATTACTGCCTCCTTTTTACCCGCAGAAGGTGTCAGGCTTGTTGGATAGGGCGTATGGGCAATTGAAATCATGTTATGCTCCTTGCAAAACTCTTTGCAGTGCTCAGCATCGATTTTATCGAATTCCTTGACTGTCAGGCTCCTTGGATTTTTTGGAAAAAATTGATAGGCTGCTGCGTTCATTGACGCAGCACGTTTGGCAGCTCCCAGATATCCTTCCCTTATACTGACATGGCTACCGAATTTCATGATATCTCCGTCCTGTTCATTCTGGATATTTCATTCTATTTTTGGCAAGATCCGCAATAAAACACTTTACGGGAAGAAACGATTTCCTTAATGATAACAGCACCACAACGGCTGCACTTTTCCCCTTCCCTGTCATACACTTTGCACAATGCATCAGAACCGCCAGTTATTGAGTCTCCTTTATAGACAGGATTCTCCATGTACCCTCCATGTTTAATGGCTTGTTGCAGAATGAACCGTATGGAATGATAAAGCTGGGTTATTTCGGGTTGTGCCAGATCATTCATATCCCTAGTCGGCAATACCTTAGCGTGAAAGCAAATTTCATCGCTGTAGCAATTGCCAATTCCAGAAATGAATTGTTGATCAACAAGCTTCATCTTTAGCCGGCCTCTTTTACCGGCGGTCATTTTTAAAAACATATCTAACGTGAAGTCGCCATTCAATGGCTCTGGCCCTAAATCTGACAGCTGTTGTCTTGCCGAATCTCCATCATATAAATGCAAATACCCAAGACGCAAACCAATGAAGTAAAGGTGGTGGTCGCCGAAGCACAATTGGACTTTAATGGTCCTTTCTGGCTTATCCTCTTCCCTTCCAAAATATATCCAGCCGCCGAGCATTAAATGCAATAGAAGGACCCTGCCGTTTTGCAGATGGAACAATAGATGTTTTGCCCTTCTTTCAATACGGGCAACCGTTTGGTTCATAACCTTGTCGCAGAATAGTAGAATGCTGACATTGATGGATTTTTCACGATTTATATGTACTCCTGTAATTACGCGGCCTGTTATTTTTTCAGAAAGCAACAACCTGTAATTTTCCATTTCGGGAAGCTCTGGCATTCATTCATCCTCCAAAAGTAAAATCAAGATGTATTGAATGTAGTTACTATTTCCTGAAGAAGCCTCTGGGATACGAAGAATTTGCCTCACTGGCTGTAGCTAAAAGATGCAATTAATAAAAAAACAGCTTTACCATAAAAAGTAAAGCTGGGATTTGATTCTGGACTTTATTTACTTTTCAAGGAGCCCTTCAGACCGCAAAAATTCCTTGGCCACTGCTGCCGGGCTTTTCCCATTTACGTTTACTTGATAGTTCATTTCACGCATCTGGTCATCCGTAATTTTCCCGGCAAGTTTGTTTAACGGCTTTTTCAGTTCCGGATAAGTTTTCAGCGTTTCCTTCCTTAGCAGCGGTGCCCCTTGATATGGAGGGAATAAATGCTTATCATCTTCCAGTACCGTAAGTTTGTATTGCCTTAATTCACTGTCGGTTGAATAGGCGTCCACGAGATTTATGTCGCCAGACTCAATGGCCTGATAGCGAAGCTTTGGCTCCATTGTTTTTACATTGCTAAAAGTCAGTCCATAGAGCTTTTGGATTCCCCGATAACCATCCTCCCGGTCGGAAAATTCCAGAGTGAAGCCAGCTTTCAATTGCGTGCGGACCTTGCCAAGGTCGGATATCGTTTCAAGCTGATTTTCCTCTGCCATAGCCTGTGGTACGGCAAGCGCATAGGTATTGTTATACTCCGTTGGTTCCAGGAGTTCCAAATTGAATGTGTCAAGCATGCCTTCTCTTGCCTGTTTATAGACTTCGTTTCTGTCCGTACTGTCTGCGGTTTCCTTGAGGAATTCGGAAATGGCTGTGCCCGTAAATTCTGGATAAATGTCTATTTCTCCTGATCTCAAGGCATTAAATACGAAAGAAGTTTTGCCTAATCCTGGCTTTAACTCAACATGTAAATCGGTGTTTTCCTCAATAAGCAGCTTATACATGTTTATTAATATTTCTGGCTCAGAACCAAGTTTTCCCGCGATTATAATGTTCCTTTCTTTCCCGGCAGAAAGCAGCGGCAGAAAGATGATCAATAATCCGGCTACAGATAGGGAGCCAAAAGTAATCATCGCTTTTTTAAAGGACATACGCTCGAATTGACGGAGCAATATATCAAATAGGATTGCCAAAAGGGCTGCAGGTATAGCGCCAAGAACGATAAGAGATGTGTTATTCCTGTCAATGCCCAGCAATATTAAATCTCCAAGACCTCCTGCACCAATGAGGGCAGCCAGTGTTGCGGTACCAACGATTAACACCATCGCCGTCCGGATCCCTGCCATGATTACAGGAAGGGCAAGAGGAAGTTCCACCTTCATTAACAGCCTGCTACGGTTCATCCCCATTGCCCTTCCCGCTTCAATTAAGGAAGGATCCACTTCGTTGATGCCTGTATATGTATTTCTCAGGATTGGCAATAAAGCATAAATAACAAGAGCGATAATGGCAGGTATCGCACCAATGCCGAATAGCGGAATAAGAAGACCTAAAAGCGCCAGTGAAGGAATAGTCTGCAGAACCGCAGTTACGCCGATAATCCCTTCTGCCGCCCGTTTATGCCTGGTCAAATAAATTCCGAGCGGGATGGCAATAATGACTGCCAAAAAGAGTGCAATGAATGATATTTGAATATGTTCGAGAACGGCTCCGGCTAGTTCTGCCTTTCTTTCACTAAATACATGAGAAAAATTAGCCATGTTGCTTCCCTCTTTCCCGCGAACGTTCAGCCAGATACTGAATAACGGATTGCCTGCTTATTACTCCGATTATTTGCCCTTCTTTTTCTACAGCCAATACATCGTGTTGCGAGAGGACTTTAAGCGCTTGTTCTACTGTTGAAGATGCTGGGATTGCAGCCTTGGGATTCACAGAAACGGATTCTTCGGGTATTTGCATCAATGCTTTTTCAACAAAGTCATCCAGCAAAAGGCCGGGTTTTTGGTCACCGATAAATTCTTTGACAAAGTTGTTTGCGGGTTTCAAAGTGATTTCTTCAGGTGTACCAATTTGGACAATCTCCCCATCCTGCATCACACAAATCCGATCCCCCAGCTTCAACGCTTCCTGGATGTCATGCGTCACAAATACGATCGTTTTCTTTATCCGTTCTTTAAGCTGAAGCAAATCATCCTGCAGTTTTTCCCTGCTTATCGGATCAAGTGCGCTAAAGGGCTCATCCATCAAGATTATTTGGGGATCTGCAGCGAGTGCGCGTATAACTCCTATGCGCTGTTGTTGTCCACCGGACAGTTCCTTTGGTTTCCTGTCCCGGTAAGTATCCGGCTCAAGTCCGACCAATTCAAGGAGCTCATCAACTCGTTTACGGATCGTATCCTTGCTCCATTTTCTTAACTCAGGAACAACAGCGATGTTTTCTTCAATGCTCATATGAGGAAAAAGAGCGATTTGCTGCAGGACGTAGCCGATGTTCCATCTTAGTTCATGAATATCATACTCACTGATTTTCTTTCCATCGATGTAAATATAGCCAGTCGTCAACTCATGCAACCGGTTGATCAGTTTTAATGTAGTTGTTTTTCCGCACCCACTAGGACCAATAAGCACGAAAAACTCCCCTTCTTTGATATCAAAATTAAGGGATTTCACGGCATGGGTGCCAGCTGGATATTGCTTCGATACGTTTTCGAATCTGATCATGTTTCGTCCCCTTATTGTTATTGTCTATAATTAAAACATTCTTTTACCTATTTTCCTAATAATATACTATTGGGAATTAGGGACGACAAAGCCTGTTTCCCAATGAATACAGGAAACAGGCTTGTTAGTTTTGATCAATTTTGCGTCATCCGGAAATTACTCCACTTCAATCGGAACAATTTTCCCTTTCTCGACAGCACCGACAATTAAATCCGATTGAAAGCCTCCGTCTTCCTCTATGCCAGGAATCACATATACCTTTTTCTCTTCAGGAATATTCTTTAATCCTTCATCCATTGCTTCGCGGATTTTCTTAGGGTCATCTACAGATCCTGCCGCTTTCATGGCTTCTACGAAAGCATTCATGGCCATGTAGTTCAATCCTGCCTCGGACCCTGGGTCTTCATTATGCTCTGCTTTATAGTTCTTAACGAATTGGTCTGTTCCTGGATTCTGGGTATCGACCAATGGCAAAACACCAATTGAGCCTTCAAGAGCTTCATATGTGCCTGTGACTTTTTTCATTTCATCCAGCTTTGCCTGGTCCATGATGATAAAGCCGCCTTTGAAGCCCAGTTCCCTTGCTTGCTTAGCCACTTTGGCAGTCGGTTCGGATGCACCGCCGATGAAAAGGACATCCGGCTTCTTTTTCAATGCATTGGTTACGATCGTAAAGAAGTCAGTGTCTTTTGTGAAGTCGATAGCCGAGTTATAAACGACCTGTCCGCCTGCTTTTTCCCAATGAGGAAGAAGCTTTTCTGTCCAGTCCTTGCCGTACTGGGAAGCGGTTGGAAGAGCTGCAATTTTCTTGCCGAATCTCTCCATTGTATACTCACTGAATGGTTCGATATAGCCATCATAGCGAGGCGGGATCCGGACTGTCAGTTTGTTCCCGGATTCTGTCACTTTCGGTTCGCTTGTATAAGCTCCGACGATAAAATTGTCTTGTTGATTAAATACCTGCAAAGCAAGCACTCCGCCGCTGTGAGGAGTAAAGATGATAGGCGTCTTATGCTCCTGAATCAGCCTTTTCGCGTTGGCACCTGTTTCATTTGGCAAATATTTGTCATCTAGGGAAACGACATTGATTTTATACTTCTTGCCTTTCACTTCAAAACCGCCATCTTTGTTAATTTCCTCAGCAGCCATTTTCAACCCGTTTAAGGTACGTTCACCGTAGAACGCTGCCGGTCCGCTTAAAGGTCCGCTAAAACCGACATTTACCGTATTTCCATCTTTGCTGCCCCCGCCGCCGGATGATGAATTGGTAGAGCTCGAGCTATTGCAGGCTGCCAAAGCAAAAACTAAAGTTAACATTAGACTTACCACAAACATTAATTTGACCTTTTTCATACTTTTCCCCCTCTGTTATCTAATTGGCATATTTTCGATTTGAACATAAGATGGTATCGTGCACCACCTCCTTTAATGCGGATGTTTTGTTCCAGTCAGGCTTAAGCCCCAATATACGCCTTGCGCACTTCCTCATTGGCAAACAGCTCATCGGAGCTTCCCTTAACGACAATTGAACCGTTTTCAAAGACATAGCCTTTATTAGCAATTTTTAATGCGGCATTGGCGTTTTGTTCCGCCAATAAAATGGTTGTCCCCTCTTTGTTTATCTGCTGGATTACCTCGAACATCTGTTCAACGATCAATGGGGCCAGGCCGACGGAAGGCTCGTCGAGGAGCATGAGCTTCGGCTTGGACATCAAAGCCCTTCCAATCGCGAGCATTTGCTGCTGCCCTCCACTCAACGACCCAGCGGCATCGTTCCTTTTATCCTTCAATATGGGGAACAACTCATATACATGTTCGATTGATTGTTTGATTTGTTCCTTCTTCCTGCGATGGACATATGCGCCCATCCGCAAATTTTCCTGGACGGACATATCGGAGAATAACTTTCTCCCTTCCGCGCATTGAACAACGCCGGACTGGACGATCCGATCGGGTGACCTGCCTTTTATTGATTGTCCTTCAAATTCGATTTCCCCTTCAAAGGGCTTATTTAGCCCACTTATTGTCCGGAACGTGGTGCTTTTCCCCGCTCCATTCGATCCCAGCAAGACGACTATGTCTCCCTTTTCGACTTCAATATTGACCTGCTGGATGGCGGTATAGCTTCCATATTTTACAGAAATACCGTTTAGCTTAAGCAATGGCACTCCCTCCCAGATACGCCTTAATTACCGCTTCATTGTTTTTTATTTGTTCAGGTGTGCCTTCCGCAATTTTTTCACCGTAATTTAAGACCATGATTTTGTCTGCCAGCTTCATGATCATTGACATTTTATGTTCGATTAGGCAGACTGTAATCCCTTTTTCGGCCATTTTCTGCATAAGGACCGCAAGGCCTTCGGTTTCGTCTGGATTCACGCCTGCTGCGGGTTCATCGAGGAACACGATTTCAGGGTCCGTGGCCAGTGCCAGGGCAAAGGCGACCCTTTTTTTCTCTTCCTGGGAGATACCGGCTGCCTGTTTATGTGCCACATGGGTCAGGCCGACAAAGTCCAGCACCTCGATTGCCTTATCCTTGCATTGCTTTTCCTCTGCCTTCAACCGCTTGGTCCTGAGTATTGCGTCAAGAAGATTGGATTTTGTCCGAAGGCGGTGGCCGACGATGACATTGTCCAAAACGGTTGATTGTTCAAATAGATTCGTTGTTTGAAAGGTTCTGGCGACCCCAAGCTCAGCAATCTTGTTGGAAGGAAGCGTGGTTATATCCTTCCCTTTGAAAATTACTTGTCCGGAAGTGGGTCGGTGAAACCCGCTGATTAAGTTAAAAAAGGTTGATTTTCCGGCTCCATTCGGTCCAATGATCGCATTAATCTTCCCTTCCTCGATGGAAAAGTCAACGGAATTTACCGCCCGCAAGCCGCCGAATTGTTTTGTCAGGTTTTTTGTTTCCAAAAACATCTGTTTACCCCTCCTTCACCTGTTTTTCCGGTTTCACCAATGAATTGACCGATAATTTCCTGTTCTTTTTCTCCTGATATTTATGTCGCCAATCCACTACTCCGCCAACAATTCCCCTTGGGTAGAAGATGATTAACAGGGTCAATACCGGCCCGAAGATCAACATCCGGTAGTCTTGCAGAAATTGAAGCTGCTGGGAAACCCACACAATGATGATCGTACCGACAATCGGTCCTGATAGGGTTCCAATCCCGCCGACAAGCAGGTAAGTCAACAAATCAAACGTGATTGCAGTCGAACCAATGTCCGGGCCGATGAATCGTACAAACGATGCATAAAGCGCACCCGCCAACCCGGCAAAAAACGTTGAAAGCACAAATACGGTCAACTTGTTTTTCATTGTAGAAATCCCAATGGTCTGGGCAAGGTCTTCACTGTTTCTGATCGCAAGATATGTCCTTCCATTCAAGGAATGAACAATGCGGTAAACTACTAAAATGACAAGTAGCAAAATGGTCAAGACCAGGTAATATATTGAAAGAGCATTATCAAAGGCAATCGGGCCAATGTTCGAAGGGGCAGGTATTCCGATTAATCCCCTCACACCTTCTGTCAAGCTCTCCCATTTATCAATCACAAGATAAATAATGTAGCCGACACATAATGTATAGATGGCGAAAAAATGCTCTTTGGTCCGCAATGCGATCAATCCGACGAAGAGACCAACTACACTGGTAATAAGGCAAGCGAGCACGAACGCGAGCCAGAAGTTCATTTGAGCCTTAACTGTCAATAAGCCGAGCGAATATGCCCCGATGGCAAAGAATCCTGCATGGGCAAGGGATAGATAGCCTGTATATCCTGCGAGTAAATTCAAACCATAAACCCCTATCATCCAGATAAACGAGAGTGTCATGATATGTAAAAAGTACTCGTTTTGTGTGATAAAAGGAAAGGCCACGGAAAATAAAACAAGCAGGGCAATTACATTTCTTTGATTGAAAAAGGCTGCCATTTACCTTCCCTCCTTTGCAAACAGCCCTGTAGGCTTAACAGACAGGATTATGACCAACAGGACGAACGCGATGATGTCTTTGTAATCATTTGAAACATATGTAGCACCTAAACTTTCGCTAAAGCCAAGAATATATCCGCCAACGATTGCTCCAGGGATGCTTCCCATCCCTCCGAGGATAATAATGACAAAGGCTTTTAGTATGACCAAATGGCCCATTCCCGGAAATACGAGATTGATAGGAGCTGCGAGCGAGCAGGCGATTGCAGCCAATGCACCGGAAATCATAAATGTGAGCATCGCAACTTTGTTCGTATTTATCCCGACCAGGTTTGCTCCTTCCCGGTTCTGTGCCATGGCAATGATGGTTGAGCCTATGAATGTTTTCTTTAGGAAGAGGTATAACAAAATCATGACGGCTATGGCGGAAACGATGATCAATAATCTTTGCGAAGTGAAGGTGATGCCAAAAAGGTTTATCACTTTATCGTAAGGAGTTGGCATGGACTGGTAATCTGCGCCCCATACGAACTGGGCAAAAGCTTCCAAAAATAAAAGGATACCGATTGCAGCAATTTTGTCATGGATGGGAGGCGCGTGCCTCAGCGGGTGGAAAACAAGTCTTTCCAGCAATACCCCTGTCAATCCGACTACGAGGATCGAAACGAAAATAGCCAGCCAATAATGAAGCCCGGCTGAAGTCATCATTGTTAAGGTGATGTACCCGCCTAACATATATAAGGCACCGTGGGCGAAATTTGGAATATGCAGGATTCCATAGACCAGCGTTAACCCCAAAGCAACAAGGCTGTAAACGCTTCCAATCGTCAGGCCGTTAAATAACTGTTGGATTAATATTTCCAATTTGTATCCCCCTTTGACCAAAGATAATTTTATTGATATAACATGCTGGTTTTGCGCGGCGATATTCCTGTTTCCCTGCTATTTTACAGGGATGAAGCTTCATTCTTTGAGAATTGCTTTCTTAAAGCCCGGGCTGCATCTTTGATTGCCCGTTTACTGTCATCCAACGGCTCCGTCATGGTCAGGAATCCATGAATCATGCCGGGATAACATACATACATCGTTTCCACGCCTGCTTTTTGAAGTTTTTTCGCATACATTTCCCCACCGTCACATAATGGGTCATATTCTGCTGTCATTATGTAAGCAGGTGGCATTAATCCCGTTTCTGAGTCTGGAATGATCATAGGGGCAGCCAACGGGCTGTGAGTATCTTCAAGGGAATTCAAGTATTGCTCCTGGAACCATTTCATCGTTGATTTGGTCAAATGGTACCCTTCACCGTATTTATCAAAGGAAGGCGTTCGTGCATAGCCGGTCGAAGGGTAAAATAACATTTGATACATGATGGATGGCTCCTTTCGCTGGTTGGCTAAATAACAAACAACGGTTGCAAGGTTGCCGCCTGCGCTGTCTCCTGCTACTGCAATGGCCGATTTGTCAATTCCTAGCTCCCCGGCGTTCCCGGCTGCCCATTTTACAGCAAGGTACGCATCCTCCACAGCATTAGGGAATTTGGCTTCAGGTGCGAGGCTGTAATCTACTGAAAGCACTTTACATCCAGACTCAATAGCTAGGGCGCGGCAAAGGGCATCATGGGTTTCCAGATTGCCGATGACCCAGCCTCCGCCATGGAAATAGATGAGTGCAGGGAGTGTTTCTTCTTCGCTGGGAGTGTAAATTCTGATAGATATATCATTCTTGTATCCTTTTATTGTCCGGTCTTCTGTTTGAAAAATCTCTTGGGGATTATTTAAATAGCTGCACATTTTCGCATAGGCTGCGCGTGCCTCAGAAACGGTCAGTTGCTCAAGAGGCGGAGCTGAATTTGCAGCGAAGATATCGAGCAATGCACGGGCTTGGGGGTGCAAAGCCATAATTGTCATCCTCCTTCAAATCGTTGCTTGTCCTTTATTCAGCTGGGTTGTGAGGGAGAAGCGAAGGCCGTTCTTCCTCACAAGCAGCCAATTGGTATTTTTAAAAATCGATAACTTTTACCCGCGCTCCAGAATGGTCGCAATCCCCTGTCCCCCGCCGATACAAGCGGTGATCAGGGCGTACCTCCCGCCTGATCGCTTCAATTCATAAACGGCTTTTGTGGCAAGGATAGCTCCGGTAGCGCCGAGGGGGTGTCCGTGCGCGATGGCCCCGCCATTGATGTTCACTTTTTCAAGGTCCATTTCGAGCTCCCTGTTGCAAGCAAGCACTTGTCCGGCAAATGCCTCATTGATTTCAATGACATCCATATCCCCCAATGATAGTCCGGCTTTCTCCAGCACTTTTCTTGTGGAAGGAACAGGGCCAATTCCCATGATATTTGGGTCCACACCGGCTACTGCGTATGAACGGACGGTCGCCAATGGTGTTAGCCCCAGCTCCTCGGCTTTTTCCCTGGACATGATCACCAGGGCGGAGGCAGCGTCGTTTAACCCAGAACTATTGCCTGCTGTCACTGTACCGCCCTTCAGAAAGGCTGGTTGCAGTTTGGAGAGTGCTTCCACTGTCGTTTGAGGCCGGGGATGTTCATCAGTCTTAAAAATGATTGGATCCCCTCTTCTGACAGGGATGCTTATTGGAACGATCTGTTCATCAAAGCGGCCCTCCTCCATTGCCCTTGCCATCCTTTTTTGGCTTTGAAGCGCGAATTCATCTTGTTCATCCCTGCTGATCTGATATTTTTCAACCAGGTTTTCAGCAGTGATGCCCATTGGCGGGTCCCCGATTTCCTTTGGAGAAAGCTGTGATTTCCTAAATTGAGGAGGAGCCGCGCTATATGCCTTTTCTGCGCGTTCGAGCAAGTAAGGCGCTCGGCTCATGCTTTCCGTGCCTCCTGCAATATAAATGTCGCCGTCACCAGCCTTAATGGCCTGTGCCGCTAGGTTGATTGCGTTTAGGCCCGATCCGCATTGCCGATCGACGGTCAACCCGGGCAGGTTTAGTGATAATCCTGTTTGAAGCGCTGTCAATCTTGCAATATTTCCTCCCCCGCTGAGAACATTTCCAAAAATGACGTCATCCACGGTCCCAGGATCGATGTTGGCTCTCTTTACCGCTTCTTTTATCGCTTCGGCGCCGAAAACATGCGCCGGAATGCCTGCAAGTGCACTCCCCTGCCTGCCTATAGCCGTTCTTACAGCTGAAACGATCACTGCGTCTCTTTTCATGTTTTCCCCACTCCTTCATGGATTCTATTTATCTGTTTTACATACTAACTAGTTGGTATGTATCTTTAAGTCGATAGTAAACAATAAATTCAGAATATTCAAGATAATATTTTGTCGTTTTTGCAAAAATATTATCTTTTTGCGTAAAATAATGGAATTATGTTCCTTTTCTCGGAGCCTTATTACTTGTAGTTTCAATTAAAAAAATTGCCAGGAATCAGGACTCTCTCAGAATCTTAAAGGTCCCGATTCCTTTTGCCAGCAATTTGTTGCCGGAATCTGTGATTTGCCCTTCAAGGGTAGCGATTTTATAGCCTAGCTGGAGGATCTTGGCTTCCGCGAATACATCTCCCTCTGTAACACTTGCCAGAAAGTGGGTGTTAAGGCTTATGGTCACGCATTTGGTTTTTGTTACAGAACGAAGCAGCATCCCCTGGATGAAATCCAACATGCTGGCAAGGACTCCACCATGCAGGGTTCCGTTTGCATTTAATAAATTCTCTTTTACTGCCAGCTTGATTTTCACATTATTATCTTGAAATTGTATTATTTCAAGCCCTAAATGGTTATAAAAGGGACTGTTCAGAAAACTATCCTTTACTAGATTAATATCTTCTTTTAACAGCCTGCTCACCCTTTCAAGAAATCTTTTTACTTCAAGTGCAGTTCGTCCCTTAGGTGAAACTAAATTAGATTTCAGCAATATTTTCAATCATGATTGCCATTCCCTGGCCGCCGCCTACGCATAGGGTGGCAATGCCAAGCTGATTGTTTCTGCGTTTCAGCTCATGCAACAGGGTGGTCACGATGCGCGCTCCCGTCGATCCTACTGGATGCCCTAGGGCAATGGCGCCGCCATTTACGTTAACCTTTTCCTGATCTAGGTTTAATTCGCGAATGACCGCAAGAGCCTGGGAGGCAAATGCTTCATTTAATTCAAACAAATCGATATCTTCCAGGGTTTTACCTGTACGTTCCAGCAATTTCTTAACGGCCGGTACCGGACCGATCCCCATGATTTCAGGTGGAACCCCTACTGCCGCCCAGTCTACTATTCTGGCAAGCGGTTCCAAACTCAACTCCTTTGCTTTTGCATGGCTCATTACCACTAGAGCTGATGCTCCGTCGTTGCGTCCGCATGCATTACCGGCTGTAACACTGCCGTCGTTTCGAAATGCCGCTTTCAAAGAAGAAAGTTTTTCAATCGATGTTTCAGGTCGCGGATGTTCATCGGTATCAAATGTAAAAGAATGTTTCTTTTCCGTTATTTCTATCGGGATGATTTCATCTTTAAATTTGCCCTGGGCGATGGCTTTCCCGGCGCGTTGTTGGCTTTCAAGTGCGAAGGCATCCTGGTCTTCACGGGAAATATCATATTTTTCGGCAACATTTTCAGCCGTTATTCCCATTCCTAAATTATCGCCATATATTTCTTTTGGCTGCTGCCCAGCCTCCGTATTAGAATCAACGAGGTGGGCGCGGTCTCCCCCGAAACGAGATTCCCTTAAATAAATCGGAGAGCAGCTCATACTTTCCGTTCCCCCTGCAACGACGATATCTGCCTGACGCGACTGAATTTGCTGTACAGCTGATGCAATGGCCTGCATTCCTGACGCACAAAGTCTGTTCACGGTATAGGCGGGCGTTGTATCCGGGATTCCTGACCGAAGAGCGGCCACCCTTGCCACGTTGGATGATTCAGTGCTTTGCCTTACTTCACCCATAATCACTTCATCTACCTGTTCTGCCTCGATATTCGCCCGTTTAATCGCTTCTTTTATTACATGGCTTGCTAAATGGCCGGAGTTAAGGTTTTTTAATGAACCTCCATACCGGCCTATAGGTGTCCGCACTGCGCTTACAATAACAATTTCATCATTTTTCATGGAATTTGATCCTTTCTGCCTCAGCTGTAATCTTTTTTCAATTGGCCCGCAATGATATTTTTTTGGATCTCCGATGTTCCTTCATAAATTCTCGTAATTCGCGCATCCCTGAAGAATCTTTCAATCGGGTAGTCAGAAATGTAACCGATTCCGCCATGTACCTGCACCGCCTTATCAGCAACACGGTTATAAACTTCCGATCCAAATAGCTTCAACATCGCGGCTTCCTTGATGACCTTCATGTCTTCATCGACCATCCAGGCGACTCTGTACGTAAACGAACGCAAGGCCTCGATATCCATGGCCATTTCCGAAATCATGTGAGCCACTGCCTGATGCTCAATGATCGGTACGTAAAATTGGACCCGTTCCTTCGCATAAGCCATTGATAAATCGAGCAGTTTCTGGCACGAGCCCAAATTGCGGGCGGCCAGCCCGGCCCGGCCGTTCGCCAAAATTTTCAATGCGTTCACATAACCCTGTCCCTCTGTTCCCAGGACATTTTCAGACGGGACTTCACAGTCTTCCATAATCACTTCAGCAGAATGGGAGCCTCTTAACCCCATCTTTTTCTCCACTGCTCCTACCTTGAATCCGGGAAAATCTTTTTCTACAATAAATGATGTGATCCCTTTGGCGCCTTTTGAAGCATCCGTCACGGCCATAACGGTAAAGATGTCTGCTTCCGTGGCATTGGTAATATAGTGCTTGGTTCCATTAAGAATATATTTATCGCCTTTTTTTACGGCTGTCGTCTTTAAATTGGTTGCATTTGAACCTGCACTTGGCTCTGTCAGGGCAAAAGCGCCAATTTTTTCCCCACTAGCCATACTTGGCAGATATTTTTGCTTTTGCCCTTCATTGCCCATCTCGACAATGCCGACGGTGCCTATGCCGGTATGCGCGCCAATTAAGGTGGTGTAGCCGTTATGCGTCGCCCCTATTTCTTCATAAAGAGCGCATTTCCCAACCATCCCAATCCCAAGCCCGCCATATTCTTCCGGTATGCTCAAACCGAAAAGGCCAAGCTCTTTGGACATTTCGATGATTTTCGAAGGTATTGTATTTTCCTCCTCGATTTGCATCGCTACCGCTTCCACTTCTGTTTGTACAAAGTCCCGCACATTTCTTTTTAAAAATTCGATATCTTCGTCAAGACGAAAATTCATTCCGATCCCTCCGGTGTCTATATGCCATAAAAAATAATTGCTTATTGCTTCTTGCTGTCTTGCTACCTTTTTTCGAGTTCTTCTTTTATTAACAACCGTTTCAACAATTTCCCTACTGTATTTCTTGGCAGTGTCTCTTTGACTTCGAAACTTTTTGGTACTTTATATGGAGTTAATTTCGTATAACAATAGCCTCTCAGTTCCTCTAAATCTATCTGTCTTCCATCCTTCGGAACAACATATGCTTTTACTATTTCGCCTTCTTCTTCATGAGGGATGCCTACAACTGCCGCTTCTTTAATATCAGGATGCGAGTATAATACACCCTCCACTTCCTGAGGATAAATATTGAAGCCTCCTACAATAATCATTTCTTTTTTGCGGCCGACGATGTAGAAATATCCTTCATCATCCATCGTGGCAAGGTCGCCTGTATACAGCCAGCCATTTTGCAGGGCCTTCGCGGTTTCGGCTTCGTTGTTCCAATATCCTTTCATGATTTGTGGACCTTTGATCAGTAATTCCCCGACGCTATTTGGTCCAAGCTCATTGTCGTTTTCATCTATGATGATACAATCCGTCTGGGGGACAGGGATCCCGATGCTTCCTATCTTCTTTTTCCCGTAAGCTGGATTGCGGTGGGTCGAGGGTGATGATTCCGAGAGCCCGAAACCCTCAGCTATCCGTGTTCCTGTCAATTCTTCAAATCGCTTAATAATTTCTACCGGCAGTGGGGCAGAGCCGCATGAACACATCTTCAGGCAATCCAGTCCATACTGATCTGCTTTGGGATGATTCACGAAAGCGTTATACATTTTCGGTACACCAGGAAAGAATGTGGGCTTATATGTTTTAATATTTTCCAATACATTTTCAATCTCGAATTTCCTGAACAACAAGAGGTCGGCGCCAATATAAATTCCCAGGTTCATCGCGCTCGTCATTGCATAAACATGATACAAAGGAGTGGCGACTAAAACGGTTTCTTTTCCGGGAACCATCGCCGAACCATACATTTGAAAACTCTGGATCACATTAGAGGTTAAATTAAAGTGAGTCAACATTGCCCCTTTCATTTTTCCAGTCGTTCCGCCGGTATATTGGATGACTGCAACATCTTCACGCGCATTTACCTCTTCAGGATCATCCAGGCGGATTCCTTCTCCAATCAATGTTTCGAGATCAATGAATCCTTTCCCTTCTTCTTCACTCAAATGGGAACCGAGTAAATAGGTAAATGAATGTATGTTTTCCACCTGTTTAATTGCCTGGTATGCAATGGAGTCTCCCACGATGGAACTGATTTGTGAGTCGTTTACAATTTGTAGCAATTCCCTTGTTGTATACATTGGATTTACTTGAACAACGACTAAACCAAGCGCCTGTGCAGCATAATAGGCAACAATGTAGTGGGGATGGTTGGCAAGCATAAGACCGATACGATCGCCTTTTTCAAAACCCATTTCTTTCCATTTTCCTGCCAGGCAGTCCACTTGGTACTTGAGGTCTCTGTATGTGGTCCTTTTGTCTTCAAAAATAATCGCTGTTTTGTCGCCGTATTTTTTGACTGATTGATCCAATAAGGAATAAATTGAGATTTCAGGCAGTTCGAAGAAATCATTTGTTTGATAAAATGTAAACCAAGGACGGTTTGTCAATTGCTGCAAGGTAATCCCTCCTCCTCTATTTGTTCAAAACTATACATCCATAATCTTCCCTGAAGGACTTATTGCAGCAGTATTGGTTCGATCCGGTTTTACATAAATGGAAAAGAGAATTGAAAATAACATGATCATCACACCCATGAATAAGATGGACTGGTTAAATCCAAGTGCAGTATTATCTCCGGCAAGGTCGATCACGAATCCGGTTAGCATTGGCCCGACAATTCCGGCGATATTCCCTGAGGATGTTAATATGCTTGTCATTAAGCTGCCCCGTTCCGGCATTAAATGAATGACGATGGTTGGCCCTATTGGTAAAATGGCGTAAGTCAATCCTTTCGCCAGGCACATGGCCGCAACAACCCAGACTGGATTTTGAAAAACGATGACTGAAGCCATTAATAAAGCTCCCGCTATCATAGACCCGCCTACTACATAGACCCTTGATATTCTCCAGCTCTGATTTCGCTTAAATAAAGAGTCCGAAATCATGGAGATAGCAACGTACACCACTACCGATACAATTCCTATCCCGGCAACGGCATATCCCATCTCTACCGAAGACATCTTAATTACTTTTACTAAATAAACTGGCATCCAAACGGAAATCCACACTACAAAAATGTAAGTGGAAAAATAGGCCAGCGTCGTAAAAAGAGCAGATGGAGAAGAAAGCAGAATGAGAAAAGACTTTAGATTAAGCTTTTCCAGCTTTTTCTTGGCCACCGATTGCTTTTCTTCCAAGTCCCGGGGTCTTTCCGATGTAATTTGGATCAACGTGAACCAAATGAGGCTTGCAATCCCCAGGAAGGCAAAAGCCCAGCGCCACCCAAAGATACTTATAGCTGCCACAAGCAGTGGTGCGACAACCATTGCTCCCACTGTCGCACCTGAAACAACAACCGAATTCGCAAAGGCGCGCTGTTTGGGCGGGAACCAGTTGTTTGCATGGCTGTAGGCAATCGGGCTGAATGGCCCTTCAAATGCGCCGAGCATGACGCGGTATGCAACCAACAAGGCCAGTCCAGTGATGCCCAACACGCCAAACTGCAATACTGCCCAAGTCAGCATTAGGATGCCCAGCATTTTTTTGGCGCCAATCCGGTCAGCCCAAGCGGCACCGACAATTCCGGTCACTGGATAAAGCCAGTAGTAACTGCTGCCAACCAGCCCCCATTGGACATTAGAAAGGTCAAATTCCTTCATGATGGGTACTGCTGCAAGCCCGACAATTGATTTATCCGCAAAGTTTATGATTTGTCCTAAAAATAACAGTAATAGAACAACCCAACGCATGATGTAATTCCTCCTATTTCAGTAGAAGTCCCAAATCTAGTTTAAAAGGGGGTTAATTTACCTCAAGGACATTACGGGCAATTATCAGACGCTGGATCTCGTTTGTGCCTTCATATATCTTGGTGATCCTGGCATCCCGGTAAAACCGTTCAACCGGGTATTCAGCCATATACCCCATGCCGCCATGAATCTGCACAGCCTTATCTGCGACCCTGTTAAATACATCCGAAGCAAACAGTTTTGCCATCGATGCTTCTTTTATTACTTTTTTTCCTTCATCGATCATTTTGGCAGCTTCCATTGTAAGAGCCCTGGCAGCGGCTGTTTCCGTAGCCATATCCGCCAGCATCCACTGAATCGCTTGGTTTGAAGCGATTGGTTTGCCAAATTGTATTCTTTCTTTTGCATACGCGGCTGACAGCTCAATTAACTTCTCGCTGGAACCCACAGAACGTGCGGCCAGGCCAACGCGTCCTTCAGCTAATATTTTCAAGGCTGACATATAGCCCATTCCTACCTCCCCGATGACGTTAGAGTCGGGAACAACACAATCTTCAAAGATTATCTGGCTTGTGTAGGAGCCGCGAAGCCCCATTTTTTTATCTTTTTTGCCGACAATTAATCCGGGAAAATCCTTCTCAATCAAAAAAGCTGTGATTCCGCCTTTGGCGCCCTTTTCTTTATCCGTCCCGGCAAAAACGGTAAATACATCGGCAACCGGCCCATTGGTGATAAAATGTTTGGTACCGTTTACAATCCACTGGTCTCCTTTTTTCTCGGCTACAGTTGATAGATTGGTAGCATCCGATCCCGCGCCCGGCTCAGATAAGGCAAAAGCCGCGATTTTATTCCCTGCCGCCATGTCAGGCAAATATTTTCTTTTCAAGGATTCTGAAGCAAGCTTCACTAATCCTGTACTCCCAATACCGGTATGGGCGCTTATCAAGGAAACATATCCGTTATGTGTCCGGCCTAATTGTTCCAGCACAATCGCTTTTCCGACTGCTCCGAGACCTATTCCGCCGTATTCCTCGGGAATGCTCATTCCAAAAAGACCCAGTTTCTTTGCTTTCTCTACTAGATGCTGCGGAATGGCATCTTCTTCTTCAATCTGGGATGCATATGGCTCAACCTCGTTTTCTACGAAATTGCGGATCATCATTTTCATTTGGTCCATTTCATTTGATGGTTCAACTGTCATTTTTTAGTCACCTTCTCTTTTTTTTATGTATTTATTTAAAATGCAAGTTTCATGCCAAATCTGATGCTCACAATTTAACGGACCGTTGAACCTATTAATAATTCAATAATGAATTAAATTTGTCGAAAATCGTATAATAGCCTGATTCATTTTTGAATTAGTTGATTTATTTTTATGCAGATAAAATATCAATCTTTCTTATCTGTTAAAGCAGAAAACAGGCTAAGTAACCATGTCGATTTGTGATCGCCTGTGTGACCCGCATCCTCTGGCAGACTACACCTGGTCATTGCTTTACCAAGGTTCGCCAATTGTCGGGTTTTTCCCGTTTTAGTTACATCAGATTTTAGTAACATCGGAAAACTTTAAAAGATGATAGATTGTTTGCAATATCGGTGTGGGTACATTTAATTCCCGCCCTTTTTTAACGATATAACCGCAGATTGATTCATACTCCATCTGTTTTCCATTCAGTTTATCCTGTAGCATAGAGGTTTTGTGTTTTCTTGCTATGCTTCCTTGTTCCATAATCGTTTCGTAAAAATTGGCGTCGATCCCTTTTCCCATCCCATTAGCAACTGATATAGCTTCTTTACAAATACTTTCTGCGGTCAGCCGCAAGCCCTCATTCTCCAAAATTTGTCCCACTTCGGCTTCAGCAACAGCAGACAATGGATTGAACGTGACATTCCAAAGCAGTTTCTTCCACTTTTGATTCAGGATGTTGCTTGATGGATATGTTTCAATGCCCGCATTTTGAAAAAGGGAGGTAACTTTTCCTAAACCGGCTTGACCCTTGCTGTCCAGCGAACCGATCATTAGGCGGGGCACCATTCCAATATGCTCGACGATTCCCGGCTCCTTTACAAAAGCCTGAATATAAGTAGCAGCCGACATTACCCTTTCCGTGCCAAAAATGTCACTTAACTTTTCTTCGTTGTCCACACCGTTTTGGAGGGTTAAAATGACTGTGTCTTTCTTCAGATATGGAAGCAGTTTCCTGGCTGTTTTTATTGTATCCGTTGATTTGACGCAAAATAAAACCAGTTCAGCCCCTTCCATTTCTTCATACCGATCCGTAAAAGTCCCATCCACGCGGAAATTTTCTGTTTCACTTATAATCAAAAGCCCCTTGTCCTGCATTTGTTCGTAATGCCTTCCTCTGGCCAAAAAAACAACATCATGTCCTGCAACCGCCAATTTGGCGCCAAAATAACCTCCGACGGCCCCTGCACCTGCAATTCCAATTTTCAAAATATCTCCCTCCCTGATCAATATCGTTTATTATTTTTAGATGCAATTTTTATGCCAGATCTTAAGAAAGTTAGAATGTTTAAAATAAAAGCAAATAGTAAGAGGATTTTTCTTATTTGTGGAAAATAAATAATATTGATAAAGATTCTGATTATATTTGTTTATCGCATGATTGGTAAGCATGAAAGAAAGGAATGAGGGAATGGCATCAAATTTGGTTTTGAACATGAAACCTCCTGTGTTTTCTTCCATCGAAGAGGAAAGACAGCATTTAAAACAAAAATTAGCCGGGGCATTTCGTTTATTCTCTAAATTTGGTTTTGATGAGGGGGTAGCCGGGCATATCACGGCAAGGGATCCCGAGAAAAAGGATCATTTCTGGGTGAATCCTTTTGGAATGCACTTTAGCCTGATCAAGGCCTCGGATTTAATCCTTTGCAATCATGAAGGAGAGGTAGTGGAAGGAAATCTTCCTGTTAATCGCGCTGCATTTGCAATCCATTCTCAGGTGCATGCCGCACGGCCGGATGTAATAGCTGCCGCCCACGCCCATTCTGTTTATGGGAAGTCCTGGTCTTCTCTGGGCCGCTTGCTTGATCCAATAACACAGGATGCCTGTGCGTTT
The DNA here is from genome assembly GCF_003429105.1 of Peribacillus glennii. Lineage (GTDB taxonomy): Bacteria > Bacillota > Bacilli > Bacillales > DSM-1321 > Peribacillus > Peribacillus glennii. The sequence goes on from NZ_QVTD01000003.1 coordinate 123,117, forward strand.
TACAATGACCATTCATTATTTGATGATTATACTGGTGTTGTTCTGGATGTTGAAGAAGGCCAGCGAATTGGGAAAGCGCTCGCAAACAATAAAGCGTGCATCCTAAGGAATCATGGCTTGCTGACAGTCGGGCAAACGGTCGATGAGGCTGCCTGGTGGTTCATTACGATGGAACGTTCATGCCAGGCCCAGTTGCTTGCCGAATCAGCGGGCAAGCCTGTGTTAATTGATGCGGAGAATGCGGAGGTTACGAGAGGGCAAGTCGGGAATACACAGGCCGGGTGGTTTCAATTCCAGCCGTTATGGAACCGCATTGTGAAGGAACAGCCTGATTTCCTGGATTAGCGGTGTATAAGATCTATAGAAAAAGACGAAGTCTTATCAAAGCTTCGTCTTTTCCTTTACATCGATATTATATTTCTTCAGCTTCCTGACAATTGTAGCCTGGCTTGATTCCAAAGCTTCGGCGAGCTCGTAGGTAGTGTTGCATGTTTGTACTGCAGAAGCCAATATTTTTCTTTCAGCTTGTTCGACAGCCTCTTTTAATGACATCTCGTTCGATTTGCCAAGTTCTTTTTGGTTCGCCCCTTTATAATCGTCTGGCAGGCTATCAACCGTAATCATGCTGTCCGGCGTCGTTAAAACAAGCCTCTCAATTAAGTTCTGAAGCTCCCTTACATTCCCCGGCCAATCAAAATGGAAAAAGAAATCACGCAAGTGGGGATCGAATTTTTTTTGAAAATGATAGCGCTGATTCATCGTTTGCAAAAATAAATCTGCAAGCGGCAAAATATCATCCCTTCTTTCACGCAAAGGAGGAATTGTAATAGGTATTACATGGAGACGATAATATAAATCCTCGCGGAATTCCCCATTGTGTACCATTTCTTTTAAATTCCTGTTTGTGGCTGAAATGATACGGACATCAACCTTTTTTGGTTTTGTTCCACCGATCCGTTGGATTTCTCTCTCTTGTATAACGCGTAGCAGCTTTACTTGCAATGATAAAGGAAGCTCCCCTATTTCATCCAAAAATAGGATCCCGCCCTCCGCCATTTCAAACATTCCTGGTTTACCTTTACGGTTTGCCCCAGTAAACGCACCCATTTCATAACCAAACAATTCCGATTCTAAAAGTTCAGGTGGGATCGCCCCGCAATTAATCTTAATAAATTCCCCTTTTGAAGAGCGATTGCTCCTGGTGAAAAGGTTGCGTGCAATTACCTCTTTTCCAACACCTGTTTCTCCCAGCAGCAACACAGTTGCATCAACATCTGAAATCCTTCCAATGACTTCGTGGATTTCCCTCATTTTATCACTTACAAAGATAATCCCGTCCATGGGGGCCATTGTTTTAAGCTTTTCGATCTCTTTTTTATATTTATTGTTTAGTTCATTGGCCTTTTTTAATTCCTGCATCAGGTCATTGAGGTCAGATAAATCACGGATATTGGTGACAACTCTTTCGATTTCACCTTCCTCATTGAATACCGGGCTGCCGGTAATGAGCGTTTCTTTGCCTGCATAATTCGGCTGAACAAGAGAAACGGTCCTCCTTTGTTTGACTACCTTATGTGTTACGCTGGAAGTCAAAATCCCCCTTTTTATCAATTGGTCAACTGATTTCCCGACATAATATTCTTTCGGTATGCCGGTGATTCTCTCAATCGCTGAATTTGTACGGATTGTAATTCCGTCGCGATCGGTAATATAGATCCCGTCATACGAATTTTCAATGATCGCATCATATGCACGCTTTTGCTTTTCCAATGTTCTTACACGCCTGAACATTTCATCTAAAAGCGCCGTTTCATGTCCAATATATACTTGAGATTGCTTGTCCGCTATTTTTCGTTCGCTCTTAAAAAATGCTAATTTTCTAGTTCCGATACGAGCTACAGCTGCTTTTCGTTTATCCAGGTACTCCCATTCTGTTAATACATCATGTATGTTGCTCAGGCGGCCGGGACTAACATCCAAGAGCTCCCTAAAACATTTATTGTAATCAATAAGGCAGTCGTCATGACTTAAGAGAATTGCAGGAAGCGATATTTCTCCTATTATTGAAGAAACCATTAAAAACACCACGTTTCATGCATTAATGTAAACAAATAAAACCCAGCGACAAAGGAGTTCCTTTATGTCATTGGGTTTTATTAGGGAGAAAGGAAAACATGAAACTTTACTTTCTCATAAAAATCAACACAGGATAAGTACACCACTTCCTGTGGCAACGTCTGTGTGATCCAACATCGGGTGGTCCTCAACTACGCCTCTTTTCACATATACAGAGGCTTGCCAATCGGAAAGTTTTCTTCAGCTTTGCAATGGATTTATTATAATCACGGTTAGAAAACGCTTGCATTTATTGGCGCCTATTGATACTGATGGTACACTACTTTTCCTTTTATTACTTCATTGCCTGCCTGATTTACGGCCGCAACGTCGAAATTCAGTTGGTGTTCTGTTTTCTCGGTTAGTGAGGCCCTCAGGGTGATTACATCGTTCAGAAAAACCATGCCTTTAAATCGGATGGAATAATCCTGGATGAAGCCTTCTTCGAAATGGGGAGTAAACAGCTTAGCCAAATTCCCCATCGTCCACATTCCATGTGCAATGATTCCAGGCAATCCAGCTTTTTTGGCTTCGTCATCGATGGTATGGATAGGATTATAATCCCCGGAAGCACCTGCATACTTGATCAAGTCAAGTCTGGAAACGGGTTCAAGCTGAACTTCCTTGATCGATTCGCCTACTTGCATTTCAGCTAGTTTTTTCATACCTTCAGTCCCTTTCTTACAGCTTCAGTTATGATTACGGCAGAGCTGGATGTAAAAATGATATTGCCAGCCAAATCTTCTCCGCCGTTTTCTAATACGAGAAAGCCCATGCTGCCGTTCTTTCCTTGTTTTTCATAATAATCCTTTACGACTGTGTAACAATAGATTTCTTCACCGACCAATAAAGGCCTTTCATAATGATAGTTCTGTTCACCGTGTATCAGGCCCTTGTTTGGCAATTTCAGGTCTTCAATGACTCCGTAATCAAACACCCGCGGAAAAGTTGGAGGTGCGATATTGCGTTTGTATCTTGACTTTTCGCCTGTTTCCTCATCCAAATAGATGGGATGCATATCGCCGATCGATTCCGCAAATTTTCGGACGGCACCTCTTTCGACGATGTTTTTGACTTTATTTGACTTCTTTCCGATTGCTTCAGTAAACATGATTTTCCACCTCTCTTTATCTATTAAGCTTTTGGTCCGCCAGCTACATAGATGACCTGTCCGTTAACGAAGGAGGATTTTTCATCAGCAAAAAAGGCTACTGCATTGGCAATATCGGCAGGCTTTCCGCTGCGGCCGACTGGTATATTGCTTACGCTGGCGTTAATTAAATCTTCAAAGGAAATCCCTATCCTCGCAGCTGTTTCTTTCGTCATTTCTGTTTCAATGAAGCCTGGTGCAACCGCGTTTGCAGTGATTCCATACCTTCCAAGCTCGATTGCAAGAGTCTTTGTAAACCCTTGCAGGCCGGCTTTAGCGGTGGCGTAGTTTGCCTGGCCTCTGTTTCCAAGGGCTGATGTGGAGGAAATGTTGATGATCCGTCCATACTTCTTTTCTACCATATATTTTTGGGCGGCGCGTGCGGAATTGAATGAGCCTTTTAAATGAACATCCATAACCGTCTGCCAGTCTGTATCCGTCATTTTGAATAATAGATTGTCGCGGATTACACCGGCATTGTTTACAAGGATATCAATTGAACCAAATGTTTCAAAGGCTTCTTTGATTGCCGCTTCAACCTGGTCGGCTTCCGTAACATTGGCCACCTTTGAGAATACTTCATATCCTTTTTCTTTTAGCTCGCTTGTGGTTTGGGCTAACGCCTCTTCATTTAGATCGATGAATGCAACCTTTGCCCCTTCCTGCGCGAAGAGTTCCACTATCCCTTTGCCGATTCCCCGGCTTCCGCCTGTCACAAATGCGACCCTGCCATCAAAACGTCCTGCCATTATGATTCCTCCTAACAATTTATTGTATAGTTTACTAGACTTGATCCTTTAAAATGCCAAAAAGTCAATTAACCGAACTGTCCTACTTTAACATGTCCTTTAATCAGGTTTCGGGCGATGATCATGCGCTGGATTTCATCGGTGCCGTCATAAATTCTCCAAAGCCTAGCTTCGCGGTACCAGCGTTCGATCGGAAGTTCTCTTGTATAACCCATTCCGCCATGGATTTGCATGACCCTGTCCACAACATTATTGCCCATGTTAGCTCCATAAAGCTTTGCAATCGATGCCAAATGGCGGTTATCTTCACCATTGTCGAGGGCAAAAGCTGCATTGAGCACCAGCCAGCGGGCCGCTTCGATTTCCACTGCTGAGTCAGCAATCTGCCACTGGATGGCTTGTCTTTCTGCTATTGGCTTGCCAAATGTCACGCGTTCTTGCGCATAATCAATGGCCATCTGCAGCAGGCGCTCTGCCGAACCGACCGCACGCGCTCCTACAATCCATCTTGCAAAGCCTATCCATTCCAGTCCTAGCTGGTAGCCGCCATGCACTTCGCCCAGTATATTTTCCTCTGGTACACGGACGTTTTCGAATACAAGCCCAGCAGGTCCCCATTCTCCCATCGTGTCAATATATTCTGATCTCCAGCCCATATCCCTGTCGACAATAAAGCAAGTAACGCCTTCACGTCCTGTTGCCTGATGCTTCTCTTTATCAGTAATGGCGATTACCATTACGAAATCAGCTTCATTACCGCCGGTAATAAATGTTTTTTCTCCGTTCAATACCCATTCATTTCCTTCTTTTACTGCAGTCATTTTGATATTCCTGGTATCGGAGCCTGCACCCGGTTCTGTCATGGCAAAGCAGGATTTCTTTTCCCCGTTGATGGTAGGGATCAGGTATTTCTTCTTTTGTTCTTCGTTTGCATAATATAGTATGTTATCTGCCGATCCCCCGAATTGGAAAGGAACGAAGGTTTTGGAAACCTCCATGTAAACAAGCGCTAGCATCATTTGCCCGAGGTTTGCACCACCGTATTCCTCAGGCGTATTGATGCCCCAGAAGCCTGCTTCCTTGGCTTTTAATTGTAGTTCCTTTAGTTTGCCGGGCGGAAGGCTTGGCTTGCCTTCCCTCTCATTTCTCAAAACATCGTTTTCAAGAGGCATTAACTCTTTTTCTACGAATCTTCTAATCGTTTTTTGGACCATTTTCTGTTCGTCTGTAAGGCGCAAATACATAGACTCAACTCCATCCCTTAATTGCTAGTATATTTACTAATAAATATAAGTATGCCTTGTTATTATGTTTCATACCAACCAGTTAGTATGTATAATACTAGTTTATTTAGAAATTTCGCAAAAAACAAGTTTTTTTTGCTACTTTTATGTTTGGTTACCAATCCAGCGGTTTACATTAGGTTTATTTCCAAAGTGTATAACCGCTGAATCGGCTATTTAACCAATCCCTTTGTTTGTTCGAATTGGGTATACAAATCTTTAAGCGCTGCGATTAACGCATTTGTTGCCTTGCCGCGATAATGTGTTTGAATCAGCTGCAGTGGAAAATCAATTCCCTCCCGCAAACTGTGTCCCCGAAGAAGACTGCTGACATAATTTCGGCCATGCTCGGTTGCCAGAGTGCATGAAGCTTCCAGTATTACCCCATATTTGCAGTCTATTTCGACGGTGATCGTTAAAGATTCAAAGACACTTTTAGCTGCCATTCCCTGTGGAAGCCTGGCGTGTCCCGCGATGAATAAAGTGTTATTTGGCACAGAAAATCCCCCAATATACTAGATATCTATCTTTAATAGTATATGGAGTTTTCTAAATAATCAATTATCTGTTGGCGGCAGATACCTTTTCATTCTCATTCCAGGCAGGAAGACTTTTATTCAATGGCTTATCTTCCCGGTAGCCAAGAACATATTCAGCTTGCATGACAGTGTGGATTTCCCTTGTACCCTCATAAATAACCGGCGCTTTTGAATTTCGAAGGTATCTTTCTACCGGATATTCATCCGAATAGCCGTATGCGCCATGTATTTGGACAGCGTCGTTTGCCGCTTCATTGGCGTAATCACAAGCCTGCCATTTAGCCAATGATGTTTCTCTCGTGTTTCGCTTGCCTTCATTTTTGAGGCAGCCGGCTTTAAAAACAAGCAGCCTTGAAATCTGAAGTCCGGCCTCCATTTTGGCGATCATTTGCTGGACCAGTTGGTGTTTGCCGATTTCTTTGCCGAACGTGCTGCGCTCATGGCAATACTTTACGCTTGCCTCCAAACAAGCCATTATCTGTCCGCAAGCACCCGCCGCTACCGTAAACCGGCCATTATCAAGTGCGGACATCGCAATTTTAAAACCTTCTCCCTCTTCTCCCAATAGATTCTCTTTTGGGACTCTTACATTGTCAAAGAATAATTCACCGGTATTGCCGGCACGGATACCAAGCTTTCCTTTAATTGCTTTAGAGGAGAAACCAGGCATGCTGCGTTCCACGATAAACGCTGAAATGCCTTTATGCTTTAGGTTTTTATCAGTGTAGGCGAATACAATGAAATGGTCGGCAGCATCGCAAAGGGAAATCCATGTTTTTTGACCATTCAGGATGTAATGGTCCCCATCCCGCACCGCATTGGTTTTTAAGGCAGCCACATCGGAACCCGCATTAGGCTCGGTCAGCCCGAATGCACCGATTTTTTCTCCTTTTGCCTGTGGGATCAAATACTTTTGCTTCTGTTCTTCGTTGCCCCATTGCAGAAGCGTCATGCTATTCAATCCCGTGTGGACGGAAACCGCTGTCCTGAATGCTGTGTCGCCCCGCTCCAGCTCTTCACATACAATGGCCAGGGTATTATAATCCATCCCGCTGCCGCCGTATTGTTCCGGAATGCACACACCCATTAAATCCAATTCAGCCAGCCGTTTCATGATGTTGGATTCGAAGTGCCCCTTTCTGTCCCACTCTCCAATATAAGGCATGATTTCCTTATCGACAAAGTTCCTGACAACCTTACGCACCATCTCTTGTTCTTCCGATAAATGAAAATCCATCATTATATCCTCCTTAGATTATTTTCCCATTTTTAAATTGGCTGATTTGTTTTTCGTTGTATTTTAAATCCCTTAAAATATCTTCCGTATGTTCACCGGCAGCGGGCGGATGCTTTCTGAGCGCTGCAGGTGTCCTTGAAAACTTTAAAGGGCTTCCGACCAGCCGCACATTTCCCGCAGTTGGATGATTGCAGTTCCAATCCATATTTCTTTCCTTAACAAGGGGATCCTGAAAGACTTGTTCTAGATTGTTGATCGGGCCGCATGGAATTCCGTGGTTATTCAAAAGGGAGACCCATTCGGCTGCCGGTTTTTGTCTTAACGCCTCTGACAGAATTTCGATTAAAAGACCCTTATTTTTAACCCTTGCTGAATTGGTGGCAAACCTTTCGTCACTTGCTGCCTGTTTAAGGCCAAGCACTAGGCAAAGATTTTTGAATTGGCGGTCATTGCCGACAGCGATTGCCAACTGCATGTCACTGGCTTGAAATGTTTGATAGGGAACAATATTCGGATGCTCATTTCCCAATGGTTCCGGAATGGTTTCGGACACCAGAAAGTTGCTGGCTACATTAACCAAAGCACTTAACTGGGAATCGAAGAGAGAAATATCAATGCTTTGGCCCTCACCCGATCTTTCCCTTTCATTCAAGGCAGCCAATATGCCAACCGCTGCATATAAACCGGTAATCACATCTGATATGGCGACGCCAACCTTCATCGGTCCGGTTCGTTTATCGCCGGTTATGCTCATTAAGCCTGACATTGCCTGGATAATGAAATCGTATCCTGGAATGTCTTTGTATGGTCCTGTTTGACCGAAACCGGTTATGGAACAATAGATAAGGCCTGGATTTATTTCCTTTAGGTTCTCATATCCCAAGCCTAACCGTTCCATTGTACCTGTCTTAAAGTTTTCGATCACCACGTCTGAACCCGCTATTAGCTTTTTGATAATTTCCTTGCCGTCCTCCGATTTTAAATCCAGAGTAAGGGCCCTTTTGTTGCGGTTCGCACAAAGATAGTAGGCACTTTCCTCCCCAGCATAAGGAGGGCCCCATTCCCGGGTATCATCGCTTCCTCCGGGAGCCTCCACTTTCAAAACATCTGCTCCCATGTCTCCTAAAATCATTGTGCAGTATGGCCCCGCCAACACTCTAGTCAGGTCCAATATACGCAATCCTTCTAATGCACCAATGGTGAACACCTCCCTTAGTGGAAAAATAAAAAAGCCAGCCATATCAAAAAAATTGATACAACTGGCTTTAATCTATTACGCTGCTTCGGGCTGACGAAGTCAAATAGATTTCTCAGTTACGTTTATATGGAAATTTCGAAAAATTCACTGGTCATGAAAGCGGTTTACTTTCTAGGAGTGAATTAATGTCAGAATACTAAAGATTCATTCATTTGTCAATAATATTCCCAATATTCTAACAGGTTTTTGTTCATTCATTTCCTCGTTGAAGGAATTTATTTTTGGCTGATTCCTAGGTGTTATCTCATAACTCAAAGGTGGACATTTCCATTGCTTTAATCCCGAAGTGTCCAAATCAAATAGAGATATTCATCAAGTTTCTAAACTGTTTACTCATCAAGGGTTTAGATCTGCTCCATTTTCGACTATATGAAATAACAAATGCGCGAGGTGATGCACCGGCCCGTATTGTTCCTCTTCTTCACCACCTTCACTTTCCTCATAGAAATAGGCATCCTGCAGGAAAAGCGCCATGAATTCATAAAAGTCCTTCAGTTCAAATGAATAGCATCCGCTTGGTTCCTCGTTTTCCCCTTCATATTGGAGCACGAGATAAGAAAGGTCCCCATCCTCATCTTCTGCATCTAAAAAAACGAAAAACCCAATATTTGTGTCCAGTTCGAATAAACGGCGTGAACCGCCGCTTGTTGCCTTTTCAAATTCTTCGCGGTTTAGCTTTTGAAGCTGCATTGTGTCCACATTATCTTCCTGATGAAAGCTTACAATGAAAGATTTCATGATACCCTCCTTGATAAGTAAAGAATATTCTTCCTGCGCATACAATAGCATTATTCCCTTTAATGCCCGTAAATATTGGTTACATATTCTTTATATCCTTTTTTTTCTTAGTTAATCCATCTCAAGCTCAAGGATTACAGGGCAATGATCGCTTCCTAAAACATGCGAATGGATTTGAGCGTCCTTTATAAATTCAGCCAATCTTTCCGATGCAATAAAGTAATCGATCCGCCAGCCGATATTCCTCTCCCTGACCTTGTTCATGTAAGACCACCAGGTATAAGCCCCTTCTTTATCAGGATAAAGGTGCCTGAAGGTATCAATAAAACCCGAATCAAGCAATTCGGTCATTTTTCCTCGTTCTTCCATTGTAAAGCCAGAATTCTTGCGGTTCGATTTTGGATTCTTCAAGTCTATCTCATTGTGCGCCACATTTAAATCCCCGCAAAGGATTACCGGCTTATGGGCATCCAATTCCTTTAGGTAATCCCTGATCTGGTCCTCCCATTCAAGCCTGTACGGCATTCTTGCAAGATCCCTTTGTGAATTTGGCGTATATACAGTGACCATGTAAAATTTATCATATTCCAGGGTGATGATCCGGCCTTCTTCTTCCTCTTCCGCCGCACCAACACCATATCTTACAGACAACGGCTTCTCTTTCGTAAAAATCGCTGTCCCTGAATAGCCTTTACGCTGCGCATAATTCCAATATTGATGGTAGCCGGCAAGTTCTAAGTTGATTTGCCCTTCTTGCAATTTAGATTCCTGGATGCAGAATATGTCTGCGTCCATTTCGTTAAAGTATTCTATAAAACCCTTGCCTGTGCAGGCACGTATTCCATTGACATTCCAAGATACCAGTTTCATAAAAATCCAATCTGCTCCTTGCTGTAAGTCTATTAAACTATGTTAATACTATACACTTATCAAACATATGATTAAAGCAATGAAACTTAGATTGTAGACAAGGGTTAGCTATTTTTCGTTGAGGGACCTAAGCAGTACAGGCAGTTTGCTATAAATTTCAATGACATCTTCTATCTTCATCCTCACCAGCCCGCTGGATGATGGTGCTACAAAATCAATAGTGCCCGGAATGACGGGTTCCTCCTGAGGCCCCCAGGGAGCGACTTTGATGCCGCTATAATGTTGATATACACCTTTTCCAACGAAACAGACGATTTTGGGTTTGTATGTATCAATTTTCTTTTTTAGATTCTCCCTGCCTTGCCTGTATTCTTCCTTCGTGATCTCATCCGCGGCTTTTGTTGGCCTCGATACAATATTTGTGAAGCCATACCCTAACTCCAATAATGAAAAGTCCTCTTCCGGCCGGTATTTTCTAGGCGTTATCCCTCCTTCATGCAGAATCCTCCAGAATCTATTGTTGGGATTTGCATAATGATGTCCTGTTTCTCCAGAACGGATGCTGGGATTGAATCCGCAAAACAATATATCCAAATTATCTCTTAAATGGTCTTTAATTGGTTCCATTCGCCTGAATCCCTCCTTTGATTTTATCGATTTTGTAAACTAACCTAAAGAATAATGATAAAAGACCTGAAAAGGTTATGCACCTTTGTCAGGCCTCTTTTATGGCAGATAAGATATTTTAATCTTCCCTATCTGCATTAAGCAGAATACAGGCTATCAGTGCACGTTGTATGTCTCCCACTCTGTACCCCACATCATGCGGGCCTCAGCTAGGCCCTGTTTTCGCTTTTCAAAAGACCCGGCATTCGGCGGGATTTGTAAAAGATCATTGATCTTACCGTTTTCTATTATCTTTTTCCATGTACTCACGGATCTTTCTATCTTCCCAATCCTTTGAAAAAAGGCCTCCAGAGAAAAACACGGTTAAGCCGTGTGCTGCCAGGCCTATCCCCCAGCCAAGTAGCGGCCAGAAGAACCAAAAGTTAGAGGAGTCATCCAACATATCAACAATAAATAAGAATATATTCACCATAAAATACACGAATGCGTGTATATAAAAAGATTTCAGAAGCATGACTCTCTTTTTGGCCGTGTGATATTCTTCTTGTTCGTTTGGAGATAAATCCATAATCCCACATCCCTTTTTTTCTAATTATAATGGCATAAGGAATATTATGGAATATAAAGGCGGACTTATTTTTAAATAATCTTAATTTTACTTTGTGTCCAACATTTATCCCCTATGTCAAGAAAAATCGCTGTGGTTGCTCCATTGGGCTGAATTACGGGGCCATATAAAGTGATGGCGCCTGCTTAATCCATCACCAGCGCAAATTCATCCACTAACCCTCCGAAGATGGCAAGTGCGCCCTGTATGGGTTCCGGTGTCGTCAAATCAACCCCGGTCTTCCTTAACAATTCAAGCGGATAATCCGAGCTCCCGCTTTTCAGGAACTCCAAATAGCTGTTTAAGGTTCCCTGATCACCCGAAAGGATCCTGTCAGCAATATGAAGTGCAGACGCATAGCCTGTAGCGTATTTATAAACATAAAAAGGACGGTAAAAGTGCGGGATCCGTGACCATCCGTATTTTACTTCTTCATCCAACACAAGAAGGCCGGAGCCATTGTATTCCTTAAACAGGTTTTCATAGATCGAATTGAATGCCTCGGCATGGAGCGGTTCACCTTCTGCGGCTTTTTCATGGACGGTTTTCTCGAATTCCGCAAACATCACCTGGGTAAAAAATGTCCCTTTGAAGCCGTCAATAAAATGGTTCAGCAAGTGTTTTTTCATCAGCTTATTATCCGTTGTGTTTAACAGATAATGGATAAGCAGTATTTCATTTACCGTTGATGCCACTTCAGCCACAAATATTGAATAGCCAGCTGTAATTTGGGGCTGGTGTTTTGAACTATAGTAAGAGTGCATCGCATGCCCGCATTCATGGGCAAGGGTAAACAGGCTGTCCAGATCATCCTGATGGTTCAGGAGTATATACGGATGAACTCCGTAAATCCCCAAATTGTAGGCCCCGGTACGCTTTCCAGGGGTCTCCCGCACATCTATGTATCGTTTTTCTTTAAAGCCGGATAATGTGTCTGTATAATCTTTACCGAGCGGTTTCAGGGCATTTATCATCGTTTCATATGCTTCATCGTATGCTATTTCCTGTTTGATGCCTTTTACAAGCGGGACGCTCAGGTCATATTGGCGGAGTTCTTCCAAACCCAGCGTTTTCTTGCGAACATCCAGGTATTTATGCATCGGATCGACATTTTCCTTTGTCGCTTTTATCAGGTTTTCGTAAACCTGTAACGGCACCTTGTCAGAAAAAAGGGATTTTTCAATTGCGGATGGATAATTCCTCATTTTAGAAAGAAGGACATTATTCTTCACCGCAGCGGATAATGTGGAAGCAATTGTGTTTTTCATCTGAATATAAGGCTTGTAATAAGCTTTATATGCCTCTTTTCTTTTTCCGCGATCCTCGTGTTCTATCAATTTCGAATACAACCCGCGGGTCAGCTCAATCTTCTTGCCATATTCATCTGTAACGTCCCCGAACTTTATGTCTGCGTTGTTCAGCATGCCAAATGTTTTTTGTGGAGCAGACAGTGCCTCGCCAATCTGCGATAGTATTTCTTCCTGATCCTTTCTTAAAACGTGCTCTTTGTACCGGTAAGAATCAAGCAGCTCCTCTTCAAAATATTTTAAACCTTCCACTTCTGCTATGTAACTTTTCAGGGTTTCTTCTTCAAGGCTTAGCAAATATGGCATGAAAAATGAATTGGCTGCGGTTATTTTTTGCCCGAGCTGGCTTGCCCTGTCAAGCAAAGCCTGAGTTGCTGCCTCCCTTGTGTCACAGTCGACCTGCAGCATCGCGTACGCATATACTTTACGGTACAATAAAGATAATTCTTCACTTTTACACAAGTATGAATACAACCCAAAAGCCTCGCTCAGGCGGCCATCAAAACTGTTCAACTCTTCAGCCATTTTCCCTATACGGCTGTAATCCTGTTCCCAGTCGCTTTTGCTTTCATATATATCTGTTAAGTCCCATCGCTCTTTTTCGGGCACTTCCTGCCTGGATTGGTATGTTTTCACGTATATACGCTCCTCTTACTAAGAATTGCATTTCCTAAATAGTATTAATATTTATATTATCCTATTCCGTTTTTAAAGAAAATGAAGGTGCTTATTAAAAAGAACCAATTTTTCCAGGCTGTAAGACCACCTAAATAAAAAACGGTTTTAGTAGTTTGTATTCTAGTAAGAAAGGGTAAAACTATATTGCATGACATTCTCGGGAAACCAAAGGAGATGATTCTACGATGTGGATGAACTGCTGCCATTGGAATAAAGGGAATGATGAAACTGTTAATAGTCCAGGGGATAATAGATAGCCACGGGAAAAAGATAAATGAAATGTATTTGATTCGGGTAGTTGCCGGAAACTATTTTAAAAACTAAAGGAGTTGATTGTGAATGTCCAAAATCCTCAACCTCTGGAATATTGAGAATGATGATGCGGTTAGAGGTCCAGGTGATCAAGACCATAACGCCATCTCCAAAAACTTATTAGGTGCCAATACATTTGAATTGGCCCAACTAAGGGAAGATACACCGGAATTCGATTTAAATGGAACTGCATTAAATAGCATGTAAAAGAAAAACCCCCTTTGCCAATGGAGTAACAGCTCCTAAGCAAGGGGCTTTTTGTTATTTAGCAATGAACCGGTCTGAATAAGGTTATATTTGGGGGAAATGATAGTACAAACCGATCTAAGAAAGGATGTCTGGAAACTATGGAACAGATCAATTGCGATTTTTCACCGCTCAAATTCCAATTGAAAGAGACAATGCTTTCTATAAGGGATGAACTGACCAAAAGCATTGAAGCAGTTAATGATGAAGAAAACTGCCTATTATGTAAGCTTGAAGAAATCAAAAAAGAATGCTTGAAAATGGAAGCTATTGCTTCGTCCTTTTATTTGACCTGCTACCTATCGGCATATACAGCTAAGCATGAGGAAATAGCAAAAAGCACCCAACATCTAAGCAAGAAAAAACACGGAGCCATTATAGTCATTGAACGCACAGTGCCAGTTGATGACTACATCCAAAAAGGGGTCCCAATAGGTGCATTATTAACTCCTTCATTGATTGAGTCGATATTTTATCCGGGAAATCCGCTCCATGATGGAGCAGTATTGGTGCGGGAAAATACGATTGTCTCAGCAGCCAATGTACTGCCTCTCACTTCACAAGTTTTAACCGGAAAAAAAATTGGCACAAGACATCGGGCTTCACTTGGATTATCAGATCAGACTGATGCCCTCGTTTTAGTTGTCTCAGAAGAAACAGGGAAGATTTCGTTTGCCTTAAATGGGACTCTCTACCCAATCAGTAATAATCATGAAATTCCCTAGATTTTCATATCGAATTTATCAAATATAGAAAAACAGCCCCGTTATAGGCGGAGCCGTTCAAGTCTATTTTACAGGAACAGGAACTACCCTTTGGCCAATTGCTTCAATCAATTGAGCAGGCATCGGAAAACTCACAGCAGCCGGATCTGACGCAACAGCACCTGTTGCCTTTTGCAGATCTTCCTCAGAAATATTATATTGAGAAAAGTCAGCCGGGAGCCCGGTTTTTACCTGCAGCGCCCGGATCTTGTCAACTGCCTTGGCAAGCAGCGCCCTCTGGTCATCTATGTCCACTTTAATATCCAATGCGTCAGCAAGTTGCTTTGCCTTAGGAAGGTACAGGTCAGGAATATATTCCATTACGACAGGCAAGAAAACAGCGTTCGCAAGGCCATGCGGAATTCGGAACATCGCACCGTATGCATGTGCCAAGTTATGCACAGGAATGGCATTCAAAGCGAAACTGAATGCGGTTATTCCCATTAGGCTCGCATGTAGCATTTCCATTCGGGCCTCCACATTCGCACCGTCACTGACAGCGAGCGGAAGATTTTTTTCGATGAGACGAATGGCGTGCAATGCATAGGAATCTGTCAAGGAAGTTGCGTTAGGCGAAGCTAGTGCCTCGATCGCATGAGTCAATGCGTCCATCCCGGTAAAGGCTGTAATAAGCGGCGGCAGCCCTGTTGTCAGGTCAGGGTCTAAAATCGCCATATCCGCACTGATGAATGGATTAATGATATTTGTTTTCATCTTTATTTCTTCATTGTAAATGACCGCTATCGGGGAAACCTCGGATCCCGTTCCCGCTGTTGTAGGAATCGAGATATGAGGAATCGGGATATACTGGGCTTGCGGGAATGATTCCATTACAAAACCACCCGGTATTGCTTCCTTTATGTCAGTCAACCCCTTGAATAAGGAGTATTTCACTCCTTTAACGGTATCGAGCACGCTGCCTCCCCCGACGGCAAGCAATGCATCGGCACCTACTTCCCTTGCATACCGCGCAGCCGCATTCACACAGCTACTTTCCGCATCCTGTGTGATATCCAGAAAAATGCCCGCTAGCTCTGGCCCAGTCCCATGCGGAGTCAGGCTGAATATTTGTGCTACCTTTTCCACGATACCTGCCTTTTCCAATCCTCTGTCACTAAAAAGAACAACTCTTTTGGCACCCAATCCCCTGAATAAATCCGGTACGAGCGCCCTTGTATTTGAACCGCTTTGTATGGCTGTGCGCAGCCAGTAACTGGACATTGTCGTTGTAAGCATAGTCATCACCCCTGCTTTTTTTTAAGATTTATCGGAATTTGAAAATAAAATTTGGTACCAGCTCCTTTTATGAAGCTCGGGAACCATTGAAGTATGAACGTGTTTCAGCTGTGTATAGGCATCAAGCGAATGTTTACCCATTTCACGCCCGATTCCGCTCTGTTTGTAGCCCCCGAAAGGAGCATCATTGCGGAGCATATGCCAGTCATTGATCCAAATAACTCCCGCCTGCAGCTTTCTCGCAACATCGTAAGCTTTATTGACATCACGTGTCCAAACACCCGCAGCAAGTCCGTATATTGAGTCATTTGCCATTGCAATGGCTTCTTCCACATCGGAATAACGGATTACTGAGAGTACTGGACCGAAGATCTCCTCCTGCGCAATCTTCATATCATTTGTGACATCCGTAAAGATTGTCGGTTCAATGAAGTGTCCCCCCTCGCATCCTGGTACAGCCACTTCATTCCCACCGCAAACCAATGTCGCTCCTTCTTGCTTGCCTGATTCAATGTAAGAGAGAATGGTTTCTTTTTGCCGCTTAGAAATGACAGGGCCGATCGTGGTATCCGGATCAAGAGGATTGCCCGGTTTCAATGTCTTCGCAAGCGCTACAAGCCGTTCGACTATTTCGTCATGCAGCTTGTCCGGTACAAATAACCGGGTACCGGATTCACAAAGCTGGCCTGAGTGCAAGAACACGCCGAACAAGCTGCCAGGAATAACAATATCCAGATCTGCATCCTCGAGAATAATGTTCGGGGATTTCCCGCCAAGTTCCAGGGTTGTGTTTTTAATCGTGCCGGATGCAAGGGCCATGATGCTCCGTCCGACTTCAGTCGATCCGGTAAAGGCAACTTTATCGACCTTTGGATGTCGAACCAACGCTTCTCCAACCTCGGCACCAGGCCCGGTGATCACATTGATGACCCCGGGAGGGACAAATTGTGAAATGATTTCTGCCAATTTGAGTGTGGAGAGTGGGGTATAGCTTGCCGGTTTAATGACGATGGTGTTCCCCATAGCCAGTGCCGGGGCTATTTTCCAGGTCGCAATCAACATGGGCATATTCCATGGTGTGATAGCCGCGCATACGCCGATCGGTTCCCTCCAGATAAAATTGTGCGCAGGCCCCGGAAATGGCGGAGATGGAAGTGTCTCCGAAAATGGGTAGGTTTGAACAAATTTAGCCATTGTATTAAATAAATCGACCATCTGCAAAATATCGCTGGAGGCAACCCTGCGGATCGTACCCCCGCTGGAAATGGTTTCTAGAAAGGCAAGCTCCTGGGCATTGGTTGCAATGCCATGAGCGATCGCGTTCAATACTTTCGCCCGGTCTTTTGGCGGCATTTCCTTCCAGTCCGTTTTGTCAAAAGCATCCCTTGCAGCCTGTACGGCTTTATCGACGTCTTGTGCGGTCGCTTTCGCTGCCCGCGCAGCCAAATCGCCATTTGCCGGATTGAAGACATCGAAAGTTTGCCCTCCTGCTGCCGGTTCCCATTTCCCATTGATAAATAACGGGAAAGTTTGAATATCAACTTGAACTGTCATTTTTCATCCTCCTTTTAGCGTGGCAAATAGGAAAAACTAACTTTCCTATTTGCATAAATGCATAGCTTATAAATCGGTTACTTACACAACCCCGAATTCACTTTCCTGTTGTTTGTAGATGTCATCCAATTTCTTGCCTTTTGATTTGGCCAGGATCTCCATGCGTACAGATAGCTGCTTCATCGTAAAATTCATTGTGTCATCAAAGTTATTTCCAAAGGGAGAATCTTCAACCATTCCCTGCTGGTTCAGTTCAATGGCAAGCGGAGTCAGTTCTTCCATCTTGTTTGCCACAATGTCAAAAAGATGCGGGTGTTCGCTGATCAGGCGCTGCAATAAAAATGTACCGTATGCAATGTGGCGCCCTTCGTCCTTTTTCAGATAGCCGATGCCTTTCAATAAAGCTGGCATGGCGCCAATCGACTCCAATGATTGATAGAATGAATAATAACCAGTTTCTGCAAGTACTCCCTCTACGAACATGTTATATACGGTCGAGGCTTCAGCCAGCGCCTCAGGGGAATGATCATGCTCTAGACGCTCTAATGCATTAGGCAGGACTTCATTAAAAATAGTGTTATAGACATCAGAATGATAGATGGAGAGATCCCCAGTTTCCCCGAGCGCATTCAACAGGAGCCTGAAAAATTCTGTATGCTTTGCTTCTTCGAATAAAAAGGTTGTCAAAAACATTTCCTCTTCCAGTCGCCCTTCTTTTGCAATGACCATCATCAACGGCAGCAAATCCCTTGTCACGGCTTCCTCCCCGGCCTGGAATAGTGAAATCAGCCGCAAGATCGCTTCTCTTTGTTCGGCCGAAAAGTTGTTCCAGTCCTTAACATCCTGGGTGAAGTCGAAATCAACAGGATTCCAAACGCCGAATTTCTTTGCCTTTTGATACAGGCGGAACGGGAGCGAATCTACCAAGAGCCCTCTTTTACTCGTCGTCAAAAACGTTCTCTTCTCCATATATAACCCTCCTAAGAACTTATAAAGCCCTAAAAAACTATACCACCAAGCAAAAATCAAACAGAATGCCAATAATATTTGTAAGGGCTTTCACTTTATAGTACGATGGATTCAGCAGAAAAAACATTACTGAAAATATAGGGGGGAAGAACGTCGAATGATGGAGAAATCTGCAAAAGAATATATTAAGAGTGTTGCCGAAGTTAACGATGTCCGGAAAAAGGCTGAACAAATGCTGCGCGGGTGCATTCATTTATTTCCTTTCGAGCGTGCGTCACTATTCACTTACTCCCCATTAAGCCATTTCGGTGAAGGAATCTTTCTGATTGAAAACAGTAAAGTCATTTCCCTGGAGCACGTAAAAGATGACGTCCGATCCATCTTTCCGCTTTATCAGGCAGTAAAACGAAATAAACCCATCTTCATCAACCGCAAAGACATCTTGGAAACCTTCCCTGATAAATATGTCCGCCATTTTCAGCTTTCATCTCTTGCGATTGTCCCCATCAGCCTTTTAAATATAGTAGTCGGTTTTGTTTTGGTAGACAGATATATGGGGGAATATCCTTTTACAAAAAACTATTTGTCACTTTTATCCCATTATTTCAAAATGGCTTTATCCCCCTTGTCCCACAATACAACAGATAAGCCGGCCCTGAGCAATAGGGAGACGGAAGCCCTGCAGTACCTGGCGAATGGATATTCTATGAAGGAAATGGCTTCCATGATGAATGTAAGCGAATTCACAGTGAGGGATTATATCAGCGCAAGCATGAGAAAGCTCGGCGTCAATCACCGAGCTGAGGCGGTTGCAGTGGGAATGAGGACAGGGATCATCCTGTAATTTTTCCTTCGTTAACCGGCTGTAAAAGCGTTTTTTTCGGCCTGGATGAGACGTAACTATGCAGAACCATGCCAAGAATAACGAACATCATGCCGGTCCAGGACACGGCGGATGGCCAAACGCCCGAGAGCAAGACAATTTCCCCTGCAGCAGCGAATAAGACCTCCAAAGATTGTGTAGCCTCAACCGCGCCTAACTTCTGCATGTTTCCTTTTACCAGATCGGTTGCTGCGAAAAACAGAACCGTTGCAAATACACCTGAAAAGAGGGCGACTGCGGCTGACTGCCAGACCTGTTCCGGTGCTGGAGGACCCACTGTGAAAAAGCCATAAAGAGACAAGATAAGCCAAAACGGCAGACTTGCAATCGTCATGCCCAATACTCGCTGCCAGGCATCCAGCCTTCCTGAAGTAACCTCCATCATTTTCCGATTGCCTAAAGGATAGGCAAATGATGCGATAATGAGGGGGAAAACGCTTAAGAGAGTTTCCTTTATTGTAAGGGCCGTAGCATGCTCATACTGCATAAGGGCGACTCCGAGAAGAATGATCATGGACATCATCAAGCCACGGTACGGAATTTTCCCTTTTATGCGCACCGTGCCGGCGGCTGTCTGTTTCGTCTCATAAAAAAACGGCACAAGCAAGGAACCGGAGATGATCGTGACCAGCCATGTTCCTGCAATCAACCAGCCAGGACCGTATGCTGCCGAAAAGCAAATGGGAGCATAAAACAAGCCGAACCCGACAAAGCTCCACTTGAGCCAATATGATGGTCGTGTTTTCATTTCCTTTAACAAAGGAACTAAGTTTTTTCGTGACATGACAATGATGAGGAGCATCGGCACCATAAAAAAATATCGCATGGACGCGCTCCAAAGCCAGCTGCCACCCGAAAGATCCATCATCCTGTTTAAAATAAATGTAAAAGCGAAAAAGAAAGCGGCGCATACACCTAAAGCAATCGGACGCAACGGGTCCACCTCATTTCTCCAAAATCTATATGGTTTATTGTACCTGGAAATCCAATAATAGCAATCATATGCTTAAATATTCTGAATTGTACGTTTTGCGGATTTACAAAACTGTGATTAGAAGTATATACTTTTGTGTAGGAAATTGAAGGCTTAAAGTGAGGAAGGAATATGTTTAATGCAGTGTTATTCCTATGGCAATTGACATTTATTTGTTCCGTTGTTTGTTTTTTCTATGGAGTATTATTGAAATCCAGGAAATTGCTATGGCTCAGCCTAGTCACGTTCATGCCAGCCGCTTATTATTTTTCCGGGGCAGAAAATTTCTTAAAGCTCGTGGCTGCATTCCCATTCATACTTTTTTTCATGATTGTGCTAATAACTAAACATCACACGCGAAGAAAATGTGATCAGACTGCTTCCAAAACAAAAAAGCCATAATATATACGGCTTTTGCAACCCTATGGTGCCGGGCGCTTTTTTCAATTGTGAAGGGTTTTCCTCTTTTGCATACACATTGCCGCCTTTATCAACCAATGGACATGGTAGATCCGGTCGATCTTAAGCTCCCTTTCCAGTTTCATTTTTATAGCCAACAAGTCATCTTCGACATTTCGAAGCTACTTTAGCCAAACGAAAGAATCTTTCCCTAATGTCATTAAGAGAAATGAGCGTGTATACCGGGTTGGCTGCGCCGTACATGCTGCCTCTAATGGTCTCACATAGTTCTTTGTCCTCCAGCCCGGGCGGAATCTTTAGCGAATCTCCTGAGTCATTTGCTAGATAGTAATGCGGCCTCCCGTTACACAAAAGGCCGGGAATATATGAAAGCCTGCTTTAAATATTTTTGAAGAAACAATTCTGCCATAGGTTCCATCAACTCCAGAAGCTGCCAGCTTTTTATTAAATCAGTAATCTATTTTTGGAATTAAAGCTTTTATTTTCCTTTGAATTCCGGTGTCCTCTTCGTATAAAACGCTGACACCCCTTCGATCGCGTCTTCAGAACGGGAAACTGCCAGGATGTGCCCCAGTTCAATTTCCAACCCCTCGTCAAACGGCTGGCCGGAACCCTTCATGACCGATTCCAGGATACCTTTTACCGCTAGCGGCGGCCCGTCTGCAAATTGTGCTGCCCAATTTAAGGCTTCCTCCAGCAGCTGTTCTGCGGGGACAACTCTGTTGATCAGTCCGTATTGCAATGCACGCTGGGCAGATATTCTTTGTCCGCTTAAAATAAGCTCCAGTGCCCGACGTTTTCCGATTAGCCGGGGCAATCTTTGCGTGCCGCCATAACCCGGCAGGATTCCCAGGCGTACCTCAGGCAACGCAAACTCGGCCATTTCAGAAGCAATCGCCAAATGGCATGCCATTTGCAATTCGTTCCCTCCTCCAAGAGCCTTGCCATTTATACAGGCTATGACAGGTTTCGGAAACTCCTCAATTTTTTTGAAGATGCCATGACTGATCTGAATCGCATTCTTAGCTTGTTCGGGATCTGAAAAGTCACCGAATTCACTGACATCTGCACCCGCTAGCGTCCTTTTCTGGGTAGATATGGACTGAGCGGCATACCATCTCGACTAAATTATTAGCCTTCATCTGACCCCTCCCTGTTTTCACACCTAATTGCCAATCCATTTCGCATTATGTGGAAAAGTGGATCCGGAACGAGCGTCCGGACCCCGGAAGATTAGAGATAGTCTTTTACATTATATTGGCGCAGGATTCCTTCCATCTTAATCGCTTTTCCAATATCCCCTTTTATTTTCAGCTTTCCGGACATGAATGCCGCCGTGCCGTTAAGTTTTCCTAACATCATATGCCTGAAATCCTGCATGGATAGCTTCAATATGCAATCAGCCTTTACTTCTTCACCCTCGACCACCTTTGCTTTTCCGTCCGCTAAATGCATTTGGTAGGTGCCTTCTTCTTCACCGGAAATATCGTATTGGTAGATTGCGTTCACACCTTCAATCGGCTTAGAGTCTTGATTCAATACCTCTTCTATTTTCTGCATGACTTCCTTTAGTGAATAATCCTCGATTGTACGTGTCATAAAATAATTCCTCCTAAAATTTTAATATTCTTAAAATTTAACTGGCTAGTTTTCCTGACTTCAATGATGCTCCGTGTACGGACCACCTCCTTAAGCTAAACTCTAACACCATGCGGTTCATATAAATGGCGGGCAATGATCAGTTGTTGGATCTGGTTTGTGCCTTCGAAAATATCAAATATTTTCGCATCACGGTACATTTTTTCAACAATTGTATCTTCCATGCCTGCCGGTCCAAGCAATTCCAGGCACTTTGATGTTGCTTCCAGTGCAATCTTTCCGGAATAAGCTTTGCACATCGCTGCCTCTTTCGCATTCGGAAGCCCCATATCCGCCTTCCATGCAGCCTCCCAGGTCAACAGCCTGGAAGCTGTGATATTTTGATTCAGCTTAGCCAATATGGCACAAGCCGTCTGATAGGAACGGCCGTGCTTCGGGAATTCTTTATTAATAATGTCCAACGTATATTCATAGGCTCCGCGGGCAATCCCGGTCGCCATTGCGGCAATGATTGGCCGTGTGCTGTCAAAGGTTTTCATCGCTACCCGGAAACCGGATGGACCAGAACTCAGATTCTCGTAATATTCCTCGCCTCCAAGTAGGTTTTCTACGGGGACAAAACAATCTTCAAAAACCAGTTCCGCGGTCTCGGAGGCCCTTAAACCCATTTTGTCCGCAAGCCTTGAACAGCTAAAGCCCGGAGTCCCTTTCTCAACCACGAAGGCGCGATGCCCAGCCCTGCCGATGCTTCTGTCAACTGTCGCGAAGACGACCACCCAGGAGGCACGCCCGCCGTTCGTGATAAAAATCTTTTGTCCATTGAGGATATAGCCGCCATCTGTTTTGACCGCTGTAGTCTGCAAGCCGGATACATCTGACCCTGCGTCCGGTTCAGTCAATGCGTATGCTCCCCAACGCGGTTCTTCATCCCTTGAAAAGATTGATAGAAACCGTTTTTTTTGCTCTGGTGTCCCACTGTGCTGTACAGGCGGGCCTCCCAGGCCAGGTCCTGGCAAAGTCAAAGCGATGGCAGGATCGCCCCACCCCATTTCTTCGGATGCTATGACCCCAAGCCGATTGCCTTGCCTTTCGCCCTTTGCTTCTTTTTTAGCGGCATTCCTCCCTTCATCATCTCCGAACGAAGAAGTGCTGAGTGTTATGCCCATGCTATTAACCTTATTTAGCCATTCATCAGGCACCCTTTTTTGCTTATCGGAAATCATGGCGATCGGCCGGATCTCATTTTCCGCAAACCAATGGACAATTGCCTTAACTTGGCTTTGATGCGGTGACAGTTCGTAAGATATCATCCTGTATTCCCCCTTTCGTTCCACTTAGCAAATAATCGCCGCTCCGTGCGAGCAGTTCACTCTCTGACATAAATACATTTACCTGTGCTTGGGCATCCCGCATCCATTTCTCCACTGGATGCTCCTGGACATAACCATGTCCGCCCAGCAGCTGGACGGCTGAGTCTGTTACAAAGCGAACGGCCTCATGTGCATTGTTTAAAGTACCCATGCTGAAGCCAATAGCGTCTGCCTCCTGCTGGTCAATTTTCATGGCAGCATGCCAAACGAGGTTCCGTGCAGCAGATGCAGCGATGGCCATTTGTGCCACGTTAAAGGAAACTCCTTGGAACTTGGCAATTTCCTGGCCAAAGGCCTTCCGCTGGGAGGTATACTCAGCAGTATAGGATAAAGCGGCATTCATCAGCCCAACCTCTTTTGCAGCCTCCAGCACGATAATCCGTGATATTGCGTTATCCTTCAACGATCGGGCGGCTTCACCCATAGCGAATACAGAAGCCTGGTTTAGCTTCACATTTTCAAACTCATAGCTTGCAAAGTGTGAAGACAGCAATCCCAGACGGTAATCCCCGCCTGTTTTCTTTCTAAGTCCTGAATGTTGTTGAATATGTCCGATCCAAAGCAGGACGTCTTCCCCTGCGGAGTCTACTCCTGAGATAAGGAGGCATTCGGCTTTTTCAGCCATTTTCACCGGTGCAGATCGGCCATTGAGCAGATACTCTCCCCCGCTTGCTTCGATTGTAACTTTGTGCTTCCCATCTTCTTCACAATTTAAGAAGGCAGCCGCTGTTTCTGTTCCGGAAGCCAAGGATATTTTATAATCCGCCAACAGGCTGTTATCAGGGTCCATTCGTATAAAAGAGGCTGCGTCTCCCGCTCCTCCAAGACCTTGGACGACTCCTAAATCACCCATGGCAAGTGCTTCGGTAATTTGCACCTGTGAAATCAATGGAAGTTCAAGGCCTCCCCAGCTTTCAGGCAATTCTAGCAAAGTAAATCCCAATTCATTCGCTTTTTTGATAATGGCATGATCCACCTTTTTGTTTTCTTCACTTTCCCTGGCTGCCGGCCGGATTTCATGCAGTGCGAAATCCTTTGCCATCTTTACAAATGCCGCTTCTTCATCTGTGGGCTTAAAAGATACCAACCTTATCCCTCCTTGAAAAAATGTTTATACTTTCTTAGAATTAATTGTTTATTGTTTTAGTTTGATACTGATACGTATTCGTATTAATTCTGCAAATTATTACGGAGAAAACACATTTCAATCGCTTTCGCTCTGTAATATGTTCATCTCCGCGTATAAATTTATTATATATGTTTATCTTGTTGCATCTGCATTGAACTTTGTATTCGGCTATGCCAAGTTAACAAATGAACCGATTATGATTCTGTTCAATAGTCTGGCCAAGTAATCAAAGTCTGCTCCTTCAACGCTGGGCTGATTAAAATTTTGAATGACCACTTCATTGATGGCGCCAACCATTGCCTGTGAGACGATTACAATGTCTTTTTCAGAAACTGTCTGGGGAAGTTCCCCGCGGACTGTTTGATAGACCAGATCAGCCAACTGGCGGTAAACAGCCCTCCTTACTTCCTCGACTTCCTGAGAAATCCCCACTGACTCCACAAGGATAAGATTGGCCACTTTGGGATCTGTGAAACAGATTTCCACATAGCGGCGAATTCCGGCATAGGCCTTATAGGTAAGGCGTTCTTCCTGTTGAAATGCTTCCTTTACTTCTTCAATAATTTCTACGGCCAGTTCTTCGAATAACCGGACGATGAGATCTTCTTTACTTGAAAAATTTTGGTAAAAGGTGGTTTTGGATACTCTTGCCATTTCTACAATATGCAGGACGGATGTATTTTTGAATCCTTCGGTTGTAAAGAGCTGGAGCCCTGCAAAAAAAATTTTCTCCCTTGCTTCTTTTGGCATTTCTGTTGCGAATAACATCTGCATCAATCCATTCTAATCCTGAGTACGAATACGTATTAAGTGTATATTAATATATGGATACACACTATGCAATACCGAATTCAGAAAATTTTTAAAAAAACGTTTGGAATTTACATATTCCATTTATTCCACTCCAAGAGAGAGAGCAAGTGTTTTACAATTGGAGCAGAATCAAGCCGGGCGGCTATATGGGGAGGATTTGACCCAATCATCGCCTCCAATGGGTGACCAAGCCAGAGTACGGATTCATCAATAATGATAAACGGAAAATTAATGTTTGCTGGAATAACCAAATCTGCCTGGACTGCAGGAAAAGATTTCTCTGACATAATAGTGAGCGAAATATTATGGGCTCTATTTTTCAACCGTTCTTCCCAGTCTGGTGAAAGTCCTGTGTTCCCTGGCAATGACACGATTACAGAGGAATTTGCCGTAGCAATATCATTAAAAACCATTTCCAGCTTTTTGGCATGCATCCATCGCAGGCGGGGTAGCTGGTTTTTTACCCATGTTCCTATTTCATGCTTGTTTATGGATTGGCTGTGGTTTTCCTGGTGTTCCACTAATCGCCTGATCGTTTTGTTTCTGTAAACAGTATTTTTGATAAAGGAAGCGTCGCTCACATGGATAAACTTGCCTTTGGTTCTTGTGATGGCTACATTGATAAGCCTTTCGCTTTCATGCCCGGCCAAAATATACCCTGCCCGTTCCATAGGGAAGCTGTCAACCGTGTCGAAAATGATGACATCCCGTTCGCTTCCCTGGAACCGGTGGACAGTGGCGGCCACAATATCACATTGGCTGCGCTCCTTTTCATACAGCGACGAAAGAAGCAGTTCCATAAATACTGCCTGGGCACGGTATGGTGTTACATACCCAATGGACCTTGCTCCGGAAAGAAAGCTTTCATGGATTAATTGAAAGGATTGCAGAAGCTGCCATATGTTTATCCTTGAAAGTGAAGCAGGATCCGTGAAGCAGTGTTTCCCAGTATGGCTTGAATCAAGAAAGACGGCAGCACGCCCTGGAAACGGAGCCTGTTCCACGATTTGATTCCGGCTTTCGTAAACGCTCTCGTGATCCCCTACCAAAGATTGATAGACATATTTATTGGTAAAAGCAGAAATTTCAGGATGCATGCGGCGCTGTTCGTTTAGCAAGAATAGATGATGGTGAAGTTGTTTATTGGTTGCATGTTCAACAACACCCGATGCATGAAAAATATCTTCCTTTAACCATTTATTGACGAGGGCATGCCGGGATACTGAGATAGGCGGCAGCTGCTTAAAATCTCCGCATACGATGACTCTGTTCCCTAATGAAGCAGCGAAGGCAACCTGGGGAATATAAGCCATGCTGGCCTCATCGACAATGACGACATCAAATTGTTTCTCGTATATGGAGGTATCGCTAGCTGCTTTTGCTAGCGTGGTCCCGATTATGTTTGCTTCCTTGAGAAATTGCATTTCCTTTTGGCGGTATTTTTCCAAAACCCTCGCTAGCTTGGTCTCCAGTTCTAGCAGGTAATCTGAATCCCGTTTGCTAAAAGAATGAATTAAATCGTTTTTAATGCTTCGTCTTTCGTCCATTAACTGTTCCTTGTCCTCTGCCAGTTTGGGATTCCGATTTTCAATCAGCCGGCTGGTTGTTAAAGATCCTCCCTTCTTCAATGAATCATTGCTTACAGTGCCGTATCGGATAATGTCGCCTTCATTGAAGCGTTTTTTTTTCTTTACAAATCCAGCAGTTTCCTCCATCAAAACATCTACAGCCTGGTTGCTGTGGGATAAAATTAATACCCTTTTTCCCTTAAAATGGTGATTTGCCGCAACCCTTGCAAGCGTAAAGGTTTTCCCTGTTCCCGGAGGCCCCCACACATAAGTAACCGGATTGTATTTGGAGCGCAGGAATAATTCATGGACGTGGCCTTTTCTTTTTTCGGCCGGATGTTTGGCAGGCATGGAAGGATCCATTAGTTTTTTAATCCGGAAACGCTTCTGCTTGCTTTCTTTCATCTCACCTAGTCTTAAGATGAGCTGTTCCAAAAGTTCCCATGGGTCATGTAATAAGAGCGCTTCCGAAACAAAATCGCCTAGGAAATCCTCCGTTGTAACAATGATACTTTTTCCTTCAGATGAAAGGATTCGGCCGTTTTTTCTGCCTAATCCTAGTTCTAATCGAACTGTAGAGCCGACCGGGATCCGCAAGGAAAAGGCTGTTTCGAAATAATAGGTGAAACCTTCACCGTTTGAAACCAGTCGGCCGTCTTTTAGGGTATATTTACTGCTTCCATGTTTTTTTAAATGCTGTATTTCGAGCTGCAACGCTTTTTGCCATTCCTTCAAGTAAGCCAAAGTTGTGGTCATTTCACTCTTCCTTTTAAATAAAAATTAACGAAAAAAGGCTCAATCAATGACGATTGAGCCAATCTTTTTGATTATATTACTATAACATTTTTTGTTAGGACTCGCTATTAACGGGCAACTGAGAACGTATTTTCCTTACTGACTTCTACAACCCAGCCTAGTGGATCTGCAAGCTTTCCAGTCTGGATACCTGTCAATGTATCAAATAATTTCTTGGAAAGCTCACCGGTTTTCCCGTCATTGATAACCAGCTTCTCATCATTCCAGAAGAATTCGCCTATTGGGGAAATAACGGCAGCAGTACCTGTCCCGAATGCTTCCTCCAGCGTACCATCCAGGTAAGCCTGGCGAACATCATCCATGGAGATCTTGCGTTCTGTCACAGGGACATTCCAGTGCTTTAACAATTCGATAATAGAGGTTCTCGTTACCCCCTCGAGGATGCTTCCGTTTAATGCGGGAGTGATAACTTCACCATTAATCTTGAAGAAAACATTCATGCTTCCGACTTCTTCAATGTATTTCTTCTCAACGCCATCAAGCCAGAGCACCTGAGAGTATCCGATTTTTTCGGAAACTTCTTGGGCCTTTAGGCTTGCAGCATAGTTTCCGCCAGTTTTCGCCGTACCTGTCCCGCCATTTACAGCACGTACATATTTGCTCTCCACGGCTATTTTAACTGGGTGGATCCCTTCTTTATAGTAAGATCCAACCGGAGAGAGGATTATCATGAATTTATAGGAGCTGGAAGGATGGACTCCAAGAAATGGTTCTGTAGAGATGATGAATGGCCTGATATACAATGAAGTCCCTTCCGCACTGGGAATCCATTCGCGTTCAACTTCAATAAGCTTTTTTAAGGCTTCAAGCACGAATTCCTCATCAAGTTCCGGAATGCATAACCTGTCATTCGATTGGTTCAGGCGGCGAAAATTCTTTTCAGGACGGAAAAGCAAGACTCTTCCATCATCCGTTTGATATGCTTTCAATCCTTCGAAAACAGACTGGCCGTAATGGAATATCATCGAAGCAGGATCCATGGTGATCGGCTGGTAAGGTACGATACGAGGATCATGCCAGCCCAGGCCTGTGCTAAAATCCATTATGAACATATGGTCCGTGAAGACTTTGCCGAACTCCAGCTGATCGGATTGAGGTTTCTCTTTTTTTGTTTCGCTCAAGGTGATAGTTATATTTTGTAGGTTCATTCCGCTAGCTCCTCATTCATAAGTTAATGTATATACATGAATCTATAAAAGCCATTTTACTCCTATAACTATCTGCCTTCAACCCTAATTATTAAAAATTCTGAAATATTTCCTATTTTTGTGTTCTCTGTTAGTAAAATCGCCTTATTTTTGATGTGGCAGTGAAATTTCATTGGGAATAGTGAAGGTTTTTATCCATGACTTGTTGCTAAATTCCCTGGCTTTTATTTCTACCCTGTCTTTATACACTTCCACTAGCAGACCCTGAGATAACCCTCTTTTTCTTCCTTTGTGGGTCGTCACATAGCTTACCGAAGATGTATTGACCATTGTGAATCCCTTTTGGTACACGGTTTTGGGATGTTCCAGGCTGTAATGGGAATGGCCGCTGAACAGAATCGCCTGAGGATATTTCCGCAGAATATTTTTTAACCTTTTCCCATCAAAATAGTCATGTTTTCGCTCTGTGCCATAAACGGTATCCTTTAAAGGATGATGGAGAAAAACAAAGATCGGTTTATTTGGAGCTGCGTTCAAACTAAGTTTAAGCTCCAGCCACCTGTATTGGGCATCAGATATATAAGGTGCATTATGGTTTCCCTGCAACATCCCTTCACTTCCAAGGGTAATAAAATGGTAGCCTAAAATCCATTTATCTTCATATATTTTTCCCTTACCCGTTTTTGTAAGAAACCTCATCAGCAGCATTTCATTGGTAAGCAAAGGCCTGTTCCACAGCTTCATTTCCATAAACTCATGGTTTCCGATTGCAAGGATGCGTTCAGCACCTGGATTAGAACCGGTGAACAGAAGGTCCATGAACCGGTTGTATTGATCTTGCAGCCCATGGTTTGTAAGGTCGCCCACAATCGCTATCGCTTGATAAGAAGGTGCGATCTGCTGGTAATCCTCCAATGCCTTGAGAAAATTTTCATCCGTATTCCCCTTGCAGATCGGCACCTTCTCAATAATCCGCGGTTGACCGCATATATGGATATCGCTCATAACAGGAAATTGCAGAATGGGCATTTCTGCAGCCTGTAGTTCGGAAGCATATGAAAAAGGCAAATCTTTATCCATGGCGGTAAAAAGCAATGCTGCAAGGATAACGATCCGATATATGCCCTTCAACAAAACTCCCCCTTTTCCATCGATTTGATATCTTTTATAAAATGGTTCCCTTGTTGGCCATAAATATGAACTAGCCTGTTGCTGAAGCCAGAAAGATCAATGAATGTAAAAGCTTGCCCCGTCTGTCATTTCGACATTGGAAAATCCCTTTAAATCTGCCGCCAATTTAAACAGTGCATCGTCTTTTTGTTTTGCCTCGATCATACAGTCTATCTGCTTTACGCTGCCTTTTATCTGCTCCAAAAAATCCATCATCATTTGTGCGGACACATAATCAGCGTGGGCGCGGTAATCCCGTTCAGAACGCGGACTGGAAATATGCATTTTGATCGGCAGTTTTGCGTGCTGCCATGTCCGGATTACCCTGTCCCAACTGTCGGCCCAATTTTCTGATTTGGAATGGTGTGCCAGGTGATGGTGATAATCAAAAACCAGTGGAATGCCTAGTTTTTCGCATAAATATAGTGTTTCAACTAACGAAAAGGTAGTATCGTCGTTTTCAAGCATGACCATTTTCTGGATTGATGCTGGAATCAGCCCCCAATTGTGGATAAACTGTTCCAATGCTTTTTCGTGGTCATTATATCCTCCCCCTACATGTAATACACACCGGTTTTCAGAATCGATCCCCATGCCTTTCAGCAGGGCTTTATGCATCTTTAAAGTTTTTACCGATGTTTTCAATGTTTCCGAATTCGACGTGTTCAGTAACACGAAATGATCAGGGTGAAAATCAACCCTCATATAAGGATGATCTTTTAAAAAAACTTGGATATTGTTTAGCTGTTCTGCCAATGGTGAAACAAAATCCCACTCCGGCAGTTCCGGGTGATTGGCAAGCGGGATCATTTTTGAAGTCAGCCGAAAAAAAGAGATATCATGGGCAGCGTTGTGCCGCAGCAGCCGCAAGCAATTTTCCAGATTTGAGGCTGCGATTCTTTCCAGTTTTCGAATCGCGGCCTCACGGTCGCCAATCCTGCAAAACTGTGAAAAGGTCATCGTTTGTGATGGGGAACAATTTTTGACATGCGTACTCATGGCGACATATCCCAGGCGGACTAAAGTCAAAAGAAACACTCCTATAATCAGTATGTTGAGTTTTATTATTCCCAGAAATGCAGATTTCCACCTGAGAAATAAGTCTTTGAAACCTCTGTTCTAAATGAAAATATTAATAAATATATTGTGTTATATGCGGACAAGGCCGAATGATTTTGCAGGACATTTATTTTTTAAAGGAGGATTAAGGAGTGATTCCTTCTAAACTCAAGTCAATAATTTTGGCTGTGATCATTACTATTGTGGCAGTCTCGCTTATCTCCTTTCCCCAGGAATCGGTGGAGGCTTCAAGAAGGGGATTAGAAATGTGGTGGGAAATCGTATTCCCTTCACTATTGCCATTTTTTATTATATGTGAGGTGCTAATCAGCTTCGGGGTAGTTGGGTTCTTGGGAGTGATTTTGGAGCCTTTCATGAAACCTTTATTCAGGGTTCCGGGTGTCGGAGGATTTGTATGGGCGATGGGGATGGCCTCAGGGTTCCCTACAGGAGCAAAGCTGACGGCCAGGTTAAGGCTTGAAGAAAAATTAACAAAGATCGAAGCTGAACGGCTGGTTTCTTTTACGAATTCATCCAATCCTCTCTTTATTTTTGGTGCGGTTTCCGTTGTGTTTTTCGAAAATCCTGAGCTTGGCGCTATTCTTGCCCTGTCCCATTATTTAGGGAATATCAGCATTGGGCTAATTATGCGATTTTACGGAAATGACAAAGGAACAAGCAAAAATAAAGGCAGTTCCTTTTCCATCAAACATGCACTGTCTGTGCTTCACCAGACAAGGCTGAAAGACAAAAGGCCTTTTGGGACTCTCCTTGGCGATGCAGTCCTCTCATCGATAAACACTTTGTTAATGGTGGGCGGATTCATTATCTTGTTTTCAGTCATCAATAAACTGCTGATTCATCTTCATATAACTGATTTCTTAGCTTCGATCATTAATTATGTGTTGAATATTTTTGATTTAGAAGAAATGTTGACAGTTCCTCTAATGGCAGGGTTAATGGAAATAACGACCGGCAGCCAAATGACAAGCGCCCTGCAAAATGCCAATCTAATGCATCAAGCCATTATTGTCAGCTTCATTCTTGCTTTCAGTGGTTTCAGTGTGCAAGCGCAAGTAGCGAGCATTTTGGCCCCAACGGATATTAGCTTTAAACCATTTTTCTTTGCCCGTATCCTGCATGGATTCTTATCCAGCTTTTTTACATATATTCTTTGGACACCCGTCTACCATGCAAGCGCAACAAACTCCATACCCGTTTTCCTATTTGGGAAAGAAGAACAACAAGCATTTTTTAATTTGATGAATATTGGCCCAATCATAACAATAGTAGCCTTAACCGTCTACATCCTCATTTTCGCCAGAAGAATCTTTAAGGGGGTCACGCCCCCGCTGCGTTAATAAATGAAAGCGGGGTTAGTCCCCCCGCCCTTCACAGCGGTGAAGCGATGGGGGACTGACCCCGAAGGAATTCATTCAGGTTTTTGTGATTGCGTTTTGCTTCTTCGTACCCTTGTTGGTATAGCTTGGCTAATTTTTGCGGGCTGCGCTCGACCCTGCCTACTTCCATTTTTTCCGTTGGGCGGATGATCAAGACATTCCCTTTCGATTCCTGGTCTTCTAAATATCCGAGTGTGTCGTTGTATACTTCATGGCGTTTAGAGAGTGCATGAAGCAATCCCTCATATTGGCTGTATTTCCGTTTAAACAGCCATTTCATTGATTGCTCTTCTTTCTGATATCCCTTGTTTCTGGTTAAAACCACGACATTTTTAACATTCCCGTCCTGTTGAGATTTCCGGATTGGAATCGGATCGGAAATGCCGCCATCCATAAGATGTTTCCCATGAAAGTTTATGATAGGCGCCATCATCGGAAGTGAGCTTGATGCTCTGAGAATGGTGAGTATGTCTTTTTTAAAGGAGGACTTTTCAAAATAAACCGGATCACCGGTGATGCAATCCGTCGCTCCAACCACAAATTCTTCCTTCGCATGGTTAAACGTCTCAAAATCGAATGGTGCAAGCTCATTCGGCAATTTATCAAATATAAAATCCATCCCGAATAATTCCCTTTTCTTTAAAAACCGTTTTATTGAGATATATTCCGGATGGCGGATAAAGTCGATATTGGTAATCCGGTTCCGTTCGATTTGCCTGGAAATATACGAAGATCCATTACAGGCACCGGCTGAAACGCCGATTACATAAGGAATAAAAATTTCCTGCTCCATTAAATATCTAATCACGCCTGCCGTAAAAACACCCCTCATTCCGCCGCCTTCTAAAACTAGTCCAGTTCTTTCCATACATCAATCGCCTCTTCATTATAAAATGTACCTGCTATACTTTTACAAATTTATAGTAACGCTTGATTTTTCTGTGTTCAAGCAATTCAGCTTTTGGGCCTCTTTGAACCTGAACGTCTTCCGTAAACCTTTTGTAGGTATAAAAAATCCCTTCGAAACGTTTAATTAATGCACAAAGAAGGAATGTAGTAACAAGGCAGCTGAGGATACAATCTGAGGGGGTTTTACCTTGTGGATCAATAAACCATTTTTTAAATACGCAACAGGCGTTCTGCTAACCATTTTCATCATATTTTTGTTAGGCAAGATTGATTACTTTTTACAGCCGTTTCAAAAAATGATCGGCACGATTTTTTTTCCGATCCTGATAGCAGGCCTGTTCTACTATATCTCACGGCCGCTCGTCAGGCTTCTATCCCGCTTCATGCCAAAGACAATAAGTATTTTAGCCTTTTTTGCTGCTGTGATTGGGCTCATATACCTGGCTGTCCATTTTGCCGCCCCAACCGTCAGTGAACAGGTGCAAAATTTGTCCAGCCAATTTCCTGATAAGGTAAAAGAAATCTCTTCAAAGTCAGAGGAAACCATCAAAGAAAATGACTTTGGCATGGTGAAGGACAGCGAGAGAATTGAAGAAAAAGCCCGGGACTATTTACAATCGATCTCATCGAAGATCAGCGGAAATTTAATAAATATCATTTCCGTGATCACAAACATAGCTACCGTGTTAATTATCGTCCCATTCATTCTTTTTTATTTTCTGAAAGATGACCATAAACTGAGACCTTTTCTGCTTAAATACATTCCCGGGGAAGTTGAAAATGAAGGAAACATCATTTTAAAAGATGTGGACAATACATTATCTGCCTATATCGTAGGCCAGTTCATCATTGCTCTGGTGGATGGTGTATTGATGTTTATTGGCTATAAGGTGATTGGACTTGATTTTGCGATTATTCTCGCTTTGTTTGCCATGTGTTTAACGGTTGTTCCTTTCCTGGGTCCTTTTATTGGTATCATTCCTGCTCTCTTCGTAGCTTTGCAGCAAGAACCTATGATGGCCGTTAAGGTGCTGGCAGTTCTACTCATTGTCCAGCAGCTGGAAGGAAATTTGGTGACGCCTCACGTGATGGGCAAGCGACTTCACATTCATCCGCTTACAATCCTCCTTCTCCTGCTTGTTGCAGGCTCCATTTATGGTTTCATCGGAATCCTGATTGCCATACCGCTTTATTCGGTCATAAAAACGCTGATCAAAAATTTCCGGCGTTTCTACCAGCTTCGCCAAAGCAGTTCTGCAAAACCTTTAAATCGGCATGAAGCCTCGAAATAAAAGACATTTACTGAGTGGGTGGACTCTTTTATGAACATCGTCCTTTCGCTGGAACAATCAATTTAGGTACAAGGAGACTTAGCTAATTTCGGATTTAGTCTTGTTGCTAATGAGTTGCTGTTTCAGCATACTAAAAGACTGCTAACTGTAATCAATTTCCAACTACAGTTAGCAGTCCAAATTCCTCATCACTTTCGTTTGTGCATTGGGATCAGACCAGAACCAGCGAATCAATATAAGAAACAATCTCTTCACCAATTGCCATTGAGGCTGTAGCAGCAGGGGAAGGAGCGTTACACACGTGAATAGACCTTTTGCTTTTAAGAATCAAAAAATCATCTACCAGTTGTCCATCAATGGTTAACGCCTGTGCTCGAACCCCTGATTCTGTTTTAACCAAGTCATCGAGCTGAACTGCCGGTACCAGCTTTCTTAATGATTCCAAGAATTTTTTTTTGCTCACAGATCTATGCATTTCTCCGATACCATAGCGTAGATGTTGTTTCGCGATCTTCCAAAATGCTGGATAGGATAGGACTTCCATCAAGTCATTCAAGTCAAGGTCTGTCTTTTTATAGCCTTCCCTCTTAAATGCTAAAACGGCATTGGGGCCTACATGTATCTCTCCATTGATCATCCTTGTTAAATGTACACCTAAAAATGGGAACTGCGGATCTGGTACAGGGTATATCAGGTTGTTTACCAAGTGGGACTTAGATTCTTTCAGTTTATAATATTCTCCTCTAAAAGGAACAATTTTCATTTTCGGGTCTACGCCGGCCATTATGGTAATTCTGTCACTAAAAAGGCCTCCACAATTGATAAAATATTTGGTTGTAAAAGTTCCTTGATTTGTCATAACTTCAATTTCTTCATCTTTTTCCTTAATATCTACTACTTTTGTATTTACTTTAAGTTCTCCGCCTTTTTCTAAAATGTTTTTTGCGAAAGATTCAGAAACTTGTTTGTAGTTGACAATCCCGGCCATTGGAACTTTAATCGCGGAAATTCCATTGACATTTGGTTCGATTTCTTTCATTTCTTCCTTATTGATAATCTCAATATTTAACCCATTTTCCAATCCGCGTTGGTATAATTTATCTAATTCTGTTAATTCACTTTCATCTGTAGCAACGATTAATTTTCCACAAATATCATAATTTATCGAATGCTGATCACAATATTCAATTAACTTCTTTCCGCCTTCTTTTGCGAATCTTGCCTTTAAACTGCCAGGCCTATAATAGATACCGGAATGTATGACCCCGCTGTTTCTTCCCGTTTGATGGGCAGCTATGGTTTCCTCTTTCTCTATTAAAAGTAAATTTGCTTTAGGATATTTACTCAACAAGGCGTAGCCGGTTGATAAACCGACAATTCCTCCGCCCGCAATAATATAATCATATCTCATTTGTGCCGCTCCCTTTCCAGAAAATTGTATGACAACTTTAAAGTGGAATTGACAAAAACCTAGCTTTTATTTATTATTAATACCATAATTTTATGACAATTTCTTATTTTACGCAAGATCAATCGGTTACTTTTCTTCTGAATTTGTATGACAATTTAACTGGCGGTCAGGGGGATAGAATTGAAAAAAGAAAAAAGCAAAGTATCGAAAATTATCGTCAAAGATATCATTTATAAAATACAGACAGAAGAATATTCTGTTGGGTCAAGACTGCCTTCTGAAATGGTTCTTGCAAGTAGATTTAATGTGGGGAGATCAACAGTCAGAGAAGCTCTCAGTGTGTTGAAATCATTGGGTATCATTTCTTCGCGGCAAGGCGGAGGACATTTTATCGAAGAAGTAGATTTGACTTTTTTGGTGACGAATATGGAATTGGAAACGTCAGAGTATAAGCAGATCAAATCACTTTTTGAAATTAGATATACGCTAGAGCTTCAGGCTGCCTATTTAGCAGCC
This sequence comes from Peribacillus glennii, assembly GCF_003429105.1. Taxonomy (GTDB): domain Bacteria; phylum Bacillota; class Bacilli; order Bacillales; family DSM-1321; genus Peribacillus; species Peribacillus glennii. Next base: position 159,832 of record NZ_QVTD01000003.1, read on the forward strand.
GAAAGAAGGACAGAGGAAGATTTAGTCAAATTGAGAAAAGCCCTTGATGATTTCAAAGAAACCTTATTATCTTCGGATGATACAGGCCGGGATGAAGATTTCCGGTTTCATAAAGCGCTGTTTGAGGCTACCCATAACCCTTTTATGATCAAGATCATGGATAACCTTTCAGAGTGGTTTCAAAAAGCTTTGGCTGTAACGCTCCGACAAAATATTGGTTTGGTCGAAAAAAGGCATTCCGTGTATAAGGAACACGAAGATCTGTTTAAAGCAATTGAAGAAGGGAAACCAGAATTAGCAAAAGTGCTTTGTAAAATGCATTTGGATAATGTACAGAAAAAATTAAACTACTTATTTTTGTTTCAGGATTAGATCATGGTAAACGTAAACCCACTTAGGGACCTTTCAAGCAATGATGCTTTGCAGATCCCTCTTTTACTTCGTTTTTTCCTAATTTTTTTCATAAAGCGTATCAACCAATCCCGACCTTTTCTAAATTATAATCTTTTATTTTTTTATACAGAGTCTTTCTGGTTATTCCTAACATTTTTGATGCCTTGGAAATATTACCTTCGAAAGTATCAAGAGCTTGTTTGATCGACTGCCTCTCTACGACTTCAAGAGTGGATAATTCTTCGCTATCCTGAAAGACTGTTTTTTGTATTATTTTTTTCGGAAAATGTTCTACAGTGATTGTTTTTCTCTGTGCCAATACTACAGCCCGTTCTATATAATTTTCCAGTTCCCGTATATTTCCTGGCCATTGATAAGATTTTAAATAAGTCAATATTGTGTGATCAAAATCCATGGCTTTTAATCCTAATCTGTCACATATCTTTTTTAGCAAATAAGAAAACAGCTCTGGAATATCTTCTTTCCTATCACGCAGGGGGGGTACTTCTATCACTATGATTCCAAGCCGGTAAAATAGATCTCTTCGAAAATCATCCTGTTCGACCAAATTTTCTAACGGCTCATTAGAAGCGGCAATAACTCGGACCTTAACTTTAATCGGATCAATTCCCCCAACGCGGGTTATTTCATTTTGCTGTAAAACCCGAAGAAGTTTAACCTGCATGTCTGCTGACATACTATTAATTTCATCCAGAAATAAAGTTCCCCCATTTGCAAGTTCAAACTTCCCTTGTTTTCCTCCCTTTTTGGCACCGGTAAAGGATCCTTCCTCGTAACCGAATAGCTCACTTTCTATCAATTGATCAGGAATTGCCCCACAATTCACAGCCACGAAAGGACCTTCTCTAAAAGAACTCGCATTATGTATGGCTTGTACAAACATTTCCTTGCCTGTCCCGCTTTCTCCTTCCACAACAATCCTAGTGTCGGTTTTCGAAACAATTTTTGCCATTTCAATCGCAGACATTATAGACTCACTGTTTCCAATAATATCTTCAAAGGTAAAATTGTACCTTTGAAAGTTGTTAATTGGTTTTTCTTTATTAAATATTTTTTCTTTAAATGATAGTTCTTTTTCTATTGCTTTGGCTAAGGAGACAACCATCCCGAGAGTATGTTTATGTTTTAGTGAGAAATGTCCTGAAAGGGTAAGGACTCCAATCAGTTTCCCTTTTGTATCATGTATCGGCGCTGAGGTGCAGGTCCATTGGTGAAAATTCACGTTGTAATGTTCAGGTCCCCCCAGTTGAATTGGTTTACCGGTGCTGATGGCGATACTAATTGCATTGGTTCCAGCACTTTCCGATCGGTTCGCTCCTATTTCGAAATTGCTTTTTTTAGCCATTTGAACTACTTCTTTATCTCCTCGAACATCTAATACATTCCCTTTATTATCATTCAGTACAAAAATAAAATTTGTTTCCATTGTCAAATCAGTTATTAGTTTAATGAAAGGGGAAACAACATCGATCAAATACCGATTGGCATTGATCAACTTTATTATTTCAGATTCACTCAATAACGGAGGTTTTTTGAAAGGGTTTACATTCAATTGCCGACATTTCAGCCATGACTGACCTATTTCTTTTCTTAGATGTGAAACATCGTTCCCGCCATTGATAAACTTTTCCCATTTGTTATAAAGTTCCTTGTATGAATAATCGCTTTTCTGCATATTCTTTCACTCCTGAAACTTAAATTGTTTTAAAAGTGACAAATTTCTGACTATTTTACTTTTATAATAGCAAAATTTTTACAACTAAAAAAGGGCAAGTTTCGGTAAACGTATTTACGAGATCTTTCACATTTAAAATCTTATATTTTAAAAAAAACAATGGGAGGGATCTCCCATTGCCTTTTCCGATGAATCATTATATAAACTTTTTTCTTTTCTTCATGACATGGCGTGTACTTTTTTCTTATGTAACCATGCCCGGGCAGCTTCCCCAATACCCTCGGATAAAGTTGGATGTGGATGAATAATCGCTTCCAGCTCATTGACAGTACCCTCAAGCAAAATCAAGGTTGACGCTTCAGAAATCATTTCTGTAACATGTGGTCCGACCATTGTTACACCCAAAATTTCATTATAGGTTTCATCAGCTATTAATTTAATAAATCCCGTACTCTCATCCATAGCCATTGCTTTGCCGCTAGCCCGAAAATGAAACATTTCAGTTCTTACTGATTTTCCCTTTTCTTTTGCTTCTTTTTCAGTCAATCCTACACTTGCAATTTCCGGTGACGAATAAATGCACCGCGGCACGACTTTGTAGTTAATTTCCTTGAAAAGATTACACGCATTCCATGCTGCAACTATGCCTTCTGCGCTTGCCACATGAGCGAGCTGCCAGCCCCCAATCACATCTCCTACTGCATAGATATGGGGGATGCTTGTTTCCATTTGTTTGTTTACCGCTATGAAAGGTCCGTTTTTTTTCAGATTTAATTTTGAGATTACGGATAAATTTGGGGTGCGTCCTGAAGCAAGTAATAATTCATCCGCTTGGATTGATATGTGTTCTCCATTTTTTGTCTCCAAACGAACCATTTTTCCATTTTCGTTTTGTGACAATTCCTGGACTTTTGCAGAAGTTAGAATGTTCACTTTATCCTTGGCCAGTTTTTTTGAAATTAAGTCCGCTGCTTCGCCGTCCTCTGCAGAGATCAACCTGTCCGCCATTTCAATGATGGTAACCTCTACATTTAACGCAGAAAATATACAGGCAAATTCTACGCCGATAATTCCTCCACCAACAATTACAAGCGATTGTGGCAGGCTTGCGAGTTCAAATATGCTGTCGCTTGTATGATAGCCTACATTTTCAATCCCATTTATAGAAGGAACAAATGGTTTGGAACCAGTGGCGATAATTATTTTATCAGCGGTAATCGTTTCGCTCCCGTATTTTAATTCAATGTTTATTTGATGGTTGGATTCAACAATAGCTGTTCCGTTATAGACATCCACCCTGGCATTTCTTAAAAGCGAAGCGACGCCGTTACGTAAGTTTTCCACAACTGTTGTCTTGCGGCTGATCATTTTTTCAAAAGAAATCGACACGCTGCCGAATTCAATGCCCCAATTCTTAGCTTTTTCCATAAGTTCTATTACCTCGGAATGCCTAAGAAGTGTTTTAGAAGGGATACAACCGCTATTCAGACAGGTTCCGCCTAAGTATTTATTTTCAATAAGCGCCACCGATCCACAAAGTTTCGCTGCTTCTTCAGCAGCGACATAGCCACCTGGCCCTCCTCCGATCACAACAACCTCGTAATTTTTCAAATCAAGCACCTCAAACCATCAGTTCATATGGATTTTCTAATATTTCTTTCAAATCTGTCAGGAAATGGGCTGCTGGTGCCCCATCAATCACTCTATGGTCAAAAGAAAGGCTTAACGACATTTGCGGCCTTACCTCTATAGAACCATTGTTGCTTACGACCTGTTCCTTGATCCGTCCAACGCCCAAAATTGCAGATTCTGGCTGGTTTATGATTGGTGTAAACGAATCGACAGCATACATGCCTAAATTGCTGATAGTAAATGTTCCCCCAGACATATCATCTGAATTGAGCTTGTTCTCCCTGGCATTTTTTGCGAGTTTTTTGCTTTCCTCTGTCAGTGCTGCCAGACCTTTTTCGTCAGCATTCCTGATTACAGGTACAACCAGGCCATTAGGAACCGCTACAGCTAAACCGATATTGATATCCGTATGAATATCGATTTGATTACCGTTTAGAGATGCGTTGACCATTGGGTGCGCTTTCAGTGCGTATGCTGTGCTCTTAACAATAATCTCTGTAAAGGATAGGCGCAAACCTGTTTTACTCTTGATTTTTTCAAGAAGCAAATTTCTAACTTCAATCGCCTTAGTCATGTCTGCTTCGGTATGTAAGGTAACATGGGGTGCTACGCTTGCACTTTTAGACATTCTTTCTCCCACAACTTTACGGATGCCGTTGTAATTGACTGACCTGCTCCGCTTTGTTGGCAATTCTCTGAGTACATCCACTTTGCCTATTTTTGCATTGGCAGATGCTGTCTGTAAATTTCCGGTATCCACATCATTATCTTCGGCAATCTTTTTTGCGAGCGGGGTCATCTTTTTAGCATTTTGATTGATGAATTGTTCCACATCCATCAAGTGAATCCTGTTATTGGGGCCTGAACCTTTTACCATTGTAAGGTCCACTTCATGTTTATTGGCTAATCTTAGCGCAGCAGGGGTTCGCCTTGGTTTTGAATGTACTAAAGATGTTTGCGGAATCTTTGGTTCGTCAGATGCTTCTTGTTCCTGACCATTTTTGGTTTCCGGTAATAATTTTTCTATATCTTTATTTGGTTGTGATCCATAGGTTTCGCCTGCATGTCCTATATATGCGATAGGGACCAATACGGGGACTTCCTCTTCTTGATCATATAACTTTTTCAATAATATGCCTGAACTTGTTGCTTCCACTTCCATATTGATTTTGTCTGTCATAATTTCGAGGATCGGTTCACCAGTTTCTACTTGATCGCCTTCATTTTTCAGCCACCCAATAATTGTCCCTTTTTCCATCGTTGCCCCGAGCTTAGGCATGAGCAATTCTTCGGCCATGTTCTCACCCCCACTTATTTAGCCAATGTTACCAAAGTCGATTTAACCGCATTCACAATATCCTCTACTTGAGGAACAGCTTTTTTCTCAAGGTTTGGATTGTAAGGGATCGGGACAGCTTTTCCGCCCAGCCTTGTCACTGGAGCATCCAAATAATCGAATGCTTCACTTTCATTGATTAAACTAGCGATTTCCGCTCCATATCCTCCCCGCTGAACAGCCTCATAAACGACTACCGCCCGGTTTGTTTTTTTAACGGAATTAACAATTGTGTCGATATCCAATGGAACAAGAGTGCGGGGATCAATGACCTCAACACTGATTCCTTCTTTTTTCAGCTGGTCCGCTGCTTGTAATGCCCTGTGTACCATAATTGACGTCGCGACAACAGTAACGTCTGATCCTTCACGTTTTATATCAGCTTTTCCAAGCGGAATGCTGTATGTTTCTTCTGGTACTTCCCCGCGTATCCCATATAGGAGCTTGTGTTCATAAAATATCACTGGGTTATCATCATCAAGAGCCGCTTTAAATAAACCTTTCGCATCATATGGAGTAGAAGGCTGGACAACCTTTAATCCAGGAATATGGGTCATCCATGCTTCCAGGCTTTGAGAATGCTGCGCTGCAAAACCTGCTCCGGAACCTCCGGGTGTCCGGACCACCATGGGGATACTTCCTTTACCGCCGTTCATATATCTTAATTTAGCTGCTTGATTGACAATTTGGTCCATTGCAATTGTAATAAAATCTGAAAACTGCAATTCCAAAATAGGTCTCATGCCGGTCAGCGCAGCTCCAACCGCAACACCGCTGATGGCGGCTTCTGAAATTGGCGTACTTAAGACTTTATCCCGGCCTAATTCACTTTCCATTCCATTTGTAACACCAAAAGCGCCGCCATAAATGCCAATATCTTCTCCCAAAATGAATACATTTTCATTTGCCTTTATTTCCTGGCTCATTACTTCTTTTAATGCCTCCGCATACGTTATTTGACGCATTTAGATTCCTCCCTGGTCCTGTTTCACCTGAAAAAAGAAAACAATACTTTTTTGAATGTAAACTGGTGTCTGGCTCTTATTAAGAAGTAAACGGCAGAACGGCATTGCCACATCAAAGGGGATTTTAACCGTTCAATTTCCTATTTATTACAGCTTTTTATATGTATCTGTTATGCATACACATCTGCTTCAAGCGATTCAATAGAGGGCTCAGGACTGTTTTCCGCAAACTCAGTTGCCTCTTCAAGAAGCTGTTTAACTCTTTCTTCAATTTCTATAACTTCTTGTTCTGTAACTGCTCTATCCCGCAGGAGTTGCTCCCTAAAGCTTTTGATTCCATCTTTATTATTCATCCAATCTTGCTCTTCTTCCCGTGCCCGGTACTTTCTTGCATCACTTCGGGAATGTCCCTTCCATCTGTATGTTTTGGCTTCAATTAAGGTAGGTCCTTCCCCATTCCTTGCCCGTTCTACTGCTTTGGCCGTAACCTCATACACTTGTAAAACATCTGTTCCATCTACGATTTCTCCGGGAATGCCGTAAGAAGAAGCCCGTTCGGATAAATGCTCAATTTTGGTCATTTCCTTAATATTTCCTGACATCCCGTATTGATTGTTTTCACAGAAGAAAATGACTGGAAGGTTCCAAATCGAGGCTAGGTTAAGAGATTCATGGAAGCTCCCTTCATTAGTTGCACCATCTCCAAAAAAGCAAACCACAACGAATCCTGCCTGCTTCTTTAAGGAAGTCAGTGCTGCGCCGCATGCGATCGGAAGACCCCCTGCAACAATTCCGTTTGCCCCTAAATTTCCTTTTTCTAAGTCCGCTATATGCATGGATCCGCCTTTGCCTTTACAATGGCCCGTTTTCTTGCCTAATAATTCAGCCATCATCCTTGGGACGTCTGTTCCTTTCGCAATGCAATGGCCATGCCCACGGTGTGTGCTTGTAATCTTATCTTCATTTGTCAAGGCAGCACATGCACCGACTGCTGTAGGCTCCTGGCCGATGCATAAATGCATGGTTCCATGAATCTTCCCTTGCATGAATAGGCGTTCAACCGTCTCTTCAAACCTACGGATAAGCAGCATTTGATACAACATATCTTTTAATCTATCTCTGCCAATCTCGCTTATATAATTAGCACAACTGGTTTTCATTGAATAATACCTCCTTAGCTGTAATGGAAAAAGCAGGCTGAACCCTGGTAGGTGAAGAAGTTACTATGTTTAGGGAATTGGTCAATTTATTCTGTTATAGGTGCGCTTATACTGTTTGGGTTAGAACATGAAGCCAATTAAAAGTCGTAATACATCAAAATCTTGCCGCTGTCTTTTGACTGAAACAAATCAAATGCTTGCTGCCAGTCACTTAGCGGAAGGACATCTGTGATAATGGGCTTCAAATTAACAGTGCCGCCATTGAGTATCTTTTGTACTTTGTCCCATGTACTCATAGAATGGGCATAGGATCCAAACAATGAAATTTGTTTATATAACAACATATCTATATTCATTTCTACTTCGCTTCCAATAATCCCAACCTGTATATATTTGCCCATTTTTTTTAATGACTTTAGACAAGTGTTGATTGCTGATGGGGCTCCCGAACATTCAACAGCAATGTCTACACCATAACCAAATGTATGATTATCTATAATTTCTTTTAAATCCTCCGTGAACACATCAACTGTCGCATGAGCACCTAATTCCTTTGCTAAGGCAAGCCGTTTTTCATCCTGGCTTGTTCCCGTGACGATCACATTACATCCTTTTGCAACCAATAGACTAAGACATAGTAATCCAATTGGACCCGGTCCCGACAGAAGAACCCAATCACCCGCGTTAAAATCGGTTAGCTCCTCAATTGCCTGAACGGCACAGGCAAGGGGTTCTGCCAGTGCGGCTTCCTGCATCGAGAGGCTTGGTGGAACCTTATACACCATGTCTTCATTCACAACTACATATTTTGTAAAACTCCCATTCACACCACTGCCGATACTTCTTCGTTCCGAACAGAACATATAATAACCCTGCTTACAAAACATGCATCTTTTACATGTCCACGCAACTGATGGCAAAACCATCACATGGTCACCGGGATATATCCGCTTTACATTTTTTCCAGATTCTACAACTTCTCCGGAAAATTCATGGCCTATCACCACCGGAGGGGAATTTTGGTAGCTGTCATGGTAAATATGAAGATCTGTTCCACATATTCCAGTATAATGCACTTTAATTTTTATTCCTGTTTCATCGCAGACAGGTTCAGGGATATCCAATAACTCCAGGTTACCGAACCCTGATTTCGTTTTCATCAGTGCCTTCAAGCCCATACCTCCAAACAAAGTCTATATTCTTTATCCCGGATGAAGGAAACTGCAGATAATAAAAAGTTCTTTATTACCTGCAGCGAATAAAAAATTATAGACCTAATGAAATGTATTTTTCCTCCAGATAATCCCTGATGCCTTGGTGTCCGCCCTCACGTCCATATCCACTATGATTCATGCCGCCAAATGGAGCCTGAGGTACACCCGGAATTGCATCATTTAAGCCTATAACACCAAAATTAAGCGCTTCTGTCACTTGGACAGCCCGTTGAATGTTAGAGGTGTACAAATAGGCAGCTAGGCCATAAACAGTATCGTTGGCTTCATGGATCACTTCCTCATCACTTGAGAAAGTGGTCAATGGTGCAACAGGGCCAAATGTTTCTTCTGTCATGATTTTCATTTCTTTCGTGACATTGTCCAAAACAGTAGGCTCATAGAAATACCCGCTATTGCCATGGGTTTTTCCACCATGCAATAAAACTGCTCCTTTTTCCCGGGCATCGGTGACATGCTCTTCTACCTTTTTTAGCCCTTCTTCATTGACAAGAGGCCCAATTTGTACAGTATGGTCAAGACTATTTCCAACCTTCAAGCTTTTGACTTTTTCTACGAATATTTTGGCAAATTCATCTTTTATTTTTTCATGTACATAAATTCTGTTAGCACAGACACATGTCTGTCCTGCATTTCTAAATTTACTAGCCAACGCCCCATCAGCAGCCTTTTCCAGGTCAGCATCTTCAAAAATGATAAATGGTGCATGGCCGCCTAGCTCTAATGATAATTTCTTTAGTTGTGGCGCAGATTTTTCCACAAGCATTTTCCCTACTTCGGTCGATCCTGTAAAAGAGATTTTCTTTACTATAGGGTTTTCAAAAATTTCATCCGAGATTTCTCTTGTTGCACCTGCGACAATATTTACTACTCCATTTGGAATGCCTGCTTTTTCTACTAACTTAGCAAATGCCAATGCAGAAAGCGGCGACTGGCTTGCTGGCTTGACAACTCCCGTACACCCTGCAGCCAAAGCAGGGCCTAGTTTTCTAGTCATCATTGCCAATGGGAAATTCCATGGAGTAATCGCTGCAATAACTCCCACAGGCTGCTTGACCACAAACAACCGTTTATTGGTTGCGGAAGCAGGAATTGTTTCTCCATAAATGCGGCGGCCTTCTTCTGCATACCATGATAAGAAGCTTGCGGCATATTTAACTTCCCCAACTGCTTCTGTAACGGCTTTCCCCATTTCGATACTCATTATGGCAGCAAGTTCATCTTCATTTTCCAACATTAGGTCGCGGAGCTTCATTAAGTATTCCGCTCTATCATTAGCTGTTAATTTAGCCCACTTTGGAAAGGCTTCATTAGCAGCTGAAATGGCGTCCCGGGCTTCTTTTTGGCCTGCTCTTGGGATATTGGCAACAATTTCTCCTGAAGAAGGATTGCTCAATGAAAATGAGGAGTTTGAAGCTGCCGTTACCCACCCTCCATTAATAAATAACCTAACATCATCTAAATCCAGTAATGTAAACTCTCTTACTTTTTCTGCCATTGAAAATTCCTCCTAAATGATTTATTAAGAAAACACAATTCCGCCATCGATCAGGACAGCTTGGCCAGTCATATAATTCGAATCTTCAGATGCTAAGAAAGAAACAAAGTTTGCAACATCCTCAGGTCGTTCCACCCTGCCTAACGGGATGTTGTCTATTCGGTTTTTAAGTGTCTCCCCAATCGGGACGTCCAGGTATTCGCTCATCTTGCGGTCTATTTCTTCCCACATGTTTGTTCCTACTACTCCCGGGCAATAGGCATTGACTGTAATTCCGTGCCGTGCCAGTTCTTTTGCGGCTGTTTGGGTTAATCCAATCACCGAAAATTTTGTTGCGGCATAATGGCCGAGGAATTCGACTCCCCGTTTTCCAGATGTGCTGCTTGCCGTAATGATTTTTCCTCTTTTTTGCTTGATCATTTGTTTAGCGGCAGCCTGCATGCAATATAGCGTTCCAAACACGTTAATGCCAAATATCGTTTCCATGTCTTGCTCGGTAATTTCGATAAATGGCTTAACCTGAACAATTCCTGCATTTGCAACCATAACATCGAGCTGGCCGAAACGGTTAACCACCTCCTCAACCATAGGGAATACCTGGCTTCGGTCGCTAACATCTGCAGCAATTTCAACACTTTCTTGACCTAATAGCTCTATTTCTTCCTTAACTTTGTTAATAGATTCCTGGTTTATATCATTGATCGCAACATTAAAGCCGTCCCTGGCTAAGCGTAAAGCGATTGCCCGCCCAATGCCTCCGCCGGCCCCTGTCACAATGGCCACCTTATTTTTCATCTGCTCACCTCGACACGTATTAAGGGGTTTTTATTTCAAATGGAAACCTCTCGATGCGAGAAAAGACTTCATATGTGTTCTTCTTGGTTCCGATAAAAAAGCACTCATCGTTTTGGACCAGTTTGTTTCCTTATTGTTTGATAAGCGGTTTTTATAATAATCTGTTAATGTCAAATCATATTCAGCAATGATTGATTGATATTTTTCTTCGTCATAGTGATTCTCATGCAATATTGCTTCAACTGGCAGACGCGGTTTAACCAGTTGCTGCTCATCCGGTATACCCACTGTCATTCCGAATAAAGGAAAGGTTTTGTCAGGCAGTCCCACTGCATTGCTTATTTCCTCTGGATTATTTCGAACCCCGCCAATATAGCAGATGCCAAAGTTCTGGGATTCAGCTGCAACAACAAAATTTTGTGCCAGTAGAGCCGTATCCACTACTGAAACAATGAAACTCTCAACAGAGTCATGCTGTATATCTACACCATTTTTGAGGCACGTATATTCCAATCGTTTCATATCCGCACAGAATAACAGCAAAACTGGGGCGGAATTTATTTGCGGCTCATTTTTGGATAATTTGCCGATCAAGTCTTTTTTTTCTTTATCTGTTACACATATAACGGAATATGCCTGCACGAAATTGGATGAAGCTGCATGCTGGGCTGAATTTAGGAGCTCCTTCAGCATATCCATCGATATATCTTCCTGTTTATATTTTCGAATTGAAGTATGGCCTTTTAATAGATCGAGTGCGGATTCATACTTATCATTCAAACTCACAGTCTATCCCCCCTTCCGCTTCATCAATGACAAGCACTGGTTTTAGAACTTCTTGTTTAAAACTATCCTGAAAGGCTTGGTTTATTTCAGAAAGAGGATAATAGGAAATGATCGTCTCTATTTGTTTCTCATATTCTTTTAATATCTCAAATGCACTTGAATAATCCGACGGATCACACCCGTAGCTTGTAATGATCGGCCATTCATTCCGTACTAGATCGGTGAGGAAAAGGCTGACCGGCTGTTCGTATAAAGCAACAAATACTGCTTTTCCTCCTTTTTTCAAGCTGCTAATCCCTGTTTTAACCGCAGCACCTGATCCAGAACATTCAAACATAGTATCCACTTTTTGATCCAGCAAATCACGATCGGCTCTCTGTGGTATCATCCCGAATACTGGAGCTTGAGATAGCCGGTTTTTATCATCCTGTTCAAGGCCTGAGATGAATACCTTTGCTCCTTTTTTTATACAAACCAATCCAACAAAGAAGCCGATTATCCCTGGCCCTTGCACCAGGACTACTTGATTTTCTTTGATTTCTCCTGCTTTTTTCACTGCATGGACCGCGATCGACATCGGTTCACTTAATGCGGCTGTTCTCAAAGAAAATCCTTCTGGTATTACCCTGACAAATTCGGCCTTTGTTTTTACAAACTGGGCCATGCCGCCATTAAAATGCAGCCCGATTACTTGGTTTTTTTCGCAAATGGAAAATCGCCCATCCCGGCAATTACTGCATTCATTACAATAATGCATGGATTCTACAACGACATTTTTCCCATTTAAACGCTCTAAAGAGGAATCATAACAATCGACGACAATCCCGGAAATTTCATGCCCCAAAATGATGGGCTTTTCAACAAATTCATATCCTTTTGCATGGGTATACGCATGAAGATCACTTCCGCAAACACCGCAATATTCTACTTTAATAAGAACTTCACCCTCCACCAGATGAGGAGCAGGTACCTCTTTCAATACAATTTTCCTGGCATGCTCTGTTTTAATGGCTGCAATCATTCAGACACCTACATTCCAAGATAAGCTTTCTTTAAGTGCGGGTTATTCAAGAGTTCATCTGCCTTACCGGAAAGTGCTAACCGCCCATTTTCTAGCACGCAAGCTTCATCAGATATTGCCAGTGATTGTTTAACATTTTGTTCTACCAGTAAAATCGTGATCCCGCTATTCTTAATATCTACCAATGCTTTCAGAAGCTTCTGTACTAAGATAGGCGCTAACCCAAGGGAGAGCTCGTCAATGATCAACAGCTTAGGGCTTGACATTAGCCCGCGGGCAATAGCACACATTTGCTGCTGGCCCCCACTCATTTCTCCTGCAAATTGATTCTTGCGCTCTTCGAGGATTGGAAACAGGTCAAATACCATTCGGAGATTTTTCTTAAAATCCTTTTTGGCCCGTTTGGAATAGGCCCCAAGCTCTAAATTTTCTTGAATGGACATATAGTTAAATAGTTTCCTTCCCTCAGGAACCTGTATGATTCCTTCCTCTACAATTTCATGCGGATCCATCTTATGTATTTCTTTGCCGAGAAATGTTATTTTACCGCCCGAGATCTTTTCGAGGCCTGAAATCGCATTGATGGTGCTTGATTTTCCGGCAGCATTCGCACCTAATAACGCTGCAATTTGTCCTTCTTTGATTTCCATCGATAGATTCCATAACGCTTGGATCTCGCCATAAAATAGGTTAATATTATCCAATTTAAGCATGGCTAACTTCCTCCCCAAAATAGGCTTTGATTACTTCTTCATTGTTTGCAATTTCCTTCGGGGTCCCTTCAGCAATTTTTTCACCATGGTGAATAACGACAATTCGATCACAAACGCTCATGATAACTTCCATAATGTGCTCAATGATAATAATGGTAATTCCGCTTTCCCTTAATCCCCTTATAATAGGAAGCATTTCTTTTACTTCACTAGGGTTTAACCCTGCCATTACCTCATCCAGCAATAGAAGTTTAGGTTGAGTTGCCAGCGCTTTCGCTACCTCCAATCTCTTTTTGTCCGCAATCGTCAGACTGTTCCCTATCTGGTCTTTCTTTTTGTCCAGGCCAACTTTCTTTAAGATTTCAAGGGCGTATTCGCGTGCTTCCTTTGTAGAGGATGCTTTATTGAAAGCACCTACCATAACATTCTCAAGTACGGTAATGCCTCCAAATGGTTTTACGACCTGATAGGTCCTGCCAATTCCCTTTTTACAAATAACAAATGGCTTCTGGCTTGTGATGTCCTCGCCATTAAAGGTTACCGTTCCCGAGGTAACAGGTAAGGAGCCGGAAATAAGGTTAAATAAAGTAGTTTTCCCGGCACCGTTTGGCCCGATAATTCCTAGTATTTCTTTAGAATTCACATCGAAGCTCACATTATTTACAGCCCGTAACCCCCCGAATTGCTTGGCTACTTCTTTGACTTGAATAATCAATCTTTTACCCTCCTTTAACTTGCAGTCTTTTTACGGGATCCGGAAACTTGCACTTTTTTACGGGACTTGAATTTTTTTGGAATACGCTTTAAGACTGGCATTAAGCCATTAGGCATGAATGATACGATTAACACGAGTACAATACCGTAAATAAAGTAGTTCATACCGCTCAATGCCGGGAATGAAGAACGTAAGATTTCGTTTAAAGGAACAATGATTGCGGCACCCAGCAACGGTCCATAAACTGTTCCCATTCCGCCGACAATTGCAATTAAAGCAATCTCAATCGAGAAGTTTAAGTTAAATACCGATTCCGGTTCGAAAAACAACATGAATTGTGCGTAAAGTACCCCTGCAACACCCGTAAGGCCCGCACTGATGACCATCGCAATCATTTTATACTTCGTTACATTGATGCCGAGCGTTTCAGCACTATCCTCATCTTCACGAATTGCCTTTAAGTAGTAGCCCACCCTCGTTCTGTCGACCCAGTACACAATCGCAAGGCTGATCAGAAATAATACTAAGGCAAAGTAATAATAAGAGCTGTATTCCCTAAAAATTAAATTGGAAAGTCCAGGTTCAAAACGAATATTGATTCCCATTGATCCTTTAGTCAGGTCTCTCCAATATAAACAAAGCAATCGTATTACTTCAGCAAAGGCAATTGTCGCAAGAGTGAAGTACGGTCCCTTCAACCTGAATGTCGGCCAGCCAATGAATATCCCCGCAGCAATAGAGATTGCCGCTGCGGCAATGAGCCCAATCCAGGGACTTGTACCATAATTAAGATATAAAAGGGAGGATGTATAAGCCCCGAGCCCAAAAAAGATCGTGTGTCCCAATGACAACTGTCCTCCATATCCGCCCAGGATATTCCATGCTCCTGCAATAGTGGCAAACAGGAGTAAGAGAATCAAGGTATTGAGATGAAACTTACTGTGTACAAACAATGGCAGCAACAGGGCGACAATTCCCAGCAACAATAAAAATTTGTTCTTCTTAATGATATGCATCACTTCAAGCCAACCTCCTCCGCTCCCTTACCGAGGCTAAATATGCCAGATGGACGGAATAATAAAACCAAGATGAAAATTGCGAAGTACACGGCTTCTTTAAGGCCTGTATCTAAAAGGACCCCGGAAAGTGCTTCAACAAGTCCGATAATCAAACCTCCGAAGAAAGCCCCGAACATACTGCCCATTCCACCTAATACAACGACAACGAAAGCGATAAGTACAAAAGTAGTACCTAATGTCGGATACACAGAATAGATTGGCATAAGCATTGCGCCAGCTAACCCAACTAGCGCTGATCCGATTCCAAAGGCTAACAGGTAAATCTTTTTAACATTGACTCCCATTAAATAGGCTGCCTGACGCTGCATGGCTACAGCGCGGATTGCCTTTCCTGTCATTGTTTTTTTGAGGAATAAGTATAATAATACGGCTACTGAAATGGCTACGATAAAGGCAATTAACCTTGGGATACTGATAGCTAGCTCTCCGATATTGATAACATCTGACTGATAGCTGGTACGGACAGAGAAATGGTCTGCACTTAAAGTCATGAGCGCAAGATTTTGCAAGGCAATGGAAAGGCCGAGCGTGGCAAATATTTTTGTAGAGGCTGGTGTATCCAATATCGGCTGTATCAAGAATCTTTGCGTGATTATACCCAGCAAGAATAGACAGGCAATAACTAAAATAGCGGAAACATATGGGTCGAGTCCCATCGTTGAATAGAACAAAAAGCTGATATACATAGCAATCATCAATAGTTCGCCATGTGCAAAGTTGATGATCCTGACAACTCCAAGAATTAAATTCAATCCCATACTAATTAAGGAATAAATTCCGCCAAGCAGCAGTCCTGATATGAGAGTTTGCAGTAATGTCATAACAACACCCCGGGTTTATATTTTCCAGGAAGGGATAGGTGCCGCCCTTCCCGGAATACATTCATCTATTTATTAGAAATCTGCGGTTCTTCCAATGATACTTTTTTCGGCCAAACTGTAATTAATTCGCCATTTATCCATTGATGGACATATGGTTCACTTTTTGTGTTTTGGCCATTTTCCGGATTAAATTCCACGCCCCAACCTGTTGAGGTTTTTCCAGCCTCGGCTTTATATTTCAGAGCAGCATCCTTCAATTTATCCGGATCCACTTCACCGACTTCGGCAAGAACATCAAGGACGACTTTCATACCCATGTAATTGGATAAAGAGTGGCCAGAACGTGGATCCTTGCTGTATTTGTCTTTATACATCTTTAAAAATTCATCCATCCCTGGAGTAAATTCACGATTGATACTGTATTGCGGGAAATCTACATCGAAAATTCCATCTGCCTTATCACCGACGGCTTCTTGAAAATCAGCCATGGTGTGACCGCCGCCAGAACCTAAGAATACAGGAACTTTAAAGCCTAGTTCTGCGCTCTGTCTTGTTAAAAGTATTGCATCGTTCATATAAGAAACAGCAATCAAGACATCTGGAGCAGCTTTCTTAAGATTTAATACAACTGAGCTTAAATCATTTGTTCCGGCGCTGTAACCCTGTACGGACACTACATTAATCCCTTCTTTTTCAGCAAGTTTTTTTGCTTCTTCAGCGATTGTGGTACCGTAAGAGGAATCTTCATGAGTGATCGCTACTTTAATATCTTTCACGTTTTTTCCAAGCTTTTCTGCAACAACATCATTAATAAAATCTACATGAACCTTTGAGAAGTAAGAGGCAGGAGGATTTGTACGTAAAACATATTTATATTTACGATCTGTAATCGAATCAGAAACCGCACCAAGCTCCCAGTATAATACTGAATTTCTTTCTGCAACTTCACTCGCAGCAAATGAGATGGAGCTGGAGAAAGAACCTACGATTGCCTTGATATTTTCCTGATTCACCAATCGGTTTGCTTCAGCTTGGGCAGCATCTGCGTCAGTTGCATCCCCTTTTACCAGCTTGACCTTCTTTCCATCAATTCCGCCGTTTTTATTGATTTCTTCAACAGCCAGTTCTGCACCGCGAAAACTTTCCTCACCAAGAAGCGCAAGATCACCTGATAACGGGAACAAGGCACCTATTTCCAGAGTATCAGAATCTCCACCGCCAGCCTCTTTCCCTCCACATGCAGTCAGCACAATCAGCATTGCAGCCATTAGAAACATTAAGAATTTTTTCATATTAACCCCCACTTTCTTTATTAAGAAACCAGCCATCCGCCATCAACATAGATGGTTTGGCCTGTAATATAATTAGAGGCATCAGATGCCAGAAACACCGCCGTACCCTGTAAGTCTTCTACATTTCCTGTACGTTTAAGAGGGATTCGGGAAGTCATCCATTCCACCCTTTTTAGATCTTCGAATAAAACCTTGGTCATTTCCGTTTTAAAATATCCTGGACCGATCGCATTCGTCAGGATTCCATCATCTGCAAACTCAACGGCCATTGCTTTTGTTATTTGTGAAACCCCGCCTTTACTTGCACCATAAACAGCCATATTATTAAAGCCTAATTCACTGGTTAATGAAGCAATATTGATGATTTTTCCATATTTTTGTTTTTTCATTTGCGGTATCACTGCCTGCGACACGAATAACACACTTTTCAGGTTGATATCCATAACGAAATCCCAGTCTTCCTCACTCAATTCCAGGAAAGGGATCCTTTTGTTCGTTCCTGCCCCATTGACCAAAATGTCAATTTTCCCTTCTTTTTCAACAACCTCTTCAACGAAAGGCGTTATTTCTTCTTTATTTCGAACATCCACGGAAGAGTAATAAGCCTTTCTTGAAAAACCGGATATCTCGTCAGCCACCTGTTGCAGTTCGGCTTCTGTCCGGCTGGTTACTGCGACATTAGCTCCTGCTTCTGCAAGCGCCAATGCAATCGATTTTCCAATTCCTCTGCCGCCTCCAGTTACAAGCGCTGTCTTGCCGGATAAATCAAATAGTCCCAACTTTTACACCACCTATGGATTTTTTATAAAGATTAATAACATCGTCATATGTTGTTTTTCTTGGATTTACAGCAATATTTCCACTTAATAATGCATCCTTTGCCATTCTGTCTAATTGACTTTCATCTACGTTATAGTGGGAAAAATCACTTGGTATATTGATATCTTTGGATAATTTCTTAACCGCATTAACAGCTGCATGTGCACGTTCCATTAAGGTCATGCCCGCCAGGTTTTCACCCATGTCTTCTGCTATATCGCTAAAAAGTTCTGGAACGGCAAGAGCGTTGAATTCCATTACGTGCGGAATGAGAATGGAATTTGCAACTCCGTGAGGAACGCCATAAATGGCACTCACCGGATGGCTTAGAGCATGACAGTTTCCTAATCTAGTGTTATTGAAGGCAAGGCCAGCTAACAAACTCCCCATTAGCATATTGTCCCTGGCCGTTATGTTGTCACCGTTGTATACAGCCTGGCGGAGGTTGCCGCTAATTTTTCGAATGGCTTCCCTTGCGAGCGCCTTCGAAATTGGGGTAGCCATTTTTGAAGTATAAGATTCTAAGGCATGAACCAGTGCGTCCAGTCCTGTTGCAGCTGTAATATGCGACGGCAATGATTTTGTTACCATAGGATCCACCAATGCCCATTTAGGCGCCAGCCGGATTCCTCCTACCGTAAACTTATACTGCCGTTCCTCATCGGTAATAACTGTGAAAGTGGTCACCTCACTGGCTGTTCCTGCAGTTGTTGGAATAGCTATTAAAGGCAGTAAGTCATTTGAACAAGTGTCAATTCCCTCATACCCGACAATGGAACCTTCATTAGTAGAAAGTAAACAAACCGCTTTCGCAACATCAATGGAACTGCCGCCACCCATGGCCACAACAGCTTCAGCGTTGATTTCTGTTAATAACTCCAATGCCGCTTCACAATTTTCTACAGTTGGATTTGGTTTGGTTCCATCGAAAATTGCATAGTTAATATTGTCAAATTGTCTTGTTAGCTGATCAATTAAACCGGTTTTAACGATGCCTGAATCAGTGATAATCAATACGTTCTTGTAACCTTGCTGATCGATTATATTCCTTAGCTGATTTGCTGCCCCTAGCCCATAAGTAATCTGGGTAGGGTTTTTGAAAAAACCCAATTCGTTCATTTAAATCCTCCTATCTACATTTACTTGGTTTACTTCTAGTAATCTTAAATTCCTGGACATCCAGCAATGTACAAAAGCTAATGATAAGGATGGCGATGGTGAATCCGCTTTCATTTTGGTCTGAAATTATGTGGATGTTACAAAAGTAAACAATAGCCGTTCTTTAACCGTGTTCGAGAAAATCTCTCGATTGGTATGTATGTTGTAGTTTTGCATTGTCAATTGTACAGGAACCGGTCTTTGCAGTACTTTGTCAAAAAAACATCCTCCCTTTTATGTCCCCCTTTAGCTTTTATTGTCTAATAACCAGGAATGTCAAAGTTAAATAGTATATTTGCAAGAAGCGTGCCAACTTAAGAAATATTAAAATATTTTATATTTTCAGCGTTTTAATGGATTTTGTATATGAAGAATCTCTATTACAGATTTTCGGTGTGTATAAAAAAAACACACTTTTTTCAAAAAGTGTGTTTTTTTTACCTATTTTCCAAACAGCTATTCAGCGTATACAGCCGCCACCAACATCAATGACTGTTCCAGTAACGTAATCGGATAAATCGGTTGTCAAAAATTCTATAACACCCGCACAATCTTCAGGGGTACCGATACGTTTGAGTGCTATAGTTTTCGTTATATTTTCGATTCCCATTTTCTCGAATTCTTCTTTCAACCTTCCAGTTCCAATATATCCAGGAGCTATACAATTAACATTTATTCCATAAGAGCCAAGTTCCTGTGCCAGGTATTTTGTATACATGATAATTCCTGCCTTTGCAGAACCATAATGGGCATATGATCCATCAGGGGTAGATTGGATTCCTGCTTGAGAAGAAACGGTTACGATTTTTCCATAACGGCTTTTCTTCATCATAGGTATTACTGCTGTCACTGTATGGACAGTCCCATACAAATTACGTTCTATTACCTGTTGAAAGATTTCCGGATTCATGGAAGAAGCATAGCCGTCTGATAATCCGCCAACCCCCCCTCCGGCATTGGCAATAAGAATATTGATATTACCAATTTCTGACGTTATTTTTTTTATTGCTCCATTTACTTGACCGACATCTGTTACATCAGCTTCAACACCATAGGCAGGGACATTTTTGTTTTTCAGTTCTTCGATAATGTTTCGTGCTTTCATGTTTTCGGTTTCAGCTGCAAAATGTTTATATGAATCTAAATCAATGTCAATAATCCCGACATTGGCACCTAACTCTGCAAGACGCAGAGCATATGCCCTGCCTATCCCCCGTGCTCCCCCGGTTATTAAAGCTGTTTTTCCGGATAAGGCTCCCATTGCAATTCATCCCCCTGTATCTCTTTTTCAGGTTCCTTAATGCTTTCACTCAAACTATGGTATAAATCAATGAATACTTGATTCTTTACATATATTTGACTGGAGCTTTATGTACACTGCCGTATGCATCACGGAAACCTAATACAGGAGTTTCCCAAAGTTTAGTATCAACATGGATGACCGAGGAAATTGCAGACTTTTTCGCTTCGTATAGTGCTTCAGCCAGGTCCTTGCCATTTTTTGCACGAAATCCATTGAGACCAAATCCTTCTGATATCTTGGCAAATTCAATTGCTGGAAGATGGAAGTATTCTTTCTGATAGTTGAGTTTATTCAACCATTCCATCCAACCCCAGTTACGGTTATCGAGAACGATGATGATCACTTTTAAACCATATGACTGCAGTGTTGCCATCTCCCCAATTGTATAGCCGAATCCTCCATCTCCCGCCAGCAGGTATACTTCCCCGTTATTCCCTATAGCTGCAGTAGCACCAATTGCCGCTGGTAGTCCGAAGCCTAATCCAGCCAGCCCTCTTGGAGTGATTAGTTTCCTTCCGGCTTTCTTATGTTTGAAATACACACCTCCCCAACCACTTGAGAAGCTTGCATCACATACAAGAACATCTTCAGGATTCGCGGCTTGATTTATCGCTTCCATAACGTGTTGTGGCTTTAAACTGTCTTCCTGATTTGAAATCTCATCTGCAACAAAATCTTTCCAATCTTTTTTGGCTTTGCTGATCCATTCCAAACGATCAGGATATTGAGGACGGACTATCTTTTCTTTTGCCAGAAAAAGCATCTCGTTTATTGTCTGTTTGACGTCACCTACCAAGCCCGCTTGCGTCGGAAATACACGGCCAATCTCGGCTTCATCAATATCTAAATATATTACAATCTGTTTCGCAGAAGGAATCGTCCAGGTAAAGGTAGAATTTTGCCCGGATTTATATCCGATTAAGAATACGACGTCAGCTTCCTCTGCTAAACGTTTAGAGGAAAGTGTCCCGATTCCGCCTGCAAGTCCAATCGAAAGCATATGATCATCAGCCATTACCCCTCTGCCGGTAAATGTTTGAAGTACAGGGATTGTTAAATATTCAGCGAAAGCTGATATTTCCTCCCCTGCTCCGGAAAGCATGGCACCGCCTCCAACCATCATGACCGGTTTTTTTGCCCCAAATAGAATTGACAATGCTTTTTCCATCTGTCCCCTGTCAGCACTGGGACGGTAGCGGGGATACATACCTAAATCGTCGGGGATTGTAGGCACAGGGCCATGGCATTCCTGTTTAAAAATATCTTCATGGATAGACAAAACCGTAGGACCCGGCCTCCCGGAAACCGATTTTAGGAACGCATTCCTAACCATATCTGGTAAAGATTTAGCACTGGTCACCCTTGCTGCCCACTTTGTAAACGGCTTTACCATTTCAAGTTGGTCTAACCCTTGGGATGCATTACCTCGGTCCCTAAGATGTTCCCATTCTAAAGGTATATCGCTGATCAAAGCGAAAATTGGCGTGGAAGAGTTATAGGCTTCACCCAGCCCAGACGTGAATTCAGCTGCCCCTGGTCCGACTGTTGCATCGCAAACACCCACTTTGTTGGTCATCCTGGCATACGCAACAGCAGCATAGGCCGCACTTTTCTCGGCCCGGAGCGAATAATGCTTTATTGTCCCTTCGCTATTTTTAATAGCATCATAAAATGGAAGTGTTTGTCCGCCGGGCAAGCCAAAAACGGTATCAACTTTCATTTGTTTTAAAAGACCAACGAGATTATCTCCTACATGCATAACGATCCCTCCTAACAGTTTTTTTGTAATGCTATGATAATTTCTTGCAATATTCATGCCATAAATTGGTGATGTATCACGAGGATAGTGAATGTGTATGGATTAGTTAACTTTTATATCAAACACTTTAATGATTTATGTTTTTTAATAACTATCGTAGGAAAATCAACTGGAAGGCAAACAAAGTGATAATATTATTTAACTGAGGGAAAAAACACTCATTTAGGCATTGTAAACACAAACAAGTGGGGTTAGCGCAAGATTATCGAGGAGATTATAGAGAATTTTAATAGTTACTTTCAAAAACTCTTATCATAACAAACTATCCTCATGAAGCGACTGCCATGAGTCTGCAAGGCCTTAAGTTATTTGTAAACTCAATGGATTGTAAAATTTGGCCCCATTCCCTGGATGGTATGTCCGGTGTGCAGTTGTAATGGTCCTCATTTTGTACTTCATTCTGGATTCTTTGGCAGTAGTGAATCTTTTTATCTCCCATTGCAGATGATCCTATCCAATACCTTCCAATGGGAGAGGAGTTAAATATCAATGTAACTGCGGCAATATGGAATAGCTCCACATAAAGCCTATTTACAAAATGAAGCTTATCAAAAACATATAAGAATAGAAGGATTAAATATTTTTGTTATAACCTCCTATACTTGTGAAGATAATAGTTCATTGAGATGATTATTTATTTGATGCATATAATTTCTCCCTTCTGCTCCAAATAAAGCATAGTGCCCACAGATACTTCGAATTACCCTTAGTTCACTATTGGGTATCATTTTTTGTTCTTCTTCGCAATCCTTAGGTGGAAAGAACATGTCTTCATCGATTGGCATTACATAGACTTTTGCCTTTACCCGCTCAAATGCCGCTTTTAGATTCCCGTTCGTGTTTCTGCTCACATCACTATGTTGCCATTTCCATCCCATACACAAGAGTGCATTTGGGTCTCTTACCTTATAAATCGCTTGAAGAAAGTCTGATATAAATTGTTCTAAAGAGTCTACACCGAATAGACGCCAAGCTTCCTGTTTGTAAAATTCGGTACTGCATCCCATTAGCCCCCATATCTTCGCATGTCTATTTAGTCCATTTACGACTTCGGCGGAAGATCGATAATTCCCGTTATTCCAGTTTGGATCAGAGGTTATCGCTTCCATTAGCGTATCTGTATAAAGACAGTTATGGGGGGTGTTTTTTGCGGTACCTGCAATCGGTGCAGCCCGTTTGACCATATCTGGAAAACGGACAGCCCATTCATACGTTTGCTGCGCTCCCATTGAAGCTCCTGCAACGAGAGCTAGTTCTTCGATAGCAAATTTTTCCGTAAGCAACTTATGCTGGGCACGAACATCATCAGCAATTCGAACCTTTGGAAAATTACCCATATTCATGGGAGCCGGCGTGTTATGAGGAGAACTTGAAAGTCCATTACCTATTTGATTTATAATAATAATAAAATATTTATCTGGATTGAGTGCATTTTCACTTCCAATATAGGTCTCCATGATTTTGTTCGTTCCGCCATACCATGTAAGAATGAGGATTGCATTATCTTTTGTTTCATTAAGTTCCCCAAAGGTAACGTAAGCAAGCTTACAATCAGGGATGATGCCGCCATCTTCTAATTTAAAATCTCCTAAATTATAAATTTCATATGGTCCATGATTCTTTTGAGTGTAATAAGGGTTTTCTATCAAAGAAAGGTCACCTCCTAATTGAATCCTGCAAAAAAACATGTTTCTAATGTTTCCTGCATCGATTTTCGGGATAACATAGTATTTTCATAAAAAGCATTTAATTTTTTTGTTGCATTTCCATGTCGGATGTTGATTTTTCCATTCATGCTCTTATTAAGCCATTTCGGGAGGAAATGATAGATTTTTTTCCCTCGTTCCAAATTATTGATGAACTCCTTTTGGAAAAACCATGAATCAAGCATATTAAAAACACAATGATTAATTCCAACTCGTTCCTTGCAATGTTGAATGAATGATAAATGAGATAAATGGATAATTCTCACTTCTATTTTCAGTACCTTGAAGTACTTTTTATAAAAGTGGTTAAAAACTAGATATATCAATTGTGATAAACCAGTCTTTTAAAAAAACGGAACGGATATGCCATTTATAATGGTGCACAAATTAATTCGGCCATCCGGCAGGAACCATTCCAACATTACGCCGGAAATATAACAAAGGCTCTTTTTCTTGTTTATCAATGCTGATTATTTCGCCGATGAAGATTATATGGTCACCTGCGTCAATTGTTTGTTTGGTCTCACATTCTAATACACCTAAACTTCCCGAGATTACAGGTAAATGATTGCCTGAGAATGACCAAGCAGCCTTGGAAAAACGGTCTGCATCCTTACCGGCAAATGCCCAGCATAATTCTGCCTGATCTGCGGAAAGTATATGCACAGCAAAGCCTTGGGATTGTTGGAAAGCCTTAACATTATTCGATTTACGATCGATACACCATAAAACCAATAAGGGATCCAGGGAGACTGATGTAAATGAATTGACTGTAAGACCGCATGGCTTTCCATCTTCGTCTGTGGTGGTCAGGATTGTAACTCCAGTCGGATAACTGCCCATAATTTGCTTAAATACAGATACTGTTTCATTATTCATATTGTCCTGCCTCCCTATAAGGTTAATCGATTCTCACATTGGCATAGTGTCTGGGAAATCTTAGCAGTTTTTATTTTTTAAGAGATTTATATTTTTATAGGAAAATGAAATGGCATGTAAATGATGGAAAACATCCATTCATTTTTCATAAACACCTCAATAATCGTCTTTATTTGGTATATTGAGGTGTTTTTTAATCAATTCTATATTCAAACTAAACTATACCTTTACATAAAGAATGTGATTAGAAATTAAAGGGTTTATGATGGTGATTTATCAAAAATAAGTTATATTATTACTTTTGATATCTTCTGTTCCACTCTTGGCAGTACTTCCTCCTTTAATAAACGCATTGATTTTTTCCACGCTTCAGGTTCTTCGCTATAATCGTAGCTAACTACAAGCAAAGTCCCAAAACCGCCAACGGCTTCATACAGATTTGCAAATTTGGTTGCGACCGTTTCAGGTGAACCGATCAACCAGTTATGTTTTGCCACATATTCTGGTGTAATGTCATTTTCGTCTACAGAACTATTATGTTTAAAAACTGAAACTCCTCCGAGCAGCCTAAACAGAGGTAAGTAATATTCACGGTAATGTCTACCCATCATGGAATGCAACGAGCCTTCAAGTGCTTCCTCATCGGTATCTGCCACAAACACATCACGTGTAATTCTCCAATCGCTGCGCTGCGGGTTTTTTCCGCTTCTTTTTGCCCCTTCCTCAACATCCTTCCAGTGACTGGCAATATACTCGATGTTATTTCCTAGGCTCATAGGAATGAATCCCTTTTCCCCGGCCATTTTTAATGTTTCCGAACCAGGGCTAAGTCCGGTTACGCCAATTGGTGGATGGGGTTGTTGGAAAGGTTTCATATGCGGTTTTAAGATGTCATTCCCTTTTACTTTATTTGCGTTCCAATACTTTCCTTTGTATTCAAATGGTTCCTCTTCTTTCCAGAGTTTCAAAATAATTTCTAATGCTTCACCCATCATCTTTCTGTTTTCTCCAAATTCAACCCCAAAAGTCTCTAAATCCGTTGGTATTGCTCCTGCACCTACTCCCAAAATTAATCGTCCCTGGGCAAGGTGATCAAGATAAGCAACCCGATGGGCCAATTCTACTGGATGATGATAAGGCAACAGGTGGGCGCCAGGTGCAAGTTTGATTTGTTTGGTTGATTTTAGAGCTTGAGCGATCATTAAGTCCGGGGCTGGGATCGGCTCCCAAGTTGAAGTGTAATGCTCTCCAATCCAGGCCTCCTTGTATCCTAATTGATCTGCCAAACGGATTACCTCTAAATCCCATTCCGTAGCATCATAAGGATTTCTTTCCGGTGGATGGGATGGCTGTAAAAACATTCCTAACTTCACTTGAATCATCTCCTTAGCATCATTTTGTAACTCAACAAATTAATATGCAGGATTTGTGCCAATTCAAATATGACTGAAAGCTATTTTTATGTTGATATATTTCTTCTTTGATTTTTATATAAGAGAGATATTATGAATTATCTTCAACTACATTGTTACAACAACCATTTATATCAAATACCAAACAACTGTCTTCTCGAGATTTTAGTTAAATCAATTGGATAAAAAAACAATATTTAGTAAAGTAATATCTGATATGTTTTTGAAAGTAACTTAGAAAGGTAATGTTGTATTAGAAAACGTGTGAACTCATGAGGAAAAGTGAGAATTTATGAGAAAACAAGAGGAATGATGGTCAAATTTGATAAAAAGCAGCCTTAATCTCTTAATTTTGTAAAAAGAGAAACAAGAATGTGGTTCTTGTTTTATGGACTATTTTTATAATACGAATATTATCCCTGGAATCTAGAAATTGAGACTGCAGGGAAACAGTATCCACTTTTAGTTTCATCCATTGCAAAGTGCAAAAAAGGGGTTGATACTTAGTGGACTGAACCCACAGAAACTTCTTCATTATGATCTAATTTGCACTGTGGGATCTGGCAACTTTGCTTATGAATCAGCCTCTTGCTATTTTATATTTGTTTAATTTGCGGTAAAAAGTACTTACTGGCATCTCTATTAATCCCGCTGCTTTTGTTACATTACCTTCTGCTTGTTCCAATGCGATAATCATCTTTTCTTTTTCATTATTTTTATAGTGGTTTAATGAAATAGAATTAGTACGCATATTTCCTTGGGAAAAATAAGGTGTAAAGTGATGTGATTGTGGTTCTCCATCTTCCGCTAATACTTTCATTTTTTCAAGAACATTGAAAAGCTCGCGTATATTACCGGGCCAATGATAATTGACAAAGCAATCCAATAAATGAGCTGGAAATGTAACATTCCAATTTTTTGTTGTGAGAAAATAGTCGACCAGAGATGGTATGTCTTCTTTTCTCTCTCTTAGTGCAGGAAGATCAATGTTAAACACATTTAAGCGATAAAATAGATCTTTTCTAAATTTCCCCTCTTCCACAAGCCTTTCCAATCTTTTATTTGTTGCTGTAACAATTCGGACATCAACAAATCTTGCTTCGCTTCCCCCGACCGGGACTACTTCCCTTTCCTGTAAAACACGCAATAGGGCCACCTGCATCGATAAAGGCATATCACCTATTTCATCAAGGAAAAGTGTTCCGCCATTTGCCTGTTCAAACTTTCCTTTATGACCATTTTTTCTAGCTCCAGTAAAAGCTCCTTCCTCGTATCCAAATAACTCACTTTCCAGAAGATGTTCAGGAAAACTGCCACAGTTAACCACAATGAAAGGTTTGTTTTTTCTATTACTATTTAAATGAATCGTTTTGGCAGCATTTTCTTTCCCTGTCCCGCTCTCACCATGAATATATACAGTAATGTCGGCTTTTGCAGCTTTTTTTAAATTATTAATGACCTTCTTGAACTTCTCACTTTTTCCTTCTTTGCCAACAAATTCGAAAGCGCTTTCATTATTTACTTGCAACTTCCCCTTATTTTCATGTTTCTTTGCCACAAGTATTTCATATCCGTACAATTTGCCATTCATTAAAATAGGGACTCTTTTCATTTCCTTTAGGCCAATCTCCTCCAGTTTAGATATTTGTGTTTTATACTCTTTAATTTCATCCTTAATCATGTCCAAAACAGATGAATTGGCTGTTATAAAGTAATCATCCCTGTCGCAGATTACGACGGAATGCTGCGGATTTTTTTCACTTTTGTTATAAAACAGTTTTAGAAGTTCCAGGATTTCATTCTCTTGATGCAATTTCCATTGCAGTTCAATTGCATAGGCTGTTGAAACGGCAATACTCAACATCTTTAAATCAAGCTGTCTTCTTGTAGTGGAGATAGCTAAAACTCCAACTAATTTACCCTGGTTATTTTTTATCGGGGCAGCAGAGCATGTCCAGTTATGAAAAGCTTTAGAAAAATGCTCAACACCAGTAACATGAATGGGTTCTTTTATTTCAAGTGCAGTAGCAATTGCACTTGTACCCAGCTCTTTTTCATTCCATTTCACCCCATTAATAATATTGTAATCCATTGCAAATTGGATGGTTTTTTCTTCGCCATGACCATTTAATACGTATCCTTCCGAATCTGCCAAAATTAAGATTGCCCCTGTTCCTTTTAAAAAACCGTCCAAGGAACGGATATAAGGACCAGCCAACTGTAATAATCGATTATTTTCTTCTCTTTTTTTCATAAGATCTTCATTGCTCAAAATATTAGCAACTTTTTCAAGATAAGGGTTAACATTATTCTTTTTGGACCGATACCAAGACTCCAAAATTCTGTTAGAGAGCCTGGAGGTATCCACAACTCCTTCCTCTACAAAACGCCGCCATATACTTTTTGTTATGATCATATCATCCAATTTTGTCTTCATCTCCTTTAAACCCGTCTTCTAACGTTACTGCAACAATGAAGTCTACTTAATTTACATTAGTTAATGGTATGATCTTTCTAAATATTCAATCATATATTAATTGATTTTGATACGTTTATCAATTACTTACTAATTGCCCTTTTTCCGCTCATTCCTACAAAAGATTACTAATTTCATAACATAACTTGTATTATGTATTTTTTCATAAAAACTCCTATTGAATCAATTTTTAATTATTAATTAATAAATCCATAAAAAATAACCCTGTTTAAATTATAAACAGGGTTATTTTTTATATTGAGCAAGAGGATTGCCCTTCGCCATTTTCTTTCGGTTTGTTTACGATAATGTCGCAAACCAGTTTTTCATGGCTTTGTTTTAAAATAATTCGCTCCGGGTGCGTATACACATTCAGTGATTGATTCCTTACAAATCCAATTGTGGTGATTCCCAGCTCCTCTGCAGCCTGAAGGGCGAGCTCGGTCGGTGCGGATTTTGAAATAACAATCTCGCAGCCAATCTTCGCGACCTTCAATAATATTTCGGATGATATCCGTCCGCTGAAGACGAGGACTTTATCACGTATCGAAATATTATTGCGGAGACAATATCCGTAGATTTTATCCAGGGCGTTATGCCTTCCGATATCCATTCTGCCTAGCATCGTGCCACTCAAATCACATAACGCGGCATTATGGACTCCGCCTGTCCTTTGGAACATCTCCGCGGATCCCTGAAGATCGTTCATTAGCCGGAAACAATCCTCCGGAGTGACTTTTACGCTTACTTCCCGCATCTTCTTTGCGGTCAGCGCGTCATTTACGAAGACAAAGCCTTGCCTGCTCATTCCGCAGCAGGATGTGATATAGCGCTTGTTCTGCAGCTTTTGATAATATGGATTGATTTTGTTTGTTTTCACGTTTACAATTCCATCTTTTTCCTGAATCCAAATTTCGCCGATATCTTCAAACTTCTTGATAATTCCTTCAGAAGCCAGATAGCCGATGACCATATCTTCTATAAATTCTGGTGTGCAAACCATTGTCACGAATTCTTCGCCGTTTATTTTGACTGTTACCGGATACTCTGTTACGATGCTGTCTTCAATCCACTCGGCGCCCGCAGGTGAAAAATGGAGGATTTCCCGCTTAATTTCCAGCTCTTTCATGCCCCTACCCCTTGCTTATGTAATGTCTTTATCGAAAATAAATACAGAGATGCCGATATCCTCTTCGACTTTTATATCTGAGAACAAGTGGACCAGGTTTGCTCCGACCAGTTCATTCATCCCTTCCGGCGTGCCGCTTTTGTACACATCCTGAATCAGCTTGGTTCTCGCTGCATGTACCATGTCCCGCCCTTCGGGAGTCCTCGCGATAAATTTTTCCGTTGGAGTCAGATTTCCGTACAATGTTGAAATTGCTTTATTTTCAACAAAAACGGTCTGGATCTTTTCCGGTCCCTTTCCGAACAATTCCTTCCTCAGCTTTCTGAGAATGTCATTGAATTCGTGGATTTTTTTTGACATACTCCTATCACCTGTTTACTCTTTTTTCTTTATTTATTGTTAAAATAAGCTTGTACTTCTGTCATTTGATTATCATAAAACAATTTTCATAAAAAAAAAAGCAAGAGATTTTAAAATGTAAACAAATTGTGAATTTTTAATTGTGAACATATTGTGTATTTTGTAAAACAGGTTTATAATGATTCATTGTTGGACCTGTAATAATGATATTGTTATAGGTCTATCGGATGATTACATAAAATGGATTGGTAATTTAGTAAGTTTTGCTAATTAACTATTCCACCATGAAAGCGCATTCTCTTTCTTTCAAGGAGAACTGTGTCTTCGTGGTGGTTTTTTTATTTTGAAAGGAAGGGTAAAAATGGCTATTGATACAATAAGCCTGATCGGGAAAGATGGGTCTCTGAACATACTTGCGAGGGACACCATAAGCGTCATGATAAACAATGAGAAGTATACGGCTGATAAAGGGAAGACAATCTTGCAGATCATCAATGAAAACAACATCGAACATCCGCAGATTTGTTATGTACCCGAAGTAGATCCGATTCAAACATGTGACACTTGTATAGTTGAGGTAGATGGGAAGCTTGTCCGTTCATGTTCTACTGTAGCTGAAGACGGGATGTATATCGATCTTTCGTCAAGCCCGGCTCAAGCCGCGCAAACAGAAGCGATGGACCGCATCCTCGAAAATCATCTATTATATTGCACAGTGTGTGATAACAATAACGGAAATTGTAAGCTGCATAATACAGCAGAAATGATGGGAATCGCCCATCAGAAGTATCCGTACAGGCCAAAGGTTACAACCGATCAGGTTGATATGTCACATCCGTTCTACCGCTACGACCCTAACCAATGTATCGGTTGCGGCCAGTGTGTAGAGGTTTGTCAAAGCCTTCAGGTTAATGAAACAATTTCCATCGATTGGGAAGCGGAAATCCCGCGTGTAATTTGGGATGACGGTGTTGCAATCAACGACTCTTCATGCGTAGGCTGTGGACAATGTGTAACGATTTGCCCATGTAACGCATTGATGGAAAAATCAATGCTTGGCGAAGCAGGTTATATGACAGGGCTAGATGAAGAGATGTTAAATCCAATGATCGACCTGGTTAAAGAGGTTGAGCCTGATTATACAACCATTTTTGCCGTGTCTGAAGTGGAAGCTGCCATGCGTGATACTCGTACAGTGAAAACAAAAACTGTTTGTACCTTCTGCGGCGTGGGCTGCTCATTCGAAGTTTGGACTAAGGACCGTAAAATTCTTAAAGTCCAGCCTTCACACGATGCACCTGTTAACGCAATCTCTACTTGCGTAAAAGGGAAATTCGGCTGGGATTTCGTAAACTCCGAAGAACGTATCACTACGCCTCTTATCCGTAAAGATGGTGCTTTCGTTGAAGCAAGCTGGGATGAGGCTCTTGATTTAGTCGCAAGTAAATTAGGCGGAATCAAAGAGCAATATGGCAAAGGCTCAGTTGGATTTATTTCTTCTTCTAAAATCACAAACGAAGAAAACTATGTGATTCAGAAAATGGCACGCCAAATTTTTGAAACAAACAATGTGGATAACTGCTCCCGTTATTGCCAGTCCCCTGCTACGGATGGACTATTCCGTACAGTGGGTATGGGTGGAGACGCAGGAACTATCAAGGATATTGCCAAAGCAGGCCTCGTTATTATCGTAGGTGCCAACCCGGCAGAGGGACATCCGGTTTTAGCCACACGTGTAAAGCGTGCCCATAAATATCATGGCCAAAAGCTTATCGTTGCGGATTTACGAAAAAATGAAATGGCCGAGCGCTCCGATATCTTTATCAGCCCAAAGCAAGGGACAGACCAGGTTTGGTTGATGGCTGTTACCAAGTACATGATTGATCAAGGATGGCATGACCAGAAATTCATTGAGGAGAATGTTCACTTCTTCGATGATTTCAATACAGTACTTGAAAAATATACATTGGATTATGCTGAAAAACATACCGGCATTAAGAGAGATACTCTTGTAGAAATAGCTGAAATGATTCGTGATGCGGATGGCACATGCGTCCTATGGGGCATGGGTGTTACTCAAAATACGGGCGGTTCTGATACTTCGGCTGCTATCTCTAATCTCCTTCTTGCAACAGGTAACTATCGTCGTGAAGGTGCAGGAGCCTACCCTCTTCGCGGCCATAACAATGTACAAGGTGCATGTGACCAAGGTACTCTGCCAGGATGGCTTCCAGGCTATCAGCATGTTACAGACGATGTTGCACGTGCAAAATATGAAAAAGCATACGGTGTCACCATCGATTCCACACCAGGTCTTGATAACATCCAAATGCTTCATTCTATTGACGAAGGCAAGATGAGAGCAATGTATCTTGTAGGTGAAGATATGGCATTAGTGGATTCCAACGCCAACCATGTACATGATATCTTATCAAAGCTTGATTTCTTCGTTGTCCAGGATATTTTCTTATCAAGAACAGCTCAGTATGCGGATGTAATCCTTCCAGGTGTCCCTTCTCTTGAGAAAAATGGAACATTCACGAATACTGAACGACGTGTTCAAAGATTGTACCAAGCACTTCCTGAATTAGGAAATGCAAAACAAGATTGGTGGATTACTCAAGAGATTGCAAACCGTTTAGGAGCAAACTGGAGCTACAGCCATCCAAGTGAGATCATGGCGGAAATGGCAAGCCTGTCTCCTCTTTTTGCGGGTGCAACTTATGACAACCTTGAAGGCTGGAACAGCTTCTTATGGGGCAGCCACTCTGGGGAAAGTACTCCACTGCTTTATGTAGATGGCTTTAACTTCCCTGATAAAAAAGCCCGATTTGCACTGTCTGACTGGTCCAAACCAGTTGAGTTCCCTGAAGAATACGACCTTCATATCAATAATGGCCGTATGCTTGAGCATTTCCATGAAGGAAATATGACGAACAAATCAAAAGGTATCCAGTCCAAGGTTCCTGAAATATTCGTGGAGGTTTCACCTCAGCTTGCCGAAGAACGAGGCATTCAGGATGGTTCTCTAGTACGGCTTGTTTCACCTTATGGAGCAGTTAAATTAAATGCTCTTGTGACGGATCGCGTAAAAGCAAATGAACTGTTCCTGCCGATGAACTCAGTGGACAAAGATTCTGCAATTAACTTCTTGACTGGACCTGCCATGGATGCGCGTACTCATACACCTGCATACAAGCAAACCATGGTGCGTATGGAGGTTATACGAGTGGACGGAGAAAGACCTCTACCTTCCATCAACCACAGAAATAAAAAACGCAACCCGCAAAACGGTGTAGAAGTAGAACGGAAATGGAACCGTCCTGGTTACGTCCATCTGACAACGCACTAATCGAAAGGAGGGAAAATAATGGCCCAGCCAATAAAAATCATTCAGAAAAAGGAACTTACTGCCGAAGAGCTGCAGCAACAGAAGCTCGAAGAACTAAAGTCCCTTTTAACTGACAATAAAGAAGCCCTCGACAAAATGATGGGAATTGCCGGCGAGCTGAATGACTTGGGAGTGCTTGAAGCTGCCTCAGCCATGCTTCAAGCGAAGGATAAAATCGCAAAAATTGCTCTCGGCCAGGTTACACGTGAACCTGTAACAAATCTGGTAAATGTGCTGATGGGAGCTACCGGTGCTATGATGAGTGCCGACCCAAAAGCCACTGAAACTGTGGTGAAAAGCAGCATTGCAGGCTTGCATGAAGCAAATGAGCATTTAAAGAGCAACAAAAAAACAGGTGTCCGCGATTTCATGAAAGCAATGAATGATCCCGACATCAACCGTGCCGTGGGCTTCGGTATCCATTTTCTACGAGGAATGGGAAAAGCATTAAAACATGAAGATAACCATTAATAACATAGATGTAACGCGAAAGTAACATCTCCCCCGCCTCCTCCATGTTTAGAGGCGGGGTGTTTTATGGTAAACAACTTACATAACTGGAATTTGTATCATTCATTTTCTTTCATTAGGAGGATTTCAACATGGCATTTCGCAGTCCACAACAGATCGCAGAAACTGCAGTCGAAGCTGGTGTCAAAAAAGCGTCTTTATCCCTTACTAATATGCTGGTACTCGGATTTTTAGGCGGGGCTTATATTTCTTTAGGTTATTTATTGTACATTCGTGTAACCGCTGGCATGCCTGCAGAATGGGGAACATTGACCCAATTATTTGGAGCGGCAGTCTTCCCTTTAGGCTTGATTTTACTAGTTATTGCCGGAGGCGAACTTCTCACTGGAAACATGATGGCTTTGCCAATTGCGGCACTGAATAAAAAAGTCGCGATTTCCAAGGTATTAATAAATTGGTTTTGGATCACGATTGCAAACTTCATCGGTGCCTTGTTTGTCGCTTATTTCTTTGGCCATATTGTGGGATTAACAGAAATAGAACCTTTTCTTCACAAAACAGTTGCAACAGCAGAAGCAAAGCTTGATTCTTCCTTTATTCAAAGCCTTGTATCTGCAATAGGATGTAACTGGCTGGTTGCATTGGCTGTCTGGATGTCTTACGGTTCCGAGGATATTGGCGGTAAAATTTTGGCCATTTGGTTCCCAATCATGGGCTTTGTCGCGATTGGTTTCCAGCACGTTGTCGCAAACATGTTCATCATTCCGGCCGCCATATTTGCAGGACACTTTACCTGGATCGATTATCTAGGCAATTTTGTTCCCGTTTTCATCGGGAATGCCATCGGCGGCGCCATTTTTGTCGGTTTCATTTACTGGTTTTCATACCTGCGTCCAAATAATAATTAAAAGAAAACCCCTTTCTTCTGCGAAAGGGGTTTTTGATATTGCATGTTTCTTGTATATATGAATAAATGAAAATTTCTCTCATTTAATTGCCAACCTTGAAATATACTGGATGGTACCCTGTTCTGCTTCAAAGTTTGCTTCAAATAAGTAACTGCCTTTTTTATCCGGAACATAAAACGTTCCATGGTGATTTTCAAGTTCCATCCTTTTTCCCTCATGGTTAATGAAAATCTTGACGGCTTTCCCAGTCAGCTCAGCTCCTTTTTCCTTTATAAAATCGAACTTTCTTGCCGCTTTTAAGGGATATTTCAGAATTCTTCCTGGCGAATGCTTGGATATCGGCAATATTTTGCTCTACAGGCAGACTGCTTTCGTGTCTCCATTGATAATTTGCTTCTGGAATGAGTTCGGTTTGCAGGACTGTACTTAAATAGCCACTTGGAATAGGAGTTGTATCTTGTGCTATTTCCGGGTCACTTACCTCATGTAAAAATATTGCTGATAATAACATGGATAGTAAAACAATGCCATTAATTAATATTACGGAAACTGCTGGAAATGCCTCCCTATTCATACTTCATCCCCCATGGATGTAATGTTTGCCTAAATATTAGTTCAGCATGGCGATGCTCTTTCCCTGCTTTTGTAAATAAAAAGCAGTATGACATCATCATATTGCTTTCTATCTTTTGCGTTTCAGTTTCCTGGCAAGCCTCGAAAAAAATCCTTGCTTTTTTTGTTGCCCATTTTGACTTTTTCGTCTTTTTTCCACCGTTATGATCTCTTTGTCAATTGCCGTGTCATAAGCTAAAACAAGGCCTAAATCAGAGTGTTTTCCGTTATCTGCAACGATTTTGAAAGCCACTTTATGTTTGGTTGCCAAATCGATATATTTTGAGATTTCAGAGTATTCCATAGCACCGTTTAATAATAATGTCGCAGTTGGATTCTTCTGCAGCATGCTCGTAATTTCAGGGTACACTGTTTTTTCCCTGACCTGCCCCTGGGATAAAACTACGACCACCCTTTCACGAAGTGTGCCCAAGTATTTTCTGCGTTCTTCCGGTTTTATTTCCTTTTTTCCATGAATCCCCTGTTGGAGCACTTCATCCACGGTTTGCCTAGACATATTCATGCCTCCTAACTTCTCTCTCACCTTATTAAATGAACTTTTCCCGTTCCTGACACCTGTAATTATAGATTCTGCACAGACGCTGTTCCTTAATCAGTTTTTTAAAGGTAATCCATACTGTAATTAAATTGTAAAAGTATTTACATTTTTGTAATCAATAGCCAGTCTTGCCGCATAGGATGGTAGGGTTAGAATTCAACACAGATAAAAAGGAAGGGAAGAAATGAGAAAAATTCTGCTTAGCGCCATTTTGGTTTGTTTCATGGTAATGGGTGCCACCCCTGCTTTTGCGGCTGGAAGCCAATTCATCATCATCAACAAATCAAATAACCAGTTAGGGTACTATGAAAACAGCAAGCTGACAAAAGTATTCCGGGTTGGCACTGGAAGAAGTGCATCGTATACGCCGGAGGGGAAATTCAAAATTGTCAACAAAATCGTCAATCGCCCTTATTACAAGGGAAACATCCCTGGAGGCAGCCCGCGCAATCCATTAGGGAACAGATGGCTTGGCCTTAATGCTCGCGGTACCTGGGGAACGACCTATGCAATCCACGGCAACAACAATCCAAGCTCAATCGGAGGTTATGTAAGCAGCGGCTGTGTCAGGATGCATAATAGTGAAGTACAGTGGCTTTATTCAAAAGTGAAAGTAGGCACCCCTGTCATCATTACAACCTCTGGAAAATCTTTTGACTCGATAGCAACAGCAAGCGGATATAAAGTAAAAAAATCCACTATTACCGTTCCTGTATCCTCTTCGGCAGTTTTGAAAAAAGGAAGCCGTGGGGATGAAGTGATAGAACTGCAGCGGACTCTTACAAAACTTGGCTACAATACAAAAGGTATTGATGGTATTTTTGGAGCTGCCACAGATGCAGCAGTCCGAAAGTACCAAAAAGCCAAAAACCTGAAAGTTGACGGCATTGTCGGCCCGGCAACTAAAAAAGCATTGGGAATGATATGAAAAAAAGGGTAACCCGAGTTATAATACGGGTTAACCTTTTTTGATTTTCTTATAGTCTCGTCATTGAAATAAAGTATCTGCCCTTTGGGCAACTTATAGACAAGGTTGGGAGGTGTATCATTTTGTCTGATGTTTTAGTGGAAGGCATTCTTCAAGCAGTACTTTCCGCAGGATGGATTGGCATGTTTATAGTCCTCGGTTTCATACGTTTGGAGAGATAGTGTTATCTGCTCCTTTACTTCTGGTTAACGGTCAAAACCATTTCGGACTGCATATAGGGCAGCCTGTGTCCTGTCCTGTAAATTGAGCTTAGCAAGAATATTCGATACATGTGTTTTAACTGTTTTCTCAGTAATAAACAATGCTGCTGCAATCTCTTTATTGCTCTTCCCGTTTGCGATTTCTATTAGTACTTCCTTTTCCCTCGCGGTCAATTCTTCCAGTGAACTGTGTTTTTCCTGTTTGCCCTGCAGGTGGAATAATAATTGTGATGTAATTTTCGGGTCTAATTGATTTTCCCCGCCTACCATCTTATGTATCCCCTCAACAAGCTTATCAGGGTCACTGTCCTTAAGCTGGTAGCCCCCTGCCCCCGCTTCTAATGCTGGCAGTACATGGTTCTTGTCGGAAAAGCTTGTTAGGATCATGATTTTTGCCGCTGGATTTTCTTCACGGATTTTCCTTGTCGCCTCCACTCCATCCATTACAGGCATCGACAAATCCATTAAGATGATATCAGGTTCCAAATCTCGGGCTTGTTCCACGGCTGCAAGCCCGTTTTCCGCTTCACCCACGATTTCAAGCCCTTTTTGTGTTTGTAAAAATAAAACAAGTCCTTTTCTGACGATATGGTGATCGTCCGCTACTAAGATTCTGATTGACACGTGAAGTCCTCCTAAAAGGGAATTGAAACGGAAATGGTAGTCCCTTTCCCATGACTTGTATGTATGCTAAAATGGCCGCACGCACCCTCCGCCCTGTTTTTCATGTTGGCCAGCCCCAATGTGGGAATTTCAATGGCGGGATCATATTGAAAACCGCACCCATTGTCTTTGATCACCACTTCTACATGATCTGGTTTAAAGACGAAATCAAAAAAAATTTCCCGCTCCCCGGCATGTTTTTGGCAATTATTGATGGCTTCCTGGCCAATCCTCCAAAGCAGTTCTTCGATTTGAGCAGGCAGCATGACTACTCCTTTTACCGAAGTGTGAACCTGTAAGCCGAGCATTTCCCCATATCCAATCAAAGCGCTGATGATGCCCTTCTCCAGCCCTTTTGGCCGCAGCTGCCAGATGAGGGCTTTCATTTCCGCCTGTGCATACTGGGTAATACTCTGAATATTCCGGAATACTTCGGTGTGCTCCATATTATTTTCTGCTGCGGAACCGGCTTTTGCCATAAGATTGATAGAGTACAGCAACTGGTTGACAGAATCATGTAAATCTTGCGCGAGCCTGTTCCGTTCTTCCAACAGTGCCATCTCTTTGGCCTG
The DNA here is from genome assembly GCF_003429105.1 of Peribacillus glennii. GTDB lineage: Bacteria > Bacillota > Bacilli > Bacillales > DSM-1321 > Peribacillus > Peribacillus glennii. The sequence goes on from NZ_QVTD01000003.1 coordinate 198,391, forward strand.
CTCCGTCAACCGGATCCGCTTAATCGTATTGCCAATCTGAAATGCTATTGCTTCAAGCAGGGCCAATTCTTCGCATTGAAACCGCTCCTTGCCTGCTGAGGCAACATTAAGGATGCCAAACCTCTCTTCCCCCGACCGCAACGGAACAGTCGCGTGGTGGGTCAAACCGAGAGTGTCTCCCCAATTATTTTCAATGGCATCCTCCAGCCGCTGGCATTCTATTATATTTGTTGCGTTTTGCAATTTTCCCTTCATATAGCGGTTCACACACCAGCAATTTGAACCGCACATAGGCTTATACTTTTCATTCAATAACGCGGGTGGAAGATTTCGTGACGCTATCATATCAAAGTTATCATTCTCGTGAAAAAGAAAGATCCAGCCTGTCTCAAACCCGGTAACCTCCAATAACTTTGATAACACATCATTAAGGACTACCGGAGTTTCTGTACCCTCATTCAGTGTGGCGGAAATTTGCTTCATGATCGTTAACTCATGCAAATGGTTTCGTTCAGCCATAATATTCTCCCTGTGATTGAAAAATTCAAATCTTTAAGTAATTTATCTCACTAACCAATATATCATGAGTTTTCGCTAAGACTCCCGATTTTCCTGCTCTTTTTTTCGTTTAAAAGCAAAAGAAAAAGCCGGAGGCTTTAATCCGGCTTTTTACCAATCGGTCGTAATTTCAAGAAGCTGATCGATATCCACGATGTTCATCTCAAGATTGTCTTCAACAATCGCAGCGGTAGCTTCCAATAACTTATCAATATCAATATTCAACATCAATAAACCCTCCTTATGACGAATAATATATGTAATATAGTTTTATTTACCCTCTCTGGTCTTCTGTTAAACATTTCGTGCTCAACAAAGTAAAATATGTGGGTAGAAAGTTTGATTTAATAATTGTCATGTGATTGTTACAGTCCGGAAATAAAATCAAGGCTTTCGTCATAAAACAAAATACGAAGTAAATAACATTTTAAGATTTAGCAAGTTTAATGGTGAAAAATATGCAAATTTAGGTTATTACAGAAGAGCTATACAAATATAATTTTTATAAAGTTCGCAAATTACGATAAGAGGTGTGTAATATGTGGTAAATGTTCTGGGGCGTAATGAACGCAATTATCTTAACATCGATTTATTTGCAGATAATCGCGGTACGTATTAGCTGCCCGATTGATTTGGAAAATGGCTAAAGAAGGGCAGCTCCTAAATTCCTTGGCTATGTGAACAAATTAGGGCTTCCTGTAAATGTTCTCATTAAGAATCTGTAAATCGCCTGTTTATTTTTTGCTGCCTCGCCCCTTTTCTGTTAAATTTTATTTAGTTTTATTTTTGTAGCAGGAGAAAAAAATGGAGAAAAAACAAAATGTCAAATTTTCAACCTTATTAGAAATACTATTCGTGTCATTTAAATTAGGGCTTACCTCTTTTGGTGGCCCCGTCGCACATTTGGGGTATTTTCGCGAGGAATATGTCAAGCGAAGGAATTGGCTGGATGATAAGACCTATGCTGATTTAGTTTCATTATGCCAGTTTCTTCCCGGGCCCGCCAGCAGCCAGGTAGGAATCGGCATTGGCACTATTCGTGCGGGAATGCTTGGGGGCCTTGTTTCCTTTATTGGATTTACCCTACCCTCTGTACTCATCCTGATTGCATTTGCATTAGTTATTGATCGACTTCAAGTTATTGATACTGGATGGGTGTATGGCCTGAAGCTTGTGGCTGTTGCGGTGGTGGCCCATGCCATTGTAGGGATGTCAAAAGCGTTGGTCCCTGATATCCCGAGAAAGTCGATCGCTTTGTTTGTCATGATTGCCATTTTGGTGTGGCCTTCCGCTTTCAATCAAGTGGTAATGATTTTGCTGGCTGGCGTTATTGGACTTTTTCTTTATAAAAATGAACCAAGGGAAAGCCAGACGGATAGTGTTTTTACGGTTTCATATAAAGCCGGACTTATCTCCCTGGGAATTTTCGTTTTTTTATTAGCTGCTCTACCATTACTGAACGCATATACCAATATCCGGTGGATCGCCATGTTTGATAGCTTCTACAGGATTGGTTCCCTAGTATTTGGTGGCGGGCATGTAGTTCTTCCGCTTCTTGAAAGCGAATTTGTGCCCGGGGGATGGCTGAGTGAAAATGCCTTCCTGACAGGATATGCCGCTGCGCAGGCTGTCCCGGGGCCGTTGTTTACCTTCGCATCCTTTATAGGTGCAGTAATTGGAGGATGGCCGGGAGGGCTGCTTGCTACTGCAGCGATATTTCTGCCGGCATATCTGCTCGTGATTGGCACTTTGCCGTTTTGGGACAGAATTCGCCGCAATCCATTTGCAGGCGGCGGTCTAAAAGGTGTGAATGCAGGAGTGCTTGGACTGTTGATTGCTGCTTTTTACGATCCAATTTGGACGAGTTCTATCTTCAAGCCACTAGACCTTGCTTTTTCGGCATTCTTATTTTTTATGCTTGCTTACTGGAAGCTTCCTCCGTGGGCCGTCGTGCTCTCTGGTGGATTGGGAGGCTGGATTCTCTCTGTTTTATGAATATTTATGCAAAAAAATCCGGTGTGGACCGGATTTTTTAGTGTTTGAAATCCGCTGTATGGCATGCCTTCACAGGAAAGGCTTAAGACTTGGCGAGTCTAGTCTGTGACTCTCTTGACAGATAGGAAAGATTCCATGACTACAGTGGTTCCTTTGCTCCTCCCTTTTTATGTAGTTTACCAGATGCATCCTGTTCAAAATTCAACAATACCTAATATCGCAGGATGTAAAGGAATGGCCGACACCCATTCCTTTTCGTTCATTCCAAATACACTGCTCGGGCAGCTTCCAGAAAAGCTCTTCAAAATAATCGCCTGACCCATCCTCCACCATTTCGTCCGGTGTGTCCAAAAAAATAATCAAAGAACTTAAATTTTTATTATTTATTATGCTCTTCATCAATAAATCCCCCCCTAACTACACTATACAAATATGCATTGGCATGCTTGGGAGGTGATTGAACTTCATGATATATTCTTCATGATCTGGTTTCGATGGACCATACCGGTTTCTTTCCTTTATCGGATAACACGCGAACATTGATGGCTTTGTAAGGCTAGTGCTTCAACACGCGTTCTACAACTTCCGAATATAACGTGCCCATCCGGCACCTCCCCCATTAAATCGACAATTTTGAAATTAACTAGTGATGCTGTCCTATACAACTCTTTATATAAAGCATAGTTTAATAAAAAGTATGAAGTTGCTACACCAAAGGTTCGCTATGGACTTTAAAAAGTGCGGAATAAAGGCCAGCCGTTCACTGTTGGCTGATAATGGTCCGGGATGATTCAGTATGGACCTTTCAATAAAACGGTCCTCTACCAAAGAACGAAAAATGGAGACCAATTTTACATTCGTAGGAGGGATATGGTGGAGAAAACAATCATTACACCTTGGGATGTCGACGAACAAATGCATGAGTTTTATGTACCCGAATATATAGAAACCATTGGTTATGAGGTACTTAAAAGCTATGACCTGTCAGTTTCAAGCATGCAATGTGTAACTACCAAGCCAGATAAAGGCGGTGCCATTTGGAAAATCGAGACTAATAAAGGGCAGAAAAGCTTTAAGCTTCTGCACCGCAGGCCGACAAGAAGCTTGTTTAGCTTAGGGGCGCAGGAATATTTGGTAGATATCCAGGCTGCGAGAGTGCCAGCCATCGTCAAAACAAAGGATGGCGTCAATTATGTGGAAGCTGGAGGTAAACTCTGGTTTGTAGCTGAATGGATTGAACCATTAGAGCCAGTTACAAAAGATCTGGAAGGAGCAAAACACCTTTGCCGCGCACTTGGAGAATTCCATCGGTTAAGCAAGGGGTATGTCCCGCCTTCCGGAGCGGAGGTTGCATCGAGGATCCATAAATGGCCAAAAAGCTTTAAAAAAACGCTTATTAAAATGGATTGGCTGCGAACGGTTGCAAATGCATATCAGGAAATGCCGGCTAGCCAGTCAATACTTGCTGTCGTAGACCAATTTGAGGAACAGGCAAGAACCAGCCTGGAAAGGCTGAATCAATCCAAATATTACGATTTAGCGAAACAAGGCAACCAATTCTGGGGCCTGGTCCATCAGGATTATGGATGGTCAAACGGACAAATGGGCCCCGGAGGCATGTGGGTCATTGACCTTGATGGTGTTGCGTTTGACTTCGGCATCCGGGACTTAAGAAAATTGATATCCGGCACTATGGCGGATTTATTTAACTGGGATGTAACGTGGGTCCGTGAAATGATTAAGGCGTATCATGAAGAAAACCCAATCACACCGGAACTTTATGATCTTCTTATGATCGAGTTTTCCCTCCCAAATGAATTTTACAAAAATATTAAGGAAGCTGTTTACGAACCTGAATTATTCCTGAATGAACAAACTACCCAGCTGATTCAAACAATTGTTGATACAGACCGGACAAAATGGCCAGTGCTCGAAGAAATCCAGAACGATTGGAAGGGTGTGTGATATATATGAAAATATTGATGATTTGTACGGAAAAGCTTCCTGTTCCCGCAGTATTAGGGGGAGCTATTCAAACTTATATTGCCGGCGCCCTTCCCTATTTAGGAAAGCAGCATGATATTACCGTCCTAGGAATTACCGAGTCCTCGCTTCCTGACCAGGAAACCGTAGATGGTATCCGCTTTGTCAGGGTACCGGGAAAAATATTTGAAGTGTACCGGGAGGGTGTTGCAGTATATGTGAAATCCAATCAATTTGACCTCATCCACATCTTTAACCGACCGCGCCTTGTCCTGGCTGTCAGGGAAGCAGCACCCCACTCAAAGATTACCCTGAGCATGCATAATGACATGTTCAATACCGAGAAAATCGATCCCGTTGAAGCGAATGCAGCATTGGAAGAGGTTGCCGGTATTGTAACGGTCAGTGATTATATTGGCAATGTCATACGGGGATTGTATCCCCAGGCGTCTTCCAAAATCCGCACAATCTACTCAGGAGTGGACCATACCCGATTTTTGCCGGGAAGCCATCCCAAAATGCAAAGCACTCGCAGCCAGCTTCGGAAAACCCATGGTTTGGAAAATAAGACGGTTATTTTATTTGCCGGCAGGCTGTCGCCCAATAAAGGTGTAGATAAGCTGGTCAGGGCCTTGCCGGAACTATCGAAAAAATTCAAGGATTTAGCATTGGTCATTGTCGGAAGCAAATGGTTCAGCCAGGACGATACGACTGATTTCATTGCCTATGTTAGGGCATTGTCAAAAAAATTGACGGTTCCTGTTGTAGCAACCGGGTTTGTTTCTCCTGATGAAATTCAAAATTGGTTTGCTGCCGCTGATTTATTCGTTTGCACTTCGATATGGCAGGAGCCATTGGCACGGGTTCATTATGAAGCTATGGCTGCCGGGCTTCCGATTGTAACAACGGCAAGGGGCGGGAATCCCGAAGTGATCCTGCCTGGAGAAAACGGACTGGTGGTGGAGAATCCAGAGGATCCTGCCGCCTTCGCGGAAAAGATATCAACAATCCTTTCAAATAAATCATTGATGAAGAAGATGGGAGAAAAAGGAAGATCGCTTGCCATTTCAGAATATAATTGGGAAAGGGTAGCATCTGATATACTTGCAGCTTGGCAGGATGCGATGGATTGGGCCTCCGAATACGTTCCGATGGAGGAAAATCTAGCAGTCGCTGCAGAAATCACGGCGAAGGAAAATCAAACAGTCGCTGCAGAAATCACGGCGGAGGAAGATCAAACAGTCGCTGCAGAAATCACGGCAAAGGAAAATCAAACAGTCGCTGCAGAAATCACGGCGGAGGATACAATCCATGAGACAGTGGGCAGTGCGGATGAAGAACTACAGGATTTGAACGCAGGCCCGGCGATTGAAACAGAAGAAACCCACATCACCAACCCGCTTCGCAGATCCATAAGAACATTTCCTAAAGAGTCTGATGCCATTTCGAAAAGGGACCGCTTAAGAGAAACGCTCCAGGAAATGCTCAGGGAATCAATTCAGGAATCAGTCAGGAGTTCCTTGTCTGAAACCATTACAATGGCAGAGACGATGCGGGAAATAAGAAGTAAACTGCGCCGAAAAAAATCATAATAAGAGGCTGACTAGTGTCAGCCTCTTGCTAAGCTTGCTTTATTTCCAACCGTCGGGCTATTAATGATAAACAATAATTTACGATAAAATACATTAGCGCTACAGTGAAAATGATCGGGATGATATATGCGTCCTTTTGGGCGTAGACGATCTGTGCATTGTGCATTAAATCCGGCAGGGCAATAATCACCGCCAGGGAAGTATCCTTCAAGAGTGAAATGAATTGGCTCACAATCGGAGGCACCATTCTTTTCAATGCTTGCGGCAAAATGATATGATTCAGTGTTTGAACATAGGTGAGCCCTGATGAGCGGGCTGCCTCTATCTGGCCCTTTTCGATCGACTTTAATCCGCTGCGGATAATTTCCGACAGCATTGCTGATTCGAATAAGGTCAGCGCGGCAATGGCTGCATACATGATGTCGAGCTTTATCCCTATTTCAGGCAATGCGAAATATGTAAAGAAAATAATCAATAACAACGGTAGGTTCCGGATTGTCTCGACCAATACGGCCAGCACCTGTGACACGACCGGAATGGACGCATAGCGAAGGATGCCGACGATCCCTCCAATCAGGAAGCTCAAGATAATGGAAATGAAAGCAACCTTTACCGTAACCCAGAAGCCCTCAAGCAAAAACGTAAGATGATCGGGTGAAAGCGCTCCAGCGAAATCCATTGTGACACCTCCCTCAATTGCTCTTAGCCAGACGTTTTTCCATGTAACCGACGCCAAGGCTCAATGGAATCGTTAAGCTTAAATAAAACAATGCTACAAAAATATAAACATCAAACGTGACATAAGTCCGGGATGAGATCAAGTCAGCATGGTACATTAAATCAAGGCCTGCAACAACTCCCAATATCGAAGAGTTTTTTACAAGATTGATAAATTGGTTCCCTAGCGGCGGAATGACAATTTTGATCGCCTGCGGCAGAATGATCAGCCTCATGGTTTGTCCATAGGTCAATCCGGAAGACCGAGCCGCTTCCATTTGGCCTTTAGGTACAGACAGTATCCCCGCACGGATTGCTTCAGCTATGAATGCAGCCGTATAAATTGTTAACCCGGTTGCCCCGGCCACCGGCCCGCTAAATCTAAGGCCAAAGAAAAAGAAAAACACGATGACCAGCAAGGGGATATTGCGGATGAATTCCACATAAACCGTTCCAAGCCAGTTTAAAGGCTTGAATGGAGCGATCCTAAAGACCGCAATAAGCGTTCCGAGAAGAAAGCTTGCAACAAGTGCGATAAGACTTGCGATAATGGTAGTCTTATAGCCTTCGAGATAAATATCGAAGTTTTCAGTCAAGATTGTAAAGTCGAGCACATTGTCTCCCTCCTAATTAATCAGGATGAGCATGATATCGCCCATCCTGATTAATGAAGATATTATTCCTTGATCCATTTGTCGTGAATTTCATCGTACTTGCCTGAATCCCTTAGCTTTTTAAGTCCATCGTTAAGGGCATCAACAAGCTCTGTATTTCCTTTTTTTACAGCGATACCGTACGGTTCTTCCGTAAACGTGCCGCCGACTAATTCATAGGATGGATCTTCATCTGCCATACCGTACAAAATCGCGTCATCCGTGGTTAATGCGTCACCCTGTTTTGATTTTAAAGCAGTAAAGGCTTCTGCATAGTTTTCAAATTCCAGCACGGTTGCTTCCGGAGCCTTTTCACGGATATTGATAGCTGAAGTAGACCCTTTTACCGCAAGTACTTTTGTGCCTTTCTTCAAATCTTCGATACTCTTGATCTTGCTTCCCTTTTTAACAAGCAGGGATTGTCCTGCTTCAAAATAGACATCCGTAAAGTCAACTTCTTTTTTGCGTTCCTCAGTGATGGTCATGGTAGCGACGATGGCATCGATATCGCCGTTATTGAGGAGCGGAATCCTGGTTTTTGATGTAACTTCTTTAAATTCTATCTTGTTTTCATCGCCCACAATTTCCTTGGCAAGCTGTCTTGCGATATCGATGTCAAAGCCCTCTACTTCACCAGTGCTTGGATTTTTTAAACCGAAAAGCCGGGTGTCGTGTTTAACGCCGATGATGATTTTGTCTCGGTCTTTAATTTGTTCCAGGGCGTTTTTGGACTCTTCCCCGCTGCCGCTCGTTTTTTCTTCCTTGCTTCCACATGCAGCCAGGATCAATACAGCCACCATTGAAACAAGTGCCAGTTTAAAAAAGCTTTTTTTCTTCAACATTCATTTCCTCCTTATGTATTAGTGATTTAAAATACGGCTCAAGAATAGCTTGGCCCGCTCCTCACGGGGGTTCGCGTAAAATTCAGCCGGTGTTGCTTCCTCCAGGATGCGGCCCTCATCCATGAAAACGATGCGGTCCGCCACTTCTTTGGCAAAGCCCATTTCATGGGTCACGACCACCATCGTCATGCCTTCTTTGGCCAAAGCTTTCATAACATCAAGCACTTCCCCGATCATTTCGGGATCGAGCGCAGATGTCGGCTCATCAAACAGCATTATTTCCGGGCTCATCGCGAGACCTCGCGCTATGGCGACACGCTGCTGCTGTCCCCCCGAAAGCTGCGAAGGATAGGATTGCGCCTTTTCGGCAATTCCAACCTTTTGAAGATAATGCAGCGCTGTTTCCTTTGCTTCTTTTTCTGATTTTCCCAGTACTTTTATTGGGGCAAGAGTTATATTTTCCAGCACTGTTTTATGTGGATACAGATAAAAATGCTGAAACACCATTCCAATGTTGCGCCTAAGCTTATTGATATCCGTTTTTTTATCTGCAACTGAGATATTATGGACGGTCAATTCCCCATTTGTGATGGTTTCAAGGTGATTGATGCAACGGAGCATCGTGCTTTTACCCGAACCTGATGGACCTATCACGACGACCACTTCTCCCTGGTTGATTGTTAGATTGATATCTTTTAATACATGAAAATCACCGTAATACTTATTGACACCCTTGAATTCAATCAAATTCTGACCTCCCTTGTATATTACTATATGTATATAGCATGGTGTTCAGAGAAGTTATGATATTATGAAAATTCTGAACCCATGGTTTATAATAGAATTATATTCTGATATGTTGAATAAAGTCAAATCGTGCCAAGGATGCTGTTACCATTATATAGGGGTATAAGAGAAGTATGTCTTTATTTTTCAATTGTTTATTTAAAAATAGATTATTAGATGGAGCAAGGTAAATAGAAAAAGCCCGGCTCAGGTTTAAAGCCGGGATTAATACATGATTATTCGATTGTCAGGAATCGAGCTCTAAACTAGTATCTTTTTTCAGCAGCTTTAGGACGATTAAGTATACAATGCCAATTCCGAGCCAAATGAATCCAAGTTGCTTTGAAAGATCATCCAGGTTCAACCATACATAGCCGATCACAGCAAATCCGATTGCGGGCAGAAGCAAGTGCCTGAAATAGTCCTTGCTCCCCTTTTTCCCAATATAATAGCTCACAACGGAAATGTGCAGGAACAAAAATGATGACAGCGCCCCAAAATTAACAACGGAAGCCAATTTATCCAGATGCGAAGCAAAAAATCCGGTTACGCCCAGGGAAATCACGGCAATCAATATAGTACTGATGTAAGGTGTGTTGAATTTTGGGTGAATTTTAGCCAAAATGACAGGAAGCTTTCGATCACGCGCCATGCTGAACAGTATGCGGGAAATCGCTGCCTGTGCAACAAGTGCGTTTGCAATACCCCATGACAGCGCTGTTGCGACAATCGTAAGGGTCTTTAGCCAAGTCCCTCCTGCTATTTCTGCAATTTGGTAAAAAGCAATATCAGGATTTTTAAAAGCATTGTAGTCAGGCCAGATCAACGCAGCTACCCAAGTTTGGATGATAAACAATCCACCCACTGTAAGTAAAGCATATACACACGCCTTCCCGATTGATTTATTTCCATCCTTGGTCTCTTCCGCAAGAGTGGAGATACCGTCAAAGCCCAGGAAGCTTAGCACAGCGATTGATACCGCCCCCATAACGACATTCATGCTGAATTCACGGTCATTATAAAGCGGGTCCATGGTGAAGTCTGCTCCATTGACTCCCTGGATAATAGCAGTTATGCCAACGGCGAGGAAAATGCCAAGAATGATTAATTCAGCAATCACGATGATTTTGTTCGCACGGGCAGTAAACTCGATTCCCAATATATTGATGACTGTATTAATGGCAATAAACAGGACAATCCACACATAAGCCGGTACACCTGGAAGCATATCTCCAAGCGCTGCAGCACTAACTAAATATAACAATGCAGGAATGAAGACGTAGTCCAATAAAATGAGCCAGCCTGCAATGAAACCGACTGAATCGTTTATGCCCCTCTGAGCATATGAATATACCGAGCCTGCGATAGGAAACGCTTCAGACATTCGGGCATAGCTAAACGCAGTAAAAATCATACCTATCATCCCGATGAGATACGCAAGCGAAACCATGCCATTCGACCCTTGTGCAACAACCCCATAGATACCAAATGGAGCAATCGGGACCATAAACACCATCCCATAAATAAGCAAGTCCCAGAAAGTCAAGGACCTCTTTAAGGCCGGCTGGGCTGTAGTGGCGCCATTTGTTTTTAATTTATGTACTTCCACTTATTCATCTCTCCTTAAAAAATCTGATATATTCCCAGCTTTTTCAGCAAGTCTTTAGAAACCAGGCACCGTGCTGTTTTTAACGGATCTACAATCTGGCTGACCTGCACCTGCCCAGCGGCGCTAAGGAGCATCGTCGCTTCCTCGATCGTAAGGCTTGTCCGTGCAAGCAAATAATCAACCATTTCCTCAACAGCTTTCTCTGCTGCCTCATCAAGCGTTTGTTTAGAAACTAAAAACGCCATGCTGTCAGCAGTTTCAACAACCGGAACAGTAAGACCCCCGCCTTTTATCACATCAAAAGTGACTGTAACCTTTGCGGGTATTTCAATGCCTGACACACATACTTCACCGTCCCCCATAGCTGCATGTACATCACCCAGGGAAAACAGTGCACCAGCATGGAAAACAGGAAAGTATAAAGTGGCTCCTTCACCTATGAGCTTTGTATCCATATTGCCGCCATGATTTCCGGGTGTCCCGCATGAAATTTCCCCTTCTTTCGGGGCCACTCCAATTACACCAACCATTGGATTCAATGGCAAGCGGATCCGATCATTAAAAATTGCTTCGTTTTCCTCGATAGACACCATCTTAAGAGAAAACTTATCAATCCGATGGCCCATGACACCGAGATCAGGACCTGTTGCCATGACACCTTTTTGTTCAAGTTCAATCTTGTCAATCTTCACAACAAGAATGTCCCCCTCCTCAGCCCCATTTACATAAATTGGCCCGGTAGCCGGGTTGATTTGTGTCCAATCAATGCTTTGATAAGAGGTTTCTGCTGATTGAATTTGATTCAAAAAACAATCGTATGTCTCGATTTCAACCGTGTCCCCGGCTGAAGCATGCATGACAGGCTGATGTTTTGCACTCATTTCATAAATATAGGAAGTCTTCTCCAAAACTTTAGCCATATTAAAAACACCCTTTCATTTTTCTTTAGATTATAAAGAAAATATGGAAGGGGAATTTATAAAATCTTGTGCAATTTTTATATAATTTTATTGTTTTCTGAAAAATCGGAATAATGGATGATGAGGCCAAGCAAAAACGAAGAAATTAATCCAATATATAAAGATAAGGAAAACGAATTGTTCAAGCAATAAAAAGCTATTGTTCCCATTGAAACAAACAGGATGGCCATAGGGATCCATGACGGCAAATTTCCCCTTTTGAACAGGATTGCCATGGAAGGAATTGCAATGGAAGAAGCATAAAGTATATATATAAATACGATGTGCAGGGAACGGCCGAATAATGAACTGGCAAAGAGAACCGAGACAGCCCCCACTATTAATGAAAACAAATAAACTCTTTTAGTTGTAGCCAGTTTACTGCCAAATTGTTCAAGAAAGGCTGACACCAGTGAATTAATCGAGTATAGAGAGAAAATGATCGAATATGCTACCGTAATAAACCAAATGAAGGTGGCGACTGTCAGTAACAATGTTCCCTGAATGTCTGTAAAAGACTGGATGATTGCCTTCCAATTTGAATCGATATGTTGGCTTGCTATGTATACAAAATAGGCAAGCAAAGAAAGTGAAAATGAAGCACTACCCAGGACCGCCAACTTTATGGTTGAAGAAAAATGGGGTCTTTTTACTGACAGTAACACCCTCCAAACGAAGAGACTGGTAGAAATTTTCGAAAATGCCAAAGAAACCACAATTAAAAAAAACAGGAGCATGTATTCTGAATTGGCAGTATGTAGTAAAGACCAGTGACGATACTGCCCATAAACTTGTTCAATCCCTTTTATGACGTATAAATAGATAGGTAAAAAAACAAGGGCCGCGCCGCTTACTATCATCAAAACCTTAATGGCCCTGGTTATGCCCGCAATCCCTCCAAGACCTGAAATTATCACACAGAATGAGACCAATAGTGAAATAAACAGCAGTCCATTTACATTAAAAAGCATCCGGAACAACCACAGAGCAAAGATGGGCTGGATAATAAGCCCGTCCAAATTGGCCAGAAACAGAATGATGAAAGAAAGTTGCCTTCCTTTTCGCGGAAATCTCCTGAAGTATAAATCTGATAAACCTAAAATATTTTCAGTAGCTGCTTGTTTAATTGCAAGTGGCATAAATCTGGAGAGAAGAATATAAACAAGCATGTAAAAACTGAGCCAATAGAGGATACTTACACCCAACCCGAACGCAATACTTGAAAAAAACGCCATTTCATATGTCCAGGCTGAAAAAAAACCTGCCCACACCATAACCGTCCCTTTCCCAATCCCATATTGGGCGGTGGGAGTAAAATAATCTTCAAACGAGCGATGTGCCCCTATTATTTCGAGACAATAAATGAGAATGCCTGCTCCGAAAAATAAAAAATAATACCAATCAAACATTTTTTTCTTTCTCCTTGTACACACTTGGAGAAACACCTGTATACTTTTTAAAGGACGTACTGAAATGGTTTTGGCTCGAAAAGCCGGTCCTTTCCGCAATAATTCCCATGCTTAAAAATGGGTTTTGCTTGATCAATTCTTTTGCTTTTTCAATGCGGAATTCCACAACGTATTCCTGAAAGTTTTTCCCCGTTTCTTCTGTAAATTTCCGACTCAAATAAGAGGGGCTAACATGAATGAAAGAACCGAGCTCCTGCAGGTTCAACTTACAGGCATAATGCTGATGGATGTGTTCCATTACTTGATTGATTTCCGGTGAGAGATGATTACCGCCAAAATGTGAAATGTAATGGTCAAGCGCTTGATAAAGCTCTTTAGCAATCACAGGTTTGGTTAAATAATCCATAACCTGAAGTTTGATTGACCTTCGGGCATAATCAAATTCCTGATATGCGGTAATCATCATGCATTCTGTCTTGTAATTTTCCTTTATGTAAGCACACAAGTTCAGCCCATCCTCACCCGGCAAATGAATGTCGATCAATGCCAGTTGAAAAGAATAATCCGCGAGCAGCCGTTTTGCCACCGCCGCATCTTCCGCCTCCTTTATTTCACATAAGGGATATTTTTCTCTTATTAAATATCGCAATTGCTCTAATTCAAGCGGCTCATCATCAACAATCAATATTCTCATTTTCCATTCCCTCCCGGACTGTAAGGCCACTCTGCCGTGACGATTGTAAACGCATCAATACGTCCTAATTTGACTGATGTCCTTAAATCGTATATCAGCTTTAACCGCTTGCGTATATTGGCAAGACCCACCCCGCTCTTTTCCTCTTGCTCCGGCTTTTCATCCGGTCCATTATCCTTTACTGAAAGCCTCACCCAGTTCCCATACCTTTTCAATTCTATATGAAGAAGCTTTTCACCGGATTTTCTTTCTAGTCCATGTTTAAAGGCATTCTCTACAAAAGACTGAAGAATGTAGGGAGGGAGTAATGTCTGCTCAGCATATTGATCAATAAGATAGCTTACCTGTAAATTACGGCCAAACCTCAGCTGTTGGATCGATATATAGTGTTTCGTATACTCCAGTTCAAGAAAAAATGGAACAAGCGCATCTTTATCTTTGTATTTATAACGCAAGAACTGCGAAAACTCTTCCATGGCTTCCACTACTTCCACGGTTCTGCCAAGTCTGCCCAATGAAAGCATGGCATTTAAGGAATTAAATAGGAAATGAGGCTGAATTTGCTGGTTCAATTGTAAATATTCCATTTTTTGCAGTTCCTTTTCTAGCTTAATCCGCTTATTCTCCAATTGGAGATAGTCGAATTCACGTTCAAAAAAGTCTAAGAGCAGCAGCAAAACAAATCCGCCGATCGGCAGCCCGATTGCCGCGAGGATAATGAAGGTGAATATAGTGGCATTCATAAGGCTTTCTCCTCAGTATAATGGACATATTTTAAACCTAGCGGCCCAATAGTGCAACACAGTTTTTTCTTTGAGGGAACACAAGGGTACTGCTTTTCTTTACGATAAATCGTCCCACTTGACGAATGATGCTTACTTATAGTAAGCAGTAAGCTCTGTTTTCCCCTTGCTTTTAGTAAATTGGATTATATGGAGGAACAACGAGATGCCAGGTTTAAAGGAGATATCTCTATCAAATGTCATTAAAGAGCGTCATTCCGTAAGAAAATAGGACGCTTTTTATAAAGTGGAGCGGGAAGAAATTGAAGAAATGCTTAAAGAGGCGGTCCTTGCCCCATCATCCAGCAACCTTCAGCCCTGGGGATTTTTTTTCATAACTGACCAGAAAACAAAAAAAGAACTAAGGTAAATTGCCGACAATCAAGAGCAGGTTGAAACTAGCTCTGCCGCGATCGCTGTATTGGGCGATACCGAGCTGTACCAAAATGTTGAAAGATCTATCTGGCGAATTATGAAGCAGGTTTTACGGATGAGGAAAACATCCGAAGGCTGATTGTTGGTACGAAGAATACGTATCCGCTGGCTCCCAACCCGTTTCCCTGTTGAAGACGTAGCACGCTTTGTATAAGGAAAAAACGAAGGATCCCTTTATATCTCATTGGGATCCTTCATTCATTGATTAGGGGCTTTCTCCCTAGGCTATCGTTCCGTTCTCCCTAAGAAAGGCGATTTCTTCCTCACTCTTGCCCATTGTCCGCAGAATTTGATCGGTATGCTCTCCAAGTCCAGAACCAGTATGTGCATAAACCGGTTTAAATGCTGTAGATTTAATCGGATTTGCGATTTGTTTTTGTAAGCTGCCGTTACCATCCGGCACCCCTACTATCATCTCTCTTGCTAAAATTTGGGGGTGATCGCAAGCCTCAGCAAAGTCTAACACGGGTTCAACGCACGCTTCTGTTTGAGCAAAAATTCCCTTCCACTCAGCAAAGGTTTTCTCGCGGAATATTTTCTTAAACGTTGCCTTTAGCGACTTTATTCCGTTCTCACTGTGATCTAAAGCTGCTTTTACTAAGTCAGGCCTTCCAATTCCCTCGCAAAGTGCGATGAAGAACTTTGGCTCAAGGCTTCCTACTGAAAGGTGCCGCCCATCGCTTGTTTCATAGAAATCATAAAAACTGCCGCCGTTCAACAGCATATTTTCGCGTTCTGGCTGATACTTGCCTGTTGCGACAAATCCAGATCCGAGCATCGCATTCATCGTAAAGCAACTGTCAGTCATAGAAATATCGAGCCACTGCCCTTCCCCGGTCTGTTGCCGGTATATGACTGCAGATAGAATTCCGATAATCGAATGCAGCGAACCTCCAGCTATATCAGCGACCTGCGTTCCAATTGGCATAGGTCCTGTTTCTTTTCTTCCGGAATACCCCATAATGCCTGAAAGCGATAAATAGTTGTTATCATGTCCGGCCCTGTAACGGTACGGCCCGGTTTGTCCATAGCCCGTGAGCGAACAAAAAATGAGGCGCGGGTTCATCGCTTTCAATGCATCATAGCCGACTCCCAGCCTGTCCATAACGCCAGGCCTGAATTGTTCAAGGATAATGTCGTATTCCTGCACCAGCTCCTTGACAATTTCAACCGCTTCAGGCTGTTTTAAATCAAGGGACATCGACATTTTTGAACGATTTAAATGTGCATGAGCCGCTGATACTCCGTGTACAAAGGGAGGAAAGGTTCGCGTATCATCCTTCCTTACATGGGATTCTATCCGAAGCACTTCCGCCCCAAGGTCCGAGAGCATCATCGTCGCATAAGGTCCCGGCAGCAACGTTGAAAAATCTAATATCTTTACACCTTTTAACAGGCTCACAGGCATATCCCCCTTATAATGATTTCCTATGTAAATATCTTATCAAAGAGGGGTTCATATAGGGAGTATATTTGCTGAATTTTCTAAAAAATGAACGTATGCAAATCTTGTTGATATCCAACCGCATTTATAGATAAAGCATCCGAATTTATTGATTTCCACTCTGAATTATTGATATAAGTAAAATTTTATGCTTAATTTATTGATAAAACAGAGTATTTGTTCATTCCCAATCTATTCTGTAAATATAAAAGCGCCTTTTCCTATAGGGGGGGAAGGCGCATCTATTTACTAGTATTAATATCAACTGAAACTGAGGGTTCAAGGATGGTCATTTTTCGCCTCTTCAAATGGGGCGTAGAATATTCCCTTCGGTCCAAGCATGTCCGTTTCAGAGAGCTGCCTTTCCCCATTCACTTGATAAAATCCGGATGGAAAATAGTCAAAAAGGCCTGATGTCTGGAATATCTCGACGTAATAGTCGTGCAAATCCTCCATTAATTCAAGATATTTCCCGTGGTCAATAATATCACCGAATTCATTCAGATCAAAATTCTTCTTAATCGCTTCCTGAAATTCCTCATGGTCGGTTGTGGCTATATATAAATCAACGTCTCCGCATTCCATACAAAGGAGCATTTCCTCTTCTTTCACTTCATCATACGAAGCTTGCACGATATCCTTTAAAATTTGCTCGATTTTTTCCTGATTCACTAACTTCATCTTGGTTGTAAGCATTGTATCTCCTCCCAGAATCTACTGGTAGTATAAGCATTACCCTGTTTTTTACACGTACAGCTTATGACATTATTGTATAACTTAGCGGGGAAAATGTCTTGGATGGTGATTGGCGTGTGAAACCATACTTTTATCATGCCGGCAACTTTGGTGAAGATAATTGGAGGAACGCTTACGTGAACCAAATTATTTAGGTTCTGAATAATTTTTGGCACGTTCACTATCGCTAAGTCCCTTTGTGGTTGGATCCACTACGCCGCCGATTCCAAGGAACGTGATGGCGAAAAAGTTGACGATCTGCATAAAGCCGTTCAGGGCATCATCACTGATTGTGAAGCCGATTGGATAAATAAATTGATTGATGAAGGCCAATATCATTTGAGCCAAAATTAATAAAGATGGAATGCCAACCGTTACGATCCAGGTTGGGTTCCTGAATCTTAATCTCCAATTGATCATCATTTTCCTCCTTTGTTATTTCGTTACGATAATTTATACATCTTTTGGCGAAATTGCTTGTACTATTGACTGGAAAAATTAAAAAAACGGCTGGTTTCCCATAGTAGAAAACCAGCCGTTAATGGTTGATATTAAATTAAACGCCCCTTTTATTGCCCCAAATATAGGTGTGCAATTGCGGCAGCACTTTGACATTTGTCAATTCTTCATCAAGCATGACTTTTTCGATTAACCATTCGTATTTCTTCAAAAGATTGCTGATAAGCTCCTGGTTATCTGCCGTCTTATTGTCATCATTCCCAACCTGCATAAAAAAGGGAACATTTGGATAACGCCTATAAACGTCCTTAGCGTATTGAAAATCTTTATCATCGAATACGACAACTTTCAGGCTTACATTGTTTGTTGGACCCAAATCCATAAGCTTTTCCAGTATGGAATCAAGCATGCCAAAATTGGTATTCATTCCGGAGCTCGGCGGCTTTGGAGATATGGTCAGTTCATCAATCTCCAAAAACCAATCCTGCCACCTGCTTCCCTGTGTTTCCAGGCAAACCTTTATTTCGTTTTGGTGCAATAACTCAATGAGGCTGTCAAGATTTTTTAACAGCGCGGGATTTCCGCCAGATATCGTGACAAAAGAGAATCCATTTCCGCCAAGTCTCTTAAGTTCCCCCCAGATTTCTTCCGCTTCCATCTGGACGATATCTTCCTTGCCGGAACCATCCCATGTAAAGGCAGAGTCGCACCATGAACATGAATAATCACAGCCTGCCGTCCTGACGAACATGGTTTTTTGGCCAATCACCATGCCTTCTCCCTGAATTGTAGGTCCAAAAATTTCCATAACAGGCACTTTACTCAATTTCCATCCACTCCCGTCTTGCTTCCGCGTAGCTTGTCGGAGTTTCATAAAGCTTTATAAATTCCACTCTCGCTCCATCATATTGTTTTTTTCTATCCGCAAGGGCTTCAGCCATTTTCTCATAAATCCAGACAACCATGTTTTCAGCTGTTGTATTCATCAATGGGAGAGTTTCATTTAAATATCTATGGTCAAGATGGATTTCAATCTCATTTTTCCAAATCTCTTTTATATCCCCGAAGTCCATCATAAGGCCCCTATCATCAACAAAACCGCTTATACCAAAAATAACGCGGTATGTGTGGCCATGCAGATTTTTGCATTTGCCTTCATAGCAGTGCAGGTGGTGAGCGGCGTCAAAAGTGAATTCCTTGCTCACAAGAACCCGCTTTGAATGGTATTTTAATTGCGCGCGCTTTATGTCTTCATCTATTTTCTGGAGTTTGTCAACGATCCTGAAGCCGTACATGCTATTAAAACTCCTTTCTGTTTTGCAAATATTCATCCAGCCCGTTTTTGCGCAGTTTGCATGCAGGGCATTCCCCACAGCCGTCAGCGATTACGCCATTATAGCATGTCAGTGTTTTTTCCCTTACAAACTCGAAGGCACCCAGACTGTCTGCCAGTTCCCAGGTTTTCGCTTTATCGAGCCACATTAACGGTGTATGGATGACAAACGGGTAATCCATGGAGAGGTTCAATGTGACATTCAAGGATTTGATGAAAATGTCCCGGCAATCCGGATAGCCGCTGAAATCCGTTTCACATACACCGGTCACGATATGTTTTGCATCTATCTGCTTTGCAAGCACCCCGGCGAACGACAGAAATAATAGATTTCTTCCCGGGACGAATGTTGACGGCAGCCCGCCCTCTTCCCCATCCCTGACTTCAATATCGTTCCTTGTCAGGGCATTGGGGGCGAGCTGGTTTAAAAGGGACATATCCAATATATGATGCCTGATGCCAAGCTCTTTTGTAATATTCTTAGCACATTCAATCTCTAGACTGTGGCGCTGGTTATAATCAAAGGTTACTGCTTCGACTTCCTGAAACCGTTCCAAAGCCCAGAATAAACAAGTAGTACTGTCCTGGCCGCCGCTGAAAACGATCACTGCTTTATCTTTTTTCATAAATAAGTAGAACTTCCTTTCCATTAAAAAAACAGCACCACTAAGAAAGCAGTCCTGTTTTCCTTAGTTTTTTTGAGAGGGTAGCTAGAACCTCTACCGAATACACGGATTTTGATTCATTTATTTGGAACCACTAGTATAGTAACATAATTTCAGATTTTAAAAAATCCCTTTTCTTACAAATTAAACTTTCCTGCTCATCTTTGGAGAAATTCAATCCATTCCCCTACCGGTCCATGAAAAAAATAGCGTACCCATTTGGCAGAGTTTTGTATTCCGATAATGTGCTAGGAAAAATAAATGCTCTTGATTTGTTCTGCCACACTTTCGATATCATTGGAAACCTGCGGAATCATATACCCGATGAAATAAGGAGATGCAACAAACCTGGGCATTATTTTGCAGGCTATATAGGAATCCATATGATAAAAAAATAAGTTATAGCTCTCGCATTTAAATTGGAAGTCGTTCAATAGAAACTTTACGGCTGCCTGGACACAATCTGCCATCTTATTCACTTGTTCCACATCGCGAATCATTACATTA
Organism: Peribacillus glennii; assembly: GCF_003429105.1. Taxonomy (GTDB): domain Bacteria; phylum Bacillota; class Bacilli; order Bacillales; family DSM-1321; genus Peribacillus; species Peribacillus glennii. Next base: position 218,548 of record NZ_QVTD01000003.1, read on the forward strand.
AATTCGTAAAACCCCATGATTGGATGGTTGGAAAGGGTAAATGAAACCGCATCATCTTTAAAGATGGTGATCCCGCTAAAAGTATTTTCCTTGATTTTCTCTTTATAATCAACATTCTCGAACCCGACGATTTGCATATGCGGATGGCTGATGGTGCCGCCGGAAAGCGGGCCATGATTTTTATATAGCACCACCGACCTGTAAACACCGCTTTCCTCCATCTCCATCCAATGCCTGATGGCAAATGCAAAAAGCCTATGTATATGTTCTTTTGAATACATAGATAGTTCATCTTCACACTTATCCGTTTCAATCAGGACCGTTTGAAATGTGTTCTCTAACGTTTTGTATTTATTTTGCAATAAGATGAGCGGCCCTTCTTGGGCAATGATATTTTCCAGGCTTTCTTTGGCACAAAATGGGCATGCTGTGCTGTTGTTAGCGATTGTCTTTGGCTTTTGTTTCCCTAATTGGGTTATAAATTGCAGCTGTTGTTCCATAGCCATGTTTCACCTCTAATAATAAGCATCATACAAACTTCTCCATTTTATATTCGCTACTTAATTACATTATTCCTTTTCCAGCAGATCTAAATGAAGTGAATCAACAGGCATCGGCCGGCTGAAGAAATATCCCTGGCCTTCATCACATCTTTCTTCGGATAAGTATTCCAGCTGGCTTTGGTTTTCAATCCCTTCTGCAACGACACTCATATTCAAGCTATGTGCTAAAGAGATGATCGCGGAAGTAATCCGCTTTCCATTCAAGTCCCTGTTAATGTCTTCGATGAAACTGCGGTCAATTTTCACCTTGTCAAACGGATATTGACGCAGATAGCTTAGGGACGTATATCCAGTCCCAAAATCATCAATAGATAGAGATATTGCTACTTCCTTTAATTTTAACAAACTTTCTTTAATGAACTCTATATCCTCTAATAAAATGCTCTCGGTTACCTCCAGTTCAAGCCATTGTGGCTCAAGCGCAGTTTCTTTCAGAATCTTTATGACTGTTTCAACAAAATCGTAGTGCTGCAATTGTTTCGTAGAGATGTTTACGGCTACCTTGAACGGTGGAATTCCGGAATCCTGCCATTGCTTATTCTGGCGGCAAGCCGTTTTAAGTACCCACGTGCCGATGGGTATGATTTGCCCGCTTTCCTCCGCAACAGCGATGAAATCATTGGGCGATATTAGACCAAGTTCCGGATGGTGCCAGCGGACTAACGCTTCGGCTGCGATCACTTTCTGTGTGTTCAGGTCGATGATTGGCTGATAATATAATTCCAGTTCATCATTTTCAATGGCCTGCTTTAAATCTCTTTCGATGGCCAATTTATATGATGCTTTCTGATCAAGTTCCTCAGAATATATGGTATAACTATTCCTTTTGTATTTCTTGGTATAGCACATTGCGGTATCAGCGTTGTGGATTAAATTAAAAACATTTTCTTCTCCGCCCTGGCTAAAAGCAATCCCTATGCTAACCGAAAGTGTGACAAGCTGGCCGGAAACATCGAAGCTATTTGCCATGTCATTACTGATTCGTTCCGCAGTCCTGATTACTTCTTCTTTCTTAGCATACGGGATTATGATGGTGAATTCGTCTCCGGCGAAGCGGCTGATCGTATCTGTTTTCCGCAGAATCTGCTTTAGACGCTGGGCAATCATGATTAATAATTCATCGCCCATTTGATGGCCCAATGAGTCGTTGACGAACTTGAACCGATCGAAATCCAGGAACAGCACCGCAAAGCGCCTGCCGCTCTCTTTCGAATAGTTGATTAATTGCTCCAAACGAGTTTCGAAAAACTTTCGATTTGGCAATTTAGTTAATGGATCATGGTATGCGAGCTCCTCCATTTCCCTAAACAGAGCTTCATACGCTTCGTGCTTTTCCAGAAACTCCAGATGTGTCGAAACCTGCTCGGTAATGTCGGTCACACTGCCAAATAAGACTTTTCTTCCGCAAATGGAGGCAGTGGTAGAATGGATTTCTGTATGGATGATGCCTCCGTCTTTTTTTAACTTTCTAAGCTTGAGGCGGGCTTCGTCTTTTTCTCCCAATCTTCCTTCTTCCAAAAGCTGTTTAACAAGCTGGATATCTTCTGGATGGACAAAATCTAAAACTGAAACACGTATTAATTCATCTTGTTCATAACCTAGAAGGCGCATGTAAGAAGAATTGGTATATATATAGGTGCCATTCTCCACAATATAAATGCCAATAGGAGAATTTTCAACAAGCGTTTCAAGAATCTTTTGATATAAAAAGACATCACCCTGTTGATTTTTATCATTTGTTGGGAGTTGTTTTATTAAATCACCCACAGAAAAAGGGTGATTGGCATGTCCATTCCCGATTCCGTTAGAAATTATCAAACGTAACATCTCCTGGTAAAAACATAATATTCGGCAAACAGGTCTTTTTTCCTAAGACCTTTAACCTGTTACTTTTAATATTATTGGATATTTTACCATTCTGTCCAATAAGGCTTAAACAATCAATTCATGCATTCAGACTCCTTCGAATTCTTTTTAAACATAAATTTTGTCCATTCGGGGTGAATTTATAGAATTTTGAATGCCCATTTATTTCCGTTTGTAACAAGCTTCATTGGAAAAGTTACAATATTCGTTATATCATGGGAAGGACGCAAATTTTAAGGAGTGCATTATGGAAGCTTATAAAATTCTTTTTTTGGATATAGATGGGACAATTATGCGTCCTGATGAAACGATGGAGGAGTCCACAAAAACAGCGATAGCCCGGGTTCAGGAACAAGGAATTGAAACCGTGCTTGCCACAGGCAGGCCCCTTCATGAAATCGCTGAGATCGGGCAATTGTTGAACATAAATTCTTTCATAGGCTATAATGGCGCTTATGCCGTATATCAGGGCCACGATGTATTCAAAAAACCGATGAGCAGCAGTTCAGTTGAATTATTCCTGGATACTGCTAGGCAACACGGTCATGAGCTGGTTCTGTATTCGAGTACGAAAAATCACTTTACAACCCTGGCTGGTCGTGTGGTGGAGCGATTTATGGAGCAATTTCATTTAAAAAAGAATGAAGCGTTTACCTCGGATGTGCTTGACGATATCCTTGGCATTACGATCATCGGTTCGGCAGACAACGATGCAGAGCTCTATAAATCTAAGGAAGGGATTTATTTATCACAAGTAAATGTTGATGGATTCCGAAATTGTTTTGATGTAATCCGTTCCAATGTTAATAAAGGAACAGGTGTAAATGCCTTATTAAGTCAGCTTGATATTCCCCGTTCGGCAGCGATTGCTTTTGGAGATGGAATGAACGACAAAGACATGTTGTCCGCTGTCGGGGAAAGCTTTGCGATGGGCAACAGCATGCCTGAACTATTTGCCTTTGCAAAGCATAACACCACGGAAGTGACCAATTCGGGTGTTTTTAACGGCCTAAAATCGCTTGGATTGGTAGATTGAATGTGCCTTTAACAGGCAAATTTAAAACCATACATTAAAATAGCGGTTACACAGGAGATCCTGAACCAATAGGATCCACTTTTCATACAATTTTTCGGAGTTGGTAAATTTGGAATTGCGGCAGCTTAAATATTTTCTGGAAGCGGTAAAGCAAAATAATATAACGAGAGCTTCGGAACATCTGCATATTTCACAGCCTGCTTTAAGCAAAATGATCAAGAGCCTTGAGGAGGAAGTAGGCATGCCCCTCCTCCTCCGTTCCCATAAGACGGTCGAAATGACTGATGCCGGGCAAATCGTGTACGAATACGCCCAAAAAATACTTGCCCAGGTTGATGAAATGAACACCACTTTAAATGATATGACCAGCCTGGTTCGCGGCCAGATCAATATTGGCCTCCCACCTATAATAGGCAGCCTTTTCTTCCCCAAGGTGATGTCGGAATTCCACCGGCAATATCCGAATGTCAAGATCAACATAACCGAATATGGCGCGGCAAGGGTGGTAACTAGCGTGGAACAAGGCGAATTTGAGCTAGGCGTGGCCGTACTGCCGGTAGATGAAGCGCAATTCAATATATATCCGATTGTCAAGGAAGAATTGCAGCTGCTGGTTCCCAAACAGCACCCCTTATCTGCCAGGAAAGAAGTCCACATAAAGGAACTCAAGGAGGAAGAATTTATCTTTTACAGTGAGGAATTTGCCCTTTATGATTTTGTGCGGAATCAATGCATCGAAGAAGGTTTTGAGCCAAAGATCCTCTTCAAGAGTTCCCAATGGGATTTTATGACGGAAATGGTCGCCGCCAATTTAGGGATCTCTATCCTGCCTGAGTCCATTGGCGGCCGGGTAGAAAATAATCATATCAGCATACTAAAGCTAAACCCTGTTTTCCCATGGCATCTGGCGTTAATAACAAAAAAGGATCGCTATGTCTCCTTTGCAGGAAGGGCCTTTATCCAGTTTCTGCAAAAAGAGTACCGTCATAACTTATAGTTATGCAAATGATAATAAATATATATTTTACGAATACCTTTTTTCGTCTTAATATTACCTATACACAAAAGTGATGGACCATATATGGTCTGTCCTTTTTTAGGAAGGATGTTAACGATGAAAATAGGAATTATCATTCTGCAAATACTGTTTATTCATATATTTCTATTTTTTGGAGCTGTTATTAAACAACTTCTGCAAATTCCGATACCCGCTTCAATGATTGGGCTTCTTCTCTTGTTGGCGGCGCTTATGTTGAAAATAGTCAAGCTGGAATGGCTGGAAAGAGGAGCAAACTGGCTGCTGTCCGAACTGCTTCTATTTTTTATTCCCTCTGCAGTAGGGATCGTCAATTATGATGAAATTCTTAGCTGGCAAGGTGCGGAGGCAGTTCTTTTAATTGGCATAAGTACGTTCATCGTCATGGGGACTACCGCATTTGTATCCGAAAAACTCGATCATAAAGAAAGGAGGGGCGCAAGGTGAAGCTAATCCTTTTTACGCTCATCACCATTTTCATCTATATGCTGGCAAAACGGGCATATAAAAAGTGGCCTTTCCCCTTCTTGCATCCTTTATTGATCAGTCCGCTTGCTATCATTCTATTGATCACGGCAGCAAATGTACCGGCAGCCGAGTACCTGGAAGGGTCGAAATGGATATCCCACTTGCTGGGACCGGCAACGGTGGCATTTGCGATACCTATATACAAACACATGCACTTATTGAAGAAATACTTGAGAAACATCATTCTCAGTATTACGACGGGAACACTTGTGGCCATTTTTTCTTCTTTTGCCCTATCCCTATTTATGCATTTGAGTCCCGATCTTATTGTCAGCATCCTGCCAAGGTCGATCACTACCCCGATTGCGATAGAGGTTTCAAAGGAAATTGGGGGTCTTCCTGCCTTGACAACCGTGTTTGTCATTTTTACCGGAGTAATCGGCGGCATTATCGGCCCTTCTGCAATCAAGTGGCTTTCGATTACCTCTCCTGTTGCCAGGGGTCTCGCCCTTGGAATGGGCGCGCATGGTGTCGGGACCAATAAAGCAAGGGAATATGGCGAACAGGAAGCAACATTTTCAACACTTGCCATGATCCTTGCTGCCTGGATCACGATGTTTTGGGGCAATTCGCTGATCCCATTAATGACCAGGATCATACCTCAGATGTAATACACCGTTTCACATAGTAACGCATTACCGCGCTGGGGGTCAGACCCCCAGCGCTTTAACGTATTAACGTGTCTGGGGTATAATCCCCGTTGCTTTAACGCATTCACTGTACCGGGGGACTCCCCCCCTAGTCACTTATTTCTGCTTCAAGCAAGTCCCAGGATGTGATAATTCCGTTTGGCTTTTCTTTGTCTGATCCAGTTTTGGTGATTAGTATGGCTTCAATTTTCTGATTCTTTGCGTGATATTCCTCGAAAATATCTTCTATTTCGAACAGGCTGCTGTCCTGGGAAACAAAAACAACATGGTGTTTGATTCTGCCATTATATAATTCTCCCACTTTTACCTGTTTAAGATTCATGTTTTCATTCGAAAAGTGTTCAGCCAGATATTTAACAATCTCAGCTGATGTTAGCAGCCAGGCATATTCCCCATTCGATTTGTACACGGGAAACTGGGAAAGCGATTCTTTTTTTATTGCGGCAAGCACCTCAGAAAGCATGTCTGTTTCCTGGAAATAAGTAACCGGCTTGGTTGCAATTGAAAGTGCCGATGCCGGCTTCTCAAACTCATCGGCAATGCTTTCGATTTTATTTATGATTTCGAGATGGGGTTCGGCAATATAGAACCCCTCCTCTATCTTTTCATGGACAATGGCATTTCGCAGTTTTGCAAACTGGGATAAATCATGTTCATAATAACGGATGAATGCATGGTTTTTACCCTTATATACCAGGTCGCTGAATTTATCAGTTTTTGCATTTTTTACTGTCTGCATCAAGGCCTTATGAATCCGATTGAATGCTGCCTCAAAACGTTCTGACTGGCTTTGTTTAGTTTGTGTGTCCATCTTAGATCTCTCCTAAAAAATAGTATCCTTACTATCTGAGTCTTTCCCTTTATTACCTGATCTCTAACATAAACCGGTACATTGAGGTCTATTAAGGGATCCAGCCTCGGGGTAATATATAACCATAATATTGAATAACAATAGTACTCTTCTTAATAGACTGGGATATGGATATTCCTCCATATTAATTAATATTTTCAGGATGCCCGTTGCCCATTGGATACAGGTGTGAGATTCTGTAGAACAGGATACTTATGATAAAATAGAAATGATATTTTTTTGGAGGCGATCATTTATGAAACTGAAAGGTTATATCGGAACATATACAAAAGGTGACAGCGAGGGCATTTATGCTTTTACCCTTGATACAGAAAACGGTATGCTTAGCAAGACGAGCCTTGCCGCACGATTGGAAAATCCTACATATGTAACGGTCAGCAAAGATAATAGAAATCTGTTTGCAGTAGTAAAGGAAGACGCTTCCGGTGGTGCAGCCGCCTACTCCCTAGATGAACAAACGGGAGAGCTTTCTTTAATAAACTCCAAGGTTACGGAGGGTGCTTCCCCCTGCCATATCGATGTTGATAGAGCAAAGAGAAACATCGTGACTGCGAATTATCATAGAGGAACAGTTGAATCATACACTATTGAAAATGAGGAGGGCTCTTTAAACGCCACTGGTTCTGTCATTCAGCATGAAGGTACAGGGCCGGATAAAGAAAGACAGGAAAAGCCTCATGTGCATTATTCTGGTTTTACACCTGACGAGAGATATATTGCAGTCGTGGACTTAGGTACCGACAGGATTGTAACTTATCGATTATCAGACGGAAAATTAACGGAGGTGCAATCGCTAAACGTGAAACCTGGAAGCGGCCCAAGGCATCTTGTTTTCCATCCCAATGGAAAATATGCTTACGCCATGACTGAGTTAAGCAATGAAGTGATTGTTTTAGCTTATAATCGCGAGGAGGGCAGTTTTGAAGAACTGCAATACATTTCGGCCATTCCAAATGATTTTACTGAAAATAGCCAGGGAAGTGCGATCCGCATATCCAATGACGGGCGTTTTGTCTATGCAGGCAACCGCGGCCATGACAGTATCGCTTTGTTTGCTGTAAACCAAGATTCTGGAGAACTGGCTTTTATAGAGCATACATCAACCGAAGGAAATTGGCCCCGTGATTTTGAGATTGACCCGACTGGAAAATTTGTGGTTGCCTCCAATCAGGAATCCCATAACCTGGTCCTTTTCTCCAGGAATGAGGAAACAGGTAAACTTGCCTTGCTTCAATCAGATATAACAGTCCCATACCCGGTCTGTGTAACTTTTTTAAATGTTTAATTTGTTATAGGTTCCGCAAAATACATGTATGCAGGATGAGCAGTTTTTTTGCTCATCCTTTTTTAAACCGATATAATTTGGTCAGTTATGAAAAGTAAGTATCAGTTAATTTGTAAGGATTAAAGGATAATCTTATAGAAAGAAGATGAATGCATGGCTAGTGAAAGCAACCAAAAGCAATTAAGCGATATTAAATTTTCCGTGCTTGACCTCTCCCCTATCGTGGTGGGCGGTACTGCTTCGGAGTCCTTGAAAAACACACTTGACCTCGCACAGCATGTCGAGAAATGGGGATATACCCGTTACTGGCTTGCTGAACACCATAATATGACCGGGATAGCCAGTTCTGCGACATCAGTTGTAATCGGCCATGTCGCCGGCGGCACATCTAAAATCCGCGTTGGCTCAGGCGGTATCATGCTGCCGAACCATGCGCCGCTTGTGATCGCTGAGCAGTTCGGAACCCTCGAGTCCCTCTTTCCGGGCCGGATCGACCTTGGACTGGGGCGCGCGCCTGGAACCGACCAACTTACTGCATATGCGCTGCGACGGGACAAAATGAGCAATGGCGAGGATTTTCCTGAACAAGTTGAAGAACTGCGAGCATATTTTAATCCGTCCTTAGCTGGTGGGAGCAGGCATGTAAGGGCAGTACCGGGTGAAGGATTAAATATCCCAATCTGGCTCCTCGGCTCAAGCGGTTTTAGCGCCCAAATGGCCGGACAGCTTGGACTCCCATTCTCATTCGCAAGCCATTTCTCTCCAAAAAATACACTAGGTGCATTGAGGCTGTATCGCACAAGCTTCAAACCATCCGATGTGCTGGATAAACCATACGCTATGGTAGGGGTAAACGTGATAGCTGCTGAAACCGATGAAAAAGCAAAACGCCTTGCGACTTCCATGCAGCAGCAATTCCTTGCTCTTATCCGTAATAATCCGGGCCAATTGAAACCGCCGGTTGACAATATGGATGAAATTTGGACACCATACGAAATGGCGGCACTTGAGCAGCAGCTTGGCTCTTCCATTATCGGCGGCCCAGAGACCGTCAAGGAAAAGTTACAAGCCTTCCTTGATGAAACCCAGGCTGACGAAATGATCGTCAATGCCCAAATTTTTGACCATTATGACCGTCTGAGATCCTATGAGATTGTTTCTGACATTACGGGAATTAACCCAGCTTCCAATCCATTATAGGCTGTATTCATGTATAAAATGGAGGTAAGCGGTGCTTGTACCGTCTGCCTCCTTTTGTTCGGGAACTTGACGCAATTATAGAAGAGAGTTTCCTTTATCTTGTTCTTAAGCAAGTGATTATTAGTGTTTAAAAAACTCACGAGGTACAAAAGTGTTTTTCGTAAAAGGCAGAATTCCGTTCATTGTCCAGGCACGATCATCATTCGGTTTTAACGTTGCTAGAATCGCCTCGTTGATCAGGGTTTTGCCAGTTGTATTTTGGTATGGGATCGAATCATGGATTGGTGCTGCAGCCATAGATTTTATTACTAAAACGATTTGGGAATATAGCAATATATGGTTGTACTTTATTTTATTCCAAGTTATTCCATAAACCAAGCGGGGGTTTGAATTGACAACAAACAAAATACCGGTGAGAAAGGCTGAAATAATAGTTACTACACCTGCTTGAAACAAATTTAATTTTCCGGCAGGAGGAAGATAAGAATGGCCAATCATAAAGATTCGAATAACAACCATGGAAGATATCCAAAGCGTGATGTAGGTTTTCAGGCCAAAAAGACGTTTTTCATTCGCGACCGGATTCAATGATTCCCTTCTAGAATTTTTGTTATGTCTGTTGTGTGGTGGCCCGTATTGATTCATCCTTTTTTTGAATTTTCATTATTTCTGTGAAATTATACTCTCCCAGTCTTAAGTAAACAATACTGATAGCTTTAGAGTTTGGTTCTGGCTTATACTAAGCTTTGTTTATGATAATCATAGAAAATAAAGAATAAAGAATTATAATGGTTATCTGTGGCATGGGAATCAAAATCTTAATCATACTGCATAAGAAGGTATATCAGATATGGCTACTTCATTATTTCATACAGGGTATTTCGAACTGCGGGAACTCGCCCTAAATCCAGAATCAAGCGATTAAATTCTTCTGGATTCATATTCTCCCCGAATGGTGCACCAGCCGAGCGTGAAATTGTTTCGTCCATGAGTGTGCCCCCAAAATCATTTGCACCTGCATTTAAAATGATCTGACATGCTTTCGGACCATTTTTAACCCAGGAAACTTGTATATTATCTATCCAGTTATTCAGCATTATTCTTGCCACGGAAACTACTTTAATATCCTCGATTCCAGTTGAACCAGCCCGAGCTCCATGTTTATTAAAAAGTTCAGTGTTATAATGAACAAAACCAAGAGGAACAAACTCTGTAAAACCTCCGGTGTCCTTTTGAATATCACGTAAAAGGGCTAGGTGATTTGCCCAATGTTCCGGTCCGTCTATATGCCCATACATCATGGTAGAAGTTGAACGGATTCCAAGTTTATGGGCCGTCTTTATCGTACTCACCCACTCTTCAGTAGTTAATTTATCTTTAGTTAATAACTTCCGTATCTTGGAATCCAGAATTTCTGCCGCTGTTCCAGGGATTGTGCCCAGACCCGCTTCTTTTAGACTGAATAAATGTTCCTCAATTGAAATCCCGCGTTTACGAGCCCCAAACTTTATTTCAAATGGGGAAAATGCGTGGATATGGAGATCCGGAACAGCATCCTTAATTGCTTTAATAATCTCCACATAATAATTTTCGCTTACTCTGGGATGCAGTCCCCCTTGGATGCAAACTTCAGTCGCACCAATTCCCCAGGCATCTTTTGCCCTTTGAACAATTTCAGCCAAGGGTATAAAATAAGCACCTTCATCTTTTTCTGAAGCAGCGAATGCACAAAATTTACACCCTGTATAACAGACATTTGAAAAGTTAATATTTCTTGTTTTAACATACGTAATTATATCTCCTACAGACCTACGCCTTAATTCGTCAGCTGTTATCATCAATGCATACAGATCGATACCATCAGCTTCAAATAACCTAATTCCCTCTTGCACAGAGATTTCCTTGTCAGCCAATGCTTTATCCAGAATATTAGCAATATCAATTTGGGAACGTCCCAGCAATCTTTCAACCCCGACAAGTTTCATTTCTTCAATGGCTTGGCTACTGTTATTTATCATACCGTCATTTCCCTTCTGACTAGTCTGGTTTCATCGATCAGATGATCTATACGGGATTTAAATACCTCTCGTTTATAAGTTGAGTCTATTAGGTATTCTGGATAAACAGTCAATCGTTCGCGTAATTCAAATCCTAGTTCAGAGCAAATTCTGTGTAACTCCCAAATGTGAGGCCAAGGCTTTTCAGGATTAATAAAATCAGGTGTAAGCGGTGAAATGCCACCCCAATCGTTTATCCCTGCTAACAGAAAAAGCTGGTGTATATTGGGAGTAAGATTGGGAGGCGCCTGAATATTAACGTCTTTACCAAAAATCAAACGGCATACCGCGATTGATCTGACCATATCCCATATGTTTGGTTCAGGAGAATTTCCCATGGCAGTACCCTTTTTTGAGCGAAAGTTCTGAATAATAATTTCTTGAATATGTTGATGCTTTTTATGTTCATCCAATATCGCAAACATGGAATCGACTCGGTCCTTTAGACTTTCGCCAATTCCAATCAGGATACCCGTAGTAAAAGGAATCTGCAGTTCTCCCGCATAGCGTAACGTGTTCAGGCGTACAACTGGAAGCTTATCAGGACACCCTTCATGTGCGTTAAGCTTTGGGTTTATTGATTCCAACATCATTCCCATGCTGCCATTTACGTCCTTCAACTTTTTTAATTCTTTAAATTTAAGGGCTCCTGCGTTGGTATGAGGTATCATACTTGTTTTGTCAATAATCAACTGGCAAATATCGTATACGTAGTCGAGCATCTTATCATATCCAAGTTTCTTTAATTTTTCTTTTGCAAGCGGATATCGTAACTCAGGTCGTTCTCCGAGACTAATCAGCACCTCTTTACAGCCCATCGCCTCCGCCCTCATCAATTGGCTATACACTTCGCTCGGAGCCATAATATGGGCTTCAGGGTCGCTTGGGTCTTTTACAAACGTACAATATCCACAAGTATTTCGGCACATATTTGTTAATGGAATGAAAACTTTGCGCGAATAAGTGACCGTATTCCCTTTCCTTTCGTCTCTAAAAGCGGAAGCAACCCTCATTAACTCCAATAGCTGTGTACCCTGTACATTTATTAACTGGTAAGCTTCTTCCTGCGTTGCATAGCCTCTTATTTGAATATCCTCCAGTACCTGGGTTACACTTTTTTGTTCCGAATTGGTAATATTCCCCAAAAAATTATCCTCCCATTAGGTTAATGTCTGCGATTAGCTGATTAATGTAATTTGGGATTACTTCATTATCTGAACGGTAATGTTAATATAAGCACGGCCCCATTTTCACAGCTTGCATATTATCTAAACCTTCAGTGTGAATATCTGGTTTTTATCTTTTATTTCATTTGTTGCATCTACTGGTTTTTAGATTGACCTAGATCCGTGTAAAATGTTATATCCAGCTTTGCCAGGACAAAGTGCCAACCCTTTTCCTTCGTTTCCTGTGAATATGTATCATATCACTTTACTTTTTTTAATACGTACCGATATCTTATGAATGTAGAAAGTTATAGCTGTCCCATCATTCAACATTTGAAGATTTGATTTCTTTCCAAAAAATCCTTGGTTTTTGTTCCTTGTCCCATTGTTTTCAACAAAAGTAAATCATCTATTGTATCTATATCCAAGGATAATGACGAACTATGAAAAACCCAATAGTGTAATCCTGCCTTTTTTGCCAATAGACAATGCTCTTCCCTGCTATTCAATCCGAAAGCTGTTTGAATGACTCCTGGCGGTGATAATACCAATACATTGGTTCCAGTTCCTTTTTTACATGGAATAACGGAGACAGAATGATTTTTTACCATTTTAACTAGATTGGTAATTTCATCGCAGGAAATTAAAGGTATATCCGCTGGAAATATAAAAAGGTGCTGAACATCACGAGGCAATGTTTCAACAACAAACTGTATTGCTTGGTTCATTCCCAGGGCGTCCTCTCCCTCATGAAAAATATGGACACCAAATTGTTTGGCGATAGCAATAGCCCTGGCATCGCTGGTTACGATACCTACAGCATCAATTGATGAAACTTTGGACAATGTATTAAGTACATCATAAAGCATCGAATCAGCAAGACCGATCCGTTCATATAAAGAGAGCCAGTTTTTAAGCCTCGTTTTTGCTTTGTTCATTGGTTTTTGTAAAACAATAGCCAAATTCACTGGTACCACTCCCTATATACGATTCATCTTTCAATCCCGATCCCTGGTGATGAATAACGTATCCTAAGTATAGATAGTGATACAAAAGTCTGGGGATGGTATAGGTTAAATCTCTAGAAATTGTCTTCCGTATTAATAACAGCCACGATATCTTCCTTTAGCAGTACCTACTAAACCCTTCAAGATTTTGGGCCACCGACTCCGCCTGGTAAGCCATTCTCTCTTTCACTCCTGTTAGGAAATATCTAACCCCCCCTTCGTCAACAAATTACATTTTAAAAGGGGGACTTTTCTCTGGAGGCAGTTTACGCCCCAATTACTGATTCTATAGTTTCTTTAATATTAGAACCAAAGGTAAATAGCACCGGACAATCTATTCCAGCGTCCCGGTAATCCTGAATCCGCTTGCGAACATGTTCCGGGGTGCCAGCCGCTACCAAATCGTCCACTATTTCTTCAGTTATTAGTTTTGCTCCTGCCTCCAAACCGCCTTTGTTGACTGCTTCCTGAACCTTTGCAAGGTATTGTTCACTATAACCGGTTTCCTGGACGATATTGGGGAATCTAGTCAAATACATGGCAATAAACGGACGAACACGGTCACGGGCCAGGTCTGGGTTTTGATCCACAGATGTAATAAGTGCGATGGTACGGTCAATTTCCGTAAGATTACGGCCAGTACGCTCGGCTCCATTTCTTAGCCGTTCAATTGACCTTTTAACGTAATTGCATGATACAAAGGCGTTCATCAACACGCCATCAGCTGCCTCGCCGGCATATTCCATGGCCTTTGGACCTGTGACACCAAGGTAGACTGGCATTGAAGGGCGGATAGGTTTGTACTCAAGCTTTACGCCCTGAACATTGACGAATTCTCCTTTGAAATTAACCTCTTCTCCAGCAATAAGTCCCTTGGCAACATAAAGATATTCACGAAGCCTTGTGATCGGTTTTTTAAAGGTATGTCCTTGAGGCTCCAATACTAACGGAGACCCGGGACCAACACCAAAAATTGCACGGCCGCCCGAAAGCTCATCCAAGGTAGCATATGAGGTTGCTAAAATGACAGGATTTCGGGTAAAAACGTTAACCACCCCTGTACTGATTTTTATTTTTTGGGTAGTGGCAGCGATGGCTGCGGCCGGTACAAAACTATCCCTCGCAAAGCGGGTTTCCGCTACCCAAGCTGATTCAAAGCCAAGGGATTCAGCGTATTGAGCAAGTTTAACCATCTCAGGAACTTCTGGTTCACCTAAAAATGCAAGACCCATTCGTTTCATAATCGATTCCTCCTCCAATTGGTTTGCAGGAAAGAATATGCAAGTTTCATGCCAAGTGCCCTTTCCCAGTTTCTCAAGGTTCTTGCAAGACGAAAAAAATAAAGGTTGCAATATAGCAATATAAATACAGTAAATTCTATATTTTCTAATAAAAGTTACCGTATTTATATTGATCGTAACTTTGCATTTTCGCTAAATATATTGCATTTCAGCAAACTGGATATTATATTTCTTTACTTTTCGGCTAATTGTAGAAATGTCAACTCCGAGTCTTTCGCTTACTTCCTTTAAGGTCCTTGACTGTTTCACCGCCTGCTCAAGAATATTTTTTTCAAATTGTGACATGGCCTGTTTCAAAGTTAGTCCATCTTGAACTAGTGGATGCTGGGATACGTGATTCACCATTTTACTAGGTAAATCTTTCTTAAGAATGTAGTCACCCGGAATGGTTACCACGAGACGCTCAATTGTATTCTGCAGTTCACGTACATTGCCTGGCCAGGAGTAATTTACCAAGATTTCCAAAGCCTCGTTCTCCATAGTTTTGGATTTTTTGTATTTATGAGTAAAAAGCCGAAGGTAGTGCTCAATCAGAAGGGGAATGTCTTCTTTTCTTTGTCGCAGACTCGGAATTGTGATAGGTATGACATTAAGCCGGTAATATAAATCCTCCCGGAAAGCTCCTTCGTCTACCATTTTTTCTAAATTTCGGTTCGTTGCAGCAATGAATCGTATATCAACATTGATTGGCATTGTGTTTCCCAGAGGGGTCAGTTTCTTCTCCTGCAACACCTGGAGGAGTTTAACTTGCAATTGTGACGGCATCTCCCCGATTTCATCCAAAAAAAGGGTACCTTCATTTGCACTGGCAATAATCCCTTTCTTACCTTCCCGGTTTCCCCCGGTAAAGGTGCCTTTGGCATAACCAAACAATTCAGACTCCATTAGCGTTTCAGGAATGGCTCCGCAGTTTATTTTTAGAAAAGGCTTAGTCCTACGCACGCCGAGATTGTGAATCCTGCGCGCCAGTACTTCCTTTCCGACCCCGGATTCGCCAAGAATCAGCACGGTTGAGTCTACATCTGCAATACGTCCGGCCAGTTCATTCAATTCCTCCATCTCTTTTGAATGGATGACAATATGCTCCTCCCCCGGCAGATTGACACGTCCCCATTCTGTCTGATAGTAGTGCATTAACTGTCTCATTTCCTCCAACTGCTTTGAAAGCTTATCCTCTTCAGTAACATCTTTAGATATATTAATTACCTTATTAAGCGTGCCATCTTCGTTGTAGACAGGGTATCCTGATACCACCAAACGCCTTCCAGATTTAGTCGTTTGGGCCAATGTAATTTTTCTTCCTTCCCGAATAACACTCTTGGTAGAAGAAAAGTCGACAACCCCCTGTTCTTCCAATTCATTCACTTGACGACCTAGCAGGTCTTGTGCTTTCAAGCCTAGAATCTTTTCACAGGTAGCATTTACACGCAATATCGTCCCTTTCCTATCCGTAATTGTTACCATTTCGCCAATGAGATTCATTATGATCTCAAGCTCTTGCTTTAATTCAATGGTTGCTTGGGAATGTTCTGCCAACTGATCAATAGCTTTATTTTCGTAGAGGACTATAAGACCGGCTTTTCTCTCATCAATTTGAATAGGAAGTTCAAAAAGGATTAGTGGGTTCCCGGTTTCGGTCTTAGAGTGTGAAACAGAGGCAATGTTGGTTTTAATGGCTTTAAAGATGGCTGTTGTGGAAAAAAATGAGTTAATAAATTCACCTTGCATTTGTTGTGCCGTCCGGTCCAATACTTTTCCAGTCGCCTGATTGCAGAACATGATCCTCCCTCGTTCGTCCGTCACCATTATGCCAAAGGGTAAATGATCCATGATTTTCTCTAAACTTATGAACATTGAATATACCTCCTAGGTAAAATCAGGATTCAATCTTTTCTAAATGTTTGAGGATATGTGGTTTGCAATTCAGCAAAAAAGTTTGCAAATTTTCCTGTCCCATTTACCCTTATTCTAGTTTGAATTTTTAGAATTTTCAATAGATTTATTGTAAATTTGCAAACCACTGGTTCTTTTTGCCTCTATTTTGCTTTAGTTCTTTGGTCATTTATACCCCTAAGGTTTTGGCATCCTTCTTGCATAATCTCTAAATGAAAGTAAGTATTCCTAAAGGAGGTTCTTTTATGAGCCATGAACAAGAAACCGGTATAAGTCTTAAGTCGAAAGATTTGATCCCTACAAAGACAGAACAGCGACACATTTCCAATCTTGGCTTTTTGATGCTTTGGATTGGCATTGCAGTGCAACTTGTATCCTTTATTGCCGGGGCTCAACTGTTCCCCGCTTTGTCCCCAGCCGAAATTTTGCTTACCTGCTTAATTGGGAACTTAATTGTGGCCATTCTCCTAACACTAATGGGTGATATCGGCATTCGTTATGGTATTCCTTACGCAGTGTACATCCGTGCATGCTTTGGTTATCTGGGAACGCACATCCCGGCGGTTATCCGTGCTATCCCCGCCATGTTTTGGTTTGGATTTTTAACCTGGATGGGTGCCTTTGCATTAAACACGATTATGGAAATGCTTACCGGCTACTCAAATCTCACTCTCCTTATTATCTTGTTTGGAATTGTTCAAGTTATCAATACTGCCATGGGTATGGAGGCCGTTTCCAAGTTTGAATGGCTCGCTTCGCCAACCATTCTTATCATTGGTGTCGTTCTCCTGTTCATGATTATGAACGATTACCAGCTCACATTAAGCAATATTTTCTCCATAGAAGGGGAAGGAGGCATCTCCATTGGGTTCGCTATTGCTGCACAAATGGGTGCCTACATTACGATGGCACTCAATGCAATGGATTTCACCCGATTTCTGAAAGTGAAACAAGAAGCGGTACAGGGATCATGGTGGCAAGCCAATAGAGGAAGCTTTATGGGGCATAGCATCGGCTTGATTGCATCATTGATTCTATTTACGTTTATTGGTCTTATAAGCGGCATTGCCACGGGAAATTGGAATCCCATCGAAGTCATGATACAAACTGTGGGAGAGGATAACCCGCTTCTTCTGATAGTCTGTTTAGTGTTCATCGTTCTTGCTCAATGGTCCACCAATATCAGTGCCAACTTGATCCCTACCTCGTATATCATTATCAACTTTTTTCCGCGGAAGATTAACTTGGTTACAGCGACGATAATCGCAAGCATTATTGGGCTGCTGATGCAGCCTTGGAATTTTTCTGAACATATGCCAACCATTCTAATGTTTATTACGGCTCTTTTAGCGCCCATTGTTGGAATCATGTTCTGCGATTATTATCTTCTGCGAAAGCGCCGGTTAAATGTTGATGAGCTATACAAAGCAGGCGGCCAGTATAAGTATTGGAAAAATGTAAATCCGGCTGCCCTTCTATCGTATCTCCCTGGGTTCATACTGGCACTGTTATTTCCGGATTTTGGTTTTGTTATAGCCTTTGCCGTAGCAGCTCTAGTTTATTATCCAGCCATGAAATATTGGATTGTCAAACGGTATCCGCAGCCCGAAATCACTGAGACTGTTCCAGGCGGGAACATCGAGAAAAATGTGAGGAATCAAGATATTTAGTACTTAGCAATTGTTTTTCTGCATATAGGCAAGTAAATGATCGAAGGAAACCGGCGATATTAAATGCGTCCGATTTCCTTTTATCCTGTGTTAAGATTTAATTTCATCAACCAAATAGGTCCCTTCCTTTGCTCAGATGATTGTATAAATGAGCCTTCGACTTTTTCATAACTAACACCTTTTATAAAAGCTACAGGAATCGAATCAGCTTTTGCTAACCAATTCCCCGGTTGAAACAATTTCCCCTTTATCACCAAAGAAATAGTAAAAAAGGGCAATCCACCAGCGGGTGAATCTTGCCCTAAAATTGTTTAATCAGTACTTATATTTCTTTAATTTTATATGAACAAATTGAGCCTTATCTTGAAACCCTGAACCAGATTAACAAACTATTTTATCGTTGCCTCATTATGTCCAAAGTTCTTCAGCTCTCCAATATATTCTTTTTTCTCTGGGTATTTATAGGTTTTGAGCTTGCTCGTTTTCTTTCCTAGGTCCACGATGGCTTCAGCAAATTTCACACCCGCTACAACCCCATCAATTACTGGGACTCCTAATTCTTTTTCAAGACTATCTGCAAATTCTGCCATTCCGGCACATCCCAGTAAAATAGCTTCTGCATGATCTTCCTCAACAGCTTTTTTTCCTTCCTTCCTTAACATTTCAATTCCTGCTTCAGGATCTCTCTCAAAATCAAGTACACCCATCGGCGTAGTTCGAATGTTTAGGACTCGCTTTTCCATGCCATAAGAATCAATAAGTTCTTCTAACATTGTTTTGATTCTTGGTAAAACTGTGACGATAGAAAATCTAGCGGCAAGCATTGAAGCTAAATATACAGAAGCCTCCGCAATACCCACCACAGGTTTATCTGTAACTTCCCTGGCAGCATTTAATCCTGGGTCTCCATAGCATGCGATAACAAAGGCATCAACGCCTTCATCTTCTCCCTTTTTAATCTCTTCAAGTACTCCTGGGATACTTAAATATTCATCATAATAAGATTCTATTGAAACAGGGCCCATCTTTGGGCTCACGGCAAGAATTTCCGTGTCTGGCCGTGCCGCTGACTTGGCAGCATGTTCAATGCCTTTTGTCATTGCCAATGTCGTATTAGGATTGATTACTTTAATTTTCATAAATTTATCCTCCTCGAATTTTGTTGAATTATATAAGTCTATTACTTTAGTGTTTTAAAATTTCATGCCTCCTTCTTTACTTCACGTGTTTCTATCTGAAAATATGGATCCGTAACTTCAGGTTGATCATAAATCTTACAAATCCAATATTTCATCAAGCAATAATATAAAACCGATGCTATTAACAAAGCCGTAACAAAACCATAATCAGGGAATAGAAGAACGGAAAGACCTGAAGGAATGTAAGCAATAATGGCAGCAGGATTGAAATTCTTCCAATACTTGTATTGCCCATCGACTTTATAAAGTTCCTCTACATTCAGCTTTCGTCTCCTAAGCAAGTAATAATCTGTAAACATAATGCCAACGATAGGCGCCAACGTTGCTGTTATGAGAATAAGAATTTGCGGGACGAATTCCGCATAATTCCATGGTTGGATAAGCAGTCCAATAATACCGGCAATAATTGAACCCATCGCAAAAGTGATTTTACGTGGGAATAGGTTTACTATTATATATCCCGGAGGCAATAGATTGGCACTGATATTGGTAGACCATTGGGCTAAAATGACAAAGGCTAAACAAACGACTAACAACAACGGATTATCTTTCCCCATAGTTTGGACCATGGCATCAATTGGATTCCAAGTGCCGGTTGCCACACCGCTGGTAAGCCCGATAATCGTAAATAGCAGCATAGAACCTACAAGGCCAAAGGAATGGGCCCAAAAGCTTCCTTTATTCACGTGCCACCATTTAGCATTGGTGCCAGTTCTTGTTTTTAGGAATCGGGTGAAATCCGGCGCGTTCAATGCCATAGTAATATAAGTTCCCATCATAACTACCACAGCAAATCCCATTGATAAACCGCCTTCTCCGCCATGGGAGAATATCTCACCAAAAGTTAAATCATGCTGTTTCATGATAAAGATCTGCAAAACTACACCAATAATTAAGATACTAGGAGATGCAAGCCATTCAAATTTTGTGATAGCTTCCATTCCCATCGCAGTATTAATGATTTGGACTGCTCCAAATAAAATGATCAATAAAGTAAGGTTAGAATATCCGGTTAACATTTTCATGATTGCATCCAGTGCATAAGCCCCCATCCATGTTTGGAAACCAAACCAGAACACTGCGGGAACTGCACGTACCAAAGCAGGTATATGTGCCCCTAAATAACCAAAGCAAGCCCTAATAAATACTGCATAAGGTATTCCATACCTTACACCAATATCTCCTAACAAA
Source organism: Peribacillus glennii (assembly GCF_003429105.1). GTDB lineage: Bacteria > Bacillota > Bacilli > Bacillales > DSM-1321 > Peribacillus > Peribacillus glennii. The sequence continues at coordinate 239,067 of NZ_QVTD01000003.1, forward strand.
GTTAAAAGAACAGCGACTATGAAATTACCAATGATACAGGCTATTATGATCTGCATCGGTGAAAGTGCTGGATAAAGCTGAGCTGCCGTGATTGGGGTTACAAGCTGAACTGCTATACCAACCCAAAGAATGAAGTAGGCTACCGCCGACAAATTTCTTTCGTTGCCCGAGGTCGGCATGATATCCTTTCCAGTTAAACTAATTCCTTTTTCTGAATCTTGATTCAAATACATTACCCCCTCTTAAAACATTTTTTATTTTTGAAAGAAATTTTTTTGGAGCACATAATTATTACTAATGATTTTTGAATGGCATTAGACAATTGATAATATTTTGTTGGGGATTTAAGTCTATCAGAAATAATCTATTTTCTTAGAAGAACAAATCATGAAGCGTGTTAAACATTTATCTAAGTTTAGGTTGTTACAGATATCAGTTCATATGGACCTAAAGAATAATAAAACAAACTAAAGACAGAAAATGCACTCCTAAACTCTTCGTGTTTTCCCAAAATAGAATTTCGAAATGCGTTGCGATTAGTTTATAATATCGTACGGCAGCCATAACTGGCTGCCATACAGCTTTTTCAAATGTGCTTTAAAACTGATTCATAAAGTACCTTAGTTCCCGTGACAATATCATCGATTTCTGCCCATTCTTTGGGCTGATGGCTGATACCATCCCGGCATCGGACAAACACCATGCCAATTTCCGTGATTTCAGCTAGTAACATAGCATCATGACCGGCTCCGCTAATCATAACAGGAGCCTCTATCGCCAGTGATTTGCATGCTTCCTTGATCGTGTTTACAAGATTTCCAGAGCATTTCACCGGGGGGATATCGATACTCCTCTCAATCTCATACTCTAAACCTCTGTCTTTACATATACGAAGGATCTTTTCTTCTATTTTCTTAATAATATTATTTCGTCTTTCTAAGTCAATGTCCCTAATGTCAAGGGAAAATTCTACAAACTCAGGAATAATATTGCTTCCTCCTGGAAAGGCCGTTATTCTGCCGATTGTCCCTACAGCAGGCGCGTTTGGATCTGCTTTGCAAAGCCGTTCCACTTCTATGATTACTTCTGCAGCACCCACCAAGGGGTCTTTCCGGAGGCTCATAGGTACGGTTCCTGCATGGCCCGCTTCACCTTTGAGTTTCACTTTGAGCCAGGATGGACCTGCGATGCCGCTAACAATACCTACCGGATAATTATTTTTTTCCAAATATGGTCCCTGTTCTATATGGATCTCAAAGTAGGCTTTGATATCGCCCTTTTTTCGGATGGATTCATTCATAAGGTCTGGATTAATCCCAAAACCAAATGTTTTCAGGGCTTCGTACCTAGAGATATCGTAGTCATCAACCTTACTTAAGTCGTCATCTGATACTTTCCCTATCATTCCTCTGCTGCCAAATAATCCATCATTGAATCTTGATCCTTCCTCTTCGCAAAAAGCGACCACTTCAATGGGATGTTCATGGGTAAGATTTGATTCGTTTATGTTGTGAACAACTTCAATACCGGCCAGGACACCAATAATGCCATCGAATTTTCCGCCATTTCGGACCGAGTCTATGTGTGAACCAATCATTACCGGTGACAAGCCTGGTTTATTCCCTTCCTTGCGTCCAATTAAATTTCCAAAGTGGTCATGTATTACGGTAAGGCCCGCTTCCCTCATCCATTGTGAAACTAAAAGGGTAGCTTCTCTATCTTCCTTCGTTAATGCAAGACGCTGGACACCATTCTCTTTTGTTTTGCCTATTTCACCAAGGCTTTCTATACGGCTACTTAACCTTTGTCCATTGATTACTACAGTTTTCATGGAATCCTCCAATTTCACCTTAGCGTTTTCTAAGTTGTTGCGTCTTGTCATAATCTACTTTTCCTGAGTCTGTGATAAAGACTCCATAATCTTCTAGAGCTTTTTCCTTAGGAATGAAGCCATCAAGGTAGTCTGAAAGAACTTTGTCCGGATCCCTTTCGTAGGCATTGCCATAGCCGCCTCCACCCGGGCCGGTCAATTGGATCTTGCTTCCCGCTTTTGCAATTCTGTTTGGAAGTTTTGAAGGAAGCTTAATCGGTTCTTCCCTTTCACTTTCTTGAATGGTCAAGCTTCCAACCGAACCCGATTTCCCTCCATCAAATCCCCAAGGTGCAAATTTATGTCCATCTGCCTCAACCGAGAAGCTTCCATCAGCCAAGAAGCTGATTTCACGGACGGAACCAATCCCTCCACGCCATTTTCCAGGGGCACATTCATTATCTTTCAGTTCATAACGCTCTACCCTTAAAGGATAGTGGGATTCGATATCCTCAATCGGATTATTTCGGGTGTTTGCATACAGAGTATCCACCGCATCCATTCCATCTTTGCCGTAACGTCCCCCATAGCTTCCTTCCATAATATCCATATATACCCAGTAGTTTTCATCCTTTTCGCCACTAAAGGCAACGACCTGCAGGTTTCCGACACCGGCACTTACTTGATGTGGAACAACTTGAGCCAATGCTTTCATTAGTGTATCTGCTACAATATTCCCTGAGTTAAATCTGGCAATCGTCGGAGCCGGGAAAGTCGGGTTGCATAGCGTGCCTTTAGGAGCAATGATCTGTATTGGCCGGACCAGGCCTGAATTTTGCGGAAAACTCCCATAAATGGTAGAGTCCAGCATAATTGAGCGTAAAGTTAGATAAATCGCGATGTCGACAGTTCCCATTAACGGCATATTGACCGGTCTGTCTTTAACCTGCGGGCTTGTGCCTGTTAAGTCTACTATCATATCGCTGCCGTTAACCTTTACCGTCACCGTAATTTTTAAATCCTTTTTAGCAGGATCATCACTGTCCAGATAGCCATCTAAGTAACCTTCTGCTGAATATTCGCCATCCGGAAGCTTCTTTATTGCTTCCCTCATCATTTTCTCTGAGTAATGCATTAATTCTTCACTTGCAGCAACTACGGTGTCCAAACCAAATTTCTCGATAATTTCTATATACCGTTGGGCACCGATTTTGGCAGCTGCAATTTGTGCTTCCATATCCCCGACAACCAATTTAGGCGCACGGATGTTATCCATAAGCAAGTCCCATACATAGCGGTTTTTTACACCTTTGTCATACACCTTGATAGCCTTGAACTGAAGCCCTTCGGCATATGCATCAACCGCATCCACAATGCCGCAGCTGCCTGGTGTAGAAGAACCAATATCTAAATGGTGAGCAGTAGTTACAGAAAATCCAATTAATTCATCTTTATAAAAAACAGGGATACAAAAGCCAACGTCCGGACCGTGAGAAGCACCATGATAAGGTGAGTTATGCATGATTACATCGCCGGGATGGAAGGCGTCATTCCGTTCCTCCATAATCTGGCGGATTCCCTTGATGTATCCAGGAATTGGTCCGGATTGTAAAGGTGTACTATGAGTGGACTCACATAACTGCTGCCCTCTTATGTCTACCAGTGCGCAGCCAAAATCCTCGGATTCCCTAATAATGCTTGAGTAAGCCATCCGTGCAAGTTTATGCCCCATTTCTACTGCGACATTCTCCAATGCGCCAAGGACAACCTGAACGGTAATAGGATCTATTTTTTTCGTTTTGAGTTGTGTCATCTTTATGCACCTACCTTGATAATCATATTTCCAAATTCTTCGATATAAGCAGTACAGCCAGGAGGAATGACAGTGGTTGTGTCTTTTTGAAGCACAATACATGGACCATGGAATTCAGTGTCGCCAGGAATCTTTTCTCTTTGGTAGAATTTTGTTTCTACTTTTTCAAGATTTCCATTTATGTTGAATATAGTTTCACCTTTTTTTAAAAATGCATCTTCCAACTGGAACTCATGATTGATTGCCTGCTTCTCGATTTTAGGCATATAACCAGTACCAGTAACACGGATATTGACAATTTCAATTGGGCTTTCCAAGAAATTATGTCCATATTCACCTTTGTGGCTTTCATGGAAACTGGTAAAAGCTTCGCTGATTGTTTCTTCATTCAGGTTGCCACTAGGCAGTTCAATCCGTAATTCATATCCTTGCCCTGCATAACGTGCATCAGCGCTTCGGTGTATCTGGATTTCATTCTCCGCAACCCCATCTTCTTTCAATTGATTGACCAATTGAGATTCCAGGGTTTGGTAATCTTGATTTAACCGCTCGAAGTCCATATTGGTGCTTAACATAAATTCCGTTTTGATGACGTCGTATTTTAAGTCGGTTGTCAAAAGTCCTGTGGCTGAGTTGATGCCTGGATATAACGGAATAATGACCTCAGGGATATTCAAAATTTTCGCGACATCAACAGCGTGGAGCGGACCAGCACCGCCAAAGGCAACCAACGAGAATTCCCTCGGGTCCTCCCCTTTTTGGATCGTTCTTTCACGAATGGCATTCGCCATATTGTTATTCATGATTTGGAGGATTCCTTCAGCCGTTCTTTCCCTCGTTAATTCCAGCTGTTCAGCTAATTCGTCAATGACCTTATAAGCCGCATTTGTATAGATGCTCATTTCTCCGCCAAGGAAGTTGTGTTCATCAATTCTTCCGAGTACCACATTGGCATCACTAACTGTAGGCTTTAATCCGCCGTGTCCATAACAAGCAGGTCCCGGACGGGAACCAGCGCTTCTTGGCCCTACTTTGAACGCTCCGCCTTCATCAATGTGGGCAATGCTTCCGCCGCCGGCACCGATTGTATGGATATCAATCATAGGAACCATAACAGGATAACCGGCAATCCATGTATCGCGGGCAGATGATTCGCTATAACCGCTATCAGTGATTATGCCGATGTCAGCGCTTGTACCTCCAACGTCAAAGGTAATCAATTTCTGGCGATTCGTTAACTCCCCGGCCCAAGCACCCCCGAGTATACCTGCAGCAGGCCCTGAAAGAAGGGTATTAACGGGTTTTTCAGAAACTGTCTTAGGTGTTGCAACACCCCCATTTGATGCCATTATATGGAGTTCAGCGGAAATGCCGTTATCTTTCAAACTGTGTTCCAGGTTTTGAATATAATGTTTTACCTTGGGGCCAACAAATCCATTTATTGAGGCTGTTGTAAACCGCTCGAATTCACGGAACTGCGGAGAAACCTCCGAAGAAATAGTCACAAATGCTTCCGGGTACTCCTCCTCGATAATTTCTTTAGCTCTTTGTTCATGCGATGGGTTAATATAGGAAAATAGGAAGTTAACAATGATGGAATCAACACCTTTTTCCTTCAAGGTAGCAACAGCTCCGCGCACTTGATCTTCGTCTAATGACTTGATAATCTGGTCTTTGGCTGGACCCATACGCTCGGCAACCGCCAATCGATTACGCCGTTGGACCAATGGTCTGGCTTGCCAGGGAATATCCTGCATGATGGAATGATTTTGCGGCCTTTGGTGCCTGCCGATATGTATGATGTCCCTGTAACCTTCGGTTGTCAACATCCCGGTTTTGGCTCCGTCGTACTCAAGAATCGCGTTAGTTGCAATTGTAGTTCCGTGAAAAACATGATCAATTTCAGATTTCTCAATATTCTGCCGTTCACAGAGTTCCAGGATGCCCTGCACTACCCCGTTCGACGGATCCTCCAATGTTGTCGGAACTTTATGGATTGCTGTCATTCTCTTTTCAGTATCGTTATAAATGACATCTGTAAAAGTTCCCCCTACGTCAACTCCAAATAATTTCATATATCAGTGCCCCCTATAAAATGTTGTCATATGTTATATATGCAAGTACTGTGCCAAATTAAAAATCTTTATAAAAAGCGACAAAATTTTGTTGAAATTTGTTTCAAATTGCAATTGTGCAATTCCAAAAAACTAAATCATCAATTTATTCTGAAAATTCAATGGACAAATATACTCTTGCAATATCACACATAGAATTGCAATAGTGCAACTTTCCAACAGTGCTTCCATACATTCGAACTTTATGAGAATTTTGAATCAATACCGAATTTTTGGGCTAGTTTTTTTCTTGGTAGACGAAATTTCCAGGGCTGTCATTTTCAAATGTAACATTTATATAAAATTTCCAGGTGGATTTTCCTGGTTATCCAACCATATTTTAATAGGTTATTTATTGTTTTATATATAAGAATTCGGGAATATATAGAATGTAAGCCAATACGATGAAGGGACTGGTCAAATTGCAAGGTTTAACAGCGACTTCAAGAAATGTATTGACTCTGGATTATCCACGATTTGTGAACCTCACAAAGGGAACGCTGGTAAATAATAGGTGGACTAAGCGTTAGGGCCAAAACTAAGGCATTGCAAGTTGTGATAAATAACGTCAAGGAACTTTCAATACCAATGAGGAGGGACTGGAAAACATGAGTTTGACAGCGACTTCAAAACGTGTATTGAGCACAGGCATTCCGAAAAAGCGATTTGTTTGGATTACGAAAGGAACCCTGGATGATAACCGTTATATTTGGAGGACAGGCCGGAGTTCTGATGGTTATTCGTCGGAAATATTCTTTTAACTTAACGTGGGGAGAGGCTGACCAAAAGGTCGTGAAAACGATTTTTTCGGGTCAGCCTCTTCATTTGCGATTGAAAATTATTGGAGAGATATGTCCTGATGTTAATTATTTTTAAAAGGCTAAACTAATCATTATTTATAAACCCCTTTTATGTAAAATCGTGGCTGTTTTTCCTTCTATTGAACTGAGCAACTAAAAATATTCAACCAGTGCAAATTTACTTGTCTCTTTCCTGATACTGCTGGATTCTACAGTCCAATTTTTATTCTTTATCATAAAATCTTTCCCGTACACATCTTGTAAATGAATATTATAATTACTAGGAATCCAGACCGGGGCGCCATAGAAATCATATTTTATTAAATCAAATTCCGAAAAACTGTTTTCATAGACTTTTAAACCACCAAATTTTTTAATACATTCATCCGGGCTTAGATCATCCATTGTTTGATAATCAAAAATCTTTATTTTATTATCTACCTTGTAAGCATAGAAAAAATCTATTTGAGCTGTTTTGTATTTATAAGTCTCTTCTATAATTTCTCCTGATAACAATTTAGCTCTCTTTTTCAATTTAAAACCTTCTGATTTTAATATATTTTCCAAGCCCTTATCATAGTCATTAATGTACATCGCGATATCAATATCACAATCATGGGATATAAATCCCTTATCTCTTACAGCACCGAGTAACGTACCGAATTCTAACCAGTATCTGTAGTTATAATGATTCATAGTTTTTATTAATTTCTTAATAGCTTTCTTCCCACTTAATTTAAATGTAATGGCAAACAATATCAAATAGGGTTTCAATAAATACTTTTTAGCTAATTTGTAGATGCCAAGGTTGTAAAAAACATTTTTTAAAAAATTATCCAATTTTGTTAGCCTCACTTTTGTGATACTATAATTGAAATAACGCAGAAATATTACAATGTATTGTTTGACAATCCAGCCATAAAAATATATATAAATATCACTCTAATCATTTTCTATTTGTTTTTTTTACATTTAAAACGAATAGGTATTGCCGGAGAAACTGGCCTGCTGGAATGTTCAAATGGGAGGGGTTGGGATTGATCGACTCAATTGGAATTGTGGTGACCTGATAGGTTATTTATGCATAATTAGTTTTCCTTCCCTCATAATTTGAGTGATAATCTGCGTAAAAAAAGTATAAATCTTCCAATGATGGATAATGCTTCATATCCAGAATATACTGTAACAACTTCCCCTCCAAAACCAAGTTTATATTTTCTGATATTTTCATCCTCCGTTAACCAGCCAAAATCATATATCTTGTGTTCCCTACCCTTAAACCAGCAAATATTTTTCCAAACAAGATAACGGTTTGCCTGACTTATCAACTTCTTCATTTCAGAATTGTCCGCCATGCGATAGTGGGACGCAGTGTATAAATTCATCACGGTACTCCCATCCGTTACATAAACACGATAACAAAGTGGCTCTTTTTGTACTTCTTGTATAGTCGTAAGCACCAACGCGTTTCTATTGCTAAGTAATTTCATAGTGGACATATGATATGAATTGCATTCGTGGGTACCTTTAGTGTTCGCAAATTCGTTATAAAAGATCCTGAATTTAGCCAGGTCTCTTTCAGTGGGCCTTTCGATAACTGTATAAGTAAAATTTTTCTTTTCGGCTTGCTTTATCTGTCTTTTGGTTAAGTTGTTCATACCTTGAATAATATTTTCCTTGTCTTTAATCAAGTGGATTTGTAATGTTTCAAGCCCGTCTGTAGATTCCCTGGGAGTAACTGAATGCAAAAATCCATGAATTTGTGCTGAAGGGTCCAAGGTTACTTCCTGATCGGCAAAATAATAGGTGTTTATTTTAACATTCAATATTTTTCTGGTAAGAGTAATCAAATAGGACACCTCTGTTTTTCACTGTTTATATAAAATTTTGAAAAAGATAAACATAAAGATCACAATTGTTTTTCCCCATATGCATATGGTGCAGGGCCATAAAAATTATAAAACAAAAAAACAGTGAAAAATCCAGTAACATTTTTCATCTACCTGTTTGATTAACAATTTTTTTATAATAGGTAACCGTCTTTTGTTTCATTTGATCAAACGTAAAGTTATTTTCATAAACTTCCCTGCTTTTCTTTCCCATCTGTACCCTCATTTCAGGTTGTGTCAGCAAAAGCGAAAGTTTATCGGCCAATTCCATTTCATTATCCTTTGGTATTAGAAAACCATTCACTGAATCCTCGACTGCTTCCTTCACCCCGCCTACATCTGATGCGATTATCGGCAATCCGCACCGCATTGCTTCAAGTATGCTCAACGGCAGACCTTCCCAGTTGGAAATCAGAACAAAAACCTGCGCCTGGGCCAGTAAATCAGGAATTTCTGTCCTAGCTCCAAGAAAGCACACCCTGTCACTTAAACCGCGCTCTTCCGAATATTCCATTGCTTCTTCAAGTTGCTTTCCATCGCCTACTAAATTCAGTTTCCAGTCAATATCCTGCAGTTTAGCCAATATTTTTAACAATGCAAGTTGTGTTTTTGGAGGATCAAATCTCGCAACCATGATCAAAACTGGCGGTTCATCTTTTAGTGCAGCCATTTGAGAGGGAAGTATATCATGTACACCATTATGGATTGTTATCATCTTTCCTTTGGGAAGTACTTTATGCTTTAGGGCCAATTCTTCATCATATTTTGATACGTTTATTACCCCTTTAGAGATGATTCCAATAAGTTTTTCAAATAAGATATATAAACTCCTCTTCTTTTTTGACACTCCTTCGGTGAATGACCATCCATGTGGAGTATAGATGCAGGGAATACCAAGAGACCAACTAGCAATCCTGCCTATTATACCTGCCTTTGAAGTATGAGCTGCCACCAAATCGGGACTAATTTCCTTTAATATCCTTATTGTCTCTTTAAGTGCTTTTACGTCTTTGATTAAGTTTATTTCCCGAATAATGTTTTTATTATAAATAACAGGTATTTCTTCCACCTTTAAAAAATCGATTACACATATACTTCCTCCTGTCATCACGTAAACTTCATGACCAGATTTTTTAAGGCTAACCGCAAGATCACTAACATGGATTTGCGCTCCGCCTATGGTATCCATGCGGGTTATTAGCTGAACAATCCTCAAAATTTGCTCTCCTTCTGATGTGATTTTGTGAAATCATGCATTTTTTTCTCCTAGCGGACACCATGCAAGGGCCAAAATCACCCAGAAATGACGCCAATGCAGGGTATCGACAAAAAAACTGTTAAACACTAATCCAACAAGGGAAGCAAATATGACCAAGTAATAAACGCCATATGCATTCTGTGCTTTCCAATAACATTTATATGATTGTCTCAAGCTCAGAATCATAAGAATGACGAAGGAAATCAATCCTAAAAAGCCATTTTCCGCAAAAAGCCTCGCATAAATGCTGTGCGTTGAAATTGGAAACACATTTTCTGATTGGCCTGGTCCTATGCCGAAAGGATTTGTTAGCCCCGCTTTGAAAGCTTCCTCTTGTGCGTTAAACCGTTCATTATCATAGTCCTGAAGACTTAATCGTGTAGTCAGTAATTCTTCGACCAAGGGTGTATTTATGAAATAAACAAACGCAGGGACGCCTAAAAGAATTAAAAGCAAAATTGTCTTCAGTCTTTTTTTTACCATGTCCCTCTTCATCACCAGCATATAAATTACAAGAGAAATGGCTAGGTTGCCCCAAGCCGCACGCGAGAAACTTACAATTACTCCAGCAACCATCAGAAGGAAGCATAAAAAAAACATGCTTTTTTTAATACCGCTTTTTATCTGCAGATTCTCTACCATGCTAATTGAAAAAAGGGCAGGTATTATGAGAAAGGGACCATATACATTGGGATCTTTAAAAAATGATTTTGCCCTGTCGTTCAATAAAAAATAATCATTGTTCGGAAGGAGCTGAAAATATGCAAGTACTCCTGTTCCGGCTGCAAGGAACGCTGCAAGGAGATAGCCTTTAAATATGATTTCAAGTAAAGGAAGCTGTAGCCGATAGCCAATCCCTACTAAGGAAATCCAAGTCGCTGCCAGATAAAACGTAATACCGATAAAACGTAAAGAAATACTGATATCTGTGGCAAAAAACAACGAAAGTAAATTGCTTAACAGAAAAGATAATAGAATCAAAATAGGAAGAGTGGTTTCAGCGGGAAATAGGTGGCAGGAAATCAAACAACCGGCGGCAACAAAAAGAATCATCAATATATCATATGGTGCAGGTTCAATGATGACAAAAGAGCTGACAGCCATTGTGAAGAACAAATAAATGAGAAGCCATTTACCAGTGCTTTCGGCCATCTCTTCCCCTCCTGTTTCTCACTTTAGTTAGATTTAAATCCTATCTGAGTCTTTACAAAGCACTTCTTGATCACATACCAGGAGAATAATCCATTTACCAAGTACCCCAGGGAACTCATAAGGCTTATACAGGTCAGGGACGCCTCAGGGCTTTCAAAATAATAGGCTGACAGAAAAATAGACAGACAAATTAGTAAAAACCTTATGATTTCACTTATTACTTGATATTTTAGGGCCTCTGTCACATAAAAGTTCGCCGATAAAGGATTAACGATGATTTTCATCAAATATAAAATGGAAAGTATTTGCAGGAAATCCCCTGCCTCACTCCACTGCTGTCCAAAAACAATCTTGACTGCATATGGAGCAATGAACGCAATCATTCCAATAACGATGATCCCCATTACAAACATTTTTTTGATGGTATCCCAAAAAAATGACATGAATCTTTCTGGAGAGGCACGTGCTTGTTGGGCTGATTGGGATAAATACACCTGCTGTGCAGAAAAACCAAGCAAGCCTTCAGGAACTGTTAAAATTTTTTGGGCCAAAAAAAACCAGCCTGCCGTTTTCGGATCAAAATGAGCAGCTAGAAAAAAAGTTGGCAACTGGTTTCCCAGGCTGTTTAGCAATGCTGACCAACTAGATATTAACGGAAAAGATTTATAGCGTTTGGTAACTTTTTTTAATTCCTTCATATTTAATTGTTTTAGAGGCACCTCGTCTTTTTTCAATAATTTCAAATAGCCCAAAGTGCCAGCTATCCTCCCCATTACTTCCCCGATTAGCAACCCAATGAGGCCGAGTTGAGAGAATCCTAACATAATTTGAGCAGAAATTTGGCTTCCGTTCATGATCAGTTTCGCTTTAGAAATGGATTGATAGTCTTCTTTTCGCAAAGCCCAGGCATTAAGGATATGAAACAGTCCTATTCCCAATAAACTCAACGATAGCAGCCAAATATGTTTTCCGAGCACAGGTACATCGAAGAAAGCAGTCACTGGTAAAAAAACAACTACAATTAAAATGACAATACTCATACCAATAACAATTAGTGACGAAAGAATAAATAAATGAAAAGCATCTATATCTTTTTCAGGAAGAGGAATGGCTGAGTCATACAACAAGGATGCGATTACAGATACGCTGAATAAAATTGATAAAAATACTGAAAGGTTGCCAAATTCCTCTGGAGTATATAACCTGGTCATAAGAGGAGTTGTTACTGCGAGAATAACATTGGATAAAGCTGTTCCGGCCATTAGAACGGATAGACTTTTGATAAAATGATTGGTTGTCAGTTTCCGCTTCCAGTTTTTGAATAAAAACATGTAAAAGAATCCCCCTCAGTTTGGGTGCCAATATAAAGTCCCAGAAGGATAGGGAATTTGCATATCAACTAACAATAAGCCACCTCCCTAATAATAATAGCTAGCTGCGCCTTCTAGCCTGCTCTTATTTAGGATTGAACCTAGAAGGGGTGCTTTTACCTTTTGCAGCTGTTCTATACTCTTGACTGCTAGATCCTGCTTTGTGCTAAAGGCATCTGCGACAAAAATACAGCCGTCTACTTTCGTAGATAGAATGACTGCATCGGCCAGAATCAATGGGGGACTATCGACGATAATTACATCAAATCTCTTCTTTAAATCATCCAGCAATTTTTTTAGCATATTTGTCGAAAGCAGCTCTGATGGATTGGGAGGAATAGGACCAGCTGCTATGAATGAAAGATTTTTAATTTCTGTTTCTTGCACGATCTCTTCTATAGAGGAGTTTCCAGATATAAATGAAGTGATCCCTTTCCTATTAGAGGTATTAAAAAGCATTCTGCCGGTTGCTTTTCGTAAATCTGCATCAACATAAATCGTTTTTTTATTATCCATAGCCATTATGACCGCCAAATTTCCACTTGTAATAGATTTGCCCTCTCCCGGTACTGAACTTGTAAGCAAAATCGTTTTTACTTCCTGCTGTGTCATTATAAATTGAAGGTTAGCCCGCAATGTCCTGAATGCTTCAATAATCTGGGGCGAAAACTCTAGCTGGGGAATCATCTTTAAATAACGTTCATCTGTAAGGAATGTATGGTTCTTCGTTTTCCCTTCGATGAAAGGAGTTGTTCCCAGAGTCGGGATACCTAGTGCTTTTTCCATTTTCTGCGGAGTATCAAGAACAGTAAAATACACTTCCTTAATGATGACAATCATTGTACTTATACAAAGCCCGATTAAAAAGCTAACAGTAAAATAAATGACAGGAATTGGTTTAACTAATTTTGTATCTAATTCAACCGTGGCATCATTTAATAGGTGTACATTATCAAAATTCATAAGGGTTTGAATTTCTTTTTGAAATGTGGAGGCAAATGTATTGGCAAGTAGTGCGGCTTTTTTTGGTGACTTTTCTTCTGCAACAACGGTTAATATTTGTGTATTATTATTGGATTCAATCTTTACCTTTTTCAACAAATCTGATTTTTTATACGATTCTTTTAAAACTGCATTCACTTTATTTACAATCCGGTCGCTTTTTAAAATATATTTATACGTTTCAATTAACTGTAAATTTGACTCGATTTCTCCAGATGTTAGTACAGTACTGTCCTTGTTTTTCATTGTTTGATTGATAAGAATATCCGTTTTGGCTTGATATATAGGAGGAACTGCAAAGCTTACCATCCCTCCAGCAAGTGTGAACACCAAAACAACCAATAGTATCAGCTTCCACTTATTCATGAATATACTAAAGATGGCTTTCACTTCGAATGCTTGTTTCATCTCATCACTTCCTTAAGGAAGAATCCGTTCATGCTGGTAATAAGCACCCTTCTGATAAAAAGTGTGAACTTTTGTACACGCCAATTGACGTAATGTCCTGCACTCTTGAACATATTCAAATGATTTTACATATAGAACTAAAAATATGCTATTTGCGAACTCACCCATGTTGATGCGACGACATTCAATATTTAATAAGCCCCCTTCTTTGTAAATACTAGCCATATTGTTTTTATAATGATCTTCACATCTAATGAAAGACCCTGGTTATATATATAAAATAGCTCCAAATCAATTCTCTCAGGATATTTAATGTCACTTCTTCCACACATAGCCCAGTACCCTGTTATCCCTGGTTTTACTGAAAGCAGCTCATTGACCCTGTCGCCATATTCCGTTAATTCCAGCTCAATGACAGGCCGTGGTCCTACTAAACTCATATCCCCTTTTAATACGTTATAAAATTGAGGAATTTCATCAATGCTGGTCTTTCTCAGAAATTTGCCGATGCTGGTTACTCTGGGATCTTCTGAAGGATTTAATTTATAATCATTTTCTATATATTTAAGATAAAGTGCCTCATTCGCTTTCAAACTTTCTTCTGCGTTAACCTCCATTGTCCTAAATTTATAAATTACAAATTTTTTCCTGTCTTTTCCGATTCGTTCTTGTTTAAAAAACAAAGGACCCTTGGATTGGCCAAATGTATAAAAAAAGAATAGTAATACAATAAGAGGAATAAGTAGAATGAGGAATAGAGTAGAAGCAATTATATCGGTTATTCTTTTCGTTATATTGAAAATCTTTTGTCTTAGACTGCTAGTGGATTTTCTTACTTGTTTTCCTTTTCCATGAAAAATAGGCAGCAGATTCCCCATATTTCAGATTTTCATCTCCCTTTGTGATTTTCTGGTTGAGTAAACAAATGCTCTACCGGGAGGTATGAATAAAATTTATTAGATAGCAAATCTTTTGAATGAATAGGTAGTTGTTTTCCTCATGTTTTACGTCTTGAGCTTTTAGCTGTCCGAGATGTTTTACGTCTTAAGCTTTTAGCTGTCCGAGATGTTTGTCGGAAAACTCGGGCAAATGCTGCTTGTCAGTTCCTCCATATTAATGCTTGTCATACCATATTTATGCTGTAACATTTGATAATGCTCTAAAATATTCCTTAGAAATTTCAGGTTTATATCTACATGAGACCCAAAATCATGAGGGTGCCACCACAAATGGTAAACATGGTTGTTTTTTGCTGCAAAAGTCATGCTTTTTAAAATTCGGTTTAAACGGATCCTTTCTAAAGTTTTTAGTTTTGGCTTAAATGGCCGAAGATACCTGCTAGAACGAATATTTAGAGGAATGCTTTGTTTTTCAAAGTAGTCAATCGGATAGGTGTGGTGCCCCGAAAGGTTAATATAAGCATCAATTAGCCGAAATGCCCGTTTCCATAACGATTCATCTTTCCTGCTGCTGGGCCGGTACATCCAAGCAGTTTCGTTGCCCCGAAAAGATGTTATGCCCATTTCTTTACAAACCGCCAAATAATCAGGGTTGAATTGATTTCTTGGAAATATCAGGCTTTTAATTTTTATATCGTACATCTTCCCAGTATTAATTGCTGCTTCTAAGTCTGCTTTAAAAGAAGAAATATTTTGTCCTCTTTCTAAACAATAATAATGAGAGAAAGTGTGAGTACCTATTTCCTGATTCGGGAAAGACATGACCTTTTGAATCAATGACAGCCCAAAGTGGAAAGGGTCCTCTTCTTCGTTTAATCCGATATTTTTGATAGATAAATATGGGTTTAACGGTCTGTCAAGATACTCAGGCTTCGTAACAGGGAGATTTTTTAATAATTGTTCCCTGGATTCAAAGAATAAGAAGCCTACTGTCGCCCACGTTGCATGAATACCAAATTCTCTAAAAAGCTCCAACAATTTTGGAACTACCTGCCGTACGCCAAGCAGATTTTCTATATATTCATGAATGGTCATGATATCCCTCATGCCCCAATAAAGTTCACAATCTAGTGAGATAACCAGGCTCCCGCCTTTCCTCAAACTGAATCCCCCCTTTTCCGCTGCATCTTAAAAGATTCGGTTCCCCCTTTAATGCAAAAGTTCTCTCTTAATTCCGAATGATTTCCTGTTCTGTAGATCCATTCACGCCTTTAATTTTCGAACCGAGAAGAATGTCCTCTTCTTGATTCTTTTCTCAACAAACAGACCTTGCTTCTTACATAAATCTATACATTTGGTATTTTTTTTATTTACTGTCAAATAAATGGTCTTAAAGTCCTTTACAAGAAAACTAACATTTATTAACTGCTCCTCTGTCCATGACAGATCATAAATAAATGCTTCATATTTATTAAGTGTTTCACGGTAGCCTAAGTCACCAATTGTAATTTCTGCTGCACTTAGCCAAAAACTATGTATAATTTTGTTATCTATTACCACCACATAA
This sequence comes from Peribacillus glennii, assembly GCF_003429105.1. Taxonomy (GTDB): domain Bacteria; phylum Bacillota; class Bacilli; order Bacillales; family DSM-1321; genus Peribacillus; species Peribacillus glennii. Next base: position 255,149 of record NZ_QVTD01000003.1, read on the forward strand.
CATCTTTGTTTTCTAAATAGTCTATGAATTAAATCTTTTTTATTTTTTTTTTGCATAATGGCCAATTTCTCCACATCATGAACGGTTGCTTTACGCCATTTGAGATCTATATATCCTGAATCTGTTGGAAAATCGTAGCGGTAAAGAATGTATTCGTCGTTAAAAAATAAGTCACTGATTTTGGCCTGCATGGTATGAACAGCCCCCATAATAAGTCCTTTCACCTTGTTGTTTAACATGAATGCCTTTAGTTTTCCTAAAGTATTTCGTTTGAAATGGACAAGGCTCCGGTTCTTTTTCAAGAAGGCAATCAGTCTGTCTTTTGAAGTAAGGAACAGAAAGAAGATCCGTGCAGTCATGTTATTTGTGGGAAAAATCACTGTTGATACATAATCCATCCCATTGTTCCAATCCATTTTATACGGTTCATAGCCAATGCTCATATCAAAAATGGATATCTCTGACGATGCACATTCCTTTATCTTTTCTTTAAACAAAATTCTTCCAGGGCTATACATCCCAAAATCATCATCATGAGCAGGAAGATAGAAGAGGTAACGATTTCGGCATTGGAATCCGTATAATAAAGCGATCAATTGACCGTCAAGAAAGAGTGCGTCGATTTTTGTTTGAAATGTCTTTGAATCGTTTTGGGCTAATTGATTAAAGAATTCTTTCGTTTTTCCTTTCGAAAATCCGCTTGTATCATTTTTCTCTCTCCATCTTTTTGCGTGCAAGGCGAACATTTGCTCATAAAATTTACTTTGCAATGGTTGGATTGATACCGTCCCTAATTCTTTTAAACGTTTCTCTTTTCGGTCTACCCCATGCTTCTTTTGTCTAGAATGGCAATATTGTTCAATATCAATTTCGGTAATATTCACAAACGGTGCTACAACGCTTGATTGATAAAATATGTCTGTACTGGCTTCGATTGATTTAATAAAACAAGCATATGTTTCTTCACTTTGCAGCATTCCATGAAGATGGAAAATCCGGCTTTTCTTTGAATCCAATAGCTTTTGGATGACGTACTCTATCACTTGTCCCTTGTTCCATGTGCCTGATATAATGTCCATATAATTTGCTTGGCCATAACCAATAAAATGGATTCGTTCTACAAATAAGCCCTTTTTTTTCATAAAGGGGAAGTAGGCTTTCGTCTCGCCTTCTATTTTCGCTATGATTACAAATAACTCATAATCTTCTCCGAATATCTTCCACCAGGAATAAATCCAGTCGAACTCAATAAAAGGATTGTTATTTTGATTTTTTTCCAGCAAATTGTCCCAAGCCGGCCTTTCCCTTTCCAATTCCTCAATAGTCGTGATTACATCAAGCTCCATCTTCTCCTCCCTACCTCATAAAGATGCGGAATTTCATTTTCTAAAATAATCGAGTGTTTTGAGGATCCCTTTCTGTAAGCTATATGCAGGTGCCCAATTCAGCTTGTTTTTCGCTTCATGGTTCGCTAGACAGCTATGCGGTATGTCCCCTGTTTTGGCAGGCAGGTAAACTGGTTCTGTATCCTTTAAGCTAAAGTTCAATAACATCTCGAGTAATTGGTTTATCGATGTTTGTGTATTTGTACTGAGATTTAAAACAATATTATTGCCAAATGACAGCGCTTGAACACAGCCAGAGGCAATATCTTCAACATAAATGAAATCCCTCGTCTGATTTCCGTCGCCATATATTTTCGGTTGTTGGTTTTTTAGCAGCTGGTCTATAAAAATGGAGACGACCCCTGCCTCACCTTGTACATTTTGTCTTGTTCCATAAACATTGGAATATCGTAAAATGCAATAACTCAAACCAAAAAATTGCGAAAATAGTTCTATATAAGTTTCGGCGGTCAATTTAGATAAACCGTAGAAAGAAACAGGTTTTGGGTCGTGTTGTTCATCAACAGGCAAATAACCAGGTTGCCCGTATATCGCCGCGCTTGAAGCAAACACGAATTTTTTGACGCTATATTTAACGCTTAGTTGCAATAGATGGATCGTACCCAAAATATTTACTGATCCATCATATAAAGGATTCTCAACCGACTCTTGAACGGATACCTGAGCGGCCTGATGTAAGACATAGACAGGTTTTTCATTAATAAAGATGCTTTCGAGGTCGGCATCATTAATATTTATATTGTAAAAATTCGTTCCCTCCGGCAAATTATGTTTGTTGCCGCTGCTAAGATCGTCTACCACGATTACTTCATATTTTTCTTCCAGAAGTTTTTCGACAATATGAGACCCGATGAAGCCTGCTCCACCTGTCACCAGTACTTTTTCCATGATGTTTTCACCTTCACTCCAGTATCATTGTAGAATATCTGTAAAATTTGCGAAATGGCATTTTTCTCTACACCTTCCTTGCAACCTTCCCTTGGATGGATAGGGAAAAGCCAGACCTGGGTGTTAATGTCTTACTCTTCTTTTCTCTTATTGGAGAAAAAGGCAACCAAATTCCCTGGTTTCGGTAAGTCTTTAAACTTGGTTCTTTTTTCAAATTTTGAAGGCTGCCATACACTAAAATCCAAATCATTTACTAGTTTAATGGCATTTTCTTGAAGGTATCGGACATGTTTTTCAGAAAAGTGAAGATTAATATATTCATAGGCTGATTTTAATTCAAATCCCCTTCGATCTGTATTATGGGCATCAGTTGCAATAAAATGAACCAGGCTATGCTTAAAAAGCCTTCTCGAGAATTTTTGCAATTCTCTCCCGAATACACCTGTGACACTAGCGGCGGTTATTTGAGCTAAAGCTCCTTTCTGGATCAGATTATATAGCTGATTAGGGTGCTTTTGGAATTCACGGTTTCTTTCAGCGTGTGCAATTACAGGTACGTAGCCTAATAGTTGGAGTTCATAGAAGATTTCTTCCGTAAAATGTGGGATATGAGAGTAAGGCAGCTCGATCAGGATATATTTATTGGTTTGATTTAACGTTAATAGATCAGTAGGTGATTGCTTTAATCCTTTTACTATATCGCCATGCAGGTGAATTTCCATCCCCGGAAGTACCGTTAGCGGGATTTCCAGTGTTTGAAGAAGGTTATTGACTTCATTAACACGGGATAGAATTACCGTTGCCGGATTATCATATTTACCGTTCTTATGATGAGGTGTAGCTATGATATGAGTAATGCCATTTTTAACTGCCTGTCTTGCCATTCTGGCTGTTTCATCAATATTTTGTGCTCCGTCATCAAGACCAAATAAAATGTGGTTATGTATATCCACTAACAAATCAACCATCCGCCTCCTTTCACTGAAAGATGAAACCTTTGTCTTAAAATCATTTACTCACATTATTTTTCGTTAGAATTCACCTATAATCGATTTTTTGTAAATTTCCCCAACTGAAGCTGTGTCTGTATATTGTATTTGTTCACTATTTCGAATATTCTTTTAATTTTAAGGGTACAGGCTGAATGTCATGCAACTTATGATAAACTTAAGACCCATGCCAGACAATACAGCTATAAAAGGCTCTTTAATGAGAGCAAATTTTTAAAAAATGGTGCCTGATGAGAAATTGTGAAATCCTATCAATAAAGGCAATAAAAATGATTGGAAAACGTGATGGCTTCGTTAGGTTCGCTTTTCCATTCTTCTAATAGCCGCAAAGGGATTTTGTTGTTGAATTGCGGTTGCTCAATCTACTTATCTAAACTTCAACGTCCTGTTTTAATATTATGTACAGCCTTTTGATCTGTTCTCTTTTCCAAGGAAATGAACAAGAAAATAAACGAGCCGTTGTGCTAAAGTGACCCTTAAAATTAGAAACGGTCATTTCGCTAGGCAGCCTGCAGGGCATGAGCTCGGTATTGTACCGGCCTCTTGGCTTTTAATTTTGCCCTAATTCGATTCTGATTATGGTAGACTATATGTTTAGCTAGGTCTGGCTTAAAGTGTTCTACATTTTCAAATTCCTTTAAATTAAGAAGTTCAGATTTCAGGATTCCAAAGAAATTTTCCATAAGTTTATATTTTAATGAATAAATTGTAGAGCTTTTGAAAAAAGCATGTTCACCATGATATTTATATATCCTTACCTAAAATTGAACTTTGCTTCTATGCAAACCTATCTCTTTTGCGATTGTTGTAGACCCCTCATTTCCTTCCGAATATCGTTTCACAGCTTTAACTTTTTCTTCAATCGTAAATTTAGCCAAAACAAAAACACCTGCAAATTGTAGACTGTGTCTAAAATTTGAGGTGCAGTTCATGCGATCGGCTCCACCCTTATACTTTTTCTTGGACATATTGTAGCCTGTTATATTTTCAAGGATTTTTCCTTCAAGATCTAATCTATTTTTCAATCTCCTTGTTCAGCAAAAAGGAAGATGGATCAAGTTCTAAAAATTTTAATTTCTTTATCAAATCGTTTATAGAATTATCACTTACCGTACTGGGATCATCTAAGAATTTTTGCCAATCAGTTAATTTATTTATCGCATCAATGTTAAATATTCCTTGCTCATAGGCAAATTGCGCCAAATTGGCTATCTGGTCTAGCACATCGTCATTAAACGTACTTTGCTTAGTTCCATATTCCTTAATGCTGGCTAATTGATTTACTGTAGCTTCGTTGAGCGTCCCTTGCTTGGCAGCGAATTCATTTAATCTGCCAAGTTCCTTTACCGTTTCTTCATTGAATATCCCCTGCTTAGCGGTGTATTCGTCTAATCGATCGAAATTCTTTAATATATCGTCCATGAATATTCCTTGCTTGGCAGCGATTTTGTTTAAGTTGGCTAAATGTTCGGATGTATTGACATTAAAGCTTCCTTGTTGGTCAGTAAATTTGTCTATACTTGATAAATGATCTGATATTTCTCCACTGAATATTCGCTGCTCACTAGCGAAGTCATCTAATCGAGCTAACTGATCCGATGAATTTTCATTGACCGTCTCTTGTTTGGCAGCGAAATGCTCTAAACTGGATATTTTAGCTTCCATTTCGCCATTAAACATTCGTTGCTCAATTGCGAAATAATCCAATTGAGCTAACTGATTCGATGTATTTCCATTGACCGCATCTTGCTTTGCGGCAAAATGCTCTAAATTGGATATTTTAGCTTCCGTTTCTCCATTGAACATTCGTTGCTCAATTGCGAAATAATCCAATTGAGCTAACTGATTCGATGTATTTCCATTGACCGCCTCTTGCTTTGCGGCAAAATGCTCTAAATTGGATAATTGAGCTTCCGTTTCGCCATTGAACATCCGTTGCTCATTTGCGAAATAATCCAATTGAGCTAACTGATTCGATGTATTTCCATTGACCGTCTCTTGCTTTGCGGCAAAATGCTCTAAATTGGATAATTGAGCTTCCGTTTCGCCATTAAACATTCGTTGCTCACTAGCGAAATCATCTAATTCAGCTAACTGATCCGATGTATTTTTATTTATCATCCCTTGGTTCGCAGTAAATTTACCAAGCATGGCTAATTGATCGGACGTATTTTCGTTGAAACTTAGTTGCGTGGCGTTGAACTCATTCACTTGGGATAATTGACTTGAAGTTTTCTTATTGACTTTTTCCTGCTTTTCAGTGAATTCATCCAGTTTATCTAATTGATCAGTTGTATCGTCATTGAATTTACTTTGATGTTTAGCAATTTTTTGTAATTCCGTAAATTGATTCGCTATTTTGGCATTCTCCAATTCCTGTTCTGTGGTAAAATGCTTCAAAACAACTAATTGATCAAAGGTATTGGATATTTGGGATTCTTGTTTATCTGTGCTGTGTTTGAGCTTGCTTAATTGTTCAAGTGTATCTCCATTTATTTTCTGCTGATCTGCAACAAACTGTTGTAACATTCTTAACTGATCGCGACTTGAATGAATTTCTTTCCATAAATCGTAAACTGACCGACTTGTTTTTTCTATCCGATCTCTAATATCGGTAATTATTTTTCCCTGCTGTTCAATATAACGAGTTAATTTATTATCCAAGTATATCCTTTGATTGGTATTGCTTTGTTCCTTGTATGGATCCGAAGGACAGTACTTTATTGGTAAATATTTATTTAGCCATGGTGGTTTCACTGTTATAACTCCCTAATATTACACATTTGTCATAAATTATGCCTGCACTTGGTTAGGGGTGACAGCTATGGGCACTCTATTGATAAGGTGGTACGAGGCTTAATCGATAAAACCTTTCAGCCTATTTTTCAAATCTTTTTTAACCATGTTTTTCTTTAATGCTTTAAAAATACTGGGGCACTGCCACCCTCAATTCCATAGATTCCTATATTTAGCCGTGTACCTCCTTTATTTTATTTAGCATAGCAGATTTACATATAAAACCAGAGGAGGAATGGAGATGAAAAAGGCGTTCTTGGCTGCAGTGCTTGTACTAACTTTGCTGCTTCCAACAGCCGCACTTGGAGCCGGTAGATATAATGCAGCATAAATGCCTGTCAATTTAGTATTTTCTCCCGCACCAATTCTCTTTTTTATCCCTTTTGGATCTCGTCTTTAACAGTCCTCTAAGGAACATTTTAGATAGAACTCAATACATCTATCCTGTGCTAGCTTTTCTCTTATATTGTTACCATACTCAGCATATAGGAAAATAACTGTACTAAGATTTACTGCCGCAAATACACTCGATGTAACTATATACCTTTCATTGTTATTATATTATGTGAACAGGGTTAGAATTGATTAAGTAAAGAGTCCATTAAAATAAAAACAAACAGGAAAATAGATTTTTTAAACAACACCCACCGGACCTGTTTTTAAAATGGTTGGAAACTATGAGGATTTTAAGAAGATTAGATTCAAATAATTAGGGGATAGACCAACAATTACAAGACAGCAAATATACTAAAGTAGCAAATTTAGTTATTTTTTGAACTAAAGGCTGAGAAAGTCGATTTGGTTCAGAGGTCCGGAATAACCACTCATCAATTCTATGGAAGATTTTTGTTACAAAGGAGCAAGCATAATTGAGTTTGCTCCTTTCTGACTTAAACAGTAACGGTGATGTGAATTTGTTCAAGCAACAATCGCTCCGTTTTTGCAAAAGGCTAAGACACTATTTTTTCATAAAATAAAGCCCCTTTAATTTCGCGGGATTTGTATTTGATAATTATAACCTCAGCTTTCATAAAGCCTGACAAGCTGATCTGTCACTAGTTTTTAAGTTATACTGCTTACCACATCATTTGATAATCTCCACAAAATGCGCCAGAATCCTCGCTGTCAGTCCCCAGATGACCCTCTCCTCGTAAAGATAAAAATATTCATCCATTTTCCGTGTCTGCCAGTTATAGTTTTCCCCGCCAGCTACCAGGTCGAAAGGGAAATTTTCTTCTGGTTCCGCCCTGAAGTTTATGTGATACACTTTGGGCTCATTGTTCAGGAAGAAGGAAAGTGGGACTGTGAATACCTCCCCCACTTCCGCAGGGTTTGTTTTGATACTTTCAGGGCAGCGGATGAATCCTACATATGGGTAGATGATCATGCCGAAAGGTGAAATCATATAATCAACCGGATATACCTCTGAAATGTTCCCCTTATCGATACCTAACTCTTCGATTGTTTCGCGAATGGCTGCTCCTTTTTCGTTTTTGTCCTGTGGATCGATTCTGCCTCCGGGAAAACAGATCTCCCCTGGCTGTCGTCTTAACGTAAGTGAGCGCACTTCGAAGAGAATATGAATTCCATCCTCTTTCTGAATAAGCGGCAAAAGGACGGCATATTTGGAAAAGCTCTCACTCCCGAGAATGGTGGGTGTGTGTGCCTTTAATTTACTTACTACATTTTGGATTTCCATCCAGTCACCCCGCTTTTTTTTGCTGTTAAGAATCAAGTAAATTAGTCAAAGGGGCAACCCCAGGTTTCAGAGTTTGCCCCTTTATACATAGCTTTACAAGTAATAAAATAAAAAAAGTTTATCATCTTCATATCGAAGACCACAGGCTAAATGCGGACTTGTGCGGCAATATTTGTTTTATCCGGCCATTTCATAAAGCTGCAGAAGGCTTCCTTCTTCTGCAGGCTTATCTGCGCCATTGTCTTCAACTTCACAAAGGCTTGCCAACGGCCCGCTTTCAAATCTTCTATGTATATTGATTTTCAGCTGTACCGCTCTTCTTTGAACGGATTGGCTGACATGGAGTAGCCGAGCTGTTCCCAGAATCCGGCTACGTTTACGTTCATGAAACGGATTCCTGAAACCCATTTCGTGCCTTTCCATAAGTAAAAGGAAGCCGGTGGGATGAATCGGAGCGGATATCCATGCTTCTGAGATATGTCTTGCCAGTCATGGTTGGTATCCTTCCAGCGATACACAAAAAGTGCATCATTGCCCTGCAAGTCCGCCAAAGGCATATTCGCGCTATAGCCGAACCTGTCTCCGTCGTAGTACCCATAGATTTGGATATGTGACACGTCTTCATGTAAATCCACCAGTTTTACCAGTTCTCTCAAGGCGATTCCTTCGAAGGTAGTGTCGAATTTCGACCATGTCGTAACACAGTGCATATCAACCGTTGAAACGGTTTTCGGCAGGCTCATGATTTCCGCATACGTTAAGGTGACTTCTTCTTTCACCCTCCCAAACAGCCTGAAATTCCATGATTCTTCATCAAATTGATAGACGTCGCCCTGATGCAAAATCGGCCAGGTTTCCGTCTCGAATTGGCCAGGCGGCAGCACTTTTCCCATATAAGTTTTCAACCTCTTTCGTTTTCTTTACATGATAACCATTCTGGTATGTGGTTTCAAGGTGGCTGTTATGTCGTTCTCTTGCCAAATTTAGAACATTCCCTCAGCGACACGTTCTGTTTCAACAGATGCAAGGGAGAGTTCCTTTTCAATAATGTAGCTGATTGCATCGGGAAAGGGATCGGATTCTTTTTCCAGGTAACATTCTATCCGTTTCTTTAGAGCTGAGATTTCTTCTTCATTTGAAATGGCAGTTTGCAATTCCTCCAAAAAGTTGTCCGGTGACACACACATAACCAAACCTTCCTGCAATAAAAATTTCAAATTGATCTCCTCTTGTCCCGGCAGCCAGTTATGAACAAAAATAGGAAGCCGCTTGTGAAGTGCTTCACTGATTGTTACACCACCAGGCTTTGTCAGGATAGCGTCCACCTCATTGTAGATATCGTTCAATTCCCATGGATTCTCAATATAGCCTTTTGGGTGAATATGGCTAACCTCAAGGGCGTTTAACTGGTGAAACAAGTCTTTATTATTCCCGCAAAGTACCGTAAAAGCAACGGATGGAATGTCTTTCATCATTTCGATGAACTGCCCGTTATTGTATAAACCATTATTCCCGCCCGCAACCAGTACATGTTTCAGCTTATTTTTTGCTTTTTTGGCAGGATCGGTAAAAGATGATTTAATAGGGATGCCGGTCGCAAAGATGCAATCCTCTTTGATATTGTGTTCATTGATCAATGTTTTTTTTGCATCACTATGCGGGACAAGATGATATTCAATCTCTTTCTTCGCCCAAACGTCATTGATGAAAAAATCAGTGTATATATTAATAACAGGGATATTCATTAACCGTCCCTTTTGTTTTAACTTTCCGATGATGCTTGATGGAAAGGAATGGGAGCATATGATCAAGGAAGGATTGACCTTTTCAATCAGCTGCATCATTTTACTCTCGAAATAAAGGGAAAAAAGCCGGAAATCCACTTTAAACTTTCGATCATTCTCTGAATACATTATCGTGTTATACAAAGTCCGGTAAATGGAAGGGCTCGTGTTGATCCAGCTAAAATAAATGGAAGACACCATTTTTTCCAAACTGTCATTACAATAACTCAAAAAATCGACAATCTCAAGATCAGACTCCGGATATTCGGCACTGATGTATTCTTTGATTGTTTCTGCGACTTTTAGATGTCCAGTCGGAAACTGGAATAAAGGCAATACAAGAATCTTCATAAACAAGCTCCTTCAGAACTCATCTTCGTTTTTTTCTGACATACTTTATAGATACATACATGATAAAAATAAATAAGAACAGGATACCTAAATAGGGCACATACATCGGATTAATATCAAAAACATCTCCAGCATAAAACCCTGCTACTATAAAGGGGACAGCCCAGCAAATAGTGCCTAGTAACGAATATAGGAAATACCTCGGAAACCTGATATTGGCGATGCCGGCGAAATACGGGCTTATCTGCCGTAACCCGGGCATGTAAAACCCGAATACAAGGGTTTTCCGGAAGTTTTTTGTATACTGATGTTTAGCTTTTTCCCATCTATCGACCGTTATCCCAACATATTTGCCAAATCGATTTATAAATGGATACCCTACAAATCTGCCGCATACATAAGCGGTTAACATTCCGGAAAATACTCCAAGAACTGCATAGAAAACTGAATACCCGAAAGCAAGCTTGTGGTGTGCAACCAAAACGCCGATCAAAAACAAGAGGGATTCCTCAGGAGCAGGTATGCCGACCACTCCAAAAAATAAAAAAACAAATATAATGAGGTATCCATATAATTCAATGTAGTTAGATATCGCTTGTATTGTCATATAACCCTCTTTATATGGCGATTTTGATAAGCTTCATGCAAAGAAGTGAAGGTCAGTCCGCGTTGTTTGCTTTCCTTCAAATACACCTCAAGGCTCTCTAACATATATCGTGGCGCTTCTATGTCCGCTCCAAAGGTGTCTCCGCTGTCATGAAGCAGCAAGACGGATCCTGAATCATTTGTTGCACGCAACCGTTCGAGAAGGCTTCCTTTAACTTTGTGGACTTTCCAGTCACTGAAAATATCAGACCACATAATTATCTGATATTTCCTGCTCAAAAGAAGTGTAAATACATTAAAATGGCCCCAGGGCGGCCGATAAAATATAACATCTTCCTTTATACATTCGCGAATGGCTTTTTCAGTCTTTATTAATTGTTTTTTCAAAGCAAAAGGTGTTAAAAACCAGCTGGATACATGCTGATAATGATGGATGCCGATGGTATGGCCCTCTTTATGCATTCTTTCAATGATTTCCGGATGGCGTTCCACTTTATGGCCCACGACAAAAAACGTTGCTTTGACTCCGTATTTTTTCAACAAGTCCAGAAGCTGTATGGTATATATTGGATCCGGCCCGTCGTCAAATGTTAACGAAAGTGTTTTTTGTTCTAGTAATCTTTTTGTGATCCCGATGCTTTTTTTTCGGATAAGCACTGTCGGGATGATTGTATAGAAAATAAATAGAAGTATGATTAAACCTATAATGGCCACTTTGAAAATCCCTTTCATGATAAAAAGCTTAATTTATAAATATATTTAAGTCTACTATGAAGTACTGCTTCATATCAATGAAACTTCGAATCTTTTGGGGGCCACTAGTCCGCAGAAAAAATAAAGCAGCCTTACTAATTGAAGTAAAGCCACTCGCGTGAATGCTTTTCCATTAACTGTTTAAGTCGTATCTCCTTCCTTTTACAAGGTAATATACGCTCTCCGCAATGTTTGTACAATGGTCCGCCGCCCTTTCTAAGAACCGGCATACAAACGAAAGCTGCGTAACTTGCGGAAGGAGTTCGGGATTGCTTTGGTTCATTGAAAGGAAGCTTCTAATTGTTTGTCCATATAAATCATCCACTTGGTCATCCATATCAGCTACCTGCTTCGCTTTTTCAATATCATCTTCGTTAAAGGCTTCTAAAGACAATCTGAGCATCTCCATCATGATGCTGTGCATCTGCTTAATATTATCAAGCGGTTGGACATGAGGATCGGTTCCGATCCGAATGGTGGATTTCGCAATGTTTACAGCAAAATCCGCAATTCTTTCCACATCGGTTGCAATCTTGATGGCAGCGATGATTCTGCGCAGGTCAATGGCAACAGGCTGCTGTTTGGCAATCAGCCATATCGAGATATCATTGATTTCTTCTTCCAAAATGTCAGCCTTCGTGTCATCGTCCATGATTTCGAGGGCTAATTCAACATTTTGCGTTTCCAGTGCTTCCATTGCTCTTGCAAGTGCATGATTCGTAAATTCCCCTAACTCAAGCAACCGATTTTGGAGCTTATTTAAATCATCCTCAAATTTCTCTCGGATTGGCATGTTTCAAACTCCCTTCGTTAATCAGTGGAATCAGTTTAGCAAATAGACTCCAATTTTTACCCAAACCGGCCGGTGATATAATCTTCCGTCCTTTGATCATCCGGTTTTGAAAACATCTTTGTAGTTTTCGTAAATTCCACCACCTCGCCATTCAGGAAGAAAGCGGTCTTATCCGATATCCTGGCGGCCTGCTGCATGTTATGTGTGACAATGATAATGCTATAGCTTTTTTTCAATTCCTGCATCAGCTCTTCTACCTTTAATGTAGAGATGGGATCCAAAGCGGAAGTTGGTTCATCCATAAGAATGACATCCGGTTCAATCGCCAGGCACCTTGCGATACAAAGCCGCTGCTGCTGCCCGCCTGAAAGGCCGTATGCATTTTGGTTCAGCCGGTCTTTTACCTCATCCCAAATCGCCGCTCCCCTTAAGCTCTTTTCGGCTATTTCATTCAGGATTTTTTTATCCCGTATCCCGTGGATTCTTGGGCCGTACACAACGTTTTCATAAATCGATTTAGGGAACGGATTAGGCTTTTGAAACACCATCCCAACCTTTGTCCTGAGTTCCTCCACCTCGTAAGATTTGTCTAATATATTTCTCCCACGATAGGAAATTTCCCCAGCAGTCCTTACACCCGGTATTAGTTCTATCATCCTGTTCAATGTCTTGATATAAGTAGATTTTCCGCATCCTGAAGGGCCGATGATCGCTGTCACTTCATTTTCAATTATTTCAAGGTTGATATTCTTTAGGGCCTGGTTATCTCCGTACCAAAGATTAAGTTCCTTGGTTTTGTATACGATATTTTTTTCATTGCTGCCTGTCCCATTTGTTTGCCTTTCAGTTTGGGATTGGCTGGTCTCCATCGTTTTCGCCATTATATACCTCCTCTTTAAGGGAATCCATCCGCAATCAATATCTCTTTTGATATTTATTGCGGATGAATACAGCGATCGTGTTCAATAAAATCAAAAGTGAAAGCAATACTATGATACCCGCGGCTGCCAGGGCGTGAAACTCTTCCTGGGGCCGGCTGGTCCAGTTATAGATCTGCATTGGGAGAACCGTGAATATATCAAACACCGTTTTGGGCAGGAAGGCAACGAATAATGGGAGGCCGAGAACGACCAACGGTGCCGTTTCGCCGATTGCCCGTGAAAGTGCCAGAATAGCCCCCGTCAATATGCCTGGAATTGCTGCCGGCAGCACTATCCTTATAATGGTCTGCCACTTTGTTGCCCCAAGTCCGTAAGAGGCTTCCCTTAATTCTTTCGGCACTGCACGGATGGCTTCCCGGGAAGCGACGATGATGACCGGCAAAACTAGCAAGCTCATCGTCAATCCGGCAGCCAGGACGCTGGTTCCAAGGAATAGCGCACGTACGAATACCGTCAGCCCTAACAGCCCAAACACAATCGAAGGTACTCCTGCCAAATTTGAGATATTGATTTGAATAAAGGTTGTAATTACATTTTTACTAGCATATTCTTCAAGATAAATCGCAGTACCTACACCTAGAAATAATGATATGGGAGCAACCACTGCCATTAACCAAACCGATCCGATCAATGCAGTATAAACCCCTGCCTGTTCCGGCCTCCTGGAGGGCAGGCTCTGCAGAAATTGCAGATCGAGGTAGCCAAGTCCCTGTGAAAGGATCCGGTAAAGCAATATCCCTAAAACCAATAATCCAAATAAAGTGGCAAGCAGAAACAAAGAACGAAATATCATATTCCGGGCCATTCTTGGCTTCATAGTGGAAATGACTTTGCGGTCGTCTATATATTTCATCAATATTCCTCCCTATATCGGCGGGAAACAAACTGGGCGATGAAGTTCATCAAAAGCGTGAACAAAAAAAGTGTCATGCCGACTGCATAGATACTGTAATAAATCGTTGTCCCATAGCCGACATCACCCTGGCTCACCTGTACGATATAGGCCGTCATCGTCTGGATGGATCCGGTGACATTCCAATTAAGATTTGGTGAAGAACCGGCGGCCACGGCAACAATCATTGTTTCCCCAATTGCTCTGGACACTGCCAAAACAATGGAAGCAATTATTCCAGAAGCCGCCGCCGGCAAAACAACCTTCATGGCGACCTCGAACTTGGTGGATCCCAATGCCAGAGCTCCTTCACGCATTGCATTAGGCACCGAGGACATGGCATCTTCAGAAAGCGACGCAATCATCGGTGTAATCATAATGCCGATTACGATACCTGGGCTTAATGCATTGAAGATTTCCAGCCCCGGGATAAATTTTATGAGCAAAGGCGTTACAAAGGTCAAGGCAAAATATCCGTACACAATCGTAGGGATCCCGGCCAGGATTTCAAAGATCGGTTTAATGATCCTTCGTGCCCGGTCCGAAGCATACTCGCTCAAATAAATGGAGGCAGCAAGCCCGATAGGAACAGCCACTAATATCGCAATCCCCGTTACCTTGAATGTTCCGGAAACAAGGGGCAAGATCCCGTACGATGCCTGTGTCTCTGAAAAAGGGTACCATTTATCCGCTGTGAGAAATTCCTTTAAAGACACTTCATTAAAGAATAAAATGGTTTCAAAAATCAGTGTCAGGACTATACCAATCGTAGTCAGGACTGAAACCGCCGCCGTAATAAACAATAAAATAGGAACAATCCTTTCTAACGATGTCCCCTGCCTTTTACTTTGCATCTTCTCCGAAATCATTTCCTGCACACTTCTACCGGCAAGCTCTTTAGCCAAAACCTAAACCCCTTTCTTTGTGGGCCAGATCCCCCAATGGTTTACCGCGTTAACGGGATGGGGGACTGACCCCCGATGCTTTAGCGGGTTAATAGGATGGGGGACTCACCCCCGATGCTTTACCGCGTTAATGGGATGGGGGTCTGATCCCGTATTGTTTCCGAATTATTTGAGGCCTTTCAGTATATCCATGTCTTTTTTGTATTCTTTGTCCGGAAGGCGGACATATCCGACATCTTCTGAGAAGTCCCCTGCGTTCTGTAATGTGAATTGCAAGAAATCATACACCTCTTTTTTATCTTTAACCGCAGAATTGCTTGCGTATGTGTATAATGGGCGAGATAACGGAGAATACTCCCCGGATTGGATGGTATCGTGTGATGGTTCTATAGGGCCTTTCCCGCCATCTATCGGTACAACTTTGAGATCGTCTTTATTTTCCAGATAGTACGCAAAACCGAAATAGCCAATGGCATTTTTGTCCCCTCTGACACCTTGGACAAGGATATTGTCATCTTCCGAAAGAGTCGCACCTTCAACCATTGGTTTGTCTTCGAGAATTACCTCGTTGAAGTAATCAAAAGTACCGGAATCAGTTCCTGGCGAGTAGAACTTTATTTCTTCATCCGGCCAGCCTTTTCTAATATCTGACCATTTTTTAGGGCTTCCTGTTTCAAGCCACATTTTCCTTAATTCATCGACAGTCAGGTGGTCGACCCAATCATTTTCCTTATTCACCACTACCGAAAGGCCATCGAAAGCCAGCCTGAATTCCGTGTAATCAATTCCGTTTGCTTTAAGCTTTTGTTTTTCCTCATCTTTAATAGGACGGGAGGCATTTGTCAATTGGGTTTCACCTGCTGCGAATGACTCGAACCCGCCGCCTGTTCCTGAAGACCCTACTGAAACCTTGACATCAGGCTGCTCGGCTCCGTATTCCTCAACGACCGCTTCCATAATTGGGTAAACGGTGGAAGACCCGTCGACTTTAATATTGCCTGAGAGCTGTTCTCCTCCACCGCCGCCGTTTCCATTGTTGTCATTTTCTCCTGCATTATTGTCCCCGTTTCCACAAGCGGAGATTACTGACATCATCAACAAAATTAATATAAATCGCGACAATTTTTTCATGGTATATTCTCCTTATCTTATTGAAATGTTTTCAAAATCCCATTTTTATTGGACTTCTGTTAGTTTCTCAAAAAAATACAATTATTATGAAGCAAAATAAAAAATTAACAACAATTCATGTGCGAAAGCATGCATATTCTGCTTTGTATTTTGCAGAATAACGTATATTCTTGTCTTCTTGCGTGTAGGCGGGCGGGAAACGGCTATCAAAAGAAATTAGCGGGACTTTTTATTAGAAAAGAGGGTAAAGTGATGGACAAGAACAAACGATTTTCTGAAGAGGCCACCCAGGCGAACTTAGAAATAAATAGCAAGTTGGAGGACAATAAAGTAAGAGCTTCAAAAGAGGGGCTTACAGAAGCGCAGAGTGCTAATGAAAGGCTACAGGAAGCCTTCTATGGAAACGATGAGGATAAAAACGATTTTCCGCCAACATATATTTATAACAATACTCCATCCATAAAAGTTACAGAAGATGATGAATAAAAAAGTAAGCTTCCCGCCGGAAAGCTTACTTTTTTCTAAATATCAAAATTTCGTCCTTTTTGATAATAACTCTCCATAATCTCCTTAGGAACCATACTTCCTCCGGTCCCCCAGATTATATGTCGGGCATTTTTAATTGTATCCTGCAAGTTATGTTTTCGAAGATAATTTTGGCCTGCTGAATGGCCTATCAATTGGATGGGGCCATAGAAGCCTGCCAGGGCAGATGGCTCCATATGCATATTTTCACTGTCTGCAAGATCTTTCAAAAACGAAAAGAGCCGTACGTCATCAATGGTAAAACAACCGCTTAAGAGATGGCGAACCGCGTTACCGACAAAACTTGACGGCCTTCCAACCGCCAGTCCGTCCGCCTCCGTACTATTATTAAGGTCGAAGTCCTGGACGCTAACCTTATCCTGAAGGCCGGTCATCTGTCCGATCAAAAAGCAGGGAGACTGCGTTGGTTCCGCAAAAAAGCAATGAACATTTTCTCCGAATTGCATTTTCAGTCCAAAAGTGATTCCGCCCGGAGCTCCGCCCACTCCACAGGGCAGATATACAAATAATGGGTGGTCTTCATCCACAGCAATCTTCAATGCATCAAGCTGTTTTTTTAACCTTGAAGCCGCTGTTGAATAGCCTAAAAACAGGTCGCTGGATTTCTCATCATCGATAAAATGGCAGGAGGGATTGGAAAATGCTTGTCTTCGCCCCTCTTCGACTGCTTTGCTATAGTCTGAAGTATACTCTATCACCTGGACACCCTTTTTTCGGAGCAGTTCTTTTTTCCATTGTTTCGCGTCTGCTGACATATGGACCGTGACGTTAAACCCGAGCTTAGCCCCTATAATCCCTATGCTCAACCCTAAATTCCCTGTTGAACCGACTGCAATCGAATATTGGTTAAACACGTTTCGGAACGTTTCGCTGTCAAAAGAAGCGTATGTTTCTGCCTGTTCAATCAGGCCATGTCTGGCCGCAAGGTGCTCCGCCAATTTCAAAACTTCGTAAATGCCTCCTCTCGCCTTGATGGATCCGGAAATAGGCAAGTGGCTGTCACACTTTACTAGAACACTTCCGGATATGCGGATATCAAATTTCTGTTCCATTTTATGTTGCATAGCTGGTATGTGTACGAGCGGGGATTCAATGATTCCTTTATTTCCTTTTGTTTCAGGAAAAGCTTTTGAAAAATATGGAGCAAATCGGTTCAAACGCTCAGATGCAACTGTTACATCTTCTATCGTTAACGTGCTCCCGCTGGATTTTCCTCCATAATGCGGATTCCCCCAGAAAACTTCTTTCTCCAGCATGATTTCATTCAATAAGGGATGATCCTCAAGCCATTCCTCGATGCTCTTCCCCTCCAACATCCTTTTGCCCATGAGACCTTCCTTTCTATCCGCTGTTATTTTATATACATGAACCTCAGCATCACATGTGCTGCGAGACGGCTGGTCATGTCGCGGAAATCTCTCGAAGGATCGATTTCAACGATATCCAAAGCTTTAACTTTTTTGTGCTTCGCTGCCTCGGCCACACTGCCAAGAAGTTCCCTTGACGTCACACCCCCAGGTCCGATCGCAGGGCACCCCGGTGCAAACGCCTGGTCGACAACATCCATATCTACAGATAGATAAATGAAATCAACCTCTTTGGACAGCCGCTCGACTTCTTGTTTTACAAGTGGGACAATCCCCTCCTGTTCCACGTCCGCCATGTTATAAACAGTTATTCCTTTCTCTTTTGTATAGCCGTGATATTCTTGTGAATTCGAGAAATCGCGGATCCCGATTTGTACAAGATGCTCCCCATTTACAAATCTACCTTCCAGAAGGCTCCTGAAAGGCGTTCCATTTGTCCGTCCGCCATCCTTCAGGTTCCGTACATCATGATGGGCGTCCCATTGTAATACACCTATTGTGCCAAATTTTTCTTGGAAAGCCCGTATGGAAGGAAAACTTACACCATGATCGCCGCCAAGCATGATGTAGCGTTCGCATGACTTTGAATCGATTATTTCCTTTATACTCGTGTAAATGCGCGATAAGCTTTCCTCTGTATTTATTGGATGGATAGCCACATTGCCGAAATCGACGATCATCTTATCTTTAAAATCCATCTTCCATTCTCCTGAATAAGTAGTAATATTGCTTAAACAGTCTCTAATGGTATTAGGAGCTTCCCCCGCCTGTGAATGGGATATGGAGGATTTGGAAAATGGCAGGCCAATCAATCCGATTTCTCCTCGGATGCCAGTTGAATAATGTGAGATACATTCCGTTACTTTGGTTACATACCGGTCTTTAAAACCTGCTGCATTTGCGGGCAATAGATAGGAAAACTTATCCATAAGGCTGTCTCCCCCAGATCTTTCGTCCTCCAATATATACGTATTCAGCATGATTCACTCCAAAATGGTATGGGATATATCGGTAATTCGGAACATCCCACAACACGAAATCCGCCTGTTGGCCGATTTCAAGAGTACCTGCTTCCTTCCCTTTCCCGATGGCATTTGCCGCATTGATTGTAACAGCATTCCAGATTTCTTCAGCCGTCATTTT
This sequence comes from Peribacillus glennii, assembly GCF_003429105.1. Classification (GTDB taxonomy): domain Bacteria; phylum Bacillota; class Bacilli; order Bacillales; family DSM-1321; genus Peribacillus; species Peribacillus glennii. The sequence goes on from NZ_QVTD01000003.1 coordinate 274,160, forward strand.
TAGCTTAAGGGCAGCAAGGGACATGATCATTTGCAAGTTCTCCGTGACACAACTTCCCGGATTAAAGTCTGTCGCAATGGCAACGGCTGCTCCCCGATCAATCAATGCCCGTGCCTTCGCATAGTGATCCTTCCCTAAATAAAAAGTCGTGCCCGGCAGCAGGACAGCAACCGTATCAGATTTGCTTAGCCTATTAATTCCTTCATCCGAAGCAGCGACTAAATGATCCGCACTGGCTGCTCCCAGGTCCACCGCCAATTCAGCCCCACCCAGCGGATCGATTTCGTCAGCATGAATCTTTAATCCAAACCCCAGCTCACTTGCCTTTTGCAAGTATCTTCGGGATTGCCCTAATGAGAAAACACCAGTTTCACAAAAAATGTCCGCAAAGCTAGCAAGCTTTTCCTGCTTGATTTCTTTTAGCAAGCCGATCATCTCATCTATAAAGTCATCCTCTTTTCCTTTGTAACATGACGGGACGGCATGGGGCCCTAAAAAAGTCGAAACAATCTCTGCTGGGTATTTTTCCTGCAAACGTCTGATGACCCTTAACTGTTTCAACTCCGTTTCCCTTTCCAACCCGTACCCGCTTTTCGCTTCTATAGTTGTTACGCCGTAGGAAATCATTCTTTCTAAATGGAAGGATGCCTTCCTAACTAACTCATCTTCAGTTGCAAGTTTCGTAGCTTCTACTGTGGAGAGAATTCCACCGCCTTTTGCAAGGATTTCCAAATAGGATAGCCCGGCCTGTTTCATAGGAAGTTCATGTTCCCGGGAACCACCAAATACGAGGTGGGTGTGCGGATCGACCAGTCCTGGCGAAACAACCTTATGTCCCCCATCCATCCTGTGTTTTGCAGACATTGTTTTACTTTCTTTATCAGTCCCATACCAGGCAATTTTTCCATCCAAAACGGCAAATGCCGCATTTTCCATAACCTGAAGCACCTTCATCTCCTGGCCTTTTAACGGTTTTGGGGAATATTTAGGCAATATCAATTGCCCGATATTATAAACAAGTAAGTCGTAAATCATTTCTTCCGCCCTTTCAGTTATAAATAGTACGGTCCAAGAATGCTTCCCTTTTAGACCTTTTTTACAGCATTGGCATGTCGATACTTAATTCCCTGGCCGCTTTGACCGCTTTTTCATATCCCGCATCGGCATGCCGGACGATACCCATACCCGGGTCTGTGTTTAATACTCTTTCCAAGCGCTCTGCTGAAAGTTCTGATCCATCGGCAACCGCCACCATGCCGGCGTGAAGAGAATATCCCATCCCGACACCGCCACCATGGTGGACAGAAATCCATGAGCCTCCCGCTGCAACATTGAGAAGTGCGTTTAATATGGCCCAATCTCCCACTGCGTCACTTCCGTCTTTCATTGCTTCCGTTTCGCGGTTTGGAGATGCGACCGAGCCACAATCCAAATGGTCACGGCCGATAACGATCGGCGCTTTCAAATCCCCTTTCCTTACCAAGTCATTGATGGCAAGGCCCATTTTTACCCTTTCACCATACCCGAGCCAGCAAATCCTCGCGGGAAGACCCTGGAACTCGACTTTTTCACCAGCCATCTCAATCCAGCGAATTAGAGGTTTATTATCTGGAAATAGTTCCTTGATCAGGGCATCGGTACGATGAATATCCTTTGGATCCCCTGACAATGCCGCCCAGCGGAATGGCCCTTTTCCCTCACAGAATAAAGGCCTAATATAGGCTGGCACGAAACCGGGAAAATTGAAGGCATCCTTTATTCCATTGTCTTTTGCGATCTGGCGGATGTTGTTCCCATAGTCAAAGGTTACCGCACCTTTACGTTGGAATTGAAGCATCGCCGCTACGTGTGCTGCCATCGATTGAGAAGCTCTTCTTATATATTCTTTCGGGTCGCTTCCGCGCAAGGCGCCAGCATCATTTAATGACAATCCTGCAGGGATATATCCGTTTAACGGATCATGGGCAGAAGTCTGGTCCGTCACAATATCTATTTTTACGTTTCTATTCAAAATTTCCCGATGTATGACAGCTGCATTTCCGACCAGCCCGACTGAAAGGGGTTCAGCATTTTCCTTTGCTTCAAGCACCAAGGACAGTGCTTCATCGATGGAATCTGTCATTTTATCGCAATAGCGGGTATCGATGCGTTTTTTAATCCGGGCAGGATCCACTTCTACCGCCAGGCAGACACCGCCGTTCATGGTCACCGCCAGAGGCTGGGCTCCTCCCATCCCGCCGAGCCCGGCGGTAAGTGTAATGGTCCCTTTCAATGAACCACCAAAGTGCTGGCGCGCCACCTCTGCAAAGGTTTCATAGGTGCCTTGTAAAATCCCTTGAGTCCCGATATAGATCCAGCTGCCGGCTGTCATTTGGCCATACATCATCAAGCCTTTTTGGTCGAGTTCATGGAAATGCTCCCAATTGGCCCATTTCGGCACCAAAACCGAGTTTGACAATAGTACTCTTGGAGCCGCTCGATGTGTTTTAAAAACGGCAACAGGCTTCCCCGATTGAATAAGCAATGTTTCATCGTTTTCCAGGCGGCGCAGCGTTTTGACGATGGCGTCAAATGATTCCCAGTTCCTTGCTGCCTTGCCAATGCCTCCATATACAACAAGATCTTCCGGTTTTTCTGCTACTTCTGGATCCAGGTTGTTACATAGCATCCTTAAGACAGCTTCCTGCTCCCAACCTTTACATTCAAGCTCCTGCCCTTTCTTTGCCCGTATGACCCGTTTCATTTTTTTCCACTCCTCTAGAAAAATGATAATAATCAAATGGTTTATTTCAATTTATCTACTTTGATTTTTTTACCGATTTAATTAAAAAGTCGGCCATTCTTTCAATGTCTTCTGAAAAAACCCGATCGGCTGTAATCTGAGGAACAGCTTTCCTTGCTTTATCATAAAAAGCCCTGGTTTGCGGCGACATTTTATCCACACCCCGGTAGCGGACCGCTTCCATGGCACAGATGCATTCAATGGCCAGCACCCTGCGTACATTTTGGATAATGGCATGTGCATGCCGAGAAGCAATTGTTCCCATGCTCACATGGTCTTCCTGATTGGCAGAGGAAGGAATGGAATCTACACTGGCTGGATGTGCAAGCGTTTTATTCTCGGAAACAAGGGATGCCGCACAATATTGCATAATCATTGCCCCTGATTGCAGGCCCGGCTGTGAGCTTAGGAAAGGCGGCAGGTCGCTTAACTGTGGATTGACTAGCCTTTCAATTCTCCGTTCAGATATGCTGGCAAACTCTGCGGCTGCTATTTTCAAAAAATCCATGGCGATGGCAATCGGCTGCCCGTGAAAATTCCCTCCGGAAACCACGGTTGCACCTCCATGGAAAATCAGCGGATTATCGGTAGCTGCATTGATTTCAATTTCCAACTTTTCTTTAACATAATCCAATGCCTGCCAGGATGCGCCATGTACCTGCGGAATGCAACGCAATGAATATGCGTCCTGGACACGCTTTTCCCCTTGCCTTGTAACGAGCTTACTGCCTGATAGAATATTTCTCACCCTATTGGCTACCTCTATTTGCTGAGGATACCCGCGGGCTTCATGTATTGCCGGATGAAACGCATCAATGATTCCTTCAAGCCCTTCCATGGTCATTGCGGCAATCCATTCGCTTTGATAAGCAAGTTCACTCGCCTCGAGCCAATTAACCGCGCCCATTGCCGTCATCGCTTGGGTTCCGTTTATTAAAGCAAGGCCTTCTTTAGCCTTCAATCCAATAGGTGTTATTCCTCGTTGTTTAAAAACATCTTTTGTATCCCATACCTTCCCTTTAAAATGCACTTTTCCTTCACCTGTGAGGACGAGTGCCAGATGGGATAATGGGGCTAAATCGCCTGAAGCCCCAAGAGATCCCTGCTGGGGAATGACCGGATGAATCCGGGAATTTAGTAACGTTACAAGCATTTCTACGATGGACGGACGGACCCCGGAAAATCCTTTTAATAAAGCGTTTAGCCTAAGCAGCAACATCACTCTGGAAACAATTACAGGAAAGGGGCCACCCACCCCGCAGGCATGCGAACGAATTAAATTGTGCTGCAATAAGTTGACATCTTCTTCATCTATGATGACATCGCTGAATTTTCCAAACCCGGTATTAATCCCGTATACCGTGTGTTTTTCCAAAACGATTTTTTCTACGGCTGCCCTGCTTTCCTCTACTTTCCTCAAGCTGTCCGCATGTAAAGAAACCTTTTCCCCTTCATAACCGATCCGTCTTATCTCCTCTAACGTCAAATTATGGCCTGATAACTGAACCATGAACTTCCCTCCTGAAATCAGTTCCGCATTAGAAAACTCTCCGGATGGCGAGCTTTTTTAAAGGCGAAGACAGAGGCGTAGTTAAGCCCACATGATGTGGGTCACTGAAGCGTTGCTACAGGAAGTAGCGCGCTTAGCCTTTGTTACGCTTTATGCAGGTAAGAAACTTTTATACTTTCTTACCTGCCAATGCAAAAAGGAGGTGACAATGGCATAGTGATACCATCATCGCCTCCTACTGACTAGTGGACTATAGGCAATGCAAGCTTATATATGGTTTATTCCCAAACCAATTGTTTCATGCTCCAATCCTTTCACAGGAGCACCAATCGTTCCGTAAAAAGCGACAGCAATCCATTCTCCTTCCTCAACATTCGTGTAAGGATAGCCGCGGACTACCGAAAATCGCAGGCCAACGGTTCTGCTCATTTCACCGATGGAAGGATGGCCCCTCGTTACACCTTCAATTGCTTCCAAAATGGCATGATACAAGGCATGTGCCTCGCGGTAAAAGCTTTCATGGATGAGCCCGTTTCTTTTTGCGGCCGTTTCCACAGCAGATATGACCTTCTGCATATTCATGGAACCGACTCTCCCCTGACAGTATTTCACATCATTTAGGGATCCGCGGAAGTATTCCAATTCTTCTTCTGTCAACGCAGACAGGAGGATCGCTATTTTCCCAATTGAAACCTTTTGGCCCATAAAACTCCTCTTTTTTCAGAATATTCACTAAATACTATTCACTGCTTTTATTTTAGTTGTACACCAATTAAAGTGTCAATGATTTTGGGAAAATTTAGTGCATTACTACAATGCCCAGGTGGCTTGCTAAAGGAATTTTTCTTTGCTTTTCGAATCAGAAAATCATTTTATAAAAATAGAATGATATAATGAGAGTGAATATGTAAGGATTTGAAAGGGCTGATAAGATGGTATTCATCTATTTTGTACTCAGCGTTATCATTATCATCGGGATCATAATTTTATTTCGAAACAGGGATGGTACTCCACGAATGGAACGTTTCAGCGAGGAATTTAACAGATTTTATGCTGATACTTTGTCGCTTTCCCAAACCGAGGTCGTAAATGCAAATCTATCACATGAATTAAATTCAGCATTACCAATCGATTATATGGAAAAAGTGAATTCCGAGTTCCGTCTTCACTTTCCGCGCTATTCACAAAAAAAGGTGAATGAGTATTGGAGGGAGCTAAAACGATTTTTCATAATGGCTGCCGTTTTTCAGAAAGTAGAAATGTTCAACAGCAAGGTGGATGTATTATGGCACATCATGTTAAAACATGAGGCTGAATATGATGAATTCTGCCAGAAGTTTATCGGGCGTAGAATTGTTCACATTCCCCATTCTCAGCCTGCTTTCAAGCCGTATGAAAGAACATTTTTTGACTTTTGCTATGTACAGTTGTTTACGGTGGATCCAACCGCAGTAAAGGTGTGGGGCAAATTTTTCAAGCATGGCAAGGGGCAGGATTTTCTTCTCGAATTTGAAAGGGAACCGATTGGAGCCTTAAAAGAAAAGTTTATGCTACTGAGTACAAGCAGCGATGCTAAGTCAACATTTGAATCGTTTACAGCGAGATTCAAAGAGGATAAATCTGGAAAAACCAACCGCTGGCATGAGGTGTATAAACAAAATAACGATGCAAGCTACGGTTATTTCGCATATGTTGGCTCAGATGACAACGACGGTTCTTTCCGTGAATTGTTTGGCCACGACAGCCCTGGCAGCAGTGGCGGACATGGCGGAGAAGGCAGCCATAGTGATTCCGGATCCAGCTGCTCTTCTTGCAGCTCTTGTTCATCATCTTGAATATTGTTATTACCAAGAAGCAGCCAAATATAAGTGGCTGCTTTTTAAGGTCGTTTGTCTCGTTTTTTCGTACCTGCTCTTCTGCAAAGGCTCATAAACCTAGAGTTTTTTATTATTACCTTATGTTTTGTTTTGAATTTTTATTGGGTTTTGGAGTTGTAAAAATATATTCTATCGAGATTATTTTTGAGATACAACTTGGAGTTAATTTCATCTTAGTCTATTTTTCATTTATATCTTAACGTACCCTCTAGGAGCAGCCTGTTTAGAATTCACTGCCCCGAATACATTACTGATGAATATTTTATGTTACATTCAGAGGATGTAAATCTTTGAAAAATATATAGCGGGCGCCGCTGCCAAGGAGGTTCCTTTAACCCCAAACAGGTCTTATTGACTTTTTCACTAGAATTAGTAAACCACCTTAATAAACAAAAAAAGATGGACTCAGCCATCTTTTTTCTAATTTAATAGATTAATTTATTTTACTTGACTTTATCAATAATGATGTATCACTTCTCCACATTGCCAATAAACATGTCATTTCTTATGAAGCTCTTGACCGATGAACAAGTAGCAAATATCACCTCAGGAAATACTGCTCTAAATTAAAATGGACCTAAACAGTAAGGGCACCCCCATCGACCACAATGGTCGTTCCCGTAATATAGGATGAATCGTCAGATGCCAGAAAAAGGACTGTTTTCGCAACTTCTTCAGGCTGTCCTACCCGCCGGAGGGCGTTGCTGGTTGAAATGATCGGCCATTTCCTTTTGTCACTTTTCCAGCCTTCGATAATGGCCGTATCAATGACTCCCGGAGCAATGGCGTTCACGCGTATGTTTTTTCCTCCATATTCCAACGCTGCATTCTTCGTTAAAATGACCACACCTCCCTTGGAAGCATTATAAGGAGAAACGAATTTCTTTCCCTTCAAGCCAAGAATGCTTGATGTGTTAATGATGGAACCTCCACCACGTGCTTCCATTTCAGGAATCGCATATTTCATGCCAAGAAAAACACCTTTCAGGTTGATATCGACAACACGGTCCCACTCGTCAATTGGCATGTCCGCAAGCTTTACTTCTGCATTGCCAACCCCAGCATTATTGAATAAAATATCAAGTCCTTTATATTCTTCGATGGTTTTGTTTATCAATTCCAGTACTTCATCCGGATTGGCCATATTTACGTTTACACTAAGGGCCTCGCCGCCCCCTTTTTTTATAAAACTCATCGTTTCATAAGCCAGCTTTTCATTCACGTCCGCAACCACTACCTTTGCACCTTCCTCCGCAAAGAGGGCAGCGGTGGCACGGCCGATTCCTCCCCCTCCACCCGTAATGATCGCTACTTTATTTTGTAATCTCATATACAGCACCTCCCTGAAAAATTTTTGATAAAGCAGTACCTCCATAAAGTTCCGCTCTATGGAATATCGAACAGGCACATATACCGACTGGTTAGTATGATGATATTATACGCAATGTATTCAGACTATTCAAATACTTTCGAACGCTCTCTTTTAAGGTAAAAATCATTCCGGTTTATTTTTCCCCGATTTAAATTCACCCGCCATGGGTTCGGAATTCAGGAATAACATGTACAAGCGGCTGTCATTACCAGGTAGCCGCTTGTTCGATTGAAGAGTTAATACTAACCACAGTTAATATCCATTTTTTTGTAAAATATGCCGGATAAATATCTTATCCTCAACAAAAAGAAGACGTTTGATAGGTGAAAAACAAACAGACAACAATTAAGGAAATGTTTGTTCATCGGCGCCTGGCAATCTCAAGGCCCTCGATCGATAACGTATAGGTTAACGCATGTTTCAACGTATTAAAGCACTTGAAACGCTGAATATCAACCTTGCTTTCCACCATCCCCATGCTTACAGCAGGTGATATTCCTACGAGGAAAGTTTCGGCGCCCAATAGATTGACAGCCTGTGTAATATTGCGCAACACAGCAGGCGTGAATTCATCAAGCTCCCTCACAGCCGTAAGGTCGAGCAGCAGGTATTTCGTTTCAAATCCAATTACTCCGGCCAGGATCTTTTCTGTCAGTTGTGAGGCGAGCGAGTCTTCAAATTTGCCGAATAGCGGGATTACGACGATATGGTCTAAAACCGGAATAACAGGAGAAGACAGTTCCCTGATTGTGTTGGTAAGTTCATGTTTTTTTTCTTCAACCATGGATTTAAGCTGCTTGATTTGTTCTTGCTCTTTGGTTCGAACCCGGCTGGAAAGATTGTCCGCAGGGCCGCTTGAAGATCGGAAGATTTCAATCACGGAATAGCCAAGGCCGGCCACGTGTCTTTCCGAAAAACGGTACCACATATCCTCATTAAATAGTACACTAAACAGTCCTGCCAAATGCGCTGCCATAAAAATGGGTCTGAGGGTATGCTCATCACTCAATGCAAAATTAATTTTCGTTTCCCTTTTATTGTCTAGCTTCAAGATGACCATTTTCTTTTCCTCTGAAAGATGTTCAAATTCAATCCTGCCCCATCCCCCATTAGCGTAGATCCGGGCAAGCGTTTTTAATATTTCTTGTACACCCTGGCCAGTATGTATTTTTTTCGCCATCATTTTTCCTGTACGGAATCCAGAAGCCTCCAAAAACGCTTCTGAATGCTCAAATCCTAAGAGTTCCTCCATTGTAGCCATGAAGCCTTCCAGGATGATCTGCAGGTTTTCTATTACTGTTGCCTCGCCATTATAAATAAGACTATCTATTTTACTGCCGAAATCATCTTCGTTTATATTTTTCTTACTGTCAGCAGACATATCCACGGCTCCTTTCTAAAACCAATATACTTGAAAATAGAAAAATCGCGAAAGCATTCTAGAAATGTATATCGAATTTTTTAACAAGCTCATCTTCCATGATCCTAAATCTATTTATCTACATCTTTCCTACGTCTTTTGCAACGATTTTAGCAATAACCATTAATAGTGGCGGCATCCCGTTCCTTTAAGACAACTACAATAGACGTCATAACCTGTTGTTTAGGTCCCTTGGTTCCCACATGGCTTCTCCATCAAAATCCATACATTCAGTTAAGTTGATAAAGGCCCTGGGATGGATCCAGTGCCTCCACCTATTTATAATTTTAGCGAATTTTCTGCACCTTTTACAAATAATTGTTTTCCTTTATATGCGATACTACTGGCAAAAAAGAGGGTACAGCCGGCGATCAGGAAGGCAATGCGTACTCCGTATAAATCGGCCAATCCCCCCATGATCAGCACTGCTATTCCATAGGTTCCCGTTCCAATGGCACCCAACGAAGTATGCACGGTTGTCAATTTTTCCTTTGGTACACTATTCTGGACCACCCTTTGCAATGGAATGTTTTTTAACTGCCCGGCAACGCCAATCAAGCCGGATAATGCTAAAGCTATATTGCGCACCCATCAAGTAAAGCTATCGCCGCAATCATCGGAAAGAAAACAAAATTGTTTGATGGATTGATGCCTTTCATCATGAAAAATCCCAGTCCAAACATAATGAACGTCTTGCCTAGTTGGCTCCAGAGCATCAGTGTTTTTAACGTAACCCTGACCAGCAGCAGCGGTGTCATCAGGCTTGAGACAAACATGGCTAAGGTGATTGTGAATGGAACAATGGAGACTGCAGCTGCAGAACCGTTCAGCTTATAAATGATGCTAATGATGCTGACAATATAAAGGACATCACCAATATTCGCTAAAGACTGGCCAATCATTAAATTTATGAGATTATTTGATTTCAAGTTTATCCCCCTTTTTAAGAAAGATATCAAATAAATGGGGATTTTAGATTGGACTGTTTATCATTGGTCTTCTCCTTAAATAGAAGCAAAGGTGGGGGATCAGGAATAGCTAATTTGCATTATGCAATACGTTCAACGCAATATGTTCATCTTCTTTTTTTACATAAATATCGTATTGGGTCATATCCTTGAAGCGGCTAGGTTCTTCCAGGTTCACAGGGCTTTTTGTTTTGTATAACACGCCGCCCTGTTTTAACTTGCCAATCACTCTAAAATAATCATCATGTCCAAACGCAGTGTAAACCAGCTTCCAATTCCTGTTAAAAACCATTTTTAAAGATAGGAAAACGATTAAAGCAAGAATGATAGCAATCGCCAATTTCAATATATCACCCCATTTTATACGGATTTGGCGTGAATCCCGTTGATAATTCTAAATATTATAACATATGCCTTATAGCCTGGTAACTGGACTGTATATTGTTTTGGGTTTTTCCTGTACGATTTTTCCTGTAATATTAAGTAATAAGATTGTAAGGAGGATAACCTACATTGTTCACGACTATACCGCCAAAAGATGGATACTTGTTATTCGAAAATGAAGATGATTATCTGATAAAAATCAAGGACTGGGGGCTTGTATCAGCTTCAGCGAAATCGCCTAAGCGGGAGTTTCTTTATAAACGGGAAAACACTACATACACCGTATCCATCAAAGGCTATGAAATAAATGGGTCCCATGAGACAGCTGTGGTCTCCTTTTCCAATGACGCCCTTCATTGTGTACATCCTGCATTCCTGAAGGAAATGCAGAGCCCATCATTCGGCAGGGAGTCGGTATTGGATATACCGTCACAGACATCTGAGGGTGAGTTGCCTGAAACTGGAGAGCGAGTTGAAGAACCAAAATCTGAAAAACCTAAGGTTCACAAGCAAACGAAGGATAAATCGCCAAAAAAAGTGCTTGATCTTCCAAGTGAAAAAGTATCATTTGAAGCCGTGTTAGAGGAATTTACAACAAAATACAACCATTTTAACGAAAGCGAGGATGAAATCCTAATTCTGGGACAGGTCAGAATCGTAACGGAAAATACGATCGAAATCGGCGAAGCGTGGTGCGGATATAGCAAAACCCTGAAGAAACTTGAACTGCAGGTTGGGGACTTGATCACCTTTGATGCAAAGATCGTCGATAAAAAGCTCAACAAAGACATTCGATACAAAATTAATAATCCTTCTAAAATCACTAAGAAATCTTGAACTTGCCTGATAGAAAAGGATGATCGATTTCTCCGATCATCCTTTTTTAGCAATACTAAAGTTTAACACATCTTCTATTATATAAAGCAGAACCAGACTAAATGTAAGGCTTTATGACCCCGCCTGTAATAGACCTAACTGCTCCTCTGTCTTCTCCTTTAAAAAAGCTCGCCAATCGGCTAGTTATTGTACTGCCAGGTCTTTTATTTTTCGTTAGGCTAGATCCTGCAAACTCAACCGATGCTTGATATTATGGTTGGCATATGGAAGCTTTGAATAATCCCCACTAGAAATTGAGAGCATAATTCCTCCCTCTTCTTCAGATATCGAGTGTGTATAGGATATGATTACAGGTGAAAAATCGTCTTTCCATCGTAAACTGTACAAGTTGCGGCTCGAATACTATTACTACCCAATTTAGTATATTGCCTTTTTCCTGCCTGCAAGAGAATTTGCACTAGCCCTTATTCAATACATCATCCCCGTCAATCCTGCGGAAGCTCGACCCATTGCTGTATGATTTCAGATTTCGTTAATACGTCCCCAATCTTCATCAAAGGTGCATCAATTTTAATTTCTTAGTTCACAATAAAGTGTCTGCTCATTATTTTCCTCCAGTTTTATACTTTTACTATAAGGGTAAAACTGATTGAATTAACATTTTACATATTTAAAGGAGCTAAACTAAAGAATTTTTATTTGTACTAATACTGATAATAATAAGTTTGGTCTTCAAAAGACATATTTCTATTATAAGCCATGATTGATAAAACAAAAAAAATATATGGGAGGAGAATTGATGTTAAAGCAAATCAGAAACAAATGGCCCATCCTCCGAATTTCCGTCATTCTTCAAATAGTATTAAATACAGCTCTTATCTTGTTGGCGATCATTCTAAGCGTATTGCTCGTAAAGGAAATCGTGTATTTGATCAGCGTTTCTGTTTTTAACCCGGGCATAGATATATACTATGAACTGCTTGAGCGTATCATGGTTTTCTTTTTGTACTTTGAGTTCATCGCCATGATTGTGAAATATTTTCAAGAGGAATATCATTTTCCTATCCGCTATTTTCTTTACATTGGAATTACGGCCATGATAAGGCTGATTATCGTTTATCATGAAAACCCTGTCCACACGCTGCTGTTCAGCCTGGCTATTCTGGTTTTGATTATCGGTTTCTATATTATGAATTCAGTAACGGGAAGAACGGGAAAATATTAGAAGATTAAAGAAAATAATTGACTTATAGCACTGCACAGCGAAAAAGCAAGGGAAGCAAAAGCCCGTGCTTTTTCAATACTGTTGATCTTTTGGGATGCCCAGGTGGCTTAGCCTTTAGTTTTCTTCTTTTCATTCTTGGAAGTCATGCCTCCCGATAGGATAAACTTCATTGCATCTTCCGGTTTTACATCGATAACCTCAAGTTCATCCTTGGGGATCAGAAATGTAAAGCCTGCTACCTGAAAGGTTTGCTGAATATAAACAGCTGCATAGTTCTTTAATGGATCGTGAAGGCTTTCCAAATCTTCTGCCGTGATAAAGCCCATGCTTTTCATATTCGTTCCGGGTATCGTAACAAGGACTACCTTTGAAAACGACTTTTTCTCGCCAAGGAACGAATTGATAGTATCCTTGCTGACAGAATAAATGGTCTTGACTATCGGAATGTTCTCAAGAAGCCTGTCTATCAGCCTGAAAATCGTTCCTGTCAGGAACTTTGTCGACAGCCATCCCAGTAAGGTGATGAGCACAATAGTCACCAGCAGCCCTATACCTGGTATATAATCGTCCTCTAAGTATGGTTTTAAGACATTTCCAAGGATTCCGTCCAGGAACATGAAGGTTTTATAAACCACATACACCACCAGAATAATCGGTACAATCGTTAAAACCCCGTTAATGAAATTTCGTACAAGGCGCTTCATTACTTTCTCCTGCTTTTTATAAATAATAGATTGCTTTTCCTATTATTCCATATTTCTTCACAACGGACAATTTCTTATTAAGATATATTCTTTTACATCATAGCTTTGGCGCATAATTCTTGTTACAGGCTTTGGCAAGTCCATTCAAATGTGTATTTAAATATTTTTCGTCAAGGCTGAGCCATTCTTCGGCCCTGATCCCTTCAACGATATATTCTGAAAAGCGCCACACCTCATCCTTTGTTTTTTGCCCATTGGTTTCGGCGACCAGTGTTAAAGCTTTTAGGATTGCGGCCATTACAGAAACATCCGCTCGTCCGTAGTGGCGGATTTGAAAGAAGCTATCGTATAGGTAATCGGAGAATGTCGGCCTTTCCAGGATGATCCTTACGTTTCCATGTTCATCGCAATAATATGGGACATCAGGTTGAACCTTTGCGATTTTCGTCAGGACTTGGCCCAATTGCTGAAGGCAGTTTATCGCAGTTTCAGGATCATTTTTTCCTGGTGCAATCGCCCGCAAAGCAATTTCCGCCAACTTTTGGATACCAAGCTTCACATCTTCCATTGATTCTTGATCTGCTGTAATAAAAATAAATTCCAGAAGGTTTGCATTCAATGGTTCTTTGCTATTCCACACGGTTAAAAGAGGAGTATCTACATCGACATAATCGCCGGGGATTTTTTCAAATTTAATGATAAGATCCTCTTCTGCAGCAACCTTTATCATTTTTTCCAGTTCAACATATTGAATGTATCCTTGCCGCTTACTCTTTAGTTCTCCTGATTTTTCATTTTCAAGCCGTAAATCCTTATATTCAGATGAAGAACAAGGGGCATGCTCAACTTCCCTATGATTCTTCTCTATCGAGGTTAGTGTCTCCTTGGTGATATTCGAAATCAAATTCCCCACCTTGATCCATTCTGTTACATGATGGATTAAAAAAACGAACATGCCGAGGCAGACAAAAGCTACCAAAATCGCAAAGGACGGAACAATGAACGCATTGCCCGGCTCAGATTCCCTAACTTGAATTAGCAAAATAAGTGCGTAAATATAACCTCCGATAAAGGTCCCAAGTCCATGCTGTATTTTTGATTCGGCATTAAAATTCTGCAAGGTTCGCGGGGAATACTGCGCCAAAAAAGTTGTTTCTACCACTAAAATCGATGAAAATATGATGGTGGTCATTGTAAGTAAGGAAGTGGAAATGGCACTCAATATCGTTTGCGCTAAATCTTTATCAGTAAATAAAACAGCAGGCAGCCATTCCGTCGCTCCGTTTTGATCTGTAACAACACGGTCGATCTGCATACTAACGATTGCCAGGAAAAAAAAACAAAGGCCATATAGCGCCGGTGTTATCCAAAAATTTGCTTTTATTTTATTCAAAGCGAATTTCAGTGACATGGCTCCATTCCCCCAAAAAATGATTTACAATACCACAAAGCGCATAAGATAAGCTTTTAACTTACCATCTTCTTTTGATTAATACCCAGTATTTCAATAATATAAATCATTTCAACTGATATTGGCGCTGCTTTTTATAATGCCCAATCAAAACATTAAAAAGTTTGAATCTAATATGGTAAAATATAAGGAATAATTTTTTATTATTAATTTGTAAGGAGGTTAAGATGGAGACAAAAACCGTAAAAAAAGAATTAATAGATATTACAAAAAAAGTCATGGAGAAAAAAGAAGAATTGGCACAGCAGCGGCAAGACGCTGTCACTGACGATCGTTCAGAGAAAACAATCAACGCTTTGACTTCCTGGAGGGAAAATCTTATTGAAATCTACGCCCAATCAATTTCAGAAGATCTGGAGATCACTTACGGGCATCTGAAAAAATGGGGGGATCACATAGTCAATTTACTGGTAAATTTACAATTGCCATTGGACGTAGCAATTGAGGAAATTCGTTTCTATCGTGATACAATTGGCCAGATCATCAAAGAAGAAGCGAACGCCTACCAATTTACGATTGATGAGTTTTATGAAGTGCTGTCCCGGTTTGATTCTGTCGTTGACCGCGCCGTCCATTGGTTAAGCCTTTCCTATTTGCGCAGCCACACGGCACAGATGCTTGCGGCAGAAGATACATTGCGGGAACTTACCATACCGGTTGTCCGTGTAACCGAACAAATAGGAGTACTTCCTATTGTAGGGGATATTGATACCAAGAGGGCCCAGCAATTAATGGATACTGCTCTGGCGCAAGGAACCCTGTTGAACCTGTCTTACTTGATTATTGATTTATCAGGCGTGCCGATTATCGATACCCTGGTGGCAGACCAGATATTCAAAGTCATTACCGCACTTAAATTGGTCGGAATTGAAACCAAGTTAACCGGGATCAGGCCTGAAATTGCACAGACTATGGTAAACCTAGGAGTAAGCTTCCAGGATGTATACACCTTTTCAAGCCTTCATCAAGCTATTGCGCATTTGAATGGTTTATAAGTGCTTTTTTACTCGGCAGCGATGTATTCTACCCCACATTTAAATAGAAGCAGAGGGGATCAAATATTTCTGTACAAACAATGTTCATCATTAAAAAACGATCCTCCATTGGATGATCGCTTTCTTTTTGCAAAATTGCAGCTCAGTTGTCTCCATATGTAACGGATTTGGTCAAAATGGTGTCCTACATTTTTTTCAATAATGAACGGTCAAGTTCTTTGATTGATTTTTTACCTGATAATGCCATCGTTAAATCCAGGTCGGCCAGTATATTCCTTAACACTTGCTGTACACCTTCTTCCCCTGCCAATGCCAGACCATAAATATACGGCCTGCCGATTAATACAGCTTTAGCGCCCAAAGATAGCGCTTTCACGATATCTGCGCCCCTGCGTATCCCGCTGTCCATCAAGACCGGAATTTCATCACCTACCGCCTCGCAAATTTCTGGCAGTGCATCCAATGCAGCTATAGCGCCGTCCACCTGCCTTCCGCCATGGTTGCTGACGATAATGCCATCAGCTCCGTGAGCCAGGGCAAGCTTTGCATCTTCCGGATGCAGTATTCCTTTTAACAAGATAGGCAGGGAGGTCTGCATCCGAATATACTCAAGGTCCTTCCAAGTGAGAGTTGGATTACCGAACACCTGAGACCATAACATGATGGCTGACTGCATATCTTCGCTTGGCGGGCATTCAAGCCGGGAGCAAAACACCGGATCCTCCAGGTAATTCCCGATCCCCTGCCCAAATAGGAAAGGCAAATATGCGTTCTCAATGTCCTTTTCCCTCCATGCCATCATCGGGGTATCAAGTGTAATGACAATCGCACCATATCCTGCCTTTTCCGCTCTTTTCACCATGCTCGACGCAATTTCGCGATCCTTGCTCCAATATAATTGAAACCATTTAATCCCTTCCCCTGCGGCTTCAGCCACCTTTTCAAGGCTATGGGTTGAAGCTGTACTGGATATAAACGGAACGCCTGTTGCGGCAGCTGCGCGTGCCGAAGCCAATTCACCGTCTGTATGGACAATTGACTGGACACCGACAGGAGCACATAGCACAGGAAAAGGAAGGGTTTTTCCATACAGCTCTACACTTAAATCCCGTTCATCTGTATCGCAAAACATCCTGGGCACGATCTTCCATTTATAAAATGCATCGCGATTGGCCCGCGCCGTTTCTTCTGCACCGGCAGATGCAGCTACGTAATGATATGGCCCTGATTCCAGCTTGTGCTTTGCTTTTTTTTCCAGATCTTCATAGGTTACCGGCACCACATTTTTTTCGATATTTTGATAGACTTTCAGTTGAACTATATTTCCATACTTCATCTTTTCTCCCCCTTTTAACTAATGATATAAAAGGATTCAGTTTCCTTTGCAATTATTCTACCATATGTATCCAATTGTCGGTTTTATTTTTAGAATATTCGATCAGTGCCTTCCCCATGTGAACATGCTGGGGGACACCCCCCCCCAACAGATTTTAACTTTTTAGAACCACATGTTTAACCTTCAAAACGCGTAATGCGAGGTAAACCGCTTTATTCAATCGCTTCTGTTTGTTCCATTCAGTGAATCGTTTTGTTGGATAGATACATGGGTTGGGCGTGTAGGGTGGTTGCGCTTACCGGGATCATCAGGCCCAGTGAGGTCTCCCCTTTGATCCAAATTTCCGTATTCCGTTTGGTTTCTATTTGGCATAGTTGTCACCTCCTCCCTTTAGGATTGATGAAATGGAAAGCCAAATAACAGGTAATTTCTACAATTGGCAGCAAAGAAGTTGGATGACCAAAAAACCTTTGTCATAATCGTCTTGGTTTCTCTGTTTAGTAGCCATAAATTAAAATTTGATCTTTGGACACCATAAGTACATGCACCTACAATCATTTCGTATTACATAAATCGTTCTTCAGAACATGAAACGTTTTGTAATTCAATTGGAGGAAAGAATGGCATGGAAAATCAAAACGATATTAACCAGCAACAGTCAAGCGAGCAGCAAAAGGAAATCTTTCAGACATATACATGGCAGTGGTTTTTTGCCAAGGAAGCGGAAGGCATTACTGCTTCTAGTGCCGGGGTTGAATATTCCCATTTTATTAAAAGGCATTTTGGGATGGATATCGATTACAGAAGGCTTATCATTGACTCAGTCAAGGAACTGGCGGGAAATGTCCGGGCTGATTTCAATGAAACTTCAACCAATGATTTAGTTAGTCGTTGCGAGGAAATTCGGAGGCGTTACTTAGACTATCTTGATACAAAAATACAGGGTGATGCGGGGATTGTAAAAACCCAAATTGACAACCTTTTGGAGCTTGAAAGATTGGCGGGAAATACGGCAAGAGAAACGATTAAGATAACATCCATCCCGCCTGTATTGGGCCTTATTGGTTTTGCTTGTTCCCTGCATTTACTGGTAATCATTGAAGTAATTCCGGGTGCTGCCGATTTTAATGATACACTGACAAGGCTCGCGAGTGAGTATGGAAATCTATTGGAAAGAGGCTCAGCGGAATTAAGCGAGCAAGCTGGGGGCGGCGAGGCGGCTAAGGACCATGAGGTCTTTAAAAATCTGGCCAATGCATGGCGGCTTCTTCCGAATAAGCATGGACTATAAATGTAAAAAGAGGCTTACCAAGCCTCTTTTTTGTTTCAACCTGATTACATATAGCTCTGGCCAAATGGGACAGCACCGAACTGCATTGGGAATTGCTGCCCCATAAGCGCCCTATAATGGTAGGCTTGTGCCTTATGCTCGTTCTCCTTTTCACCATAGCTGAAATAAGCGCGCGGATCCTGTGCACAAGCCTCTTTTACCTTTTATATTCTTCGGAACATCCTAAATGGTGTAAATATAGATGGTATAGTTCTTGGTATCCCATCGTTATCCTCCCTTTATGCATTACAATTCATAAACAGACTTTTTCTCTATAAGCGCCGTTCACAGTGTTAATGTATGAACAATGACACTAACACGTGCTTGGGAATTCCACTATCATTTAAAGGTATTTATTTTTTATGTGCAATTAAACCGGCAACGGTATGAAAACGTTAAGACTGAGTAAACTATTAATAAATCCATTCTTTACCTTTCGTTAAATAAAAATTAATAATCTGCTGCTATTCTTAAAAAGTAGTTTAAAAGAGATGGGAGATGGGCAGATTGAAAAGAAAATGGATGTCGGCGCTTGGCGTGCTTGTAATCGGAATAGGAATTGCGGCGGGGGGAGAAACCGGTATGGCAAAGGAAAAACATAAGGATATCATCAATGTTTCCCACCGGGGCGCTTCTGGCTATGCTCCGGAGCATACGATAATTTCTTATAACATGGGTGAAAAAATGCACGGTGATTACATTGAAGTCGATCTTCAGATGACAAAAGACGGCAAGCTAATCGCGATGCATGACGAGAAATTGGACCGGACGACTAATGGTACAGGCCTTGTTAAAGACTACACGCTTGAAGAAGTCAAGAAGCTTGACGCAGGCAGCTGGTTTAACGAAAAATATCCGCAATACGCAAACACTGAATACGCCGGAATCCAGGTCCCGACTCTTGAAGAGGTGTTCCAAACATTCGGGAAAAATAAAAAATATTATATCGAAACAAAATCACCTGAAGTATATCCCGGCATGGAAAAAGAACTGCTTCGCCTTGTAAACAAATACGATATTAATAAGGAAACACTGCTTGTACAGTCATTTAGTTCAGCGAGTCTCCTGAAAATGAATGAATTGGATCCTTCCATTAAATTGGTTCAATTGCTTTCTTATAGGACGAATGCGGCCATTACGGATGCAGAAATTGCAGAAATCAAAAAATATGCGATTGGCGTTGGCCCGAACTATACATACCTTAACCAGGAATATGTTCAAAAGGTTGTTGAGAGCGGACTTGAGATTCACCCTTATACGGTCAATGACAAGGAAACGATGAAGAAATTGATTGACTGGGGTGTAACCGGAATGTTCACGAATTTCCCGGACCTTCTCCACGAGGTAAAAAAAGGAAAATAATATCTGATTCGAATATCAACTGTCAAAGGATAGAGCACTCAGTTCCCGCTCTATCCTTATTTTTTGCATAAAATTACCCTAAAAATCCTCCTGATAGCGGATGTAGTTATAATGAGTAGTAGGAACTTTTTTGACTACTCTTCCATCGGTCGATTTGTATACCTCAAATTCCTGGTACTTCTCGATGATATGACCATCGATCTTTTCCGTTTCGACCAGCACTATTTCAAGCTCAGGGATGATTCCTGTTGTGTCATCATCTTCTGCTTCACTGTTCACCGGTTCTTCCATCTCACCTATCGGGATATTGGCAGGAAGTTTTTCCATCACTTCAAAATCTTTTGTTTCTATATATGAGATTATTGCTATGCCAAGTATTATTGCCATCAGCAGTTTACCTTTCTTAAGCATAGGCCGTTCTCCCTTCTGTTTAAGTGGACAAAGCTACTAAAAATTTATGGGAGTCCGGTGGAAAATATGACTTGGATGTTCTTTTGATACGTGTAATTCCTGATTGTTCATGTGATTCGTGGCGTAAATTATAACCTTGATTTAAAAAAATTTTTAGCCTATATCATAAATGCATGTTCTAGCATATAAAATTGGAAAAAGACACTTGCCCTTCAAAGCAACCGCCTCATTTGACCTATAGGAGCCATCCGTATTTATCAATCCCCTACACATGCGAAAGAAAATCCAAAAACCAATCCTGTACCCTTTAATCCCTTATATTCCGTTGTTTCAGTTCATCCAGTATAACGGGATATTCCCGGTCAAGATGGTACATCCTTAAGAAGATAAATTGAACGATTGCCAACAACATGGGAATGTAGATGTTAAGCGCCACAATCATTTGTTCTGCGGAATGGGTTTGCTCGGCAGCTCCCCCTGCGTAGCTGCCTAACGACAATAACCAGCCGATCAATGCCATTCCTAGTCCTGTACCAACTTTCATTCCAAAGCTGGCTCCGCTATTGACCAGTCCTGCTGTCCTGACACCTGATTTCAATTCTCCGTATTCAATCGTATCATTGATCATCGAGTGAATAAGACCGATTATGGGCATCGCACCCAGCCCGGCAAATGCGCTTCCTATTAGAAAAATGGCCAAGGATTCGGGGCCAAAGATTTTAATGATCTGTCCGATAATGATAAAGACGGTCCCGATGAGCGCTACATTGCGCTTTCCAATTTTTTTTACCAATGAAGCAATCAACAATAATCCGATGACCATCGGGGCCGTTAGAGCCAGACCGATGAAGGAAAAATAGTTGGTATTCCCAAATATATATGTGGCATAATACAAACCAGCCGACTGGCCCAGCGCAATGATGGCATACGAAATCACACAGCAAAGGGTGATGATTAGCCAATATTTATTGGCGAATAATGCTTTCACCCCGATTTTTATCGGAACATCCCCATCCCATCCATCTTGCTGGGCTGCTCCAACCCTCTCCCTTGTTGACCTGTATGTGATATACAACGCAATCGGCACCATCGCTCCTATCGTAATGGCGACCGGAGTCCAGCCGAATTTATTAGCTAGCGGCTGTGTCAATGTCATTACGAGAAGGCTGCCGATCATCGTGAAAAAGCCGGAATAAATATTGGCAAGCCCCCTTTCATAATTGTCCTGGGTAATCATGCCAAGCAGTGTTTTAAAAGGAATGGAAACGGCAGTGAAAATCAAATTGAAGATAATGAAAGTGACGTACACGAACGCAATTTTCCCTGCCATCCCAATATCGGGCACGAGAAATAAAGAAATGGTGGAGAACCCGATTGGTAGAGCCATCCACAAAATCCAGGGACGGGCTTTACCATACTTTGATTTTGTACGGTCAACTAAAATACCCATGCCAATATCGGCTGCCCCATCCATAACCCGCACAAGAAGCATGAGCGTCCCTACAATACCAGCTGAGATGCCGACTATGTCAGTATAGTAAAACGATAGAAACGTTCCGATTAACGACGAGGCTGTAAATATTCCCAGGCCACCGATTCCATAACCGAGCATTTCTTTGTGACCTGCACTCCGCGGACGCATTGTATGACCAGAATCCACCTTTGCCTCCAAATTACTGACCAACATTCAATTCCCCCTTTTTCAAAAAAAGAAAGCGCTTACAAATTGTTATTAATGTATATTCACTATTAATCGGGACTTTCCTCCTTTTTATAAAATATTTCAGCACACTAGATAAATTTTTTTACATAGATACCTGTAAGTTATGGCATAAGTTCAGCAATTTAACACATTCTAGTATCGGGAGGTGACAATAATGGAAAAGCAAAATAATAATCAAGCTAACAATAAAAACAATCAAGGCAATGGCGACCAGGAAACAGGTGTAATGAACACTCTCGGCCAAGCGATTAACAATATAGCTGAAAACGTAAAAGACGCGTTTACTGGCAACAATGGCGAGAATAACAAACAAAACAACAACAACAGATAAAAAGGAATGAAATGGTGTCTTAAATGTCATGATCCTTTTTCGCATATAGGAAAGATAAAACTTTCCTATATGGATACAGCAGAATACAGACCAAATGCGCCATTTTCACCGGCCTGATTTCTCCTTTACAGAGTTCAGCCAATCGGGCGGGTTTTCTTAAAAAGTTTATTTCAGTGATTTGCTATCCTTTCCATTTTCTGTTACTATGGAAGTGAATTATTTTTGTTCAGTGAAAAGGACCGTAGAAGTTTTACGTTTTCCTCTGATATCACTACGAACAGGGATAGTAATATTTTGTGTGTTAACGCACTAGGAGGCAACAACATGGAACAAGGTAAAGTAAAATGGTTTAATGCAGAAAAAGGTTTCGGATTCATCGAACGCGAAGGTGGAGAAGATGTATTCGTCCACTATTCAGCAATCCAAGGCGAAGGTTTCAAATCGCTTGATGAAGGACAAGAGGTTTCTTTTGAAGTAGAACAAGGCTCTCGAGGACCTCAAGCAGCAAACGTTCAAAAAATATAAATACTCGAAAATATACAAGCAGGCTCCTGTCTTATAGGGCCTGTTTTTTTGCGCATTAGAAACGAAAATATTCCCGGAAGGCTCGCAAACAGCCCTGTACTTTGAACACTTGCTACGTGTAAAAACCTCTCCTATTTTCCGGCGCGAAAAACTGAAATCCACTCATAACCTGATTCATCCGTCTATCCTTTATTTCTATAACTGAATATATTGCTATATAAATGTTAAGGAGGAATAAGAATGTCTGATGCAAATAGCCGCGCGCGCGCGGACGTAGATGTTGACAATAATTTCGATAATGAATTTGATACAAGAAACAGAAATGATGTGGATAGCGATAATAAAGTAAAAAATTCCGACCGTAATACTAACGTTGCTAAACTTGCCAACTCTGGCAACTCCAGAATCCAACTGGACATTGACGTAGATTCTGATTCAAGGGCACGCGTACGGTCCAGATCCACTTCAAACTCTGAATCCGAGGCAGACCAGGAACAAGATACTAACCAGGACCAGGAAACGGATCAAAACCAGGACGTCGAGGTCGATAGCTAGACAAAACGTGTCAGCCAGAGCTTTCTGGTTGGCTTTTTTTGGGTAAATTGTTAGAAAACTCTCAGAGTGCAGAATTTATAGTGAGGAACACACAGATGATGTCATGGGCCATCTCTTGCATGTATCACAGGCAGAAGACATAAGGCTGAAAAGCACATACAGTGTAATATGCCTTAAGTAGGTAGTAAAGATTATAATTAATATATGGTAACAAAGGCAGGCTGTCACAAAAGTTCAGTCTGCCTCCTTGTGGGTGGAAAAGCTGTTACCTAAAAAATATATAAATTAGATAAACATTAACAGGCTAAGGGCCATTACTGCCATTCCGCCAATCAGGCCATAGATGGATAAATGGCCCTCATCATATTTTTTAGCCGCAGGCAGCAGACCATCCAAGGAAATGAAGACCATGATGCCTGCAACAGCTGCAAAAATCAGGCCGAACATCATATCATTCAAGAAAGGCATTAAGATCAAATAAGCGGCAAATGCACCGACCGGTTCAGACAAACCTGATAAGAATGACAGCTTAAAAGCTTTTTTCTTATTGCCGGTTGCAAAGTAGACAGGCACGGCTACGGCAATGCCTTCCGGGATATTGTGTATAGCAATCGCGACAGCTATCGCTATGCCAAGAGCAGGGTCCTGCAGCGCGGAAGTGAATGTAGCAATTCCTTCAGGGAAGTTGTGGATGCCTATAGCAAGCGCCGTGAATGTCCCCATTTTTAACAACTCCTGCTCTTGTACCGGTTGGTTCATATCCTCCACACTCTTCAATTCATGCGGGTTCCCCTGCTTTGGAATAAACTTGTCAATCAAAGTGATCAACAGCATTCCCCCAAAGAAACCACCAACTGTCATCCAGTTCCCTAATGTATTTCCCATAGATGCTACAAGGGCATCCTTAGCCTTCACAAAAATTTCTATCATGGACACATAAATCATCACACCTGCTGAAAAGCCCAAGGTCAATGATAAGAATTTTTTATTTGTTGTCGACGTAAAAAAAGCAATGACACTCCCAATTCCAGTTGCAAGACCTGCCATTAATGTCAGACCAAATGCCAGCAATAAATTTTCCTCCATATTTCTCTCCTCCTCAATCTTTTTGTTGTCCAAGCAATATTCTTATTTTCCTTTTTAAAATAGTATGCAATAACACTAAAATGTTTCCCTTGAGAAACATTTTACACCGAAGTGAAAATATGGGTCAAAGCAAATGGCTTGTGATTTAAAAAAAGCAGTGGAACGTCTCCACTGCAAGCAGGCTTTTGTATGCAACCTTCAGGAATCTTTATGATTTCGAAATGAAGAACAGCAATGACAAACAATCCAAAACTAAGCAACAATGAAATGACTTCAAAAGTGCCCATCATATATACCGCCCCCCTCTTTATTAATCCTCCCCCATTTGCGGTTTGTCCTATTCGAAGGGAATCAAAACAGGCCAAAATAACCGTAAGCAATATGTAAAATGGGGCTGAATCCCCCAGAACCAGTCCTGAGAAATTACCGTTTATTTTCTGCTTATCGCTATTTTGCATTAATTAAAGGGCCCCTATGATTAACGGTCGGAATTTGTTGAGGAAGAGGTATTCTTGGCATTTGTTTCAGATTAACTAGACGAATTAATTTTTGAAATGGTTTCAGATCCTTCACCAAAAAAAACAGCACCTCTGAAGAGATGCTTTGCTTAGTCAAAAATTAGTAGCGACCAGCGCATTAATGCTTTTTTATACCCTTCTATAAGTGCGATACAGCATGATACCGGACAATGCCATGCATAAGCCGATCAGGCCGTTCATCAGATAGTTGCCAGCCGTTTTGGGAAGTTTTCCGCCCTTTTCGGTTTGCACTTTAACTGATTTCACTTTCGTTTTTTCTTTTACGACTTTTTCTACTTTCTCAGTTGCGGTTCCAAGATCCTGGCCAATCTCGCGGACAGTCTCACCGTCAACCATTTCGCCTGTGATAAGAAGGTCTGCCAATAAGTTTCCTGCTAAATCGTAAATATTGACCTTTAGTTTAGCATTGATAAGCTCTTCCATCTTTAATACATCCCACAAGGTAATTGGCGTTTCTTTTCCATCTTTCACTAGGGCAAAATCCAATTTCATGTGCAGCATTGCAAATAACTCATCATAAATTGCAATTATTTCACTAACTTGTTCAGGCGTCAATTCGTCCAGTGTCTCAAAGTCTTCAAACGCCATCATTCTTTCAGCGAGTTTTTCAAATTTTGCTGTTGCTTCGTCGGTTGATAGTTCTTCCTCTATGGCTGCAAAGTGATTAGCTAAATTCTCCAGTTCTTTTTCCGTTATATCAAACTCTTCTTGAAAAATAGTTAAGAGTTCTTCCATTGTTTCCTCATCGAATAACTCGTCGAATTCTTCTTCAGGGCTGGTGTAGAACATTAGGGAGTTAAGTAGGTCGTTAACGAAAATATAATGATCGATTTCATCATCATTTTCCAATAGCACATTTTTAGCTTGCTCCACCGTTAAGTCAATTTCAGCAAGGTAGTCTTCCAAGTTGCTGTAATCGGCTTTAATTACATCACCAAGGACAACTGATAACTCTTCAACACTCTCATAATCCTCGAGTTGCTCGTAATCGTTTGCCAACACGCTGTCTATGTCTTCCCGTGTAACCTCAAATCCTCGTATGTCGCTTATTTCTTTCAAGTATGCTTCCATATCCTCGTCAAACGTTGGATCCTGTGCGGCAAATGATGTCATGGGCAAGATTGATAGAAATAAAATGAATGCAAGCACACTACCAGTAATTTTTTTCATCCGTTTCCCTCTTTTTCCGTTTTTGTATGTTTACAGATTAATTATATTCTACCAATATAAAAAAAGGCTATAACCAAAAATAGGATATAGCGAAACCTATTATCATAAAAATCCACTTTCCATAAAAATCAATCATACATATAGCAAAGGCCGCAGGAAAACGGCCTTTGCTGAATCGGAATTTCGATAACTATTCTAAAGGGACATACCCATGTATTCGGGTAACAAAAGTCATACAAAAGATATGACACTAGTTTAGAAAGCGAAATTATACGCATAAGGAAATTTGTTTAAACTGGATTATTTAAGCTCCTGCACTACATACTGAGCACTTACCCATCCAATCGTTCCATCGGCCAGTTTAATTTTATACCAGTTTTTAGAAGCATCCCTAGTAATAGCACCATCTTTTTCCAGAACAAATTGAACATAATGATTGACATTCAATTGAGTAATCACTTCTGCTGCAGTAGTTGCTTCTTTTCTAACATTTAATTTTGGATTAATGGCAAGAGTCCTGCCAAGATTCAGGACAGACATATATTCCTTATATTTATGAAATTCTTTAACATTGGACCAGTATATTTTATCTTCTACCTTAACTTTAATCCAATAGTCATTGGTTTTTTCAAGCAAGTAGAACTCGTCGCCGCTTTCCAAGTCGAGTACAGAATCAGTAGCTCCTTTTTCACTATATAACACTAATTTTTTATTAGCCTTAGCTTGGATACCCGCCGGAAACACATCGCTTCCGACTGGAATGGCTGGCAGTTTCGGAACGATAGGATCAGCGGCTCCGGTGGAATAAGCTTTTTCATAAGGTAATATCGCCTGCATATGTCTTGCAATGCCTTTTCCCCAATTCGGATCAGTAGCATAATAAAAATTCATGCCTTCACTCTTGGAATCTATTCGTTTGTTATTCATATCCATGGTGCTGAATCCCAGGTAAGCCCCCTTGAATCTCCAATTACCAGAGGCAGGATTTAAGTAAGTAGCTTTCATTTGTTGGGCAATGTACTTGATATTGCTATCTACTGTTGAAAATCGGTACGAAGCAATATAAGGACTTGCATCAAAAGAACCAAAACCAAATAGATTATTCTTTCCTAATGCTATATGAGAAGTTCCAAATCCACTTTCATGAATGGCATGAGCCGCCAGGTAAAGGGCATTTACACCATATTCCTTGGCTGCGTCAATAAATAGTTGCCCCTTGTTTGTCAGTATACTTATTTTTCCATTTGCAACATTTTTTGTGATGTAATCATTGATTTGTTGCGCAGTAACAGGCGATTGCGTACGTAAGTCAATAAACTGATAACCATCCCTATTTTCCATTGGATCACCCGTTATTCCCAATGAAATCCCAGGTACATATCCCGTTTTGCCGTCGAAGCTAATCTTATACCACCCGTTTGAAACCTTATGTGTTGGACTGACGACGCTTAAGTCTGGCAATTCAGTGATAATTTCAGAGGCTTCATCAGCCGATTTTTTTACTGCAACAGCCGAAGTCGTAATATATGTGAGTTTACTGGCTGCAATTGGTACTTCGTTTATAGCTTTTGAAAAATCATCTATATAAATATATCCTAGAGTACCATTGTATGTGACACTATACCAATCCCCAATCCTTTTCGCTGAAGAAACGACAGTGTTCGCTGGAATTTCGGCCAGTTTCTTATGGGCATTTCCGAAAGAGGCATAAAGATCGGTAGATTTATTGGCTATATATTTTGTTTCTGCAAATGTCGTAAAAGATTCAGAGGTAACATCTTTGCTATTAACATATAAATCTTTTCCTTCATAATTCACACGGTACCACAATTCTCCCAAACTGTTTTTAGCTTGTTGAGTGGATGCGAAACCATTGCCAGCCGGTATGGCATATACTTCTTTATTTCTGGAATCCGCTGTGGCATATAGTTTGGCGGTTTGTTTGGTAAAATAATAGGTTTCATTTGTATTTGTAAATGTATAAGTGATTGGCGGAACGTACTTAGTAAAATCCCCAATATAGAAATATCCTGTCTTTCCACCGTAAGTTATCAAATACCAGTCGCCTATTCTTTTATTGGAAGAAACGGTAGCACCTTTTGGGATTTTAACTATTTTCTTATGAGCATTACCATAAAACTCAAATAAGTAAGAATCTTTTTTTGCCTGGTATGTTGTCTTTGTGAAAGATGTAAAAACATTTTTTGTTACATCACTGCCATTTACATAGACTGTTTTTCCTTTAAATGCGACACGGTACCACGCTTGCCCTTTGCTATTTACTATTTTTTGCGTAGAATAAAATCCATTATTCATTCCGACTGTATAAAGCTGTTTCTTCTTTGTATCGGGTGCAGGATAAAGATTGGTTGTCTTTTTGGTAAAGTAATAGGACTTAGCGATCGAGGTATATTCATAATATTCCTTTAAGTAAGAACCCACTACCCACCCCGTCTTTGTTACATTTTTCCCATTCGACTTATATGTATATGATACTTTATACCATGATCCATTTTTTTCTGTCGAAGTGACAACTTTGCCTTTCGGGATAGTAATTACTTTGTTATATTTCGTGCCAGCACCAGCACGTAAATTCACATTAGCAGTAGTTTGAAAAGATGTTTTACTAAATTTCACACTGGCAGCCTCAGCTATCAGTACGCCTTCATGGCCAAAAGGCACAGTAGATGCACCCGTTATAATAACTGAAGATAAGATAAATGCTCTGCCTAACTTTCTCATACTCTCACCCTTTGCCGGTTAACCGGTTTTTATATTTCGAATTAATAATGGCTGCAATCCTCAGATTTTGAAAAAAAACTATCCTAATTATTGACTTGTTTATTGCTTTGAATTGAACATAGGGACATCTACTCATTTAGTATCCTCATACTGACTCTTCTAAAATTCTCCCATCTATTAAAATTATAGTAACCTACCCATTTTTAGACATCAATAGACAAATATTACTAAAGTTGCAGGAAATTCTTCTTATCGACCTTCCTCACATTCATGTTATCGTAATTATTCCCGTCCCAAGCCAGATTTGCCAGTGCATAAGCAATCATGGAAATACGCTTATTATTATGGGTGTCATGCCTTTTACCTAATACGGGTACTTGCATATGGTTATTTTTATACATACCATAGTAGCCCGTCGTTCCCCTTTCTTATTTTGCTAATTTGAGATATTGATAATTTTTTCACTAAAATATTTAAATTAGAACTACCGTATGATCCGAAAGCAATATACGACCCGGTGTCTGCCTGTTTTATGGTTAGTGGAAGGATTAAGAGGGAATAGACACTATACATTGATAAAATAAGGAGGAGATCACATAATGATTACAAAAAACAAGATGATTGGTACATTAGCCATTGGAGCAGCTACCTACATGCTCAGGAATAAGCAATCCCGCGACAAAGTCATGACACAAATCCAATCGGTTGCAACACCCGAAAATATCGAAAAATTAAAGAACCAGCTCCCGTTCCTGAAATCCATGATGAGTGGCACCACCACTTACAGCAATACGCAGCCACTCTTAAAGATGGATACTAACAATGACACAACTTATAAAGATCAAACACTTCAAAAAAAACCATTAAATTCAGACGGACAAACATCATACAAGGAACAGTCCCTATTGGGAACAGACTTTGCACAAAAAGATGAAGACGATGCCCATTCCCTTGCTGAAGCTCCTAAACTCTTGTAAAGGGGTCAGTCCCCCGGTGCTATAAAGCAATAAAGCGGAGGGGTGATTCCCTTCTGCATATCAAAATTAAAAAACGAATCTATTATAATAGGAGGTTTTTCAATGAAGGCAGTTACGTTTCAAGGGGCAAAGGATATTCAAGTGAAACAGGTAGAGGATCCAACTCTTCAGAAGAATGATGACATTATTGTGCGGATTACTTCAACGGCTATTTGTGGGTCCGACCTTCATATTTATCAGGGAGCGCTTCCAACACACCCAGGTTATGTGATTGGTCATGAACCAATGGGAATCGTCGAGGAAGTAGGCCCGGAAGTGACAAAAGTAAAAAAAGGTGACAGGGTTGTACTGCCTTTCAATATTTCATGTGGACAATGCTACTACTGCCAACATGATATGGAAAGCCAATGCGACAATTCTAATCCCAATAAAGAAATTGCTGATACAGGCGGTTATTTTGGTTTCACCGAACGTTATGGCAATCATCCCGGGGGCCAAGCGGAATTGTTGCGTGTGCCATTTGGCAATTTCATGCCGTTTGTCATCCCGGAATCTTGCGAGCTGGAGGATGAAGCCCTGCTTTTTATGTCGGACGTCCTGCCGACTGCTTACTGGAGTGTCGAAAATTCAGGAGTGAAGCAGGGTGATACTGTAGTTGTGCTGGGCTGTGGTCCTGTTGGCTTAATGACCCAAAAATTCGCCTGGATGAAAGGGGCAAAACGTGTCATTGCTGTCGATAATCTCCCCTACCGCTTGAACCATGCAAAAAAAATGAACAATGTAGAAACCATCAATTTCGGCAAATATGATGATACTGGTTCATATATAAAGCAAATTACTGAAGGTGGAGCCGATGTAGTCATCGATTGTGTCGGAATGGACGGAAAGAAGTCTGTAATTGAAGCGGTGGAGCAAAAGCTTAAACTTCAAGGAGGAACGATAAGCGCCATCAAGATTGCCCTCAATGCGGTAAGAAAGTTCGGAACAATACAGTTAACGGGTGTTTATGGCTCCATGTATAATATGTTTCCGCTCGGCAATATCTTTGAGAGAAATGTAACGCTCAAGATGGGACAGGCACCGGTAATCCACTATATGCCGATGCTGTTTGACAAAATTACGTCCGGCGAATTTGACCCTACCGAGATTATTACACATAAACTCCCTATAGATGCAGCAAGTGATGCTTATAAAATTTTCAATGATCATGAAGATGAAGTAATTAAAGTCGTTTTAAAACCTTAACAGCAATGAAATCCCCTTTGGAATAGGTTTCCGATGGGGATTTTTCATGAAAACTCCTGTGGATTGAACTTGGCTAATCCAATTCCACTACCCTATTTTTGGAATAGGGAAAACGTTTTCCTTTAACACAAAAAGGTAATGTAATTGATAAGAGGAATTCCATGAAGGAAGGGATTTAAATGGCTAATGATGTACTATGTGAGGTTAACAACGGCAAGTAATGGGCTCGAGGCAATAAATGCGTGGCCGACTCGATATACATAGTCAGCCACAAAGGAAGATAAGCACCAACAATGGAAGAAACCGATTGTAAAATGTTTGAACCAAAAATTTAACTACAAAGGAGCAACCGCATGGTTGCTCCTCTGTATTGGACAAATATTAACAAATTGAATCTGTCGGTTTTGGGTTTTTAAGTCCGAACAGCGGACGGATGAATAATGCCAAGAATGTGCCAAGCATGGCCATGACCATCCATACCCAGCCGTGCAGGCTGAAGGAAGCAATTCCTCCAAAGTAAGCTCCTATGTTGCAGCCAAAGGCAAGGCGCGCTCCATATCCCATCAGGATTCCCCCAATGATCGAAGCTCCTGCTACACCCGGCTTGATTTTCTTAGGCTTGAATGTACCTTGGAAAGCGGCAGAAATGAAAGCACCCAACATTATGCCAAAGTTCATGACGCTTGTGGAATCGGCCAAAACCGTTTGCGTGAGGGCCATTCCGTTTGCCCCTTGAAAATAACCCCAGCTGGCAACGTCAACTCCGGCTGCTGCCAGAGCCTTTCCTCCCCATAAAGCGAATGCAGAAGTGATTCCCCATGGATTTCCCCTAATGGTAAGGGTCAAGGCATTTAAGACAGCCAGGATAATGGCAGCAGCGAACAGCGGCCATGACCCGCGGACAATCTTTTTCCATCCTGAAGTGGTCGGCAGCGGCTTCATCATCGGCGGATTTTTCTTTTTTGCAATTAGGAGGGTGACCCAATAAATGGCCGCAAACATAGCCATTTGAACCAGCCAAGCTCCAAAATAACCGAGACCGGTAGATTCAGCGAGGGAGATTGGCTGAAGCTTAGGCGTATCTTCCATCCAAAATGTGAAATGGTAGGCACCGAGAACAGAGCCTGCGATGAAGGAAATGAGCGTCAAAACCATTGAAGACGACCCTCCACCAACAGAATACAAAGTCCCGGAGGCACAGCCATTTCCAAGCTGCATCCCTATTCCGAAAATAAATGCTCCAAATAACACGCTTGCCCCTACAGGCGAAACATAGCCGACCGGCTTAACCCCGGTAAAGCTAAAACCAGTACTTAAAATAATCGCAAATAACGTAGTGGCAATCGCCAGCATCAGCATATGCGCTTGAAGCCCCTGAACATTTCCTACTGAAACGAGCCTGCGGAAGGCAGATGTAAACCCAAAGCGGGCATGCAATAAAGTTGCACCAAGGGCAAGGCCGATGATAAACAGGATACCCTGAATCCAGTTTGCCTTGGTGACAATCGCAATTAATAGAATGATTGCTGCCAGAATCCCGGTGGCAACCAATGGTTTTTGAACCGGGCTAAGCTTAGTGACAACCGTTGTGGATTTATGATTCCAGTTTGCGGGTGTATTTACAGTAGTCTGTGCCACTGAACTCTCTCCTTATCCAATAAAATTAGTCGGATTTATGATCCTTATACACCATATAACGATTCGTACGTAATGTAAAGTTCCTTGCTTAATTAATATAATTCGGAAAAAATCAACAATTCTGCATTAGATCAACCATTTTAATTTTGGAGATTTACATTCAACGGCCTCAATGCAAATTAACTTCCAACAAAAAGAAAAAGACCGCTTCACTTAAAAGCGGTCGTCTATAACCATTCTGTGTCTTCGCCTTTTACAAAGGCTCATCTTACATTTTCTCATAATATAGTTACTTTTCTGCTTGAACTTTTGAATCCAGCCATTTCACGCTCTCTTGCTTTTGTTCATTCACGTGCAGCTGAAACACATCCGGACGGGAGTAGTGACCCACGACATCAAAATCAAATTGGCTAGAAGCAATATCCCGTAAATCCAGGTCGGCGATCAGGATATCTTCTTTGCCGAACACCGGCCCTGCCATATATTCACCCAGTGGACCTACTATAGCACTGCCCCCGATACTCATCTGTTCTGGTGAAGAAGCCAATTCTGAGTAGCAGGCTAAATCTGTCGGGTACATATCCTTTGTTACGTATTGGTTAGAAGATAAAACAAAGCATCTTCCCTCCGCAGCAATATGGCGGATGGTCGACTGCCATAGTTCCCTTGCATCTGCAGTTGGTGTAATGTATATTTGCACACCTTTGGCATACATGGCGGTTCTCGCTAACGGCATGTAGTTTTCCCAACAAATTAACGCTCCAATGCGCCCATAAGGTGTATCAAACACAGGCAGTGTGCTTCCATCACCTTCCCCCCAAATCAGCCGTTCAGAAGCTGTCGGCTTTAATTTTCGATGCTTCCCTAACAGCGTGCCATCTGGCCCAAAAAATAATACACTGCAATAAAGCGTCCCTCTGCTAAACTCGTTATCTCTCTCAATAACACCAATGATCATATAGACTCCAGCTTTTCGGGCTGCCTCGCCTAACAGTGCTGTCTCTTCTCCCGGCACAGTAACAGAATTTTCCCAATAACGAAGCCAGTCCTTTCTCCCTTCCTGCGAACGGCTGCCTACGCTTGTCCCAAAGCTGAGCCCCCTTGGATATGCAGGAATAAAGGCCTCAGGAAAAACTACGATGTTTGCTCCTTTTTCCCCTGCCTGCAGAGTCAAACCTACCGCTTTTTCTGTACTGGCTTTCCGGTCCATGATCACGGAAGCTGCTTGAACCACTGCTACCCGCACTTTGGTTTCTTGGTTTGCCATATCAAATCCTCCTCTTTGCACTGATTTACATATTTCTTTTAAGAAAACAGAAACTTAAGTATATTCAAATTATATTACAAATTAAAGTTCTTAGGTTCATTCAAAAGTTTATTAAGTAAGAATTTATAAATGGAAAGGTTTATGGGTTTAATCTAGTGGGAATAGACTTGCATGATTTTAGTCGCTTAGTTTTGACTGCGGTATGCTTTTTTCACTTTTTCTTCATAATAGTGTTGACCGATGATTTTGAAAGTTAGGATGAGACCCAATGGAGACTATAAGAAAAATTTTATTCAATCTAATAAAGGTCCGGGCTAGGATTTTTTTTCCTTTTTTTCTTATATACATAATCACTGCAGCTTTTATAGCCTTTTACTTGGAGCCGACAACGTTCGGCTCTCTTCTTACCTCTTTTTACTGGGTGCTTACAACACTTGCAACGATTGGTTTTGGTGATTACGCACCTGTAACTGATGCCGGGAAAATCTTTACGATGTGCTTGTATATCACTGGCATCGGTCTAATAAGTGTTTTTATTGCAAAAATCGTGCAATTTGTTAATAATTTCGAAAAGCGCAGGGTTGGTGGAAAAATGGATTATACAGGCAAAGACCATGTCATCCTGATTGGATGGAGCAATAAATCGAAAATAGCAACCGAAGAAATTCTACAATCCGATGCAAATACGGACACTGTCATCATTAGCAACCTGGAAAAATCACCTTGGGATCATGACCGTGTTTTTTATGTGCGTGGAGATGCAACAGACCATGCAACATTGATGCGCGCAAATTTGCCAAAAGCAAAAGGCGTTATCATTTTTGCAGACCAAATCACACAAGACCACAAAGACCCTTTGTTGGTAGACGGAAAAACACTGTTGGTCGCCACGGCCATCACTTCCATTGAGGAAGAAATGAATTTATCGATCCATGTAACAGCAGAAGTCCTTGACCAGCACCATATCCGTTTATTTAAACATGTCAAAGTCGATGAATTTGTACCTACCCAGGAAATGATTTCACAGGCGGCAGTGAGTTCCCTGTTCCATCATGGCGTTACGCGAATGTATACGGAATTAATGAGCAAGCAATATGATGAAGGCATGCATGAAATACAACGGCGTCCAGAATGGAAAACGTACCGCGATGCCTTCATCGACCTTCTCGATAAAGGAGCTACGCTCGTAGCTGACCATAGCGACCTCCATATCAACAAAAAGCTGCATCATCCCATACCTGAAGATGCACAGCTGTTTGTCATTTGCGATAAAGAAACCTTAAAAAAATTGAATACAGACCATAACATAAAATAAAATCAGAAATAACGCTTATGGGTATTTATTCCCACTTTTCAGCTACATTAAGATTAACTCCAGAAGGAATTAGATGAAAAGGTCGAATCTAATGATAAAGGCTAGCATATTAATAAGTATCACCGTCAGCTTGATGCATATGCTTGTCAAAACGAAACCATTGGAGTGGATACAATGGAGCAGAAACCGGTTTATTATGATGGAAGCACAGAGCCCACCCACGTTGAAGGAAATGGAAGCGCAAACAAGTCAATTAGTATCACACCCGAAATGCGTAAGAATATTGGCAGTAACCCCTACCAAATTGACTTTTTGAAGCAGAAGTAAAACCACCCGGCCAAAAATTTAATTTTTTAGCCCCCAAATAGTAAGCTGGGGGCCATTTTTTGCACATTCTATTTCGCTTGCTTTATTCTTCCGGCACCCTGGGATGACGCATCCGGCTTTACACGCTTGGTCTTTTGCTTTCTTGAAGACAGATAGACTCCAGCGAAAATAATCAACAGACCGAGGATTACATTTGGCGTGATCGATTCACCAAGCAGAACATATCCCCATACCATAGCTGTACCCGGAATCAGATATGTCACAGAAGACGCTAACTCCGGACTGCCTTTTTTATTAATGTAGAAATAGATAAGTTGTCCAAGTCCGGAACCAAAGCAACCCAGCCCCACAATGGCAAAGATCACAAGAGGATCTATAATCTTTTCGATTTGGATTGGTTCTGTAAACAGCATCCCGGCTAAGCCGTTCACAGCACCCGTTAATAATGTAAAAGTCGTTATAACCAATACACCAGTATCAGAAAGAAAACGTTTCGTCAATTGACCTGCGAATCCGTAACAAATGGATGCCAGAAGCATGGTTCCGATTCCAATAAACTCCGTGCCAAAAAGTTCACCCACCTGGAAATCCATCAAAACCAAAATTCCAAAAAAACCGATTAGGATTCCCATCCATTGACGGGCAGTGAGCACAAATGAAAATATAATAAAGCCGATTAGGCCCGTCCAAATCGGAGTCGTTGCGTTGAGGATTGACGCTGTATTGCTGTTGATTGCCGTTTCACTTAAAGGAATAAGCGCCCAAGCCAAGCCGCAATTAAAAATCCCAACAATAATCAATGCCTTCCAAGGTAATTTCCAATTTATTTCACTTCGCTTCCACCATAATACCGGAAGCAGCACCGCAACCCCGGCTAAACAGCGGAGAAACACAATTCCCCATACTCCCGCTACCGGAAGCAGCCATTTCATGAACACAAAAGATAAACCCCATATCAGACTTAGGCCGATCAAGGCAGCATACAATCGAACCATGATTACCCTCCTTTCTACTATCTTATTATGACAAACTTCACCAAGTATTTCATATGAAATCTAGCTTTTTCATTAATAAGAAAACTAATACCAACTTTAGAAATAATACTTGCGAATTTAGTTCTCTCATCAAAAAACGGACTGAAGTATTATATATACATAATATTATTATGCAATACTTTGTCTCTACATAAAAATGCTCTTTCTTATAATTAAAGTGAAGTCCCCTTTTATTTCAATCCAAATAATTGATTTTATTATCTCGATTCAGCTAATATTAAATCAAATATTCAGAATATAAAATAAATTATTGGGGTGATTGTTTGTCAGCCAACAAATTTTCGAAAATAAAAGTTGCAGCTATCCAGCTCCAACCTGTTATTGGGGATGTAAATGCCAATCTGGCCGCATGTGAAAAATTAGCAAATGAAGCAGCTGGACGAGGTGCAAAATGGATCATCCTCCCGGAATTCTTTACGACAGGCATGGCTTTTGATGAACGGCTCATAAAAACAGCATTGCCAGAAGACGGGCCGGGATTGACTTTGTTGAAGAGTTTGTCTAAACGGCATAACGCAATTGTCGGCGGTTCGTTTCTATGCCGGGACGACGATGGACAAGTACGCAACGCTTTCTTTCTTGCTTCCCCCCAGGGGATTCTGGGCCGCCATGATAAGGATTTGCCTACAATGTGGGAAAATTGTTACTACGTGGGCGGTAAAGATGATGGCACGATCAAAGTTTCCGATATGACTGTCGGTTCTGCATTGTGCTGGGAATTCATGAGGTCGCAGACCGCGCGTAGATTCCTGGGGAAGGTAGATATGGTTGTTGGCGGCAGCTGCTGGTGGAGCGTTCCCGAATGGCTTCCCAAATCGGTGACAAGTAATTGGGAAACCGAAAACTCCCGGACAGCCCTTGAGTCCGTCAGTTCATTTGCCACTTTCGTAGGAACCCCGGTTGTCCATGCCTCCCACTGTGGAACCATCGAATGCGACATGCCTTGGATGCCATTAAAATATCGCGGCTATTACGAGGCCGGTGCGATGATAGTAGATGCAGACGGAAACGTGTTATCCATCCGAAAACGTGAGGAGGGCCCGGGAATCGTCACTGCGGAAGTGGTTCCTGGGAGGATTGGCCCTAAGAATGAGATACCCAAACAATTTTGGCTCCATAAGCGTGGGCCGCTTCCCGCATTCGCCTGGATGTACCAACGCTGGCACGGTAAGCGGTGGTATGCAAAAAACATGGCCGGAAACCAACATACTTTACCGCCGAAACAGACTATTTCAGGATGAACGGATTGAAATAAAATAGGGGATGTCCAGGTTCCGTATGGAGCCTAGATATCCCCTTTGATTTGAAAACTTTTGTGACGTTTAAGATCTATACACTTTGAGGTATTTTGTCTTGATAATTGATCGATTCATAGCATAACCCATAAGGTTCCCTTTTCTGGAACTTCCCATCACCTAAGGTCCCTATATATTTTGCGGACTTTACAATTTGTCTTCCTCTTAAAAACACATCCGATACAATGCCATCGATCTCAAAGCCTTCAAACATATCATAATCAAGACCCTGATGAGATGTTTCAACTGAAATGGTTTTTCTGCCCTTCGGATCAAATAAAACAAGATCCGCATCACTTCCGACAGCAATCGTCCCTTTCTTAGGGAATAGCCCATTTACTTTAGCGGGAGTTGTTGACAACAATTCAACCAATTTGTTTAATGATAGGCTGCCTGTTCTTACAGCGTATGTATAAAGCAAAGTAAACCTGTGCTCAATTCCGTTGCCTCCATTTGGGATTTTCGTGAAATCTCCTTTTCCAAGTTCTTTCTGGCCTTTGAAATTAAATGCGCAATGGTCGGAACCAATCGCTTGCAGTGTCCCGTCCTGTAACGCTTTCCATAAGGCCTCATGATGTTTTTGTTCCCTTAATGGAGGAGAGCAGACATATTTAGCGCCTTCAAAATCTGGTTTTTTTAATTCTTCGATCGTAAGGAATAAATAATGAGGGCAACTCTCCGCGTATATTGGCAACCCTTTTGCTTTAGCTTCCCTGATTTTTTGAGCTGGTTCTTCACCGCTAACATGGACAATAAATAATGGCGCTCCAACGATTTCGGCAATTGAGATGGCACGCGCTGTCGCTTCTGTTTCCACTTCAATCGGCCTGCTCACGGCATGATAATAAGGTTCAACCTGTCCCTTTTCCAAACATTTCTGCTGTAGAAGATCAATCACTGCCCCATTCTCGGCATGAACCATAACAAGGGCTCCTACTTTTTTTGAGGCTTCCAATGTTTGAAATAACGTTTGGTCATCTACCATTAAATCGCTTTTGTATGCCATGAACACTTTAAGGGTTGGGATGCCCTCTTCTACGATGGCAGGGATTTCTTTAATGGTTTCGCTCCGTAAATCCGTTACTCCTATATGAAACCCATAGTCAATTGCCGATTGGCCCTCTGCCCTTTTTTGCCACCTATTTATTCCTTCCATAAGGGACTCGCCTTTTGATTGAAGGGCAAAGTCTACAACTGTTGTAGTTCCACCCAGGGCTGCAGCAACACTTTCAGTTTTCCATGGAGCAGTAACTGTTCCTCCAAATGGGCTTTCAATGTGAGTATGTTCGTCTATCATACCTGGAAAAACATATTTACCTTCCGCATCTACAACCTTCATATTACTGCCGACAGGTAAATCATTACCAATCAACGATATTTGTTCATTTTCTATTAATATATCTGCCACATAAATATCTGAACTGGTAACAATCTTTCCGTTTTTAATTAATGTCTTCATTGTTAAAATCCTCCTTTGGAGTGAGCCTTTGAACTAGTCCAAATTTCGTGAATCCTCCTTTAAAAGGAGGAGTAGGAGACGCAAAACCTCCTACTCTTTTATTTTTATTTGGCTTTTGTTGAGGCAACTTCTTGCTCGCTGCCTCCAGTAACAATTTCCCAATCGCGTCCAACCGTTGTGCCAAGATATTCATCTGAAAAGTTTGATTCAACTTCCTTCTGTGGGTGTTTTTTCAAGTACCAGGACTTCATTAGTACGTAGTAACAGACAAAGCCAAGCGGAAAACCGACGAAATACATATACTCGATAAAATAAACAGCTAGGGTTCCTGAAATGGCCCAGGAAATCAAACCGGCCCAGTTAACTCCATGATCGTATTTAAATTGGCCCTCCGGTTCATATAATTCTTTGACATTCACCCGTCTTTTTCTAATGATGTAGTAATCACACATAATAATGCCTGCTACGCCTGATAGGATGGCGCCAAAATAACCGAGATAAAGAAATAGTTGATCCAAGATCGCCCATGGTTGAAACAGCGTTCCTACTACTCCGGCAAGAATAATACCACTGACATATGATAGGTTTATTCTCGAACCCGCATTTACAAATGTTAATGTAGCAGGGATAAGGTTGGCTGCTGTATTTGTAGACCACTGCGCTAAGACAACCATAACTAGCAGAACTACCATGATCCATCCTGTGGCAGTTTCCTGAATTACTTCAATGGGGTTCCATAAACCCGTTGCGAGTAAACTCACAGCGCCTATTACACCCATAAATGTCTGGACCAACGGTAATGCGGTAATATGAGGCAGATAATTGTTTTTGTTACGTTTAAACCAGTTTTTCTCATTTTTTGGCGCTTTAATATATCTTGTTATGTTAGGGATATCTATTGCGAGAGTAGCCCAAAATCCCATATTCGCTATCATGACCACAAGCCAGGTAGTTGTTTCTGCAGAACCTTGGTATGTTAATAGATCGATTCCTTTGTTTGATACCATTCCCTGCATTCTGGCATAAATCCAGATTGAAATGATA
The DNA here is from genome assembly GCF_003429105.1 of Peribacillus glennii. Lineage (GTDB taxonomy): Bacteria > Bacillota > Bacilli > Bacillales > DSM-1321 > Peribacillus > Peribacillus glennii. The sequence goes on from NZ_QVTD01000003.1 coordinate 314,437, forward strand.
ATGATCGAAGGCGCGGCTATGACAGCAAAACGGTCAATTGCCTTGATACCCATTGCAGTGTTAATGATTTGGACAATGGCAAATGCAACATACCAAAAGAACCATGAATCAAAACCTGTTAAGCGATCAAAGATAAAATTAATAGCAGTCGCTCCCAGGTAGGTTTGAATCCCGAACCATATCGAAGCTACAATACCACGGCTTACAGCAGGTATGTGGACACCCGCTATCCCAAATGGGGCCCTCAAATAAGCCGCAAACGATAAACCATGCTCAATACCGATATCGCCGCTTAAACTGCCTATAATTGCAATTATGAAATTTGCGATGAAAATAGCTGCTGCAACTTCCCAAAGAGCCATTGAATCAATACCGTTAGCACCGATTTGAAAGGTTGCGATAATTACCGCCATTCCTACCCAAATATTAAAGAACCCAAACCCGGATACAACCCTTTGACTCGACACCGATGGAAGAATATCTTTTGATATCAATGTATTTCTTTTCATAAAAACCCCCCCCTTTACTTTTTATGTTAAATAAAATGTAAAAACAGAAAGCTATTAAACAGTCAAACTACTCTACCCTCCTTTTTTAAATATATGTAAAGTCTTATAACATAATGATGCACAAACATTTCATACATTCTTAAATTTTATATTTTAATGAATATTTATCTAAATAGTCAGAGTATACGTAACTTTTTCTTACATTAAAATAATTAATATTATTCATTTCACTATCTTTACCTTCTTCCCTTTAACGTTTAGTAATGTTCTTCTCGTCTCAATGCCAAACCAAATAGGCCTCTGTTTAGGTCCCTTAAATAAGGAATCGTTCTTCTTTTGTTTACAATTTTTCCTATAATAATTTTAGAAATGATTACCTGATTTTCTTCTGTGGCCTCTACTATAACTTCTCCCTTTGGGTTTTGTGATCCGACTGTGTCCTCCAAACTCTGTTTCTCCTTAATCGATACCAGTGCGATTTACTGCAATAACAAAACATCCATTTTCCCAGGGACGGGCTCTAGTCGCAATATCCCATGCATATAATCGAGCTTTCCCGAAAGATGAAGGATAAACGATTATGTCGGCGCCTTTTAATGAAAGAGCTGTGGCTCCTTCAGGAAAACCGATTTCATAGCAAATTTGCACCCCTAAATTTCCCCACTCCAATTCGGATACAGAAAAACTATCACCTTTTGTAAATAATAAATTTTCTTCGTCCCATAAATGGGTTTTTCGATAAGTTCCCACTATTCCTTCCGAATTCGTGGCAATGCAAGTATCAAAAACTAGGCCTTTGGTTTTATCCTTCTCCAAAATACAGTCAACCAGAGTGATATTGTTTATTTTGACAATCGCACAATCCATTCGGTTGTTTCCCCTGGTATTGTTTCAGCAAGGCTTACATCTTGTTCTTCTACTCTATAACCAGTGTTGAATAATTCTGGCAAGACAATTAATTTGCTCCTTTATTTACAGCTTCTACAACTAACTTATAGGCATGGTCCAAGTTAAACGGTTTGTTGCCGCATTTACAATTCATTTGGATTGCGGCATCTGTAAGCCTTTTTGGTGTCGCCAATTTCCTTCCCACCTTCTCGTATGTTATGACTATGAATATATGCAAGTTCCATGCCTTGGAAGAAAGAGTATAGAATTCAGGAGATTCTTAATACTAATTTACTCAAAATTCCTACGTTTTATGAGTAATTAGATGCGAAAATGCATATCAGTTCTTTTTAGTCATCTTTTTTTAGGATTAAAGTGATAATTCCTTACTCCCAACGTGTGATTTAGAACTATTTTAATATTATGTTCCAATAAAAATTGCCCCTGCTCAAAAGTAAAACTTTCTTTAATTATTAGGATGTGATTTTTTTCTGCTGATCGTTGATTAGTTTACGTTTAAAGCTTTGGCATTTTTTACTGTGGATCCAAATCTCTTCCTAGCCAATTCAATCAATTGATTTTCCGTAACGTAACACACTCTTTTAGAGGCGAACCCCATTTTGCAGCATCATTTATATATTGAATCTGTCATAGCATCAGTAGGTGCTAAAAATGGGATATTGCAATTGAAAAATAACCTTGAAATGGTTAAACAAGTAACTGTTGCAGATAAAATCGCATTAACCAATACCGACATTACCCCATCCGAGCAAAAGGAGGAGCTTATTTCTCGTCTGATGGCAATTAATCCTGCCATTGAAATAATCGAGGTTGTCCATGGAAATGCTGATGCATCCCAGGATAGGAAATCCCCAAAAAGTTGTTGCTCCTTCTCTTTTCATATCAAAGGATATCGAAAGGCATAAGAAACATTATTCTTCAAACATTCAGTTCATTTCGTTTACGTTTATTAAACCTCTTGATTGGAAGGCATTTGGATTATGGTTTAGTTCCTTGCTCCATGCAGATGGGGAAAAGATCATGCGTGTTAAAGGACTATTGGATGCAGGTGAAAAAGGGCCTATTGTGTTAAATGGTGTCCAGCATATCATCCATCCTCCTGATCACTTGATCGAATGGCCGGAATCTGAAAAACAGTCCCATCTGATCTTTATTCTTAGAGATATTGTTCCAGAGTCGATTTTTCATTCACTAAAAACCTTTCAAAATTTCCTTGGCTCGGTTTTGAGTTACCGGAACTTAATACAGCCCTGTAATTCGGCGATTTCTTGAGTCGGGATTTCGACTATGAGACCGCCTTTCCTATGTCTCAGATCCATTTTTTAGTAAACCCTTTTCTGGAATCTGTACCATTAACCCGATCACATGCTAGCAAGTAAAAAGATGAAGAAAATCCCCATCCCTTTACCATACAACGTTTGCCTTACAATTTAAAAAGGCACTCCTTCACCGTGCGTACAATGAAATCAAAGTCATTATCGGTTATGCTTAACGGCGGTGCAAGGGTAAGGATATTATTATATCCCGCAACCGTGTCGCCGTTTTTTCCAATAATCAGACCTTTTTCTTTGCAGAAACCAATCACCTTGTTTACCTTTTCGATTTCCAGAGGGCTTTTTGCCTGCTTATCTTTTACTAATTCAATTCCTGCAAGGAGCCCCTTTCCGCGTATATCTCCAACATTCGGATGGTTCTTTAATTCTTGCAGCTCAAACAGTAGCCTTTCTCCCAATATTCTAGAGCGCTCGATAAGATTCTCGCTTTCGTATATTTCCAGATTTTTCAAAGCGAGTGCACAAGCAGCCGGGTTTCCCCCGAAGGTATTAACGTGTCGGAAACGGTCGTACGTATCCTCTCCTGCGTATGCTTCGTATATTTCCCTTTTTACTGCTGTAGCCGCTAACGGCAAGTACGCACTAGTAATTCCTTTTGCCATTGTAATGATATCTGGTTTTACACCATAGTTCATAAATCCGAACGGTTTTCCGGTTCTGCCGAATCCGCAGATGACTTCATCACAAATAAGCAGGGCGCCATGGCTTTCACAGATCTCCTTCACCCTGGCCATGTACCCTTCTGGTGGCATGATGATCCCGCCGCCTGTAATGATCGGTTCCATGATCACGCCTGCAATGGTATCACTGATTTCCCATGTCATCACCCTGTCAATTTCTTCAGCGGAAGCCAATGTAGATGCATCATCCGGATTCCGGTAAGTATCTGGAGGTGCTACATGCAAAAAGCCTTGCCCAAGCGGTTCATATTTGAATTTCCTTTGCGCCTGCCCAGTCGCAGCCAGTGCCCCCATAGTATTTCCATGATAAGCACGGTATCTTGAAATGAATTTATAGCGATTATGCCCACCTGTTTGCTGATGATATTGGCGGGCGATTTTAAATGCTGCTTCATTTGCTTCAGAACCGCTGTTTGAAAAGAAAATGACATATTCATCCCCGAGCCACTCATTTAATTTTTCTGCAAGTTTTATCGCCGGGACATGGCTCTGGGTCAGTGGAACATAAGCAAGTTGCTGCAGCTGCTTAAATGCCGCTTCTGCAAGCTCCTGTCTTCCATATCCAACGTTTACGCACCATAAACCGGACATGCCATCAAGATACCTATTACCGTCGTTGTCAGTAATCCAGGCGCCATCACCCTTGGTAAATACAATATTAGCCTGGCCTGGCGCTGACCCTTTCATGGAGTGCCAGAGAAACTTTTCATCCGCTGCTTGCAATGAATGTGTCTTTTCAAGGTTTTGCATGACATCAGCTCCATTTTCTCAGAATTGAAGGCATTAATACCGGGCAGTAAGCATTTTTTTGCGCGTATAAAACTCTACCCCGTCCTTGCCATTAGCGTGAAGGTCACCATAAAACGATTTTTTATAACCTGAGAATGGGAAAAAGGCCATTGGGGCAGGAACTCCCAAATTCACTCCCAGCATCCCTGCTTCGATCTCATCCCGGAACTGCCGGATTGCTTTTGCACTATCCGTATAGAGGCAGGCGCCATTCGCAAATTCCGATTCATTGGCAACTTCAATGGCCTCATCAAGGCTTTCAACTCGGACTACAGATAATACAGGCGCAAAAATCTCATCTCTCCAAATATTCATGTTTGTCTTTACGCCGTCAAAAATGCTAGGCCCTAGAAAATAGCCGTCTTCAGCAACCTGGTCATTCCGGCCATCCCTGACCAACCGGGCTCCTTGTTCTTCCCCTGATTCAATATATTTCAGCGTCCGCTCCTTATGGGATTCCCTTATAACGGGTCCAAGGAATACGCCCTGATCCAGGCCGTTGCCAATAATGATTTCGTCAGCTGCCTGTTTCAGCCTGTTTACAAGCTCATCGGCAATATTTCCTACTGCAACAACAACGGAAGTAGCCATACAGCGTTCCCCCGCAGACCCGAAAGCAGCCATCGTAATATTTCGGACGGCATTTTCCAGATCGGCATCTTGCAAAACAATCGAATGGTTCTTCGCTCCTGCCAGCGCTTGAACGCGCTTGCCATTTGCAGCAGCTGTTTTATATACATACTCGGCAACTGGCTGTGAACCGACAAAAGAGACAGCCTTAACATCCACATGTTCCAGCAATCCGTTTACTACATCATGTGCACCATGAACAACATTTAGAACCCCGTCTGGCAATCCGGCCTCTTTCATCAGCTCTGCCAAACGGTTCGCTAAAAGCGGTGTCCTTTCAGAGGGTTTCAAGACAAAAGTGTTGCCGCAAGCTATTGCTAATGGGAACATCCAGCAAGGTACCATCATCGGAAAATTAAATGGAGTAATCCCACCGATAACGCCAATGGGATAACGGTACATGCCAGATTCGATGCCTGTAGCTATATCCGGAAGCTGGTACCCCTGCATAAGTGTCGGAATTCCAGCTGCAAACTCCACACATTCGATGCCGCGCAGTACTTCTCCATGCGCTTCTTCATAGCTTTTTCCGTTCTCTCTGGTGACCAGTTTAGCCAGCTCATCCCAGTTCTCCGTCAAGAGCTGATGGTAGCGGAACAGAATGCGGGCTCTCTGGGGAACGGCTACTCGCTTCCATGACGTGAATGCTTCTTTCGAAACAGCCACTGCGTGATCCAAATCTTCACGGGTTGAAAGAGGGACTTTTGCAAGCAACTGCCCATTAGCCGGATTCAGGACATCATCATGCTTCTCGCTAGCGGACTCAACCCAAACGCCGCCTATAAAATTCCGTAAAACTTCTTCTGCCGGTTTGGTAACACCCATTTCAAAACCTCCATTAAGTTTCATAGTTATGTAACTTTATATTGTCCTCATTATAGCTGGGGGAGCCAGTCCATTCATTAGACATTTTGTATACAAATCGTTGAAATTAATTAACAGTTTGTTAGTAAATACGAGAGAGAAAACATTAGCCGAAAAGGTAAAAATGAATACTATGCCCCCAAAAAAAGCTCCATAAATGGAGCTTCAGCTAAATTTCATACCACAACAGACTATGTTTTTCCGTGCTCAATAAATAATCATGTGCCAGCAGCATGAATTCAATGGCTAAACGTCTTTCCGATTTCATAAAATCATTGCCGAGGAGCTTTTCCAGCTTTTCCAGCCGATGATACAGAGTTTGCCGTACGATAAATAACTTTTTAGAAGTTTCTTGTTTAGAGCCATTACATCTTAAATAGGTTTTTAACGTAACCATCAATTCCCCGTTAAATTGTTGGTCATATAAAATCACAGGTTCCAGGTATTCCTTCACGGTTTCCTCCAGATTGCTATGCTCTTTTATCAATGACAAAATCCGGTGCATATGCAAGTCCTGGTAAAAATAACTTTTATTTTCATCTGTTAAAGAATCCTGTAAAACAAGCGCCTCTTTTGCTGATTTATAGCTCTTATATATGTCACCTAGATTGAAAACATACTTTCCTACACCAAATGCCACACCCGACATTCTCTTCCTGCCTGTCCTCTCGGAATTATTAATTCGGTCAAATGCATCTGCCATTCTCTCTTTCCAGCTTTCCGGGGAACGTTTGTCGCCAAGAATAAAGATCAAATGATGCTGCATTTCCGTTGGGAATATCTGGAATCCCACTTGTTCAAACATGGTCCGGAACAATAATTTGAAATACGTACGGTCTACCGCGGAATTCTTCCGTGTAACAGGCGGAAGTTTACAAATACATACGGCAGCGCCATGGAGTTTCAATCGGGGATGACTGAATGAGAGTTGATTGCGGATCGCTTCATCACTATTCTCTCCGTCGAGCCAGCTCCTGATCCACGTGCTTTCTTCTGCTGTTTTTTTCTCTTCTACATATAGATCCCGCAAAAAATGCTGGGCAAGAGCCGTAGCGGTCCGATCTAAAATAATCAAGTCAAATTCATTTAATTCCCTTTGTTGTGAATAGATGACGAGCTCTGCATAAGGTTCACCAAGAATCTGGATCGATTGCTTACAAGCGCAGGGATCAGTTTGGTTTTTGGTTTGATTTACCCTTTCGACCAGTTGTTTTAATGTGTCTTCCCTTATATTTGGTATTGCTTTATACTCTTGATTATTAAATAGAATCAAAACTTGCATATCTAAGTAGTTTTGCATAAATTTCAAAATCTGGTCGTAATGGTTTACTTCAAGAAGCATCTTATTCAGTTCCTGGGAGTAGCTTTCTATTTTGGAAATAAGCAGATATTGTTTGTTTATGATGATGGAATGCAAATCGTGGGTAATTTCAACAAAGGGCACTTCCTGGCGGAATAGTATGATTGGGAAATTATGATTGTTTGCTAATTTGATCACTTCTTGCGGTATCTCTGATACATGGGCGCCTATTTCGATGCACATGCCGGAAGCATGGGTGTCAATCAATTGCTTTATAAAGGGGAGTAATAGCGTCTCATCGTCCTTCCAGCCTAATCCGGTGGTCAGGATTAGCTCATTTCCATTTAACAAGTGGGTAATTTGTGTGGATTCCACTACATGGACCCATTTTACCAGCCGTTTTTTACCCTCTTCCCCTGCCAGCATCTCGCTGGTGTTAAAATATTTTCGTCTTAAGATTTCTTCAATGGTGATAAAAGATTTCATCCATCCAACCCCTTTACCTAAGACTAACTATTCCCATTATAATGAAATAAATGGCGAAGCTCTACTGCTTTGTTAGTTTTTCTTACACCAAAAAAAGACAAGATTCTCACCTTGTCCCATTGTTACTTTGATCATCGATTCCTATTTATGAGGATAACAGAAAAGTATTTTCGTCCATCAGCCGTTTTGATATGCAGCTGCTTCATATCGCCGGCCTTTTTTGATTTAAAATCTACAAATGCTCCGCTAAGATTTTCCGTTACATGTTCGATTTGATATCCCTCTCCTATCAATAAATCGATTTGTTCCCTTTCCGCCAGGTATTCCTGATAATCCGACATAAACATCCCTCATTTATTTATATTCGCCCCCATTAAGTTTGGGGCATGTTCTAAAATCAGAAACTCTTAAGAGTCTTTATGGCAAAATTATACGGACATGCCCTCTTTTTCACCTGTTGGATGAAAACTTCCGTATTTAGCTCTTTTCAGGTATTGGCCTTTGCCGGGTGCTCCGACAAAACTCTTGTCCTTAATTACGAATTGTCCCCTTGATAAGACAGAAACAGGCTCGCCCGCCACCTTCATTCCTTCAAACGCATTATAATCAACAGCCATATGATGGGTACTAGCTGAAATCGTTCTTTCTGCTGCAGGATCAAAGATAACGATATCTGCATCAGCCCCAACCGCTATCGTACCTTTTTGCGGATAAAGCCCGAATAACTTTGCAGATCTGGTTGAAGTGATGTCTACAAATTGATTTAAGGAGATTCGCCCTTTTGTGACGCCTTCAGAGAACAAAATACTCATGCGGTCTTCGATAATGGGTCCACCATTCGGTATTTTTGTGAAATCATCCTTTCCAAGGTCCTTTTGCCCTTTAAAATCAAAAGAACACTGATCGGATCCTATTGTTTGCAGCTGGCCATTTTTCAACGCATTCCACAGGACATCCTGATGCCGCTTTTCCCTTAGCGGCGGTGACCAGACGTACTTTGCGCCTTCGAAGTTAGGCTTTTCTAGATAGGATTGATCAAGAACCAGATATTGCGGGCATGTTTCTCCCCATATATCAAAACCTTTATTTCTGGCTTCTATGATTCTCTCAACCGCGTCCTCACAGGACACATGTACGACATAAAGTTGGGAATTAGCCAGTCCAGCTAGCTGGGCAGCTCTGCCTGTTGCCTCTCCCTCAATTTCAGGTGGTCTTGTTAACGCATGATAAATTGGCTCCGTTTTTCCTTCTTCCAGAGCTTTTTTTGTTAAATAATCAATGACATCCCCATTCTCCGCATGGACCATAACCAGCGCGCCATGTTCCTTGGCTGTGACCAAAGTGCGGAAAAGGGTTTCATCATCAGCCTGGAACACATTTTTATACGCCATGAACACTTTAAAAGAGGTTATTCCTTCCTTTTCTATTACACTAGGTATTTCTTGTAAGACATTTTCGTTTATTTCAGAGATCATCAAATGAAATCCATAATCGATGACCGCTTTATCCCTTGATTTGTTGTGCCAAGTTTCAATCGCTGTTTTTAAGGGCTTGCCCTTTTCAGTTAAACAGAAATCGATCACCGTTGTTGTTCCGCCAAAAGCTGCCCCGATTGTACCGGTTTCAAAGTCGTCTTTTGTTACCGTTCCTCCAAAAGGCATTTCCAGATGTGTATGCGGATCAATCCCTCCAGGTAGAACAAAACAACCTGATGCATCAATGACTTCAGCCCCGTCAGAGGCGAGATTGCTCCCGATTGCCGTAATTTTTTCATTTTCAATCAATATATCTGCCACATAGGTATCCGAGGCAGTGACGATTGTGCCGCTTTTAATTATTTTCTTCATCATCTTCCCCCTATTTAACTGTATTCCTTTGCCTAAGCAAACCAATGGCTGATTGCCGTTCATTCCAGGTCATTGGAGGCAAATCACTTTTCAATTCAACCATATCGATGGCACCATCCACAGGACAAACGATTGAACATAGGTTGCATCCTACGCAATCATCCTCACGAACACGTAAATACGGACGTCCATTTGAGTCCTGAAGCATGTCAATGCATTGATGGGATGTATCCTCACATGCGATATGGCACTTGTTGCAGTTAATGCAAACTTCCTTATTAATTCTGGCAACAATTTTATAGTTTAAATCCAGCTCTCCCCAATCCGAATATCTTGCCACAGATTTACCTACCAAATCATTGACTGAAGCCAACCCTTTTTCATCCAAATAGTTGGACAGGCCCTCAATCATATCTTCTACGATGCGGAACCCGTGGTGCATTGCTGCAGTACAAATCTGTACCCCAGTAGCTCCCATCAGCATAAATTCAACAGCATCCTGCCAATTTGAGATTCCGCCTATTCCAGAAATCGGCACATTGATCAACGGATTTCTTGCGCACTCTGCAACCATGTTTAACGCAATCGGCTTTACCGCCGGTCCGCAATAGCCCCCGTGTGCTCCTTTGCCCCCAACGTGCGGAATTGTATTCCAGGTATTAATGTCAACACCGGCAAGACTGTTTATCGTATTGATCATGCTTACTGCATCCGCACCGCCCCTTACGGCGGATTCTGCTGTAACAGTGATATCAGTAATATTTGGTGTTAATTTCACAATTACTGGAGTTTTCGCTGCTTCCTTCGTCCAATAGGTTTGTTTTTCCACCAATTCCGGCACTTGTCCGGAAGCAGAGCCCATACCCCTCTCGGCCATCCCATGCGGACACCCAAAATTGAGCTCAAGTCCGTCAATACCGACATCCTCCACACGCTTAACGATTTCATGCCATTTTTCCTGCTTTGGCTCGACCATTAAAGAAGCGATGATTGCATGATTGGGAAATTTCTTTTTCGTTTCATAGATTTCCTTTAAATTCACTTCAAGCGGCCGATCGGTTATCAATTCAATATTATTAAAGCCGGCAACCCGTTGGCCATTAAAGCTGACTGCTGCGAAACGGGATGAAACATTCAAAATCGGGTCCCCCAATGTCTTCCAAACGGCTCCTCCCCACCCGGCTTCAAATGCCCTTTGCACTTGATAACCAGAATTCGTAGGTGGTGCAGAAGCCAGCCAAAAAGGGTTTGGGGACTTGATTCCCGCAAGATTAGTGTTCAAATCAGCCATTTTGTACCTCCTCTACCCTATTTTTTTATGCAGTAGCGATGGTCTCACTTGCCAGCTTCCTATGAATCTCAATTGCTACTTTTTTTCCTTGCTCCGCAGCTGATACGACCATTGCTTCTCCCTGGCCCTTTCCAAATACAACATCCCCGCATGCAAAGACTTTCTCATTGGAAGTTTGGAAGTATTGTCCCGCCAAAGTAACGACACCGCCATTATGCTTAAGTCCGAACTCCTCAATTAACTGTACGCGCCTCGATTGCCCAATTGCACGAATGACAACATCGACATCGATGACGAATTCTGAACCTTCCACTTTTAATGGGCGGCGTCTGCCATCTTCACCCGGTTCGCTTAAAACCATTTTTACACATTCAATTCCGGCAACGTTTCCGGTTTTATCAGCAAGGATCCTGTTAGGTGCCGTCAGCCAGTGGAACTCAACGCCATCCTGCTTGGCAAACTCATACTCAAATTCATAGGCAGTCATTTCTTCTATCGTTCTCCGGTACAGGATCTTCACATTTTCGGCACCAAGGCGGACCGAACAAGTTGCGGCATCAATCGCTGTGTTGCCTGCACCGATGACAGCTACCCTTTTACCAATAAATTCCCTGGAAATCTCCCCTTTTTTCGTCTCTTTAACAAATTCAATGGCGTCATAGACACACGGGAGATCTTCACCTTCAATCCCCACTTTAGGTACATCAGACATGCCTATTGCGAGGACAACGGCATCATAATTTTTCAACAGTTCATTCGCGGGTATATCTTTTCCAATTCTTGTATTGGTACGTATCTCGACATCCAGGCTTCTTACCTGTTCTACTTCCCAAAAAGAAATAGCCTGCGGCAGTCGAAAAGAAACAATGCCGTACGTATTCAGTCCCCCCGCTTTGTCTTCAGCTTCAAAAACGGTGACTTGGTACCCAAGCAAAGCCAATTCACGTGCAGCAGACAGCCCTGAAGGACCGCTGCCGACAACTGCGACGGATTTCCCGTTCTTTTGTCCAGCCCTAAATAGCACCTGCTCGTTTTTTATTGCCCAATCTGTTGCATACTTCTGAAGATTTCCAATCATAATTGGGGTGGTGGAATGATTTAGTACACATGCACCCTCACATAGTTCTTCCGTTGGGCACACCCTTGCACAGCTTGCACCGACAGGATTGGCTGCCATGATGGCTGTTGCGGATCCTTTTAGATTGCCTGAAGCGATTTTTTTGATGAATGTGGGGATATCAATGCCGGTAGGACATGCTTGAATGCAAGGAGCATCGTAACAGTATAAACATCGATTTGCTTCTTCTATCGCCTGGCGGTTTGTCAATCCAGGCTCAATTTCCTCAAAATTCCGTTCCAAATGCTGCAAGGAGATTCTCGCTACTTTACTCAATCATCATTCCCCTTTCATCTATTTATTTAATAGAGGTGCTGTTATGGAAGAAGAGTCGTCATCTCCTGGTACGTTTCCGGCCGTCTGTCCAGATATAATTGCCAGGCACTCATAACTTCCCATATCAACTTTTTATCCAATTCACCAACAATCACTTCTTCTTTGTCACGGCTTGCCATAGCCACAAAGTTTCCTCTCGGGGGGGATAAATAAGATTGACTGTAAAATTCTCCCATGTTCCATGGTGCTTCGAAGCCTACGCGATTTATGGCTGCTTTATAATATCCCTTGGCAACTGCATGGGCAGGCTGTTCTAATTTCCATAAATATTCCGACGTCCCCGCAACTGTTGCCGAGGGATTAAACACAATTTCCGCTCCCTTCAGACCCAGCAAACGTGCCACCTCAGGAAAATGGCGGTTATAGCATATATATACGCCTATTTTTGCAAAAGCAGTATCGAAAACTGGATAGCCCAGGTTGCCCGGTTTAAATTAGTACTTTTCCCAGAAATTGTATCCTTGGTCGCCAGCCTGGACTTGGGTAATATGATTTTTGCGGTACTTGCCTAAGTATGAACCGTCCGCATCAATGACAGCAGCGGTATTATAATATGTAGCTATTCCCTCTCGCTCATATAAAGGCAAAATGATGACGACTTGCAATTCCTTTGCTAACTCCTAAAATAGTTTTATTGTCGGTCCATTCGGCACTTCTTCCACAGCGTTGTACCATTTCGGGGTTTGTTCAGCACAAATACGGTCCATAAAATATTCCCTGCAGGCAGATTCTTCGTGCAGATTTAGCTTTTGCCTCCCAAATTAGCTTGATGTGCTTTTCGATCGCTTTCTGCTTGTGAGCCTGTACAGGCCCATCCCAATGTACGTCATTTGCTGCCTGTATCAGGCTAATCATTACTTTGTCTGGCATTTCCGACCTCCTCCTCAAGGCATGATGGGTAGTGTGTCTATAAATCTTCAAGTATTATTTACACTAACGTTGGATTAATTTTATTATTATGGGCTGTCTATTTCATTACACATTGTGTAACGAATGGAAAATATATTTTATACAAAATGTAAACTTCTTTTCCAATGAAAAAGTGGGACCCTTAATGAAATGGCCCCACTTTTCAAGATTCCTTTAACTACTTTTTTGCCTGGTAATCCTTATAGCCGTTTGATATAACAGCTCTGTACCGATTGCGATGTCCTCATTGGTGGAGTATTCAAGCGGATTATGGCTAATGCCGTCTTTACAGCGGACAAAGATCATTCCATAATCGCAATAATTGGACATCACCAACGAATCATGAAATGGACCGCTCATTAATTCAGTAGGTTTATATCCCATATTACCTGCTGCTTCACGAATTGTGTCCTTAATCCAGTTCGCGCAATACCGTGGTTCGGTATTTGTATCTTCCGAAATCGAAACCGTTAGGCCATGCTCGTCGGCTATGCGCTGAATCGAAAGGCGCAGTTCTTTTTCATACCGATCTCTTCTCGCCAATTCGATATCCCTTAAATCAACTGTAAATGTGACCTTTTCGGGAATGATGTTCCTGGAATTTGGAAACACCTGAATATTACCTACAGTGGCAACCGTGGGACTTCCAGGTTCCTGCGTAGCTATTTCATTCAGGGCAACAATCACCTTGGCCGAACCAAGCAGCGCATCCTGGCGCATCCCCATCGGCACACTGCCGGCATGTCCGGCGAAACCTGTCATTTCAACTGTCAGCCAGAGCGGTCCTGAAATTCCAGTTACAATGCCAACCGGTTCCTGCAACTTATCCAGCACCGGACCTTGCTCTATATGCAATTCCAAGAATGCCGAGACACTTCCTTTTTTGTATTCGGATTCAATGAATTTATCCGGATCACAACCAAAATCGATTAATGCCTGTCTCCTTGTGATCCCATCTTTATCCGTTCTGTCCAATTCCCCCGGATCCAGACCACCCCAAATACCTCTGACACCAAAGATCCCTTTATTGAACCGGCAGCCTTCTTCGTCACAAAAAGCCACAACCTCAACCGCCTGATCCGGGACAATCTGCCTTTCTTTCATGGTCTGCACCGCTTCTATTGCACCCAAAACGCCGATCACACCATCAAAACGCCCGCCATATGGCTGTGAATCAATATGCGAACCCATCATTAATACCGGCTTATCCGCATTCTTTCCTTCCAATCTGCCTATTAAGTTACCGAAATCGTCTATCCGGGTTTTCATTCCGGCTTCTTCCATCCATCCTTTAACCACTTCAACAGCCTGGCGATCTTCCTTTGACAAAGCTAAACGGCAAACGCCCGTGTCTCCGATCTTACCTATTTGAGAAAGCTTCTCGATGCGTTCCTGTAATCTTCCTATATTGATAGAATGGGTATCGATCATATCTTCACCGCTTTCAGAATAATGTTTCATTGTCTTTCATGAGCTGCTCTTTAATTATATCTATGACAAAAACTTTATTGGATAGACACTTTGTATAGTAGTAAACATAATCCTTTTAACAAAATGTCTTTAAAAGATATAAATTTCTGTTTGATCTGCATTCTCATCAATCCGCCATTGTCTTGAAGACTGAAAACAGACCAAGCTGTTACCGCTTGGTCTGTTTTCAGTCAGTTTTAGTATTATCTGGCGGGGGCTGGCTCTTTTTTGGCTGCAGCTTCCTTGTATAAGGTGTCGCCTTCTTTAAGTGTTTTTATTATTTTTTCTGCTGGCAAGACACGGGCAAATCCCCTTCTCATAGTACGGATTGTTGCTTCATGAGCAAGAGCATTATCCGTAGCATTGATATCTTCACCAAATAATATGTTGTAGTTTAAAAAGTAACCAGTCCGGGCTGTTGATTCACAGCAGAAATTTGTTAATGTGCCGCTTATGATAAGTGTCTTGACCCCCAAATTCCTTAAAACGTAATCCAAGTCAGTACCCGTAAAGGAGCAATAAGCATGTTTAGCTCTAATGACCCTTTCATTAGGTAATGGA
Source organism: Peribacillus glennii (assembly GCF_003429105.1). Lineage (GTDB taxonomy): Bacteria > Bacillota > Bacilli > Bacillales > DSM-1321 > Peribacillus > Peribacillus glennii. The sequence goes on from NZ_QVTD01000003.1 coordinate 329,469, forward strand.
TAAATTCCTTTATAAATATCTGCTCCTGGTGCTCCTTCTTTAATGGCTCCATTTTTTATCGGTTCCCAAAATTCATAGAAACCGGCACTGCAATCCTCAGCTATCGTGTGTGCAGTATAAATAACAGGCACATTTAACTCCCTGCACTCTTCGATAACGCCCTTCATCCGGGGAACCATCCTGTATGCTTCGGGAACACACATCGGATTGGATGGATTCACGAAATCTTCCTGCATATCAATAACCAATAATGCGCATTCCTCTTTTTTGATTTCAAAGGACCAGTGTTTATCAGTATTGTAGTCTTTTTCAGCAAATTCTATAAATTCCTTTTCACCGGAAAATACACCTTTGGATTCCAATTGGTCCGCTGGCAGCAATTCTTCCTCTTTACGGTTATAAATCTTTAAGAATTCAGAAATCTCTTTACTAAGCATATTTTATCCTCTCCTTTACATGATTACAATGTTGTAAAAAGTAAACAAAAGACATATAAAATAGATTGCACATAGGTCCTCCTTCAAAGTAAGAAGGAGGCGCTATTTATGCATAATGTTCCTTGAAACCAACCCTGATAAATGTTTCTTAATCTGCAAACATTGTTTTATAGTATTGTTTGTCCGAAGAAAGGCCTACATGGATATGTTGCATTTCTGTAAATTCCAATAATCCATAGATTCCTGACTCTCTTCCAATACCGCTATGCTTGAATCCGCCAAACGGGGCTTTATTGCTGATTAGGGCAGAATCATTAATGAGGACCATTCCTGTTCTCATTTGTTTTGCAACTTCAACTGCACGGTCAACACTTTTACTCCAGACATTTCCTGACAAACCGTGCACATTATCATTTGCCATCGCAATAGCTTCATCGATTTCATCGTAAGGAATGACAACAATTACAGGCCCGAAAATCTCTTCTCTGGCAATTCTCATATCGTTGGTTACATTCGTGAAAATGGTTGGATTGATCCAAAAACCTTTCTGGAATTGTTCACCTTGAGGTTCGTCTCCCCCAACTGCGATAGTTGCTCCTTCTTGCAATCCAATGGCAATATAATTTTTGATTCGGTCATATTGGACTTTTGAAACAACCGGCCCTATTCCAGCATTGGGATTCACCGATGGATCTCCTACCTGGATTGCTTTTGTTCGTTCTACTAAACGGTCCACAACCTGATCGTGAATGCTGCGTGGGACAAATACCCGCGTCCCATTATGGCATGTCTGTCCATTATGCTGATATCCAGTAAACAATGCCCCATCAATAGCAATATCAAGATCAGCGTCTTTAAGGAAAATCTGGGCAGATTTCCCGCCAAGTTCCAATTTCACTCGTTTCAAATCATCTGAAGCAAGGTTCATAATCCGTTTACCTACAGCATTAGATCCTGTAAAGGAAATTTTATTCACATAAGGATGGGTAACCAAATATTCCCCTACCTCAGGACCATCTCCAGTAATAACCTGTAGTACGCCAGACGGAATGCCTGCTTTTTCAGCCAGCTTTGCAACTTCCAGTGTATGTAAAGGAGTTTCATTAGCTGCTTTAATGATAATCGTACAGCCGGCAGCCAGTGCAGGGGCTATCTTCCACATTGCAAGATATAACGGCCAGTTCCAAGGGATTATTCCAACTACTACCCCGACAGGAACTCGATTTACAAAATTAAAACTTGGTATGCCCATTACGGAATTAGGGGAAATTGCTTCATACTCATATCCGGAATTTACCAAGTTTGCGTATGTTCGATACCCGTCAATGGCATTTTTGAATTCGATTTCTGTTTTGCCAACAGTTGATCCTGTTTCAGCAATAAACAGCTTTGTTAATTCTTCATAATTTTCTTCAATCAGATTTGCAAAGCTGTTCAGTACTTTAGATCGCTCAGCAGGCGTCTTGTTTGACCAGATCCCACTTTCAAAAGCCTTTTTGGCCGCATTTACAGCTTTTTCTGCATCTTTTTGCGTTGCTAGTGCTACATACCCAACCACCGATTCGTCTGCAGGGTTTATTACTTCAATTTCGTTTCCTTCTTCCGCATCCACAAACGCTCCGTCTAAAAACAACTTATAGTGTTTCAGTTCACTTTTTGTAATAACATGACTCATTCTTTCCTACCTCCTGAATATAGTAGTATTGGTAATACTTAAATCAATTAGATCAACTATAACCAGATGTACCCTGTTATTAATCTTTCAGATTGTTCTTATAACCGGAAACCAACATCACCTCCCTAGAGAAAGACCACCGTGTTTTTTGTGTTATCTTGAAAATGCAATATTTTATTACAGCCTTATTTTTAGAATTTTTATCCACTCTCTATGGAAGTATGATCATATGTGCGGGTAGACTTATTGTGAAATAGCAAGAGGTGTATTATTTTCTCCACGATTCTCACGTAAAAATAATACTGAAACAAGGGATGACAGACATAGGATGGTTAAATATAATGCAATAGGAACCCAGGAATTATTGTATTTGCTTAACAAAAGTGTCGCTATCATTGGAGCTGTTCCTCCAAATAAAGCTGAGCCGGTTTGATATCCAAGTGTGATACCGGTATACCCAACATTGGTGCTAAACATTTCTGAGAACATGGTCCCAATAAGGCTGGCAATAGCAGACCACATAATTCCTAAACCTATAATTGAGGCGACAAAAAGCCACAAAGTAGATTTAGTCGATAGTAAATAGAAATATGGGAATGAAAAGATGGCAAGGGAGCACGCTCCCAGAAGAAAAACTCGTTTCCTGCCAAATCTGTCAGATAATATTCCCATAATAGGAATACATAGTGTCGTAACAAGTGTAGCTACTGTAATGACATTCAATGCTGTCGTTCTTGGAAAGCCAATTGTATCGGTTGCATAGGATATAAAAAAAGTGGTGAATAAATAAAATGGGCCAACCTCAACACATTTTGCACCGAGTGAAATCAAGATGGCTTTCCTATGGTATCGGAGTGTTTCAAAGAGGGGGACTTTTACAACATTGCCTTTTTCTTTTTCTTCCTTAAAAGCTGATGTTTCATCAATCCCTTTTCTTATCCAAATACCAATGATAACTAAGACTGCGCTAAATAGAAATGGAATCCTCCATCCCCATGAAAGGAATTGTTGTTCGGGCAGTAAACTTGCCAATGAAACTGCGAACGTTCCAAGTAACATTCCCAGTGGGATCCCCATTGCCGGGAAGCTGCCAAAAAATCCCCTTTTCTCTTTTGGAGCTGACTCCACTGCCAGTAAAACCGCTCCACCCCACTCTCCGCCAAGTCCAATACCTTGCACAATACGGAAGAAGACGAGAAGGATCGGTGCCCAGACTCCTATCGATTGATAAGTTGGAAGCAGCCCAATACAGACAGTCGATACACCCATTATCAATAGTGAAATAACGAGAGTATTTTTTCTTCCAAACTTGTCGCCCAAGTGGCTGAAAACAAGTCCGCCAAGAGGCCGTACAAAGAACGTGACGCCGAAAGATGCATATGAGATCAATAAACTTACGAAAGGATCATCATTAGGAAAAAATAATTTATTAAATACTAATGCCGCTACGGTACCGTAAAGAAAGAAATCGTAAAATTCTATTGCACTGCCCATCAAACTCGCAACCAATATTTTTTTCGACTTTGCATCTAATCTATCTTTTCTTTCCATTGACCAACCTCCTGTTTAATAGATTCCGAATAAATCAACAAATACCTAGGCAACTTTGTTTTAGAAACATTTTTTCAAGAAAATCTCAAAATCATTTCCTGTATAAGTTACATTAAAAACTGACCGCCATTTTATTTTTTTGATAACTTCCAAAAGGAACCCACCATGCAATCATGCTAGACTCCTTTTGGAATTGTCGTTTACCTGATCCTGCACTGTTAATACTTAGCTTTTTAAAAGTTATTGCTCAACAGGGCTTGTAATTTTCCCATATTTCCCTTCAAAAAAAGTTAAAGGTGCACCGTCACGAAGCACGAGTTCCGTTACTTCCCCGATAAAAAGTGTATGATCCCCTGCAATATGTTTACTATGTACCTTACATACGATATTTGCCAGGGCATCTTTTATTACTGGCATTCCATTTAAAGTTCCAAACTCAATGTTTCTTTGTTCCTTTATTTGCCCGGCAAAGTACATAGAGTATTCTTTTTGTTCTTCTGACAATATATTAACGGCAAATGTACCAGCTTCATTAATTTTATCTAACATTCTGGCTTTCTCGCCTATCGATATTAAAACCAACTTAGGATTTAGTGAAACGGACATAAACGCATTTGCAGTCATTCCATGTTCCTCACCATCTACAAAAGTTGAAATAACGGTTACTCCTGTAGCAAATTTTCCCATTGCATTTCTAAAAGTTTTATCATCCATAAATTAAGAACCTCCTTTAAAGTAAACCCAGGTTTGGCTTCCTGCATGTTGTACATGAACGACTTCCTTTGCTTCACCTTCTCCGTATTTGGATAAATAATGCATAGTCAATCAGGTCATGCAGCCGTTTTATTTACCGTAATAACGAACTTCAAAAATCTTGCAGCCATTTGGTGATTTCCAAGGACCGTGTTTCATACCAGGCGGACGTGTGGCAACCATTCCCGCTGTAAATTCCTCATTTAATTCCAAGTCAATAATGGACCCTTCAATAATGTACAGCTCTTCCCAGAAATCATGGATTTGCACACCGTTCGGTGACGTATCAGTGCTTGGTTCAAATTGCAGAATACGGGTTGCGACTCCGCTTTCAGGGTCTTTTGCAATTACTCTTTGAGATAATCCACTTACGTTTTCAAAATGTTCCACATCAAAGTTAGTAAAAGGTGTAAATTCAAGCTCTTGTTTAGGCATTGTTTATTCCTCCTCGGCGATTTTTAAAATATCTGTTTTATAGGAAAGCGTAATTTTTCGCTCAAGTATAGGGTCTGTTAATTCCGCCCTGAAGGCTTCCCCGAAAATAAATTCCCCATTTACAATGGGTGGAGTCCCGCAATACAGTGCTAAACCAGAGCTGCTATACCCACGCTCATCCACTATTTTTAGAAGTTCCTTTGGTGATAAAAATGATTCCAATCTTCCTTCTTGATATAACGATTCCTCTCCGTTAACTGTCACCCAACTGCGCATTTCCAATTGATCCATGTGCCCTTCAATCTCGGACAGAAGCCATAGATCCTGACTAATGGGTTTTGGGCATACTTGTTTAGATTTCTGAATGGAAACTGCCTCTAGAACTCGGTCAGTATGGTCACTCCCTAATCCGACATACCAAGTCCCATCCAAATCAAGCAATATCAGCTCTACCTCTCCACTGCTATCGTTATTTACAACCGAAATGGAAGGCTCGGAAGTCAACAACCCTGGACTAAGATCATAGAGCATCGGAATTCTGGGCGGTGCAGGTACGCCGAGTTCTTTTAATTCATCAATATGCTTCTGGGCAGCTTCCTGATCTTTTGCCGTGTACCCGGCAATAACCAGACGTTTTGGCACCCAGTTTGTTAAATTGCCATCGATTTTTATCTTCATTTATTAAAATGCTCCTTATCGATTGTAAATTTTACAACTCAAAAAGTTGGGGTAATTTTATAAAACTCGATGCTTTAATTGCGGGAACACATACCGAATGTCATCGATTTGTTCCAGATTGATTTCCGTCTTCACGATAGTTTCGAATTCTCCGGCAGAGGCAATCACCGTACCCCAGGGATCTACCACTTGGCTATGCCCTCCCATTAAAACGTTATTTGTTTTACCAGAACAATTGCTTGATATTAAAAAACATTGGTTTTCAAGTGCTCTCGCTGTATTAAACAAATTCCAATGCGCGAGCCGTTGATGAGGCCAAGCCGAAGTGACAAGGAAAATCTTTGCCCCTTGATCCACCTGTGAACGGAACAATTCAGGAAAACGTAAATCATAGCAGGTAGACAGTCCGATTTTCCCGAATTCAGTATCAAGAACTGCAGGCTTTAATCCCCTGGTGAGGATTTCGCCTTCCGCTGAACCATAGCGAAACAAGTGAATTTTACGGCTTGTTCCGACAAGCTGCCCTTCGCGATTAAAAAGAATGCTAGTGTTAAAGAACTTGTCACCTTCTTTTTCTACGAAGCTTCCAGCATGTAAGTAAGCCCCTAGTTTTTTAGCTTTTTCTGAAAAATGCTTTACAAAAGAACCATTTATTTCTTCCGCCTCTTGTGTATATTTATCGAAAGAAAAATATCCAGTTGCCCAAATCTCAGGCAGGACAATCAAATCCTGACCTTCCAGCTCATCCAATTTAGCGCTTACACGTTCGATTCGCTGTTCTTTAGTTTCTTCATCTTTGATATCCACTTGTACAGATGCTATTTTCATATTGGATTCCTCTTTTTTATTAAAGTACTTGTTCTTTGACTGTTTGTGGCATTTGATAACTTTCCATAAATTGATCTACCATTTGAATTGCTTCATCAAAACGATAATTGCGGAAAGAATAACCTTTTGTAACAAAAGGAGCCCCATTATAAAATAGTTCATATTGCTGATGGCGCCCGCCAAATTCTGAACCGATGACATCCCATGCAAGTTTAAATAGTTTTACACGTTCTTCTGCTGTAACTCCGGAAGATTTGATATAACGATTAATATCATCCCGGGTTTCTGGATTTATCATATCTTTGTAGGAAGCAGGAACTTGAAGAACTCCGCCTCCAACTAAATCCCTTACCATATGGATGACTTTAGGATAAATCGTGTCCTGCTGTCCGACTACGCCATATAAGAATCTACGATTCGGGTAAACGGTTCCATTTTCATCTGTCATATATTCATATTCTGACGCAAGCAGCATTCCTTCAATGGATGCAACAACAGCGGCTAATTCTCCCAGTTTTTCCTGGACCTGTGGAAACTTGTCTATTCCATTCATTGAAGCCACTTTTCTGGCAATACCGAGAATAAATTTCAATTTGGTTACGAAACGAATTTGTGCCTGGCTGTTTCCATAAATATGTGCGGGTGTTTCATGGAACTGTGCACGGACAAGATCAATGTTTCGATAAACAAAAACATGCTCCCATGGAATAAACACATCATCAAAAACTACCAAAGCATCACTTTCGTCAAATTTTGTAGATAAAGGATAATCATAGCTGCTTGGTTTATCGGCCGCGAAACTTGGCCTTGAGTATAACTTTAATCCAGGTGCGTTAAGAGGTACCACAAAAGAAAGTGCATGGTCTTCATCACCAGGTCTAAGAGGTGTAATACAGCTGACAAAGATGTAATCACTCACAGCCGATCCAGTCCCCAACATTTGGGATCCCCGTACAATAATGCCATTTTCCTTTTCTTCATAAACCCCTACTGCGGTATATTTATTTTCTTGTTCATGTGAGGCCTTGCTTCGATCAGTCTGAGGCGGAATGATTACATAGCTTAAATACAAATCGTTATCCCTTGCATGTTTATAGAAATTAATAACATTTTCCTTAAATCGTTCCCCACCCCGGGCGAACACTTCTGGTTTGCTCATGAAACCTGCCAGAAATCCAGCTACATGATCCGGGCTTCTGCCTACAAAACCACATGTTGCCTTTGCCCATTTTTGAATAGCTTCCCTTCGTTCCCTAAGTTCATCCAGGCTTTTGGGAATCATATAGATTTTGTTGGCGATAGTACCCTCTTCCGTTATGTAAGTCATCTTTTCTTGTTCATCACAAGAAATATCATATAAACCTGCGATTGTTTGTGAGATTCCTTTAAATGCAGGATGGGTTGTGACATCCTCTACCCGCTCTCCGCCAATATATATGTTACGGTTATCTTTTATTGCCTCCAGATATTTCGCACCTGTTCGAACCATTACAATCTTCCTTTCTATTTAAATGCATTTTATTAAAATTTAATTTTGTAAATTTAACTAAGCACATTTAATGAAGAATACAGATTGACTTTTGTTGAAACTCTCTGGGTGCAATTACATTAATATCGATTTTCTGACTAAAGCTGCTGCCAATGACGCTTTTTCTGAACCTCTCGAGGTGCAATTTTATAACTATCTTGGCAGAACTTTTTGTTAGCTCACTTCTTCATATCTGCACTTAGTAAAACGATTCGATATTTTCATAAGGTTTTACGAAGATAAATCCCCCCTCTCAGAGTCATATTGATTTTTATGAGTTTTCTACATCATTTAAAGTTTCTTTCGTATTATTTAAATGATCCAAGATATATTTTGAAGCTGACATTGAATCCTTTTCTTCTATGCCCTTAATTATTTGGCGGTGTTCCTTTAGTACATCTTTCATTCTTCCTATCCTGCGGACGGCCTTCAAGCCCATTAATTGAGTAAGGTTATGAAGATTGTTTAATACCTGCTCCATTAATGTATAGTTGGCCAATCTTGTTAACGCTAGATGAAACTCTTGATCCAGGTCGATGAATTTAATATTATCATCATTTTTCATTGCTTCTTCCTGTTGTTGAATGATTGTTTTTAGCACCGTCAGCTGCTCTTGTGAAATGTTGCTGGCTAAAAGTTTTTTTATTACTTCAACTTCTATTGAGCTTCTTAGTAAAAATATCTCATCTTGCTCTTCAGGCGTAATTTTTCTTACGGTTAATCCTTTTCTTGGTATAGAAACAAGCAGGCCCTCTTTTACTAAATCCTTTAGTGCTCCCCTTACAGGTGTTCTTGATGTGTTTAAAGTCCCAGCTAATTGCACTTCTGTAAAAATTTCATCACTGCCAATGACACCGTTTAAAATCGCTTCCCTAACCTGCCTATAAACGATATCTTGTGTAGTCAATTGTTTTATTGGCTTTAATTTGATTTCCTCCATGATAGATCGCCCTCTTCATACTTGGTTCAAAAAAATACTTAGTATTTTTCATCACTAATTTCCAATCAGTGTTTTATGTATACATTGTACATAATACAAAAAACATAAGTCAAGAACGTTTTTTAAATTTTTTGATAACTTTTTTATTCAGAGCTCTTTTTGAGATGAATAAAACGATAAAAAGCAGCCCTTCAGCTGCTTCTATCGTTCAGTTTGGAGGACCGCTCCCCTAATAACCTTTGGATTAACTTGTCGTCTTCAGTGAAAAAGTTTCTTTCATCCAAATGACGACTTCTTCTACAAGAGCGTTTAAAATTGCCTCTCCAGCCTCCGGACTGGCGCCAAAAGGATTTCCGAAGACACCGCTCGGACTGATTGCACTAACACCTTTCGCTTGCATGATCTCCATCCATCCAGGGTCTCCTGCGGTATAGCCGTTCACCATTTCAAATGGCCGTACACGTTTTTTTCCAAGCACATGCAGAATAAGACTTGTCTCTAGCGCTCCAGCGTGACTGTCTGTAGGAGCCAGGATCAATCCTGCTTCGACCCCTGCTTCAAACATGACATGCAAGAAACGATGAAAATCGTTATATGCTTCAACTTGTATATTCGGTCTATTGATATTGCAATTATCAGCATATTCGCCGATAAAGTTAAAATTCCCCCCGTGAAAACTAAGCAGGCATACCCGTGTCAATCCCATATTGGATAACGCGTTAATATATGACGCTAATTCAGACCCCAGTGTAGCGGGTTCAAGCGAGACGGTGCCCGGGAAATCCAAATGGTGTGACGATAGGCCAGCCATCAGGGTTGGCGTAACAATGATTGGCTCACTGCATCGGGCGGCAACTTCAGAGGCAAGCACCTCAACCATGATGGAATCCGTACCCAAGGGCAAATGTGGTCCGTGCTGCTCAAACGCACCTATTGGTATTAATCCTACGGCACTTTGATTCATTGCAGCTTCCTTTGCTTCTGATGATGTTAGATACTTAAGATCGATAAAACTCATGAGCGCTGTTGTTCTCCTGCAATTTCAGGCATAGTACTGCCTTCTAGAGGGAGAAATACATCTTCGTAGGTTATTTTTCCGGCTTTGCGCTTCTCTTCAGCATACTTTCCACGATTTATCAGTTTAAGAGGGGAACGTTCTATACTGATTTTCTCCCTTAGCGACTTGGTAGCGTCTACGTCTACCTCATAATCAACTGTAAGTCCTTTCATACGCTTATGGACAACCACTCCATATTCACGCTCGGCATTTTCCATGGAAACCAACTGCCTTAATACGTCCATCCGGACAGCTTCCACATCACGCTCCAATGGATCACCCCAGCCACCGCCGCCAGGAGTAGTCACACGAATGATATCCCCCGCTTTTACTGGAATACCTTCCTGGCAGAACTGTACCAGGCGCTCATTCGGAGTACCTGGATTGATCCAGGTTCCACCTGGTTTCCCTGGACCGCCGCCATTTACACCAAAGCAGTCGAATGCTGTACGGTCAACATACGTAACATAATTTCCATCAGTTAGAATGCGGATATCCTTGACATACCCCATTCCTCCGCGATACTTCCCGGCCCCTCCTGAATCCGGATTGAGTGCAACCCGTTCAATAATAACAGGGAAACGCTGTTCAATAAATTCTGTCGGAAGATTCTTGGCGTCATTTACCATATCGACGGCATCCGTCCCATCTGCATATGGCCGGGCACCTGAGCCGCCACCAAACACTTCACGGTAGAGCCAAGGCTTGCCATCGAGGTCGTATCCATAAACTCCATATACCTGTACACAGTTATTATCGGCAACCACATTTCCCCCGAATGCCTGGGCGAGTGCAGCCCCGTAAGCACCGAAACTTCTGAACCATACTTGCATACGGTTGATTACTGGCGCAGGATATTCAGACGTGAGAACAGTCCCCTTTGGCAGTTCACAACGGAATACCCGGGTAACACCCTCATTGATTACGGTTCCAGGAGCAAACTGGGCCAGAAACGAGCCCACCCATTTTGATAAAAAACGTCCATCGTTTGGAGCATTCAAAGGGCCTTCCGTTTGCGGATTAGTACCCGCCCAATCCAGGATGATTTTTTCGGGATCTTTGCGGAGCGTAACTTTCAGCTTGACCGGATCTTCCAGGTTAATTCCATCGTTATCAAGGAAATCTTCCCCGACGAATTCGCCATTAGGGAACACAGGCAAGATTACGTTCCGGACTGCCTCTTCACAGCGATCCATCAGTTTATACATAGCTGACTCGACAATGTCCGCCCCCAACCGGTCGCAGAGCTGTTTCACTTGCCGTTCAATCAATCGGCATGCACCAATAAAAGCATCCAGGTCGCCTTGCATAGTATCCGGGAAACGCGTGTTACGGAGAACGATTTTATAGATATCTTCACGTACTTTCCCTTTACTGTAGAGTTTTACCGGAGGGATTTGGATCCCCTCTTCAAAGATGCTGGTAGAAGTGGTTGGCCAGCTTCCAACGGAACGCCCACCAACATCCTCTGTATGGCCGAATATCATACTGAACGCAATCAGCCTGTCGCTGTGAAAGATGGGAACGCAGATGCAGTAATCCGGCAAGTGTGTAATCGTGCCATGGGAATCGTACGCATCATTATATAGAAACACATCACCCTCATTGATCTCTTCCAGAGGAAAATGAGCACGAACAGCATCTGCACTGGCACCCCAAGAAACAGAAGTGACATTATTACAATCGACTGTACAAATAGAGGCGCGGTAATCATGTTGCTCCCGAATGATCGTTGAGCGGCCAGCAAGCTCGACTGCTGCCTCACCTTCTTCCACTGCTGCCTCTAGGCCGCCCTCAACAACGTCAAGTGTGATGGGATCCACTTGCTCTTTGAATTTATTGATACGAGCCCATTCCTCATCGGTCCTTGGCCACTCTTGCTGCCTGAACGGCTTGTATTCGGGTGAATTATAGATGGAAGTATCAAAAATCTGAACGTTATCATTCGTCATTCTATCGCTCCTCCTTGTCGTTACGGGTAATTAGTAAATGGCCAAACTCATTCACTGCGACTTGCCAACCTGGTTCCACTACAGTAGTGGTATCATATTGCTCAATTACAGCTGGTCCGGAAAGCATCTCGGAAATGGGTTCTGTAGGCCGGTCGTATACCGGGCAATTTACATAATCACCGAGATCGTTTATATATAATGGACGTGTGAACTTGAGAAAATCGCTCCATTTACGATCCGAGTATTGCCTAGGGCGCTGCTCTGGCGGTGCAAGCTGCCCAAACCCCGTCACCCCGATGTTTACAATCTCAACCAATGATTTGTTTTCGTAGGAATATCCATACTGATCCTCATGGGCAACGTGGAATCCCTTTATAGCATCAGCAAGTGTATCAACAATTGACCCCTCCACTATGGACAGGGGTACACGAATCTCATATGCCTGGCCAACATAGCGCATATCAATAAATGCTTGCACGCGAATCCGATCGATTGTAAATCCTTGGCCTTCAAGATCCTTGGTAACCCGGTCACGTACTTCCACAAACTCTTCGTCCAACCGGCTACTGTTTAATTCATCTTCTCGTTGCACATCGGTAATGACATGATCGACTCGAACATCAGAATAAAGAAGCCCTGCTGCCGCAGTAGCCCCTGGTGATGTCGGTACCAGAATGCTCCTCATATCAAGTGCATTAGCAACAGGAGATACCAAGAGCCCCCCTGCACCGCCAAACGGGAATAATGCGTAGCTGCGGGGGTCGCGGCCCCTCCTGACAGATACTACACGAATGCCTGTTGCAATGTTTTGTGTTGCGATTTCTAAAATGCCTGCAGCTGCTTTCTCAACAGAAAGCCCTAGAGGGTCTGCTATCTTTGTTTTGATCGCTTCATAAGCCGCTTGCCTGTCCAACGGAATTTCACCGCCCAATAAATAAGGAGGGATCCGACCCAAAACCAGGTTTGCATCTGTAATTGTCGGCTCTGTACCTCCCCTTCCATAGCAAACAGGACCTGGGGTTGATCCCGCACTCTGCGGCCCTACCCTTAATGCCTTACTTCCTGCAAGCCATGCAATAGATCCACCGCCTGCTCCAACAGTTGTCATGTCGATCATAGGAGCCTTTATATCATAAATATCAATCTTTCCTTCAGTTAATAAGCGAGGGATTCCCCCTTCAATCAATGCCATGTCGGTGCTGGTTCCGCCCATATCCAGGGTTAATACATCCTCTATGCCTGCAGCATTGGAGATGGCGGCAGCCGCAATTACTCCCGCAGCAGGTCCTGATAGCGAAGCGGCGATTGGCCGTTTAATCAACTCGCTCGCTGTCGCAACCCCTCCGCTTGATTTCATCACATAAAGCGGAGCTTGTGTTCCAGCTTCTTTTGTCCTTTCTCCAAGGCGGTCAAGATATGTGGAAAGTAGCGGCATTAAGCCCGTGTTTAAACAGGTTGTCAAAGTGCGCTCATACTCGCGGTATTCCCGGATAACATCGGATGAAATCGAAACAAAACACTCGGGATATTCCTCCTGAATGATCTCCCGTGCCCTTTCTTCATGGGCTGGGTTCTGATAGGAGTGAATAAATGAAACCGCAATTGCTTTTACTCCAAGCTCACGATACTCCCGTGCGGCGATTCTAATGCCTTCTTCATCCAGCGGGCGTAGCTCTTCACCTCGGTAATTAAGTCGTCCATCCGTTTCTCTCACCAATTCCAGGGGAACGATGCGTGGAGGTTTAATCCAATAACTTATCGCCCCGAATTCTCCGGGAACATTCTGGCGTGCAACTTCCAGCATATCCCGATATCCTTTTGAAACAATGAGACCAAGGCGAGAATACTTTGCCTCCAAAACAGCGTTTGTTGCGACTGTTGTCCCATGCAGCAGCATTGAAATATCTGTAGCGGATACATCAATTTCTTCAAGAAATCCTTGGATACCATTGAGGAAAGCTTGAGAGGGATCTTCAGGTGTACTCGATGTCTTTAATACTTTTTCCTCACCTGTAATATCGTTTAAGGCTACCAAATCTGTAAATGTTCCCCCTGTATCAATGCCTATTCGCCAACTCATTCATTTCTCCCCTTTCACTAGTCTTTTAAAAGTGCAGATCTGATGAATTAATTCTATACGTGCCGGGTATTTGCCTGCCTAGCAATACTTTATCATTGTCTTTTCGATCAATCTGTTCATTAGTTACATATGGTGAAAATATTTAAAATTTTAAGAATATATTTACTTTTTACAGAAATCTATTTAAATTGTTTCTTGATGGGCAAATGTGAAACTCATAAATGCCAAAAAAGCTTGGAAAATAAATTTTCCAAGCCAAACTAGTACCATACTATTTTTTTCGTTCGAACTTCAAAACAAGTGGGTAAAATTACCCAATTCCCATATCCGCCACACGCTTAAGCGCCGAAAAGTCGTTAATGATAATGGAACCCTTGCGAAGACTTACAATCCCGGTTGAACGCCAGCCGTTAAGGACACGGGTCACCATAACCCTGGAAGTACCCATCAAGGCAGAAAGCTCCTGGTGGGTACTTACAAGAATCCGGGTACCTTCCGGCTTACGCGCGAGCATTTCTACCAGGATTCGGGCTAAACGGACCTCCGAATGATCGAAGGTTATCGTCATCATTTGATTGCTTAACATCCAAACCTTATGGGCCATTGATTGCATTAATGTAAAGACAAATTCAGGACGGACATTGTTGATCTTTTTTATGGCTTCTCTGGAAAATACGCTCACCTCTGTGTTTTCCACAGCTTCACCTGTGTACCAGTGGTTAATTTGTTGGAAGAAAGGGACATCTGAAAAAAACTGTCCAGGTTCAGCGAAGGCCAATACTTTCTCGATACCATCTGGACGAACAATGGTCGCCCGCACGTGACCTGTATGTACATAGAAAAAATGATGTGCAGGCTCGCCTTGCAGGTTTATAATTTCACCCTTTTGAAAATGCCTGGTCGTAACCAATTCACTGACATCCGTGGGAAGTTCTCCGAAACGGCGAGGATGGAATGCTTCATCTACTACAATGCGAATTTCCATTTGGCCACACCCTTCTAGCAAAAACTGACCATGGGGCTAATATCCTTATCTCTGTTTTTGTTGCAAATCCTTCTGTCTTAATCAAGCAACACACCTCATTTATACAAATTTTCAAGAAATTGTGTTTAATCAGGGTGCATAAGAATGATGATGAAGAACTTTCTTAGTAATATCGTATTTTGGAGTTTCTTTTTTCCTTCCGGCCAGAGATCAATCTGGAACATAATTCCCGAAAGAGAATATCTATTTTTCTTTGCATTGTACAAAATACCTATTAGATTAGTCAATTAATTATTCAGTATGTTAAGAATTTAGTAGGTTTTGTTTTAGATCATAATATTACAACTCTATCTTCTGCATCAATTGCTTAAGAACGAAACATTTTTAACTTTTAGGAGTGACATATTTGTCACTCCCTGCACCCATTCCCACAATGAAAAGCAGAACACCACCAACAGTCAATATTAATATAGGGATTGTCCAACTATGCGTCATATCATGGATGAAGCCAAAAAGGGCAGGTCCTGCAGCTGCCAATAAGTAGCCAACCGATTGGGCCATTCCCGATAATTCTGCAGCCTGCTGCGCGTTATGGGTTCGCAGAACAAAGAACATCGTTGCCAAACTGAAAGCGGCCCCTAAAAAAATACCGATGAAAATTACAAATAATGGTGCTAACCAAGTAATCCCGCTAAGAAGCCCGATGTAACCCAAGATTAAACAACAAACAATGAATCCGACCAGTCCCCGTTGGCCGGAACTGCGTGCAGCTAATATCGGCACAATAAATGTGGCCGGCAGGCTTACAAATTGTGTCAAGGATAATAGCCATCCAGCCGTTGAGTGGCTGATTCCCTGCGAATGAAGAATGGATGGCAGCCAGGTGACCACCGTATAAAAGACTGTCGATTGCAGGCCCATAAACAGGGCGACCTTCCAGGCAAGGGCGGAATGCCAAAGCGATGTTCCAGAACGCTTTATCGAAATACCTGGTTGATTTGACACCCTTAACTGCGGAATCCATAAAAAAATGGACATAATGGATAAGAGGATCCAGCAAACAAGTGCAGTGCGCCAGCCCAAACCTAATCCCTGAGTGATTGGGATGCTAACTCCAGAAGCTATGGCCGCCCATAAATTCATAGAAAGAGAGTATGTTCCTGTCATAAGCCCCACTTTTTCCGGGAATGCCTGTTTAACGAGACCCGGCAAAAGCACATTGCATACAGCTATCGCAATCCCGAGCAACGCCGTACCGAGAAATAATGCATAGAGATACGGAACGTAACGAAGAAAAATTCCCGCCGCAAGCAAGAACATAGCTCCAAATATCGTGTACTCCAATCCAAATCGCCTGGCAATTATGGGTGCAAGCGGTGAAATAGTAGCAAAGGCAAGTAACGGGATCGTTGTCAACATTCCTGCCAATGTATTGGACAAGCCCATGTCCTGCCGAATCGTTTCGATGATAGGCCCAACACTTGTGATGGGTGCCCTTAGGTTTGCAGCTGCAAACACGATTCCCAAAATTAGTACAATAATGCCGACACGCGAGGAAACGCGTGAATCCGGTATTTTTTCCTTCGCATTCATGATAATCCCCCATTTAAATAAACGTACCATTTCTGAGAAATGATAAAAAGTGTTATGAAAAGTATACCACTTGTTTTTATGATATGAACATGTAAAACTATAGACCGTATCTGAGCCAGTACTTTTGGAATTAAGTGATAGAGGGTAAATTCTGTGAAGCCATTGAAGGTTTCAAAAAGGAGGCATTTCTTAATTGTCCTACAGGGAACCGCTTTTTAAACAGTATTACAAAGCAATCGAACAATTGCCGCAGCAGGCGGAATTTACTAAAAAGGATTTACTGACAGCGCAGTTCTTACTGGAGAAACAAGAGGATTTGGAAATGTATTATTCACCTCATAATGAATTTATTAACCACGAAGCAAAAATCGCCATCGTCGGGATTACTCCCGGATGGACACAGATGAAAAAGGCCTTTGAACATGCTGCCCAAAGCCTTCGTCAAGGTTTTTCCAGCTCAGACGTTCTTCGATCGGTAAAACAGGCAGCCAGCTTTTCGGGTACAATGCGCACCAATCTGATTTCTATGTTAGACAGGTGCGGTGTGCCTCAGGCAATTGGTTCGTGCGGCTCAGAATCGTTATTTTCCGACAAATGTGATTTACTTCACACTACATCTATAATTAAATATCCCGTCTTTTACCAAAACAAAAACTACACTGGCCACCGCCCAAAAATTGACCAATCCCCTCTACTGACACATTATGGTTTTGAGGTATTCCCAAAGGAAATGGAAAAACTAAAAAGCTGTGCCCTCGTTATTCCATTGGGCAAAACTGTTGAGCAGGTTTTTACTGCCCTTATTAGAGAAGAAAAGCTGCCGCTGCACCATTATCTTTTTGGCTTTCCCCACCCTTCCGGTGCAAACGGGCATCGGAAAAAGCAATTTGATGCCAAGGTCCTATCCTTCCAAATGATCGTCCAGCAATGGGCAAAAAATTTTAATTCGATTAATTAAGCTGCTGGAAGCTCTCAGCCACAAGAATCCAGTCTTCAATGAAAGAGTTCCAATAAATTAGCCCTGCGCCTTACCACCAAAGGATGAAAGGCGACAGTTGTTTGAAAGCCGGCTACCATGCCACACTCCACGGAGGGTTTTCACTTCCGCTTCAGTCTTCCCGAAAAAAAGATTGGACCGCAACGTTCCCCAGACATAAAATGAGCTGCGGCTGCTTCTCCAGCAGTTGTTGGCCGAGGTGCATCATGCAGATTTGTTTCCCGCTTCACAACATCTTACTGACTTTCAAAATCATTAATTTCGGTTAGAAAGTTAAAAAATACTAAATGGATTTCTCTTCGTCGCCATTAAGTATGTTTGAGGAAAATGGTAAGGATACAGGCAAATACCATGATTATTTACTAAAAGTGGGACAAACTAAGGATAATTTCAATGTAATAAAGGAGTTCATATGTGATGGAAATCAGGATTGAGAATCTGATGCAGGAATTGCCCGAATTTGATACTCATGATGAAGCAAAAGCATGGTTTGAGGAAAAATATCAGGACCGGTTCGTTTTAGGCAGTACCGATATAATGGAGGGAACCAAGGTCTATTACTACCATTTAGTGAAAGAGCCGAATGAATATAGAGACTATATGGCCAACGTATCAAACGGAAGCGACGAGGGTATAGAAAGCATGCAGCCTTTCTATAGTTACTCCACCATTGAAATTGCTGAAAACGGTGGTATTAGCATCAGTTTATAAGGCTGCAAAATAATTGAGGAGCTAATCTGCTCCTCCTCGTTCATTAATAATAACCCTGTTTACGGCATGATTACTGTAATCAATACTGCAAACGCTCGCGGAAAGGTTTTGCCCCTTTTATTTTTGGAAGGACACTTGATCTTTAGAAAGGAGGTTTGCCGTCAGATTTATTAGTATGGTCGTCTCTTTCTTGGTTTTGTCGCCGGATTTTTAATTTGGTCGGCAACCGGGGTTTCGTCGTCATATTTATTAGTTAGAATCTATATAAACCTATTAAAATGATCCCCTGTTTGAACATCTTGCATCTGTTTTCCCCTTCTATCTCATTTAAAGTTTTATGTCTCATGCTAAAAAATTTGCTGAACCTCTCTTTTTTGTTTCTGTCTTTTTAGATTCGATGCAGATTAAGACGTATCATCTAACCCGTGTTATTGTTACACCTTTGATATAAAAAAACCCGGTATCTTATTGGATACCAGGTTTACCATCAATACGGGAACTGTGAAGAATAGTTGCTGAATTGCTTATAGGCTTGATCAATTTTTTGCTGCTCTTCCGCTTCGAGCTTGTACCATCCATTTTGGAACATGATATTATACATTTCACGGCAGCTATCATGGGTTTCCATCAGAATTTGAAGCATATCGGAATACAGTTCTTTATGGCTCGCTTCCCGCACAGCGACATTAAGGCTGTCTGTCAAATATTTGCAAGTACTAAGGCCATCATTGATGAAGTCCCGGTCATTCATGTCTGGACTCTTTACTTTCGGCAATTGTCCTGTTTGGGGATTTGCAATTTGGCTGTTCTTTTTTGTTTGCTCGTTTTCCATGATTCAACCTCCAGGCTATTTGGATGAATTCTTGGCCTGTTTCGGGCTAGGAATATTAGCCATTACATCATCATTATTTACTTGCAGGTGTGTTAATAACCTCTCAAAATGCTTTTGATGCATTTTTCCCGCACGATCCAGTGCTTCTTTAATGTTCGAATCGCTTACAAGTCCAGCTAAAAAATGAAATTTCTTAAACGCAAGAAGTTCCCATGATAATGCATCTTTTAAATACAGTATGTCCTTGGACGTGATGGCCCGGGGCGGGTTGGGGATAGGTGGTTGTTGTGTGTCCAAACAGACGGCTCCTTTCTAATGTTAATACGTATAGAATGAACAGATCAGTGGTCCGTTATGCAAACGCAGGCGTTCCCAGTAACATTATTTTCTACGCCAAGCCACATCCTGAAACAGTGAAAATCGAATTTTATACGTGTTTACGAAGTCGATGATCTTCGTGGATGAAAATTGGCAAATCACTGCGTATATGACGATTTTAAAATCAATGATGATCGCCGTCAGGATAAAAATGGAGATATTCATCCAGAACATTGCTTTTCCAGGAGACATTTTTTTGTACATGGCAAGCACGAGTGCAAACACAACCATTCCCCCGCTGGATGAACCATATCGAATTAGTATTCCAACTCCTGCGCCGTAAAATAAAGACCCGCATATAAGATCCATTATTATATTCCATTCCGGGATGTACCAAAAAGCTGTAACCCAGTTTACTGTAAAAGAAGTGACAGAAACAGAAAAAATCGTTCGCAATGTCCATTGATAGCCGAAATATTTTAGTGCTAATGTCAAAGACATTAAATTTGCAAACCATAAACAAACCCCGATCGTCATATGAAGGAAGTGATTCATAAGGATCGCAATTCCAGCAGCTCCCCCGGAAGGAATGGAGTTAGGAAATAAAAATAACGCCATTCCAATTCCTTGAATGACAGCACCTACAGTTAAGTATCCATAAGAAATGATTTCCCAATAAAACATTTCGCTTAATGACCGATTATTTCTTTTCCCCTTTTTTGACAATGTCTTCATTGCCTCCGTTCACCATTCAGCCGCCATTTTCACTCCTTGTCCATATTATGAAAAACTGCGGCCAAATATGTTGAATTTCCAAATCACCCTAAAATCAAAGGCACCATACTTTTCCATCGTTAAAATTCAGTAAAAATAACAGGCTAATACTATTACTTTTTAATGAGGTGTACGGTGATGGGACGAATGAGACAATATGTAATAACCGGTTCTATTCTTTTAATGGTTGCAGGTGGAGCCGCGCTGATGATCAGAGAAGACAATCTAAATAAAGATGAAAATCCAGGGACAAACCGTTTTAGTGAATCCAATCCAAGGCTGCTAAATGATGGAACCAATAGTGAATTATTGAAAATCAACAGCCTGGAGGACGGTAATAACCTGAAATCACACCTTCGTACGCATCCGGAAATCACCCTTATAAAACATAATGCGGCCGATGAAAGCCATTATCATGAACATCAGGTAGCCGTAAAATTCAAACGATATCCGAGTAACCGGGAATTGTATGAAATCAATAGAAGGATTCAAGGCAAAATAATCAAAACTTATAATTCCACAATTGTTTTCCGGTCTGAAAGATTTAATACAAACGACTTGCTGCAACATTTTAACCATCAGGAGAATGTTGATTTTGCAGAGCCCAATTACATCTACCTTCAAAATGAAGAAAACCTTCCTAATGATTCGCTGTACCGCCGCAGGTATCAGTGGAACCTGCCTGCCATTCAAGCAGAAGAGGGCTGGGATATATCACGGGGAAGCAAAAATGTTGTTATCGCAGTGGTAGATACTGGCGTGGATTTGGACCACCCGGATTTACGGCGGAGAATCATTTCAGGCTACAATGTAGTGGCAGAGAATCATAATCCCGATGATGACAATGGACATGGCACTCATGTAGCCGGCATCATTGCTTCTGAAACAAACAACATGCGCGGGGTTGCTGGTCTGACCTGGCACAATAAAATCATGCCCATTAAAGCCATGGCTGCAAAAGGCTATGGAAGTGCTTTTGATATTGCACAAGGGGTTATTTGGGCAACCGACCACGGTGCCGATATCATTAATTTAAGCTTGGGAAATTATCAACCCTCTGCTGTCATGCATGAAGCCATAGAGTATGCCTATAAAAAAAATGTTGTGATTACAGTGGCCGCCGGGAACGATAATACGGACCAGCCAAGTTTTCCTGCCGCTTACCCGGAAGTGCTTTCTGTGGCAGCTGTGGACAATCAAGGAAATAAAGCACCCTTTTCCAACTACGGAGAACACATTGATGTAGCTGCACCTGGAGTGGAAATTCCTAGCACCTATTTTCACAAGCAGTATGCCGCCCTTTCAGGCACATCTATGGCCTCTCCGCACGTAGCCGCACAAGCGGGACTGATAAAGGCTGAAAACCCGGATTTGAAAAATACGGACATCATGAATATCATTACAAATACTACTTATGACCTGGGATCTGCGGGCAGTGACCCATTTTTTGGAAGCGGGTTAATCGATATACGGCAGTCTCTTCGCAATGTGAGACAACCCGAAGAGGAACAACGCGGCAGTTTTGCTGACAAACTAAAAAGACTTCTTCAATGATGGATATCAAAAATCAGAGTGACCTCCTTTGGGGAATAATAAGCCGGCATGAAATCCGGCTTATTATTTTTGGCTTTTAATAATGGATTGAACTCCAGCATTTACGTTGCTAAGGGAAAGGATGGGCTTTTTCCCAGCTCGGGTCAACAAAGTCATTTACGGGTACCCCTGACTATAATCACGTAGTCCGATCAATTGTAATTAATTATTCAATTTTAGATGTGAATGTCGGTATCATTCACAATGGTGTAAAGACGCTGCCATCGATTAAGACATATTCTGTTCCGCCTGAGGCACATGTTAAGAGAAATGATAGGCAACCATGCCTCTCGATTAAGATATTACAGAAAAAAATAAAGCGCCATTATGGCACCTTATTGATGATTTTTATTTTGAGTGTATTGTTGCTCGCTTGAGTTCATTCCAAACGTTTCTTTTACCGCATCCGCAATCTTGCTTGTGGCACGATTAAGGCCTTGCACCAAGTCGCTTTTATGATCATTTGCGGCATTACTGTTGCTTTCATTAGAATGCTGGTTTTCCATAGATTTCACCTCCTGGTAATAGGATGCGACATATAAAGTTGATTATCCAGAGATGACAAAACAATGTTAACATTCCGCAAACCATTAAGTTTACATAATATTTTTATAGAATACTGATATTGTCACCATTCTATAAGCTTCGTCACCCTAATTAATGTTGGGAAAAGATCAATTATTTGTTCAATCTCTTTAATATCATCCTCTCCCATTTCTTCCATGAAAGTGTATTCCTTAATAAGATCCCAAGCTTCACCCCTTTTCCAACAGGATAGCGTAAATCCATTTCCTTTTGCATGGATATATCCGCAATCTTGATGGCAACCTCTTTGGGGTCCCCGTATGCTTTCTCACTCTTTTGTATGTGACTTTCGATTTTTTTCATAAGCTCATGATAAGGTGACTCTTCGAGTAATGATCTTGCGGTAATTTGTTTGCCAGTGGTCCAAATGTTTGTCCGGTACGAACCTGGCTCAACAAGTGCTACATCAATGCCATAGGGCTTCAATTCAAGCCTAAGACATTCACTCCATCCTTCTACTGCAAATTTTGAAGCAACATACGGTGACATGCCAGGGAATCCTATTTTGCCGCTAATGCTGCTTACATTAATAATTTTTCCTTTACCCTGTGACCGCATGATTGGAATAACCGACTGTGTGACCGCAAATAATCCAAATACATTCGTTTCAAACTGTTTCCTGTATTCCGCGACAGGAATTTCTTCTGCAAAGCCTGCCCCTGCGTATCCGGCGTTATTAACTAAAATATCAACTCTCCCGATCGATTTCACAAATTTGCTAAACCTTTGAATAGAAGTTTCTGATGTCACATCCAATTCCTGGATTTCAATATTACCGCTTACACCTATTTCCTGAGATTTAACAATCAAACTGGCACCTTTATTAACATTTCTCATCGTAGCAATTACACGAAAGCCTCTTTTCGCAAATTCCAAGGACGTCAACAAACCAAAACCACTTGACGACCCTGTCACAATCGCAACTCGATTCACCAAAAAAACCCTCCCTTTTTGGGGGTCAGACCCCCATTACGTTAACATGTTAAAGCGACGGGGGTAAGTCTCCCAACACGTTAATGCAGTACAACGACGGGGGACTGACCCCCAAGGCGGTAATGCAGTACAACGATGGGGGACTGACCCCACAAGGCGGTAATGCAGTAAAGCAGCGGAGGAAAGACCCCTCTTGTTTATGTGATAAATTTATATGGAACAATGATAAAGTGATAAGTAAGAAAATTGTACCATTTTATTGAAAATTTTTATGTAAAAAGCTAACTTTAATTGAAAGATACTAAAGGGTATTTTTTACTGAGTAACACACATAATAAAAAAACAATCCTATTTGCATGAGGAATCGATGAAATGATTAACAATGATGAGGCTCTTATATTTTTAGAGGAAATCGGGCGTTTGATTAATGATTACTACAGGTGTGAAGACCATGAAATCAAAAATCAAATATTTAAGGATATACAGCTCTTGGCCAGTGCGATTTCTCCTGAAACCACTGATTGATTTATACTCTACGGCAGTCAGATTTTAAGCAAATAAAGTAAAAAAAAGAGACTTTTCTAGTTTTTCAAAAAGTCTCTTTCCATCGCTTTATTGAAGGTTTTCCTTCAGCTTCATTTCCTTTTTTCTTTCTTTTTCGTTTTCCACTTTTTGCTGTTTGAAGTTTCCTGCAACAAGCACACCTATTACGATGAATGCTTCAAAACCATATTTCACTAATGGGTTCGCGAAATAATCGTGCAAGAACGGCTCGTTTACAATCATCTTGGATGCAGTCCATCCGAGTATACCGGCACCGATTGTAACGATGAATGGGTATCGTTCAATCAGTTTCAGGATCAACGTACTTCCATACATAACTACCGGAATGGATACAAGCAATCCTATGATGACCAAGATCATGTTGCCGTGAGCGGCTCCCGCAACAGCCAGGACGTTATCGAGTCCCATGAGGGCATCGGCGATAATAATCGTTTTGATGGCACCCCACATCGAGTCAGCTGCTTTTACATCGTGCTCTTCTTCATCTACCAAAAGCTTATAAGCAATCCATACTAGCAGCAATCCTCCAACCAAGTGCAAACCAGGCACATCTAAAAGCACTACTACGAGCAATGTGGCGATGATCCTGATTACAATCGCACCAACCGCACCCCATACGATTACCTTCTTTTGCTGCTCTTTTGGAAGTTTTCTCGCAGCAAGGCCAATCAAGATCGCGTTATCGCCGGCAAGAACCAAATCTATCAAAATGATTGATAAAAGTGCTGCAAAGAATTCTCCTGATAAAAATTCCATCAAATTTCCTCCTTCTACTCTGGATATCCACCTACTGACTAGCCTTTTAAGGCTCGGCAGCATTTTGATTGCCCTTTTGGGTTGGGAAAGCTTAAATTTTTCCTTTTAACCAAAAATAAAGAGACCCATGCCATATAATGGCAAAGGTCTCGCTGAGCACTAATTCAATAGGCCAATAAAGCCGGTGGAAAAACCACGTAATGACGACTTTATTTCAGGTCTCCCTGACGCTACTCCCCTTCACGGGAACTGCTATTAAATTCGAGGGCTGACCACTTCCTCCTTAGGAAGAATGGTTGTCCGTCTATGAACCTATGTTTTTATTATACCAAAAATTTTTTTATAGTAAACTAAGAAAATTAATCTTTTACATAAAAAAGCTTTACCACACTAATATGGATCACTTTTGAAGTTCAAAGAGATCTACAAGTCGCGGACCATGCTTAGTACGCAATAAAACATGGCTGTCTCCCCGCGAAAATTCCAAAAGGGAAATGGCTCCCTTTCCCGTTTCAAGCTGGACATCCAGCCTGACATCCAGCTCGCAAAGGTCTTTCAAAATTTGCCTGGCTTTCTTTATATCTATAAATCTAGGAATTACTAAATCCAAATCACTGGAAGTATTGACAGTAGGTACGCAGGTTGCCAATTCGAAGCCAACGCTGCCTGTTGGCCCCCAGGTAACTGAGTGCTTTCCCATAATTTCATTAACCTGTAAAAGCGCGCTTAGCGCTGCTATATAGTGAATTCGCTCGCTACGATGCCAAAGTTTATTCTCTACTATTTGCTCAGGCGTGATTCTTTCTTTTATTTTTGCGAATGGGAGAAAGGCTGCGAAACGCTCGCTACGATTATCTCCCCTAATTCCTACCGCAGCCATATCCTTTGTTCCAGATGCCCGGCGCACAACAACATACGGGGCTTTTTTCAAGGAATCGGAAACCCATTCCGGAATCGGATTAAAGCTTATCAGGTCCTGGCTAACTTCAAGTTTCAAAAGATCATGCGGATTTAGCTCCATTGTTTTTCCAGCAGTTCACGAACTTTAATAGATGCAGTACGTCCGCCATTCAAAGCTTCTTGCGTCTCAAGACGGCTCTTTAAATCAATCGGCGAGGATCGGATTTTGTCTATTGCTGATATCAGGCTATTTTTTACAGTTATGATATCTTGTTCTTGCGGCACGTCGGCATTGATTCCGTCTAATAGTTCGTCCACTGCCCCCAGCTTTGAAAAAGAGGCAATGTCATAAGCCATAGCCGGTACTTCGCTCGTAGCTTTTTCAAGCTCTGCAATGGTCCGCCGGGTGATACGGGCGGCAGACTGTTTGGACATGGCATGAACGCTTACACCTTCGTCATTTAAGGCGATCAATTGGTTTGATTGATACCCATGGGCTAAGAATGCTCCGGAAATGGCCTTGCCAACGATCAATGAAATAACCGGATGCCCTGCTAGCCGTGCCGTTGCATAAGCATCAACCGCTGCTGCACAGGCTAAATGAATACCTAGAAGTTCTTCGCGATAGCCATATGCCTGGCTGGGAACGTCAACAATCGCAACAATGGCCCGGCGACTGTCTTTATTCCTATGACTTTCAATAATGTCACGAACATATTTGGCAATGGCCCATCCCTCATCCAGGCCGACTTCACCGTTACGGGCCCTTGGAAAACGGTTATTAAGATCCGGAACAACCGAAATAAAAGAAACGATCTCATCCGCTAATAAAGCTTCCCCATGCACTACGGTTGGAATTTCACTTTCAAGGTTCGCCATGCCCGTCAAGGCTGTAAGCCAAGTTCTTCCACGGCTTTCTGTGATATTGGACCGTGTTGGAGAAACAGTTTTCTTTTCACGAATTTCACCCTTGTCCATTTTTCTCCATAGTTCCCGTACAGATTGTGGAGTTGTACGTTCGAAAGGATCAATATGGCTCAAAAAATTGCGGTACAAATCTACTTTTTCGGTCCTGCTTTTCTCTATTTTTTCCACTGTTAAGGCAGCTGCGATTGCCGCTTTAATCTCGTCCATGTCATCATTTGCCAATACATCAGCGAATCCGGTTTCGACACGCTGTGTTCCACCAATGGTTCCCCATATAAGGGGGCGGTTACTTGAATCAAATTCTTTGATACCCGCCTCTTGCTCAATGACTTCAGGTCCATTGAGGCCAAACCGGGCTTCTTTTGTCATAATAAGGTGATTAAACAAGGCTGCTGTAATCGACATTCCGCCGAAGGAGCCCACATCACCGGGGATCACGCCGACTACATTCACATACTTTCGCAAAGCAACAACAGCAGACTGTATTTCTGAAATGGCCAGCAGCCCATAATTTGCTTCCTGCAACCGCACGCCGCCGGTATCAAATAAAACCACAGCAAAGGTCTTCTTCCCCAATTTGTTATCGCGTAAAGCCAGCTCCAGGGCACCTGCAATTTTTGCACCCGAAACTTCACCGATCCCTCCGCCCTGGAAAGCCCCTTCTATTGAAATGACAACTGCCGGTTTGCCGCCAATTTTCCCTTTGACAATGACTACACCATCATCACTTTGTGGGACAATCCCTTGCGGAGGCAAATGTGGAGACTCCAGGCCATCAAAAGGACACAGCAATTCGCGGTGGGTTCCTTCATCCAATACAGCCGCAGCCCTCTCCCTTGCATTCAATTCGATAAAGCTCACTTTATTTATCACAGCCATGCCCGCTCACCTCCAATGCCTGTGCCAGCCTCAGATTCACGACTCCAGGAGTCGCCCCGAAATCATTAATCGTTACTTTAGCAGCAATGTCATTCACCGTAAAGAACCGGTCCAGCACAAGTTTCCATACCTCCCCGAACCCTTCACTGCCTGTCCTGATATGAATATGTGCCCTTCCCGAATCAGAAGGCTCGAGTAAAACTTCCAAATCACCGGATCCGACAACACCGACATGGGAGCGTTTATGAATCACCTTTGTCGCTTCGTAATCAAAAGTCAACGTTTCCAAGCCCTACACCTCCGTTACTTATTTAAATCTTGTAGAAAGGACATGCAGCCGGTCTAAAAATAACGCGGCAGCCAGCAAATCCGCACTGCCTCCGGGTGAAATGTTGTGCGAAACAAATTCTCGGTCCAACTTCCTCATCGAATCATGTCCAGCTTTTGAAGAACCGCCGGCTCTCAATATGTTCAAGGCGCCCTCTTTAGCTAGTAAAAGCCCTTCCATTCCGCCCCGATGCAAAATGCATGTGTCATCAAGATTCGCTATCAACATCAGTAAAGCATCCAACCTGGCCTCTGTTTCGGGAATCCCGTCACGCCGGGCATTCCATAAAACAGGAAGCGCTTTTGCAATAACATGGGGAAAACCCATTTGGGCCTCTCCAGCAGCACCAGGCACCCCATAACGGTTTCTCACTTTGGCTCCATTCGTTTCAAAACCGGGTCCAAACCGGTCCGGATAACGAGCAATCGAGCCGGCAGTTTCCGCAATTATTTGTATGGGACTCATCGGACCATGTATCGCTGCACCTGCTATTAACAACCCGAGAGCCCAAATAGCTCCTTTATGTGTATTGATCCCGCCTGTCGCCAGAAGCATGTTATTCTCCCCTCGACGGCCGACTTCCGCTAATTTCTCCCGCAACACCCTTCCAGCGGGGTGACGAAAACTAACTTCAGCCATTTCGGCGAAAGTACTTTGTAAAGCTTCAGCCGAGCGGAGCATCAACCCAATTGACATATCCGAATGGGCACCGGAACTTTCTTGGTCGACCAATCCCGGCTTTGGGGTTAGGAGCGCTTCCTCCTTAAGGGCATCAACCGCCAATTCAGCCAGACGCTCGCTATATGGAATCCCTTTTGACTTACTCTCTGTTATAAGTATCATCTTTACCAGCTCCGGAATTTAGCAGGCGGTTCATAAAGGCCACCTGACCATTCCACTAATTCCTCAACACTTTTGGCAGCTAAAAGTGTCCTTTTGGCATCCGTACGTCGTATACCCAAATCTTCCGGCAAGGCGACCAGGCCTTCCTGGCGCAGTTTTTCCGTTACCCGCGGATTTTGGTTCCTTCCAATTGGGGTTACACCTGCCACTGCGGCGATTGCCTCTCGCCTTTCATCAAGGCTTTCAGCTTTATATAAATATGCGACTCCTTCTTCCGTTACAACATGGGTCACGTCATCACCGTAAATCATCACAGGTGCTTCCGGCAACCCGGCTTTACGCCCCACATCAATGGCATCCAGTGATTCGACGAAAACCGGGGCATTTCCTGATAGATGGGTTTCCACCATTTGTACAACGAGCTTTTTTCCCCGGGCAAGCAAGTCGTCCGTAGTGATCATATCCAGCCAGGCATCCGTGGCATGCCTTCTTCCTCTCGGGTCATGGCCCATATTTGGTGCTCCGCCAAAACCGGTGAGCCTTCCTGATTTTACGGTGGATGAATTTCCGTCCTTGTCGATCTGTAGGGAAGAGCCGATGAACATATCCACCGCGTATTGACCTGCAACCTGGCAAAAAGCGCGATTCGAACGCAAACTTCCATCACTTCCTGTAAAAAACACATCCGGTCGCTGGGAAATATATCTCTCCATTCCGACTTCCCCGCCAAAGCTATGGATGCTTTCCACCCATCCACTTTCAATTGCAGGTATTAAAGTAGGATGCGGGTTTAGTGCCCAATGCTTACAGATCTTTCCTCTCAATCCAAGCTGCTCCCCATAGGTAGGTAATAGAAGCTCAATGGCCGCTGTATTGAAACCGATTCCATGATTTAACGATTGAACATTATGCCGCTCATAAATGCCGCGTATCGCCATCATCCCCATCAAAATTTGCAGTTCCGTTATGTTTCTAGGATCCCTGGTAAAAAGCGCTTCCAGCTGATATGGTTTTTCTGCCACAACAATAAAATCCACCCAGGAGCCAGGGATATCCACCCTCGGCAGCTCATCGACAAGTTCATTCACCTGTACGATGACGATTCCGTCCTTAAATGCAGTTGCTTCGATGATCGCCGGCGTATCTTCTGTATTTGGCCCCGTATATAAGTTGCCGTTTATATCCGCTTTATCAGCGGCAACAAGAGCCACATTAGGAATGAGATCAATGAACAGGCGGCCGTATAATTCTAAATATGTATGGATGGCCCCCACTACTAGCTTGCCATCTTCAATCATTTGGGAGATGCGCAGGCTTTGAGGCCCGGCGTACGAAAAGTCAAGTCTTTCGGCAATCCCTTTTTCAAAAATATCCAGATGCTCCGGGCGCGAGATACTGGACATGATCATGTGCAGCTTATTCACATGATCCGGGTTGATTTGGGCAAGGGAAGCAGAAAGAAAGGAAGCTTGCTTTTGGTTGTTTCCTTCTAAAACAACCCGGTCTCCTGCGGATATTAATTTCTCCATTGCCTCTACTATCCTGTCTGTCGGCAGAATTCGGCCTTCTGCAATTTCGGCGACCTTCGAAAGCCGGGCCGCTTTATCATCCCGCCGTGTCGTCCACGAACGACCGGATGCTCCTCTTATTTGTTTTACATTCAATCCGTTCGTCCCCTTTCCCGTATTAATAAATGAATCTGAATTCTTTAATATCTTTATAATTTTGCTTTTTCCTGCTCTATTAAAATAGCAGCAGTTTTGAGGCCGTTTACCGAAATTGACAGCGAACGCGCACCTTGGAACTCTTTTGCAGCAAGGTCTGTCAGTACTTGTCCAGGAGGCATTTCAATAAAAAGGCGGGCCCCCAATTCAAATAACACACTGGTCGCATCGTGCCAGCGGACCGGATTGGAAAGGCTCAAGGCCAAATCTTCCCTAATGGCCTTTGCATTCCTCAATGGCCGGGCTGTCCGGTTTCCGGCATAGGGGATATCAGGTTCACGTAAAGGAATGGCTTCTAACAATGCTGCCAATTTTACAGTTACTGGCTGCAGCAGCGAACAATGGGAGGGAACGCTTACATTTAACAGAAAGGCCTTCCTGGCACGATTTTTCAGCACCAATTCAAATGCCTGTTCCAACGCCTTTATTTGACCGGCTAGGACAATTTGGTCAGGTGAATTAATATTTGCGATGTAAACCGAATCGTCTGCATTGTTATTTTTCAATACCGATGATAATTCAGGCTGGCTAAGCCCTAATACAACACCCATCCCATAATTATCGGGGAAGGCTTGTTCCATATACTCTCCCCGTTTTTTCACCAATGTGAGGGCCTCTTCAAACTCAAGCACTCCCGCAATGACGGCCGCCCCGAATGCTCCGACGGAATGTCCGGCGACCATGTCGGGAGTTGCCCCTTCCTCCTGCAAAGCTCTTGCAGTTGCAACGCTTGCTGTAAGCAGAGAAATTTGGGCAGCTGCTGTTGACCGTAATTTTCCCTCTGTATCCATTGAAAGAATATCAGTTTTTAATAGTTCGCTTGCTTCCTCCAGGGTGCGTGAAACGGCCGGATGCATAGGCAATTCATGAAGCATCCCGGTTTGCTGCGATCCCTGTCCTGGAAAAAGAAAGGCAACAGCCATGGCAGCCTCCTTTCCGCTCTTCTATAGCAAAATATGAATTGTCGACAATCGACTATATGTCAATCCTAATACTCTATCTGGCTAAAGTCAATAAATTTTCCAAAAACTCTAAATATTACTTCGATGCTGCAACAGTTTACTTTCTACCCTTTGGATTACATTATGATTGTGCTTTTCAAGAAGTGCGCTCGCTGCCTCCATTTCGCTTTTCATCAATAATTCCAAAAACATCCGGTGCTCTTCCATGGACTTCTGGATATGTTCTTCTTGTAGGAAAGACATCCTTTGCAACGCTAGCAGCGGGCGTCCCAGCCTGGAATACATAACCTTTATGATATCGCTTTTGCTCAATTCGATGATTTGCTTGTGAAATTCAAGGTTCAGGCTGGCATACCTTTTGCCATCTCCCTCGATTTCAGCCATTTCTTGTACCAAATCCTGCATTTTTTGAAGTATGCTTTCATCGATTCCACGGGTTCTAATCCTCTTCATGGCAAGGTTTTCAATCATCAAACGCAATTCAAGAAGGTCATAAACTTCCGCCTCTGAATACCCTTTTACAACAGCACCTTTTCTGGGTATTCTCTCTATCAAGCCATCCGTTGCTAATAAATAAAGCGATTCCCTAACTGGCGCCCGGCTTGTCCCAAATTCTTCTGCATAGTTCGCTTCAATAATCTTTTCGCCTGGCTTAAGTTCTCCTGACACAATTTGATTCGTAATTCTTTCGGCGATTTTGTGAGATAATGAATGGTTAAAAAATGAATCCGATTTCGCCATCTTCCTATTTCCTCTCCTTAGACGACTGTCGACTTTAAATCCATCTTATTACATTACGTATAAGGACACAAAATAAAATGTTATGAATCCACCTTTCAAACCCTTTATCTATTGTATTTAATCCGGCTATAAAGTTTTTTAATTATGAAAAAAATCGGCAATCAATGGTTTAATAGTAAGGAAATATTCTCACATAAGAAAAGCACAATATATTAAGAACTAAATATATTGTGCCAAAGGTCTCTTTTTTAATTTTCTATGTTCATTCAGCACCTATTCCGGATTGGGAACGAACGGCAATTTCTCTGTACTTTGATTCTGAATTATGTTCTTTTTCTGTTAGCACCGAGGCTACGAAGGTAATGAGAAAACCTACAGGAATACTCACCAAGCCTGGATTACTAAGTGGAAATAATGCATCTTCTCCGGCAAATTGTGGTCCCATCAATACTAAGGCAATAGCAACTATGAGCCCGCCAATCATTCCTACAATGGCGCCGGTAGTAGTAAGGCGTTTCCAAAATAGTGAAAATACCAGTACCGGGAGATTTGCAGTCGCAGCGATGGCGAATGCCAGCCCTGTTAAATAGGCTACATTTACATTTTGCAGAAGAAGCGCAAGGATGATGGATATAGCGCCAACTCCCAAAGCAGTGGCTTTGGAGATAAATAACTGCTCTTTATGATTTTCCCTGCCTCCCCGTACCACCTTGATCCAGAAATCGTAAGCAAAAGCGCTGGATGCGGCTAATGCAAGCCCTGAAACTACTGCAATGACTGTAACAAATGCGATAGCGGACAGAAAAGCCATAAAGAATTCGCCGCCAATGCTTCCTGCCCCTCCACCTACAAATTGAGCCAGTAAAGGCGCAGCAAGATTTCCACCTTTATCAGCATTCGCTATCACGTTGACACCGACCAGAAGGGCAGCTCCAAAACCAAGTATTGGTGTTAAAATTTGAAAAAGGCCTATAAAGGTCATTCCCCATAAAACACTGCTCCGTGCTTTATTAGCCGTTGAAACGGTATAAAATCTCATTAATATGTGGGGAAGTGCAGCCGTTCCAAACAGCAGCCCAATGCCTAAAGAGAGTCTGTCCAATGGATTTTGGATCAAGCCGCCAGGTTCCAGATATTTCGGGTCGAACTGGCTCATTGACTGGAATAATGTGTTGGGATTAAAGTTGAAATGGGAAAGAGTAAGCATCGCTAAAGCGTAAGCTCCGACTAATAATAAAACAGCTTTTATGATTTGTATCCAGGTAGTCGCGATCATCCCGCCAAACATTACATAAATCGTCATTAAAACCCCGGTAATAATGATAGCCACACTTGCCGGAATTCCGAAAAGTAACCGGATCAGAACGCCGGCCGCTATCATTTGTGGAATCATGTACAATAAGCTTATGATCAGCGTATTAAGGGCCGCTGCACTTCTTACGGGTTTTTCCCTTAATCTATAGGAAATGATATCAGCGAATGTGTACCTTCCCGTATTTCTTACGGCCTCGGCTATCACGAACAGAACCACCACAAAAGCAACATACCAGCTTACCGAATAAAGAAATCCATCGATTCCTTTAAATGCTATAAGCCCTGAAATGCCAAGGAAAGCCGCTGCGCTCATGTACTCCCCCGCTATGGCCAGTCCATTTTGTAAACCGGAAATGCTTCTGCCCGCTGCATAAAAGTCAGTTGCATTTTTGACGCGATTTGCTGACCAGTAGGTAATGCCAAGTGTCAAAGCTATTAAACCGATAAACATGAAAATTGCCAAACGCCCCAACTCCTCCCGCTACAATTCAAAAGTATTATTAATTTTACATTCTTCGATCAATCTACGGATAAAATCCAATCCTATTGCCTTGATTTTTCCATCAGTTCTTTACCGAGCACATCAATCTTCTTTTGTGAATACCTAATGAATGCATAGCATAAAACCCATGCTACCGGTATTTGAGAAAGAGAATATAAGTAGCCAAAATTGAGGGATCCAATTACCGGTTTTGATGCGATTTCAGGAAAATATCCTTGGATTACCAGCAGCAACGTGTAATAGGCTGTGAAAAATACGAGTGCAGGTATGATAAAACGACGCTTTGCTCTTACAAGCATTCTATATTCCTTTGATACATATAGATCGTCCCAGTTCAGTTTATTTGTCGAGTCAGTATCAACCGGCTCTGATTTCTCTACCCTAGTATTTAATGGCAAT
Organism: Peribacillus glennii; assembly: GCF_003429105.1. GTDB lineage: Bacteria > Bacillota > Bacilli > Bacillales > DSM-1321 > Peribacillus > Peribacillus glennii. The sequence continues at coordinate 363,543 of NZ_QVTD01000003.1, forward strand.
ACGGAACCCTCCTTAAAAAAGATTAGGGAGTAAATTTAATAATTTACCCCTGTTAGTTCACAAGTGATTTTTAAACTTTTTGTAGATCTTGGCTTGTTGGGAAATTTTCGAGGTCTTTGTTGGTTGAGTTAATTAACTGATCAGTCAACTCATCCTTTTCGATGGTGATTGGAGCATGGGAGCGTTTATTCACTTTGAGCTGGTAAATATCAAATCTATTATAGTAGCCAACAATATCATGGGCTTGTTTTAATATGATACTTTGGCTGATGTCTATTTCTGCTTCGACCATGCCTTCTTTCCCTACCAAAGGTTCACCGATCACGTCACCTGTTGGTCCAACAATGAGAGAAACCGGTTGCGGAGCATTTCGTAAAGTGGATTCAATTTTTTGGTCGCCTTGTGACAATTGTTGAATAGCATCTTCGTCCAGGACTCCAGATGAAACAATGTTAAACACTTTACCTTCAAAGGCATGTGCAGCGGCTCTTAATGTGATGGCATTTGTTAAGTTATAACTTTTCCCCTCCTCAGGACGTTGGAAAGGCCAGACAGGAGGATAACAAGAAATATGCACCTGTTCTCCCTGGGCTAACAGGGAAAACCTTGATAATGTATTGGTATTTTCGCCACAGATTAAGGCACCGATTTTACCTATTTCTGTATCAACAGGATGCAGTTGTGAGGCATCACCATTGGCCCAGGTTAATTTTTCTGCCCAAGTAGGCACCAGTTTTCGGTGTCTGTTCAAGAGTTTGCCATCCCGGTCAAACAACAGATTGGTATTCCACATGGCACCCATGCTGATGTTATCCTTCTCTGTTATCCCTACAGATAGAAATACCTTATTGGATTTTGCTATTTGTGCTATTTTTTTAAATGCGTCACTTCCAACCGTAATCGCATTATCAAAAAGTTTACGGTAAAAGTCATGTTGATCAATCGGTGCATAAACAATATTCCATACGGGGAATGCAGGAACAAATGATTCTGGGAAAACTACCAGGTCTGCTCCGTTGGAGGCTGCATTCTTGACTAAATCCTCCATTTTTTCGATTGTTGCATCTCTGTCGAGAAACACAGAAGCAGCTTGGACGGCTACAGCACGAAATTTTGGATAGGTATCTTTTGGCATACACGTCATCCTTTCAAGTAATGAATTTTTCATACACTACTAAATATATGCAAGTATCATGCCATTTTTTTTCACATAGTAAACTGATATTTAGCCAAGGAATCGATGCAAGAATGACTCAGTTTCCTTAATTTCCTGATGCAAGAATGACTCTGATTCAATATTGGTTCGATGTAATGATCCCTAACTCCTTAATACGCCTGACAATTGTCGATTGGCTCATCTTTAAATGTTTGGCTGCCTTTCTGGTAGTTTTATATTTTTTTAGTGTTTCTTCAATAACACTCCTCTCGACATCCTTTAATATGTGCTTGAGGCTAGTATCTTGAATCTGCGTACTCACACTAAGTGGATCATAAGAATCCTTTGCTTTGAGCTTTGCCCCTGGAGAATCCTTGTCAAAATCCTTCGAGAGCGTGTGAAATAACGGAAATATCTTTTCCTTACTAATTTTATCCTCATCGGATAAAACCACTAAACGCTCGACGATATTCTGAAGCTGTCTTACGTTCCCAGGCCAATGATAATCACAAAGCAGGTCAACTGCTTCAGAATCAAACCTTTTTTGCAATGAATATAATTTATTATATTTGTTAAGAAACAAGTGCAGCAGAAATGGTATATCATCTTTTCTATCCCGTAACGTCGGGAGCTCTATCGGAATGACATTTAACCGATAAAACAAATCTTCCCTAAACTTCCCTTCATCCACCATTTGTTCCAGATTACGGTTTGTTGCGGCAATTAAGCGGAAATCAATCCGTAAGGTCTTTGTTCCTCCAACACGCTGTATGGCTTTGTCCTGGATCGCTTGTAAAAGCTTTGCTTGAAGAGCCAGAGGCATTTCACCAATTTCATCCAAAAATAATGTCCCTTTATCCGCAAGCTCAAAGTAACCAGGCTTCCCCTCTTTCTTTGCTCCTGTGAAAGCTCCAGGGTCATAGCCAAATAATTCTGATTCCATCAAGCTTTCCGGGATAGCCCCGCAATTAACCTTAATAAATGGACCGGAATTTCTTAAGCTAAAATGATGAATGCTTTTGGAAAGGACTTCTTTGCCAGTACCTGATTCACCTGTTACTAAAATGCTAGTATCAACTGGAGCGATCCGTTTGACAACATTTAAGATATCGTTCATTTTTTTGCTATTTGTAACGAACCCTTCAATTGTCGTTTCTTTCAGCCGTAATTCTATTAGTTCACTTTCATAACGCTTCACAATCTCTTCATTCTTTTTAATCTGTTCCTTTAATTCAGTTAATTCTGTAATATCCCTCGAATTACAAACTATTCTTACAATTTGGTTGTCATCATTGAATATTGGATTTCCTGTCGCTATCATCACTTTTTCTGTTCTTGTTTTTTGAGAGACAGTGATCCGTCTTCTATTTTCCAATACTAATCTCACAACCGAGGGATTAAAAATGCCCTCGTTTTCTATATCAACAACACTCTTCCCGATTAATTCGGTGGACTTTACACCAAAATTCCGTTCACTTCCCCGGCTGACCCCAAGAGTAATGCCATTTCCATCGGCTACGTATATTCCATCATGAGAATGATTAAATATGGATTCCAAATCCAGGTTCCTCTCCTGCAATTCGATCCATTCAGATATATCTTGAAAAATTGCGAGGCAGATATTTTTTTCCAGGGGAAATACTTTTACAAGTAAATTAGTATCCAGCTTTATTGAAATGGGCAGCGTCTCCATTTCGAAACTGGATATCCATCCAGTACCTATCTTATCCAGCAACTGTTGGACCTGTTCAGAATAGGAAGTAATCCTACTATCATAAATTTTTGCAATGCCTAATACAGTGTCAGGTAAATTCATTTTCATGGCCTCCATTATTTTAAACTCCTACCTATTTCTTTTTTAATATTTATTAAGCAAAGGATATATTTAAGTTTAAGATATTGGTTAACTGCATTGATCAATTTTGCAAGAAAATCTAACAAGGTGTCCAGTGGATTCCTGGGTATTCCATCCGTAAATCAGGTGGGGAAAAAGTGAAAAAGACAGGGTAGGTTCCCTGCCTTAGAAGTTTTATAACGTTAGCAATATCTTACCGGTACTTTGTCTGCTTTCCATCAGTTCATGTGCCTTTGCCGCATCCTCAATGGGAAAACGCGAACCGATCTTCATTTGCAGGCGGCCATCCGCCAAATAAGGAAGCACCTGGTCAGCCGTATCCTGCAAAAGGTATGGGCGTCTGTCGCGGGTGGTTCCCAGGCTGAACCCTAGAACTGAACGGCAGCTGGAATGCAGATCCGTTGTTTTGACTTGGCCTACCATTCCCCCGGCGGCATTTCCAAAATTGACCAATCTTCCATAATACGCAAGACATGCAAGGCTTTTTTCTGCAACCCATCCGGAGATCGAATCCAAAATGACATCGGCACCCTGTCCATCCGTCAGTTCATTTACTTTCGCAGCAAAATCTTCTGTTTCATAGCAGATGACATGATCCGCACCTGCTTCCAGTGCTGCAGCTTTTTTACTTTCATTTCCTACGGTTCCGATTACGCGCTTCGCCCCTAATACCTTAGCAAGCTGAATCGCAGTCGTACCAATACCACCTGCTGCGGCATGAATCAGTACCGTTTCGCCGGGATGGAGCCTTCCGACATCTGCCAAAAGCTTATATGAGGTAAAGGAAACGGTCGGGCAGGCCGCTGCCGTTTCAAAGTCAATACTATCCGGAATTGCAAAGGTGAGATCTTCATCGGCTACAATATACTCGGCATAGGAACCATTTTTGGGAAAAGCGATTACCCTGTCCCCTGCGCCTATGCGTTTTACGCCTTCTCCCACCGCTTCAACTGTCCCGGCAGCATCCAAACCAGGAACGAACGGAGGCTGCCCCGTTCCATGATATTTGCCGTATCTGGCTTTAATGTCCGCAAAGTTTACTGCAGTTGCTGCAACACGGATTAACACTTGCTTTGGCCCAAGGGCGGGTTTCTCAACTTCCGTGTACTTCAACACTTCTGGTGCGCCAAATTCAGTTATAACAACCGCTTTCATCCAAAATCCTCCCATTCATTCAAACTAGAACACTACTGTTTATCCTTATTTTACCATGGTGTTCCAATTAGTACGAATAAGAGCCATGCGAGACCCGGCCCAAGAGCGATGAAAAGGCCTGCAATCATCAAGAGCTTCCTGAAGAATAAACGTTCATTCACACCTTGTACGTTTGCCATGATCAGCGCTCCGTTTGTGGAGAAAGGACTGATATCAACAACACTCGCCGCAATGGACAGTGCTGATACTACACCGATCGCTGACATGGTTGGATCTTGCAGGATTGGAGCCGAAAGCGGGATAACGGCTGCCAGAAATCCTGTTGTAGAAGCAAAAGCCGATATAACCCCTCCAACATATGATGCCATCAGGGATGCAAGTACAGGGTTGCCGATGCTTGCAATTTGGTCAGTCATGAATTCCATGGTCCCTACTTTTTCCATAACTCCTACATACGTCATAATCCCCGTTACCATTAACATTACGCCCCAAGGCATTTGCTTGATGATATCCGCCTGGTTTTTAGGAGCCATCAATGCCAATACAAGCCCGATCATCAATGCGCCGAAGCCCATATTCATATCGAATCCGATAGCTAATGTAATAAGGAGACCGATTCCAAACAGCGTAGCGATTTTATACCAGGTTGATTCATTATTTTCAGTTTTTGCATTTACCGCGCCAGCTCCGCCTTCTGTGGCAGCCGCCATTTGCAATTCGGCACCGGTTCGGTGTTTAAGCAACCTTAGCCCCCCGAATGCAAAGAAGACAACCAATGAAATTAAAACGTAGAAAATAAAACAGTTGATAAAAAGCATGATTGGTGAATGAGGGATCTTTTCAGATTCCATGATACCGTTTACAACCAAACCAAAGATATTTAGCGGCGAGAAGGAGCCTGCATACATTCCTGTTGATATCAAAGTACCCATCAGAATAGGATTGATTTTGTGCTGATAAGCCAAACGCAGCGCGATCGGGAATAAGATCGGGCCAACAGCGACAGTCGAAGCTCCCACTGCGGATAACAGGGCGCTTAAGAAAAACAACACCCACGGAAGGAGCCCCACATTCCCTTTTACCAATTTAAGCCCGCCTGAAATGATCATGTCGAGAGTCCCGTTGTTTAAGGCAATCGCGAATAAATACGTGACCCCTGCCAAAAGAATGAACATGTCGACCGGAAAAGCCGCGTAAAGGTCATCAAGGGACAACCCGCTCACATAAGTACCAACGATAAAAGCTGCCACAATACCTAAAACGCCCATATTCACCGAAATAACCGAACCAATGATGAACATAGCTAAAAGGACAATAAGAGTAATTATTTCCAAACTCATAGATTTCGCCTCCTGATTTAAATTGTTCTAAAATGTGTTTGGCGACCAGTGCACCGGTTGCGTAGATAGCCTGAAGTTGCATGTTTCTCTAAAGCGCTTACATAGTTCTTTTAAAAAAAATCCCTTTTCCCCCTATCAATTTACGAAAAATAGGGACGTGGATTTTGGGACTGCTGGAAAGTCTGAACAAAAGGTTTCGAAAAGTTGATAATCATAAGTATTATTGCAATTTCTTTAAAAAAGCCTCTTTTAAATGATCTACGTATTCTCCCAGGTTCAGAAGTCAGTCCTTAATAATCTCTATGTAACTTGCTGACTGATCAAGGTAGTTAGTAGGTTAAAGCTTATTAAGTTGTTAAATTCCCCCTATCAATAATTGAACTTTATAAATTTTCTGTCTTTTATACTATAAAATTTCTTTCGTTTACTGTCAACAGTTTACAACAAAAAAATAATAGAGTTTCTTAAAACTTAGAGTCAATGAAACCGCGTACCCTGCCCACCCTTTTTGACGCTGCCAGAACAAGGGGATAGCCAATAAATAAAAGAACCAGAATGAGAGAAATGACTCCATACCATTGAAAATGAATCCAGAAATATCCCCCAAATGATCCGATTAGGCTCGATCCCAGGTAATAAAAAAGAAGATACAAGGATGACGCTTGCGCTTTATTTTCCCCTGCAAGTTCCCCTACCAAGGAACTGGCTATCGAATGGCTTGCAAAGAAACCGAATGTGAAAATAGACAATCCTGCTATTTTGCCAATTAAGGAAGGAACTAAGGTGATAAGCGCACCCGCCAGCATAATGGCAATAGACAGTTTCAAAATCAAGGTGTAGCCGTATTCATCTGCTTTTTTTCCCATGTAAACAGAACTGTATGTTCCACAGATATAAACAATGAAAATGAAACCGACAAGGGTTTGGCTTAACCCGTAGGGCGGATCAACAAGCAGGAATCCGATATAGTTATACAGAGTTACAAAACTTCCCATAAGCAAAAATGCAAGCAAAAATAATGCTAGCAGTTGCTTATTCATGATGTGGGTTTTATAGGAGTGCCCCACAGACTTCCAGTCCAACGGTTTTATTACGGTATGCCTTGATTTGGGAAGGGCAAACAAAAAGAGAACACTGAAAATAAGCGTCAATCCACCCACAGCCGTTAACGCGATTCTCCATGAGAAAATGTCGGACAGCAGACCTATTAAGATTCTTCCCGCCATGCCGCCGATCGTTGTGCCGCTGATGTAAAGTCCCATAATCCTGGCGATGCCTTTTGGATGAAATTCTTCTCCAATATAAGCCATGGAAATTGAAGGTACTCCGGCTATGAAAATACCCAGAAGTGCGCGAAGTATCAGGAGCGTAATAAAGTTTGGGCTTAACGCCGTTAATATGGCAAGAAAAGAGGTGAAGAACATGGAAAGCACCATGATCTTCTTTTTGCCCATCGCATCTGACAATGCCGCCGAAACCAGCATTGATATCGCAAGCAACCCTGTAGATAAAGACAATGTTAAACTAGCAAAAGGCGCGGAAACATGAAATTCTTTCGCGAAAACCGGTAGTAATGGCTGCGTTGTATACAGGATAGAAAAAGTGACAAACCCTCCAAGGAACAGTGCAAGGCTTGCCCGTGTATACTCTTTCGACCCTTTCAGTATGTAACCCACAAGCCTCTCCCCCTTTCCTTGAAGTAGATAATTTAACCCATCACCGCGCTGGGGGTCAGACCCCCGACGGATTAACGCGTTACCGCACAGGGGGTCTGACCCCCTGTGGTTTAAAGCGTTGCAGGAGTAATCGGTATAACACCTATTTCAGTGGCATGGATGACCTGTGTTTTTTCTGCAACGGCATCCCCGACTTCTTTTGTGTTTGCGGTTCCGCCCATGTCAGGCGTCAGCGTGTTCCCTTCAACCATTACTTGTTCCATTGCAGCCAATACTCTTTTTCCCCAATCCTCATGGCCGAAGAAATCCAGCATTTGGCTTGCTGACCAGATGGAAGCCAATGGATTTGCAATGCCTTTCCCCGCGATATCGGGTGCAGAGCCGTGAATCGGTTCAAACATCGATGGGTATTCCCGTTCCGGGTTGATGTTGGCTCCTGCTGCAAGCCCTAACCCGCCGGCAATGGCCGCCCCTAAATCGGTAATGATATCACCGAACAGATTGGACGTCACAACGATTTCAAAACGCCATGGCTGCTTGACAAAAAACATGGCTGCCGCATCAACCAGATAGGAATTTGTTTCAACATCAGGATACTCTTTCGCCACTTCATCAAACACTTGATCCCAAAAGACCATGGAGTAATTCAATGCGTTTCCTTTGCTAATGCTTGTCAGGGATTTCCCCTGTTTGCGGGCTTCTTCAAACGCATACCTGATAATCCGTTCCGTCCCTACCCGGGAAAATATGCCTGTTTGCAACACGACTTCATGAGGCTGTCCCTTGAACAGCCAGTCCCCTGCGCCGGCATATTCTCCCTCGCTGTTTTCCCGGATGACCAGCATATCGATTTGTTCGCGCGGTACATCATTCAGAGGGCATGGAGCTCCTTCCAATAATGTGATCGGGCGCAGGTTCACATACTGATGGAAGCCCTTGCGGATTTTCAATAGTAAGTCCCAAAGCGAAATATGGTCAGGAACTCCCGGATACCCGACTGCACCCAGATAGATGGCATCGAAGGAGCGAAGCTGGTCCAAACCGTCAACCGGCATCATCTGGCCGTGTTTCAAATAATATTCACAGCCCCATGGGAAGTGAGTGAATTCAAATTCAAATGAACCGTCCAGTTCTGCCGCTTTGTCCAGCACTTTTATCCCCTCGCTGATTACCTCTGGCCCGATTCCGTCTCCTGCAATAACGGCGATTTTATATATATTTTTCAACGTTTCGAACTCCTTCCCTATTATGGTTCTTAAAATTTCCCAGATAACAAGTGGCCTGCGTTTGGTACCTCAGTGGAAAGGTTTAATTCTTTCAATATTTTATAAACAGTTGCTACTCCGGCAGACAGAACTGGAAGCCCCAGACGGTCCTGGACTTTTTGGATTGCAGGAAGGGATGGCATCTGCACGCAAGCTGATAGTACAACAGCGTCTGCCCCTTCAATATTCAAACGATCCGCATGCCCGATCAGGTTTTCAGGGTCAAGCCGGCCCACTTCAAGGTTATCCGCCACTTCAAGGCTGATCGAATCAATGACCTCAATGCCGGCAGCGTTCAAATATTCAATTACTGTTTGTGTCAGTGGTTTCATATACGGAGTGATGATGGAAACTTTTTTCGCTCCAATGGTTTCGAGCCCTTCGATTAATGCCCCGGCACTGCTTACGATTGGAGCTGACCCTCCATTGTCCGCAGTTACCTTTCCTAAACGTTCTTCAGAAATTTGATGGTATCCCGGACCCTGGCACATGATGGCTACTAGACATGCATAAGCCAGCACATCACAGCGAGCGTCAGAAAGCTCCACCGCGCAACGGTCACTATCTACATCCATCTTCTTCAATTCATCTGGGTTTACATGCATCATCCTCATACGTGCGGAGTGGAATGTAAAGGTTTCTTCCGGTTTAATTTGCATTCTTGATTGAAGCATTGCCGGAATTTCCGTTTCCATTGTGGTATTCGAACTTGGTACGATGAGGCCTACTCGATAATTTTTACTCATTTCTGATTCCCCCTGTTTACATTTGTGGTTGGTTTACGTTGATTTTATGATAATGTCCGGTTAAATCCCTGTTCGTCAGCGGTTTGACGACTTCTATACAAGAATGGAGTGAAAAAAGGTCGATTCCTGTGTCAATCCCCATTTCGTGGAGCATAAAAACCACATCCTCGGTCGCGACATTGCCTGCTGCTCCCAGAGCGAACGGGCATCCGCCAAGACCGCCGATGGAGGTATCAAATCTTGTTACCCCTGTTTGAAGTGCTGCTACAACATTGGCCTGTGCCAGGCCATATGTATCATGGAAATGGGCAGTAATCATCGCTTGAGGCTGCAATTCCTCAAAAATCCGGCTGAACAAGTCGAACACCTGGGCCGGGTTTGCCTTGCCAATCGTGTCACAGATTACGATCTCATCCACTCCTGAACGGTCAATTCGTTTCACCATGTCCAGTACAAGTTCGGAATCCACCTTTCCCTCATAGGGACACCAGAATGAAGTGGCGATATTATAACGAAGGAAAATCCCGTTTTCCTTTGCCTTTTCCACGACACTATTAAACTTATTGATGGATTCTTCCCTGGTCATTTTTACATTTTTCAAGTTAAAGCTGTCACTTGCACCAACTACGAGAGAAAGTGCGCGTACCCCGTTCTCGATCGCGCGTTCATAACCTTTTTCATTCGGAATCAAGGCCATATACTGAATAGAAGGATCTTGTTCCATACCCTCCAGGACTTCTTTGGCATCCTTCATTTGAGGTACATAAACCGGGTGAACAAATGAAGTGGCTTCCATTCGTCTAATGCCGGTTTTGTTTAAAGCATTAATGAGTTCAATCTTTTTTTCAGTCGGTATAAAATCGGCTTCATTTTGAAGACCGTCCCTTGGCCCGACTTCTATGATTTCTACCTTTTTGGGCAAATCCATATGCATCATGCTCCTTTAACGAATTAAGAGATTCCCAGCTTCTTGGCAAGATAAGGCTCGAGGCCGCCAAGTTTAACCATTTCAATTAAGTGTTCAGGCAGTTTGGTTCCTTTATGCTCGGTCCCTTTTGTATGGTTGATGATCTTACCTTCCAAAAGGTTGATTTCAACCTCATCGCCTTCTGTAATGACAGATGTGTCCGCCATTTCAACCACCGGCAGTCCAACATTGATGGAGTTGCGGTAAAAAATGCGGGCGAACGAATTTGCAACTATGGCCCCAATCTGGTGATATTTTAATACCATCTGTGCCGTTTCCCGGCTGGATCCTGATCCAAAGTTATTCCCGGCTACCAAAATATCACCCGGCTGGACTTTTTCTGAAAAGGACGGGTCAATCGCTTCCATGGCATGCACTGCCTGTTTTTCGACAGGCAAACTCATATATTGGCCAGGTGAAATGATATCAGTGTTGATGTTGTCCCCATATTTCCATACTCGTCCTCTAATGATGAATGACATTAACCATGACCTCCTTAGGCAAATACTTTCGAGGATCTGTGATTTTCCCTTCGATCGCTGTCGCAGCCACAGCGGCAGGCGAACCTAAATAAACTTCTCCTTTAGGACTTCCCATCCGTCCCCGGAAGTTCCGGTTTGACGAAGACATGACAACTTCACCGGCCCCGATGACACCGCTCGTAAAACCGCCGCAGGCCCCGCATGAAGGCATGTTTACAATGCATCCTGCCTCCGTCAAAATGTCCAGGATTCCTTCTTTGTTGGCCTGCATCCAGACATGCTGTGATGCAGGTACAACTAGGCAGCGAATGTTTTTTGATATCTTCTTCCCTTTCAAGATTTGTGCTGCAATCCTGAGGTCACTGATCCTGCCGTTTGTACATGAACCTAAATAAACCTGGTCAACTGCCTTTCCTTCTACTGAACTCACAGCATGAACATTATCCACTTCGTGTGGACAGGCTACCTGGGGTTCCAATTCAGAAGCATTGTAATACAAGACTCTGGAGTAGATGGCATCCTCATCACTGGAGATCATATCGATCTCTTCTGTTACTCCCTTTGACCTCAAATAATCCACAACTTTTTGATCGGGTTCAATCAACCCGGTTTTCGCTCCCGCTTCGACTGCCATATTGGATAATACCAATCTTTCATCCATCGATAAATCGCTGATCGCACTTCCGGAAAATTCAATCGTTTGGTACGTTGCACCCGCATGTCCGATATCCTTTATCGTTTTGAGCACTATGTCTTTTGCATACACTCCATGAGGAAGCTGACCATCCCAAACGACTTTTATCGTTTCCGGAACCTTCAGCCATGTTTCACCTGTCAATAAAACACCGATCATTTCCGTAGAACCAATGCCGGTTGCAAAAGCCCCCAATCCTCCTGCCATGCACGTATGGGAATCAGTCCCCAGTATCAATCTCCCCGGACGGACATGCCCATGTTCTACAATTACCTGATGGCATGGCCCTTCGAACTCATAATAATAAGGAAGCTCTTGATTCCGGGACCAATCCCTTGTGAATTTAAGGATATCTGCCTGCTGGACCGTTGCGGGAGGCGTACAGTGATCAGAAACGACAACAACCTTTTCTTTATCGAATAATTTCCCGCCTAATCGGCGAAATCCCCCATCTACCAGCCATGGTCCTAAAAGGTCGTGCATCATGGCAATATCCACCTTAACCCATACTATATCCCCTGCTTTAACATTTGCCTGCCCGGATGCCTTTGCAAGGATTTTTTCTGACATCGTCATTCCCATCCTTAATTACCCCTTCTCTTAAATAATCCCTTTTTCCCTGAGTTCCTGTATGTCAGTGGTAGATAAATTGATTTTGTCAGAGAGTACCTCTTCCGTGTGCTGCCCTAATTTTGGGCCTGCCCATTCGATCTGGCCTGGTGTTTCACTCATCTTTGGAACGATTCCCGGCATTTTCAATGACCCAAGCTCTTCCACATCTACTTCCTGGATCATATGGCGGGCATTGTAATGCGGGTCGTTTACAATATCTTCTATGGAGTAGATCGCTCCTGCCGGAACTTTTGCATCATCCAGGTGCTTCATCACTTCATCAAAAGGCATGCTCTTGGTCCAGTCTTCAATTAAATTGTCAAGGTAATCGGCATGCTCGGATCGTTTTGAATTATTTTCAAAACGAGGATCTTCTGCTGCATCTGCCCGGCCCATCGCGTTCATGAGACGCTTGAAAATCGCATCACCATTCGCCCCGATGACCACATACTTTCCATCCGCACATAAATATGTGTTAGATGGCGTGATTCCCGGCAGGGTGCTTCCTGTCCTTTCACGGATCAATCCTGCCCGGTCGAATTCAGGAAGTGTGCTTTCCATCATGCTAAACACAGATTCATATAATGCCACGTCAATTACTTGTCCTTCACCGGTTTTGTTCACATCCCTGTGATATACAGCCATCAATGCCCCAATCACAGAATAAAGAGCTGATAGAGAGTCCCCGATACTAATGCCAACGCGTGTTGGCGGACGGTCGGGATAACCGGTAATATAACGAAGGCCGCCCAAGGCTTCCCCTATGGAACCAAACCCCGGTTTATCCCGATACGGTCCATCTTGTCCATATCCAGACACACGGATCATGATCAATCCCGGATTGATCGCCTTCAAGTCTTCGTATCCCAATCCCCACTTTTCCATGGTTCCAGGACGGAAATTTTCTATTAATATATCGATCTCTTTTACCAATTCGCGAATCAACTGCTGCCCTTCTGCCTCACGTAGATTGATAGTGATCGATTTTTTATTTCGGGACTGTACATACCACCAAAGGCTGGTGCCGTTTTCAACAACGCGCCAATTGCGGATCGGATCCCCGGTTTCAGGAGTCTCGACCTTAATGATTTCCGCTCCGAATTCACCCAATAGCCTGGAAGCGGATGGTCCTGCAATTAATTGTCCCATCTCCAAAACTCTTAATCCTTCAAGCGCTCTTTTTCCCATGCAAAACATCTCCTGAAATAAATTTTTATATTTATGTAATGTCATTAACATCAGTAAGCGGTTTCATTTTTTACTATATTACCCTTCGGAAAGTAAACTGTCAACAGTTAACACTAAACAATTCAGACTGTTTCCTTTATTCTTAATTTAAAAGGAAGACCTTTGCCTTATTGCATGAAAAGCTTGATATAAAATAGAAGTATTGTACACTTGATATTGAAGAAATAAGAACGTGATCATGGAAAGCAAGAATCGCAGGGGGATTTTTATGAGAGAGATTAAAAAAACCGAACCACTCCATAGCCAGGTTTATCATATAGTAAAAGAAATGATTATGGAGGGAAAATATCAGCCTGGTGAACGTCTGGTAGAAACAAAAGTGGCAGAAAACCTGGGTGTCAGCAGGGGTACAGTGCGGGAAGCGTTTCGTATGCTCACAAAAGACGATCTGCTTGCACAAAAAGAAAACAGTTTATTTGTTTATGACCCTGAAGCGCAGGATATTTTGGATATTTATGAATGCCGGAAAAGCCTGGAGTCCCTATCTGCCAAACTGGCAGCACAAAACATAGCAGCTGAACAATTGGACCAGTTGGAACAAATCATCACGGAATCAAAAAAAGCCCTGGCATTGCCTGATACACAAGAACTCACAAGCTTAAATCAAAAATTCCATGATACAATTGCTTTCGCCTCCCGAAATAAGCAGCTCATCCAATTGTTTGAAGTGATTAACGCGAAGGTTCTTTATATACGAAACTGCATATTGAAGGAGCGCTCCGAAAGCTTTGCTGTTTTAGTGAATGACCACGAAGAAATATTTCATGCGTTAAAGGAACGGGATCCTGCAAAGGCTCAAGAAAAAATGGAGGCTCATATTCAAAGAAGCCTAAAGGTTGCGAATGCTGCCTTGAACAAGCAAATGGGCGATCCAGAATCTTCTTTAGGTTGATTAGTAGACCTTTGTTATATTTCCTTCTATAAGATTGTTATGTCCTGACAGGCAGTTTCCTCATCCAGAAGCTGCCTTTTTGTTGAAATTCCTTACTATTAAAAAATATTTTGTCTTCAAAGATATATTATAGCGAGGTTTTTAGTCAAATATACAATTGTTTCTTTAGCGTATAAATAATATAACTAGCAAAAAAGGCCCAGTAGGCCAAGGAAGAATTTTGATATTTTTTGATGTCAAATGTCAAATTTTGCGCTTTCCCAAGAAATAAAGGGTTACAGTCCAGTCTTCCTTCCCCTTTTAAACCGTTTCCCCCTCTTCTACTATCTTTTTGTTGAAATGGCGGTCAAGCATGAGTCCGTAAAAAGAAGCCAGGATCTGCTGAAAAAGCATGCCCATGACAACAGGCACAGCTACAGGAGCCGGAAAATAGGAAACGGCCAGGACGGCACCTGAGCTAATATTCCGCATCCCTCCGCTAAACGTTAAAGCAATCACGGTCTCCTGATCATTCCTCATGAGCTTTCCAATAAGAAATGAGAAAAGGTAACCAGAAAAAGCGATCAAAAAAGCTGCCAGAGCAATCTTTATCAATTGTAAGTCGACCTCTGCCATATAAGGGGCAACTACTGCACCATTAATCATCACTACCAGCGCCATAGAGATTTTGGAAACTGGAGCGAGCGCCGGACTTAACACGGTAATTACTTTGCCATTTGTCATTTGATTAAGTGCCATTCCCAAAAGGGAAGGCATCACGATCATCAAAAACAGCCCCTTCATGATTTTTAAAACATCCATTTCAACATGCTGCCCCACCAAAAAGGACAATGTAGCAGGAACGATAAACGGCGAGAGGATCGTATCAATCAGGATGATGGAAAGTGTTAGGGCAATGTTTCCGCGGTAAATGGAAACCCACACAAAACTGGTTATTCCAGTCGGTATCGCCATTGCCAGCACAAGCCCTGTGATCGTATATGTATCGCCGCTAAAGGAAAGATGGCCGAATCCCCACGCCCATACAGGCATCACAAAATGCAAAATAAAGACTGCCCAAATCAATGGCCTTGGATGTGTGACCGCTTCCTTGAAGGTCGCAAAATTTGAGCTGAGGCTGCCGGCAAATGTCATAAACGCGAACAGCCATGGGATCAGGAATGAATAATTTTCAAGGTATTCAGCAAGCAGCACACCAAGAACTACACTTATAGGTGTTATCAGCGGCATCATTTTCTCCAGCCGTTTGTTTATTTTAGGTAACAATAATTATCCTCTCCTGCTTATAATACTTCGGAAAAGTCGGGCAACATTATGCGCATCCATATTTACCCAATTATTTTCTCTCCTTATGTACAAAACCTATTTTTTCAGTTCATCCATATATCTCTTTCTTCTATCTTGATCGGAAAAGAGCACGGATTGGTTTATCCCATTCTTAACAGCCCATTTAATAACAAAATATAAAACTATAAAAAGAAAAATAGCAGTTCCAAAGCTGAACCAATATTACCTTGCATAAGATTTCCCTCTTGCATTTCATCCCTCCCATTGTATCATGGCGGAAAATATTTTTCTCCGATGGTTTCAAAACTAGTGAAAATGTCAATAAATAAAATAGCGGGAAATATTATCAAAAAAGACGCCCTGAGGTTTTTTAACAAAATGATAGTCTTTTATTCATAATTTTATAGGGGGTATTATGATGGGAGCAAGAACGCTTCAAGTTTCTTCCAGGGAAGAAGAGCAGGTGAGGCTCATTCGTCCTTCGCAATCCATTGAAGACATTTATGGAAGGAGGTTTGCTTATAATCCGAAATTGTATGCAAAAGATTATAAGCATTTTTCAAGTGATATGCTGAACCTGGAAGCATTGACAGGCAGGGAATTAAGCGTGGCCGGAGATACCCCGGTTGTATGCCATGCGGGGGCCGCCACTGAACCGGCATTGGCCCTGTTGAGGAAAGCCGGACTACATGTACCTTCCATCCGTTATACGTATCGGAACGATAAAGAATATATACAAGTCCTCACTAAGTTGAAGAAGAAAAATAAAAAACTGATCTTCCAGTATCCTCATCCTGCTGATGAAGTTTCTCCTGATCTGTATTGGGTGGATCCAGAGGTGCTGGCGTATTTATGTGATAAACGAAGCATTCCTGAGCTTGTTCCTGCTGACCATATACCGGCCCGGAGATTGATGAGCCTGGAACAGGTTCTGGAGGAAAAACCGGAATTGCCGATTGTTTTAAAAACGGGTGATGGCCGGCCTACTTCAGGAGGCTGCGGGGTACTTTTTATCAATAAAGAAGAGCAGCTGTATGAAATCGATGAGACATTCGGCGACTTATCGCGACTTATCGTAGAAGAGCATATCGAGTATGACAAGAATATATCGGTACATTATGTGGTGAACAACAATGGCGAGATCAGTTTCCTGGGGAAATCCGAACAGCTTGTTAATAAGGACGGCTGTTTCCGCGGAAGCTGGATTAGTGTAGATGCCGAGGATGACATGGCCGAAATTATCGAAACAGGCTATGGGATTATGGAACAAGCTGCAAAAAAAGGTTATGTTGGGGTAGCCGGGTTTGATGTTCTTATACGGGGCGGTCAGTTTTATTTTATTGATTTAAATGTCCGTTTCAATGCCTCAACATGCGGCCTATTACTCTACAACGACATCAAAAACAAATACGGAAAAGAAATCATGCGTCTTAGTACGCTTGAATGGAGATGTGATTTCGACAGCGTTCTTCCAATTGTAGAAAAATACATGGGAAAAGAGCAATTTGTGCCCCTGAGCTTATTGGACGCAGAATATTTTCCCGGCCAAAATCAAGCATCAGTCGTGATTGGGCTAGTGCTCGGTCATTCTCCCCTGGAGGCAGAGGGAATCCTTCAAGAGATGGCTAGAGACGGCCTTCACCTGAGGGAGTAATAAAATTATTTAAACATCCATTTAAAGTCCCCCTTCAGCTAGACGTTAAGTTGGCCTGCCTGGAAGGGGATTTATTGTATTGATTGAAGGTAATCTCAGGTATTAAAAACACTGGGTTAAATCCTTGCATTAGAAGAATCATAATGGAAGTTGATGACTTCATTTGCTATGGTTCCTAACCTGTTCTTCCCTTTTATTTTCACCTGCTGGCAACCTCTTTTCACTTTCACGCAACTTTCCAGCCTGTTAATGCACCATTCCATCCTTCAGTAAAGTCTTGATCATCCCCATTTGTATCGTTGCATTGGAATTATTTAGTGTTCCTGCATCAAATCCTGCAGCAAAACCTAAGGCTGCATATTTAATAACCTCTTCTGAAACTCCTTCAGCCCTTAAAGAATCCAAATAGGCCTGGAATGCGTTTTCTTTATAGCTCACAATGAACACCTCCTTCTCTATTTATCGGCTATTTCTTTATGAATATGAACCATTTTTACTGATTTATTCCTTATTTCTATTTTTATCCAATCGCAAATAGCCCGGGTTAAGGAAAAAAGTTAAGAGGTAAGATCTTATAAGATTACCATTTAAAAGGTGTTCTTTGGAAAAATATACGAAGGGTATGCATTTTGGAGGGTGATTGCATAAGCGCTGGAATATAGAAGTAGGAGGAGAAAATAACATAACTTTTTTACTGCCTTAAAAAAAATGAAGCTGCGGAATGACAGCTTCGTAATAGATTAAATCCCCCCTATTTTTTTACCTTTATCAAGAAGAACTAATATCCCCCCATTTTGTACACTGCTTACATATCTGTCTGCGTCCGCCTCCTTCAAACCAGCATCTGCAAGGTTGTCTTCCAGTCGGAGATTTCCGGCATCATAAAAAATTTTCAATACCTTATCGATGATTGTGTCATCCTCCGGCGAGTCCTCTGGAACTTTCAGTTTGAGATCCTTATGGTAGCGGGCAAAATCAAGCGTTTCTTCCTTTTCAGCAAGCAAGGTAATGTCCTTGCCATCAAAGCCTTTTGCCTCTAAATCATGGATGGCTCCGATAACTTCCTCTCTGGTACCGTAAACTCCATAAACTACCTTTTTCATCCGTAATCCCCCATAGCATTAGTTTTTACCTATATACCCGCGATGTTTTCTAATAAACGAACTGCCCAGTTGTTAAATGCAGTGTGCACGTTCCCCTGCTCCCCTCCCCCCATTTCAAGACATCCCTGCTTGCTTTCCCAGTGAGATTTGATATTCTGGCGAGGTTTTTAGTAGGATATTTAAAATAAGGAATTTATCGACAACAATTTGTTTAATACTCTGATTTTCGACATATTGACCTATTTACTTCTAGCATTTGACAAAACAGGAACCGGATAGATCATTCCCTTTTTTTAAATGGGAATGCTTTAATATTGACTAAATCCCTGCACCAATTTATTATTACTCCTGAATGAAAAATTCACTTCTATAATTTTCTAAATCTAGCACCAACTCAGCACAGTTGCTCCTAACCTCATCCACCAAATTTTTATTTTATTAAAATTAATAGAACAACGAGTTGGATTCCTGACTTATTAGGGAATATCCGAATAGCTGGACTTTTTTATTCCTCATGAAAGGCAGGTCGTTTTTATGGCTGAAAAATATAACTCACGGCTTGAACGCCGAAAACAGATGGAAGCAAAGAATAAAAAAGGAAAGAAAAAATCAGGCGGTCTTTTTAAACGCATTTTTCTTTTCCTGATTACGATCGGGATTATCGGAATCATTGCCGGTGGAGCTACATTCGCCTATTTTATTAGTAGCGCTCCAAAACTGGATGAGAAGCTGTTAAGGGACCCTGTTTCCTCAAAGATATTTGATGAAGAGGGCAAACTGTTGACAGAAGTCGGGGCAGAACGTGACTTTGTTGCATACGAAGACATACCTAAAGAAGTGGAAGATGCCGTGCTGGCTACTGAGGATGTTCGTTTTTACGACCATCAGGGAATCGACTTCTATCGCCTCGGAGGCGCGGTTTTAGCCAACTTCACCCAAGGCTTCGGTTCACAAGGGGCTAGTACTCTTACCCAGCAGGTTGTAAAGCGTTCCTATCTCACTGCGGATAAAACGATGAAACGGAAAGTCCAGGAAATGTGGCTGGCCTTCCAGCTGGAACGAAAATATACAAAAAAAGAAATCTTTGAAATGTATGTAAACAAAATTTTCTATGGTGAGCGCGCCAACGGTATTGCCAGGGCTGCCAAAACATATTACGGAAAAGAACTCGAGGATTTAAAGTTGAACGAAGTCGCGACGCTTGTCGGCCTGCCACAACGCCCGAGCGCTTATAATCCCTACGAAAACAAGGAATTGGCCAAAAAAAGGCGTGATGTGGTCCTCCACCTGATGAATAAGCATGGTTTCATCAGTAAAGCGGAAATGGATAAGAATCAAGACATCCCAATCACGGAAGGCCTCCAGAAAAGACAAACCAAAAAGAATATGGAAACCTATGATGCCTTCATCGACCAGGTAATTGAAGAAGTTCAAGCCATGGGCGACTATAATGTGTACAGCGATGGATTGGAGATTCATACGACGCTTGACAAGGACGCACAAGAGTATGTTTATAAAATGCTCAATACCAATGAGCTCATAAACTATCCAAGCGAAAAGCTCCAAGCCGGCATCACACTGCTTGATACAAAAAGCGGCGAAATCCGAGCGATTGGCGGCGGCAGGAATACGAAGATTTCGCGCGGCTTCAATTACGCGACTGACGCAAAGCGCCAGCCAGGTTCAACGATTAAACCTATCCTTGATTATGGCCCTGCTGTTGAATATTTGAATTGGTCCACCCATAAGCTCGTAACGGATGAACCGTATGAATATTCCAATGGAACACCGTTAAAAAATGCATCCAATCGTTATTATGGAACGATGACGATCAGGGAAGCCCTCGCCCGCTCATTAAATATTCCGGCAGTGAAAACGATCCAGGAAGTAGGTCTTGACAGAGCAAGAGAGTTTGGATCCGATTTAGGTCTCCCTCTTCCGGATGAAATCGGAGAAGCCTATGCAATCGGCGGAATGGAGCGGGGCATTTCTTCCATGCAGCTGGCCGGTGCGTACAGCGCCTTTGGAAATGGCGGGATTTACACAAAACCGCATTCAGTGAAAAAGATTGTACTTAGGGATAAGACCTCGGTCAAAAACAACGTGGAGTCAAAAGCAGTCATGAAGGAATCTACCGCCTTTATCATTTCAGATATGCTAAAGAGCGTACTGAAGGAAGGCTATGGTACAGGAACACTGGCGAATATCCCGTATCTTCCTGTAGCAGGAAAAACAGGTTCTACAAACTTCTCTGCAGAAGACCGGCTTAAGTATGGCATCCCTTCGGAAGGGGTCCCGGACAGCTGGATGGCTGGATATACAACGAATTTTACAATTGCGGTTTGGGCCGGGTACGACCCTGAAGAAAACAAGAAGGAATATTTAGGGAAGGAATCTCAAAAAATCCCTAAATATCTGTTTAAGAATTTAATGGAATATGCTTCTAAAGACGTAGCCACGGCTGACTTCGAAATGCCTTCAAGCGTTGCGCAGAGCGGCAGCGAATACTACGTCAGAGGCCATATGCCGGTTCAAGTAGCCAAGAGCCCTAAAAAAGAAGAGAAAAAAGTAAGTGAACCAGCTTCAGCACCAGCAGAAGATGAAGATACTGAAGAACAAACCGAAAATCCGGGTGACACCACTCCTCCTGGCCAGAAAAAAGAAAAAGATAAAGATAAAGATAAAGATAATGGTAATAAAAAAGGAAACAAGGACGACAATGATGACGGAAACGATGATGGCAATGATAACGGGAACGATGCTGGCAACGGTGATGACGAGGATAATGATAACGGGTCAGGAGGCACTCCGCCTGACACAGGCACGCCTGGCACGGACCCTGGAAACGGGGACGGCGATAATCAGCAAGATCCCGGCGGCTCAGACGATGATTCTGATACAGGGAATCAGCCTCCAAAAACAAATCCAGGCAACGGCAACCAAAAAAAACCTGACGCCAAAAAAGATTCTGTAACCCCTGAGTCCTCGAACTCCTAAATCGGAAATAAAGTTTATCGATTGACGCCTGGAATTTCGTATTCCAGGTTTCTTTTTTATCGTCGCTTTATATAAAATAAACTTCGCCTAGTGAGCCACTTCCAAATATTTAACAAAACGGGAACCACTTTTTCTGTTATAATGAATAAATAGAAAAGGTGGTACTTATGAGCTATATAATTGTAGATGTTGAGAGAAACAGTTTTAATTATACAACGGACAAGCCAAGCGAAATCATTGAAATAGGAGCAGTGAAGCTTGACGAAAGCGGAACAATACTCGAAACTTTTTCAACTTTAGTTAAACCCTCCTGTTCCCTTTCAAACTTTACGGCCAAGCTTACTCATATTACAGAAGATATGGTCAAGGATGCCCCCCGGTTCAAAGAAGCCTATCGCCATTTCGTTCATTTCCTCGGGGAGCACTATGTCTTCGTTTCATGGGGAAAAGAAGATTACCGCTTCTTCCAGGCTGATTGCAGCCGATTCGGACTCGGCCTTTTCCGGCCTTCTGCCCTTTTGGATATCCAGGAAGTATACATGTACGGAGTTTTAGAAACCTT
The DNA here is from genome assembly GCF_003429105.1 of Peribacillus glennii. Lineage (GTDB taxonomy): Bacteria > Bacillota > Bacilli > Bacillales > DSM-1321 > Peribacillus > Peribacillus glennii. The sequence goes on from NZ_QVTD01000003.1 coordinate 385,234, forward strand.
TAGCACGCCAAGCCTTTCATCTGCTCTTGCCCATTTAGACATCCAAGATAATGAAAATTCCCACAGAGCTCTAAGTGACGCACAAGGTACGGCGAAAATCTTTACAGTGCTCCAAAACAAGTTCGACATACACGCCGTACAAAAGCCAAAAAGATTAGCTAGCGAACTTCATTTTACCAATGGGAAAATGAACAGTTCCGGCAAAAAGAAATTCGCCAGACTGATAAGAGCCACCATGAAAAAAACCAACGAAATCAACCTTACCTGGAAAGATTTCAGCTCTCACACAAAATGGCTTGAATACAAGGACGACTTCCAAATTGGCAGTGTCCTTGAAAAATACTATGAAAAGCAGTTCGAGAAAACCAAAACAAATATCATTCACAGTCTTATTCACAAAGAAAAGGTGGAGTCTGTTTAGGGACATCACCTTTTTTATATCACGATTTATTTTATACAAGAACAAAGCGCACTATACTGTTTAGGGAATTCACATGAATGGTGAGCCAATCGACTCTAATCGGAAGCCGGTTTACCTTGGATTGGTTCATCAAATTATCCCTCGTAACGGTATCATGAGAAAACACTCTTCCATCAGTTAACTGATTAACATCTCCGTGTTTCATTGCTATTTCGCTCATTATTTTCCAGCTACGCTTTATCGCTGACTCGGCATTATTCCGTCACGTGTAATCCGGTAGCCTGCTTGCTCAACGTCCCAAGTATTTGCCCCTATTTCGCCAAGCTTATATTTTTCTATTTTTCCGAGGGCTGTGAGCGGCATAGCATCAAGAATTTCCAAGAACCGAGGTACCATAAAATAGGGCATCCGATCAAAACACCATTTTATAAACTCGACACGATCAAAAGTAGTTTGGGACCTCAGGGTCAAGCAAATTTTGACTTCATCTTCACCGATTTCCGATGCAACAGGCACTGCCGCACAATGAACAACTTCTTCATGTTTTGAAATGATGTTCTCTACTTCTGAAGAAGATATATTCTCTCCACGCCTTCTGATGGAATCCTTTTTGCGATCGGTAAAAAATAAATAGCCCTGTTCATCTAAATAACCTAAATCCCCTGTGTGATACCATGCATTTCTTAAACTAATGACTGTGCTTTCCGGTTTGTTCCAGTATCCCTGTAAAATGATTTCAGAAATTTTTGGTCTCACGACTATTTCCCCTATTTCACCGTGAGCTAGAATATTGTCATGGTAATCTACGATTCTGATTTCAAAATAATCATTCGCTATCCCCGAGGATCCCTTTTTTGCTGCACCCTCCCTAAGGTCGGGTTTGGTGATATAGGTCATTTCTGTGCCACCGAATGGGACAGTCACACGTGTATTGAATCGTTCCTCAAACTTGGAGTAAATATTTGGCAATGCAGGTACTGCCCACACAACTTCCAGCGGATTATCTCCATCATCCGGTGATTCTTCTTCAGCCAGGATCAATGAAGGCGTACCGCCCACAGCCACTACTTGTGTGCAATTGTTAGATTTAATATCCTTCCAAAAATTAGTAACGCTAAATCTTTCCCTTAGTACAAATCTGGCTCCAGAAATAATTGCGCCACCGACAAGCTGCCGTCCGGAGACATGGAAAAACGGCAGAAAGTGATAAATGATGTCTTCTTTATTTATCCCAATGCTTTCAACATATGTTAGCCCATAAAAAAATAACATATGGTGGCTGATCATAACTCCTTTTGATTGGCCAGTCGTCCCTGATGTATATATAATAGTACTTGTCTCATGGAACGATGGATTCTGTTCCTGATAGGCAATTTCCACTGGCTGTTTGTCTTTAAAGTTAAAATGCGAGTAGAGTTCAACATGAAGCGGTTTTACCAATTTTCCAATGTCCAGTTCGTCATCCCCAACTATAACGACCCGCTGCAGATTAGTCAGCCCATCTGCTATTTCCATTATACGGGAATAGTATTTTGCATGAATGATCAGTGTTTTAGCTCTTGAATCATTTAAAACATATTGCAGGATTTCTCCGCGATATGCTTCATTTATACAAATTTCAACTGCCCCACACTTGGAAAGAGCAAACCAGTAACCCATGCTTTCCGGACTTGTCGGAAGCATCCAGCAAACTGTATCTTTTGGCCGCACCCCTATTGACGATAGACCATTTGCCAATTGGTTTGCGTGATTATTTACAGCTCCGAAAGAATAGATTTCTCCATCCACTGTCCGAAACAATTCCAAATCTGGAGATTCGCTTGCACGACGTTCCAGCATTTTATATAAAATCCGATCTGTCTGTTCAATCCGATCCAATAATTTGGTTTCTCTTATGTTTCTCTTTTTTGATTCTCCCTTAATGTTTCCCATATATCTCATCCCCTCAAAATTCGTTGGTTAATGAAAGGTTCCTTGCCTTCTGATCATATATGATGAAACTTGATGGTCTCGTTATATATTAGTCCTGTAAACAGTGTTCCACATCATTCTGTATGAACCTTAAAAGAATTGAAAAGCAGGTTATGCAGGGTTTATTCGTTTAACTAACCCAGTGACTTCCGCCCTCAAAACCAACACATTTTCTTGGTTGAAAGTTTTTAGCAAAACAGTAAAAAACCCTCTGTCTTTTTTCCTGGGGTGCTCTTTCTTTTCAATTATATTTGCTTCCACCCTCAATTCATCTTCTGGAAAAACTGGCGCCAGAAATTTGACGTGATCCATGCCGACTCCCCCAATGACATCATCTGCAATCAAATTCATCTCAACCCACAGCTTCCAAGTGATGCTCAATGTGTGCAAACCGGAAGTGATGATACCGCCAAACATACTTTTTTCTGCTTTTTCCTCGTTTATGTGCATGTATTGTGGATCAAATTCGGATGAAAAGCTATAAATGTTCTCCCTGGTGACTTTATAGGTAGAAGTTTTAAATGTTGTGCTGGGGGGCAGTTCCTCAAATTTCATTGTGACGGACCCTCCTCCATTTTGTTATATGCTCCATAAAGTTTGAAAGAGTAACTAACTCCATTACGCTCTATGAAAAGATTGCAAAATTTCTGCTGCCTCAATGGACATTCGCCTTACGATTTCGGACGCGCTTTCAATATGGTCAATCAGGCTGGCTACCTGCCCAGCCGCTATATATCCACTACCTACGACCCCATCAATGGCTGCCGTTTTATTTTTTGTCCCCTTGATAAAGGGAAGCACGTTTTCTGTTTTATCCCAGTTTTGCCGCTCTATTTCCATTACCCTCTGTGCATACTCATTTTTGTAAACTCGTAGAGGACCCTTTATATGCCTTGATATAACGGTTGTGGATTCACCTTTTGCTTCAGTCAGTAATTCCTTATAATTAGTATGGGCTTCACATTCTGTTGTAGCTACAAACCTTGTTCCCATCTGTACCCCATCTGCCCCAAGCACCAATGAAGCAACAAATCCCCTTGCATCGCATACCCCACCCGCCGCGACTATTGGAATCGAGACAGCTCTAGCGATTTGTGGAATAAGGGTGAATGAAGTAAGTTCTGCTTTGCCATTGTGACCGCCCGCTTCATATCCTTCACATATCACAATATCAGCTCCAAAAGCTTCAGCTTTAGCCGCTTGCACAGGTGTGGAAATTACCACCATTACAATCAGCCCTATTTCTTTAACGAGTTGGATATAAGGTGCCGGATTCCCGCCGCCAAAGCTTACCGCCTTGATTCGGGACTTATGCCTTCTCACTATTTCAAAGTATGGTGTGTAATCCGAATGGGCGCTGATCGGTAAATTCACCCCAAATGGTTTATTGGTTTTTTGGCTGGCAATTACTATTTCCCTTTCAAAATTATCAACGGTTCTTCCAGCACAGCCTATCTGCCCAAATCCCCCGCCTTCTGAAACAGCTGCAGCCAACAAACCGTTTCCGACATATGCCAATCCGCCTTCTATAACGGGCAATTCAATTCCCAACAGTGCACACACACGGTTTTGTGAAGTATCCAGAGAGTCGTTTGATAATTTAATCATAGCCGTTAGATTCCCCCTGCCAGATTTCCGGGTTCAATAAACTAATTATTACTAAAGCACAACGGCTAAAATATAAACCGTTGTGCTAACACACATATTCACAGGATTCATGTGAACGCGTACATTAATTGATTTTTCTGGCCTTTTCCTTCCAGTACTTATCCCTTACCTTTCTTCTTAATACCTTTCCTACTGTACTGAGAGGAAGCTCGTTGACAAATTTGATGGACTTAGGAACCTTGTATCTCCCTATTTTATCTTTTGTAAAATTGATCAATTCCTCTTCGGTAATTGTCATCGATTCTTTCAAAATCACTTCAGCATGAACGGATTCTCCCCATTGCTCATGGGGAATGCCAATAACTACAGATTGCTGTACAGCATGGTGTGAATTTAAAGCGTTTTCAACTTCAATTGCATATACATTGAATCCTCCAGTGATAATCATATCCTTCTTCCTGTCAACAATGAAAACATAGCCACTTTCGTCAAAGTAAGCGATATCGCCGGATTTCCAAAAACCATTTTCTGTGAAATTGGCCCTTGTTTCTTCTATGTCCTTGTGGTACCCTTTGATAACATTTGCTCCCCTGATCCAAATCTCACCAGGCTCCCCTACAGGCATATCTTTTCCATTGTCATCCACTATTCTGATTTCAACAGTTGGAAGAACCTTTCCAGTTGAGGATAGTCGTTTTTTATCTTTCTCATTGGTAACTATATGATCTGCTTTTCCAAGTACTACCGCCATTGGCCAGGCTTCGGTAGCTCCATACGCCTGGATGAATATATTGCCAAATTTCTCATGGAGGATTTCCAATTTCGAGGGACTCATCGGGGAAGCCCCATAGAATACAGTATTTAAACTACTGAGGTCGTACTTCTCTTCAAGTCCCAGATCGACCAGATGATAAAGTATGGTAGGAACGACGAAAGTCGATGTGATTTGATGAAATTGAACCGCTTCGCTAAAATGTTCAAGGTTCGGAAGATTGATGGTGTATTGTGTCCCCCCTTTAAAATGTATCGGAAGTACAAACAGCGAACTTGCGTGTGACAGAGGTGTAATGTGAAGGTGTTTGACATCTTTGGTAAAGATATTTTCTTCAAATCCATATATATGGTTTGCACCTGCCAGGAAGTTTCGCAGAGAATAGGCTGCGCACTTTCCCCTGCCTGTAGTGCCACCAGTGAATCTATAAAGCGTGATATGTTCATCAATGTCATACTCGACCTCGACTTCTGCATCACTAGCGGTTTCAATCAAGTCCCAAAAGTATTGGACTCCCGGGAGTTCCTGCCTTGGTTTTTCCATGCAGACTATTTCCATCCCGCGCTCCCTGAAAGCGTTATAATAGTTTTCTTTCTCTAAAATTTCATTTTCCACAAAAATTAGTTTAGGATTTACATAATCAATCTGATACATGTGTTCATCGAAGGAGTCACGATAATTGAACCATAATCCACTAGGTTCTGATTTTGTCACCCATACGTTGAAGAGGCTATTATTATCATTTTCCAATAAGTTGCCATATACATCTCCACTTTTAAGACCAAACCGGTCTCTCATCATATTGCAAATCTTATTGGCTAACAGATGCAGCTCCATAAATGTGTAGCTCCGATTCTTTTCAACATTTACCAGTGCTTTTTTATCGGAGAACTGTCTGGCAGTTTGCAATAGGATTCTTCCAAAGTTAACCTTCATTAATTAATCTCCTTCCAAAAATAATTTTGCACAGGAGTTATTCATGTATGAGTACACTTATATAATAATTACTAGCTTGGAGAACCATTTCCTGCTAGGAACGGTTCTCCTTAACTGTTAAACTTTCTGGCTAAACCCTGGATAAAATATGAATACAGGAGGCTGCTTGATCACCTTCAACATAACCTCCATCATTTTGGGTCAATCCAAATCTAGGCAACTTTCCATCTCCACTCCGAACTTGCCTTTTTCCTGCTTCCCCGCGCAATTGCCAGACCACTTCAGCGATCTGTGCCAATCCGGTTGCACCGACTGGATGCCCCCTGGACGCCAATCCTCCGCTTGGATTCACTGGTATATCACCCGAAATTTTCGTCCTGCCTTCCCGTATTAACTTAATCGCATCTCCTTCATTACATAAGCCCAATTCTTCATAAATTTTTAGTTCCGCAGGGGACATTGCATCATGAACTTCGGCAAGGTCTATATCCTCCGGTCCAACACCCGCTTGTTCATAAGCTTTGAGGGCAGTCGTGTATGTAGTGCTTTCTTTAGGTGTTGATTCAAGCATGGAAGCATGCCCGCTGCTTAGTTCCGATGCAGCGACCCGGATGATCGGGTTCCCTTTTTTCAGCTGTCTTGCGATTTTTTCATTGCAGACTATGGCCGCTGCCGCACCGTCTCCCATAGGGGAAGCCATGAATAAAGTGATAGGATCAGCAATCATCTTGGAAGCCAGCACTTCTTCTTTTGAAAGCGGCTTCTTAAATTGAGCATATGGGTTTAATGAACCGTTGTAGGAATTCTTTTCGGCAACTAATCCCAAATCCTCTTTTGTCCAACCATACCGATCCATTTTTTTCCTGATATTCATCGCATAAATCGATGTAAACTGCAATCCCATATTTCCACAGACTTCTATATCTGTAGCTGTTGATAACGCTTCAATTGATTTCGCTGTATTGCCCACAAACATTTTTTCCACGCCTACTGCCAGCACAACATCATGCAATCCTGACTTGACGCTGAGCCATGCCATACGAAAGGCAGTGGATGCCGTGGCACATGCATTTTCCACATTCACGATAGGAATTCCCTTAAATCCTGCATGCCGGAGGATTACTTGCCCCCGGACTGATTCCTGGCCTACAAGCAGTCCGCCAAGACAATTTCCTACATATGCTGCTTGTATTTTACTCGCATGAATTCCAGCATCTTCAATCGCATTCCAAATGGCTGTATTGGCTAGATCTTTAAGATGTTTGTTTTCGAACTTTCCGAATGGGTGCATGCCAATTCCTAAAACAGCAACATCATTCACCATCAACGCCCTCCTTCCGGCTGGTACATCCACCCGACGATTTCTTCACCATTTTCACTCCTGCGGACCGGTCCTATTGTGAGCCGCACCAGCTGATTCAAGGCAACTGAATCAATATCTTCCGTTTTTAATATACTGAATACCAATGGCCCTTCATCCAGTTTCACCATGGCCTGAACATGCGGTACCGGAAAACCCGGGGGTGCGACGTGCAGTATCGAAAAAGAACTTATTTTTCCTTTTTCACCTATTTTCACTTCTTGTAAAGTATTAGGCTTCAAACAGTTAGGACATGCGCCTTTCGGGGGAAAATGAATATCCCCGCACTGTTGGCAAGCGCTTCCAATTAAATACGGCTTCTGTTTAGAATCGTCTGGTTTATAAAACAATCTACCGTGTATCTCCATCAAGAATTTCTCCCTTCCTAGATTACTTGAATGCCGCTAATCCAATGGAATTACGGGCGATTATTAATTTCTGGATTTGGCTTGTGCCATCCGGAATCGTTAACATTCGCGCATCCCTAAAATACCTCTCGACAGGAAATTCTTTTGATAAGCCGTATCCGCCATGAATTTGGATCGCATTTGAAGTAATCTTTACCCCTGCTTCTGTGGCATAATATTTAGCCATTGAAGTTTGCGTATCACAACGGACACCTTTTCCAATTAAGTAAAGACCTCTATATGCCAACAATCTCGCTGCATCGAGTTCAGTCAGCATTTCCGCGAGCATATCCTGGACCATTTGGTGCTGGCCGATTGGTTTACCCCATTGCTGCCTGTCTTTCACATATTGAATTGTTGCGTCCACAGATGCCTGAGAAATACCGATTGAGTACAGTGCAACAAAGCAGCGGGCTCTTTCGAAAGCTTTAAGGGTGGACTTTAGACCTTCTCCTGTTTCTCCCAGCAAATTTTCTTCAGGGACAGAAATATCGTCAAAAAAAAGTTCAGATGTCGGCCATGCATTCAGCCCTAGCTTTTTAATATCCTTGGTACTATATTCGCTGACAGAACGTTCAACGATAAATCTGCTTACTGATTTTTTTCCAGCCTCTTTTTCTGTACGGGCAAGGACAATGGCAAGATCAGATATACTTCCATTTGAAATCCATATCTTTTGCCCATTCATTCTATATCTGCCATCTTCCAGAATTGCCCGGGTTTTTACGTCGGAGGGATTCGAACCGACATCAGGCTCTGTTACAGCAACACATCCAATATAGTCGCCTGATAAAAGCTTAGGGATGAAACGATTTATTTGTTCTTCATTCCCATCTTCATAAAGAGACAGCGCGGTATCTTGTGTAATGAAGGCAATTCCCCCTAGACCAGGAAAGACACGGAACAGCTCCTCATAAAGTATGCCTTGGGAAATGGTATCCAAATTCATTCCGCCAGCCTCTTCAGGAAAAGGGCCGACTATAAAGCCAAATGGAATCAATTTTTTTAATAATTCATGGGCCAATTCTTTCGGTATTAACTGGTCCGTATATTCTTCTGCATAGGGTCTAATCTCGTTCTCCAGAAATCTTTTTATTGTTTGTTTCAACATTTGCTGCTCTTCGCTTAATTCTAATTTCATATTTTCACCCCTGCTCCTTTGAAAGGTAATCCGCAGTAGAGATTCACGTTGTAAAGTACAGCTTATTATTATTGGCCTTGGAACACCGGCTTTCTTTTCTGATTAAAGGCTGCTATCCCTTCTTTTGCATCATTTGATCCATGCAGTTGGTTGGACCAATGCCTTTCTATTTCAAGACCTGTATTTAAATCTGTATTGGTAGAAGATACTGCCAGGCTTTTAATCGCTTTATGAGATAATGGGGCACCATTTAAGAATGGAGCTGAAAATGCTTTAGCCTTAGCGATTAGCTCTTCCGAAGAAACCACTTCATGAATTAAACCCCATTCTTGTAAAGTGTTAACCTCAACCGGTTCACCTGATAGCAGCATGTATTTCGCACGTGATAAACCGATTAAACGTGGCAGGCGCTGCGTTCCGCCCCCAGCTGGAAGAACGCCGAGCTTTACTTCGGATAATCCTATCCTTGCATTGGTTGTTGCGATGCGGAAATCACAGGCTAGAGCAAGTTCGCATCCCCCACCATATGCAATGCCATCAATCGCGGCAATTACTGGTTTTGTGTAGGTTTCTAGTTTATTAAATAGTGTTGTCACTGCATTTAACAATTTTTCAGTAGGGTTAAGCTGTCCTGTCTGTTGCATGGTATAAATCGATTTTAAATCCGCACCCGCACTAAAAGCCCGTTCTGTTCCTGTAATAATGAGTACCCGCGGTTCTACTTGATCCTCCAGCTTAGCCAGTAATTCAATAAAATCTTCAACGATTGCAATATTCAAGGCATTCAATACTTCAGGACGATTGAGCCGGATAATGCCGTAAACCTCATCTTGTTCATACATAATCGTGTTCATATTTTCATCCCCTCTTCTGGCACTAAGGTTAGAATATCGAAAAATTGGGAAAATTAATTGGGTGGAACGATTTTTCCAACTATTGGTTAAATGAATATCCCCCATTGACTGGGTATGTTTGCCCTGTTATCCAGCTTGATGCATCAGAAGATAAGAATAATACGGCATTTGCTGCGTCTTCTGGTTCACCAATTCGTTTAATCGGGTATTTCTTAAGCATCTTTTTAAGGATTTCTTCATTTTCAGTAAAACTAGAAACGCCAGGAGTATTCATGGTAGAGAGTGCCACACAGTTCGCAGTGATATTATAGCGGCTGATTTCTTTGGCAAGTCCGCGAGTAAACCCCGCTGCCCCGGCTTTTGCTCCTGAATAAACGACCAATTTTGGCTCGCCGACCCTGCCAGCGTCCGAAATAATGTTTACGATTTTCCCATACTGATTTGAAACCATACTTGGGAGTACAGCCCTGCATGTGTACATTGGACCAAAATAATTTACACCAATCCACTGATCCCATTCATCCGGGGTTGTTTCAATGAACGTCTTCTGTTTTGCCATTGCTTCTGGCGTTGATGCACCAGCGTTACCTGCGTTATTGACAAGGATATCTATTCGCCCGAACTTGTTTATGGCTTGCTGCACCATATCCTGTACAGAATCCCAGCGGGTTACATCCGATACTGCAGCAAATGCTTCTGTATCTTTATTTAATTCAGAAATCAGATTGGCTGTTTCATTTGCGCGATCTGCATTGAAATCATTTACAATTACAGCCTTCGCATTATATTCAGCAAAATGCAATGCAATTTGTCTCCCAACGCCTTGCCCAGCACCTGTGACAAGCGCAATTTTTCCGGATAAATCTAAAATGTCCTTCATAAATTCACTCCCCTTCATCTCATGAATGGTGTTGCTTCGATAATTCTTCGTAACAAATATTTTTGCTAAATAGATCATCAATCTCATCTTCGGCATAACCGATTTCCCGTAAGATCACCCTGGAATGTTCACCTAAATGTGGTGCATGTTTGGTTGGAATTGTTTCACGTCCTTCAAATTTTAAAGGTTGGCGGACATGGGTCATTGCAGGTCGATCATTGCATTCTGGAATTTCTACAAACAGTCCTCTTTGTGTGAATTGAGGGTCATGCTGGACTTCTTCCAAGCTTAAAACGGAGCCAAAAGGTATTCCAGCTTTTTCAAAACGTTCTTCCCATTCTTTCCTTGTATGTTTGGAAATTGCCTGTGACACCTTTTGCTTTAATTCTTCAAAACGTGTGCGCCGTTCTTCACTTTTTAAATGTGTTAATTCACTTAGACCAATCTCATTGCAAAAATCGACCCAAAACCAATCTTCATGCGCGATGCTTATACTGATTAATTTTCCATCTTGGGTTTTGTAAATATAATATCCTGGTTCAGCAGGTAGACCGGGCTGGCCCATTTTATTAATAAATGGAACCAGGTTGGTAGTCATCCAAGAAACTAAGCCATCAGTCATGGAAACGTCGATATATGTTCCTTTGCCTGTTTGCTGCCTCAAGAATAATCCCGAAAGTACACCAATGGCAGCAAACATCCCAGAAGAGAGATCACCCGTTTCCACTTTTGGAACTTGAAATGACTGCCCGGAATCTACTTGCCGATATAGCATTCCGGCAATGGATTGATAGGATAAATCATGGGCTGGCCGGTTTTTATAAGGCCCATCCTGGCCAAAACCGGATATGGAAGCATAAACTATCCGATCATTAATAGCTGAAATATCCTCATACGAGATTCCTAATCGTTTCGCAACACCTGGTCTATATCCTTCAAGGATTACATCAGCATCACGCGCAAGTTCCAAGAATATTTGCCTACCTTTTTCTGATTTGAGATCGAGTGCCAAAGACCGTTTATTCCTATTAATAGATTGATAGAATGCATCAAATTGGCGCGCAGGATCTCCTCCAATCGGCCGTTCAACATTTATTACATCGGCACCGAGATCTGACAATATTAAAGTAGCGTAGGGACCTGGGTATTGCTCGGCTAAATTCAATATTTTGAGTCCGCCCAACACTGTATTATTCACTCTTTCCCCTCCTTGCACGGTATGAATAGATTTAAAACGAACTTATTATGATGAGAATCCTCCATCTACTATATATGTTTGCCCCGTAATGTAACTGGAGGCATCCGATGATAAAAATAAAATCATGCTGGCAATTTCCTCAGATTTACCAAAGCGCCCCAAGGGCATTTTTTTAATCATCATTTCATTGATTGATTGATTCTGTCTTATTCCTTCTGTAAGATCCGTTTCGATATAACCTGGAGCCACCGCATTAACGCGGACACCCCTGTCAGCCCATTCAACTGCCAAAGTTCTCGTCATAGAGTCCATACCGCCTTTCGTTGCTACATATGGCAGTCCGCGTGGAGTTCCTACAACTGCCGTAACAGACGATATAGAAACGATACTACCGCTCCCTTGTGCAAGCATGTGTTTCCCGGCAGATTGGATCGCAAAAAACACTCCCCGTAAATTCACTGCCATCAGCGTATCCCAATCTTCGGGCGTAACATTTTCAGCCCTTTTATACATTGGATTGATGCCTGCATTGGCAACGAGTATATCCAATTTCCCATTTTCTTCGGCTACTTTATCAATTACTGTCCTCGTTGCATCAACTTCGGCTATATCAAATGCATAGGAACTTATTTCTAACCCTAACTCCTTTGCTTCAGCAACAACTAAGTCTATATTTTTTTGGGATCTGCCGGTAATGATTACCTTTGCCCCTGATTTCGCCAAAGATAGGGCTGCTTCTTTCCCGATTCCACGAGTCCCTCCAATGACCATTGCAACTTTGCAGTTAAAGTTTATTTCCATCAACGCTCCCACTTGTAACCGTTCAGGAATTCCCTGGCGGCCACCATATACTGAATGGTTGGAGGTCCTTCTTCCAGCCAGTTTAAACGGGCATCGCGGTACAGTCTTTCAATAGGATATTTTCTTGTATAGCCAATGCCTCCGAATACCAATAGTGCCCTATCGGTAACCCTGCCAACTGCTTCGAGCCCGAATTGTTTGCACATTGAAGCCTCGGCCGGAATCCTATTGCCACGGTCCCACTTTTCCGCAGCATCCTTTATCATGTTCCTAAGCGCGTAAATATCGATTCCCATTTCAGCGATATATCTTTGTATAGCTTGCCGCTGTGCTATTGGCTTTCCAAAAGTTTTTCTTTCCTTAGCAAATTCGACGGCTAGGTCAAAGGCTCTTTCTGCAGTTCCCAAAGAACTTGCTGCAATGTATAATCTGCTTATTTCCAATGCCTCTTCCAATTGATGAATACCCTTTCCTTCTTGACCTAGTAAACAGCTAACCGGAACGCGTACGTCTTTAAAGGTTAATAACCCATGTTCACCGCCCTTGCATCCCATCGTTTCTGGCAAAGGTTCAATGGTAAAGCCGGGTGTATCCCTTTCCACCAAAATAGCAGTAACGGAATCTTCACTATTTCCAGCTTTCGTCTTTGCGAAAACAATAAAATGGCTCGCAAAATCAGAATTGGTGATTAAGTGCTTTCTGCCATTTATGATATATTCGTCGCCTTCCCGCCTAGCGGTGGTTCCTAGATCCAGCCCTGTTCCGTAATCTGGCTCAGTTAATGCAAAGGCTACCGACTTTTCTCCAACTGAACAGCCCGGTAAAACCTCCCTCCTTTGATTTTCATTAGCTATTTTGTATAGTGCGCTTGCCATGGAATTATGGACATGTACCACTACTCTGATTCCGCCTTGAACCTTAGAAAATTCAGCAATGATATCTATATATTGTGAAACGGTAAGGCCAAGGCCACCGTATTCCTCGGGGATCCTCAAACCAAAAGCGCCCATTTCCCTCAATAAGGGAAATAACTTATCGTAAGGTAGGGCTTCTTTATTTTCAATCTCTTCCTCCAACGGGTCAAGATCCCGCCAAATAGCCTCGAATATTTGCGATTTGAATTTTTCATAAGCCTTTTGTTCCATCTGACAATCATCTCCTTTTTCTTTGGAAAAGGGGCTCCAGGTAAACTCGAACCGCCTATAAACGCTTTAATGCGGTTTTAACAATTACGATTTTTTTATTCTAAAATCGGGAAAACACATTCTTTTTTATGTGTTTTTGAACCAATGAATCAATGACAATAGCTTTTTAAAACGATGGACTTACCAAAAGACTGCTAAGTTGTTTGATTTAAATACAAACAACAAGGCGAAACGGTGATATCTACTAGTAACCCTTCAAACATTTCGGTAAAGCTTCTTTAATCCCATTTGTAACCGCTTACGAATTCTCGTGCAGCAACCATATATTGAATGGTTGGGGGCCCTTCTTCAAGCCAGTTCAACCGGGCATCCCTGTATAGCCTTTCGATCGGGTACTTCCTGGTATAACCAATACCGCCGAATACCAATAATGCCCTATCAGTAACTCTTCCCACTGCTTCTAAGCCGAATTGTTTACACATAGATGCTTCAGCGGGGATTCTATTACCGCGGTCCCATTTTTCCGCTGCGTGTTTGATCATGTTCCGCAGCGCATAAATATCGATTCCCATTTCCGCAATATACCTTTGTATAGCTTGCCGGGATGCTATTGGCTTTCCGAACGTTTTTCTCTCTTTTGCAAATTCGACAGCCAATTCAAACGCCCTTTCCGCTGTACCCAAAGATGTGGCTGCAATATATAACCGGCTTACTTCCAGTGTCTCTTCTAATTGGTTAAGTCCTTTACCTTCTTCACCGAGTAAACTGCTTGCAGGGACTCGTACGTTATTAAAAGTTAAAATCCCGTGCTCACCGCCTTTACAACCCATGGTTTCAGGCAACGGTTCAATCGTGAATCCTGGTATATCCCTCTCCACCAATAAAGCAGTCACAGAATCTTCACTACGGCCGGCTTTCGTCTTTGCAAAAACAATAAAATGGCTGGCAAAATCGGAATTGGTAATCAAATGTTTTTTCCCATTTATGACATATTCGTCCCCTTGCCGCGTTGCGATGGTTCCCAGATCCAGCCCTGTTCCATGATCTGGCTCAGTTAATGCGAAAGCCACCGATTTTTCTCCAGTTGTGCAACCTGGAAGTACCGCCCTCCTCTGATCCTCATTAGCAATTTTGTACAGTGCGCTTGCCATGGAATTATGAACATGCACTACTGCCCTAATTCCACCCTGAATCTTCGAAAATTCCGCTATGATATCAATATATTGTGAAACCGAAAGACCAAGGCCTCCATACTCCTTTGGGATCCTTAAGCCAAATGCTTTCATTTCCCTTAATAGTGGAAATAACTTATCGTAAGGCAGGGCCTCATTATTTTCGATTTCCTCTTCCAAGGGGTCAAGATCACGCCAGATTGCTTCAAATAGTTTAGCTTTGAACTCTTCATAAGCTTTTTGTTCCACTAATTAACAACTCCTTTTACTTTTAATAAATTAATAGCTATGAGGTCTTAAGGAACTTGATGAGCACTAATGTAATATGCAAAATCCATGCCAGCATTAATAAAATTGTTGTTAAAAGGTTATTATTCAGTCAGCTATCCGTTTGCAAACGTTAAACCAGCGTAAATTTTTCAACCAGGTCTTTTCGCAAAGTGTTAACACTTTACATGTTTTAATCTCGTTTTGAAAAACAAACACCTAAAATTGTTAACCCTTGTTAACATCTGAACTACAATTGTGTTAACTATCACTACCAGAAATAATGCGAGCCTTGTTCCTTTTAAAATTCTCTGTTTACAGAAAGCACTAAGCACCTAAATAAAGTTTACGCACTTCATCATTGTCTTTAAGATCTTTGGAATTTCCTTCAAGAGCTACGCGGCCATTCTCCAAAATGTATGAATAATCTGAAATCTCCATCGCCATGTGGGCATTCTGTTCAACAAGGAGAATTGCTGTCCCTTCATCATTAATTTCTTTAATGATCTTAAAGATTTCACGGACAAGAATAGGTGCTATGCCAAGGGAAGGTTCATCAAGCAGCAATAGTTTTGGTTTTCCCATCAAAGACCGGCCAATGGCTAGCATTTGCTGTTCACCGCCGCTAAGAGTACCCGCTTTCTGCTGTAATCTTTCTTGTAAACGCGGAAAATAGGTGAAGACCTTTTCCATGTCAGACTTAATGTTTTTATCTTTACGGATGTAAGCACCAATTTTTAAATTTTCTTCAACGGTCAGCAGCGGAAAAACCCTTCGGTTTTCTGGACATTGGATTACGCCGTGTTTGACCATTTCACCAGCTGACTTCCTTAGCATCGAAGTTCCTTCTAATTCATAGCTGCCCTCTTTTGGCTGGATTAGCCTGGAAATTATATTTAGGGTCGAAGATTTACCAGCACCATTGCCGCCCAATAACGAAATGATTTTCCCTTTTGGCACTTCTAATGAGACGCCACGTAATGCATGGACATGGCCGTAAAAAGCATGGATATTATTTAGCCGCAACATGAGTTTCCACCTCTCCCAGGTAAGCTTCTATTACAACAGGATCATTCTGTACTTCAGCTGGCGTCCCTTCCGAAATTTTCTTTCCAAAATTCATTACAGTCACAGCATCCGAGACTTTCATGACCAAAGACATGTCATGCTCGATCAATAAAACTGTGTAACCCAATTCGTTTTTTAAACGAAGAATAAGTTCACTGATTTTTTCTGTTTCAATGGGATTCATCCCGGCAACTGGTTCATCCAGCAGGATTAATTGCGGATTAACAATCATGGCACGGCCGATATCGACCATTTTTTGAAATCCGAATGATAGGTTGGATACTTTTTCATTAGCCAAATCGGTAATGTTCAATAAATCCATGACTTCGTACGCTTGATCCCTGGCGTCTTTCTCCATCCGCTTTACAGAGGGGAGATTTAAAGCGATAGGAAAAATATTTTTCTTTAACAGTGGATGTAACCCGGTCAATAAATTTTCCATGACAGTCATCTTGGTAAATAACTCGACATTCTGAAAACTTCTGGCGATTCCTTTATTTATGATCTGGTGTGGTTTATATTTAATGAGATCTTCTCCATTGAATAAGATGCTGCCTTTCGACGGCGTATAAAAACGGCTTATACAGTTAAAAACAGTAGTTTTTCCTGCACCGTTTGGACCAATGATTGAATATATTTGTCCTTTTGGTACCTCGAATGAAAGACTGTTAACAGCAGTCAACCCGCCGAACTGAACGGTAATGTCATTAAATGTTAGCATTTTCCTTTTCTCCCCCCTGCACCAATAATTCCCCTTTCCCAGCGGGTTTTACCAGCTTCTGCTTGTTCATTTTAAATAGGGAAACGATTCCATCAGGTTTAAACAATATGATTAACACAACTGCGATACCTATCACGATGTTCGTGATCCCAATATAACTATCCGTGAAATGAGGAATTACCGAAAAAAGAACCGCACCTATGATGGATCCAGGAATGGAAGCCAATCCACCTACCACAATCATGGCCAAAACCAAAAATGAGTTTGTAATGATAAAATCATTTGGACTTACAAAGCCTACCCAATAGCCGTATATCCCTCCTGCAATCCCTGTAAAAAATGAACTGATGACAAACATGGTCGTTTTATAGAAGGAGATATTTATCCCGATTGCTTGAGCGGCTACTTCACTATCCCTGATTGCAATAAAAGCCCTGCCGAGGCTGCTTTTCACAATGTTTTGGATTAACCAGGTTATGATGACCGTAATCACTACAAAAACATAGAACAAAGAAAAATCAGAACCAAACATCAGCGGTTTTGTAACAGCAAGACCGGAATACCCCCCTGTCAACCCATCCCAATTCAAAACGATCTGCGGAATCGATAACCCAAACCCCAATGTAGCAACAGCTAGAAAATGCCCTTTCAAACGTACAGCCGGGAGGCCGATGAGGAGCCCAATCGATCCCGTCATGATACCTGCCAGCGGTAAAGCCAGGAAAAAGGGCAAACCAACTGTTGAAGACAGGATTGCAACGGAGTAGCCTCCAACCGTCAGAAAACCGGCATGGCCTACCGAGATTTGCCCTCCATATCCTATTAACAGGTTCAAAGACATAGAGGTAATGGCATAAATACACGTAATCACAAATAATGTCATAAAATAATTCGAATTTCCGACCAAGAAGGGGTAGATCAGCATGAAAACAACAAGTAATCCTATGGTTAACCTTTTGTTTTCCAATAGTTTCAAGATCATCACACCTTTTTAACAGATTGTGTACCGCCAAAAATCCCCTGCGGCCGAATATATAACACGATAATAATCAATAAGAATGTGTACACTAATTTCAGTTCTGGAGACAAATAAAATGCAATTAAATTTTCAAAGACGCCAATAATCAGACCTCCAACAACAGCTCCTGGTAAACTAAGGAATCCTCCCAATACTGCAGCTGCAAATGCCATGATCAGTACATCGAACATCATATGTGTGTCCAAAAATGTTATCGGGGCAGTCATCATACCGGCTACTCCCCCAAGAATCGCCCCAACGGCCCAGGTTGCGGTAAAAACGTTGGTCACTTTGATTCCCATTAATTGTGACGCTTTAATGTCCTGTGCAGATGCTCTCATTGCCAATCCCACTTTTGTATATCTGAAAATAACGAAAAAAATCAGCATAAGTGTCAGGGTTATGCCCATTACGAATATTTCATTCGGCGTAAAGAAAACACTGCCCATTTTTATGGAATCACCTTTAATTGCCTGAGGGTATCCAGCCGGTTTGTGTCCCCAAATAAGTCCAGCCAATCCATTGAAAACCATGAATAATCCCAGGGTAACAACAAGCTGGTTAAGGGGCGGCGCCGATTGTAGCCGTTTCATTATCCCTTGGTGTACGATGGCCCCAAATACTGCAGCAAACAATAAAGCCAACAAAAAGGAAGTGGTATATCCCATTTCAAACTGGGATAAAAACGTAAAGCTGACAAACGTAGTAACCATGGCCATCTCACCTTGTGCGAAATTAACCAGGTCTGTCGTTTTATAAATCAAGACTAACCCCAGGGCTGCCAAACCATAAATACAACCAAAGATTAACCCGCTAACAATGATCTGCATTGTATTCTCCCTTCCTATGCATAATTTTTCATGGACCTTTGCTGAATGTTAAAATAAGAGGAATAATGGATGTTGTTCCATTATTCCTCTAACCAATAATGTGGTATTAATCTTCGTAGGTAATTTCTCCAGAAGCTGGGTCAAATTTTATTTGATCTGATATTGGCAAGATTTTACCATCTTTTGCTTCGGTCAGGATCATTGTGGTTAACCCGTAATGGTTATCTTTCGTAAATGTGACACCTTCAAAAATCGAACCATCCCAGTTGTCAAATGTATGCATGGCATCATAGAAGTTTTCCCATGTTAAATCTTTTCCACCTTGTTCTGTTCGTTTTAAAGCTTCCACCATGACTTCTGCAATTGCCCACCCTGATTGCGCAAACCCGTCAATCGGATCATTTGGATAATCCTTTTTAAAACGTTCAACATATTGTTTCATGCTTGGGTCATCACTAACATCCGGCATTGGGAAAGTTGCTGCACTGATCGTTCCTTCCCAAATATCATCGCCAGCTAATTTAAATTGATTTCTATCATTCGCACCTACAGATGAAACGATGTAAGGGACATCTTTCAATCCAATTTTATACATTTCTTTTTTCAAGTTAGCCGCGGGGTTAGGTCCACCAAGCACAATGATTGCATCAGGATCTGCCTGATCTAAATGCTGTGCCTGTGAACTCATATCTGTTTCGCCGGCTACATATGGAATTTCATCCACAAGTGTTGCTCCTTCATATTTATCAATATTCTCTTGCAGAGCTGTAAGGCCTTCTTTACCGTAATCATCATTTTGGTAAACCACTGCGATTTTCTTGGCTTTTAGCTCGTTGGCTGCATAATCCAAAAACACCCTTGTTTCTACGCGATAATTCAGGATGCTAGAACCAAAATAGTTCTTGATTGGAGGGTTTACAAATTCTTCGGCTCCACTACTGACCATCACCATTGGGATTCCCGACTTCTCAAAAGTGTTTCTTGCTGCCGTGTTACAAGGTGTACAAACATTGCCAATCATAGCAAATACTTTGTCTTCTTGAAGAATCCTCGTTGCATTTTTAACCGTTCTCGATGGTTGGTATTGGTCATCATACGCCACCAGCTTCAGTTTCTTGCCGTTAACCCCGCCATTTTCGTTTACATATTTAAAATGAGAATCGATCCCTTTCCGGAAATAGTCATAAACAGCATATGGCCCGGTTTGCGGCCCTAAGTGGCCAATCAATATTTCATTATCAGTGACGCCTTGTGTACCCTGAGACCCGGTACTTCCTTTTTTAGCCGTTCCGTTTCCACAAGCAGCCATTAAACAAAGTGAAAAAATCAATAGTGGCAATAACAGGAGTTTTATTCTTCTCATCATTCTAGCCCCTCTCTTTTATGAAAAATTATTTGTATATAATTCTTTTTTTCTGCCATTATATTTTTTGATTCGAAGAAAAATAATATATGAATATGCATTAAGTATGATCACCAGGCATTCTCCAATAAGCTATACACATCTTTTTTTAGTTCATTAATGTTCAGCAGATAAGAACTCGCATCACCGAGAATCTCTGCTGAAATGTTTTCAACAGTTTTTTCAAGGCTGCTTTTTTGTACGTTAAATTGCCTTAACTGGTGAGGGATACTTAATCTGATTATTAAATCCTTGATTAACATCGGGGCAAGATCCGCTTTTTCTTTTATGGACATCCCAGGCTTACCGGCATTTAGGGCATCTGTAATCGTTGCTTGTTCTTCAAATGTTTTCGGCAGCAAGAATTTCATTACGTGCGGAAGCATTATCGCAGATGTTATCCCATGTGTGATATTGTATTGAGAACCCAATTGGTGGCCTATGCTATGTGATAAGCCCATCTTGATGTTCACGTTTGAAAAAAGTGACATCCAGGCACCAAGCTGACATTGAAGCCGGTAATCCAAATTTGACGGTTCCTCCTTCGATAATGGCATATAAGTATATAATTTTTTTAGTGCATCTAAAGCCAAACTAGTATTTATCGGATTTTTTTTAGGTGAATATAGTGTTTCCACCGCGTGGTCCACCGCGCGAATGCCAGATGAAAGCCACAGTTGTTCTGGGGTTTCGATTGTGTATACCGGATCCAGAAAACAAATTTTTGGGGTTAATTTCACATTAGAAAAAATATATTTCATGCCATTGGTGTCGCAGGACACCCCGGCAAGACTTGTAAAATCTCCTGCTGATAATGTCGTAGAGATGGACAAGTGTGGGATTAATTTTACTGTTTCTACCGACTTATTTGAGCCTTGAAGGGAATAGGAGAATAATTCTTCCTCGTTTGTAATCCCTTCCGAAACAATCAGCGATAGGACCTTTCCTGTGTCTATGGCACTCCCGCCACCGCAGCTTATGACAAGATCTGGTTTATGGCTTTTAATCTCTCCTATATTTTCAAAGAGACTCTCGCTTTTTACATGCTGTTTAGAAAGAGTAACCAATACATTGAGATCCTGGCTGATTAATAATTCATGCAATTGTTTGTAAAGATCGGTTTGCAGTAAGCTTCGAGTCGTAACGATGATTACATTTTTCGCATTAAGTTTTTTTATTTCTTCAATTAAATGAAGTTGAATTACATTAGCCCCATAATATATTCGTTCGACAGGCAAAAATGGTATATCATTTATAGCCCCCTAACCTGGAATATTCATATTATTTTAAATTGGAAGCCTTACTGATATTACTTTTGTTATGAATCTTGGTATCTCTTTAATTCCAGTCTTGCAACATCCCTTAAATGGACTTCATCTGGTCCATCGACCAAACGCAGTGTACGTGAATTGGCCCAATGTGCTGCCAAGGGAAAATCTTCACTTACTCCCCCGGCACCGAATGCCTGAATTGCGCGGTCGATGACATTCAACGCTACTTCAGGCACGGCCACTTTAATCATGGCAATTTCCTTTCTGGCTGCCTTTTTTCCTTCTTTATCCATTTTGAAAGCAGCTTGTAAAGTCAAAAGTCTTACTTGTTCAATTTCTATCCTAGATTTGGCTATCCACTCCTGGATGACTCCCCGTTCTGCCAGTTTTTTTCCGAATGTAACCCGTTCATTTACTCTGCTGCACATTAGTTCAATTGCTCTTTCCGCCGCTCCCACAGCACGCATACAATGATGGATTCTACCCGGCCCCAATCTTCCCTGTGCGATGGCAAATCCTTTCCCTTCACCAACTAAAATATTGTCGACCGGGACACGTACATTTTCAAAGCTTATTTCTGCATGGCCCGTCGGTGCATGGTCGTATCCATAAACCGATAAGGTGCGTTTAATTGATACTCCTGGAGTGTCCATTGGAACTAAAACCATCGATTGCTGTTCGTGTTTCTCTGCATTCGGGTTGGTTTTCCCCATAAAAATCGCAATTTTTGTGCGCTTGTCGCCACCGTTGGTAATCCACCACTTCCTTCCATTTATCACATAATGATCGCCATCCGTTATAATGCTTCCTTCAATATTCGTTGCATCCGAGGATGCTACGTGCGGCTCCGTCATTGTAAAACAAGACCTGATTTCTCCATTCAGTAAAGGGACCAGCCATTTGTCTTTTTGTTCTTTATTTCCGTAATGCAATAACACTTCCATGTTTCCTGTATCTGGTGCATTACAATTGAAAACTTCCGGCCCGATTAATGACCGCCCCATGATCTCGCATAATGGCGCATATTCCACATTGGTCAACCCTTCGCCATACTCGCTATTTGGAAGGAATAAATTCCATAAACCTTCCTTTTTTGCCTTTCTCTTTAACTCTTCCATGGTAGGGGAAACTTCCCATCTTCCAATTTCATTTAATTCTTTTTCATATTTGTGTTCATTTGGATATACATGTTCTTCCATGAAAGCATTTATCCTTGACTGAAGTTTTTTTACTTTTTCGGTATGTTCAAAATACATTAGTGCCTCCTGTGTCAACGTAATCTTTCTCATTTTTTTCTAAAAGGATCTTAAAATCACAATCTGCTTATACCTGTGCTTAATTCAATAGCTTTTGAAAACTGGTCACATGTTCGGTTGGTTGTTGTATGTTTCCTTAAGTCTTCGCTTCATTAGTTTACCTGAAGGTGTCTTAGGTATTTCCTTTATGAATTCAACATCCCTAATCTGTTTATAGCTTGCCAAACGGTCTAAACAGTATTTTATAATCTCTTCTTTCGATAGTGACATGCCTTCTTTTAAAGCAATAAAAGCTTTCGGTATTTCACCAAGCCGATCATCCGGTTGGCCAATCACCGCTACTTCAAGTACTGCAGGGTGTGTATAGATTACATTTTCCAGCTCGACAGGATATACATTATAACCGCCTACAATGATAAGATCCTTCTTCCGGTCTAATAAATAAACATACCCTTCTTTATCCATTTTTCCGATATCCCCTGTATGCAGCCAGCCATTTTTAATGGTATTGGCCGTTTGTTCAGGGTTATTCCAGTATCCTTTCATTACACAATGGCCCCGTACAAGGATTTCACCCGGCTGCCCAGGCGGCAGAACTTTATTTTCTTCATCTACAATGGCCACTTCCAAATGTGGAAGCGGAAAACCCACGCTCTCAAATCGACGCTCTATCGACAGCATATCAACAGTAATGACCGGGGAACTTT
The DNA here is from genome assembly GCF_003429105.1 of Peribacillus glennii. Lineage (GTDB taxonomy): Bacteria > Bacillota > Bacilli > Bacillales > DSM-1321 > Peribacillus > Peribacillus glennii. The sequence continues at coordinate 408,440 of NZ_QVTD01000003.1, forward strand.
CCGTTTGTCCGTAGGCTTGTATTGTCAAAGTGTTAAATCGGGATTCGAAGGTCTTCCGGACTTCTAAAGGCATATGGCCTCCACTCGTGATGCAAATTTTGAGGGATGACATATCATATTTTGTCTCTTCAGGCAAAGTCAGGAACATATAATACATAGCTGGAACGCCAATAAAGAAATCTATCTTTTCCTTATGAATTTTCTCTGCCACAGCTGTTGTACTGAATTTCTCAAATAGATAAAATTTGCCTCCCTTCATGAATATCAATATCAGTCCCGCCATCAAAACGAGCAAATGGGATAGAGGGGTGACGATACAACCATAGTGGTTTGCGGTAAGCCTAATACTATCTGCATAAAATTCTGCATTCGTATTCAAATTGTAGTGGGAAAGTTCGACTCCCTTTGGATTGCCCGTTGTACCAGAGGTATACAATATACAAGCTCCCCCGTCAGGGGATAAGTCCAAGGAATCGAATGGCTCCATTTGATCGGGAACAAGGCCATTCACCTCCTGAAAAATTTGATCATCATCCAGACAACCATCTATTATCAAAACTTTTTCAAGATCGGGCAAATCAGCCAGGTTGTTTTTTAGCAGGGGTATTTTTTCTTGTGTGGTGAAAAGTATTTTTGCAGCGGAATCTTTTAAAATATAACCGGATTCGGCGGATTTAAATAAATGGTTAATTGGCACTGCTAAAGCGCCTATTTTTAATGCAGCATAAAAGGCATAAATAAACTCCATACTATTTGGCAGCCATATGGAAACCCTTTCACCCTTAGCTACACCCAATGAAATCAATAAATTAGCGTATGCATCGACATTCCGGTTCACATCTTTGTAACTATAAGCGCGGTCCTTGAATCTTACCGCAGTCCTTTGTCCATTAATATACGCATGTCTTTCAATGGATTGTGCAATATTCATCTTTATCCTCCTCAGATTTCTATTCCGCAGTCCAGCCGCCGTCTACATATAACGTTTGGCCCGTAACATAATTCGCTTCGGATGAGCAAAGATATCGAACAGCTGCAGCTATCTCTACTTCCTGCCCAAGTCTTCTAAGTGGGATTTTATTCATGATACGTTTGTAAGCCCTTTCATTATTTTCCAATGTGTCGCGGTTCATATCCGTTTTTACATAGCCCGGACCGACTGCATTAACGGAAATGTTGTATCTTGCCCACTCAAGAGCAAGTGCTTTGGTAAGTTGAACAACTCCTCCCTTACTTGCTACATACGGCGAAATTGAAACATCACCGACGGCTCCCATGACAGAAGCAATATTTACAATTTTCCCTCCACCTTTTTCTTTCATTTGCTTTGCTGCTGCCTGGCTGGCGAAAAACAAGCCTTTTAAATTTACATCCAGGATCTGGTCCCATTCTTCCTCCGTCACTTCAAACGCCCTTTTGGTGAGCGTAGTCCCGGCGTTATTGACAAGAATATCAATTAACCCCACGCTTTCTTCTACTGTGTTAAAAAAAGACAATATGGAAGCTCTGCTCCCCATGTCGCTAGCTATGGCGCTGGCACTTCCCCCACCACGGTTTATCCCTTCAGCAACCTTATCCAGAGCTTCCTGATTTCGGCTTGTCACTATCACTTGTGCTCCTGCCTGTGCCAGTACTTCGGCTATAGATTTTCCTAATCCCCTGCTTCCACCTGTAATGACCGCAACTTTTCCTGTAAGGCTATACAATTAGCTCACCCTCTTATAAAATTTGCTACTAACTGGACATCTCGTAACAAAAGCAATAAACCTTATCCAATTAAATTAATTAGCTGAATGTTACTTTAGAAAACATCCTCGGTTACAGTCGTTCTATGATCGTGACGTTCGCCATTCCATGTGACTCGCACATTCCGATTAAGCCAAAACGTCCGCCGATTCTGTCTAATTCGCTCATCATAGTCGATAAAATACGGACGCCGGTAGCTCCTAGCGGATGTCCCAATGCGATTGCCCCGCCATTAGGATTTAACTTTTTAGGATCGGCTCCTGTTTCCTGCAGCCAAATAAGCGGAGCCGGAGCAAAAGCTTCATTAATTTCAAATATGTCGATATTGTCTATATTTAGCCCAGCCTTTACTAATGCTTTATTCGTGCCTATTATCGGACCTGTAAATATAATTGATGGATCAGAACCGACCACTGTTCTGTTCACTATTCGAAAACGTGGGCTTATGCCAAGTTCCTTCGCTTTTTTATTTGACATGATTAAGGCTGCTGCCGCACCGTCACTAATTTGGCTTGAGTTCCCTGCATGAATTTTCCCGTTTTCGATGAAAGATGGCTTTAATTGCCCCAATTTTTCAATTGTTGTATCTTGCCGCGGCCCTGAATCTTGTTTGATAATTTTTGTTTCTCCCTCAGGTAGTCTGACTTTCAACGGCATAATCTCCCTGTCAAATCTTCCTTCTTTTTGCGCTGTGATTGCCTTTTCGTGGCTTTCGAGGGAATATTCATCCAATTGTTCACGGCTTAAGCCCCAAATTTCTGCTATACGTTCTGCCGCTATACCTTGGTGATGCATTTCATACTTTGCAGTCAAGCTCTCACTAAAGCCTGTTCCGGCTAAATTTGAAAACATTGGAACACGAGACATACTTTCGACGCCCGCTGCCAGAACAATATCCATATCACCACTAATGATGGCTTGGGCTGCAAAATGAATGGCTTGTTGACTGGAACCACATTGCCTGTCTATTGTTGTACCTGGAACACTTATCGGAAAGCCCGCGATTAATCCGGCCAGCCTTGCAATATCTCCAGCCTGTTCCCCGACCTGTGAAACACAGCCCATTATGATATCATCAATCAATTCAGGAGAAACCCCTGTTCTGTTTATGATTTCTTTTAACACTTCTGATGCCATATCGTCCGGCCGTAACCCGCTTAACATGCCATTCCTTCGGCCTATAGGTGTACGTACCGCATCAATGATTACAGCTTCAAGCATTATTTCCCTCCTTCATTAATGATTAATAATAAAATAGTGAAGTGTGTTTTTTATTTTTTGATCTTATCTTTTATAATGCAAGCAGCATGCCAATTTTTTCATTTCAAATTTTTCCCTCAATAAAACATTAGGAAAACAAACGGAACTTCAATTTTTAAATAATATTCAAGACAATGAATGTTTCCAGAAGGCATTTTTTTCGAGACAGGCAACCGACTGTTGTTTACAATCGTTAACAACGATATATATGTTGTAAACGGAAATGTTCATTCTTCTTTACAAAATACAAATGTAAATTGATGTGAACACTTCTCTCTATCCTGGTCCGTTACAGAATGTTAGAATCATAATCATGTTCATTGACCCGTGTTTTTCTTTGATGCTTCACGAGCCACAGACCAATAAAAATGATGATCCCGCCAACAACCTGTTGAATATAAATGTGTTCTTTTGCCCATATTGCAGCAAACAATACAGCTGTAAATGGAGTCAAAAACATGTAAACCATCGTATTTGTAGCCCCAATTTTTTGGACACCGACATACCAAGTGACAAGGCCAAAAATTGTGACAAAGAAAATAGCATATAATAATGCAAGCCAACTTGTCTGATTTAGATGAAATGGGATAAAAACAATGCTTGACCCAGTTAACAGGACTAGTGGAATGGCCCCAATCATTGTTGACCAAGCTATTACTCTTAGAGCAGAATATTTGTTTACTAAAGGGGTAGCCAATATTGGGTACAAACCCCAGCTCATAGATGTCAAAATACCGATAATGGTACCAATCATTACATTCTTTTGATTACTGGACGGGTCATGAACAAGCAAGATAAGTATTGTACCGGTAAATGCAATGACAGATCCTATTAGTTTTTGCTTTGAAAATTTCTCCTGTTTAAAAAACAAGGAAAATATCATTGTAAAAATTGGAGATATAGAAATTAATAGAGAGGCATTCGTAGCAGATATGTATTTAATTGTTAACATAGAAAAAGACTGATATAGAGTTACTCCTACCATACTGACTATAATTAAATGGAATACATCTTTTCTTTTAATATGGATTGAACGCTCCAAAGCCATGGCAATAAGCAATAGGAAAGGAGCTGCAATAATCATTCGAATTGCTGTAAATTCGACGGGAGTAATTTCAATTACTCCATATTTTCCTATTGTGTAATTAGTGCCCCAAATCACGACGACAATAAGTAATAGAAGTTCCATTGTCCACCGTTTCATTTGTATTAAAATCTCCTCATCCGTTTTTTTTGCAGGAAAAGAGCGGAGTTAACGCAAGCACCGGATTCACCCGAGATAGTGGTCTTTAAACTTAACAATGCTGCCTTTTCAGGGTTTTGATAGAAAATTTCCGCTGGTTTTGTTCATTAATTACTCTTTAAGGATAATGTATCCCCTCCAAGTCAAAGGAAAATACCCACAGCTAACTTTTGGGTAAATTTCAGTTTGCCTAGAGGGAAATGCACTAGCTTTGTTTTACGAGCTTGACCTTGTATAGAAAAAAGGCTTTAAACTTCATTTTGCAGCTCTGGCTTCCTTTTTGTGTCAGTCTTTAAGCTTTTATAGTTTCAGTAAATAGATGGCCCGAGTACTTTCCCTCTAGTAATTGAGGCCAATTCCACAAGATCTTTGCCAAAGTTCTCAGCTTGTTCTTTAACATTATCCTCAATTATTTGCCCATCCTTAACCGTGAACCTTGAATGGTATAAGATGCCCGGTATGGTATGCACCTGAAAAAAGGCCATTGCTGTTCTAAATCCCAAATCCAATCCTAAATAATGATGATCGCTTCCCCCAGTCGCTACAAGTCCTGAGGCTTTCCCTTTTAAAAAATCATTCGGGATTAGGTCAATTAGATTTTTTAAAGCTCCTGTCATACTTCCCCTATACATGGGTGAACCAAATAGATAAGCATCCGCATGTTTTATTTTTTTGAGCACTTTTTTTGTAGATTCGCTATATTCCTCATAGGGCCTGCCATCACAAAAATCTATTTTCACTTCCGACAAATCAATCAGGTCGGTAGTGATATCTTCTCCACACACCACTGCCGACTTTAATGCTGTCTCAATTAATACCCTGGTTCTTTTACTGGATGCACAACTCCCGCATACACCGAGTACTAACACAAATGCACCCCCTTATGTTCGTCGATTGGAAAACATTTGTTAATTTTTGCTTGTGGAAAAGAATTCGGCTAAGTTTTCTGTTTTATGTTTTTAAGCCTGCTGTATATCTCTTACCTTGAAGAATCTAAACTTATTTACCATCACATCATACTGATATCCAATGATAAGGGTTTCGAAGTTTGTTAGAATTGGCGATACGATTAGGTAGGGATTCTCTACTAATAAACTTTTGACTTCATTGTCAGAAAGTGCATTACTTTGTATTTTGTCAATTAATGTTTGGTCTGAGGCTCTTTGGGGATTTATCAATGAAAAAGAGAACGCATCTGGAAATGCTAAACCTTTTACACCTCTTGGGGAAATGTTTGCCAGATTTTCAATTTCTTGCTCTGTGATTCGAAAAACACTCCGGACCTCAGCAGGAATGCCATGGTTTTTTAGCCACGCTTTTGTCACCTCAAAAGACGGGTTGCCTGATTTACCATAAAGGATCCAATTTTCCATTTACTCATCCTCCCAATTTTTGTTGATTCTTCACATAATCGTTATAGGTAGTTACCGGCTGCCTATCAAAGATTCAGCCTCTTTTTTATGAGTTATGGAATTATTCTTAGCTACAGGGTTCCTAATGCCTGCTTGTTCCAATAATGGCAATACATTCTCGTTGAAGTACGGCATTTCTTTAAGATAGTCAACAAAAGTAACCAATGTACCCGACACACCTGAATTTGCTATTTTAATTAATCCTTCAGCAACCTGTTCCGGTGTACCAACCAATGGCCATCCATTAAAGCCTCCTATAAATCTTTCTTGAGCCATTGATAAGTATTCCTTTGAATGGGAGGACGCATGCATGCCAAACATATCCGTAATGATCTTTGCTACCTCCCAGTCACCCTGCTCCCTAACATAATAATCATAGTATTCTTTTGCTTCTTTTTCTGTCGGTCTGCATACAACGAAACTCGAAGTAAAGGTATTGATTTCACGATGGTATTCTTCCCAAGCTAGTTTCCTTACTGTCTTTGTCCACTCACTTGCTTGCTCGATCGATTCTATATATCCAAAGTTAAAGTCAGTAAAGCGTGCTGCATAATTTCTACCGGCAGGGGAAGTTCCTGCGCTGATCAAAACAGGACGTGGATTTTGGACGGGTTTGGGTTCCGAAAATCCATCTTTAATTTCGAAAAATTCACCTTTATGGTCAAAATATTGTTCCGACCACAGCCTTAAAACAATTTCCAGCCATTCAGTCGAATATTTATAGCCCTTATCGTGTTCCATCTTGGTCCCGCCAAACATCTCCATCTCTTTAGGAAACCAGCCTACTACTGTATTTAACCCAATTCTCCCTTGAGAAATATCATCAATTGTTGAAATCATTTTCGCGGCCACGATCGGATGCATGGTTGGTACATGGGAAGTGCAGAATAGATAGATTTTTTCAGTTACAGCTGCCATTGCAGCAGACCATGTAAAGGTCTCCATACATCTCCCGTGTAAATTAGTAGGCCCCCCAAACCCTCTCCACCTGGCAGCAGGCACTATGCACTCATACCCGGCATCTTCCAACAACTTAGCTATTTTCACATTCGTCTCAAAATTCGGCTCAAAACTGCTTTCTGCAAGCGTCATTGTACAGGAATTGCTTAAGTTTGGTGCGAATATTCCCATCTTCAATTTATTTTCATTAAACATGGGATTACCGGCTTCGCGAAAAATGTCAAAACGACTCATTATTCATTCCTCCCCTATTTACGATTTTTCATGAATAGTATGGTCAGATCCTAATATACAGAAAAAGTTGTCCTTTACATCACCCCCTTAAAACCCATCCAGGAAAAATTTCCTCATCCCCTTTTTCAGCGATGGTGATTCAATGAAAAAGGGAGTTTTAGTAGTTTATGTGAAGCTGCTCTTTTGGCGGTTAAGTTTGGTCCTATCCTCTGAATTGACAGGATCGAACTTTATGTTAATGCGATTTATCTTTCCATTTGGCAGTTTCGGTAAAGGATCATAAGTTAATTGAATATACCTCGGTATCTTCCAGTCTGATAGTTTTTCCTTACACCAATCAGCAAGCTGGGTGGCGGATAATTTGGAACGGTCCTGCAGAACGACCACAGAAGCGACTTCTTCTGTCCTTATTTCATCCGGCACGCTAAAAACCACACATTCTACTACTTCAGCATGAGACATTAGGGTAAATTCTACTTCCTCCCCTGAGATATTTTCTCCAGATCTTTTAATAACGTGTTTGATTCTTCCCTCATAATACACTCGGCCTTCGTTATCCATACGCCCTAAATCGCCCGTTTTGACCCAGCCATTCACTAATGTTGATTTAGTGGCTTCTTCATTTTTATAGTATTCTTTCATAATATCCGGATGCTTAAATAATAATTCACCAATCGAATTAGGACCGACATCATTTCCGTTATTGTCAACAACCTTAACTTGGGCATTATCCGGAAATGGCCAGCCAATTAACTTAGGTTCAAACCGGTTGTAATTCGGGGAGGTCAGCGTTCCCATGCCGCCGATTTCCGTTAAATTCCACGTTGTGCACATATCAAGATTAAATCGCTCCATAAATTCCTTAGGCCGAATATGGGAAATGACAAGATTCAACGAATGATCGCGGTCATTCTCTTTTGGCGGCAAACTCATTAATATGGATACCATTGTAGGTAAAAGCAAGGCTTTTGTTACCTGGTGTTTATCCACAGTATCCCAAAACATATTTGCACTGAATTTTTCAACGAGGGAAACCGATGCTCCACATGCTATAGCGGAAGCTATGTTCATATGTGTACCGGCAGCATGGAATAAAGGCAATGTACAAAATATCGTATCGGTGGCTTTGTAGTTTAGTCTTGTGGAGAAGGCGATCCCACAGGATGAAAAACTAGAATTCGGCAAAACAACCCCTTTGGGTTTCCCCGTACTGCCCGAAGTATACATGCATGCCATTGGATCTTCGGGCTTAATTGTGGCGCTAGGTTCTTCAACATTATCGCTTAACAAGGATTCAAAGGAAGGTTCGCTTTTATTTGTTCCATCAACCAGGATGGTCCGTTTTAGAAAACGTAATTCTTTCCTTATAACTGCAACATTTTTATAGTTGGTATTGTCAGCAATCAAGTATCGGCTTTCTGAATGGTTCAGCACATATTTAATTTCATCTGGAGTTGAACCACTTATTAAGGGTACTACTATGCCACCGATCTTATTTATAGCAAGGAAACATTGAAGATAGACAGGGCTATTTCTAAACAGTAAAGCGATCTTATCCCCCTGTTTGCATCCAAAATCCAAAAGCCCGTTTGCTAATTGATTGGTTATTTGATCAAATTCCCCGTAAGTATAATAATCTTCATCAAACTTCAGAAACACTTGTTCGTTAAATTTTTCAACCGTATTTTTCCAGAATTGCTTTACCAACTTTCACCCTCCGTTCCATCCTATTTTTTAAAGGTTTCCAGAATCAGTTCCATATTCTGAATCACTTCGTCCTCGCTGACTCTGAATGGAATGAGAGTTAACATCGGCATTCCCGGGTAATCCTGATATTTTTGCAGCTTTTCCCTGCATTCATCCGGTTCCCCGGTGATTGTAAAGTGTTCAACCATCTTATCGGTAATCAAATTGGCTGCCTTTTCATAATCCCTTTGTTCTATAGCTTGGTTAATCACTTTAACTTCTTCCGAGAATCCTTCCTGTTGCATAACACGCTGGTAATGAGGGTACTGGGCAGTATACATGATTGATTTTCTAGCCCTGTCATAGGCTTCTTTCTTATTATGGGATATTGAGCAGATTTGTCCGTAAATCATTTGCAGGTTTGTCAAATCTCGGCCAGATCGTTCTGCGCCAATTTTTAGATTAGGAAACACATTTTCTTCTAAATATCTAGGGGAATGCAATGCTCCTATAACTAAACCATCGGCGATTTCTCCAGCCAGCTGCAGCATTTTAGGGCCAATAGCCGCCATGTAGACGGGGAAAGGGTTTTCCATCTTGACCGGGGACTTGTATTTCTTAATTTTAAATAATTCACCATCGTAACTAAATCTATTACCTGATTCGGAAGCTTGTATTCCCTGAATGACTTCAATCGATTCACGCATTTGCCTCAGCGGGCGCCCATAATGACTTCCATACCAATTTTCAACAACAAAAGGTGTACTTAAGCCCAAGCCCATGACAAACCGCCCATTTGAAAGTTCCTGAAGATTTATCCCTTGCAGAGCCAGAGTCGTTGGGTTGTTTGGGAAAATTTGCCCGACACCTGAACCAAATTTAATGGTATTGGTTTTCATGGCAATGGCTGTTAAAGGAACAATGGTTTCACGCCATGCTTCTGCAAACCAAACCGCGTCAAAACCATTTCCCTCTGCCTTTTGAGCCAATTCGGTAACTTTGCTGATCGGGGTTTTCTGTGTTATTAGCCAAATAGATAAATCCATGTACTTCACCTCCATTTGAAATAAAAAGAGCTTATTCGGTTGTTACTGATAGATCATTAGTCATTAGACGCTACTGTCAGATTGTGATAATATCATTTTCATTTCTGTGAAGGAGTGTTTCTTCGGTTCATTGAAAGGTATAATAAAAGAGTTTAGCTTCATGAAAGCATATGGATTGGTCGTATATTGTTTTCTTGTTGGGCACTAATTTGTCCCCCATTACTTTCTATTAAAGAATGAGGGACAACAGCTGCCACGCCTATTTTCTTTTTGGGACTACTAACATGGGGTAGAGGAAAAACCAGGATTTTTAATCATTCACACTTGTGCTAATGCCTAGCATGCTGCCACATTCCGGACAGGCTAATTCATTGAGATATACATAAGGTGCATGATCCCTTCCCTTGACAAACATGCCGTAATCACCAAGCGCTCCTGAAACTTCAGTATTGATACGAACAGCGCCTTGTTCCCACGGCTCATTTCTATCGGATAACACAGTCCCACAATCGGAACAACAAGTAAAAAGCTGCCCATTGGAATCAGTTTTTACATGCAGTGCTTCTCCGGATGTCCTTAAAAATTGAAGTTGTTTTTTCACATTAGATTTTTTTATCGGCGGTATTGCGCGGTCCACCCTTTCTTTGCGTATCAATTCCCTGCGTGTTTTTGTGCGCTGTTCATCAACCTTCCCGTTTTCAGCTATGATCACACCATAAGCCTTTTCCGCCATTTCTTGCGTAATATAACCGTCGTATAAATCCCTCAATACTGCTTGCGGATCACGTTTCAGCGGATCGCCAAGTCCTCCGCCCCCGCCTTCAAATTGTACAAAAACATCATCCGCAGCAAGTTGCAATACATGTTTGGAAGGCAGTAATTCTTTCTCCCCGTCCAACTGGGAAAAATCCGGCAGTTTGCCTTCTTGCATAAGTTTTCGGGCATTGGAGTTTTTGATTGACCAGTAACCGCTAGTGCCTCCAGGATAACCTCCCATCGCACCGCGTGACGGCACTTGCCAGCAAGCAGTGCTTACCAGTTCAGTCCCTCCGTCAGTTCCCCAGGGAATCCAGCCAAACTCAATTCCTTGCCCCCCTCTGTACTTGCCTGGACCTCCGGAGTTTATGTTTAGTTGACGCCATAAGTAAAGAATCGGATTGGAAAGTTCATTAATTTCTATGTCAGGCAACCCATTGCTTAGCTGTGTGAAGGCTGCTCCTGCATCTATGCCGTCGCAAATTGTCTGAGCACCTCCGCCCGCACCCCCGCCATTCATATCAAGAAAAACAGTTGGCCGGCCTTCATCGTCTTTTCCCGAAAATACTCCTACTACCCAACTATCATGGAAAGCGGCCATGGCATGGCTCTGGATCCATTCATCTTCACTTTCCATCATGGCGCGGCTAAGAAGATCTGTAACAACTTTTGTTATGCGCATCCCGGCTTCCATATGCGCTGACGAAACAGGTGCCGGCATTTTGGCATTTACCACTGTCCCTTCAGGCAGAATGATATTGGTTGCCCGGAAAATTCCTTCGTTAAAAGGGATGTCGGGCGTCAACACAAGCATAATGGGAGTGACAGCACAACCAATCGCCGTACCTTCTGTCGTATTTACGAACCCGTCGGTTTGAGGAGCGGATCCTGTGAAGTCTAAAGTAAGGCTGTCTTCATGTACCGTTAATTTACAATGGATTGGCCAAAGATTATTTTCATGGCCATTATGCTCGATCCATTCGGTTGCTTCGTATGTTTTTTTAGGCAGTTCCGCTATCCGCTGACGGTATGCCTTTTCTGTCAAATCCTTATTCAGTTCGACGTATTTATTGAATTCCTCCAAACCATATTTATCAATCATATCGATCGTCCGTTTTTCACATGTGTTACATGCTGCAATAAAGCAGCGAATGTTATTGATATCATGTTTTGGCAAACGGAAATTGGCTTCCATAAGATGGAACACATCCTGAATGATCTTTCCTTCGCTGACTATCTTAATGCCCGGAAAGCGCAGCGCTTCAGAATAAGCATCATTGGCAGCTATGGCAAATCCGCCTGGAGACATACCCCCTACATCCAACAAATGTCCTTCTGCCCAACACCAGGCCACTAATTCGCCTTTATAAAAAATCGGCTTCACAATTCCAACATCAGGCGGGTGACAAGCCCCGGTCGTATGTGGGTCATTACAAATAAAGGCATCTCCAGGAAGTATTTCATCTTCCGGATACGTAGCCATTATATGGCGGACCGATTGGCGGGCAGGTCCTGCGTGCATTGTCATATATCCTGAAAAGGAAATGATTTCCCCATTTTTGTCCGCGATAAAGGTAGAGAAATCCACTGCTTCAGAAATGACCGGATCCCCTGAAGTTCTTATCATGACAATGCCCATTTCTTGAGCGATATTGTATAATTGCTGCCGGATAATCTCCGCTTTAATTAAATTCCCTGATGTTTGTTCAGTATTTGTTTTTGCCATTAACTAAACTCCCCTCATTAGTGGATTATAGGTCTAACAAATAATTTCTGTAGTTATCCATTGTGGCAATCGTGCCTTCCGGAATGAAAATGGTTGTTTGTGTCCGTTCGATAATTGCCGGTCCGACAAATTTAGAGCCTGGTGTAATCTCCCGGTCATCATAGACAGGGATATCCGTCCATTTATGCTCCATTGGCAAAAATACTTGCCGGGTTGATTTCTGAACATCCTCGGCTTTAACCGGATTGTCCGAATAGCTCTTTGGCTGGAACTTTTCAACATTCCCAATCCCGGTTACCCTGACAGTAAACATATTTACTGGAGAATGGACCCATGCCGTTCCAGGACCATATTCCGCTTCATAAAGAGGAGCAAAATTATTTGCAATCTCCTCTAGAGTTTTTCTAGTTAACCTGCCAGAAGGTATAGGAACTGGCAATTCAAAAATTTGCCCTTCAAACTTGAAATCACCAAATCTCTGAATTTCATATTCACCATCTTTAAATCCACTGGCATATAAGCTTGCTTTTATTTGTTCTTCCATTTCTTCCAGTATTTTGTTGACATTGTCTACTTCCTGTCCCGGTTTCCAGAAACAAGACCTTACGAGGTTTCGCACATCATCGCCTGCTAGCAATCCTTGAGCTGAAAAAACAGCAGATGTACTAGGGATTACAGCCTTTCTAATCCCGATTTCCCGGCAAATTTCGGCTGCAAATATAGGCAATGCACCGCCATAAGCCACAAAAGTAAACTCACTGGGATCATGCCCCCGTTCGACACTTACCCCGCGAACTGCATTACTCATAGAGGCAACTACCAATTGGTACACCGAAGCAGCGGCATCAGTAATGCTCATATCCAGCTTTGAGGCTAATTTTTCATTGTATACTTCCTCTGCTTTTTCTTTCTCCAACTTCCTTCTGCCACCTAGAAAATACATAGGGTCAATAAATCCAAGTACTACGTTGGCATCTGTTACGGTAGGCTGGTCTCCGCCCCGGCCATAACAAACAGGCCCAGGATCGGAGCTTGCACTTTGGGGCCCAACCTGCGGAACCCCCCTTGAATCCAGCCATGCAATCGATCCCCCGCCGGATCCTATGGCAGTAACATCTATTTTACTTAGACCCGTCAGGAATTCCCGAAGGTAAACACGCTGGGTCTTGGAAAACTTATTATCTACGATTACCGAACAGTCATAACTGGTACCACCCATATCACCGGTTATCATGTTCTTGATACCCAAAGTGGTCCCAAGGTGGTTCGAGCCCAAAACACCGCCAACCGGACCGGAATCCACTAATGTGATGGGGGCAAGGCGCACTTCATCAGCACTTAAACTTCCGCCAAACGACTGGATAAATACCACGGATGATTTAAGTCCAATTTCCTCAAGCGTGCTTTGGACTTGATCGACGTAACGCACTACTTTCGGTCCTGTAAACGCATTTAATGTAGTGGTGACCATACGTTCATATTCACGCATCACCGGGTATAGCTCTGATGAAACCGTTACATAAACTGAAGGATATTTTGACTCAATAATCTTTTTCACCTGCTGTTCATGTTCAGCGTTTAGGAATGACCACAGAAGGCAAACTGCAATTGCCTCCACATTATTTTCTTCCACTAACTGTTTTACTGCTTGCTCCACTTGCCGGGAATTCATTTCCACTATTTCTTTGCCATTTTTGTCGATACGCTCCTCAATTTCCAAAATGCACTTTCTATCAACTATATCAGGGACATTTACTTGCTTATGATGGTCTCTATCATCCGTTCTTGGAGACCTGGCAATCCGTAATGTATCACGAAAGCCCTTTGTTACTAACAGGCCGACCTTGGCCCCTTTTAACTCTGCTATACTATTTGTAACAATTGTTGTCCCATGCACAAATCGGTCACACTGATTCAATAATGAAGTACGTGAAATCCCCATCTGTCCGGAAACATTGTCAAGACTAGTCAGTAATCCTTCAATTAAATTTTTGGGAGTTGTATCTGCTTTGTCTGTCCACATCTCGCCTTTTTGATTAATAACTACGATATCGGTGAACGTCCCACCCATATCAATCCCAATTTGGTATGAATCTGTCAACACCCATTCCTCCTCCAAAATAATAGATAGATTACTAAATCACCTACATTATTCATAAGAATTGTTCTATTCACACCACCTCCTCTATATATTTTCATAATATTCCGAAAATTAATAGAATAAATACTATATGGTCCATTTTGAGCTTCTACTTATTCACGCACTCTGCCAAAGATTTGATGGTTATTCTTCTCTTGTTTCAATCGCCGCAAACGCTTTCAAAAAAAGGTTTTTTATAGTCCTGCATTGTGGTGTTGGTTGGTTTCAGATCTTAAAATGGTAGATGTAACAATTCTCCATTTTACCAGACGCCGTACAACGTTGGACAAAATTGTATTTAACGATCCTTTTACTAGATTAAATGGAATGTATACATTTTTTAAATTAACGCCACGATTCCAGCAAAAGGATCTAACGTGAGTGCAGCGATTATCTAAGGAACATAACCAGGTTCGAATTTCAGATAAGGCGCTATCGGTATTAATGGAAAACCTAGCCACATCAAATCAAGCGACATAGATGATAACATGGCCATGACAACAAGTTTATGGGTTCTCATTTTCAGGCCTCAATTCTGGATATTATTTGGTCAAAGTTTGAAGTAAACTGCCTCACGTTTTTCTATGAACGCAGCAATCCCTTCTCTTCCTTCTTTGCTATTGGCCCGTTCTGCGAGATACTCCGACTCCATAGCCATTTGAGTTTCGAGGGTTTCTTGAAAGGCATGATAGAATAACTTTTTACTGCTGCCGAACGCGTTCATTGGCCCTTTTGCAAGCATTTCTGCTAAATCAATGACGACTTTCATTAATTGGTCCCCAGATACAAAGTGATTTACGATTCCCCATTCATGTGCCTCTTTGCACTTAATTTCCGATTGGTATACATAAGCTCAAATGCCCGTTTCATGCCAACAATACGAGGCAGAAAATAACTTCCTGACCCATCCGGTGTTAAACCAATTCGATTATACGCCATAACAAAACTTGAATTTTCTGAGGCATACACCAGATCACAGGCACATGCAAGGCTCATGCCGGCCCCTGCTGCCACTCCATTTACTGCACCATTAACGGTTTGTTCATGCGCGTCAAATAAGAAATTGCCTGATGGAGGTAAGCCGTCACATTTTTCAGTAGTGAACCAATTTCTTTGCCCTCTTTTGTAAAAGTTTTTAAATCACCTCCTACTGAAAATTTTTTTCCTTCCCCAGTAATGACCACGGCACGGATTTCTTCATTTTCCGAACAGAAAATGGCAGCTGCCATCAATTCTTTTGCCATGTCGAGGTCAATTGCATTCCCTGCTTCAGGCCGGTTTAAAAAAATAATGCCAACATTATTTCGAATTGACAGAACAACCGTTTTGTTTTCCATTTCAACCTTACTTAGAATCCATTTTTTTAAAAAATTAAGGAAATATAACTAAAAAAGAGCCTGAGCCTTTGCCAAAATTCTTCTCGCTTCACCTGCTATCCTTTTAACCACCGTTTCTGCACTGTCGATTTCCTCTATCAGACTGGCAACCTGCCCGCAGCTCATAAACCCGCCTTTAAGATCTCCATCCAACATGGCAAGCTTGTTATAGGTTCCACGAACTCTTGGCAGCACATTCTCCAATGTGGGGGTAATTTTTTCACTTTCATATACTTGTTCTGCATATTCGTTTTTCAATACTCGTAAGGGACCTTTAAGCATGCGTGTCATGATCATTGTGGAGTCATCCTTAGCTGCTAGGATTTCTTCCTTAAAATGAGTGTGGGCTTCGCATTCTTCTGTCGCCACAAATCTGGTGCCCATCTGCACTCCATCAGCACCGAGAATCAAAGCCGCAGCCATGCTTCTTCCATCAACAATTCCGCCCGCCGCAATTACTGGGATGGAAACCGCCTGTTTCACTTGAGGAACAAGGGTGAATGTTGTCAATTCTGATGGCCCATTACTTCCGCCAGCTTCATACCCTTCACAAACTATGACATCGGCACCAAGCTTTTCCGCTTTTACTGAATGAATGGCCGTTGATGTTAATATTAAAACCAATAATCCATTATCCTTAAGATAAGGCACAAGATTTTTTGGATTTCCAGCACCTAGGCTAACAGCTTTGATTAGTTCCCTATGTTTCTTGATGATCTCCAAATAAGGAGAAAAATCCGTATGCTGGCTAATTGGTATATTCACCCCAAAGGGATTATTAGTTGCTTCGCTCGCTACCAGAATCTCATTCTCGAAATTTTCCGGCGTACGTCCTGCCGAGCCAACCTGGCCAAATCCTCCTCCATTGGAAACAGCTGCAGCTAGCAACCCATTTCCAACATAAGCAAGCCCTCCCTCTAATACTGGCACTTCAATTTCCAACAGTTCGCATATCCGGTTCAAAATGCGTAACCACCTTAATATTTATAAAATTTGTATATGGCATTAACGCTGTCAAGACTGAGTTGATGACTCCTTAATTGCAGCTTATTTGTAAAGATCACATCATGAACGCTGTGCTGCATCTTTTTTGCTCAGATTGCGTAGTTGCCTTTTCAGTATTTTTCCAGAAGGGTTTCTTGGTATTGCAGAAATAAATTCAATTTGTTTAATATATTGATATTTTGCGAGCTTATCGTTACAGAATTTAATGAGTTCATCCTTTTCCAAAGCCGCATCCTTTTTTAGAACAACATAGGCCTTTACCGATTCTCCCCACCTTTGGTCAGGCGCGCCGATGACAGCGGCCTCTAACACATCCGGATGCCTATAGATCACCTCTTCGATATCCTTTGGATAGATATTCACCCCACCGCTGATGATCATATCTTTTTTTCGGTCGAGCATGTAGTAGAAACCACCTTCATCCATCCTCCCCATATCTCCCGTTCGATGAAAGCCGTCCGGTGTTCTTGCTTTTTTTGTTTCCCCCTTATTTTTATAATATTCTGTAAACATGGTTGGCCCTTTCGCTGCAAATTCACCTTCCTGCCCTATCCCGACTTCGTTTCCCTCTTCATCAAGAAGTCGAAGTTCCATAAATGCAGGACTTTGGCCTACACTGGCTGATTTGCGTATTAGATCCTTTGGCCGTAAACTTGTTAAAGGTGTTATTTCTGTTGTCCCATAGAATTCCGTAAAATTCTTACTGAACTGTTCCAGGACTTGCTTTTTGGTGATTTCTGCCATTGGAGCTCCAGCTGAAACAAGTGAACGAAGAGAAGAAAGGTCATATTCTTTGAAAGATGGCAGCTCAAGCATGAAAATGTATTGTGTCGGTACAAAAAAGGCATGCGTCACTTTGTATTCCTGGATTAGTTTTAACGTGTTTTCTGCACTAAAATCTCTTGTCAAAACAATTTTGCACCCTAATAAACTGATCTGGAAAATGTATAAATGCCCCATGGAATGATAAATTGGAACCGTTACCAAAATTACATCTTTATAGTTTAGATTCCATTCTATTGCAAAAGCGTTATCCCTGAAAATCTGGTTGCCATGAGTGATAATGATCCCTTTAGGCAAGGAAGTAGTTCCGGACGAATAAAGCAAAGCGGCAATATCTTCCGAATTCACTTCCACATTCGGTGCCTGTGTAGAGCCCTTTAATAAAAAAGATTCATAAGGAATGTACGGTGCCTCCAACTGATCATTACTCACTAAAATGGTTGTTTTTTCTGTAATGGTCTTTATATTTGATTGTACACTTTCTAATGCTGGCAAGGTTTCTTCTTCCACAAATAGGAAATTTGCGTCAGAGTCATTTATTAATGCGTGCAGGCTTTCACCTTGCACCATATAGTTAATCGGAACTGCAACTGCCCCGGCAACAGAAACCGCATAGTAAATCTCGACCATTTCCAATCGGTTTCTCATATAAACCACAATATGATCGCCTTTTCTGACACCAAGTTCTATCAATGAATTAGCCAAAGCATTCACTCGATCAAAAAGCTGTTTGTAAGTTCTGGACATATCGTAATAAACAATCGCTTCTTCATTAGGTTTATTTCTTGCATGAACAGCCAATCCGGAATGTAAGTTACCTAAATTCATCCTAACTCCCCCATTGTGTATAACTATGGTTATGCCGCGCCACAGAATTGATGGTTATTAGCAACTGAAAATTCAAGATTAATAGCTCATAAAGCAGATCACCAAATATTGTTGTATATATGTTTTCCATTAACTATGCAATATCTATGCCAATTTTTTTAAAAAGTCGCTTAATAGCTTTTTCCATTGAATTTGTATGAGGAGTTTGTGTTTTATAACTTAAAATTATTTTTCGTTTTGCCTCAGAATATATTTACTATTTTGGTTATTTTGTGATTTAATGTTAACGGAAGCTTACATTTTATAAACATATGTAAACAATAGCTGTCCATTTTTAGTAACAACACTCATCTTGACCATCACAATTTCATATCAGTTAAAGCGGATTTAGTCATATCAGTCCTATGTGGAAATTCGAAAAAGGGAGTGAAAATCTTGCAGGTTAAAGATATCATGACAGATTCTTTCCAATCTTGTGATGTCAATACACCTTTGATGGAAACTTTTAAAATTTTTTCAAAATATAAGCTGAATATCATCCCCATCGTTGACGAAAATAATATATTGACTGGCATTCTCACCAAGAACAAAATAATCCATGCTATTTCAAATGGGTACTCTCTTACAGACTCAATAAACCCCTTAATAAACTTTAATCCGATTTATGTATTTCCAGATGCACACATTTTACAAAGCAGAAAAAAACTGTTACACCACATGATTGGACACGCCCCAGTAGTAGACAGCAACAAGCAGCTAATTGGAATTATTTCTACCTCACAGATTTTATTTGGTTATACGAAAACCCTCGACATGCTGCAATCCCAACTTCAATTATTGTTTGACAATCTTCATTTCGGATTATTATCTGTTGATACAAATATGAATATAACTGCGATTAACCCATTAGCCCGGGAAATCCTTCAAATCAATGTCAAAAATGATTCAGAAAAAATAATTCTTACTAACAAGGTCATTCTGGAGATGATAGAAAACATACTCGTTAACAGGGAAAAGCCACCTAAAAAAAAGCTAAACTTAAATGGTTACAGCTTTATAGTTGACTGTTATCCATTGTTCGAGAATAAGAAGTTAATTGGTGTAATGGTCATGATCGACGATTTGACAAATGTAGAAGAATTGATTAAAGAACTTCAAATAACCAAACAGTGGGAAGAAAAATTAAGAACACTAGTAGAGTCAGCATATGATGCCATTGTTCTGGTAGATGAGAATGGGATAATTACCATGGCAAATAAAGGGTTCTGTGAACTCTTTAAAACTACTGAATCGAAGATAATGGGTAAATCAATCTTTATTAATTTTCCGGATATAGGCATCAAGGAAGTTCTGGACGTAAAAATCCCTTTAAGTGGCATTTCTAAAATAATAAATGCAAAACAAAGTTTGGTGACTAATTTACCTATCAAAAATAACGGGGAAATCGTTGGCGTAGTCAGTAAAATCACTTTCCGGGGCTTAAAGCAGCTTCAGGATGCCTTGAACAAAGTCAGTAAATTAGAAGATAGTATGACGATCATGAAAAATAATCCAAAAAGTCCGAATGGCAGCAAATATTCGATTGCCGATATTATAGGAACTTCCGCCAGCATTAAAAAAGTAAAGAAGGAAGCGTTCGCAGCTTCACAAAGCAGGTCAACTGTTTTATTAATCGGAGAAAGCGGGACTGGCAAAGAGCTGTTTGCCCACGGTATTCATACTGCCTCTTCCCTTCCTGGCTCTTTTATCAAAGTAAATTGTGCGGCCATACCTGGAGATTTGTTGGAATCAGAGTTTTTTGGATATGCAGACGGGGCATTTACCGGAGCCAAAAAAGGAGGGAAAAAAGGGAAATTCGAACTTGCACAAAACGGGACGTTGTTCCTGGATGAAATTGGTGATATGCCAACAAACCTGCAATCTAAGCTTTTACGAGTGCTGCAAGAAAAAGAATTCGAACCTGTTGGAAGCAATCACACAATAAAATTAGATATGAGAATAATCGCAGCAACTAATAAAAATCTTGAAAGCATGATAAAAAACGGTGAGTTCCGTGAAGACCTCTACTATCGATTAAATATACTCAGGTTAAATATTCCATCGCTAAAAGAACGCAAGGAAGATATTGAAGCCATTACCCATGCCGTCATAGATAGGCTGATTCATTCCGGTTTTTATATCAAGGGAATTACTTCTTCTGCATTGAATGTATTAACAAAATACAATTGGCCGGGAAACATACGTGAATTGCAAAATGTACTAGAACGGGCAGCAAATTTAAATGTAGACGGGTATATAGATGTACCAGAACTTCCTGATTACATTCTTAAGCACCAGGATATCAATTTTACGGTAAAAGAAAGTACTTATGATGAATATGAAGAAGATGCACCAATTTTACCCCTGGATTACAAGAAAAACGTAAATCTTAAAGAAAAGGAACTTATTATTGAGGCTTTAAAACAAGGACACGGCAATAAAACAACTGCCAGCCGCATCTTAGGAATCAGCCGTACCTGGTTATATTCAAAAATGAAAAAATATAACATTGATGTTTAATACAATTAGGTACCAGACAATAATTATAAAATCGCGCAAACATTTTTAAAAATTGGTTCAGTTTCCTTTTTTCCACGATACAGCATGGGGGCCTGTGGAGCCACCTGCCCAGTCTAGCGGTAATCCTTCACTATTAAGTTAAGATGACTGATCAGCGGACCCGTTTTTTCACTGATAAATTCGTCGTTGGCAATGAAATAAATAAAGAAAAGGATGTGTAAAAGGTTTTCCTTCAAAGAAAAGGGGCCCTTACACATCCAACTCTTTTAAGTTAAAAACCAGACTCTTGCTGAATCAAAGTATTCGACATCTAGCAAATTGTTATGAAAATTCATGTAAATTTGTTTCCCTAGTTAAAAGGTAATTACTAATTCAGATAAAGTTCAGTGCAAAGAATTGAATCAAGTATTCAAAGTTATATCAGCCGGTTGTCCAATTTAGGCGACAGACGTGTATATTAGACTTCCCCGTGTTCTTTCGTGAATTAAAGCGAAGCCCTCTGTAAACATTTCATACATTACATAATTCCATTCTTGTTCTTCCAGTTTTTAATTCCTATATTTGCCAATGATGATTGAACCGGACCATGGGCTGTTTTTCAGGAATAGAGGAAAATTACACGGTATATATGTATTCCCCGTTCTGTTCTTCCTTATGGCACTCCCCTTTATTGACCAAATATTCAAGATGCGCGATGGTTTCCCCTATTGCAAATCTCATTTCGTGGGAGTTAAATGCTTTGCCAAATAGTTTTTGGCATGCATCATATACAGTAACGGGGGTGCGGATGATTTCGTGCAGCTTTGACAGCCTTTCATCGTGATGTGCGATAATCTCATCGATTCTATGATTTGCGTTCATAAATGGCTTTCCATGTGAAGGGATCACATACTCCGCTTCAAGCCGTTTAAATTTGTCCAGCGATTGCAGGAATTTGGCCAGCGGGTTTGCTTCGCCATAGAAATGATAAGAGATATTTGGCGTGATTTTAGGCAAGATATGGTCGGTGGAAAATAATACTTGCTGTTCCCTGTTATAAAGGCATATCAAACCATTGGAATGCCCAGGAGCCTCTATTATCTCGTATTCATATTTACCAAACACAATTTTTTCACCTTCGTGCAGATAACTGTCAACTCTCGGATGCGGGGAAACCTGGGAAATAAAACCCGCCTCATTCCCTGCCATGGAATCTGCTATATCTTTAGGAATGCCGCACTTGTAATAGTTTTCCCGCAAAGAATGGCTAAAGCCTTTTTCCCACATAGCCAGTGCCGTGTTTTTATCGGTTTCTGTCATGGAAACTTTTGCTCCCGTTAATTCCTGGAGCCTGCCGGCATAACCGTAATGGTCTGGATGATAATGCGTAATGATAATATTTCTTACTTCATGAGTTTCTAAAACGGGTTTCCAAGCGGTTGCAGTAACCATATTGTTCAACCCGGAATCCAGGATCGTCCACCCATTTTCTCCCTTTGCCAAAAAACAATGTACATGATTTAATCTAAACGGCAGATCAATCGTCACACAAGATACTTCTAATTGTTCAAGCATTGCTCTCCCCCTATTTGCATACATCTTAATTGACTTGAGTCATCCACCCGACACTTCAGGCATTTTCCAATAACTTACTCATTTCTCCTTCAGGCACCCGATTTCCTTCCACTATCAAGATATTTCTTGTATATTGAATAATATCAAATCTTTTATGCAAAAAGATCCCGGCCAACGAATCATTTCATTCGTTGCAGCCAGGATCTTTCTTTCATTTCAATGAAAAGTTTTTATTTAAACTCAGACGAATCCACATGTTTTCCATCTACCAACACAAGAATTTTGCCGTCTTTTACATCGCCTTCGTACTGTCGGGCTTCTTCTTCCGGCAGCCCCATCTCCTTCAGCGCTCCTGTCAAACCGCCCGCATTGGTTGCAGCACCTGCCACGGCACCGCCGAGCATGGAAAAAATCGGGCCTGCTGCCACAATTGGTCCGATTCCAGGGATGGCAAGTGTGCTCATTCCGACTAAAAGGCCGGTTAATCCAATTACTCCCCCAGCTGTCGCCCCGGCAATCATTCCATCAGCATTTTTCGGTTGCACTTGTTCCACATTCGGGCCTAATTCTTCGATATTTTTGGCAACAATAGAGATATCCTCCAGACGATAGCCTTTTCTCTTTAATTCCTCAACCGCATCGTGTGCTTGTCCTTCATTTTCATAAACACCTACCACTCGTTTTTCCATGTTGATTAACTCCTTTATATGATGTATTCACCTTATACCCTATTAGGAGAACTTCAATCAGGAAAAACATACGTGCATTTTGCTGAAAGATTGTACATAGCGCTAGTAGTTCGCTCTATATCAAAAATCACGGTTTAACTTCAACGCAAAAGGGTAACCAAAAAGATAAACCGAATTTCACACGGCCTACATATAGAAGGAGGTAAAATCATGGAAATGTTCGCATGGATCCTTCCATCCATCTTAGGGATCTGCTTTATTTTTTCTTTAGTGGCTGTATTGAAAAAACCGGGCTTTCTTAAAAATCGCAAAAGCTCTGGAACAAATTGATTAAGCCTGGACTGCAATATGTTCACCTGTTTTCGCATTAAAAAGTCCTTTATCTGTCAGCTTTAGTTCCGGAATAACGGGCAATGTCAAAAATGACAGTGTAAGCAGTGGATTAAATGTGTCCGGAGCTCCAACTTCTCGCAAGGCACACTCCACGGCATGAAGCGATTCATTCACCTGATGGAAGGGCTGATCGGTCATAAGCCCCCCAATTGGCAGTGAAATGGATGCAATCGTCTGCTTGTTTTTGACGATTGCAATCCCTCCTTGCAGCTTTTGCAATTCCTCGACAGCTTGAAGCATATCCTCGTCATTCACACCCACTGCGACAAGATTATGTGAATCATGTGCAATCGTGGTTGCGATTGCACCCGAAGCCAGTCCAAAACCTTTCACTATACCAAGCCCGATATTCCCTGTCTGATGATGCCGTTCGATTACGGCCAGCTTTAATTGATCCTTTACAATAGAAGGAACAAATTGGTGCTTTTCAACGTCCACTGATTCGATCAGATGGTTGGTAACCAGGCTGTTTGGGATGATTCCTATTACATTGGCCATATGATTGGTCATTGGTATTTTTAAATCATTGGATGTTAGGGAATGGATATGGACAGAACCTGTTAACTCGTCCGCTTTCGTATTTTCGCCTGATAAAGGACTTAAACACTCTCCTTGCTCAGCTGCTAATTTCCCATCTTTGTATACTTGATATATATCTATTGTTTCTAAGTCATCCAACAGCAGGAAATCAGCAGCATAACCGGGTGCAATTGCTCCTTTTCCTTTTAATCCGTAACATTCTGCCGCATTAAGCGACGCCAGCTGAATGGCCAGCAGAGGATCTAAACCTTCTTGTATCGCAAGGCGTATATTATGGTCCACAGACCCATCCGCCAATAAATCATCTAAATGTTTGTCATCCGTACAGAACATGAAACGGCGGGCATTCCGTTCATTCACGATCCCAATTAAGGCTTGTAAATCCTTGGCGACAGAGCCTTCACGAATCAATACATACATTCCCCTTCTAACTCGTTCCAGGGCATCTTTTACAGACGTACTTTCATGATCGGTCATAATGCCGGCGGTTCGGTAAATATCCAGTCCTGTTTCATCCAAACCGGCTCCATGGCCGTCTATTACAGCTCCAATGGAAGCTGCATCCATAATCTTATTAAGCATGTCAGGCGAACCATCCATGACCGAAGGAAAGTCCATTACCTCTGCTAAACCTATCACCCTCGGGTGTTGATAAAATGGTTTTAAGTCTCCGGCATGGAGAACAGCTCCAGCGTTTTCAAAAGGAGTGGCAGGTACACTTGAAGGCAGCATCACCATGACATCAAGGGGCAATCCTTCGGAATCATCAAGCATGAATTGGATTCCTTTTGCACCTGCGACATTAGCAATTTCATGAGGATCCGTGATGGCGGTTGTCACGCCGTGGGGGATCAAAAGCTTTGAAAACTCTCTTGGCGTCACCATTGACGATTCAATATGCACATGGCTATCAATGAAAGATGGAGAGATGTAACGTCCCATTGCATCGATGGTTTTTTTCCCTTTATAATCGCCAATCCCTACGATCATCCCTTCAGTAATGGCAACATCAGCCTCGATGATGTCCAGATTAAATATATCTATGATTTTCCCGTTTATTATAACGATGTCAGCTGGAATTTTTTTGCCGGCAGCAGCAATTTGTTTTGAGATTTCTGTATTGGACATGATGTCTACTCCTCTCTGATGTTAAAGAAGTAGTTAGACTAAAGAGAAGAACATATGAAGAGTTCAAATGGGGACTATGTTTTCATCTCTCGTAGTCCAACTATTTACGGTAGTTCGGTAGAGACTCTTGGACCATATTTCCAAGATTATACGAGTTATTATTCGTTATTTTGATTCATTCTAAAGGTCTGGCCTAACTTCGTCAATGTTTTTTTGAAATAATTTTATAGAAAGTAAATTAGTTTATAGCGATTCCAAATTGAGGATTCTGTAGAAAAACTATTTTAGCAGCAAAACAATTTGAAGCCACTCATGTAATATGCCATAATATCTTCTTCTCCGCTTACAATAGATATAACAAATAAAGGCAAAAAAATTACACCACTTTTTTTACAGCTAAAGACTCTAATGCTTTCTGTACATTAGCTACTGTATTCAGGGAAGATAAATCGACTCCAAGGTTAACAGCAATCCGGGCAAATTCCGGCCGTAATCCGATCAGGATGGTTTTCATTCCCAGCAATGCCATGAAAGAATTAATCTTTAGCAGGTAATCAATACCAGTTGGTCGAAATTAGACCGTTCACCTATAATGATAGTCAAACAATTGATATGGCGAGTTCATGGCTCCCCCCACATTCTTCCTTTTTTTTAGCTCGTAACCTTATTGTTAAGTATAGGTTACATTTCCTTTTTAAACGCTCCCACAAATCTCTTCTATTACCTTCCTTTTATCTTTTCTTTCTCTTATTCCTATAACGCGATTAACCCCGTTCCTTATTTCAAGACGAGGTAAATAAAAGTTGTTTAATTTTAGATCGCAAAAACCAGCCGTTTTTTTAAGAACCATATCGGAACAGTCTAACTAAAGAATTCTTTAACCAATGCGCCCTGTACTTAAAACGAAAAAGTCGAGGCTATAGGAAAAGCCCACGACTTTTTCGGAATAAAAAAGCGAATTTAAATGTACCACATAGCTTTTTTAATTGATTATAAAGCTCTCCATCTACCCCATCGTGCAATGGAGCGCTAAAAAAATTCCTATTAGACCTTTTGTAATGCATCAAAAATCGGAGTATCCCCAGACACAAGATCAAATGAACGTTTGAAGGTCCGTTCTTCATTTAAAGATGCCAAAATGGTTTTGGCCACATCTTCACGCGGAATGGAATATCGAAGCAAATTCTCTGCAATTGAAATTTTCCCTGTACCTGGCTCGTTTAATAGCCCTCCCGGACGGATGATGGTATACGTTAACGTGCTTTGTTCAAGAATTTTATCTGCATAGTGCTTGGCTACATAATACGGTTTAATTTTTTCGTTCCAGTTTTCCCTATTATGCGCACCAAGGGCACTGACCATAATAAACCTTTTGATCCCCGTTTTTTCGGCAGCTTCTACCGTTTTGGCAGCTCCATCCAGATCGATCAATAGCGTTTTGTCCGCTCCTGTATGCCCGCCGGATCCCGCGGTGAATACGATGGCATCACAGCCCTTTGCCCCTTCCGCAATCTCCCCGACGGTTCCTTCCAAATTGACTATGGAAGTTTCTATACCCAATGTTTGAAAAGACTCTGCTTGCTCTCGCTTTCTTACCATTGCTCTCACTGAATGTTCATCGCTTTCAGATAACAAACGTATCAGGTGTTGTCCAATCTGGCCATTTGCACCAACTACGAATACTTTCATATGATCAAGCTCCCTCACATATTGATATATGTTTATTCTAAAATGTATTCCTCAAAAAACCAAATTGAGCGTACGCGGTTAAATTATTATGGCGCCATTCCTGCTTTATTTATCAATTCAAGCATAAAATATTTTTTTAAAAATAGTTTTTCTTCGTATGAAAATTTTATAGACATATCGGTTATCTACCGCTTGTTCACTCTGTCAAGAATCCATTTACAGACATAAAAAAGGGACTTTACTCTTCAGGAATCAACCCGTTAACTTATATTTTTTAACCTGAGTCAATCATTCGGGTTTAGGATGGACAGCACCTGATGGTCTTCCCATTTTCCGTTGGTCTTTACATTTTTCTTCGCCAGTCCTTCTTTATGGAAACCTGATTTTCCCAATACACATATCGATGCTAAATTATGGGGCATTACCCCGGCTCCTATCCTGTGTAATTTTAAAATATCGAATGCATAATCAACGATTAGATTAACAGCTTCCCAGACAATATCCACGCCATAATCCCTAAGCATATTACTGGTCATCTTAAGTGTTCAAATGTTTAAAATCATAGATATTTGGAAAAAGAAAAGATAAAAAGGATGATGCGACATGCCTTATAATTCCTTAAATGAGCTTCCAGAGGCAGTAAAAGATCATTTACCCCATCACGCCCAAGAAATTTTTAAAGAAGCGTTTAATTCGGCCAGTGAGGAATATAAGGAAGAAGAAACAGCATTTAAAGTAGCCTGGAGTGCCGTCAAAAAGAAATATAAAAAGGAAAGTGACGGCAAGTGGGTGGAAAAACACTAGATGCTGAAAGAGCCAAACGAAAAGACTTTATACGTAAATTGAAAGCAAGATCATGATGATCTTGCTTTTTATCACCTTATTTAGTTTACATAAAATATTTATATGATATAAAAAGTCGAAAATGAGTATTCACCCAAACATAATTAACCGAACTAATTAAGAGTTAACAATTTTTCTTTTAATGATAACTTATTTTTACTTTTATGTTATTAAGACTAAGAAGGTTGATGCGTAGCATTGTAAAAGCAAAATAATACCCTCCTATAAATAGAAAAGACTTCGAATTGCTGACAGTTTATGCATGTTCTTACCTGTACCTACACATGTTTAATTTTTTCATATGTGTAAACCCTTCCTTTCGCGTAAAATTCAACTAACTGGTTTAGACAGCCTTCGTCCCCTTATTCGTCTTTTTACATATTGAAGTAAATCATAAGCCGCATACGAGATCGAAAAAATAACGAATGTTTTAAATAGCTTTAGCAATAAATTATCAGCTATTTCATCCTTATTTAACTCCGATAAAATCATATCAAAGATATCTATGAAAAAGACATGAACAATATAGATCCCTACAGCTCTGGCACCTATTTTAGCGGTGAACAGCCCCTCTCCCAAAGATGGATTATTTAATGCAAATAAAAAAAGAAAGAAGGTTAAAAATATGGTAGAAAGAAAGTATTCTCCATGCCTTCCTGATAATATTTTTTCTAATATGTATCCTTCTGCCGCTTGAATGTTAAAGAAGAAAACAATTAATGATAAGTATGTTTTTGCGGTAAATAGCCTTGCCTTTTTAAAGGTTTTATCAAAAGCAAAGCAGCTGCCCAAACTCGTATAAAAAAGACCAAAAAATAATGCATCACGAGTGATATATGGAAAATCAAAAAAGACTGAATACGACTGGCCACAAAGACCTATCAAGTGTAAAACTAGGCTCACAATTAAAAGAAACTTAACTTTTTGAAGTTTAAAAAATGCGAAAAGAATGATAACACTCCAAATTAGCGCGCTTAAGAACCACAGCTGATATCCGCTGGTTCCGCTTCCATAATACGTCAGGTCCAAAAATGAAAAATGATTCCAGTATTGTTCCATTGCCTTTTCTAGATCAGCAGATTCTTTATACACATTAAGAAAATCAAAAATGATATAAAAAAAAAGCCAGGATACATACAGTTTTATCATTTTCACAAGATATTTATTAAAATAATCAAGCGAATCCCCTGTATATATGATTTTTTTACCAAACAAATAGCCAGATGCAGTAAAAAAGAAGGGAACGGCAAATCTTGAAAAGTTGTCGAGAACAAATAATCCTATATGGTGATCCCTTGGGAATACATGAATGACTACCACAGCAAATATGGCAAAAAATTTAATAAAATCAATCGTGGTGTTTCTCTCCATTTTTCCGCTCCTTCAAAACACTTTTGCGTTCCTTGTAATTGCCCATATTATTTGCAACAACAAGAATTTTATTTTATTTTTTTATTCCAATGTTCCACAGAAAAATTATTTCCAGGAAATTTCACAAAATGCCGACCATTTGATAAATCACCTATTGCG
The DNA here is from genome assembly GCF_003429105.1 of Peribacillus glennii. GTDB lineage: Bacteria > Bacillota > Bacilli > Bacillales > DSM-1321 > Peribacillus > Peribacillus glennii. The sequence continues at coordinate 437,566 of NZ_QVTD01000003.1, forward strand.
TGAAGATGGGTCCAATTGTGATCACGGGGGCTGTGTCCTGTATCGTACGAAAAACACTACCACCATTGAAGGTTAAAAAGCCGCGTACCTGATCATAGGCATGCGGTTTATTTGTTTATTCAGTAGGATCTGCGGTCAATTCCTTCACAAAATAGATCATTAGCTCCGCTAATACGTTTACAAAAGAAAGGAAATAGTTTTTAGTTGATACATTTCAGGAACCAAGGTAAGGTAAAAAAGAATAGGAGATTAGGAATGAGTAGAAAATTATACGTATTTATAGTAACTTCTTTATTGATCTTTATTTTAGCTGCCTGTAATAAAAATGAATTAAATGGAAATTCATCTGCAGAACATTGGAATTCTTTGGATAGAAACCAAAAACATATACAGGTTGCAACCGAATTGGAAGAGTTAAGAAGCAGTGGATTTACCATTATCGTTGAGGAGTATTATTTCATTGATCAATTAGATGCATACTATAACGATAATCCATCGGGCAATTTATCCATCCACAAAGCTATAAGGAAAATTGGAAATTCTACTGGTACAATCCAGGTATCAAACTAATAATTTGATGATCGTATTTCTTACATACCTTCCCTCATAATAGTTTGATCCCTATTTCTTTATGTGTCTTGCTATATAGGTTGTGGTAGGTGGTCTAATTTCGCACATTATTACTGCACGCACCCCGCTAATAGACATTTATTGCCCCGATCCACGAGGCAGTATCAAGCAAAGCTCGGAATGATGGTATGTAAACATGGTTATTAAGCGAAACTGGATTTAGAATCATCACATATCTTTTATTAAACTTGTTAATAGGTTCAAACTCCAGCCCTTAGTATAATTCAAATGAAAAATCGGATTAAAGTTTGGTAAAAAGGACTTTGATGGAACGTACACACCAAGGAGATAATCACATGGATAAAAATATCGAACTTTCTGAACTACGCAAACTTTTAAGAAAGAACGAATTTACCGGTCCTACCGCGGGATTTGCCCATGGGCATACCCAGGCAAATCTCGTCATACTGCCTAAGGACTTGGCCTATGACTTCTTGCTCTTCTGCCACCGAAATCCGAAACCATGCCCGCTGATTGAAGTGACGGATGTTGGTTCCCCGGTTCCAAGGCTGACAGCGCCGAATTCAGATTTGCGCTATGAAGTGCCTAAGTATTTTATTTATAAAAAAGGCGAGCTTGTCAGGGAAGTTAATGATATTGAAACTTACTGGAGAAATGATTTAGTATCCTTTTTAATCGGATGCAGCTTCACGTTTGAATTTCCCCTTGTTGAAAACGGGCTGGAGATTCGCCATATTGCAGAAAACAGGAATGTTCCGATGTATATCACAAACATTCCTTGTGAACCGGCAGGCGTGTTTCACGGAAATTTGGTAGTCAGCATGCGTCCCTTTTCAGCCACCGATGCTATAAGGGCAGTTCAAATTACCTCAAGATTCCCATCTGTACACGGTGCGCCAATTCACATCGGCAATCCTGAACAGATCGGGATCCAAAATATTTCTAAGCCGGACTTTGGGGATCCGGTAACAATCAAGGACGGCGAGGTCCCTGTATTTTGGGCTTGCGGAGTAACGCCCCAATCGGTCGCGATGTCCAGCAAACCGGAATTAATGATTACCCACGCTCCCGGTCACATGTTTATAACCGATACGAAAGATAGCAGCTACTCCATATTATAAAGTTATAACGGGGTCAGTCCCCCACTGCGTTACTGCTTTAACGCGCCGGGGGACTGACCCCCTATCATGATCATTTACTCTGAAATTCAATCAATATATTAGCAACAAAGTAATTGAAGTTGTTGTAGAAATATCTATAGTTTATAAACACTATAACAAATAGGACGAAAAGAATGATCAATAAAACCAGTATGGCCGTAGAATATTGAATGGCATAAGCAAGAAAAATGACTGTTGTGAGGGCCATTGCCAAACTTGTAAATAGGGCGCGTAACGCATGCAAATTTCCCAGCCTATAGCTGTAAATTCTTTGAATTTCCCCACCTCGATGGTTTTTTATGATGATTTTATCGATTTCATACTCACTCCTAAAATACTTTGCCTGCTGTGTCCATATAATAAAACCAAGGCCTATGCTGACTTGATGGATCAAATGCCCAAGGATAATCCCCGCAAGTATGAATATGGTGGCTGACGCTACAATTGTTGAAACTTCATAACTGAATATAAAGGCAGAGGCTGCCTTCAGGTCTTTTACTGTAAAATACGCTAATATTGCCGATAGATAAACCCACCCGGCAATTCCCCATCTAATCCAATGTTTCGCCTCAAAATTCACTAGTATATCACCTCCTATATACTTATGTACCATTGTACAATAAATTAATATATTCTTTGCAAATGAGTTTGCCAGAATGTCTCTTTTTATTTTCTATTAGAATCTCACTCTTTTTTGACCGTACTATGTACAAAGGACTTACTTTTTTTAAGCGAAGAAAAACGCCTGCCAAATTGATAGACGTTTCATGAATGCAATTATTATTAAAAATATGTTTACCTAGCGCTTAGGGAGTGTACCCCCTATACACAATTTTATATTCGTTGCATATACTTTATTGGTACTTTCTACAGGGCGGCAACTTCTTTTCCATCATTCATACAGTAGTTTGGTAATTGACTGGAAGTAAATTAAATACCCTTTCTGACAGAATTCATTTAAGGAGAGATCCATTTTGGAACCTGTTCGGCAAACCCAAGTAAGCATTCCATCCCCATCAAGGTGGGGAATCCACGCTGCTGTAGGCGGCAGACCGGTCGTTTATGGCACCTTAAACATCAATTCCGTGTCAGGCAACAGGGTTACCGGGACTATCAATTTTCGTGGAAGACCTATTCCAATCAATGGACATTGGAATCCAGGCACGAGACAAATACAGTTTGAGTCACCGTATGCTGTGTATTCCGGGAATCTGACTATATTTGACGACCCATCAATAAGAGTTCGCCATTTCCTTTTCAGGGGACGGCTGAGGATGAAACCCCCATCACTGCAAGCAGGCCAGTTTGGAACTTGGGTGGCTACTACTGAGTCAGCTCTTACTGGACCTCCCGTTGGCAGCCAGGGTCTGCCACCTGCCGGGGCGTTTTTGACCTCTGAAATTCTTTATGGGACTCCGGAATAACCGGGGTCAGTCCCCCAAAGACGATATCGCTGTCAAGCGCTTGGGGGACTGACCGCTTCCTTATTGGCAATCCCAACAAGTAAATATACGATTTCTTCGTTAGTTTCTAAAACCATGATTCTCAAAGGTTTATAGGCTTAAAACCTGGAGATCGTTGAAATTTATTGTAGTTTAAATTTACGGATTAAATCATTTAAGCCCTGAGACATCTGATTTAATTCCTGTATGGAGGAGGCAATGTCAGCAACTAACACTTCCTGCTCTTCGGTTGCATTTACCACCTTTTCAGTATTGCCTTCTGTTTTCCTGGCAATCTGAGTTGTTTGCTCAATAGCATTTGTAACTTCCTTCGACGAATTGAAAACCTGTTCTGAGGTTGCTGACACTTCTTGTATCTCTGAAACTACTTGTTTTATTGAAAACAGGATTGTCTCAAATGACCGGCCCGTTCCTTCAGAAATCCTGATGCCCTCCCCAGTTGCTGAGACAGCTTTATCCATTGATTCAACAGTAAGCTGAGTATCCTGATTTATATGGTGAATTAATTCAGCTATGTGGTTCGCAGAGTTTTCAGACTGCTCCGCGAGTTTTTTTACTTCATCCGCAACTACTGCAAACCCCTTTCCGGTCTCGCCTGCCCTCGAAGCTTCAATAGCAGCATTTAAAGCAAGTAAATTCGTTTGGGAAGAAATATCCTTGATGACCTGAATGATTTCATGAATTTCTTCTGATCTTGATTCGAGCGTTTTAATGAAGCTTGAAGCCTCGCCCACTGTAGTATTTATTGCCTCCATTTGTTGTATGAAATTTTGGACTAGCTGAAATCCCTCATTTGCGCCATTTAACAATCCTTCTGCCAGCTTTGAAACATTCAAGGAGGAAAAGGCAATTTGCTGAATGCCACCCGTCACTTCTCCAATGGATGTTGCACATATTTCAGTACTTTCAAACTGTAATTCAGTCCCTCCAGCAATCTCTTGTATGGAGGCAGTTATTTGGTTGCTTGCGACACGCGCCTCTTCCGAATTGACCAATAACTGATTTGAGGATTGATTGAGCCTAAGTGTATTATTGTTAATTCCATCGATAATATCCCTTAAGTCATGGATCATATTTTGAAAAGAAACAGATAAGAGACCGATTTCGTCTTTGCGATTTGTATCAATTTGTGTGGAAAGATCCCCTTTCCCAACTAATTCAACCTGTTTGGCCAGCCGTTTTAGCGGATTTATTAAAAATCTTGAAAAGAAGTATGTAATTAATAAACTCACAATTAATATGATGGCAGTCGTTAAGATAACATTTTGCTTGCTATGTTCCATTTGAGTATGGACTTGTTCAGCATTAAAATCGGCGCCCACAATCCCTATTACTTCTCCAGAAGAATTCTTTATTGGCACATATGCGGAGATTAAAGCTCCGTATTCATCAACACTCATTTCCCCCACTTGGGTCTTTCCTGATTCAAAAGCTTTGATTAAGCTTGAATACATTTGAGCTTCTTCTTCGATCTCACCTAACTTGGAGGCATCCTTATCATGAATGGGCATACCATCTACCAAATAATAATATTCATACCCCTCTCCCTTTTTACTTCTACCCATGGTATAGAGATATTCCAAACCATTTCTTTCTCTTAGATCATTCAATTCATGTCGCAACTGGTAGTAATATTTTGTTTCCCCTGATTCTATTTTGATTTCTCCATACTTATCAACCTCTATTATTTTTACAGCTTGTTCAGTAATCGTTTTAGCTTGATTGCTGACTGTATCAATGACTAAATTGGAATAGGACCGATAATTCAAAAAGCTGATTATTACGCAAGAAACCAGGATTACGAATGAAAATATAAGGATCATTCTGGTTTGAAGACTTCTTCCCATAGTTGGTGCCTCCGTTCATCTACATAAAAAACAATCTCAGATTCATAGAATAATGGTAAATAATACCTATATCTATTTTACTATATACGGAGCAAAAAACAATATTAATATCAATTTCCTTTATATCGTCAATAAGATATGCTTGGTGCGGTGGCGAGTCTATGTGATAAATCTTTAGGTAGCCATCACTGAAGGGAAAGAGACTGTCATTTTATTAAAAAAATAAAACGGCCTTTCCCCTGGAAAAGGCCGTACCCTCAGAAATAAAAAGTTCTTATTTTTTCCAATTATACATTAAAGAGCTGGTTTATTGCCTTTTCCAGCGTCGATGTAATCGAAACTTTATCAAATGGGAGCCCCAATTGAACGGCTGTCTGGGCGATATCTGGCCTTAATCCCGATAAAGTAGACTGTACACCCAGCAGATTCAAGCCTTCGATCATTTGAAAAAGTTGGTGGGCAACCAGGGTATCAATCATGACCACTCCTGATAGGTCAATAAACAGATGATTTACTCCCTTTGCTGAGCATTGCTGCAGCGTATTTTCAAGTAAAAATTTAGCACGGGCGGTATCAATATCACCAATAAGCGGAAGCAAAGCGGTATTACGAGTTAAAGATATAATGGGTGAACTCAACGCCAGAATCATCTCTTGCTGTGCTTGAAGCTGCTTTTGCGAATAGGTATCATGCTCTCTAGTAAACCAAGTCATTACTTCACTGAAAGTCTTAATGATTATTTGATTCCAAGAATCCATCTGTTCTTTTGTAAACTTTCCTTCCTGCAATGAAACAAACTCTTTAACTAAAGCCAGGTACTGTTGTTGTGTCCTGAAGAATTCCCTTAGTATTAAATGGACAGGTGTTCTTAAATGTTCCGGGTCTTGTGCGATATCTAAAATCCATTCTTCGAAGGTTTCAAAGAATTGGGATTCCTCTTCCACAAACACTTTGCAAAAACGTTTATGAAACTCGTGGTTTTGATTTTTTACACCCTTGATAACCTTTGGATCGGTCGATACATATACACCTGTTTCATCGCTTTTGTCCAAGGAGTTATACCATTGTTCTGTCAATTCCAAAGTTCTATCTAATAAAAACTCATACAATGCTTTATTTCGATGCATATCCCCTTGGCCCCTTCATATAACAATCTTAAAACTATTGTATAGTAACCATATTATTGTGTCGATAATAAAACTTCACGGTGACCCACTGCTTTTTTATATTCCGCAACCACAATGGCAACAATTCATCCATCATTTTGCGAACAATTTTTTCCTTGCCATATACCTGAAAATCCGGCGGCTTAATATACAGTACTGATTACTTATACGGCGAAATGGGTAAATTAAAGAATCGCGTTTTGGAATATGCCAATAATTCTACTATTCTTAGCAAAGTGAGTGACATTAATGGAAAAGGTAACTGAAATGTATGTACATACAGCCGTGAAGGTGCAAAAACCTGGTTGGATTGAAAAACTCGAAAGGAAAGAAGGTGAGCAATTTGCCTTTGATCAAACCATTTTCACTGATTATGTAATAAATGATGATAAGGAATCATCATTGTTATCTATCAATCAGAAGGAAGAATGCTTTTTTATAACATGCTTTAAGGTCGGCTCTCTTTCAGAATTAAAATTGGCGAGACAGGTCTTTATTCCTGAGTATCTCGATAGCGGTTTAAGATACCCGCTTATCGAAAAAATGAATCATTTAGGACTCACTCCCATTTCTGAGGGTTTTGATAAGGCATATGCACACGTTTCCGTTTTTATAAAGGATATCCGTTCACTGTCCCCATTTATGCATTCCCGGTTTGCGAATGCCGACGGAGATGACGACCCTGTCGTAATAGATAAGCTGAATTATATATCAAATTTCTACAATCAAAAAGAAACCCGCTTTGTAACAGGTGCCGAGTCGTTATCTTTCTCAACGATATCCGAAAATGAGCAATACTTTTATGGCCTCCACCTTCCCAAAACGGGCATTTTATATTTAAAATATTACCTCTACTATTTACAACATGATCAAATTCCGTCAAAGCAAATGATGCCTAGATTATTGGGAAATCTTTGGCGTTCCATGCAATCCAACCGGAATGACTTCAACAAGCATCTTTATAAAACGATGTCCATAGACATCACAAGAGGAAAATAAATTGAACTAAACACGCATACACCCCCTGTGTTTTTTACAGGGGGTCATTTATATAATATGGAAAAAATATTTAATCCTTTTTTGAAGCTTGATATTGATCGGTCAATTGATTTAACCGACGCAATTGGTAGCTATATTCGACAATGAAAGAAGCGATGATCATCAGCCGGAATTTGTGTTCTTTATTCTGCAAGTATTGGTGGAGGATTTGCTCAAAGAACGCTTCACTTTTTTTCATCATCCCGTTTTCTACATCATTCTCATCCACTTTTATTTTCCCTTCAAATTTAAGCAGCACGTATTCATGATCTTTGATCAAATCTTCAAGATGACGGTCAAAAAATTCATCTTCCTGATCATTTGCCCTGCTCTGGAAATAGTGTTCATTGATATTTTCAAGCACTTGTTCTCCCTGTTTTATGGTTTTAAGCATTTGCTTAAATACAACGATCTCCCTGACATTCAGCTCGTTTAGTTTTACAAGATTCCCTCTTTCTTCATTAAATAGTTTATATTGTTCTTCAAGTTTTCCGATATCAATGATCAATTTTGCATGGTGTTCCTGAAATGTTCTTTCCTTCATTTCATTTGAAATCGCCGTACGTAAAAGCAATGAAAGATTAGTAAATACAGAATTCACTTTATTCAGGTAATTTTTTTTGTAATTTGGAGGCAAAATGGCAAAGTTGACGACCATCGCACAAGCAACGCCGATAAAAATGATTAAACACCGATTTAAAATGAAATCCAGACTTTCATTAGCCGGAGCGCTCATAATGGCTAAAACCGTAACCAATGTAAGGGGAATGGTGCCTTCCATGTTTAATTTCAAACATAGCGAAATAACCAAAATCATAACAAGACCGATCATAATGGGACTATCGCCCAAAAAGTAAATGGAAAAAAGAGCGGTCAATGCACCGATTACATTGGTGACAATTTGGTCAAGCAAATGCCTCCAGGTACGATATACAGACGGCTGAATCGTAAAAACAGCCGCAACTCCGGCAAATACAGCAGGCTGTAAATTGAGGATTGAACAAATTAATAGTGAAATTGTAACGGCAATACCCGTTTTTAAAACACGCGGACCCAGGATCATAAAATATGTAACTCCATTCTTTCTATATACTTCTATGTAAAAAATAAAGATAGTTCTGTTTAACAATAGATTCCATAAAAGACACAAGTTTATTTCAGAATTGTCATTACTACTGGTTTGGAAAATTCAAAAAAAGATAAAATATTTACATAATATCACTTGCGAACATTAGTTCCTATGTGATATGATCATAACATACAAATCCTCATCAAAAATATAAACTTTATATATTCGACCTAAATCTACGCCGCAGGTTGTAGCGCTGAGCCAAAAACACGGTTGTATCAGTGCGCCTGGCAGGTATCTAGGTTCGAAATAAGAATTGATGATTAATCCGAAGTATACAATTGAAATATTGGTAGGCTTGTCGGTTTTTTTGCTGATGGGCTTTTATTTTTATTTCAACTTATTACAAAATAGACGACGGTGCTTAGAAGCTTTTAATTAATTTCCGGACCAAGATTTTAATTATATATTGCCACTATCCTCCTTTATATGAAATTCATTTTAGAAGAATCTTTTCTTTTAGTTGTGCAGTTATTTCCATATGGTATTTTAGTAATCAAGCTTCGCTGAAATTCAAAGAACCCTTTAAATATGCCTCAGTCATCAATCAGAGAGATTTATTACAGCCTTACATAACATTCCTACTCATCGGATCATTCGCCGCCAATTCGTCATGATTATAGTAAAACTTGTAAAAATTGATATAAAGGATAAAAAGGCAAAAAAGATGCAATCATTGAAACATTTGCAGCAGATAAAGAATGAGCTGCATTCAAAAATAAATATTATGAACAGCAATAATTTTTCGAACACAAAAAAAGACGATGTAACCTATAGCCTGTACAACGTCCCTTGATTTACTTTCCGCTACTCTATCGTATAACCATATTTTTTATTGACCCTTTTAGCAATCGATTCCAGAAATTCTGCAACTTTGGTCCCTTCAATTTCCCTTGTGTACCATGCAAGCTTCGCATCCTTAAATTTCCCATCATAGGATACTTCCAATGGCCAATATGTTTTCGTCGCATGAGTATAATCGAAATGAACATACAGCTCTTTTCCTTCAGGACTTTCAAGAATCACCTTATAGTTTGGATTTTTGCCTTCAGTATGAAATTTGACCTTTCTTATTTTGGATAACATACAAGGTCCCCTTTCCGTTTATTCATTTGCTGGGATTATTTTTTCATATAACTATTTTATCAAATGACCATAACAAAAAATATGCTGGTTTTACGTTATGGGAAAAAAAGCCGACTCGCTACTGAACCACCTTAGAAAAATTACCTATTAAAGTGAAATTTTCTTATGCCAATTATGATGATTAACATTTGGTACTTGGTTTTTCTTAAATCCTATCATACAAATGAAAATTTTTCCAAGTTTCTCCCAAAGTACTTATGGGTAAAGAATACAAGCTTGAATCATTTCCAAAAATAAACTTTTTCTTTTACTTTTTCTTTAGTTATTGTAATATAAATGTAACATTTGTAATATTAATAAATTAATTGGTACATTGTAATTCACTTTGATAGGGGAGAAAAAAATGAAAAGATTGAAAGCCATCCTATTTTCTGCAATTTTCGTCTGTACGTTAACCACTGAAGTTTCAGCACAAGCAGCATCACAGAATTTAACAACTGCAAATGCTGTAAAAATAGCCTATAAAGCAAGCAATCATTATTGGAATTCATTGCATGGATATAAAAGCCGCTCATGCTCACAAAAAAGTTTTCAATATAAAGGTATCGCGTACTCCTATCTTTGCCCAGAGTTTAATACAAAAAACAAACTTGTGGAATACCTATCTGAAACATTCACAAATACAGCGATTCAAAAAGGGTTAACAAACTATAAATATATTACGTATAAAGGTAAATTGGCCCGCCCGCTTGGAGATGGCGGAAGCATGCTGGAATGGCGAAAAGCGAAAGCCAAATTAGTTTATCAGAAACAAAATGTCCGATCCTATCACTTCACGGTCCCTGATGTGGAAGGCGGCAGTGTCAAACGGACGGTTACCTTCTACAAAACTGGAACTGGCTGGAAAGTTAACAGGTTTGATGCCGTTCAATAAATGAATAAAACAAAAAACAAGGTCAAATATGATCTTGTTTTTTTATAACTTTTTTTTCATTTCCCCTATAAACGTATAATGTCAGAACATAATGAATCTTGGTTTAATTTATTAAATTAGTTCAAAAAAGCTGGTGCGGTTTGGATCTGTTGTCAACATACAGGTCCTTGCCATAAATCGTTAGAAGTCGATTCGAATAGGTGAATGGTCCACACCAATATGAAGCGAATCGCCTTTTCCTGCCGGTCAGCACGTTTCCTTTAAATATATAAAAAATTTTGACAAATTAGTGAACTTGCAGGAATGTTGGTACGCCATAAAGAAAACAATTAAGAACAAATAGAGGAGGAGCTATGTGAATGGAAACAAAAAACTTCTTATCTGTTAAATGTTCGGGGTGCCAAAAAGAGTTAGAAGCGATCGACTTAATCTTGATTGATGAAACAAATGCACTTACTCATGTACAATGCCCCCATAAAACAGATGTTGCCGTAAAGGATTTAGGTTATTACAAAGATATTTTAGAGAAATATCTACATATCCAATGATAAAGCTCTCCAAGTCAAAGGGCCACCTATTAAAAAAACCTGAGCAGCAAGAGTGAATGGATGAATCCACCACTCGAGCCCTCAGGTTTTGCACTCTTTCCGGACAATAATTTTTTATGATCTTGTTTGTTCATATATTTCGCTATTTACCAATGAGTGCATCAGAAATCTTAAGGTCTTATTCCTGTAAGCACCTGTCAGTTGATAGCTTTGGACAATATGGGCACTTTTCATTCCCAGGAATCATATAATAAAGGCAGCATGTCACCCGGGAATAATTGGACATGCTTTCCTCAGGTGTTTGATCATTTAGGAACCTTTTAAACGGAGAGCGCCGTTCCATCCCGGTCCACGTTTCGTCCTTTAATAAGAATTCCAGGTCGCCCCGTGCCTGTTTCGAGACATCTTCGGAGTCTTGAAAAAGCTGTGTATACATCCATAGCACATATCCCCAGACATTTTCCCAAAGTACTAATGGTGACGATTTTGTTTGCCTTGCTACCGCTTTTATAAGGGGCAGGCATTGCTCACGAATGATATTCTGAAGCGTTAATCGGACATGTTCATCGTCGTCCACCGAAACCCAATCCCCGTCCTGAAATGTCCACTGCGGAGACCATCTTCCATTCGATTCGCCATCTAGAAGGCCAATACGCCTGTGGTCCCCTGACCATTTCTTGCGATACTTGCTTAGCATATATAATTGGGAAACATATACAAATGCAACATGCCTCATAAAAACCGATGCCATTGCAGGAGGCTTTGATGCGTTTGTCCTTTGTCGTACCAGTTCGAATACGGAAGGTAAATCAAGCGCAAAATCCCCCATCGACGGATTTTCATGTCTAAGGACATTAAAACGCTCGACCTCTTTCCAAATCTCTATTTGCTGCATTCCGCTTCCGCCTTTACTTAATCAAGTCGTATGAGATCATAGCCGGTTTCCCGGTCCTTGGGTCGGCGACAATCTCTGTATCTATATTAAACACTTGCTTTAGAACAACGGGATCCATTACCTGCTCGGCAGAGCCTTGCTTAACAATTTTTCCGTTTTTCAAGGCAACCAATTGATGTGCAAATCTGGAAGCCTGATTCAAGTCATGAATTACCATAATGATGGTCCTGCCATCTTCCTGGTTTATTCTCTCCAAGAGCTGCAATACTTCCAATTGATGGGCCAAATCGAGGTATGTTGTTGGCTCATCAAGCATGAGTAAATCCGTCTCCTGTGCGATGGACATGGCAATCCAGGCACGCTGCCTCTGTCCGCCGGATAGTGTATCGACAGCCTGATTTTGCAAATCTGTTAAACCGGTGACATTCATTGCCCATTCTATCATTTCCCGATCATGCTTTTTCAGGAGTGAAAATCCGGATTGGTGTGGCGTACGGCCATAGGAAATTAATTCATAAACTGTCAAACCGTCCGGTGCCTCTGGGGCCTGCGGCAAGATGGCAAGTTTTTTTGCCACTTCCTTTGCCGGCGTTTGATGGATCATTTTCCCGTCAAGATAAATTGATCCGGAAGTTGCCGTGTGAAGCCGGGCCATCGTCTTCAGGATTGTTGATTTTCCACACCCGTTTGGTCCTATAATGGCTGTAATTTGACCAGGTATAAAATCCAGATCCAAATCCTGGACAATTGTCCTCTCTTCATACCCAATCGTTAATCGTTCAGCTGACAGGGTTGTCATCCGTCATCCTCCTCATTTGCTTTTCATCAATAAAACCAGAAAATATGGAACACTTACAATGGCCACCACCAGCCCTGCCGGTATTTCAGTTGGAGATAAAGCATTTTTCCCTATAGTATCTGCCAGCACTACTATGATTGCACCCATTAATGATGCAACTGGCAGCAATAATTGGTGTTTGGGACCGACCAGCCGGCGTGCAATATGGGGAGCAATCAACCCCAAGAAAGCAATCCCTCCTCCCGCAGCCACTCCAAGGCCGGCAAGTGCAACGGCAATTATAAGGAGAATGACTCGCTGACGAAGCGAACGGATTCCAAGGGCTGTCGCCATTTGGCTTCCCAGATTCATGATATTGAGAGTATGTGCTTTTAATAGTGCAAATATAGAAAGAATGATAAACCACGGCAATAGTGCCCAGACATATTGCCATTGGGAAGCCCACAGGTCACCAGACAGCCAAACCATGGCTTTGACAAAATCATTGGGTTCCAATCTCAATTGCAAGGCGATAATGAAGGCACTCAACCCGGCATTTATACCGATCCCGACCAATATCAACCTACTTGAATGAATCCCTTTCCTCCATGACAGAACCATGATAAGCGCGCCTGTTAACAGGGCTCCCAGAAATGCGAAGATTGGGAGAATGAAGGTACCAGCTAAAGTGAGACCCCCAACCGCCGTTTGAAAAAACGTAATATAAATAACCACTGCAAGTCCTGAGCCTGCATTGATGCCAAGAATCCCAGGGTCAGCAAGTTCGTTTCTTGTAATGCCTTGTAAAATCGATCCTGATATAGCCATCCCTGCACCAACCATGATGGCCAAAACAATGGCTGGCAGGCGAAATTGAAACAATATCAATTCCTGGCGGGCAGATCCGTTCCCGAGAACAGTTTGGAACACTTCCTTAGGAGCAATTGCTACAGCACCAAGGTTTAAGCTTAGCACACACGAAAGCAAAAGGAGCCCAAACAGGCACAACATACTCCACTTGAACCGGGCTTGTCTATGTTTTATCATAATCTGCTCCTTCCGCTTCTGACCAAATATAAAAAGAATGGCACACCTATGCTTGCGGTGATGACCCCAATTGGTGTTTCATAAGGCGGGTTAATCATCCTTGCACCAATATCACCAAGCACCAGCAGCAAACTGCCAAAGACCGCTGACACAGGCAGGGAAAATCGATAATCCGGGCCTACCAGCATCCGGCTTATATGGGGCACCACCAGACCTACAAAGGACACCGTTCCCGAAACAGCAACTGAACTTCCTGTTAAGAGAAGAACGGCACAAACACCCAGGATGTTAACCAATTGAAGATTGATTCCAAGACCTTTCGTAACATCAGCACCCAGACTTAGCAATGTCAGAGACCTAGCGAGGAGAATAATGATGAATATTCCTATTATCCCGACCACTCCAAGCATTTTTATGCCTTGCCAGTCAGAAGTCTCCAAACTGCCTGCATACCAAAAACTAAGATCTTTGGCCACATCAAAATGGATGGCTATCACGGAAGTTAAAGAACTTAGGAACATGCCGATTGCAACTCCGGCAAGCGTCAGTTTTACCGGAGAGATTCCCCCTTTTGAGACCGAAGCCAGTGAAAAGACAAGAAGTACGGCCGCCCCCGCTCCTGCCATGGATACTAAAGCGGATCCGGACGGGGAAATGCGGGGAAATATGGTTAAACTTACAACCAGCGCAAAAGCAGCTCCGTGGGATACTCCTATTATTGCGGGTTCGGCGAGGGGGTTTCGCGTCAAGGCCTGCATAACGGCTCCTGAAAGCGCCAGAAATGCACCGATTATGGCAGCTGTAATGACCCTTGGCAAGCGGATTTCATGGATCACCTGATGTTCTTTGACCCCTGGATCAAAATTTAAAAAAGCCTGCCAAACCATCTTTGATCCTATATTTGTTGACCCGTAACCGAGAGAAATAAAAAACGCTGCTATAAGAACAAAGATTCCGGCAAACAATATCCAGCCTGTCCGTACAGCGCGCCCTGCAGGTAAATTGGTTTGTTCTTTTAGGTGTCTCCCCACTAGTTTCAGCCTCTCTATTTTTCTATTTAATGAATGAGAATCGTTTTCAATGTAGTAAGTATAAATTTTAGTGACTATTGTTTCAAGATATTTGTGTAAATAACATTATTATTTGTAGTGGGTATTGACTTTTAATTTGAGAATGATTATCATTTCCATGTAGATGTTTAATGAGGAGGGAATTAGACAGATGGCATTCAGAAAAAAATACATAGGGCTTATGGCCGCGCTGCTTTCCATTCTATTACTTGCTGCGTGCGGTAACAAAGAAAATGGAGCCGAAGAAAAAAATAACGAACCCAAAGAAATTACGCTTACAGATGCAAACGGAAAAGTAACCATACCTGCTGAGCCTAAACGGGTTCTTGCACCTTATTTGGAAGATTCCCTGGTTGCGCTTGATGTAACTCCAGCCGCACAATGGTCAATCGGCGAAACAGTTTTGGAATATCTTCAATCTGATCTAAAGGACGTACCAAAAATTGGCTGGGACTTGCCGCTTGAACAAACGATCAAAGCAGAACCTGATTTAATCGTCTTTAGCTCTGCCGCTTCCATTCAAAACGGACAATATGAAGAATATAAGAAAATTGCCCCAACTTATGTTTATAAAGATGTAGACAGCGCTGATTGGAAAAAACAGCTGGAAGTCATGGGGAAAATCTTAGGAAAAGAAAAGCTCGCTTCCGATAAATTAGCTCAATATGAGGACAAGACAAAAAAAGCAGCCGAGAATATCAAAAAGGCAATCGGAGACGAAACAGCCGCAATGATCTGGATAGCAGGAGGTAAATACTACCTCTTCGAAAATACACGATTTGCTGGAAATGTTCTTTACAACGACTTGGGTGTATCCCAGCCGGAAATGGTCAAAAAACTGCCAAAAGCAGAAGCCAGTTGGCAGCCGATTTCAATGGAATCACTATCCGGACTTGACGCCGATCACCTCTTCCTGGTGAGCCTCCCTGAAGAACAGGGCCTTGCAAAGCTGGAACAAAGCAATATATATAAAGGGCTTCCTTCCGTTAAAGAAGGTAATGTTTACAAAATGGAAGATCCAACCCATTGGACTATAAACGGCTTAATCGCCAGCGAACTATCAATCGAACAGATTGAAAAATCCCTTACAAAATAATTCTACATCTGCTTGTTAAACGCGAAGATTTCCTCTTCGCGTTTTTGTATTGCGATTACTCATATTCCTTGTAAAAATTACGATCACGTCCTACTAGTAACCTTCTGAAACTAGCCATAATGATACCTTGGAGAACATTTTTCATATGCACTGCCCTCTCAGCGTTTTTCCTGGAATTAGCATAATCCTAAGATGGAAACAATATCAATACACTTTTTGGCGCCTAAGCTGAAATCTTTCCTGTTTATAATCAGATCCATTGATCATACTTCTAGTTATAAGTTATTTTGCTAATTACATTTAAATTACAAACCTATATTCTGGCGAGGTTTTTTGTAAGATATTTGTTCCTGGTAGCTTTCGCTTAAAACTTTAACCTTTCGCTCAAGTATTTGATTTTCGCTTAATTAATGGAATACTTCCCTTGAAAATGATCCAAGAACCTTGGCAACCGGAAAAACCTAGTCTTATTGTTTCAGCGGCCCCCTTTTAGGTACCAGTGATTGGTCGTGCTGAACATCCCTCTGTTCATTTATTTAGCAATAGGTTTGTTTACATTGTTTACGTTTTAATTTGCCGGTTAATTTTTGTACTCCATTGTTTTTCCTGGCTATGGCTCGTTTGGCGAAATGCTGTTCTGCATGTCGTTGATACTCCTTCACTCTTTCCTTCCTGATGATTTCCATTTCATATTCATTAAACATAATTGATCCCCCTTTTCATTTTTTCCGTGAGTACTTGGCGAGGGTCATTAATTCATTCCCCTACCTTATAACGAAATTGAGAAGCCAAAAGATACGCAGGAATTATTTACATCGTTTCAGGAAGGTATCGGAAGGCTTGTTAACAGAATTTGCTGGAAGGATATTTTTCCAAGAACAAAAAAAAACAGCATGGAAAACCATGCTGTTCGGCTATTCTAACATAATATTAAACGTTTTTTTGTGCATCTCGTCCGCTAACTGTTTGCCCTTGTTGCCATTACAAAGCTTCCGTACGTTTTTATATTCATACGCTTAAATAACAGCTAAACGATATACGAAGCAGAATAGTTTCTGTAATTAAACGGCTAATTATAGTTGTTTCCCTCTTCCCAGCCGACTGTAAATGGCGTTTCCTTTTCACCCACTGTTATTTTTATCAGTTTCCAACCTTCGTTCAAGTACTGGTTTAACTCGTGTTTATTTATGTCTCTTCTTTTGGTGATATTATGGCAGCCAAATTCTTGTTCAGTCATCTAAAGCCCCCGTTTTTTTAAATTAATTGTATTTCACATCATTGCCTCTGCTGCATCTCACGCATCGGTCAACACTTTTTTGCTCATAAACTTACCCTCAAATGCAACATTTGGTTTACATTGATTAATTTTTTACAAACAGTACTGAAAAATACGAAAAAGGTGAAAGATTACTTGGGACAACTCATTAATTAGGTTTAATTAGGGTGATGAGGTAAGTGTTTATTATCTATATCAGTCATTTGAATGTTGGAGTGGAAATAAATTAAAGATTCCGAACGGGGAAAATGATGATAGGGCAGGATTTTGTCGTTTATTTGCAAGTGTTTCCAGGTAAATGAACTTGAAAAAGAATCATTCCAGTAAACATAATCCGTTTTTCATTCGATTAATTAGAAACAACCCCAAATGTGCTATAGTCTGCACTACTCGACATTTGGGGTGTTTATATGCTTTCTTAAGGAATATCAGCAGATAATCATCCGTACTTGTGAACTCCTGATTGTTTAACCATCTTCCTAGTGTGTTGTTTATCCATTAAAGTGGTGGCCGTCTGAAACCACCAGTGGATGTCTGGTACGCATCCGCAATCCTGTAAATGGTTGCTTCATCAAGGCGGCGGCCAATGAATTGGATTCCAACAGGCAGGTTTTGGGAAGCGGTATTGCCGGCTGAAACCGTTATCGCCGGATTTCCGGAAATGTTAAATGGAATCGTTCTTTGAGTAAAATCATACGTTGTATCTTCAAAAGAAGGATCCCGTTCCGTTGCCGGGCTCGGAGATGTAGGGCAGACCAGTGCATCCACACGTTCGAACATGGCATCGATTTTTTCTGCGAATGCCCTTTTCTTTTCAAGTGCTTCTACATAGCTGACCGCCGAAACATTAAATCCTTCTTTTATATTCATTACAGTTCCTTCGGCGTAATCCCCTGCCCGTTCAGGATACCACGCCTTATGATGGTAAGATCCTTCCGAAAGCAGGATAGGGAACGCAATCTCTAACGCGGTATCAATACCGGGAATTTCGACCTCGATTACTTCTGCACCTAAATCGGTAAGCTGCCTGATCGCGGAATTCACTAATTCACTTACTTCAGGATGGATAATTGATTCAGTCAACGAACGTATAACCCCGATTTTCACCCCTTTAATAGAACCGGTAAAGACAGAGTCATAGTTAACTTTTCTTGAAGAAATACTCTCCAAAACGATAGCATTGTCCCTTACTGTCCTTGTTAACGGTCCGATATGGTCCAAAGAATGTGAGAGGTGGAATAGGCCCTGGCGGGATACCGTATCATAGGAAGGCTTTAATCCGACAATCCCGCAGAAAGATGATGGCAGGCGGATGGACCCTCCTGTATCCGTACCAATCGAGGCAAACCCTATTCCGGCAGCCACTGATGATGCGGAGCCGTTGCTTGACCCTCCAGCAGTCCGGTTTGTATCCCAAGGGTTATTGCACTGTCCGTAATCCGGATGCACCGCGCCGTATGCAAATTCCAGCAAATTCGCTTTCCCGAAAACAATTGAGCCGGCTGCTTTAAGCGCATTATATAGATAAGAATCCTCGGTTGGAACATAATCCTTTAAAATGCGGGAAGCCATGGTTGTTTTAATTCCTTTAGTCATGAAAATGTCTTTCATGGAAACAGGAATACCAAATAATTTGCCGACTGTTTCTCCCTTTGCGAAAACACCCTCTGCTTCCCTTGATTGTTGCAAAGCCTCTTCACCCATCACGGTAATGAAGGCATTCAATTTTGGTTCCAATTCTGCCTGGAGCTCCAGGGTGGCTTCAGTAACCTCCACAGGTGAAACCTCTTTGCTCCGATACAGTGCAGCGATTTCGTCGATCGATTTGTATAATAGTTCTCTCTTTTCCTTAACTGACATGCCGTCTTCCCCTTTTCTTTCCGACTACTGAATTTGCTTATCCAAACTCAGGCTCTAAATAAATAATGCCAAAAACCAAGATGAGGAGTGTCAGCAAGATACTGACACTCCACGTCTATTAAACCAGTAATTCCCTTGCTTGCTGCAGCGCCCAAATGACACGGTTTTGGCCTCGAGTCAAGTGGGTCTTTAATACTTTATATTCATGGGATCCCTCTTTAACTGAACCGAAACCAACAGCTGGTGCAATATCCGGAAGCGCTGGAACGTTCAATGCAGAATCATGCCAGAACTTCCCTTTTTTCGTGAAATTGATAGGGACAAGGATCCTTGCCAGCTTTTCAATCACTTCATTTGTCTTTTTAACCTGTGAATCGGCAATTTCCAGCCCTTTTAGTTCTTCCGCTTTTTTATAGAAAGATAGTAAATCCTCACGCAGTGACGCTACTTCGTTCAATGCCGGTGTAAAATCAAAATGCGATCCAGCAGCTTCCTGGTAAGATTTAATCGTCTGGGCGAACTCTTCGGCGGTACGGACAAAATTGAATGGGTGAACCGATGTGTTTGCTGCACGAAGTACACCTGTCAAATAAACTTTAATATCCTTCACCAGGATGTCAAAATCTGCAACATGCATTAAATCTTCTTCTGTATGCCATTCGATGTTTGCCCCACAGCCTCCAACCGGATAATAGCCTTTTTCTTTTAAGATTTCTTCCGGAATACTTGAGGAAAGCATAAAGAATGACGTAATTCCGATATTATTAAATGAATAATCCCCTGCACGAAGAGGTCTTGATCCTTTAGAAGGCTGGTCAACAGCATCCTTGATAACATCGGTACAGAATTCATCAACCTCGCTCATCCACATCATGTACTCATAAGAAGTTGCCCAGCGGCATCCAGGTGAATCACAGTTAACGGAGGCAATGCAATTTTTCTCTAAATCCAGTCCAAACTGGTCAACAAACCATGTGGAACCAGCATATCTACCAGTTGAATGGCCAGTCCAAACCGCAATCCGTACACTCCTTTTTAACTTGTCACGATGCTTATACAAAATGCGGGCCATTTCCAGCAACGCCGCATCACCAGTGGCATTATCACCGATTCCTTCATGCCATGAATCTAAATGTCCATGTAAAAGCACATATTTCTCCGGTTCTTCTGTTCCTTCGATGAAGATGTCGATAATTGGGCAATTAAACCAGCCTTTTTCAAGGTATGTCTTAAATTCTAGCGTAATGGTTTCTTTTTCAGCTAATGTTTTAAGCTCATTTCCGTCTGGCTTATTAATAGCAAGTACAGGGATTTTTGGTTCATCATTTATATTGTCAAGGTCAGGCGCACCCCAAATGGTAGTAGAAATCCCTTCATGGATGTTGTTTCCAGGGCTGATAAAGATCATGGCATATGCACCCAGTTCGGCAAATTCCTGGACTTTTCCTGGCATAGGGTACCCTTCAGTCAGAATAATTTTCCCTTCCAGGTTTCCAATGTCCTCCGGAACCTTTGTGCCAAAGATATCATTGATTCCTTTTGCATAACCCGTTGATATGTATACTAGTTCGCCGCTTACGGCTTCATCCCCGGTAATAACCGAAAAGGACGGTGTCTTGACGCGAAATTCTTTTTCAAACGGTGCTGTTACTTTCAAATATGCGCTCTTTGGAACGCTCAAATATAATTCCGGTGTATGGACCTTATGCGGGACGCCCCACTCCTTTAAATAACTGGCTAAGAAATCAGCAGCGATTCTCTCATCTTCGCTTCCTGATTCCCGGATTAATGTGCTGAATCTATCCAGGACTGCTTTAGGCACCTCTGTATTAATTTCATCAAGCAAGATTTTCTCTACGGCATTATTCGTTGCAGTTGTCATTCTTTATTGCCCCTTTCACTTTATCGAAATGTTTCGATAATTATAGATGCAAGTTCCGTGCCAATTTGAAAAATCTTAAAAAATCACTTTGTCGGGAGTTTTTTTACCGCCACCCGTATAAATAGGTTCAATTTTGGGGTTTAATAGGTTGAAAAAGGTCACCCTGATGAGGGCGACCTTCAGTTACACTTGCAAAACAGATTCACTTTGTTCCAAACGTCTTTCCATCTCTGGAATCATTAGAATTCCTGTATGGGAAATCCTGCTTCCCTGCCCTTTCGTTCCGGAGTGAATCAATTCCAGATCCCTTAAAGTCTCCATTCTCCGCCTCACTTGCTGGTCACTTAGCTGCACGCCATTTTCCTTTGAGAACTCAACAATTTTTCCTCTTCCGATACTTTTTCGTTCATACTTTGCCTCAAGTAAACAAGAAAGGATGACATGAAAGTCCTGGAGATCCCCTTCTTTTAACAGTCGGGAAAAAAGATGATCGGATTTAGAATCGATCTTCTCGGTGATATTGAATTGTTCCGGCAGGTCATTGATGGTTACAATGTTATCTTCCATGACAGTGGTCATATACTGGACCACACTTTCCAACTCCCTGACATTGCCCGGCCAATCATAGCTCACCAGCCTCTCCATTACCTCATTTGAAATGATCGGGATTGTCGGGCATGCTTCCCTGATAAAGTGGGTCAATAATTCCGGGATATCCTCTCTTCTGTCCCTAAGTGAAGGTATCCTTAAAGGCAGAACAAACAAACGGTAGAACAGGTCTTCCCGAAAACTCCCTTCCTCAACAAGCTTTTTTAAATCCTTATTTGTCGCTGCGATTACACGTACCTCCACAGGGGTGATACTTGTTCCTCCCACCCTCATGACCTGTTTTTCCTGCAATACCCTGAGCAGAAGAGTCTGAAGGCTTTTAGAGGCATCCCCTATTTCATCCAGAAAGATCGTCCCGTTGTGGGCCAATTCAAAGAGTCCTTGTTTACCTCCCCTAATTGCCCCGGTGAAGGCGCCATCTTCATACCCGAATAGTTCACTTTCGGCTAAGGATTCAGGCAAACCGGCGATATTCACAGGGATAAATGGACCGTTTTTCCGTGATGAAAGCTGATGGATGGAATGAGCGAACAATTCCTTTCCTGTTCCGTTTTCCCCTAATATCAAAACCGTCCTGTCCGTTTTGGCGATTTTGCGCATAATATTCTCGATATCCATTATGCGTGAACTTTTCCCAATTATATTTTGTATGGAATATTTGGAGGAAAAACCCCTTTTCTGGATCGTTTTCCTTATTTCCTGTTCCAGCTGCTGAATTCTTGTTACATCCTGAAAAGCGGTCAATTCGCCGATGTTTTTCTGACCGTCGTTAATAGAACGCTTATTCATGATCAGTTTCCGGTCATTAAAAGATATAACGTGATTATTTGCATCCGCGGCCTTGCCGCTATTGCTGCCTATTGCAAACTTCGGGAATATTTCATGTAATTTTTTCCCGATGATCTCATCCACCGAAAAGGTAATTCCCAGAATTGATTTTGCGGCCTCATTAATTTGAATGATGTTCGACTCTGCATCGCTTGCAAGAATCCCGTCGTTAACCGTGTTAAATATTGCATCCAGCACATGGTTCAAATTATTGACTTCATTTAGCGATTGGGAAAGCTTCCGGCTTAATCGAATAATCTCTTGTATGTATTTGGCTGACTGGATATTGACCCGGTCAATGTTGATATTTAATTTTAGCGATATTTCGATCAAAGTGGAAAAATCCAAAGGACGCAGCCCGATATTTACGATCTTTTTAATCCCTTTTGGGACCATTTCAGTCGCTTCGGGTATAATTGCTACATCCACTTTCTTATAGCTTTTGATTCCGGGATAGTAAGGGTGGAAATTAAATTCAAACCCGAAGTTTTCCAGGATTTCGATGGTTTCAGAGGTCGACACGGCAAAGTTGTTTACGACAAGGCAGTCCGTTCCGGCAGGAAGTGAAATAAGTTCCTCAAGCCTTGCAATATTGATCGTTCTTCTTGCAATTAAAACTTTTTCAGTTGGAGGGTTCTGAAGAAGTTCTTTATGGGATAACAGAATTAAATCTACCCCTTCATAATTCTCACATTCATCAATCGATAGTACGGATACTTTTCCTTGAAAAAAATCTAAAAGTTGTTTTTTAAACATTTTATACGTCCGATAATCCTTGGTCAGTACTAATATACTAGACAACCTAATCCCCCCAAAATCCTGCTATATAGGGTATTTTAATGATAATTGATAATTGAGTCAATGCAGAAGATTCTAAAAAGTTGAAAGCAGCCGTTTTAAGATACGGCTGCTTTCGTCAATAACAGGTTTATTCACTTACTTTCATTACTATTTTTCCAAAATGCTTTCTTTCCTCAAGTTCATGCTGCGCTTCAGCAATTTCCTCCAGCGGGTAGACCTTATGGATGGATGGCTTCAATTTTCCCGACCAGATCAGGTTTGTCACCTGGAGAAAATCTTCCCAATTCCCCATGGGTGCCCCTAATATCTGCCGGTGACGCTGATAAATTTCCCTTATGCTCAGATCAGGGGAATCACCAGCGGTTGCTCCGGAAAGTACCAATTTCCCGCCCATTTCAAGGCAACGGAGGCTGTGGCGGATAGTCGGTGCACCAACAGCATCCATAACGACCCTGACCCCGTTTCCGTTCGTCCACTTCATTACCTCTTTTTCCCAATCACCGGTCGAATCAAACACTGCTGCTGCACCTTTTTCCAACACTTTTTGGCGTTTTTCTTGTGTGCTGGCAGTCCCTATCACTGTGGCGCCTGCCGCCGCCGCAATTTCAACCTGGGCTGTACCCAGGCCGCCCGAGGCTCCTACTACCAGCACAATATCTGACGGTTTAACCTGGGCAACAGTCATCACACCTCTCCAGGCAGTCGTATAAACTGCCGGAATGGCTGCGGCTGTTTCAGAAGCAATATGATCGGGAACCGGGATAATGTTTCTGGCCGGCGCGACTACATATTCTGCCAGGCCTCCCCAGAAATGCTCACCCAATATTTGATAGTCGGGGCACATGCTTGGTTCTCCGCGCCTGCAGAAACGACATTCATTGCAGCCGATTGCAGGATTGATCAGCACCCTATGCCCTTCTTCTATAGACACCTTTTGTCCTGGCAGCGGAGCTCCATAATAAGCAACCCTTCCTACAATATCTACTCCAGAAATATGCGGCAAAGTGATCTTTGGTACTCCAGGCCCTTTCAACCCTTGTCTTGCAAAGATATCCAGATGATTTAATGCCGTTGCTTCGACCTTAAGCAGCACCTCACCGGGACCGGGGACAGGAATCGCTATTTGTTCAAGCTTTAATGCTTCCAGGCCGCCATGTTCCCGGATGACGACAGCTTTCATAGTTTCCGGCTTCGTTTTCCCTTGGGGCATATTAATGATGGCTTGATTTTCGCTCATGAAATCTCCTCCTTCTGGACCGCCCTTATTGTTTTATAGAGGCGGCAGTTTGTAACCGCCTGTTGCTCGCTGGAATGCATCCGCGGTGCGATAGACCGTCTTTTCATCATGGTACCGGCCTATGATCTGCAGGCCTGCCGGCAGATTTTCTGACGGTGTATTGCCGGATGAAACGGAAAGTGCAGGATGCCCCGTGTAATTAAACGGAATCGTCCGCTGCGAAACATCAATATTGCCATTTTCAAAGGAAGGATCTTGTTCCGTTGCCGGATATGGCATTGTTGGACATACAAGGACATCAACCTGATTAAGCACCTGGTTTACAGCTTCTGTAAACTGTTTCTTAACTTCGAGTGCTTCAACATAGCTGACCGCCGTTACTTTATATCCCTCTTTTAAGTTCGCGTAGGTGGCAGAAGCATAATCGTTTTCCCTGTCGGCATACCATTCTTTATGATTCGCCGCCGCTTCCGCCAATACAATCGGCAGCGCGGATTGCTCTATCGTTTCTATGCCAGGTATATCAACTTCCAAAACTTCAGCCCCTAAATCCTTTAGCTTTTGAATGGCCGCAGCGGTTAAAGCATAAACCTCCGGATTGGAAATTGATTCGGTTAATGAACGGATGACACCCACCTTAATCCCTTGAATATTTCCTGAAAAAAGGGAATCGTAGTCAAAGCTAAGGGAAGAAATTTGCTCTAGTACGATGGCATTGTCCCGGACTGTTCTCGTAAGGGGACCGACATGGTCCAACGATTGGGATAATGGGAACAAACCCTGCCTGGATACTGTGTCATAGGTGGGTTTCATTCCAACAATGCCACAGAATGAAGCAGGAACACGAATAGACCCTCCTGTATCCGTTCCGATCGAGGCAAAACCGATGCCGGCCGCTACTGAAGCACCGGATCCTGTACTCGATCCCCCTGCTGTTCTATTCACATTCCATGGATTATTGCACTGGCCGTAATCGGGATGGATAGAACCGTAAGCAAATTCAAGCATATTGTTCTTGCCGATAATGACAGCGCCCGCTTCCTTTAATGCCTTATAAACAAACGCATCTTCAGCTGGCACATAATCCTTCAATATCCGGGAACCCATTGATGTGCGAATCCCCGTCGTCATAAAAATATCCTTAAGGGAAACCGGGATCCCGTACAGGCTGCCCGTTTGATCCCCTTTTACAAACGTTTCTTCCGCCTCCGCTGCCTGTGCTAAAGCCTGGTCTTCAAGAACCGTGACAAAAGCATTTAACTTTGGCTCCAATTCATGTAAACGTTCTAAAGTGGCTTTTGTAACCTCTACAGGAGATACTTCTTTTTCTCTGTAAAGCCGGCCTATTTCATCAATCGATTTAAACAGCAGCTGCTTCATTTCCATCGTTGTCAAGGTGATTCCTCCCTCAGCTGTTTTTTGTAACAATTTTGAATTCATCTATTATTCTAACATAATTGTTTCTGTTCTATTATCCTGCAATCTTACCTGATTTCGAGGATTTACTATCTTTAAAGAAAGGCTGCAAGGCTTCTTGTGAAACCGGTTTTGTTACTAAACTCACTAAAATCATCCCTAAAAGGCTCACAGGCATGCTGATATAAACTGCATCCAGGCCAAAGGGATTTCCTAATACCAGCCAAAGGATCGCACTTCCAATACCGCCCACCATGGAAACAATGGCACCTGCTGCTGTTGCCCGCTTCCAAAATAATCCGAGCAAAATCGGAATTGCGAAAGAGGAGCCGATCATTGCTGCTGCATTGATCCAGATTTGCTGAATTAACGGCACCGGATTCAAAGCGAACGGGATTGGCAGGATCCCCATGATCAATACGACAATTCTAGTAATTTTTAATTGCTGCTTTTCGCTTAAGTCTCTTTTCATTACTTGTTTCATAATGTCATGGGAAATTCCGCTTCCGAGCATCAGTAAAATCGCACTTACAGTTGACTGAATAGCTGCAAGGATCGCTGCAAGGAGCAGCCCGCCCAAAACCGGCGGCAAGAGATCAGTGGCTATCGTTGCACTGGCCAAGTCAGGGGATGCCAAGTCAGGGTATATTACCCTTGCACTTACTCCCAGCAAAGTGATCGAAACCGCAACAATTGCCTGGAATATAAATGAAACACCGACTGCACGTCTGATCGTTTTATTATCTTTGATGGAATAAAAGCGAATGGCAATGATCGGGTAACCAAGCATCATGATAAAGAATGATATGGTAATTGCCATTAAGGTCCCGGAAGGCATGCCGTTTGCGACAATATTGGGATCAATCGCAGCCAGTTTTTCGTTCATGGCGCTGAATCCACCCGCTTTGGAAATTGCAAAAGGTACTGCAATGGCAAATCCCACTGCGAATATGATCATTTGAAGCACATCCGTATAGGCAATGGCAAATAATCCACCCATGACGGTATAAGCGATAAATAATGCAGCAATAATCAATACAGCTGTGGATGTCGGAATATCAAAGACAACATTCAACAAATAAGAACCGCCGACCAGCTCGGCTACAATCGTCATCCCAAAACAAATAAGTAAAATGATAACAGAGATTACCCGTATCACATTGCTTTCATAGCGTGTCCCCAATAAATCGGGAATCGTTAGCGCCTTATTGGTATTAAAGAATGATTTCATTTTCGGGGCAATGTAGATAGCCATGACCACCCAAGAAGCCCAAATAGACAGCCAAATCCAAGCGTAATTGTACCCGACTTGATAATGGAACCCGACCGAACCTATCGCGGTACCTGCACTCATTTGGGTCGCGGCAAGAGTCATCCCTCCAACCCATACTCCCAATTTCCCGCCTGCAGCTAAAAAGTCCGTTTCGTTTTGTATTCGCGATTTCATATACCAGCCAATCATGATGACGGCAACCATATATAATAAAAGGACAGTAATAAGCATTATTCCTTATCCTCCTTTTTGTTGAGTATTTCTATGACAACAAAGTAGGCAATGATGAAGGCAGCCATTGTGACCCAGATCATCCAGTTGGAAATTGTCAATCCGTATAATTTATCCATTCTCTAGACCCCCGAAATTTATTTATATATTCTGAAAAAAGCTTGCGTGAAAATACCTGTTGTTTCCTTGTCTAATCTATCATTCGGTTACGAATTGATTTGCCCCGCAATAGTTTTTAGCCAGTATTGATAGTATTTTGGTCGTGCTGATTAAGTCCTCGATATCCATGAATTCATCATAGCTATGAATCCTATTGTCATTTGTGCCGGGCCCAAAATTAATGCCCGGAATTCCCGCCTGGATAAACCAGCGTGTGTCGGACTGCCCCAGCATCCCGACTACAGGGAGAGTTGTACCGG
Source organism: Peribacillus glennii (assembly GCF_003429105.1). GTDB lineage: Bacteria > Bacillota > Bacilli > Bacillales > DSM-1321 > Peribacillus > Peribacillus glennii. Next base: position 465,246 of record NZ_QVTD01000003.1, read on the forward strand.
TAACTTCTTTAACTGCCGTTTGCAGTTCTTCGATTAACGGCGAATTCTCTTCCGTTACCGTTGGGTTTGTTTGAAAGTCCGGAACCCTTTCAATTTCAATGTTCATTTCCGGATCATCCCGCTGAAGCTGGTGGATCATGGAAGAGACCCTGTTATAAATGCTTTCCAAGGAGTGCTCGGGGATTACCCGGAAGTCTACTTCAACCTCACAACCGTCGGGGACTACATTAACCTTGGTTCCACCACTAATGACCCCAACATTTACTGTCGTAAATTTCATGCCATTAATCTCCGATGGCTCATTTTCCAGCTGCTTTTGAAGCTCCGCCAATCCCTGGACAACCTTGGCCATCTTCTCGATTGCATTATTTCCTTTCCACTTAAATGCTGCATGGGCAGGAGTCCCGTTTGATCTGATTCTTAGCTGCAGAACGCCAGCCATTGCACGGACGATATGGTTGCTGTACCCTTCAACGACAACCATGTCCCCTGATACCAGTTTTTGATTTGTAACATATCCGGCTCCAAGTACGCCCCCTGTTTCTTCATCACATGTAGCCGCAATGATGATGTCCCCTTTAAAAGGAATGCCTGATCTCTTTAAAGCAACGGCAGCCATAACATAGGAAGCCAGGCGTCCTTTGGAATCTGTTGCCCCTCTGCCATAGACCTTCCCGTCTGCAATCGCTCCGGAAAATGGAGGATATGTCCATTTATCAGGATCACCGATAGGCACCGTATCGATATGGGAATTAAAAATGAGATTTTTGCCTCCGCCTGCCCCTTTCATCACTGCTATGACGTTCTTACGCGGCGTTAGTAGATTTGCCTTTTGCCTTTCTTCTTCCGGAACGTCAATGACCTGCACGTCAAATCCAAATCTATCAAGCTCTTTTTCAAGAAATTTACAGATCTCATCGTAATTGCCTGGTGGGTTTTCACTGGGGATTTGGACTAGCTTTTGTAAAAACGATACGATTTCTTCACTCATCGAATCTACTATTTTTTCAATTGACGCTTGCACATTATGCACTCCTTTCTTGTACCCTTTTATATAATGCAAGTTTCATGCCAACTAAGTTAGCATCCATCATTTTTTATGAAATTGTTATTTTTCGACAAAAAACTCAGAATGCCATTATCATGTTATCCTAACCCGTCAATTATTTAGGTTATTTTAGGGATAAATTCAGACCCTAATATTTAAAAAACAAACCTAAATTATTCTTTTCCAAAAAGAAAGAGGAAGCTTAGCTCCCAGCTCCCCCCTTCTCTAAAATATTCACTTCACATCATTGAAGAACGGCTGAAGTGATTCTTTTGGAACAGGCTTTGAAAGCAGGCTGACAATAATGTATGATACAAAGCTAACGATAACTCCCGGAATCACCTCATTCAATCCCAATGGATTTCCGCCAAGGTACCAGAACAGTGCGGTAAAGAAACCGGCAACCATTGAAACAATGGCTCCTGCTGCCGTACCCCTTTTCCAGTTCAAGCCAAGGATGACAGTTGCAAAGAAGAAGCTTGCTGTCAACGACGCCTGGAGCACTACGATAAATTGTACAATATCCAACTGCCTTAATGCCAGGAAAATCGGGATGATCCCAAGGACGAGTACGGCAATCCGGTTTACCCTCATTTTATCGGAATCGCTGGCATTGGGCTTGATCATTGTTGCATAGAAATCATGGGAGAACGCCGAGGCGGAAACCATCATAATCCCTGAAACTGTACTCATGATTGCCGAAAGAATGGCCAGGATAATGAGCGATCCTACAATTGGCGGAAGGATGTTAATGGCCATAATGGTCGATGCAATGTCCGGTGTCGGCATGTATGGATAAAGAGTGCGGATTGCCATGCCGGCAGCTGCAACAGAAATGCCTACTACAGCTTGAAAGATAAAGGAAACCCCGATTGCTAATTTGACAGTTTTCCGGTCTCTCAACGTATACATCCTCGCCAATTCATAAGGAGCGGCAGCTATGGAGAACCCAAATGCAGCCGCAAAGCCAAGCAGTTCCTTCACTCCAAAATGCCAGCTTAGCATATTAGGGCTGAATTCAGCTAAAAAATCACCGACAAACTGAGATCCACCGGCTTGAGTGAACAGCAGCGGCAATGTGGCGAAGAAACACCCTGCCATGATAATCGCTTGAACGAAATCACTATAGGCTGTAGCCCTCATTCCCCCAATCGTCGTGTAAAGCAAGGTAATGCCAACAGTTATGATCGCTCCCCAGATGAATGGGATGCCAAACAGGGTTTGGAAGATGTTTCCTCCAGCCTGGTACTGCGCCGTTAAATAAACTGTATAAGCAACCAAAATCAATAAAGCGGATATTCCACGTGCTGTTTTGCTGTTGTACCTTGTTCCTACATAATCTGGAACAGTCAAGCCTTTAAAAGCCTGGAACTTAGGACCGACAAGCGTGGCTGCGATCAGCCAGCCAAACCATAGGCCTGCCCAAATCCAGAGGAAGCTTCCCCCCGTTAAATAATGGATACCTAATGTCCCGACAAAGGTCCCTGCACTCAATTGTGTTGCTGCAAATGCCGCCCCGCCTACTAAAGGGCCAATGGACCTTCCCGCTACCAAAAAATCCTCCGTCCCCTTGTTTTTTGTTCCCGACCAAATTCCGATACCAAGTATGACGGCAAAATATAAAACCAATACGACATAAAACGTTGTACTCACTTCAAACATAAATACGCCCCCTCCCTTATTCTACTCTTCGCTTTTAATGGCCCAAATGAAATATCCTGCTATCCAGATAACTGTATAAATGACAAATGATGTAAATGGAGTGCCGAGATTAAACATTTACAGCTTCACCTGCCTTGCTTTTTCTTTCACTGATCAGCCATGCCGCGATAATTCCAAGGATTACAGCCAAGCCTAAAAATGTATACAAATTGGATCTTGTAAATAGCCCTGCAGGCGAAGAACCGGTCTCAAGTCCGACATAACTCGGGATGTTCATCATATGTTCCTTCAGTGTCCCGGTATCCCCGGAATCAATGATAGGGAAGGATTCATGCAGATATTTGCCCTCAGGAAGATTTACTGTTAATGAAACGACATTCCCATTTCCAGCTGAATTGACTGCCGGGATAACGAAAGGTATTTTTTCGGCTTCAGCATTCGGGTTTTTGTACGATATCTTATAAGTGAAATTACCTTTTATTCCATCCGGAAGGGACACGGTGACTTTATCAACCGATTTTCCTTCTTTTCTTTCATACTGAAGCTCTTGCCCGTTTGACTCGAACACCAAATTTTCTGCCTGTCCACCGTCAATTTTTGAAACAGTGTGCAGAAGCGCTCCCTTTTGGATTGCCTCCGCGTTGGCAATCGTGATTTCTTCAGATACATTCACTCCATTATCATACGCGACTTTGAGCTTGCCGCTGTCCAAGATCGGTTTTGCTTCTTCCGCAGATGCAGTACCGACGACTAGGAGCATAACGGCAGCCAAAAGCATCAATACTCTTTTCATATCCATTTTCCCCCTTAATATATTTCTGACCTTTTCAAGTTCTATTTTTTGGACATAGAATGCGAGAAAAGTATTGGATAATTACCAGAAGTTAGAATAATCGCACAATTTTATAAAAAAAAAATTTATATTGTGATTTTGTTAGCCGTTTTAGATGAATGGTGATTTTCAAGCTCGCCAAAACAACATAAAGTCCGGATCAGGAATGCGATAAAACATACCAGCCATATCATCTGGAAATTGCCAAACGTATCAAAAAGCAGTCCGTAAACATAGCCCGAAAGGGCTGATGCCACCTGGCCGACTGTGTTCATAATACTAATGACCGAACCGGCGATATTGACATTCACAATTTCTGTAGCAAGTGCCAGCATTGGAGCAATTGACCAGGATAGTCCTGTTCCAATCAGGATGGCGACAAAATAAATCCATGCATTCCCCAGGAGCAACAGCCACAGTGCGCTGACCGCCATAATGAGGGAACCAATGATGATCATTAATTTCCTTTGTCCCAGGAAATCAGAGAGCTTCCCAGAAATCGGGGCTGCGACAATTTGAGCCGCCATGATGACCGCCATGATCAAACCGGTCTCTTGTTTGGTATATCCCAATTCTGATTCCATATAGGTGGGTGTCCATGCCAGAAATCCGTATAGCCCGAATAATCCAAAAAAGGCGATGGCCAACAAACGCAGGATTTTTTTGTTTTTTAACAAAGACATAATGCCGCCTGGCTGGGATTCCTTGACCTCTTTTCCGTTTTGAGCGATTTCTTCCTTTGGAACCTTTGGAAACATCAGCAGCACAGGAAGCAAAAGAATGGAAAGAAACAAAAATAAGACTTGCCACTCGACAAAGGCTGAGAGGATCGGAAAAACTGTTAAGGATAATAACATTCCCATTCCCGCTGCACCCTCTAAAATCCCGATGCTGATCCCGCGTTTTTCTTTAGGCGTAAAGACGGATATCAGCTTTATTGCAGGAGAGAAAATCATGGCGGCAGAAGCACCCATTATAAACCTCAAAACCAGCGCCAGAAAAAACGTATGGATCAAAGCAAATAGAATTGCCGAGACCATCATCGACATTATGCCAATCATCATCAATCGTCTCGGAGAATAACGGTCTGCCATGGTTCCTGCTGGAATCTGGAAAATGGCATACCCAAGCAAAAATGATGATACGAGTCCTCCCGCCTCTGCAAATCCTACGTGGTACACTGCCTTTAAATCCACCAGGAAGGGAACCACTTCCATACGGTGTGAAAATGCGAGAAGGTGAATTGTGCTGATAAATGCGACGATGAACCATTGCTGGCGATTCACAATTTATGCCTCTGTTAGCCCATCAAAAATATCTTCTACCCCGAACCCTATTCCATTCGGGATATCCATCTCTCCTTTAACATCCATTTTGCCGAATGGATCCTCCTTTAGATAATACGGACCGACCATTTCCTGGGAATGGCTTCCCGGCAATATCGTGGAAAGATGAAGGCTTGCGTAGGTTCCAAGCAAGGTGTCAAACGGACTGATTAACACACATTGCAGTCCTGCTGCTTCACAAAACTGGGCAATTTGTACAGCCGGAGAGATTCCCCCGCATTTAATGAGCTTAATTCCAACAAGATCTATAGCTTCGCTTTTGGCCAGCCGATAAACATCATTCAGCGTATGGGCACTTTCATCGGCCATGATCGGGATTGAAGACACCTGCCTCACTTGCCTCAGGCCATCCACATCCCAGCCTGGTACAGGCTGTTCAATATAATCAATATCATTCGGGCTGATTTCCTTGATCACCTGGAGGGCCGTCTTCACATCATAACCCTGATTGGCATCAATTCTCAGGTGTACATCCGGTCCAACAGCCTGGCGAATCCGCTGTATTGCTTCAATATCTTTCCGGTAGTCGCTGCCAATCTTAATTTTGATGGTATCAAAACCGCGTACTGCCATTTCCTTAGCCAAACCCGCCATATCATCCGGAGATTCATCTCCCAATACATAGGCAACCTTGACTGGCCGCTTCCTTTCTCCTCCTAATAATTCGTATACCGGAGCATTTAATCTTTTTCCTTGAATATCCCATAATGCCATATCAATCGCCGACTTTGCTCCGGTTGCATGACCCAGGACGGTTCCCATCGAATGATGGATATCCCTTAATGCATAAACGGGTTTTCCAATAATGGCAGGTGCCAGGTTATTTTCGACCAGCACTTTCATTGTTTCAGCCGTTTCCCCAGTAAAGAATGGCAATTCGGAGGCTTCACCAAGACCTGTAAGGCCTGTGTCAGTTGTAATCCGGACGATTAAATGCGATTGGTATGGAGGCATTTCCCCATATGTCGTATTAACACTTACATTGAAAGCGGTGCGAATTGTTTTAGCTTCGATTTTTGCAATTTTCATGTTGACTCCCCCCTTTTGATCAACTTTGGTTATTTAGGGTTTTATAGGGTTAAGATATCCGCCTATAAAACCCTTTAAAATGGTGGAATGAGGGTAAACCATTGCCCTCTATTTCACACTTTTATCCTTTTTCACCAGTAAACCTTTGGAAGAGCTTACAGACCCTGATAAAATCTTTGGCGGTGTAAGGTAGGCCCGCTTGGAATGTGACACCCCGGCCCCTGCCAATGCTTCCGCCATTTTTAATGCCATTCTGCCCGGGTTGATGACCGGTACACCCAGTTCTTTTGACATTTCTTCGGCTACATTCAGGAAGCCCATGGACATGCAGCCTAAAACAAGCGTATCAGCACGGTCCTCCTCGATTGCTTTCTTCCCTTCTTCGACAAGCTTTTCGATTGTTTTCGCCCGGTCATTAGCTAGTTCTAAAACAGGCGTTTCGATAGCACGGACGGATGCCAGCTTTTTGCCTACACCTGCCTTCTCCACTAAATGGTGAAGAGGGTTGACAATGCTGTTTGTAACCGTAATGATGGAGAACCGGTATCCGCTCATTGCTGCCGCCATGACACCCGCTTCACCAGGGCCTACTACGACCATTTTCTCAGTGACTTCCCTGATTGCATCGAGCCCGGGATCCCCATAACATCCTAAAATTGCGGCATCATATCCCTTTTTTTCCATTTCCAACATAAGATCCACCGTATTTGGTATACTTAGGTATTCTTCATATAAGGATTCGATTGATGCCGGGCCTTCATCCACATCCACGATATCAACATGGGTACCAGGTGCAGCGTAGGAGCGCAGGATTTCCAATCTCCTCTCCATCTCTGCCCGGCCTTCGTCTGTACGGCTGATTGGTCCTGGAAGTACATAAACAATTTTCATAAACATTCCCCCTTTTCTTTATTCATTAGAAACATGCAACTTTCATGCCAAGTTGCAAGCCGCCATACAGTTTGGCATAAAAATTGCATTTTAAATAAAAGTGAAAAATCATAAAAGGTTGTGAACAGCATGAACCAAGGACAAAATGATTATATTAAAGAACGGACCCCCGAGTTTTGGAAGGCAACAATCTCGCTCAGCTTCGGTTCGTTCCTCGTTTTTTCGAATCTTCACTTCACCCAGCCATTGCTGCCCTTAATTTCCAAGGAATTCACGGTATCACCCGCCATGGCAAGTTTAACGGTATCACTTGTTACCTTGTCGTTAAGTATCTTTCTATTAATAGCCGGACCATTGTCTGACCATGTTGGAAGAAAAAACATGATGACCTGGGGGCTTTTATTATCTTCCGTGTTTTCCATCCTGATGTTTTTTGTCACAGATTTCCGGCTCCTTCTCTTTTTAAGAACGATGCAGGGCCTTGCCCTCGCTTGCTTGCCGGCAATCGCTTATGCATATATCGCAGAGGAATTTGATAAAAAAGCCATTGGAGTCGCCATCGGGCTATACATAAGCGGAAATACGATCGGGGGCATGGGCGGCAGGATTCTTGGAGGTTTCACTTCGGATTTATGGGGATGGCGTTCCGCATTTTTAACGATGGGGATCATTGGAATGTTATGCTTGTTATTCTTTGCCTTCTCGCTCCCGAAATCCCGGCATTTTGCCGCCAGTTCACTACAGCTTAAAGAAGTGTACGGGCATTTGAGCGGCCATCTGAAAAACAGGGACCTGAGAGATGCTTATTTTCTTGCTGGCATTATCTTTTTTATTTTTATGGGCTTGTTCAATTATTTGGCCTATCATCTGCACGGGGCACCGTATCATTTATCTTCAAGCGTAATCGGCCTTTTATTTCTTTCCTACTTTGCTGGAACCTTTAGCTCGACGCTATCAGGTAAATTAGATTCGGTAATGGATATCCCCAGCCGGATATTCACAGGTCTTCTTACCATGGCTGCCGGTATTTTGCTGACGCTTTGCAAACCGCTGTTTCTAATCCTGATCGGGCTTGTTATCATTTGTTTTGGATTTTTCTTCGTACATGCAGCCACAACAAACTGGGTAAGCGTTCATGCAAAAGAAGCAAAAGGAAGTGCCTCATCGCTTTATTTATTCTTCTACTATGCCGGGGGAAGCATCGGCAGTTTTCTTTTAGGGTTTGTTTGGGAGCACTTTGGCTGGTACACAATTAACGGTATTTGTGTTTTCTTGCTCCTGGTGGGCCTAAAAATCAATTACAATATGCAAACAGCACGAAAAAAAGAAAAACATAAGGCATTCCACATTTAATAAGAGGAAAGAGGGCCAAGGCTCTCTTTCCTTTTTAATGCCTGTTTCCTTATCTGTCTCTGCCTAATTCGATCAGCACCTGGCAGCTTGCCTTTATTCCATTGATAAAACAATCCACATCCATATTTTCATTAGGAGAGTGATTATTTTCATCCGCATTTGCATAAGGGACCAAAACAGAAGGCAGTCCCAGTAATTTAGTAAACACATAATCAGGTAAGGTGGCTCCTATGGCCGGCATGACAATCGGCTCCTTTTCATAAGACTTTCCGATTGCCCGGATGATCGTTTGGACGATTTTGAGTTGAGCGGGTGTTCTGGATGGTTCCACCTTTCCAAGGCATTTGATTTTCACATTTGGTGAATGGTTCATTACATGATTTTCAATTTTTTCATAGATATGATCAGGGTTTTGGTCGACAACCAGGCGAATATCCAATTTGGCCTTAGCCTTGGCAGGGATGATCGTTTTTGCCCCTTCACCCGCATAACCGCTCGTAAAGCCGCTGATATTGAAGGTGGGTTCCAACGAAAGTTTCCGGTAATATTCTTCGCCATCCATTTCAAGCAATGGCAATCCAATCACTTCAGCAGCTTTTTTTGATTCGAATGGAAGCTTCTTTAAAAGGTCAATCTCAAACTCTGTCGGTTCTCTAATATCATTATAGAAGCCATCAATTAAGACATTGCCGTTATCAGTGCGCATGGACTCCAGCAGATGAATCAAATCCCACGCAGGGTTGGGAGTGATTCCTCCTTTATTCCCGGAATGGTTGTCACGTTTCGCCCCTTCCGCTTCTAACTCGATATATAACATCCCGCGACACCCTAACATCACCATAGGGGTACCATCGTGATGCAACGGTCCGTCCGACGTATAAACCACATCTGCCTCGAGTAAATCCTTATGGCTTTCGACGAATGGGGCAAAGCTTTCGCTAAGGCTTTCTTCTTCCCCATCAAACACCATTTTTACGTTGACAGGCAGTTCCCCGTAAGCTTCTAAAAGTGCCTTGACTGCAGAAACATGCGCCATTAACTGTCCTTTATTGTCACCGGCACCCCTGGCAAAAATTTTCCCGTCCCTGATTTGCGGTTCAAACGGCGGGCTTATCCATTCCTCAATTGGGTCAGCAGGCTGAACGTCATAATGGCCATAAATCAAAACCGTAACATCATTCTTGGGGGAAATGACTTCTCCATATATGATTGGATGGCCTGGTGTTTCAAACACCTTCGTTTCGATACCGGCTGCCTTCATTAATCCCGTCAATACCTCCACACATTCACTGATCCCGATATTTTGCGCACTGATGCTGGGTTGCTTTAATAGCCGGAAAAGGTCTTCAAGAAATATCTCTTTCTTATTCTCTATCACGTCATGAACTACTTTGATATCCAACACGTTCACCTCTTTATTTTTTTTTGATTTACCTTGCAATTTTTGTACCAGTTCTTTAGAAATATATTTAAATAAAGAAGGGAGAAATGGCTGTATGCATTTCTCCCTTTGTCATACTATTGAAATTAGTTTTGCAGCTGTCCGACTGTATGTTTGACGGTACGTACAGCTTCCAAAAAGGAATAATTCACTTTATTCAGGTTCCGTTTTAATTTTGTCAGTACCTGGAATAAATCATCGTTTTCGGCTTCAAGTCCCGCTAATTTTTCAATATCAGTAAGCAATGGAATTGGAGATTGCTTCAATGCCTTATCATGATCAAAGCGGTCACCCTTCACATAGTTCAAAGTCACGAGAATTCTGGAAAGCTCCATGATCGTTTGATTGACAATCGAGATGCGCTCTTCAGAAAGCGGTCTTTTTACAATGTTTCCCAATTCTTTTAAGCCTTGTTTCAATTCTTCTATCCGATTTAGCGTTACATCGAATTCCAAGTATCCTTTCGCTTTCTCCTTGTACGCGTGGATGAAACCTTCCAATTCTTCAACTGCTGCCAGCTGATTGATTGGGAGAATATCTGAAGAACATGCTTCATATATGATGGATAAATAGATTTTGCAATCACGAACCAAATTTTCCGGAGAAATTTTATCTATCGTATCTTCCTTGGTATGCCACCACCATCCGAAGCCACCCGCTTTACCTGCGCCGAACAATTGTGAAAACGCTTCAGATGCAGGGCTATTGGACTGTGGTTGCTCGGATAATCCCATAAACAGGGAAGGAACACCAGGCCCCCAGAAGGACTGGTCTCCGGACCGTCCAAAGCGGGACCCTTCAAAAACATCCCCTGTCAATTCCTTTAATGACTTTTTAGCCAGATCCCTTGTTTCAGCCATGCAATTGGCTTCTGTTAAAATCGTGGCGCCTTTTCCACCGACTGAATCAATATTAATATGTAGAACACAATTTTCATGAAGATCTTCCCAATTGTCATCACAATACAGTGTAGAGCCTGCGTAACGCCCATGCGAATGGCCCGACCAGAAGGCCAGCTTAAGCGTACGGCGAAGCGTGTCTTTGTTAGCAGCAAGAATCCTGGCCACTTCCATCATGGTTGCATTTGCTGTTCCGTTATCCATAACCCCATAATGCCATGAATCAATATGGCCGCTGAACATGATATATTTATCGGGTTCTGTATTCCCGGTAATTGTAGCGGTAAGCGTCGGGATTTTTCTCCACCTGGAATCAACCTCAGCTTTGAGCCACCCTTTGCATCGGGATTGATTTTTTACTAGCTCCTTGATTTCCTGGCCATCCTGGAAATTCACAGAAACGACTGGAATCGCAGGCAATTCCTTATATGTATCCGGAGTAGGATTTCCCCATACAGGAGAGATAATCATTTCATGTGTATATTCGGCATTAATGAAGATTGCTCCCTTTGCGCCCGCCATTTGCGCCTGCAGGACTGCCCCGGGTATTGCAAGCCCGTCCAATAAAACGATCTTTCCGGCTACCGGCTCGCTGGAATAATCAGCCGCTACTGCCTTACCCGCATATACAATCTCCCCGTCAATCCCTGCCGCTTCTGTGGATACCGCCATAGAATGAGTAATGGATGGATAACTCTGGCCATTTACCTTTAAATCTGAAGTTCCAGGCAGGCTAATGTATGCATCCTTCAATGTCAATTCGGTTTCCAGACCAAATTCCTCAAGCTTGGCCTTAACATATTCAAATGCACGAAGCTCTTCTTCCGTACCTGATAAACGAACCTCTGAACCTACGTTTCTTGTGAACTCCATCAATAATTCCTGATCAACCTCTTGAATTAGCTGGCTTTGGACTGATTCTATACTTGTCTTCATCCTGATTCCTCCTTTTTATTTACTTGCTAACTTCCTTCAGCAGCAAGGCCAGCAAGGCACTTCTTCTTGGCATTTCCGAAATGATAAGATGTTCATCCAACGCATGTGCCCCGCTTCCAACGGCACCCAGACCATCAAGGGTCGGAGCGAATGGCGCGGTAAAATTGCCGTCACTTCCACCGCCCGTTTCCTTTTCCAATAAAGAAAATCCGAGATGTTCTTTAGCCAGTTTTTTGGCTGTATTAAATAGGGCCGCAACCGCTTCCGTTCTTTCCAATGGAGGCCTGTTGACTCCGCCTTCCACAGTTACTTCTACATCATTTATATGGGATGGAAGATTCTTGATAATTGGAATGATACGATCGAATTCAGCTTGTGTTTTGACCCGTAAATCAATATCTGCTTCAGCTTCTTCGGCAATTACATTTACCGTTGTCCCTCCCGAAACCTTCCCAACATTCACAGTCGTACCAATTGAATAATCTGTTAATTCATGCAAATAGACAATCTGTTTGCCGAGTTCAAGTATGGCGCTTAAACCTTTTTCCGGTTCAACTCCGGCATGGGCAGCCCGTCCTTTGATTCGAAGCTTAAATATCCCCACACCCTTTCTCGCAGTCTTTAGTGCGCCTTCCAGGGCCGGCTCCAGAACAAAAACACAACTGCTCTTTTTCGCCTCTTCCTCTATTAATCTTTGGGAAGAAGGACTTCCTAGCTCTTCATCTGAGGTGAATAAGAAAACTACCTTTTTGTTTATGGTTTCGTTTAATTCTTTAAGAGTATGCAATGCATATAATCCCTGTACCAAACCACCCTTCATATCAAAAACACCAGGCCCATATGCGATATCATCCACTACTCTAAAGGGAACTTTTTGATGAATGTCTCCCTTTTGCCAGACTGTATCAAAGTGCCCCAGCAGCAGGATTTGATCTTCACCATTTCCATATTCCCCCCTAACATGATTACCATATTCCCCATTTGGGATGATGTCTGCTTTTCCGCCGGTTAATTCTTCAAACAGACCCGAAATGAATTCGGCTAAATGGTCGGTTGCTTCTTTATCCAGTGTAGGAGATTCCCTCTCTACGATTTGCTGTAATGTTTGAAGCATCTCTTGCTGTTTTCCAGTAAGAAATTCTACGATGCCTTGCATATTTTTCCCCCTTCTCCCAAATAAATTGGAAATCAATTCGTTATTTTCAGATAATAATAGATAAAAAATAGGGACTGCCTCGTCATTCCCAGTGAAACATTTAATAAATGATGGCAAGCTGTAATGTTGATTCCACCTAAATGAAGTCACTTTTTGCGACAATGCCATATTTATTAAATATTTTTAATAATTAATAATATAGGATATTACTATCAATCTCAAGTGATAAACGTTGTAATTCATAACAGGCTAACGTTATTCTTCCAATTTCTCGGATCTTGGCTGGGGTTTTCAAGGAACATGCTTAACTGTTCATGGATGGTTAACACACAGGCTTCTTGAAAGTCAGAAATAACTTAAGATTTTTACTGAGCTAAAAATTCCCTTACTACCTTCACAAATTCTGCATTTTCCTCTTGGTGGGGTGAATGGCCGCTGTTTTCAAAAATGGCCAACCTTGAACCATTAATTCCTTTGTTCAATTCCTCTGAGCTAGCTACAGGAGTGATCCAATCATGTCTTCCCACAGTGATAAGAACAGGAACTTTTATTTCATTCAATCGGCCAGTCACGTCATAATTAGGTTGATTTTCATGAAACGCGTAATTATGCGTCTGATAGTGATAAAATATCAATTCCAGGCCCTGTTTCGCCAATTTTTCGTCATATTCCACCGAGTATAACGGAAGAATGGAACCAAATACCTCTTTCATCTCTTCATTTGAGCTAGCCTGCCCTGCGAACAATCGGATAACCTTTTCTCTATCAATTGGAAGGTCACTTTCCAATGCCCTGTCAACCGATTGATTTACAGTCTTGCTGTTTGCTGCTGTATCTACTAGTATCGCACGCTTGACATTTTCCTGATAGCGCAGCAAGTATTCCAGGGTGAGAAACCCGCCGTATGAATGGCCCATGATAGTAATTTGATTAAGGTTTAAATATTGTCTAAGCGCATCTATGTCAGCTGTCCATTGTTCATGAGTAAACGGAGGTTTTTCTTCTGAGCGCCCTGATCCGCGCATATCTATGAAAACTAGTTTATATTCTTCTCCCAAGGATGAGAACGATACAATATCAGCTCGACAATCTCCTATTCCAGGCGCACCGTGGATAAAAAAAATGGGCTCTCCATCTTCCTTTCCATGAACTTCATAATAAAGTTTGCTTCCATTGATTTCGGTTAACAGTTTCTTTTCCCCCTTTGAAAAAATTTTTCGCCTGTTTTTTTAAGTATTTCAGATAAGCATGCTCCTTGAAAACTCACCAAGATATACGAAAGATAAAATTAGTCTCACAAAAGGTCGCTGTGTTTCTGCTATATTTTCCTTTGCGAAATTCAACCGTTTGATATGTCCAAAATCTTGAATAAAATATAAACACAATATCTATATCTTCTAGTTGAACTCTGCCTAATACACCCTGCTTCCTTTTAGTAGGTTTCTTTTGGTTCTGAAACACCTCCATTTACCACCTGCTTTTTCTGCCGCTAGCAAGAGGATGTTGCCTTTACAAGTTTTGCCAACCTCCAAATTGCCACATTGTGCTTGTTAACGGTCCTTTATCATTCTCCGTTACAATACTCTGCCACCCTTAATGTTTTAATTGCAAGATTCGTGCCAAAAACGAGATCTCTTTAAAAAACTTTTTGCTTTTATTTTCCTGTTTACAATTGTCTAGGTTAATGGGCATGGATTGTCCGGACAGCTTGTGTTAGTTTCAATGCATTTTATCGCCTCTGCTTTACCAACGAAAAGCGAGTCAAAGACTTGTGCTCCTGTAGCATCCAATCTTCTGACTTTTTACTAATAATTCTGACCAAGGATCAATTGGTAACAGAAAAGTACGCCACACTGTGAAATCTTAAAACGTCCTTTTTCATGTATCATACTGAAAAATATTTTTATCTTTCCTTATCACATAGGGTACTGGATTGGTAAGCGGCTGTTGGCAGGGCAATAAGTGTTTTCTTGGGTTTTGTTGTCTGAGTGTTATCACATGATACGAGGACCTGCGCCCTTACTTCCGGATAGTCAGTTTTCACGACAAAGTCTTTGAAGGAGACATTAAAGAATATCCTTCATAGCCTTTAACTGCAACATCATCGCAAATCTGGCGGTATGGCTCAACACCCCCGGGATATGCCAGGAGACCACGTGGCTTGCCTTCGATATTCCACCCATATACCAGGAGTCCGTCTTTGTTATGAGCACGGCGTCAGCCAGATCATTACAATGCTGGCTCCAATACTCTTCTGCTTCTACCTTAGCCTCAATCGTTTCCACATGATGCCGGCGAAGATACCCGATGCAATTCGCCACCCATTCAACATGCTGTTCAATAGATACCATCATATTGCTCAGCACGGAAGGACTCTGCGGACCAGTGATCATGAAGAGGTTCGGAAAGCCTGCGGCTGCAATGCCAAGGTATGTCCTAAACTGTACTCCATCGGACCATTTGTCCTTAAGGCCAGCCCATTTTTACCGCGGATATCAATTTTAAACAAGGGTCCAGTCAAGGCGTCGAACCCGGTAGCAAAAACTAGAATGTCCAGTTCATACTCCGCTTCGGCAGTACGCAATCCTTTAGAAGTGATCTCCTGAATGGGTGCTTCTTTCACGTCAAATGAAGCATTTGACTGTCTATGCAAATTTGGGGCAGATAAAACAAAAACAGCCATTCCGTTTCTTATTGGTAGTTTCCTTGGAGGTATCGGTTCTATATATAGCAATCTATTTGCATAGTATTTAAACCTATACAAAAAAGACACACCTACTTACGTAAGCGTGTCCTTTTGTCCATAATCTAGTTCATTACCTCAGGCTGTGCAACAAAAACTTTTCCTTATTGAGATTTTGCTGAGCCATACTACTTTTCAGGGATTTCACACCCATCGTCATCACATGTTGCCCCTTCTTTGTTTAGGAAGGTGATTTCATCCTCTGCGATGATTTTTTTCAATGCCTGGACAAACACCTCAGTTGGCTGGGCACCAGTGAGGGCGTATTTTTTATTTATCAGGAAGAATGGGACGCCAGTAATTCCATACTGTTGTGCGGTTTGCAGATCGGCACGAACCGCGTCAGCCATCTCATCGCTTGCAAGCATTTTTGCTACACCTTCCCGGTCCAACCCTACTTCAGCTGCCAGCTCCGTTAATGTTTCATGATCTCCGATATGCTTGGATTCGGTAAAATAGGCACGTAAAATCCGTTCGGTCATCTCTTTCATCAAACCCTGTGTTTTTGCATACATCGTCAAACGGTGCGCATCAAAGGTGTTCGTTAAAATCAGGGTATCCATTTGATAATCCAATCCAACGTCCTTTGCCATTTGCACCATGTTCCCCGTATTTGCTTTTGCTTGAGCTATGCTCATGCCATATTTCTTGGCTAACAGTTCATACATGTTTTCTTTTATATCACGTTCCATTGTCGGATCCAACTCAAAGCTTCGATAAGTCACTTCAATTGGATGGTCAATCTGTTTAATGGCGTCATCCAGACGCCTTTTGCCAATATAGCAGAATGGTCAAGCGAAGTCTGTCCACATTTCAATATGCACATTTATCCCTCCGATTCTTTAATCACCTTTAGTATAGGGGTTAAGCATACATTTTACACTCAATTTGCTTGTACCGCGACTCAACGAATTTGAAGGCTGTTAGACGGCAGGATCGCTGAATGAACAAGACCATATAAAAGGTTAGCTTGTGGGATTAAAAATAAAAAAACATAACTCCCTTTTAGTTGATTGGCGATTATGTTTTTATTAAATGCGTGATAGATTTTAAACTTACCTTTTTATGTTTGCAGCTCTTCTGCGTCTTGGTTCCAATTAAACCGACTGCTCCTGTGCCGCATCCGATACATTTTCTGTTCCGGATGATGATTGTTCTGCTATGGCGTTAATTGATTCGATGCATTTGACTACTTGTCAACAGACGTTTGTCCTCAGCAGAATAAGATAAATCAAGTAAATTTCAACAGCCAGCTTTATGAAGCAAAATCAACATTTTTTTTATAAATATGAACCCGGTTCTTTCCTGTACGTTTCACATTATATAAAGCCTGGTCGGCCAGTTTAATAACATCACTTACGGAGTTGCTTCTCCGGGCGTTCCAGACTGCCCCGCCAACACTGCATCCGACATGAATGATTTCACCATCAATATTAAACGGCTTATTCATCATGGAAATAATTCGTTCGCCTATTATTTCCCCATTTTTTACAGGATCGGTTATTGAAGTCAGGACGATCACGAATTCATCTCCGCCAATTCTTGAAACTAACTCATCACTGCGCACATTTTCTTTTAAAAGTGCAGCTGCTTTCTTAAGAAGTTTATCGCCCGCATCATGCCCTAATGTATCATTTACAGATTTAAAGCCATCCAAATCTAAATATAATAGCGTTAAAGTTTCATATTTTCGGGTTGCCTTTTCCAGGTAAATATCAAGGGCATTTCGGTTCGGGAGGCCTGTCAACTGATCATGGCGGGCCACATTCTCCATTTTTTCCAAAGCTGTCTCTGTCTTCGTCAAATTCGCAATAAGATCCCTTAATGAATTTGACAGAATTTCTATCTCGCTAATTCCTTTATATGGTGGAATTTCGACTGTATCCCCTTCACTCAGGCGATCAGCTACCCGGGTAATTCTTTTCAAAGGTTGTGTAATTTGTCCGGCAATTAACCATCCACCCAAAGCAAAAAGAACGACCAGGATCAATCCTGTAATAATAAAGAAACGTTGTAATTGTTCTTTGACTGGCGCATAAGCAATATCTACAGGCTGCCGTACTAATACGGTCCAGCCTAGTCCTTGATAATCTTTATAGCCGTCCGTCACTACATATCCTGTCAGGTATTGTTTCCCATCTTCCCATCTTTCAACGGTCCAACCCTTTTTTTCGGCTCTCGCTAACTCGATACTTTTAACATCCAAAGACTTCCCTAACATCTTTTTAGGTCCAAGGATCACATCATTCTTTTTTTCACTTATAATAAAAAATTCAATGCCTTTTCGATTATGTAATGTTTGATCCATGGATTCTTCCACTTCTTTCATCCATTTCCAGCTCAAATGGGTAGCCAGCACCCCAATTAACTGATCATCAAAGCCATACACAGGTGTGCTTATATCAACAAACTTCATTTCTTCACCCGTTGGATTAGGCAATAAATCGGCAAGAAGCACCGCCTCATGCACATCTCCGATAAATGTCCCATCCAACGCTTCTGCATAAACCGGCCGGGCAGAAATATCTGCGCCTCTAAGAATGCCATCTGTTGAAGCAAGTACGGTACCGTCTTTATTTGTAAAACCAACCCATGAAAAGGACGGAAAATTATCTTTTAATTGATTAAAATAATTTTCGATGCTGCTATAATCATGTGATTCCCTTAATTCCTTCAAATTGCTAATGAGAGATACCTCTCCATACCGGGACCACATATATTGATCCAGGTTTTCTCCCATTCCATACGCAGCTTCCCCAAGGGAATTGCCGATTTCAGACTCAACCTCTTTAACAGAGCGCTGCCCTATAATTATGCTTAATGATAAAATTAAAATAACCACAATCAATCCAAAAACTATGGATAGTCGTGTCCGAAGACTGCTCGTAACCCCCATAAACCCCACTCCATACGAAATACATTAAAAAAATATAAAAAATCCCCTTTAAAGAGATTTACCTTTTCTACTATATATATCGGATAGTATCCCGACATTTTTATGACCGCATTTGACTTCCTTCCTCTGCAAGACTAATCGACCACTTTGGATGCAGGAAGTGAAATATCCCGATTTATATATAATGTGCTTGCGAAATGCTGCACCACAAGAAAGCTGCCGAAATGGCAGCTTTCTAGGAATGACTAAAAGTATTTAATATAATTTTCATACTCATTATCCAAGTGCATTCCCATTCCCTCATACAGTGCTTTTGCAGTATGATTATCAGGTGCTGTCTGTAATGTAACATACCTGCCTTTCATTTCTTCACAAAACTGATAAACACGCTCAACAAGTGACCTGCCTACTCCTTTTTTTCTCCCAGCCGGAACAACAAATAAATCATTAAGTATATAGGCCCGCTGCATTCCCACAGATGAAAAAACGGGGTAAACCTGTACAAAACCCACAGGCTGTTTATCACTCTCATAAGCGATAAAAATCACGGACTCTTTATTTGTTATTCTCTCTTGAATAAATTTTCTTGCTCCCAATTCATCGTTTGGTTGACCGTAAAATACACGATATGCATTAAACAATGGAACGATACCTTCTAGTGCTTCAATATCCGCTTGAATAATTTCCATAACCATTCCCCTTTTGAACTGTATTGTCAGTTCAAGTTATTTATCATTCTGAATTTTTCTACTACATTATTACCTATAACTGACAATATTGATAGGGACAGATTTGAACTTTTTGACCAAGCCAGATTTTTAGATTTTTTCAGTAATCTGGTAAATGAATGAAATAAGGTAATACAGAAAGAAAGGGTAATCACTTCAAAAGCAAAATGAACCATTTGTGTAAGAACCAAAGAACTGTGCTGTATTGTATTCTTACAATGACATAAAAGTTTATATTGAAGAGGTTGTGCGTTTTATACAAGACGGTATTCTGGCGGGTGATTACGTTATTCTAATTGAAATTGACCGCGTTTTTCCCAATTATACAAATCGAACTGCGCAAGGGTTAACAAAAGAACAAATGAGTTTTGTTCACCGTGTAAACTACTTCAATTTCTATTATTCAAGTGGCAGCTATCACCATCCTTCAATCACTGATTCCTTTAATAAAACGGTACAGCCATACGTCGAAACTTTTGTTCCAATAACTTCTCCGTACTTGAATAACAAAAAGGCTTTCACTTCCATATTAATTGATGTACCCAATTTACTTATTCTTTTTAAGTAAGGAATAGACATAGGTATCGTGTGCTACACCATTTTGATACATATATTCCTTTAAAATTCCCTCTTTTTGAAAACCAATTTTAGTTAGTAAATTTTTAGATGCTTCATTGTCAATGAATACAACAGCACCTATCCGAGATAAATCCATAACATCAAAACCAAATGAAAGCACTTTGGATATTGCTTCTGCAGCATATCCTTTCCTCCACTGGTCTGGATGAATTTCATAACCTACTTCTGCTCTTTTATGTTTAGCAAACCAAGAATTAAAGCCAATTGTTCCAACTATACCTTTGATCCCTTTTCTTTCAATCCCCCAACGTATGCCTCTTTTTTCATTGTAATTTCTCGAAAAAAATTCAACGAATTTCTCCGCTTGTTCTATATTCTTAATTGTTTCCTGTCCATAATAACGAGTTACATTTTCATTAGAAAAACATGCAAAAATACCTTTTGCATCATCTTTAGTGATTTCTCTTAGTATGAGTCTTTCTGTCTCTAATATTGGAAACATTTAATCTCTCCCACTTTTTTAATATTACCTATTCTTTATGATTCTTTAGTAAACAAGAAGCGACACAAAACTCTTATTGGTACTAAATAGAGGACTGATATATACTAGTCCCTTAAAAAAATTCAAACAACATAAGCGGGCAGGGTATTCTAGAAGGAAACCACCAAATAAACAGCTGCAATGTGCAATCCTTGTACCAATTTTCAATTCAAATTTTGATCATTTTAGATTCCCACGACTATAAGGGCAGCGCAAGGGATCAAACTAGTATTGCTCCTAGTGAAAGTTGGAATCACCCGCAAAAAAGGCATCGACTTCTTTATGAAATATACAATCACCAGATGTAATAAAACCTGTCATGGATTCTTACACCAAAAAATGTTATAATAATAGAGAAAAAATTATTTCTTTGGGTATTTCCCACTTTTCTTAGTCCGATCCCTCCGTAATTGGAAAGGAGACTAAACAAATGTCCGTAGACCAAATGTCCATAGACCAATTAGAAAAGCTCTTAGAGGAACTATTTTACTTCAAAGATGTGGAAATTACACATACATTTTCAGAAAATCAAAAACCTATAATCTCAGTTATTTATAAAACCCAGCATAATGAAATCGAAATAACGCCAACCTTCCAGGTCACCTATATCGAGAGCCAAAAAACTGAAATGTACATTGATGTAAAATCCGCTGCCAATGCCATAGATAAAGCCTTAAATAATAAACTAGAAACATCCACTAATTAATTTAGTGGTTTTTTATTGTCACTAAAGGATTAAACTACGTCTCAATATCTTAATGAAATAAAGGGATATGCCTTCACTTATTACATGATGCTGCCACGTTAATAAAAATAAACGCTTTAATCTTCAGTTCAAGAACCTGTTCTTCGAGTATTATTCATTTCTGGTAATATTGTTTTTAATTCAATTAAGTCATCTATTACTATATCCGCCTGAGCAAGTTCATCTTCTTGTGAGAAATCAAAATTACATCCAATTGAAACTAAACCATTATCTTTAGCGGCTTTAATATCAGAAAGGCGGTCTCCAACTACAGCTGCATGTTTAATATTATATTTTTGAATGATAATTTTAATTAAATCTGATTTATTCATCGATTGTATTTGTTGGATACTAAATGTTTCAGTAACCCAAGCTTCTAAATGATAATGACTTACAATTGCATTTAGATATTCCGACAAACCATTACTTGCTATGTATATTGAACAATTATTTGCTTTTATAAAGTTAAACACTTCCTGTACATTGGGATATAACGCCCCTTTTCCTTTACTGATATTATCAAGCAAGCTTGCCAGAAAAAAGGCATCAGTTTGTTTTCTTACCTCATATGAATCATTTGGCATTAAAATTTCCCATACTCTAGGTAAAGGAACGCCCATTATCTTACGGTATTTCTCAATAGGAGTTGGCCCATTCCATTCATTTAGTGACCTTAAATTATTAAAAGCCTCATCCAGTGACAATTCTAAAATTTTATCTGTTTGAAATAGTGTACCATCCATATCAAAGATCAGTGACTGCAGCATTTTTTTCTCTCCCATATTTACGAATGACTGTTTTTCTTTTTACAGCTTATCATAATGACATATTTATCTAAACTAATCCTTTAGTTCAAAAAGATGAGCCGCCAAATGACAGCTCCGGAGCTATATAGAAAGGTTAGCCATTGTTATTACCTCTTCGAAAGTTCTGTTACGCTCATTTTCCTTTTAGCCAACATCACATCACTATTGATTATAATTGCCATGTTATTCACCTGAGACCGTTAAATCATTTTCTGATTTTATATCTATGGCATCTTTTACATAATTAATCATTTCGCAAACTGAAAATAAAATTTCTTGTAAACGGTTTAGTATTTACAAATCTAGGGTATTAAAATATGTGATTAACTAAAAAGGGGAGTAACTGATGGAATTGGTTCAAGAAACAGACAAAATATTGGAATTCATCAGACAAAATAAAAAAAAGTTTGAAAATGCTTTATTAACCGAAGCATCAAATGTAAGAGATAAAATTGAGGACATTCTTAGATTCGGAAATATTGACCTTGTAAATAATGCGCATAAGTTGGTTGGTTACATTGTCGAAGGCAGAGATCAAGAACTTCAATCCTTTGCGAAACAGGAAGGTATCGCATGGGCTACTCACGAATTAACATTATCATTCAAATTAGAGTGGGTTCAGGCAATTCGCAGAACCTTGTGGGATTTTTTAAAAGAATATAACGAGGTAGCAAAAGAAATTGCACTGGAAGAATTTTTTTTGTTGGAAAAGAAAATAAATAGTTCAATCGACCAATTTTTAAATAT
The DNA here is from genome assembly GCF_003429105.1 of Peribacillus glennii. Lineage (GTDB taxonomy): Bacteria > Bacillota > Bacilli > Bacillales > DSM-1321 > Peribacillus > Peribacillus glennii. Next base: position 487,624 of record NZ_QVTD01000003.1, read on the forward strand.
TTTCTTTATTAATTATTCTACATACAAGGATTCATTGATAAAAGCTCAAAGAGAATTAGTTGAAAATCTATCGGTACCAATTATACCAATAACACCCTCTATTTGTATTTTGCCATTGATTGGTAGTGTTGATACTTTTCGAACAAATGTGATTGAGGAAAAAGTTTTAATGGAGATTGGAAAGTTACGTATTCAAAAATTAATTATGGACTTATCTGGAATTGCAGAGATGGAAAATCAAGTAATCGAACATTTAATGAAAATTATTGATGGCAGTGCTATGATGGGATGTCAAACGGTGATTACAGGATTAAGAGCCGAGGTAGTTAGAAAAATGATCCACTTAGGCTTCAAATTTGATAAAAACACCAAGACCTTAGGAACCTTACAACAAGCATTGAATCAATACTTAATTAATTAAAGGAATTTTCATTCTTAAACAAGAAATTAAAGAGAGAGAGTTGCTTCGGCGACTCTTTTGCACATAGAAAAAAAGAAATAATGTTTAGAGAAACTAACGAGCACTAACTAGCATTACAACGGAAAATGAAGCACCTGTAACCTTCCCCCGTTCATCAAGAATAATTTCCCTCTTATTAATCGTTAATTCCCGAAAAAATTGTAGTCAAATTTCAATTCCTCATATAAGCTTTTAACTAAAGGTAAAAATCCTTGTTTGGATACCGTTAAAAATCACCTGTCTGAGATATAATAAAAACAGTTGCTTTATCTTTAGGCCGATAAAATGAATAGTGTACGAATACAATATAAGTTCATAAGGGGATGCGAAGTGAAGGAAGAATTACGTTATATAGGTGAAAAAATCGTTGAAAATGAGTCGGTTTTAGCAGAAAAAATTTACCAACTCATTGATTCTGAATATACAAAAGGTTTAAATAAAGCTGGTGCCCCACAGGCTATACTTATAGAATATAGGGGGGAACTGATCAAATATTTTGGAGAAGCACTATATTCCGACCAAGATTTAATTAATAAAAAAGTCACCGACTGGGGCGTAAAGGCTGCAACATTTGCTATAAAATACGATGTTTCATTAAGTAATGCACTAAGAGCAGTATCTTTTTACAGGACAGTCATCTGGGATGTCTTTACTGAGGAATTAAAGAAAAAGCAGTTTGCAGCCATTACTATGCTCGATGTATCCAAGATCATAGACCCATTGCTTGATAAAGTTTTCAGTGTAATCGGGGAAGTTTATGAGAACAGAAGTAACGAATTAATGAAAATTGCGTATACAGCTTTAGAAGAATTATCTGTACCTGTTGTTCCCATCATTGATGACATCGCTGTAATACCGATAGTTGGTTCAATAGACACTAACCGGGCTCAATTGATAATGGAAACCTCATTAAATCAAGGTACTAAACTTAACTTACATACTGTGCTTTTTGATGTCTCCGGCGTCCCAATTATTGATACGATGGTCGCTGATCAAATGTTTAAAATCATAAAAGCATTGAAATTGACTGGAATACAAGCAATGATAACAGGAATCCGTCCAGAAATTGCACAAACAATTGTCAGTTTAGGATTGGATTTTAAAGACGTTGAGACCGCAGCGACTTTGCAACAGGCTCTTAATCACTTAGGTTTAAGTATTGATTCAAAGCCCCAATATGGTAAGAATGGAAAAAAAGCGTTAAACAAAAGAGTAAATTCACAATAGTGCGGCCCATTGGGCTTTTTTTTTGTTTTAGATAAATTACAAATAACTGAGCTGTCCATACTGGTTTTTAATCCATTGCTTCCGATTCATGATTAAATGTACGGGTTCATTAGAAGATCTTTATTGACATATTTTTAAACGAGGACGCAAAAAAGCAAAGCCCTAAAAAGCAAATCCTTTTTCATAGGAATCAACCAAAAAACCTACAATATTCATCATTATTTTAATTGGATTTCTTAATATATCACACCTCATAATGCATCATCATTAATGTTATATCTAACTTCGGTGCTAATACGCTGTAAGAAAGTATCGTGTCCAAAGCAACTTCAATATTCTTATGGTCGTCTTCCCCACCATTTAAGAAATAATCCTTATTTAACCGAAGGAAAAGAGGCAGAGATTACAACTAAAAAATGATGTTAATTCCACCGTTTTTGCAATTCTTTTTAAAACAACAAATTTTACATTATTTTTTACTTTTACTTTGGGAATATAAAAATGCCTACAGCGTTCTGTTAAAACCAGATAGTGGGGCATGTTACTATTTAACCTTTATGCTTGTGACATACATAATTATTTTCCTGCTTGGTAACTAATAAGGTAATTCAATTCACAAAGGAGACCAGCATATGTTTCCGGATTACAGACAAAAACTTAATACAATTATTTGGATGGGTATTGGAAGTGTATTACTCTCCAGTATTTTTAGTGCCATTCTCCTTAGATTTGTAATAAAAATAAACAAAAAATCAAGCTAGGAGAAATAAGGAAATAAATGAAATTAATCATTATTCTGTTCCAACATCTAACAGGAAAAATTGCGATAGAAGCCCTTCTACAAAAAGATCTTGTATATATTCTCTTTAAATCACTATCAAAAAAATATCAGGACGAAGGAAATGAAAAGCTAAGAATTATAGCAACCATTCTAGGTTGCCAAGGGTTTACGCAGCCTCATTAGAATTTCAGTACGTCCCCAATCGTCACCAATTCTGCACATGTCTTCTCAGAGTTTCTGCTTGATGGATGGATTTAATAGCAGTTGTCATCCAAGTATTCACCCATTTAGACTAGGTTTTGCTTATTCCTATATCCATCCATCGAAATAAACATCTTCATTGTTCATATTCTTAAAAGATGGAACTTATCTTCTTCAATAAAAATGTCCTTAGCCCAAATAAAAATGCCTTTGTTTGTTGGGAAAAAATTTATTCAGTCTTTATCATTGTTAATAATTATCTAATTACACTTTATTTTTGCTGTTTGGGCAGTAGTTGAAGAACAATCTAGATACAATTGAACAATACACTGTATAGGGGATAAAACAAGCATCTTTTGACTATGTGGTGGGTTTGATATTGAACCTGAATTCTGGGTAGGGCTCACTATGCTGGAGACTTTATCTGAAAAATATGTTTCTTCCTACTGACCATGTTTTTTATTCCCGTTAATAAATCCAAACAAGAAACCTCTTTCTTTTTGAGTGAAAAAGTATCTAATACAGAATGTTAATACAAAATTATTTAAATTGAATAAAGTTGGGGCAATCTCATTGTCGTACTCTTATTCGCCCAATCCCTATATTTTCTTGAATGGTGGTTCCACGTTCCCGTAGGTGACATGAACTTGAAAAATATAGTCATTTTTAGTTCAAAATAGGATTTAAATGGAGATTAACTACTTGAAATAAAAGGAAGTGTGATAATTCTTAATGCAAGCGGTGCTTCGCCGACTTTAAAAAAGCACCCGGTTATTCGGATGCATACTTGATTATTCCATGTAAATAAATTGAGTATTCTCTCTGAACACACTCTCTTAATTTAATGTTTCCATCTCGTACTAATTCCTCGGCCAATTCCTCAATTTGCTTTCCATTTTCAATTGTATGGTTTGGAATCTCTAAGGAAAAGATGTTACCTTGACGGGCATTTTTTAGACTTTTTAATAACGCAATTTTATCCATTGTGTCATTCCTTTTATCCGCGTATTTTAACATAAAGAATATTTTTCCTTTGTTACGAACCCGGTTATGGCTAGTAAATTAGTAATGTGAGTTCTTTAATAAATAGTAGTATGTGTCATTTCACTACCATAGATTATGTTCTCCTATACATAGGGTATGTCTACAAAGACTATCACTTTCTCGATATAAATACAATCGAGTTAGTAAAATATACTATCTAAACATTAAAAATACAATTAGCAATTTTGACATAAAAAGTACATTACAACCTCTTTCTATATAATATTTATATAGAAAATATATACAGCTTTTACCACTGTCGATTTTTTCCATAAAGAACAAAAACCTGCTTCAGTTGATTCCAAAAAAGCTGGTAATCTATTAACTATACTTTACCTTTTTGAAACGCCCGTGGTGATTGAACAAGTTCACCTCATTCTTTTATTAATAGAAGTCCCATTTTTCTTTAAATAAAAAAATATAATTCCACATAAGAAACTAGAAGCAATAAATAAAAATTAGTCGATAACGAGATATTACCTAAAGTACATTTTTAAAAGTTTCCAATTGAATCGGTATGTTATGTTATGATAATTAAAAATTAGTTAACTTGTTAATTGTTTTGGTTAACATTCGTAGTGAATCGCAGCATGACTAAATGGGGGGAAATTATGTTTAAGCTAAGAGGTCATCACCTATTTTGCCTGTTGGGCTTTCGGGGAATGGGCTATTCCCAAGAATACGTTGAAAATATGACACGTCTGCATCAAACCTTGAGAGAAAACCCCAAAATGAATATTCAACTTATAAAGGGGCCCGATCAGTTGTGTGAAAAATACCCAAACTCAGGTGAATACCACTGCCAAGACGAGCATATTTATAAAAGAGATGCCGCAATATTAGGAAAACTAGGCCTTCAAGTCGGACAAATTCTGAGTTGGGAGGACATTGAGTCGCTCATCGAAAAGCATGTCGTCCCCTCCGATATTCAAGTTGTGTGTGAATCTTGTTCCTGGCGATCGTATGGGGTTTGTGAACAAGGCATTAGAGATATTCTTGAAGGGAAGGGCTTAAGGGTAGTTAAATAAACCCAACAGTTCCGTTTTAAGGAAAAAATATTTAAACTAAAGCACCGGATCAAAATACTATTTATTCATTTATATTACACTGCTTTTGTCAATTTCTATAAAATACAATCAATAATTAATCATAAGCATTACCGGATGCGGCAAATATTTTGCCATTCATATTAATTAAACCTGGAATCTCTGTCCTTTTCCACCTCTCTCCTGTGTATATGAACAACTGATGCTACACAGAATAGCAAGAAACAGGAGGTGAGTAGATTGCCGAATAACAGGGAAAAAATGATACAGGCAGCCGCCGAAAACACCAAGGGAGAATCCATGCAAGGACCAGATTTTGAAAGACCGGGTTTGTCATGGACATTAGCCGAGCATGAAGGAAAACATTCAAAACAAGCACCGGTGAAATCAGATGAAGATTAAATTAGTGCGCGTTCTTTAGCACTTCAACGAATGTGATATAGCAAAAGATACAAGGTAACCGTATATAGGGTCCGGGAAGGCTGTGGTTCACTTGCTGAATCGGGCCTTTTTTATATTTTGTTAAGAAATAGCATCGACTTTTGAGTCTTTTTAGTGAAAACCATTAAACAAAACGGCTGAATCCACAGGGAATTTGGCTCTATTCGTAGATGACAGTTAAATCGTCGGGCAATCTGCTGGAATTCCCAAGTATTGCGGCTGAATCAGTAACCAAATCGGCTGATTATGCCGGGAATTTGGCTCACTTCGCGGATGACAGTTAAATCGTGAAGCAATCTGGTACCACTAAATAATTGTTACTGAAAGATTATTTATTCCAAGGAACTGCAGGGAATGTTTACTATTCTTAAACTATACAAAGTAATAATTGTTGAAACATTTCCTTAGAAAGTTACATTTCCAGCCCTTTTGTTTTTAATGATTTTGCCTTTTATCCTGCATTCTTTGGTAAACATCCAGCAATGCGCTTATTGCTTGTTCAAAGTCTGCAAAGGCATAATGATATTCTGATGATTGCAATAATGCACCATCATAAGAATATGCCCTATAATATCCCTCTGCTGTGGGATGTTCCTCTACCATGCCGATTTCATAATCAATGCCTTCAACATTCATGATCACATCCGTTAAGCCATTATCGGCCATAGACAGCTTTATATCCATAGCAGTGTCCTCCTCTGTTTTTAAACTATTTAGACCGTCCTTAGTTTGTTCAGAACCATTCAATATATGACTGTTATTTCTTACATGACTCATGAATTTTTCACTTCATATCCCTGATGAGGGACATTTTCTTTTCTTGTTCCCGGATTTTGTCCTTCGAACCAGTATCATATCTGGATTAAAAAAGATGACCCCTGTTCAAAACTGCGAAAACAGAGATCATCTTAGAGAAGACTATTTTCATAAATCCTCTTTTAAAAGGTTACGAACAATTATGTATTTCAAACGAGCGGTGTTAATTCATACCAATATCGTCTACCTTTTTCTTACACCTTGAACCTTCCAATAGATGTTTTTAAATCCTGGGACATCCGGCTTAATGCTTCTGCAGATGCGGCTACTTCTTCCATGGATGCGGTCTGTTCTTCCGCCGACGCCGCCACGCCCTGTGTATTTGAAGCGGATTGTTCAGTGATTTGCGAAATGCCTGCCATCTTGTCCGCCATGCTGCTCGAACTTTCCTGGATCATTTCTACAATGGCTAGTACTTGCTTCGATTCCGCGTCAACTTGCCCGACCGCCTGCAGGATATCCTTAAAGGCATCCCCGGTCCTGAGAACCAAGTCCCTACCACGTTCCACTTCGGCAGTCCCATTATTCATGGATTCCACTGCCCTTGAAGCTTCGGATTGGATCTCCTTTACCAAATGACCAATTTGCTTTGCCGCTTGTCCTGATTGTTCTGCAAGTTTTCTCACTTCATCCGCTACGACGGCAAACCCCTTCCCATGTTCCCCTGCCCTTGCGGCTTCAATGGCGGCATTTAACGCTAAAAGATTGGTCTGGTCGGCTATTTGTGTGATTAGGTCAACAATTTGACCAATTTCTACAGATTTTTGCCCCACAGTATCGACTACACGGGAGGTTCCCTGCACCGTTTCTTGCACGCGGCTCATTTGTTCCACAGTTTTATGTACCACTTGGTTCCCAGCTTTCGCCTTTCCGTTCGCATCCGCTGTCAATTCTGACACGGCCTGAACGGAAGACGAAGCCTGTCCCATGCTGCTCGTGATTTCAAGGGTTGCCTGTTCAACCTCTTTCGCATAGGAAGCCTGTGCTTCGGAACCCGCCGCAATACCCTGGATGGACCGGGAGATCAGCTCCGTGGCCTGGCTCGTCTGTTCCGAACTGGCTGACAATTCCTCTGAAGTGGAGGAGACCTGGTCAGCACTGTGGCTGACCTGTTGCACCAACTCACGAAGATTAAGTTTCATCTGGTTGAATGCATCCGCCAGGTTTCCGAGCTCATCTTTGTTTTTTACCTGGATATCCTCTTGGGTCAAATCACCATCTGCTACTCGGTGGGCCGCCGCCTCCACCATTAAGATAGGGAATTTAATCTTGCGAGTGATATAAATGCCGACCACTATAGATATGATAAAAGAAGCGATGCTTAGGAAGAGAATCAGGGCTTGCACACCGTTAACCATCTCGGATGTCGACTTGCTCGCCGTGTCCATGTTCTTTTGCAGGTCATTATCGATGGTATCCGCTATGTCCCGCACCTCTCTAGCAATCGGGATGGCCGTTTCATTCGCCAAACGCCGGGCCTCGACTTTATTGTCCTGCATTAAAGCAATTACCTGCCTGGACTCTCGTTCGAACTCTTCATTTAACCGGTCTAATTCCTTTAATTGTTCCTTTACTTCCGGTCGTTGCACCATAGGAAGGATCGACTCGAGTTCATCGTTTATTTCAGTATACGCTTCGTTAAGGATTTCTTCAGAACCTTCCTCGCCCAACAATACTCCCCGCAGACCGGAGATTTCCCGGGAGGCGCCCGTTTGGATATCTTTCGCATTTGCAAGGATCACCGAGCGGCGGTCTACTAAATCCGAATAGGAATTCTCTACTTTTTGCATCCCGAAGATGGAGATAAGGCTAATAGCTCCCAGCAGCAATGAAACCCCTAGGAACCCGCCCATCATTTTCTTGCCGATTGTCATTTTCATCGCTCTCAATTCCCTTTCCTTAATATTTCCCAGTCCGAACCCAATAAAAAAAACTATCCCTGAAGAATAGCTTTTATGCTATCCGGCAGCTTGGCGATCATAGCTGGCTTGTAGCACCAACGACAGACCCATGGCTTTGCGTCTCCGCCTTTCAACGGATTTGCCTTTTTCAGATGTAGGAAAATTTAACTATATTTAGAATAATTCTAGATTAATACTTATTTTTGTTAAAATCAATAAAAAAGCTTAATTTCCCTTCCTAAATATTTTTAGTGGATTTCAGTTGTGAAAGCTAAAGAATATTGCAAAGACACTCTTAAATCCCACTTATTAACCGGTAACCATCATGTTGCGAACTAGCACAATGGATCTTCAATTGTAATCCATGTTATCCCGCATGATAATTAACTTTATTTACCAACCCTTAATTATCCATTTTCGTGGTAATATTAGCTTGTTTCTTATTTACCAATGTAATAAAGGTGGTTATCATGGGGAAGGTAAAAAAATTATTGATTGTCGTTGCAACCTTTGTATTTGTATCTATTTTTCCAAATCAGCCAGACGCCCATCCAGGGGGATTGGACAAATTGGGAGGACACTTTCGCAGCTCTGATTGTGCGTATTTATTACATAAGCCTACCAGTCTGGCCAAAACAGCAAAAAGCAAAGCTCAGTTACTTACACTAATTAAAAAGCACAGCAGCAACTCTTGTAAAAATCAGCTTACAGTGAACAAGATCTATGTTGAAGGCGGTTATAACCTGCCAAACGGCACTGCACCTAAACCCGCACCAACACTAAAGACGAAATATCCCGCCACTCTCTCAAGCTGTACAGACGGAGATACGGCTAATTTCAAAATCAATGGCAAGGTAACAAAAACCCGCTTTCTTTTCATTGATACACCAGAGTATACAACCTCAAAAGAAAAGTACGGAAAAGAAGCAAGCATTTACACATGCTCACGGCTTAAAAAGGCAAAGAAAATCACCCTGGAGTTAGATGGAAAAGACAAGTATGACAAATACAACCGTCTTTTAGCATGGGTTTGGGTCGATGGAAAGCTGCTTCAAGAAGATATTACGAAAGCCGGATGGGTTGAAGACTTTTACGACTATGGAACCTATAGATATGAAAGCAGGATCCGTTCAGCCATGAGTTACGCCAAGAAATACGATAAGGGAATGTATTGAAACTTACATTATTAATTTGGAGGTATATCAGATTATGAAAAAATTAATTGGAACCACCCTTTCTTTTGGACTGGTTCTTAGTTTTTCGTTTGGATCAATGGATACAGCAGAAGCGAAGACTAAAACCTTTAAAAACTGCACGGAATTGAATAAGGTATACAAAGGCGGCGTAGCCCGTTCATCCAAGGTGAAAAATAAGGGTGGAAAAACAAAATACAAACCTGTTGTATCGAGTTCCCTTTATAAAGCGAATTCTTCAAAAGACCGGGACAAAGACGGAATTGCGTGTGAACGTTAATAAGCATAAATTAAATCCCTTCTCAACAGAGAAGGGATTTCTTGTACTTATTGTTTGATACAGGTTGAAGAGCTCTTACTTAAATTTTATTTAAATGTTCCTTTGCTTGGATCTAAAATAAACGTTTTACTTTGGTCTTTTCCTTGTAAATAATTATAATAACTAACCCTGAATTTATTTTTCCCAATATTTTTAGGTTTAATCCCCTGATTATAGTAAACATCATTTTTAACTCTGGTTAATTTTCCTTTTTTCACGATAAATAAATCCGCACCATCGTGATTTGACCCGCTGGCAAAAGCCACTCCAAAAAGGTCAGGTTGTCCTTTATACTTGGAATTAATTTCATAAATCATCTTCTGTGTGAAATTATATACATAATCTTTCAGCTGGTAGCCAGTATATGAGATTGTTTTTGCACCAACTTTTTGAAGATAAATCTTGTAATCAGCATTATAAATGCTATCACCTTTGTCTATACCAGCATATGGCCATGCCCATTCATACTTTGAATTAATGTCACCTCTAGCCTTTTTCTCACCGGTACCGATTACATATACTTTATAACTAACCCCTTTAGCATCTTTCAAAGTGTAAGTCACACGACTTTTTTTGGTATTGACTGTTGCAGCTTTAGTTTCCGGTGAAAGTAAAGCAAACAATATAGTCAGTACCGTAAACAGACTAAAAACCTTTTTCATAAACTTTATATTCCTCCTTGTTTAACCCTACATTTATTATCGGAGGGATAAGTTCATTTTTTATTAAAAGCCAACTTAACAATCAAATAATTTCTGGTGTTGTTTTTAAAGTTCTTGATATTATTCACCTAGCATTTCGGTACCAATCCCATGCCTTTTGTTCGATCTCCAACACTATCTGTTCCTTTCCTTTGATGTATGATTCAATGTCATAGGGAAAACGTATGGACAATTCCTCTTTCAAGTTTCCATACCTTTTTGCAATATCCGGATTTACTCGCAAGTAATCTCGAAATGCAAGATGGCGTTCAATCTCAGGATTTCCCAGCTGATAAATATGGACATGGTGAGTTCGATTATCTCCGCCTTTCTGGAAATAGCGGCGTCCAGCTAACCCGTTTTCTCCCTTGGGTTCATAACCACTTGCGGCCATTGCCTCGTTAAATACGTCAATCCGCTTAATGTCTCTAACTACAGGCATTATGTCAATAACAGGCTTTGCCTTTAGTCCATTTACAGATGTACTGCCGATATGGTGGATGTGGATGAGTTCGGGACCGAAAATTTCATACAAACGTTCGGATTCTTCCTTAAATAAATCTCGAAAACCATTGCTCATTATATGGTACTACCTCAACTTTTCTCATAACGCTCCCCTTTTTATGTTCCCTTAAGATTTTAAATCCACTAGTATAGGGATTTATTGCAACATCCTATATATTTGCACTTAACCACTACAGTATTATTTTTCGCCAAAGAAGCTCATATAAAAACAATACATTCCCCCCAGGATAAAGCCAAAATAAAAAGCCCATAAGGCTTCTTAAGGTTAAACACAAGGCGGTATATTAGCTTTAATTAGCTCGTCCTGCATCTTCTCCCGTGTTATTGGAATTCCTATCTTCATCTGCTTCTACAGGTTCTTTTTTAACTCCAGGTTTATCTGTATCATCTGAACACCCAGCTAGGTTCCCTAATAAGATCATGAATATCATAAAAAGCAAACATTTCTTTCTCGCCATATTTTTTTACCTCCACTTAGAGTAATTTAGCTTCCCGGTATTTAATTCCCGTACTACCAATTTATGAAACGTAAGCAAACTAAAAAGCCTCCTGGATAAAGGTTTAGAGGCTTGATTATCATGTAGTACCCCAAGAAAATTAAACGTCATTCTTGGGGTTAGTTTTTGTCCGGTATGTCATTTGGGGGACAGTCCCACTTTATAATTCTGAAGGAATTTTTCCTCCTTCTTGCAGGTATAGATTTTCATACAGTTTGACGATTTCCTTTTTATTGAACTTGCCTACACTCGTTTTCGGAATTTCTTCAACAAACAGTATATCATCCGGGAATTGCCATTTTGCAAAATGGTCATAAAGCAATTCTTCAAGTTCCTCACGTGGAACCGGATTTCGGTCCTTCGTGACGACCAGCGCCAGCGGACGTTCCTGCCATTTGGCGTGCGGGATTCCGACAACCACTGCCTCGGCAACATTTTCATGACCCATCAATGTATTCTCCAGATCAATGGAGGAAATCCATTCGCCTCCACTTTTAATCACATCTTTGATTCGGTCTACGATTTTCAAATATCCATTCTCATCTATTGTACCTGCATCACCGCTCCTCCAATAGCCATCGCGGAACTGGCTTTCAGATACAGGGATATTATGATAGGCACCCGTTATCCACGGACCTCTTAAACAAATTTCTCCAATCGACTTGCCGTCACGAGGAAGTTCTTCGCCTGTATCCGGGTCACACAATTTGATATCAATTCCTGTTACAGGTAATCCTTGTTTGCGTCTTAAATCCCACTTTTCTTCCTCCGTCAGCTTATTTTGCAAGGATGGGTTCAATCGATAATTGATTGATACAAGCGGAGTTGTCTCTGTAGCACCATATGCATGAATGATTTCAGCGCCCGTAAGCTCTTTAAACCCTCTCATCATCGAGACTGGTGGTTCTGAAGCACCAGATAAAAAACGAGCCTTACTAAAATCAGGTTTTTCCTCAAGCGTCCTGATATAATGCAGCATGGGAAGGAAAATGGCTGGTGATCCTGCAGCCAGGGTTACTTTTTCCTGAAGCATGAGGTCAACCAGAACCGATGTATCTTCCGCCGTAAAGCGGCCGGGCAAGATGATTTTAGAACCCATCATTGCTGCAACGTGAACAAGTCCCCATGATTGAGCGTGGAACATTGGAACAATGACCAATAAAGTGTCATCGCAGTTCACCCCAATATATGCGCCCATTTCCACCGTGTGAAGGTATATATTTCGGTGAGAATAGAACACACCCTTTGGTTTTCCGGTTGTTCCAGAAGTATAGCAGGCATTATAGGCGGTGTTTTCATCAATCATTGGCCAATCATACTCAGCGCTTTCTTGCTTGATTTTCTCTTCAAAATGATAGATGGGCGATAACGCTGTTTTGATTTCTGAACTTGGTTTATCTGACATTATGATAAAGCCCTTCACTGTCTCTAAATGCGGGGCAATGGCTTCTGCCAGAGGCAATAAAGTTTCGTCGACAAAGATATATTTTGCCTCACTATGGTTTGTCACGTATGATAAATCCTCCGGTGAAATCCGCAAATTCATTTGCAGCATGGTTGCACCTGTCCCCGGAATCGCAAAATACAATTCGAAATGCCGGGCGGAATTCCAGTCCAATATCCCTATCTTGTCCCCCGGCTTTACGCCAAGCTGGTTTTCAAGGAAATTGGCAATCTGGCCCATGCGTGCAAAGGCCTCCCGGTAGGTATACCGATGAATCTGATTGCCGCTCCGGTACAAAATTTCCCGATTCGGAAAGTTCCGGACAGCATGCCGGATCAATGTTGTCGTATTCAATTGATAGTCGTTCATTGAGGTCGATTGAAACCCTTTCACCATTCTCACAAAAAAACCTCCTCTTGTTTATGTATTATTCTGTATTTTCCTAATTATCTGTCTTTTTATCATAACAGCGCTTACATTAAAAACATAGTTATGTTTTATAAATTTGGAAGTTCATTTTTAAAAATTTATCCTTAAATCAAGATCCCTTAAACACTCACATTAAATTATAGTTCGGTATTTATCCTCTTGTTCCAAACCCCTTTTCTTCATTTTCAAACAAAAAAACCAGAACCCGAATGGAAACTGGCATTTCATATCTGATTCGGCACCGCTGATAATCGTCCAGTAATCGTCCGAGTTCCCGTTTCATCAAGTAAATACCTTGGTCATCCACCATAAATTAAAACCATTTCTCTGCATGCTTGACATTCCTTTTCCACACAAATGATTCGGCTAGTCACTTTTCGACAAACAAAAAAGCCGAAAGAATAGAAGTCATCTTTTTCTCCCGGCTTATGTCCGGCACAAAATACGTCCGAAATCAACCTTTATTTGATTCTCCAATTCAATGCCTTCAGGGCTTGACCCAAACAAAAACTCCTTTCTGATGCTGTAAATTCCAATCATAATAAAGATGTTGGATTTCCCTATCATTAATTGCCTTAATATGTCCCCGCATTTCCAAATCGAGAGTCTTTATCATGACTTCCCTCGTGGGTTTCAATCGTAAGTTCCTGATCCTGTCCATTTAATTACGAAATAATTTCAATAGACCAACAATTTATTCTTAATTTTATTTTCCCCTGTCCTTTAATAAAAAACACTTAACTTCTTCTACCAAAAAGTGAAAATTTCAAACAGTAATTTTTTTGAGGTTCAAAGGATTTTTTCTCACTAATGGAGAATTTATTAAGATATAAAGTTACACTAACTTTTGATGTGTAACTGGAACTCCGCTTTTTCAAGCTTATTTTATGAATAAAATCGTGGCGCTCTACTATCACGGTTTATAACCAAATAGAATCAATGGAACTTAGATAGAATGCTACGTTCTTAAAGGATGGCGTCCATGCGATTAAATCAGAAGGAAAAAGAAATAGGGAGTTATATTGGAAGATTGCTTAGGGAGTATTTCGGTAAAGGGCCGGGAGCGGTTTTTGCCATGGTGGCCGATCCATATATTACGATTTATATCAAAGATTTCCTGACGCCAATGGAGCATAAATTTTTGAAACAGGACCAGAATTTCACTTATGTCCAAAAAAACAGGGATATGCTGATGGAAACACTTATACCTGAGATTACGGCCTACATAAGGATGAACATCGGCGTTGATGTAAAAGAGTTTTATTATGATTGGAACTTACACACATTATCTGGCATGTTTGTTGCCGTTTGTTCAAGTGATTATTCCAATTTACAAAACTCTTACCTAAATCAGGAGCTGGTCCATGAAGAGATCGTTAAAGTAAGTGAAGAAGCAGAAAAGGTTCCCGGAGAGGTTATTTCCTACCTGCTGAACCCACGAACATTACTGATAATACGCAAGAAAATACTTGTCAGCATTGAAAAAGAACTGATATCTTTAGGCAATCAAGAAATCCTGACGATCGCCAAGAGGAAACTGGAGAAAAGGCTTCTGGAACATCATAAAGAAAACTTCGAAATGTACTTACATGCCCGGATAGAGAATGCTTTTGTCGCATGGGATTTTGATCTGGATAAAAGCGGGATTGTGTTTATTTTACAGCCAAAATAAAAGATGGCAGCAATGAGCTAGGCAATAGAACTAGACATAAGCCAAAAAGAAGAGAGCCTATCTTCTTTTTGGCTTTTTTTATATCAAAAAGGTATGGTTGGTTTCCATTAAATTGGACTTCTCAGGGGTGAGGAGATGAAATATTACTCTAGGCAGGAAGCCGATACACTATCAAAAAAAGATGAAAAGTTGGGGTTATATGGAAAATGATTACGTCATCAAAATTCGCAAGGAATGGGATATCGTCACGGCCCGTAATGCAGGAAGAGACATATCCAGTAGGCTCGACTTTGATCCGATCAATAAGGCAAAGCTTATTACCGCCATCTCTGAATTGGCAAGAAATATACACCAGCATGCGAGACAAGGTGAAATCAGAATAGAAATCATTCGGGAAAGGATGAAAAATGGAGTTAAAGTAATAGCCATCGATGAGGGGCCGGGAATAGAGAATATTAATAAAGCCTTAGAAGTTGGCTACTCCACTAGAGGAGGGCTGGGATTCGGAATACCCGGGGTAAAAAAGCTAATGGACGAGTTTTCGATCGATTCGAAAGTTGGAATCGGAACTATAGTGACTTTCATTAAATGGCAAATAACCAGGAATATATATTGACACAAAAATTAGGAAGTGTAATAAAGGCTTGGAGTGGCGGGCATGATAGATTCCGATCCGGGACATGACCTGCTTTTAGAATGATCGGGCATGGTAGCCAGAAATCATGTCCGGGAGTCTTCACATCATGCTATTAATAAACTTAAGGGAGGGAAGCTATTTCCCTTTCAGCGGCAATAGCTCCGGGTGTTTTTATACCTCCCCTTTTTGGGGACAGGATCAATGCATCTTTTATAATTAAAACTACTAATACGGATTTAATGACGGACCCCCGCAGTCTCACTTACGATAAATTTTATTTCATATTCCTGGCCTGTAAGCTCTTGTATAACGTCACCTATTAATTTTCCATATCTTTCTTTCAGCCATTCGAGTTGAAAGCTATTCCCACAGTGAACGATTATGATCTCGTCTCTTACTTCCCCATCAGTATCCTTAAACCATGTTTCAAAAGATGGAGTGGATATCCTTCTGGAAATATTGGATAAGACCTGTCCCCAAAGATCGAAAAGCATTTCTTCATTATCTTCGTTACCAACAGAATGATTTTTGTTGGAGAGCTCTTCCTTAAAACTTGTAGTTTCAATAAGTTGCGGTTCCAAGGATTCTTCTTCTCTGTATCCTTTTCTATCTTTTTGCAGAACCTTCACAAGCAAATCTCGAGGAAGGTATTTCATTTGAAGTTCAATGAAATCCGCTGGAGAAAGGACCGAATACTTAAATAAAATCGCCGCGTCTGCCAAATTTCCTGATACCAATGCCACTTTAATGCGTTCTTTATCGATACTACTGTATATTACTTTATCAAAAGATTTGTTCATTCCTCACACTTCCATCTCTTGTAGTTATAAAAATCAACGTAATCGAACGATATTAAATCCAATGCCATTTACTGTTACACAATGGAAATGTCAATTGAAATACTGTTCCCGTGGTTTTGTCACTAACTACCTTCCACTTCCCTCCCATTTCCCTGATGATCTGAAGAGTCACCATCAAGCCCAAACCCGTTCCCTTTTCCTTAGTGGAGTAAAAAGGCAGACCCAGTTTTTCAATTTGTTCCAGGACCATTCCTTCCCCATCATTTGAGATAAAGATATTTACCTTGTCCCGGTTAGGATAGATAGAAATGTTCACTTTTTCATCTGCTGCTTCTATAGCATTTTTAATAAGATTCACAAACATTTGCTGAACCCTGCCTGTATTTCCCGAAATTACGGCTTGGCCACGTATATCTATAGAAACATCCACATTATGGTATGTAGCATAGGAAGAAAGCGAATTGACTGATTTACTTGCCTCCTGCCCCATATCCAGAATACCATCTTTTTCAATAATCTGATTTTTACCCAATGACAGGTAATCAGAGATAATCTTATTGGCCCGGTCCAATTCTTCCAGACTTATAGTTAGATAATCCTTTTCGGCTGAAGATAAATTATGGGAACCTGTCAGCAGTTGAATAAATCCTCTTACACTCGTCATGGGATTCCTGATTTCATGGGCTACACTTGCCGCCAACTGTCCAACGACATGCATTTTTTCATTTCTTTGGACTTCCTTCATTAGTAACATCTTTTCCCGGTGTGACTCCATCAAATAGATGGCGAACCAGGCCATAAGTCCATTTTCAATGACAAAAATCATGTAATTCCCAGCGGTTACCAAGGTTAGTGGTTCAGCAACAAGAAAGATAGCAATTACCGGTAGCATAGCAGAAGAAAAAACAAGAAAGAGCACCGAAAAATAGATTTTCTTTTTTAGAGTCCAAGAATGGAATTTCTTATGAAAACAATAAATACATACGATGGAAATAATCATTGAAATGAAGGCTGGTATCATGCCTACCCCTCCTACAAGGAAACGGATGACGTAGAAAACTATAGAGACAATAACTCCTACACTAGTTCCCCCATAGATAAAAGATAAATACCAGGGAACCATTCGCAGATCAAGCAGTATTCCCCGATCACTTATTATTGGAACTGAGATTGATAAAGCCAATGTAAAGGCACATACGGCACACCATATCAGGCTTTCCCGTTTTTTATCCCTTCGATCATTTGATGTTGCAAGGTACAGGATAATAGGGATTAGTACTATTAACATCTGGAGAAGCAGCCGTTCATACTGAAAGTCCATTTCGTTTACTCCTGGTTTTACTAATCGTAGTTTGTCCTTGTATGTAAGCTAATTATAAATGTTTTTTTCAAACGGAAGAAGGAAAAATTATATAAAACTGATAGATATTTGATTGACGTATTAATGATGCAGTACGATTCTATCATGCTAACACTATTTCTTTCGAGACTCAAAAAATCCTGAATGATCCGATTTCTGTTACCTGAAATTATACATTTACTCCCTTTTTCTTTTATAGGTTTCTTGCTTATCCCTTAACCATAGATTAATATTCATCATTCACTCTTCTGGTGATGCCTGTTATTTTTGTATTCTCTCGAGGTTTTTCATAAAATAATTGAATGTTTGCTTGGTACCGGAATCAAGGGGTAAATTATAGATTGATCATTACACGCTTGGTAAGTGGCAAATATTTGAACTTTGAATGCTGACTTTTAAAGGATATTTCCCTTCTTTATTTAACAAAAAGATTTCATTTTACGCCAGATGGAAATGAGACCCTATAGACTGTACTCATGCCATTCCTATAACAAAAGCCCCTTCGGAAAAGGAGCTTTTTGGCTTATTTATAGACAGAAAAATATTTATTCACACCATTAAATATTCCCCTGGATACGTTTCTTTGATAAGTAATGGCAGCAATCTTTTTTTCCTCAGTCGGGTTAGATATAAATCCAAGTTCAAGCAAGACAGAAGGACGGCTATTTTCACGAAGCACATAGAAATTTCCGTACCTGACACCCATATCCTTCATTCCGGTTTCTTTGACCATTCCTTCTTGAATATACTTGGCCAACGCATAATCCTTAGAAGAGTCATAATAAAAAGACATAACCCCACTAGCAGTAGAGCCTGCTGCATTATAGTGGATGCTTAAGAACGCATCCGCATTGTACTGTTCGCTTACAGCTACACGCTGCTGCAGAGTTAAATAGCGATCATCTTCCCGTGTCATAATGACTTTTGCTCCAGCCTGCCGGAAAAGAATCGCCAGTTCCTTTACGGTCCTGAGGTTCAGCTCTTTTTCCAAAGTGGTGGAACCACTGGCACCCCCATCTACGCCGCCATGCCCGGCATCAAGGACAATGACCTTTCCTTTAACCCGCACTTTTGTTATATAAGTAGAGGATACCCACCCTCTTATATTTTTGGTTGGCACATATACCTTCAACCAGCTAGTCCCTTGCTGTTCAACATTAACAAATGTACCTTTGGACAGTTTTGCAAGGACCGTACTTGCGGTGCTCGGAGATTTTCTTAGATTAAGAGATGATGCGTTAACATAACCCTTCCATGTAATATGAGATAAATATTTTGACGCTACCCAGCCGGTGCGGGTTCCATAGGTTACTTTAGACCAGCCATCCTGCTGTTGTGTGACGTTTACAGTTTGGCCCTTCTTTAATTGATAGATCACCTTATAACTCGTTCCCTGACCAGATCGCATATTTAATACGTCAACATTTACCTTCTTTTGAATAGTAGCCGCTTCAGAAGAACTTGGCATAATTGAAAGTGCAAGCATTAGAATCACAGTAACCAGCACAAGTTGATGCGTTTTTTTCACTTTCCAGACTCCCCCTTTTTCTATATGGCTAATGTTGTCGAAAGCAACACATGTTTCTTATCATAAATCACCAATTAAGGAAAAGGTAGGGGACTAAGCACCAATAAAAAAAAGCAAATAATTGGATAAAACTAATACCTTTGGTTGAAAAATTTGTTGCTGACACAACCCATTAACGCTCCTTTTGAATTCTTATATCCATAGTAATACCACTATCGGCCTGCAGTGTTTAGATATCTTAAAAATAGAAATAGAGACTGCCTATAAATGGCATTTATTTATTTTTATGGAATTCGTTGTTGGAGTTTTTACACCCACCTGAAAGTAAAGCGGCTTCCATACGCACAAAAAAAGAACCAGAGCTCTCACGCTCTGATCCCTTTTTGCATTACAGTTCCGGATCTCGATTGCAATCTTTAGAGTAAACATAGGCTAGAGGCTCTCTCCCTACGGCATAAGCAGCTTGATGCACGTATGGTCCCATAAAAATATAGTCTCCTTTTTTCACTGGAATCCATTCATTATCAAGATTGTACATTCCTTCTCCCGATAACAGATACGCACCATGCTCCTGGACGTGCGTTTCGATAAATGGATGGCTTGCCGCAGGATCGAATGATAAAATATGGAAATTCATATCGAAGTCTAAATCCGTTGGCAAGAGATCCTTAATATGCACATTATGCATATCATCATAGTCCCTAAATTCTATGTTGTTCGCGTGACCGGAAATTGCCCATGGCTTTCGTCCTTCCAGGGGCCTGTATTTCTGCTTATATAGAAATAGTCTTGAATCCTCTTCAACAAAATTTTCTAAATACATTTTTGTCCCCGGCGGGCAATATAGATAGCCGCTCTCTTCTAGAATGTATTCTTTCCCTGCTGCTGTGGCTTTCACTTTTCCGCCAAGAACATACACAAAGCTCTCGACATTCTCTTGACCGCAAAAGCCTTCGCTATTTTTCCCGCCTTTGTGCATTGTTACGACATAATCCACAAAGCTCGCTCCAAGTTTTGGAGAACCTAAAACGGAAATAGTGCAATTTTCAAATCCCGGGATGACATTGTTCACTAAACCTTCGGGCGCAATAAGAGCATATAACCCGTGTTTTATGATCGACCTGCTTGAAAGTAAATCCTTTGGGTAACCCATGTTAACCATCTCCAATTCTATTATTTATTCTTTATAGGCTAGTTCATAAAGGGTGCTAATCAGCGCCTTCACACCTTCTGCTAAATCGTCCGGCTCTGTATACTCTGCCGGATTATGGCTTATTCCCTTATGGCTTGGAACAAAAAGCATAGCTGTCGGGACAACGGGGGCGAAAATCTGTGCATCATGTCCAGCACCACTATGCATCGTTTTATAATTTAAATCATTCTCTCTACATACTTGTTCAATGACCTTCACGATATTCGGGTCCATTGGTACCGGATCTACATCCATCCACATCTCGATCTCCGCTTCCACATCATGCTCTCTTGCAAGCGTTGAAATGGCATCCTTCATTTGATTCGTGAAATGCAAAAGTTCATTTTTATTGATATGCCGGACATCGATAGTAAAGCTTGTTTTCCCAGGTACGACGTTCACTATGTTAGGTTCTGCCACTATATGTCCTACCGTTGCCACCAATGGATCACCGATCTGTTTTGCCATTGTCATGATTTCACAGATCATTCTGCTTGCCGCATGGACTGTATCCCTTCTTAGGGCCATCGGTGTTGTGCCAGCGTGGTTTGACTCCCCTTTCAAGCTTACGGTAAAGCGTCTTTGACCCACAATACTTTGCACAACACCAACAGATTTCTTTTCCTTTTCCAGGACAATGCCTTGTTCAACATGAATTTCGACAAAGGCTTTTATATCCGTCCGTATGCCTTTTGATTTGTTCCTGAAAGAAAAGCCTGATTCTTTCATAGCCTCCAAAAAGGGAACACCGTCAAAATCTATAATTCCCTCTACATCTTTTTGGCTTGCCATTCCCAGGATGTTTTTAGAACCCCAAAATGTATAAGGAAATCGGCTTCCCTCTTCTTCGGCTATGGAAACTACTTCAAGATTGCGAAGCGGCTGGCCATACTTCTCCTTTAAATACTTGATGGCCACAATCCCAGCAACAATTCCATATTGGCCATCGTATAAACCTCCGTTTTTTACGGTATCAATATGGGATCCGGTTAAAATCGTTTCATCCGGTTTCATTCCTGCCAATGTTCCAAATAAATTTCCCGCTTCATCGAAACGCGCTTCCAGCCCCTCTTTTTCTAACCAATCTTTAACAGCGGTTTGGGCTTGTAGCCAGGATTTTGAATATAGTAAACGTGTGATTCCTCCACCTGGGTCTTTTCCATACTCGCCTAAACTATGTATCTTACTGACTACTGCTTCTTTCAAACCTTCCATTTCTACAATTCCCTTCATCATTGTTAGAAGATTTTTCATATTTTAGTTAATTTACTATAATGTATCCCTTTTCGGTACATGATTCATTATCACCAATAAACAAAATTACCCACTCTTTTTATGCAAAATCAATAAATTCCAGGCATAATTGTTTCGCAGACCCTACACAGTTTTTTCTATTTCTTTTATTATTTCTCCATTCTGAAACACGACTTGCCCGTTAACAAGCGTTGTGATTACCTTTCCATTAAAGGTTTTTCCCACATAAGGGGACTGCTGGTGACGATAATAGAGGTCCTCTTTTTTTAATTCAAAGCTTTTGTTAAGATCAACTATAGCAAGGTCAGCGTCGCTTCCTGCTTTAATGGTCCCCTTATTAGGAAACAGCCCAAAAAGCTTGGCTGGCTTCGCTCCCGTTAATTCAGCAATCTTTTGCAATGGCAAGCCGCGTTTAAAATGCCCTTCTGTCAATAAGATATTTAAGGTTGATTGGGCACCGGAAATACCTCCCCAGGCTTTAAAATAATCGCCGTTCTTGATTTCCTTCATAGAAGGCGGAGCCGGGGAATGGTCTGAAGCAATGACATCGATTTCGCCGTTCGCAACCGCTTTCCAAAGATCATCCACTTCACTTTCATCCCGGAGTGGAGGGCAGCATTTTGCCAATCCGCCTTTCTCTTCAAGGTCTTTAACCGTCAAAGAAAGATAGTGGGGACATGTTTCAACGGTAACATCTACTCCTCTATGTTTTGCCTCATTTATAACTTCAACCACTTTTCTGCTGCTGGCATGAACGATATGCAGTTTACAGCCTGTTGCTTCTGCATAGGAAATAATTCTTCTCACCGCTTCTATTTCCGAAATAATTGGACGTGATGCTGTAAAATCCCTTGCCGATGTATGGCCTTCAGCTATTTTTTCCTGGGCAAGCTGTTCGCATATAACCGTACTTTCTGCATGGACCGCTAATAAGGAACCTAATCTTGCAATCTCCTTCATTCCTTTATAAATGGTGACATCATCCACATGATTGAAATCTGTGATACCGCTTGGGGACATAAATGCCTTAAACCCAAGTACCCCATCCTCGAATAGATCCTTTAGAT
The DNA here is from genome assembly GCF_003429105.1 of Peribacillus glennii. Taxonomy (GTDB): domain Bacteria; phylum Bacillota; class Bacilli; order Bacillales; family DSM-1321; genus Peribacillus; species Peribacillus glennii. The sequence continues at coordinate 510,159 of NZ_QVTD01000003.1, forward strand.
CATTTATGTTTTCTGGAACAAGCCCTCCCCAGAATCGGGCATTCACCATTGACTTTCTTTCTGAGGCGGCCTTTTTCAGAACTAAATTCTCCCGATTTATGGTGGGCGGAGTACTGTTTAACGGCATATCAATAAAGGTAGTTATTCCTCCAGCAGCTAAGCTCTTGCTTCCAGTCTCGAGCCCTTCCCATTCGGTTCTTCCCGGTTCATTAAAATGAACATGAGAATCGATTAAACCAGGAAATACATGGAGGCCCTTGGCATTGATCTCCCCTTCAGCTTCAGTCTCAATCGACTGACCCACAACTATTACTGCAATTTTTCCAGCCTTAATGCCAATATCGCCTTGGACAATGGTTTCTTCCGTTACAATATGACCATTTCTAATAATTACATCATATGTTGACATTGCTCTCTCCCCCCAACGTTGGTAATCGTTAAAAAGGCTGTTCCACAATAAGTGCGAGAGGGCTGGATAACTTTACACGGAATAAGGCATGTATTTTCCAAACCCTGTTACTTAATGGGACAGCCTGATTTTTTTTCTTGCATTTATTCACATAATAATCATAATTTTTCGAAAATTGTACCCACTTTGAATTTCGAATTTTTGAATGCATACTTCATAAGAAGGTAATATGAAAGTCCTCCTAACAACAAACCGATAATCCATGCCAGCTCCACGACTACAAAGGCTGCCCCTGCGCCGATCAGCATTGCCAGTACAGCGGCTGGATTAACACCCGAAAATGGACCATCTTTCTCATACAGATATGGAACATTTACTTTTTGCTTTCTTAAAATGTAGTATTCGACTAACAAGATTGCAACAATCGGTCCTAAAAAGGCGGAATAGATTAGAATGAAAATTCCCAGACCCTCCGCGGAGGAATCCTGAACGAGTACCCAAGGGAAAGTACATAGAGCGAGCAAGCCGGTGATCATAACAGCAGGCTTATATTTTAGTTTAGTCAGCAACGTGATGACATAGGCTGGTGCAATGATATTAGCCACCATGTTTACCCCGATGACACCAAGAACAATGAATGCAGATACAAAAATAGTAACATATGAGTTATCTACGACTATGGCAAATGCTTTTACAGGATTGGAATTGCCTGTTACAGAAGCCAGCATGGCGCCAATGGTTAATGTCAGGCCATAGGCAATCAAAATAGGGAAGAAGTATAACAACCCTCGTTTTTTATCATTGATTCCGGACTTTAATTCCCTTGAATAGTCCGCGGCGCTTAGAAAAATTGCTGCATAATTCCCCATAAACATCATGATGAATGCAAAGAATGGTAATCCCCACGTCCCTTTTGCTTGAACCCAGTTTTCTGTAATGGCTTCACTATGATTGGCCAGAAGAATATACAATACATAAATGAGGGCTAAACCAATCACAACGGACACAAGGGTTTCTACCCATTTTATGGCATGGAACCCGTACATCGACAGCCACGTTTGAAATAATTGCAGGACGATAAAGCAGATAAATATATTATCAAAGCTTCCCCCTGAAACAATCTTGGCGATTTCGTTAAGGGCAGTTCCGCCGATCCAACTCTGGAAACCGTACCAAACGAGGGCCGGAATACCGCGCAAAAGCGATGATATGACAGCACCCTTCTCCCCAAATGACATTCTGAGCTGTACAACATAAGGAATACCGGTCCTGTAACCGGCCCTGTCATTTAAAGCAAAAACAATGGATATGATGCCAATGGCAATGATGGCAGCTGCAAATGTTTGAAAAAGGTTCAATGTGGCAGCTCCAGCTACAATCAAGCTTGCTCCGAGCGTCATATTCCCTAAGTTTACCCCGTCGCCAATCCACATAAAAACATAGTCTAGCTTTCCCACCGTTCTACCCTTTTCGGTAATCGGTTTTAGAGAATGATCTACACCTGCATCTGGCTGGACCGGACTCTCCACTGCAACTGGTTCCAAATTTGCCGACATGCCCTTCATCTCCTTTTCTTGTTTTGAAATGTATAACAAAAGAGCCTAAAGGTTGTCTGTATATATGAAATGGGTGCATTAGCTGCTTTCAAAGGCTCTTTTTTTAACAAAAATCAAGGTGCTACCGCTGCCTCATTTTTATGATAGGTAACGAGCTGACCTATAGGCTCTCCAATAATTCCTTCCTTTACATCGAATACAAGATTGCCACGGACAAAAGTTTTAGTTACCCGGCAGTTTATTTTCCTGCCAATATAAGGGCTGTGTTGATGGCGATAATAAAGGCCTTCTTTTTCAACAACATAGGATTGGTTCGGATCCACAAAGATCATGTCGGCATCCTTGCCAATGGCGATTTCTCCTTTATGTTCGAAATTAAAGCGCCGCGCAGGATTTTTGGCGATCATTCTGACAAAATCGGTGACAGGAATATTCCGTTTCAAAACCGCTTCGTCAAACATAAGGTCAACATTGTTTTGACAACCCGTGATGCCGCCCCACACTTCAAAAATATTATTTGTTTCGCTAAATTTCATGTCAGGCGGACACGGAGAATGGTCGGAAGTGATCATATCAATTTTTCCTTCCTTAACGGTTTGCCAGAGCTTCAGCTGTTCAGCATCATCCCGTAATGGAGGTGCGCATTTGGCCACTGGCCCCAATTCCTCAAACTGGGTGAGTGATATCGTCAAAAAATGGGGACAGGTTTCAACCGTGACATCCTGGCCTTCGTTTCTTGCCCGTGTGATTTCCTCCACCGCTTCCGCAGTGCTGATATGGACAAAATGAAGTCTGCAGTCTGTTTCCTTTGCTAAAAATAAGGCTCTCTTTACTGAATCCACTTCCGTAAATGGCGGCCGTGAAACTGTATAATCTGTTGGGCTTGTTTTTCCTTGTCTTTCAAACTCCTGTCCCATCCGGTCTGTTATCTCTGCATTTTCTGCATGGATGGATAATATATGACCAAGCTCTGCTAATTTCTTCATCCCCATATATAATGTATAATCATCCACATTGACGAAATCACCCGGAATATCGGACCCGCACGTAGACATGAAACACTTGAAAGCAACCACACCTTCATCTGAAAGTTCTTCCAATTTCTCAAGATTCTCGGGAACCAAACCACCGTATAGCGCATAATCCACATAGTTCTTTCGCTTTGCGGCAGCCTTTTTCAAATCCAGTGAATTTTTATCAATGGTAGCTGGAAGTGCATTTAAAGGCATATCGACATAACTTGTTGTCCCCCCTGCAGCCAGTGCCTTTGTACCAGTGATAAAGCCTTCCCATTCCGTCCTGCCCGGCTCACATATGTGAACGTGAGTGTCAATCATGCCCGGCATGACATATTGTCCTTCTGCATTTACAAACTGAAGAGCTTCTGCTTCAAGCTTTTCCGCAATGGCGGAAATCCTTCCATCCTTAACCGCTACATCGACTTTTCTTACCCCATCATCAAAAACAACATTACCGTTTCTAATAATTAAATCGTATTTCATAATTCACCCCCATAGGTTTTATATTTGTATTCAGTTATCGATGGACAAACAATCTGTGTTAAATCACTTACTTTCTGTACTATAACAATATTGTGCAACGTTTTAATATAAAAGTCAGTAGCCAAAGTAAACAATATTCACTGCATTCATTTGTGGAAAATAACCTATATCCATTTACCGTTCGTCCCACACCTGGCTTATGGCCAATTCTTAATGATATTTGAAATAAAAAAAAGCAATCATAATTCACATAATTTGAATCAGATTGCTTTTTACAAGCTCCATATTTATTTATCTTCCTCAGGAAAAAATAAATCCATTGGCTGCGGACCGGCTACCCCAACAAAAATAAAGCGCTCATTGCCAGTATTTTTCATCCCATGTTGTTGTCCAGGGTAAGAAATAATCAAATGACCTTTCGTTATTTCCACTTCTTCGCCATTTCCAGGATAGAACGTTCCTGTTCCTTGAATGCAGATCCAAAGGTCATCAGAAGTCGTATGCCAATGCTTATAGACTTCCTGGCCTGGTTCTAAACACCATACAGCACCAGCTGTTTTGTCCGTTTCATAAAAAATCGTTTTTTTTCCTTGATTGGGGTCAAACTGTGCAACTTCATCCAGCTTAAAGAATCTCTTTTTCACATTTGTTTCATTTACCATATACAATTCCCCTTTGTACATTCGCATTCCACGCTGTTTAAAAACTATCCAAATTAATAATTCGATTTAACGGTGTGTTAGTACCCTGTCATTCTATAAATATATAGGAAATATTATACAAAATCATTGGACAAAACAAACAAAAGTAAATAGGATATTTATTTAAAGTAAACATATGTACTTCATTTTCCTATATAATATTTATAAAAAATTAAAAAAATTTGTTATTTTCCCCGGGAGGATACATGTATGAAAAAAGTCGAGGATCTGTTTATCCTGGATGTCTTTCATGATGCGAAAATCATTGCTGGACATTCCGGTTTAAATAGATATGTAGAATCCATTGAAATTTCCGAGACTCCTGATGTACGTGATTACATGTCCGCCAATTCTTTATTGCTGACTACTGGTTATGCCTTTAAAGACAACCCTAAGGAATTATGCCAGCTCATATCTAATATCCATGATCTGCCATGTGCGGGAATTGGAATTAAACTAAGAAGGTTCATTGATGAAGTACCACAAGAGGTAGTGGATCTGGCGAACAGCTTAAACTTCCCCATCATCCAAATTCCGGTCTCGCTAACATTAGGAAAAGTCGGGCACCAATTATTGGGGTTTTTATGGGATAACAAAACGGAAGAGCTTTATTATGCCCTTCATGTCCATAAAAGGTTTACTAATATGATGATGAAAGGTTATACAATAAAAGCTTTAATTGTAAACATTGGACTATTATTAAAATCTCCTGTTCTTTTAATAAATCCCTTGGGGGAGGTTACTGCCTCTTCTGACCATTTCAAAAGGGAAAATATGAAACTGCTGCAAGAACATGTATTGGCCGCATTCAAACAAAACATGGATTATTATCGAAGTCACAACAGGATTTCGATTATTCACCCTGTCGAAGGCCAGCCTCCTATTAAACTGCGTGTGTTTCCAGTAAAAACCATGCGGCTATTTCCCTATTTATTAATCGTTTTTAACCCGGATGAGCTGCGCTATCCATCTTCCCAGCTGGCAATCGAGCAAGCTTCTACGGTGATTTCTGCCACCTTATTAAAACATGAAGCCATCCAGCAAAATAACAGAATGTTAAAGAATAATTTTTTTGGTTCACTGGTGGATGGAAAAATTACTTCCAAACAGGAAATCATTCATCGCGGTAACCAATTCAATCTTTTAGATAACAACAGATACCTATCGATATTGTGTAAAATCGATGATCATACACAAAATTTCCTTCAGCAAAGTGATGAAGTACTTAACCAGATCTATGACCTTATATCTGATTATCTAAAAAAGACTGTAACGAAATTAGGAATCCAAAATATTTTTTTTATGAAAGATACCCATTTTGTCATATTGCTTCAATTCAGCTCATCATTTGATGATACGTTAAAGGATTCCATTCGGACAAGCCTGGAAGAATTCCAGCAAGAAGCCTTCGACCGATTAAAAATTTCGCTTTCTTTCGGGATTGGCAACTATGTGAATGAAGTAACCTCCATACCTGTCAGTTATACAGAAGCATTGGAAGCATGGGAAAATGGATTCAATCTTTATCAAAGAAAATTTGTTAACCTTTACGAAACAAAAAAAATACAAGAGTTGATTCGCCTGATTCCAACAGTTCAGTTACAAAAATTTTATGAGAACACACTGCGGTCCTTAGCCTATCCAAAAACTAAGGATGAAGAAGACCTGATCAAAACGATGGTTGTTTTTTTAGATAACCACTGTGAGATCGCCATCACCTCGAAAAAATTATATGTCCATCGAAACACCGTAAAATATCGGATTGCAAAATGTGAAGAAATTCTAAATTATTCTGTAAATGATCCAAAAAATTCTCTCCACTTAAGAATGGCACTATTAATGAGGAGTATGTTTCAAACTATAGGGGGGTAAGATACAACTCGGCGGATCATATGATTCTATAAATCAATAGAATGTCTAGATGTTCAGGAGTCTTTCCGAAACTTGTTTTTCTGAGAGACTTCTTTTGAAATCATATATTTCATCATAGCGGGAGTTACTTGCCGGAAAATGACGAAACCGTAAATGTAAACCTTGACTACTCTTCAAACTCCCATACTCCTTATGAAAAGCAAGCTTCACCGTCCCTATCGGCCCATTCCGCTGTTTTGCCAGGATCACCTCCACAAGATTATCTTCTTCACAATCCCTGTTGTAATAATCATCGCGAAAAAGAAACGCGATCAGGTCGGCATACTGTTCGATTTGGCCGCTTTCACGCAAATCATACAGCATGGGCCTTTTATTCGTATATTTAAAAAGAGGACAAAAAAACAACTGCCCTCCAGACGGTTAGACAGTTGCCTTTTATTCCTATTTACGAAAAGGGCATTTTACTCGCCTGATTCCCGTTCTTTCTAAAACACTTACCTTGGAATGATCGGCAGGATCAAATGGGTTGGATGCTGTTCATCATGATAGATTTTTTGAGTGGCCAGCTTGCTGTCCGCGTATGTTCCGTGTTTATCAATCCTGAATGAATTGAGGTTTACATCAAATGCAGGGAAGTTGCTGCTTGATACTTCGATGCGGATTTTATGGCCTTTTTTGAATAGGTTGCTAGTGTTGCCGACATGGAAGCGATATTCATAAATTTCTCCCGGGGTAATCGGTGTAGGGTTTTCATTTGAATCCCTATAGCTTGCCCTTTGAATTCCTTCCAACAGATTAATAGCCATTCCATCTGGATGGACATCAACCAGTTTGACGGTAAAATCGGTATCGTTTGCAGAGGAAGAGGCATAAATGACTGCTTCGACTGGTCCGGTCACCTCTAAATCTTCGGTAAGTACATCAGATGTATATACCATTACATCGTTACGACCCTCTATTATGCGCTGATCCTTAGGACCCATCGGGGTTAAAGCAGCATTACAGCAACTATGTCCACCCACACTTGGTACAGGGTCAAGAGGGTTATAGACATAGATGTCCGGAATCTCCTCGGTTGGTGTTTTGCGATCCAGGGATCCATCTCCATTTAGAGAGTTCGCTCTTCCTTTACTGTGGATATAATATGGAGTGTATTGTGTTCTCGCTAACGGCCATTCCTGCTCCTGCCTCCACTTGTTTTCACCCATGACAAAGATGGATACCGGCGGTTCATCCATAATCCCGTTATCTTCGCCCTTTAACCAGTGATCATACCAGCGAACCTGAATTTCATCCACAACATTATTGGCTTCTTCCCCAAAATAGATATCGCCGACAAAGTTGGTCCATGGCATATGATACCAAGGTCCAATGACCAGTTTTTGATTTTTGTTCAATTTTGAAATTCCGGTGTAATTCCGTATCGTTCCTTCTATAAAGATATCGTACCATCCCCCAATATGAAGGGAAGGAATATTCAACTGTTTGTATTTACCGCCCAGGTGCCATTTCTTCCAATAGTCGTCGAATGTCGGGTGGGAGAGCCATTCATAATAAAAAGAAGTAATATCACGGTCGATTAAAGGGTGGTCGGTAAGCGGCAGATGATCGTATTCTTCATTGATGGTCGTATTAATTTTCATCAATTTTCTCGCTGCTTCCGGCTTTCCTTTTCTCATCGCTTGGTCCAATGACAAGAAGGCTGACCAGGATTGCAGGAATGCTAAATGGGTGGCGCCGTTTTTATAGGACCAATCCTCATAATAACCATCATTGGTAAAAGCCGGCGCAATGGCCGTCAAGCCCTCAGGATTTTCGACAGCAGGGTGCAATTGGGTCGCCCCTACATAGGAAAATCCATACATGCCCACTTTCCCGTTTGACCTTGGCAGTTTCCTGACAAATTCAATCGTATCGATGCCATCTTGCCGCTCATAATGGAAAGGATTAAATTCCCCGTCCGAGGCAAATTTCCCGCGTGAATCCTGGGTCACTACTATGTATCCCTGTCTTGCATACCATTCTGGATGCAGATAACTCATAAACTCGGAATGTTGTTTATCATAAGGAGAACGCATCAATAAAACAGGGAATGTCCCTTCACCTTTTGGATAATAAATATCAGCAAGTAAAGTAACTCCATCCCGCATCACGATTGGTATATTGGCCTCAAGCTCCACCTCATAAATTTCGTTTACTTTGATCATATACATTCCTCCCCTATGTAATTTTAAATCAATCTTACCGTTTCTAACTATGACTGGCTTTCTTTTGTAGAGTTATAGAAAAAGTGAGGATTATACAAAATATTTTTGGATATTATAAGTATTTTTTAGGAAATTCAACCCCAACCACGTAAAATGAAGGACCAACAAACTGATATGTGTGGGTCCATGATTTCTGGATTTAAGTCCTTCTCCGTTTTGATGTCACCAAAAAAATTATCCTGGGCTTCGACCTTAAAGGTTTCTCCGGGTTTTACTATTTAAATGGGGTCAATATGCGCACCAAAGTCTTTTATAGTAGCAGTAGAACGATCGATTTTGAGACTAATATTCTTCATGAAAGCAACTTTTTTAAAAGTATTTGGTTTGTCCTTCTCTACGCTCTTTTTCACATCAGTTCTGCCCTTGCTACGCATTTTTAAAATCTAAAATTGGCTAATCGATATCCCCTCCCACGTAAACGCTACCATTTAGATTTAACATAATTTTTCATGGTTGAAGAGAATCTAAGACCCTCTATGTATAATTCAGGATTTGAAGGGCGAATTCCTGTTTTAACAGTGTCAATTATTTATTAAATTTTTCTTACGCTTAAATAAATAGATATCCCAGCCATAACAAGTATGAAAGATTAGTAAATCGAATACTACTATTTGTTGAAAAAAACACTCACCTTTATTGTCTCTCAACCACCGCATAGAAGATCTCATAAAATTCTCCCCATTAGCCCTATATATCATTAACTTCATTCGAAGTAGCCTGTTAGTAAAAAGAAATGGCGTAATCCCAGAAGGGGCCACGCCATATCCTTGTCTAAGCATATTTATAATGTAAATCTGAATCTGCCTCGTCATACTGCACAGCTCGCGCCAGTTCTGCTTCCATATGTTTATCGGAATATTGCTTCCCGTATTTGTTATCGAGATTTTTATATAGGACTGCCCTGAGAATTGCCTACACAAAGACAATAACCCATTCATATGGCCAAACAAGGCCTGATGGCATCCCTGGCATGTATAACACCGTAATTCCCAGGGCCATTAAAACAGCAATCCTTCCAGCCCTTACGAACCATAGGAAACAGCCGGCTATGGCTGGACCTGGAAACTTTGCAGTCAAGGTTATTACATTGTAAGGGCATAACAATTCATTACCCTTTGCTGTTAAGGCAAATGGGATGAAGTTAAAATCTATTTTAACTAAAAATTCAGAATTATCAAGGAATAATATTCGACAAATTGGGCAATTACCAAATTCAGAGAGGGCTGATACCTTCTCGAATTAATGTTTAAAATCACGTTTCGTAGTAAGCAAAGGAAACACTTGCTGAATCGATGATTAGATACCCGTTAAGGAATTTCTGGGAAAGAAGTAAAATAAAAAAGCGGTTGGAAAGGCCGCTTTATTTTCACAGGTTCTATTTTTCATGGAACCAAGAAGGGTTCCGGCGGTTGCTTTTATAAATGTAATTTTTATTTCACAACTGGGTTGTTCACGTGCTGGTACTTCCCTCTATAAAAAATTAAAGGTTCGCCACTGCCTATATTTCCACCCTTTGTCTCACCGATTAGAATGGTGTGGTCACCTCCATCATAGTGCTTGACTATATCACAATCAAAATATCCGATTACATCTTTTAAAATCGGCGATCCTGTTACATCTTCCTCATAACTGATCCCCTCAAATCGATCGATGTTTTTTGTTGAAAAACGTCTGGATATATCTTCTTGCTCAGACGATAAAATATTAACGGCAAAACTTTCAGCGTTCAAAAATTCTGTATATAGACTTGATTTTTTATCCACATTGATTATTACAAGAGGTGGATCCAAAGATAACGATGTGAATGAATTGGCTGTCATTCCAACTGGATGACCCTTTTCATTTTTTGTAGTGACAACGGTAACGCCGGTTGCAAAACTTCCTGAGATATCTCTGAATTTTCGCTGATCCACAATAATACCTCCTTATATTCACTTAAAAGATAGGAAAATATCAATTTAAACTCCCTATCCACCATTCCATTTGTCTATTAAACCTTTTTTATGAATTAGAGAAATCCTTACTGATTAACAGCAATTTTTGAAGGGTTATGCAAATCCAAAGCAGAAAAATATTCCTGCAATTTTACCGATAATCCTCCGCTTCCGAACTTCGGACGTAGTTTTTTTGGTTCCTTTGTTTCATTAAGGGATTCAAGAAAAAAAATAATAATTCTCCGGCGTTGTAATATATCCACTATTCCATTTTTGTAAAACCAGGAATCAATAGTGTTATAGATACCTCTATTCACTCCATATTTTTCATTACAAAGCTGGACAAATGAAAAATCAGTTAGATGAATGATTTCATCGGCATTTGAAGACATATTACTCCCCCTAACGAAAAAGTCATTCTCTATTCTCAACTTTCTACCATTAATCTTTTTCTCACGAATTCAATATCCTTCTTGATTTGTGACACTAGTTGATCTATAGAATCAAAGGAAGTTTCCTCCCTTATGAAAAAGAGATCATCAATCTTTAGTTCTTCTCCATAAATAGTTTGATGAAAATTAAAAATATGAACTTCATAATGGACTTGAAAGTCTGTTTTATTTATTGTCGGACGAACCCCTACATTCATGATGCCATCATATTGAACCTGTTTATGCCAAACTTTCACTCCATATACACCTTTTGTTAAGGATGGCTGTTCCGTATTAACAAAAATATTTGCTGTCGGAAATCCAATCGTCCGGCCAATCTGTTTACCCCTTATTACTTCACCCGTAATCATTATCAACTTATTTCTCCCACTGTCTCTGCAGATCCTTTTAATGCTGTTTGCATAAAAACAAGTTCTTTCGCTAAATTTTTTACACGCTCTAATACTTCCTCATCAACCAATTCATCTTGAAAGAAATGATTTTTATGAGCATAAACGTAACTGGGAGCCATATAAGCATGTAAATAACTTCCGATTGGTTTTAATTGGTTTTCAATAACCAAATAATGTAGATCACTTCCGCCTGTCGCAACAAACCCCATAATCTTATTACGGAAAACCTTTGGATCGACTAAGTCAATCAAGTTTTTAAGCACTCCTGTATAGGAACCCTGGAAAATCGGTGTGCCGATAATATAAACATCCGCCGACGAAATGAGATCAATTACTTTTTTTGTATCACCTTCATAAGCAGAAGGATCACGGCCGTCACAGAACTGCACGTCATATTCTTTCATGTCTAATAGTTCCGCTGTAATTTCTGGATGGATACTCTCTGCCTGTTCCAATACTTTTTTAACAACAGTAAGTGTTTTTGAACCAATTATTGTTCCTGAAATGCCGAGTAATTTCATTTCCATTCACTCCTGATACTTTTATAAACACTCAAGCTGTCAGCCCACCACTTACTAAATGTTAAAATCTCTAAATTAATAAAATTTAATAAAATGAAGAATAAAACGAAACTCCTCCTCCTTACGTAACAGGAGGTTTTCGAGCTTCTTAATGAGCTGTGTATCCACCATCGATAACAAATGTATGTCCAGCCGCATACGACGCTCCAGGGGAAGACAAGAATATTACCATTTCTGCAATTTCTTCAGGTTTTGCAGGACGTTGTATTGGAATCTGCCCAACTAATGCTTTGCTGAACTCTGGGTCTTCTAACCACCTCTGTGTCATGGGTGTTTGGACTAACCCCGGTGCAATTCCGTTTACTCTTATACCTTTTTGTGCATATTCTATTCCGGCGGCTTTTGTTAAACCAACGACCCCATGTTTTGCGGCAACATAAGGTGCCATGAAAGGATCAGCAATAAGACCAGCAACCGATGCTGTATTGACGATTGTACCCCCTCCAGATTTCTCCATAAATTCAATTTCATATTTCATTGCTAAGAATACACCTTTTAAATCTATAGCAATGGTATGATCAAAATCTTCCTCCGTCATTTCTACAAACGATTTCGTCGGAGGTAGAACACCGGCATTATTAAAGGCATGATGTAAGCCGCCAAACACCTTATTTGTATTTTCCACTAATAATTTTACTTGTGCCAAATTGGATACATCTGTCTTAAAAAATGCAGATTCTCCCCCCTCCCCTTCAATTAGTTGAACGGTTTCCTCTGCACGATGATCAATATCGCCAATAGCTACTTTTGCACCTCTCTTTGCAAATGCTAGTGCTGTAGCGCGGCCTATTCCGGTTGCTGCACCTGTAATTAGCACAACTTTACCTTCAAAATCTTTTGACACTTTTTCACCTACAATCTATAAAAATTTTTCTTTACGTGCCATTATTGAGCTGTATAGCCACCGTCAATAACCAATTCAGAACCAGTGGTGAAACTAGAATCATCGGAAGCTAAATAAACAGCTGCTTGACCAATTACATCTGGATCACCTAATTTATTCATGGGAACCATTGATAATATTTCATCAACATTCGGAACCAGATGAATCAACTCTGTATTTATGTAGCCAGGGTGTATAGAATTTACCCGAATATTGGTTTTTGTTTTAGATAAATGTAAGGCTGCTGCTTTCGTCAATAAACGAACGCCGCCTTTAGAAGCTGCATAAGCTAAAAGTTCCGGATCGCCAACCAGGCCGGCGATGGATGACATATTGATGATAGAACCTCCATTTCCTGCTTTAATCATAGCCTCAGCACCATATTTCGTTCCTAAAAAAGTTCCATCAAGGTTAATATTCAATACATTTTTCCATGATTCAAATGTAGTAGATTCTATATTGCCGTGAACACCAATTCCTGCATTATTAACTAGAATATCCAATTGGCCAAATTGTTCTAAAACGCTATTGGTAACTTCTTTCCATTTTTCTTCGTTCGTTACATCAAGATACAAGGAGGAAGCTGAACATCCTTCATTTTTGATCTCATTTGTTGTTTCTTCTAAATGTTTTTCGTTAATGTCAGTGAGAATAACATGTGCACCTTCTTTTCCAAAGGCTTTCGAGATCGCTTCTCCTAAACCTTGTGCTGCTCCGGTTACAAGTGCTATTTTTCCTGCTAACCTATTCATAATCACATACCTCTCTTTTGAAATTATCTGGATCTGGAATGAAAGATATTATTAACCTGAATTATTCTATTGCATTTTTATATGCGACGCCTTCCGATGATCATCGTATTGGAGCAGTTAAACATAACGGAAGACGTCTTTTTTGAATAGAAAGAGAGTTATTGTCCACATACGAGCAGAAAATAAACTTAGAATAGATTATTAGATTTACAGCAGTAAACATCTAAAGAATTAAATGTCTCTATATAAACTGCCTAATTTTATAATCGTGATTGGATTTTCATTATTTAGCAACAACTGATGAAGTAAGGAAATCTATAGTAGTGTTTAACACATCTTCTAATTTTTCTGCTTGAGGGTAATGTGAAGTGTTTTCAATAATAGTGACTCTTGATCCTGGAATTTTTCTATGAAACTCATATGCATAGTCAACCGGTATAATGGCGTCCTTATCTCCCCAGATGATGCAAGTGTTAGCCGTAAGTCTGTGAATTCTGCGGCTCAATCCTTTGTCAGGAATTGGCCACATATACCTGCCAGCTTCAGCTAACGAAGTTAAATTCTGGACTATTGCCTCAATTCTTTCCTCGGGATCTTCAGGCAGAGTCGAAAAAGCCTTTGCAGCATCAGAATTTACATCTACAAACATTTTTTCAAGTAAAACCTCTGGTGTGTTTACATATGAAAACACATCCAGCACAGGTGTTTCATCTATCCAGAGCCCTGCTGGACATATAAGGACCAAGTTCTTAACACGCTTCGGATCTGTTGAAGCTAATTCTGAAGCAAGCATGCCGCCAAATGAGTGGCCAATAACATCAACACTTTCCAGTCCCAGGGCGTCGAATAGCTCATAGTAATAGAGTACTAATTCCCACCAGCCCTGAAGCTCTTCATTACCTGTGGAACCGCCTGTCCCAGGAATAAATGGAGCATATACCTTAAAATGCTTGGACAACTCTTCCATATAAGGGTCCCAATTATTCCCTCCGGCTCCATGAAGAAACACAACAGGTCGTCCTTCGCCCTTAACGAGAACCTTAGCTGTTATATTTTCTCTTACCGAGACTGTTTCTATTTTTGGTGCAGACATTATGCTTTCCTCCTTAAAGGTAAAGTGTATTTATTTAACAGTTTCTTTATTGTTACTATTTAATTGAACTTCAGGCCAATTGGTAACAGGCCATTGATCATCCCACATATCACGCAGATATGGAATGACTTCTTTCGCCATCAATTCGATATTTTTCAGGGCTAAATGCTGTGGCATAGATCCATGATTTAACATTGCTATGATGTTTCCAACGTGCAAATTTTTAGCTGCTTCTCTTAGCTGCTCTCGAACACTTGCAGGTGAACCTGCAACTATAAACCCTTGATCAATAAGCTGCTGCCAGCTCAAACCTTTTCGCAATTGTGCTCCGGCTCCTTCTGAACCGTATTGGCTCTTCATACCGTGTGCTACGCTCCTTGCAGATCGATATCCCGGTGCTTCCGCATATCTCGGTGAAACATGGAATGATTTTTCGAAGAAGTAATTAATATGCTCTTCATATTCTTCCTGAGCTTTCGCGTCTGTCTCGGAAATACAAATCATTTGGACAAAAGCAGCTTTATATGGGTTCATGTCATACCCTTTTTCCTGGCGTCTTGCCCAGAATTTATCAAATTTGTCCTTGGCAAACTTATGACCATAAAAGCTTAGGTACGAATATTGATAATCATTTTCTGCAACCCAATCCCAAGTCTCAAGACTCGCTGCGCCGCCTGGGATCCAAATCGGCGGATGCGGACTTTGTTGTGTACGCGGCCAAACATTGACATAACGAAGTTGATTAAACTTGCCATTAAAGTGGAAAACCTCATCCGTTGTCCACGCTTTTTTAATTAAGTCATGCGCCTCATAATACCGCGGCCTTAATTCAGCCGGTGAAATACCATAGGCATAGTTGGTATCCATCGATGTTCCGACAGGGAAGCCTGCAATTAAACGACCGCCAGTTATGACGTCCAGCATGCCCAGTTCTTCTGCTACACGGATTGGCGGATTATAAAGTGCCAAACTATTTCCTAAGATGACAAGGCAGGCTTTTTCAGAATCTTTAACTTTTCTTGCTATTGTTGCTGCCATAACATTAGGGGAAGGCATTAACCCATAACCATTGCTGTGATGCTCATTTACCCCGACTGCATCAAAACCTAAATCAATAGCAAGTTCATATTGGTCAATATAATCGTTGTACATTTCATGCCCTTTTTCAGGATCATATAAAGTTCTTGGAATAGAAATGAAAACGCTTTCATAGTCTTTTTCAAAGTTCTTGGGTAAATCACGATACGGCATTAGATTCATATAAACAAATTTCACTGTATTTCCCTCCTCAATCTAAATTTTCAATATATTTTCACCCATATTTCCTAGCCAAATCTACCTGCTGTTACTAAAAGACAATAGAGCTATGCAGTGAATCCCTAAATCGTTTAGGTTAGCAAATTTATACCGTAGGGACGGAACACCAACTCGAACATTACCAGGTTCACTACATAAGCTCGTCTTCTACTTTTTATGAAGATTGCAGGTTTCTTATTTTACCTTTGCAATTTGTGGATTCACAACTGGCTCTAGATAATTAAAAATCTGTTCCTTTTCGTCAAGCTTCCAAGGTGGCAGCATTAAAGTAGACCCTAAATCTTGTTCCGCTTCATCAATTGCCAGTCCAATATCGGAAGTTGTGAATTCACACAGGATTCCGCCTGGTGATCGTACATAGCAGGAATGGAAGTAATGACGGTCCTTAATATCTGAAATATCTGTGTAGCCAATACCTGAAATATGGTGCCTGATCTTTTTCAATTCCTCGTCCGTATCAACTGCAAATGCAACGTGGTGCACAATTCCGGCTCCATTAATCCAGCTGCCTTGAGGAACATCAGGCTCATGCTTAAAGATGACGGTTCTTGCAGCTCCACCTTCATTAAGTTCCAATTGATAGTATGGACCTTCTTGACCTTTTAATCTGAATCCTAAAACATCCGTAAAGAAACGCATTTGTTCATCGACTTCACGGATGGACATCGTTACACTGTGGAATCCTCGTACAGCAACTGATTCTGAAATTTCATCAGTTTCAAAACAATCACGTTTATCGTTGCCATCTTCTACCAGCTCAAATTCCAATCCGCATGGGTGGAAGAACGAAAGACGTTTTTGGCCAAATCTTTCCTCGATTGCACCATGCCTAATATTTTTGGTTTCAAAACGGTTCAGCCAAAAATCTAATGAACCTTCCGGAACCGTATAACCAGTAATCTTTACTTGCCCTGATCCTCTACGTCCATAAACTCCAGCTTGCTTATATGGAAATGATGTCATTACTGTGCCGATTTCTGCTTTTCGGTTCCCATAATACAAATGATAAATTGGAACATCGCCATCCATTAGAACTGTCTGCTTAACAAACCGCTGCCCAACAATAGTCGCAAAAAAGTCTACGTCTTCTTGAGCCCCTTCCACCCCAGCAGTTACGTGATGAATACCATGAATAATGCTACTTAGATTTTCCATACCTTCTCCTCCTCCTTTTTTTCCGGGATTTATAACTGCGTGTTGTAAATCCGTAACAAAACCTTAAATCACACAACTAACTGGCTGATTACAAATTACTTACAATTCTGAATTTTTTAATATTTTTGCACAAAACGCTTTACTGATGCTGATTCAAAGACAAGAATTATATGAATGGAACATGAATTTTTTACTTTTGATAGCTTCCATATTGTAAAAAATAAATTTTTTTATGAAAAAGTTTCTGAATGTTTTGTAAGTTCGATAAATCTTTCTTGACTACTTACAAACATGCTTTTATTATGTAAACATGTACATAGGTATTTAGTGCTTAACAGTTTACTATTAAGCAAGATTACTAAAAATATTTATGTTGTTTCCATAATAATGAATGCGCTTACAGAAATTTTGAGGACTCACTTACAACTATAAAGGAGGGGTAATGTGGAAATATATGAGTCCAAATTGAGAGTTCCCTATGTGACACCATATCTAATCAGGGAGCGGCTTTTTTCTTTTATCGAAAAGCATCTGGATCGATCACTAATATGTATAACCAGCGATGGCGGATATGGTAAAACCACGCTAGTCTCGAGTTTTATCAAGGAACATAATGTCCCATCCATTTGGTACCAACTTTCGCAGTTAGACCGCGATCCCCACACATTTCTTTCCTACTTCAAAACTGCTCTTTTAAGACATATTTCAGGGGAACAAAAAGTCTACGATATTTCAAAAGAAAGACTGGATTCTGAACTAACTAGCATATCCTCCATTCTATCAACGTGGCAAGAAAATTTGGTGATCGTTCTAGACAACTACCAGTCTATTAATGATTGTGAAGAAATTGAATCCATGTTAAAAACACTGATTAAGCATGTTTCCCCACATATAACGTTCATCATTACAAGCCGCACCCGACCTAATTTAGAGCTTGTTCAATTAAAGCTCCAAAATCGCTTGGTTGAATTGAAAACTCATCACTTGGCATTCACAAAGGAAGAAATCGAACAGTTTTTTGTCCACTTGCACCATATAGATCTCCAAAATCATGAAATTGAGTTGATTTTAAATAAAACGGAAGGCTGGGCAGCGAGTTTACAGCTTCTGCAAGATTTAATAAAAGATATGAATGAGTCAGACCGTCCTTTATTTTGGCTTAAATTTAGAGGAACACCTGAAATTTATGATTATTTAGGATCTGAAATTCTTGCTTCCCAGTCGGAAGAAATTAAATCTTTTCTTTATAAAACCTGCTTATTTGCCGAGCTAAATGCAGATATTATTAATCAATATCTGGAAATCACAAATTCAGATCAAATCCTTACACATTTACTAGAAAACCATCTATTTATTTATAAGAATGAATTTGGAACAATAAAATATCATACGATTTTTCGTTCATTCCTATACAAAGAGTTATCAGGATGTTTATCAAAATCAGAAATATACAACCTTCATAGGCAGATTTCCTTTATTTATGAACAAAGAAGAGAACATTTTCCTGCCTTTGCCCATTCACTTGCCGGCAAGCATTTCCTGCTTGCAGCAAAACTGATGGCTAATATGAGGAGACAATATGACTCCTCCCTGTTTTTAACCCTTATAGATGAACTGCTTGAAGAGATTTCACCTGAAGGTTTTTCAGCAGCAAGTACCATTTTATATCTGATTAAAGGCATGCCCCAGGAAATTAATAAAGATTTAATCAAGCCTTTAAGAAATAAAATCAATCAGACCAAAAAAACCAATTCCTTATTGCTTGCAGACCTTCAACATATGCTGGGAGGGGTGTATTTTTATACCGGGGATATCAATAAAGCTGAACAACTTTGCGGTGATTCTCTTGATCATTCAATAAAAAATAAAGATCACGAATTAATATCGATTAACCTTTCCCTTAAAGCTTTGATATCCTGGCATAAAGGAAGATTTGATCATGCGATTCAATTTGCAAAGCGGGCGTTATCCCATCCGGAGAATGGCAACTTCCACCACCACCATATGGCTACATGGATTCTTGCAGAAGTTTATTTGGATCAAAACAAGCTGTCAAAAGGTGAATCCTTATTATCAGAAACACTTAAGCTTTCCGGACAGCGCTACGATGGTTCAATTATTTATCCTTATTGTTCCATGGGAAAGTATTACCGAATAAAGGGCAAATATGAAGAATCCTTGGAGTGGATAACAAAAGCTGAGTCACTAGGGCTTGAGTTCAATATAGAATATGATATGGGCTGGATCTATTATGAGCTTGCTTTAACGTACTATAAATCAAAAGATTTAACGAAAGCTGAATTTTATTCATCTAAAGCTCTCACATATCTGGCAAACTCGGATCATATGAAATGTCATGTGAAAATGCTGCAGATACAAGTTTATAAAGAATTAGGTAATGAAACGTTGGCCGCAGATATACAAAACCAGCTTGAAATGATCGTAAAGAAAAAGAATTTCTTCTGGTTAAAACAAGAAACGAAAACCAAAGACACCAGTCAAGTAATCATTGAAGAGAAAAAGGACAAAGGATTTAAACTATTCCTGTATACACTGGGGAATTTTGAAATAAAATATGAGGATCAAACTATATCTTTAAAAAGAAAGTCGAGTTTACAGATTCTACAATTTTTTATAGCTAATCGCAACAAAAAAATGAATAAAGAAAGTCTTATAGATCAAGTATTTCCGGAAGTTCCATTTAAATCAGTCAAAAATCAATTCTATGTTTCTCTATCCGACTTAAGGAAATCCATCGAGCCAAACCTTAAGACAAAAAAGGATTCATCATTTATTAAACGAAACATGGATCATTATTCATTTTGCCTGGATCATGTTTATCTGGATGCTGATGAATTCACCCAGCTTATTGAACGAAAGAATGGTACAACAAAAATGGAGCGAATAAACCAATTAACAAAAGCTGAAAAATTGTACAGAGGGGATTTTTTTGAAGGATACCCTTATCATGAATTCCTGGAAGAAGAAAGAGAGAGATTACGTAACCTTTATTTATCTGTACTGCAAGAAATAGGCGACTATTACTGGCAAAACAAGAATTATAAGATAGGAATCGAATATTATGAAAAGGTTTTAAAAAAAGAACCGTATGATGAAACCATCTATGTTGACTATATAGAACATTTACTACGTGGAAATCTCTTTTTACAGGCAAAAAAGGTATCAGCGCAATATAAAAACTCGATCGAGAACGAACTTGGAATACCGGTTGATGAAAAACTGCAAACGATTTTTCAAAAATATACCCAGTATCTTTAAAAAAGAACGCTAACACTTATTCAGCAGGATTTGTTTTAACTCCTTCTCTGTTGAAAGAAGTGTTGGCGTTATTTTTGACTATGTTTGATTGTAAGAATTTTGTAAGCATGATGAATTATCATATGATTACATTTTAAAAAAGGGACTGGTGAAGTTGATTAATAAAATATATGATTCGATGGATGCAGCAGTCGCAGACATATCTGATGGAAGCTCCATTTTGTTTGGTGGATTTGGCGGTGCAGGAGTTGCGTATGAATTGATTTTGGCACTGCACAGACAGGGTGCAAAAAATATTTCTGCAGTGAGCAATAACCCAGGGTACCATGAAGAAGGCATAGCAAAATTGATTGCATATGACCGCATATCTAAACTAACCTGTTCATTTCCCAATGCGAAAGATAGTTATGTTTTTCGACAAAAATTTGAAGAAGGCAAGATAGATTTAGAATTAGTTCCACAGGGCACCCTCGCTGAACGGATCAGGGCTGGCGGATCAGGGATTGAAGCTTTTTTCACCCCTACCGGTGTTGGGACGGAAATTGCTGCCGGCAAGGAAGAAAGGGAGTTTAACGGGATACCTTGCATCCTCGAAAAAGCTATACGAGGTGACTATGCTTTCATTAAAGCCAAGAAAGCTGATCGCTGGGGCAATCTTGTTTATAACAAATCGGGCCGTAACTTTAATCCGGCGATGGCCATGGCAGGTAAAATCACCATTGCGGAAGTTGATGAGATTGTGGAAGTCGGGGAACTGGATCCAGAGACCATTGTTACACCCGGTATTTTTGTTCAACGTGTGGTGAAAAGGAGTGGATTATAATGGATAAACGCTTATTGACAAGAGAACAAATTGCAAAACGTATTGCAAATGACCTTCAAAGCGGTGACATCGTTAACATAGGTATCGGGATACCTGTGCTGGTCAGTAATTATGTTGGGCCCGATGCTGAAATCATCTACCACAGCGAGCAAGGGGTCTTGGGCATGGGCAAAAAAGCGAAACCTGGGGAAGAAGACCCTGATTTGGTGAATGCCTCAAAAGAACCTGTTACACTCGTTCCTGGCGGCAGCTACTCTCATTCCGCAGATTCTTTTGCAATGGCCCGCGGCAAGCATATTGACGTTGCAATATTAGGTGGTATGCAAGTTTCAGAAAAAGGAGACCTCGCAAACTGGAAAGTGAAGGGTGTAAAACTTGGAAGCATAGGCGGTGCCATGGATATAGCCAATGGAGCTAAAAAGGTTTTCATTGCCATGACACATACCAGTAAAAATGGTGATATAAAAATCGTGAAAGAACTGGATTTTCCTGTTACTGCCCTGCGTTGCGTTAACCGCATTTATACGGACATGGCAGTCATTGAGGTGCAAAGAGATGGATTAGTATTAAAGGAGATTGCATCTGGATTTAGTGTTGAAGACGTACAAAAAGTAACAGAACCAAAGTTGATCATAGATGAAGACTTAAAAGAGATTCAAGTCTAGCAGAATTTGCTCGTCTATGTGAAAAAACAGGCCATTCTCCTAAAAATGGGAGGATGGCCTGTTTTTTTCATATGATTAACCTCTATAATCTGTGTTGTCTTCAACGTATTTAAATACTTGCTGTGCAATGCTATCCTTTCGGCCCCTCTCCATATCTTCAACTAGATGGGCCACCAGCCCTACCGCCCTGGAAGCAACCGCGAATGACTTTACGATACGATAATCCATTCCCATATCAGACATAATGGCACCAATTGCACCGACGACATTCAGCGTGATTTTTTTCCCCTTTGATTCACAAAATTGTCTGTGCATTTCTAATAAAAGTAAAGAATGTTTACCAAGGAATCCTGTTTCCTCAGCAATTTGAAATAATTTTCCGGTACGCGGGTCCACTACTTTATGAATATGGTGTCCCAACCCGGGAAGCTGAAGGCCTTTTTCTTTTCTGTCTTTGATAATGGTGGATGCCAGCTCTTCTGTGCTTCTTTCATCTCCATATTCTGCATACGCTTTTTGGAGCATTTCGGCTACATATTCCATCGCGCCAAAATATACCGTCCCTGCTCCAAGCAAACCTGCCGCTACTGCTGCCTGTACTGCTTCCGGAGCTCCCAAATATGTTAATCGTGTTGAAAGGGAACTAGGCGTAAAACCGTGTTCGCATATCGCAACCAGAATGGCATTTAACATCTTTGACTCATTTTCAGTCGGTATACGGTGCTTTGCACCAAGAAACGCCATATCAGCAAGTGTGATGTTCCCTATCAATTCCTCAGCCAGATCGTACCCATGGACCTGTATATTATCTTCGGTTGATTTACCAATTCTTGTTTGAAACTGCATATGTTATTCCTCCCTGCTATTCTATTAAACTTCTAATCGTTTAAATTTTTGCTCCCCATAAGCATGCTGTTGTCGCTTTCCGCATTGATTATCCCTTTAAGCAGCGAGCGGGCGGCATCAATCTCATCATCATTTACCAGGTGCCCCATGCCTTTGTAAATTCGTTTATCAGTCTGAGCTCCCCTCTTGATGAAAATGGCTTCCGTTTCATGTACACGCTCTACCGGTATCCACTCATCTTCATCACTAGTGCCCAAAAAAACAGATGTACCTTCGAATGACCCTCTATCAGCCCATTTTGTACCTTCCGGCCCTATCAATGCCCCTGTAAAGATTAATAGCCCGCCGTATCTTTCAGGATTCCTGATTGCATATTCCGCCGCCAGGCATGCGCCCTGTGAAAAACCCATTAACACAATTTTCTCTGTTGGAACACCGTTTTCTGTCCATTGTTGCAATTGTCTTCTGCAGACCTCCAACGAATAGGTTAAAAAGGGTTCATTTTTTTCAATTGGTTCCATAAATCTTTCAGGATACCAGCTATTTTGAAAAGCCTGGGGGGCAGCATAATGTACCCCGTCAAGCCCGATGCGATCCGCAATTTCCAGAATGATGTCCGGAGAATGATTTCTTCCATGAAGGGAAAGAACAAAAGCCTTTGCCTCTGAAATTCCTGCGCCATGATATTTTGTCTGCTCTTGCATGTGTACATTCATAGTTTCACCTCCAAAGTATGCATTTTAAGATAATGACAGTTTACTCTATTCATCTTACAGATTTCTTACAATATGTAAGGCCTAACAAAGAAAACACTTTTTTGCTATCAATGCGGGACCATTTTGTATGGTAATTTAGGATTTTCTCTTTCCCACCATCCAGCTCATAGCAAAAAACCTGTTTTTTCGCATAACGTTGAAAAAACAGGATGTTTTAAAACAAACTGTCAGGCTCCTATTGTATTTGTTTCTCAGTATCTACAAAAAAATTTCCCGGTTCTGGACGTTTCCCTTGGTAGGCATACTGGAGCAACTGTCGAATTAAGCTTTTATCTATCGGTCGTGGATTATAATAAGTATTGATGATAGCCAGTTCCGCCGCTTGATCCAAATCGTGCTCTTTTAAACCCAGATCTGCTAAAGACATTGGGATTCCTAAAGCCAAGGCAAGATCAAAAAGCGATCCCGCGACATCTTCTTCTTTTGAACCAATTGCCCTTGCCATTATTTCTGTTGCTTCAGGTATGTGGCTGAAATTGTACCAAATGACATATGGCAGCACCACCGAATGGGTTTCTGCATGTGGAAGGCCAAAACTCCCACCTAAGATATGACATAATTTATGATGCAGAGCCATACCGACAGAACCTAAAACCGTTCCACCTAACCAACTTCCGTACAGCGCTTCAGAACGTATTTCCAGATCACTCGGATTTTCCAAAATTCTTGGCAAAATTGCGAAAAGAGTCCGTATCCCTTCTTCCGCGATTAGTGTGATAACCGGGTTTGAATTTCTTGTATACAATCCCTCCACACAGTGGGCAATGGCGTTCATACCGCTTGTAACTGAAATGTGTTTCGGTAAACCAGTGGTTAATACAGGATCATAAATAACAACTTGCGGCTTAACGATTGGATCATTCCCCGTTTTCTTTTGGCCCTTTTCCGTAATACCCCAAATCGGAGTCATTTCAGATCCTGAATAAGTTGTTGGGATGGCAATAATTGGAATGGCACTTTGCAGCGAAATGGCCTTGGCAAGACCAATAGCAGAACCGCCCCCTATGGCAATTAGGGAATCTGCCTTAACCTTATCTACAATCTCAAGACAGTTTTCCACAGTTTCGATAGGAACATGCTGAACAGCATCCGGGAAAATGCCTACTGATGAATCACCAAGCAGATCATCAATTTTCTTAGCAATATCCAACCTTCCGGGGGTGCTTATTACCAATGCTTTTTTTGATTTCAGAGCTTCAACTTCTGCTTTTATGTTATTTATTGAATCGGCACCGAATACCACTCTGCAATTGTATGAATCATAATTAAAAGGTTTCATAAATTCATCCTCCCGCGTATATGTCGATAAAATTTACCAGAGAATAAAATTTTATATAGCAAAGCTTACAAGAGGCTTACAAATGATGAAAAAGTAAAAAACCACTAAAAAATAAAGGTAAGTCAAATGTAAATTGACTTACCTTTATCGCTTATTTTATAGAACTAAGTTCATAAACATAATGGTCTGATTCATATGCTTCATGGTATAACTCGTATTTTATTTCACCGATTCCTTTAACATAGTAATAATTACCTAACCGAACATCATCTGGATTCCCTGCTTGTCTATGTTGAACATGTACTACATTTTTAAATGTGCCTGCAGGTGTTTTTACGGTCGCATTAGTGCTAAGAATTTTAACTCGGTTTCCTCCTGACACCCAGGATTGCCCTTTTACTACCGGATAGGCCAATACCACTTCTGGATAATCAAATGCATCAGGGTTTGCATTATTTGGAGTCCACATTGTATACCTTGTTACACTGTTGCTGAATCTGTGATAGTAAATATAGTCAACAACGCCTTCTCTTGGATTCAAAGCAGTCACTTTCCACTGTTGATTTGTACTCGATTTTTTGTAAGGCTTATAAACGTCATATTCCGGGGTATCGGAATACCATTTAAACTGGAAGGTGTATGTTTTTTGGGGATTCCAAAATACATAATCAGCATAAGCATTCGATAGTGAAAATGGTACCTTCTCGTACTTAATGTTTTTTGATTTATTTATCCAATAACCAGTGGACAGATAAAATTTCGTTTTATCTGTTTTGGTAATCCCAACCACTTTTCCCTTGCTAAGCTTTCCATACCCTTTTGGCTTATTTTTAACAGTCTTATATTGAGTTACCGGTTTTACAATTGTGACACGCCCAATCATACTCTTTTTGTACTCCAATTTATTCCACATCACTTTTTTTATGGACGGAGATATTTTGGGATCGATCGGTTTTGCCGCTGCATGAGAGATAGAAGAAAACGATAGAGTGAAAAATAAAACCATTACCATACTAATGAGCATTCTTTTATTCATGGGTGTCCCTCCTGATAGTTGTATACATTATATCGGACTCAATTCATGAAATTTTTACCAAGAATTAACCCAAAGTTACCTTATTTTGTTTTTTCATTACCCATTGTTAAAGTCTCAAAATATGTACTTCAAAAGCTAAATTCCCCCAAATCATTGTCATAGAGCATTTCGTGTGTGAAAACCTCTTTTCCTCCATTTTCCGAGAACGATTTTTTTCATAGGATTTGCTGTTGATCAATATATTGTTTTGACAGTATTAGCACAGGAAGCTTTTTCGTACTCCGCGGTCGGCGAGGTTCCTGCTTCTGATTTTAAAAGCAAAGGAGAAATAAAATGCGCCCAATTGCAATGAACTCCAATTTACATGCCGGTACTGTAAAAGAAATTGTCCATCATGGGAAAGATCAATTAATATATACCGCTGACTTTACCGGCTTGACTCAATTATGGCAAGCAAAGCCTGGAACACGGGGGTCGGAACAAACTTCCTTTACAGAAGACAGAATAACATTTGCAACATATATTAAACATAAGTCCATTTTTATTATCGGCATGGATTTTGCTGGTAATGAAAGACATCAATTGTATGTCTTAACGCTTGATGGGACACTCCTTCCACTAACAAACGCACCTGAACATACCCATATATACGGAGGGAGTTCTCCAGATGGAAACTGGATTGCCTGGTCAAGCGATCGCCGCCACCCTGAATTTCTTGACATTTATATCCAGAATCTAAACACCTTTGATATTTATCCGGCGTTTATCGGCTACGGGTCATACACATCTCTTAAGTGGTCGCCTGATGGCTATTCTTTATTGATCAAGAGAACAAATACAAGCACGGATAATGATCTGGGGCTGCTCCAGATCGGAACCGGACAAGTAAGCTGGCTGACCCAACATTCAGGTGAAGCGAGCTTTAAAGACCCACACTTCAGCTCGGATGGGAATCACCTGTTCCTTTTAACAAATAAAGATCGGGAATTTTTCGGGCTTGCCTCCCTTAATTTTTTAAATAAAAATCTCACATGGCTGCTGCAGGAACAATGGGACCTGGAAGAATTAACTATAAACAAGGGAAAAAATAAGCTGGCGTTCAGCATAAATGAAAGGGGAATTTCAAGGGGCATGGTTGCCGATTTGGAACAGAATGCCCTTTTCACGTGGAAAACTCCTATGGGTGTAATAGCCAATTTGGTTTTTTCAGAGGATGACCAAAATATAGCGTTTATATTTAGTGGCCCGGCCCATCCTCCAGACATTTGGCATGTGGATCTCCATACGATGCAGGCACAGGAGAAACACACAACCACTGTCGGGGAATTGGCTGGTCATTTAATTGAACCCTTTTTTATCTCCTATCGATCGTTTGACAACCTGGACATTCCTGCCCTTTATTATCAGCCTAAAAACACGGCTTACAAACTGCCCGTTGTTATTTATCTCCACGGTGGCCCTGAAACACAAAGCAGGCCAGAATTTAATCCATTGCTTCAACATTTATTAAGCCAAGGCTATGCCATATGCACACCCAATGTCCGTGGCAGCACAGGCTATGGAAAAACATATTCCCATCTTGATGACGCCAGGAGACGGATGGACTCTGTGAAGGATCTTGTGTGGCTGGTTCAATGGCTAATAACAGCTGAAAATGTGGATCCGAAAAAAATTGCCCTCATAGGCGGGAGTTATGGCGGATTTATGGTACTGTCAGCTATTACCCATTATCCCGATTTCTGGTCCGCAGCCATTGATATCAGCGGAATTTCAAGCATTAAAGCTTTCCTTCAACATACCAGTCCCTGGCGACGGAAACAGCGGGAAGCCGAATATGGGACGGTTGAACGGGACGCCGAATTTTTCGATAGGATCGATCCCATTCATTACACAGAAAGAATCACCGCTCCACTGATGGTAATCCATGGTGCCACAGATCCCCGAGTCCCGATTGAAGAATCAGAACAATTAGTCAACAGGTTAAGATCCCGGGGTCACCCTGTGCGGTATATACGTTTTGAGGACGAAGGGCATTCCCTTGCCAAAAGGGTAAATAGGAGGGTTGCATATAGTGCAATCGTCGATTTTCTGAACCGGAACAATGGACTTTAGATCCTTTTTCTTCTGTAAAAAAAGCCTGATCTAAAGAATAATTTTAACTAAATTTTCATCTGTTTCTTTCATTTTTTTCATCTAAATTCTCATCAACCATTGCAAACACATCATATGGCCGCTGTAAAAATAAATCTTATAAATCCTTTTCTGTCATTGTTTCTTCCACTAAATTATATTGATTGTTGTTTCTATAAAAGTTTGATGGAAACATATTTAACTCCTTTTTCACCACTTTAAGAAACGGAGACAATCCATAAAATCAGGATTGTCCCACTAACCTGGTTTTCAAAAATTGTGTTTCAGTGTTTTTATTTAACGATCCGGAAATTGACTTCAACTGTTTCATAGGCGTCCCCGGTTAATATCCCCATCTCAACTTTCCCCGGTTTCACAGCCTTTAAGGAGCCTCCAATATTGAGAAGCGGGCCACCTTTTCCAGGTAAGACACTAGGCACGATATAAAATCTCATTCGGTAGTCGGTACTATCTGTTTTGGATTTTCGAACAATAGAGAATTTTTCACCCAATTCCATGGTAATATTCTTATTTCCCGAAATATATGATTTTCCATTTTTTCTTTCCAGCATAAGAACATGTTTTGCACCACCAGCTACTTTGCGATCGTCTGCCCCGTTGCCTTTAAATCTATTAAACTTACCCTTCTTGTAAACATATCGATGATCTACATGGGATAGTCCATGAACAAGGAATAGCTCCTTATCAGGAATTAACGGTTTTATCTTTTTCCCGTCCGTCGAACCATAGACGATGGGAGTCAGGGAAAAGTCACTGCCCCATATATAGCCGACAACCAGCTGTTCCTTTTTATCATCCAGCAATTTTCCCTTGGTAATGTATGTTAATGCTCTGTATGTATATATCTTGCCACTGTCAGTAAACTTATTCACAATACGCCATTTCTTTTCGGAACTGTCGTATTGAAACACTTCTAGAAGGGTCTTATTAATAAAATCCGTCCCCGTTTCAAACCCATAACTGGAAACAACAATCTCTGGCACCTTTTTCCCTGTAAACTTAATTGGGTAAGCCTGATAAAATTTATACCCAGGAATCTTCCTTTTTTTTACGATACTCAATTGTTTATTCACTATCTCCTGCTCACTGCTGGGTTCGGCATAGACCGATGGTTGAAAGTTTGTTGCCAGCAATATTGCAAAAATAATGGATAGTATTACTTTTTTCATTCCTATTCCCCTTCCTTACATACACTTAATAGTTTGCTACCTTTTGAACGCTGCATATACCCGTTCATAAAATGTATCGGCTTTATGTATATTTATTAAATAACAAAAAAAACGACTATCTCTTGGATAGACGTCTTGATAGTCTGATTTAAGGTTGTAGCATCTATTTTCACATCTCACAGTTTTTTATTATTAAGAACATTATAAACCAACTCTATACCACGCTCTCATTATATAAATGCGAGAATCTTCTTAAACACTAATGAAGGCTGATTCACTAACAAATCCAGGGGAACTGTTTCGATCTTATGATTTCTTATCAGGTTGATAACATCATTATTTCTATTAATCTGAATCTTGATATTTTTAAAAGAGAACTGTTCAACTATAGAGGCTTGATCAATTGTTGTATGATCTAATCCAATCTCAATCTTGTCAGATATTCTTCGTAACATCCGCCAGAGTGTGGTTTCTTCTCGAGTTTTCATGTATAGTTCTGGTAACTCTTCGGCGTCCTTTAGCAAGGATAAAGTTGTCACCATATAAGTGGCAATACCGTAGTGTACTGGTTTAATTAACTTTAAGTTGTTCCATAGTTCGACGCTAAAGCGAATATATTCTTCTTCCTCTCGCCTTACTGTACTAACGTAATTTATCTTGCCATATTCAGAAATACCGTTCGGCACGCCTATCCCCGCTTTAACATACAATGCAATATACTTAGCTTCCTGCCAACCTTTTTTCAACTGCTTGACCGGTATCTCGTAATATCCATTTTGTATAAATCCTTTATACTGTTCAAAATCAGCTACTAGGCCTACAAGTACTTTTTCTTCTAAACTTGAGGTCCATGCTTCCTTTGTGCCCCTAGGGAGTATACCTTCCTTTTGAATTTCTTCTGGACTTTTCTCTATTAATCTTTCAACAAATTGTTCAACTAGATCGGTCGCGTTTGGTAAAAAAGGCAATCCGCCAATGTTTACTTTATCAATACTTTGATAAAAATGATGCTGTTCATAATCCGCTTCATCATACCAAGGAAACAATACATAAGCGCCAAAGGCTGTTCGTTCATATGGTCCTTCATTCATGACAACAAGTGAATCTCTATAACGATGCATAGTATTGATGTCATCCTCCATTGGTCCTGGATTGTGATAACGATTTTTGTAATAGCCTCCATCTTGAGCATAGTCAATCCGATACTTAGCATCAAAGATATAATTGTAGGAATAATCCTTCCCCTTTTTCTCAATGCTAAGCATAGTATCAGGTTTCTGTGGTATGGTGGGGAGTTGGATTTCGTATTTTTGATAAGTTAATGTGATTTTCTCTCTCGTAACTGGATGTCTGTATACACGTTTTGCTGTTCGATTCGATTCTAAATTAACAAACAAGCCCTCTCGGTTCACTTTAATAATATCCTGGCTTAGTAATTCGTACTTTTTATTTAGTATTTGGCCCAGTTTTAAGAAGGTCCAATATTCGTATAAAGTAGCAACATCCTTAACAGACATTTGATATAGCTTTCCCTGTAAGACTAATCCCTTAGAAACTGTTAAATAAATTTGGAAAGCATCCCGATAACCTGGGGCCATTTGCAGCACAAGACTCATAACCGATCGGTCAAGCTTTTGAATGTTGCGCCAAAACGGATTATTGAGTTTTCCTTTTAGTTGCTTAATCATGTGACTAATAAGTTCGACTACATCTGTATCAGGCTCCTGAACCCAGGGATTATTTCTGTTTACAATTGTATCTTTTAAGTCTTCCAATTTATGAACTAACCGTTGAATCATCCATTTTACATAGCGATTTTCGAGCGTGTCATATGTTAGTTCTTTCTTTATTTTTAACCCCTGTTCAGGCATAAGCGATTTACTTTGAAATAAAATTCCGCGATCAACCTCAACAAATAGATTGGCCCTCTTTTGTAGATAATTGCGTGTTTTAGAATCTAGTTTGCCAAGTTGGTCACCGCGAACTTTTTCATGAAAAGTCTGTAATATATGATGTGGTTGGCGTTCAATTCTTGCCAATGCTTGAATAAAATGTTGAAAGTGAGTACGTATTAACCGGTAAAACTCTGTTCTAGATGGCTTACCTTCAAGTTTAATGCTAGCCCCTAAATAAGTTTTTCTAATAAAATGATAAGCTAAATTATAAATCTCATCATTTACCTCTTGTAGAAGTGCCTTGTAATCCTGTTTGTAATCAAGCTTGGCGGGAAAAACCTCTATGGTAACCTCGAGAAGTGTTTCGCCGTCTTCCTTGCGGATTTCAAAAGTCGAATAACCTACCTCGTTTTGAAAGTGAAGATTTCCCATTAATATATAAGAAGGACCGATTTCGACTCGGCTGATCGCTTGTCTTAACTGTGGATGTTCATGATAGAAAACTAATTGTCGATCAGTTTTTGGAACAACAATTACTTGATAAATTCCATTTTCAAAAAATATAGGACGGAGCTCTATCTCCCCAGGCTGTACCATGTCTTGAGAGTTAACATCATATACCGTGACATCCTCTATTCCATTCCCGTGTAATGAAAACTCCATGACATCATGATAATCCATGACTCGATACTGCTTTAAACCTTCATATCTGGCATGATAGGGTTTACCTTTTATCACAAGTGAAAAGTCCGCAGCTTGGATGACCACTAACTCAACATCTTCACGAGATCCAGAAGGAAGTGAAGCCATCCTCTTGCAACCTCCTTAACATCTCTACAACTTTTGCTGCACTAGCAGGGTATGGCGCATTCTTAAAGTCATATTGGACATCAAGTTCTTCAACATATTCCATTCTGGTAAAAAGAGAAAATAACTCCTTCAGTAGAGTTTCAACACGTCCGTCACTCCCTGCAATACGTGGTAAGATCTTTTGTAAAATACAATGATCAAGTGCCTGTTCAAACGGCATAAGTTGGCTTTCTTCATTATAAGAAAGATAAAAGCAAATTTCGTCTCGAACACGATAACCGATATGAGCATTTATTCTTTGTAGGGCATTATTAATTAAAATAAGCTCATCTGTAATAGTTTTAATCAATTGTTCGTTAGATTTATAAGCATCCTTGAGATGCAAATATTTAGATGCAAATAGCTCTTGGTTCACTTTCACTGGCTCTATTTCATCCAACTCTTGTAAAAACGATAAATTACCTAACTCTACTCGATTAAACTCGATTGTATTTGCCCGATCCAATACTTTCTTGCTAAAAGGATGAGTTGTTTCATCCATATTTACCGTTCCGATTATATAGAGATTATTCGGGAGTATAATTTTCTTGCCAGCTGTTTTTTCTGACAATAGAGTGGATGAAACCATTTCCCCTTCATCCCACTTTCGACTCTCCATCACACTTAAGAGGTCGCTAAAATAATACTCAACACGAGCAAGATTCATCTCATCCAATAGTACAAAATAAGGCAAATTCTCATTTTCTCTAGCATTAAGAATCACTTCAGTTAATTTACCCTTCTTAAAATCCCCCTTAATATCAACATATCCAAGTAAATCAGAACTGTCACTCCAATCAGGTCGTACCGGAATTAAAGTAAATTGGCCATTCTTTTCTGTAGCGCCTACACTCTCAGCAAACCATTGTACAATTTTCGTTTTCCCTGTGCCTGATATACCTGAAATAATAACGAATGGTTTTGTTTTGAGGGATAAAAAGAGATTGATGACTTCTTCTTTTCGGTAGAAAAAACCTTTGTTGGCAATATATTGATTTATGTGATTTACAAGATCAAAAATAGTTATTTTTATCTGTTCCTCTCTAACTAGGCTAGCAGATGGTGTTAGTGTATATCTCCCATCAAATTTGTTATCCAAGACATTCCACTCCTCATCCACCAGTCCTATTTCTTTAAACCAATTTAATATATTTCTTGTCCTATTCTGTGCCACGGAATGCACCATTAAATTTGAACCCAGTGAGTTTCTTACAAGAACCATCCCAATTTCAGTAAGCAAGTTGACTTTTTCTGCTTTTCCAATTCCGGTTAATAGAGATAGTAACTGATATGTTATTTTTAAGTATGGATGTCGTAGCATTCTTTTTGAAAGAAATACATCCGTATTTCTAGTATCAATGTATTCATTTAAGATTTGTTGCTGAATTTTATATTCTTCACTTAGGAACCCTAGTATTTTCAATCCCTGCCTGGCACGAAGTTTAAGTCGTTTAATCGAATCCTCTTTAAATTTTTGCGATATTGTTTTCGGATCAAGCTCTTCATTTATAATTTCAGTTAATAGTTTCAATGTTTGTTTCAAAGTTGACTCAGGGAGCCGGTCAGTAGTAAATTCTTTTAATTTTATAAAATAATTGTTATCTTTTAATTCTGTTTCTACAAATGGCAACTCATGAAAAAATCCCATAATGAAACTAGAACTGCCTTTAGTCTCGATAAAGTCTTTTGTAGAAGCTGATCTCACTTTTATAAATTCCTCCCATGCGGTTAGAAGGAAATCATAAGTAATAAAAGAAAATGGGTTTTTCTTTTCTCCTTTGGTAAACTTCTCTCTTGAAGTCTCATTTTCAACATATATTCCTGCATCGTTTACCTTTGTTATCCAGTTAGGGTTATTCGTACTCAGAGTTCTAAGTTCATTTTTATTTTCTGCTAATCTTTTTAAAAGTAACTTTATTAACTGTTTGTCCTCTGCTTTTTCGTCCCCACTTAAAATATCTACTTCCATTCCGGTATTAACTCTGGTTAATAAATCTTCCATTTTAACATATTTAATTGGGTTACCTGAACCTTTATGTATGTCCCTTACATTATGTTCGTGAAGTTTGGAGCGAATTGATTCTTCAGCAAGTTCCCCAATAAGAATAAATCGGCCAATATTATCAGGATGCACATCCTTCTCATAACCAGTAAGCCTATAGACTTCTTTAATTTCATTATTATAAACAGCACAATAATATTTTATTTCACCAGAACTCAATCTGTTTTCTGCAATTATCCAGCTAACACTGGTTGCATGATATAACTCTTCCGATGTGATTTCTGCCTTATATGATACTCCAATTTTTATCAATATAGTGTCTTCTTTAGTCACACTTCCTTCTCCTCTTGGTAAAATTGTTTGTAACTCAGAATCATAATAATGTTCGATATACTTTTTCAAATGATTTAAAGCTGAGCTGTACATTCTGTGTCCCTTATCATTTTTCAATTTAAACTCAGGATTTTTCATGATTTTCTCAATAATCGCCGGCTCAGTTAAATCGAATAAATTTACGTTTTGCTCTATTCCATAATCCGTTAATTCGGATGATATCGTATCAATTGCTTTAGAATATCTCCCAACTGAATATGGATTTATGTTTACATAAGTTTTTAACCATTCAGCAAAAGCATCTCTATTCTTCATTAAAGCATCACTCTCTCTAAAGGCATTTCATTGATAATAATTATGGGTTAAAAGGTTAGAAATGGCTATAAAAATTGCAGATGATTCTTGCATATACACTTCTTCGGACAAGGATTTAATTGGTCAATAATGGGATCATTTTGTTTGAGGATGATGACCAAATAGGAATTTCCCATCCTTATTCATGTTTATTGTGCCAGGCAATTTACCATCTTCAATCTCTATTAAAAACATCTTTTCTTTAAAACCCCCCGTTCTGCAGCTTTCCTGTTTCGCACTTGTTCGACTTCCTGAATGGATGAACCATGATATTCAGTAAATGCGTGTATGGTCTCCAGCAAATCTGCCAGTTCTTCTATAGCTTCATTAATTTTTGAGGGAGCCATATACTCCTAAAGTTCTACATAACTCTTCTTCTTCAATTAATCTATGTATTCCTCATCATTTAAAATTATCGTAGAAAAACTTTTACCTTTACTTTCAATGACTTGGGGTATATGATCTCGGACAAGCTTGTTATAGAATGGCATTATTTTTCCCCCATGACGAAAATTTTTCTTTTATTATACCAAATTGATATTTGAAGAAATTAGTTTATTCTGTGCACCCTGTCCATTAATTTAACTTTAAGCTTCCTTTTCACAAAGAATCCGGTTGAATTTTCATACAGGTTTTAGTTAGAGAGCTTTGAATGAATTAAGGCTTAAAGGATGTTAAATTCTAAATTGTATGGGTAATTTAGTATTATCTAACTTACCCTAATGGATGTGAGATATATGGCAGATAAAATAACAAAAGAACAGAGATCGAAAAATATGCAGGCTATTAAATCCCAATCAAAGCTGGAAAATAAAGTGACTAAAGCACTTTGGCATAAAGGATTTCGATTTCGAAAAAATGCTAAACTTTTTGGCAAGCCGGATATTTCTATACAAAAGTATAAAATAGTAATTTTTATTGATTCTTGCTTCTGGCACTGCTGTCCTCTACATGGAAATATCCCTAAATCCAATACTGATTTTTGGACTAAGAAACTTGCAAGAAATAAAACCAGAGATGTTGAAGTAAATGATTATTATATAAAAAAAGGATGGAAAATCCTGAGGATTTGGGAGCATGAATTTAAACAAAACTTTAGTCTGGCAGTTGAAACTATTGCTGATTATATAAAAAAAAATAGTGATGTTATCTCAAATTAGATAATTAAAACCAATATATAAAAAAGCCTTGATCCATCTTTCTTCTGATCAAGGCTATACATATTTAATAATTGTCCTCTTCTACCACTGAGCCGGGTTTTGATTCAAACCAGTTTATGTTCACGTTTTTAGTACATCATCTGGTTCTGTTATAATTCATTTAGTTCAATAACTTCCCCATCCAAACCATCTAAATCTAATTTATATATAATGCCACTAATATGTTTAGGCATTTGTCCACCTATAAAACTTTCTGGTACTATTTTTGGAAAGTTTTCATCAATTTCATATTTAATTGCTTCAAGAAGGCGGTATGATTTTGTACGAACTTCACTGCCAATTGGGTATTTTAGTTTTTCGAGTGCACGTTCGATCTTTGATTCCTCTACATCCAATTCTATTAATTTAGTGACCATATCTTGAATCGAAATACCGTTTAAAGCAGGCTCAAAACGAAAGAATAACAAATAGTTTGCTTTCAACTGATATTGACTATTAATTGTAATGTGTGAACCATAACGTGCCGTTGTCGATTTCACTTCATAGGAACCATCATTGTAATTAAAATCAACAGAACCGCCGAATGGTCCAACCCATGAAACGTCTTTTTTTTGTTTCAGCAAATAATAGTAACTTATCATTTCTGCCAGTACACTATAGGCTGCTTTTTCTATATTCGTATTGCCCATAAGTACTTTCATTGCATGCCACCAGGAAATCGGATTCTGTTGGATTTCCTGATACGATTCTGCATCGGCAACCTTCTCTAAGAATGCGGCACAAATAAATGCAAAATCCTCGTATAACGTAGGGTGATCAGATAAGAGCATTAATAAATGGTACTCTTTACCATCGATTAAATATTCTTTTGTATAATAAGAAATGCTGGCGAACTGCTCATTTACATGTTTATCTGCCGGGATTTCAATGGCTACACCTTGAAAACTATCAAGTTTCACTATCCAATAATACTGCTCTTTTAATATCATGGACAGCTTTGCATTAGTTCGAAAATATGCGAAACCTTCTCTAATTCTTTGTATTGTTTCCATATAATTGACTCGTTTCTCCAATTTTGCTAAAATCATTTAAAAAATACTTATACAAATCTGATACATATTTTTCTATACCGCCTTCTACTAAACTCGGTTCAATCATATTTAATCGTGCTGTGTTTAATTTCAACACTCGACGAAATAATTGCGGCACTTTACTACTGGCATTTACTTTATATTGTCGCATTATTTCACGTGTTAGTTCCACACGATAACCACCACTGCCTGAACGGTCAAGTAACTGAGAAAGTTCATCTGAAGAATTATCTTTTAATATTTCGATTGTTTCTTCCTCTGTTCCTTGCCATGAAAGATGTATATACCACCAAATACTTTTCAGCCATATGCGGCGTTTACCTTTATAAAAACGCTGATCATTCATCCCAAAACGTTCATATACTAAGTCAGGAAAAACTTCCAACGATAAATAACGCCACATTTCATCCTGAGCTGCCAGTCTTTCGTTAAAACCGTATTTTTCTTTAAGCACTCGGTATAATATCAATCCCATATGCAAATCAAATGCATAGGAGTTAATTTTCTTCATTTCATCCGATAAAAAAGATTTCTGTTCGTTTATCAGGATTTCACGAAGCCTATCAAACGGTGCTTTCACTTGGCGTGGTGCACAGGTTTCCGGTTCGGCCTCTATTTGCTGGAATTTAAATTTTGCCTGGGCTTTCGTATAGACGACATTCTCCCACACTACATTTCACCTGTCTTCACTCTTGTCTCTAAATCTTTGCGTATAGACATCGCCAACTTTTCGGGTGTATCGAGATCCCAATTTAGTGTTGTTTTAAAATAATGCATGACCTGCCCAATAGACCCTTCCTCGCAGTTGTTCCCATTCTGTATATCCTGCCAATCCGGACATTCCATAAGGTTTTGTAAAATAAGCTGCAGGGAGCCTGCTAAAAACTCTACATACAATGCTTGGTCAAGTTTGGTTTTAGGTTGCTGAATCGATGAGAATGCAGCATGCGCTTTATTTAAATAGATTGCGATATATTCTTTATCAAACGGTTCTACTAACGGCTCTGAATAATTGAAATCGACATACCATAAAGGTTTATCCGGTTCATTAACAATCACAATCGGGAACGTAGAGCCAGAACCATCCAGAATTACAACCCATTCTATTAACTTACCCAAAATTGTACCTGTTAGTTTTGCCTGTCCCCGCATTGTATTTTGGCTTGCCTTTTTTAAATACACAATAAGCGAAATATCTACTTCACCAAATAATTTATCATTTGGGAAATAATGGTCAATGGGTATATTTACATTATTTGGTGTTATACTTGTAATTGTTGCAAGCGGTATTACACCGCGCTGAGAAGATTGCTTTGACATCCATTGTACTGCAAGCCCTAACTCTGCATCAGCATTGACCAATTGCGTAGGGCCAAACAAGCTGGACGGACTCCCTAATATTACATTACCTGAAAGCCCAAACCCTTTTTCTACAAAGTCCCAGCTATCATTATCATTACTCAATAATGTTTTAAAATCATAGTCTTCGGCTTGATTGAGGACGTGATTTGAACCATCTTCATCTTTATAAAAGAACTGTACGCCTGTCGAGACATTTAACAACTCTTCCATTGCCTCATCATAAAGCCGAATCATGCTAACCTTATTAGCCATTGTCTACACTTCCTTCTGGCTTCATCAACATTTCGACTTGTACATGAGGGTCCATACAAGTGAATTCTAGAATCCCTGTACATTCTACCGGCTCATCTTTTTTCTCAATACTTACAGCATGCAACACTTTACTGTCACTTTTTTGAGAAATGGACCTACCAAATAGACCCACCGTATCCGGGAAAGAGATGCGGGTAATTTGTGCAGGGAATGGTGTTCCTACACTATCTTCTGATTCCCAATCTGCTGCGGAGATTTTTCCACCTTCAGAAGCAATAAATAACTCAATTGTAAAAGCAGAAATATTTTTGGCCAGTTTCAATTGAAAAAGAACTTCTAAAGCACCAGTATCTAAGTATCTCTGTGATATAATCGTGAAACTATTGCCTCTACTTCTGCCTTTATTAGCAGGTGGTTTCGTTCCTCCAGCGTGATTGCGACTGGAAGCACGACGACCAAATCCGGTCGGTGGTAACAGCATCTTTCCCACATTACGTGCTAATATATTCATACCTTGCTTCTCTTTTACTTCTTCTTTGTTTTCATATGACGCTTTAATTTTCCGCCGTACCTGTGAGCGAATTTTCTCAACAATATCAAGCGGCTTATTTTTTATAATAATGTCTGTCCATGAAGTGTGATCGGCCATCTCACTTTTTCGTAAATACGCCTCTAAATCCACGACATCATTATCCGGATTCAGTAATTTCGTGTTGGAGTTTGGCACAAAAATAGCGACTAAATATTCGTGCTCTTCTGTGGCACCAAGTCCTTTACACCACTCTCCATCCGTTTCATAATTGACAATCATTCCTGGTCTTCTCGCATAAGCCATCAAGGGTGCATTTTGCTCACCTAACGGATTTTTTTCATTAACACAGGTAAACGGACTGGGACCATTAAATGGTGCCAGCATATCCAGCTCCTTCTTAGTGAACTTTTTATATGCTACCCGCCCCGCATTATTTACTTTATTGTGTTCAAAATAATTACGAATTTGAATATCATTGACAAAATAACGATTAGTTTTACTTCCGATCACTGCTGCGTTGTACATCATTTGAAGCTCAAGGAACAATGGTAAAAAATCATCCTTTTCCAGTCTCTCTCCATTGACATGTCCGTCTAAATATTTGCCATACATATATTTTTTATTAGCTAAACGCGGTGCATACCAACGTTGAATTGCCACACGTATATAATCTGCTGCATTCGATTCCCATGGTTTGTTTTCTCCTGAATTAATTTCATGCTTAATCAGTAACTGCTGTTCATCGATAAATGGAATAATTATTTTTGTACCCAGTCTCTCTCCCTCAAACGGCTCTAGAGAAAAGGACTTTAATATATCACGAATCATCACTTCATCTGTAATTGGTATTGTATCGTGACTATCTGGTGCAACGCGTTGGCCCCACCATGCAATTCCGCTCGGGACTTTCCCGTAAGTCTTTGGAATTATCGTATCTGATAATTTCTCGTTTTCTACTAATGTAACAGCTAAACGATGTTCATACTGACCATCGTCATTTAAAATATGAGAATAGTAAACAACCAGTCCAATACCTGTTCGGAAATACACAGTCTTCCCTAATCCCCAGGACCCGCCGGCACCTGGGGTATCTTGAGCCATACTAATCCCATAAATTAATTTAAAAATATTGCCATTTGGCGAATTTTTAAAGTCTAATGAACCCGTTAATCCGGTTGTGTTGGCATCTTCAATATAAATTGCCTTGTGCGGGGAGGCTCCAAACTTATTAATTAATAGATCTGTAATTCCATCTAAATGCCTGGCAAAGTTTG
Organism: Peribacillus glennii; assembly: GCF_003429105.1. Classification (GTDB taxonomy): domain Bacteria; phylum Bacillota; class Bacilli; order Bacillales; family DSM-1321; genus Peribacillus; species Peribacillus glennii. The sequence goes on from NZ_QVTD01000003.1 coordinate 550,153, forward strand.
GGACATCGATATTTTTGATGCCAATGTCCACATACACAGAATCGTGCCCCTCTACACTAATACCCGCATCCAGACTATTTTGTACAGCTTCACGAACAAGTAAATCCAAAATCGGTAAATCGTTATTTTGAATAAGTTTTAATAATGAATTGCCGGATTGGGACATTTTCCCGAACTCTGCAATCTCGATTTGCATTACTCTTTTCCTTCTTCCGCTTCTGACTCTCCCATAGGGTTTTCAATACGAATTGACAATTTTGTCGCTAAATTTTTTCCAGAACGATACCCCGGCACAAATATACTAACACCAATTAGATCTTCTGAAGCATTTAAGTCATAACGTTTTTTAGCTTCTATTGTATTTGGCTTTTGTTCTTTATCTAATTTAGAATCTTTTTCAATACGATATAAAAGCAGCTGAGGCGTTAAACCAAGACCGGCAGCTTTTCGTAATTCATTGATAACGCTTTTCTTTGGTTGTTTTAGATCAATTTCTTCTAATTGATCCTCGATTCGTGCACGCTCTTCTTTCCCGGTTTTCGTAAATTTAAATTTCTCTGGAATAGCGTCATACATCTCTTTAGTCATATCTGCATATAAATCCGAAGGCGAACGTAACACACCAATATTAATAATTTCTCCAGTTGCCGAACCAAGTCTAGTACGTTTAATCAGTCCCACACCACGTCCGCCGATTTTCCATTGTTTATTGTTATTGTCCAACTTACCGCTGCCGGATAATGTGACATTCCAATTCGTAAAGCCGGCTTCCGCTTCTTTCTTTTGATACCAGTCAAAGAAGGTTTCCATATTGGAAAAATCGCTCTGGTCACTAAACTTGAATTTACGGAAAAAGTCATCCAGTATTTGTTGGAACGGCACATCTTCCCAATAAAGACCATGACTATTACGTGTTTCTTTTGGTAAGCCAAGATGATCTAAAAAGTGCTCCGTAACTTCGATATTTTGGCTTTGAATGGCCGCATTATCATCAAAAATAATTGTTTGACTTGATGTGCCAGAGAAGTCCAAATCGATTGCCTCTGCATTTTGCATACGATTTTTCGCTGTAATACGGAGCCACGATAGTTTTGGTGAATTTTTTATTTTGGGCCCGTATTCGTTTGCACCCATACCTTCCAGAATATATGTTTCAATATCCTCGCGCAGTTCTTCTTCAAGGGTCGCCATAAATCTGAACTTTGCCTCTGTAACAGTCGTCAGCCAAATACGCGGGAGCATTTCATACCCTTTTCGATAACCAAAAAAACGGCCCATTTGAAGTAGTGTATCAGCTTGGGAAGTAGTACGAAGGAAATATGTGCTCACTAACCCTTCAATTGTTAAACCACGAGATAACGTACTACCGCCAATAACAATAAATGCTGGTGCTGGGGCAGGGTAATTCGGTGATTTGGGATCTGGATAAGCTAACCGTACATGCTCCATATCTTCCGTGATTCCATTATTTGCACAGTTATCGATACATAAATGAAGACCGTCATGATATTCCAATCGTTTTGTATCTTCTAACACATTAATATGAGAAGGATGATTCCGGATTAAACGTTTCAGCTCCTCTTCTATTTTTTCAAATAGCGGGTAATCTTTCACATCCACTTTATTTGGATACACCTCAAATTCCATTTCAAAGTCTTCTTTAGTAAACTTTTTCTGCTCCTGTTCATAAAGCACCCGACAAGCTTCAATGATTTTCACTTTCGGTGTACTTAGGAAATAACTGTTGATTAAATCCGCAAAAATTCCATGATGTAATTGCTTTTGACTCGTATGAACAAGCATGCTGATCGGCTTTTTATATTTACGATAACGCATAATCGAAGTAGCTAATAAAAACCAATGGAGTGCATCTTCAAATGATTGCGGTAAATATTCTTCCTCTCCTTTATGAATACTATTGACTAAATCACGTTCACTTGTTGTAATTTCTCGTATAATTGGCAACCCGCGATAATATTCATTATTCTCTAATCCAAAAATTTGTTTTGCACCAAAGTATTCTTTAGCCGGATTTAATACGGCGACAAAATCATGTGGATACAGAGACTCTTCAGAAGCTTCATTCAAAAAGTTTGCGTAAGGTGTAGCTGTGTAACTGATGTAATTCATACTTAACGGTTTCGAACCATCATTAGCCTGAATGTTCACCAGCTCTACAATCGCTTTATTCAACGCTGTACGTTCTGATAATGAATCATTTACATCATTTGTATTGATTCCACCCTGGTCTGATTCATCATCAATGATTAAAATACGCATCTGCGAAAGCTTTTTGCCATCTTCTTTTAACCAGAGAATTAAATCATTTAACCGTGTTTTATTTTTCAGGCATACATTTAAGTAACGGTCACGTGACCCTTTATTTAATAAAAGGCTGCTTACTTTATGTGAAGAACCGAGCTTTAATGAAAGCTTACTTAAACGTTCCCAGGAAAGCCTGCCTGCCATTTTTAAATCGCTCATAAGGCGATCTTCTGTTTGTTTTCGTAAATTTTCTATTGTTCCGGATAAAACAATGAATAAATTAAAATCCCAATCAGCAGCCATTGCCATTAATCCAGCCATACTTGCTGTTTTACCCGATTGTACATGACCAATAGTTAAACCTTTAATCGGATTATGAGTCTCTACACGAAGCTTTCTTAAAATACTTATTGTCGTATTTTCAATGTCTTTTACCGATTCATCAGTCCAGCCTTGTCCTAATAGCTTATTCTTGTATAATTGCCAGCTACTCTCTGCGCCACCTGGGATTGTCAAATTATTATCCTGACGGCGACTTAAAATACGATTATTAGCAATTTTCTCTTCAATCGATTGCTCACGCTCTGCTGCTTCACGCAATAACTGTACAATTGTTAACCAGAGTGGCGCATTCAGATCTTCGGGAATCATATCATCTTCCTGTAATTGTTCGAGTTTATTTTGCAGCCCTTCTTCATCCTGCTTGCCGTAATATTTAATAAAATCCCAGTCACGTCCTTTATTACGCAACTTCTCTATTGCCCTTCGATGCTCATCATATTTAGGGGAAAAAAACTCATTTATCAAATTTAGCATTTCTATCGCCACTATTATGTACCTCTCTTTCTATCTTTAAAATACTTCATTATTTAATCATAATCTATTAATCTCATTGTTAACATTCAAAATAATAAGGATCTCTCCACTATATTAAAACTGATAACATATTTTAATACAATAATGAAGAGGCTTGAATTTTATTTCAATATACTTATTTTTGGCCTGGATGCGACAAAAAAGCCTTATAAAAGGCTCTTGAATTTTATCTAGGTAAACATCTAATAGATTCTTTAAAATATTGGCTTAAACTATCTATTATCTGAAGCGACACTATGAGTTTTTTTAATGTTCGGCTTGCATATCATACGGACCGGAAGGAATTAACAATTTCAGTCGCAATTAGTAAAGGTCTTTGTAAAGCATCAATATCTACTTTATTTTACTTACCCCTCTTTAACAAACAATGGTACTTGGTCAAATCTGTTCCATATTAGTTTGCCAAAACTTAATTTTGTTATTATAGAATTAATTTCCTGGACAGACATTTTCTTTTATAGTTAGTGCCTATCTTTTCCTCTACCTTTTATTGTATTTACTGAATGGAGAATGGTAAAGCGGTTATATTTCCCTTTAGTAGATTAACTTACATTGGCTTAAAAAACACACCTACTCTTAATGGTGCCATACTATACTACATCGCTAGCTATTTAATCTTTCATGTTTCCAGTGTTAGTCTCTATCCTTAAGTTTATATTTTTAATTTCAGAATTAATAAGGATCTTTGATGCATATTCATTTACAGTATAGTGATCTCAAGTGGAATTCCTGTAAAACCATCACTGTTGGTAAAACGTTAAGTTCCTGAAAATAATATTTAATAATATAACTGCCATATTATCCATTTCCATTTGTCCTGAGTCATTATCAGTCCTGAAGGAACTTTTCTTCTTATGATTAGATTTTGACGTTTGCTTTTTCCAACTGTGCCGACAATATAGTGGTAAACCAGCTTCCACAACCGAGTCGTTCCGTTCAGGATAATTTAGTTCCAACGTTTTTTATGGGTTTACCTGAAAAACATTACACTCCAAACAGTCTAGGTGTAAATGCTAAACGGAAAGAATAACCGAGGGTCTGTTGTGAGTATATGAGTATAATTTATAAATTAGGTTAAAGGTTTTAGAGGAGTATAAACTTTGCCGGAATAAAAAGAAGAAAAAGCATAATTACGCTTTTTCCCCATTAGATTCTGAAGTATTTTAAATTTAAGTAATAGGAGACACCCCATTACATTTATATTGAAAAACTTAACCCTTGATCATGATCGTCAGCAGTAACGAGATAGCAATCTCCCTGTTTAAACACTCGTTTCATGATAGTACCATGATAACACAATTTTCTCTTTAAGCATTTTTCTGGAGCAACATTCCCACTTTTAATCAATGGTTCTTATTGCTCCTTACACATTGCATATCCATTATTTCATTTAATATTTGCCTGTATACGAGCTAACTTAACTATAAAATAAAACTTTAATACCGTGAGTTTACCTTCTTTTGTTATCGTATGCGAAACATAGTTAGCCTCAAGAGTCCTTCTTTGGTTATCTAAAACATAAACCATTAACGGTTCATTTTCCCTATTTTTCTCGAATTATTTCTTTGGTGACGGCATTAATAAAAATTACTTTATACAAAAAAACACCTCCCGTTTCAGCTAGTTTAAGGATAACCTAAAAGGAAGGTTTTACCACATGTTGATTGTGAATAAGATATGAAAGATTAATAAGTTATCTTTTGGGACTTTGTCTTCAAGATGTCTATCCACTTCTAAGTCAAATGGTGACCTCCAATTTATTAGAAGGTGTCTTACAATTAGTGTCTAGTGCTTTTTGCCATTATCATTTCAAGGCAGAACCTGACGGAGAATAAGGTAGTTATAGATCTGTTTAAGTTTTTCCTAGTTGAATTCCAGTATCAGCTGAAAATATTCGTCCTATAATTTACAATTGAATACTGTTTGAAAAAAACTGTAATTGGCGCTCAAGACAAGATCACCTAGTTTTCTAAATCAAAAATCTAATAAATTAATTTTAAGGGTTAATTTTAAACCGCACCCCGTTCCAAATGGCTTGGTGATAAACCCACCGAAAGCAGCGTGTTAGCATTAACTTATTAATAAAAATGCTCACTTTGTTTCCGCTGTATACAAAGTGGGCATTTATTTCAAAAAGTCGGCATAAAATTATATGAATTGGGAAGCTAGTTAGGAATAATATATTTAACACAGATCAATGTTCCGAACCAAAGACTCCCTAAAGTCTGATGTTCGGTAAGCACTATAGAGTGACATAGCTGTGTATGTATCAATACTATATGCTTGTATACTCCCCAGTTCTATTCTGCTGTCAATATCAACATAGCCATGGTAGAATTGTTTATCTCCTGTTGAACCTGGAAATATTAAAACATTAACTACCTTCTGATAAACCGTTTTCAGCGAAACTGCATAGAAAAACTGTTTGACCAAATCGTGCCACCCTGGGAGATTATTTGCGACATCGTAGTACTTAGCATCAAGTACATAAAGAGTGTCTTGTTCCAAAAATAAAATATCAGGTATCTGGCGCGGAGTCTTTGTCGTTCCCTTAATGTGCCATACTGGTTGAGGAATATTATCTTTTAACTGCAAATATTCACTCTTAAACACATAACTACATATCACTTCCCAAACATGATGAAAGTATGAAGTTATTAGTGTATAAAAAGTTTTTTCATTATTATTCTCACCAGAACCACTTATAAATTCAATAATATAGTTAAGCAATCGTATTTCTCGTTCCAAAAAAGTATTTTGAAGCTCACGTTGCAATACAAAAAGTGCCAATTGTTGATTAACTGGCAATTCATCAAAAAACGGATCAACTTCTATTAATACATCTACCAGCCATCCGTACTTTTGAAAACTTTTTTGCACTACATAACGATGTAAGGCATATAAAATATGCTCACTATCTTCAAAACTTTTTTCCGTCACAAAATTTAAATAGACCGGCCTGCTATTAGATATTGTGGGATTTACCTTTTTTATGGTCAAGGGCCAATTAATCTTATTACCATGATTAATCCTTTTTTTCTTGACATTCCTTCGAATGAAATTATTTTCCTTATAATCTTGTAATAGCCACAAAGCGGCTGCTACTGAATTTTCGATTTCTCCTGCGCTGCTGTTTAATTCGTTCTCTTCCTCAACCAGTTTATTTTCTCTCTTATACCTGATTAACGTAGAAACTAATACTCTGATGTGATCAATTAATTCTTTATTATCATCTGGTAACCGATAGCCTTTAGGAAAAATAATAAAGAAGGTATTATTTAAAAAAATAAATCCAGTACACTTAAAAATGAAATTTCCGTTCATCTTCTTCTCACAGTAACCCATTTGAAAAAGCTCTTCATATACAGAATCCTGATAAACAGCATAAGAATAAGGATAATTTTCAATAAAACAATGCTGTCGAATATCTTTATTATTGTTATTCATGCTGATCATTACCAAGTGGTACTACTTCTTGTGTTCCAATTGGATCTTCAGGATTCCTTTCTTCAACGTCTGTATGAGAAGTATTATCAGTATATTTACCGTTAAAAATATCCCCGTCTTCACCAGTAAAGATTTCTTCCCCATTTTTATATCGTGTAACAAGATCTGCAAAAGTTATTATATCCTGCAGGAAAAGGGCACTCCTTTGATGTCGGACAACATCATCCCATAAATAGATAAGCAGTTTAGATGCTATGCTTTCTATATTTGATGGTTCACCTTGCTTCATAAAAAATGGTCCTATATGACGGTCTTCATTAATTTTCATCCTGCCTAGTCTCTTATTAATCGTTAGTACAAAATTTTCCCAACTAATTTGGCGCTTTGCATAATAAACCTGTTCATCTTTGTGTTGACAGTTTTCAAAAGAAATAGGCATATATTCAAAACCCCATCTCCTTTTAAATGCGGAATCCATAGAAAAAACACCTTGATCGGCACTGTTCATTGTTGCTACGATACGCAGATTCTTAGGGAGAAAAAGCATTTCTCCTTCAAAATCTTCCACCTCTTTTTTTAAGTAACGATGCAACTCCGTATCTGGAGTTATACCATACTCACTTCTCCCTGTAACATCTCGGTCAAGCAGTTGAAAAAGATCGCCAAAAACTGCCGCAGCATTGGCTCTGTTAATTTCTTCAATAATAAGATAATGTATAGTTTCACTTTTATCATTTAAAGCATTAATTAAGGCAGTCGTAAATGGTCCTGGAACAAAACGATAATCAATGATTGGCTCATTATCACCAGCTTGGGTCCCATCATATGTAATAAGATTAGTACCTTCCGGTAAAGGTTTATATAATGGTAAAGGTTTATAACTACCGACAAAGTCATAATAACTATATTCAGGGTGAAAAGTAACTCTTGTTTTATTGCCCTTTGATGCATTATTAAGGTAGTGACTTTTACCGGTACCAGGTGCTCCATAGATTATAAGGTTGTATTCCATTTCTTCCAGTTCGGAATGCTGTCTCTCTTCTTGGTCTGTATCTTGGATTGCCTGGAGGATATCGGTTGTTTCCCCTTCTTCAAAGAACATATCCCACATGTTTTCTCTCATATACCCGAACCATGGATTAGAATCATCTTGCCTAAAAAATACAAACCAGATATCACCTGGAAGTTGTTCTGCCTTTGGTATCACTCTGGCTAAATAGATACTCATTTCATCTTTATCCGGCTTAGAAAACTTACAAACAATTTCTTTACGTTCCTGTGTTAACCCCTGTGTTCCCGGCCAGATATTGAAGATGATTGTTTGATCGCTGCCATCCCCTGTCCGAGGAATATTCTCCATTCCTACATTTTCAATAATAGTTTTTTTTATTGCAGACTTAATATTGTAAGTTACCTTACTTATTTCGGCAGCCGTTATTGCTGTATATGCACCACTTATACTGCCAAAAAACCTATGTTGTTTAGCATTAAATACACCTTGTCTAGTCATGTCGTCGTTCCCCATTTTTTTTATAATTATTATACTAATGTATTAACCTTTAAGCCATTATCTTTTATAATTATCTAAATTTTTAACAAAACTAAAATAAGGTTAATTTTTCAAGGATACAATTTTAATCTTAACAGATAAATTCCAATAAATTCTCAGGTGTGTACTTTTTAGTTTTATTTAAAAAATTTGGAGTCTATGTGAAAATTAGACAAATCAACCATTCGCATCAAAATCTTTTATCTGACATTCAAGATATAAAAAAATACCTGCAGGTGAAACACTCTTTTTCTAGTGTCCTACCTACAGGTACCATATTACAATCTCCCCTCTTTTAATTAATCTCAGTGATTTTTTTTTCAAAATATGTAATAAATTCGCGATATATACTTATTTCACTATGAATAGAAGTACGTTCAATCCGATATTGGTACATTTCAATTTTATCTTTATAGAATCCTTGTCCTAAATAATTTGCTTTTTTACGGGACCAGTATCTGATAATGTTATCCAGTTCCGACATAAAACTACTCAATCCATAGACTTTAGGATTATCTGCGTATTTTAAGTCTTTTTCAGAATCCGGAACTACTAAATGAACGTTATGGTTATAAATTGTATTAATTTTATTCTTTGATATGGAATCATCTAATGTCAGTAAGTACATGGACTGAGCACCTGTACGATTTAATTCTTCAGGTACTTCTGCCCATCGTTCTCTCAATGTAGTCTTCATAGAAACAAGCGCACATTTATGTTTTTCTAGTTTATACTCTTTTACCCCAGGAATTGCAAAATCCACTAATTTACCTAGACCTACAGCTTGGAAACGCTCATTACCTAAGATTCCTTGATCATCACACAAAATTTTTGAGTGAATTAATAACTTATAAATCGCATATTCAAACTCTTTGCCCGCTCTCGATCTTCTTGATTGGGTATTACTCAAATTTAAATCATATAGGTGCTGATCAAAGTTCTCAGTAAACCTACTAACAATTCCCTTTACTTTATTAACATTTGTCAGTCTTGGATCAGACAATATTTTGAGTAACTGATTAATATTACTATGTTCCACTAATACTTTCGCCATTTCAGCATTAAAATGTTTCTCCAGCAGCTTATATTCTGTCCACAAAGCATCACGCATTTGCATCACATACTCAGTAGGATTATTAAAAAAATAATCTCTCCCTTTTTTTTGAAACCCTTTATTCAAAAACGCTTGATTCACCATATCCAATGATGATGATATGTAGTTACCTCTTTGGTTCTTAAAATACTGTTTAAATTGTTGTGTGTTCACCCGTACCAATTCACCTACCAGGAATACTCTTTATAGTCTATTTCTAATTTCATTTTGTTTTATTTTTGGATGTGATTCTATAAACTGATAATTGTTATTAACAAAAAAACCATCCCCAAAAAGAGAATGGTTTTATTTTTTATTATTCACATTAATCTCCTGAAATGTCAAGAATTTCAATAAATGTTTAGGATAATTGTTATTTTATTGAAGTTAGTACCGGTTGTTCAGTAGAGTACTTAAAACCACCACTTTTTTCAATAGCATCCACCATATTTCTTGCTACAGCTTCAACTACAGGAACTGCTACTGAGTTACCAAATTGACGGTATGCTTGGGTGTCAGAAACCGGAATTACAAAATCCTTTGGGAAACCCTGAAGACGCGCACACTCTCTGGGAGTAAGTTTTCTTGGGTTTTTTCCGGGACCTTGGTCGATTAAAATTTCACTGCCATCCTTAAAGTATCTCGCACTAATAGTATTTGTATAGGTACTGTCCGCATTAAATACAGAAAAACCGAAACCATTACCCTTCTTTTTATGTTCCTCTTTTCTTCTCAAATGGCCCTCGTAAAGACGGTCTGAAATGGTGTACTTCTCATCCACTACCTTTTCCAATATGTCACCCACTCTGGTAGGCTTATTGGTAGGTTCAGGGAAGGTGAATGGAATAGATTCTCCACCAAGCGGGTTATAAAATCCGACAATATATACACGTTCCCTATTTTGTGGAACTCCGAAATCTGCAGCGCGGAGCACCTTGTAATCTACGGTATAGTCAAGGTCTTCACGTAACACCCTCAAAATCGTTTCCAGTGTTTTACCCTTATTATGCCCTTTAAGCTGTTTTACGTTTTCCAGTAAAAAAGCTTGTGGTCTTCTTTCTTTCAGAATGCGTGCGATATCAAAGAAAAGGGTTCCCCTAGTATCTTCAAATCCTTTTTTCAGGCCGGCCTGTGAAAAGGGCTGACATGGGAATCCTCCTAGCAGTATGTTATGTTCAGGTATTTGCCCAACTGGAATCTGGGTAATATCTCCCTCGGGATCATCTCCAAAATTCATTTTATATGTTTTGGCAGCAAATTTATCCCATTCAGAGGCAAACACAGAAAGGCCTCCTTGTTTTTGAAACGCGAGACGAATGCCACCTATTCCGGCAAATAAGTCAATCATCGTAAACCGGGGATTATCCGGTGCGGGGAAAGGGGGTTCCTCTGGGAAATCCATAATAGTTTTATACTCCAGCGGAGACGGATACGATTCGCCGTTCTCCCATCTTCTGAGCGTTCTGTCGCCGTTCTTCCCCAATCCCAACGCGTCTGCAAACTCTTTCTGGGTAAGGCCTAGCCTGTCCCGTTTTTCCTTGATTTCTGGTAGATTCATTGTTAATGGGTCTCCTTTAGGTCATCTTGTCCTGCTTATGACACAAATTATACCGAACATTCATTCCTTTTGTCCAACGTTTTATAGAAAAATTCAAATATGAGGTAAATTTTAAAAACGATAAAGGAGATTAGTTTAATGAATATTTTCTCTAAAATGAGTAGAAGTATGGGAAACACTTTTTATGAGGAACATTAATAAGTACTGAAAACAGTAAGCTATTACCATAGATTACGCTTATTAAAATTTTTGGGTAATAAGGTAATGTAGGATTTTCAGTACAAGCTGGTAATAATAAAAGGGTTTAATATTCAAAATATATAAAACTGCTAGTATTATAAAGGGCTAAATTTTCACTGGTTAAATATTCATAACGTCAATTCACTCGTTCCTTATATGTTATTCATTTTTCAGCATTGCCCAGATATTATTGGATTTATTTTCAGAAGTCATAGGCTGGCTATATAAAATCTTACCAAAGCTTAAACACTAAACGTCACAAATTTTCGAAAATGCCTTGTCCCTTATTACATTGAAAATACCAACGCGCTTACTAACCACTCTAGCTTCTACTTTTACATTTCTTTATAATTATTAGGGATATACAGTTGAGAACAACTTATAAAAATAGGAAAACAACTTTTGAGTCAACCAGACAGCATTGGCATTATCCTATTCACACTAGCTCAGTATTAATATTACATAAAATCTATTCCCCTTGTCCTATTTTACCTATAACCTTTGTTAATTTGGCTATGTGTATGTTAGGATACATTCTATAGATCCCATGATAAACGGGGTGAATTATTTGTTAAAAATAGTTATTTACTATCAACAAAAAGAATGCGAAATGCTGGATCATGCCATTAGCTTCGTTAATAAAATAATTGGATCATTGCAGAAAACCCATGAAATATTGGGAGTATTCTTTGATCACTATGGTGAGAGAGAAGAATTCTACAACTTTATAAATTCCAACCCAAAGCAAGTAGATGTTATTTTTTTGACCAAGTCACTTGAAGATGAATTTGATCAACGTCTACTAGAAGAGTTTGCGAGAGCGGAGAAAATCCAGATTAAATTTATTCACGATGAAGGTTAATGCCAGCAAATCTTTTAATAGTTCTGTTACCATAACCAAATAAGAAACGCGCTTGAGTAATTGATACGCGTATAGCCTATGATTTCCCTGGATAATGCTAACTTTTCAATGATCTCCTTTCTCTTATATGGTATTCTAACGTGATTTTGTGAGCAAAGCATGGCTATATTGACTAGTGGTTGGATAATTACTAAAAGAAAAAATTTATGACTTGCCATGAAATCGAATGTCCCCTATGCAATTAAAGAAACTACAACTAGGGCTTATTCCGAGATATCTTTTGAGGAAAAGTATGGACATAGCTTAGTTTAGATAGATACCTGCCTATTTTTGATTCATTTTTACAAATTCAATAGATCAGGAACAAATTGATGTTGAACCAACAAGATTCCAATTTCTTTTGATAATATGTTTTCTGGCCCTCGCCATAATCATTAATAAATAAAAATAATACCTAATTTTTTCTTTCCTTTGTCAGATTAGGTTTACCATTCCGGAAGAATTACCGAACAATAAAGGAACGGGCAAGCATTACGCCAGCCTGTTTATTTTATTCATACCCATGCATTAACCTATGTTCCCGTAAAAATATGTTAGAAGGATAATCTTCTTTCGGCAAAGTAAAAGATAAATTTGTTGAAATTCTTTGGCCTTTAAAATCGAAGTTTTGGGAATAAAGTACTTGATAATCGTCAGTCAAGCTAATATAACCATGTTCAAAAAGTCCGTCATGTAATTTACATAGCATTATTGAGTTATTAGTGTCATTTCTTTCATCAGCAGTTGCGGTAGACCACCTTTTTATATGGCTTGTAATTAACAATTTTGGATCGTTAATACTGCATAACGCACACTTTGATCGGTAATTTTGCAGTAGTGCTTTACGCAACTTATATTGACCTTGACGCGCTTTAATTGTATGGAGTACGTCCTTAAAATCATTTTCATTAAAAGTAATTTTACGTAAGATCTCCCCGTCATCATAATTTGCTAGGTGAAATTCTTCTAAATCTTCAACGTTAACCTTTAATACATTGTCTTCGATCTTTCTAAACGTCAATTTAGGGTATTTAGCTTTGCTATTCCCGTCAAACCCATAAAAATGAATAACAGACCAAGCCTGCCAACCATCCTCTTCAGCAAGTGCATCAATAGTTGTTCAATTTTACGGTTACTTAACCCTTCCTTTAAAAAATATTTAATGTGTATTTACTAATTTAATATTTTGAGTTATTAACTGATAACCACGGTCTTTTTATAGTGAAGTATACCGATAGGAATTGAACATACACGGGCGATATCATTAATCCGCTCCAAAGATAGGTAATTATAGTATATCATTATTAAGGAAAAAAGGGTCAGTCCCCCTCTTCCTATCAGGGAATGTAACAGTTTAGTTTCGAACAGTGGACATAGGAACCAATATTGTAATACTCCTTTGGAGCATTACATATTTGACTCCGCGTATGAGTTCAAATATTCAGCAAAGCTGATGCTTTTTATTGTTATTGAATGACTTAATTATTTGGTAACCGATCACTGACATTTGCTTACATCGGCAGCTACAATAACTTGAAACCATGGAAAAATACAGCTGATGCTTGTTAGATTCGAGCATAGTTAGATTATTTATATAATTACAAAGGCAGTAACAAAACTCTTCACTTCCCGTTCCTTCATAAATCACCAAACCAACCATAATCCTTCTCAAATCCCAGCATTACTGTCCCAATTGGGCCATTCCTTTGCTTGGCAACAATAATTTCTGAGATGTCCTTTTTTGCCGTGTCCTGTTGATAATAATCCTCGCGGTACAGGAAGGCGATTACGTCTGCGTCCTGTTCGATTTGGCCGCTTTCGCGAAGGTCAGAGAGCATCGGGCGTTTTTCCTGCCGGCCTTCCACTCCCCTGCTGAGCTGAGAGAGTGCCAGCACGACCACGTCCAGTTCTTTTGCCATTTGTTTTAGGAGAGCGGCTGATTTCGCTGATTTCGGCGTAGCGGTTTGTATATTGCTTTCCTTCTCCTGTTATCAGCTGAAGATAGTCCAGCACAATGAGGATTCTTTTCTTTTCTCCGTATTCCCGCTTCACTTTTCTTACCTTTGCCCAGATATAGCTAACAGTGATTGCGGCCCGGTCGAACATGTGCAGATTTGCTATCGATAGTTTTCCCATTGCTTCGGTGATCTTGGTCCAGTCCTCCTTGGATAGATTCTTTTTGGATTTCTTAATTTCAGGCCATTAATTTTGCCGGTTGCACTGATCGCCCGCTTCATTAATTGCTTGACCGGCATCTCCAGCGAGAAGCACATAGCAATATCCTCCTTGGCCGCTGTAAGGGCAAGGTTCAAGGCAAATGCAGTTTTCCCCATACCGGGCCTTGCGCCAATGATGACCAAGTCTGACGACTGAAACCCGCCTGTCAGTTTGTCCAGCTGGGCAAAACCGGATGAGATGCCGGTCAGTTCCCCGATATCGTTTTCACATTCATAATAGAAGTCTATCAATGAAGCCTGTATGTCCCCGAGGCTGTCTTCTGTGCTGAAGTCTTCAATTTGCATCAAGCGATGGATCCCGTCGCGCAGCGTGTTTAGGTTCGGTAAGGGTAGGTCATCTGATCCAAAAGCCCTAATCGGTAATCACAGCTGTGATAGCCTATATGTGAAGTACCAGCAACCTCCCATGTCCGCAGAACATCTGAATCATCTTGGCGGGCCGCAACTTCCCCAGGACTAAATAAGATCATTCTCCGTATTTACCTTGATTACCTTGGTTATATATCCGTACATAAAACTTATCACCAACTCCAAGGTACAATATGTAGCCATCGAATATGTTCGTGAGTGGATGTATCTTATTATAGTACCTTAAAAGGTAACGCTCAGACTGTGAAGCTACTGCAGCAAGAATCATCTTTGGCTTTAAATTTCCTAATGGATTAATCCCTCTAGGATGACGGATAATCTGAGCTGCTTGTGACTAAATATCGAAGGAAAAAGAGTCATCGTTTATCGTGCCGCCATCCGTTACATCAAGCGAACCATATCTCTCCGGGCTCCGTTTTCTAAGCCCTGTCGCGAGTTCCCCTAGTTGTTCCCACCCTGTAAAGCCGACTCTTTGGACAGAAACACCAACATAAGCATATCCTTGCGAAGGAAATGCTCGGAGGATGCCATCCACATGGCGTCCAAATTGTACCCGCTTGTGACGTTTAGCCACTCGACCACAACTTATCCATTGAAGTTTTCTGGAGAAATAGGTCTTGTGACCAACATATGTGTTTTATAAGGATGACCGCTGGAGATTGGAGTTGCTGTCTCAAGAGATTTGCTCGGTGCTGTATCCAGTAGCTTTTCCTCAAAGAAGGATTCTTTTTCTGTGAATCGATGCTTTTTTAGATCTATACTCGTTGCTAACTGCGGATAGTTATGGGAGGGATGCCCCAATTCACTCGACTGATTGGGTCCGGTGACGGTTGGACTATATTGTCAGAAAAAAACGTAAGCGTTCCTAAGACGTTTGTTTCAAGTTAGCAGAAAACTCATACCTCTTAAAAGGGTCTATTGGGTTATTTTAACAATAACGAACGATGGATGAAGATAAAATACTTGGATACAATAGCTCGGCGAATATAAAAAGCTCGAACCGTTCGATTGATAATCTCAGTTGTCTTAATACCTCGTGGCTAACCAAAGTGAAATACTTGTATCGTTTTCCCTTACATTTTAACCAGATATTTCCATCTAGTTCTTAACCTAATTAAAAATACAATTTTTTTAAAAATGTTCTATTAATACAATCAGAGCAAGGTTAAAATTTAATTCAAAAATCCACACAAAAAGAACGCTCCTAGGCAAGAAGAACGTTCCGAAACACTAATGTCTACTAGGCAGATGTTATACAAATTAACAACTCCTATTACATTAGTTCAACAAGAAATATCAGCAATTTGTTTTTTACTTAATGAATCAGGTAAATAAAAGCAGCACCAACAACAAACATTAGTAACACATAAAATCCGTTCCATCTCAAACCAACCGATAGTCCAGGTTTATCTATTGATTCACTCACAACAAGATTTAATGGATTAACTGGACTTAGAATGGCAGACATAGACCAAGAAATCATTATCAATAAGGCCAGGACTTCTGGGCGTGTACCTATCATATCCGCATCCATCTGAGAGACCAGTGCTGTTACAACAACAACTGGGTGTACGCCTATAAATGTAAAAACTAGAATTATTATGACAACAGTAATAATGAAAAGCAAAAAGGACATTGATGCGGTTTCAGTCAAAAAAAGTTTAATCCCATCTGCAAATGTAGTGCCAGCTAATGCATTTCCAAAGAGCCCTGCACTAATAAATAACACAATTTCATTATTCATTTTTGGAATAGAATTTTCTATATATTCTTTAATATGAAAAACGAATTCATTTCTTTTCCGCTTTGTTATAGACCAGATGACTGGATAAGTAATAGAGAATAAACTAACAAGATAGATCATTGGCAACTTGGTAACATACTCTAACAGGAATAATAACCCCGATAAAAAAATAAGAACAAAGAGTAAATCCATCATTTTTTTCCGATGGTATTTTTCTTTATTTTCATTTTCTTCAATAATCGTGTCTTCCTTTATTTTGTCACTTTGTTTTTTATTTTTAAGCCATAGGTAAAATAATAAATTGCCAAATATCAGCTGGATGAACGCAAGTGCCAAACCCAGAGGAAGGTACTGTAAGACTGGAACATCAAGGTAATAAAGAACCAGAGCAACAGATGAAAAATATGGAGACCATAAGACAACCGTGGAAAACCCTACAAGATAGGATTTTGCCAGAAATTCCGGCTCCAGTTCAATATCCCTTATTGTTTCATGCAAAATGCGAATAGATCCTATGTTTAGCATTGGCCCAATACAAAAGAGTAATAAAGTAATCGTACCAAACATGGTTTTTAGGTCGTGGGCCATTCTCTCCATATAAAAGTGAATCGAGTGAAAATAACCACCAATCTTAAAGGGAATCGATAAAAGCGGCACCAAAATTACCAAGCATAATAACGGCAAGTTGACTAATAGTCCATTTGCGGTCCCTTCCATTACGTCACCTTTAAAAATATTCAATACGATTCCAGATAGTAACATCATGATGCTAAATAAACGGGGCAGAGTTTTAGCCGCTTCAAGGCAGATAAGGAATACTACGATGCTCAAACTAACAATATAATAGGAAAAAATATTCCATTTCATAAAAAAGTTAATAAGATAGGCAATGCACATTGAAAGGATGAATAGGTTTTTTACTTTAATATTCATCCTCTTTTGAGTTATCACTTTCGTTTGCAGCATGTTCTCCACTCCATTATATAGAAGTAAACATCTTTCATTTGGTCACTTCAAGGGGAAAACCGCTACAGGTATTTCCAGTGAAAAGATCACACTTATGCACATATAGAAACGACATTTTTTTCCGGTAAGAATATTATTGAAAAAATTTTAGGGTGGCAATGGTTTGAAATTGCCTTCGACCATATATTCTTGGAGGTGATCACTAAGTTAGCAGGTAACCTATTTGTCTCCAACAGGAACAGATGATGGCTTGATTGTTATGGTTTTGATGGAAGTAAAGAAGTCTATTGCAGCTCTCCCCAATTCCCTTGCTTGAGTACTGGAAGCTTTTAAACCGCCAAATGGCGCTTGATACTCAAGACCGGTTGTTTCTCCGTTAATCCGAATCATGCCCGCCTCCATTTCCGCCAAATATTGAAATACTTCATCAAGATGGGCAGTGAAAATAGAAGCGCTTAAGCCATACTTTACATCGTTGGCCACTCTTAGAGCTTGATCAAGGGACTCTACTTTAATTAAAGCTAATACAGGACCGAATATTTCTTCCTGAGCAATAAACATATCTGGTTTTACCTCATCAAATACTGTAGGCTCAATATAATATCCATGTTCCAAATCACCGGTTGATTCCGGTTTTCCGCCAGCAATCAGCCTTGCACCTTCTTCAATTCCTTTTTTAATAGCCTCCAGTACAGTACAATATTGATTTTCCGAGGACACAGGACCCATATAGGAATCTGCATGTAATCCATTTCCTACTTGAATGTTCTGTATTCTTTGAAGGACTTTGTCGCGGAAGGCCTCGTAGACCTCTTCCACGACGATGGCCCGGCTGGTAGCGGTACATTTTTGGCCGGCCGATTTCATACTTCCGCTAACCGTTAAATCGGCTGCTAAGTCTAAATCTGCATGTTTTGTCACGATTACCGGGTTTTTCCCACCCATTTCAAGCTGGAATTTCACTCCACGCTTTACCGCTTTTGCCGCTATGATCTGACCAACATCATTGGAACCGGTAAAGCTAATTGCTTTAATATCCGGATGTTCACATAGTGCATTTCCAATTGTAGAACCTCTTCCACTAACTAGATTTACGACACCAGGAGGGAATCCTGCATCAATAAAGCATTCCAATAGTTTAATAGCAGTAACCGTGGTTTCAAATGCGGATTTGATGACGATTGTATTTCCGTATACTAAAGCAGGAGCCATTTTGTGTACAGGTATAGCAACAGGAAAATTCCATGGTGTAATTAACCCAATGACTCCCAATGGTGCTCTGGTAGTAAATAATAAAGTATCTTGATCTGTGGATGGTATAACTTCCCCAATCGAACGCATACCCTCATTGGCATAATAACGTAATATGTCCACTCCACGTAATGTTTCACCCTTCGCTTCTACAAGCGTTTTCCCCATTTCACGAGTCAAGGTTTCCGCAATTTCGTCACTACGTTGTTCCAATATATCGGCCGTTTTACGAAGATACTCCCCACGAGCTGCGCCAGATAATTTTCTCCATGCTATCTGAGCCTGTTTGCCCGCTCTAACAGCCTCGTCGACATCCACAATTGTTGATACTGGTACATATCCAACGATATCTCTTTTGTCAGAAGGACTTATGCTTTCCTTATATCCGCCTGATTGTGGAGCTTTCCATTTTCCATTAATATAATTTTCATAGGTTTTTGATAGTACTTTCATTTATCATGCTCCTTTACTGTTTTCTATTTAACTTGCATGCATTTTTTAGTATTTAGCGGGATTGTCTATAAATTTGAGGATTGAGGTACCAATCAAGTCAGGTACTTCTTACACTATTTGGAGCTTCCCCAACTACTTTCTTGAGTTTCAAATCTTTAATTTCATCCGGCAGTAACCCAAGTTCTTTCAAAATTTCGTCTGTATGTTCGCCAAGCAGAGGGGGATGACGTTTCAATTTTGCTGGTGTGTCTGATAATTTAATAGGGAAACCAGCCATTTTTAGATTCTCCACTATGGGATGATCTACTTCTAGTATCATGTCTCTCGCAATTACGTGTGGATGGTTGACCACCTGGTCAACCGTATGGATTGGTCCACAAGGGACACCCACTGCATCCAGCCGCTCGAAGATACTTTTACTTTCAAGAGCTGAAATCCGTTCGCTTATGATGGCAACCAATTCCTGGCGGTGACTGACACGGTCTTCATTCGTCTTAAATCGAGGATCAAACAACAGGTCATCCCATTCCATTGCACGGCAGCATTTTTCCCAGAGTCCATTGTTAGTAACTGCCAGGATAATATCCATATCCCGTGCAGAAAATGCCTGGTAGGGTACGATGGTTGGGTGGGCAGAGCCCATGCGACCTGCAGGTTTGTCTGTAGCAAAATAGCTCGTTGCCAGGAAATTTAACAAAGCAACTTGCCCATCCAGGAGACTCGCATCAATAAATTGTCCTTTACCTGTTTTTCCCCGGGCAATCATGGCTGTTAAAATGCCATAGGCAGCGAATGTACCCGTTGTTAGATCTACTAGGGACATCCCGGCTTTTACAGGAGCTCCGCCTTGTTCCCCCGTAACACTCATCAAGCCTCCATATCCCTGTAGCAGAAGGTCATATCCAGCACGATTTTTTTCAGGGCCAGTCCGCCCAAATCCGGAAATGGAACAGTAAATAATACGCGGGTTGATCTCCTTCAGTTGCTCATAACCTAATCCCAGTTTTTCCATGGTCCCTGTTCGGAAATTTTCAATGAAGACATCCGATTCTTCGGCTAATTTATATATAATCTTTCTGCCTTCGTCTGATTTAATATCAATGGTGATGCTACGCTTATTCCGATTGGACGCAAGATAGTAAGCGCTTTCACCATTCCATCTGGGTGGGGTGAAATCCCTTGTCTCATCACCTTTTCCAGGCCTTTCAACTTTGATAATATCTGCCCCCATATCTCCAAGCAGCATGGTACAAAAGGGACCTGCCAGGGTTCTTGACAAATCTAAAACCTTTATTCCATCCAATGCCTGCATACATCAAACTTCCCTTCATCCATTCTCATGGTTAGTAGTTGATTGAAGAAGAAGACACCCGAATTTCCTCTATTTAAAATTAGGTGTACGCTTTTCTAAAATCGCCTTCACACCCTCCTTGTAATCTTCTAATTCTGTCACTACGGCCATGGCTGAAGAAATCATATCGAGAGAAGTACGAAGGTCCGTATGAAGCCCCTGGTATACGGCTCTTTTGGTAAAACGTAATACTTCCTGTGGTCCTGAAGCGAGGCGCTTTACATAGGCGTCAGCAAATTCATTCAGTTGTTCATCAGGAACCACATGTGTGACCAATCCTAACTGCTTTGCCTCTTCAGCGGTAAATGAATCACCAGTCCAAAGCAATTCAAGTGCCTTATCCACACCCACAATCCGTGGCAGAAAAAACGCTCCTCCATCCCCTGGCACAATGCCTGCCTTCACGTAACTTTCAGAAAACGTCGCACTCTGGGCGGCTATTCGAATATCGCATGCAAGTGTCATATCAAAACCTGCACCTACTGCGAGACCGTGCATCACAGCAATAACCGGCTTATCTATTTCCTGCAGAAGGAGAGGCACCCGTTGCACCCTTTTCCACAAGGTATTCTTTCGGGCAAGCCCTGTTGATACCTGATCGCCTGCTCCCGTATTGTTATAGAGCATGCCCTCTCCTTGGGTCATTACTTTTACGTCCCCTCCCGCACAAAAGGCCCGGCCATTTGCCATCAAAACAACGACTCTTATATCCTCACTATCACGAACCGTCTCTAATGCATCAATCCAAAGATCGATCATTTCTGTACTAAAGGCATTGAGTCGGTCTGGACGATTTAATGTAATCCTGGCAATTCCATTATCTACTGAAAAAAGTAAATCACTCATTAGACACTCTCCTTTTTCTCAATTATTCTGCCAATCGACTTTTTATCCGTTAGAAAGGACCAGAGCCCAGCCTGACCATTTTCAACAATTTGATGTGCTAATTGATTCCCCCACTCTGTTTCTGTTCCATATTCATCCCGCCAAGCCCACAAACGGCGTGTATATTGGTGCAGGATATGTTCATGGGTAAACCCTATTGCGCCATGAACCTGATGGGCAATTGCAGCTGCTTTTCCCGCCGCTTCATTAATCCTGATTTTAGCCATTGCAATATCCTTTGATTGGAAACCCGGCTTAAACGCATCTACTGCACAATCGGCAGCAATTCCTGCCGCTGCATATTCCCCGGCCAAAATAGCTAACTGTTGTTGGATGGCCTGGAACCGATGGATTGGCCTGCCAAATTGAACCCGTTCTGTGGTATAGGTTTTTGTCAATTCCAGGACACGTTCTGTTGCGCCAGCCATTAATACGATTCGTGTAAGGGCGCCACTATGCCATAGCTGGTTCGACACATGCTCAAATTCAATTGGGATGACCTGGCAATCCTTAATGAACGTGTGATCCAGTGTTATGGTATCCCTTGCTTCGCCGGCAAGATTTTGTCCCAGCTCAATATGGCCATGTTCCTTTTTGATCAGTGCCACTACATGTTCAGATTCTGTTTGGCCAAAAATCAGGATCGTTTTGGCGAACCTTGCCCAAGGGATAGCCCTTGCTTTTCCAGAAACAACCCATCCCTCACCATTTTTTTGGAAACGGAACAATTGATTTTTGTTGGGGTAAGCAAATGTTAGCGGTTCATCCGATATTTCCCCGCCTAACTGATTCAGCAGCCAATTTCCCAGAAAGGTTTCAGCCAATGGAATAGGGGCAGCATATTTTCCAGCTAACCTTAAGATGTTAAAAGCATCGGCATAACCCCCTCCATTTCCGCCCCTTTCCTCAGGGATGGCTACTGTGATCATTCCGGAGTCAGCTAAGATATCCCACAATTCAGAAGCCCAAAGGCCTTGTTCGGCCTCGTTGACAAGCTTCTTCGTGCAAATATCTTTCATAATCTTAGTGGTAGCATCGATTATCAATTTTGTGATTTCATTCACTTTCCAATTACCCCCTTGGAAACAATCATTCGAAGTATTTCGGTAGTTCCCCCACGAAGGGTAAATCCTGGTGAATGGAGAAGCGCTTCCAATTTAAGCTTTTCAAATTGGTCGGATACGGTCATATTCTCGGAAGACACCAGCAACCTTGCCAATTCAGCAACTTGCGTCTCCAATTGTGTACCCAAATCCTTGACCAAAGCTGCAGCCAAGTCCGGCGTTTTATTTTCTTCAAGCATTTGAGCGATGCCCATCGACATGTTACGCAGGGTCCAAAGATTGGATGCGATGGAACTTACTTGGCTCATTAAATATACGTCACCTTTTAGTCGAATGGTGTTGACCAATTCCTCTAAAAGCGGGAATGTACTCAGAAATCGTTCTGGGCCACTCCGTTCGTAAGCAAGTTCAGCCATTCCTTGCTTCCATCCATTTCCTTCTTGCCCAACCAGCATGTTAACGGGAACAAAAACGTCTTCAAAGAGTACTTCATTGAAATGATGTTCACCTGTCATCAGCAGAATCGGACGAATCGTTATACCAGGAGCTGATAGGTCAGTTATCAATTGACTCATCCCTTCATGGCGATTTTCAGGATTTAGGGGTGAAGTTCGGCAAAGTGTGATCATGTAATGGGCAAAATGAGCCCCACTGGTCCAAATTTTGCTTCCATTCAATATCCACCCATTGTCAACTTTTGTTGCTTTTAAACTGACTGCCGCTAAATCGGACCCTGCATTTGGTTCGCTAAGACCAATGGCAAAATAACTTTCCCCTTTGGCAATTTTAGGAAGAAAGTACTCTTTTTGTTGTTCTGTTCCGTATCGGAGTAATAGCGGTCCCGTTTGCCGGTCTGCAATCCAATGAGCGGCCACCGGGGAACCTGCTGCCAATAACTCTTCCGTGATCACATATCGGTCAATTGCTGATCGTTCTTGCCCGCCGTAGCGTTTTGGCCAGGTCATTCCAATCCAGCCGCGACTCGCTAACTTTCGGCTAAATTCCGGTGAATAACCACTTAACCAAGAATCACATTTAGGTTCAAAGGTTCCATTTTCTTTCTCCTGTCTTATGAAACTACGAATCTCCTCCCTTACTGCGTCGGTCCGGTCAGAAAAATGAGCTATAGACAATTTTAAACTCTTCACCAGGATCACCCCCAAAGTTAGTTTTAATCCCTCTAACATACCGATAATTAATATATCGTACCTGTAATCGAAATAATACAATATTCTAAATTTTAAATCAATAGTAAAATAAGCTTCAAATGAATGGCCCTGGTTTGTGAACGTCAATGAAAAAAGCAGTAAATCATTGCCAGGTTATGAAATTACCTGAATAGTCACATAAGCTGAAGGAGTATTTTGAAAACAATTTTATTAAGCATTGCAGAATGTGCGACAGCGCCAGATAGTCTAAAGGAGCTATAAGAGAGCGTCATTAAACAAAATAAAAGCAGGCATTAAGCCTGCTTACCATTCGCCACAAAAGCGCTGAATATTTCATCATACTTAGTTGGTATGAATTCGATGACCTCATATTCTGCAAGATTATGCGAATAAAATGGATCTTCTTCTATAATCGCCTGCATTTCTTGTTCGGTTTTTACATTTGCTAAGATTACGCCGCCAGTTCTCGGATTTCGCCTTCCAGAGCAGATAAATACCTTTTGCTCGTAGTATTTGTCCAAAAATGAAATATGTCCATCTAAAAATTTATCCACTTCCTCAAGCGGTTTTCTATAAGTTAATAAAACTAAGAACATTTATATCTCTCCTCTCCATCCTCCGTTTTAAATATTATTAAAATCTATTTCTATTGAAAAGTAAATAAACCTCCCTTGATCCCACATAAGAAAAATTTTTTGCTATCCACCCTTGCCTCATTGGCTACAAAAAAAAGGACACAAATCCGAAAGAACAAGGTTATAGAAATATGCTAACCTAGTGCTTTTACAAGATATAGATTCGAGGTTTTTAAAAAATTCTGAATTAATTAAAAATTAAATTGACAGCGTTTTCAAAATGATTTAATATGAGCGTATCGATAATCAGTAAAGCGATTCGATAATCGGTACGTTTTATCTTTTATGTTTACAGAACTGTCAAAGTTGAAAAATTCACACTAACTATCTCCATTTTATTTTAACAACGAAAGCACTTACTCCTTCAACAATTTGATAATATGGGAATTTTCAGGATTTTTTTTCGAATAATTCTCCGTTAATTCAAAACCAACCTCTTTAGACCGACAAAGGAAGAAATAATAGTCAACTATCATTTCAATTTTTGTTCAAAATTATCCAGAAATGGATGATAACCAAACGGAACAGAAACCTCTTTGCTTGGTTACTCTCACTTGTTAGCAAGAAATTCAATTCATTCAAATCATAGTATAAAGATTTAATGAAATGCTGCTTGTGTTAAACACCTTGAATCAGTAGTAACTCGACTTCTTTAGATTTTTGTAAATGTTTCCACCTGTTTTTTTGTTCTTTCTTTAGAATCTGCCACATTTTGGACTTTTAGGAGGTGATACTTATGTAATACCTTGAATCATACCTTATGATTCACGAATAGATAGTTTTATATTACCGAAGCCAACTAACAGGTATTTAAGGTATTGCCAACTAAGCTACCAAATAAAAAAACTGCCCTGCTATGTGTTTTACATGTCAAAAAACAATTTTTATTAAGGAGGAATGTATTCATGAAATTCGTATTATTTTATTTGCCTACAGTAGGTACCAGAAAACAAATCGAGTCTGGAATGTTGCCGGGACAAAATACGCAAGCCTATCAATCTATGCTTTATCAGATTACGGAGCAAGTAAAAGCTGCTGACCAGCTTGGTTACTATGCGGCAGCTTTCACAGAACACCATTTCCATATTGAAGGGTTGGAAGTATCCAATAACCCGATCATGTTAAGTTTGTACTTGGGTATGCAAACAAAGAATATTAAACTCGCACAGTTGGCAAATGTACTCCCTTTCCATAATCCTATCCGGGTAGCGGAAGATATTGCTATGCTAGATCAAATGACCAAAGGCCGTGCGGTTTTCGGAATGGCCCGCGGATACCAAAAGAGATGGGCGGATGTTCTCGGCCAAGTATATGGAGTAGGAGCTACATTCTCTGACAAGTCTCAGTCAGACGCGCGAAATAGACAACTATTCGACGAACACTACAAAATTATAAGAAAGGCATGGGCTTCAGAAACTTTCTCACACAAGGGAGACATTTGGACCATCCCGCCGGAAGGACTCGAATTTGCCGCGCATAATGCTGTCCGTGACTATGGCCGGGGAATGGGAGAAGACGGTACTATTAAAGAAATCGGAATTGCCCCTAAGCTTTATCAAAATCGCGAAATAGAAATTTGGCAGCCATTCTCCCACAGTGAAGATACATGGCGTTTCTGTGCTACAGAAAATATCGTACCGTTTATGCTTAACACGGATGATACGCGAATGAAACGACTAATTGACGCTTATCACGAAGAGGCTTTAAAAGTAGGCCGTGAAATTGCTTATGGAGATAGTATTGGTGTTTTCCGTGATGTGCTTGTTGCCAAAACTGATGAAGATGCCCACCGCTTGGCAGCGGATGGAAATGGTTTCGTATGGCCGGCATGGTTTGGTGATTTAGGGTTTAATGAAGCATTACGAAGAGAAGGAGAAACAGGAAAAATCAAAGGGGATTTCAAAGATCTATGTGAACGTGGCTTTGAATTTATAGGAACACCTGATACTGTAAACCGCCAAATCGAACATTTGGTCAAAACACATAATCCTGAATATCTGTTAATGTGGCAATATCCTGGCTTGGTTCCACATGAAGATATGATGCGCCATATGGAAATGTTTGCAACACAAGTAATGCCTAATTGGACCGACTCTAGAGAAACAAAAAGTTCTTCCATCCCTGTTTGATGACTGATTCATGAAAAAGCTTTTATAGTATTAATGGAGAGATATCAGCGAGATAAACTCTGGCTGAATTGTTGGGGAGGTCATTTTATGGCTCAAGGTTTAAAAGTGACTGCAGTTGACTGTGGTCCGTTGAAATTGGATAAAGGGATTTTTGTAACGGGTGCAAGTGGATTGATTTCAGCTCCCTCCACTGTTTGGATCATTGAACATCCCAAAAAAGGATTAATCCTTTTTGATACCGGGATTAACTATAATGTTGCCGATCCTGAAGCGGCAGAAAAACATTGGGGCCCTGGAATGCGTGACGCATTTGGCTGTCAAATGACACGCGAAGATGCTATAGATCGTCAATTAATAAAGCTAGGTTATAAGCTGGATGATGTCAAATACGTTGTCCTTTCCCATATGCACTTAGATCACGCCGGTGGTATGGTCCATTTCCCTAATGCCACTTTTGTTGTGCAAAAAGACGAACTGCGGTATGCCTGGTGGCCAGATTCTTGGACTAGAATTGTATATTGCTTGAATGATTACAAGGAATCAAGAGGATATAATTTCTTGGAACTTGAGGGTGACACCGATTTATTTCATGACGGCACTATTAAATTAATCAGTACACCGGGGCATTCCGCTGGACATCAGGCAATGTTAGTCAGGTTGGAAAACCGCGGACATATATGCCTAGCTGCTGACTCCGCCCACCTAAAAGAAGCGTATCGGAATTCACTTCCAATGCCATATGATTGGAGCACCGAAAAACACCTCTCAACCTACACAAAACTGCGTACGATGGAAAATGCAGGAATACCTATCTACTTAACACATGATCAGAAAGATTTTGATGAGTTCCCAAAGAACGGTGAATGGGCTGATTAATAAAATACTGGCAGACTCTAATAACCACCACAACTTATAAGTCACTAGCGTTGCATTCAAGGTTTTAAAAATATATTGAAAAATTCAATATATTTCGCTTTGATATTATGCAACGCTAGTTTCGATTCTTAAGGAGAGATTCAGTATGTACAATAAATTAATGATTGTGTTAACGCCTTAAAACAGGGTGAGACGGTTATCCTTATTGATGATGTCATTAAAGGGAAAGAAATGGGTTATTTCTATTTATTATCTGAATTTGTTACTCCAGAATCCATTAATTTAATGGTTACTCATGCCAGAGGATTAGTATCGGTTACTATAACAAAGGAAAAAGCCAAAGAACTATCCCTTCCTCTTTTAGGCAGTCTTGACGGAAACCAGCATAAAAATTTTACAGTCTCAATTGATTATGAAAAATGTACTACAGGCATTTCTGCTTTGAACGAAGCCAAACAATTCAAACATTAATTCAAAAAAATTCATCACCTAAAGATTTTACAAAGCCCGGCCACATTTCCGATGATTTCTAGTGAAAGAGGCCTGATCGAGAGCGTAACGATAACTGAGGCAGCTGTTGATTTGGCAAAGTTATTGATTCTACAAGTATTTCAGGTGTTGTTTGCGATGTGTTAAACGACTTACCCGAAGGAATTGGAGGATTATCATCCCGACTAAACCTCAAAATACTCTCAATGCAAGAGTTACTAATACATCAAATGACACAAATCAATATTTTTACTTGTCAATCTGATTTTTGTCTTCGTACGAAATACGGTGATCTTAAAGCTATTACTTAAAAGAACGAGTTAGATGGAAATGAAGTTATTGCCATAATGAAAGATTCAATAAAAAATCCATTATCACTGCGAGTGTCTATCAATACAGGCCATTCAATTGGAGAAGCGCTTAAAGTGAAAAATTTAGAAAAGATTGCTGCGGACGAACCAGGTCTGTGCATATTTTGGAAATTCAGCACTGAAGAATTAGAAAATAGACACCATAGATTATTCGAAGAGTGGAACAATAAATTAGTGGAAAAAATCCTAAAAGATATTAATATCACTGATTCCTTGATTATTACACGTGTTGCATAAGTCATACTGAAAAATTCCTATAAGCGGTTGTATATTAATGAGATTATTAGGGATATCCGGCACTATAACAGGCACCTCCAAAACTTTGGTTATTATCCAGGAAGTATTAGAACAGATACAAAAAGAATACTCTGAAGTGGAAGTTGAACTATTGAATATGGAAGATTACGACGTACAATTTTGTGATGGTCGCGACCCCTCTAGTTACACCGGTGATACCAAGAGGGTAATTGACATTGTTTCATCCGCGGATTTTTATATTATAGGCACACCTATTTTTAATGGATCGATGACCGGAGTCCTGAAAAACTTGTTCGACTTGGTACCAGTTTCTGTATTTAGAAACAAGGTAATGGGCTTTATCGCTACTGGTGGAACTTATCAACATTACTTGGTTATTGAAAATCAATTAAAACCGATTGCTGGCTATTTATTTACGTGCTTTTACCTCACCTAGCTATGTTTATGCCCATAAAGAACATTTTAATAGTAAAAATGAAATTATAGATACGGATATTAAAAAAAGGCTTTTAAACTTTGGAAAGGAAATAGTATTTATGCAAAAGGCTTTAAAAAAGCCATCTAATATTTCTGCATCCATTTAGTGTTAATCAAAAATAAGAATTTCTAGAATACTATTCCCTTCTGACGAGGTGAGTAACAAAATGAAGTCCAAAACAATCCTAGAAATAATTTTCACAGTTGAAGGAAAAGTCATTAATGGAGAAGGCAGAGGTAGCAATATCGGCTTCCCTACCGCGAACATTGATATATCTTCACAGTATTTAGAATCCGGTGTATATGGCGTAAGGGTAGACATCAAAGGATCACGTTATTTTGGAGTAATGAATATTGGAAAAAAACCAACCTTTCATAAAGACTATCAAAAAAATATAGAAATTCATATTTTTGATTTTAATGAATCGATTTATGGTACATCAATATATGCAGAAGCTCTCTTTAAAATTAGGGATGAACAAAAATTCCTATCTGTTGACGAACTAAAATCTCAAATAAATAAAGATATAGCAACCGCCACCTCTATCTTCAAATCAATAACTCAGATTCGAGGTGAAAACAATGTCAGTTTTAGATGAGTCTCTCCATCTACCCAGCCTTTCCTTTGTACGTTTTTGTGAACAAAAATATGGAAATAATAAAGGTGGATATAATACAATTGATTTATGGTTCTTTGATAGAGGATTTATTAACAATGGAATCGTCGAGAAATGATTCTTGCTTTCCTACAATTTCCCTACCGGAAAAATGGGAAAAGAAATAAAATGAAATTTGCCCATAACGGGTTAAAAAAAATTTTCCATGCTTTTGTTCACCAAATTTACAAAGTGCATAACAAATGATCTATCATTGGACGACATAGACTTTTCACATTGTTCTATTTAATAATTTCTTCTGCATAAGCAATAACAATATCGTAATTTATCGTATACAAGAAGCGGAATATTATTAACGCATAAACTTGAAAGTTGGTTATATTACTATTAATTGCTTCAATATGAAGAAGTAGAAATATATTTTATTATATACAAAGGCTATTCTAGATAGAGAAAGGATTACCTATGGAAAATTCAATGCAAACAATAACCAGGGCCATACAAATACTAAAGACGTTTTCTATCAATCAAAAAGAACTTTCCCTGGCCCAACTTCATCATGAACTAGGCCTTTCTAAATCAAGTCTTCAAAGAATTCTAAATACTCTGGTAGTAAATGGCTTCCTGGAAAAAGATAACGAAAAAAAAACTTATAAGTTGGGGTTGGAGCTATATTATCTCGGGAAACTTGTTGAGGAGAATTCCCATTTATTAACGACTGCTAAACCATATCTACAGGCATTGCGAGATAAATTAGGAGAAAATGTATATATAAATATAATTGAAGATAATGAAAGAAAATGTATTGCTTTTGAAGAAGCCAAGCATGCTTTAATGACTATTTCGCATATTGGGCAAACATCCCCTCTATATATGGGAGCTTCAGCGAAATTGTTATTAGCCTACCTCCCTCAAAACGAAATTGAACATTATATCAATCAAACTATCTTGAAACCTGTAACGGAAAAAACCATTATTGATAAGGATCGACTAATTCTGGAACTACAAGATATTAGAGAAAAAGGATATGCTGTGAGTTATGGGGAGTTAGTTTACGGTGTATTTTCGGCAAGTGCACCAATATTTGATAATCGAAATAACGTTATAGCTGGAATCGCTGTATCTGCTCCCTTGGCACGAGTAAATGATTCAATAATTGAAAGTTTTATTACTTCAGTAAAAGAAGTTGCAAATCAAATAAGTGAAGAACTTAGATTTTAAGCATTGATAAATATAAAATATACGACTCATAAAATAACTTAGCTATGAGAACCGTTAAATTTCAGCTCAAAGTTTATACCCATAGAAGGATAATTTTCAATAAGTAAGGAGAATGCATTGTGGGGGTAGCTAATTATTGCTTGGCTTGTGGTACATATTTGGAAACTCGTAACATTAACCAGGTAGATCGGAAGGCATGTCCGGAGTGCGATTTTGTCTTTTGGGGAAACTATAGTATCGGTGTCGGTGCACTAATCATCAAAGACAATAAAATTCTGCTTGTGCGCCGGAGCCAAAATCCAGGAAGAGGATTATGGACGAATCCTGGTGGGTATATTGAACAGTTTGAGCGTATTGAAGAAACAATTAAAAGAGAAGTATTCGAAGAAACTGGAATTAGTTCCAAGGTCAATGGAATAATAGCCCTTGGGGATTTTCCAAAAGATGTCCACAATGTTTACATTGTTTTTTTGATGGACTATTTAGAAGGTGACCCTCGACCTGATAATGTTGAGGTAGATGATGCTGGATTTTATACTTTGGACGAAATGGAATCGATGAATATTAGCGAATTGACTCGCCAACTGGCTACTATTGCCTTTCAGGAGCCTAAATTCGGTTTGATTGCGAATCCAATACCACTTACTACAATACCAGGGTACCGTGTTTTTAATATACACGGCATGTGATTCGGATATTTCTTATTTACTAGTACAATGTATCATTCTCCAATTTTTTTACTTATTCAAAGTATCACTTTGCTCTTTCGTATCTCACAGATTCGAATAATTAACAGCCATGCACAGAGCCCATTTCTTCTGTAGAGTGTTCAATTATTAGAAAGTTTGGGCTTTTCTAAGGAACTCCTCCACTTTAAACTCATGCTTTCCTAACTAGATATGATATCTATTTGATATTCTGACTGATAAATCCAGGGTCTTGCTGCATACTTCTATCAACAGCTTTTCTGCTTTCTCATTTTTTATTAAAATCTGCGGCTTGACAAGCACTAACTTAGCCAAATTTTACTTATATTCAGGTTTCTTTTTATTGAAGTCGATTATTTCCCAAGAGATTTTTTTATCCCCTCCCTACCCCAAGCCAGGTAGCCGGATCCTCATTCTGTATTTCCACTTCTGTTCCAATTTCAACAGTTCTTCTAATGTATTCAATTCCTTCATGAGTTTCCCCTCTTTTCGGGTTTAAAATTTATAAGTTATTGCAGTTCCATTTAGAGGCCAATATAGATTCTTTATCTTCTCCCTCCCACCAGGAGATTTTATTTAAGGTTCCAATTTGAACGAATTAAGCACAAGCGTCTATTAGTGTTCCTAGTTCAAATAATAGAAAGGAGCCATTTCCTAGAAGGAAACAGCTCCGAATTTATTACCTTCGATTTTGGGCCTTAACTTCATGACATTTACCCTTCAAATACTGTTCCCTTAACTAACTGGGAGCTTCCTTTCTTGCATATAGCGTTACACAGGGATTTAATCCCCTTTTTCTACTGGAATAAAATTAAAGGTTACATAACTGTCGACAGATTCCGGTTCTAGTGCCAATGCAATAAAGTTTGCATATTGTTGAGACGTTTCGAACACGTAACTTCCTTTAGCGAAGTTTTGTGCTTTTGTAGATACCGCTGTGGTCACCTAGTTCGTATAATGGCCGTTCTCAAGTTTGGTGGAGACCTTTTTGTCTGTAACTTTATAACTTTCAACCGGCATTGTTGCTGATTTTTCGGCTCTATAATATTTGTTGGGGTGCAGACACAATTCGGGAGTGCATGAAAAACACGCAAACACCCAATTTCTTTATACTTGAATTGTCGAGAAACAAGTAAAAGATTGGGGTTGGATAGCGGCATTTGGAACTTCATTCATGATTTAAAGTCAACCATCCCTTCATTCTATTTTCTCTTAGGATGTAAAAATGTATAAAATAAGTAATGGTGTATGTGTTTGAAAACGAAATGAAACTAATAATCAATTGGATAATTAAATATTTGAAAAATGAACGCCAATGCTCTTTTTCTTATAACGGATATTCATCCCTATTACAAGGGCGGTGATTCTTTCCAGGGTAGACGAAATCTTTAATGGTCCTGCATTTAATCCCCGCAATCCGATATTATTTGCCAGCTCTATCACTTTTTCCTTTGCTGACTTATCATCGCCTGCCACCAAAGTGTCTTCCTCGAGTGCCTTGTTCATGTTTTCAAGCAGATGGGCAGAAATGGTATGGAAGGCAGATATGACTTGGACGTCAGGGCCTACTATACTCTGTAATCTTTCAGCGGCAGACCCCTCTGGTACACTTTCCGTTGTCGGCGGTTTTCCAGGAATTAGTGCCACAGTTGTATCAACAACGATTTTATTGCGCAGCTTTTCTTTTAGCGGTTCAACAATGTCCCTTTGTGAATTAAAAGGGATAGTCATGATCACGATATCCCCTCTTTCAGCTGCGGTTTCATTATCCACACCCTCGATATTGATGTCAGGATACTCCTCTTTAATCTCACGTGTTACTTTAATTGCTTTTTCTGAACTCCTGGATCCAAGAATAATGGGGTAACCCGCCATTCCCAACCGAAGCGCCAATCCCTTTCCTTGATTTCCAGTTCCGCCAATAATACTGATTGTTTCCATACTCTCAACCTCCAAAAAATTATTTAGGATATGTCTTGCCTGATATTTTCACTATGACAGTATTGCTAATTTACAAGGGAAGCGGGGAAATGTTTTTATATTTGGTTAAGTCATCTGGGGTGTCTATGTCTACTCCCCATAATGGGTCTGCAACATCCACAAACTTTGTTTTCTGTGCATGTCTCTTAATGATCGAACGGCCGCCTTCGTCTCCGCTCAAAGCTAGAAATTCATTTGATAATTCAGCGTCAAACAATACCGGGTGGCCAGGAACACCGTCGTACCTGGGGCGTATAATTCTAATTCCATTAGAGCGATTGATCATATAACATTGCATCAGCTTTTCAATCAGCACGGGACGCAAAAAAGGTTGATCTGCCAGAAAAACCAGAAAAGCATCCACTTCATTTTTCATAGACTCGATCCCCAATTTTAGAGATGTAGACATACCCTCTTCATACTTGGGATTTTTTAATAGTTTAATTGGAAGATCCTTAGTAAGCTCCCGAATGGATTGTATATGTTCACCCGTCACAACAACCGTGGAAAAGAAGTTGGATTGAATTGCACAAGCCACAGAATAATAGAATAATGGCTTCCCGTGAAAATCGAGCAATAATTTAGGTTCACCCATTCGTTTCGACAATCCTGCTGCCAGGATGACTGCACCGAACTTAAGCATGGATTTTTGTTCGTCCATGAAGCGACCTGCCACTTTTTCCACTTCGATCCATCATTAATTCAGACAAGATGCTAATTGCTACTTCTTCAATGGTCTCGGCACCCAGATCCAATCCAACAGGTGCATGAATAGGGCCGCTTGATAATGTGGCGCCAATGTTATCAAGCATCTCTTGGGTGCGGGACAATGGACCCAGCACGCCTATATAACGGGGATTACTCCTTAAAGCAAGTTCTAAAGCGGCTTCATCACGACTTTGTTGGTGGTTCATTATCACCCACGCGCTGTCACTGAATGACGAAGCATCTGCGTTGCCAGGTTCAACGACCATATGGGATACATCCGGAAAGCGAAATGGGTTGTTAAAGTCTTTTCGGGGATCCAATATGGTTACATCATATCCCACATTGTGAGCTACCGAAGCCAGGGGGACTGCATCGTGGCCAGCCCCGGAAATGATTAATCGTTCACTCGGTTTCATGGTATCGATTACGAACCTTCTATCTCCATGAACGATTACTTCCGCACGGGTCCGGTCAGTCCGCTCATACGCATGCCTATAGACACTTTCCGGCAACAATTCCAAATCGCCCCAGCCATTCCGGTTCTGATCAAGCAGGATACGAGTCCCTGTAGGAATTTCTAATATCATAGTAAGAGAAATATTTTTTTGTACGAGACCCATTGCATGTTCCCAAAATAAGTCGTCTTGGTTAACCGGAACAATCATGATTTCCAGGGAGCCCTTGCAGCCGATTCCTAAAGACCACATTTCATTTTCACTTAGATCATAATGTTTTGTAACAGGATTATTTTCACGGATTGCTTCCTTTGCCCACTCAAACAGGTCATTTTCCAAACAACCGCCGCTCAGTGAACCAAACATTTGTCCATCGGTTGCCATCATCATTTTTGCACCTGGCTGGCGATAAGCCGAACCGCGAACCTGATTGATCATTAATAATGCCGTTTTTTCCTTACGGTCCCAAGCTTTTTTTATCTGTTTAACCACATCTCGTGCCTCTTGTAAGCGGGACATGAGATTCCCCCCTAACCTGATTTACATTAACGTGAAACTTGTGCTGTTCCGGCAATAAACCTTTCAACTTCCTCAAGGGTGGGAAGTCCTTCCCAGTCCCCCCGGTATTGTGTAACCATGGCTCCTATGGCATTGGCTCTCTCTAAACATTCATAAATTGGCTTCTGATCCAGATACGCTGACAAAAAGCCGGCTGCAAAACCATCCCCAGCCCCGACTGTATCGACTACCTGCTGGACGGGAAATGCTTTCGCTTCAATTTTATGCACATCCCCATCAGCTTTTATATAAGCAACGGATCCCTTTTCTCCTAACTTAATGACAACAATCCTTGGGCCCATTTTCAATATTTTATACGCTATGGAATCGGGGTTTTGTTCCCCGGTTATCAGTTCTCCCTCTTCAATTCCTGGCAAAATAATATCGGAAAGCTTAATAAGTTGGACAAACGTTTCTCTGGCTTTTTCACGATTCCAAAGTTTGTATCGCATATTGGGATCAAATGAAATCATGCTCCCCGCTTGTTTTGCGAGCTTCACCGCCGCGAAGGAAACCTTTTTACACTCTTCGCTTAATGCCGGGGTAATTCCTGTTAAATGAAATGCCTTGACATCTTCAAACATATCCAGTGTTAATTCATTCGAATCCCAAACACTTGCTGCGGAACCTTTCCGATAATAATAAACCGCAGGGTCCATTGCCCCTTTAATTTCTTTAAACATGACGCCAGTGGGATATTCTGGATCACGAACTATATAGGAGAGATCCACACCTTCCCCGGAAAGTGTGGAAAAAATGTAATCCCCAAACGGATCTTTCCCTAAACGGCTGAGCCAGCCCACCTTCTTCCCTAGCCGGGTGAGCCCGATGGAAACATTGGACTCGGCTCCGGCCAATGATTTTGTTAATAATGGGGCATATTGCAGCGACCCATCCTGGCTGGTCTGAAACAGGACCATTGCTTCCCCTAAGGTTAGTATTTCGGGTTTTTTATACCTGGGAAGAGACATGGATGTCACAACCTTCTATCGTGCGTACAAATGCTTCGGCAGACTGGGTCAAAACTTCAAAGTTCCCGTGCCTAATCGCTTCTTTGTTTATTAAACTGCTCCCCACACCTACACCGGCGGCACCAGCTTTAAAGAAGCTACCGAGGTTTTCCACGCTGACTTCCCCAACTGCAACCATTGGGATATGCGCCAATGGGCCTTGTAATTCTTTTAAATAGTTGGAGCCCAGACTGCATATTGGGAAAACCTTGACCATTTTTGCTCCGGCGTTATGAGCCCTGACAACTTCTGTCGGGGTCATGACACCTGGCATAACGTCAATTCCCCGTTCCAATGCGAATTGAATGACTTCCTCGTCAAGATTTGGAGTGATGAAATATTGGGCACCGGCAGCATATGCTTCTTCAGCGATTTTTTTATTCAAAACCGTACCGGCGCCGATTAATAATTTCCCATTAAAGGATTTCACCAAATCTGAAATCATGTCAGTTGCTCCAGGTGTATTCATTGTTACTTCCAGAAGGCGAAGGCCGCCTGAATGTAATGCCTCCGCCGCAGGAATGATACTTGAGCGGTCTATTCCACGGACAATTCCTACCAAACGATGCTCCTTCATCCAATCATAAAATCCCATTGAAGTTTCCCCCTTTATCTTTTCCAGAGTTTTAGCGCTCGTTATATGGAACAAAAATATTATGTAACCCTTCTGGGCCAATAAAAGAATGTACTTGGCCGCCGCGTTCTTTGTACTGGTCTAAATGAATGATAGGCCATGCTTGATTGATTTTAAGTGTCAGGTCCTCCGTAAAATCGTCCTCTTCAAAGGTCACTGTCTTTACATCTCCAATGATCAAGGTATGGTCCCCTGCTTCTATTTCCTTATAAAAGACACATTCCAAGCTAGCCCTGCATTCTGCAATCCCTGGTGTTTTGACAACACGGGATTTTAGGGTTTGAAATCCGGCTGCACGGAATTTATTGACTTCTTTTGGGTGCTGGTATGAACTTTGCACTAGTTTATCCGCTACCTTCATAGTAGGAATATTTAGGACAAACTCCTTTTCTCTAAGGATATTTGTCAGTGTCCTGTTTGGGGGACAATTTACCAAAGCAACACTTACACGGGGCGGGTTGGCGGATACTGGCATGTTCCATCCGAATGGAGCAACATTCGTACTGCCATCATGATTAAGTGTCGTAATCATCGCTGGCCGGCTGGGTTGGAGAAAGGCCCAGCTTTCAGCAATTCTCTCATCGGATAATAGGACCTTCATCAAGGCTGCACCTCCATTATTTATGCTTCAACGTCACGCACCAGATTGCCAACCTTATCACGAAGCATCGCAACGAGTTCATTCATGATTTGCTCACCGTATGGTTCAGCCAAAGCCAACTCGCTCCACTTATCAAGGGATCCAAAATGATCGACACCCGTCAATAGCCAAAGTGACCGCTCGCCAAAACCTAATTGGGATTGCATCACATGTACCGTAAATCCCCGTTCTCTCCAATAAGGAAGGCATTTCTCCACCAGATGGGTCTCTAATTCTCCCGTATTAAGCTTCGAGTTAAACCCCTCAATATGCCACATAGGGTGCGAATCCCATTGTAAAGGCGTTGAACCTGCACCAATTTCCCGTAACATACTGGCTTGCGGTGTTCCATCCACCATGTTGACCAAACGGGTCAGCAGTTCAACTCCCTCCGTTTCTGCTCCAACAATTTCCGGCCAATTATCAAGATCACTGAACGAGGCGGCTTCTGTCGCGAAAAAGAATTCTCCTTGCCCCAATTCATGCTGGGTGACAAAAAAATGTACATTAAACCCGCGGCTGCGAAAGTATGGGAGCATTTTGTCCCGCATAAAAGTTTCCATTTCACCAGGCTTGCCCTTGCTTGCCTGAAACTTCTCAAAATGCCACATTTTCATTTGTATCCCCTCCCCATCGTTTCAATCAAGCTGGACAGTAATCCTTAATCACTACATCATGAATACGCTCCAGGGCTTTTTGCAGCAATTCATCATTTTTGGCATAACAGATACGCAGAAAACCTTCCCCAGCGCTGCCAAAGCCTGATCCAGGCACTGTCATCACCCCGGTCTTTTGCAGCAATTCTGTCGCAATCTCTTGTGAACTCTTGCCAAGGCCTTTGACATTGACAAAAAGATAAAATGCGCCTCCAGGTTTTTCCACTGAGATTCCCGGGATTTTATTCAATCCTTCCACCATCAAGTCACGCCGTGCCCGATACCGTTTCACCATTTCATTAACGGCATCTTGTGGTCCTTCCAAGGCAGTTACAGCAGCCATCTGTGCCATCGTGTTCGCACATGAGGCCATTCCTTCTTGTAATTTCAGGAGCGGTGTGATGACTTTTTCACTTGCTGCTACATACCCCACCCTCCAGCCGCACATCGCATACGACTTGGAAAAACTGTTGACCGTAATGACAAAATCTTTGGTATCAGGTAATGAAGCAGGACTGAAATGCTGGTTCTGATCGTAGATGATTTTTTCATAAACTTCGTCACTAATCAGATACAGTCCGTGTTTTCTGGCCAATTCAACAAATCCCTTAACTGACTCCCGATCAAGTATTGCTCCGGTTGGATTATTCGGAGAGTTGATTAATATGGCCTTTGTTCTCTCTGTGATGGCTTCTTCTACTGCATCGACCTGGAGGGAAAATCCATCCTTTTCAAAGGTTGGAACCCTTACCGGCACGCCGCCCGCCATTAAAATTTGGGTGATGTAATTCGGCCACGTCGGGTCTGCCAGAATCACTTCGTCTCCTGGATTCAGCAAGGTCATCATTAACAGTCCCAGGGCCTCGGTTGCACCGATCGTCACGTCGATTTCAGTTTCTGGATCATAACTTATTCCATTATCCCGTTCCAGCTTTGCGGCAATTGCCTTACGCAAAGGCATAATTCCTGCATTGGCAGAGTAGTAATGGTGACCCTCGAGTGAAGCTTTCACAGCCGATTTCACTATGTATTCAGGGGTTTCAAAATCCGGTGCCCCAATTGTCAGATCATTGACATTTTCCATACCCTGTGCAAGATTGAAAAACTGTCGAATGGCGGAGTTCGGTATCAATATAGCACGTTCAGCTATCATTCTATTTTCCTCCTTATTTCTACTGCAGTAGATTTTCTATAAAATTATGAACTAACCATTTCCTCTACCAAATGACAAGCGACCATACGTTCTCCAGGGAGATGCTGTAATTCCGGCTGCCTTTCTTTACAACGCGGCTCCGCCATTGGGCAGCGGTCTGCCAGAGAACATCCCTTAGGTAAAGATACTGGACTAGGTGTATCTCCAATAAGGCGAATTCTTTCCTTTTTCGTGGTAGGATCTGCTACCGGTATGGCAGAAAGCAAGGCTCGCGTATAAGGATGTTTTGGGTTGGCAAACACTTCCGACACCGGACCTGCCTCTACAATCCGTCCCAGATACATGACCATTACCCGGCTGCAAAGGTGCTTTACTGTGTTCATATCGTGAGTAATCAGTAAATAGGAAGCATTAAGTTCATGCTGAAGCTTCCGCAGCAAATTTATTACCGATAATTTCACAGACATATCCAATGCGGAAGTTGGTTCATCCAGGATTACTAGATCAGGGTCTGTAATAAGCGCCCTTGCAATACCCACCCGTTGGCGCTGGCCCCCGGAGAGCTGGCGTGGATACCGATCCAAATGCTCAGGACCTAATTGAACCTTTTTTAACATTTGGATAATCCTGGACTCAATTTCATCCTTTCCTTTGATCCCTTGCAGGCGTAAGGGTTCTGAAAGTGTGCGTTTCACCGTAAAAAGAGGATTTAAAGACATGGTCGGATCCTGGAATACCATCTGGATTTTACTGCGGTAAGCGCGAAACTGCTTCTCCGGCATACGGCTAATATCTATCCCTTTATAGAGAATCTGCCCCTCTGTAGGATCTGTCAGTCTTAATATAGTACGTGAAGTGGTAGACTTGCCACATCCGCTTTCGCCAACTAAAGCGACTACTTCACCAGGGTGAATCGTTAAAGAAATTCCATTAACAGCGTGTACCGTATCCCTTCCAGAACGGAACCACTTTTTTACATTTTTCACCTCAAGCAATGGTTCCAACTTGATTCCCCTCCTCATACAGATGACACATCACGGTGTGCCCTGCTGCGACTGTTGTAACAGGCGGTTTTTCGGAAAAACATCTTTCATACGCTGCTGGACATCTATTCGCGAATCTGCAGCCTGCTGTTTTGTAATCGATAGGAGGCGGTGCGATTTCCTCCATGTTTAGATCTCCATTTGATTTCTGGTCCAACTTTAGCAGTGAACCTAGAAGGTGTTTGGAGTAGGGATGCTTTTGCTCACGAAAGATCTTATCTATTTCTGCCATTTCTACAATATGGCCGCCATACATGACAGCAACCCGGTCACAGGTTTCAGCTACTACTCCTAAGTCGTGGGTAATGAGGAGGACTGACATGCCAATTTCTTTCTGCAGTTCCTTGATCAAATCAAATACTTGTGCTTCTATCGTTACATCCAAACCTGTTGTTGGCTCGTCAGCAATAAGCAAGTCTGGATTACAGGCAAGAGCCATCGCAATCATAACCCGCTGACACATTCCGCCCGATAGTTCATGAGGATAAGCCTCGTACCTGGCTTCTGGATCTGGAATACCGACTAACTTCAACATCTTCAGAGCTTCGGATTTAGCTTTGGATTTTTTGTATTTAGAGTGTATTCTGTAAGCTCTCGCGATTTGATCCCCGACCTTCATCAAAGGGTTGAGACTGCTTCTTGGGTTCTGGAAAATCATCGAGATTTTACTGCCCCGGATTGCCTGCAGCTCAGACTCGGGCTTTGTTAATAAGTCCTCTTCGTGAAAGAGGATTTGCCCGGTTTCAATGTCAGCCGGCTGCCGGGTCAAACGTAGGACAGCAGTAGCCGTTACCGTTTTACCAGATCCGCTCTCCCCCACTAACCCAATAACTTCGTTACGCCGAATCGAAAAAGAGATATCATCCACCACCCGATTGGTCTTATCATCCTGCGGGAATGTGACACTGAGCCCTTTTACAGCTAGTAACTCCATGATTAATCCTCCTTTAATTGACGGACTCCGATTGCAATGAGGTTAAAAGTCATTACCGTCACTATCACTGCAATGCCAGGAAAGAAAGCTGTCCACCATTCACCAGAAAAAATATCCCGGACACCATTGCCGATCATTACGCCCCATTCAGCCGTTGGCGCCTGTATACCTAAACCCAGGAAACTTAATCCTGCTGCATCCAATATTGCCCACCCCATCGTTAGGGTACATTGGGCCACTGCAGGTCCAATTGCATTTGGCAAAAGATGAACCAGCATGATTTTTACCTTTGAAGTACCCATACATCGGGCTGCATCCGCAAACTCTGCATTTCGCAATTTGAGCATTTCTGCACGGGTAAGCCGGATAAAATAAGGCATATAGGCTACGCTAAGTGCGATAATGACATTTTGTAGATTGTTTCCGAGCATAGCAGTGACACCCATGGCAAGAATGAAGGCTGGAAAAGAAAGCAATACATCCACTAATCTGGAAATAACCATATCTACCCAACCCCCATAAAACCCCGCAAATGAACCAACTATTGAACCAACGACAAAAGCAAGTGCAGTAACGGACACTGCTATAAATAAATCCAATCGTGCAGCGTGGATAACCCGGGTAATTATGTCACGTCCGAATTCATCCGTTCCAAACAAATGTGCCAATGAAGGTGCCATATACTGGTCCCCTGGGCTGGTCTCATATGGAGAGTGCTGGGTCAGTAACGGCCCAAGAATGGCAACCAACACTAAAAAGATTAGAAGAATTAGACCAGTAGTGAGGCTGACATTATGTTTGAAAAGACGAGTGAAGCGAAACCGCTTGTCATTCCGCAATGCCGGCGTTACCTCTGCTGTTTCAGTTGAAATATTCATAAGAAAGTCCCCTCCTCTGGTCAATCAAGGCTAATTCGCGGATCCACTAGGACATAAAGAAGATCGACCACCAAATTAATAAAGACATATGTAACGGAAATGATCAGAACAACCCCCTGGATTGAATTAAAATCATTCGAAAGCAAGGCGTTCCACACATAGATTCCAATCCCGGGCCAGGAGTATATCATTTCAATTAATACGCTGCCTGCCATTAGATATCCCAGTACAATACCCAGTGTAGTAAGTACAGGTATTAATGCATTTCTAAGTGCATCTTTAATTACATACTCTCTGACGGACACTCCCATTGCCCGGGCAGATTGGATAAAATCCGCTTGAAGTACTTGGCTCATTGAATCCCGTGCCATTTTTGCAATTGGCGCTATCGTAACAAACGCCAGCGTAACCCCTGGTAAAATCAACTGGAGAAGCGATGATTTTAAAGCGATAAAGTCTCCTGAGAGCAGACTGTCAACGGTGAATAAACCCGTTACATGTGTAGGAGGGACTGTAAAGTCATCAAGCCGCCCTGTTGGGGGAGGGGTAAGATTAAACTTGTAATAGAAAACATAAATTAACATCAACCCCAACCAGAAAACAGGAGTTGAAACACCCAGAATGGTAACGCCCTGTAAAAAACGATCGGTCCATCCTTTTCGAAGGGCGGCAAAAACACCTAGGGGAATTCCCACCAAAATCGCGATAATGAGGCTGAAAACTGCCAGTTCGACTGTTGCTGGAATGCGCTGGGCTAAATCCTTGTTCACAGGCTGCCCAGTTGTCCAGCTCTCCCCAAGGTCACCTTGAACAACTTGGCCAAGATAATTTCCATACTGAACCACTAAGGGTTTATCAAGTCCCATTTCCTTTTCCAATGCTTCCAGGGCAGCTTTATCTGCAAAACTGCCTAACTTCACTAAAGCAGGGTTTCCCGGCAGAACATGTGTCAAGAAGAAAACCAGGGTAAGTGCTCCAAAAATAGTAATCGCAGCCAATAACATTCGTTTTGTAAAATACCTTAAAAATACCACGGTCATGAC
This sequence comes from Peribacillus glennii, assembly GCF_003429105.1. Lineage (GTDB taxonomy): Bacteria > Bacillota > Bacilli > Bacillales > DSM-1321 > Peribacillus > Peribacillus glennii. The sequence goes on from NZ_QVTD01000003.1 coordinate 593,043, forward strand.
CCCTTTCTTAGGTATGGGAAAGTTAGGTGCATGCCGGCACCTGACTTTCCCCTTCTTTCCTATTTGTACAGGGTATGGAATCGTAAATGCTGGTCAGGCCAACGGTTCATGCCCTTAATGTCCTTGTTTGCCGCTACCACATAATTTCGCTGGTAGAGGAAGGCGATTGGTGCATCTTCCGCAATCATTTGTTGAATTTTATGGGAAATTGCTTCACGTTTGCTTTCATCCAGTTCATGCATGCCTTGCTTGATTAACGCGTCTACCTCTGGGTTCTTATACTTGGCCATATTGGTAAATGCATTGCTGGAATTAAACATCCAGAACATCTGGAAGAATGGATCGTTTACCCAGGAAAACCAGTACTCAATAAACATTGGCATTTTGTTTCCGCTCTGCTGATTTTCCCGGTATGCTGCATCAGACACCTGGTTAATATTAACCTCGACACCAATTTTCGCTAGGGAATCTTTAATCCAAACTGCCACTTGCTGATCTTCGGTACGGCTTGAATTGACGTAAAGGTCTGTTTCGAACCCTTCAACCCCAGCCTTTTTTAACAGTTCTTTTGCCTTTTCAATATCAGCTGCTTCTTTTTCTATCACGTCTATATGTGTTGGCATTCCTTCAGGAACAGGGCTGGTCAATGGCTGTGCAAAGCCATATAAAACGTTTTTAATTAAATTATTGCTGTCAATGGCTAAATTTACAGCTTGGCGTACCTTAGGATCGTTAAACGGTTTCGTTTGGTTGTTCATTACCAAATAATTCGTGTTAGTGGATGGAAAATCATAAACTTTGATGTTGGCATCTTCTTTTAGCTCAGCAAGGTTTTTGGGCGGTAAACCAATTGCCACATCTACAGCTTTCTGCTTTAGAAGCGCTAAACGTTGTTTGGCATCCGGAACTACTTTTACCAAAACACCATCATTCTTCAACTTTTCTTTGTTCCAGTATTTAGCTGCTGGACTTAGACGATATTCGACCCCTTGAGTCCATTTAGAAAGTTCATATGGTCCAGTCCCCAGGATATTTTTCTTATACCAGCCTGCCGCAAAAGGATCATCACTTGTAGCATTCTTTTCTGTAACCTCCGGATTCATTACTACGTTTAAAGCTAAAGGCAGAACTTTCTCAGTCATCGGAGTTCCTTCTTTTAGGGTGATTTCCACACTGTCCCCTGCTACCTTTACCTGCTTTGCGTCAGTTAAGGAAATGATATTCCACAGCAAAGCTGAGTAAAATTGTGGATCCAGTCCGCGTTTGATAGAAAAAGCGACAGTCTCTGCAGTAACCGGATCACCATTTGTAAAAGTGGCTCCAGATTTAACTTTTAAGCTAACAACCTTACCATCTTCAGAAATCGTGTATTCTGCAAGATTGGGAATTACTTTTTCTGTATTGGCGATAATTGTTCCATCGCTGTTTGTGGTAGTCTCAACATCGACTAAAGTTTCATATGTTGCATCAACTACCATCTGTGCAGCATCGGACTTGAAAGCAAAAGGATCAAGATTATCGATATCTGAATCCATTGTTACCCGGACCACTTCTTTTTTATTACCTGATTCATCAGCTGAGTTTTTGCCATTATTACTATTTGCGTTGTTGGAACATGCCACTAATAGAGCTGCAATCATTACGACTATAAGAAGATTGCCTTTAAATCTGCTAAATAACCTTTTCATGAAAAATTCCTCCTCTAATCCATTTTTCATACCCAATTTTTCTTATAATTCTGAAATCAAAGAATAAAAAACGTTCAATTGTTTAGTTCCTGAGTGTTCCAGCGGCCTTTGCCCTTATACGAAGTGCACTGCTTGATAAATAGGCAAGCGGGACCTCTTCAAAGTCTACGATAGATATAGAATCAGATTCGGCTCCTGCATTCATAGCCATTCGAATGGCTGTTTCTTTGGCTTCCTCAACAGCCTGATGGCGTGTTGATTTTTCCAGGCTCCACATGCGGTCTACCTCACCGGAAACTTGTGCGATTGCAGCTCCAATCGCATTGGCGTATTGATAATGAGGCGGGCGGATGATTTCAGAGGTTCCAGCAAGCTTATCAGGTATTAGAATGCCGCCGCCGCCAACCAGTACTGTTGGAAGATCTTTATCGCTGGTTTTCATTCTATCGATAGAGGCCTCAATTGTCTTACGAATTCGATCATTTACTCTGGAAACTACTGTTTCTGGTATATGTATCAGGCGTTCGACATTGTATGCTGGATGGTTGATTCTTCCAGAATCGGTGCGGGCTATTACATCGGTGGTGGTAAGCGTATCACCGCCAAAACCTATTGCTTTTTCCACTAGACGGTAACCGACACTGTCAGGTCCAATTTCAACATCTCCATTTTCAACACGGACAACACTGCCGCCGCCTAAGCCAACAGCAAGGATATCTGGCATCCGGAAATTTGTCCTGACACCGCCTATTTCTACTGCAATTCCCGATGTCCTGGGAAATCCATTGCTAAGGACACCAACATCGGTGGTAGTGCCGCCCACATCAACTACAAGACAATCCCTAAGACCGCTCAGGAATGCGGCTCCTCTAATACTATTAGTTGGTCCAGATCCAATCGTCAGCACCGGAAATTTACGTACATATTCCAAATCCATTAAGGTACCATCATTTTGCGCGAAGAAAATCCTGGGATTCATACCGCGCTCCTGTAGAGCCTTTTCTAGTCCACCTGCTGCAAGAGAAGCCACTTTAACTAATGCAGCATTCAAACCTGCTGAATTCTCTCGTTCTAATAATCCAATTGAACCTATTTCGTGAGACATTGTTATTGGAACTTCAGTACCAAGAGCCGCACGTAACCGCTCAGCCAAATACTTTTCCTGGTCAGCCCGTACAGGGGAGAACACTCCGCTGATGGCAACTGCTTCCACACCTTCTGCCTTAAAACTGCGTATAACTTCATTTATTTCATACTCATTAAGATCTTCGCTAATTAGGGACCCGTCATATTCATATCCACCATGAATTTCAAAGCATAACTCTCCAACAGTCTCTCTTAAATCCTGCGGCCAGGTATACATCGGAGTGATCGAACTGGCAGCCGGAAGTGAAATTCTCACCATTCCCACTCTCGAAAGATTCTTCCTTTCCACTAATGCGTTCGTGCATGCCGTAGTCCCCAGCATTGTATATTCTACCTTGCTTGCCTCCACATTCGCCTGGCGCAGCACCTCTTCAATTGCGTTGAAAATTCCAGTACCAATATCCTTAGTAGTCGGAGTTTTAATACCACCTAAGAGGTTATTATGGTTATCAAGGATAACCGCATCCGTATTCGTTCCTCCTACATCGATGCCAATCTTATAGCTCAAGAGGTTCAGCCTCCTCTGAAACTTTGAATTTTTGTTTATAATATTCAGGGTGAATTTCTTCTAATAGCCGATAATCGACATCATATCCGAAGTAACGAGGGCCCCATACTTCCAGCGCCTGTGGTGTGCGCATGATTTCCGGTGTTGGAATTGCCAGTGCTGTCACCCGGGATCCATATTTGATGGCCTCAGTGGTGATCGGCAAGCCAGTTTCAAGGTCCAGCAGCGTAATTAAATCCGGCACCATGGCTACAACCTCTCCATCCATCCTTGCAATCAAATTTTCATTTTGAAAATCAACCTCAAGTGTACTGCCCTGGTATTTGTCAAATCCCTGGACTTGAATCATACCCCGGACAAAACCGTCTCTCGTTTGACGATCCACTCCTGTAACTTTCCCCTGGAAAAGTACCATTGCAGGTCCATAGATTGAATTGGTTGTAACGTCAATGATCGCCTCAATCGGATTCTCCTTGTGCATTCGCGCCTCACGGATTGCCTTTCCAATGCGGATAGCCAATGAAAGTGTTCCTGTAATGGCAACCTCTTTAACCTGTTTACCGGTCATCGGATATTCAGCCAAGTGAGAGGTTGCCCCCATTTTCACTGTGATAGCGCGGGCAAACCGCTCGAGGCTCAAATTGTCTTTTGTATTCAAAATACAATGGTCTCCAAGCTCATTATGAATAACCATCGGTGAACCCTTGATACCGTAAATATGAAAAGTCTCCATTTGAAGCTCTGGGAATGCCCGCCCCATACCGTCAGCATCAACTACTGGTATCCCGGCATGGGCAGCCACTACAAAAGGTATAGTAGAATTCCCTCCGCCACACTCGATCGGCATGGTTGCATATGCACTCTTTCCTAAATATTTCTCTAAAGCTCGAAGTGCATTGTACCCCTCCATCCCATTTGGGATTTTCTCAATGCTAACTGTAGGGGCACCCATGGCCGCAGTCGGAATAATCAATGCCTCATCCGGTAATTCATGAGGTGCCAGCAAAGTGATTGGACCAAATTTTCGTATCGCGATTTGTACCATTAGTTTCCCTATGTAAGGATCCCCGCCTCCGCCAGTACCAAGGATGGCTGCTCCAATGGCTAAATCTTCAATCTCTTGTTCTCCAATTAATGTAGCCAACAGTACATTCTCCCCTCTTAACTTTTTTACAATTTTAAATATTTAGTTATTTCATAATGCAAGTTGTGTGCCAAATTGTATATTAGGCAGGGGTTATTTTTTATTCTTAGAAACTGTTTTTAAGAAATAGATTTTAGTAATTTTATGTAAACATGCAACTAAATGTATAAGAAAAGATGAGAAAAGCAGTTAATTCTCATCTTCTTTTCTCATTTACTTTTCTCAATCTCTTTTCTCACCGTTTCCCATATTCAAAACGAAAGTTAGGAATCACTTTCTCAGCAAAAAGTTCGATTGCCTGTTCAGATGACATATCAGCGAAAGACCATGGATGAATGGCAACCTGTTGGATTCCGATCGATTTCAATTCATTAATTTGTTCAGCGATTTCTTCAGGAGATCCAGCCAGAGAAAACTTTCTCACTAATTCATCTGGAACCAATTTGCCTACCTCACCGGCAGCCTCTGGCGATAAATGATAGTCAAAGTTTAAATTTTCCTTCAATTCAGAAGGAAGCTCAATGCCCAACTTATCATGAAAGGCTTTGGTTCCCCAGAGCACGAAAGCTACCATCCAACGGGCATTATCACGGGCTACTTTACCATCCGGGTGAATGAAAGTCTGTAGCCACACAGTCTTATGTAAATCTTGAAGTGAACGGCCGGACTCCTTAGCTCCTCCTTCAACTTGCTGTAAGCCCCATTGAACAACATCTGGAGAAGCATAATCTCCCAAAATTACTCCATCAGCGACCCTCCCGGCTGTTTTCAATACTAAAGGCGCAGCTCCTGCAATTAAGATAGGGATATCTGGTCTTAACGGAGTGAAATCCAATTTAGCCCCTTTAACTTGGATAATTTCTCCTTCAACCGTTACTCGTTCCCCCTTTAAAAGCGGACGAATGATATTTACGGCCTCACGCAATGCACGAGCCGGTTTCTCACGTTTGATCCCCATCTCAGCAAAACCGCTGACCCCGGCTCCGTAACCTAAATGCATCCTGCCGTCCGAGATTTCGTCAACACTTGCTAACGCTGCCGCTGTCATGGCAGGGTGGCGCGAATATGGATCTGTAACAGCTGTCCCTAACTTCACTCGAGTTGTATTTTGTGCAATTACAGCTAATTGAGAATAACATTCCCTGTAAAAACGTTCATCAGGCATCCAAATCTGATCATATCCTTTTTCCTCAACTCGTTGTGCCAAGGAAATCAATGTTTTATAATTGTATTTGCCTAAAAGGCCAACTCCAAATTCCATTTGCAATTCTCCTCCTTTTTTAAATGACTCGATTTGACCATGACGATTGGAATGTTTTAAGCTACCCTCTCAGTAAGGATACAAATCCAGTCTGAAACCCAGCTGCCCCATTCCTCGCTAAATCCGGCCATTTCTGGAGCCGTAATATCTTTTTTATATTTTTCCACATCAGAAATCAGGATCTCCTCAATAATTTGGTAGGCAGGCATGCTTCCATCCAAGGTAGCAACCGTCTTATAATCGTGGAATTCTTGAATTGATTCCACTCGGCCAGCAGCAGGATGATTCACTTCTATTGACCATTTTTCATATTCCTCCACTGTTTTTCCAGATGCAAGATTGAAAAGAAAATACGCTTTATATATCAACACAAAAACCTCCCCGCTTTAAATTAGCTTTTATTAATTTCTTTGGTTCCCCTTCCAATAATGAAAGGGGGATCATTCTATTTATCTTGTTTTTGTTTGATAGCTTTTAAAACTTTTTCTGCAGTGATAGGCAAATCATGAATGTGCACACCAATGGCATCCGCCACTGCATTTGCAATTGCTGCTGCTGGCAGAATAATTGGAGCTTCCCCTACACCTTTAGCGCCATATGGGCCAACCTTCGATGAACTTTCCACTAAAATGGTCTCAATTCGAGGTACGTCCATGATTGTAGGCATTTTGTAATCAGTCATATTTGGATTCAAGACAAATCCATCTTTGTAAATAATCTCTTCAGATAAGGCATACCCAATGCCTTGGACTACTCCACCTGTAATTTGTCCTTCTGCACCAGTCGGGTTGATGGCAAATCCCACATCTTGAGCGGCAACATAGCGGGTAACCGTAACTTCTCCAGTATCAGGATCCACCTCAACCTCAGCGGCATGTGTATGAAACGATGGGAAATTAAAGACTGGATACACACCGCCCTTGATTGTACTTGTATCATACTCTGTCGGCTGAATAATAAATGAACCTCTGCCCAGGATAGGTCCGCCGTTCCAGACCCGGTCAGCGGCAATTTCTGCCAGGCTTATGTTTGTCGTTGGATTGTCTTTATCATAGACTTTCTTATTTTGAAGTTCTAAACTTTCCAATGGAATATTCATTTTTTCGGAAGCTGCCTGGAGGACTTGCCATTTAACATCCTGTGCTGCAATTTGCGCTGCGTTTCCGACATTAAATGTAGTACGGCCTCCCTGGGCACCAAAGTCAAAAGGAGTTGCATGGGTATCCCCAGTAACGAGACGTACATCGGTAATGTCTAATCCCAACTCTTCTGCAACAATTTGAGCCACACCCATTGTTATTGCACCAGTACCGATTTCCTTGCCGCCAGTGATGAGTACAACAGTTCCATCATCATTTAGCTGGACGTAAGCACAGGATGAGCCGCCGGCAGAGGTCCATATTGCACAAGACAACCCACGGCCCGTATACTTGGGACGAGGCTGATCCATTTCTATCTTTTCAACTACTTTCGTTATTGTTTCTTCCATGCTTACTGATTCCAAAATTTGCCCTGTAGGGCCTAAATCCCCATTTTTTAATGCATTTTGCTTTCGCAGCTCTACCCTGTCAAAATTCAATTTCTCCGCAATTTTATCTAAATGTGATTCAATAGCATAATAGGTTTGTGGCGCTCCCGGTCCGCGATACGCACCACAATTGGCCTTGTTGGTATATACTGCCAGAGAATCTACTTTTACGTTTGGGATATTGTATGAACCTCTTATTACCAAAGCCGCTACCGATGCAATTACAGTATCATCCCCACTGTAAGCCCCTGCATCCAAGATTACCTTTCCCTGACGGGCAATGATGGTTCCATCCTTCATGATCCCGGTTTTAACGTAGATAACAGACCCTTCACGAGGTGCTGCTGCTTTCATTTCTTCCTCACGATCCCAAAGGTACTTTACTTGGCGGCCTGTCTTGCGGGCGAGCAGTGCGACAAAATGCTCTACACCAAGATCAAGCTTTCCGCCAAAACCGCCGCCAACACCAGTAGAAATAACTCGAATCTTACTTGTAGGCAACTGAAGAATTTCAGAAAGGTTACCAAGAAGGCCAAACGGGTTTTGCGTACTTGATGTAATGACTACTGTACCATCTGCCTCAACATGTGCCATACCTGCCCGTGCTTCCAAATATCCTTGATGGGCCATTTGGCTTGTATAACGGTCCTCAAACACATAATCTGCTTCTTCAAAGGCTTTTTCTACATCTCCCAAATCAATACTGGCATGAGTACACACATTGTCGTAGCGAATCAAGGCCGGATTTCCTGTATATTCTTTCCAATCAGGGTGCAGCAAAGGAGCCCCGGGCTTTAGTGCCTCTTCTGGATCAGTGATTACAGGCAGCGGTTCATACTCAATTTCGATTAAATTTAGTGCTTTTTCAGCAATTTCACGGGTGTCTGCAGCTAATGCAGCAATAGCTTCTCCGTAATAACGCACATAATCACGTGCAAAGACAACCTCATCTTTCAAGGTGTGTCCATATCTGATATGTGCAGGGATATCTTTCGCAGTCATTATTGCACGGACACCTGGATAAGCAAGTGCCTTACTGATGTCCAATCGTTTAATCCGACCGTGAGGGATTGAACTGCGAAAAACCTTGCAGTGAAGGATGCCTGAAGCATCCAAATCTGCACCATAGACAAATTTTCCTGTTACTTTATCTGGACCATCCAGCCGATTAAGGCGTTTGCCGACAACTGTAGTTTCCTGTACTTTTTCCTTATCCTTTGTGATCATTTTTTCTCCCCCCTCACACTTTGTTCAGTTTACGCAGTTCAGAGGCCGCCTGTTTGACTGCATCCACGATACCATTGTAGCCCGTACATCTGCATAGATTTCCAGCCAGATAGCTGCGTATCTCCTCTTCCGTTGGATTTTCGTTCTCGTCCAATAAGGCCTTTGCCGACATAATAAACCCAGGTGTACAGAAACCACATTGCAATCCGTGACAATCAACAAAGGCTTTTTGTATGGGATGGAGTTCCTCGCTGGCCGCGATTCCTTCAACAGTGATAATTTCCTTTCCACGGGCGGCAACAGCTGGCAGCAGACAGGAATTTATTGTTTTGTTATCCAGCGAAACCGTACAAACTCCGCATTCACCTTCACGGCAACTTTCCTTCGTACCAGTAAAGCCAAGATCTTCCCGAAGTACATCTAGCAAGGTACGATGCGGTTCAATCTCTACATAGTAATCACTGCCATTGACTTTTAACGGAAGTGGAACCTTAGTCATACTAACTCTCCTCTTTTCTTATTTAAGAAATCTTTGTTCCCGCATTTGAATCTTGTAAGATGTCCAAGCATTGTATTAACGCTTTTCGTACCATCGACTCAACTAGCATACGCCGGTACTCGGCAGATCCCCGCACATCTGAAATCGGGTTACAATCGTTTACTGCAGCTGCGGCCGCAGTTTTTATCAGTTCCGTCGTGATTACTTTTCCTTGTAATAAATCTTCAGCACTATGGGCACGAACAGCAGTAGCTGCAACTGACCCAAGACCGATCCGAACATCTGCGGTACCATTTCGATTTAATGTCACCCGTGCGGAAACTGAACATAAAGAGATTTCCATCGCCTTTCGTCTCCCCGCCTTTAGGAAGACTGTAGCTGTATTGGGTGATACTTCAGGTATTTGAATGGAAGTGAGGAGTTCCCCTTGTTCCAGATTAACCTTTCGAGGCCCAAGCAAGAATTCTTGCAATGGAAGTGATCGGGCACCCTTTGGACCTTTTAAATTCACCATTGCATCCAGGACTAATAACACGGGAGGAGTGTCAGCTGCAGGTGAAGCATTGCACAAATTCCCGCCAATGGTTCCTAAATTCCGTACCTGCACTCCACCAACCGTTGAGCATGCCTGCTTTAATGCTTGCAGAGATTCTGTTATTAGTGGAGATTTCTCAATTTCCCTATGTGTGACTTGAGCACCAATTTCAAGATTTCCTGTTGCATTCTTATAGATTCCAGTCAACTGCTGTACACCATTAAGACTGATTACATGTTTTGGATCCACCTTAAATCTGGTGAGAAGTACCATCAGATCAGTTCCGCCTGCCAGCAATTTCGCATCGTCGCCATACTGTAACAGAAGACCAATTACCTCTTGAACCGTCTTGGGTTCGTGATAAACAAAAGACATGTTACACCCCCAGAATAATAACTTTAGAATTTTCAAACTTTTCCCTATACTTTCTTGCAATTTTCATGCCACTTCACAAGGATTTGTTCATTATGTTTAAGCATTTCCAGTGATAGAACAAAAAAAAGAAGGGGTCATAGTTTTGCACCCCATCTCTTCTCATCATTATTTCTCTTTCTCACCGTTTTTCTCATCATTTCTCATGAGAAACTCATTACAACTTCTTTATTTCAATCAAAAAATAGGAGGATAACATTATATCAACGGAAAAGATCCATTTTTCTGGGCCGTACTAAATCTTTACTTGAACCATTTCCTTCAGGATAAGAATAGCCTTTTATGACAGCAATTGGAATGCCATCACTTTTGCCCATTACCAGTTCAGAAGCAGCTGCAATCTGATCGGCTATAGCAATTTCAGTGGCCTTTAATGTATATCCATATTGGTCGGACTGTCCTGTATAATCTTTGATTGCAGGCATACCGCTGACACCAATAGCTACATTCGTCTGCCCCATTCGCCAAGGCCGTCCAAATGTATCGGAAATGATTACGGCCAGCTCTGCTTTATAATGCTTTTCCAATTCTTGCTTAATGGCTGCTGCAGTTGAGTCTGGATCTTCTGGTAAAAGTAACGCCATATCTTGATTTTCAATATTTGAACGATCAATACCTGCATTTGCACATATAAATCCATGTTTTGTTTCCATTATGAGTACATGATCAGTAATCTTTACCGGACTAGCGGACTCACGAAGAATTAATTCTATTTCATTCGCGGTTTTATCCGATGATTTTGAAAGCTGGATCGCCAGGGCTGAAGGTTCTATATCCTTTACAGAGACCAGACGTCTTTCAGCTTTTGATACGATTTTTGAGGTGATAACGACAATATTTTTGTGCTCCAATTTTTGCCCTTGTTTTTCAAGGGCGCTAATGATAAGTTTTGCCAGATCATCCCCTTCCCGTACCTCTGGCAACCCATGTATGCCGAACATTTTCAATTCGTTCATGATACCACTTCTTTCAACCTTAATTTGTCTAAAACCTGTTGGGAATGTATGTATTCATATGTTTTTGTACCTTTTCCCAATTCATGGATCATAAATAAATCCGTTACGGTATCGATATCATAGGATAATAGTGGTGCGGTACCTATGTGATATTCATAGCCAGCCTTAAATGCACTCAGACAGTGCTTTTCCAGGCTGTACATTCCGAATGCTGTGTCAATAGCGGATGGCGGTGTCAATAAGAGTCCATTCGTTCCTGTTCCGTTCTTGCATGGAAAGACGGTGACTGGTGCCTGTCGTTTTTGTGTGATGATCATATCAATTTCTTTTACCGTTATTAAAGGTATATCTGAAGGCAGAATCAATAATTCATCCACACGTTCATGCAGGGAATCCACTACTGCTTTAATAGCTTGATTCATCCCAGATACTTTTTCTTCATAATACAGATTGGCACCAAATTTCGTCGCCAGCCCCATCGCATTTGGGTCACAAGTCACTATAGAGAATTCGTCAATAGAGGGTACTTCGGAAAGGACGTTTAATACGTCATATAGCATTGAATAAGCAAGACCAATCCGTTGTTCAGCAGAGAGTATGCCAGTTAGTCGAGTCTTTGACCTATGCATGGGTTTTTGTAAGACTACAACTGAAATCATAGACTGGTCCTCCTCATAAAACTGCCTTGGCATTATGACTGGCAGCAAACTCAACAACTTGATTTGCTAACCCCACCTTTTTTTCATCCGAATCCATGATGGTATCTGTAACCAGAACCTCCAAACCTATTTCTTGCAATGCACTCAAATGCTTCTTATCTTGAAGATCGATAATGATCCCATCTAATAAATCCCCATAAAATTCAGCAATTCCAATTGGAGATACTTCCATATCCATATCTCTCATCATTCGATCAGCAGGACCTTTGATTACCCCGCCATTTACAATAGGGCTAATTGCATAAACCTTGGCTTTGCTATTTTTTATTGCTTCCTTCATTCCAGGCACTGATAAAATCGGCCCGATACTCACCAATGGATTACTAGGGGCAAATAAAATAATGCCGGCTTCGGAAATCGTGTCAAGTACGCCAGGTGAAGGGGAAGCTGTAGTCGATCCTTCATATTCAATATTTAAAACTTTGTCAGACATTCTTCGCTGAATTAAATATTCCTGAAAATGAAAGCGGCCATCTGGTGTATGAATGTACGTAGCAATTCGATCATTCGACATCGGGAGTATTTTTAATGAGACTCCTAATCTGTCACATAGTTCTTTTGTAATTTCAGTCAATGTGTAATTTCCCTTTAATAAATGGGTTCGGTAAATATGTGTAGCTATGTCCTTATCTCCTAAATTAAACCAGCAATCCTGGCTATAAAAGTCTTTTAAAACATTTTGTGTGTTATACGTTTCATCTTTGAACCCCCAGCCCTGCTCGTGAATTAAGCCAGCAAGTGTATAAATATTAATATCAACGTCGGGGGAAACATAAAGTCCAAACCTTTCAAAATCATCTCCGGTATTAATAATAACCGTTACATCTTCTTTATATCGGGAAGATGCCAAGCCTTTCACAAATTTCGAACCTCCAACCCCTCCTGCTAACGTAACAATCATTATTTACAACACCCTCTCTTCCAGATGAGATTCATTTATATTTAAATATTCAGAAAAGACTATCTATTTATATAGTATCATATTAATTATGTAAAATTGGCTTTGATGTTAATTTTTTCAAGTTTTATAAGGACTTTACTGTATATTCAATTTGATTGATTCTTTGGGCTACCAGTAAGTCTTTTCCAGTTACACCGCTCGCGGATGCAGTAGAAAGTGAAATGCTGACGTCAAAATTCGTAATGGATATTTGAGGATAGTGTTCTTCCTTTTCTGTGTATTGAGTTACCAAATAAACAAAATGCCCCATTTTTTCAAAGCTTGAAAACGAAAAATTTTTCGTAACCGAAGTATTTCCAACATGTTTCCATCCCGGAAATTTAGATATATGAGTAACGATTGTTTCCACTGGCAACGTCGCCATTCGTATTCCTCCTCAAATCTGATAAAATTATGTATTTTTCTCATCTATCCTTTGCATGCTAATTATATATGCAAAAACGATGCCAATTGTGGTTTGACAAACCAACCTTCTTGATGCGGACAATAATAAAAATGGTCCCCACCTAAATTAGATGGGGACCATTTTTATCAATTATCATTGATTAATCCAATAGTAATATCTCAATTATCGTACCTTTCTTATAAGCGCCTTCTCCACCAGGAAGTATTATTAAGACATCCGAATTAGCTAAAACGGTAACATTACTTGATTTATCAACCCCAGAACTTGAAACTAACAATCTGCCATTTTCGAATGACACCCTTCCCCGAACAAAACGTGTAAAAGAATTTGGCACCAGGAAGTCGGAGTCCAAAATGGCTTTTATTTTTTGTAAATGTGGATTTGCTGATCCAAAATACGTTTTTAGCCATGGCCGGACAAATAGCTCAAAGCCAACAAAACATGCAGATGGATTACCAGAAAGTCCAAATAAAAGCTTGCCATTGAACTCAGCCACTGTTGTTACACTTCCTGGCCGCATTGAAATTTTATTAAATAAGACATTTGCTCCCAATTTTTCATAGATTTCTGGTAAAAAGTCATAATCCCCTACTGAAACACCACCAGTGGTAATTAACACATCTACTATTTCCAAAGCTTTAGATACAGCCTCAAAACATCGTTCAAAATCATCTTCTAAATTACCAAAATTCTTTGGTTCTGCTCCAACTTTTTTAATTTGTGAAATAAGCATATGTGAATTACTATTACGAATTTTACCTGGTTGAAGTTGTTCATGTACTTCTAACAACTCTGTTCCAGTTGCATAAATACCAACAACAGGTTTTTTTATAACAGGAACTTTGGCATAACCAAATGTTGCCAACAATGCTTTCACACCAGGATCTACCCTTCTGCCCTTTTCAATCAGTAGAGTTCCTCTTTGGGTATCATCACCCTTAAAGGTGATATTATCACCACTTTTAGAAGGCTGGTTAATTACTACATACCTTTTATTATCCCTGCTTATTTCTTTCGTCAATTCCAGCATGACAACGGCATCCGCACCCTTTGGCGTTTTTGCACCAGTCATGATTCGAATCGCTTGCCCGGCTTTTATTTCCCTGGTTGCAACTATACCGGCACCAATCTCTTCAATAACCTCTAACTCCACAGGATTATCCGGTGAAACATCCCTTGTGTCTGCAGTATGTATCGCAAATCCATCTACTGGTGAACGGTCAAAAGGCGGTACATCATGGTCTGCTTGTAAAGGGATGGCCAGATACCTGCCATCACTTTCCTCTATTGAGACATACTCAACGTCACCGAGTTTCGTATGTTCCAGCACTTTATTCAATGCCTTATCAACTTCAATGACTTTTCGAACAGTTAACATCCCTATCACACCTTTGGCGAATTTTCTTCCATCTTAACAAAAATCGATAATAAAATTGAAAGTAATTTTAACAAAAAGAAATATGTTTATATATTCATCAAACCCATTTCTCGCGTAGACAATGGCACGAGAAATTTTCAGAAAAAAGAAAAACCAAAACACCTAAGGTTTTTGCAGGGTTGAGATGGTGGTTAATGTAATTTCTCATTTTCTCAGTAAGAATTTCTCAAAACAATATTGAATTTTCTAAAATTATATAATATTCTAATAATAAATCCATCAGAAAGGAGAGCCCTATGGCAGATATTCAAGACTTAAGTAAATTAATGGCTAATCAGATTCTCTCTTTTTCCGAAAGCGCTTTCGTAACGATTGGGGTGTATAATTCATTGGGCCAGCTAGTGGCCAGTGCTGGTGAGCATGCTAACCTCTTACATAAGAATGCTTTTTTAATAAGCAATCATATTCCACAATTAGAAACTTTCTTGAAATGTGCCATAGACCTGAGTTACGAAGCAGCCATAGTTGTAGATGCAGATGAACGGCTTGCAGCTGTGAATGAAACTGCCGCTTTTTTACTTAATAAACCAAAGGATAGCCTGTTCAATCGGAAGCTTAATGAAGTCGTACCAAAGAAGGTAATGGAAACTTTTCACCTAGGCCGAGCATTCAAAATTTTGGATCTCGAGGGGCTTCGCTGGGAAGGCCGCCCCATTATGGAAAGTGAAGATATACAAGGAATGTTATTGCTCTTAAGAAAAGCTAATAAAGCGAATAATCGTAATACGCAACATAAACCACGCTTTGGATTAATGGATATTCGGGGTACCAGCAGAGCTATAACCTTAATAAAAGAAAAAGTTCAGCGTATTGCCCCGACAGAACTTAGCGTTTTAATTCGGGGAGAAAGTGGAACTGGTAAGGAACTCTTTGCTGGAGCCATCCACTCTGAGAGTTTTCGCCGGGAGGGGCCTTTTGTGGCTGTCAATTGTGCAGCATTGCCAGAGAATCTAATAGAAAGTGAACTCTTTGGATACGAAGATGGTGCATTCACAGGTGCTAGGAAGGGCGGGAAACCTGGAAAGTTTGAACAGGCTAATGACGGAACCCTTTTTCTTGATGAAATTGGAGAAATGCCCTTATCCCTGCAAGCTAAGCTGCTGCGTGCACTACAGTTTAAAGAAATAGAGCGGGTTGGTGGAACGAAGCCAGTGTCTGTTGATATTCGTCTTATAGCTGCAACGAATAAGCCGTTGGAGCAGATGATTGAAGAGGGTACTTTCCGTGAAGACCTTTATTATCGGCTAAATGTAATACCCTTGGATATTCCACCGCTTAGGGAACGGATTGAAGATGTCACCGTTTTACTGGAGTTATTCACTAAACGCGTTAAATTTAATAAGGGAACTGGTGCTATCCGCTGGAGTGCTGAAGCACTTAATGCTATTTACAAGTATCATTGGCCAGGAAATATCAGGGAACTTGAGAATGCTGTAGAGTATGCAGTAAGTATGAATGTTTCTGACAGAATTGAAATCTCTTGTTTGCCCGAAAGAATTATCAGGTCTGTACAATCTGCGAGTCAAAGCCAGGCAGCTACACTAAATACACGTACTTTTAATTCAAAAACACCTATGGTTAAACAACCAACACTCCATTCCTCCAACTCTGATATTACTCCACTTAATGGAGAGACGAAAAAAACACGTGATGAGTCTCCTCCGACAGCTAACTCAATTTCACAAGAAGAGATTGAGGCCATTCTTGATGCTTTGGCACAATACGGTACTACCACAAAGGGAAAGGAAATGGCCGCCCGAACATTAGGGATAAGTCGCGCAACGATGTATCGTCGCTTAAAAATAATAAATTCCCTTGGTTATTTTAAAGAAGAGATTAAATAAATGACCAACTATAAAAAACATATTCTTTTGTCCACACTTTATACTCCCACAATCAAACAAAAACTAGTAAAAAGATTATGCCCAATAAAATACCTACTAAAAGGGGAAGAATTATATGTCAATATATAAACTAGCTTTTCTCGGTATGATCGGTGCTCTTTCATTTGTTTTAATGTGGTTTGGTTTTCCAATCCTCCCTGCTGCTCCCTATTTGAAATTTGAACCTAGTGATGTTCCATTAATGATTGCAACTATTGCGTATGGCCCTATTGCAGGAATATTGGCTTTAACAGTAAAAAATCTGATGTACTTCTTATTGCATGGCAGCAATATTTTCGGTATTTTTATGAATTTTATGGCCTCGGCTACTTTTTTGCTTGTAGTATCCTTTGTAAACAAAAAAATGAATATGGCCGTTGCGGGTGGTGCTGGGGCGGTTGCTATGGCATTGGTCATGATTCCTTTAAATTTGATCATCGTTCCATTGGAATTTGGTATTCCCTTTGAACAAGTAAGTTCTTTATTACTGCCTGTGTATATTCCTTTTAACTTAATTAAGGGATGTTTTAATACGTTTTTATTTATATTATTATGGTCTGTTTTAAAGAACCGGGCTGTAGTACAACTAAAATTTAAATAGATTTATAACGTACTATTAACGCGGCAAAGCATTGGGGGTCAGTCCCCCAGCCCGTTTTACTAACAAAAGTTTTTAAAAACTAAACTGGATCATTTCCCTGTTGAACTAAGACAGGAACCTGGTGCTTTTGGGACATAGAAAATACTTCGAAAACTGCCAAGCGATAAAAGGCGGATAGTGAAGGAATTTTTTATATAAGGATTAAAGAGCATCCGAAAATGCGCGGTCTTAATACATGCCAGGAATGCTGTTTTTCAATTCAATACTGATGCCTGAGCATTACTCACTCTTCTCCGAGGTTATTGTCCGCTCTACTGATAAAATCTTGTATACCTTAAGTTAGCGATTACTTACAAAAAGTAATCGCCAACGGTCTTTTCCTATAAACGAACAACAAATTTATAAAACATTTTATCAACGTTTAATCCGGCAGCTCCTCGACATCAATGTTTTCGAACCCATTCTGTTTCATAAAACCTGTGTGCAGCGGTAAATTGAGGCGTGGTTCCCAAAAATTTCGCTTTGATTGATTTTTCCTTCGCCCTTTCGATGGTACGATTTAATAATAGATTTTCCGTATTATAAGTCGATCCTCTGAATTCCTTCTTTACAAACTACTTCCTTAAGGCAGCATGGCCATCTTCAACCTAAAGCTGATAATACCTACTACTTTATCATCATAAAGTCTACCCAAAAATTCCCCTTTTCACTTTGATAAAATTCTTCTTTACAATCATCCTGTTGAATCCTTGCCCCCTGTTCATTTCTTTTGTTACTAACCGTAGATTGCTGGTTGTCATTCCCTCTTGCATTTTCATTGTCATCCGTGCCATTGCATCCGATTAAACTTACAAAAAGTTTCATTAAAAATGAATGACGAAAAAAGATTTCATATATTTATTCCTCCTAACTCTGTGAATTGATGGAACAAATCTAGGTTCTGTATACATAACAATCTTATCAATGATCCGGTTAAAGTTTTCCATTATGGATAGGTAAAACCCACTCCGAAGATTGTTTCATTCATTGATTTAAAAACTCACTGTTATTTTCACTGGGTGTCGTTCGGGACGATTTCATTTATTCAGGCAGGTAAGATTCCCTATACGGATACTTGTTTTTAGTACTTGCCATCTATGCTGGTGATAGTTAATCGGAATTATTTTCTGAATATTCTGAACGAACGGTGGAATTATCTCTTTTTTTCTCCTATGTTAAAAAAGAAGACATTTTGAAAGAGGAGGAATTAGATGGTACACATAAGCAGATTGATTGACTAGTCTCTATTACTGAAAATGTAAAATTACCTTCCTAGTTAAAACAATGTTACGTTTTCTGACATAACTGTAGAAAAGTTCCCAATTTTGTATGACTATTATTCTAGTGAAAAAATTAAGGGAGGAATTCAGTTGAAAAAATCTTTTTTTCGACTTTCACTGCTATTAACAATCTGCTTAACTTTTACAACGGCAGCTTCTTCTGTCACTAGCACCGATGAAACCAAAACACCAGCAAAACAAATACAGCTGAAGAATGAGTCGAATTACGTCCTTACAGAACGTACAAAGCCTTCACACATTTCTACTTTAAAAGCTCCACCTCACCCCAAGACCTCACAATACAGATTTAACATCCAGGAAGCTACGATCTCTGAAATTCAATCCGCCTTGAAAAGGAAAAAAATTACGTCAAAAGAGCTTGTACAAATGTATTTAGACCGGATTAAAATGTTTGACGACCAGGGACCTAAAATTAATGCGATTATTACGGTGAATCAAAATGCTGTTGAAGCCGCTCAAGAATTGGATAAAGAACGGAAACAAAAAGGACCAAGGGGACCATTGCACGGGATCCCGATTATTGTAAAAGATAATTATGATACTGCTGATATGCCGACGACAGCGGGATGTATTTGTTTAAAAGATTCCATTCCTGATGATGATTCTCACCAAATTAAAAAATTAAAAGAGGCAGGGGCGATTATTTTAGCAAAATCGAACCTCCATGAGTTTGCATTTGGCATCACAACTGTAAGTTCCGCAGGAGGACAAACGTTAAATCCTTATAATCTGGAAAGAAATCCAGGCGGATCAAGTGGTGGTACAGGTGCGGCGATTGCTGCTAATTTTGCAGCAGCCGGTCTGGGAACCGATACTGGCGGTTCCATTCGTATTCCTTCTGCATTTAATAGCCTGGTAGGAATCCGGCCGACAATTGGCCTTTCCAGCCGTGACGGCATTGTTCCGCTTGCACTCACGCAAGATGTCGGTGGGCCAATGGCCAGAACCGTTGCTGATGCAGCCATCTTGTTGGAGGCAACTTCAGGGTATGACCCAAATGATACCAAGACTGCCTGGAGTGTTGGGGAAACGGAAGGGGATTATATTAAATCATTAGATCGAAAAGGGCTGCAAGGCGCTAAAATCGGAGTGATAAGGGATTTATTCGGAAAGCAGCCTGAAAATGTGGAAGTTAACCAAGTTACAAATGAAGCAATCGGGGACATGAAGAAGTTAGGGGCGAAAGTGATTGACGTTAAAATACCTGAGCTGGATAAAATCTTGGCTTACCCAAGCTTGAGCAGCTGGGAATTTAAATTTCAATTTAATGATTATTTAAAATCACTCGGGGAGGATGCGCCATTTGACTCCCTAACTGAGGTCATTGAATCAGGACAGTTCCATCCTTCTTCAAAAAGCTCGTTAATCGCAAGGGATCAAGTAAAATCATTGGAGGAAGAAGAATATAAAGATATTTTGTTATTCCGGACAAAGCTCACACAGCAATCTTTATTAAAAGTGATGGCTGACGAAGATTTGGATGCGTTCGTTTATCCAACCTCTTCCCAGCCGGCCCAAGTCATCGGCAAGGGACAAAATTCCGGAAGTGCGAATCGACTTAGCGCCTTTTCTGAATTCCCGGCGATAACCGTACCTGCAGGATTTACATCAGAAAATTTGCCAGTCGGGATAGAGTTCCTAGGAAGAGCATTTAGCGAACCCTCATTAATTAAACTAGCGTACGCTTATGAACAAGGAACTGAACATCGTAAACCACCGTCTACAACACCTTAATAAAAGTTGAATTATATTTATTAACACTAATCACGTTGAATTATTTAGTAATTAAAAATCGTAGTAGAAGAATGTGGAATGCGAAAAATGCAAAAAAGTACCGTTTCACTAGTCAGAACTATTTTGTGGTTGCTAGTATATTGGTGCCTGATTTTGAAAAACACGTATTTGGGGGGTGGCATTTATGCCCCCCTTCTCTAATTGGTCTCAAGAGAGGACTGTTCATGAGCGAAATAACCACAAGTATTCCACAAAATAAAAAGACACCCGTAACTTAGGATGTCTGAGTCTCTTCCTTGATATCCATCCAGATTACATTCTCCAGGTTAATCGCGACTCCCTTAAAATTAACCTAACTTCCTTGACTTAGTAATTGATCTCTGACTTTCTCCTCAGAGACAGACTCTACTTGAAATTCTTACGTTTTTGATTTACAAATTCAATATATACCGTGAAGTTTGGCATGATCTCATCCTTTTAATTCTTACTATGCCAGATGCTGAGAATATTTTTGCAATCAGGCGGCTTTTCCTGTTATCGAACAACATATTTATAAAACTTTTTATCAACTTTGAGTATTGGGAAACTGTCCGGCAGCTCCTCGACATCTATGTTTTCAAACCCATTCTTCTCATAGAACCGGTGCGCAGCAACAAATTGAGGTGTTGTTCCCAGATATATGGCTTTTATTGACTGTTCCCTTGCCCATTCGATGGCACGATTCAATAAAAGATTCGCCGTATTATACGTCGATCCCCTGAATTCTTTCTTTACAAACAGCTTTCTTAAGGCAACATGGCTGTCTCCAATGTCCAAAAGACTGATGGTACCTACTACTTTCCCGTTGTAAAGTGCTACCCAGAAATTCCCCTTCCCAGTTTGATAAAAGTCTTCTATCTCAAATAAATCGGGCTGATCGTCCTTCGTTATCGGTACATTGTATTCTTCTTGCTGGATCTCAAGGATTAAATCCACTACTTCGGTTTGGTATTCACTTGAATATTCTTTTATAACAGGGCCTAGTGTCATAAAACACTTCCTTCAAAATATTTCAACTAATGTGTGTCTGGGGTTATGTATTGCTTTACTATTGGTGGGAGATATCTGTGCCATTACATCCGATTAGACTTAACAATAATATCAATAATAATGAATGGCGAAAAAAAGCTTTCATACATTTATTCCTCCCTCCTGTATAAAATGATGGAACAAATGTAGTTTTTGTATGCTAAAAAATCTTATTCATCACCGTTATGGAAAGGTCGGCTCTCCTTTTCCATTTAAATGTTACACAAAAAATTCTGATTATTTTTTGCACGATACATCGGCAATCCTGCTATTGTGATGCTGAAAAAACTCGTAAACCCTCAAAAGAAACAATAATCCCCCCTATTAGTAAAAAACCTGACGGTATTTGTTCGGTCTAAAGGGAAGGGATACGCTTGTGTAGTGTAGAAAAATAATGTCACAGGGACAACCCTAACTTTCCGGAAAGGTAGTGACAAGTTATGTTTGTTTCAAACATCCGTCTAGAGAACAGGACACAGTTGTTCACCGTATTTAGCCAGATGCGAAAAGCGAGGATGCCGGAGCTGCAAAGAATCCAGGAGCAAACTGAAGAACCACAGTTACGAATGGCTCGGGATCAGAAAATGCGTGACATGATGAGTCAAACCGTGAATGCAAAGGGTGAGGGTGGTCCAATCCGAATCAGTGCAGAGGACAAGAAAGGAACATGTGAGGTTTATTCTCCGTCTAGCTTAGATTTTATTGGTCCGGGTGATTGATTGTACATTCCAACAATAGAAAGGGGGGGATTAACAAAGGCACAACAAAAACCGAATATCCAGACCTTCCACCTGTGTATCGCACGAACGCCAGTGCATACCAGTACACGGAACTTTAGCTTGGAAGAATCTGTTTTGCATAAAAGGTTTTACCGCTCTTAGTAATTTAGATGAGCTTTTCCCTAAATGGCTCAATTACATGCCAGTCCATTCTTGCTCACTAAATGGATTATAGGTGATTTAAACAAATATGATGTCAGGCATAGCAGCTGACACATTGAATAAAGCCGACCCACTGCTAATCCTCAAATTAAACCTATTGTTGTGAGGGGGATCCCATCTATATTCACCCATTCGCGGCAACAATTTAATATATTCTGTCTTTTCAAGGGCTTCGAAATTGAAGCCTTTTTTGTTGTAGAATTTTTAGGAAATATATGATCTTTCTTCACCTTCTCACCTCTTCATTCATTGCCCATTGCGCTTTACAACATGAGGCTTGCTCATGAACCAATCTTAAAAGAGCATGTTTTTTACAGTAAAATGCGATTATCCGGGAAGATAATCGCTCTTGATCCTTTCTATTCTTACTTTTTAAGATCAACTTCTTTAAACCCACTTCCTGCATCCACATGCATTTCACTTGGCTTTGTTTTTGAAATAATTCTCCCGTTGCGAACTGAATAGAGAATGGCTGGCTGCCTGCGGATCATGTCATATTCGTCAGCTGCGTCGATTACAATAAAGTTCGCAGATTTTCCTTCTTCCACTCCATACACGTTCTGCACATTCAAAGTCCTTGCACTATTGGAAGTGATAAGGTCTATCGAATTAACAATCTCTTCATAGCCCAGCAGCTGACATATATGAATACCCATATGCAACACCTGCAACATGTTTCCGGTTCCCAATGGATACCATGGATCTAAAATATCATCCTGCCCAAAGCATACATTCAAATTAGCTGCCAGAAGTTCCTTTACACGTGTAATACCCCTGCGTTTAGGATAGGAATCGAAGCGTCCCTGTAGATGTATATTCACTAATGGATTAGCAATAAAATTAATATCAGCCAGCTTTAAAAGCCTAAATAGCTTGTTGGCATATGCATCGTTATAAGAATGCATCGCAGTGGTATGACTGGCTGTGACCCGGCTCCCCATGCCCGTTCGATAGGCTTGTGCAGCAACTGTTTCAATGAAGCGTGAATGGCCATCATCTGTTTCATCGCAGTGTATATCCACTAGCCGGTCATATTTTTGTGCCAGTTCAAAAACAATTTTCACCGATTCTACTCCATCTTCTCTAGTTAATTCATAATGAGGAATGCCGCCGACAACATCAGCTCCCAGCCGGAGCGACTCCTCGAGTAACTCCTGGCCGCCTGAAAATGATAGTATGCCTTCCTGGGGGAACGCGACGATTTGCAAATCAATATAAGGTGCCATTTCTTCCTTCACTTCAAGCATAGCCTTCAATGCAGTAAGCTTTGGGTCGGTTACGTCTATGTGTGTCCGAATATATTGTATACCCTGTGCAAGCTGCCACTGAAGAGCCTTTTTTGCCCGGGATTTTACATCTTCTGCAGAGAGTGATCGTTTACGCTGCGACCATCTTTGGATGCCTTCCAATAATGTACCGCTATTGTTCCATTCTGGTTCTCCTGCTGTTAAGGCACTGTCCAGATGAATATGCGGTTCGATGAATGGGGGGAGGACCAATGAACCCTTAATATCTAAAGCTTCTTTTGCTTCGCTGTCCAGATTTTTGCCGATGCGTTCGATTTTCCCATCAACAATCTCAAGGTCCCAGGTTCCTTTCTTATTTCTAAGGCTTGCATTTTTGATAATCATACTCATATTGCCTCCTTTGTTTCCGTTTCTATTGTGGAAGCAAGTTTTCTTTGGATCATTGAAGCAATCAGATAAAATCCTGCTGAACCAATAACGGCATTAACGGAAGGGACACCTGGTATAAATTTAGCTCCAATCACCCCGATGATCCACGCTATAATGGCGAGCCAATTCACTGACTTAAATGTCATCTTCTCGAATTCCTTATATTTACCACGGTTTAGAAGGAAGAAATCTGCCAACAATATCGCACCGATCGGTGGAAGCGTCAGGTTAAGGAAATTTAGGAAACCAACGAAATTGTTATATAGCCAAAGCGCCATGACAGTACCCAAAATACCGTTAAATATGACAACTTTGCTTTTCTTTATTTTTGTAATATTGGAAATGCCAAGTCCTGAGGCATATAGGGCGTTATCGTTAGTAGTCCATATGTTCAAACCCAAAACAATGATCGCCGGCAATATCAAGCCTTGTAAAAACATGACTTCGGATACATCAGCTACCCCAGTAGAAATCGCTCCGACCGCCCCGAAAAGAAACATCAAAGAATTGCCAAGAAAGAATGCGATGACAGTGGTGATAACTGCACTCCGTTTTGTTCTTGCAAATCTCGTAAAGTCAGCAGTCAGCGTCCCTCCACTGATAAATGAGCCTATGCATATAGATAAGGCTGCTGCCAATCCAATTGATTCAGTGGGCGAATATGATAGAATCCCGTCTACGCCTCCAACTGTCTGTGTAGCTTTAAAAACAGAAAAACTTCCTAAAATGACGATGAGCGGAACCGAAATAAAACTGATGACAGCGAGTGACTTCATTCCAAAATAGGCTGAGGACGACATTAGTATCCCAGCTAAAATGATCAATATATAAGTATCGATTCCAGTCACCTTCTGCACGGGTAATGCGAACATGGCCACCCCTACTCCGAACCACCCGATTTGCGTTATACTCAGCAGGAATGATGCTAAATAAGAGCCTTTTTCACCAAAAGCATATTTCGTTAATAAATGTGTAGATAATCCCGTTTTGGACGCTGCGTAGGCCAAGGCACCTGTATAAAGTCCGAGGAGCAGATTTCCGGCCATCACAACCAATAAAAATTGGGTAAAGTCCAGACCGGTGCCAATCGTGCCTCCACCCATCATACTTGCTGAAAAGAATGTAAAGCCCAGCATAACGACCATCATGTTCCAGAAACCAATACGGTGATTTGTCGGAACCGCCCGCAAGGAAAATTCCTTATCATTGTTTTCTTTTGACATAAAAATCCCCCCTGTTTTTATTTTGAATATTCTGACTTCTGGATTCAAACTAAGATCGCTTCCTCTTGAATGTTTCACCTCCCAAAAAAAGCCCGGGAAGAATTTTTACATTCTTCACCGGACTTTTCCTTCCAAGTGGGGCATTATTCCTGCCACTTTTCTCGGACCAGGCTTTTTCAGTGAATGAAAAACGGAACCCTAGAAAAGGTTTAATATATTTTTATAGTACAAAGCTAAAATAGCCCCTTCAATAAATGTGTTAGATTTTCTGACATGTTTTTTCCACGAGTTCTGCCTAGACGCAAACTGTGTTCCTGCATGATGGACGATACCTATATTTCTTTTTAATTTGGATAAAATGCTTATTCCTCTTCACACTCTTATACCATTTCATATTTTCCAGCGCGGCTTCAATTTCCACGTGTTACTATTTATGAATATTCAGAAGTAAAAACCATATTACCCCTAAACATAAAAAATACCCCTATTCGTGAACAAGAAACCCATGTCGGACTCACGCAAAATCATTAAGTCATTCCTATACCTTCAGTTTGTTGAAATGGTCTATTATATTCATTAGCGTTTGCTTAACCTATTCAATTTTTTAAGCAAAGTTATAAGCAAAAAAATCTGCATAAATATTGAACCTTGGTGATTTATTTTGTGTTACCCATGTATTTCTCGGAACCGTGGATTCGGTTGTATCGGTAAATCCACGGTTCTTCAATCATTTGGCATGAGTAATATACAAAACGGTAAACAATTAAATACGTGAATTGATCAACTTATAGTTCAACCTTTACTCTTCCCCGCCATCAAAGAAATCACCAAAGTCCCCTGCCTCATCATTTGAATCAAACAAATCCTCCTCCACACCAAAGGCATCCGCTGCCCCCTCGGCCATGCCGCCAAAATCAATGCCATCTACGATTTCGCTTAGCAGCATACCTCCTAATACACCCGCTGCCAGTCCGCCCACCATGCCTCCAATGCCACTTGCCATGCCGCCTCTAAATTGATGGGATGGGTAGGAAAAAGGTTGTCGGAATTCGTCAGGGCGTGCCAGTACTTCAGAAATCCGTTCGTTGAAGAAGTCGGCAAGCTTTTGTTCATCCTCCAACAGATCATTCCGTACCAGGAATTCAGTTTTTGCTTCTATTTCCTGAAAACTATTGCGGCAATCAACTTCCATCCAAACACGTATTCCGTCTGCCTCGTTGGCAAACCGCATTTCAAGTTCGTGTATCTGTCCTGTAAAGGATTGCGCAGGGAAAAATACAAATTCTTGTCCATATGAATCGATTCTTCCTGAAGTCGATTTTTCCCGGAAACCTAAACGGTCAAGGGCATTAAACATTGTTTGCAATCGTTGTGGGGCGGTAAGCACCAGGTAATCAAGGTCTGTACGGTCTACCCCGCCTTCTATATCCAGGAAGGTATCAAAAAAATAAGAGATTGACCCTCTTGTTAAAGGCAGGTCAGTTGGAATTGTATAATGAAAGGGAAAACGTTTTTCCTGTCTGGCTTCAATGCTGAATGCCCCGCTTATCGGTACAGAGTCTACTTGCCTAGAGGCAGCTTCACCCCGTCTTGTGTTAACCCTCATCATGAAGCGTACTGACAAATTGCTGATTTGCTGCGTTACCTCTCCCCCTTGTATGATAAATTCCCCATTTAAAGTTTCACCCGGCTTGTAAGGCCGGTTTTCAAAACGTAAATCAACTTGTGCAGCACCTTTGCCCATCTTCGCCATAAGTTTCTTGAACAACCTGAACACTCCAATCTCGCTACTATTTTGGTGTATTTGTTCATCTTCTTTATATTCCATATCTTTTAACATTTAAAACCTAAATAAACTGATAAATTTATATACCGCAGTCTGCCTGCCAGGCCATTATATCCACCTACCAGAAAGAACACTCCCAAAACCAATGCAGTGATAACCGCACCCCAAACAATCGGTTTTTTCAATTTAGAAGGTATCATTTTTCTCCTCCTTTCGCTCTCGATGTTTGTAGTTTAGTAGAGAGTGGTGAAAACTTGGTGAAATTCGAAAATTGAAAAAGTACTAGATAAGAATCATGGAGAAAAAATAGAAGGAGGTCATTATAATGAGGAGGATCATAAAAAAAGTTCCAGTCCCTCTTGCTTTTCGCATGGAGGGTTGGAACCATAAGGCTAAGATATAATTTTAACCATTAAATGCACTTTTAATTTTTCTTTAATGGCCTTCCAACCGAAACGAAGTGTTTAATGTTTCCATCATCATGGGACACAGGGGTTAAACCAATTTCCATTGAAATCCAATGTCCACCTTTATGCAGCAATCTGTATTGACCATGTCCGGCATTTCCGGTAGTCAGCATATACTCCCTAAGCTTTTGAAGGCCTGGTAAATCAACTGGATGAACATAATCTTCGATACTTTTGCCAGTGAGTTCCTCCATAGTGTATCCCAGCACTTTTTCATGCGAAGGGGAAATGTACTGCAATTTTAAATCTTTATCGACTATGCGGACTAAGTCTGTGACATTTTCTGAGATTAGCCGATAATGATATTCCGTTTGTCTAAGGGCTTCTTCCACTTTCCGCCGTTCCGTTATGTCAACACATGATCCGATTACCTCCACTACCTTGCCGCCGGATTTAATCTGGCTGAATACCTCAAGGTAATGAATGCCATTGATTTCTCCTTCATACGTAACGCGCTCGTCCCCATTCCAGGCCCGCTCATAAAATGCAGTCTTTTCTTTTGCAACTTCATATGGGAGAAACTCAGAAAGCTCCTTGCCTATGACTTCATTGGGAATGAAACCCATCCGATACAATAACTCGCCATCACATAAAGTATGAATAAACTTGTTATTTATCTTTTTATATTTTAATATCATCCCCTGTTGTAACCGTACCGTATTGTTTAAATCTTCCCGAGCTTTCCGCAGCATTTCATCGGCCCACTGTCTTTCATTCTTATCTTGTGAAATCCCGTTTTGCTCCACAATGGATTCAACTTTATCGATGGCTGCTTGAAGTTCTCCGACGGATAAGGGTTTGCTTATTAAATATCCCTGCCCTTCATCACAAAAATACTGCTGCAGGAACACAAGCTGTTCCTTCGTTTCAATTCCTTCTGCTACAACAGTTAGATTAAGGTTATGAGCCATTGATATGATGGTTTTAACTATTGTTTCATCGTTCGGATTCTTGTATAGTTCCCGGATAAACGACTGGTCTATCTTTAGCGTGTCAACAGGGAATTGCTTCAAGTAGTTTAACGAACTGAAGCCGGTCCCGAAATCATCTATGCTTATTCGGACACCCAATTTTTTCAGGCCGTGCAACGTGGTGATCGTGTGTTCAATATCAGCCGAGACACTCTCTGTAATTTCGATTTCCAAACATTGGGGCTCGACCTGGGTTTCTGTTAGGATCCTTTCAATCGATGTGACAAAATTGGATTGAACGAACTGTGTAGTTGATATATTAACTGAGATAACAATTGAGAGCCCTTTTTTCATCCATTCTTTAACCTGTCTGCATGCAGTGTAAAGGGCCCATTCTCCGATTGGCAGTATTAAACCCGTTTCTTCTGCGATCGGAATGAATTCCGCAGGTGATATCATCCCTATTTGAGGATGGAACCAGCGGATTAATGCTTCCGCTCCGACTATTTTCCCTGATTTCAAACTAACTTTCGGCTGGTAGTGCAGCACAAGTTCATCTCGCTCGACTGCTTTATGAAGATCCATTTCCATTGTTAAAGGATCAATGAGAGAGTGTCGTTCTTTCGAATAGAAAAATTCAAATGTGTTCTTGCCTGCTTTTTTAGCTTGATACATGGCTGTGTCAGCATTCTGTATCAATTTCTCTACAGTCTCTCCGTGATCAGGGAACAAGCTGATACCGATACTTGTAGAACTGAAGACATCATGATTATTCAAACGAAACGGTACCGAAAGCACTTGAAGAATCCTGGCAGCAATCTTGGATGCAATACTCCTATTTGCTTCTGTCAGAATAATAATGAATTCATCGCCGCCCTGGCGAAAGACGAAATCATTTTTCCGTATAATATTTGTCAGTCGTTCAGACACCCCTTGCAAAAGTTTATCTCCAGTTCTATGGCCAAGAGTGTCATTTATTGTTTTAAACCGGTCAAGGTCCAGGAATAAGACTGCTAGACTTTGACTTTTACTTGAAGCAGCCGAAAGTTGTTCCGAGAATAGGGAATATAGCATATTCCGGTTTGGCAGCCCTGTCAAATAATCTTGGTAGGCCATGGATTGTAAATGATTTTCATAAATTTTTCTCTCACTAATATCCCTTGCCACAATAATGATATGGTCGACGTCACCATCGATACCATAAACACTGGAGAAATTAACTTCAAACCATATGTATTCCCCATTGCTGTGCCTGCACCTGAACTCAGCTTTTCCCAGTTCTTTTTGCTCGGAAATCATGTTATGAAATATTTTTTTAACAGTAGGGAAATCCTCTCGGTGCACGATACTGACAAAGTCAAACTCTCCATACTGAATTGTTTCATAGCCCAACACCCTGGCGAAGGAAGGTGATACATATCTTACTTTGCCGTTTTCATCAAGCATACCTATCAAATCTTTCATATTATCAGCAATCAAACGGTACTTCTCTTCGCTCAACTGTAATTCTGTTTCAGCTTTTTTTCGTTCACTGACATTGCGGCTGACAATAATTAAACGAAGCCGGTTTCCGTCTTCATCAAATACAGGTGTCTTCATGACCTCCCAAACCTGCTGCTCCCCATCAGGTCGTTCAACCGTTTTTTCAACTGTTAGAGTCGAACCTTTTCTCCAAGCCAGTTCATCGGTTTTTATATTATAGTCGAACGATTCTTGATACTTAGGTTTCATGATAGCAAGATCTATATCTGTTTTTCCTTTATAGTCTAAGTCCCTTAACTCATATAGATCTAAAGCCATTTGGTTTGCTAAAACATAGCGGCCTTTCTCATCCTTCACAACGATGATTTCCGGAATTAAGTCTATTAAAATATGGATTTGCTGCTCACTTACCTGTAAATCACGTAGTTGTGCTTGACCAAAAGACTGTTGACTGAAGATGTCCAGAAAAAAATTGGAATTTTTCATAATTTCTTTTATTTCTCCTTCCTGGTCCTTAACACTAGAAAGATAATGAACTAAAATTTCAACTCTTGCGCTTTGTAAAAGTTTCATTCATAACATGTCAATGGTAATGAAAATAAAAAACACACAGCCCTAAAAAAGGAGCTGTGTGTATGAATTCCGAAGCCCTTTTTCGGTAACTCAGCCACCATAGCCATAGCCTTAGGTCTGAAGCTTTGCGTCCTTACCTTTCGATAAGTTTGCCTTTATCGGTTTAAGATGGGTTTACTATAACCTATACTTATGACTATTTAACCAAAATGTGGGTCTAAAGTCTATATAATCCTTTATTATTTCAGAATACATCATTAAAGAACTTGATACGGGGACACTCCTGCATTTTTCTTAAATTCCTGAATTTTGCATCGATTTAGCCGATCGGGATGTTAGCGCTTTTCTCCTACATGCTTTATTGTTACCCAATACTTTCCTCTCATAATCCTTCTTGTGTCGCTGAAAAAATTTATATCTCCCATGTATTAAAAAGTAGATGGCCCTGCTGATATATAAGCGGACACATTTAATTTAAATCGATAAATCAAGTGAAATGGTCAATATATTTTGAATTTTCTATCAATAATGGGTAAATTTGGTTATAATATAGAAATAAGCGGTGTTGTTTTTACCTATTACATAGGGGGATTTAAAATGGTACCAGAACAAAAGCCCAGTTATCTTTATATTTTGACCGGCATGCTAGTTTCACTTGTTGCTATTTCATTTGCAAGGCTGGCTTACGGTGTTGTTCTCCCATTCATGAAGGAGGGACTTTCCATCTCCTACAAAATGGCCGGGCTGCTTGGTACGATTACTTCTTTGGGCTATCTGGTCACAGTCATGTTTGCCGGCGTCGTATCCACCAAATGGGGAGAGAAAAGGGCCATACTTTGCGGATTATCCCTGATTACGATTGGCTTCCTGAACCTTTCCTATACAGCTTCCTATATATACAGTTCGATATTTATGTTCCTATTGGGAATTGGAACGGCTTTTACCTTTACACCCCTCATTTCTGTACTGATCCAATGGTTCCCTGCCCAGCGCGGGCTTGTGATCGGTTTTGTCAATAGCGGGGCAGGTATTGGAGTATTTATTACGGGTGCACTCGTGCCATTTCTTCATAGTCTTTATCCTGAAACGGACTGGCGGATCACCTGGAGGATCTTTTGCATCCTTAGTGTCCTGGTTTGCCTAATGGTGTTATTGATTATCAAAAACCCTCCAATGAAGAAAACTGCAGCGACAGAGCCCCCAGTACTACCAAGACAGATTTATACGGATCGGAATGTGATAAGAGTTGCGTTGATCTACGGTGTTGTGGGACTGACCTATATTACCCAGTCCATTTTCATGATGAGTTTTATGCTCGATGAGGGGCTGAAGGCGCAGCATGCAGGAAAGCTTATAGCGATTGGCGGCATCCTCTCGATTTTGAGCTCGCCGATCTGGGGAGGAATTTCGGATCGACTGGGCAGGAAAAGTGCCTTGCTTCTGGCTATGGCTTTTAATCTTTTATCCACGATTGCCCCTATCCTAATGCCGAATTCCTTTGGATTTACCGTAAACCTGCTCATCCAGGGAATCGTGAATACAGGCGTATTTACCATGGTTCAAACTTTAAGCACGGAACAGGTCCATCCCCGTTATGCGACCTTATCCTTTAGTTACGCCACGTTTTACTTTGCCGTGGGCCAGTTCATTGGTCCTACACTGGCAGGTTTAGCCATTGATTATGTAGGCTTTACAAGCATCTTTTCCCTTTCGGCTGTATGGATGGCCGCAGCCCTGTATTTAGTCACCAAGGTTCCTACAAAAACTGAACTTCAAACTTCCATGTCCATTGAACCTGAAAAAGGTAACGTGAATATTTAATAACATTGATACCCGGTTTATTATAAATCGGTTCTCCTTGAAATGGCAGGGTTGATAACTTTTTAATTCTCAGCCTGTTTCACCCCCATTTTTTTTTAAGAGTATTGAACGATTCAGCTTTAATCTTTAATTTTATATAAAAGCCAGATAGTACCCAATATTTATCCCGCCTCTGCCACAGATGAAATTCGGAGATTGGTGGAAGACTGAAGGGGAGATTTTTCCTTATTAAAGTTTTTTATACCCATAATGTACCCAATCTCCTTTTACCATTAAATTATGCAGTAAACCGTTATAATAAAAAAGAGCGAAAACCCTTAGTTCTTCAAGGATTTTCACTCATTGAATGATTCTGACTTGGATCATGCCTTTTCATGATATCGGTCGGATTATGATGCCCATGCAGCAATGATCATATCAGGTTTCAGATTTACCATGGAATTAACCCCTTTTTGATTACGGCTGCTTGTGATAGATATCAAAGGTCAAACACTCATCGTTTATCTTGCCGCGATCCCGTCAAGATTGTAACCGCTTGTAACGTTCAGCCACTCGACAAGAACTGCTCATTGAATGCCTGAAGAGATAGTCCTTAGAAGCAGCATGCTTGTTTTATAAGAAGGGACGCTGGATAGGGATTCTTCTGTCTCAAGAGATTGCTACGTACTGAATCGAGATGCTGTCCCTAAAAGGAATAATTTAGAATTTTACCATTCACCTCAATATATAACCGGTAGGGGAATGTATCTTCCAATGATTCGCTTAACATAATGGCAGTTTACTCATTGCTTCACTCCACAAAACCCAAAGCACGCACCTGTCCGCCTGTACCACCCAGATATGGAATTGGTGCACCCGAGAAAAGGAATCGCGATTTCGGAATGCGGTCAATATTGACAAGATTTTCAATGATGGCAATGAAATCATCATTTGCTAAACCCAGTGAACGCGGTCTTAAGAAGTTCATATGGACTGGCAGGTTAAGGGCCCCCGCTGTGTCAACATTGCAGTTATCAATCCCGACCGTCTTTACCTTTTTTTCTCTTAGCCATTCTCCAGCTTCAATAGATAAACCCATATGGTCAAAAGCGTATTTCACCGGATCTTTTATAGTCGACCATCCGGTATGTATTAACACAATGTCACCAGGCCTAATGGTTGTGCCTGACTTCTCTTCCGCATCTTTTAAATCCTTTGCGGTAACTTCCGCTTTGGGTCCGTACCTGAATGAAACATCGAGCCAAACCGCATCCCCGAAGCCACACTCAACCGGCATTTTATCAATGGAATAATCAGAACTAGGATCACCATGAAAGCAAGCATCCATATGAGTTCCTGTGTGTCCGCAAATGATGATATTTTCATTTTCGAACGATACGAGGTCTGATTCATCATAATGGTTTCGTCTGTTAAAGTTGCGCCATGCATCATGGCTTCTTGTCCCGGACATAAAGTGTGGCGTGTTCCCATGTGCGGGATGCTGAGGCATTCCTTCATAAATCGGCATTGTCAAATCTATTAATTTGGCCATTTAGCCACCCCTCCCAGCTATTAAAATAATTTCATCCTCTCCTTTTCCATCAATGCCATACCATTTCAAGGATTTATCAGTGAACTTTAAAATATATCAGCGAAGTCCAGGATATATCCGCGGACCTTAAACTCAATCGCGGGAAGCAGGAACACTGCTGCAGAACTTCTTTCACCCCGAATGTCCCTTATGTGATTTCGTTTATCACACCCGTTCTCGTTGCTCCTTAGAGTTTCCTCGTAAACTGTGTGTTCTTGAATTACTCTGCCGAAACTGAATTTCTCAACGTTCCGATTCCTTGTATTTCCATTACAATTTCATCACCAGGTTGAAGCGGGCCAACGCCGGATGGAGTTCCAGTGATGATGATATCCCCAGGGTTCAATGTCATCACATCAGTAACCGTTTCAATGATGCTTCTCACATCATGAATTAAGTCATTGGTATT
Organism: Peribacillus glennii; assembly: GCF_003429105.1. GTDB lineage: Bacteria > Bacillota > Bacilli > Bacillales > DSM-1321 > Peribacillus > Peribacillus glennii. The sequence goes on from NZ_QVTD01000003.1 coordinate 626,976, forward strand.
GGAATGCTGCCTGACTTCTCCATTTACAGTCGTTTTCAGCTGGACATTGTCCGGATCGAGCTCTGTTTCAATGACAGGGCCCAGCGGCTTAAATGTGGCATAGGACTTAGCCCTGGTATATTGGCCATCTTTTTGCTGGAGGTCCCTGTCAGAAATATCATTGCTTATGGTATATCCAAAAACATACGACAGGGCATCCCCTTTCTTGACTTTATGGGCTTGTTTTCCTATGACAATCGTTAATTCCACCTCATAGTCAATGCGATGTTCAAGGGTTGGCAGGGTTATCTTATCCCCATCTCCAATAATAGAAGTCGGTGACACCATAAACATCATCGGCTCTTCCGGTAACGGTTTCCCAGTTTCCTCAGCATGAAGGGCATAATTCAGTCCTATACCGACAACTTGACCGGGCATAACGGGTGGGAGCGTCCTTACATCTCCAAGAGAAAAAGTCTCATCCAGCGGCTGTGCTTCTCCAGACATAAAATCGCCATTTAATCTTGTAATTGTTTCTCCTTCTATAATCCCGTACATCACTTCATCATTTTTTGAAAAACGTATGTATTTCATTGGCAAAATCCCCTTTATATATTTTTTTAGCTGTTTTGAATTCAGGACGTTCCGTATGTTGTAAAATTTCCACTGGCGAACCACCACACCCATAGGTTCCCTTAGCGGAGTAACTGCATTCAAACCGCTCTTGCAGCCTGCTAGCCCTGGTTTTATCACCAATCCCATACTGACCGACCAGTATCTTTCAAGTTGGTATATTCTTTCTTCTTTTATTGATGCAGTAAAACACCACCCCTTTTAGAAAGCGTTTTTATATATCATATGATATAGGTTCGTCTATTTTTATGTCAATTCAGAATTTTGTGTGTTTTTGTGAAGGTAACGACCATACTGATCGTGTCCATTACTCTACCACAATGAACGTCCCTTATAAGTATAAAGAAAGTATCAAAGTTGGAAACAGGGCGTATTAACTTCGATTTGGTTTCTACCTTTTTTTATTGGACATGTGCTAAATCCTGTGCGTTTAGAACGGTGCACAGTTACTAATATATTAGTGTTGAAAAAAGGTCATCTCAAAAATGGGATCGTTCAATTGCCACTTCGGCCTACCCTAAAAACCGTCAAAAGTAATCCTTTGACGGTATACTGGTCACCAATTAAATTTAAAAGCGTACAGATCAAGTTCTGTACGCTCGTTACTTATACGTTTTGTTTCAATCCCCCGTCCGCTGCATCTTTTCTCATTAGCGGCAGCATGGTAAGGATCCCGGCAACAAGGAGAAGCGCTGATAATTCGTACATATACACAATAGAGAGATGAGTTTTCAGCCAGCCGGATGCCGACATAGTGATGACCATAGCCCCCATGAAAATCGGGTTTAATATGCCATTTACCCTGCCTATAAACGCTTCTTCCGTGTTTTGTAAAATCATTGTATTGATTCCGATTTGGATGCTTGGCATAAATAGTCCGGAAAAGAGCTGAGCAGTGAGCGTCAGCCAGAATGCTGTTGATAAACCCATTCCAACAAACCCGATGGCGCTGGCAGCCAATCCAATTGCTAAAAGTGTTTGTGGACGAATTTTTCTTGCCATTCCCACTGTAATACCTCCGCCGAGGATCATGCCGATTCCAAATGCAGTCATGAGCCACTGCAAATCCTCTTTTGGCAGCCCCAGCCTCTCTGTAATCAAAAACACTCCAAGCGGCTGTGTCAAGCCTATCGCGAGTCCTGCCATTGCAAAACACCCGCCAAGCAAGGATAATGTTCTACTGTTCCATACATAACGGAAGCCTTCCTGTATTTCCTGCATCAAGGTAGTTTTTGGTTTTTCTTCCGGTGTTACTGGATCTGCCGGGAGCATAAATAAGACCGCTGCTGAGCATAGAAATGCAATACCCATGACTGCAATAGCCGCCATGATGCCAAAACGCTGATAAACAAAGGTTCCCAGAATCGGCCCTAAAATCATGAATAGTGCAAAAACCGTTTGATACATGGACATTCCCATCTGCACAAGCTCAGTTGGCACATGCAGCTTAAACAATTTCATACCGGCTGGCTGAGAAAACTGTGAAAGAATCGAGGAAACGAGCGTTGCAAAGAAAATCATTTTCCAGCTTCCAAAAAATAAAGTGATAAGCACAGCCAAAATGGAAACAGCACTTAATACATCACACCAAATCATCGTTTTCTTAGGCTTCCACCTGTCTGCAAATGCCCCGCCGATGAAAGAGAATAAAAAAATGGGAGCAAATTCTGCAACGGAGATTAACGAAACCGCAACCGGATTTTCATTGGTCTTTTCAATTACATATAACAGGATGGAATAGTTCCTGACCCAGATTCCAATCTGTAGAAACAACACTGATAGCAAAATGGTCCTGATGACCCGATTTTGAAATAATGCTGCCATCCCGATCTTTTGACTGCTTGTAAGTTCTGACATAATAGCCTCCTGCTTTTCAAATACTCTGGCAATAGATTGGAAGATTTCATATTGGCCCTATTGCTTATTTTTTTAACCATTATTCGCTTCATGGTTCAGTTCCTTTCCGTTATAAATTCGCCCGCTCTCTAACCGTTTCGCAACCTCAAAGAGAATAATGAGTCTTTGCTTTTCCTTCAGGGGAAATTTAACCAGCAGGCCATTTGTTCCATCCAGGGAAAAACTTCGCGGGAAAACGGAAAAAGCCAAGGAATAGTATAATACAAGATTTAATAAAATGTAACGGAAAGAATGGAGGTGGATATATGTTCGAAAACTTAGAAAATTAATATGAAAAATGCGGTATTGATGGGACTTTACTTTTACTTTTTGACAAGCTTAATCCATATTCTTATTATACTCGGCATTATTCCATTTACATGGGTTAATGGCGGACGCTCTAAATCCTTCGCTAACCATCTGCCAATATCTATTATCAATATCATTATTTCTATTGTCGGAGGGTTTTCACGATAATTGCTGGTGGAAATATACTATACAAACACAAAAAAGTAATAACTGTCATCTGTTGGTTTTTTGTTGTTTTGTGGTCTTTTGGGTTTATTCCAAATTGTTAGGAACACCTTTTAAAAAAATGGTTTGTTCATTAATATTGCTTCTTGGATGTATTCGAACTTGCGCAGGGCAATTGAATAAAATTAAGAAAGATTGCAGCAGATTGATATTTTACTAAATTTTCCTCAGTGAAAGAAGCCCTATGATCGTTTTCTCAAGTTTTTTCAATCTTTTATGTATGGAAATCCTGAGTTGGATGGTCTGCATTATTTTCATACCAATCTCTTTCAACCTTTATAGCATAGAGAAAAAAGCTTAGGTATCCACACGCCTAAGCTTTTGTATAGCTATTTATTATCCTCTATTGACCTACAGGTTGTTTCGCTTCCCACTTATCTACTACCGTTACACCTAGGTTTTGGTACGTATCCATTTCATGGAATATAGTAGGAACCTCTTCTAATGAAATCGTATTCGTAACTAAAGATCCCGGCTTTAGTTTTCCTTGAGCGATCATATCCAGCATATAAGGGTATCTGGAAGGCTGCATGCCCAGAGATCCCACGATTTGGATTTCTGCTGAAACGATTACATCAATCGGCAGGGGGATCATTCCTTGTTCTTCTCTTGTCGTTAATCCGATCTGTAAATGTCTGCCCCGCTTTCGAAGGCTGCCAATGGATGCCTGGCATGTTTGCGTAATTCCTAATGCATCCACTGAAACATGGGCTCCACCCTTTGTAATGTGCCTGATCGCTTCCGGTGCATTATTGTCCTTGGCGTTTACTGCTGCGACTGCACCCAATTTCTTGGCAAACTCTAGTTTATCATCACCGATATCCACCGCGATTACATTGGCTCCCAGGGCTGTGGCAATCTGAATCGCTGATAGGCCGACTCCGCCGCATCCATGGACAGCGACCCATTCACCCGGTCTTACTGCCGCTTGGTCGGTGATCCCATGAAAGGCTGTCATAAAACGGCATCCCATGCCAGCAGCATCGACGAAGCTAATAGTATCCGGCAATGTCACTAAATTTGTGTCTGCAAGGGGAATGTGTGCATACCGCCCATAGCCGCCCCATGTTGAAAAACCGGCCAATTGGAGATTTTCACAGATATTATGGTGGCCGCTCTGGCAATATGGACATGTTCCATCGCCTAATGTAAACGGAACTAAAACCCGATCTCCACGTTTAAAGTTTTTCACGTTCTTGCCGACTTCCTCCACTACTCCTGTAAATTCGTGGCCCAAAACATGCGGTAAAGGAAGCTGGATCCCGATCCAATCCCAATCCCCCTGCCAGGCATGCCAATCGCTTCGGCATACCCCATTTGCTTCCACCCTTACGATTACTCCATCAGCTGTACATTCCGGATCCGGCATTTCACGAACCACCAAGGGTTTCTTAAACTCTTCCAAAACTAAAGCTTTCATAGGCACACCCCTTAAAATAATAGTTTTGAGTAATGAAAATCCACCATTTTCCCAAATGCAAAAAGCAAACGCTTTCAAAAATATTTTTTCTCCCTCACATCCTTCACATTGAAATTAGTCTGGCCTTTTATGTTAATTCATAGTAGACGAGTTAAAACAGGATGAGTGATAGGTTTATCCCATAAAAAATATAAGTATGGTTTTCCCGTCCTCAATATTACTCCTGTTTCTTTCATATAATCTATACATTCAGCAATGTTAAGCAGTTGTCCTGCAAAAAAAATAAAAATGATAATTGTTCGACACACGCTCCTATACGTCTCTTATTACTGCATATTTTCTTTTTCTCCAGTAGATAGTAAACGTATACAGTTTTAGGAGGTCTTTCGAATGGATGGGATGAGAGTAAGATTTGAAATCAAAAATTTGCACTTAAGGGTAGGCAATGTGACTCGTGACAATCAGAGTTACGTTCTGTTAAGAGCCTACGATGATACAAATAATGAGATTGTCTTGGAGCTTACACATGAACAAGCGGGATTTCTGGAAGACCATTTCTACGAAGCAAACCGGAGATATGAACAACGGGTATTCACTCCAGCCTCTCATGCTGAAATACAATCCCCGCCTAACCTAATTCAATACAATAATATTTCCATTCCCGTTCAACAGCAGGAATAAAATAATTATTCAAATGCCATAAATACTTATGGGACACCTTGAGTGAGTTGAAGTCTGTCTATAACGGAATAAAATGGATATCCCCACACACGAAATTATTGAACCTGTTTTAGCTGTCTAATATTTGGATGGGAAGTGATAGATCATGATACCTTTAGATCTGTCATTGGGAACCTCTTCCAATGGATCCATGTCTGGCAAGCCGCTCTCAATCATGACCTTTACCTTATCTTCCTTTCCCTCGTTAGCATCCTTGATGAATTGTTTCAATATTTCCTTTTGGAAATGATGGCGTTCCACTGGATTATTTGTACAACCAGCCAAAACAATAGTGAAGAATATGATGGTGAAAAAATTTTACATATGTAAACACCCTCTTTTACTATGTTTTAGTTTGCGAACAGATTATAATCTTCTTAAACATTATCAATGCCTAACAAAGAAAGACTGTCCTTTTCTTCTTGAAAATTGAGTAATATCGTCTAATTGAGCCTGTTTTTGATAAATCCTTCATACCCCCGATGAAAGACATTTTTCTCGCTCGATTCCCGGATTTTGTCCTTCATACCCCGCAGATGGTTTTTAATAAAGCGTCAGATAGTCGATATCTGGAAATATAGACATTAATAGAGGGTAGTATCCAGATATGCCATATTCTAATAATCTCCTAAGTTCTCATTACATTACAGGGGAATTCCGCTCTTTGATTTACGAAATTGTTTATAGGCCCCTGACCCAGCCACCACCCCTGCAATAATGAAGATCAGCCCGATTAAGTGCCCCGGATAAATGTGTTCACCAAGGAAGATTGCCGATCCGCACAGTGCGAAAAATGGAGGCAGATTCATGAAAATGGACGATTCTGCTGCACCGATTTTTCCGATGGCGTAATTGTAGCTCATATGCCCGACCGCAGTCGCCAGGATTGCCGATGCGAAAAAGACAAAATAATCGGAAACTGAGCCTGCCGCTAAACTTTTGAGTCCATCCTGTTCAACGATTAAGCTAAGTATGAAGAGCATGAAGGACCCGATCACAAGCATATATCCTGTCAGCAAACGGGGATCCATCGTTTTTGAGATTTTTTTAATCAAAATAAAGCTTAGCGCTTGTGAAAGAATGCAAATAAACACAAACACATCCCCGCTGGACACCTCTCCAATTGCCGTTCTTCCCTGCATAACGGTAATCAGCACACCGGCAAACCCGATTACAAATCCCAACCCTTTAACAAACGTGAAGCGGCTTCCAAGTAAAAGGATAGACAGTATGGCTGTAAGCATTGGCCCCAAGCCGAGGATGATTCCCCCATTTACTGCTGTGGTGTTACGCAGGCCTACTGCAAGAAAATAATGATGGACCGCGACATTTAAAACCGCACCCAGAATAAGGAAAGGAATTTCTGTTTTTGCAGGCAGCCGTAACAGCTTTGAAAAATAAAGGAATACAAAGACAGTGACACCTGCTGTGAATATTCGCAGTGCTGTCATGGTGACCGGCATGAATTCATCCACCAGGATTTTTGTCGCGGGCACATTGAGCCCCCATGCTACCATGATCAGTACTAATAACAAATACATTTTTCTCAAATCATCAGCTTCTTTCCTAAATACGTGTAATCCGGTTGCGAATGAAAAATAAGCAATTTTTTTCTTTATTTACTTCAGTCTAACCTGACCGTAAACCTAATATATATCGAGTATACATGATGATCGGTTTATTTGTTTATAGTCATCCATGTATATTCAACTTGAAAATTATAATACTCTTACTCTTTATTTGTAAATGAATCACGGACCAAAATCTTTATTCAAGTTCAATAGCTTCTATGGAGGGGATATTAATGAGTGAGCCTGCCGGATTTTGGAGAAGGCTTGGGGCCAATTTATTGGATGGGGTATTGTTCTTGATCGTGGGTATCATCATTTCTTTGCTTATTAATGATCGTTTTGTAAACACCGAGCCTTATGTCAATGTGCTGTCTTTCTTATATACATTATTATTGCCGGTTTTCTGGAGCGGCTTTACCGTTGGAAAACGGATGCTTGGGATCCGGATTACCAAGAAAGACGGAAGGAATGTGTCGTTTGGGAATATGTTTATGAGAACGTTTATGGCAGGTATTTTGTATGCTCTGCCCATCCTGATTTCCTTCATTATTATAGCATTCACCGCTGATGATGCAGTGGTTGAACTGCTGTTCGGGTATGACAGTGCGATTGGGGATGGAGGGGATATGGTTGGTGTGTTGGTACCATTGCTTATCGGGCTTGGACTTTCCGGAATATTGTTACTTATAAGTGCTCTTATGATTGGGGTTCGGAATGATAAACGCTCCATTCATGACTTCATTGCAGGTACTGTTGTTGTGTATGGACAAGGAACGGAAACCCGATAAGGTTATGATTTAGATAATATGAAGACCGTAAAAAAGACTATCTACCTAGCGGGACCACGCAAGGGAAAAGCTTAGGCATTTGCGTGCTTAAGCTTTTTTCCTATTGATTTCGACGCTGTTTTACGGGTTGTTTCGCTACCCATTTATCCAACCGTAACACCAGGGTTTTGATAAATATTGCAGCAACCTCTTCCAATGCAATTATATTGGTTACAAAAAAGGGGAGCCGATGTAACCCTGCTCCCACTAAGTTCTTCGATTCTCTTGAGTTTTTAGCCGATTTTGCTGGTCAGGATGACGTCGCTGATTTTGGAAATTCTTGCTCCTGCTTTTGTTCGTCCACTACTTTTCTCTCATAATCCTGGTTTTCGCTGCCTCTCTGTTTGTTGCCCATACATATCCTTCCTATTAATCTATATTTTCTTATAGAAGGCTACTCACTACGTAAATCGTCAGAGCTTTTAGAAATTAATTATGTAACTTTGTTTTATTGGAGACACAAACTCCTTTCAGACATCAAAGAGATTGACTTTGACCAATTCAAAGGTATTGTGGAAATGGACGAGACTTATTTCCTATTCTCGGAAAAGGGAAAACGCAAAGTGGAAGGTCGAAAAGCTCGTAAACGTGGTGGTTCGTCTTCACAACGAGGCATCAGCAAAGAGCAAGTGTTTGTCCTTGTCCAAGAGACCGTCAGAAAGTAACATATTCAAAAGTGGTTGGTCAGGGTCGGATTGTAAAGACCCGATTGGAGGAAGCTATTGGCTCTAAACTGTCTCCTTCCAACGTTCTTTGTACCGACGCTTGGCGGGCATTTATGACTTACGCAAAAGAAAAAGGAATTGAGCATTACAGGTTTAAATCTGATGGTAAGGAACGTGTCCGAGGTGTGTACCATATTCGAAATGTGAATAGTTATCACAGTCGCTTGAAGAGATGGATAAATCGTTTTAATTGCGTGGCGACAAAATACCTCGACCATTATTTGAGTTGGTTTCAATTTTTAGACCAAATCAGACATCGCAATGACGACACAACGGTTAGCCAGATGATTGTTGAAAGCTGCCTGTTCTCAACGGATACGACCTATGATAAACTCAGATTATCAGAATTTTCCAATTGAGCATTTAAACTTATAAACATTTATTTCTATAAGCATAGGGGAGGGATGTTTTTTGGGGAAAGGAACCATTTATAAAAGTGAAGGGAAAACGCTTATTACTCAACATTACGATAATTATCTAAAGTCGTTTGATTTTGATGTCGAGCAGATATATGTTGATACAAGTTATGGTAAAACACATATTCTTGTAGCAGGACCACCAGAAGGAAAACCTATTTTTATATTTCAGGGTGGTAATTGTATAAATCCAATGACTTTATCTTGGTTTTTACCACTCGTAGATAAATACAGAGTTTATGCACCAGATACAATTGGACATCCAGGATACAGTGATGAAAGTAGAATTTCAGCGAAGGACAATAGTTTTGCCCAGTGGATAAAGGAACTAATGGATTACTTTAATTTAGATAGTAGTGCATTTGTTGGTCCGTCCTACGGTGCAGGTATTATTTTGAGATTAGCCACATTTATGCCAGATAAAATTGCCTGTTCTGTATTGGTATCACCAGCAGGAATAAGATTAGGTTCTAAGATTAGAATGATTAAAGATATCTTACTTCCTTTAGTCTTATTTAGTGGTACTTCATCACAAAAACATCTCAATAAAATTACTGATACTATGTCAGATAATAGTATGAGAGAAATTGATAAAAAAATTATTGGAGATGTATTTAAATATATTAGACTTGAACAAGAAATGCCCAAATTAACTACGAAGGAAGAATTGTTACATTATAGCTCACCCACTTTAATCATAGCAGGGAAAAAAGATATCTTTTTTCCTGAAAGTAGATTAAACAAAGTTGCTAGAGAAATCATTCCAAATTTAATTGCATTTAAGACCTATGATATGGGACATTTCCCATCTGAAGAACATCTGATAAAAATTAACAATGATATTGTAGAGTTTTTAAATGATTATTACTAACCCTGTCCCTGTATCTCTATTAAACTTATGGGAGCTTTAAACAAGGGAACTCCAAACCAATACGGGGTTCCCTTTTATGTTTTAAAAAATCAACACTATTCTTTAACATAGCTAATTATTTAAAAAACAATCGATATCCGCAATAACCTATAAATACGATTAATACTGATAAAAATCCTTCTTCCAAAGCACTGCCTGTCTTAATTCCCTTTGGAAAACCGATATCCAGTTTTATTGGCCAAAATAATTTTATGCCTTTAACAGTAATCATATCCAATACCAGATGGCTGGCCATTCCCAGCCAAATTCCGAACTCAACAGCTTCAGCCCAAGGGGTCTTTGTAAATAATAGAAACGCCAGAAACAAGAATAATAAACTATGGGTGAAAGCACGGTGGCCGAACAGCGCGCTCACCACATTATCAAGCAATGGAATCTTGCGTCCGATCGTAGACCCTTTATGGTCTATATCCGGCATTAATGCACCGGCCGCACAACTGGCGAAAAATAAAGCTTCCTGCGGCACCGAACCGCCGGCAGTTAAATAAAATGCGCCAGCGGCTATGCCGCCGGCAATATGTGTTTTACCTTTCATGAGGCGCTCCTAACTCTATTACATTTTTCTCATTATGTTGGTATAAAGAAGTTTCTCTACTTGAGTATTCTATTTTATACTGAAACGAATACGATGTATAGAGATTTTCAAACACTTGTTCGCCATGATATCCATACTGTTTAATACAAGTATGAAAACCCTTGAATTTACCCCTATCTTTTTTCATTTTTATTATATCCTTTAGTCCCATCGCGATATTCTTTTACTGGTTATCTCGCAATCTAGCACAGGCCCGTCCGGAATGTCTACAAAAGTCCTATGCAATCAGCAGTATGTACATGTAAGTTATTCCTGCTGTTCGTCGCTGTTTCGCCAAATGGAGTCAACCTTTTATGAGCAAACAAACTTATTGGGCATCCTTCCTGCCACCAAATAGCCTCTCCACCTCTTCCTGCAATTCGTTCAGTAGCTTAAAGGGCGAAGCATAGCCCAAACTATCCACCAGATTACGGTAGTACCATTCTTGTTTTTCACGTCCGCGGGTGAATCTGCTCCAGACGCCCTCCCCCATTTGTTCGTAATCCTGGATTATGGACTTGATATTATGAAGCTTATCCGCACAGGCAACAATTCGGATTTCATTTGATGCACTCTTTAAAAACTCGATGGTGTGTTCCTTTCTTTTTTCCCACGAAAGCGATTTGTCTGGTTCAGAACATCCCGCCACGATTCCGGCAATTTTAGTTCCAAACATCTTTTCGATATCACCCAATGTGATGGATGTATCTTCCACAGTATCATGAAGAATCCCTGCGGCGACGATTTCTTCACCGAATCCCTCCTTTAACAGGACAATTCCAACCGCCACAGGGTGTGTGATGTATGGAATATCAGTGTTTTTCCGGTACTGGTTTTCATGGGCCTTGCTCGCAATCTGTAAGGCCTTTTCGATTAGTTCCACTATTTTGCCTCCTGTCTAATTCTGTTTTTTTCCTGCTGCTGTAATTTCCTTTTCATTTAAAGGTTCTATTTAATTTATGTTCTTAATGTGAAGAATAATATACCCCCTTTATTTCAAAAACATTTTTACCGAAACATTTAAATTAAGATCCAGCACCAAAGGACGAGGATTTTAAGTTAATATAAATGGTGAATTTATTATAAAGGAGCTGTTAACATGATCAATGTTTTATTTGTCTGTCTTGGAAACATTTGCCGTTCACCAATGGCTGAAGCTTTATTTCGCGACCTGGTAGAAAAAGAAAATCTGACTGACAAAATCACTATGGATTCCGCAGCTACGAGTTCATGGCATATTGGATCTCCACCGCATAAAGGGACCCTTGCCATTCTAAAGAAAAATAGCATCTCATCAAAAGGCCTTGCCGGACGCCAGCTAACAAAGGAAGACTTTGAAAAGTTTGATTATATAGTCGGAATGGATGAAAGTAACGTAAAAAACATCCGCGAGATAACCGGCAGGCCTGACCATCCCAAAATCCTTCGCCTTCTGGATATAGCGGAACTTAATAAGGATGTGCCGGACCCTTATTACACAGGGGATTTTGAGGAAACATATCAACTTGTCTCGGAAGGCTGCACAGCATTGCTGGAGAAAATCAAAAACGAACATAACCTGTTTTAGTACAGAAATGGGGTGCCGTTAAAAGGTCTATCCATTAGCGGCACCTTACTTTATTAACTCCATTTTCACCGCCATCCGCGATAACCACAAAATTGCCCTTTAAATTCAGCAGCTACTTTTTTTTGTAAATAGTTATTATATACGTTTCCACGTCTTTTTGGGTGGTGGTTGCTGTTTTTTAACTATTGCCGCAGCTCCTCTAGATACAGGCCCCGTACATTTTTAATCCCAATTCCAACTTTATTGCTATTCGCTGCCACGGAGAGTTACTAATCCTTCAAGTGTAGATTAAATCCGTGTCTCCACACACAACAGAACTTTAATTAGAATAACAATATTATGCTTTTCGACAGAATGTTAGTTATGGCATAATTATAGGACCAGGTATTAATAATTAATTCCATAATTTTTAATTTAGCTGCTTGAGAAAATCATAAGGCAAGGATTGAAGTGAATATGGCCAATCACCTGATCATTAAAAATGTAAATGAAAAATTAAACACCCATGGTTTTGGGCAATACAAGCTGAATTTCATTTGCGGTAACGATGTGCTTCATTTTGGCCATCCAACCGGTATATTAAAAATAATCCATCGAAAGCCGGTCAAAGGTAGAGATTACAGTACGGCTGACATTGATTCAATCATCGAACTTATTGATCGTTATGATCTGGTTTTCTCACTGACTGAACTCAGTGTCTCGAGATTGAAAGAACTGGGGCCACGGGTGAATTTTGAAATAGGCTACTTTTCTTTCTGCAAGGGAGCTTGCTACAATTACATAAGGAAAACGATTTATTTAAATCCTTCACGAATATTCAGGCGATGGAATATGCATTTTAAAAATTCAATCGATCTTTCCCATTTCATAACCATCCTCATTTTGCATGAGCTTGGCCATGTTTTGCAGGACCAGGAGCAACCAAGGATTACAAGATTAAAGCAGTTTGTTTCCGGATTCAACCATTTTAGAGTTTCCAATCAAGATGCCGAAAAGTATAAGCACTTCCTGATGCACGAAGAAAAAGATGCATGGGACAGATGTGAAAAGTATTTATGCGGTACCACGATAGCACCTTCTTCATTTTCCAAGATTAAAGCTTATTGTTTGAGTACCTATGCCACATTGGAATTGACAAGAGTGAAAGCGAATCTCAAGGCGTTATTCCATGATGTTCATTTGAAAAAAGGACTGTTAGAATAAATTGGCCTTGTTCATGATAGCCAGGCTGCAGGTTCCTTTTTTACGTGGACTTTTTTTGCAAATCGAAACCGAATTCCTGGGTATATTTAACGCACAAAAAGCCCTTCCCAAAAAGAGAAGGGCCTGATACTTAAAATTAATGATTAATAGTTAAAGTCGCCGGCATTTTCAGCTGTGAAGTCTGTTGGAGGGCCCATGATGACTGTTTTCCCGTCTTCCCAAACCTCAATCTTGCCAACATTTTCAACTTCCTGGCCATTTTCAGGTTTCTTTCCGTCAGCTAAGTCTTTTGCAAGAGCTACTGTTAAATAACCTAATTTATCTGGCTCCCAAAGAATGCCGACATCTAATGATCCATCTTCAAGGAATGGCTTTGAATCCTTCGGCAGGGCAGTTCCTACTACGGCAATCTTATCTTGAAGCCCCTTTTCTTGGATAGCCTGTGCTGCTCCGATTGGTGCAATTGTGGAATACGCCATGATGCCTTTTAGCTCCGGATTAGACTTAATTAAATCAAGTGTTTTTTGATAAGCAACTGGTTGCTTTTCGTCGGTTGCAATCTTATCTGATACAAGCTTGATTTTAGGGAAGTTTTCATCAAGCTCTTTCTTGGCTCCATCAATCCAGCTGTTTAAGTTTGCAGCTGAAAGTCCGCCAGTAAGGATGGCAATGTCACCTTCTTCAGATCCTATTTTTTCGATTAGTGACTTGGCAATATGGCGGCCAAACGCTTCGTCATCAATTTGGTGCACTGATAATTCAACGACAGATTGATCAGCTGGTGTATCCCAGTCCATAACTTTAATTCCTTGTTCTTTTGCTTTCTTCAAAACTGGTGTCAAAGCCGCTGGATCATTTGGTGCAACTGCAATGACATCCACTTTTTGGCTGATTAGATCTTCGATTACTTTAACCTGCTGGGCAGCATCTGCTTCAGTAGGGCCAGTATAAATAACATCGACGCCTAAATCTTTTCCTGCCTGGATGGCTCCTTTTTCGGAAGCATTAAAGTATGGAATTCCAACAAGCTTTGGCACAACGGCAATTTTCAATTTACCGTCTTTCCCCGATTCTTTGCCGCTGTCTTCTCCACCGCTTTTTGATGAAGAATTAGAAGACACACAGCCTGTGAGCAATCCAATCATTAACACTAATGAAAGCATTGTTACAAGAAACTTCTTCATGATAAAAATCCCCCTTTTTCCCCTTTTAATATATGGAAAACCTGATCTTTGACCAGAGTAAACCCAAATTAAGCTGCATTCGCTTCCTGCATTTTTTTCTGTTTCTTTTCATCGAATTTGGCTTTGGCGAAATTAATGATCAGTACAAAAATCAATATCGCTCCAGTGATAACCCCTACTATAGAACGGGGAACCTCCAATAGATTCAAGCCGCTTGATAGAACCTGGAAAATAACCACAGCATAAACAGTTCCCATCACTTTTCCGTAACCGCCTTCAATTGCCGTGCCGCCAAGGACTGCGGCTGCCACACTTTGAAGAAGGTAAGAAGACCCTAAATCCACTTTTGCCATATTATAGCGCGAGGTCATGATGATAGCCGCTATGCTTGCAAGCAATGCTGAATACATATACACACCCATAAGGATCTTGCTGTTGTTCACCCCTGAGAATAAGGTAGCAATGGGATTGCTTCCGACCATATAAACACTTCTGCCCCATTTGGATTTAGTCAGAAGGACTCCGGTCAATATCGCAAATAAGATAAATATAATGATTGATAACGGAACCAGTCCCATATAGTAACCATTTCCTATCAAGCTATAACTCTCGCTGAAGCCTGAAATTGAATTTCCTTTTGTAAGGCTTAAGACAATTCCTTCAAATAAAACCATTGTCCCCAACGTTACCAGAATCGAAGAGACACCGATTTTTGAAACGATAAAACCATTAATGTAGCCGCACACCAACCCTACAACAATACCGACCAGTATGGATAATAGCATAGGGTATCCATTGCTTTGCATAAGTGCGATTGCTACACCTGCCAGTGCTGCTGTGTATGTAATGGAGAGATTGATCCCGCCGGTTACAATAACCACCATCATCCCTAATGCAATTAATCCGAACTCGGGAATTTGGAACATCATATTGGTTATATTTTGCGAACTTAGAAACCCTGGTGCTAGGACGCTCATCACGACAATTAACCCTAATGCAATAAGGCCCAAAATACTCTCTTTCGACAGAGCTTTCATGTTTCCACCCCTTCCTTATGCCTCTACTTCAATTTTTGCCAGTTTATCCTTTGAGCGTTTATATTGAATTTGATCATAAGAAACCGCTATTAAAATAATCGTGCCTACTACTACCTTCTGCCAGAAAATATCGATGCGGGCAAGGATCAGTCCATTTTGCATAATTCCCAATAAGAGGACTCCAAGGAATGTCCCCATAATCGATCCGCGTCCGCCCAAAATATTGGCCCCGCCCAGTACGACAGCTGCAATGACCTGAAGTTCAAATCCGAGCAGGCCGTTTGGATCGACAGCCTTTGTATATGAGAGTTGAGCTATGGCCGCGATTCCCGCCAATAAGCCCATATAGCCATATACAAAGATTTGTACCTTGTCAAAGTTGATTCCGGCCCGAATGGAGGATTCTTTATTTCCGCCTACAGCCAACACTTCACGTCCAATGACCGTATATTTCAAGATATACCAGGTTCCCACCGCGATGATCGCGAAGATGAAGACGATTACCGAGACACCGAATATTTGAAAATTGGCAAAGTCGACAAATATTTTTGGAAAACTTGTACTGTTTAAGTATGTTCCATTTGTAAGGTATAAGATAATTCCATTGATCATGCTCATGGTTCCAAGCGTTACAACAATGGCCGGGATTTGAATTTTTGAAACCAATATCCCGTTTAAAGCGCCCAGCAGCACACCGATCAAAGGAGCAACGATGAATAACAGGAGAATGGAGATCGGGCTATCTGGAAGGACAGTCAAAAACTTTCCGGCCATGACACAGACCGCGGTTGTAACGGCCGCCACAGAAACGTCAATTCCGCCAGTAATGATGACCAAGGTCATCCCAACAGCCAGAATGCCTAGAACTGCGTTGCCTTTAAGGATGTCAAAAATGTTTTCAAATGTTAAAAATGCAGGGCTGACAAAAGAGAGAGTAATGGACAGCAATACAACGATTGCCACAATGCTCATTTCTTTCGATTGAAGAATAGACTTCACATCGGTATCCCCCTTTCTTCACCGAGATCTGGATTTTCTCTATGGACTCCAGTTTGTTTTGAACCCAGTAAAGCGTAGTTCATAATGTTTTCCTGTGTAGCTTCATTTATTGAAAGTTCCCCTGCTATTTTTCCATGCCTCATGACCAGGATACGGTCGCTGACCGCTAAAACCTCTGGCAATTCCGAAGAGATAACAATGACTCCCATCCCTTCTGAAGCAAGTTTTCGCAGAAGTTTATGAATCTCGGTTTTTGCGCCGATGTCAATTCCGTTTGTCGGTTCATCGATGATCAGGATTTTAGGTTTAGTGGACAACCATTTTCCAATGACCACCTTTTGCTGATTCCCTCCGGATAATTGGCCTGCTTCCATTTTAGGGAGTGCAGGACGGACATCCAGCGTTTCGACATAATGGTCTGCCAATGCCGTTTCTTTCTTGCGGTTGATCAATCCCAAGGCGTTTCTCAAAGTTTTTAAAACGGGAAGAGATATATTGTTGATGATGGATTGCTGCAGAATCAATCCCTGTGTTTTTCTGCTTTCAGGTATGTAGGCAATCCCTTTTTTTACCGCATCCTCCGATGACCGGACCTTCACTGTTTCTCCATTAATCTTGATCTCGCCGGTAAATGGCCTGTTCACACCGAAAATTGCCTGGGCAAGCTCCGTACGGCCTGAGCCGACGAGGCCGGTAATCCCCAGAACTTCTCCTTGCTTTAATTCAAAGGAGATATCTCTAAAATTCCCTTCCTTCGATAAACCCTTTACTTCGAAAATCGTATTGCCGGCTTTGATTATGCCCTGATTTTTTTCGTAAAGCACTTGCCGTCCGACCATCAGCGTTATCAATTTATCTTCATCTAAATCGTTGGTTTCATATGTTCCAACAAATTTGCCATCGCGTAAAACGGTAAAACGGTCAGAAACTGTAAAAAGCTCCTTTAGTTTATGGCTTACGAAAATGATGGCGATTCCCTTTCGCTTCAAATCATTAATTACTTTATATAATTTTTCTACTTCTCCGGCAGAGAGTGAGGATGTCGGTTCGTCCATCACGATCAATTTTGCGTCAAATGCTAAAGCCCTTGCTATCTCTATTAACTGCTGCTGGGCAATGCTTAACTTTTCGACCGGCATGTTTAAATCCACTTGCACATCCAGTTCTTTCAGTGCTTTTTCCGCTGTTTCCTCGATCTTTTTCCAATCTATCTTTTTCCAGCTTTTACTGGTGCTTTCTCTTCCCATATAAATATTTTCAGCGACGGACAGGTTCGGGAAAAGGCTCAAATCCTGATAAATGATCGAGATACCCTTTAAAGTGGCATCAATTGGCTTATGGATCCCGGCTTCCTTGCCTTCAAAGTAAAACTCAGCACCTGGATCAGGGGCATATATTCCTGCCAGAATCTTGATCAGGGTTGATTTGCCGGCTCCGTTCTCGCCAATTAACGCATGCACTTCCCCTGGCTTTACTTCAAGCATTACATTATCAAGCGCTTTTACACCAGGAAAGGTCTTGCTGATATGGTTCATTTGCAATAAGTATTCAGTCATCTTTATCCTCCTCCCAATGTACTTTATACTTGCGGGGACCGACTTTTGTTTAATTTGTAATAGCTTATATTCCGTTCTTCACAGAATTTGTTAACCTCTTCCAAATTAGGAATGCCGACTTGTGCACCGAGTTTTGTCACTTTCAAAGCGCCTACAATGGAAGCAAACTTCACAGCAGAAACGAGGTCTTCACCTTCCGCAATTGCACAAGCGAGCGCACCCGCGAACGAATCGCCTGCCCCAACGGTGTCCAGGGCTTTCACTGGTATGGATGGAACAAATTCTAACCGGCCGTTTTGGTAAACTAATGACCCTTTTTCAGCCATCTTGATAATTGAATTCTTGACACCCATTGATTCAAAATATTTGGCAGCTTTTAAAGCTGTATCAACAGAAGTGACATCAATATTCGTCAGCTGTTTTGTTTCCTGGCGGTTTGGAACGATCAAATCCGCATATTCCAAAGCCCGTACGGTTATCCCTTCGGCGGGGGCAGGATCGAGAATCACAAACATTCCTTTCTTTCGTGCCTGGATCATCGATTCAATGACCACCTCTTCTGGTATTTCCATTTGAACCAGAAGAACGTTGCTGCCTTCGATTTTCGAAAAAGCCTGGTTGATATCAGTTACGTTTAAATCTTCATTGGCACCTTTAAATACAAGCATGGTGTTCTCAGCAGTACTATCAATCGTGATGATCGCACACCCAGTGGAACTTTCTTCTACCTGTTTAACAAATGACGTGTCAACGTTGCTTTTTTTTAATGACTCCAGAATAATGTCACCATACAGGTCCTTGCCGATGGAACCTATCATATGTACAGAACTTCCTAAACGGGCACAAGCTGTAGCCTGGTTTGCCCCTTTTCCGCCGGGCAATACTTCCATTCGTTTTCCAAACATGGTCTCCCCTCTATTTGGATAACGGTCAGCAAGGGCTGCTATGTCAATGTTGATGCTTCCTACAACCGTAATTTCCGCCATGCTCCACCCTCACTTTCATTTCGCATCAACTTTTACCTGTTGGTTTTTTATAAATTCACGTAAATTTGCAATGCTTTCTTGGAAGGTTGACTCTTGCCCGAACAAGCAGGACGTGCCCAAAACGAGCATTTCAGCTCCGTTTTCTATTACTTCAGGGATCGTGCGGTAACCAATATTTCCATCTACTTGAATGTCAATCTTGTATCCGCTTTCCTCAATCAGGCGTTTCAGATTTTCAATTTTTTTGTTCATTAGCGGGACGAATTTTTGTCCTGCAAATCCAGGATTCACTGTCATTACTGTTACGTAATCAATTACATCCAGTACATACTCGATTTCCGTAAGGGAGGTGGAGGGATTTAATGCAACTCCTGCTTTAATCCCTTTATCGCGCAACGATTGCAGTGTGCGCTGTAAATGCTGGGTTGCCTCAGCATGGATGGAAATCATATCCGCTCCTGCGTCAATGAAGAGGTCCAAATGGTCTTCCGGTTTTTCTATCATTAAATGTACGTCAAATGGCTTCTCACTAAATTCCCTTAGCTTCCGTATCAAGTCTGGCCCCATAGTAAAGTTCGGGACAAACCTGCCATCCATTACATCAAAGTGATAATAATCCACGCCGGCCTTATCCAACCGAATGACTTCTTCCTTTAAGTTCCCCATATCTGCACACATCAGGGAAGGTCCAAGCAATGCCATGTTCATCCACCTTTCATTGGTACTTTTGTCTACTATTGCTTTGAATTTCCATGAGAGATTTCATAAGCAGTGTTTCTTTTCCAAAGTAGTTAGAAACAGATTCATAGATTGCGAATAAATCATCATATTCTTTCATATTTTCAGAAATCGGCAGATAAACGTCACTCTTATAGTGAATCATCTTATTAATGGCTTCTTGTACCGAATCCCACCCACCAGTTTCTGCGCCTGCTGCAACCGCAGCCAAAACGGCTGAACCCATTGCACTTGCGTGTGGGATCGTCACGACATGTACATTTTTTCCTGAAATATCTGCAAACATTTGCATTAATAATCGATTTTTCTCGGCCAATCCGCCGCCTGCATAAAGTTCTTCAATGTTGATACCGCTTTCATTGAACGCTGTTAAAATTTTTCGTGTCCCAAAGGCAAGCGACTCCATTAATGCCCTGTAGATATGCTCTGGCTTCGTATTCAGCGTAAGGCCAATTAATGTCCCTGTTAAATTCGGATCTTTTAATAACCTATCGCCATTCCACCAGTCCAGTGCTATAACCCCGGTTTCACCGATGCCCAACCTCGAAGCTTTTTCCTCCATTAGCTGGTATATTGAGATCCCCCGGTTATCTGCTTCATCTTGGTACTCTTTCGGGATGCAGTTTTTCATAAACCATGAAAATGTATCTCCGCCTGCACTTTGCCCGGCTTCATATGCATAATACCCAGGAATGATGCCGTCTTCGACCACTCCGCTAATGCCTGGTACAAAAACCTCTTTTTCATCAATACACATATGGCATATTGAAGTTCCCATTGCCATGACCATTGTTCCCGGATTGCTGATTCCGGCTCCTAAAACTGCCGCGTGGGCATCAATGATTCCCGTC
This sequence comes from Peribacillus glennii, assembly GCF_003429105.1. Classification (GTDB taxonomy): domain Bacteria; phylum Bacillota; class Bacilli; order Bacillales; family DSM-1321; genus Peribacillus; species Peribacillus glennii. Next base: position 647,323 of record NZ_QVTD01000003.1, read on the forward strand.
GCTACGGCAACCTTATCTGATAAGCCGAGTTCATCTGCTATTTCCTTCGATAAAAGACCTGCCCTGGACCCGATAGGCAAAATTTCGTTAGTCAGCTTTTCGTCAACCACATTTTCCATTTGCGGGTGAAGAGTTTTAAAAAAGTCACTCTTTGGGTAACCGGTACGTTTGCTCCAGCTTCCTTTATATCCGGCCATGCAAGAGCTGCGATTTTCCTTGCCGGTCAGCTGCATGACGATCCAGTCGCCTGCTTCTATAAATCTATCAGCTGCATTGTATATTTCAGTTGCTTCATTTAAGACTTGTAAAATCTTAGGAAACATCCATTCCTCTGAAATTTCACCGCCATATCTTTTAATGAAAGGCTCATTATTATTGTATGCGGTTTCATTAATCAGTTTAGCTTCCTTATAAGCTGCATGATGCTTCCAAAGCTTTACCCAACTATGTGGGTTTTCTTTGAATTCTTCACGGAAACAAAGAGGTTCCCCATTTTGCTTGATGGGCAGTATCGTGCTGGCGGTAAAATCGATTCCAATTCCGATGACCTGTTCCCGTTCTACATCTGCCGCCAATAGACAACCTTTTATACATGCTTTTAAACTATGTAAATAATCGCGCGGGTCTTGTAAAGCCCAACCCTTTTTCAGCGCTATATCAGTATCAGGCAAGCAATCAGTGATCACACCATGAGGGTAAGGATTGACAGATGATGCAACCATTTCCCCGTTTGACGCATTTACTAAAATTGCCCTTGCAGATTCGGTTCCAAAATCGATTCCAAAAACAAATTTAGTTTCCATTCCCTTCAACTCCTTGCTTGTTTTCAATTATAAACGGACCTTTTTTGCTTTGCAACATAATTTTCTGGCTTTTCAAAAAAATACAAAGAAATATTTTTGTTTTATATGAATAGTTTGTGGTTGAAAGCGGTACCTACATTTTTTCACACAAAAAAACACACAGAATGTATTTCTGTGCGTTTTATTGATCCGCTACTATTGTGTTGATACCCGTGTTGCGAATCGTGCTTAATTCGTTTACTGCCATTTTGTTATCGGTAATTAAATAATCTACCTTATTGAGGTTTACTAGTTTTATCAGCGATTTTTGTCCGTATTTGCTATGGTCCGCCAGCAAGTACAATTGTTCGGAAATGGAAAGGAACTTTTTCTTTATCTGCGCTTGTTGCTCATGAACTTCACTGATCCCTCGCTTTACATCAAATCCCATGCAGGAGAAGAAAAATTTATCTACATGATAGTCCTCAATCACCTTTTCGGTCGATACCCCGACAAACGACATTGAATCTTCCAATAAATATCCGCCCACCGTAATCACTGTAACGGAAGGATATTTGGCAAGCTCAAGTGTAACGCCTATCGAGTTTGTGATGACGGTAATCTCTTTATCTGTAAGATACCTAGTCATCTGTAAAGCAGTTGTGCTGGCATCGAGGGCGATTATGTCTCCATCCTCAACCAAAGAAGCTGCTTTATAAGCAATGACCTGTTTTTCTTTAATGTTAACCGACTGCCGTTTTAAGACGGGAATTTCAGTTGCGTTCTTTTTAACAGTAATGGCCCCTCCGTGTATCCTTGTTAAAAAGCCTTCTTTTTCCAAGCGTTCCAAATCCCTTCGGATTGTCTCTTCCGTGACCTGGAACCGCTTGCTCATATCAGAAACACGTATCGTCCCTAATTCATCCACGAGCCTAATTAAGCTTGCTTGCCTTTCATTGCCCACCCATGCAATATCCTGTGTGCTATTAATCATGGTCACGATACCTCATTTCTTCTTAATTTCCAAGAAAAACGTTTTAAAACCAATTATCTGATTGTTTATTTTTAATAATAACACAAATATAATCTTTGTTTTCAATATTATTTTTTTGTTTAAAGCAAAATGTTTTTCTCAAGCATGTGGAAAACACTTTTGGTTTTCTTTTAAAAAAATGAAATCCAGAACGAAACTCACAGACAATTTAATTTTGTTAAAGGAAAATCCACAATCCATTTTACCTTTTTCACAGTCCTGCAACAATGTTTAAGCTTTTCCCTATTGATTTTTGAATTATAAAAAACCCTTTACTTCGTTCTTTTAAAAAAGAGTGAAGTAAAAGGCTAAAATCTTTAGTAATTTATAATGTCTCAGCTTCTTTTTGACAGGACATTATCTTCATATTGTTTGACGTGCTCCAGCCACTCTTCTCGAACAGGTACACCTTGGATGGCACAATAATAATCCCACACCGCACCAAATGGATAAGACTTGAATTCCTCTCTCAATGCCAGCCTTGTTGTAAGGTCACCTGAGATTTCGATTCCCTTTAATTTTTCGACAGGCTCCAAAAACGCACGCAGCAGTGCTTTCATGGTATTTCTTGCACCAATCACCCACGCTGCTACACGATTGATGCTTGCGTCGAAGAAATCAAGTCCTATATGAGTTTTTTCCAGCAGGTTATGTGTAACTAATTCCCGGGCTATTTCCAATAATTCATCATCCAGAGTTACTACATGGTCACTATCCCACCTGACAGGACGGCTGACATGCAACAGCATCCCTTCACTGAATAAAGAAATGGATGACAGCTTATTTGACACTGTTTCTGTCGGATGGAAATGGCCTACATCTATTCCAATTAGCTTTTGCCGGGTTATCCCATAACCCATGTAAAATTCATGGGATCCAACCACGTAGCTTTCCGACCCAATGCCGAACAATTTACTTTCCACCGCATCCAGGTTATAGGCGGGGTCAATCTGTTCTTTATAAATTTCATCCAATGATTCTTCCAATCTCTTTCTCGGAGACAGGCGGTCTACAGGAGTATCTTTATACCCATCTGGAATCCAGATATTAGTCACGCATGGCTGTCCGGTCTCTTTTCCGAAATACGCCCCTACTTTCCGGGCACGTTTACAATGATCAATCCAAAAATCGCGGATTTGTTTATTTGGATGGCTTAAGGTAAATCCGTCACTTGAATTAGGGTGTGAAAAACAGGTTGGGTTAAAATCCAATCCAAGATTATTTTCCTTGGCCCAATCCACCCATTTTGAAAAATGCCGGGGTTCGATTTCATTAAGGTCAATTTGCTCTTCTGTATCCGCATAAATGGCATGGAGGTTTAATTTGTGCTTGCCCGGTATTAAGGAGAATGCTTTTTCAAGATCTTGGCGCAGTTCTTCCGGGGTCCTTGCAGCACCGGGGTAATTGCCGGTAACGGAAATACCTCCTGTCAGCTCATGTCCGGCATTCAAAAATCCCCGAATATCATCCCCCTGCCAGCAATGCAGTGAAATCTTTATTTCCTTAAGCTGTTCGATCACCTTGTCTGTATCTATCCCATGTGTGGCATATAACGGCTTTGCCGCTTCGTAATTGCGTTCAGTTTGTGCATTCATAAGAAACTGCCTCCTTATATTTTTGAATGATTGCGGTTCGATCTATTTCTTTTGGTGTATACTGCTTTATTTCAAATGATTCCATGACCAGCCGACGGGCATCTTCTAAATTGTCCACTTCTTTTGCTGCAATCATTTGCATAAGCAGATTTCCGATTGCTGTTGCTTCAATTGGGCCTGCATAAACAACCTTTCCGCTTACATCCGCCGTTAGCTGATTAAGATGCTCGTTGTTTGCTCCGCCGCCAACTATATGTACCCTGCTTATTTGTTGGCCTGTGATCTGTTCCAGCTCATCAAGAGCAATGGCATAAATAATTGCGAGATTCGTATAAATACAATTAGCTAGTTCACCGGCGCTTTCTGGTGCTATTTGGTTTGTTTCTTTGCAAAATCCTTGAATTTCTTGAATCATGTCGAGTGGATTGAGGAACCGATCGTGATTGAAATTTACAAATTGTCGAAAATCGTTAATTTTTTTTGCTTCTTCAACAAACTGTCCAAAATTGTAATCTCTGTTCAGTTTTTTTCTGACTTCCTGCAAAACCCACATTCCCATAATGTTTTTTAAGAAGCGGAATGTTTTGAAGGCACCCCATTCATTCGTATAATTGTTTTCCAATGCCAATTCGTTAATAATGGGTGAACCGCTTTCAATTCCTAATAATGACCAGGTCCCGCTGCTAATATAGGCCCAGCCCTCACCAGCACCAGGTGTTCCAATGATCGCTGATGCTGTATCATGGGTTGCTACAGTGATGACTTTGCAATTTGGCAGGTTGTAGGAGGCGAATCGTTCCATTGCCAACGGGCCCAGCTCTGTGCCAGGTTGTACCAAGTCTTCAAACTGCTCTTTTTTGACCGAAATCAACTCAAGCAGTTCTTCATCAAATTGTCCGTATCTTGGGTTTAACAATTGCATGGTAGAAGCATTCGTCATCTCTGTAGCTCCCACGCCTGTCAAACAATACCCTAAATAGTCAGGCACCAATAAGATTTTGCTTGTTCTTTCTAACTGTTTTTTATCTTCCTCATATAGTTGATAAATGGTATTGAAGGGTAAAAACTGAATCCCTGTTTTGTGATAGATATCTTCTTTTGAAATAATCTTTGTCAGCTTCTGAATCGTCTTTTCTGTCCGTTTATCGCGATAAGCGACAACCTCTTGTAACCGCTTACCATCATGATCCAATAAAACATAGTCTATTGCCCATGTATCGATGCCTAGCGTGCAATCATCATACCCCATCGATTTTACTTTTTCTAACCCCTTAAGAATCTCATTTAATAGATGGTCAATATCCCAATAACATGTACCTGCTTGTATGGTAAAGCCATTTGCAAATCGGTGTATTTCTTTCATCTGCAGTTTTCCGTTTAGGATTTCTCCCAGAACCAAACGGCCGCTTGAAGCACCAATATCCGCTGCTACATATACCAATTGAACCCCATCCCATCTCCCCAAATGTATTTAGATTAATGGTATTATAAAAACACAGGTGAATCAACATAAAAAACAGCATATTTCCTTGGAATATTTTTGTTTCGTTGCGCTCGAAACAAAAGAATACCAATAAAAAAAACCTCACGATAAGGTGAAGTTATTTTTCGTTTGATGATCAACTGAACAAAAGAAAACAAAATACCGCTCCGTTCCTTTATTAATCTGCGCCATAATCTAGTAAGGAACGACCTCCACAATAACATTTCTTTCTTCAAGCTTCTTGATGGTTCCTTCTTCAGCCTGGAAATCAGTTATAATTTCTTGTATTTCATTTAGGGTAAAAATGTGAGAAAAGGCCCGAACTCCGAATTTGCTGGAGTCTATCATCATAATCGTTTGGTCGGATCGCTCAATCATTTTCTTTTTTAAGAGCGCATGCCATTCATTTGAGTCACTCAATCCATCATCTAAGTGGAGTCCCTTGCAAGATAGGAATGCTTTATTAACATGGTACATATCCAGGGATCTCTCTGCCAGGGGCCCTACAAAAGACAGCGATTTAGGCTGAAGTCTCCCTCCCGTGGAGATGACTTCGATTTTTTCTTTTTTGCTGAGCTCCATGGAAACCGGCATCGAATAGGTGATGACGGTTATTGGTATATTAGGGAGGGCCTTTGCCATATACAACGCTGTTGTACTTGCATCAAGTATAATTCGGTCCCCGCTTTGAACCCGTTTAACGGCTTCCCCCGCTATTGCCTTTTTTGCCTTTACATTTGTAATTTCCCGCGTTGAAAAATGTACTTCAGAATCTACCTCTTTTATGCTTACAGCGCCTCCGTGGCTTCGCTGTAGTTTTTTTTCTTTCTCAAGCTTTTCCAGGTCACGGCGGATTGTTTCCTCCGTTACGGAAAAAATTTCACTTAGTTCGGCAACCCGGACGCTGGAACGAGAATTAACCAACTCGACAATCTTTTGTTGCCTTTCAGCTACTAACATGACAAACTTCCTTCCTAGATGGACAATATAAAATTAAACATTGATACATTCAGTTTATCCAATTTCGGATTACAAAACAATCATACAGATTAATAGGCGGAATATATCTTCCGCCTATTTCTATTTAATGCCGTATTGTCTTGTGTATCATTTCGGGAAAGCCTGCAGAAACCTAATGATCCCTTTATCTAGTAAACGCTGCTGGTACCCCGCCATCCACGGTTAACATGCAGCCCGTTGTTTTTTCCGCCTTGGATGAAGCAAAGAATGCAATGGATTCCGCAATATCACTAGGGTAAATGTTTACAAGAAGCGTAGTACGTTTACGATAGTGTTCTTCCAATTGGTCCGGATGAATTCCGTATGCGGCAGCACGGTCTTCACGCCATCTTGACCCCCAAATGGCTGAACCTTGAAGAACTGCATCCGGAAGGACGGAGTTTACGCGAATTCCATACTCGCCGCCTTCTGCAGCAATGCATCTTGCCAGGTGTGTTTCAAGAGCTTTAACAGAGCTATAGGCAGCCGCATTTTTCCCGGCATAAACAGAATTTTTAGAGCCCACAAACACCATGTTTCCGCCAATTCCCTGTGTCTTCATTTGCTTGAACGCTTCGCGGGCAACAAGAAAATAACCTGTACCTAATACGTTCATATTTAAATTCCACTCATCCAGCGTTGTTTCATCAATCGGGTTGGAGGTTGCAAGTCCTGCATTATTAATAATAATGTCCACTCCGCCATAAAACAGGGCTGTTTGGTCGAATGCAGCCTGGACTTGTTCTTCTTTTGTAACGTCCATTTTCATCGCTATGGCACGGTTTTCACCAAATTGTCCGTTTATTTCAGCAGCTACTTTTTCTGCGCCCTCAATATTCAGGTCCGCAAGTACAACATGGGCACCTTCAGATACAAGCCGGTTTGCGGTTGCACTGCCGATTCCACCTGCACCGCCTGTTATAAATGCTACTTTTCTGGAGAACTCTGCCTCAGCCGGAGCTAGGGATAGTTTATATAATTCTAAAGGCCAGTATTCTACATTGTATGATTCGTTTTCACTTAGGGAAACAAATTTACCTAGGCTTGTAGAACCCTTCATGACAGCGATTGCACGATGGTATAATGCCCCGCTCACTCTTGAATTTTTAACATCCTTGCCGGTGTTCACCATACCCACACCTGGAATGAGAATAACACGCGGTGCAGGTTCAGACATAATGTCGCCTTCATTTTTATTACGCTCAAAATATTCTTTATAAGCCTCTTTAAAGCTGGTAACTCCTTCATTAACACTCGCAATTAAAGCGTTAGCATCCTTTGTTTGCGGATCCCAATTAATATATAGGGGAACCATTTTTGTATGGACTAGATGGTCCGGGCAAGCTGCACCGATTTGTGATAGTTCGGGTGCATTGTAGCTGTTAACAAATTGCAGTACATCTTCACCGCGATCGTAAGTGAGTAACATTTTCCTCTCGTCGCTGACTGCCCCTCGGATTACCGGCATAACCCTAGCTAAAATTCTAGTAGCCTCGTCTTCAGTCAAAGTTTGATATTTTTGGCCGCCAAATACAGTAGTTTCATCTATTCTTTCATTAATATAATTTTCTGCTTCATTAATGATTTGAATCGTTTTTGCATAAGACTCTTCAGAAGTTTCTCCCCATGTGACAAGTCCATGCTTTTCCATTAACACCAGTTCCGCATTCGGGTTATTCAGTACACCCTGGGCTATCATTTTTGAAAGGGTAAAGCCTGGACGTACGTATGGTACCCATACAAAACGGTTCCCAAATATTTCTTCAGCCAGCTGCTTTCCATTGTCTGCACAGCAAAGGCTGATGATGGCATCCGGATGTGTGTGATCCACATGCTTGAAAGGTAAAAATGCATGCAATAACGTTTCAATCGATGGTCTTGGATGCTTACTGTCAATCATACAGTGAGATAGATAGGCTACCATTTCTTCATCCGGCATTTGATTACGCTCAAATAAAGGGAGAATATCTTCTAAATTGAGGGCTGTAAAATTAGGCGCCTTCATCGTCGCTAAGTCAGAGCCGCTTCCTTTTACCCACATGACCTCAATATCCCTGCCGCGAAAATCCTTTTCGATCGTTTTCACGGAAGTGTTGCCGCCACCCCAGTTACATACGGCACGATCCGACCCAATGAGATTTGAACGATAAACAAGTTCTTCTACCCCTTTTGTAACCTGTGAAGCGGTTATTGGATCCCAATGATTTTTTACCATCTCATACCCTCCGTTTGTTTTGTATTAATTTTGTTATTTTCTGTTTTTATTATAATATATGTTTGTTTATTTTTGAATATATAATTCTTTTATCTTTGGTTTTTTGAATTCTTGTAATTTATTCTGCAGGAGGTTGGGATTAACATTTAAAACCGCCAATCAGTAATTTTCAATTTAGCGAACCGCTTCTCCAAGGTCACTAAAACACTCCCTTTATTTTTAACCATTCAAATGCTTATAGTAGTTTTCAGTTGCTCTGGAGCTATCATTGAAATTTATTGCTACATTATAGAAAAATAAACAAAAGGGGACTGTCCCATAAGCCGTGATTCGACTTATGGGACAGCCCCCTTGTTTTTTGAAGCTAGTATATGAGTTTGCCGTTATTTTAAAAGGCGCGCCGGAACCCCTTTATCACAACACCTGGCTTTCTTCCTATTATTAAATAAGCCGGGCAGTAACGATGCCTTGAATTTCATTGATTTTTTCTTTTAAACCAGGGATGATATCGCCGTTTACTTTATTGTCAATGTCAATCATCGTATATGCGTACTCACCCCGGCTTCTGTTAACCATGTCAGCGATATTCAAATGATAGCTTGATACCGCCTGTGTGATCTGTCCAACCATGTTCGGAACGTTTTGGTGGAAAACGGCCACACGTGGTTTTCCTGTATAAGGAAGGGATGTGTTTGGAAAATTCACTGAGTTTTTGATGTTTCCAGTTTCCAAAAAATCTTTTACCTGACGAGCCGCCATAATGGCACAGTTTTCCTCTGATTCTTGGGTAGAAGCGCCAAGATGCGGGATTGAAATCGTATTTTTCATTTTGATCACATTTTCATTCGGGAAGTCTGTAATATACCTGCCAACTTTTCCGTTTTCAAGTGCAGCTTCCATATCCGTTTCATGCACAAGCTCGCCGCGTGAGAAATTCAAAATCTGGACGCCCTGCTTCATGATACTGAATGTTCCTTGATTAAACATTCCCTTTGTTTCATCGGTTAACGGTACGTGTACAGTAATATAATCTGAGTTGGCAAACAACTCTTCGATCGTCATGGCGCGCTGGACATTGCGGGACAAGTTCCATGCTGTATCGACAGAGATGAACGGGTCAAAGCCGATTACATCCATGTCTAAATCGAGAGCATCATTTGCAACAAGCGCACCGATGGCTCCCAATCCGATTACACCCAGGGTTTTTCCCTTGATTTCTTTCCCAACAAATTGTTTCTTTCCTGCCTCTACAAGCTTTGGAATTTGTTCGCCTTCACCTTCCAATGTCTTTGTCCAGGCTACACCGTCAAAAAGGTTACGGGATGAAGCCATTAATGTCGTAAGTACCATTTCTTTTACAGCATTGGCGTTGGCACCGGGGGTATTGAAAACAACTATTCCCTGCTCTGTACACTTCTCGACCGGAATATTATTGACACCCGCACCGGCCCGCGCGATTGCTTTTAGATTACTGCCGAAATCCAATGAATGCATGTTAAAGCTGCGGACAACGATGGCATCAGGGTTTTCACTGTCATTATCAATCGTAAAGGTATCCTTTTTGAATACATTTAGCCCGCTGTCTGCAATATTATTTAAGGTTTTGATTGTTTTCACTTTGTCTACTAGTAATGTGCTCATGGTTGTAGTCTCCTCTTTCTATATATGATAGTTTTAAAATTTCTGAATTAAGTAACAAAACGTAAGCAATGTAACTTGCCGCTCTACCAATCTTACTACACTAATGGGAGGTAAAAGTAGTATCGACTCCAATATCATCTCCTAATAAGCAGAAAGAGGCAAGGGATATTTCCCTTACCTCTGCCCAGGCGAACGGCTGCGACACTATGTGCTCCCTCACGGTTATCCGCGTTTCGCCAGTTACACATAGCCTTTTCATTTATTTTATTTTATCAAATTTTCCGTCAACCTTCAACCTCAATTTACAATTATCCCAATGAATTCCTTTGCTATACTGGTATACCTGTATTTTTTTTCACCTATGCTGAATTTAAATCCCCCCCTTAAATCCTTCCTGATGAATGCTTTCTTTTCTGCTTTTCCAGGCTATAAATTTATCAAGATCATCTTTCACTTGTTTTATTGCGAATGCTATAACTGCTGCATCATCTGTAAACCCTAGACCCACTAATACATCAGGAATGGAATCTGCCGGCATAACGAAATATAAAATGGATCCTATTATTACAATCAGGGATTTGTAGGGAATATTTCTATAATCACCTGTGACATAAGCTTTTATAAGCTCGCACATAGATTTTAAGCTGTCCAATGTTTCTTCAACAAAACCTTTCTTATATTTGTTTTGTTCTGTTTTTTCTTCGGCATCTCTTATCAATCGTTTAAGTTTATCATCATTTTTTAAGTATTCCTTTACCTTTATGATGGCTTCCTCACTTAAATCAACCACTTTAGATCCAAAACTCTTTTCTTTCCTTTCCTCATCTGTTAAACGCATTTCAGTATCTTGTTCTTTGCTTTTCCAAAACATGCAATCACCCCTATTAAACTTGTGTGTATCTTATCATCTCTCGAAATTTATATTTCTTTTTATTGTGTCATTGTCACCTTCAGAAATATTTCGTTGACATTTCACGTCCCATTCCTCAACCATTCTTTGTAAACGATACAAAGAATATTTCGAAGTCGTTCTCTTTCCTTTTTTCCTTTTTTCAATCAACCGAAACTCATACATAATAAAGCAATCTTTTCAGCCGAAATAAGGAACTATCTTAACCTGTTAATGCAGCTAGATGAATGTTAAAAAGACCCTAGTGAATTTATTGAATCATGTAGAATCCTAAGCAATGAAAATGCATTAATAACATAAAAGCCGATTTCCTTTATATGTTTCTATCTCAAACGCAAAAGGCCAGCGGTATATCGCTGACCCTTTCCTTTTATATGAATCATATGATTTTCCCTTTATCTAATAGAAAGTTTTCGTTCCTGCATATAGCGGTACACAGGAATTTCATCCCCTTTTTGCACTGGAATGAAATTAAATGTTACATAACTGTCTACCGATTCAGGTTCAAGTGCCAAAGCAATAAAGTTTGCGTTTGCTTGCGACATTTGGAAAACGTAACTTCCTTTAGGGAAATTTTGTGTTTTTGTTGAGACCGTCGTTGTCACCTGGTTCGTATAATGACCGTTCTCAAGTATAGTTGAGACCTTATTGTCCGTAACTTTGTAACTCTCGACAGAAACTGTCGCTGGTTTTGCCAGCTTGTTCACTTGAACGCCCAGAATCCTCAGCTTGCGTGCAATATCATGATAGCCTGGAGGCATAATATAGGCGGTTGGCCGTTCACGTTCAAGAGTTGAAAAGGCTTCTGTGGAATCTTCCCAGTCAATCGTTATGGCTTGCCGCTCTGCTTTTGCAAGATCGACCACATCGAGGGATTGGTCTGGCATGAGCTTGTTTTCGCTCTTAATAACGATTTTGTCATTGTCATTGACCTTCTTGCCTTTATTGATCACTTCTTTACGGGCTTCGCTTACAACTTTTTGAATCGCTTTGGCGTTTTCCGCTGTTGATTTAATAAAATTGGATTGAGCGACAGCCTGGGCAAAGACCCGACGTTCAAAATCCGCCCGCCCAATATTGATACCGCGGGTTTCAATCAGGTAGGTTAGCGTATTTTTCAACCCAAGTGCGTTTCGGCCTATCCGGGTTTCTGTACTTCCTTCGGTAGCGACAAGGTTGCCTGCGTCATTTGTATCAAGGGTGTAGTAATCGTGATGGGTTAGTTTTTGCTTATCAAGCGCCTTGTTGACGTCAGGCAGAAGAAGGTTATCTGAAGTCTTGCGTAGCTTTTCCGGGATGTTTAAGTTTTTCGCAGATGAAATTAACAGGTCATAGGATGAAATGGAACCTTTCTCTCCATACTTTTTTAGTAAAGATGAGTTGACCGTATACTCATGGGCATCCACGACTACTTCAGGCTGGTAGTCGTTAACAGCCCTATTTACGGCCTGCACTTCCGGATACTCGACTTTCATATAATCCCGGTTTGCATCCAGGTTTGTAGCGATAAAACGTTTGAAATAATATGACCCATCCGGATTCACTCTCGGAATGATCGCCACATTTACCTTGTCAAGGACATTGCCAAGCCCCCCTTCCGCTAACAACTTTGCCATGACAAGGGTTGACTCCCCGGCAGCCGGTTCATTGCCGTGAATTTGTCCTTGAATCCATATAAGGGGCTTTTTCCTGTCCTTTCTGATTTGTTCTGGTTTATCTTTCGTAAATAGGAGCATCGGAATTTCACGGCCCTCTAGAGATCTGCCAATGGTCTTAAGGTGGACATTCTTGTTTTTACTGGAAAGTTTTTTCAAAAAGGACATCATTTCTTCCTGACTGGAAAAGGCAACTTTCCCTTTGCTAAAACCAGGCGTTTTAAACTGCACGTTCGGTTTCGGGAAAAGATGGGCAATGTTTTCGGGCTGGACATAGCTTGGGCCTGTCCCATAGTATGGAACAAATTCACTCTGCTCCTGGGCGGCTGAAGCTTTTTCCTGAATTCCCGCTCCCGAAAAGGGCAGCCCTGAAGAAATGGCAAGCACGGCAGCAAGGGACGTAACACGGAACATTTTTTTCATAAACTTTCCTCCCAATCTCTTTAGTGTAAGACTATTCTAAAAATTATCACAATAGGAAGAAAAATGAAATGTTATCGGCTACAATCATCGAAAAACAGGAATCCCAGACTATGACAGAGCCAATCCTATACTCTAAAATATGCTATACTGCCCAGGTCTCTATACACTGTAATTGATAATTTTAAAAAGCTGCCTTAAGACATCCTGGATACATATCATTTTGTTTAGAAGTCAAAAAAGACACCAAATTCATATATTATGACAATGAATTTGATGTCAAACTAGCAAACATTTGAAATCTAAACTACCTACTTATACATCGACCAATTTCAAACGATCACATACCACCATGATATACTCTGAAAATTGGGTCCTAAATTACTCAACTCTATCGTAAAGAGATTTTCGTAAGATTCCTACAAATATTGATAAGTTTTCTGTCCCCTTCGCCTTCTCATTCCAAAATCATTGGGAACCTCATTCTTCGGCATGCTCTGAACATCTACTGTGTTTAATAATCGCTAAAGGTATATCTTTAAGATGACACTATAATCTTCAACCGAAGGCAGTGGCCTGTTTTCCATTACATAAAATATTCATCCTGAACATGTGGCTGTTTTAATCCTATCTATGACCAACCTGCGCTAAATAGTCCGGATTAGCTCCGAATTGCCACGAACTAACCGATTTTGGTTGTTTCTGGCCTAGAGACTTCCAAAATTCATCCCAATACATTTCAGCTGCTTGTTTCATTTTTCTCCTTCAACTGCTCCAAGATAGGAAAGAGTTCTTCTAAATGATGAATTTCATAGCCCGGCTCAACTTCTTCACGTTCCTTATCATGGCGGTTAATCCAAACCGACCGGATGCCGGCCCGATTCGCGCCAAGAATATCAGTCATTAAGTTATCCCCCACCATGATCACTTCATCCTTGTTCAAGGACATGAGTGATAAAGCATGTTCAAAAATCCCAGGATCCGGTTTTCCTCTTCCAAAATCACCTGAAATGACAATCTGGTCAAAATAAGGAACCAGTTCTGAAGTAATCTTGAGTTTTGTTTTTTGCAGGTCCGGAGAACCGTTTGTTAGTAGCAAAAGCTGATATTCCTCTTTTAACCGATCAAGGGTACTAAAGCTTTCCTCATAAACAAAGGGAACCTTCCTGCGCTCTTCTGGAAATCGTTCCGCCAGCTCAAACCCAAAGTCCGGGTCATCAATGCCCATCCTCTTTAGTCCCAATGTCCATGCTTCTTTTCTGTAAGTTGGAACCTGGTCCTTCATTTTTCTAAAATCATCATGATCATCTAAAAAATTGCCCCATAGCCCTTCAAACGGGTTTATGCCAATCAACTGTGTAAAAGGGTATATTTCATACGAGGCGTACAATTTCCTGGCCTCATCCCGAACCGCCTCCTCAAGCTGTCCGGAATCTACACCGTACCGTTCCTGCGCAATTTTACAGGTAGCGGAAAAGGCTTCCTTTACACTTTTTTGGTCCCAGAGAAGAGTGTCATCCAAATCAAAAAAGATTGCTTTTATCATAATGGCCTCCATGTCTTAACATAACTTAGTCAGATAACTTCCAATTGTTTAACCTTGAAACGCATTTGTGTTGTTTTCCAGCTTGGCATTTTGCCGTTCCTTGCTTATCCCATACCACACAAAAAGGCTGCCTGACACAATCAGTATCGGTTCCAGCCAATTAGCCTCTGGCCCATTCGTAATTCTATGAAGCTGAAAAATCCAGTGAAATACGAGAATGTCGAAGCTTAAGAATAATCCGGCAGCCACTATAAAGCCCTGGAAGAACGATCTTGAAAAAAACCGTTTAAAAATCCCCATCAATAGGATGAGAACCACCATTCCAAAAACAACTGCCCCTATTCTTTCTGCCTGGCTATCAGCCTTTAACCCTGCTGCAAACGCATTTATAATATGAAAAAATGAATCTGCCACAAAAAAGCCCGTTATTACTCCCAGAAGTCTCAAACGATCAATCCTTTATATGTATAGATTTCCTGCTGCCTTAAAACAAAATGAAAATGGCAGTGGCTAGCCTGCCATGTCACACTTATTTAAAAGTAAGCCGATAGGCTTTTACGATTATGCCATCGTTTGCCGGTTCAAAATCATATTGGGGTTCCCTTTGAAATCCCATTGTTTCATACAAGCTCATGGCGCCTTCCATGAATTGTCCCGTATGAAGCCCAATGGATGTGAACCCTTTTGCCTCTGCCCTCCTGATACACTCAGAAACCAGCGCCTTGGCAGCCCCTTTCCGCCGGGCCTCCGGAGCCACGGCGAGCATACGGATTTCAGGATAATCCAGCTCGTCAACTTGCCCTTCGTATGCATCGCTTTTAGCAGGAAACAAAGCCACACTGCCGACAACCTGGCCATCCACCTCTGCGACAATTAATTCAACGCCATCCTGTGTATCAGCGTTGGATGAGATTGCCTTTTTTAAAGCGTTCCAATGATCCGCCGGAATACCTCTTGCATGTTCTTGATAAGAGCTGACTCTCTGCTCACGGATAAAAGGAAGTTCACTTTCATGTGCTTCACGTATAATCATAGCTTATCCCACTCCCTGTTGTGACTTTATTTAATCAAAAACTTATGTTTCATGCCGTTCAATCCTTCACGATTATGTGCAGTATGAAGTCCTGAAAGATCAGGTCCCTTAGGCAGAATATTCTTGCTTTTATGATCATCACTCGCAATGTGGTTTGACAGATGGTAGTGCACTTTTATCGCGTGGAAATCAGTTGTATCGCCAAACCCGGGGGTTTGATATAAATCTCGTAAATAACCCCATAGATTAGGGAAATCCACAATCCGGTTCCGGTTCGTCTTAAATGCTGCGTAATAGGCTGCGTCGAAGCGGATTAATGTCGCGTACAGCCTGACATCTGAATCTGTTATAAAATCACCCGCCAAGAAACGCTTCTCTGACAGCCGCTGCTCCAATTCATCCAATCTGGCAAATAAAGCATCATACGCCTCTTCGTATGACTCCTGGGAACGGGCGAAGCCGCACTTATAGACCCCATTGTTGACATCATGGAAGATTACATCGTTTAAGTGATCAATCTCATCACGCAAGTTTTCCGGATACAAATCTGGAGCATTTTCTTTATGGAACGGAGCCCACACCGTTTCGAAGTAGTTTGTCAGTTTAAAATAATCATTATTTACAACCTTATTTTCCTTAACATCTACAATTACAGGTACAGTTGGCCTGCCGCTGTACTCCGGGTCAGTCTGTTTATAAATTTCACTCATATATCGAATCCCAAGTATCGGATCTACCCCATCCTCATCCAGGGAAAATTCCCAGTCTACACGAGGCAGATTGGGACGCATTGGACTTGCTGTTCCCAGGCTGATTGAATCTTCCAATCCAAGGATTCTCCGCACAATGACAGACCGATGGGCCCAGGGACAAACCGCCGACCACAATAAACGATATCTGCCAGCTTCTACCGGAAGTTCACCAGGAAGTGTCCCAAACGGTACAGTAAACTTGTTTACCTGCCGATTGAATGACCCATCCGCCTTAATTTCGCCAGACGTTCCTGAACCTGATGACATTGTATCCACCTCTTGGATTTTTATCCTAATCTTACAACAGGTTGAACGTTTTTCCAATTGTAAGTTTTTCAAAACCAAACCTGTTTTGTCGTAAGAGTCTTCTAGCCTTAACAACTTTTTGATTTGCGGATGTAAAAATGACATAGTAATAAATTTAATGAGTGTAAAGGAAAATTACTCTTAGTGCATATATATATAACTTTTTTGTATCCCAAAGGGGAAAAATGTGATTATTGACGTGCCTTGCATACAATAAACTAAAAAGAGCAGCCAACTATAGCCAGCTGCCCTCCTTCCTAATCGTCTTCCATTTTTGCCTTGTCTTTTCTTACATCCAGGTTATATTCCCCGCTTTTTTCAATCACAATAAATCCACTATTCGGTTCGTATAAAATCGTGGCGCCCCTGGTTGTCCGTTCAATCATTCTGATATGAAGCAAGGCCCCAAGCTGTTGCCTGCTTTCTACATTTCTTCTTTTCATATTGAGTATAATGCTGTGGCCGAAATTTAAATGAAGCCTTGTGCTCCGTGTATTTATTTTTTCCGGATGGATAATGTGGGAATAAGCCAGCCACAGGTTCCCCTTTTTTCCAGATGTTTTACATGGAATCAAGATATTGAATACCCTCGGATTTACGGCGATGGGTAAATTATATTTATCGCCAAGTATTGCCTTGGACCCTTGGGTCGCACCCGCTAAGCTGGATCCGTAGTATTTTAATGTTTCGTCAATGATTTGAATTGGCCGCCTATTGACCAGAAAGGTTTTTTTTCCTTCGATGATTCTGGACAATTCTTTTCCAAAGTTGTCAAATTCCGAGGCAATCAAAACCGTTTTTTGATTAATAAGATAATGGTTCCTCTTCCTCATACATGTGCCCCCTATTTAATTTTATAAATAATAGGAGTATACTAGAAATGTAGATGGTATACTCCATCTGACAGACCCTTTAGGCCAAGGTCCCCGAAGACAGTGCCTAAAGGTTTTTGTTTTATGGCTAAAAGTAAATGTACTTTTAGATCCATAAAGGATGCAGCTATGCCTCTGACTTCTCCCCGACCTTGCACGCCAAAAAACTGGTTTGCTATTTGTGGTCACATATTCCTCACCTCCCGCAAAATTACCTCCATCTTACCCCAGACCAATACACTTCTTAAATATTTCTGCGCCCAGAGAAAAAGTCTTCCTCGCGAGGCAGTCCATAATGAATTGGCTGATATCTGGGCGCTTATCTGGACTACATAAATCCTCTTAAAATTATATGTGGCTGTGAAAATCTCCATTGGAAATCTTTTTTATAAATCCATTAAAGGCACTGAGCAGGAAAAGAAGCGTTCCTTTGTTCGTAAGTCTATCTTCCTATGTCCTTTAGTTCGATTATGCATTTATTAGCAAATCTTGTAAATGTACTTTTATCAAACAACTAGTCTTGACACAAAAAATACAAATATTGTATATCAAGAATTGTTTTTGGCGTCTTGATGAGATTTTGCTATATTTGTTTGCGTTAACCGTATAACATAAATTTACAGATATATCATAAACTTAGCTGAAACCAACGCTGTCAAACCAGCAACACTCCCTGATTGGAGTTACCCCCCTTAAATTGAGCAATCTCGTAAGCCGGATATTTCTTGATTACAGGAATTCTGTTTTCCCTATGAGAGACTTGTTGTTATGAAAAACTATAATGTTCTGGTATTAAGAATGAAGGAATAATATGGTCCTTGTTGAATAGCTCGTGTATTCGTTTATATTTTTATTAGAGAGGAAAGTTTATGGCTAATAATGAGGCAATGCGTATATATCATCTATAATTGAGGGTTAAAAAACAAGGGATAGCTTGGTGCTATCTCTTTTGTTTTCGACCAAGCAGGATTCTAACGAAAATGATTACAGAGGGGCATGAAGAGCCCCGAAAACACTGTCTAAGCTTTACCCTGGTTTTTCCCAATGGTTTCTTCATTGCTGTCCACGATTTCCGCGTCTTGTTAAGTTTAAAAATTTGAGATTAAATCTAAGGCGCATACAAACAAAACAAGGCTTCAGTCAAATGGTCTGAATTTGCAGTTGCTTTTTCAGCATATTACCGGTTCACATCATCCGATCCTTCTTCGTAATCGCTTGTCTATTCTTAAAATTCATGCGTTCGGTCACGCAAATCGTCCAACTTGTTCAAGCATTCGCACTAACAAGGAAACCTCTCCCCTCCCATCGCCGCATTGTCTGATGGAATCCACCATGCGTTCTAACGCCTCAATTGATTCAAGTATTAAATCCACGAGAGCATCGGTCACCGGCAATTTCCTTTTCCTCATTAAGTCGAGGACATCTTCCATACAATGAGCCAGATCAGCAATCCTTATAAAACCCATTGTGTCAGCTATCCCTTTGAACCTATGAACGGACTGAAAAATCTGCCCTACTATTTCTATATCCTCTCTTTGCACTTCCAATTTTAGCAGATGATCGTTTAGAGCTTGCAAATACACCAAACTTTCTTCTATAAAAAGCTCTTCATATTGAATATTTATTGCCATTTATCCTTTGTCGCCTCCTTATGGATTTTTGAATTTAACAATGCATGTAGACACCTTTCAGGCCCTTTAAAAAAGCAGCTTTTTTGTCCAATAAGCTTTAATGCCTGGATTTTTTTTGCACGATACAATTAAATTAACGATCACTGCTCTTTCACAGTTACCGTGTGAAAAGTAATTTGAAAAAGCACCGTTATTAGTACTATGCTAACGGTGCTTTCCGATGCACTCAATTTTTATAATTTTATGAGATTTTAAATTTCCCAATAGTATGTTGTAACTCATCAGCCATATTGGTAAGTGCATTCGCGGATGCTGATATCTCTTCCATAGAAGCTAATTGTTCTTCAGTAGCAGCCGCAACATTTTGGGTTCCTGCAGCCGCTTCTTCTGCTATTTTAGAAATGATCACAGCGGATTCGACAACTTGTCCGGTGCTGAATGATATTTTATCTACCGATGACGAGATATCAGAGATTTCGGCAACGACTTCATTAATGGCAGATTTGATCTGGCCGAACGTCTCCCCGGCCGTATTCACTACTCCGATTCCCTGCATTACTTCATTAGAAGCCTGATTCATTGAAACGACAGTTTTGTTGGTTTCATCCTGGATAGCTGCAATCAGATTTGAAATTTGCTGAGCCGAATTTGATGATTGTTCCGCCAATTTTCTAACTTCATCCGCTACAACGGCAAATCCGCGTCCGTATTCTCCCGCCCGTGCAGCTTCAATGGCAGCATTTAACGCAAGAAGGTTAGTCTGCGACGATATATCTGTAATAACGTCAATGATTTTATTAATTTCATTTGAACGAGAACCCAGGGATTCAATGGATAGCGAAAGATTTCCAAAAGTTTTTTTGATCGTGTTCATTTGTTCCATGGCCAGCTGAATACTTTTCTCTCCTTCTATCGCCTGTTCGGATGTATGAACGGAAGATTTGGACGCACTTTGCGCATTGTGTGCTATACGCTGCACTTCAGAAGTTAACTCCTCCATCTTGACTGCACTATCTTCAACGCTTCCCAGCTGTTTTTCAGAGCCTGACGCAACTTCTTGAATGGTATGAGCAATTTGCTCTGTTGCTCTGCTCGTTTCTTCAGCATTAGCTGTAAGTTCTTCTGCTGAGGCTGCAACTTGATCCGTGTTAAGTCCTATTTGTTTGACTAATGCACGGAGATTTTTGGTCATATCGTTAAAGCTGTCCCCTAGCTGTCCTAATTCATCACCCGACTTGAGTTCGATTTCTTCCGTCAGATCACCATCACTTATTTTTCCTGACGCAGCAACCAAAGTTTGTAATGGTCTTGTAATCGAGGAAACGATTATATATATGATCCCCAATCCGATAATCAATGAAATGGCCAAAACAAGTATGGTCTTATTAAAGATAGGCTGTGCCTCTTTATCGACCTCATCATAGAAGAGTGTTCCTGCAACTTTCCATCCTGTTCGTTCATTTGTAACAAAAAACATATGTTTAAGTACCCCATCAAGCGGATAAGCAAAATCTCCATTTTGGGATTTGAAAATCGGGTCTATAGATCCGCCTGGCAATTCTTCCGTAGGTTTCGTTGTGGGATGTACAACTACTTTCCTGTCCTTATCTAAAATAAAAGCATAACCTTCTTTTCCCACTTTAACTTGATTGGTGAAAGCTTCGACTGTTTTTAACTTGATTTCAGCTCCTATTACCCCGGAACCATCCTTTAATGCCTTAGAAACCGATACGACAAAATCTCCGGTCGTTTTTGAAACGTAGGGAGTTGATACAATTACTTCACCTTGTTGCTTCATCGCCTCTTGATACCATGGCCTTTGACGGGCGTCATAACCTTCTGGCATCTTCTTTGCCGGAGCATTGATAAATCTCCCGTCTTTTCCGCCGACAAACATGGTTGAGATCTCCTGGTGGGTAGACACGAATGGGATCATTGTATGTAATTGGGCCTTAGAATTCGCACCCTTATAGTCATCAGAATGTATGGTTTCAGAAAGGAAATCTATGGATTTTATTTCAGGTTCTATAAACCGGTCGAGATTTGAATTCAATAGTTTCGTTGTCTCAGCTGCGGACATGGTAATTTGTTCTTGTACTTTTTCTTTCGCTGTTTTAAAAGAAATCCACCCTATGGTAAGGCAAGGAATCAATAACATGATAAGAAATGAAATGAATAATTTCGTCTTTATTGTCAAACCAAAAAAATTCTGTTTCGAGCGTCGCATGTAATTACCCCTTTATATGTCTATTATTCCATTACTTCCATCCCAATTCGAAGCTATTACTTTTTACCCATTTTGTCAAAATCGGTTCAGACAAAAATCTGTCACATTCGACACCTTTTTCCATCCTTTCAAACAGCATAATATTCATTTAAGACAAAAAAAGACAATTTCAGGAAAATAAAAAAATTTCCCCAGACTCTCCCTCTGTAAATATGCTGCGTCGGCCTCAGAAAAAGAAGCAATAGCTTGTAACCGGATGACATACGACATCAACAGTCACCTGTCACCCCTCCAGTTTCTGTCTGTGGTCCCTGCTCTACGCGGCATCAGCAATCTTTAGGTATATCATCTCTTTGGCCAAAAATAAAAACATCCAATACAATTGGATGCCGTTTCAATGAGTCCTTAGCCGGTCTTTTTATCTATTGTTTTTCAGTTAAAAACTTCTTTCTATAGTGACTCAACGCAAGTATCGGCCAAATGTACCGATAGCTATGATAATGGATATAGAAAGCCCCTCCCATCCCTTGTCCTTTGGGATATTGTTCCGTCCAATCCTGTCTGTTTCCATTTTCAATTAAATATTTGATCCCAGCCTGAATCTCTGGGGTTGGTGTGTCTGAAGCAGCAATCAAGGCATCTATTGCCCATGCAGTATCGGTTAATGTGCTTTCACCTAAAGGAACATATTTTTTTTCAGTATCGCTATGACAAGATTCTCCCCAGCCACCGTCCTCATTTTGAATAAGCCTTAACCAGGCTGCCGCATTTTGTATTACAGCAGATTCCGGCCGCTTCCCGCTCGCAATCAACCCTGTGACTGCCGCCCAAGTTCCGTATATATAACAAATCCCCCAGCGGCCGTACCATGAGCCATCCCTTTCCTGATGGCTACTCAGCCAGTTTCTCCCTCTTTTTAGGGAAGGATGATTCTTATTTAAGTTGGTATGGTTTCCTAAGAATTCAAGGGTCCTTCCCGTTAAATCTGCTGAGGAAGGGTCAAGCAAGGTGAATTCAGCCCCCTGCACCGGCACTAAGTTTAATAGTTTTTTATCAACATTTCTCTCAAACGCCGGCCACCCGCCATCTTTATTTTGCATGGAGAAGACCCAGTTGATTCCCCTTCCCCATGCCCCAGAGTATTCCGGCAACCTGCCCGCCATATGACGAATGGAACGCAGGCTTGCGGTAGTATCATCAACATCGGGATTGAACGAGTTAATGTTTGAAAAACCCCATCCGCCGGGCAATGTATCAGGATTATGGACCACCCAGTCCCCATACTTGGAATGCTGCCTTGAAAGTAAGTATTGGTTTGCCTTTTGAATGGATTCAGCAGATTTAGGAACACCCGCTTCCTGTAATGCATAACTGATTAAAGAAGTATTCCACACGTCCGCAGTCGTATATTGCATGTGGACATGACCGTCAATTTCACAGGCCATTGATTTTAGCCCTTGCACCGCTTTCTTAATGGTTGAATGGTGTTTAGGGTACCCGAGTGATAACAGTGCAAATATCATGAGGAAAGTGGAACTGAAATAGCTATAAAAAGTCCCATCCGGTTCAATTCGGCCCAGCATATACTGTTTTGCCTTGTCAAAAGCCGCGGTCCTTAAATGTTCAGAAAAACCAGTAAGCGATTTCATACCTTCCTTAAGGACAGTAATCAGATTCCTCCATTCATTAACATCATCCGAACGAAAAAAAGGTTCATCTTCATTATTTTGTAAACGGTTCACATATAAATCTGATAAGTCTGGACTATGGTCTGTTTTTAACTGGAACTTTTTGTTTCCCACAATCAGAATCGGTGTCAGGTTTGCTCTGGCATAAACGGAAAAATCGTAGAAATTGACAGGGAGAGGGATGGGTGAAAGGAATATTTCGATCGGGACGGGAAAGATCGCGGGCCAGGGGGATTGGCCCGTTAAAGAGAGCAGAACCTTCGTAAACATTCCTGCCTTTTCTATTCCCCCCTCCCGCAAAATAAATTGTCTGGCAGCCCTCATCCTCGGATCTTTTTTATTGATATAACCGGAATATAGAAGTCCATAATAAGCTTCAAGGGTAGCCGGCATATTTCCTGATCCTTCGTCATGATATAACTTCCAGGCTCCATTGCTTTCCTGTTTGCTTAAAATCCTTTTAACCAGTGCTTGTATCAACTTATCATCATGTATCTCCAATGAACGTAATAATATGATCATATAAGAATCTGTTGAAATTCCCGTTTCAAAGGCATAGTCCCAAGAACCATCGTGGGACTGGTCATTTATTAATTTAGCAATGAGTCGGTTCATTTCTGAAATAACAGCTCGCTTCATTTGGAATCAACCCTCTCATGTGAAAAATGATTTTCTTGGCAGAACACAGACTAATCCTTAGCAACTGTGCCCCGCATCCACTGGGCCTAACTTCCCCTCTGCCTTGGCCTGTACAGGGCTCGCCAATAGGCGAGTTTTCTTTACCTATTTCTATTCAATCATACAAATGTACATTCCTGGAGAGGAGTGACCCCATCATGTTTAATAAAAAGAAAAAACAAACAACAAACACTCCAGCATCTCAAGCTTTATGTAACATCCATCAGGAATTAAAAAAGAAATCCGGAACACAAAGTCCGATATCAGCAGCAAATTCACCTTTAATGCCGGAAGAAATGGAACTCGTCCACAAAATCGAAGCATGTGCAAGATACCTGAATGCCAATAATGTAACACGTACACGGGCCTATCTTGAATTCTATCGCAAACACCCTGAAATCGAGTGGGCGTTTCTTGGGCACATGGTATCCAGAAATGCCGGTTGGAATATGACCGACCTTAAAGGGGAGCTGCTTTCAAAGCTTCTTTCAGAGAAGGAGCAGCATCAGTTCTTTCGATTTTTGGAAAGGGGGAATTGGTTAATTTTCCAGGATATATATCCTCAGTTTTTATTATATGAGGAGGGATTAAAAAGAAATAAACCATTATTTCATCTATTGTCTGCCTTTGGGGTGTCAACTTTTATGGAGACGATATGGAACTCTTTTTGGATGAATGAAAATCGCTGTACCCTGGCCATTGCATTGATCATAAATGAGCAATATTACTTAGAACAAAGAGTCATTCAAAATAAAGGCTATCAACAGTCTGTTCTTGAGACGATCGAATTCAAGCTGCAAGACGTTTTAAGCTTAAACCATATTCTCTTTCCATATGAATCCGGAAAATCTGAAAAAACGAAGCTTCTCGGGCAAACACTTCACCAGTTTGCCTCTCTCCATGAACGAATAAGCCTCGGAAAACGGTTGTACTCGCTGCTTTTTTCCAGCCAAAACATTTTGAATCAAATTGTGGACTGGGCAATCTCTAATCCTCATACCGGATCCAGAAAAGATTTCTGGCCGCACCTATTTAATGATGTGAAAGTATCTGTGCCGGGGAGCCTGTATATCCCGCAAATAAAAAATTGTACCTTAAAGAAAAATGCACCTCGATTATATAGTCCAAAATTACAGCATGTCTGGAAAGATATGAAACATGAACCGGCCGAACAAATGGATTGGTTTCAGGATTGGAGTATCATTGATTACTTTGAAAATCCATATAAACATGTAGACGGGGAGATTAAACATGAATATTGCAAGACAATCGAAAAGCTCGAGCTCGCCATCTTCACAAAAAAGGCCCTTTTTCTCCGGAAGGAATAAGGCCTCTCTTCATTCGTATTGGATGTCCATGCTGTTTGCCTCCTGGTTGGCAACCTACCTCGAATTAATCTTGACAGGAACACAATTATATACGTTTCAGGCCAGGCCCCTTACCAATATCTTTTCCATTGATATTCGATTCACCCTGATAGGAATCCCGGTAATGACACTATTTTGTGTAACGGCTTTGTCCTGGATGAATTTGCTACAAAGGACTCTTTTTCTAATCCTTATCGGTTTGGCCATGATGCTCTTCGAAAAGATTTCAGGAAGGCTGGGATGGATCGGTTACAGTGATCAATGGCAGCATATGTATTCATTCTTAGGATACCCTGCATTTATTCTGGTTGTCTTTTTCTTTTTTACCTGGTGTGAATCAGCCAGGGGCAACATTTGACCTGGTACTACAATCGGAATCTTGAAATCTCTCAATTTACACGTTTACAAGGTTCATGATAGTTAAAATGGGGTAAAAAGGATGTTTATTAATGATACTTAGGATTTAGGACAAATACATAATAAGTATTCTTATTGTTGATGGTAATGAAGCCAATATATTTGTTATTGAGAAATTATTGAATCGGGCCGCCAAGCGGTGTCCTTAATTCATGGCTGACCGTGCTGACGAATTTCGATTTTATTTGATCGACTTTGTATTCCTTCATTAGGTTCAATTGCTTCACGATTAACAAAATAACATTCTTCCTGTGTTTCATAGAATAGGTACCTGCACCAGTTTTTAACGGCTGCATAGATTAGTATGTGAACAAAATCATAAATAAGCGCAGGAATATAAATGGTTTCGGATATGGATTACACCTCCCCCGATGCTACATTCGCTTTCGATGTAAACAAAAGTACCTTATTCAGAAAGGATAGCCGGAATTATATTAATATCTTAGGCATTAACCAATTAATACATTGGAAAATATATCATTACTGGATATTTTTTTAAGTGCTAATAATGTTATAGAGCCTCACTATCACCAAAATGCAGCAGAGCTCGTTTATTGCATTTCAGGCTCTTCTTTAGATTCTTTATTTAACCCATTTACAAAACGAATCCAAAACTATCCGATTAAACCGGGCCAGGTTGCCAATATTCCTCAAGGATAGCGGCATTACGAAGTGGCAGCTGAAGATGACACACACCTCGTGGACATATTTAACGCACCAGAACCTCGGTTATTTTAGGTTCTGAACTTTTAAAGTTCACTCCGGCAAACGTCATGTCACATACTTATTTTCCAGATGAAAATCAATGGAAAAACTCCATTGCTCCTGTACAACCTGGTACATTTATAGGTCCTCCTGAAAATTGCAAGCCTCGGCAGAAACATGATGAAGAAGCCAGGTTGACTGATCAAAGAAACGATGGTCAACATTATGTTGCGAGAAACTATTCTTTTCAACAATATCAACCACCTCGGTACTGGGATCGGCCTTAATTTTTTAAAAATCGATGGGAAAACCATTTTAAGTGATTTTTTGATTGATGTTCCCAGGGACACTACATGATAAAGAACAAGGGCAAACCACTCTGTTACTTAGTGGGTTTCCTTGCTCAGCAAAGTCATAATATAGACCGACGTAGAGTCGCAAATGATTATGCAAAAGGGAATACAGGGAGAGGAAAACATGGCAGTAAAACCACCATTGTTGCAAAGAGGAGACACAATCGGAGTGGTTACACCCGGCAGCCCTCTTGATGCAAATATCATTAATGCAAGGGCACAAACTTTGAGGGACATGGGGTTTAATGTAGTCTTTGGCAGGCACGTTTATTCTTATGAGGGTATTGTTTCTGCATCGGCCGAGGAAAGGGCCGAAGATGTAATGAACATGTTCACTGACAGTAGAATCAAAATGATCCTGCCAACCCGGGGAGGCACAGGGGTCCAGACCATTCTTCCCCATCTGGATTACGAAGTCATACGAGATAACCCTAAAATAATTTCTGGTTATAGCGACGTAACAATCCTTCTGAATAATCTGTACCAAACCAGCAATTTAATCACTTTCCACAGTTTATTGCTTATTGATTTTAGACCGGACACACCTTCTTACAATTTTAATCAATTCTTTCAAACAACGTCTACAACGACTTCCCCTAAAGCTATCCAAAATCCACCGGATATGCCTCTAAGAAGCCTGGTGCCGGGAAATGTAAGAGGACCTATTGTAGGCGGAAATATGACTTCGTTAGTCAATGCCCTTGGAACACCATATGAAATTGATACACGCGGAAAAATCCTTTTTTTAGAAGAGACCCATTCACCTACTAACATGATTTTTAGGTATCTGACCCAATTATCGCTGTCAGGTAAATTCCAGGATTGTCTTGGAATTATTATGGGACAATGTACCAATTGCCCTGTATCTTATGGTACAACGTATGATGAATTAATAAATGATTTGTTAGTCCCCCTGGGAAAACCCCTGATGGTCAACCTTGCTACCGGGCACGGTTATTATAAAGCTGCCATACCAATTGGTACCAATGTTAATCTCAATACACAAGATAATACATTGACTGTTTTGGAACCTGCGGTTTCTCCTTGATATAAAATATTTTGTTGTGGGAATAACAATAATTTGCAAACTTATTCGATTTCTGTTATATTAAAAAAGAATTATTTTTGTTCGGTGTAAAGGATAGCATTAGTTTTGACTTTTCGTCTTGATGATCACTTTGGGCAAGGATAGTAATACATTGTGTGCGGTAACGCACTAGGAGGCAACAAAAATGGAACAAGGTACAGTTAAATGGTTTAATGCAGAAAAAGGATTCGGCTTCATTGAACGGGAAAATGGAGACGACGTATTCGTACACTTCTCTGCTATCCAAAGCGAAGGTTTCAAATCTTTAGACGAAGGTCAAAAAGTAACGTTTGACGTTGAGCAAGGTCCTCGTGGAGCTCAAGCTGCTAACGTTCAAAAAGCTTAATCTTGAATGATATATACACAAACAGACTCTGTAAAAAGAGTCTGTTTTTTTGTTTTTCTATTAGATAATATAATAATAAACCCTGCTTTACGAGCAAGCAGGGAGTTGGTACAGGTAATGTAAAAAGATTTAAAGCTTCAAAGGTTGCTTTCAGTATAGCATACTGGTTGGCAAACAGCTAATTAAATTTTTAAGGTTATTACTTTGGTGTCAGGATTCAATTCGGCAATCACCCATTATTAATTAATTCATCTTCGAAATAGAATGTTGCTGGATGCTCTTTTACGGTATAAGAGTACTGCTTCATGCTCTTTACATACTGCCATTTGTTTATGGTTACTAATTCATCAGTTGTTTTTATTCTTACTATTTCTCCAGTTTGGTGCTTGTTTTTATCCGCCATCTTTACACCTCTTTCACTAAAACCGGCCGCCTAACGGTGTTTATTTATCGTCATTTGCTACTATTCGTATTCCAATTAATAATTGTGTAGTATGATGAGGCAGAAAATGAATTTCCTCTAATTTCGGATTTAGAAAAGAAAGCTCAACTGTGCTTTCAGGATTTAGTCGTTCATGGTCTTGAGTAATTTGTTCGATTTTGCGATCCAATTCCTTCTGGTTGTTTGCAAAAGTGATGGTGGTCATTGTGGTCATCATTAGTACTCCTTTTAATCTATAGAGTTGACAAAAAGGTGACACCTTTCCTCCAATCCACTTTTAGCATTTTGTCCATTCGATTAATTCCTAACTACTATGTTACCATTATTCCCAGATTTATGCGTAATTATGTGCCTGTCTGAAAAAATCTCTTCGTACCTGTTTTTTCACCATATATTAATAAAGCTTCTCTATTTTTGTTCACGAAACGCATGCGAGGAATATAATCAAAGTAACCATAAAAATTGGACTGAACCAAAAATTTTATATTAAATCAGTCCTTTTGGCGTGCGACAAGAATTTATTCTATAGCTTTATTACGTATTCAGGCTTTTTCACTGTCTTCCTCATTAAACCATAGAGCATCCTTGTTATCGACATCACCATTATAGTTGATCAGGATCTCCTCGCCTGCTTTTATATCTGTGTATGCATAAAATTCAAACGTGTGGTTATCAAAGTTAATATCATATGTGGCATTAGGCTCATATGAATGGTTAAATAGCATACCATAACCTAAAAGGATTGCAGAATGGTTAATACCATACTCAAAAGCGTAATCAGCAAGTAACGTTTTCTCTATGAAAACATGCTCCTTATTGGGATAAGGAATGACCGGCGCTTCATGTATAAGCTCACCTTTAGTTATATCGCGTGTTGCAAATACCCCTCTATTTAGTTCACCATTGCTGAGTGTGGAAGTCTTTATTTCAATCATGTTAGTCACCTATACTATTCTTTCTTGGAAGTCTGTTGTCTTCTTAAGTTTGCCAGTTAATAAGGATAAAAGCAATCCATTTAATTGGTTCTGTTTCATTTGGAAATGAATATTAGTTAAAGATACATTACTTGCGTTCCTTTCACTGATCAAATAAGCGATTAAATAACAGGGGGATCAATTTATATGGATCATGTTTTAAAGGTATCATCAAAATCAAATCCGACTTCAGTTGCAGGTGCGATTGCTGGTGTCGTGAGAGGAAAAGGCAATGCAGAAATTCAAGCGATTGGCGCTGCCGCTGTAAATCAAGCAATTAAAGCCATTGCCATTGCAAGAGGATATGTCGCTCCTGGCGGCGTTGACCTGATATTTGTTCCTGCCTTTACAGAGATATTAATCAATAATGAAGAAAGAACAGCAATCAAATTAATTATACGTCCTCGAAAAATTCGAGCTTAGAAAAAAAATTGTATATCAAATGTTTTTTAAAATCATGAATCGATAAACATGTATGTTGCTTTCATTAAATTTTTTCTAATCAAAAGTTTAACTGCAAAGGACCATTATGCGAGGGGCATAATCGTCCTTACCTGAGGATTTAGTTACTTAATCGCCTTGCTGACTTTCAGCTTCTTTCCTTTAATTGTTGTATGTTCCATGGCTTGTAAAACTAGTGAGCCCTTTCCATTAAGAATATCAACATACGACAAATTGTCCTGGATGGTGATAATTCCAATATCATCTGCTGTTACTCCTGGAATATTCGCAATCGTTCCAACAAAATCCACAGCCCGAAGCTTCTTCTTTTTTCCTCCACTGAAATGGAGTTTCATGATATCTTTGTTTATTCGGGCCGTTTTATTATTTTTCACGACTCGCCGGCCGCTGATTTTCTCATCAAAAGCGGCTTTTCTTCCTGTAACTTCCTCATGTCCGGGAGCTTCCATGGAAGGGATTTCAAAGCCAATATATCTTTCGATAGCTTTAATAAATTTTCCTTCATAAGGTGTCGCAAACGTAATCGCTTTCCCTTTATTGCCCGCACGCCCCGTTCTTCCTGTTCGATGGACATAGCTCTCTTTTTCCATTGGAACGTCATAGTTAATGACAAGTGTCACATTATCTATATCAATTCCTCTAGCAGCAACATCCGTGGCCACAAGGTAACGGAAATTCCCCCTTTTAAAACCATCCATCACGGCAAACCGATCTTCCTGCTCTAATCCTCCATGGAGTCTTTCACAAGAATAATTGGCTTCATCCAATTCGGTAAACACTGTGTCGACATGATCTTTCGTTCTGCAAAAAATGATACAGCTTTCTGGATTTTCAACAACCGTAACGTCTTTAAGCAGGGAAATCTTTCCTTCCTCTTTCACTTCAATTAAATAATGGTCAATTGTATCAGTTGTCATCCCTGTAGCAGCAATCTCGATATTGATAGGATCTTTCATATATTTATGGCAGAGATTTTCAACATCTTTAGGCAATGTAGCAGAAAATACCATTGTTACTCTGTCTGAAGGAAGTTCTTGAATAATCGCTTCTACTTCATCGATAAAACCCATATTAAGCATTTCATCCGCTTCATCAATAATAAAATACTTCATTTGGTCTAAGACCAGTGTTCCTCTTTCAATATGGTCCATCACTCGTCCTGGTGTACCGACGACTACATGCGTTTTTTGTTTCAATTCTTCTTTTTGTTTCGCAAAAGGTTCTTTTCCATAAACGGCCATAGCTTTAATCCGTTTAAACCTTCCTATATTCGTTATATCTTCCCGAACTTGAACTGCAAGCTCTCGGGTTGGCGTAAGAATCAATGCCTGTGGGTTCTTTTCCTCCCATTCAATCATTTCACAAATAGGTATACCAAAGGAAGCAGTCTTTCCACTGCCTGTTTGGGATTTTACTACAACATCTTGATTTCCCAGTGCTACTTGTAATACTTCACTCTGGACCTCTGTGGGAGTTTCGTATTTTAACAATGCAAGTGCTCTTCTTATTTCATCGCTTAGCTTATAATCCTCAAAACTTCTTTCACTCATGAATAAACCTCGTTTTTTTATTTTTATCCGATTTATATATAGGATTCTCTATAAGAAATATCATATGCAAAATCTGACTATGGTTAATTATACTTGAAATGCCGGTCATATCGGCTTTTATTTGAAATTATCAATAATAGTATATATAGCTTGCATTCTGTAGCTGTCGATTTGTGTGTTATACCCAGACACGAGTAAGTGTGCGCGACTAAAATAAATATGAATAAAGACTTTATCGATAATGTGATTAATACATCTTTCAATTAGAAACCTCCATGATACCATTGAGGATAAGGTTCGATTATGTTTCAAGATCCGAAATTTTATGGTATTATGAATGAACAATCATTCAGATTTTGGATGAATAAAATCCCTTACATAATAAAGCCGAGGAAAAGAAAAAGATATTTTAATTTTAGAGGTGAAAATGATGAATCGCATAGGTCCACTTCTGATCGTGGAAGGTGCCAACAACAGTAAGGTTCCCTATTCACGAAGCCTGTACATTGATTGTAAAGATAAAGTATTGATCGATTCAGGTGGTGATCCCGATGCCCTATTAGAAGTTAATCGGCAATACGGGGTTGAATTGATCGTAAACACACATTACCATCCGGACCATACGCGCCACAATCACCTGTTTCGGGACGCAGCAAAATGGATCAACCAGATTGAATTTGAAAAAGCTCAAACGATTGAAGGCATCGCAAGGCTTAATGGAGTGTATCAGGAATGGGGTCCGGAAGGTGTAGAGATGTGGCGTAAAAACCTGCCGCAGGACTGGGTTGAAAACCTGGGTGGCTATTCGAAGTCGTATGAATATGAGAAGGAATATTCTTTTGGCGGAGTTAAGGTCAGCTTTCTTCATACGCCGGGACATACCTCAGGACTTTCATGCCCTTATTTTCCGGAATTGGGTGTTGTCTATGTTGGCGATTATGACATGACTTCATTCGGCCCATGGTATAACGGTACCGACGGGAGCATCGATGATTTCATTGAGTCGGGAAACCGCCTGATCAGCCTTGATGCCGACACATTTATAACAGGACACCAAAAAGGGGTCTTCTCCAAACTTGATTTCCAACAAGCAATGGAGAGTTTCCTGGCTATCATTCAAGAACGGGATGAAACCATTGAACAGTATGTACGTGAAGGGCTGACCTTTGAAGAGCTCACGAATGTGGGGATATTCTATCCGAAACAAACTTTGGATGTGCCCCTCCTGAAAACCTGGGAACGCAGTGGCATACGCAAGCATCTGTACCGTCTTGGACTAACTATACCTGAATCCAGCACGGTATTTGGAATGGCAAAATAGAGCAAAAAGTTTAAGGGTCGCCGAAGCGACCCTTATAACGCTAAAAACTAACGTTAATTCCAAAGATGTTAACATTTAAGTTAAATCCGTTGTTCCATAGTTGGTTATATAACGACTCCCAGTTTTTAGTCCTTTTAAAATCCATTTACGCCATGCGCATAAAATTCAGGGGTTATTATAATTTCCTCTCAAGCCTACTTCATGGACACATCTTTGTTGTCTCATTTTTATTCTTGCTTGCTTTTTAACTGTGTAAACTTCCCTTCAGCCAAGGACGGTTTCGATAAGGGCCGATCGGTATTTGGATCAGGCTTGTTTTTCCTTGTGAATCCAACTTGTAAATTTCATCACTCACATTCGCATCATACCCAAGCAGCGGGTGTCCCGCCATCCCGATGGCAGATGCAGCTATCAGTAATCGTTGCACAAGCATACCTGCTTCCATCTGTTGTATACGGTATCCTCGGTACCCCAATTGCATCGTCAAGTGATCCTTGTCCCCTGCAACATGCAGGCAAATAGGTACTTGGTACAAATTCACATTATCCGCAGACATTCCGTATTGCAACAGGCGTCTATGGTCTCCAGGATGTAGCAGTCTTAATGCATGGGCATCGCTGTCATATTGATAGGCACCATCTTGAAGGCCTTCAACATTATAAAAACAGCCATAAAGTGAAATACGGGACTCGTGACCTTGGTCCAAATCATTTCGATATTGGAAGGAAGCAGTTGCCTCATGAAGCAAATTAGCCAGCTGTTGTATACTTACCTTTCCCATAACGAAATCCATATCCGGTGAATACCGCTTTTTGCAAACTGCCGCCAGATCATAGGACAACCGATTAGCGGGAGGCAGAACTACCCTTTCGCCGTCAAGATCCATCCTCTCCTTTTCAATTAACCAGCCAAAAGAACCCGTTGAATTCATTATGCACGCTTCATTCATTTTGGTTAACATCGGATACTCTTTAATCCGCCGCGACCGGACATAATGATTAAACTGAATGGGTGTCAACTGCTGGCATAATTCAGAATCCAAAAACGGCCCTTCTATATTCCCCACATTAGGTAACCATATTGTTGGATTGACCGATAATGGAATAACTGCATATGTGCTTTCCTCCTGTTCGGATAGCCCTAGCAAGTGGTTGATGGTCCTGTCAAGAAATTGGAAATATACTCCTGATTCGAAGGCAAACCGTTTCGCTACTTCGAGCAATTGACCCATCAGCACACCGGCATCCAAACCTTGCAGCCTGTAGGAAAAATTATTGTATTTATAGAAATTCTTCCAAAACATTGTCGATACAAAAATAGTTCCAAAGCAAGTGGATATGTCACAGCGATTACCAAGAGCCCGGGCTATAAGTGAATCAAAATTTCCTTCCCGCAACAACACCAAGCGGTGATGGGCCACATCATAATGGTATACCCCGCGAGGGATATCTTCCATCTTTAGATACACGTACAATTCGTTTGGATACAAGGCTCCTCCGGAAGGAGCAAAACGCCGAAATGACTGGATTAGTTCCGCTTTTTGTTCTGATGGTTCCAAAGTAAAGACTGACTGGCTATATTGAGTTAGACCTGACACAAACCAGAGAAAATTGCCGATTTTGCGATGGTCGGGCTTTGAGGGTTCAAACCATTCATCCAGCGCAATCGGTACTTCCAATGAAAAAGGAACCACAGGCAAGCCGCGGTAGAGTTTATATGGAAGCGGAGCGTCTTCCCAATCCACTTCCCAATCCGGCGGGCTTACCTTGTCAATGTCAAAATGCAAATTGTGCAAAAACTCCTCTAGACTCATCCTCCTGCCCCCTATACACTGCTTATGGAAAAGGATGCGGATGTGGATTAAGCTCTTTATGTTCCAGCGGTTTTTCCGCATACCCGAGCTCCATTGGTATCCGGAGTACCCTTTCCAGCCCTGTTAGACGGGTGAGATGGTGTCCGAATGTCATCGGTAACATCCCCGGAATCAACACTTTCACGCAATACAATCCGTTCCGCCTGGTTTCCTGTGTCGTCTGGTCCACCACAATCACATCCAGGTTCAAATGACGCAACACCTTAAGAATGTCTTGCAGATCATCGGTCAGGTCTGAATGACTTGCCTTTCGCTTGAACTCGTTGTCAAAAGTTCGCATCGGACGATTGCCATCAAGCAAAAACTTGAAGCGCTCCTCAGCTTTAGGCAAGCCGTACAGCATCCCATGATCATCCATCTTCTTTACCAGTGAAGAATCTTGCAGCATTCTCACATACTCCTCCTGGTTCGCCTCCAATTTCTCGTCAATTGTCAGCATCATGCCAGCTAACTCGTGAACGGAGCTTTTCACCGCCCGCACCGGGTCGAGATGGGCTCCAGCCGCACATATGATATTCAGTCCCTTTTGCTTCCTGTTTTTCGCCAGCGCAAATACACTTGGAATACCATGCTCCATGGTAGAATTAAACAAATATATTTCATATCCAGCCACCGCTTGCACCCGTTCGATCATTAACTGCAATTCTTGGTCGTTTGCCGAACTTGGATCAAGTCGCGGGAGGGCCAAATTCGCATACCAAGTCATCAAAAACGAATCACGCTCTACTACTTCAAAAATTCCGTACAGAATAGCCTCCTCCAAACTTCCCCCTAATGCACATCCGTTGGAAGTTTCATAGACAAATCCTTCCCCGCCGCCCAGGCTGTAATAAGCAAGCAGCTCCGGGACCAGAATCGGCCGCTCTTCTAAGAACGAATAGCCCCATACCCAATTGATCGGGCGATCAGGATTAAATGGTTTGAACGGAAAACCAGGTTGTGCATACTGTTCTTTTCCATGAACACCTACCTTGATTGGATTGAGTGCCTGTTCTTTCAAATTGCGGAAGCTGTCATGGATTACGGTTCTTTTGCCACGGGGCTCGAGACCGCAATACCGCTCGATGCCTTCCAAAATGGCAGTCAACTCACTTGCCGCATATGAATGGGTTCGGCCAGCTGTCCCTTCGTCCCCAAAGAACAAAGGCAGATTGACACTTGCGTCGGCAAAAGGTGGCACGAGGTCATACATTTTGCCATTGAACAACCCAGTCCGATGGTCCAGATAATCTTTGGCTAGAACTTTACTCAGATCATCCATCGAACGGCTTCGGTAATTGTCTATGCTTATCTTGGGACTTGGCTGCAGTGAAATTCGGGCCGCGGCTGGTGAATCGTCAGGCAATTGGCCGCACACCGTACACAACGGGTCCGGGAGAAAGGAATGCCTGGAACTATTCAGTGTTTTCAAGTTAACTAACAATACCCTGCCTTCCAAATTGGGCTGGTCGCCTTGCAATACCCTCTGTAACTCCGCTTTGATCAAGTGAGCCATCTGCAAAAGTCCCGTCGCTGATGCCGCAACATCACGCGGTACTCTTCCTTGTACCTGCAATTGCTGCCGTATCTCCCACATCTCCTTACGGTCGCGTCCCGCCATGATTCTCCGCAGGTCCGCACACTGGTAGCATCCCGGCGTACCCGGTTGTAGCAGCGGACCGACCACACCCTCGCCAAATGAAACGAAGCCTGGCAGCCATGGAGTGCCGGTTGCTCGCAGTAACTCTTCCGCATTATGATGAACAGCAGGATTCCAA
The DNA here is from genome assembly GCF_003429105.1 of Peribacillus glennii. Taxonomy (GTDB): domain Bacteria; phylum Bacillota; class Bacilli; order Bacillales; family DSM-1321; genus Peribacillus; species Peribacillus glennii. The sequence continues at coordinate 683,443 of NZ_QVTD01000003.1, forward strand.
GCATCTTGCAGTACAAGGGCCACATCAGTCGTATCTGGTATTCCTGACTCGAAATCGGTCTGGCGAGCTATCTGGTATTGTCCGGACAGTTCTCCGCACACGCTGTCAGCCAACACTCCCTCTCCGACAACCAACACGACTGCATTCACCTTGTTTCCTCCTCTCGCAACAACACCCCGAACACCCCTGCCAGCTCCTCTTTCAAAAACGGTTCAAGTTCCAGTTCGAAAACCAAGAGCTGTATGCGGTTCCGTTCCAACACCTTCAATGCTGACTCTAATATTTCAGGTTGTGTTGAATCTTTTTCAGAGGGGATTGCAAGGTTCACTTGCACCGGTTCTTCCTGAAGTACAGTTGAAGCTTCTAACCCTTGCGCCGGGAGAAAAGCCCCTTGGTTTTGGACTTTCATTATTGCCTTTTGTAATGCATTTCGCATAGCCACTGTTTTATTTAAGCCTACACAGCCAAACCAGCCGCAGCTTGTGCCGACCCATACTACAGGGAAACCTGACACTTCCCTTCCTAAGCCTATCATCGGAGATCCCTGCATCGTTGTAAGTGCCTGCATATAATACCGGCAATGTTCATCTTCTACCGCACCCAAGAGCATCCGGTGAACAATAATCTTCTGATTGACCTGCTGCTTTCGGAACTCCTCGTCCAAATACCTTTGCAGCCCGCGGCAAACACCCTCCGCAACTGTTTCCCCTGCTCCGATGCCTACAAATCCCTGTATTTCTAATAAACTACTCTCTACTTTCGGATTAGACGGCAGCGTCTTAATGAGAAGGTCGGCTGTTTGTGACACATAGGCTTCAATCCCGGTGAGACCCGCTTCCTTCCGTGCCTCCTCATGCGTCAGACCTGCACAGACTGTTTCTGGCAACAGCTCAGCCGGTCCCTCCGACAACGGATCGACTGCCTGAACACGGCATTGAGCCAAGGGCAGCTGCTTTAAATCCCCCTCCTCCCAAACGTGTAATATTCCTGATTTTTCCGATGTCAAATGGCCCAGAGCAAGAAACAATCCCTTTGGCTCAACTCTGTTCGATTTGTTTTCAATCGCTAGATCAAAGTCTTCAACCCATTGAGCTTTACCATGTCCGGTCACCAACGGGTGAGGCATGAACGAATGCCATTGCCCCTCTAACGTCTCCAAATCAAGCAGGAAGAATCGATTATTTTGTTCCGATTCCGTCACTCTTGTAGTCTCTTTAAACAATTCAAACACAATCAAATTGGCCAGCATCGCTCCTGCAGTAGAGGAAAATACCGGTAACTGCTGGTCTTTGCCCAGCACAGTTTGGTGTATTCGGCGCCAGGCAGACTCCCAACACCCCTTTGATTCCGAGTGAACCAGCGGACCTGCCAGACCTGATTGATGAAAGCATATAGCGGGGAGAAACAACTTGTTCTCCTGCCTGCAAACCGTATGAAGTTCCCGTAATTCCTCTATATCTCCCTCTTGTGATACATATAATATCGAATCAAACGGTTTCACAATCTCGTTCCAGGAACTTACCCTTTCCTTCTGGACCATAACTTCCTCTACCGCTACTTCGTGGTCTGTTTTATGTGCATGTGCCACGAGCTCCCTTAACCGCCGTCTATTGGTCGGTACCAAATCCGTAATGAAAGTATGGAATTTAGGTAATCCGGATTCAAGCAAGGAAGAAACCAACGAAACAAAAAAAGGACCGGATCCAACTGCCAACACTTTTACCTGACGATAGGCCTGAAAACGAAACGCACCCGAATCGCCGAAACTGTCCAAAAACTCAATTTGAGAAGCATGCTTGTTAAGGATTTGATCCGTCAATTGATGGGGACGATCTTGACTGACATCTCGAACGAAGCCGTTTATATACAGAACTTCTGCAATTTCATAGACCCTATCCCGGTATGGGGCCGGCAATCCTTCTGTCAGATTCGCTAACGTGTATTCACCGTTAAACATCGGCATTAGTTTTTCAATCCACTGCACGATCGTACTGCCTTCCATCGAGAACGAACTCGAGTTGTTCCGAAAATATACACCTCTGTTCGGATCTGGGAGATAAAACGTGTCCCTTTTAACTTTCAGGCGCATAGAAGGGGTCAAATTTATCATTGTCGCTCCTCCAAGCTGTTTTAAATCTGCATCACCACTGTCTCTACAATCCTATGTATCGCAATTTGTCTCTTATGTCTGATTTTAATGAGAAGAGGTCCCTACCACGACTAATGCAGGGACCTCTTCTACTCTTTGGCAACAAAAAGGCAGTCTTTACAAAACTACAATTACCAACCCCAGCAACGCCCGCCACATCTAAAGCAACTGTGGCAACGGAAACAATTGAAGCAGCGGAAGCAGCTAAAACAACCAAAACAACTGCCGAAACAACCACCGAAACCGAAACCACCGCCGAAACAGCCTCCGAAACCACCGAGTTGCCGGGACGAATCCATATAGTATTGGTTTTGATCCCAAGGAACAGCCTCACTTGTCTGGAAATCTCCAAGGTTCAACATTTGGAGTTCGTTTTGAAAATCATTCATCCTGATAACCTCCGTTTATTAAAAAAACATGATGTGAAAGCAACATGCTGGTAAATTTACAAATGATTCAAGTACTTTCCCCATCAAAATATGAATGTCCTGTAGGTATTGTTACCACTTCAACTGCCTATTTTCACCATTTGTAAGCTGCTGGAATGTTATCACACTGAATATAATGTTGTATAAAAACAAAACCCCTTTCCTAAGTCGTACTTTAAAGGGGCTAAGAAAATAATCAAACGGTTGCGATGACCAATGTTAAGTCAAAGTTTTGGACAGGCAAATTTGTAATAATTCTTCAAACTTGTCATGAATATCTTTTTTTTAATATTCAAAAGGAGTATGATGATGAGTTACTGACGGCTTAAAAATGCATATGTAACAAGCTTTTGAAATGCCTGTCTGGTTCAGTAAGTCTGTAATACCTGAAAAAGCCTGATAAGAGAATTCTAACCTATTATCAGGCTTTAAAATTAGTTATTAATAACCACCCCAGCAAGAGCAGCCTACAATAACCAACAAAACAAAAATCACAACGATAAACGCAAAAGTACCGCCGTATCCTCCACCAGACATATTTTCCCCTCCCTTGCATCGAATTCTCTTCATTGTATGTACAACCAGTTGAAACGGACAGGGTAGACAGTTTGTCCTATATAAAATGTGTCTTTTCACCAATGTGCTTAACTAATGTGTTCAAAATGGAGATATATGGATCCATGTTATTTTTGAAAATAGAATAAACTCTCAAGGCTTGGCCAATTAACTGGCTTGTTTTGGAAGAAGCAAAACAATATATCGTATAAAAGATGGTCCGTGTATAAGAAACCCACCAAACATAATGAAAAAGCAGGAGAAATTAATCCTCTGCTTCTCTGTGTGAGATCACTTCACGCCTTTCAGCGATAGTGACAATTAGGGAATAACGGCTTAACGTATCCTATTTAACAAACGGCTAACATATTAACCTTTTTATAACTGGAATAAAAAAACCTGATAACTGGACACAAACCCAGTATCAGGCTTTTTCTGATGATTAATATCCGCTAAAGCAAGCGCAACCCACAATGACCAACAAAACGAATACTACGATGATAAATGCAAAGCTGCTGCCGCCAGCATATCCGTCACCCATATATTCTCCCCCTTTGCCGTTACTTGAAATGTTACTTACGCTTTATAATATGTCCAACCGATGTAGAGGGGTAGGGTAGAAAGGTTGTCCTATTTAAAATGTGTTTTTTCCTCAGTTTCTTTATGTGAATTGTAATTTATATCCAATCAGTGCAAATACTAAACTTTTTCCAGAAATTTCGTTTATTGGATCGCGTTTATCGAGTCCATTATAAAAAAGAGGTGAACCATTATGAAATTACAACGATTTGCCATTGCATTTATCATCATTTCATTGTTTGTGTTTCCTGTGAAAGCTTTGGCTGGAACTGAATATTTAGAGAAGTATGATAACCCGATTAGCTTTATGGTTGAAGTATTGCCTTGGCATAAAACAAATCAAATTTTGCCGAAAGGTTCGGTCTTTACCATCATTGATGTTGAAACGGGGTTACAATTCAAGGGACAAAGAAGAGCAGGGAGCAGACATGCCGACGTACAACCATTAACGAAGAAAGACACAAGATTGATGAAGAAAATATATAACGGAAGATGGAGCTGGAAAAGGAGACCGATCCTTATCCGTGTGAAAGATCAAATGATAGCTGCTTCCATGCATGGAATGCCGCATGGGGCAGGTGCTTTAAAGAACGGTTTTCCTGGACATTTCTGTATTCATTTTTTCGGCAGTACCACACATGGATCGCGTAAAATGGATGTAATTCACCACTTAATGATATTAAAGGCTGGCGGAAAGATGGACGAATATTTAGACACACTTGGGCCTTTCGAATTAATTAATGTATTTTCCATAGCCGTTAATTTGGACGATCTGGACATCCTCAAGCAAACTGTAGACGGCATAAATAAAGAATCCGAACTAAAAAAGGCACTAGAAGAGATTAGCTATTTCGAGGTAACAGGTTTGTCAACGATCGATGTAAAAGAGCGCGATCAACCGGTACTCCTCGAAATACCTGTCAACGCTGTCCTGATAAAGAAAAATAATGAAAAAGAAAAAACAATCATTCACTTTATTATCAGACGAAATAGTCTAATCGATGGGTGGTATATTGACGGCGCTAACTTGATGAAAGAACTTTCACACATTGAGCGTTAATTGGTTGGTGCATGAGGAGAGTTTTGATATTGGTAATTGTTTCATCCGATTAGTTTGCCAATGAGGCAGGTAACGGTGGAAAGGACTGACAGTTACTATTGTACTTCAGTCCTTTTTTTGGCTATTTTTATCATGTTTTCAGCTTTTTTAGAAGGTTTTGTCGAAGCCCTTCTAATCCTTAAGAAAGTGTTACATAATTAAAAAATATATCGGGATATCAAAGTATTAACGATGCTTTATGCTATTTCTGAATCTGCTTCTCCTGTTTTATTTTTAAAATCGGTCATTGCCTGACACAAAATAAAATACACAAGGAGGCGATATATCATGGAATCAATTGAGCTTTTTGCATGGGTCTTATCATCAATTTTAGGGGTTTGCTTTGTTATTTCTCTAGTGGCTGTTTTCAGAAAACCGCGTTTCAATGACAAAGAACGCAAAAAGTCGAGAATTATTTAAAAGGCTCGGCGAGATGAATGATCATACTGTATTCCAATAATCCATCGGAGATAAATTCTTTTCAGGCTGAAATATTGCATTAATCTTACTAACGAATGCAATCAAAATGTAAATAAACTGTCATTCCAATAGAGTTGATAGGTGTATTTTAAAAGTATACACTTTCATACTATATGAGGAGTGATAAAGTGGAAACAATAACAGTGGATAAGATAAAATTTAAAGAAAAACTATCGATGATTGAACAATTAGCAATTAAAGAGTTCATGAATAAATGGGTGGGTAGATCAACCGTCAGTATAGATGATTTTCTTCCGCTTGAATACAAAGAAAATGTCTTTGCCAAGATGGAAGCAAAAAAGGATGCAAATTTCATCATTCATGGTGATGAACAATTTAGATATGCCACACTCACTGAAGATAATCAAATTATTATTGGCGTTTTAAATTCTAATAAAGAGCTAACCCATAGAACCATCTCATTGGATGAAGTTTAGCGGTAAGCACTTAAATGTGCTTACTTCTTTACTAAAATGAAATACAATCGACAGACTTCTCCCATAGCTTTCTTCCTTTTACATACCCAAATGAAGGTCTTTTTTGAAAAGTACACTTTAGTTTCTCAGTTTCACTGCCACCGAATTACGCCAACCACCTCCCCTTTTATCATTAGACCAGGTTTCTGAACTAGAATAATTGCTGAGTGACACTGAAATTAAGAGAGCACAAATTGATAGGCCAGGACAATGGTTATAATAATACGTATCAAATAAACAATCATCAAAAGGGGCACCCAAATGGAAATATGCTCGTTCTCATTCTCCGGCCGGCCTGTTTATCATGTATTGCCTGGCATTTACGAAGGTCTTGGCCTGCCTGAATTATCCTCGTACATAGAACAACATTTTGATTTTACTTATACCCTGGGTAAATCGGAATCAACGGGTCATGGGAGAATTCGTTTTTACAAAAGCAGCGGTCAAGTTAAAGTGGATCTTCCAGAAAACCTGCCTGGCGTTGGACCGGTGCGACTGCAAAAATTGAAGGAACTGTTACTTGAGAAAGCCAAAAACCCTTTTATGGGAAATGCAGAATCAGCTGCGGAGGAAAGAAAAGTGTACCACGCCCATTTCCGTCGCAGAAAATAGTGAGGCAAAGGCTGGCATCTCTTTAGTGTGGTATAATTAACCAAAACACGAGAGGAGACCCACACATGAACGGTGATGAACTTTTTGCCTTTTTTCCGATCTTTACGATTTTCTTTTATATAGCACCGATCGTATTCATTATCTGGTTTCTGCTTAAATTCCTGAAAATACAGCAGGAAAAAAACATGATACTTAGAGACATTTCTGAAAAGCTTAATAACACAGATGAATCCTAATTAAAATAGGAATTGATTTGTTTAACAAATAATCTTTTCAACCCTGACTTCTTTTCTAAAGATTTTTCTCAATAAAAGTATGAAACAAGCAGCAAAATGTGCGGATCCATAGTAAAAGATCAATGATTCCGCACTATTTTTCCTTTCCCCCACACCATTACACTCCGTTTCACTTCAAAAGACTATCTGTTCTTCTTAATTGGATATATCGAAATTATATAAGTCGATACCTTCTATGAATTTCACAAAAGCAGCCACCATATTTAGTTTCATAGAGTGCTCATGATAGAACATCCATGTATTGCGCAATATAGGCTTTCCTTCTTTTGTTGTCAGATCGGTCCTATACAAGTTGTCTATATCTTTAAGTTCCAAAGTAGGCATTATGGCATAACCAAGTCCATTGACCACCATTTTTTTGCAGGTTTCTGCTTTATCAACCTCTATGCTGATTAATGGAGCCTTTGAATAATTTTCTGCCCACCAATGATCTACTGTAGTTTTCAATAAGTAGTCTGTACTGTAATCGATCCTGGGTAAGTACGGCAGCTGATTAATGTCAATTTTTTCTTTTGATGCAATGCAAATTTTTTCATCAAATAATAATCGTTTACACTCTTTCCAGCTATGGTCACCCTTCACAAATGCAATATGAATATCTTGATTGTATAATAAATTGGTGATTTCACTGCTCCAGCCCGTCGTCACTTTGAATTCAATATCGGGGTATTGATCCTTGAACAGCTTTAGGAGGTCTGGAAGCATGTAATGGGCAAAAAAGTTGGAGACACCCAACCTTAAAGTTCCGGCTACTTTATTCTCCATATTGCGTACATTTTCTTTAATTTTCTGGATTTGCAATAAAATTTGATCTGCACTTTTTGCCAAATATTCACCTTGATGAGTGAAGGTGACTCCCCTTCTCCCCCTTTCGACAATTCTGACTCCAAATTCTTTCTCGATTTGCTTCAAGCGGTTAGTTAGAGCAGGTTGTGATATATACAACATTTTTGCAGCTTTTGTAATGTTATTTTCATGAAAAAGCGTCCGTAAAATGATCCAATCCCGTTCATCCATAGAGAAACAACCACCCAGCCATAATTTTTGATTATGGTTTATTATACAATATTCGTATTTTAATTATTGCTTAGTATGCTTTATATTTTAATAGACAGAACTTTTACATAAAATCAAAAGCGTTGTGTTTTTTTGCAGAAATTTATTTGATATTCATGAAAGAAGGAGTTTATTTGAAGGATAATAGGAATTTGTTTCAAACTATCCGGTTTATCGCATTAAGCAGTATTGGCGGTCTTGTTCTTTCATTAACAGGTCTTTCGATTGGGTGGATAATTGGCACCTTGATTATGGCTGCCCTGCTATCTATTACAAAACCCCAATTTTTAAAATTGCCTGAAGGCCAACAAGGCATTTCAAGAAAGTGGATGAATGTTGGACAATTAATTCTTGCCATTGAGCTGGGACAAAGTATTAATTTATCCGTTTTACACACGCTCAGAGATAATTGGAATACGATTGTTATCATGCTTGTTTTCTCTATTATCCTTTCTTTGCTTTCTGGATTTGTCCTATGGAAATTCAGCAATACGGATATGCTGACAAGTTTATTCGGAACGGCACCAGGAGGGATTGCGGCAATGCCTTCAATAGCGGAAGAATTGGGAGCAAATACTGCTGTCGTAAGCATTATCCAGACAATGAGGATTTTTCTCGTAATATTCACCGTACCCATTCTTGCATCATCCTGGTATCATAATCACGTTGAACAGGCGGTCTCTTTAAGCAATCCGGCAACAATAACAGCCCCGGAATTTGAATTGAGCCAGCTTCTTTGGACGGCATTGTTGGCACTGGGAGCCTGGGCAGGGATTTATGTAGCTAAATATGTAAAAATTCCGGCACCATGGCTTGTAGGCGGAATGATAGGTGCTGCTTCGGTACAAATGCTTAGCACATTCATTTCAGGACACGAGATGATAGCGTGGTGGCCTAACCTTGCCATGATTTTATCTCAAATTTTCATCGCTTCTTGTGTAGGTTCCCGTTTTTACAAAGGGATGTTCGAGGGGATAAGAAAAACATTGATAATATCTTTATTCAGTACATTGGCACTTATCATGTGTATGTTACTATGTGCCTTGTTTGTAGCAAAAGTTACTGGAATTTCGCTGCTGACCTCGCTATTGGCTTTTGCACCAGGAGGGGTTGCGGAAATGGCCACTACTGCAGCGGTTCTTAACGCAGATGCCACTTTTGTTGTAGCAGTACAGGTCCTTCGAATCGTTGTTGTTTGCATTACCTTGCCTCCGCTTTTTCGATTGTTGAATTCATGGGAAGTAAGGAGAATGAAGAGTTCACGGCTGTCTGCGTAATTTTCTGCCAAATCCTAGCTTTTGCCAAAAACGAATTTGGGGATCTATGATGAAACCAGTTACTTTAAAGAGCTTTTATGATGGCCGTTTCGTTTAACGTTTGTAACGGCCTGCCTTTCCCCTGACCAATACCGCCAAAAATTTGTTAATCTTATGAAATGATGCTTTCTACTACCTACTCTTTCCGCATCATATCTCCTGTATTGCTTGTATATGTTATTAGCATAGCAACAGTGCATCCCTTTTACTTATTCCTAAAAAAGAGGAGTATAACGAAGAGTCATATTATTCTTCTCTCGCATAATTGGAATAATCACATTGTTCGATAGTACACTATGCAAAAACCCGGATGCTCCTGGATCCGGGTTTTATTGCGTCTATTTCTATCACTGTGGATCTGATACTTGGCGATTTAACGCGTTGAAGCGTCGGGGGACTGACCCCCTAGACATTTTTTCTTAGTTCCCTTGCGGCATCCGTTACTGATATAGCCTGGCTGATTGCCGTAATGACGGATACTCCGTCAGCACCGGCTTTCATGACAGTCCCGGCATTTTGAGCTGTAATGCCTCCGATTCCCACAATGGGGACCGTTATTCCCCTTTTCCTGAACACTTGAATGAGCGATGTTCCCTGGACAGGGGTCGTATCCGTTTTTGTATTAGTAGGGAATATGGGACCTAACCCAAAATAATCAGCTCCCGCCCTGATGGCAGCCTCGGCTTCATCAATCGTATGGATGGATACTCCGAGTATTTTATCGCCGATCTTCTCCCTGACTCTTTCAGCCGGCTCGTCTTCCTGTCCAATATGCAGACCGTCTGCATCTATTTCCATTGCCAATTCGAGATCGTCATTTACGATGAAAGGGATGCTGCTTGCTCTGCAAATTTTCTGCAGTTGTCTGGCCAGAGCATATTTTTCGTCACCCTTTAAGGCTCCTTCTCCCTTTTCCCGGAATTGAAACAGTGTAATACCCCCATTAATGGCTTCTTTTAGAACTTCTTCAGGATTTTTTGCAGTATTAGTACTGCCCATAATAAAGTATACCTTTAATAAATCGCGCAATTCTTCGCTGTTGATTCTGCCCATTTTGCTTCCTACTCCTTATGTGAGCTTTTTCTATAAGCCCAGTGATTCGTAGGACCGTGACCATGTCCAATAGGTACTTGCCCTTTGATAGCAGCCTGAATGAAGCTTTTGGCTGTTTGAACAGCTTCGTATATACTGGCACCGTTTGCAAGCCCGGCCGTAACAGCAGCAGAAAAAGTACAACCCGTACCATGTGTATTATTCGTAGGAATCCGCTTCGTAGACAAGGTGACAAATTCAGTACCGTCAAAAAACAAATCGGATGATTGATTCGGATCTTCATCGTGTCCGCCCTTGATCACGACATTTTTCACTCCCAGTGCCAACAATTTTCGGGCAGCTTCCTCTTTGTCTTCCCTTGTGCGAATCGGGGTATCCGTTAATGCCTCGGCTTCCGGTATATTTGGAGTGATCACTATGGAAAGCGGCAGTAAATGCCGTATTAAAGCATGGACAGCCTCAGCTTGGAGCAAGGATGCTCCTCCTTTAGCGATCATGACTGGGTCGACGACGACATTTTCCCACCCATACTGCTTTATTTTTTCTGATACAGACTCGATGATTTCCGCATTAAAAAGCATGCCGGTCTTGACGGCATCTGCGCCGATATCCTCGCCGATGGATTCAATCTGTTTTGCCACCGCTTCGGATGTCATTGGATATACAGCCTGTACTCCCAATGTATTCTGTGCAGTTACAGCAGTGATCGCTGACATCCCGAAAACGTCCAGTTCCTGGAATGTCTTAATATCGGCCTGGATTCCGGCCCCTCCCCCACTGTCAGAACCGGCTATGGTCAAAGCTTTATTCATTGTTGTCCCGCGCCCCTTTCTTGTTTACTCTATTTTTGTCACAGAACTGTATTGTTCAATGTCAACTGATGAAGTCATTGATAATTGATTCAAAAACTCGATTTGGAAACTGCCCGGCCCTTTATCCACGGTTTTTCCTGCAGCTCGTTCAGCTGCAACTCCGTAGAATGTGACTGCCGCCAGGGAAGCCAGCATCAAATCCTTTTCCACCGCAGCAAAAGCGCCAATCACCGAAGTCAACAGACAACCGGTCCCGGTTACTTTTGTCAGCATGGGGTGCCCATTATGACCGATGTAGGTGGTCTTTCCATCTGAAATGACATCATCCTTTCCTGTGATGGCGACAAGAGTTTGAAGTTTCTTGGCTGTAGATATCGCAAGCTCCACGACATTGCCCTCGGCATCACCAGCGTCCACCCCCTTGATTTCCCACCGTTCACCTGCGACATTTGCTACTTCAGCCACATTACCCCTTATAACATTAATATCTACCTCGGCCATTATTTTTTTAGCGGTTGCGGTTCTATAATCGGTTGCGCCTGCACCGACTGGATCCAAAATAACAGGTACACCGCTCTCATTTGCTGATTTTCCAGCGATAATCATGGATTCTACTTCAATCGGATTCAATGTACCGATATTCAAAACAAGTGCTCCCGCAATTTTGGCCATATCGGCCACTTCTTCGGCTGCATATGCCATGACAGGAGAGGCTCCAAGGGAGAGAAGACCATTGGCTGTAAAATTGGTAACGACCACATTGGTTATATTATGAACAAGTGGATTTACATCCCTTACCTTCTGTAATGTTTCGCTTATTTTCGTTGTCATCATAGAAAAAACCCCCTTTTAATCCATCACCAGGCCGCCGTCGACAACCAGGTTTTGTCCGGTCACAGCCCTTGCCCAGGGAGAAGCAAAGAATACAATCGCATCTGCAACTTCGGCTGGATCTGTTACTTTACGAAGCGGTGTAGAGGATTCAATCATGCCGAATACCTCTGCAGAGGTTGCGGCGCTGGCATCTGTCATTTTTAAAAGTCCGCCCGAAACCATATTCACGGTGACCCCGTATTGTCCCAGCTCATTTGCCATATTTCGTGTAAAACCTAAAAGAGCGGCTTTACTTGTTGTGTAATCATGATAAGCTACAACCGGATTTTGAAAAAGGTTGGTCCCAATATTGATAATCCGTCCATAACCAATTTCTTTCATATCAGGCAGTCCGGCCTGAACAGTGTATAATGCGCCCTTTATCGCGCTCTCCAACTGGCCTTGGAAATCTTGCCACGAGATTGATGAGGCATCCTTTTTTGTAACGGGATCAAAGCGGAAGTTCACAAGGGCATTGTTCACTACCGTTGTAATCGGTTTGCCAAAATGCTCCTTAGCCTGATGAAACATCGATTGAATTTCATTTTCATCACGAATATCAGCCCTTAAAGCAATGGCATGATCTCCGATTTGATTTTGTAAATCCTGTGCCCTTTCCTCACTGTTAAAGTAGTTAATGACTACCTTGGCACCTTCTCTAGCAAATGCCTTTACTGTTTCACTACCTAACCCCCGGCTTCCCCCTGTTACAAGCACCACTTGATTCTTCAATTCCATGATCTCAACCTCCAGAAATATGAAAAGCCAGACCCCTAATAGGACCTGGCTGTAGTTAGTAAGAGAAAAAAATCTTCCGCTTCACTACTTTCCTACGCTGGTATGATCCAGATCAGGTCCGAAGGGTTGAAAAACATTCATTTTTCTCTCAGCCCATAGAATGGGCACCCCTAGTAGTCTGCTATTCTTTTCTAAATCATATCCCTCGTATACCGATGTGTCAACATGTATTGCTTGAGTAATGCGGGTGAAGCAATGCGCAGCTATCTTTAATGCTTTTCTACCACCAATCTTGTACCAACAGACAGGTTTTACTTACAGCATTCACTGATTCTTTAAATTTCTCACCTATTCTCTTCCTTAATCTGTGCCATGAGGATCCTTTTAAGAAGACGACCTTTCTGTGTTTTACGATTTTTCAGCAGCAGCATGCCGTTACCTTCCTGGCTTCGTGGGTAACCCAAAGATTTTGTGTGCCTTATCAATCTATTAAAAAGCTCGCGCTCGGTTAAACGGCGCTTCCGTTTTTTCTCGTATTTCTCAATCAGAAGTGCCAGCGCTCCGGACACATGTGGTGCAGCCATGGATGTACCAGACAGAGAAGCATATTGATTATGGGGATATGTGGATATAATTTGCTCGCCTGGTGCCACTAAATCAACTTCACTGTTCGTATTGCTAAATCTTGAAGGGAGTTGGAGGTAGTTAACAGAGCCGACTTCCACTACTTCCTGATATGCACCCGGATAACTGTATTCCTGCGTTGACGAATTTCCGTCCCCTTCGTTTCCTGCAGCACATACGACCAAAATGTTATTTTTAACTGCATCTCTTATCGCAGAATGAAGGGCTGGATCATCATCCGGTCCTCCAAGGGACATCGAGATGACTCTTACCTTTTCACCTTGTGGGCCAGTCCAACTTACAGCATATTTTAATGCTGAAACAATATGTTTGATTTCTCCCACCCCTGAACCCGTTAACACTTTTAACACGAGAAGTTTTGCTTTTGGAGCGACTCCCGCTACCCCTGTATCATTTTCAGCTGCTGCTATCGTTCCACAAACGTGTGTCCCGTGTCCATTATTATCGGAGAAATTATCGGGATCCCCTTTGTAGTCGTTCGTGAAATTGTATCCACCGATAATTTGTTGCTGTAAATCAGGGTGATCTATTTGGCAGCCGGTATCAAGCACCGCCACGACTACATTTTCTCCCTTGATTCCTTTCCGCCATATGGAAGGCGCCTGAATCATTCTTATTCCTGGAGGGACTTCGGTTAGGCACGTTTGAACTCCTTCTACCTGAAATGGGATCAACTGCACTTTTGTCAATCTATCAACTCCTTGTTTCATTCCTTCTCTTCAAGTTATGAAGGGAAACAGGGACATGCTTGTACCACTGACTATTGATGACACATAAAAACACCGCCCGTTATTCGAGCGATGTAAATCGGAAGAGCTCTACTGATAATTCTTGTTGAAAATACCAGAGGTTCCTCTGTATACGATTCAATATTTACACTTCTTTTTCGCCAATGACGAGCAGGATTCATCAAGGAGATGAAAATCCGTTCGTTTTCTTTTTGGTTGACCTCCGGATTTGTTCTCTTCTCCACTTAACATTGATTTCGTCCTTAAGGAAGGTCAATCCCATCCAATTCTTTTACTAAGCATGTAGCAAGTGCCATCTTCTGCAAAATACAGGTATTGACCGCTTGCAACGTTAAAATCAACATCTTTTTTATCGTAAAGCAGCCTGCCTTCCTTTTTAAATTGCATGATAACGTCATTTGCTGGATTCAGGATAATTTCTTCGCTGTGAATTGTTGTGACAAATCCCTTTGGATTGGTTATCCTTTCAGGCTTTACTTCTGTATTCCATTCCCCATAGAGAAGGACGGTGCTTGCCGTGATAGTCGTTTTTCTGTTTTGTACAGACCAAAGCTTCCTGCAATTACATCGGTGAATTCTGCTCTTCATCAGCCAACCCCACTCTCATGCACATATGGTTGGTTATAATATATTTTAATAATTCAACTGGACAACCCTATGTTTTTCAAAAAAGGAAACTTTTCTTTTTAGGGCTGTGCATGTTTAGCTTAATGGACAACTTCCATAAAAAAGCTGGTATCAAACAGGAATAAATTAACATACATTAAAAAAGACCGTCAGTGCTGCGCACACCAGACGGTCTAACAATAGAAGGTTCCTTCGAAGGGTCAGCTATTATAAGGTATAATCCACCCTGTCATGGAGGACTTTCTGCCGGGGTGGATTACTTTTTTTGGTTAAATGACAGAATTGCCACGATTAGGCTTGCAAACGCACATGCAAACATCAACGCTTCAAAGGCCGTCATCAGCACCACACCCTTTCCGTGAGGATGTGCCGGTACCCTTGAGAAATCCTGTTTTGGGTTTTTATTGGATGCTGCATCATTTGCTATATGTAATGACTGGAATATTTATCACAAATAATTTCTGCTTTGTTACTATTGTGTCACCTAATTTCGCTTTTCTCAAGCCCATTTTCCCACTGTAGAGAGCAGTATGTTTATCTCATATAGAACAATGATGGCAAGTTGCTTGTTTAATTGGTTTGGACGCCTAAATTATGATAATGCTCTGTATAAAAGTGAATGAATCAAATACCCATTTTTTCAGGTTGGATTACATCAGCTATTTAGCTATTTTTATCTCTTAATTATTTCCATCACATCTACAGAAAATTACTCACTCTAGTCCTTTAATTCAACAGGGACCAATGTGGAATTTTTCAAAAAAAATTAATTTACAGAGCCTACAAAAAAAGCCGTCTTTACGCCCGGTATCCCCATGAACGGCGTCTAGACAGCTTTGTACTATTAATATCTGTTATTGCGGTTTCGGAGGAATGTTGGTACATCGAGTGATTCTTCTCTCTTCTTTGATGGCCTGCCTCGATTGTCATGTTGTTCCTGACCCCGATTAGTTTGAGGGTAAGCTTTTGGAATCGTGTCCGTTACTTGACCGGAACGAGAGGTAATCTCTTGCTCATTGAAGCCCGTGGCTATAACGGTTACCATGATCTCATTTTTTAAATGGTCATTGATCACTGATCCGAAAATCATGTTTACCTCCTGGTCTGCAGCTGATCCGACAATATCGGCTGCCTCTTGTATCTCATACAGACTCAGGTTGCTAGCGCCTGTAATGTTCAGTAGTACACCCTGAGCCCCATTGATGGAAGTTTCAAGCAACGGACTGGAAATGGCTTGCTTTGCGGCTTCTGCAGCACGGTCTTTACCTGACGCGACACCTATTCCCATCAAGGCGGATCCTTGATTGGACATGATCGTTTTCACATCGGCAAAATCAAGGTTGATCAATCCGGGGACAGCAATTAAATCCGAAATACCCTGTACACCCATGCGCAGGACACTGTCCGCTTCCCGGAATGCTTCTACCATTGGTGTTTTTTTATCAACAATCTCCAGTAAACGATCGTTCGGAATAACAATCAATGTATCCACCGCATTTTTCATCGCGTCAATCCCGCCTGCCGCGAAGGTAGAACGCTTATTGCCTTCAAACTTGAACGGACGCGTTACGACTCCAATCGTCAATGCACCAAGCCCGCGCGCGATTTCAGCAATGACAGGAGCTGCCCCGGTTCCTGTCCCGCCCCCCATCCCTGCAGTAACGAAGACCATGTCAGCACCTGATAAAACTTCCTGGATCTGCAGTCTGCTTTCTTCGGCCGCTTTTCTGCCTACTTCCGGATTGGCGCCTGCGCCCAAGCCTCTTGTCAACGTTGAACCGATTTGCATCTTAATTTCAGCTTTCGATAAATTAAGCGCTTGTGCATCTGTATTAACGGCAATGAATTCTACACCCTCAACATCGTCTTCAATCATACGGTTAACGGCATTGTTTCCACCTCCGCCAACACCGATTACTTTTATCGAGGCCAACCTGTTTTCACTGGCAGCAAACTCCATCAATGATTCCCCCTATACATATATTTCAATCATTCAAAAAGACAATATGACATGATTTTCGTTACAAAATCGTGCATCAAAGCAAAAGAGGAAATGAAAAAAAGAGGCAGCCTTCACCCCTTTTTCAATTTTTCTATCCAAGATTATGTCAGCTTACTTGTTGTGTTTTCCTGTAAAAATTTCCAGACTCTACCTCGTCATGTATAATGGATTTCAAGATAATCCATTACATTTTATATACGACAAGTAACGCGGAAACACCTTGTTCTAATTTGCTTCATCCAGGCATAGACGTATATTTTTTCGCTCTAGAAATAAAAAAATGTGGTCCTTCTTTAAAAATTCTCATTCATTCTTTGCAAGGACAATCGATAATTTCATAGCTTGTTATATTAAAGCCTTTCCTCATTAAAAACCGCAAACCTAGATTCAACTCCAATTTATCGGCGGCAATGACATGTATGTTTCCATCTGCAATCTCGCTTTTGAAACGTCTTAGATATGCATACGGTATGTTCATTGATATTTTGTCAGAATCAGAGCGTGAGTCATTATAATCCCTTATATCCAACAAAATAGTGTCGTCGTCCCTAATGAAATGTTCATTTTTAATACAAGGGATATTTTTAACAGGATAATGACGTGTATAAAGAAACCAAAAGACTGCCAGTATGGAAAATATCAGTAACGCAAGAATGATCGTCACAACCTTTATTGAAAATTTACTCCTCTAACTATACATGCAGATAAGGGTATGGTGTCAAATAACTGAATTGGATGTATATATTTGAACTCGGTCAACCTCTAAGTATTAATTACTTTTAAAAAAAGACGATGCCCGGATAAAGGGAATCGTCATGGTTAAAACAGAAAATTCTAACTAATAAGTTTGATACCGCTGATTAAAATTATGGTTGCGATAATTGCCTGGAGCGGTTTAGGCGATACTTTAAGTGATAGCTTGCTGCCCAATAACACGCCTGGTATGGAACCCAATAGCAAATTGGCTGCCAATAAGTAATCCACGTTTCCAAAACTGGCATTCATAATACCTGCTACAGTTACTAGCAGAAAAGCATGTGCGATATCTGTTCCGACCATCTGGGAAGGTTTCATATTAAATAAATAGAGCATAGCAATCGCAAATAAGGATCCGGAACCAAGTGAAGTCAAGCCAACGATAAATCCAAAGAATGCACCCACCATTATCGTTAGTGTCTTCTTTTTTTCCAAAGGCAGCTTTTGCCAGCGGTTTGGCCCCATCTTCCGATCAAAAAAGACTCGCAGAATGATGGAAATGGAGACCAATGTCAATACATATCCCAGTGCATGTTTAATGATATTTTCTTGATGCTGTTGAAATGCCGGAAAAAGATGCAAAGAACCGATTGCAATGACTGCACTCGGAATACTGCCCATTGCTAAATATTTTACCAATTTAAAGTCAATTGTTTTTTGCCGCCAATGCTGGGCTGCCCCAAATATTTTTGTAATCGAATTATAGACAAGGTCCGTTCCTACCGCAATCGCAGGATTGATGCCCATCACTATTAAAAAAGGAGTCAAAAGGGCTGCTCCCCCCACTCCGGTCATGCCAACCAGAGTTCCTACTATAAATCCCAAAACCGTAATACCGACAGTCATCGTGTTGCCTCCCATTTAAATCCGAGTTGTCTTATGCGATTATATACCAATGGGGCAGAAGAGTAAATAATATTCTGAATCTCTTTTCGTTATGGCTGGCTGGTTGCAATATCATTTCGTTCTTGGTTGGTTCTAATGCCTGAGTGGCAGACCAACCTTAATAGGCTTTTCAGAAAATTATGTGCATATTATTACTCTTTTTGTTAAGAATACAGCTATGGACTTGTAGCTCAAAGCACAGAGCAACCAGCAGTTTTATGCGCAAACTGCTGTGTGTTTTGTGGGTTCAAATCCCACCAAGTCCTCCCCCTGTTTCCCCACGGTCAATTGCCCTCCATTGGAAATAAAAACGTAAACCAGCCATTTCATCAAGTCATTTGCCCTCACTTTACCTTCCTGATGTGAATATAATAATCCATCATGAAGGAGGTGGCTCGGATGTCTTTCTGGAACTTGGATTGGGAAAAAAACAGAGATTGCGGCTGTGAAGATGATTGTAAATGCGATTGCGGAAAAAATGAAGATTGTGGCTGCAATGATGATTGCGAGTGCCAGTGTGAGGATGATTGGTTTTCAAATGAAGATTTTTTTAAGCAATTTTTTGAACGCTTTTAATCTTGCCCTATCGCATGAAGAGGCAGGACAAAGGCTAACTCTTTTTTGGTTATGGCCGTTATTTAAGCAGCATAAAAACATTCGTTTGTCCTCGAACCTTCCTAAAAATCATAAACGGCCTTGCCAGTTCTCATTCAGAACAAGCAAGACCGCTTATATTAATTGGGGCATCATTTTATTATCCTTGATGTTCTGCTTTGCTTCATTCATTGATTGCTTGAAGATTCGGTTCCGATCCACCTGTACTTGCTTGTTCAAACAGGTACGTTAAGTATGTGTTTAATTCAAATCCATCTTCATGAGCGAAATCAGTAAATTTATATTCTTCCATGATTTTTCCTCCTCCTTTGTATAATCTCCTTTGATTTATCGAATATATTCCCCAAAAAACAGCTCTGCTAACATCAAAAAATATGATTCTAGAAATTTCCATGAAAAATTCGCAGGCCCGCCAGGATTTTTACACCGAGAAGCAGTAAACCACGATGTACATTTGCTCTGTACACCTAGTTTAAATGAAAACGCTTTCAAATTCAAGGTTTTATTTCGCCCTTTTTTATTAAATAGCTGTAATCTTTTAGCTGTTTAGCATGTTGTAAAGCAAATGATCAGTTAGACGCTTGAAAATAGGCAGTTTTATTTCTTCATATCCGCAAAAAAAGAGGAGTACTAAAGTACCCCCCTCTCATCGTGCCTATTTATCTTTTCATAAAATCCTGACATGCTTTCATTTATATATTAGAACCATGGCAATCCCAGGACTACGAATACCAGCCATGCCAATCCCGGTCCAAGTATGACAAAACCTGCAGAAACAATCAGCATCTTGATAAAGAAATCCCGTTCTTTCATTCCTTGGGCATTGGCAAGGATAACGGCTCCACTCGTTGAAAACGGACTTAAGTCAACAATGCTGGAGGCCATGGAAATTGCTGCGATCACACCGACGGATGAAATGTTTGGATCCTGGAGAATAGGCGTAGCAAGCGGGATGATTGCTGCCAGGAATCCAGTTGTAGAAGCAAAGGCAGATATGATTCCACCTACATAGGAAGCCAGTAGAGACGCTCTGACAGGGTTATCCACAGTAGCGATTAAATCTCTCATATAGGCCAATGCGCCAACTTTATCAAGTACTTCTACATAAGTAACGATACCTGTAACCATAAAGATAACCGGCCAAGGAACTTTAGTAAGTACCTGAGACTGTTGCTTCGGAGCCATAAGTGCGAGTGCCAGCGCAACTATCATTGCCGCAAGTCCCATGTGCATTTCGAACTTTAACGCCATGACAATAAGGAGCACAATACCAGCTAATGTTGCTGCCCTATAAGGAGTTAATTTGACTTCGTTAGATGGTGCTGCACCAGCTTCCGCGGTAGCGGCAACATATGCCTCTGAAGCGTTTACATTTCTGATTAAGCGAAGGCCGCCAAACGCGATAAACAACACAGCCGCCATAAGTGTACAAAAGAATAATGAATTGATATAGAGCAGAACTGGCTCATGAGCCAAATTATTCGATTCCATTACACCTTTGACAATTAAGCCAAACAGGTTGATAGGCGAGAAAGCTCCCGCTGTTGCGCCAGTAACCACCATAGTTCCTACCATGATAGGGTTTAAATTATACTGGGCAGCCAGTCGCAGCGCAATTGGTGCAATAATAATAACACATGATGTTGCCTGGGTTCCGATACTGGCCAGCAGCGCGGTAAGTGCAAACATGACCCATGGAATCAGGGCTATTTTTCCTCTGACAAGCTTAAGCCCCCAGCCTGTAATCAAGTCGATCGTTCCGTTATTCTGGACGATTGCGAACAAGTATGTGACCCCTGCAAGGAGAATAAATAAATCCCCTGGATAGCCCGCGAACAGTTCATCAACTTCCAAACCGCTGATGAGCACACCCACGATAAATGAAGCTACAAATCCCAACAGGCCTATATTGATTGGCAATACCGAGCCTACTATGAACATGAGCAAAAGAATAAGAATTGAAATAAGTTCAATACTCATATGAATTTCTCCCCCAAAATTTTTTATGTGCTTAAGTCCGTGATCGTCCGATTAAGATAGCAAATTGGATGTATTAGCCATTTGGAGGTAGTGTGGGCATGCTGCCTTAAACGAAAGCGTTCTAAAGATCC
Source organism: Peribacillus glennii (assembly GCF_003429105.1). GTDB lineage: Bacteria > Bacillota > Bacilli > Bacillales > DSM-1321 > Peribacillus > Peribacillus glennii. Next base: position 704,355 of record NZ_QVTD01000003.1, read on the forward strand.
ACGGGTTACGCGGATGCATTTTTCACTTTGCTTTAAAAGTATGTTCAAGCAATAGGATCATGGAATCTGATTTTAGCCATGTCAGCGGAAGGGAAATATTCGTAGATGAATGAGATGACCAGTTAGGTTCCGTACTCCTGGTGTCTAGGAAATAAGTGATATGAATGGGCCTTATACGTTCTGTCCAATTTTTCCATCGGCTTGGACGATACCGTTTTCCCTGAACCTTTTTCCATTATTGCGGTAGAAGTCTGCACCCTCTTTTGCACGTTTCAATAAATCGGCGTTTAATGGCTTTAACGGTTTCGCCGGGATGCCTGCAGCCAGCATCTTTTCCTCGATTTCTTTTTGCTCGGAAACCAATGCGCCCGCTGCAATAAAAGCTTGCTTTTTTACCAGAGCACCATTCAATACAGTGGCATTCATTCCTATTACCGCACCTTCTTCAATCGTGCAGCCATGAATCACGCAATTGTGCCCTATGGTTACATTTTTCCCGATATGTGCCGGATATCCCGGATCTGCATGGACAACGGCACCATCTTGGACATTCGCACCTTCATCGATGGTCAGCTTTTCGTTATCGCCTCTGAGCACGGCATTGAACCAAATGGTCGCTCCGGCATTGATTTGAACATTGCCGATGATTTGGGCTCCCGGTGCAATATAGGCAGAGGGGTGGATTTGTGGTTCAAACTCGTTCAACCGATAAATTCCTATGATAATCACCTCCATTCAGAATAAAAGCGCTTTCTTATTTCAGAGTATTAAGAAAATTTAAACTCTGGTTTCCTTTTCTCCAAAAATGCGGAAACTCCTTCTTGATAATCCTCAGAAATGAAAGATTCTATTACTAATTTCCCAGTTTCTTCTGAATCATGAGTATCGCCTTCAAGAACTTTGTTAATAATCACTTTGGATCCCCTTACGGCCATTTGGGCGTTCTGGCAGATTAGTCTGGCATATTTATAGGTTTCCTCTTCCAGCTGAGATGTTTCTATGATTCTATTAATCAAGCCTAGGTGGATAGCTTCTTCAGCCTCAATGATGCGGCCGGTGTATAAAATGTCTTTAGCGTTTGACGGACCGACTAAATCAACCAGATTCTTTGTTCCCGGTGTATTATAAATCAATCCGAGTTTGGCTGGAGTGATTCCAAACTTTCCTGTTTGATCAGAAAAACGGAAATCGCAAGCCACCGCTATTTCACATCCGCCTCCGACACAAAAACCTGATATCATGGCAATGCTAGGTTTTGGGCTTTTAGCGATCTTTTCTTCCAGCACCATCGTTGCGTCATTATATTTTGCTGCGCCTTCAGCCGTATATCGTATGGTCTTAAATTCACCGATATCCGCTCCCGCAGAAAAGGCCTTTTCCGTCGTACTGCGAAATACGATTACTTTTACTTCCGGGTTTGCATTGCACTCATCCACCAGTTGAGCCAGGTCAATCCACATGTCATATGTGAGTGCATTTCTTTTTTCCGGCCTGTTAATATAAATGGTTCCTATCTCATTTTCCACGGATAAATATACGTGCTTTTGATCGGTGACAGTCAATTTATACAACTCCTTCCTTATGTGGAAACAACCTGGGGAGATTGTTTCAATATCCCTTTGTCTATTAACGTTTGAATTTGGTCTGTAGAAAAACCAAGGTCTTTCAAGACTTCTTCACTGTGTTCACCATGCAGAGGTGCTGGTGTATTAATCTCTATCTTGGTTTCGGAAAATTTAGTAGGAGTGCCAATCACCTTCATTTTACCAATGACAGGATGGTCTAACTCCTTAATCATATCCCTGGCCAGATAGTGCTCATCGTTTACCGCTTCTCCGAAGTTGTTGATAGGCCCAGCAGGCACACCAGCCTGTTCACATTTATTAATCCAGTAGCTTGCTTCTCTCTGGGTGGTGATTTCCTCTATCTCCCTCTCCAGTTCTTCTACATTTTTATGCCTCAGTGAATTGGTCAGGTATCTTTCATCGTTCACCCATTCAGGTTTTCCGAGTACTTCAGCAGAGAATTTCTCCCATGTGCGCTGGTTTGCGCAGCCTACCATCATATAAGCATCCTTTGCCTGGATGGCCTGATACGGAGCAGACACACGATGCCTATGGCCTGTTGCCTGCGGAATCGTTCCATTTGCAAAGTAGGCCCCTGCTTCCCATGTGAACCATGGCAATCCGGTTTCAGCGAGAGAGATGTCCACCATCTGCCCTTTCCCGGTTTTCAGCTTATGGATATAAGCTGCAAGTATTGCGTATGTAGCTGTTATACCGGCACCAATATCATATACGGCGATACCCGATTTCAGCGGCCGTCCACCCGGTTCCCCAGTCATGCTCATGAGCCCGGTCATACCTTGCATCACCAAATCAAAACCGCCTTTGTGAGAGTATGGGCCCGATTGCCCATAACCAGAAATGGAACAATATACGATTCCTTCATTCATTTCTTTGATTGTCTCGTAGTCAATCCCTAAAGACTTTGTGACTCCTGGGCGATAGTTTTCTACGATGACATCCGCTTCTTTTGCTAATTCGTAGAAAATTTCTCTTCCTTCCTCTGACTTTAGATTTAGTGCGATACTTTTTTTGTTTCGGTTAATCTGAAAAAAACAAGTGGATTCCCCATTCACATATGGTCCCATTTGGCGGGCGTCGTCGCCGCCCTGCAGTTTTTCAATTTTAATGACCTCTGCCCCTAGATCGGCAAGTACCATTGTGCAGTATGGACCGGCCATGATTTGGGATGCATCCAGTATCTTTGCTCCTTGAAGAGGACCCATTTACCATACCTCCATCTAAAATTTTGTTAACGCTTACATGTTTCTTAAGAGTACGATGTAACTTATAACGACTTCTTAAGGTGCCTTGTGTTCTATTACACCCCCAATCCCTGTATGCTGTATACAGGATACAACCATATTGTAATCTGGGCCAGCCTATTAGTCAACAGAATTTTCTAAATATTTTGATCTGTAGTAGCACACAAATAATTTCTTAGAAAAATCAAAAAGCAAACGCGTTCGCGTTTGCTCTTTTAAATCGGGATGATTTCAAGAAAAGTCTTCCAACCCTCTTTTTTGATCATTCAACAGATGATCCTCCATTAACTGTACAGCTCTTTCCACATTCCTGGATTTTACTGCGGCCAGGATTCCGCAATGTTCCTCGTAAATCTCCAGGTTGTATTTGGTTTTTTTATTGATGTTGGCACGATATAGAAGCAGTAACGACCTGACATGATTTAACAGTTCAATCATTCTTTTGTTGGGAAAATGCTGGATTAATAATTCGTGGAACTGTGTATTCAGTTCAAGGATTCGAAAGGCATCTCCCTGTTCGATGGCTTGCTTTGATTCCAAAAGAACCGCATCGGTTTTGTGGTAATCACTGTCGGGAATGATCGTTACAATTGATCTAATAACTTCTTTTTCCAACAGAATACGGCATTGATACAGTTCCAAAAAATCCGGTTTATTTAATTCAACAATCTTCATTCCGGTCTGGTCCTGGACGATCAGTCCTTCTGTTTGAAGCTGCCTCAGGGCTTCCCTCAGCGGTGTCCGGCTTATCTTGTAATCTTCAGCCAATTTTGACATGACGACTTTTTCACCGGGCGCAATTTGGCCAGTTAAAATTAACTTCTTAAATTCTGTATAAGCTTGTTGGTATAAAGGCGGAGCATAGTTTAATTCCAAAGCAATCACCACTTCTGTGTTTTCTGCTGCAGCAGTCTTAACATGTTATGTTTCCCAATCCTGGCTATATCATCTATTCCCAACTGGTGAGTTAACGCGGATCCATGGACGCCCATTCTCCCACTCCATTGATAATGGCACGTTAAAGGTCTTTTCAAGCAAAGGTTCTGTCAATATTGCTTTCTTGTCCCCCTTGGCAATGACATTACCAGCATTCATCAACAGAGCATGTGTTATGGACGGGATAATTTCCTCTACATGGTGTGTCACATATAAAAGTGTCGGTCCGTCCGGCATAGCCGACATCTGTTCGATCGTTGATAAAAGCTGTTCTTTGGATTTGATATCCAATCCATTGCAAGGCTCGTCCAAAATCAACAATTGTGGGGAAGCCATTAACGCCCTCGCAATCATTGCTTTCCTTTTCTCCCCTTGTGAAAAAGCTGTAATCACTTCAGTCTTCAAATGTGCGATGTTAAATTGCTCAAGTAATTGGTTAGCTTTATCCAGATCCTTCTGTGTAATATCCTCATATAGTCCGACAGAAGCAAACTTGCCGCTAAGGACAACTTCGAGTCCCGTTTCATATTGGCGTGTTTGGAATTTGTCATCCAAGGATGTGCTTACCCAGCCAATTGAACGACGTAATTTAGGAAAGTTTGTTTTTCCAAATTGATTTCCTAAAATAGAAACTTCACCGCTGGTAGGCCATTGATAGCCTGTTACCATCTTCAGGATCGACGTTTTGCCAGAGCCGTTCAAGCCCAGAAGTGCCCAATGTTCGCCTCGTTTCACTTCCCATGAAACGCCGTTTAATATCGTTTTTCCCTCTCGTTTCCAACCCATATTCTTTATGGAAATCACACTGCAGCTGTTCGTTTCGCTCATCTCAATCCTCCTATATCCGTTGGAAATCTGTTAATAAATTCAGTAATATATAAAAGCCGCGGACCAACACAATATGTAGATATTCTACTGCCATAATGATTTCTTATTGCCTGAATACGGGATACAGTTAGAATTCTTTGGTTTAATCGTACGTAATTTTCTGAATAATGTCAATTTCCGTATTTAAAAAAGGATGGAAGGCTCCTTCCTTCCAACTGTGTCTAATGAAATTATATTTTACATTCTCAACAATATCTTTCTCAATATCTTCAATAGCGATTTCGATGCTGGCTTTCCACGCAAATTGGGCAGTTGACAAGAAATTATTAACTCAATAAGGAATTCCACAGCGAACCGGCTGCTGATAGTCATAATGAAATCACCTTACATGCATATTTATAACACTAACTTCCTTAACTGTAATTATTATTGTTACAATATTATTTTATGTTTAAGTCTGGATATACTATCAAAAAGTTGTTAGTTTAATCATTGACAAATCCTTTAGATGTAACTAAAATTGTTACATGTAATCATATCGGTTACAATATAGCTTTGATTATTGCCAAAAAAAATTTCAATAAAACATTTGTTGGAGGGAATATCACAATGAAAATGCTAGTTACAGGTGCATCAGGGAAACTTGGCACCAAAATTGTAGAAATATTATTGAAGACTGTACCGGCTAATCAACTGGCAGTCAGTGTCCGGAAGCCGGAGAAAGCGGAAGGATTGCGGGCTCGTGGAGTGGAAGTGCGCCAAGGAGATTTTGATCAGCCGGAATCCCTGGATACTTCGTTTGCTGGTATCGATCGCTTATTAATTATTTCTGCGGATGGGGACAACGAAACAAGAATCCGTCAACACACAAATGCGGTTGCAGCGGCAGAGCGTGCTGGAGTTAAATTCATTGCGTATACCAGTATCGTGAATGCCCAGGAAAGTAAGATCTTCCTTGCTCCAACGCATAAGACAACAGAAGAAGCCATCCTGGAAACAGGCATTCCTTACTCCTTCTTGCGCAATAACTGGTACTTGGAGAATGAAGTCTCAAGCATTCAAGGTGTCCTCGCAGGTGCACCTTGGGTGACATCCGCCGGAAATGGCAAGGTAGGCTGGGCCCTGCAACAAGATTATGCAGAAGCTGCGGCAGCGGTACTTACTGGCAGCGGGCACGAAAACACAATCTACGAGCTTTCTGGCCCACTATTGACTCAGGATGAACTTGCCACTGCCCTTGGTACTGTTTTGGGTAAAGAAGTGACTGTTCAGCAGGTTGATGACGCTGCTTATGCCGAAATTATGAAAAGTGTCGGTGTGCCGGAATTTCTTATTCCTATGCTTGTTGACATCCAAAAAGGCATCAGGGAAGGTGAACTGGCAATCGAGAGCAAGGATTTTGAAAAACTTCTCGGACGGCCGGTTGTTCCAATTAAAGAAGCATTAACTCAAGTTTCAAATGAAATCTCAAAAATTAATTGAATTATAAGTAAAAAACCGGCCTCTCCAAATGATTGGATGCCGGTTTTTCAATGCAGTTGTTCGCGGTCCGAAAAAGCCCCTCTTTAAACCAGTCCTCAGCCATCAAAATGAATGGATCAAAATCATGCCAGCGGTCTACCGGCCGGACCCACCCCTTGTGGATAAACGGCAAACCAGCTTCTTCATACTTTAACATTTCAATGATCTTTCACCCCTAGAGCTTTCATCATGGGGAATTTACATTTTCACAAACAGCTTATGTAGCGGTCAGTTAACTCTGAGTGAATTTCCGGTATTCATGGAGTCCAACTAATACTTAACCGTAAAAGCAATTGGTTTATAAAAATACCAATAAAACCAGCAAAGATTGAAATCCACCGAGTATTGTCAAAAGGTCATCCGTAAAAGATACTAACAGGAGGTGGATAAATCATGGCTAAAGATGTTCTTTGCGAAGTGAATAACTGTACCTATTGGGGTTCAGGAAACAAATGTACTGCTGATGCGATTTATGTGGTAAGCCACAAGGGCAATCATGCATCAAATAGCCAAGAGACGGATTGCAAAACATTCGAACCAGAATTGTAATATTTTTGGGTAACCATTTATATGGTTACCCTGTTGTACGTTTAGTATGATAATAAATCTCAATTATATTCTGATGATGAGTTTATTTTTAATGACCAGAAAGTTTTTTTGCATTAAGATATAATTGCCTTCTATAGTGCCCATACAAACCCACGAATAAATTTAGATATTATAATAAATTAACATTGATGCTTAATACTTTCTGTCCTTTTCCCGTAGTTTCGGCAAGTAAGACCTCCAATAAACATCTTACAAATAAGGCAAAAAGAACCGCCTAGATATACCAGGCGGTGTGTAGTACTTATACTTTAAATTGGCTTAAAGTCTCATGCAGTTCAACGGCCATTCTGCTTAAATTTTCTGCTGAGGCAGATATTTCTTCCATTGAAGCATTTTGTTCTTCCGCAGACGCTGCCACGTTCTGTGTATTTCCTGAAGACTGTTTAGAAATAACCGATATTTCCTCCATCATCTCCACGGTGTTTTTAGAACTGGCGTTAACCTGTTCAATAATCGCAGATACCTCCTGGGATTGGGTACTGACTTCTTCAATCATTTTTACTATATCGTTAAATGATTTACCGGTTTGTTGCACCAACTCTATTCCTTGGCCTATCGATTCGGTTCCTTCATGCATAGATTTCATTGCGTTTGTTGATTCTGACTGAATATGCAGAATCAATTCCTTTATTTCTCCTGCTGCATGTCCTGATTGTTCAGCTAACTTACGAACCTCATCAGCAACAACCGCAAATCCCTTGCCATGTTCCCCTGCTCGGGCAGCTTCGATGGCTGCATTTAGTGCCAATAGATTCGTTTGATCCGCAATTTGAGTAATAATATCAACAATTTGTCCGATTTCCTTTGATTTTTTTTCCAAAGTTTCAACAACCTCAGCTGTTGAGGCAACCCTTTGTTGAATGATATTAATTTGTTCAACTGTTTCACTAACAACTTGACTGCCTGCATTTGCTTTTTGATTGGTTGTTTCTGCTAAATCTGCCACCGACTGAATAGATGTTGCCGCCTCGTTCATGCCGCGTGAGATTTCTGTTACTACATTAGTAGCCTTTGATGCATGGGAGACCTGTGTCTCTGAACCTAATGCAACCTCCTGAATCGCGACCGTAATTTGCTCTGTAGCTTTACCTGTTTGTTCCGCGCTTGCTGATAGTTGCTCTGATGTTGCAGCTACTTGTGAAGCATTAAAGCTTACTTGCCCTATCATTGTTTTCATACTGTTTGTAATGGTTTCAAAAACTTTTGCCAAGGTCCCTATTTCATCTTTTCTCTTCAAATATCTCTCCGGAACATTATCGGTAAAATCACCTTTAGACATATTCTCCCCGATTGCAACAGTAGCAACAATCGGTTTCACTATCGAATTAGTAGCGAAGAATACGACAATAGCCAACAAGATTAACGCAAGCACACCCGCGATAATGGTTGTAATAAGCATTTGATCTGATTCAGCCGTGATCTCGTTTATCGGTATTGTGATTCCTACCGACCATGGAGTCGTGCTATCACCAATATGAATAGGTGTATATACCTTATATAAATTATGTGAGTTATACTCGTATGATTTACCTTCCTGAATAGCGTTCATAATTTTCGTAACGGAGGAATCTTGTTCAACATCAGTTATTTTCTTATTAATTTCATTCGGCTTTGGTGAAGTAACGATCGAACCGTCATTCGAAAAAATCGACGCATAACCGCTTTCATATAACTTAAAGTCTTGCATCATTGTTTGTAAGCCATCAAGAGCAATATCAATACCGGCAGTACCGATCACTTTGTCATCTTTTTTAATCGGCACTACGACAGATGTCATCACTACTTCTTTGTTTCCTACTTTATATGTATACGGATTTAATATCGTTTCATTTCCACTGTTTCTTGCCAATAAATAATAATCCCCAGCACCTGGTTTATCATAATCTCTTAAAGCACTTAAAGAAACACCACTATCTGTTCTGGACCAATATGGAATAAGTCTCCCTGTTTTGTCTGTTCCACGGGTATTTTCAAACTTCTTATCCTGGCCATCGAACGCATTAGGTTCCCATACTGTCCAGGTAGCCAAAAATGAAGGATTTTTCTCCACAACGGTTTTTATCATAGAGTTTACAACAGCCCGGTTTGTCTGGTTGGTGTTTTTTATTCCTTCTAATGTCTGCGAAAGAGTCCGTGCAGTGTCCATTGCCAATTCAATATCGCCTTGCACGGATCGTGCAATCTTGCCGCCTGACTCAGTGGCCAAAGTGGTAGCAGAGCTTACCGCACTTTGTTGGGTCTTATTAGCTACGAATGCAAGCATTCCGCCCAAGATTACCAGAATGGACCCTACTATTACAATAAGCATACGTTGTTGCAGTTTCATTCAATAATCATCTCCATAATAAAAGTGAATAAAAGCTGGATATGTCAATGATATCGGCAAACGATGAAGAATTTATAGAATTCGAAAATGCGCAGCTGAAGCCGGCCAATCATAAATCATATACTTTCGCTAATGAATCTAGTCCTTTGAGAACTAAATAATGTCCGTTTAGACAAAACAAGAATATTTTTTTGATAGGTGTTAGCATAAATTAAGTTCGGGATGGGGGCAGGAAAAATAGTTTGCAGGGACTTAGAGGGAAGCCTGTTATCTGATTTTAAAGATTACTGGTTATGATTCTAAAGCCTTTAAAACCAGACTAGGTTGTCAATATGCGAGCTTTAAGCCAGATGTTCGGTTATAAGCAAACAAAAGCTGCCATAGGTTTGTTCTTGTTATACCGCAGGTGAACTAAACATATTGCGAAATGACCAAATTGGTACGAGCTGGCCATGCGGCCAGCTCTACTTTTAACCATTTAAATTGTTTTATCATTCAACTTTACCCGCTGCAAGCGAAGTGCATTCAATACAACGGATACAGAACTAAATGCCATTGCCACACCTGCAAGCCATGGGGCAAGGAATCCTGCTGCAGCAACCGGGATACCGAGGGAATTATAGGCCAATGCCCAGAATAGGTTTTGTTTGATATTACGGATTGTCTTTTTGCTCATTAAGATGGCATCGGCTATGCTATTAAGATCTCCTCTCATGAGCGTGATATCCGCCGCTTCCATGGCAACGTCCGTTCCAGTTCCAATCGCCATTCCGATATCGGCCATTGCCAACGCCGGCGCATCATTGATGCCATCGCCTACCATCGCTACCCGCTTACCTTTATCTTGCAGTTTTTTTACTTCATCCGCTTTTCCTTCTGGAAGGACTTCGGCAATCGCCCTGTCAATACCGAGTTCATTTGCAATCGCCTGTGCAGTACGCTGGTTGTCGCCTGTCATCATCATTACTTCAAGCCCGGCATCTTTCAAGCGTTTAATCGCTTCTCTGGATGTTTCTTTTACCGTATCGGCGACAGCCACGATTCCCATATACACTCCGTCAACTGCTACAAGCATGGCTGTTTTTCCGTTATCCTCAAGGCGTTCCATCTTAAGTGTTGCTGAATCAATGGAGATGTTATATTTCTTCATCAATCGCCTGGTTCCGATTAAAAGTACCCGATTTTCGACTATGGCCCTGATACCATGGCCTGGAATGGCTTCAAATTCCTGAGCTTCCGTCATGGAAATATTTCTTTCTTTAATGCCCTCAACAATCGCTTCAGCAAGTGGATGCTCTGACTGTTTTTCAGCTGAACCGATCATGGCAAGGAATGTTTCTTCATCTATATTTCCTTCCAAAACTACATCGGTTAATACAGGTTTTCCGTTTGTAACAGTTCCGGTTTTATCTAAAACAACCGTTGTAATGCGGTGGGTCGCTTCCAAATGTTCCCCGCCTTTAAATAGTACACCGTATTCCGCTGCGCGGCCGGAACCCGCCATAATCGAAGTCGGAGTCGCGAGTCCGAGGGCACAAGGACAAGCAATGACCAAGACGGCAATTAATTTCCCAAGCGCTTCAGCAAATTCACCTGGACTTACCCATAGATACCAAATCAGGAACGTGACTACCGCAATTCCTACAACGATTGGCACGAAGATACCGGAAATTTGGTCCGCCACCCTTTGAATTGGCGCTTTTGAACCTTGGGCTTCTTCAACTACTTTAATGATTTGCGCTAATGCTGTATCTTTACCCACCTTTGTTGCTCTCACCTTCAAGAAGCCATTTTTATTAAGTGTTGCACCAATGACTGTATCTCCGACTGTTTTGCTGACGGGTACACTTTCACCCGTTAACATCGACTCATCCAGTGCGGAGCGTCCTTCGATAATCTCGCCATCAACCGGAACCTTTTCACCCGGTTTCACATATACGATATCTTCAGCCGTTACTTCTTCCAGGGGAACTTCCATTTCCTTGCCATCACGTAACACCATGGCTGTCTTTGCCTGGAGACCCATCAATTTTTTGATTGCTTCTGAAGAGCGGCCTTTTGCGCGGGCCTCGAATAATTTCCCTAAAATGATCAATGTGATTAATATAGCACTTGTTTCATAATACAGCTCCAGCATATGTGCCCCGGAACCGATCGATGCGATCGATTGGTATAAACTGTAGAAAAACGCAGCCGAGGTCCCTAACGCCACTAACACATCCATATTGGCACTTTTATTACGCAGGGCTTTATAAGCTCCGACATAAAACTGCCTGCCGATAATAAACTGTACCGGTGCAGCAAGAGCAAGCTGGACCCAGGGATTCATAAATATTTCGGGTACATAGAGGAATGAAGTAAATTCAAGGTGCCCGGCCATGGACCATAATAATGGAAGAGAAAGGATTAAGGAAAAAATAAATTTTCCTTTTTGCTTTTCAATTTCCACCGCCCTGTAGTCGGCAGTTTCCTCGTTATCCTGCTTTAATTTCGCTTCATAACCAATGCTCTCAACCTTGTTGATCATATCTTGGATGGTGACCTCTGAAGGGTTAAATTCTACCGTTCCTGTTTCAAGCGCCAGATTTACTGCTGCATTACTGACACCGCCTAGTTTATTCAACCCCTTTTCTATGCGGGTAGCACATGCGGCACATGTCATGCCGATCAAGTCGAACTCAACCTTTTCTTTAATAACCCCATACCCCAGGTCAGTAACCTTTTTCTCGAGGTCATGAACATTTGTTATTTCAGGATTATACATGACTGATGCTTTTTCCAAGGCTAAATTCACATTAGCATTCTCTACGCCTTCCATTTTATTCAATCCCTTTTCTATCCGGGTAGCACATGCGGCACACGTCATCCCAGAAATAGGCATTTGAACTTCTTTCAAACCGGCACTGCTCATTTTGATCACTCCTTCTAAATAGAAAGACTTTTTATTGAATATACTTATACTTTTATACTATACCCCCCCACCCTATATGTCAATCTCGTTTTATTTATTTTTTAACGCACCATTAATATGTAGAAAACAATTTGCTCAAGTTCCCCTGGAATACCCATAAATGAAAAACAGAACGTGCCGAATACTCAGTCACGTTCTGTGGATGATGCTCAATTATTCCACGTCATATCCTTGATCATCGATCGTTTCTTTAATTTTGTCCAGTGTAGCAACATTAGAGTCAAATTTAACTGCCACCTGGCCTTTGTCAAGGTCCACTTTTACACTTTCCACGCCTTCCAGTTTTCCTACACTGCCTTCAACCGCTTTAACACAATGTCCACAGGACATGCCTTTTACATTTAAAGTTACAATTTCCATTTTCAATCTGCCTCCATTATTTTTTCATTAATTTTTGTACAGTGACAAGAACCTCATCTAGAACTTCAAGATCACCTTCTTGAATTCGTTCCAGCACACAGCTTTTCATATGTCCTTCAAGCAATATTTTTGCTACGCTATTTAATGCTGATTGTGTGGCCGAAATTTGCGTAATTACATCATCGCAGTAGGTATCTTTTTCAATTAATCCTTTAATCCCGCGGATTTGGCCTTCAATTCGGTTTAATCTTGTGACAAGGTTTTTCTTCACTTTATCGGAATGGTGGCTCTTTCTGTCGCTGTGTTCCAGTGAACAGCATTCTTCTCCGATAGTTTCTTCATTATTAAGGTCTAAAGACATTGCCTCGCCTCCTTTAAAAGCATTATATGATACCCTGGTACCGTATGTAAAGCACTATATAAATATTGTAACCAGTTCTTCAAAACTCAATCGCAGAAGGATGTAAGCCCCTCTGTCTTTGGTTCCATTCATCAAACCACCTGGAAAAACCAAACGATTTGAGCCACTGCTTCTTAATTGGACATTTCAATGCTTTATTTCTATATTGAAAGCATTTATACACTCTTATCAAGGATTTCATTACAGGAATCCTACGTATCAAAAAATGGTGAAAGAATATAACCTAGGCAAGGATGTCAAGGAGAGGTAACTGTTTGGATAATGCACCACAGGAATCATTCCTTGGTCACTTCAAAGATTAAAGCCAGTATGTCAAGGAAGGGAAACTGTTGGGATAACGCCTGTATGGAGAACTTATTCAGCCATTTTAAATCGGAGTGTTTCCATCTTTATTCTCACCAAACAGCCGAAGAAGTTAAGGATGCCGTACGTAGATATATTCGCTTCTATAACTATCAGCGTTTCCAGGAAAAATTAAACAACCTGAGTCCATATGAATACAGAACTCAGGCTTCTTAAATATGTTGTTTTATTACTGTCTACTTGACAGAGGTCACTTCACAAAACAGGGATCATCTTATTACAGCTGTCTAGTCTTTTTTTTATATGTCCTTTACAAAAGGTACACTTTAAAATGCCGTGGTCTCTATTGATTTTACGTTGTTACACTTAGCTCAGATCGTAACGGTCTTCGCATCCAGGTTCTTTCTGGCTACCCCGGTTTCGATGGCGGCCTGTGCAACAGCAGTCGCAACAGCTTCAGCCACCCTGGAATCAAATGCGTTTGGAATTACATAATCATTCGTAAGCTCTTCAGGCCCGACTAGATCGGCAATGGCATAAACAGCAGCTAATTTCATCTGTTCATTGATTTCTGAGGCTAATACTTGAAGAGCTCCTTTGAAAATTCCAGGAAATGCAAGGACATTGTTCACCTGGTTCGGCAAATCGGAACGGCCGGTTCCGATTACTGCCGCTCCGGCAGAGATGGCTTCTGCAGGCATGATTTCCGGGTTAGGGTTGGCCATCGCAAAGATGACTGGATTTTCATTCATGGTGCCTATCATTTCTTGCGTAAGAGCCCCTGCAACTGAAACCCCGATAAATACATCGGCCCCTTTAATCACTTCTTTCAATGACCCGGCAGCGTTATTTTTATTTGTAATCTGGGCAATCGATTCCTTCACCGTATTCATGCCGTTAGTCCGCCCTTGATAGATGGAACCTTTCGAGTCACACATGATGATGTCATCCACACCCAATTCATGCAGAAGTTTTGCAATGGCAATTCCAGCGGCACCCGCACCATTGACCACGATCGTTATATCTTCAAGCTTTTTGTTTACGACCTTTAAGGCATTGATAAGGCCTGCAGCAGTGACAATGGCCGTTCCGTGTTGGTCATCATGGAATACCGGTATATTCATCTCCTTTTTTAGCCGCTCTTCAATGATGAAGCAATTCGGAGCCGAAATATCTTCTAAATTGATTCCGCCAAATGTGGGTTCCATTGCTTTCACAATCTGGACAATTTGTTCCGGGTCGGTAGTATTCAGTGCAATAGGGAAGGCATCGACATTAGCAAAAGCTTTAAAAAGTGCCGCTTTCCCCTCCAAAACAGGCATGGAAGCCGCTCCGCCAATATTCCCGAGGCCAAGGACAGCTGTGCCATCTGATATTATCCCGACTAAATTGCCTTTTATCGTATAATCATAGATTTTTTCAGGATGCTGATGAATTTCGGTACATGGCTCCGCAACACCCGGAGAATATGCCAGGCTTAAATCATCGGCATTATTCAATTCTACCTTCAATTCCACGCTTAATTTTCCTTTTGCCTGCTTGTGAAGCTCCAAAGACTTTTCTCTAATATTTCCCATACTTTCATCTCCTTTAAAATAATGATTTTATTTAAAATTAAAATGAATCAAAACTACTTGTAATCCCGAAGATTTTGTTTCCTATTGCGAAACACCGTTTCTGTTTATTCGCAAAAAATCCTTAATCCCTGCTTGATCGGCAGTCGTTGAACTTTAGGATTATTATAAGTTGTAAAAAGCCGGACTGTGGAATACGGTTTCAAAATATGTCAAATTACAGCAGAAAAGAGAATCCATTCAATTTTTATTAATTTTTAAATATTCTGATATTTTATCATACAATTCTCTTATCAACAATATTAAAACGATAAATTTTTCTTAAATTTTTACTTTTATTAAGTTCCTTCATGAAACAGTTACATTTAAGTTTGTTTCATAAAGGAACCAATCTTTTTAGTGAGCCTTCACTTCCGCCCTTTCAATCGATTCAACTAAATAATCGACTACATGCTTGGTTTCGATGACATCTTCCATTCCTTCTCTGTGCACGCCAAGTTTCATTTGCAAAAAGCAGCCAGGGTTGGCTGTAAGAAGAACTCCAGAGCCCGTTTTCTTGACGTTTTCCATTTTCTTATCCAAAATGTCATTGGCCAGGTCCGGTTGTAGCAGATTGTATATCCCGGCAGATCCGCAGCAATATTTTTTCTCAGGCAGCTCCACATACTCTACTTCTGGCACCCGTTTCACAAGCCTTGCCGGTGCGTCCTTTACCTTCATTACGTATTGGAGATGGCAAGAAGGCTGGTAGGTGACCCGTTCACCATGTCCCATTGTTTTTGGCAAATCACCTTTCTCGTGAATGATCTCGCTGATGTCGCGGATCTTCTTGGAAAAAGCTTTAGCCCGCTCCAGCCATACAGGATCATCGCGGAAAAAATCTGAGTATTCAGCTAAAGCAGCCCCACAGCCGCCCGCATTGGTAATGATATAGTCTACTTCCGCCTTTTCAAAGGCTTCAATGTTGGCTTTCGCCAGTTCAATCGTTTTATCTTTTTTCCCGCTATGATGATGCAAAGCGCCACAGCACATTTGCGATTTTGGCGTTACCACATCAAAGCCTGTTTTCGATAACAGTTTAATCGAGTTCTTATTCGTTTCGCGGAACATCACATCCATTATACAGCCTTGAAAGAATGCAACACGGCCCCTTGATTCCTTTCTTTCATTGGCACGCGGAGTATATTCAGGATGTGGTTTCCTCTCTGAAGGGGACAGCACGGCCGGTGTAATTTTCTCCATTTCCCGCAGCTGTTCCGGGAAAAACTTCATGATTCCGATATTTCTTGTCAAGGTTTGAAGCCCGCTTTTTTGATACATCCACAATAAGTTCCCGACCTGATTCAGCCGTTTTTGATCTGCCAGCACCTTATCGAAAAAGAAATTTTTAACAGTACTAGCAAGCCGCCCCGGCTGTTCGATAGAACTTTCGCTATTTTGGAACACTGTTGTTTCGGCTGCTGCCGCGATCTGTTCTTTGGCGAGCATGACAATATCGGGAACCTGGACGTCTATTGGGCATGCGTCTACACAAGCAGAGCATAGCAGGCACCGGTCCAGTTGATCCTTAATCTCCTGGTTCACCGGGATTTCACCATCAATCACGCTGCGCGCCATTAACACCCTGCCCCTGGGACCATCCGCTTCCCTCCCCGTGATATTAAGCGTGGGACATACACCACGGCATGCTCCGCAACGCACACATGTATGCATGGACTCTTCTGGAGTTAATGTTTTCAAAGGTCTCACCTCTAGTCTTAGTTTGGCAGTGCCATTTTGCCCGGATTTAAAATGTTATTAGGATCAATTGTTTTTTTGATTGCGCGCATCACTTCCATTGCTGGACCGTGTTCCACATCCATATATTTCGCCCGCACGATTCCGACTCCATGCTCCGCAGTCGTAGTCCCTTCCATTTTGATAGCCAGTTCGTGGATGTCGTCTATCATCTTTTGGACATTTTCCATTTCTATTTTATTGTTGCTATTTACTACTGGGCCGGTATGCAGGTTCCCATCACCCACATGGCCGTATATGCCGCAAATGATTCCATATTTCTCAGCGATATTATGGATTTCCCGAAGCGTTTCCGGTAAACGGGAAATCGGGACGCAAATGTCTTCTCCGCCATAAACCCTGAATCCTCCTGGTTTCAGAAGACCTACCGCTGCACCGACGAGCTTCCTTGCCTGCCAAAGCTTTTCACACTCTTCTGGCTCATCACTGAATTTTACGTAAGTAGCGTATTTCTCAACCACTTTCTTTAAACGGTTCACCTGAGAAGTGACTTCTTCATTTGCACCATCCACTTCAAAGACGAGAACGGCTTCATTATCCTCAGGGAGATTTAATTCAGGCTTCATCTTGTTTACAGCCTTTGTGCAGTTGAAATCCATGATTTCAATAGCTGATGGCTGAAGTCCGGATGAGAATACGGCGTTTACCGCCTCTCCCGCATCTTCCAATCTTGCAAACGAACAAAGTACAATGCCTCTGGAAACTGGCAGCGGCAATAATTTCAATCTCAGTCGTGTCACAATGCCAAGTGTCCCTTCCGAACCAATCATTAGATGGGCAAGGTCATAGCCTGACACGGATTTTAATGCTTTCGAGTTCGCACCGCCGGTTACGATTACTTCTCCTGTCGGAAGGACTACCTCCATTCCCAGGACGTAATGCCGTGTGACACCATACTTTACGGCACGTAGCCCGCTTGAGTTATTCGAAACCATTCCTCCGATCGTACACATATTTGCGCTACCAGGATCAGGCGGGAAACGTAACCCGAAAGGTTTCAGGGCTTCATTCAAATCATTCTGCACCACACCGGGTTCGATCATGGCTTGCATATTTCTATGATCTATTTCCAGTATGCGGTTCATTTTGGAAAGGTCCAGCATAATGCCGCCTTTGGTTGAAACAGCTCCTCCAGTTTGTCCGGTAGCAGCTCCCCTTGGATACACTGGTATTTTGTATTCATTGGCAAGCTTTACACATTCACTCACTTCATTGGTAGATAAGGCGATGGCTGCGACCTGTGGCTTTTTCGGGTGGAGCTGTGTTTCAAAAGATGCATCATAGGAATAGGTCATCAAGTCAGTATTATTGGTCAAAACGCGATCATCACCAAATATTTCTTTTAGGCGTGAAATGACTTTATCGTCCAGCTGTGCTGGTGCGATAGTTTCATTCATATCTTTCCACCTCATTTTCTTTAATTTTTCTCCATAAGGTCGTCCGCCCGATTCCCAGGATTTTCGCTGCTTCCGTTTTATTTCCATTCACTCGTTTCAGCACCTCAACAATTCGATTGTGCTCATCATTCGGCAAGTTCCCGAAATATTGCCCGTTTGTTTTTGGCAGGCCGCCCCTTTTCATGTCCAAATCTAAAAAGTCCTTGCCGCCTGCTGCCATTACTGTTTCCTCATTAATGAAGTTGTCTTCCGCGAGTATTATGCACCTTTCAACGATATTCCTAAGCTGGCGGATATTTCCCGGCCAGTGGTAATTTTGAAGAATTTCTACCGCTTCATTAGTGAAGCCGGCAATATCTTTTTGAATGTTTTTCTTTAGTTCTTCTGTAAAATAATTACACAACAGTGGAATATCTTCGCGCCGTTCGTTCAAGGAAGGAATCATAATATTAAGGATATCCAGCCGATAATACAGGTCTGCCCGAAACTTCCCTTCATCTACCATGCTCCCTAAATCCCGATTGGAGGCTGCGATTACCCGGATGTCAATCGGAATGACCCTTTCATCGCCAAGGCGCATCACTTCTCCTTCTTGCAGCACTCTCAGAAGCTGTGCCTGCAATGATTCAGCCAGCTCCCCGATTTCATCGAGAAAAATTGTCCCTTGATGTGCAAGCTCAAACAATCCGGTTTTTCCGCCTTTTTTGGCTCCTGTAAATGCTCCTTCCACATAGCCGAACAATTCGCTTTCCAAAAGGTTTAAAGGGATAGCCGCACAGTTTACCGCCACAAACGGTCCCTCCGCCCGCTTGCTGAACCTATGGATTAACTGTGCAAAAACTTCTTTCCCAACTCCCGTTTCGCCGCTTAGCAATACGGTGGAGTCCACCTGTGCATACTTTTTGGCTTTATCAATCGCTTTAATGAAAATTTCGCTTTCGCCAACGATGTTGTCCTCATGGTATTTTGTCACATGTCCGCGGTGCATTAGTTTTTTTCGGATTTCCTGTTCTTGCTGCTGCAGCTTTTTAAGTTCCTGAAAGGTACATACAGCCCCAAACACAGAATTCTCATGACGGATCGGAATGCGATTGGCGATTATTTTCACGCCATTTTCGTCCTGTATCTTGTTAAGCTCTTCCTTGCCCGACGAAATAACCTCTTTTAAACGGGAGTGGACAAGGAAATGGTCAACCGGTTTTCCAATGATACCTTCATTTGTAATATTCAAAATTTTCCTTGCGGAAGGATTGCACACAGTGATAATTCCATTTTCATCAACAGCGATCACCCCGTCCGCGATGAAATCGAGGATGGCCTGCAATTGTTTTGTCCGCTTTAGTTCAGTGCGGCGCACCTCGAGCAAACTTTTGGCTTCATGTATCGCCTGCGATACCGATTCAACCCCTGAAGACAATATGACTGTGTTCACATTCAGCTTTTTCACTTGATTCACATAGACACTTTTGCCGATTAGCACATCAATGTTTCTTTCAATCAGCGTTTGTACCGCAGTTCCAACATCTGTTTTGGCGTCCATCACATATTTTTCGATACTGAATCCTAGGGAAGCTTCAATGCTTTCAATGCCATGAATGACTTCAAGATCATCCGCAATCCCGATTTTTTCCCCATTTTTATAGGCTTTCATAATGGTGCGAAGCAAATCAAAACCAGTGATCGGAATTTGGACTACCGGAATTCCTATATCCAATTCAATGATTTTCATCGCCAACGTACCCCGGCTGATAATGACTTCTGTCCCTTCTTTTGCAAATTTCCTGGCAATGGCAGCCGCTTCATCAAAATGAACCATCTTCACGGTTATGTCTTCTTCCGCTTTTTCACAAGCTTCCAAAGCAACGGGCATTAATTCCTCAATCGGTACCAAAATAGCAATCTCTGACATATGAGCACCTCAATTTTACGTTTCATTTGGAACAATCTGTGTTTTCATTGTAAACGATTGCAATCAAATGCCAACAAAAATTTTGGAATTACGTGTTTCAAAGTGTTTAACGTCAAAGAATTGCTATCTAGGGAGCCTGTTTGCTCCTAAATAGAGCGGGCGTCGATCTTCATTACACTTTCAACCTGTCCAAAGGGGCCACCAGACGAAATGATTCCCAGTGTCGCCCCTGATTCGTATATGAATCTTGCTAGCACTCTTCGCCCTGTTTCATCTAACTGTTCCACTGTTTTTCCGCCTATTATGATTCCATATCCTGCCAAACTATCATTGAAATAATCCAGCAAATAGCTACACATTTTTTCCGCGGTTACTCCTGCATTCAAGGCTCCGTCCACCTCTATGTAAACCATCTCAGGTACGGCCAATTCCACTTTACCTGTACCTAGGCAATCAGCCATTGCCCGTAGGGTGACAAGGAGAGGAATCGCTCCCTGTGCTCCAAACCTTCCGATAAAGCTATCTATTCCAGCGACAACATACCCCTGCAAATTACTGTACTTGCCGTCCATTGCATCGATGGTGTATATTTCTCCTTTTTCCAGCAGCGAGACCCCGTGTTCATCACAAAAATTTTTCATTTTGGATAATTCGCTAAAAGGAGTATCCGTTTCTGAAGTGAAAATGGCACGGGAAGGATTAAGCACTTTTTTGTAGCCTAATTCTATGAATTCCCTGATAACATTCATCGCATTTTTTCCTGTAATAAATAGAAACCTTGGCTCGATTGTAAGGCGTTCACCAGGAGTGACTATATCGAGATTTGCTTGAATGGCAATAGCTTTTTCAATGATATTCACTTAGGCAGTCACTCCTTAGCAGGTGTTAACAATTCGGATTTTCAAGCCAGTGTCTTTGGGCAGCCGAAACCCCTGCACCGAGTTCTACTTCATGGCCGCTTTTTTTCAACCCTAATTCAATTGCAGCAAACATTTTTAACATGTCGGCAGCATCCGTGTAGCCCATGTGGCCGAGGCGCAAAAGCTTGTTTTTCACTTTTCCCAATCCTCCGCCTAATGCAATATGGAATTGTTCACGCATCATCTTCCGAAATGCGTCGGCATTCTCTAGCTTCACTGCCGTCAATGTCGGACTTGCTGCAGAATCATCGACCAACAGTTCAAGACCAAGTGCCCGTACACCGGCTCTAGTCATGTCACGAAGGGCCGCATGGCGCTTATATTCGTTCTCGATTCCTCCGGCCCTTTCTATCATGTTGCAAGCTTCAAGCAAGCCGCATACAAGGGCGATATTTGGTGTATAAGGAGTGCCTCCCCCTGATTCCAGGCCTTTTCGATATAATTTCAAATCAAAGTAGAAGGATGGGCATTGGTGTTTCTCCATTACGTTCCAGGCTTTTTCACTCATCGTAATTAACGCAAGACCCGGAGGCTGCATCAAGGCTTTCTGGCCGCCAGTAGCTACGATATCGATTCCCCATTCATCCATATAAAGCGGGGTGCCCACAATGGAACTGACCGCATCTACCATAAAAATCGCATCCGTTTCCTTTACAATGGCCGCAATTTCCTGAATATTATTGATCGCCGATGTTGACGTTTCGCAATGGGTTGCAAAAACAGCCTTTGCTTCCGGGTGTTCCTTCAAGGCCTTCCTGACATCTTCTGGATCAATGACCTCGCCCCACTCAGCATCGAGCCTTACAACATTGCAGCCGATATGGTTCGTGATGCCCTGCAGGTATTCACCGAAGTAACCAATGACACAAAGGATGATGGTATCATCCTTCCCGACAGTATTGATAATGGCGGTTTCAAGCGCTGAAGCCCCGCTGGCTGTTAATGGAATGACCAAATTTTTGGTTTGAAAAATCATTTTCGATTTTTCAATGGTTTCATGCAGTACATCCTGAAACGCAGGATTACGGTAGTCCATCATTGGATGATCAAAGCTTTGCAGCATCGCACGCTGAATTTCCTTAGGGACCTGGACCGGCCCTGGCAATCTTAAATCCATTTTTTCTTCAAACATTTTCTCTCTCCCCTTTGGCTGTATAAATTTCATAAAATGATTTCCTTATATTTTTCTTTATGCAATTTCCGTGCCAACTTGAAATCCCTTTCATTCTTAATTTCTTTTAGTTGGTAATTGTTCCGATGTTTCAATATGGAACATAAAATGAAACGAGTCTCCCGATTGAAACACATTGCCGATTCAAAAAAAGAGACTCTTTAATTAAAAAGTCTCATACTTATACATTCTATTGTAGATTTTGTTTCAACAGCATTTCATTCCTGGCTTCCTTTGCAAGATTTACCTTTTGCTGTTTGTAATTCCCCGCTAACAATATCAGAATGACAATCAACACTTCAAAACCATATTTCACAAATGAGTTCGAAAAATAAACCTGATTCAGAAAAGGCTCTGCGACGATCATTTTGGCTGCTGTCCACCCTAAAATCCCTGCCCCGATAGTGATAATTACAGGATAACGTTCAATCATTTTAAGTATTAACGTGCTTCCATACATTACGATCGGAATCGAAACAACCAAACCGATCACAACAAGCAGGAAATTCCCATGCGCAGCCCCCGCAACCGCCAACACATTATCCAATCCCATCAAGGCATCCGCAATGATCACAGTCCGGATCGCTGCCCACATGGAATCAGCTGCTTTCACATCATGTTTTTCTTCATCAACTAATAGCTTATAAGCAATCCAAACCAGCAGCAAGCCGCCGACTAAATGCAGCCCGGGAATATCCAGCAGTACTACGACAAGCAGCGTTGCAATAATCCTGATCACAATTGCCCCGACAGATCCCCAGATGATGACTTTCCGCTGCTGTTCTTTCGGAAGTTTCCGTGCTGCCAAACCAATTAGGATGGCATTGTCACCGGCAAGAACCAGATCAATCATGATGATAGCAAACAACCCTGTTAAAAATTCCATCTTCGTCCCCCTTTTACAAAAATAAAGAGACCTCTGCCATGACGGCAAAGGTCTCGCTGAGCCTAGAGCTTAGGCCAATAAAGCCGATGGAAATATTCCATGTAATGACGACTTTATTTCAGGATGTCCCTGACGCTACTCCCCTTTACGGAAGGAAACTCATAAAATTCCAACTATTCCACACTACAATTGTATTCATCTTAGAATGTTTCATTCCTGATTTTTTCCTGCAGTTTTATAAAGTATACAAATCTTCCATGGCCACTTTCAACAAGTCACAAACATGTCCTCCATTTTTTCAGTCAGGAAAATTCAGCAAAGGGTTAGCTTTGCATTTTTCGCTCCCTTATTTCAAATGTCTCTTTCGGAAAGGTTTTTTTATTATTGACTTACCCCCACTATCTTCGCAAAATCTGTTAATGTAGTTGAATATTTGACATATGTTCTTGGAATTAGATACAGTTCGTTTTCCAGCCCTTTTTCTATATATGGTCCAGGAGTGGTGGTGATGCCAAACTGATAATATTTTTTAGTCTCTGCCACAACCCGGGCATTGAAGTTTCCATAGGGATAGGAAAGGGCGATGACCGGTTTGCCTGTGATTTTCTCAATTTTATCTTTGGACCCCTTCAGCTCAGACAGGAAATCTGTTAGTTTGGTCAAATCAGGATGTGTGGCAGTATGTGATTGTATGGAAAAATAACCTGAATCAGCCATCCTTTTAAGGTCCGTTTTTAATAATCTATTCGGACGCCCAACGAAATCTGATATCGCAAAAATGGTACCGACAGGCTGAAATTTGTCATCAGACAGCTTCCTAAAAATCGCAAATGCAGTTTCAACATTCTTATATCCATCATCAAATGTAATGAATACTGGTTTACTGACTCGGCCGATCTCATTCCAGCGTTCAAATGAAAGCAATGTAAACCCTTGATCTTTGAGATATCTAATTTGTTTTTCAAAGTTTTCAGGTGCCACAAATAATTCCTTCGATCCCTGCCCTTTATACTCGGCAATTGAATGATAAACCAAAATAGGGACTGCCTTCTGGGCAATAACGTCTGCTGGCATCAAAAATAATAGAAGAAACAGGATTAGTAATATATTCTTTTTCATAACCCACTCTCCTGGCTCTGTATCAACTACGCCTATTGTTCCTCAAAATGGAGGGAATATAACTGCATGGCAGTAAGAAAAAGCAAAAAAGGACACTAAATACATAAATGATCAAATAGTTATTTTATAATATGAACTCTGTCTAGTAATAATTTACTTTTCAACCCTATTCTAATGATAAATTAAAAGATGCTTCAAACCGCTTTTTCATTTCTTCCATGTAGGTTTCACTCAAAAAGCCGCTCCCGCCACGGAATATTTCCTCAAGATAATGAGCCGATGGTGCCGTTTCTTCATCTTTATCAACCACGATAAATGTCAGCACATTTTCGACCGTTTTGCCATTTAATTCGATATCGACCAACGCAGGCCTGTAAATGCTGAAAGCTACACCTTCACGCTGGTACAAATAACGAAGGCATTCCTCTGATACTTCATACAGTATACCTTCCACAATCCCCCCTTCTTCTACGATATCGGCACGTCCGCCGTCATATGATTTCCTGGTAAACCTGAGGGAGTACCCCCGCAGCGTTCCACGACCTTTGATGTTTTGAAAATGATGATCTACACCCGCAGACTTAAACCGTTGATGATCCATACAGCTAGCATAAGCAAAATATAAAAACTTGTTTTTTTTCTTTAGGAGGCTGTGTATCCTCCAGTCCCCGCCCTCAATTGATTTCATGTCTTCGTTTTTCTTTCCATTAGGAATCACGTAAACAAACGCTTTTAAAGGGCCTCTATCGGTATGCACCATTTGTTCCACTCTACAATAAAAGTTTGATTGCCCTGAACCCTTGAAGCCTTCCAACCGATCCAGATGTTGAAGCAGTGCTATGTTTACTTCATACAATTCGCCGTATACCCTTCCTCCTTCCATTGGGTCCAAGAACGGCAATCCAGAAATTGATTCAAAAAGCCTGCCTTGTGTCCATGATTGTTCGGCTACACAGCGTGCACTTTTTAGAAAACAGTGATTTCCATTATGCTTTCGTAGTGTCCCATAAACGAATACAAGCGTTGTTTCCTCCATGCCCATCACTCCGTTTCGGCTTATCCATTTGCCCCGAAAAAAATAAAAATCGCGGCTACAACTGTGTAACCGCGTAATAACTAATTTCCCTATTTATGTATAATATGTTTAAAGCGACTGGTTATTCCTAGTCAACGCCTCATCCATGGGCTTGGCTGTATTCGTTATTACAGATGTTCACAATGTAACCTCCTTATAAAAAGCTTTCTTTCGTTTATGCTGTTTATTTATAGATTTCACTTCCGGATTTTATAAATTCGTCAGCTTTTTCTCTCAACCCTTCATTAATGACAGACTCCAACCTAATGCCCTTATTCTTAGCCAGTTCCCGAATATCCTGTGAAATTCTCATGCTGCAGAATTTCGGGCCGCACATGGAACAGAAATGGGCTGTTTTGGACCCTTCGGCCGGAAGTGTTTCATCGTGATATTCAAGGGCTCTTTAACGGTCAAGAGATAAGTTAAACTGATCGAGCCACCGAAATTCAAATCTTGCTTTTGAAAGTGCGTCATCCCGCTTTTTGCACCTGGATGCGCCTTCGCGAGATCAGCCGCATGGGCAGCAAATTTGTAACTGATAACCCCCGTCCTGACATCCTCTTTATTTGGCAAATCCCAAGTGTTCCTTAGGTGCCACATAGCAAAACATAGCAGTGCCAAACCAACCAATCATGGCAGCACCAATCGCCGATGTAATATGGTCGTAACCGGGTGCAATAAAGTTGTAAGCGGTCCAAGTGTATAAAAAGGGGCTTCCTGGCAGATTTCCATTTGTTTATCTACATTTTCCTTAATCAAGTGCATAGGGACATGGCCGGGGCCTTCGATCATCACTTGCACATCATGTTTCCAGGCAATCTTGGTCAATTCCCCTAACGTATCCAATTCTGCAAATTGCGCCTCATCATTCGCATCGGCAATCGAGCCTGGCCGAAGCCCATCCCCCAAAGAGAAAGATACATCATATGTTTTCATAATCTCGCCGATTTCCTTAAAATGAGTATAAAGGAAGTTTTCTTCGTGATGAGCCAAACACCAGCTGGCCATAATCGAACCACCCCGTGAAACGATCCCTGTCACCCTCTTCGCTGTTAACGGAATATAGCGAAGAAGAACACCTGCATGGATATTAAAATAATCACCGCCTTGTTCCGCCTGCTCAATTAATGTATCGCGAAATACTTCCCAATTTAAATTTTCAGCGACCCCATTCACCTTTTCCAGCGCTTGGTAAATAGGTACCGTTCCAACAGGTACGGGCGAATTTCGAATAATCCATTCACTGGTTTTATGTATATCTTTGCCGGTAGAAAGATCCATGATGGTATCTGCACCCCAACGGGTCGCCCATGTCATTTTTTCCACTTCTTCCTGAACGGAAGAAGTAACGGCAGAATTTCCAATATTCGCGTTTACTTTTACATGAAAAATTTTTCCCAATGATCATGGGTTCGCTTTCTGGATGGTTAATGTTACAAGGAATAATCGCTCGTCCGCAGGCCACTTCATCCCTAACAAGCTCAGGGGAGACATTTTCCCTAATGGCTATAAACTCCATCTCCGGTGTGATGATGCCTTGACGGGCATAGTGTAATTGGGTGACGTTTTCACTTCTTTTCGCACGAAGAGCATTTCGTTGCAGACCCGGAAAGAGATCAATATTTGCCCTGGGATCATCATTTTTATATCCGTTATCCTCAGCTTTTTCTGCGCGTCCTTCATATGCCTCTACAGCCCCGCGTTCAAGAATCCAGTTCCGCCGTATAGGACTAAGACCATTCCGGATATCAATTGAATGAGCAGAATCAGTATAGGGACAGCTTGTGTCATAGACACGTACTGGCTTGTTTTCCATTTCAACAAACGAACCCGTTGTTGTGCTCAGTTGTATTTCACGCATTGGCACTTTAATATGCGGCCTGGATCCTTCGACATACACTTTCTTACTTCCTGAAAAACTGGACATGATGGAAAAATTCATTTCTGTCATTGGATGGTTTACCATGATTTTACTCTCCCCTTTTTAACATAAAAAAGGACAAAACCCAGTTTAATTTACAGCGCGAAAAAGCCGGATCTTTATGCAAGACCTGGCTCAGGTTAGGATGAACGGAATAATGGCGTTTCTCCATTATGGATTCAGTAAATTCTAACTTCCCCACGCTGGTA
The DNA here is from genome assembly GCF_003429105.1 of Peribacillus glennii. Taxonomy (GTDB): domain Bacteria; phylum Bacillota; class Bacilli; order Bacillales; family DSM-1321; genus Peribacillus; species Peribacillus glennii. The sequence goes on from NZ_QVTD01000003.1 coordinate 731,438, forward strand.
TGAACCAGATCAGGTCCTGAGGGTTAAGAAACTTCATCGCATTTCTCTCTCAGCCCAACTAATTGGACACACCTAGTTTCAACTTATTCAATTGTTCAAATTGATATAAACTTTACCTATAAACTTGTAAATAGTGCCGAAGTCCCTTTAAATATTTTTTTGATTATTAGTATTAGTGACATATTTTAAAATTTATAAATTATTCTAAAATATTTTATTTACCACTCTTTTCATGATTTTGCAGTAATTTTTATCTAAAAACAGGGAATTTCTATTTACATATAGGAAGCAAATTCGTTATTATAGAATAATGAAAAAAAGGAGGAAGAAGAATGTCATCAATAAATAAACAGAAAATTGCGGACAGTGTTCCTCAGAAGGGTTTCTTCGGACACCCTAAAGGCCTTTTCACACTTTTCTTTACAGAGTTTTGGGAGCGATTCTCTTATTACGGAATGAGAGCAATTCTCGTTTTCTATATGTATTATGAAGTATCAAAAGGTGGTTTAGGTTTAGACGAGACGACTGCGATGGCGATCGTTTCCATATATGGATCATTGGTCTACATGTCCGGAATTATCGGCGGTTGGTTGGCCGACAGGATCTTTGGAACATCAAAAGCCGTGTTCTACGGCGGTATTTTGATTATGCTGGGACATATTGTTTTAGCCCTTCCTGGCAGCCTTGAGATGTTTTTCGTATCGATGGTATTGATTGTCATTGGTACTGGTCTATTAAAACCTAACGTTTCCAGCGTTGTCGGTGAAATGTATTCTGAAAATGACAACCGCCGTGATGCAGGTTTCACCATATTCTATATGGGGATTAACATGGGTGGTTTCCTTGCACCCTTAGTGGTTGGGGCTCTCCGTACAAACTACAATTTCCACGTAGGTTTCGCCGCAGCTGCAGTAGGTATGTTACTTGGCTTAATTGTTTTTGTAACAACAAAGAAGAAGAATTTGGGCCTGGCCGGTACAATTCCTGCGAATCCTTTATCTTCTGATGAAAAGAAAAAAGTTTTCACAATGATTGGCTCTTCAATAATAGTTGTTGGAATTATTGTTGCAATTGCCATCTCTAGGGATGCATTGACAATTGAGAGCTTTATTAACCTTGTCGGGGTTCTTGGCATTCTAATTCCAACTGCATTTTTCATTTTTATGTATCGCAGTCCGAAAACAAATTCTGTCGAGCGTTCTCGATTGATCGCGTATATCCCGCTGTTTATTGCGGCAGTTATGTTCTGGGCCATCCAGGAACAAGGATCAACCATTTTAGCGAACTATGCGGACAAACGTACTGATTTAACGTTCGGTGGAATGGAGATCGCACCAGAGTGGTTCCAATCTCTAAATCCATTGTTCATCATTATTCTGGCACCGGTGTTTGCATGGTTATGGGTTAAGATGGGAGACCGCCAGCCAACTGTGCCTCAAAAGTTTTCGTTGGGGTTACTGTTTGCAGGCCTGTCATTCCTGGTGATCTTGTTGCCAGGTTACTTCACCGGCAATGATTCTTTAGTGAATCCATTATGGCTGGTGCTAAGCTACTTCCTTGTTGTGTTGGGAGAATTATGCTTGTCCCCTGTCGGACTTTCCGCCACAACCAAATTGGCTCCTGCCGCTTTCTCAGCGCAAACGATGAGCTTATGGTTCCTGGCAAGCGCTGCTGCACAAGCCCTCAATGCCCAACTCGTCCGATTCTACTCTGCTGAAAATGAATTGGCTTATTTCGGTGGCATTGGAGCGGCATCACTTGTTCTAGGTATCCTGTTATTAGCGTTATCACCAAAGATTCAAGGCTTTATGAAGGGCATACGCTAACCCATAAAATAGAAGCAACAAAGACAGCTTGTACATTTTTGCACAGGCTGTCTTATTTTATTTGTTTCTTTTATAGCAAGTCAAAATTATAGGATTTACTCAATTTTGACCTATCCAGTTATACGGAGACATACCAGACACACTATTTCCCTCCCAAAAAGCAAAGGCAAGTATTTTTTTCCTGTAAAGAAGCCGGACTTTCTTTAGATAAAAAAGACAGCCAAGTATGATTGGTCTGTCTTATACTGTTACTGTTTATTTTTAGTTTGTTCAGAGCTTCCTGAAGTATTTCCCCGGTCGGATCCAGCCTTTCTATTCTTTCCCGCACCACCGGCAAATATTTGATTGTCCTGTGTAACTTTTGCGCCTTCGGAAAAATCATCTTTAGTTTTCATTGTATCACCCCGCTTAATCAGTACTTTCTTAATTGCAAATTAGCGAAGACGGCCTCTAAATCCATCATCTCCCGTAAGAGTATCTCCATTTTTGGGTTTGTCGGTCAATTTCGCCCCGTCTGTCGCCCAATCAAAGCCGGATTCATTTGTGCCAGTTGCCTTTATAGGTTTTTGAACATCTTTGTTGTCTGATAAACGGTCTGCATTTTTTAATTGATCTTCCTGCACAATTTTACCCCCTGCCCGAAATCATCTCTTATATGATTTGCTGTATGTGAATTTCCTATACGGATTTGTTTCCGTTTTCATTTACAGTTTTCAGTCCATAATAGGGGTTTTTTCATTCTGTTAACATTTGATTTTAATAAATGATTCTGCCCGGTACGTAAAATAGTATAGTATATTAATAATGGAAGTATTTAGGATTCGCTGAGACTTTGTGGAGTGGAGTGAATTCGAGTGTTCATGTTTATGTTCTACCTCCCATTCTTCTCATTTTTAACCCAAATTGAAAAGGAGAAAAATCAAATGGCTGAAAAAGCGGATTCCACCAAAAAGAAAGTGCAGGAGCAATTCGGAAAACATGCAGAAAAATATGTAACAAGCACCACCCATTCGAAAGGTTCTGACCTGGCCCTTCTGCCTGGCTGGCTTGAGCTAAAACCTGACTCGATCGTACTTGATATTGCCACAGGTGGCGGCCATGTTGCAAAAGCCTTATCTCCACATGCCGCCCAGGTTTTTGCAACGGATCTCACTTATGAAATGCTGGGGACTGCCAAGCGGCACTTGGGCTACACACACTCCAATGTTTTTTATGTACTTGCGGATGCGGAATCTTTGCCGTTTTTAGACAACACATTTGACGCAGTAACCTGCAGGATTGCCCCACATCATTTCCCCCAACCTGAAAAGTTTGTGAAAGAGGCAGCCCGGGTTCTAAAACAGGGTGGCAAGTTTCTCCTCATAGACAATATTGCTCCCGAAGAAAAGGAATTGGATGATTTTGTGAACCTGCTAGAAAAAATGCGTGACGAAAGCCATGTACGCAGTTATTCTATTAAGGAATGGAAAGATTGGTTTGAGCAGACCGGCTTAACATTGATAAAAGCAAAGCAGCGCAAAAAGAGATTAACTTACGCTGACTGGGTGAAGCGTACTGCAACATCCGAAGAACAAGTTAAAAAAGTAGATTCCCAATTAGTTTCTGCCAGTGATCAAATTAAGAACTATTTCTCTGTTGAGACATCCAATGGCGTGATTCAGGCCCTAACCATCGATGAATGGATGGCGCTTACACTAAAAGGATAGACTGATGTTGTGATCTTTGTGAATTATTAAAAAGCATTTCCACTTCACAGAAAAACACCTCCGTATCCTGTCAATTCATGCTTTATTCGGACCATAAGTATAATACGGTGCTGGCACTTGTTTTTCCTCCACGTTCTTATAGTATATTTATTCAGTATTAAGAACCTTCAATTAGCCAATAGAAGTAATCCATATTGTATATCATTTATTATAAGAAAAACTTTGAGATTTACAGACTTTATAAGGGGTAAGGCAATGTGATAGTCGCCTTGATTCATAAATTAGTAACAACTTTTACAGATTTATATTAATTTACAATGCTGTATGGATATTACAAATCTGGTAAAAATCAACCGATAAAGATGAGACCTTCCCGGGTTGTCCCAAAAGAAAAACGAGGAGCTGACTACAGCCAGCTCCTGTTCATGACATTACTATATATCCAACTTACTAGCTTGAAACGGCACCCCGCAAATCAGCTTTCCTTCCTTTGAGAAGGTTTAGCTTTTCAAGGGCATAAGCAACATTTAAAACCTTTTCCTCCTTAAATGCAGCACCCATAATTTGAAGCCCTATCGGCAGCCCGTCCGCAATCGCGCATGGAATGCTTAAAGCCGGGAGCCCTGTTAAATTGCCGGGGCCGGTAAAACGGATTACCTGGTCAAGAAAGCTTAATTGTTCTCCATTTATATCGACTGTTTGTTCACCAATATTTGGAGCCAGGAAAGGCAAGGTAGGTGAAATCAGTACATCAATTCTCTTAAACGTGCTGGCAAACTCATTGCTCAGCTGACGGCGGATTTGTTGCGCCTTCAAATAGTCGACGGCAGAAATGAGCTCCCCGAATTCAAGCAGAAAGCGCACGTCATCCCCAAAGTTCTCAGACTGGGAAACCATGTTATCGTGATGGATGGCACTGGCTTCCGTCGTAATCGTTACAAGTTCTCCGAATTCAGAAAGCGCAAGCGCTGGAATTTTAACAATTTCAATGTTGGCCCCTAATTTTTCGAGTTCCAGAATCGCTTTTCTGACACTCTCTTCAACTCGCCTGTCAACATTGTTAAAGAAATATTCTTCATTTATGCCAATAACAGTGCCTTTTACGTCATCTGATAGAATTTCTGTGAAGTTTTTAACGGGGACATCTGCAGAAGTAGGGTCTTGTGGGTCATAACCTGAAAGGGTTTCAAGAAGCAAGGCAGCATCATATACAGTTTTTGTCATTGGGCCAATATGGTCTAAAGACCAGGATAACGGGAAACACCCATGTTTACTAATTCTTCCATGAGTCGGTTTTAAACCAATAATTCCGCAGCAGGAAGCTGGAATTCTTATTGACCCGCCTGTATCCGTCCCCAAGGAAGCAATCGTCATATCGCTGGCAACTGCCGCTCCTGAACCTCCGCTTGATCCTCCCGGAATTTTGCTTAAATCCCAAGGGTTCCGGGTTGCACCGAAATGCGGATTCGTAGTTGTGGCTCCCCAAGCGTATTCATGCATATTAAGTTTGCCTGTAAATATGGTGCCTTCATCTTTCAATTTAGATACAACCGTTGCATCATAATCAGCTACAAAGTCTTTGTGGATTTTGGAGCCCATTGTCGCCTTTTCATTTTTAAAATATAAAATGTCCTTTAACGCCATAGGAATCCCATGAAGCCGTCCGCGGTAATTGCCGTTCATGATTTCGACTTCAGCGTGTTTGGCAGATTCGATCGCTTTTTCTTTCTCAATTTCAATATATGCATTCACTTGTCCATCATAGGAATCTACATTTTCTAATACCGCTCTTGTGACTTCTACTGGAGAAATGCTTTTATCGCGTATTAGGGGTGTTAACTCTTGAATCGACTTCGCAGCTAATTCCTGATTCATTGCCGGTCACCTCCGGGTACATGTTTTAATCCAATATCAAAGTCTGCATGTTTCACAGCATCCACATTCTTTTTTAATTGCAGATACCCCTGCCATTGGGCCATTAATGGTTGAATGTGATGCTCAGGTACCTTAATGTTCTTACCTTCCAAAACTTTCACAATTTCGTTCTCCATTTTTTTCCTCTCTTTCTCATGTATTTGAGTTAGACAAAACTCGTAACATCAATTAATTCAGCTGGGAATTAATATGGACGTTCAAATATTAGTTTAACACTAATGAATTACCTTAACACACTATTATGTTCTGATTATTCAAAATGTTTTTTTCTGATATATAGCAAAGCTTCTAGGGAATTTTCTATTCGCAATCGCATTAACAATTAGGAATTAACCTTCCGTTAGAAAAATAAAAAACGGTATTTCTACCGTTCCCATACAGAAAATTTGAATTGTATTTTATGCTTTTATTAAATACAGATAATTTATTATCTTGATGATGGACGCTCATTGAATCATATCAAGCATGATAATACAGTACTCCGCTTTCATTTTCAGAAAAAATTTCCCCTCTTTCCAATAACAAATCCAATAACCCGATCATATCGGATGCCAGCACAATAATGGCTTTTTCGAACCGGTCTGGATAAATTTCCCGCACCAATTCATAGCCTGTTTTCCGGCCATTCAATAGCTTGCTTTTTACTCTGTCTGCCCGCTTATCAATCTTTTGCAATGTTTCGTTTATAAGTGCCGGCAAGTTATCAATGATGTCACCATGTCCGGAAAGTGCGGCACGGACAGGAATATCCAGGCACTTTTTCAGATTGTTTATATATTGGATTAACGGTTTAGAACGTTCTGTTTCGGGAAATATAGGCGATTCCAGAAAAATCCCTGCAGGTGTATGCTTAATCAGATGGTCCCCGCACAACAGCACCTGGTCACTCGACCGGTAAAGAGAAATATGGCTTTGTGCATGGCCTTTTGTTTCAATCACTTGCCATTCGGATAACCCTGGAATGGGTATTCCCTCATCCAATTCCAGGGTGATTTCGATTTTGTTTCTTTGCCCTTGGTTCCATCCTCTTGAACCGGCCAGTTCTTTTGCTGATTCCTCAGAAATTCCGAATTCCTTATAAAAATTCGCAAAAAATTCAACTCCTCTTTTAAAGTGGAAATCATCCCTGCTCAAATAAGGCCGGCAATTTGTGTGTGCAAAAACCGGCACAGGGTTTTTCTCCAGGATCCAATCTAAAAAACCGGTATGGTCGCCATGATGATGGGTTAGGACGATTTGTTCAATATCCATAATGCTTAAACCGCACTCCCGCAATACTGAATTAAACGTGTTCCATGCTTTCTCCAATTTCCTGCCGCAGTCTACCAATGTCAATTTCTCGCCGCGGATCAGGAATACGTTTACAGGCCCCACCGGCCATTCCGTAGGCAGCTCTATGATATCAATGCCTGCGATTTGTTTTGAAGTTGCCATTCTACAACACACCCATCTTATCTAACCTTCTTTTACAGATTATGTTACCAAGTAAACGAACCTTTTCACTTGGAATCGTCGTTTACACTTCTTTATTCAACGCGTTTTCATGGTTTTGGCTATTCAAGCTCCATACGCCAATTTTATTTCTGCCATTAACCAGCACTATGAAAAATAACAACACACATATGACAGAAGAACCTACGAAAGGGAATGTGCTATGGACTGCGAATAGTACGCCGCCCACTAAAGGGCCTAAAATCCTGCCCAAGCTGTCTATTGCCTGGTCAAGTCCCATGGTTATGCCCCTTCCCATTCTTTGCTGTTTCGACAATAACGAAATAACAGTAGGCCTGATACACGCTGAACCAATCCCTATCAAAGCACATCCTAGGATTACGACCCATACACCGACGGAAATGGCAATGAATAAATAACCGGCCGTACATACGATAAAACCAAATTTTGCAATCCAGTTATCGGGCCTTATACGGTATAGATGTTTTAATAGGAAGAATTGAACAAAGGCTGACCCTCCTGCAAATATGCTGAAGCCCATACTGACTTCTCCAGGGGTAGCCGTAAAGCGTTCAATCATAAAGTAACCAAGCATCCCGAATAAACTGGAGGCGGCAAGCGATTTCCCCAAAGTAAGGATATATAATTCACGGTAACCTGTCTTGGTCACAAGCACGAGGGAATTTAGAAAGGATGGGTTATCGTTTTTTACCGTTTGCTTTGGGGGTTCCTTAACCAGAACCCAGACAAATGGAAGGGATATCAGCGCTAATGATCCTGCCGCAATGAATGGGGCATTGACACCGAATGGAGAAAATACGCCTCCCAGAGCTGGCCCGCATAAAAAACCGAGACCATTCACCGCGCCCATTTTAGCCATCGCCGCCCCCCTGTTTTCCTCATCCGAGGAATCGGCAACGATTGTGAAGGCGGCCGGCAGAGATCCTGAAGACAAAATGGCACCGATTATGCGCGCAACCAATAATTGCGAATACGACTCAGCGAAGATAATCAGAAGAAAAGCAATCCCAAAACCAAACAGACCAAAGAACAATATCGGTTTCCGCCCCAACCGGTCAATCAATCTCCCCCAAACAGGCGTCGCCAAAAACTGGGCAAGGGCCCATCCGGTGATCAAGCTCCCCATTTCAAAAGAGGACAAACCCAACCGTTCGGCTACATAAGGCAAACTAGGAAGAACGATGCCATAACCCGTCATCGTGAGAAACATCGTAAAAGACAAAATGATAAAAGCCCTGCGATCCATGGTACTCTTCCCCATTCCGTATTTCCAAAGTTTGGCCTTTTACTAGAAGTCGTTAGAATTATTTGAATTACATTTTACATTCACAAACCTTTCTAAGAATGGCTCAGCCTTACATTCATTTATAACCTTGTGTTTCTTACTAAGATTCTATGAAAAAATGAGCGAATTTTGAAGAATGACGCGAAATATAGAATGTAGAGAGGATGGTATATTAGTTGGCATAAACTAAAATGATAACAGCATTTGACAAAATCTAAAACAGGGCAACCTTTTCAGGAATGCCCCGGTCCTTTTCATGGATCAAACAGGTACAGACTCCGTTCTCTTGGAATATTTATCCTGCACGCTTATCCCTTCATCAATTGCAGCTTTTGCAATCTTTTCCCTGTGCGAATAAACATCACCTAGAACAGCTGCACTTCGCCTTGCCCGTTTAAAATATAAATGCATATCGTTTTCCCATGTGAAGCCAATGCCTCCATGCATTTGGATGGCATCGCCGCATACCTGGATCCCTGCTTCAGATGTATAGGATTTAGCAATGGAAATCGCTAATTCAGCTTCCTCATTCTCTGTATCCGCCGCCCAGGCAGCGTATTCCACTGCAGCTTTTCCGCTTTCAACCTTTAAATACATGTCTGCAGCCAAATGTTTCACAGCCTGGAAGCTGCCGATCAAAACGCCAAACTGTTTTCGCTGCTTCGTGTATTCCACCGTTTCGTATAATGCCCTTTCCGAACAGCCAACAAGCTCGGCAGAGATAAGCAAAGCGCCAATTTGCTTCATTTTGTCCATCAGGGTGCGGCCTTTGCCCATGCCGAATCCTTTTACAACCTGTTCTGCCTTGAGCGGATAGTTCAATAGACTTATTTCATACAGTGGATATGTTTCATCCATTGAATTGGAATTTCGGATGGCGATGCCCGGACTTTTTGTGTCAATCACGACAAGCGTCTCTTCCTCTTCAGGTGTAAAACCTTTGCCACCAACTCTTACATTTGCCAATATCACGTCTGCTTCATTGGCAAATGGCACTTCCCTGAGTGTCCCGTCCAGCACATAGCCATCCTCAGACTTTTTCGCTTTTGCATCAACATTGACCCAGGCGACTGTCAGTACTTTTTTGCCTGCCTCAATTTCCTCGGCCAACCTTGTTTGCTGCCTGCAGGTTTTTAGTGCAGCCAACCCAGCCATCGCCTCAACAAGAGGATAGGTCAACAAATGCCTGCCGGCTTCCTGTGCAACCAAAATCGCGTTCATGAGCCCTTTCCCATCTTCACCAGAACCCTCCATGTCAATGATCCCCAATAACCCCTGGCTGGCAAGCAGCTTTTGCATTTCTTTTGGGATCGCTGGATTTTCAATAAACGCCCTGACATGCTCCGGTGTATTGCGGGATTTGAACATGTCCCTTACACTTCTGCGCAGCATTTTCTCTTCATCACTGAATCCAAAAAACATTTACAAGGCACCTCACTTTGGCATGCCGAGTACTCTCTCGGCAATGATATTTTTTTGAATTTGCGTTGTACCTGCATAAATGGTCGCTCCCCGTGATCCAAGGTCAATCTCCTGTAAAATGCCGCGCCCAATGCTTTCTTTCCCGATATATGGCCCTTGTTCACCCAGGATTTCATGGCCTAATTTGCCCATATTTACATGCATGGTCGACCAAAACAGTTTTTGCAAAGAAGCTTCCGGTCCCAATTTCCCTTCATTTAACAGCTGACTGATCGTTTTTAAACCGTGATACCGCAGGATGCGGATTTCGGCGAACAGTTCCGCCATTTTTTGCCTGTAATAGCTTTCTTCAGACTTTTTTAGCGATGAACTGATCCGGGCTAATGTATTGAACTCATTTTGGAATCGCACCTGGCGCCCGAGAGCCAATGTGCCACGCTCAAAACCAAGTGTCCCCATGGCCACTTTCCATCCATTGTTGATTCCGCCAACAACATTTTCCTTAGGTATGTAAGCGTTATCAAAAAATACCTCATTAAAATCCCTGTTCCCATTTATCTGGACCAGCGGCCGAACAATTATCCCTTCCGTATTCATCGGGACTAAAAAGAATGTGATGCCTTTGTGCTTCGGCAGCTCATGATCCGTTCTGGCCAGTACAAAGCACCAATCAGCATGATGGGCAAAGCTGGTCCAAACCTTTTGACCATTGATCACCCATTTATCGCCCTCAAGTTCAGCACGTGTCTGGATGGCAGCAAGGTCGGATCCGGCATTTGGTTCTGAAAAACCCTGGCACCATACCTCATCACCCCGGAGCAGTGGCGGAAGAAAGCGTTGCTTTTGTTCTTCCGTCCCAAACAGGAGCAATGTCGGCCCTAGCAGCAGTTTTCCCAGCACATTAACGCCGCTTGGCGCGTTCAGCTTCCCTGCTTCCTCATCATAAATGATTTCTTCAACATGTGATAAACCCTGTCCTCCGTATTGCTTGGGCCACGATATCCCCGCAAACCCGCCTTCATATAATTTGCGGTCCCATTCCCGAAGGATCTTGCCTCTTTCTGCTTCATCATCCGGCCAGTTGAATTCCGGCGTCCCCCATCCTTGAGGAATATTATTAGTTAACCACTCCCTAACATGCTGTCTATACTCTTCCTGTTCTTTGCTAAAAGATAAATCCATTTTTTCCACCTCACCTAATATACTTTCATCTATTAATTGGCAGACTTCCGGATTTTGATCCCTCCTGCAATAAATAATATTCAGAATATTAATACTTTTCTGACGCTATCTTATCATATTATTTTATCCCAGTAAAAGTATTTTCTATAAATTTCCTTCATCACCTCTCCTTCAAATTCTTGCTGACTATGGAAACTCTCTTTTTCGGTAAGCTAGGTGCAGACTTATATTTAGCTTCATAGAAATAATTAATCATGTACCCTCCAGGATATTCATGAAATATTACCAAATAAAAATTTTTTTACTTCAAGTCTCGTAAAAACGAACATAGTATTTGATTCATTCTTGAATCTTAAAGTCCCCCTGAAAATCTGTCATTTTTTAAAAAAATATCTATATATTTACTACAAAAAGGTAGTGGGGGAAACTTATAAAACTTTTAGAAAACGCTTTCATAATACTGAATTTTCTGATAAAATCCAAAATAAGCTAGTTCCCACTCATACTTTTATCCTAAGGAGGTACAAAATGCTGTTAACCAATTTAATAGACCATACGAAGGATCATTATGGGGAATATCCTTTTCTCTATTTCGAGGATAAGGAATATTCAAACCTTGATGTAGAAGAAATGGCAAAGAAAATTTCCATTTTATTAAGAAACCGTAATATCGCTGATGGAGAAAGAGTCGTTGTCAGCATGCCTAACTGTCCCGAGGTCATTTTCTCGTATCAAGGCATTTTGCGTTCCCGCAGCATTGTCATCCCGGTTATGTTTCTACTCCACCCTAATGAAGTCCACTTCATCTTGAATGATTCGAAAGCGAAAGCGATCATTACATCTTCTCAAGTCCTTCCGAATATGATTGAAGCTTCTAAAAACCTTTCTTATAAACCAATATTCATCATTGTCGATTCGCTGGAAAACAAAGATGCCTATCAGGGCTTCGAAATAATCGAGCTTTATAAAGAAATAGCGTCCATAAATGCATCGCAGGAGCAGTTAGCGGAGGCTTCGGAAAATGATGTCGCGGTCATTCTCTATACCTCGGGTACGACTGGCAGGCCAAAAGGGGTTATGCTCACCCATAAAAACCTTTATAGCAGTGCAAAATCAGGGTACGAATTATCCAAGGAACGTGAGGACGGCGGTCGGGGGACTACACTTGGCGTATTGCCGCTTGCCCATGTCTACGGCTTCAGTGCCATGAATTCTTGCTTTCTTTTAGGCAGTTCTGTCGTTATTTTTCCTAAGTTTGACGTCGATCAAATTTTTGCAAGCATAGAAAAATATAAGGTTAGGAGCTTCTCGGCCGTTCCCGCTATGCTGTACGCCATGGTCTCCTCTCCTAATGCAGGCAATTACGACCTTTCCAGCCTCGAGTCCGTAGGCAGCGGGTCGGCTGCATTGCCAGTGGCTGTGATAGAAGCATTCAAGCATACATTCAATGCTGAAATCCGTGAAGGATACGGCCTCTCTGAAGCCGCTCCTGTCGTTGCCGCCCATCGGGATGGAATGCCAATCAAACCTGGTTCTGTGGGTATCCCGATCCCTGGCATCCAGGTCCGGGTCGTAGATGAAAATGGGAATGACGTCCCTAGAGGAGAAATCGGCGAGCTCATCGTAAAAGGCGATAATATCACTCCGGGTTATTATGGCTTGGAAGAGGAAACGAAAAAGGCAATCAGGGAAGGCTGGCTTTATACAGGCGACCTGGTGACAATGGATAACGATGACTATCTATATATTGTAGACAGAAAGAAAGACTTAATTATCCGGGGAGGTTTTAATGTTTACCCTAGGGACATTGAAGAAGTTCTTGCAAAACATGAGGCGGTTGCAGAAGTAGCGGTAATCGGGATTCCAGATGAAAGAATGGGGGAAGAAATCGTTGCCTGTGTCATCAAGAAACCTGGAGCTACCGTGGCTGGCGAAGAACTTATCGCTTATTCCCAGCAGAAACTGGCAAAATATAAAACTCCTAAACGGGTTCTATTTTTAGAGCAATTGCCAAGAAACGGCGTCGGCAAAATTTTGAAAAGAAAATTGAGGGACATGTATGAAACTACTGACTCCCCTGTCTCCTAATGAGGTCCTCGGCGTACTATTATGAACGAAAGAGGTGTATTTTTTGGAGAAAAGTACAATCCTTAGTGTTGACGGTTTAAAAACCGTTTTCCAAACCCGCCATGGATATGTTGATGCCATAAACGATATTACGTTTACCATCTCCCAGGGAGAAACAGTAGCCATTGTGGGCGAATCCGGATCCGGCAAGAGCGTAACAGCCTTATCAATTATGAAATTATTGGAGAGTTCTGGCCAGATAGCATCAGGGCAGGTTTTGTTTAATGATATGAACCTAGCGGAATTAAGCGACAGGAAAATCCGGGACATTCGCGGAAAACAGATTGCGATGATCTTCCAGGATCCCATGAGCTGCCTGGACCCTTTATATACAATAGGCGACCAAATCATGGAAATCTTGAAAATCCATGAGGATCTTACCCCGGCTGAAGCCGATAACAGAGTTTTAGAATTATTGAAGCTGGTTGGCATCCCGGATGGTGAAACCAGAAGGAACAGCTATCCCCATGAGCTTTCCGGAGGCCAAAGGCAAAGGGTTATGATTGCCATTGCTTTGGCCTGCCGGCCGAATCTATTAATTGCCGATGAACCGACAACGGCTCTCGATGTGACAGTGCAAGCACAAATCTTAGGATTGTTAAAGCAATTGCAGGCCGATTTTGGAACCTCTATCATTCTTGTTACGCATGACCTGGGTGTTGTGGCGGAAATGGCTGACCGTGTTATCGTTGTTTATTCCGGTACGGTTGTCGAGCAAAGCGGGGTGCATGAATTGTTCTCTAAGCCAGAGCATCCATATACGGAAGCACTGATCAGAAGCATTCCAAGAGCTGATACAGATAGGACCGCACCCTTGCATATCATACGTGGTTCAGTTCCAGGCTTGCATGAAATGCCATCCGGGTGCCGCTTTCACCCCCGATGTGATTACGCAACGGAAATTTGCACACAACAAGAACCTCCCCTCTTCCATTTAGAAAGTGACAGGTCCAGTCGATGCTGGATGAAGGATGGGTCCCTTGCAAAAGAGTTTCAGCACAGACTTAATACCGATAACCTTGATAGCCGGCACCCCGCTCCTCCCAATGATGCCTATACCGCTAGCAAGAAAGAGATTTTGCTGGAAGTACATAATATGCAAAAGCATTTTCCTATCTTAAAAGGGATCCTTTCGCGAAAAGTGGGCGCTGTCAAAGCCGTTGATGGTGTAAGTTTCGAAATTTTCAAAGGGGAAACGTTAGGCTTGGTCGGGGAGTCTGGATGCGGAAAGTCAACTACCGGCAGGCTGATTCTGAGGCTTTTGGATATTACGGATGGAGAAGTTAAGTATGGAGGCATAAACCTTGCTGAATTTAAAGGAAGACAATTGAAAGAACAAAGAAAGAAAATGCAGATTGTCTTCCAGGACCCTTACAGTTCCTTGAATCCTCGCATGACAATCGGGGACATAATCAGTGAACCGCTGGAAATCCACAGGATTGCGAGCGGCAGTGAAAAAATCCGCCGAGCAGGTGAATTGCTTGAAATGGTAGGACTTTCAAGCAAAGATGTTTATAAATTTCCCCATCAGTTCTCTGGGGGCCAGCGGCAAAGAATCGGCATCGCCCGCGCCCTGGCTACAGAACCGGAACTCCTTGTATGCGACGAAGCTGTCTCGGCACTTGATGTATCCGTACAGGCGCAAATCCTGAATTTACTCAAAAAGCTTCAAGGAGAGCTTGCACTTTCTTATTTATTCATTTCCCACGATTTAAATGTAGTAAAGTACATTGCTGATCGAATTTGCGTTATGTATCTTGGAAAAATAGTTGAAACCGCAGATTCTGAAACACTCTTTACTAACCCTACCCATCCTTATACACGTGCACTTCTCTCATCCGTCCCAGTACCTGACCCAACGATCAAAAAAGAACGAATCATTTTGGAAGGAGATGTTCCAAATCCGGCGAAGCCGCCATCGGGATGTGCATTTCATACCAGATGCGAGCACGCCAAAGAGATCTGCAAATCAAAAATTCCGGAATTCAAGCAAATGTCACTAGGGCACAAAGTGGCTTGTCACCTAATCAATTAGAAAGAGGTGAAATCGCGAGGTTATGGTAAATTACGTAATTAAACGTTCTGTATATGGCTTGATTGTCCTTTTGATCATGATATCTTTTGTTTTTATTGTGATGCGGTTAGTTCCCGGTGATGTGGTGGCCCTTCAATTATCCGGGGCCGGTGCCGTATCGGAAGAACAAATTGCACAGTTACGGTCCGAGCTGGGATTGGACAAATCGGTCTGGGCCCAATTTTTGGATTGGACAAAAAACGCGGTCACAGGAGATTTGGGTAAATCTCTTTGGTCCAAAATGCCCGTAACCACCCTGATTGCTGAAAGGATTACCGTCACACTACAGCTGGCGTTTATGGCGATTACCATGGCAATACTCATCGCCATACCAGCCGGGATCTATTCTGCCATGAAAAGAAATACATGGATTGATCACATGATCAGGGTCATTGCCATCGGTGGCCTTTCTATTCCGAATTTTTGGTTTGCCTTATTGCTGATCATCTTTTTGTCACTATTTTTCGGCTGGATCCCGCCGCTTGGTTATCAGTCTTTTTTTTCAAACCCGATTGTTAACCTTCAGCAAATGATTTTGCCGGCTCTTGTCCTTGCTTTGTCGTTAAGCGCAAGCATCGTCAGGATGACGCGTTCTTCGCTTTTAGAAGTATTGCATGCTGATTTCATCAGGACCATCCGTGCAAAAGGCGCAAAAGAAAAATTGGTGATTATGAAGCATGCACTCAGGAATTCACTCATCCCTGTTATTACATTGATTGGGCTGCAGGTTGGCTTCCTGCTTGGCGGTACCGTCATCATTGAATCCATCTTCTCTTTACCTGGAATTGGCAGCCTTATATTTGAAGGCGTTACAAAACGGGATTATCCGGTCGTCCAGGCAACTGTCTTAGTCTATGGAGCCCTGTTCATGATCGTGAACTTAATCGTCGATATCGCGTACGGATGGATTGATCCAAGAATGCGTCCAGATTGATGCAGTTAAACAAATGATTGAAAGGAAGTGAAATTCTATGAACCCAGCCCCCCAGATAAATCCAGGATTGCCTAACACGAGCATCAAACAGCTTTCGACAAAACGAATCAGGCTTAGAAAATCACTGGATGAGACGAAACGTTTCATCAAAACCCAAAAAATAGGGGTCATATCGCTCTCGATCATTATGCTGTTCATCCTATTGGCCG
Source organism: Peribacillus glennii (assembly GCF_003429105.1). Lineage (GTDB taxonomy): Bacteria > Bacillota > Bacilli > Bacillales > DSM-1321 > Peribacillus > Peribacillus glennii. The sequence goes on from NZ_QVTD01000003.1 coordinate 747,611, forward strand.
CTTTCGCACCTTTGATCGCCCCATACGATCCGATCGAACAAGACAGGTCTGCCTTTATGCTGGCACCGACAGCGGCTCATATAATGGGCACCGATGATTTAGGACGGGATATTTTTAGCCGCATTATATTTGGGGCCCGAGTATCCTTGCTTGTTGGAATAGCGACCGTAGCCATCTCGATGATTTGCGGAACGATTCTTGGAGTGATTTCCGGCTATTTTGGAAAAGTGATCGATATGGCCATTCAAAGGGTGATGGATGCTATTATGGCGATCCCTCCACTGATTTTAGCATTGTTTATTGCCGCTCTTCTTGGGCCGGCCATTAAAAATGTCATTATTGCCCTGACCATTGTGAATATCCCCCATTTTGCGAGGATTACCAGGGGGGAAATGCTGCGGATAAAGGAAATGAATTACGTAGAGGCTTCGCGGTCTGCAGGATCAGGTGCATTGCGGATCATTGCCAAGCATGGAATCCCAAATATGATGGCTCCGATTATCGTAATCGCAAGTCTGACATTTGGCCAATCCATTATCGCTGAAGCATCGCTGAGTTTTTTGGGAATCGGCACCCCTCCTCCGAACCCATCGTGGGGATTGATGTTAAGCGGAGCCAGCAGTTATATGGAAAACGCCCCTTGGATGGTGCTTTTTCCCGGCTTGGTTTTAAGCATTGCTGTACTGGCTTTTAACCTTCTGGGAGATGCATTAAGGGATTTCCTTGATCCAAAGTTAAATTAAACACAGAAACCTGTAAAGAAAATAAGATAAGGGGGAAATTTGATGATGAAACAAAGTAACTGGCTTTTAATTATCGTAGCATTAACCTTTCTTCTATCAGCTTGTTCTAACAAATCAGAGACTACGAGTGGTACGAATCAGGGGAAAAATGGCTCAGGAGATGGGAAACCGAAATCAGGCGGTGTTGTGCAGATCTTGAATCCCGCTGACCCGGATATGCTGGATCCCCATAAAACGTCATCCATTTATGCACACAATATTTTGGGACTGGTATATAGCAAGCTTGTTACTTATGAAACGGGACCTGACGTTGAATTCTCAGATTATAATATCGTTCCAGACCTGGCAAAGGATTGGAAAGTTTCAGAGGATGGGAAAGTCTATACCTTTCATTTACGTGAAAATGCAAAATGGCATAACGTCGCTCCTGTTAACGGAAGAAATGTGAATTCCGGGGACGTAGTTGCCACCTTTGAAAGAATTCAGTCCATACCTGGTCACCAGGCGTATATGCTGGATCAAATCGATAAAATAGAAACACCCGATGACCTCACTGTCGAGTTCCATCTGAAACAGCCTTTCGCGCCTTTCTTAAGCTATATGGCCAATCATTTTATGTGGATCCTTCCAAAAGAAGCTGCAGAAGGAAAAATCAATTTAGAAACTGCCGCCATTGGCACTGGCCCATTTGTTTTAGATAAATGGGAAAGAAATGTCGAAACAAAATTCAGTAAAAATCCGGACTATTTCCTTGAGGGATTGCCGTATTTGGATGGAGTCAATTTCAAAACAGTGCCTGACGAAGACACAAGATTGGCTGCATTCAGGACGAAACAAGCAGATACGACAGGCCTCCTTTCACCACAGCAATTTGCAAATCTAATGAAGCAAGATCCGAATTTACAATACCGGGAGACTCTGTTTCCAACACAGACTCAAGTTTACATGAACATGACACGGAAGCCTTTTGATAATCTAAAAGTCCGTCAAGCCATTGCCATGGCTATCGACCGCAAAAACGCCGTTAAGCAAATCTTTGGCAACGGGGAAGTCAGCGGCCCGGTAAATCCGTCATTGGGCAAATGGGCACTGCCAAAAGAGGAGCGGGAAAGCCTGCAGCCCTACGATATTGAACAGGCTAAAAAGCTGCTGAAAGAAGCCGGGTATCCCGACGGTTTTGAAACAAAGGTAATGGTAACGGACGGTTACGGAGAAGCGACTGTACGAATGGCACAATGGGTCGTGGAGGATTTGAGGAAAATTGGCATCAAAGCAAAACTGGAAGTGGTCGAATATGCCACATACTTTTCCCAAAAATGGCCGAAGCTCGATTATGATATTGGCGTCGGGTTCCAGTCATACCTGCAGGAACCCGATGAGTGGCTGTATGGGCAGCTTCATTCAAAAGGGGCCAAAAACTGGTATGGAATAAAAAACCCTGAGCTCGATAAAATGCTCGAAGAACAAAGAACGGTCATGGATGAAGACAAGCGGCTTGCCAAAATTCTCGATATCCAAAGATACGCCCTCAAGGAGGTCGTTAATCCAATTCCATTGGTCACTCATATAACCGCCTCGCCAACACAACCATATCTTAAAAATTGGAATACCCATGCTTCCTATGGAATGATTCATATGAAAGAGGTATGGCTGGATAAAAAATAAACAGCTTTCTCGGTCACGATAAAAAATACAGAGACCCCCCGGCCTTGCCTGGGGGTTCTTTCATTCTAATTTTTACCGGCTTCTGTCGATTGAACACTCGTTCAATTTAAGCGAAATAATAAATAACCCCATCCTCCTGCTCGGAAAATATGTCCCCCCTCTCTAATAAATAGTCCAATAAACCAATCGTATCGGATGCGAGCAAGATCAAGGCTCCTTCGTACCTGCCAGGGTACAATTCCCGGACTAATTCGTAGCCGCTCATTCTGCCTTTTTCCAATTTCCCTTTGACCCTCAGCGCCCTTTTATCGATTTTTTTTAATGTTTCGCTTATGAGCTCATGAGGCTTTTCGATGGGTTCGCCATGGCCTGAAAGCGCTATGGCAACCGGGTATTCCAGGCACTTCTTCAAATTATGGACATACTGATTCAGCGGCTTAGAACGTTCTGTTTCCGGATGGATTGGCGCCTCCAGAAAAACCCCTGCCGGTGTATGCTTGATAAGGTGGTCGCCACAAAGCAAAACCTGGTCACTTGCACGGTACAGGGCAATATGGCTTTGCGCGTGTCCTTTTGTCTCAATCACCTGCCAATCCGGCAGCCCGGGAATAGCTATGCCTTCATCTATTTCCCCGGTGATGTATATTTTATTCTTTAAACCCTGATTCCAGTCTTTTAAATTTGCCAGGTCTTGAGATAGCTCCTCCGGTATCCCGAACTCCTTATAAAATTCAGTGAAGAACCGGGTTCCACTAGTAAAATGGCCTTCATCCTGAGTCAAATAAGGGCGGCAATTCACATGGGCATAGATTGGTACGGGGTTTAAGTACACCAATCTATCCAAAAAACCAACGTGGTCATCATGATGATGTGTGAGCACGATTTGTTCGATGTCCATTATCGTCAACCCGCGTTCGTTAAACGCTAAATTGAATTCCTCCCAGGCAGCCTCGATATTCCTCCCACAATCCACCAACGTCAACTTCTCCCCATAAACCAGAAAAACATTAACCGGACCTACCGGCCATTCAGTAGGCAGCTCAATCAAATCAACACCGGTTATCTTTTGAGATGTTCTCAATTAAACCACACCCATCTTATTAAGCTTCTTACATTATTATTATTCTATTATACAACAGAATATTAATTTGTTCCTCTTAAAGAAAACAATGGGTAACATTTTGTAAATGAACTTAAATGGCTGATATAATACAGAAAAAATAATAAGGCATGCATCGAAGAGCGTGAAAGGATTTCACTTTCATACGGAGACAGTGTAACGTTTAAAAGCATCTTTTCCATTATATAAACCGGGAACTCAAACTATCCATTTTGTCAAAAAAGCAGTAATACTTCAATAAGGTCTTCCCTTCACTGGCTCAGACTGCCAGCAATAAATAGTGATGCCTTGAAGAAATATGATAAGTTTGCTAAAAATTAGCGTGTACTGCCTTATTCGAAAGGAGTCTTCACCGTTGATTAAATATCAAGAACTTCACCATGTTGGACTTAATGTCACCAATTTAGAAAAAGCAAAGCGGTTTTACAGTGACATACTTTGTTTGCAAGAATTAGAGCGACCGAATTTTGATTTCGATGGAGCTTGGTATCAAATCGGTCGGCATCAACAGCTCCACTTGATTGTGCTGCCACATTCTGAAACCATTCGCTCTAACAAACAATTAAATACAAAAGAAGGCCATCTTGCGTTAAGAGTGGAAAGCTTTGAGGAAACTTTGCGCTGGTTGAAGGAAAATGATGTCGAAGTGCTGGAAAATACTAAAAGTGTAAGCGGCTTTGCGCAAATATTCTGTGCCGATCCTGATGGGAATTTGATTGAACTTCATGTGAAACAAAGTAACCTAAACTTAGGGTGAACTTTAGGCGATCTGCGGAATAAACTGAATATTGGTTATGAATCAGCCCGTATTTAAGATTGACAATATCAAAAAGGCGGTAAGTCATGATTAAAATTAATCAGCAATGGGTGGATGCCAGCCAGATTCAGTTTGGTTTTTCATCTGGCAGAGCCTCTGAAATCCTCCGGTTCATGAGCAAGTACAGTAATGTGTACGAATTTAAGAATATGGAGCAGCTTGAATTCGAGGTGGCGATTCGGCTTCAAGTGATCGAGGCAGCTCTTGTGCTGCATAAAAGCGGGATCCAATTTTCAACAATTGCCGATACCAAATGCAATCCGGCGTTTTGGAGGCTTACCGCGGAAGGTGCGTGCATCCTCCAGCCTTTCGCTCTGCCGCATGCTGCCATTGAAGATGTTTTCCTAAATGGCAGACTCTACGCTTTTGAATGTGCCACAGCCATCGTAATCATTTTTTACAAAGCAGTTTTGAAACTGATTGGACGTGAACAATTTGATGAACTTTTTAGGGGTCTATATCTTTTTGACTGGGAATACCATCAAAATTTAGCGCTCCGTTTTCATCAAGGAACAGATTACTTGCCTGGTGACTGCTTATACTTCAAAAATCCAGAACATCATCCTAAAACACCGGAGTGGCAAGGAGAAAATGCGATTATGCTTCAGGAAAATCTTTTTTATGGCCACGGCATTGGAATCACTACAAAAGAAGGAATCATCACTGTATTAAATACGAAAAGGAGGCCGAATCCTACCCAATCTGCCTACCTAACCAGGCATATTATCAATCTGGATAGTTCATACTTCAGCAAATACACTATGGTGATGCCCCGAAAAAATTCTATTCCGTCCGAGGAGATTCTCCGGCAATCCAACATGATTGTTTCAAAAATCGGCTCAGCCACATATTTACTTTAAGGGGGTCAGTCCCCCGCCACGTTAATGCATTAACGAACTGGGGGACTGACCCCAAATCGCCCAAATCTATTAAATCGGTCTAAAGTACCTTTTTAAATTTATTGAATGTTCCATCTTTTCAAACATTTATAAAACATTTACAATAGCTATAAGCACCAAATCAATCCTACCCGGGAGGCATGCACTATGAAAATCATGAGTAATGAATTGTTGGTTGTTTCGTATCGTGATGCTGTATCATCGAATAAGGACCAGGATTTGATTAAATACTTAAAGGATGAAATTCAAAGACGCGGATTGAGGCCATTTAAAAACAAATAGTTAAACAACCACCGTCCAAAATGTTGGACGGTGGTTTTATATTCTTAAGGCCCGATAAAAGATCACCCTAAAAAAAGAAAACAGTAGCCCCATACAAAACAGCTGTAATTGCGGCTGCAATCAAGGCAGGCTTCAATTTGAACCTTGCATATTCAATGACAGATAAATTTAATATCCTGGCAATTGTATTTGTATCATCGCTCAAAGGGGATGCAAAGGCACCGAAGGTTCCGCTTGCAAAAACTGCACCTATTACAAGCGGGAGGGAAACGCCCGCTGCCTGGGACATCGAAATTCCAAGCGGCATCAGAATGCCCCAAGTTCCCCACGCCGACCCAATAAAATAAGAAACGGCTGCTCCAAATAGAAACAAGAGCGGCACAACAATTGATGATGGAATCCATCCTGAATGGTCTGTTATGAAACTGGAAAAGCCAAGCTGCTCAGTTACTGAGGAAAGTCCCCAGACTGCTGCCAGCAAAACAATAACGGACATTAACTCATTTCCTCCAGAGATAAAGCTATTCAACAGATCTGCCGTTTTCATTTTCTGCAAGCGGAGAAAAATGAATGTAAAAAGCAATGTGAAAACAAGCGCGAACAGCATGGCATCCATTACATCCGCTTTAATAAATGCAGCAAACATCCCCTTTTCTTTTTTATATCCATCCCACCATGTGAGCAGCAGCGTTAAACTGACAACTAAAATTAAAGGGATTAACAAATTCCAGGGCTTGGAAGGCAATTCCGTGGCGACAGCAGGATCACAGTTATGCCAGTCATCCTCTTGATTTGCTGCTTGTTCCCCAACTTTCCCGGGGTCGCTGTCTTGTGTAGTTTTGGAGTGGTGGAAAAAACTTAAATAAATCCCAAGCAAAATCATTACAAACGAAAAGAAATTATAAGGGATGCTTTTTAAAAAGAGCTTATATGGATCTGCAGCTATTTGCTCATTGGTGATAGCAATGTCCACAATAGAGGTCATATAGCCTACAAAAGCCGTGGCAATCGGAATCAGGACGATGAGCGGGGCAGCTGTGGTTTCAATCACGAATCCTAATTCCTGAGTAGACATCTTTACTTTTTTTAAAAGTGCGCGCATGATCGGGGCAATGGTAACAAAACGAAAACTTGGTGCGGCAAACGTCCCGATTGTAGAGAGGTATGTAAGAATAAGGGCTTCTCTCCTTGTCTTTATACGGGCAGAGGCTTCTTCAACAAAGCCGCGTATCCCGCCTGCTGCCTTGATCATCCCGATCAGCCCAGAAAAAGCATAAAGAAACAAGAGGATTTTTATGTTGTTTGGATCAATAAGGCCCTTAATGAGGAATTGAACCATTTTCTCCATACCGCCTACAAGAGTAGGCTGAAGCAGATAAGAACCTGCCAATAATCCGGCAAACAAACCGGGCAGCACTTGTTTTGTTTTCATGGCAATAGGAATGACGACTAAAAAGGGAATTATGGAAACCCAATCATTTTGCAATTTCTTCACCCTAACTATTTATGGCCTATGATTAGAGTGTGATGGATGGGTAAATTTATGCTATTTTAGGGTAGTTCTTTAATATGAATTAAAAAGATTATTACTTAGTCTCTAATAACACGCTTCAAATTGGGCCGCTTGATAATTAATATTTCATGTCACGGGATAAATTTCCCCGTTCCAAATTCAGAAGCTGAGTCTTCATATCTAACCCGCCCCGATAACCGGTAAGCTGGCCATTTTTTCCTATCACCCGGTGGCACGGTACGGTAATCAAAACCGGGTTCGCCCCTATGGCTGCCCCGACTGCACGAACCGCTTCCGGCTTTTGAATCTGGTTTGCGATATCCGAATAGGACCAGGTCTGTCCGTAAGGAATTTTACAAAGTGCCTCCCATACGGCCTGCTGAAATGGAGTACCGCGATAATCAACAGGTCCGGTAAACTCTTCCCGGGTCCCTTGGAAATACTCTTTTAGTTCTTCCGCATACGGCCTTAATTTTTCATCATCATGAATTAGTGAACTTCCATTAAAACGTTTTTCAACCCAGCCGGAGAGCTCTTCAAAGGATTTACCCAGGGATCCTATATAACATAGTCCCTTTGCTGTTGCTGCCATGTAGATCTCCCACTCTTCATGAACCAGTAGAGAGTAGTAAATAGCCGGCTTATTTTTTATTGTCATTTTTATCACCTGTGTACATTTCTTTATTTCTATTTAATTGGCGATATTCAGTAGGAGTCAGCCCTGTTTTCTTTTTGAATAACGTTGTGAAATAAGATGTATTATACATTCCTACTGCTCCGGCAATTTCCGTAATTGATTCTTCGGAATCGGCCAGGTATTCCACAGCCTTCGTTATCCTCGTTTTCTGTATATATTCAATGGGAGTTACCCTTTTGATTCTTTTAAAAGTGCGTTGCAAATGATAAGGGCTTCCATGGCATATGTCAGCCAGTGATTGAAGTGTCAATTTTTTGTTATAGTTCGCTTCGATGTAATGAGTAATTTGTGTAACCCACTCATGGTCTGGCAAAGGGCCGCCGGTTGGCTTGCAACGTTTACAAGGACGAAAGCCTTCTGTAATTGCTTGCTGGGCATTATCAAAAATAAGTACATTTTCTTTGTTGGGCATTTTGGATTTACAGGATGGCCTGCAAAATATACCGGTGGTCTTTACAGCGTAAAAAAACTTCCTATTGTAAGCTTCATTGTTGAGTATGATGGCTTGCCATTTTTCTTCTGTCAATGTTTCAATTCCATTGCCTGCTGTATGGCCGACAGAAGCATTATAAGGTACTGACTTCATTTTGTTTTTCATGTCCTTACCCCCATCATTAGTATACCGCTTATAATGGCCTAGTGAACATATTCATGAATGTAATGGCAAGATATTAAAAATAGGCGCAGGGTATATTGATATGAGCATAGAAAAAAATGAAAAGGGAATCTTACAATGATTCCCTTGTGTGTTTCATTTATTATTTTGCATCAGCAGAAGTTGGGTTTTCATCAGCATTTCCTCCCCCGGACCCTTCTGGGCTTACTAGACTTTCATGTGAAAATTTACTCCTTTTGTTACATTCATATTCAACATCTCTATCCATTTCCCTTGCTTTTTTTAAAATTTCTTTTTCCATGTCGGGTTCACCTCCCCTTTTAGTCTGTCCGGTCAATCGGCGCTTCTTTCGGAAACAATTTTTAGTTGGAAAACCCGCCGATTGGCGAACCTTTGTGAAGGGGAAGACAGAGGCCTAATTCAGGGGTATATGTGATCGTTTCCCCAGGACATGGCATAAATAGTCTGTGTTCTGCTCTAGGCAGAAAAGAAATCTTTTCTCCAAACAAAAAAAGCTGCCAATGACAGCTTTACTTGAGATCAATGCACACTTTTATAATGCTTTTTATCAGTTAGAAACCTTTACTTCTGTTATTTCCTTTTTATCTTGTGAACCCAATTTTTCCTCAGTTTGGCTGTTAATCGTTTCAGCAGTTGTCAGTGCCTGGCTGTTCGGTTCAGGTGATAATTGATCCGATGGTTTCTCACTGTTTGTTGAAGTGTTTGTGTTATTTCCTGTAAAAGACCTTACCTGGTTCATGATTTTGTCGCGCATTTCCGGTGTGACCATCGACTGAACCTGATTCATCACTTTGTCGCGTGAAGCTTTGTTACGGAATAAATAGACAGCCGCCCCCAAAGCAGCAAGTCCCAATAAACTATTTTTTGATTTAGCCATAAAAAAGTCCCTCCCTATCATATACAACTGTTATTCCCGTTAGGTAAAATTTCTAAACAAAAGATCATTAACCGTTAACAGCTGACTCTGATGCTCAACATGGACAAACTTTTATTCGGATTTTCACTTATGAAGAAAAGGATATTAGCAGCTCAATTCATCTATTGATGATAACTGCAGTTATGCAGTCGCTGTTTTTACCCTAAAAAATATAGCCAAACAAAAGCTCTGTTTCTTAATATTAATTTTCAGTTTCAGCGGGAACCCCGATTTTATTTCCAGTAATTTGCATAAAGCGTTCAGGTGTATCCAACTGTTCAAAACCAAATTTTGAGTATAATGAGTGTGCGTCAAAAGTCGCCAGCATAAACCTTCGAACACCTTGAAGCTCAGGATAATTTATGATTGTTTTGACCAACCATTTTGAAAGCCCCAAACCTCTATAGGCCGGTAATATAAAGACATCACAGAGATAAGCAAGGGTGGTTAGATCAGTGATTACCCTGGCAAAACCCACTTGTTCCCAGCTTTCATTTAAACCTTCTTTATAGATTCCAAAACAAAGCATCGAATTATTTATTGATTTTTCCACTGTCTGGCGTGAAACTCCTTTTGCCCAGTACGAATCATTACAGAGGAAATGAAAAATTGTATCAATATCTAATTGGTTTTTATTTGTAGAAATGATGAAACCATTTTGTTTCCATTCGGTCATTTTGTATACCCCTTGCATTTTTCTAATAATCGACTTGGTGTCAATATGGGTCAGTTCACCGATAATCCGTTAACAAAACCCGCATTTATATAAAAAATTGTTAATCGGCCGCATTTTCTTGCATATACATAGCCTCTGAAAGACGGCCATCTATACCCTGAAAACTCCAAACATACTTAAAGCATGGTCATCCGGTGCATTTGAAGAGTTGCCTCCTGCTTCAATGCCTTATTCACAATCTCATCGACTTTTTCCCGGCTCGCAGCCGAAAGTGCTAAAATCACTTCTGTACTTTTTGTTGCATCAGACACTGCTTTTTTGGTAAAAGTCTTAAACAATGTTCAACAATTAACATTACAAAAATAATCTCGCTCAACCATACAAGCTTCATTTTCATCAGAAAATTGAGGATTAAATTCATAACCAATTTTACCAAAAAAGTCCATGGATTTGTCTAAATCTTTCACTGGTAAGTTGACAAAGATTTTTTTCTGATTTAACTCCAATTACATCGCCTCGCTTTGTATTAACTCGCTACCATTAAAGCATTCCATAATTGTGTCAATAATCCTGCTAACAAAAAATTAATCCCTCTCATCAGAAAACGTGACCTGTTAATCGCTAAAAGGTTTCATCTTCATTTTTTCGTTCCATACTTTGGGATTTTATTCAAGCCTTACAAGTTGCAACCGTGTTAGTTCTTAGATCTTTTTCAAACATAACGATATCCATTGCTCTTATACCATCCTCAAATACTCGGTCTGGATACTTTTTGAAAAAGTCTTTTTTTTATTTCAGCCATGTTAAAACCTGCCTTTTAATAAAATGCCTGGTAGCCTATGCTTGAATTGGCTGTGCCAACAATCATTTTTCTAAATCCCTTTTCTTTATAATATAAATCAAAAGATTTCTTTACTATTATTTTTCCTAAACCATTTCCTCTATATCGCGGATTCAATGCTATATTTTTGAGCTCAACAATCTATTCAGAGTGAAAAGTAAATAAAATGGCTCCAACCACAACAGTTTCAATATAGATTGAAAACAAAGTGTCAAAAGCAACTGTTTTCTCAGTATTCAATCAACCACCTCCTATGTAACAATCTCCAATAAGCGCCTGCACTCGTTTATTCGAAGTACTCCACTCCAAATAGCTTGAATAAAGCCAAAGAGTCTAATGTATATTGAGAGTCACGATTCAGATAAATGCTTGTCCATATGCCCTCCTCATTCCTCTGGGCAAGTTCTGTTAGGTATATATTCGTGATCTCGGGTGTTCTTTCGGGATTCGGGCATTTGACCTCAAAAGTCCTTATCTGTAAGTGAGCTGATTATTTTAGCCATGCCTATTTTGGAAAATACTCCCTGAATAAAATAGCCAGGATTGAAACGGCCATTAAAAATAACCAAATATATACTCCAGATATCTTCTTTGTTAAGGTTCTAAATAAGGTATAAAGGACAATGAAGACTGTTATAAAAACAATAATATTTGCAGGTGAATCAAGAACAAACACATTCAAAAGTTTAAAGTTATGCATTTTACCATCTCCAACCTTTGCATTTCATGAAGAACCCATTTAAGAGCCCCGTTCTGCAATAATTGCCTGTCGATAGAAATCATACATATTATGTAATTTTGAAAATTTTATTTTCAATTTATTCGACCTGCAAATAACAAAATTGTAAATAAACGATGATATTTTAAGTGGTAATATATATGGCAAAATACAAGTATTGGATTTACAATTGAATAGATGCTCATTTGCTTATCAATTGGAACTAGGGGGAGCTAAATTGTTCGGAATCCAGGAGTTCTTACTCAATATGTTGTTTATTATTCTTGCAATCTTTGCCTATCAAATTTTTTGGGCGGATAAAATTAAACAAATCCAAATGATGACCGTCAAACGAAACCGATACATCATTGCACTTCTTTGTAGTATCTCTATTATTTTATGTATTACTTTCCCTGTTTCTCAATCAAGTGGGTATTTTTATGATTTGAGACAAATACCGATATTGATTGGCACTTTTTATGGCGGGTACCATGTTGGATTGATCCTGACAGGAATTATGGTAGTGTATCGATTCTTGCTTGGGGGCAGCGGTTTAATCAATACAATTTTGTTTTACTCTGTATTTATTTCTCTTGCCATCACGGTGCGGCCGATATTTTTGCGTTACAGTTTGAAGAACAAGCTGCTGCTTGTCTCGATCATTGTAGCAAGCATGTCTTTTTTTCCTATCGTTTTAGCACAGTCTTTAAGGTTTGCTCCTGAAACATCCGAACTCTTTATTCTGATATTCTGCAGTGTTTCGATTGCCACAGTATGTTTAGCAATCTATCTTATTGAAAAATTGATTGAAACAGTACGCTTGCGAATGGAATTCCACCAAGCCGAAAAAATGAACGTTTTAGGGGAGCTGACCGCCTCCATAGCCCATGAGATAAGGAATCCAATGACTGCAAGCCGGGGATTTATGCAATTGCTTAAGGAAGAAACCAGAGATGAAAAAAAACAAAGCTACATCGATTTAGCCATTTCTGAAATGGACAGAGCCCAAACAACGATATCCGAGTATCTCTCTTTTGCAAAACCGGAAATGGAAGAATTAGAAAAGATCCAAATTTCTGAGCTTGTATCAAGCGTTCTTTCAATCATGTCTCCCTATGCCGCTTTTCACAATGTGGAACTTATTTCCAACATACAGCCAGGCTTATTTATAAATGGAAGCAAGGGAAAACTGACTCAAAGCCTGGTCAATCTCATAAAAAACGCAATCGAGGCCTCCACAGGCAACGGAAAAGTCGAAGTATTCTCTTTGACAAACGATGCAACTTTGTTTCTCAAAATTTCTGATAACGGAATTGGAATGGAAGAAGAACAAGTGCAACGAATCGGTACACCTTTCTATTCAACAAAAGAAAAAGGAACCGGCCTTGGTCTTTCAGTAAGCTTTCGGCTGATTGAATTAATGGGCGGTACCATTAAGGTAGAAAGCCAGCCGGGGAAAGGAACTAGTTTCACCCTTGCTTTTCCATCAATTCCTGACCATAGTAACCAATGATTTTCTAATCATGGGAATCGGGATGTGGCGCATATATAACCTGGCCCGGAGGAAGGTAATGATGATTTCCACATTCACCACAATCTCTTTATGACTAAATGCAGAATGATATATCACTATATGGACAATGTATTTCTTCGTACAACAACCATTTCTTTTTCACCATACAAAAATCCAAATCTGCTTGTCGAAAAATATTGTTCACTTAATAAGAAGTATAGTAAAATTTTAACATATAAATACAGTATTTAATGTCGAAATTCCCTAAAAATGAAGTTTCCTACTCTTGAAATGTAAGTTAAAATGTTTTTATGAATGTATTCGAATGGGGCGGTTAATTTGAATCTGCAAATTGAGCATGATGATATTGATTTCCACCAATTGGTCGAACGATCTTTAAATTCATTCTGGATTTTAGATAGAAATTGTACAATACTTTATTGTAATAGGGCTTGTTTATTATTGTTAAAGGCGATATCTTCCTCGGATATCCTATATAAACATATGAGCGAATTTCTTCCTTCGGAATTTCATGCCGTCTGCAAGGAACAGTTATCACGAGTATGGAAAAATAAAGCAGAGACAATGGAACTCATAGAAGCAAAAATGATAAGAAAAGATGGCGAAATGATTGATGTTGAGGCAAGGATTGCACCTTATTATTTAAATAATAAGCTATACGCACAAGTATTATCCAGGATATTACCCATCGCAAAACGGCCGAAAAGCTTTTGAATGATCGAGAAAAGTTAGCTTCACTCGGGCAAATATCAGCAGGGAATGCCCACGAGGTCAAAAATCCCCTAACATCCGTCAAAGGTTTTTTGCAACTGTTAAAGGAATCCAACCCTCACCCGTATTTAGATACGATAGAATCGGAATTAAAAAAGGCGCTGGATACGCTGGAGAATTTATTGCATGTATCCAAACCGGACTTACATGAGGAGCCAACAGTTCCGATTTACTTAAGCAACGAACTATATTCTATTTTGGATTTATTCCAGGAAAAACGTTACAATGTCGAATTAGAGATGGATATAAGAGATTCAAAGAAAAGAATATGGGGCAAAAGAAATTTATTCCTCAAGGCGTTATTCAATCTAATAAAAAATGCATTCGAAGCGATTCAAGAAAAAGGAAAAATAAGAATTGAACATTTTTATCACAATGGATTCATTTATATAAAAGTGTGTGATACTGGTATAGGGATTCCGCAGGATAAGTTAAAATTGCTTGGTACACCGTTCTTCACCAGCAAAAGCGAAGGAACTGGTTTAGGCCTGACGCAAGTATACACAACCATTCACGAACATGGCGGAAACATCTCTGTACAAAGTACAATTGGAAAAGGGACCTCTTTTCATTTACAGCTGCCGGCTTATTCAGAAACATAATTGATTGGCCGCGGGCATGATGCACTCCTAGCTGTACGATGCCTTTCTTTTTTTGAAAGGTGTCGCATTACCAAGCTACTCACTTCACTATAGCGGAAGTTCAAATAGAGATAAGATCAAGTCAGGTTTTGTCCCAATAAAGTATGCAACAAAAGCATATATAACGTGAAGGTTATAGAGAAAATGAAAAGGATGATTGGGAGAATTTTATATTTATTAACTTTTTTCAGGGTCATACTAAATATGACTGCAGCAAAAAATGTAACAATATAGTAGAGATAGAAAAAGCCGGATTTGGTAAAGGGCCCTAAGAACAGGCAAAGTTCCGAAAATTGAACAAGAAAGGCTAATATGCACAAAGAAAGCCACTTCAATTGATTTTGGGTTTTACTAATGATTATGATTGATAAAATGATCGAAACGGAAATTAACAGCGAAAGAAGCCATTCATACAGGAAAAACAAAGATTCGTTATACACTGCAAAAAAATAACCAACAGCGGAAAGCGGTATGATCGCTAACAGTAAAAATGAATTCATTTTTAAATATTTCATGTCTTCCAACTTTCTCCCCCGCAGAAATCCATATTTTTCATTTATTTCCGGCATTCCACTGGATTGTTACTCAACTTGTTGTAAGTGGCATCTTTAGCACGATTATGCAAAATATCGTATACAGCCTCTGAGCAAATAGATATGTCTTTATATTCCACAATTTCCCCGCTTCCTGTATGCGCTCTTTGCGTAGTTTTCTTATCTTAGCAGAGATAATTTTCAAAAATTCTTAGACTTGGCGGATTGGGGCATAATCTTATTTTCATATTTCAAATAAAAAGCAAGGATTTTTTTTGCAAACCTTAATCTTGTAACTAGCAAATAAGCTATATATGCTGAAATAAATCCAATGATTGCCCCGGCAAGAATATCAGCGGGGTAATGAACGCCTGCCCAAATGCGGGAAACACCCACACAGAACGCTAGGATTACCCAAAAAGAGCCTAGCCTTTTTCCAAAAAGCCAGAAGCTGGAACAAAAAGTAAAAAAAAGAATGGTATGATCGCTTGGGAAAGAGTTGTCTACAGCTTTTTCGATCAGTTGATTCACATCTGGCAGTTCTGCAAAAGGCTGGTTGTTTGAATGCAGCTTTCCGGCCGCTTTCCCAATGACTTCTGCCAATACGAAGGCAAACAAAGCGCTCATCACCATCATTCTATAATTATCAATTCTGGTGAACCAATAGATCACAACCACCGCACATAAAAGATACACCATATACTCTGCTATAAATACCAAGGGTGGATTCAGGTAAGGATGTTGCTTGCCGAAATCATTGATCGATCTAAAAAATTCGATATTCAAGTTTGTTATATTCATTATTAACATCTCCTTATTCAATCTGATAAAGAGAATATACCATAGTAAGACTTTGTGATATATGAAATCCCTTACACGTAAATTACACGCATGTAAGAAACGAAAACTTCCTGCGTAACAATCCCCATGTTTATTCCCGCCCAAAAGATGAAAAATGCTGACAAAAGTATTTCTGAGGTGTAAATCCACTCACAAGAAGATTGGCACCGGTAACAAAACTGGTCATCAGATGCATGGAAGGCTACAATTTACCACAGTTTCATCCCATCTTCCTACCGACCTATAGTTACCTGAAAATGCATTACCCCCTTGCTAAGAAATGCCTATTTATTTACATTTTTGTTCACTAATTCCACATTCGACGTGAGCAAGAAAATTCCATTGACTTGGTTATAAAATGAACGTATATTATTACAAGTAAATGAATAATTTTTCATTCATTCATACATGGTTTTATTTAATATCACAAAAAACTCCTACTTTTACAACATAGAAGATAACATCCAGAAAGGGGAACTTATTAAGATGGGAACAAATAAAAAATTAGGGTTATGGATTCTTACAGCCCTTGTTGTGGGAAATATGGTTGGATCAGGCATTTTTATGCTTCCTGGTTCTTTAAGCAAGGCGGCAAGTCCGGCTGGTATTTTATCGGCTTGGTTAATAACCGGGTTTGGAGTGCTAATGCTCGCTTTAGTATTCGGTAATCTTGCGATGAGAAAGCCCAACTTGACCGGCGGCCCGCAAATTTACGCAAAGGAATTATTTAAAGCAGGAAGCAATGCTTCCACACTATCAGGATTCATGTCTTCCTGGGGATATTGGTTAGGGAACGTAGCCGGAAATATTGCTGTGATCACTACCTTTGCAGGTTATCTGTCGACCTTCTTCCCTGTTTTATTAAATCAAGCCGAGCTGTTTTCTATTGGCGGCTTTACAATAAAAATCGGTAATGCCTTAACCTTTATTGTTTGCACAATCCTTTTATGGGGAACACATTTTATCATTTTAAGAGGGCTTGACGGTGCCGGAAAACTGAATTTCCTGGCTACTTCTGCAAAAGTAATCGGGTTCTTCTTATTTATTTTGGTTGGTTTATTTACGTTCCAAAAAGCTAATATAACGCCCTTCGTCGCACCTAGGTTGGATGAAGCGGGACAAGCTATCGGTTTATTCGGCCAAATCAATAATGCCGCTGTTACTACTCTATGGGCTTTTATCGGAGTTGAATCCGCAGTTGTCTTTGCATCACGTGCAAAAAAACAAGTGGATGTAAAACGCGCAACTATGCTTGGGTTGATGATTGCACTTGCCATTTATATCGGAATCAGCTCACTAGTAATGGGAATGTTGAACCATGAAGCCCTCGCTGCTTCAGACAAACCACTAATTGACGCTATATCAGCCGTGATAGGTCCTATTGGCGGAAAAGTGCTTGCAGCTTTTGGTTTGATCAGTTTATTTGGCTCCACGATCGGGTGGATAATGCTTAGTGCCGAGGTTCCATATCAAGCGGCTAAGCAGGGCATGTTCCTGCCGGCATTCAAAATGGTAAACAAAAAAGGGATTCCTGTATTGTCCTTGATTGTTACCAACCTAATTGGCCAATTGTTTATCTTTTCCACTGTATCAAATACAATATCAACGGCCTTTAATATTGCGATTGTCATTGCGACACTTGCATACCTTGTACCATATTTGATTTCATCGGTATTTCAACTAAAGTTGGTCATAACCGGGGAAACCTATACAGACAAAAAAAGCCGGATCATCGATGGAGTGATCGGAGTACTGGCTACGATTTATTCTGTATGGGTCATTATCGCAGGCACGGCAGACCTAAATACTTTCTGCCTTGGCATGGGGCTGTTGGCCAGTGGAGTCCTGTTATACAAATGGGTAATTCCTGTAGGAAAAAAAACAACAGAAAAATGAAATTCTATCTGCATAAATATGTTCAAAGGGGTCAGTCCCCCGGTGCGTTAACGCGTGAGAGCACCGGAGGACTGACCCTCAAATCATTTATGGTAAAACAGAAGCACCCATTAAGTAACTATCTACTTCACGTGCTACTTCACGGCCTTCATTGATTGCCCATACGATTAGGCTCTGGCCTCGCCTTGCATCTCCTGCAGCGAAGACACCTTCCACGTTGGTCTTGTATTCACCATATGCAGCTACAACTTTTTGGTTTTTTGCAGTCACGCCAAATTGCTGCAATAACGGCTGTTCTGTACCTTCAAACCCTATCGCGATAAAGACATGCTGTGCCGGCCATACTTTTTCTGTTCCTGGTATTTCATTAAATATATACTGTCCATTTTCATGCTGGACCTTTTCCATTTGAATGGTAAGCAGTTCTTTTATATGGCCATTTTCATCTGCGACAATTTTCTTTGTCTGAATTGAATATTGGCGCGGATCCTCTCCAAACTTTGCTTCGGCTTCCTCGTATGCATAATCAAGGGAAAATACGTTTGGATAAGCCGGCCACATATTCTCAGGAGTCCGTGTTGCCGGCAGCAATGGATGCTTACCAAATTGAACAACGCTCCGGCATTTCTGACGCAATGCTGTAGCAACACAGTCAGCACCTGTGTCACCGCCTCCGATCACGATTACATCCTTGCCTTCCACATCGATAAACTGGCCATCCTCAAAATTGGAATCCAGCAGGCTCTTAGTAGTTGAACTCAAGTAATCCATGGCAAAATGGATGCCCTTCGCTTCCCTTCCCTCAATATCCAGGTTCCGCTGTCTTTGTGCCCCCGTACATAGGATGACGGCATCAAACTGCTTTCGTAATTGTTCAGCTGTGATGTCTTTGCCCACTTCCGTGTTTGTCACAAAATCAATGCCTTCCTGGCTTAACAGCTTGATACGCCGTTCAACAATTCCTTTGTCCAGCTTCATATTTGGGATGCCATACATTAATAATCCCCCAGGACGGTCCGCACGTTCAAATACTGTTACAGTGTGTCCTGCCTGATTTAGCTGGTCAGCACTTGCCAGCCCCGCCGGGCCAGATCCAATAATGGCAATCTTCTTTCCAGTCCGCTTCTCTGGAATGCGCGGTGTAATCCACCCATTCTCAAAGCCTTTATCAATAATCGTCCGTTCAATGCTTTTAATCGTTACGGCCGGATCGGAAATAGCGAGGGTACATGATCCTTCACATGGGGCTGGACATACGCGCCCAGTAAATTCCGGGAAGTTGTTTGTTTTAAGCAAGCGGTCCAGAGCTTCTTTCCATTTGCCCCGATAGACTAAATCATTCCACTCTGGAATCAGGTTGTTAATCGGGCAGCCTGTTGTGATGCCCTGGATTTCCATGCCCATATGGCAAAAAGGTGTGCCGCAATCCATGCACCTTGCTCCTTGCCGGCTTAGCTTTTCATCGGAGAAAGGAGCTGAATATTCTTTCCAGTCGTTTAGGCGCGTGAGAGGGCTTCGCTCTTTTGACTTCTCACGTGCGTATTCCAAAAATCCTGTTGCTTTTCCCATTTCCTTCTCTCCTTCCTGTTTACAATACTGCATCCAGCTGTTTTACAGCCGTTTTCTTTTCCTGGTTTGCATTTTCCTGAAAAGCGCTCATTATGGCTGCTGAATCTGTTAATCCTGCATCCTTTTGTTCCTTGATCCGTTCTGTCATCCGTTTATAGTCCTTCGGAATAATTTTAACGAATTTGCTAATAAGATCCTTCCAGTTCTCTAGCACATAAGAAGCTTTTGCACTATCTGTATACTGATAATGCTTAACGATCATTTTATGGACTTCGTTAATTTCCTGTACATCAGCCAGCGCTTCAAATTCAATCATCTCTTGATTGGATAACCGCTTAAATTGTTCCTGGTCATCGGTAAATACGTAGGCTATTCCGCCAGACATACCGGCCCCGAAGTTTTTGCCCGCATCACCCAATACCACGACCCGGCCGCCGGTCATATATTCACATCCATGGTCGCCAATTCCTTCGACTACCACATTGGCTCCGCTGTTCCGGACAGCAAAACGTTCACCTGCACGTCCATTGATATACGCTTCACCGCTTGTAGCGCCATAAAGAGCGACATTGCCAGCAATAACATTCTCCCCTGATACAAGCTTGGATTCCTGGGGCGCTGAAACAATTAGCTTCCCGCCTGATAAGCCTTTACCAATATAGTCATTTACATCACCTGTCAAACGGAGAGTCATGCCCTTTGGGACAAACGCACCAAAGCTTTGTCCCGCTGATCCGGTAAAGCGAAGGGTGATTGTATCTTCGGGCAGCCCTTCTTCCCCATAACGTTTGGATATTTCACTTCCGACTATCGTTCCAACCACCCGGTTGACATTCGTAATCGGGAATGAGACATCAACTGGCTTCCCGTCCAGCAAAGCTGGCTGCACAGACGGCAGCAATTCCTGAATATCAAGGGACTCGCTGATTTTATGATTTTGTGGTGTTTTAAAAGTACGGGCTCCCTCAGGCTTGAATAATAGAGCAGTCAAGTCCAAATGCTTTGCCTTCCAGTGTGCTTTTGCACGCTCGCTTACCTCAAGGACATCCGTACGGCCCACCATTTCTTCAATGGTCCTGAATCCTAACTCTGCCATAAGCTCGCGTACTTCCTGCGCCACGAAACGCATGTAGTTGACAACATGATCGGCAGTGCCGGTGAATTTTTCACGAAGCTCAGGATTTTGGGTCGCAACCCCGACCGGGCAAGTATCCAAGTGGCAGGCGCGCATCATGACGCAGCCCATGACGACGAGAGGCGCTGTAGCAAAGCCAAATTCCTCTGCCCCCAGCAGTGCGGCCATGACAACATCCCGGCCTGTCATCAATTTGCCGTCCGTTTCAATCACAACTCGGTCACGCAAGCCATTGATCATCAACGTTTGATGTGCTTCCGCAAGCCCAAGCTCCCATGGCAAACCTGTGTGCTTAATGCTTGTTTTAGGCGACGCACCAGTTCCGCCATCATATCCGCTGATTACAATTACATCTGCAGCACCTTTGGCAACACCTGCTGCTATGGTCCCTACACCTGCTTTAGAAACAAGCTTTACACTAACGCGAGCATCACGATTGGCATTTTTTAAATCGTGGATCAACTGGGCCAAATCTTCAATCGAATAGATATCATGATGCGGAGGAGGCGAAATGAGCCCAACACCTGGTGTTGATCCGCGTACTTCAGCTACCCAAGGATACACTTTGTTACCTGGAAGCTGGCCGCCTTCACCCGGTTTAGCCCCCTGGGCCATCTTGATCTGGAGCTCATCAGCGTTGACAAGATAATGGCTCTTCACACCAAATCGCCCGGATGCAATTTGCTTAATGCCGCTCCTTCGGCTGTCGCCATTTTCATCACGTGTATAGCGGGCCGGATGTTCCCCGCCTTCGCCGCTGTTGCTTTTAGCGCCTAACCGGTTCATGGCAATCGCCAATGTCTCGTGCGCTTCCTGGCTCAGTGACCCAAATGACATCGCACCTGATTTAAATCGGCGTACAATGGAATCAACGGATTCCACTTCGTTAAGCGGCAAAGCTGTCCGTGAGCTGTCAAAGGTGAACAAGTTGCGTAAAAATCCGATTCTCTCTTCATTCGCCATTTCGGAATATTGTTTATATAAATCATAATCCCCTTTACGGGCCGCCCATTGAAGCGTATGGATTGTCTTTGGATTGAACGCGTGATGCTCACCTGTTTTTCTCCATTGAAAATCGCTGCCTGCTTCGAGCGTATCATGGATAAATTCGGTATATGCAGCTTGATGGCGAATCGATGCTTCCTCTTCGATCGTTTCCATTTCGATTCCGCCAATCTGTGAGGCTGTACCGCTGAAATACTGTTCTATAACGTTGGCACTAATCCCCACAGCCTCAAAAATTTGGGCGCCGCGATAGCTTTGTACCGTTGAGATTCCCATTTTAGACATTACTTTTACGACGCCTTCCGTAATGCCTTTCACGTACTTGCTTACCGCTTCTTCATAACTTACGGACAAGTGGCCATCCAAAACAGCCTGTTTATATGTTGCATAAGCAAGATACGGATTGATAGCATCCACTCCATACCCAATCAAAGCTGCAAAATGATGAACTTCCCTTGCTTCGCCTGACTCGACTATGATACTTGCTTTGGTACGGTTCCCCAGGCGTATCAGGCGCTGGTGCAGCGCGCTGGCAGCCAATAACACAGGAACTGCAGCTTCACATTTATTTATATAGCGATCGGTTAATATTAGAAGGCTGGCACCTTCCTCAATCGCTTGTTCAGCTTCTTGGGAAATTCGTTCAAGAGCACTCTCCAGGTTTTCTGAAAATAAAGTGTTGATGACCTTGCATGTAAATCCATCCACTTTATTAGCTTTTAATTGTGCCAATTGGACATTTGTCAAAATTGGCGTTTCAAGCTGAATCCGGCGGCAGTTTGCTTCATTGGGGTGAAGCAGATCGCCTTCCGCCCCTAAATAGCTCACCGTTGATGTTACGATTTGTTCGCGTATGGCATCAATAGGGGGATTGGTTACCTGGGCAAATGATTGCTTGAAATAATTGAACAGTGACTGGGGACGATCCGACAGCACTGCCAGCGGAGTATCATTTCCCATCGATCCGAGCGGGTCCTTGCCTTCAGTGACTACCGGGATTAAATATTTATGCACATCTTCGAACGTATAACCGAATGCTTTTTGGCGGACAAATAAATCAGGAACTTCCTCTTCTTCAATTTTTCCGCTGCCGTCAGGCAAGGTAACCAGCTGTTCCTCAAGCCACTGCTGATACGGGTAGGCTCCAGCCATCTCAGATTTAATTTCCTCATCCGAAATAATGCGCCCTTGTTCTAAATCAATTAATAGCATTTTCCCCGGGCTCAACCGGTCTTTATATAACACATTATCCGGATCAACCTCCATCACGCCGACTTCCGAGGAGAAAATAATATAATCATCTTTCGTAACATAATATCTTGCCGGACGAAGTCCATTCCTGTCTAAAATGGCGCCGATTTGCCTGCCGTCCGTGAATGAGATGGCAGTCGGCCCATCCCATGGCTCCATAAATGTGCTGTGGTATTCGTAAAACGCCCTTTTTTCCTTTGAAATATGCGGATTCTCGCTCCAAGGCTCGGGGATTAACATCATGGCTGCATGGGCAGGCTTTCGGCCGGCCAGCACAAAGAATTCCAAGGCATTATCTAAAATGGACGAATCGCTGCCATCCATGTCCAATATTGGTGCGACTTTTTGAATGTCTTCACCAAAGGCTTCCGATACAAATTGCTTTTCACGCGCCTGCATCCAATTGATATTTCCCCTGAGTGTGTTGATTTCGCCATTATGGATCAGGTATCTGTTCGGATGTGCCCTTTCCCAGCTAGGGAAGGTATTCGTACTGAAGCGGGAATGCACTAAAGCAAAAGCCGACTTAAACGACTCGCTCTGAAGGTCAAGATAAAACTCATTCACCTGGTCAGGTGTCAATAATCCTTTGTAGACAATTGTCCTGCTTGACAGGCTGGCAAAGTAAAAACGCATTGAGCGTTCAATTGCCCATCTCTCCGCTTGCTTCCTGATAATATATAACTTACGTTCAAATGTTAAATCATCTTTGATTGCCGCATTTGCGCCGATAAAAACCTGTCGGATTACAGGAGCAGTTTCTTTTCCTACTCTTCCAATTTTTCTGATATCAACAGGCACGTTTCTCCATCCAAGAAGAACCTGGCCTTCCTGTTCAATATACTGATTGATACTGGCTTCGATTTGCGATTGCTCATCCGCATCTTCTGTAAAAAAGAGCATCCCTACACCGTAACGGCCCTTTTCAGGCAATTTGATTTCCGGACAGTATTTACGGAAAAATTGATCCGGGATTTGAACCATTAGTCCTGCGCCATCCCCTGTATGCGGGTCGCTTCCCTGTCCGCCGCGGTGATCTAGTTGACAAAGCATCTTCAGTCCTTTTTTCACGATTTCATGCGTTGCATTTCCTTTTATATGCGCGTATAATCCGATTCCACATGCATCATGTTCAAATTCAGGACGGTAGAGACCTTGCGCTTTTGGTATTTGATTGTATGTCATATTTTATCTCCTCCCGTTTATTTCAATTTTCACCGGTAAATTCACTTAATTATTATTCTAGGTTTTCAGATTAATATAAACAATATATAATATAGATTATTATAATCTCGAATCAATATAATTGATGGGAGGATGGATGATGGAGCTGCGTCAATTACGGTATTTTATCGAGGTCGCTGAGCGCCAGCATGTGACTGAGGCTGCCGAGCATCTGCACGTGGCACAATCCGCAATCAGCCTGCAAATAGGCAAGCTTGAAGCGGAGCTGGGCGTGAGTTTATTTGAAAGGACAGGAAGAAACGTTAAATTGACACATATCGGAAAGATTTTTTTATCGCATGCGAAAACCGCCATAAAAGCCATTGACTATGCAAAGGAGAAGGTAGATGAATATCTGGATCCTGACCATGGGGCAATTAAAGTCGGTTATCCGACAAGCCTGGCAAGCTATTTGCTTCCAACCATTATTTCAGCCTTTAAGGAACAAAAGCCAAACGTTTCTTTCCATTTGCGCCAGGGGTCTTATTCCTCATTAATGGAAGCTGTAAAAAATGGAGATATCGACTTGGCTTTTCTTGGTCCCGTCCCGACAGATGAACCCGGTATTGAAGCACATATTTTATTTACAGAAAACATTTCGGCCCTTTTGCCGAATAGCCACCCCCTGGCCGAAAAAAAGAGTTTGTCCCTGGGCGAATTACGGAATGATAATTTCGTATTGTTTCCACAAGGATATATTCTGCAAAAAATCGTGGTGCAAGCATGCAAACAAGCTGGCTTTTTGCCGAACATCACCTCCGAAGGCGAGGATATGGATGCCATCAAAGGGCTTGTATCTGCGGGCATTGGTGTTAGCCTATTGCCTGACAGCACATTTTACGACTCCATTCCCCGATTCACGGTAAAAATACCTATTGATAGCCCGCAAGTCAGACGGACTGTGGGCATTATTATACCGAAAAACAGGGAACTTGCCCCTTCCGAGAAGATTTTTTATGAATTTGTTAAACAGCATTTCTCATTGTTGGAGCAATACCAATAGAAAGCGGTTTTTTTGGAAGGGAAGCTCTTTTCCCCCAACAGGTATTTCCAGCTATATTATTATAGAAGTAACAGGTTTGATCACCTCCTGTTTCCATAAAAAACGGCATCTAACGAA
Organism: Peribacillus glennii; assembly: GCF_003429105.1. Lineage (GTDB taxonomy): Bacteria > Bacillota > Bacilli > Bacillales > DSM-1321 > Peribacillus > Peribacillus glennii. Next base: position 772,654 of record NZ_QVTD01000003.1, read on the forward strand.
TGTTAAATGCCACAGATTATTGCTATCATTTTTTTAACTCTACGGTTATTTTACGACAGCCGCCCCATTCAAGAATGATCCGATCGAATCATATACATCTTTTATATCATCCCTGGAATCCATGATCGCGAAAAGGTTAAAGAATCCATGAATCTGGTCTTCTTCCCTCCTGACCACCGTTTCAACGCCAGCTTCACGCAATTTTTCTGCATATAGCTCCCCTTCATCACGAAGCGGATCAAGGCCCGCTGTGATAACGAGCGCTGGAGGCAATCCGCTTAGATCCGGCGCATTGATCGGGGCTGAATAATGTTGATTCGGAAGTCCATCATTTTGAACATACAGCTTGCTGAAAAGGCCCATTGCTTCGGTAGTCAAAAAGTAACCGCTTCCATTTTCTCCATAAGAGGCATATTTGCCAGGTTCATAGCGATCCGTTACAGGATAAAGTAAAACCTGTTTGATTATTGACGGTCCTCCTTGGTCTCTTGCCATCATCGACACAACCGTTGCCAAATTCCCTCCGGCGCTGTCGCCTGCTACAGACATTCTTGCTTTGTCGCCATTCAATTCTTCAGCATGGTCATATACCCATTTGGCCGCAGCATAACAGTCATTAGGTGCAGCTGGAAACGGATGTTCCGGCGCCAATCGATAGTCGACGGCTACAAGGATATGCTGGGATGCCTTCACAATGCTCCGGCAAACAGAGTCATGGCTTTCAAGGTCCCCATAAACAAATCCGCCGCCATGGAAAAACACGATCACCGGGAATGGCCCGCTTCCTTCCGGAGTATAGATGCGAACCGGGATTTCACCTTCAGGCCCTGCGATCGTCCGGTCCTTTACTTGATGGACAGCCTCCACTGTCGTTTTAGGCACATTTTGGTTCCGCGAACGGATATCTTCCAAAGTCGGCGTATATCCTTCCGGGTAAACTGGCAAAAGATTCTCCAAAAAAAATTTCATTTTAGGATGTATCGCCATCCACTATTCCTCCCCCTCTTATACTAGATGCCATGCTATTAATCCTTCCTGGATGCCCTTCGCCGTCAGCACGCTAATATCTGACATTCAATTTATATATTCTGTTATTTTCACAAAATTCCTCTTTGCAGGCCGGAAATACCATTCAGACAATCCATTTTTAAAATTGCATGACTTTAATATATCACCTTGTATTTCTTGATGTGTCATGTAAATTTCTTGATATAATCTTTATTTTCTTTATAAGTCAGTCGAATTCTTGATGAAATTTATTCCATAGGGTTAACAATTACAATCAAAATATCAAACTATGAAAAAAAGGGAGGCAAAGATGAAAAAAATTATTGACGCTCATATCCACCTGGACCGATATGGCTTAGAATCCGTGAATGAATATTTTAGTGCTGACGACACCCTTCAACTTGTGATCACGGTGTCCAAGGACTTCAATTCATGCATGAATAACCTTCGATTATGTTTAAACGACCGGAGAGTTCAACCCGCCTTTGGTTTTCATCCGGAACAGGATTTGCCCTCTGACCGCGAGCTTGAAGACCTGTTTAATTGGATGGCTGCCCATCAGGATTCCATGGTTGCTGTAGGTGAAGTCGGCCTCCCTTATTACAAAAAGAAAGACTCCGGGGGAAGTCCTCTAAACAATGAAAAATACATTGACATGTTAGAAATGTTTATCCTGCATGCCAAACAATGGAACAAACCCATCGTCCTGCATGCAATCTATGAAGACGCACCAATCGCCTGCAGCCTGTTGGAAAAACATTCGATATCCGATGCCCAATTTCATTGGTTTAAAGGAGATACAAAAACGATAGAAAGAATTGCATCTAACGGACATTATATTTCTGTCACCCCCGATGTGGTTTACAAACAGAAAACCAGGGACCTCGTGTCGGCTTTCCCGATTGGCCAAATCATGGTTGAGACAGATGGGCCGTGGCCCTTTGAAGGCCCTTTTCAATATAAGAAAACCCACTCCAGCATGATTCATAAATCTATAAAAACAATTGCAAGTATTAAGAAATTGGCCATAAATGAAACATATCAGCTGCTATATCAAAATACGTTTGCCTTCTTTTCTTTAAATTAAAGCTCAGGTTATTGCCCTTTCGAAAGAGCTTACTTTAGAACAATATCAAACAAGTTGTATGTGGATGCAGGTTAAGGAATCCACTTTCAGGATTTTGTCCCTTATTCTGCAGTTGGGATTAGGAATCTAGCCGATTGGCTTCGCCAATCCAGGCGAAACAAATCTGATGTTTAAGCGAGGTTCCATTTTGTTCCGACATTTATTTAATTTATGAAATACAAGGTTTTGTTGCAAAATTCCAGCTTTAGCAGATAGCTAAGTAAAACGCGATATATTGGAGATAATAACTTTCGAGGTGATCGACATATGAAAATGAGTCGTGCCATTGAGATAGTAAATTCTGAAGAAGAGATCTCAGTCCAGTATCATGGAATACCGGTGTGGATCGAAGGGGTGGATGAATTGTCAAACCTGGCAACTGTGCATGCCAGGGGAACCCATGATGTGAAGCGGGTGGTTACGGTTGCTGATTTAGATGAAGCATAAATAGAGCGGAAGGAGATCTCCGCCCTATTTGCCAATGGTTTGGCCCATGCTTATTTAGACTGTTTTTCAAAGATTCTATAGGTTACATTTATAGGTCATAGCTGTCCGGATTTGTTCCAGCCCTTCTGTTTTCGTTTAAGGCGTCGATTCTCGACATGTCTTCAGAACTTAATTCAAAGTCAAAGATGCTTGCATTTTCAACAATCCGCTTTTCGTGAATTGATTTTGGGATCGTCACCACTCCGTTTTGTAAATCCCAGCGCAAAATCACTTGAGAAACGGTTTTATTATATTTTCCGCCGATTTCCTTTAATGTTTTGTTGTCTAAAAGCTGTCCACGCATCAGTGGAGACCACGCCTCAAGCTGAATTTTATTCTTCTTGCAGTATGAATGCAGCTCCATCTGGGTTAATCGGGGGTGGTATTCCACCTGATTGACCATTGGTTTGACCTGTGAATCAGCCAACAAATCCTCTAAATGATGAATGTGGAAATTGCTTACGCCAATGGCGCGGACACGCCCTTCTTTATAAAGTGTTTCAAGCGCTTTCCATGTTTCTTTATACTTTTCCTTTACAGGCCAGTGGATCAGATATAGATCTAAATAATCCAAGCCAAGTTTATTTATACTTGCATCAAAAGATTGTAAGGTCGTCTCGTATCCTTGGTCTGTGTTCCATACTTTTGTCGTAAGAAAGAGCTCTTCACGCGGAACTCCAGATTCCTTGATCGCCTGTCCGACACCCTCCTCATTCTTATAAAATGAAGCTGTATCAATACTCCGATATCCATGATTTACCGCTGCTTTCACCGCATCAATGACAGTTTTTCCTTCCTCTACTTTATAAACTCCCATACCAAACCATGGCATTTTTACACCGTTATGTAATGTTGTGCAGTCCAGAATGCTGCTTACCATTTCATTAACCTCCTGCAGGTGACACCCTTTTTATCATCTTATTTTCTCACAAATCTTTTTAAAAGAAAAATCCGTTCTTATGAACCCTTTTCTTTGTAAAAAGTCAACGTTTGATAAATAAAAAAACGCGGAAGATTTCCGCGCTTTCCTGGTTTTTTCTATGCTTTTAAGCCTGTTATCGGTTCATCTTGGATATCGCTTTCCCCGCCTATTACTTCTTTATTTTCATTATGATAGTAGGAGTACCGTTCCTGTACAAAAAATATCGATATGGCTCCAAGCACCGCAAAAATGGCAATTACCGTGAAATTCATCTCAGCCGGCAAATTCATGGTCAGCAAAATTCCGACAAAAGTAGGCGCTACAATCCCGCCGACTCTTCCAAAAGCCATTGTCGCTCCGATTCCTGTAGATTGCATGGAAGGAGGATAATACTGAGAGACAAAAGCGTTGCTAATATTTTGAACACCGACAGAGGCCGCACCAATTACTCCGATCAAAAGATAAGCAACTAATGTATTGTTTGTCAGACCGATTGCCGACAGAGCAATCGCACCGCAAATGTATAAGGGAATCATAACTTTTTTAAACCCCCATTTGTCAGTTAACCGGCTAAAAGCGATTGTTCCTACGATTGCACCGACGTTCATCATGGCCACGAAAATCAAACTGGAGCCAAGACTGTATCCGGCCTGAAGCATTAATTTCGGAAGCCATGTATTCATCGCGTAAATCAGCAGAAAACAACTGAAACAAGAAATCCAAAACATGATGGTGCTCAGGGCACGTTTTTTCTCAAATAATTTAACAAGCGGTGAGCCTGGTTCAATGGATTGTCGACGTGCAAACCTGGTATTTTCCCCGATTTGTAAGGATGGATCCATTTTAGTTAGTATCTTTTTGATTTCCTGATCCTTACCTTTATCCAAAAGAAAGCTCACAGATTCGGGAATGGCCTTCAAGATGAAAGGCAACAGCAATAAAGGCAGTGCGGCAATCCAAAAGATCGGCTTCCATCCCATTGAAGGCAAAATGGACCTGCTAACAAGGGCTGCAGCGATTGCGCCTACCGAATATCCGCAAAATACAAAGGACACCATTACATTCCTTATGCGTTTTGGCGCATATTCAGTCGTTAGTGCTATAACGTTTGGCATAACACCACCCAGTCCTAGGCCGGCGATAATACGAAATACCGTAAATGTAACCGGGCCATCGGCAAGCCCTGATAATGGAGTGAAAACGCTAAAGAGAACCGTACAAAACAGAATGACCTTCTTTCTGCCGATCCTGTCTGCCAACAATCCAAACAATACCGCACCCAATGCGGTGCCAATAACGGTATAGCTACCGATTGCTCCGGCTGTTACAGGGGACATTGACCATTCCTCAATTAACGATGGAACGACGGAACCGTATATCACGACATCATAACCATCAACAAGAATGATCAAAAAGCACCAAAACATTAACGAGAGATGAAAAAAACTAAAACGGCTGCGATCAATGGTTTCGCCCGCGTTGACTATATTCATGTCAGCACCCTCTTTTAAAATAGTAAAAAAGTAAATGTAATGAACGATATGAAAACCTGCATTTGCGGCTAATCGAAATCAATTACGACTGGCCGCCAGTTCAATCACTTTCACTTAAACGCTTCAAAGCACTAAAGCGAAAATGTAAAAAAAGACTAATTGCACTCAAAATCCACCACTAATGTATCTTCTAATCCTATTTCTTTTAAAAATTTTACAATCTCTTGGTGTGCTGGATGCGGGCCATAATTTTCCAACGAGGCTCTGTCCTCAAAACGAACCGTCAACCCTACCTGGTATCCTTTATTCCTGCTTGAAAAATTACTGCCCTGCCTGATGTCCATAATGCCGGGAATCACTACTTTCAGAGCCAATGTTTTTTGAATCAGTTCTTGAATTTGTGTTTCACTTGGTTCTTCTAAAAACTTGATAAGTACAATATGCTCCACCATATCTCCATGTTCTCCTATCTGTTGTTAAGCGTTTGGCGATCAAAGCCGGCTATTTGTTTATATTTATTAGAGATGGTTTCCAGCTCTTGATGTGAAATGATATCCGATAAATTTTCAAATCCCATTGGGGCTAGTTCCTCAACAATCTGCATGACCTGTTCAGGACCATTTTGCCGGTTACTCCTTACAATGGAAGAAGTGGGTTCGATGCGCTCTTGTTCATAAGCACTTAATGCAAGCTCTGCATTCGGCTGTTCAACAACGGCCTTGCCTAAGGCATCAGCGTCCAGTATCGCCTGTGAGGCCCCATTTGATCCGATTGGATACATCGGATGAGCCGCATCCCCAAGCAGGGTCACTCTCCCAAACGTCCATTGTGGCAATGGATCGCGGTCAACCATTGGAAACTCGTAAACGTCTTCCGATTCCTCTATGAGCTTAGGAACATCGAGCCACCCAAAATTCCATTTGGAAAACTGCGGTGCAAAAACTTCTTTATTGACTTTTCGATTCCAATCACTCCGCGCAGGTGCATCCCCATCCACTGACAGCTCTGCAATCCAGTTAACAAGTGAACGGCCGGCTGATGCTGTATCGGGACAGATCGGATAAGCGACAAACTTCTGGTCCTGATATCCTGACATTATCATCGACCTGCCTGTTAAAAAAGGTTCAGCTTCCGTGACACCCCGCCATAAAATACGGCCGCTGAATTTAGGAAGCCCTTCATTTGGATAGAAGTATTTACGGACAACAGAGTGAATGCCATCGGCTGCTATCAAAATATCTGCACGATAGGAACCAAGGCTCTCCCCCGTTTTTCGATTCTTAAAATGAGCTTCTACACTGTCGTCAAAAAGTTGGAAGGAAGACAGATGGTGGCCTGTTATAACAGCTTCTTCCCCCAATTGTTCTTTTACAGCCTTAAGCAGCAGCATTTGCAAACGCCCCCGGTGAATCGAGTATTGGGGCCATTTATAGCCGGCGTTCAATCCCCTTGGTTCCTGCCAGATTTGTTGGCCGAATTTGCTGAAATAAATCAATTCAGCAGTTGGCAAACCTGTCCGCTTCAGTTCTTCAGTTAATCCCAATTCCGTTAATACACGTACTGCATGTGGAAGAAGGTTTATGCCAACCCCCAGCGCCTTGATTTCTTCCACACTTTCAAATACACGCACTGACACGCCAACGCGGTGAAGTCTAAGAGCAGTAACAAGCCCTCCGATCCCCCCGCCGACGATAATTGCCGTTTTTACTGTAGACATCTGACTCTCCTCCATACCAGTTACAACAAATTTCGATGATTTTTCATTTTTCTTAATTATTACATAAAATTTATTTTTATCAACAACAATTATCGTGAAAGATTTACATATATAGATAATTTATTTGTATTAATCGCTCGTTGCACGGCCGTATGGCAATAAAACAAAAAAACGGCAACGGAACGCTGCCATTCATATTATCTTGCTAAATAATAAATAATTGTTTACCTTCAGCTATTACATCAGCTTAAAATCATATTCCGAGCGAGCTCAGGAAAATCAATAAAAGGATTACGGTTTCCCTGCAATTCATGGATGGCAAGATTGCGATGCTTTTCGTAAACAGAAACCGGAAAACTCTTATGCCATTCCAGCAACAGGGAAACATTCACCATTTCATGATGGATAGTATTTGTATATCGCATCAAAAAATAGAGCGTAGCCCGTGCAACGATACCTTTTCCGTATTCAGGCTCGAACTTGCCCTCCTCTGCCTTTCCGCATCCATCCTTGATTGCATGAGCAGGCTCATAATCTAGAAAATCGTAGTATGGAAAATTGCTGCGCCGGCTATTACAGCCTGGTTCACAGGCGAAGAGGTGATGCAAGTCCCCTCTCATCGGGTCCTTTCTGCCGAACCAGGATTGGGGAACGACATGCTCACAGTTTAATAAGTTTTCTCCTGAAAAGGCATTAATCAACCCTTTTGCCTGTCTTTCATGCAGCCTAATATCATGCTGGATGGCTTCAAGGGGTTCCATGCCTTTACCTGAATATAGGCTTTTCAATGCGCCATCCTCATGCAAATCAACCCATGGATATAAATATTGGTGCGGTGTGTATTTCAATTCATTGGAATGGGTTTTCACCAACAAAGAATGAATGTTGTCTGACAACCTGTGATCTGTAAAGGAAATATCCTGATAATATTCGTTCCGGTTTTCCATATCCGTGTATTCTTCATAATAGGGACGGTTTTCCCGGTATTCGTTCAACTTGGCCTTTGCTGCCAGAAATTCTTCTGATAACCGCTCCAGACTTTCCATTACAGGCTCAATACCTTGGCGCTTACTTCCTTCGTAAACAAATCCGCCAGGTGGTCAGTCACCGTTAAGTATAATAGTCCGTTCCCTTCAAGCTGTGGAGAATTTCCAAGCGGAACGGTCCTCTTGATCAATTGTGCATACAATTCCGGGACAGTCAGGCTTCTCTCAAAGCCTTTGTTGGAAATGTCTTTGATGAGCGCGAGTGCTCCAGAAACATGCGGGGTTGCCATTGAAGTCCCTCTTAAGGTCGCGTATTTTCCATTTATATAGGTTGAAAGAATGTCTTCTCCCGGCGCCACTAAATCTATTTCATTATTGGAATTTGTGAATTCGGATGAGCGCCGTTCAAGGTTAATAGCACCAACACTGATCACTTCGTTATAGCAGCCCGGGTAACCCAATTCATCTGTCGAATCCTGCCCGTCCCCTTCATTTCCTGCAGCACAGACAACAAGGATATTATTCGCGATCGCTTTTTTGATGGCATCGTGCAGTTCAGGCACATCAACTGGCCCGCCCAGGCTCATCGAGATAATATCCGCTTTTTGTTCCACGGCATAAAGGATGCCATCAATGATCCATTCATATTGGCCAGAACCATTTTTATCGAGTACCTTTACGATTAATAAATCCGCTTCAGGAGCCACACCTACGACTCCTGTATCATTTTCTACAGCAGCAATCGTCCCGGCCACATGAGTCCCATGTCCATTGTAATCTTTATAAATATCCGGGTTCCCCCCGTCATCGCCGGTAAAATTCCTTCCGCCGGCAATCCGTTCTTTCAGGTCAGGATGTGTTGTATCACATCCTGTATCCAAAATGGCGACCGTCATTCCTTGCCCTTTCGACCTCTCCCAAATCTTTGGTGCCTGGATGAGCTCCACCCCTTGCGGAATTTCAGTTACCTCCTCGGTCTCTTCCAAGACCTGAAAGGGGATTAACCGCATTTTATGCTCCATTAGTACTCCCTCCTGACAGGTTCTATTTAGGCCAATCATGGTGTTACAAATAGTGTAACAATTCAGATTTCTTTTTAACAGCTACATTTGGAGCATTTTATCGCAGCGCCAGGATACCTGCTATATAAGGCAACAATTTGCTGTTTTTTACCTGGTTTTGAAGAAAACCATCTTCTTTTGATAGCTTTTGTCATATGGCAGGAAAATGATGAAAGGTTTGAAGAATATACATTTCAAACGAATGTAATATCTTTACCAAATAAAGGCATGGAGAAAGGACGGACAAAATGACTAATAATCAAATTCAGCGCGCATATTCAATTAAGGATGTTTCCAAGAAAATCAGCATTCCTACCGGGACGATCAGGCAGTGGGAGAAGGACTTGCAGGGACTTCTTTATATCCCGCGTTCGAAGCAGGGGGCAAGATTCTACACGGAAAAGGAAATTACCCTCCTGGAGAAAGTAAAAGAAATGCGGGCCAATAACCTTAGTAAAGATATGATCCGAATGCTGTTGGACAAACATTTAAACGAGGGTTCGCAGGCGCCTTCCGAAACATCCAAAACCTCAGCCCCGGGCGATGAGGATAAGTCTATCGTACCTGTGCAAAATGCCGTTCCATCTGTTCAAACGCCAAATATTGATGAATTGTATGCCGCCATGGAAAACTATAAACAGCATATGCTATCTGAAATAAAAAATGTAATCCAAACGAGCCAGACGGAAATGATGGAAGATGTAAAGAAAGAAATTTCACAGGGGACACTGCAAACGGTTCAAAGCCTGTCCAAATCGATTCAAAGATCCAATGAAAAACGAGAGGCGGAGGCCGAGGAAATCGCGCAGACCATCACAAAGGCGTCAGAACATACTTCCAAAACGTTCGGAACCCTTTCAAAGGATATTGCGAAAGCTTCGGAAACTACTTCTTTAACAATTGAAGCGCTGTCTGAATACATTGCGCAATCATCGGAAGATACGTACGATAAAATTGCCAAACGTCTTACCGACTCTTCCCGGACAACATCAAAAGACTATAAAATCCTGGCTAATAAAGTGGCACAGGATGTAAAAGCCGCACAGGCGGATATACGGACTGTATCTAAATCACTGCATGAAGACCAGGAGCTATTTGTCGATGCCATGAACCAAAATTTAAAAGAATTGACCCAGGTCATCCGCGATAGGGAAGAAGCGTTCCAGGATATGGTGTCAAGCTTTAGGGAAGTGGCCGCCGCCAAAAAGGAGAAAAAGTGGTGGAAGGTGTTTTCCTGGTAAAAGGTGTTAGACCTGCCCTTCACCTGTGATGGGCAGGTCCAAATTCTATTTATCTGGTATTTACGCATTTTGGCTCCTGTCCCGTTCAGCTTTTTTCAGACCTTTCAGAACCAGGCGATACGGACGGTCTACGAGTTCATTTATCATTTCCTCCGGAATACTGCCATCAATCTCCAAAGTATTCCAATGTACCTTGTTCATATGATAGCCCGTTTTCACAGCCGGATTTTGTTCATGTAAATGTTCGCTTATTTCTGGCTGGCACTTTAGTGTTATCGAGACACGGCTATCCGATTCGGATATTAATGCAAACATCTTCCCTCCTATCTTCATAACATGAATGTCGTCCCCAAAAGTAAAATCTTCAATTGCCGATTTCTTCTGTAGGCAAAACTCCCCGAGTCTCTGTAAATGCAAGAATATTCCTCCACTCACTTAAAATCCGGCGAATATTTGGTAACCCTTTAAACTATATTACATCACCTACATATATACGGAAATTCGCAACAATTTTAACAGATAAGGTTCCTTCCTGAAACAGTTGTTTTTGAATCATGGTAAAAGTCAGGCAGAAATAAAAAAATGGAACTAGGAGGCTTCCTTTTCGGATAGCCTCCTAGTTTATCATGATTTGGCCCTTTCCAAATTGCGGCCAAAAACATGCTTCATCTTTTTATATGTTAACAAGAAGTACCCCAAAGTGAGCAGAATGAACACTGCAAAGAAGATCCCGAGCCTACCGATATTGTGCCATACGAAATCATAATTGCCTGTTGAAATAATGTTCCTGAATCCTGCTACGGAATAAGTCATCGGCAAATACTGGCTGATAGCCTGGAATAGTTTTGGCGTCAATTCGATCGGGAAGGTTCCCGCACTGCTGGTCAGCTGCATGATTAAGACAAGAATGGCTACGAAGCGTCCCGGGTTATCAAAAGCGGTCACCAGGAATTGAATGATGGCCAGATACGTCCAACTCGTCAATATACTAAATAGGATTAAGTAAGGTACACTTTTCACTTCAAGTCCCAGCCATTGCAATAGTGCAAAATCCGCAAGCAAAGCCTGGAATACTCCTACGGTAAGCATGACACCCCATTTCCCTGCAAACCAGTTGAAACCGTTATTTGGCGTAACAGCCGGGTTTCGCAAAGGAAAGATGATGGACAGCACCAATGCGCCTATATATAAACTGAGTGACAGAAAGTAAGGGGCAAATGCAGTGCCGTAGTTTGGTACTTTATTAACCCGGTTTTCTTTCAAATCCACAGGCTTGGCAAACATGTCATATACGTCGTCATTGGCTTTTACATCCTCAGCATCCTTTGCCCCATCTTTAAGCTTGTCGCTTAGTTCCTTAGAACCATCTTCAAGCTTACTCATTCCATTTTCGAGATTGGCTGAACCATGTGACAGCTTATCCATGCCTTTTTCAAGCTTTGCCGAACCTTCCGATAATTGTCCCATTCCTCCGGCAAGTTCCGTTGACCCCTCTGATAGCCTTCCAGTACCGTCAGCAAGCTGTTTTGAACCTTCCGCAAGACGGGCTGTCCCATTTTCCATCTGTCCGGATCTTTCTGCAAGTCTGCCAAGGCCTGAAGTTAAGGCACTGCTTCCTTGTGACAATTGATTCAGATCCATTTGGGCTTCGCCGATTTTATCCCCGAAACTGGATAAGCCCCGAATGAGCTCGTCCTGCCCTGATTCTAGCTCACTGGCACCTTTGGCGAGTTTTTGCTGTCCGGCGGCCAATCCGTCAATCCCGTCGCTTAAACCCATCTGCCCCTGTTCCAATTTAGCCGCGCCATTCTTGAATTGGCTTGAACCGGCAGCGGCAATTTCATTTGCACTTGAGGATAGTTGGCCAACTCCCGCTGCTACACCTGTGCTGCCTTGATATATAGGCTCAAGCCTTGCAATTAATTGGTCGATTTGGGCTTTTTGTTGCGCATCATTTGTTATTGATCTTTGTTCTCTTAAATGTTGGAGCACATCTTTTAAGCCTCCGCTTACTTCAGCTGCTCCATATTTAGTCTCATTTGCTCCCGCACTCCACTGATTTAAATTTCCTGCCAGCGCGTTAGCCTCTTTTGCCATTAGATTGGCACCTTCTGTGATTTGAGGAAGCTTGCCCTGGATATCCGCAAACCCTTTAAGAGACTCTTCAACCCCGTCCGAAAGCTCGCCTGCACCAGCCTGGGTTTCCTTTGCTCCCTCAAGCAGGTTTGTTTGGCCATTCTTCATTTGGCCAAGCCCGGTACTGAATTGCTTCAACCCTTCATCTAAATCCTTGGAACCTGCCGATGCCGAGTTCAACCCGTTTGAGAATGTAACTGATCTCTCGGCAAGCGTCTTCAGGTTACTCTGTATTTCCTTGGCGCCGGAATGTGCGTCTCCAGCTCCTTTGCTAACTTGATCTGCACCGTCGCGCGCTGCTCTGATTCCATTATCTAAATCACCCGTTCCTTTTTTCGCGGAATCAATTCCTTCATGCAAGCCGCCGGTCCCGTTTTTCGCTGAATGAATGCCTTTATTAAGGTCGCCAGCCCCGCTGCCTGCTTCCCCAAGGCCTTTAGAAACATCCTTAATGGTAGTAAACATCGATTCTGCATATGTTTTGGTTACAGCTGCGGAAACTTCCTCCTTCATTTTCTCGACCGCAGCATCGCCTATTTTCGCAGAAAGGTAGTTTGTTCCCTCATTTGGCGTGTAAATCAAGTTCAAACTCTTTGGCTTATCGTCCTGCAATGTTGTAGCGTTCTTGGAAAAGTCCTTCGGGATTTCAATTTTAAGATAATACATTTCATTTTGAAGTCCCCGGTCAGCATTTTTTTCACTAACGAAAGAATAATGAAAGCTTTCTTTATCCTTCAATCTTTCGACCAAATCATCACCAATGGCCAGCCTCTTCCCTTTATATTCCGCCCCTTCATCGTGGTTGACTACGGCAACTGGCATCCTTTCCACATGAGCGTATGGATCCCAGAATGCCCACAGGTAAACGGCACTATATAACAAAGGGATGACAAGGATTCCAAAAATGGCGACCAACAGCTTTTTGTTATTGAATATCCCCAAAAACTCCCCTTTTAAAGATTTAAACATAATGAAAAAATTCCCCCTTTTTATGCGGCTCATCGAATGAATAATTGACTATTTTGCTCAAACGGTCATTTTTATGATAAAAACAAGGACCATCAACTAGATAATCCTTTCATCAAGTAGAACTTGATAATGTTAGCAATTTGTTCCGAAGATAGTGGTTCGTGATTTCGTTCCCAGTCAGAAACAAGTGAAACATAGGTCTTTAACAAAAGAAACGATGTGATTTCCGAATCGTTTTGGATAATATACCCTTTTTGGGTTGCCGCATCTATCTTGCTTTTTAGATAGCTGATGATTTCATCTTCTATGTGGTTCAGCATATCCAAAACGGCAGGGGTTCCGATTTCCTTTTCTTCCTGCAACAGCTTGATCATCAAAACATGTGTGGTCCGGAACTCGAGCAGCTTTGCCAGCACCTGTTGGACGTTTTCTGAAAAGGACTTGTCCGGCCTGATTGTCGCTTCTGCCTGGGCGATCATTTCCTTAACCAATGTTGACACAATCTCTTCAAACAACTCTTCCTTATTCGTAAAGAAGGTATAAATAGTACCTTTCCCCACATTCGCAAGCTTGGCCACCCGGTCCATTGTTGTTGCCTTGAATCCGAACATCGAGAAGGATTTAGTTGCAGCATCAAGGATTAACCTTCTTCGGTCAACTGCCATAATCCACACCTCTGACTAAAAATCAAATTTGGTCACTTTCATTCTTTTGTATTCTATCATACACTTTTTTGATTAACAATAATATATAGCTTGTTTATTAATTACTCACCTGTTATTTCGCTTTGCTCCAGCTCCTCCCAATAGCCACACCGTCTGTTGCAAGTCAAAATCATATTCACGTCAATCATCATATTCCCACCTTGCAGGAATTCTATATCTTCTTTTACATCCTCCACAAGCTTTCCGCCACATTCCGGGCATTTTTTTGTTTCCATTTCGCACCTCTCCTATTATCGTTTTAACACCATTTTACGATTTATGCCTATTAAATTTTTCACAGGGTCTACCCTGACACAAATGCCCATGATCCCGAATATCCTATCCAAAATGAAAAATGGGCGGTGGTGAATTATGAAATTGCCGGTGGTTTTGGCAGGCCCCTTCCTTCGCCGGACAGAGTCCGACCAGGTAAATATTTGGATTGCCTGCAGTGAAGAGTTTGAGATATCTGCTGAATTATTTCTGATAAATGCGGATAACAGAGAGTACAGCTACAAACCTGTTTATATACACACTTTTGTAAAATCAGTTCCGCTCGGTGACAAGCTAATAGCCAATCTCATAAAATTAACGCCTGGCAGCGGTACATTTCCTTTGGACCGGCTGCTTGGCTATAATCTTCGTTTCACAAAAACCCGGGTCTCCTTTGATATGGGAAGCCTAGGTTTATTGACTCCGGGTGCCAAGGACTCCCTTGTATATGGACACCTGAAATATCCCTCATTTTATATTACCGAGAGAAAGGATTGCAGGCTGCTGTATGGCTCTTGCCGCAAGCTTCATGGAAAGGGTGATGATGCTCTTGCAGGTGCCGATTTGCTGCTTCAGGACCATTGCCTCAATTTGGAGGAAAGGCCGGAAGCTCTGTTTCTTATGGGAGACCAAATTTATGCGGATGATGTAGCAGGACCGGTTATGCCTTTTATCACGAAGTTTGGAGAAACCCTTACAGGCCGGAAAGAGAATTTGGTTAAGATCGAACCGCGTCTTGGCAGGGACCCCTACAAAACAGCCCTTGATGGTATTTATGGAAGGCAGCGAATTGCATCTGATCTATGCAAGTTTTCTTCAAGAAATTCATCGAACCATTTGCTTCGGTTCGGTGAGTATGCATCCATGTATTTGCTTGCTTTTAATCCAGATATTTGGAGGCTTGCTGAGAGAGAAGGCTTCCTGGCAAGTTTTGAAGAATGGATGAAAAGGAATCCCGTTCTCTCCTCCGGAAAGAATACGCATACCATAAAACGGGCCTATGATAAACAGCTTAAGGAATTAAGAAAGTTTGCAGCCTCATTGCCGCATGTCCGGAGAGTGATGGCAAATATTCCTTCCTATATGATATTTGATGACCATGACATCACCGATGATTGGAACATTACCTCCCAATGGCGCCAGGATGTTTGGCATTCTCCTTTAGGGAGGCACGTAATCTCCAATGGGCTGACAGCCTACTGGGCTTTCCAGGGTTGGGGGAACCATCCGGATTCATTCGATGATACTTTTACTGACATGATTTCTTCCCATTTAAGCTCTAAAAATGAAAAAAAGGAATCAAGGCTTAACTGGGAAACATCGATGTGGAGCTTTGATCGCTGGACTTATACAGCGCCAACCTATCCGCCGGCAGTTTTTCTTGATACACGCACACAGCGCTCCTTTCCTGGAAAAGATCGTACAATGAACCTTGAAGGGCCGCAGCTCATCAATGAACTTGGCTGGCTTCAGGCTAAATATGCACTGTTGGAATGTGGATGGAATGCAGGAGACCCTTTGATTGTTGTATCATCTGTTCCTTTCTATGGCATCGGCTTATTTGACTCAGCGATGAAAAAGGCAGCCTTTCCGCTTATGCTCGCACGAATTCCAGTACAGACAACGTTTGATATGGATTCCTGGAAATACAACGGAAAAGGGTACGAGAGCTTCCACAAATGGATCATCGACATTGATCCCGCATACTGCTTGATTTTATCGGGAGATGCCCATTATGCCTACATGGCAACATCAGTTGCACTCTATCTGGACGGGGATAAAAAAACGCTCTATCAACTGACAAGCAGCCCGTTGAAAAACATAACCTTGACAGGCATAACCAGCGAGCTGGTAAAGGCTGCATTACAAATCAACTTAAATAAAAACGGGGCAAGAAGATTCATCCGGGATAAAACCAAAACCTATCATGTCGAGCTAGACCACGATTTCTCCCATGAAACCGTTGCAAAAGAGTTAATCGATTATCACACCCTCGAAGATGGATCCATCATGGAAACGGAAAATAACCTGGGGTTTATTATGATTTCACCTGACAAAATGGAAGCCTCAATCGTTAAATTCAATAGGAAGACGATTGATTCCAGAAAGTTTACTAAATAGATACAAAAAAGCACCCTATAGAGAGACCTTTTTTTAAAGTGTCTACTCTATAGGGTACATATTAGTGCAACCGACTCTTTTTTCATATAACATGTATGAAAGATATTAGTGGCAAATTCCTCTGCTTTTCTATCACGCGTGATAATAAATAGTTAAATGGTAGATTTTCACCACAACTGCTTTATGTGACATCGAAGGCTGTATGATTTGTTCTCTAAGCATGAAAATAGTGAATACTGCGGATACCATATAAAAGATAAGGAAGAAGGAATTCGAGAAAACATTAAAAAGATGCCAGGTATTAGTTTCCTATTGGTGCCGATCTTTCAGGAAGCCATTCTGCAAGATAATCTGGAAAATGAGGGGTAATGTTTATTGTGGTATGGCCTCCCTTTAAAAGCCTGTACATTTTATCCTGGCTCGAAACTAGCTCCATCACTGGCTTGACCATCGTTTCAGGAATTAAAGCGTCATCTTTTCCCGCTACGACAAGCAAATTTGCTTTAATATTTGTTAATAACGCTTTTTTATTTTTTATCAAAAGATGGCCTTTAAGAAATTTATTGTCTCTAACCAAATCATTCAGCATTTGTTTCACCGCAGCGCCAGCAAAAGGGACATGGCCATTCGTCCACTTATTGAATCGGCGCCATTTTGCCACATACTCCCGGTCATCCGCTTTGGTTAGCAGTGAAAGATAACTGGAAAAATGTATTGGGGACAGAAGTAAACTTAGTCCCCGATTTACAAGGAAGCCGGGAACGGTTTGGATGACATCGAGTATCTCGTCAAAACTGGCATCACCTTTGCGGAGAGCCTCGGCCCATTGGTCCATTTCCGGAGAATGGCTGAAATCAATCGGCGGAGTAGAAAGAATCAAATTTTTAATCGGTTCTTCAGCCATGGAAGCGTACATTGCAGCAAGTGTACCTCCAAGACATACCCCGAATATAGTAATTTCTTTTGCGCCGGAATGTCGCAATGCCCTCCTTACTCCTGTTTGTATATAATTAACAATATAGGTTTCCAGGCTGATATCCCCGTCTTCATAACCAGGCGGGCCGAAATCCAATAAATACACTTCAAAACCTTCGTTCACAAAATGCTCGATCAAGCTGCTCCCTGGTCCAAGGTCAAGTATGACAGGCTGATTGATAAGGGAATAGACAAAAAAAACCGGGACTCCATATTTCTTTTCTTCTGGCGGATAATACCACAGTATCGCTTTATTCTTCTTCCATACCGGTTCTCTTCTGGTTACCCCCATTTTTGGCAATGGGTTTTTAAGAGCCTCAAACGCCAACTGGAGTTTAGATACGGATGAACCTTCTTCATTGTCCTTTTTCCGTTTTTTCATGTTATGATTCCATTCCTTGGCGCAAGGAGTTGAGTATTTTGTGCAATCTTGCCCGTTTTTCAGCTTTTCTATCCCTTTTAATAGTAGCCGGGTTGGTATCACTGTAATCTTGTGATATATGGCCGGCTCTGAGCTGAGATAGCATCTCCTCTATTTGGTCGATTTTTTCCTCCAGCTGCACCTGCATTTTTGCCACATTTGCAACATCCCTCTTGGTTGGAAAGTTACCAAGGGCAGATAGAGTTTCCATTGAGTCTTGCAGCTGCTTAAAAATTTTGGCGGAAATTTGTGATTCCATGCTTGCCTGTTTGATGATGGTTCTTTTATTCAGCAAATCCTTGATTTTTCTATTCCATTCTCTTTCCATCTTAAACCCCATCTTTCTAAGAGATTCATAATAATCATCATGTTTTTTCATTGTTTCCATATAAATGATCCTTTCTATTTTTTAATTTGAAACTATGCACAATACAAAAGCCAAACAAGGAATTGTTCTGCAGTTATGGTCGTATTAACCTAAGCAAATGAACGGAATCACACCTTTATAAATAAACCATAATCGATAACAACCATTTGGTGGTCATGCGTAAACGCCACATTTCCCAGTCTTAGATCGACTGGAACAATCCTGTTCATCAAAAATTTCATTGTCAAGTCACTCAGGCTCCGGACGTTTCTCATTCTCATGGGAACCTTACGGTCGATCTTCTGCATGACGACCCAACCTTCTCCTGCTTCCAATACCGGACAGAGATACTGACGGATATTTAAATCGGAGTTGTGAAACAGTTCGAATTCTCGATAATTGCTTAACAACCCTATATCTGATAGGGCAATTTTCAACACATACCCATTCGCGAGGTTATAGACAATCCTGTTGAAACCATGTCCGATCATTTCATAGGGTAGCGACAGCACACTTTGGGCCAATTTCATTTTTTGCGTCGGGGTACGGAGGCGGTTTTCTTTTATTTTGGATATCCATTCTTCAATGGATTTGATCTCTGTGCTGGTTAAATATAGACTCTCGTTGGATTGGAAGTTCCCCTTTTTATTTTTGTATATTTGTATTCATCTCCTTTTCTAGCATTTCTTAAAGTGCGAGTTAAACACTGTAAACTGAAATTGGCATTTATTACGGTTTGCTTTAAAGGTGTTATTTTTCACTGTAATTTCTATACTGGTTTGTCTACTTTTTAGCTACTTAAGTTTTGTTCTTCTTTCTTTCACTATCATCCTTAGTCCACTTCTGGGCCTGAGAGTGATTGAGGGATATGGGATTACTGGATGGTGGTCAGGAGGAAGTTTCACTTTGAAACGCCGCGTGATCGTGGCGAGGACAAGTACTGCTTCCATAAGGGCAAAATGATTGCCGATACAAACCCTCGGCCCGCCTCCAAATGGAAAGTAAGCGAATGTGGGAATCGTTTTTACAAAGTTATTTTCGAAGCGTTCTGGACGAAAGGCTTCCGGGTCAGGAAAATATTCCTGCTTATGGTGCATTACATATTGAGACACCATAATTGTGTCGCCTTTTTTAAAATGATATCCTCCTATGACGACATCCTCATCTGCTTCCCGCCCTATTACAAACGCAGGGGGATAGATCCGCATGGATTCCCAGATAACATTCTGTGTGTATGGTAAATTGATAAAGTCCCCTGGTACCGGATTACGGCTGCCAATCACGCTATCAATCTCGTCAAAGAGTTTCTTTTCAGCTTCAGGGTGCTGTGAAAGCAAGTACAGAGTCCAGGACAGAGCATTGGCAGTGGTTTCGTGCCCAGCCAGAAAGATCGTCATAAGTTCATCCCTCACTTGCGTATCGGTCATCCCGATGCCATCCTCCTGATCGCGGGCTGCCATTAAAATTCCAAGCATGTCCTCATGAACAACACTTTCCTGTCTTCTATTTTCTATAAAGCGGTAAACTGCTGCATTGAGTTCATCTATTGCCTTTTTCAATTCACGATTACTTTTTGTCGGAATCCATAATGGAAGATTTATGATTGTTCTCATCCGTTTTATTGCCATTCTCATTGCCGTTTCTATAGGCTCGCCAACGATACTGTATCCTTCCTTCAGGTCCATGCCGAACATCGTTTTTGATATAATGGCCAGTGTGATATCCATCATATCCTGTGTAATGCTTCGCTCTTCCCCATCATTCCAATTGGACAAATGCTCAGCTGTAACCTCAATCATATCCTGGCCATAGTTGTTGATATGAGATCTTTTAAATGCAGGCTGGATGAGCCTTCTCTGCCGCATATGGGTATCTTTTTCACTGGTCAAGAGCCCTTCACCGAGTATAGGTTTGAGTGCATGGAAATCTTTGGATTTAACAAAGTATTTTTGTTTTGTCACAAGCACCTCCTTGATCATTTCAGGATCTGATATGAGGTACACATGCTTAAAAGGCCCAAAACGCATTTTTGCCACTTGTCCATAATTCGCAGCTTTTCTCAAAAAACCGAGCGGATCTTCCTGAAAATCCTTTAAATGTCCGGTAATCAATCTTCCATTTGGGACGGAAGGAATTTGGATTCGGGTATTTATATCACTCAAATGACCATCCCCCTTCTTTATATTTTTATTGTTTCCGGTTATGTTATGAACAAATAAGTAAACTGGCTTGTACTATAATTTAAAAAAATAAAAAATTATTTAAGGAGGGGAAAGACCCGTTTACCTCGACTGCCTTTTTCTTTTCAAGACAAAAAGACTGCCGCAGCAGTCTTTTTAACAGGGATACACAAATCTAGTTGTTGGCAGTGAATTGTTTTATTATAGATATTCTTCTACTTCATTTCTGATGAACACCTTTCCAGGATTCAGGATATTATCCGGGTCAAGGGTTGCTTTTATCGCTTTCATGATATGTAGAGAGCTCGCCTTTTCCTTTTCCAGGAACTTCATTTTGCCGATTCCAATCCCATGTTCCCCCGTGCAGGTCCCTCTGTGCTGTAAGGCATAATCGACAATCTCATTATTCATATTATGGAACCGTTCCATTTCCTCCAGGTCATTTGGATTCACCCCGAACAGCGCATGGAAATTCCCGTCCCCTACATGTCCCACAAGGGCTGCATCGATTCTATATTTTTCAATGACTTCCCTTGAATAGCTAATCGCTTTGGCAAGTTCAGATATTGGCACGCAAACATCGGTAGAAACCAGGAGTTGATTCGGCCGGATGCTTACCACGGCAATGGCTGCTGAATGGCGCGCATCCCAAAGCTGGGCCCTCTTTAATGAGTCGCGCTCATATTCAAATTCCAGGCATCCTGCTTCCTCCATCAACTGTTCAATGAATGTTATTCCGTTATCCACTTCTTCCTTGCTACCGCTATATTCAAGGAATAGTGTCGGCCTCTCCTGATAGGATGTCCCTTTGTAATGGTTGACGGCCTCTATCGTTTTCGGATCAACGAGTTCAATTTTACCGATCCTCACTCCTGATTGGAGGACCATTTCGGCTGCTGAACCGGCGGCAACGACATCTGTAAAATAAGCCTTAGCCGCAATTGTCTCCTCCGGTATGCCTGATAGTTTAAGAGTAATTTCCGTGAATACGCCAAGGGTCCCCTCAGAACCTACGAAAAGCTCGGTAAGATTATATCCTGCTGAAGATTTAATCGTCTCTCCCCCCGTAGAAACAAGATCCCCATTTGCAAGGACAGCCCTTAGCCCAAGTACATTCCGTTTCATCGTGCCATATGCGACTGCACTTGTTCCGCTCGCGTTCGTTGCCGCCATGCCGCCAATTGTCGCATCGGCACCTGGATCGACAGGGAAAAACAACCCATGCTTTTTCAAATGCAGGTTCAATTGTTTTCTCGTGACTCCCGGCTGTACTTTCACTAAAAAATCCTCCGGATGGACGGACACGACCTTGTTCATTAAAGTGAAATCAAGGCTGATTCCCCCCTTTAAGGGGATGACGTGCCCTTCCAGACTGCTTCCTGCCCCGAATGGAACAATCGGGATTTTGTTGGCGGCAGCATATTTTACAACCTCAACCACTTCTTCTTCCGTGGTGGGAAATACAACCACATCCGGGAGTTTGCCTGTATGGTAAGTCAATCCTTTACTGTGCTGCTCTAGAACCGTTTCATTTATGCTGACCCTTTCCCGGTCGTTGATGATTTCTAACAACTCCTGATAAAGCATGCTTCCACTCCCTATACACCAAATTTTCAAATCTATTATTCCAACCATCTAATTATATATAATTTTCAGACATATTTTCTATTACATTATTATCCTGGCCATTTTTTTCTTTACAACTTGCTAAATACGCTGGCTTTTTGGAGGAAAAGCAGAGGCACATTTGTAAGTTTCGGGTAGGAAAATATTAAACGGTCCTATCAAAGAAAAAAGGAGATGCCCTGCATCCCCCATTAGAATGTTACGGTTAAATTCCCGTTGGCCAGCCTGCAAGACGCCGTTCACTTTTCTGCCGTTTCGAGCTTTGGATGATTTCAAGTGTTTCGCAAATGAATTTCCGCGTTTCCCTCGGATGGATGACATCATCAATCTGATGCTTCGCAGCCGCCCTATAGGGAGAACTATCAAACGACCAGGTTTGCAAAAGTTTTTGGCGCATTTCCTTGGGATCCTCAGCTCTTGAAATTTCACGGCCAAACACAACATTTATGCCTACTTCCGGTCCCGTAAAATTAATTTCGGCAGTCGGCCATGCGACCACGATGTCAGCACCCATCCCAGGCCCGCACATATTTCCGTATGCCGCCCCAATGCTCTTGCGGATCACAATGGAAATCTTCGGAACAGTGGACTGGGCCAGCGCTTGGTTCCAGACCATGATTTTCGTAGGCATTTTGGCTTTTTCTGCCTCACTGCTGATCCGGAAGCCAGGTGTATCATGCAGAAAAATAAGCGGGATGTGATACGAGTCGCAAAGGCAGATAAATTCAGTCGCTTTCTGGCACTCCTGCGGCCCCGGCGCGCCAGCGTAGGAGTTTGGCTGATTGGCGATGATGCCAACCGCCTGACCATTCATATGAGCTAAAGAAGTAATTAATGCTTTCCCGAATTTGGGCTGGTATTCAAACATTTGCCCGTCATCCACAATCACTTCCATTATTTTTTTCATATCATAAACCCGTTTGCTCTCTTGCGGCAAGATGGAAAGCACCTCATCCACCATTCTGTACGGATTATCCCCGGTCAGTCTTATTCCGGGACGTTCTTCTGCATTCTGGGGCATGTAATCGAAAAAGCGCTTCAACTGCTGGATGCATTCTTCTTCCGTAGCACCATCATGATCAATCTGGCCGGTATATCTATTATGGACATCTATACCCCCGAGTTCTTCGGCCGGCATTTTCTGCCCATTTGCCAATTCGAGCATTCGTGGACCGGCTATTGCCATGCATGTGCCGTGAAGCTGGGTAACGAAATCTGAAGAAACAGCCAACCAGGTCGGCCCGCCAAAGCTGTCGCCAAGAATAGCTGCCATTGTCGGCACCTGGCGCTGATGGGTAAGCATTTCTCTTGGGAACAGCATGTCGCTGATTCCATCCGCTCCCATTCCGTCCGGCATTCTCAGTCCTCCTCCTTCATGCAGGAGAAACATCGGGAGGCCATTTTGAATCGCAAATTCATGGATTTTTTTTGATTTGCGGATATGCACATTTCCTTCAGTAGCCGCAAATACGGTTTTGTCGCCAGCCTGGACTACCGCTGGCCGCCCGCTCACCTTCGCTATCCCCGCGATCAACCCGTCTCCATAGCTTTTATGCTCCACACCATTCACATCTGAAGTGTTGAGCATGCCAAACTCCCGGAACGTGTTTTTATCGACAAGCTTTTCGATCCTTTCCCTCGCTGTCAATAACCCTTTGCCATGCTGGATATTTATTTTATCTTGTCCGCCGCCAAGCAATGCTGCACTCTTTCTTTCTTCCAATTCATCCAATAATATTCGGTTCTTCTCCATTGTTGCATCTCCTTTTAAGAAAAATCACTCCCCGCAGTTCTGCGGGGAATGAACCTTTTGACTGTAGTTATGTCATTCGTCTTTCAATAGTTTTCGTAGAACTTTTCCAGATGGCGTAGCAGGCAATTGTTCGATAATTTCTACATATCTCGGATACTTATAGGCAGCCATATGCCCCTTTGCCCATGATATGATGTCTCCTGGTGTAATGCTGTCTTTATCCGATTCATGGAGGACGACAAATGCCTTTATGGTTTCCCCGCGCATGGGATCAGGCACCCCAATTACCGCAGACTGTCTAATTGCTGGGTGTTCATTAAGCAATGCCTCGACATCCTCAGGAAATATACTATAGCCTGAACTCTTGATCATCTCCTTTAACCGCCCCTGGAAAAAAAGATAGCCGTCCTGATCCAGATAGCCGATATCCCCTGTATATAGCCAGCCGTCCTTTAACGTTTCCACAGTTGCTTCAGGCCTGTTCAGGTATCCTTTATAGACTCCCGGATTACGGACCACGATTTCGCCGGATTCTCCTGCGGGAACTTCTTCGCCATTTTCCAGAGACAGGATTTTCATTTCCGTGCCGATGATCGGAATTCCGCATGAGCCGTATTTAATCCTCTCTCTGGGCATGAACGTGTCGCAAGTGTGGGTCTCACTCAGGCCATAAGCTGCTTCATACATCAGGCAGCCTTTAGTTACCGCTCGCCATTTTTCCGCAAACTTTTGCGTAACCTGAAGGCCAAAGCTTGTAGCCAGGTTTACTTTCAAGCTTGAAAAGTCACGGTTTTCAACGCCGGGTATTTGCAGGACTGCCCCGTTCATAGGTGCAACGCTATACCAAGAGGTTATTTTATACTTTTCAATGGTGTCCATTGTGGAAACGGGATCAAACCTGGTAAACAGGACACATGGATTTCCTGTATAAATGGGAGTGTTCAGCCCCATCAGCATCCCTGCAATATGGCATAGAGGGGCATGAGCCATAAAACGTTCTTCTCCTGTAAGGCCATTGGCCTGGACAGAGGCCGCCGTTTTGAATAATGCATTTCCATACGTCAACATAGCACCTTTTGGCCGCCCAGTCGTGCCGGAGGTAAATACCATCAGGCCAACATCGTTCCACAGATCAATTTCTGCATGTTGGGTCAGAAGTGGGCTTGAATGAATGATTCGATACATATCTTCTGCTGTTTGGATGGTTCGTTTTGGTTGGCGGAATTCTTCGGTGAGCGGGAATTCGGGTGTTTCAGGCAGATAATCGCAATAATTGGCTGTGACAATCAAAGGGGATGACCCACTTTTTTCAGACGCCTTGCAGGTCGTTTCATAAGCCTCTTCGCTGGTGACCATAACTGAAATCGAGGCCTCTTGTAGGCAATATGCCAGTTCACTTTCCTTAAACATGGGATTCAGCGGAACCACAATACCGCCCAGCTGCTGTATGGCATAGTGTGCGATAATATATTGCGGGCAATTTTGAAGATACAGGGCGGCATAACTTCCTTTTGTAAATCCTTTGCCTTGCAGGTAGCAAGCAAATCGATTTACATGGTCGAGCAACGTTTTCCATGTAATTTCAGTACCGTAAAAATAGTAGGCAATTTCGTTGGATTTGTTGGTGGCATAATACTCAAGATATTGATAAAGCGGCATTTCCCCATGCAAGTAATTAATTTTATCAGGCAAGCCGGCTGGCCAGTACGGTCGGACTTTTTGTACCATGAACAATCCCCCTTTTAATTATGATAAGAAAATCTATGAAAATGAGTGGTCAATCCGAAGGAAGGGTAGAAAATATTGATAATCGCATCACATTCTAACCGGTTAGTATCTGGTAATTAAAAAATCTGCCGGTCTTCTTTTAAAGAACAACCAGCAAATTATTATGAAGCGCTTACGAGGAGGCTACTTTACAACGGACGATTTTACTTTGTCTGTCTGTATGCCCAGATTTTCGATTGCCTCATTATATTCCTTTTCAAGCTCTGCAATGATGCCTTCTGCCGTATCGATTTCTGTAATCGCACCGACACCGTGTCCGGCCGACCATATATCCTTCCATGCTTTCACGTTTTTGTTTTCCTTTTGCATATGGTCGAAGTCAACTTGCTCTTTCTTCTGGAGCAATGCAGGGTTCAGTCCCGCTTTTACAATGCTTGGAATGAGCATATTTGCGTTTACGCCTGAAAATGCATCGGTCAGAATGATATCGTCCTGGTTTGAATCAACAAGCATTTGGCGGTACTCATCGTTTGCAAGGCTTTCTTTTGCCACGATAAATCGTGTACCCATGTAAGCAAGGTCTGCCCCGGCAGCCTGTGCAGCGAGGATGCTCTTTCCAGTTGAAATTGATCCGGCTAGAATGATGATTCCATCCCAAAATTGGCGTACGCTGTCTACAAAAGCAAAGCTATTCAGGTTACCGGCATGGCCGCCGGCACCGGTTGCAACGAGAATCAGCCCGTCAGCTCCCGCTTCCGCAGCTTTCTTCGCCCATTTAATATTGCTGACATCTGAAAAGACAAGTCCCCCATAGCTATGTACGGTATCGACAACAGCCCGCGGGCTGCCCAGTGACGTGATCACCAGCTCAGGCTTGTGTTTTTTAATCAATTCAAGTTCTTCCTGCAATCTGCTGTAGGAGCTATGTACGACCATATTCATGGCCCAAGGCGCAATTTTGCGCTCCGGTTCTTTCGCCCGCGCCGCTTCCAGGTTATCATTCAATTGGCCCATCCACTCATCAAGCACTTCAATTGGACGCGCATTCGGTGCCGGAAATGAACCAATCACCCCGTTCAAGCAGACTGCTTCCACAAGCTGCGGGCCGGATACTAAAAACATAGGAGCTGAAATGGCGGGCAATCTAAGCTGGTTCCACCACTTCTCAGGAATTGTATTTCCCATCTAAATTCCTCGCTTTCGATACTGAATTTTCAGAAAATGAATCACTATTCAATCATACTCCTGCATTGGGAATTCTTCAAGTTTTTCCTGCTCTCCAAGGAATTGAGCAACAACAAAATTATAAAAAATCCCGCTTTGCTAACCTTTGTTTCAGAAACATAGATACTCGAGTTCAGGCCCTCGGGATGTGTGACAAATAGATGTTGCCAAACAGTCTGTGTTCTGCTTTTAAGGTTCGGAGGGATTTGTATTTTTCTACCAAAAAGAAACCAACCCGCTAAAGCGAATTGGCAGTCTTTGAAAATTTTATTTACATATCCATTCCCCGGATATGGTTTCGGCTTTTAGCTGTGCTTAATGTTCAAGCACCCACTTCTTAATGGCGTTTGCGACTCCGTCATTTTGGTTCGTATCGGTCACCCAGTCAGCTGTTTCCTTCACGATGTCCTGGGCATTGCCCATTGCAACGCCAAGCCCCGATTCCTTGATCATGGCAATGTCATTCAGGCTGTCACCGACTGCCATGACGTTTTCCATCCCGAACCCAAGAAAGCCGCAGACCTTTGCGATTGCCTTTGCTTTATTAATTCCCAGTGCATTTGCTTCAATGTTGACAGGGCTGGAATTACTGACTTCAAGCTCGCCATTTTCCTTTAGCAAGGTTAAGATTTCTTGCCTGATTGCGTCGTCGTCAATGTTAAACCCAAACTTCAACCACTGATAGGAGCGAATGTCTTCAGGCATTCCGTCCCTCCAGACCTTTTCGGTACTTGTTGCCCAAAAACCGGTTTGATGCTTCTGGCTTAACCCCCACATCCATTCGATCAGTTCATGGCTGATCATGTTCCTCTCTA
The DNA here is from genome assembly GCF_003429105.1 of Peribacillus glennii. GTDB lineage: Bacteria > Bacillota > Bacilli > Bacillales > DSM-1321 > Peribacillus > Peribacillus glennii. The sequence continues at coordinate 799,986 of NZ_QVTD01000003.1, forward strand.
CGAGCTCGCCATTCGGATCGAATATTTCACTGCCGTTAACGGTGATAAGGTACGATGATAAGGCAAGCGATTTAGCAATCTCATTGCAAGTGGCATAGGCGCGCCCGGTACTGAGCACTACCTTGACACCTTTTTGCTCCGCATCTTTAATGGCCGCCCTGTTTCCTTCAGAAACCTTGCCTTCTTCATTCAATAACGTGCCATCCATATCAAGCGCGATTAATTTTATTTCTTTTCCAGTCTTGTTATGTACCATTTTACTACCTGCCTTTCTTGTGCCGACCATACTTATAATGTAACAAACTTAAGGGAGGAAAGGATAATGGGATGCTTGCTCAAATTAAGCTACATGGGATACTAAAATGGTTGTATAAGCAAGAATTGTTGATATTTAGCCGGTATTATTGACATTACCAACCAAATTGTTGATATTCAGCCGGAATTGTTGGTATAAGCAAGAATTCGTTGATATCTAACTGGAACTATTAATAAATGCAAGGAATTATTGATATCCTCCCTTTTTTCATAATGCGGTCAGTACAACACCTATCGCTATCAAGGCCACCCCGATGCCATTTAGCATGCTTAATTTTTCCCCGAAAAAAATGACAGCCAGAATGGTCGCGATTACGACGCTAAATTTATCGATTGGCGCCACCTGGGAAACCTTGCCTACCTTTAATGCAAGAAAATAAAATAACCATGATGTCGCACCGGCCAACCCGCTTAAAATAATAAACAAAAACGTCTTCTTCTCCCCAATGATTTCAGGCATCTTACTTAAATTGCCCTCATAAGCAACCACACCTATTAAAAAAATCGCCATGATAATAGCCCTAACCGCTGTCGCGGTATTGGCGTCGATATTTTGCAGCCCCACCTTGCCGAAAATACTGACCATTGCCGCAGAAACAGCAGCCAAAATAGCGTACAAAAGCCATGTAGACATGCAACCTCAATCTCCTTCATTAAAAAAATCATTCTTTTAATCATTTAGGTTGCTCCTTCCTGCAAGATATTATAATGGTTGCCTCCATTTCGTTAACACATTAAAGCACTGGGGGACAGGCCCCCGATTTGGCCCCTGATATAAAAGAAAACACCCGGACCCATAACCTGGAAGGTCAATGATCCGGGTGCAAGCCTCTTATTAATCTCTTTCGTGCATTCCGTGCTTCTCCCGCGGTATGTGCTGGTAAAGCTGATCTTCAGGGAGCTGGGTGTTCCGTTCAAGCGGTTCGGTATCCTGGCCCATTCCTTTTAGGAAATTGAGCAGCAGTGATACGGACCGGTTAATTTCAGGATCTTTCAAGGCCCTGGCCATGTCGAAATAGCCGATTTTATCGTCTGTTTCCTCTGTTTGTGCGACTCTGGCAATGCCGGAGTTAATTTTTAAGATAAAGGGTTCAAGCTGTTTCACGTTCAGCGTACCAAGCGTCCCGGCTAAGAGCAGCAGATTTTTCAGCATATTCGCTGTTTCGGGTGTATCAGCTGTTTTGACCAGGACATGCAGGACCTTGTCCCCCTGGCCGAACAGCCCCCTCAATAAAGTCAGGAAACCGCGATTATGCATATGCTTGAGTACCTGAAGGGATTCAAGAATGGCCTCCTTATTCTCAAGCAGGGCATTTTCCACCTCAAGAAGATCTTTTTTCCGTTTGTCCTCTTCGGAGTATTCCAATTTTTGAATTTGTTTAATCGCCTTAGCCATGCTGCTTCCGCCCCTCCCTTACTGCATCTCCAGGAAAAACATAATCCTTTCGGGCCCATTTCTTTTGAACCTGTACACCTATTTGCGGCTGCGGATTTCCATTTCGGTGATTAATTTCCCGCATCGGGCTCGTACCTTCATATTTAAGAATCTCCATTTTGGCCATTGTTTCTTTGTAAGCAGGCGTGTCGGTATCTTTATCGGAAAAACTGCTTGTTAATAAGTTGACGGCCGCTTCTCCTGAATCGTTCATTGGCAGATAAACCTCATTGCCCTGGACACGGTCTGTAACCAGAGTTTTCACTTTCACATTTCCATAAGGAGAGGTCAGCCTTACGAGCGTTCCATCCTTAATCCCCCTCTCCTCTGCCAGCTCAGGGGAAACTTCCAGCCAGATTTCCGGTGTTTTCATGGATATGCCCTTGGATCGGTATGTCAGGTTTCCTTCATGGAAATGTTCAAGCAAGCGTCCGTTGTTTACATGAATATCATATTCGTCTCCGAAATCAATTGGTTTGGACCATTGAACCGGATAGAGGATCGCCTTGCCGTCCGGTAAAGGAAAAGTACCGTCTGCAAACAGAAGCGGTTGATCCGTTCCATCCGCGTTTACCGGCCATTGCAAAGTATTATACCCCTCAAGCCGGTCGTACCTGACACCCGCATAAATCGGTGAAAGCGAGGCCGCTTCCTCCATGATTTCTGAAGGATGCCCATAATTCCAGCCTGCACCAAGGCGGTTTGCTACTTCCATAATGATCTGCCAGTCGGGCTTGGATTCGCCCAGCGGATCAAAAACCTGATAAAGCCTCTGAATACGGCGTTCCGTATTTGTAAACGTTCCTTCTTTTTCAAAGCTTGGGCTAGCCGGCAGGACAACATCCGCATACTGGGCAGTGGCAGAGAAAAAGATATCCTGGACTACAAAGAAATCGAGCTTTTCATAGGCAGCATGTACGTGGTTGATATTGGAATCGACAAGTCCCATTTCTTCACCTTTAACATACATCGCTTTTAGGACACCCGCATGGATGCCTTCTATCATTTCATGGTTGTTCATGCCAGGCTTTTCTGGAATCTTGACTCCCCAGCCTTTTTCATACTTAGCCCGTACTTTTTCATCGGCGATTCTTTCATATCCTGGCAGGCGGTCAGGCATGGAACCGAAGTCACTGGCCCCCTGAACATTATTATGTCCGCGCAATGGGTAGGACCCTGCTCCAGGCTTGCAGTAATTCCCAGTTACCAAAAGCAGATTAGAAATTGCTGTACTCGTATCACTGCCCCCGATATGCTGGGTGACACCCATGGCCCAAAGTACACATGTACCTTCTGCCTCATGAATCGCTTCGGCAATTTTAATCAGGTTCTCTCTTGTAATTCCTGTTGCTTCCTCGGCATATTCCAACGTAAATGGCTCGAGGCTCTTTTTATATTTTTCAAAGCCATTGACCCGCTGCTGGATGAAATCATGATCGGTCCAGCCCTTGTCAATGATGTATTTCGTCACCGCTGACAGCCAAACCATGTCCGAACCTGCTTTTGGATGAACAAATAAATCGGCCCGTTCTGCCATTTCATGCTTCCTGATGTCCGCGACAATCAGCTTTTGCCCCCGCAGTTTATGCGAACGCTTGACCCGTGTGGATAAAACTGGATGAGATTCTGAAGTATTCGAACCTACGATTAAAACGAGCCCGGCTTTTTCTATATCTTTGATTGTACCGGAATCGCCGCCATATCCAACCGTACGGAACAAGCCAACTGTTGCGGGAGACTGGCAATATCGTGAACAATTATCGACGTTATTCGTACCAATTACTCCGCGGGCAAGCTTCTGCATAAGATAGGATTCTTCGTTCGTACATTTGGAGGAGGTTATGAATGCCAGTGAATCCGGGCCGTATTCGCTTTTGATTTCTGTAAACTTACGTTCTACCAAGTTAAGCGCTTCTTCCCATTCAGCTTCACGGAAGGTGTCTCCCTCACGGATTAACGGTTTGGTCAGGCGATCCTCGCTGTTTACGAAGTCCCAGCCAAATTTGCCTTTTACACAAGTAGAAATCCCGTTTGCCGGTGCTTCCGCCTGAGGCTCAACTTTCAGGATTTTGCGGTCCTTCGTCCATACATCGAAGCTGCAGCCGACTCCGCAATAGGTACAAACCGTTTTTGTTTTCTTGATCCGTTCATCACGCATTGCTGACTCCATGTCGGAAATTGCAAGGATCGAACCGTATCCGGTTTCCACTCCTTTTGTGATTTCAATCATCGGGCGCAAAGTCTGTTTTGCAATGTTCGTTAAATAACCTGCCTCGCCGACCATTCCTTTTTCCATCATGGCGTTACAAGGGCAAACAGTAGAGCAATGCCCGCAAGAAACACATGACGATTCATTAATAGGCACATCATTGTCCCAGATGACCCGTGGCCGTTCCCGCTCCCAGTCAATGGTAAGCGTTTCTGTAACCTGTACATCCTGACAGGCTTCCACGCATCGTCCGCAAAGGATGCACTGGTCGGGGTCATACCGGTAAAAAGGATGGGAGTTATCTTCCTCATACGGTTTATGATCATACGGAATACTCTGGTGATTGATTTTCATTTCCTTGACGGTGTTATGTATCTCGCACCCTCCGTTGTTATAATCACAAACCGTACAATACAATTCATGGTTATATAAAATTTTGTCCATCGCCATTACCTGTGCCTTGTTGACCTCGGGCGAAATCGTGTTGACAACATCCCCATCGCTTAAATTTGTGGAGCAGGACCTGACAAGCTCTCCGTTTACATTAACGATACATGTATCACAGGTCTCGATCGGACCGAGGCTCGGATGGTAGCACACACTTGGCACTTCAATAGAGCTTTCAGAGAGCATTTGAAGGACTGTCTGGCTGCCGGTGATTTCCATCTCCACACCGTTTACATTAATCTGCATCTTTTCTTCCAAAAAAAACTCCCCTTTCATAATAATCAGCACTAACAAATCGGCTTCTATCATTTCCCTACCCTGCGAGTTCAAATGTAAAACCTTCCGGCCTATTAACAAAAAAAACTCTCTTGCCAAAATCTTTTTATAGTAATATGTATGATTAGCAATCTTTGAAATGTACATAGATCAATAACACTGTTCAAAAAAAGAATACAAAACAAAAAAACCCGATCCCTGAATGTATAATTATTAAGGGACCGGGTTCGTTACTATTTATAAGTTATAAAATCATTTTATAACGGAAGCAATGTAACTTTTTCTTTCGCTTTTAGATTTTCAACCATGTCCAGCCACTCTTGCGGCTTCTTCGGAAGGACGGAATAATAAGCTGTTAGGAAATTCACGATCAGCTCTGCCGGGATTTGTGAAACTTCATCATTTTGGGGCATGAAACAAAAATCCAGCCCGGATACAGCTTCCCCATCATTTTGCCAGGATGGGTGCACATAAGGGAAGTCCAAGCGTTTGTATCCGAGATGTGACAGCACTTCCCTGCGCACATATGGATTCATTGGCTGGACGCCTCCGAAATCATGCTTCTCGGCGGAGAGATAAGGGTTATAGATTTCGGCAAACATGCCAAACAGCTCTTTTCCATTACTCTTTGCCAGTGTTTCTAAATCACGCTGCCTGTTCTGTGCAAGAAAACGTCCAATGCTTAAACCGGCTTCACCTACAATCGTAAAATCGGTCATGGCAATATTCCAATCAGGATAATAGCGGTATTCGGTTGCCCCTACTACCTTTTCTTCATGAACGGCAACGAAAACACGGATGCCAGGATCCTCCAACGGCTCCTTCCAAAGCTGAAAGTCCAAAACTTCTTCCGGGGGAAATACATTCTTCATTAAATCATGCATTTTTCCAAACAATGGATCTCCAATATTGGTAATTCTGATATATTCCATCAAGCATCCACCTTTTTTCTAAGGAATTTATTTAAACGGGTTTTTCCATTCCATAAGCACGCTATAACCGCATGATTCTTCATCATCTAGATAATTTTCCACAATCGTTACAGGTGTTCTGCCGCATTTTAGTAAAAAGCTTATTACCGGGTCCTTAAGGTTCCCGGACACTACTTTGCCTAAATATTCATCAGCACTGAGCTCTGCGGCCAATCTATGGTATCCCGGCATCCGTCCTCCGCCAAGCAATCGGTCCAGCTTCTTTTCGATTACAACATGATACATCGACTGCATCATAAGCTGACCCAGACCAAATTTCCGGTATTTCGGCCTGATGCTTATATCAACAATATACAGCGTGTTTCCTTCTGGGTCATGATTACGGATATAACCTGAATCTGTAATCTCATCCCACGTATGAACCGGGTGGGCAGGATCGAAATTGACACAAAGACCTGTCAAAGATCCTGCCAGTTCCCCGTTTATCTCCAGGCATAGCGCACCATCCGGGAATAAGGTTACATGGTTTTGCAATTGCTCTTTATTCCACCATAAATCGGATGGGAAAGGCGGTGGAAAGCATTCCGCCTGGATGGCGATCAGTTCATCAAAATCCCCTTCATGGTAATTGCGAACGACAGCAGGGATAGGTTTTCCATCGTCAAACACAAATAATTCCTTCCGGTACGGCATCTGCATCACCCTTAGATTTTTTCAGCTTCTTCCCAATCTGGATATAAATCAGTCCGGCGGTCTCTCCATGTCGTCACGGACCCTTTTTCACGGACTTCATACAACAAGCTTAAATCAAGGTCTGCAGTCACTATCATATCGTTGTTTAGCTCTCCTTCCACCATGATGCCTTTTGGCGGGAAAGGAATGTCATTCGGCGTAACGACGGCAGCCTGCCCGAAATTCGCACGCATGAAATCTACTGTTGGCAGAGAACCGATCGTTCCGGTAACAACGACATACACCTGGTTTTCAATCGCGCGCGCATGGGAGGTGTAGCGGACCCGATGGAAGCCATGGCGGTCATCGGTGCAGGATGGACAGAAAATAACATCTGCCCCCTTAGCTTTGGCCATACGTACAATTTCCGGAAACTCAATGTCATAACAAGTGAGGATGGCAATTTTTCCTTTTTCGGTTTCAAAAATATTCAGTTCTTCACCGGGGGACATATTCCATTCATGAACTTCGGTTGGCGTTATGTGGAGCTTGGCTTGCTCCCCAATCCTTCCATCTGGATAAAACAGGTGCGCTACATTGTATAAGCGGCCTTGTTTTTGGATCACATGGGTCCCTCCGATAATATGCATGCCGGTGTCTTGGGCAAAGTTTGAGAACAGCGTTTTATATTGTTCGGTGAATCCAGGGAGCTCATTGATTGTCAACCTTGTTCCCTGATCACTGCCTATTGACAATAGCTGAGTCGTGAAAAATTCTGGAAACAGCACAAACTCCGATCCGTATTCCTGGGCAGTTTTTATATAATGTTCGCATTGCTTCGCGAAATCTTCAAATGAATGTATGGTGTGCAAGTGGTATTGAACAGCGGAAACACGGTATTTCAATTCAAAACTCCCCCTTAATCCTCTATCTTTTCAAAGCGTATTGTTGGTCATTTTGTACCAGCTAAATATTAATATATAACAGGTATGCCGAGGTTTGTAAAGGGGTTTCATTGCCTTTTTTATGAAAGGATAAAAATTGTAAAAAATGCCCGTTTATTGGTGTAATCTAGGATTTTCTTTGAGTTCAAATTTAAAAGAGGAAGGGGCATGTTCCTGGTTTTTTATAAAAATGTGAAAAAATGTTCCTATTTCTTTCGTTTTTTCCATTTTATAACTGGTATAAGAAATCCGAATTAGTTACTTGATGGCACTCGCCCTGCTAATCTGTATTGTAGGGCGAAACTATGAGCAAACATATCGAAAATCTGAATGGAGTGTCTGCATGTCATTTTTAAGAAGCTGTTTGGCCGATATGTAATGAGTAATGAAGAAATGATAGAGAAAATTGGAGGGCTGGCCAGAGAGTTACCGGCAGCGGACAAGATTGCTGAAAAGACGGTTCCCTATCTTGAGGCTAAGGCCGCAAAGATGCAAGAGAATGAATTTCACCCATGGCTGAAAGAATGGTACTTGACTGAAGATTTCCTGCGATTTGTTTACAACCGGTTTGGTGAACGATTTTCAAATCATTGCTGACAACCCTACTGAAATACATCCATTCTACATAAAAAAATTTATTAATGACAAACTGACTGAAGGGGAGAATCACCCAGCGGCCAAAATCGTTTTGACGAAAAAACAAGAACAGCCGATTATGTCACAGTCTTAGAAATCCGTGACATAATCGGCAATGCACTGCCATAAATCAAGGCGTGGTCCCTGAGGCTTTAACACACTACCGCATTGGGGCTCAGACCCCCAATGCTTAGACCCCAGCGCTTTAACGCGTTACCATAAAGGGGACTGCCCTTTTATCTTTGAAATTGCACACGATGCAGGTTGGCGAAAATGCCTCCTCGTTCGATCAGTTCGTCATGTCCCCCTTGTTCGGCAATGCCGTCTTCTGTGACAACGACGATCCGGTCTGCATTGCGGATGGTTGCAAGCCTGTGTGCGATGATTAGAGTAGTGCGGTTTTTGGCTAGTTCGTTCAACGCGTTCTGGATGATCATTTCCGTTTCTGTATCGAGCGCGGAGGTTGCTTCATCCAGGATAAGGATCGGAGGGTTTTTCAGGAACATCCGGGCGATTGCGATCCGTTGCTTTTGTCCGCCTGATAATTTTAAACCCCTCTCGCCTATCTGTGTCTCGTAACCATCAGGCAGCCCTTCTATAAATTTTTCCAAATGGGCCCGCTTTGCAGCTTCTTCAATTTGTTCATCTGTCGCATCAAGCATTCCATATGCAATATTTTCTTTAAGCGTGCCTGTAAACAGGAACACATCCTGCTGGACGATCCCGATTTGTGAGCGCAGCGATTTCTTTGACATATCCCGTACATCAATCCCGTCAATCGAAATGCTGCCGGCTTCCACATCGTAAAATCTTGGTATTAGTGAGCAAATTGTTGTTTTCCCTGCTCCTGAAGGACCGACAAACGCCACTGTCTCACCAGCGCGAATCGATAAATCAATTCCCTCGAGAACTGGTTTACTATGATCATAGCTAAAGCTTACATCGGAAAATTGAATGTCTCCACGCAAAGTTCCAACCTCTATTGCATCCTTGGCGTCCTTGACGTCAGGTTCGACATCAATCAGTTCTGTAAATCGCTTGAACCCGGCCATTCCTTTCGGATAAAGCTCCAGGATTGCCGCGATTTTTTCCACTGGTTTGAATAAAATATTCACGTAGAGTACGAATCCGACCAACTCTCCATAAGAAAGACGGTTGTTAAAGCTTAGCCAGGCACCGAAAACCAAAACGGCCAGCGTCATAACACGGGTCATCATATAAATGCCTGATGAACTGAATGCCATCGTTTTGTATCCCAACAATTTCGCTTTACGGAATTTTCGGTTGTTTTTTTTAAATCTGCCAATCTCATATTCTTCATTAGTAAAAGACTGGACAACCCTTACACCGGACACGCTGTCTTCCACCCGGCCGTTTACATCGGCAATCTCGCTGTACATCTGTTGCCAGGCGCGGTTCATGCGGATGTTGCTAAAAACGATTATCCAAACAAGGAAAGGGACAATAAAGATGGTCACAAGCGCAAGCTGAACATTAATCGAAAGCATGATCCAAAACGCTCCCACAAATGTCATTACTGCGATGAACAAGTCCTCTGGCCCATGGTGGGCGAGCTCGCCGATATCAAACAGATCATTCGTGATCCGGCTCATGATATGCCCTGTTTTTGTATTATCAAAAAACTTAAAAGACTGTTTTTGCACGTGCTGAAACAGCTGCTGGCGCATATCAGTCTCAATATTGATGCCGAGCTTATGGCCCCAATAATTAACTACATATTGGAGAAAAGTACTAAAAATATACAGCAGCAATAACCCAATGCTCACTGACACAATGGCCGGCCAATCGCTGTTTGGGAGCAAGGCATCAATAAACCATTGAACCGCAAGCGGAAAGCCCAATTCCAGGACAGCCACGAACACTGCACTGCTGAAATCAAGCAGGAACAGCTTTTTATGAGGCATGTAATAAGTGAAAAATCTTCGTAACATAAAGTGTGCTCTCCTTTAAAATCGTCGATACAAGATATATAGGATTATAGGGTTGGAATCCAAAAATATTCAAGCTTTTCAATTGCATTTAAACAAAAAAGGCGACTAGATTAGTCACCTGTGTATCCCTCAACAATGCCAAATAAAGCTTAATTTTAGGAACGACATTTTTCCTCCCGGCTTGAATGTTGGAACGATACCTTGATTTTAAGCGAGCGCTCCAACCGCCCTATTTTGGATCATTAATACACGCAGTATTATTCCTTACAAAAGATTTTTAATATCATAAAATCGGCCGTTTTCAAGCGGCCCGTCCTGCAGCAATGCCATCAGCTTCTCCGCTACAAGCTCCGGCGATCTTAACCTCCCCTGTTCCTTATATGCATGAAAGATCTCGGCATGGGCAAAGTCTTTTTCGTCAGCCTGCCTGATATCCGCCTGCATATTTGTATCCATGATCCCCGGTGAAAACGAGATGATGGTAACAGGATACTGTTCCTGATCTTGCTCGGCTGCTGTAACACGGGTAAACATTTCAAGGCCGGCCTTTGTACTGCAATAAGCCGCCCACCCTTGATACGGCCGCAAAGCGGCTCCAGAGGATACATTGACAATCGTTTTCTTGCCAGGAAAACCCCTAGTCCTATCAATAAAAGCATTGGACAACATGATTGGGGCAAGGAAATTAACCTTTATGCTGTCTTCCAATTTATTCTGTTCGAGCTGGCCGACAGGCTTAATCGGTTCCACCACCCCGGCATTGTTGATGAGTAATAATTCATCGGTGTCACCTATTTTAGAAAATATGCTGTCAACTATTTCCGGCAGCTGGCCAGAATCACCGAGGTCAGCCAAAATGCTGGAAACTTTAAGGCCCTGGCTTCGGGCCTTATCAATCAGCTGTTCATTGGCTGAACGAGCAACAAAAATACAATGATTGCCTTCCTGTAAACACAGCTCAGCGATTGCTTTTCCAAGGCCTTTCGAAGCACCGGTAATAATGTAAGTTTTCATATTTTTCTCTCCTCCTATATGCCAATTCACCTTAAACCCGAATCTCCATAACCTTTTCATGTTTATTTTGGTTATCCACGGTTCCTGTAAACATGAACCCTTCACTTATGTAAAAATAATTTAGTTTTTGATTTTCTGCGGCACAATCGTGCCTGACAAACGGTATGGCCTTCTGGAAACACGTGTCGATCCACCCAATCCATTATCATTCTGCCTGCCCCTCCTCCGGAAAGAGTCCTATTTGCAGCCAGGCTTTGAATATAAATGGGCTTTTCCCTGTTTTTTCTCCATAGGCGTTTGTCCCAATCGTTTTGATGGTGGTATAACGTAAAAGTAGCAGCTATTATCCCATTTCTCATGACAATGCAGGTTTGATTTATTTTGATGGAGAGCCCGGTTTCAACATCAGCACTGGAATCCAGTATATACTGCCATTGGTTGATGCGTTTTTTGGGGAGCCACTCTGCTGTTCTTTCAAGTTCATCTTTTATTGTAGCGGTTTTGAAAGTATATTCAACTTTCAAATCCTCACCTGCCTGTTTCTATAGTCGAAATAAAAAAATCAGATTTTTTTATATGTTGGTTATTGATTCGATAAAAACTCCGCGATTTGATCTTCCACTATTTTAACTGCCGCTGCATCGCATACATTATTTATCAAAATTGAGAATATGTACGTTTGCCCGCTTTTTCCTGTTACGTAACCCGAAAGGGCACTGACTGTCGAAATGGTGCCTGTTTTCGCTTTTACATTGCCTGCTGCAGCGCTACTTCGCATTCGGTTTTTCAGGGTGCCCCCTAACATTCTTTTACTGGCGCCGGCTACAGGCAGAGATTCTTCATAGGCCGGAAACCAAGCCTTTTTTTGGATAGTAAAAAGCAATTTCGTAATTTCGTTAGCCGGAATGAGGTTAACGTGTGAAATGCCGGAACCGTCACGAATGACAATATTATCGGTATCGGTTCCTAATGATTTAAGGTTGGTTTCCACCGCCTTAAGCCCCTTTTCCCAGCTGCCTTCCCCCATTTCGACTTTTCCCATTTCCTTGACCAAAGTTTCAGCATGGCCGTTGTTGCTTAACTTCATAAAGGGCACCAGAAGCTGTGATAGCGTCATGGACTCACGGGACACCAGTACAGCAGCATTCTTTGGCGTTCTCCCTTTCCTTACCCGTCCTGCCACTTTTATCCTCTGCTTTTGAAGCGCGTTAGTAAATAACTCCAGAGCATAACCGGCAGGCTCCCAAACAGCTACCCGGCTTTTGGCTGTGCTTTCACCCAAAGGAATGGTTCCTTCCGCTTTTATTGTATTTGTTCCATGTACCCTATGGACTTTTATTTTTTTCTTTCCTCCGTAACCAACGGTTTTTACAGAATTAATAATTTTCACATAATCTGTTGCGGGAGTTAAAGATATGGCGGCAGGCTGGTTCACTTTTTTTCCAGATCCCACTTCTACGATAACGGTTCCGGCATCATAGTAGGCATCAGGTGCGGCAGTTAAGGCTGAAATTTGCGCTCCATAATATTCCGTTTCGTCTGACCACGGCAGGTCTTTCGAATATCGCTCACCGTCAAACCAGGAATCATCGCCGAGTACATTTCCCAAAATAATTTTGACTCCCGTTTTTTTTAGTGCAAGGGCCATTTCTTCAAAATCCTTCACCAATAAAGTCGGGTCGCCGTATCCTTTCATATAAAGATTCCCTGTCAAAACATTGGCCCTGATACGTCCATTTGTTAACAATTCCGTTTTAAATGTATGATCCTTGCCCAGTGATTCCATGGCTGCAGCTGCAGTCAGCAATTTAAAATTAGACGCTGGCCTTAGCCGGATATTCCCGTTCTGTTCAAATAATATTTCACCGCTCTCTGCACTTCTGACGCTTATCCCTGTGACGGATCCATCAAGCAGGGGATGTTTGAGGATTTTCGACAGGTTTGCAAAGCTGTACGGCCCTCCAGAGACCTGAGCCTGGACAATATCCCCGCTGGAATAGTTGGACAAAGCCAGACCAATTGACAGGATCGGAATCATTAGTATGATTATCAATGTTTGCAAGACCTTGCTCCCCTTTATACATGTTACATCTAGTATGTACCAAGGTGTTGATTTCATTTAGAAACGGAGAAAGCGGGCCATTTCAACAGCGGCCCGCTTTCCTGAAAGTTTTATTTAACGGGCTCCTTTCCATCCAGTGTTTCGCCCAATACATTCTCCATATAATTTTTTCCCCAGCTGTACATGGAATCAAGAATCGGCATAAGGCTTTTCCCTTGCTCTGTTAGAGAATATTCAACCTTTGGAGGCACGACGGGATAAACTTCCCGATGTACGATCAAGTCTTCTTCAAGTTCACGAAGCTGATTGACAAGCATCCTTTGGGTAATGCCCGGCATCAATGCTTTCAGTTCCCCGAACCGTTTTGTACCTTCTTTCCCCAAATGCCATAAAATAAGCATCTTCCATTTGCCTCCAATGACGGAAAGGGTTAATTCTTTTTCACAGTTAAATGTTTTATCCTGCATACGTGACATTATTTCACCTCAGTACCAATGATAGCACATAGTATACCTTTAGTCACTATGTAAAAGAAAAGTGCGTACTTCTTATTCAATTATATAGGCTGTATAATTGCCAAGTACCAGAAAGCAGATTAATCTTACCAGGTGTAGAGTAATCCGAAAAGGGTATTTTAAAACTGTACACCTAACAATTCAACTGATTAGGAGTGACACATTCATGGAATTACAACTTGCATTAGACCTCGTAAACATTCCGGAAGCAAAGCAATTGGTGAAAGAAGTCGAAGACCATATTGATATCGTTGAAATCGGCACACCGGTTGTTATTAATGAAGGGCTTCGCGCCGTTAAAGAAATCAAGGAAGCATTCCCGAACTTAAAAGTTTTGGCCGATTTAAAAATCATGGATGCAGCAGGCTACGAAGTCATGAAGGCTTCCGAAGCAGGGGCTGACATCATCACGATTCTGGGTGCCGCCGAGGACCAGTCCATCAAGGGTGCCGTTGAAGAAGCAAAAAAACAGGGCAAGAAAATCCTGGTCGATATGATTGCGGTTAAAGATATCGAAGGCCGCGCAAAAGAACTGGACGAGCTTGGCGTAGACTATATCTGTGTCCACACTGGCTATGACCTTCAAGCAGTTGGAGAGAACTCATTTGAAGATCTGAGAAAAATCAAAAACGTCGTAAAAAATGCCAAAACAGCGATTGCCGGCGGGATTAAATTTGACACACTGCCTGAAGTCATTAAAGCTCAGCCGGACCTTGTTATTGTTGGGGGAGGCATTACAGGGCAAGATGATAAAAAAGCGGCAGCTGCCCAAATGCAAGAGTTGATCAAGCAAGGGTAACGGAAAGATGCAGACCACCGATTATTTAGCTGAAATCTTAAAGGAATTAGGCCGCTCAACCGCCTTAATTTCCGATGATGAAGCGGAAAAACTGGTAAACGCGATTCTCGAGTCAAAGAAAATTTTTGTTGCGGGAGCTGGCAGATCCGGTTTCATGGGAAAGTCTTTTGCCATGCGGATGATGCACATGGGATTAGACGCTTATGTCGTCGGGGAAACAGTGACAGCAAACTTCGAGAAAGATGATATATTGATTATCGGTTCCGGTTCAGGCGAAACGAAAAGCCTTGTAACGATGGCAGAGAAAGCAAAAAGCATCGGCGGAACAATAGCGGCAGCAACCATTTATCCCAATTCCACCATCGGGCGCCTGGCTGATTTTTCAATTAAATTGCCCGGTTCTCCAAAAGACCAATCTGATGGAGAATATCGTACGATACAGCCAATGGGTTCGTTGTTTGAGCAAACACTTCTGTTGTTCTACGATGCTGTTATTTTGAGGTTCATGGAGAAAAAAGGTTTGGATTCCAACACAATGTATGGAAAACATGCCAATTTGGAATAGGAAATATAAGAGACCGTACTGTTTCTAATAGCAGTGCGGTCTTTTTTGCTACTCAAGGATTATTTAATATGGTTTCCAATTGGTTAATGGCTTTTTGCAGCTTTTTCCTGTTTTGTTTATTTATTTTTTGAAGAGATGTGTGTGTTGTACTTTGAACAAGCGATTCTAAATCACCTTTGCATTTTTCCAAAATCGCGATGACCGATCTGCTGTCGGTTGGAGATTGTGTGCGGCCGTCATAAAGGTCAATTGTCAATTTTCCGCTATCGTTCAATTGCCCGAGAAATACTTCCTGCATGGAAACTCCCTTGTTTTCCAATTCGGACCGCAGCCAGCTTTTATTCCTGCCGGCCTCCATTAGCGGCCGCTCCAATAATTCCCCATCCATGATGACGATCTGCGGGGCAGCAATTGGTTCAACAGGCAGCTTCAGATCTTCTGGCGTTACTGGCTGTTTCCCTTTTTTCAGCATCACATTTAAATCCCCTGTAGGTTCAAGGATAGCAAATTCTACATCTGCGACATTAAATACATTTTTCTTGCGGAGAAGCTCCAATAATTCGTCAGCTGTATACTTTTCTTTCTTCAAATTTCCTTCGTCTATATTCCCATCCTTGATGAACACAGTGGCTTTCCCTTCTATAAAATCCCTGAATTTCTTGCTTTTCAATGATATTAAAGCCGCAATATAGGGTACCAAAGTAAAGGTGATGATCGAAAGGGCGCCATGGAACATGCTTTCATTAGAATCCATTGCTACGCCAGCCCCAATGCTGCCAATGGTGATGCCTGTGACATATTCAAAAAACGAGAGCTGGGAAATTTGTTTCTTTCCTAACCATTTCGTGATAAAGAAAAGAACAAACAAGAAAAATAAAGACCTGATAATCACATCAAGCCAATCAGGGAGATTTTGGACTAGCTGCGCCAATACATCCATATTGCACCGCTTTCAATGTGTTTTATTAAAGTCACTTAAAAAATTATGCATTGATATTTTTTAATTTGGCTGTTTTATGTCCAACTGATAGGTCAATGAGAAAACTCACTTTCTCGTAGCTTATACATTTGTAACAACCTTTCCCACTGCTGAAAGGCAAAGGTGAAACCTTGTTCATGAATGACCCCAGTATTTAGCAGAAACTACATTAAATTTATTAATTATCTTATATATATCTCTCCAACATATTTACTACGATCTTTAAGTCTGTGATTACTTCATTCACTTCAATTAATATGCATCTAAGAATCGCTTGAAATCATTGTCTCTGGTATCCAGGGAATTTACGGCTATTTTTGCTTCCAATTCTCCGTATATCTATTCTCATTTTATTCTGGAATGATTGTTTCCCATCCTTTCAGCAGGTGAAAACGATATCATTTCTTTGAAAACTTTCCGGTTGGCGATCTTGATAAGACGACGACAGAGGCGAAGTTATGCCCTCAGGATTTGGTTACACCTGCGATAACATAAGCCTGGTGCACGTAGTCTGTTTGTTTACCCTTATTATCTGCAGAAGAAAGAAAAAAAGACGCCAAAAGCGTCTTTTTTCCTGTACCCTCATTAACATCCTTACCAGCGATGCGCCTTGGCGTTGCTTCTTAAGATGATATTTGTCTTGGTCATTTCTGTATGACCGTTCACCTGAGATTTAGCACGCTTGGGCCTGGTCCAATTATGGTGAAATAGCGTAGAGTGTGGATCTAATTGATCTCTGTAACTCATCAAATCACCTCGTCTGAAGGATACTTGATTGACAGTGATACCTTTTTGGCATCACTATTAGGTTTTGTAAATGGCAACTATATTATCACATTTATTTGCCCAAGGACCGCTCCGTTACCTTAAGCGAATTTCTTTTTTCCTGCCATTTGTTCCAATGAGGCTTTCTGCAATGGCTTGCGTTAATTCGGTACTAGTCTGGGGAACAAATGATTTAAGCAATCCATTAGTAAGCGCCGCAGTGGCCCCATATGCCGTAATATTTAGAAAGCCTTCCATCTCGGTATTTTGCCCGTCGATTTGTGTTCCAGAAAAGTAACCATTACCCTTGAATTTTTCGTTCAGGCCAATTAAATCAAAGGTTACCTTTTTAGGTTCTTCCCATTTTGTAATCTCAACCTTCATTTTTATTTTCTTCTTAAGCAACCCCAAATCCCCTATAAACTCCCAGGTCGATTCAGTCTCGCTGATGATTTCATGGGCAATATATCCCGGGACGAGGGGGGCCCAATTATCCATCACGCTCACAAAATCCCACACATTTTCGATAGATAATGGAAGCTTGACTTGGTGCAATCCTTCTGGCATTACAAACAACTCCTTCTATATATTTCGGGTTGACAACTGTAATAAACCCCATCTGTTTAGTGTTAGCCACACACTTATTAATCTATTTGCACCGATACGGAAGCAGACCATTTTTCTGAAAATTCCTTGCCATGCTGTGCACAATTCCATATAGAAAAAACTTCTCCACATTAGCATGGAGAAGTTTAACATTTTGTCAACGCGGCCGTTTTAAAGCAAATGTTTTGCCTAAAGCGGCATAGTCATTGCCAGCGAGGCGGCTTACAGGGCTTAAGAGGAACGGGTCAATTTTTCCATCATGATATAGAGAAGGTTCAATATGATAAGTTACAACTCTGCCAATCAGTAAATCGCAGGCAGGTTCCCCTTCTGTCCCGCCCAATTCCAGCGCATGCTCCAACCTGCATTCCAACCGGATTTTTGCTTCCATTATGCCCGGCACTGATACCGAACTGCTTTGGATGGCCGTCAATCCGGACACGGGCAATTCGCTTTCATCATGGGGAAGTTCGATTGCCGTTTTATTGGCAGCTTCGACGATTGATTCATCTGTGATATGAACAACAAACTCGCCTTTTTCCTCAGCGTTTCTGGCGGTATCCTTTTTCGCCCCTTTCCGCCTCTGGATTGAAAGTGAAATCAGGGGCGGGGTCGCACTGACAATGTTAAAATAACTGAATGGAGCGATGTTTACGACACCTTTTGCCGATAATGTCGTGACAAGGGCCACAGGCCTTGGGATGATGCTTCCTGTCAAAAATTTATAATTTTCGCGTTCTGACATTTCCTCCGGATTCAATGTAAGCATTCAAAAACCATCTCCTATTCGACAGTAAAAATTTTATGGAACCAAACTGCGGCGGCTTCAGCTTCCGACCGGGTCAGCTGGTGCCCAAATTGTTCCCAGTGCATATCGACCTGTGCACCGGAATTTTTTAATAGTAACGCCAATTCTTCCGTTTCTTGGGGAGGGCAAATCGGATCATTGCTTCCCGCTCCAATAAACACCGGCAGTCCTGCCATATCCGGAAGCACGATTCCCCTTCTTGGAACCATTGGATGGTGCAGGATGGCCCCCTTCAATGGGTTTTCATAGTGGAAGAGCAGGCTGCCGGCAATGTTGGCCCCATTGGAATACCCAACCGCCACTATATTAGACCGCTCGAATCCGTATCCTTTAGAAGCGCTGTCCAAAAATCCATATAATTCCTCTGTACGCAAGACCAGGTCTTCTTCATCAAATACACCTTCTGCCAGCCTCCGAAAAAATCTGGGCATCCCGTTCTCCAGGACGTTCCCTCTTACGCTTAAGACAGACGACTCGGGGGAAATCATTTCTGCAAGCCCCAGCAAGTCCTGCTCCGTCCCGCCTGTGCCATGTAGAAGCAAAAGGAGTGGTGCGTCTTTGCTGCTTCCTTCTTTAAAAATATGCTTCATGGTCATTTTTCATCCTCCTTAAGGATCCGTGCCTCGGCAGGCAATAGCGCAGCTTCTATATGAGCGCGCCTTTCCTCAAGCCATGGCGGCAAAAGCAGCCTTCTTCCCATTTCTTCCGCAGATTCATCCCGTGTGAAACCAGGCGGGTCAGTAGCAATTTCAAAAAGTATTTGGCCTTCTTCCCTGAAATAAATTGCATTGAAATACTGACGGTCAATGACGGGTGTTACACCATAGCCAGCATTGGCCAAATACTGCCTCCAGCTTTCATGGTCTTCAAAATCTTCAGCCCTCCACGCAATATGATGGACAATCCCCACCCCCATGGAACCGGGTGGCAAGGCTGTTTTTTGCACATCTATGGTGTTACCGATATCACCGTTTGATCGAAACCTTACATACTCGGCATCTTCCCCTACTTTTTCAAGGCCCATCACATCTACAAGCAACTCCATTGTCTTTTCAGGCCGGGCAGATAGCAATACAGCCCCGCCAAAGCCCTTAATGGCATTATCGTGTGAAACTCCCCCAAAAGACCATTCACTTTTCCTGCCCTCATTCCTTGCCGAAAGCTCCAGCTTCAAACCATGGGGATCCTCGAAAGCAAGGTAGTCTTCGCCGAACCGGGATGATTTAATGAAGGGGATATTGAATACTCCCAAGCGTTCTTCCCAGAAACCAAGCGTGCCTTCAGGTACTATCAATAACGTAGCCCCGACCTGGCCGCCCCCAATTTTGCCGCGGTATGCGTTTGGCCATGGAAAAAAGGTCATGATCGTGCCAGGACTTCCCTTTTCGTCACCGAAATAAAGGTGATACGTGCCGGGGTCATCAAAATTCACGGTTTTTTTTACCAGGCGCATGCCAAGCACGCCTGCATAGAAATCGACATTTTCCTGGGGATTCCCTACTATGGCTGTTATATGGTGAATTCCGGTTGTCTGTTTTTTCATGTTTGTGCTCCTTCCATTGGGCAAGCCTTAATTCTTCGTATCCAGCGGTTTAAGGTTTGCCTCTATCTTCGGCCGCTTTTCCTCTAAAAATGGCGGCAATGCAAGTGATTCCCCTAAATGCGCGGGGTCTTCATCGACGGCAAATCCCGGCCCGTCCGTCGCCAATTCAAAAAGAATGCCGTTTGGCTCCCTGAAGTAAAGCGAACGAAAGTAGAAACGGTCGACAAATCCGGAATTCGGTATCCTTGCCGCTTTTAGTTTCTTGACCCATTGCTTCATTTCTTCTTCATCTGAAACCCTGAAAGCCACATGGTGGACGCCTCCACGGCCAAGCCGCTCTGTGGGAAGATCGTTTCTCTCTTCAACATGGACCTCTGCCCCTGTTCCGCCTTCGCCTGTCTCAAAAACCGCAATTTCGCACTGTCCCTGCACTGCAGAAGGATATGTCCCTTTTTCCCGGAAACCAAGAATGTCCACGAGAATATTGGCAGTTCGCTCCAAAAGAGGTACAGTCAGCTTGACTGGCCCCAATCCAAGGATTCCGTATTCAGGAAGTACAGGGCTCAACCGCCAGGGAGTTCCTCCAAGAACCCCCTTATTCTGTTCATCAGAAACCAGCAGCAGCCTCTGCCCCTCAAAATCTGTAAAGGGCAGTACCCTACGGCCAAACCGTTCAGTTATTTGTCCATGTTCAATCCTGTATTCATCAAAACGTTTCTTCCAATAGTCCAATGCCGCATCGGTTTTCACCCTAAGGGACGTCTCGGAAATACTGTTCGTTCCTGCATGGGTCCTTCCGGCATTTGGTATTTCAAAAAATGTAAATTCCGTTCCAGGCGTCCCGATTTCATCCCCATAGAATAAATGATAGACGGAGATGTCGTCCTGATTGACTGTTTTCTTAATCAGCCTCATGCCCAACACCTTCGTATAGAAATGATAGTTTTCCGGGGCCTGCTTCGTTAATGCCGAAACATGGTGGATTCCTTTCAACTCCAAGCCTTTCACCTCACAGCACTATTATTTGCCCATTTCCCTTTATTAACAAACTTATTATCTTGAATTCGAGATAAATACCTTGATACAAAAATAAATGATAGAATGCTAAATGTCAATAAAGAAAAGGTGTCCCATAAGGAAAAATATCTTCGGTATAGAATCTTAAAAATAAATAATAGAAAATGTTATCAAGGATACAGAGACTGTCTTATAATCTGAGTATCGACTTATGGAACAGCCCCTGTAAGCCTGAAAACAAAATTATATTACCCCATCAAGCGCTTGTTTCAAATCCTCGATCAAGAGATTGCTGTCTTCCATTCCGACTGCCAGCCGGACAAGCCCTGGACTCTGTTGTTCCTTCCTGAGCTGATTTTCATTATTCCCGTGATTCCGGGAATAAATTAAACTCTCAAAAGAACCCCATGAAACGCCAATTTGAAAAAGGTTGGTCGAGTTTAGCACTTTTTTTACCTGTTCAAAATGTGCCTCCTTCAATTCAAAGCACATTAATCCCGAATAGCCGCTTAGCTGTGTTCTTCCAAGCTCATAATCAGGGTGTGACTGCAATCCCGGGTAATGCACGGCTTTAACGGCGGGGTGGGTTTCAAGAAACCGTGCCACTTTGATTCCATTTTACTGGTGGGCCTTCATTCTAATCGGCAGCGTCCTTAGACCCCTGAGCAGCAATGAGGCCTCGTATGGCGAAAAAATGGCCCCCAAAAGCAATAACTCTTGATGAAACAGGGAATCGATCAAATCTTGAGTGGAAATGACTGCTCCTCCCAATGGTCACTGTGCCCGCCTAAATATTTAGACACGGAATGAATAACGATATCAATGCCCATTTCCAGCGGTTTTTGAAAGAGTGGCGTCGCCCAAGTATTATCAATCACTGTCCGTATTCCGTTCTTTCGCGCCAATTGTGCCACCGCCCTTAAATCGACGAGGCGAAACAGCATGTCTGTAGGACTTTATATATATATGACCTTCGTATTTTGTTGGAGCGCTTGTTCGATATCATTGATAAAAACGGAATAGACGACGGTATGGGCAACCCCGAAATTTTCCAGATATTTCATTAAATCCATCGTAGAAAAATAGAGGTGGCTGACACGAAGAACGTGATCCCCCTTTTTCAGGCTGTTAAATAGGGCAGCACTGATAGCAGCCTTTCCTGAGCTAAAACACCTGCATGCTTCGCCCCGCTCAAGGGCAGCTAGCTTTTTCTCCACGATTTCAACTGTGGGATTGGTTCCCCGGGTATATACATAGTGGTTTTGTTCGGCCAATTCCGCCTGGGCCGGCTGTTCAAGAGAGGTATAGGTAAACAATGTGTTGCCGAATAGCGGTGGAACGACCGCTCATCTAAACTCTACCCTATTATCGCCTAAATGCATGCATATTTCCTTGTCACGCTCAAACCTGTCATCTTTCGGCATCATTTCCCTCCTGTTATTAAAGCAGTGCCTGTGTCTCTATAGTTTGTCAAAATCATGCAAAATTAATAAAAAAACCCGCCGATTGGCGAGCCTCTGAACTGTGAAGACAGAGCAATGGATTTTTTGGGATAGGAAAATTGAACTTTGTGAACTGCCAAAATAAACAGGAAGCTGACAGGCTTGGAAACTGGTGTGATCTTATGTAAAGGAAAAGCTAATGAACAACCCTGAATCATTACCTTTCCCTTCTCATTGGCCCAAAGAAGCTTAATCCAGGATAATTATTTGGCCTCCGCCTGTTCGAACTCTCGGTATTACTTTCCTGCTGATTACTTTCCTGATGGGACCTTTGGCGACCGTTCCCTTTATCCGTTTTGTCCGGTTCTTCATTCTTATGATTCTTGGCGCTTGTTTGATATGGCGTCAGTTCATCCATTTTCTGTACTGCGGCTGAAAATTCTTCATTGGTCATCTGTTTTGTCGCGAGCAGGGAACAGAGAATCGCATAGGCAATCGGCCTTGTGTCAACCTGAACATTTAGCTGAATATCAACATCGGAATTGCCGCTGTGGCCAATCCTGGCATTGTTCTCATTGGAATCGGTATCAGTATGCTTGAAATTTCCGAGTGAAAAAACATTATCTTGCTCACCAGACATGGAAAACACTTCCTCTGTTTAAAAATAAGGCGGGAACAGGAATCCCTTCCCGCCTGGAACCATCAGTCGTCGATATCCACGTCCTGGTCCTGATCTGTGTCCTGGTCCTGTTCGGAATCTTGATCCTGGTCGGCATCCGCATCGGAGTTTGCACGTGAACGAGAGCGTACACGGGCGCTGGAATCGGAATCTACATCGATATCAAGATCGATTCTGGAGTTACCGGAGTTGCAGATTTTCGCAACGTTCGTATTGTGGTCCTCATTCTTCACTCTATTATCGGAATCCACTTCATTATCATTGTCAATATCCACATCGTTATCAAAATCGTTTTCTACGTCTGCATCAAAACGAACATCCGCTTCTGAATCACCATTGCCATTTCCATTTCTTCTAGCCATTAATATTCCTCCTTTCGCTTTATATCAGCAATATATTCAGTTACGGGAAACAGGGATAGACAGATTCATCAGGACAAATGTGGAATTGTCATTTATTAACCCTTTCTCCACGAGTCGGAAGAGAAAAGAACAACTAATGAAGACTCGTCGAACTAACCCCCTATATATATTGGAAAAAAGTTCACAAATCAGGACACACACTGCATAAAAAAATGTCCCTCTTTTTACACGAGGGGGTTTTCTAAGTTAAATTAATCACCCACTAGAATCCCTAATAAAAGCCAATAATAGAATTCTATAAATGGCTTTTATTCGGGATTTAAGATAATTTATCTTTCCAGATTCCCTTTCCAGCTCAAATGGACCTTCGGGAGGTCGCCAAAAACAATGAATAACATAGCATGTTACGAAAGGGGCTTTACGTTACTTGTATTTTTATCCTGTTGGTCATCATTGGTTTTGGCAAATTAAGGGGCTATAGCTAAAAAAGTTTGATATTATAGTCAGGTAACGGGGCTGTATGATAAAAAGCAGCCCGTTATCTATAATTTTAGATGCATATCTACATAAAAATCAGCAATCTTATATTACACTGAAAGCATAATTAGATTTGGAGGAGGGATTGCCATGGCAGAACATCATTTTCATTTGACTGCAAGTTGGCCGGGCCTAAGAAACGGCGTCGGGGAAATCAAGGCAGGAAATTTACGGACAAAGGTTTCCATACCACCAGAAATGGATGGGCCGGGAATCGGGACCAACCCAGATGAAATGCTTCTCGGCGCTGCTGCGACGTGTTATATCATTACCTTGGCAGCAATGATGGAACACAGCGGCCTCGCAAAAAGCAAATTGACAATGGAGTCAGAAGGAATTGTCGATGTAACAAACGGGGTCATAACATACAAGACAATCATTCACCGCCCAAAAATAGTACTGCTTAACAGTGCCACAGAGAAAGATTGCAAATTGGCACAGCGTTTGGCTGAAAAAGCAGAAGCATCTTGCATGATTTCACGGGCTATAAAAGGTAATGTAGACATAGAATTGAAAACTGAAATCGAAAAAGCGGCCGGGTAGAGAATAATTAACGGCCCAGTTCACGGAATACAAAGAACCGATATTCCCATGAAACGGGGGCAATAATTAAAGGCCGCTCACCGTTTCATGGGAGCTGATTATTCCGGTTATGTTATATTCTGCTTTCAACCTGCTGGCATACTTCTTGAGCCGTTAATCCATTGGCTTCAATTACCGAGCCTTGAATGGAAGTGTCCTGCATGCCCATTATATTGGAATCCATGCCAGTGATCACACAGAAATCACACCCTTGGGCATCGGATTCCTGTTTCAATTCGACAACATCATGCCCTTTGTCCCGCAGTGCCTGCTGGATATTGCTCAAGGATTGTTCTACACCTATTCTCGCCATGGTTTTACACCTCCTCCATCATTTAAACTTTCCCAATGGGAACGAATTATGTATATAAGACAGCGCAAATAGAGAAAGTAACGTTGGAGGTGAAAGACTTGAACCATAAAATCAAAAAGGATCCATCAACCATCGGATTGGGTTCCCCACAGGTGGAAGGCCAGGGAACGACCAACAAGGAAACTGGCTCCATTGAAATGTCCTCCACTAGAAAGAAGCAAAAGCGGCACTGATTATCGGGGCTGACTCGAAGGAACAAACGGGTCAGCCCTTTTTTATTCTTTTGTCAGTAAGGAAACAGTCAATTTAGCTATCTGCCCATGATTATTGCTACAAATTAAGGTTCCTGATTTCATTTTCGGTCTTCATATCGCTAACGCCTTCTTTGCTTAACCCTTTTATTTCCACACAAGCCGCTTTGATTCCCGGATCCATATCACTCGACTTTTGGTTATTATTTGGCGCCGCCTGGCCGTTCCATTTATTCATCATTCCACTCCTTTCCCTTCATTTCTCTTGTAATCTGCCACCATACTTAATAAATCATCCTAAAATGGGAATACATAAATTCGCTTCCCATCCACATGATAATGAAAGGAGGTGGCTGCAATGGAACCAAGACAACCAGGAAACAAAAAACTGCCGGATTTTAAAGAGTTGAATGACCGCATAATCTTAGAGCCTTCCGGAAGCCCGCAACTGGTAATCGAAACAAATTTGGATGTAAAAAACGCTGAAGATGAAAATCCTTACTTTGGCAGAAATGGCGAAGATGAAGCAAACACCCTGCTTCGGGACTACTTCGATGAATAAATTGGGAAGCTTCATTTTATATAATGCAGGCTGTACGAATGGTCATATTATGCCTGTTTTACAGCATATTCATTTCTCAATAAAAAACAGGCCTCCTTACGGAAGGCCTTCTCACGTTTAAAAATATTTCTTTTTCCAAAAAATAAACGCTGTTGCACCGGCAAGGCCGACTGCAATCAAAAGCGTAATCACGAAAGCAAAATCGTTATGTTCGAAAGGCAGCTTTACATTCATACCAAAGAAGCTGGCAACCATTGTGGGAAGCGTTAAAATGATCGTCACCGAGGTCAAAAATTTCATTGCGATATTAACATTGTTTGAAATGATCGACGCAAAAGCATCCATCATCCCGCTCAGGATGCTGCTGTGGGTTTCAGCCATCTCGATTGCCTGGGTGTTTTCAATAATTACATCTTCAAGCAATTCCTTGTCCTCTTCATACATTCTCAAATAATTAAAACGCAAGATCTTATCGAGCACTACTTTGTTTGATTTCAATGAGGTAGTGAAGTAAACCAGGCTTTTTTCCAGTGTCAGGAATGTATATAGCTCTTTATTTTTCATTGACTGGTGTAATTCCCTTTCGGCTTCATTGGAAATCTTGTTTATTTGTTTTAAATAGCGTAAATAGTAAGACGAGATATCGAAAAGCAACTGCAGGGCAAAGCGGGTTTTTTTGTTAGTGTAAAAATCTTTCTTCTTGTTCGTAATAAAATTCTCCAAAACGGGGGTTTCTTTTAACGAAATCGTAATAAAGCATTCATCGGTAAAAATCATTCCGATCGGAATCGTTTCATAAATCGCCAATCCTGTATCATCACGTGCTATATAAGGATAATCGACAATGATCAGCACATTTCCGTCTTCTTTTTCGATTCGGGAACGTTCTTCATCATCAAGCGGGTCTTTGATAAAATTGATCGGCAAATCGAGCCTGTTGCAAATCTCTTGGATTTCCTGCTCAGTCGGGGCCACTATATTTACCCAGCAGCCTTTTGATATCTCAGAAACGGTTTCCAACCGCCTGTCTTCAGTTGTTTTATAGATGGCCAGCATTTGTTTACCTCCTCTTTAACTCCGAGGAAGCCATTCTACCTTTTTCGAGTTGATACTTTCAGAGCTATCAAGTTCATGGCAAGGATTATATCAGCTTCCTCTTTCTCACTGGGATCAGGGTCGTAGGAACTACTCATTCATGTATCAACTCCCTCTTATACTGGTAATCTAGAATGCTTAACTTCTTAACATCCTTTAAAAATCATCATCCTTTATCTTAATCCTTGTCATAGCATAGTACAATAATGTTTTTCCACGATGAAGAAGGCGTAATTTTCAGTATTCTCCGGAACATTAAAATAACTGTAAGTATTTTGTAAATCGCTCAAATTGGGTAACCTTATAAATGCCTATGGAATATAATTCTTTGAAAACCCAAATATGACTGCATGTCGGGAGAGGTTGGAAGATGGGAATTCAAATTATTCAAGGCCATGACCACAAATTGAATAGTGCCGACATAAATATTGTCATTGATGTAATCCGTGCGTTTACCGTTGCCCACTATGCATTTGCAAAGGGGGCTAAGCAAATACTGCTTGTTGGAGAAGTGGGTAAAGCGTACCAATTAAAAAAAAGCCATCCTGATTATTTATTGGCGGGAGAAATAAACGGGATCGCGATAGAGGGGTTCGATCTAGATAATTCTCCATTGACAATCATGAAAAGAGATGTAAAGAATAAAACTCTTGTCCAAAAAACAACCAATGGAGTAAGGGCTGCATTAAACTCATTAGATGCCAGGGAACTGTATGTAACCGGCTTTTCCAATGCAAGGAAAACTGCTCACTATACGAGAAACTTTTATCAGTCTTCGAATGATTCAGCCGAAATCAACATCATTGCTTCCCATCCAACAGGGGATGATGACCTAGCATGTGCCGAATATATCCACAGCATCATCACTGGTTCATATACCATTACTCCGGAGGAAACAGCCTCAAGAATAAACAATTCACATGTGGCTAAAAAATTCTTTGATGAAACCAACCCATATTTCCAAGCCGAAGACATAGCGGTCTGCAGCAAAGAACTAGACAGCAATTTCCTGATGAAAGTGAATCAGGAATGCGAAATACCCACGATTGAGAGGTTCTTTATATGAATCTAACCGGACTTGTCCTCCCAAATCGGGAAAATAAGCCGAGGACCAACGGGCTTACAATTGTAATCGATAACGGCACCCCCATCCAGTTTTTCAAAGATACCATCAACAGTGCAGGGGATTATATCGATTTTGTCAAATTCGGATGGGGAACATCATTGGTCACGAGACATCTGGGCGAAAAGATCGAATGCTTGCAAGAAAACAACATTGAATATTTTTTCGGCGGCACCCTTTTCGAAAAATATGTAAGCCAAGGAAAGGTTGATAATTTTTATCAGTATTGCAAAAATTATGATTGCCGCTTTATCGAAGTTTCAAATGGGACCATCGATATCACAAATAAGGAAAAAGCAAGATTCATTAGAGATTTTTCAACAGAATTCAGCATTTTTAGTGAAATAGGGAAAAAAGATGGAGACCTCGCTGAATTGCAGAGCGACTCTGAATGGCTTGAATATATCCACGAAGATCTGGAGGCAGGTTCCACTAAAGTCATAACTGAAGCAAGGGAAAGCGGAACGAGCGGCATTTGCTCAAAAGACGGAACACTGCGTGTTGGACTGATCGAACAGCTTCTTACATCAGGCATTGGCCTGGAGCGTCTCATTTTTGAAGCTCCTACTAAAAAAATGCAAACATTTTTTATAAATTCTGCAGGATCTAACGTGAACCTTGCGAATATCCCCTTTACAGACCCCATCGCTCTCGAAACACTAAGACTTGGTTTACGCTCAGATACATTCAGTCTGCTAAATAAACAAGAAATAGGATATGCGGGATTCAAATAAACCGAATAAACCGGTAAACCGGGGTCAGTCCCCCGGTCCGATAACGCATTAACGTAATCGGGGTCTGACCCCCGACGCGTTAATGCGTTAATGTATATATATCCAACCTCTCGTTCTCAATTGAGAAGCTATGCCGATCGAACTGTTTTTTGCCCGCACTCTTGCCATAGGAGAACCGCCATTGTACAATTCATTTCGGTTCAAGGGAAGATGTGATGAAAGGTCTGCCGCTCGTCTAATACAATAGTCCGCGAATCAGCTAAACATAATGGCAAAAAGGGGAAATCAATCATTGGGTTTTACAAAAAATGAAAAGTTAAGCATATACAACGGTATTGCCTCCACCGCCTCCACCAACATGGTTAATGGATATATTCCATTATTTGCGATTAGTGTCCTGGGTGCTACGAATAATCAAATGGGCCTTATTACTTCGCTGCCGTCCATCATCGGGATGCTTGCGTTAATCCCTGGCGCCATTTGGTTAAATAAATGGAAAAGCAAAAAAAACTTCGCTGTTGCCTCTACCTTCGCCACGAGATTCATGTTCATGCTGATCCTGTTCGTTCCGTTTTTTTCTGAATCCGGTTATGCTCCCTGGCTGCTTGTCGGGTTGATTGCATTATTGAACTTTCCAGGCGCGCTATCAAATCTTTCCTGGCAGTCAATGATCGGGGATATGATATCGGAAGATCGTCGGGGAAACTTTTTCAGCTCAAGGAACAGGTACAATACGATTGCCGCATTGGCAGCAACGTTTTCCACAGGCCTGTTTTTAAGCTTGTTTGATAAACGGGATGCCTTGCCTTACCAAATACTCTTTGCTGTTGGTTTCCTACTTGCCATTTTTGAAGTAATATTCCTATTTAAACATAAAGAAAGAGTCTCCAAGCCAGAGATTAAGCAAGAAGTAATTGAGAAGAAAAAATTACCTTTTGCCGTGTTTCGGTACAAGCCATATACTGCATTTTTGATTTGTGCGATGGCTTACAATATTTCTGCACAAATGGGCTGGTCGATTTTCAGCATCTATCACATTAAGGAGGCCCATGCTACGGCCATTTGGTTCAGCTTGTTTTCAGTAACTAACCAGCTGGCGCAAATCATCAGCCTTAAATGGTGGGCCAAGTTCGCGGACCGGCGGGGAAACACCATGCTTCTCTTCGTTGCAGCTGCTGGCATGGCGTCAGCTCCAGTTTTGACAATCTTGTCTACAAACCTGGTGTATATCACACTGATAAATTTCTGGATCGGGATTTTCGTAGCGGGTACAAATCTGCTTTTGTTCAACCAGCTGCTGAAAGCGACTCCGGATGAATCAAAGACAAATTACATTGCGAATTATAACTTCTTGCTGGCGATTGTCGGTTTCATCGCTCCGCAAATCGGTGTGTTTTTACTGAATCAATTTGGCATGAATTTTGCCATGGCACTTGTGTCAGCTGCCAGGTTCACGGCTGCGTTTTCTTTCCTGGTTGTTGCTCTGAAGCTCGAGAACCATAAAGCTTTCCGGGCGCGTACAATAGAGGAAAGTGTATAACATCGTGGTGAGGAAGCTGCGGGCTTCCTTTCATTTTTCATTAAAAGTTTCAAGGAAATACACCGGCATGTTTCATCCAGGTTTTCGCCATCAATAAATGTCCGGTGCTGCTTAAATGTACTCCGTCAGTCGTCAACGAAAAACCGCTTTTTCTTTTCAGAGCTTCGATGAAAACGGAATGTTCAGGAACCAGGGCGGCATTGTATTGGACAGCCATGTTTTTCACAATCTCCACATAAGGCAGGAGCCTTTTGTTTCCTTCTGATTCATGGTTTTCTTCAAGGATTGTTGGCTCCATCAACACAATCTGCGCCTTGGTATGGATGGCGGCCTGCGATAAAAGGCTTCGAAAAACTGATGCGTACTGAAGTGGATATACCTGTTCGATTTGCGGCTGGTCGAGCTGCCTCCACACGTCATTAATGCCAATTGATATAGAAATAACATCGGGATTCTCGTCAAGTACATCCTTTTGCCAGCGTGCTTCCAAATCCGTGATTCGGTTACCGGCAATTCCTTTGTTAACAATATTCGGGTAAGCGGCCGGCTCCTCTAGCATATAATGATCGCGAATCATCCTGACATATCCATACCCGAATCCTTCTGGATCGTCCCTCCTCCCTGCATCCGTAATGCTGTCGCCGATAAACAAAATCTTCATGGTATTTGCCCTTTCTTATTCATAAATATGGATTTACAAGGCCGCAGTGCCTGTTTACTTATGTATTCATTAATTATATAACTTTCGAGACTATAGAAATCGTGCCGATCATTAAGAGTAGACACAGTCCATCCCGGGTGCTGGAAATCGAGATCCCACAGGCGAATGTATAAACCTTGTGTTCTGTTTATGCAGTTTAGAATGTTTAAAAATTCTTTTTAGCCCAAAAAAAACCGGGAATAATACTCCCCGCGAGATCCAATCATTATACGTCTGCTCTTTTTTATTGTAGTAGTTTACGCCATATACGGCACCTTCATCAACCATGCGATTATCCCCAATGTCGTACGGATCTGGATGTCCTGCCTTTTCAAGAAGCTGAATGTGCGTTTTGTCCCCTTTCCCGGACCAAAGCCTGGCTTTTGTCTTTCATTGCATGAAACAATTGCATGCTTTATCCCGTTTACCCCGTGTGGACAAATAAGATAAGCCTGCTACACCAACACCCAGCTACCGATATGGACTTAATGCTTTTACGTTTGCCGCCCTTTACCATATCCTCTCTCGTATTTGATAATATTTACCCGAATTTAAGAAATGCAAACATTATTAGAAAACACGCCATGTGTACCTTATAAACACCAACACACAGCTGAAGGCCAGTCAGGAAAGGCGTAACCACATGATGTGCGCACACTGGTTGCAGTTAGGAAAGATGTTTACTTTCCTTTCTGCAAAAAAAAACACCGGAAGTTTTTCCGGTGCCATTCATAAATCATTTTATTAGAATTTCTTTCCTAATTCTTTTGCTCTTCCAATTCCATCCTGTTTGATTTCTTCTGCACGGTCTGGGAATTGGTTATGGCCTTCGATGAACAGCCCTTCAACCGTTGGTACACCAAAGAAGTCCATCATGATTTTGATATATCTGTGCCCCATTTCAATTTCGGACATTGGCGGTTCTGAATAAATGCCGCCGCGTGCCTGGATATGCAGCGCTTTTTTGTCAGTCAACAGGCCTACAGCCCCTTGCTCTGTATATTTGAATGTTTTGCCTGCTTGTCCAACCGAGTCCAAATAAGCTTTCATTACAGGAGGGAACGAGAAATTCCACAACGGTGTAACGAAAACGTATTTGTCTGCAGCGACGAATTGATCGCTAAGTTCATTTAAACGGCTGACTTTCAGTTGTTCCTCTGCTGAAAGCTGGTCAAATTGGGAGCCTGAACGCAGCTTGCCCCAGCCGCTGAAAATATCAGCATCAAGCTGTGGGATATCCAAGTTATATAAATCCAGATGGACAATCTCATCCCCAGGATTTGCTTCTTTGTAAGAATCGATAAACGCCTTACCAGCAGCCATGCTGAAAGATAGCGTTTCATCATGAGGATGTGCTGTGATGTACAATACTTGTGCCATAAAAAATGATACCTGCCTTTTCGGTGATTTATTTTTTGACGGGGGTGAAATTTGCTGTAAAGCCAATTAATACCCATCAACTTGCGAAAGAAGTTGCGAATGGTTTCCAAAAATGCTTGCTGCACTTGAGCCACTGAACGCGGCCCTTTTTATTTTTTGCTTAACATTCTTTTTTACAACGGGAACTAATTCCTGTAATAAGCTTGATACACAGAAAAATTGTGCGGATAACCATGTCGTTTACTTTACGTAAGTTAGTATATTATCGTATATTAATACTGTCAAGGAATCAGTTTTCAAAATGTTAATCTGTCACAATTCCTTTTTTCAGGGTATAATATATTATATTGAGGTGATGAATATGGAGAAGTCAACGATTTGCCCTCGTTTTGAAAAAGGAATGCAAATATTGAGCAAACGCTGGACTGGCCTGATCGTCAGCCAACTGTTAACCGGCCCTCAACGGTTTTGCAACATTGAATCCTCTTTTCCGATAAGCGGAAGGATCCTTTCCGAACGTTTAAAATATCTTGAGCAGGAAGGGATTGTGAAACGGGAGGTATACCCGGAAACACCTGTCCGTATTGAGTATTCACTTACAGAGAAAGGAATCGCCCTTGCTCCGGTAATCAGGGAGATTCAAAACTGGAGTACGGATTGGATTGAACCCGCTCAATAAAATTTTATAAATACAAGAGGAGGCCGAATGATCTTGGCCTCCTTTTTTTAATGTTCCACCCTTTTTTTTGCAGGATTGCATTCTGGTAATTCTGTATTTGTCGATTCTGCGACCTTCATTAAATAATAGCACTCTTCCCTCGCCATATGGTCTGCCATCAAAGCAGAGAAGATTCCCAATGTCTGTTCCGTAAGCTCATATTCTTCAAGCTCATCTAAAAAACATCGAAAAAGTTTTATTTCCAGCTTTACATCCTCATTCATCTTTTGCAACGCAGGAAATTTATCCAGGTTCGCCCGCAAATAACCAGTGAGTTCAACGGCCTTTAAATAAAAGTCCGCGAATTTTTTCGAAAAAGCGGCGGATCTATACTTAATATCCTTTTCTACGGCATCCATCGTGTCATTTATAATCCCTGCATGGCCAGCTGCATCTATGAGCCACAGAAGATGGTGGTGCAGTTCATGAAAAACAGGCGGTTTCTCGCCTTTCTCAAGATAACCAATGATGTTTAAGTATTCCTCCAGTTCATTCACCATGTGATTTATGAAGGTTGGCGTCATATTGATCTTTATCCTGCCTGTCAGGTGCCTTCTGAGCAAAGATAACTTGAATCCACGAAACCGGTGCGTGAGTTCTTTTACATTTTGTGTAAATGGAATCAATTGATTTTCCGAAAGATTCGGCAGCCCATTTAACATGGAATCATAATTTTCTTTAAAGTATTGCGCCTTTTGTATATCTGCAGTTTCGGCCGGAGCAAGGGTGTCCAAAATGAACCTTGAATGGTCACCAAGAACCTGCAGCCAGAAACTATGTTCAAACATTGCGTCCTGCTTGAATGTCATAAAACTCCTCCCCTTTCCTCTCCTTATATATTCCTGATGGATCTCTTTTAGAATGGCAACACAACACCCTGCATCATGGTAAAAATAGTTTCATCACAGGTTACGGGTGGTATATTTTTCAAATACGTGTCTAAAACTATCTGTATTTCATTCAGGTATAGAAACGAGAATATTCTCCCGAAGGCGGTGGCGACAAGATGGAACATACAGATTGCATTATTATCGGAGGAGGAATTGCCGGTTTGCAGGCTGCCATTCAATTAGGACGGTATAACCACGATGTGCTGGTACTCGACTCTAATCAGGGCAGGTCCACAATTTGCAGATGTTATCATAATATTTTGGGATGGCCTGAGGGTGTAAGCGGGGCAGAATTAAGGCGCCTCGGGAAGCAGCATGCTGAGAAATATGGCGTTTCTTTTTTACGTGATAAGGTATTGAGCCTTAGTAAGAAGGATGGCAGATTTGAACTTGGCACCGAGAAAGATAGCAAGTATACGGCTGCGACTGTGTTTTTGGCCACGGGCCTTATCGATAATCTGCCGGACATTGAAAATTTGGCACCTTGCCTTGGCAAAAGCATTTATGTTTGCCCGGATTGCGATGGATATGAAATTTCAGGCAAAAAAACAGTAGTCCTCGGAAACGGGAATACAGGGGCGAATATGGCGGCTACCCTCACATATTGGTCAAACGACATCATTTATATCAACCATGGGGGAACCACCATTGAAGACAGCGCAAAGGAGGCTTTGGTAAGCCATAATATACCGGTCATCACGGAGCCCGTTTCAAAAATCATCCTGGATCAAGACGAAAACCTGCAAGGGTTCACGCTCACTAACGGGCAAATCATTGAAGCTGAGCGTGGCTTTACCGTATTTAGCGGAAACAAAATGAACTATGAGCTCGCTGAGCAAGCAGGGGTTACGTTGAATGAGAAAAAACATGTAGTTGTTAATCCGCGCACAAAAGAAACAAATGTAGACGGCATATGGGCGGGCGGAGACTTAATCGCCCATTCCGAACAAACCACGATTGCTATGGGCGACGGTTCACAAGCAGCGATCTGGATCCATAAACGGTTGATGGGGGAAGGCCCTCCGGAAGACTGATATCCTGGCATAAGGGGTTTGTATACAAAAGCGGATTTTTTAAGGTTTGGATTTTTAATTACAAAACAATAACTTGCGAAATTCTAAAACGAGGCACCAGCACGGTGCCTCGTTCTGGTTTCCACCGCAGTTTATAATTCTTATAGAGGTCCTATCTCGAGACCTCTGGCCTAAAGCACTTTTACCAGCGGATAAAAAAAGAATCGCCTTCTGCTTGAGTAATGAAGTATAGGGGGCGTATTCGAAACCTCCGAAAGCAAATAGGGAGCCATCCTATTATATGAAATATCTGCTGTTGCTTTTCTCACCTTCCATTTATCATGATGGATATCTCCCCTGAGCATGTTCCCTCCATGAAAGGAGTACATGCAGTACCTTTCCATCAGCCAGTGGTCCAGGGATCCCGGCTCCGCTTCATATAAAGTTTTACCGGCACTGTAAGCTACATCCAGTGACTCTCGATTCCCCCGGCCGGTCATCCGCTCACTCTTAAATTTAATCGTTTCCCCTTCTTCGTGAAACAGCATTTTCGCCCGTTTATAAGGAAGGCCCGTACCAGCACTTGCTCCAGCAACAGCAAGTGGATGATCAGCATCCAGGCTAAAAAAATAAATACCCGGAATACCATCGTGAATAACATAAGTCCTTACATTTAACTCCAAATATGAATGTAAAAAAGGGATAGGCGGGATTCCCCGCATCCTCATATTGGTAATCCTTAGCGGAATAATGCTTACCCATGCCTTATGTTCAAAGGTATCAAGCATCAGCTCACCTGGGAGATATTTTCCAACTGATTCAGGTGCTAGTGGATAGTGCATAAACAGCAAATCCCTCCACACCTGTGTCATAACCCATGGTGCGCCAGGGAGCGGATAAGGACGATGGTCGATTTCCCAAAATTCTTTATACATAATGATCCCCCCATTTTCTAGAGGTCGTCCCACAGGCTTTAACGCATTAGTGTGGTGAGGGAATGACCCCGTTTACATATTTTTTCACTTTTACGAAAAAAATAGTAGCAAATCATGAAAGGAGTTTACTGATATGAAAAAAGTTATTGTTTCTATGTGTACCGCGTTTGCCTTTTCAATTGGTTTGGCTGCAATCCCGGTTTCTGCTGTGGAAAAGCAGGCACCTATGCAAGAAAGGGAGATTCAGCTCACCGCGGGACAAAAAGAAGAGTTGAAGCAGATTCACAAAAATTTATTGGAAGAAAAGAAAAAATTAATACGGAAATATGTCGAGTTTGAAATGATAACGGAAGAAACTGGTGACCGAATCATAAAACGGTATGAAGATCATTATAAGATGGTCGAGCAAAATGGTTTTTTAATGCCGCACCATCATTTTCACAATAAAAGATGGAAACAGAAATAGACAAGCCGGTCTAATGATCACTACCGGCCTTGCCTTTTAAAAAGGCTGTCCCAGAGAAATTTGTACTAGCAGGGACAGTCTTTTTATTCTGTTACAGAGGCTCAAATGTTTTTCCCGTTTTCCACGGATTACACTTCGCTGTCCCGGTTTTCTACGGTATCCCCTCTTCCCGCATAATGGTCACTCATCTGTTCGTGCGTTTCTGCCAGGCCTGAAGAAACTTCATCGTCCTTATTATAATCATCGAAATCAAAGGTTCTCCCCGCTATTCCACTTGAATCAAACGGTTGTTTTTTCTTATTGTTTTCCATACATGAACCTCCTCGCAGATTAGTCTACAAACTTTCCGTAATCAGGCTTTGCAATCGTATCAAATTCCGCCGCAAGCCTTTGCAAATTTACGGTGAGCTCCTGGCCGGACATAGGCATTCCATGCCCGGTCACCGCCATGGCGGGTCCAAGTTCTGCAAGCTTTTCCACAGATTGCTTCGCAGCGTTCCAATCCGGTGTTAAGTAACGAGGAGGACCGCTGATTTCTTTATCCTGGGTAATCACCTTGTATAACGATTCCTGTTTTACGGTGACGAATGCATCACCGGCGATTAAAGCGCGGTCACTATCCCTGAATAATGAAATGTGGCCCTCGGTATGCCCTGGGGTGTGAATCCATTTCCAGCCCGACAGTACCGGGATCGACCCATCCGCGGGCAAAGTGCGGATATGTCTCCCCAAATCGATTCCTTCATTTGGGAACATTTTCGACATCTTAGCCACCATTCCGCCCTCCACCGTGGAGTCTGGCTCCGGATAATCCTTCAGTCCGGTTAAATAAGGAATTTCAAGCTCATGTGCATATACCGGAACTTGCCATTGTTCTACTAATTCCACTATGGCCCCGACATGGTCAAAATGGCCATGCGTAAGAATGATGGCTTTCGGAGGGACATTTTCACCATAAATCTCCCTGGCAGTCCCGATGATCTCATCTGCAGACCGGGGCATCCCGGCATCAACCAGCACCCACCCATTATTCGTCCCAGGGCTTCCAATGAAACAGACATTCACGATTTGAATCGGCAAGCAAAAAATATCACTTGAAACAGCCATATTATCTCCGCTTGTGACAGAGGTTACGGGAATGAATTTCTTGTGCAAATTATGGTCATCCATTGTGTATCCCCCTTAACAATCTACCTTGTTAGTATTATCATTCCGGCCCGGAAATATGACTAGGTATGAAGCTTTCCAGCCCATTCATCCTTCCCTTTCCCTATTTTCCCTGAAATACTCATCTTCATTTATCAAAAAAAAATCTGCCCCGACCCGGGCAGACTGAACAAATTAATACACATCCTCCTTTGTGAAAATCACAAAGGAAACAACAAGGGCTGCAGCCCACCAGAAAAGTAAAACGGACAGTGATGAAAATAGGGTCATCCCTTCAATCGGTGGGGCCACCCCATTTAAATAATTGGTAAGTTTCAAATTGACCATAAATAAGTACTTGGCAGATTCCCAGGAAGAAACCATATTACTGAGAATCGCTCCGGATATGAGCGCTGCAAGCATAACGCCCATTCCAGCCGCTGTACTCCTGATCAAGACGGACAGCATAAAGGCGAGTGTACCGACGACTACAGCGACGAAGCACACAAGGCCAAAATCCATAAGCAGAAATTTCCACTGCTCCACGAGTCTGACCTCACTCGTATCCAGATTCCCTTCAGATATAGTAAAGCCTGTTATGATAGGGGCATTCATTCCTTTATATCCAAAAACGATTCCTGAGAGAATATAGGACAACAAACCAACCATCGCAATTATCATTGATATAGCCAAGAGCAGGGTTATATATTTACTAAGCAATATCTTCCATCGCTTTACCGGTCTGGTTAGTAAGAGCTTGATGGAACCCAGGCTGTGTTCGGATGATACAAGGTCGCTTGCGATGATCATCACAAGGAGCGGAATAAATAGGTCGCTGGAGTTTTCCACGAACATTCTCATAAAGGAAGGGGCTCCCGGTTCCGTTGGGTTGATATTATGGTCAAGGTAATATTGCTGCTGCTTCAGTGTTATTTGAAGCTGTTCCCTCCAGTCATCGGACATCCTGCTTGAGCCCAACCGGTTCTGAATATCAATGATTTGCTGCTGAAGGGCAGCCCTCCAGTCTGTCGTACCAAGCTTTTCCCGCTGCTCTTCCACTTGTTTATATTGGGCATAAGTAAACAGCAAGACAAGGACTGCTATTATGATACCAATTACAAGCAAACGTTTTCGGGCTAGCAGTTTCATCATTTCATTCTGGATCAGATTAGCCAATTCCGCCACCTCCCCCGCCCGTCAATTCCAGGAATAATTCCTCAAGTGCAGGAAGCTTCCGGTTCATTTCCATAACAAGTACGCCTTGTTTTGTCAATTCTTGATTCCATCTTCCGGCATCCCTTTCTTGAAAAGGAGTGATGAGGTATCCATCTTCTGTTTCGGTGACTTCTGTCAAACCTCGTAATATTCTTTTTCCTTTCTCAAGGGGTTCCAGCTTCCAAATGATTTTTTCCTGTGTGTTTAACAAATTGTGGACTGTATCAACCTGGATGATTTCACCTTTTGAAATGATCGCTACACGGTCACAGAGGAGTTGTATCTCGCTCAATAAATGGCTTGAAACAAGCACGCTCAGGCCCTCCTTTTCCGCAAGCGCGCGAATAAACTGCCTCATTTCCCTAATACCCGCAGGGTCGAGCCCATTGGTTGGCTCATCCAGGATTAATACCTTTGGTTTATTTAAAAGCGCCTGGGCGATGCCCAGCCTTTGCCTCATCCCAAGCGAATAGGTCTTGACTTTATCATCGATGCGGGCCTGCAATCCTACGAGATTAATCACATCTTGAATTCGTCCTTCATTCGCACCGGGAAGCATCCTTGCAAAATGCAGAAGGTTTTCATAGCCGGACAAGAACGGATACAACTCAGGATTTTCCACAATACAGCCCATATACTTCATGGCCTTGGTGAAATCACTTTTCACATCATAACCGCAAATCCGTATGGAACCTGAAGTTGGTTTGATCAAGCCGACAAGCATTCTGATTGTCGTTGTTTTTCCGGCGCCATTGGGGCCTAGAAAGCCGAATACTTCTCCTTCCCGGAGTTCAAAATTCAGGCCTTTTATGATTTCTTTCCGTTTTATCGTCTTCCTTAAGTCGCTAACTGACAAAGTGACCCGGCTCATTCCTGCTTCTCCTCCCATTTAATCAAAGGGGCAACTCGTTCGGCTATCAATCGGTACCCTTGTTTATTCGGATGGAATCGATCCGTGTAGAGATAATCATTAACAGATGTTTGAAAAATATCGAATGTGGGCACAAACACGATACCGTTAAAGGCGGCACTTGTTTCCTCGCTCTGGCGGTTCCACTCCCGGACAACCTGACTCGTTTGTTTGCCATCCTCCAGTTCAATAAATGGATTATACAAGCCAAGGTAAAAGATAGTCGCTTTATCGTTTGCTTTGCGGATATCTGCAAAAATCGATGAAAGATTTCGGGTGAATTGCGACTGTAGCTGGCTTACTGTGCCTGCATTATAATCCAGCAGGGTTTGTCCCCCTCTAAACAGGTCATTGCCTCCGATCGTAAGCAAAATCGTATCAGCCGCAGCCAGCTGGCGGCGGACCTCTTTTTGTTTGACCTGCTGCCTCAACTCACGTGAAGTTTGGCCGTTGATGCCAAGGTTATGGACCTTAACCTCCTGGCCAATTCGTTTCTTCACCTCCTGAGTCACTAGCCCGACATATCCCTTTCCAGTTTCGTCACCCGTGCCTCTTGTTAATGAGTCCCCTAATGCCACAATCGTCAATTCCTGGCCCTCTATATTTTTGACTGGGCTTTTCACTTTATTGTCCAACCCTCCGTCCGAATGTTCCACATAATAATCCTGTACAGCCCATCCGAAGCCCGCCATCCACAGGATCCCCAGAAGGACAGACAAGGAAGTGACCATTTTCACTCTACTTTTCCGCAGAAAAACCATCCTTTCTTACTTCTCATCATTTGTTGATAAAACCATTAAATCATAAGTTCCCTTTAATTGAAAAAAATGTCTCCTTCTAACGCTATGAAGAACGCAAAAAAACCAGTCCCGAAAGACTGGTTTCATTTACAAATATGTAAGCCGCGCTTGCCGTAGCCAGATAAGAAAGTTTTAAACCACCACTCCTCAAAGTGGGTGTTTGCAGAAACGTTCCTGTTTATCCTCTATCGGTGATAAAGGCCCGCCATTCCAGTTTCAATATAAAACTCCCTATTACAGCTTAAAGGTTAAAACTTTATTATGCAATACGTACAACGCAGCTATATGATTATAATACACAAAATCTAAATGAAATACAACGTTATTTATTTCCAGCGTGTGGAACTTAAAAATGTAAGCCGCACTTGCCGTAGCTTTGATAAGAAAGTTTTAAACCACCACTCCTCAAAGTGGGTGTTTGCAAAAACATTCCTGTATATCCTTTGCCCGTGGCAAAGGTTCGCCATTCCTGTTTTAATATAAAACTCCCTATTACAGCTTAAAGGTTAAAACTTAATTAAGCTATACGTACAAAGCAGCTTATGAGATTATATTACAGGAATCAGCGCAAATACGCAAGGTGTATGTTTTTCCGGTTTTTCCAGCTCTTTGGAAAACACTGCGTTTAACTTTCCGATCGCTTTGCCATCAATTTCTTCACTTTTTCTGAAGGTGTCCAACAATCGAACTGATAGGTCGTTTTGGTATCAAATCCAAGCCGGGAACAATAATATCTCATAGAGCCATCCTTCTTTTTCGCTCGAAAATGGATACAAGTTGCACAGTAATGATATTTCATGGTAACCCGCCCCCTTTGAAATTGGCGCATAAACAAAACGGTTAGTCCATTCAATTTTGCCCGCTTAAACCGACGTTGCTTGTGCTCTCTTTTTCAAGCTTTATCAGCCAAAATGTGAGGAACACACCCAACAGCGAAAGAATGCCGAAGAAAAGATAAACGCTGTAAATGCCATTTTTGTCCATAATGATCCCTGCAAAAAAGGTACTGAACCAATTACCCAGGCCATTCCCGATTGCGGAATACACCGTAACAGCTGTGACCGTGATGTGTGCCGGTATGATGTGGCGGATATACTGAAGCCCGGCCGGAATAAACAGGCCAAGCGAAAATCCTTGGATTACTGAAGT
Source organism: Peribacillus glennii (assembly GCF_003429105.1). GTDB lineage: Bacteria > Bacillota > Bacilli > Bacillales > DSM-1321 > Peribacillus > Peribacillus glennii. The sequence goes on from NZ_QVTD01000003.1 coordinate 841,019, forward strand.
GAAGTAAATAACCCCGAGCCCAGGCTCGGAAAAATAGAATAGCCACCTTGCCAATGACGCAAGTCCCGCGACCAGCGCAATAGGCAGCAGTCCCATTTTTCTAATCCAGCTTCCCGCAACCCCCATAAACGGAATTTCGGAAAGCACCGCTAAAAGAAAAGCAAGCCCGATGCCTGTATACGTTCCGCCCCTAGCCTCTACGAATAAGCCGTAATAAACATTATTGGCAAGGTTGGGGCCGAAAACAAGGAATGTAACAGCAAGAAAAATCAAAAATCGCTTGATTGTAAACAATTCCTTGATTCCATGGGTGATGCCCCGATTGGTTGCCTGGCTTTCCTGCGGCAGCCGGAGTGCCAGCATTGCCGCTAAAGCAAGTGCTATAAAGAATGCATAGAAGATCACTGTGGGCCCCAAATTTGTCTCAGATAAACGCCCCATTGCAAACACCGCTATTCCGAAGCCCAGAGACCCGAACATACGAAGTCTCCCGTAGTTCGCTTTGACCTTGTTAGTGTATTGCAGAGAAATGCTATCTGATACCGGGATGATCGCACTTTGAAAAATCGCTAGCATTAAGGCGACGGCTGCCAAAAGGATATATTGATGTAAAAACAAATACCCCAGTCCAAAAAAGCCTGCAAGCAAGGTAGCCATTGACAGGATTTTTGCAGGCTTCCCCGTCCAATCGCATGCCATTCCCCACAACGGCTGGAATACAATCATGATAACCGGCCCTACCAACATAATTGTGCCTATTTGAGTTCCGTTCAGCTGTTCCACTTCTTTTAAATAAACGCTCAATAAAGGCGTGAGGCTGCCCATCGCAAAAAACGCGAACAAGTAAAAGCCCTGCAGCTTCATAAGGTTGAAACGAATAGATTTTCCCAAACTATGTATCCCCCAAGTTGTCAATATGTATCGTCCCGCTTAAAAAGAGATAAAATAAAAATTGCCCGAATGCTTATCCGGACAACAATGGCTATTCACCGACCTTGAGTGCTGATGTATTTAATCGATAGCCTCCGCACCGTGAAAGGCGTTGAAGAATGCCCCGGTCTGATACACCCGTATCGCAGATTCATTAAAAGGAATCACCTTCGAAAGATTACTGCATGTTTCCGGCCTTAATATCCCTCGCATTGCGACTTGAAATTCCGTATCTTCATATATATGACAATACCATTATAGTATGGCCGGAAAATTATTACTAGTAGTTATTATAGGCAAGCAGCATAAAAAGCGCAGAACCATAAATGGTTCTGCACCCTTCGATTTATTTTGGCCGTCTCCTGTTTCTTCTTCGGTACCGTCTTCAGTTTCATCTTCAGTACCGTCTTCAGTTTCTTCATCAGTACCTTGTTCCGTGTTTTCAGTTTCTTCCGTTTCTGTTCCTTCCGCATCAGAATCCTCGTTACTGCAACCTGTGGCAATACCTGTTAACAAGAAAGCTGCCATCAATGCTAAAAGCAATTGTTTTACATTTTTCATTTCTCCCATGCCTGCTTGATTGTCCGATTTGGATTACAACACTATGAAACAATTCTTCACGGCATTTAGAAGGAGATTCCAAAATTCTTAACTTTCGTTAACCCGTTCTTTATATGTGCTTGATTATAGAAAAATCAGTGCTTCTTCCCTGTATTAGTTACCTAATGATCAAATCTAATGGCAAAAAAACAGGAACTCCATGTCCCTGTTTCATATTGTCTAATCATTATGCAGTTTTAGCAGGCAGTACGATGTTAAAGCGAGTTCCTTTGTTCAACTCACTCTCGACAATGACACGGCCATTATGGCTTTCGATGATTTTAAAACTCACCATCAAGCCCAGGCCGTTCCCGGTCTTCTTTGTCGTATAAAAAGGCTCGCCAAGCCGTTTTAATTTTTCCGCCGGTATACCCACTCCATTATCCGTGATGGATATTTGGACTTCCCCATCCTTCTTCTGGATGGATACTTCTATCATGCCGCCATTTGGCATAGCCTCCATGCCATTTTTCAAGAAATTCAGGAAGACCTGTTTCAACCGGTTTTCGTCGCATGAAACAAGAATCTCTTCTTCTTTGGCATGAAAATGAATCTGGACGTTCCGCTTTCTGGCTTCAAAATCAATGAAGGAAGCAACATTTCGGACAACCGGGATGATATTCTTTAGTTCCAGTTTTACAGCCTTGGGTTTTGTCAATACCATAAAATCCTCCACAATATCGTTCACACGTTCGATCTCTTCCAAAATAATTTCCAGAAACTCCTTCCTGGAAGGATCGGTCTCGTCCAATTGAAGGAATTCGGTATAACCTTTCATGGATGTTAAAGGATTGCGGATTTCATGTGCCACCCCCGCTGCAAGTTGCCCGACCGCTGCTAATTTATCCTGCCGGTGAAGGGCTTCTTCAGTTCTCTTCCTTTCTGTGATATCATTCCGGATCGCAAGATATTGATAAGGCCTGCCATTTGGTCCAAGGTAAGGCACAATCGTTGTATCCACCCAATAATAAGAACCATCTTTTGCCCTGTTCCTGATTTCTCCCTTCCAGACCCTTCCGCCGCCAATCGTTTTCCAAAGTTCAATAAAGAAAGATTTCGGGTGATAGCCGGAGTTCAGGATGTTGTGGTTTTTTCCAATCAACTCCCCGCGACTGTATCCGGAAATATCACAAAACCTACTGTTGACCTGGGTAATTATTCCTTTTGCATCCGTAAAAGCGACAATAGAGGACTGATCGAGTGCATAATGGATATCACTTACCTCTTTCAACGAATCCTTCAAATTCTCTTCTGCTTGTTTTCTGTCCGTGATATCCGTACGGATGGCAATATACTGATAAGGTTTTCCATTTTTCATAAATGGCACAATCGTTGTATTAACCCAATACAAAGTCCCATCTTTGGCTTTATTGCAGATTTCACCTTTCCAGGTGAGTCCCTTCGTAATCGTGGTCCACAGCTCTGTAAAAAAGGAGTTCGGGTGATAGCCGGAGTTAATGACTGAGTGGGTGTGGCCAAGCAGCTCATCCTCGGTATATTTCGATATTTCAAGGAACTTTTGGTTCACATAAGTAATGATTCCCTTAGGATCCGTGATGGCAACAATAGACGACTCGTCCAAAGCAGAACGGATATCCTTGATGTGCTGATTGCTTACGGCCAGGCGCCTGCTGATGACGGCACTGGATCCAAGCAGCCCTGTCAAAATCAAAATCGACATGAATAAAACCAAATATACGACAAAAGGCGTTTCATGGACCAGCTGATCGACCTTTCTTACAGGAGCATCGACAGGGAGCGCCCTTAGCAATAATAAATGGCCTTGCACAATCGCCCCAGTGATAATAAAAGTAGAAACCGGCTTAAACCACAGGCGGTTGGAAGTCCGCATTCTGTTTGAATAGAACAACACCATGAAAGCAAACAAAAATAAACCAAATATCAGGACAACAGTGAATAATAACAAATAATAATGAATACCCAGGCTGTAATTTAATGAATACATGCCGATGACGTAATTGGAAAGGAGCGCGACGGTTAAGAGAAGACTGCAAATGCACACATTGGACAGCCTGATCCTTATGTTTGTGACAGAGAAAAAACCCATTGATGCCAGAGCAATGCCAAGAACGATCGACAAAAGTGCAATCGGCAAATTATACCTTGCTGCACCGCTTAAATCAAAGGCTAAAACACCAATAAAGTTTAGCGTCCAAATTCCGATGCCCATTGAAAAACTGGCGCCGAGAAAGAGAAATCTCTTGTGGCGCTCCGCTGTTCGAAGCATTGTCAACAAATCAAGCGCAGTATACGTCGCGATAAAGGTTAAGATTATTGCCACCAATAATAAAATCGGATTGGTTGATTCGATCCCGGCATCCATTTATATTAATCACCTTTCACTCTCTAGACTCACTAAAATCAGCTTAACGTATTTGAAAAGGTACAACAATAACTTTCAGGCTGACCCAAATTCAGTTCAAGCCCACGTCTGAATACAATTAGATTAGCGTATAATCTTTCCAATTTTCAGGCAGCATGCGCTGGTATTTGCCTGTCAAAAAACGGTCATCCGCAAGCACAATCAGACCGTGGTCTTCCTCTGACCTAATCAGCCTTCCACCTGCCTGGAGCACCTTATTCATGCCTGGAAATACATAAGCATAATCAAATCCGTTTTTGCCCTTCCCTTGAAAAAATTTTTTTATGATATCCCGTTCAGGACCGATTTGCGGCATGCCTACGCCGACCACAATAACTCCGTTCAGGCGGTTACCCTTAAGATCGATCCCTTCCGAAAAAATGCCGCCCATTACGGCGAATGCTAACAATGTTGATTCAGTTTCTTCTTTGAACAAGGCTAAAAATGAATCCCTATCAGCCTCTGACATATTCGCGCTCTGAATGATGGTTTCAAAACCGTTATCCTCTTTGGTAGCTTCATAAATCAAATTCATGTATTGATAGGATGGGAAAAACACCAGGTAGTTTCCCTGTCGTCCAGATAGCAGGGTTTTTAACATCGCGGTGATTTCATCCTTTGATGATTCCCGGTCCCTGTAACGGGTCGAAACCCGTTTAATATATACCTCCGTTTGCTCGGGGGAAAATGGTGAGGTTATTGAAATGGAATAGTCATCAACCGACCCGCCAAGCATTTCTGTATAGTATGGCAGCGGCATCAATGTTGCCGAAAAATGAATCGTCGACCTGAATCCTGCCGAGATTTTCTGCAGCAGCTTTGAAGGGTCCAGGCAGAAAACCTTCACCCTTACTTCATTGCGGCTCATTTCCGAATAGACAGTAAAATGTTCATCATACAGTTGGGAAATTTTTAGAAAATTTTGTGCAGCAAAGTAAATCTCGAGCAATTCCCCATTATTTTCCTCGTTCCCTGACACGGATAAATACTGTTCCGCTGTTTCGATGAACCCTTCCAGAAGTTCAATCAATCTTTTTGGCACTTCGCTCCATTCGGATGTATTCATTGATTGATGCTCTTTTTTGAAATCGATGAAATATTGGTTGATGTGTTTGAAATGGTTGAATAATTCATTATCAACGTCTTTAAACTCCCTTTTCAGCTGAAGAAATGACGATTTATTCAGCTCCGCCGAAAACATCTCCCTGCCCCTGTCCACCAAATTGTGTGACTCGTCAACAAGCAAAACAGTTTTTTTCTTTTGTTCTTCAACTAATCGTTTTAACGAAACCCTAGGATCGAACACATAGTTGTAATCACAGATGATGGCATCGCTTAAATAGGCAAGGTCCAGGGAAAACTCGAAGGGACATAATTCATGTTTTATGGCATATCGTTCGATTGCTTTTCTGTCGAGTATGTTTTCGTTCATTAGTGCATCAAGGATAGCTTCATTGAGCCGGTCATAATAACCATCCGCAAATTCGCATTGGTTTTTACATTTGGTATCTTCCTGAAGACACACCTTTTCCTTAGCCGTGATGGTAACAGTCTTGACAGACAGGCCCTTTTCCTCCAATAAAGAAAATGCATCCTCGGCCGCTTTCCTTGTTGTCGTACGGGCAGTCAGGTAAAAAATCTTTTCAATCATGCCTCTCCCCATCGCTTTCAGTGACGGGAAGATGGTCGACATCGTTTTTCCAATGCCGGTAGGGGCATTCGCAAATAAAGACCTTTTATCCTGGATCGTTTGATAAACCGCTCCTGCCAGTTTTCTTTGGCCCTTTCTATAGTCCGAAAAAGGAAAATCGCTTTGCTGAATGCTTTCATTTCTGTTTTTGAAGTGTATTGCCTGCCAATTCGCAAATGGATAGTATCCTTCAGCAACTTGCTGAATAAATGTTTGTAAATCAGCGAAAGAACACGATTTTTGAAATCGTTTTACCTGCTCTGTTTCTGTATGTACATATGAAAGCTGCACATTTATTTGATCAAGCCCATTGTCCTTGGCATACATATAAGCATAGCATTTCGCCTGGGCCCAGTGGACCGGATGGCTGTTTTCAGTTACTAGCTCAAGATTTCCGGCTGTTGATTTAATTTCATCTATCGTCACAATTCCTTCATCGAACAAAAGGCCATCACATCTTCCCTCGAGATGGAAGAGTATGTCATTGCATTCGATTTCCGTTCGAAGGAAAAATTCATTTTGGTCCGTGTCCCGATATAGTTTTTGGATTTTTTGGTGGGCTTTTGTTCCTTCCGCCATGGAATTAGTCATCCGAAAGCGCGTATCGAGGCTGCCGCTCCGAAAGACATATTCAACAAAAGACCTTACCGAAATGCGATAGCCATATAACATAAAATCACCTGGTTCTTAAATATATTTCTTATTAAATCATATAATCGGGAAACAATATACGGCATGCGGGAAAATCTTCACCGTTTCAAGGGCAGGGATAGAAAAAGGATCATTACAATAGAAAGACTAATATTTGCATCGAAAGAACCAGGAATAATTTATAATAGAACTATACACAAAAATTTCCAAGGAGGTGTATCCATGCCTGATATTTTGCCAACGGTGAATGTAACTGAGATGCCCGTTAAACAGGCCCAACACAAAAAACGTCCTGCCGCCAAAATCCTGCAACGCGGGTTATTGATAACCCTGGGAGCAATCATGATGGGCGTCGGCCTTGAAATTTTCCTTGTCCCAAATAAGGTAATTGACGGAGGGATCACAGGGATATCGATCATGCTTTCTTATGTAACGGGCTGGCACCTAGGGGTGTTCCTCTTCCTGCTTAATCTTCCATTCTTCTTCCTCGGATATAAACAAATAGGGAAAACCTTCGCTCTATCTACTTTATATGGTATTTTCATCCTATCGGTTACGACTTCCCTGCTTCATCCGGTTCCTGCTTTGACACAGGATATCCTGCTTGCGACTGTGTTCGGAGGAATAATATTAGGCGCAGGCATAGGAATCGTGATCAGGTACGGAGGTTCTCTTGATGGAACTGAAATTTTAGCGATCCTCGCGAATAAAAAACTGCCTTTTACCGTTGGAGAGATCGTGATGTTCTTTAACTTATTCATTCTCGGCACATCCGGTTTTGTGTTTTCCTGGGATCGGGCCATGTATTCGTTGCTGGCGTATTTTGTAGCCTTTAAAACGATGGACCTCACGATAACGGGAATGGATGAATCGAAATCTGTGTGGATCATAAGCGAGGAATACCGGGAAATTGGCGATGCCATCATTAACCGTTTAGGGAGGGGTGTTACATACCTGACAGGAGAAGGAGCATTCTCAGGGGATGACAAGAAAGTCATTTTTTGTGTGATTAACCGTTTGGAAGAAGCAAAACTGAAGGAAATCGTCAGTGAATATGACCCCGCAGCATTCCTTGCCGTAGCTGACATCGCGGAGGTTCGCGGCGGCCGGTTCAAGAAAAGGGATATCCATTGATTATGTATCTATAAACAAAATAGGCTGTGTAAAATCACAGAGTCAGACCCACATGTAGACGCTTCTATGGGTCAATCCCTTGATGACACAGCCCCGAACAATATTATTTATTTCATTTTCGGATTATTGATTGCTTGGAGCATTTTTGTTCCAGCCTTCATTTCACTATTACAAAGCGGGCAACTTGGTTCATCACTGAACGTGAAGTTATCCCGAACCCACCCGTTACAGCTCTCGGATGTACACTCCCATACCTTTGTTTCTTCCGGGGGGATTTCTTCTGCATTATTACGTCGATACATACCTCTCACTCCTTTGATTAACTTGAATATGTTTGTTCTAAACATTCCCTATCTTCAATGAAGCAAGATTGGTAAACAAGTAACGCTGTTCTTATTCATTATACCATAAAATCAGCAACAAAAAATGAAAGAGGCCATCTCCTTTCAAACGAGATAGCCTCTGCATGATTCCATCCTATGCCTTAACACTCAATCCGCCGAATCGGCAAACAATTTACGGACTGTTTTTTGTTAAAGACTAAAGAGTAATTTTTTCGCGCAAAACCCAAAACAATGAAAGCCCTTCCTCTCTCCCATCCATACGGTTCCTGGACCGTGCCTGTGAGAATCAGGTTTCGGCTTCATAGCACATGTTTATTAAAGGGTATTGTAGTCAACGCTGATCTGGAGCAGTTTAGCCTGGTACATGTAAAAATAGCATGCTTTCAGAGCATTCCAAATAGTAGAAGCAGTTAATGTAGAAGAATAAAACACATGGGGATTATCTAATTTTTTGTAACTAACTTGATTCTAAAGCATTATGACTTTCTTTCAATAAAAAATCTGTCACATTTTACCTTAATAAAAATGCACTTGTATAAATTACCCTCACTGTTATTCATCTAAGGAACAACAGAAAATTAATTATATCATCTTTTATTTTTAAAGTCAATATTCAATCCCATTCCTGATAGGGGGAAATTGAAAGCCACTAACGAAAGTGGCTTATTTAAGGTTTGTCAGCGAAATGTATTATATTCTGTTTGAATTTTCGGCAGCTCCCTGATTTCCTCAAGCAGATGCCCGCCGCACATCGGGCAGGTTTGATTATCAGCAGAAAATTCCTTCCTCATCCATCCTTTGCAGTTCGGGGCTTCACAAGCGTATACGATCGTGTCTTCCATGATTACTACCGGTTCCTCAGAATTCTTTTTTCCAAAGTACATGAGTAACCTCCTTTTTCGATTCATAAGTAAGCCGTGCGAGCTCATTTTTGCCTACTTAGATAGTATACGCAAGTTCATCCTGTAATATTTATGTTAATCTCCGGCCGGCTATTCCATGCTTTCATGAACCGCAGCTGCCGGCATTTTTGGTTCCCCGGCCTTCCCTGTATTGTGCATGTAATCCTCTATTGCCTTAAGAAACTGTTTGCCATACCGTTCCTGTTTCTGTTTTCCGACCCCTTTCACTTCAAGAAATTCTGCTTCTGAACGTGGGATTCTTGCCGACATATCCTTTAAAGTGGCGTCAGAAAAAACAATGAACGGCGGGATTCCTTCGGCTCTGGCGATCTCTCTCCTAAGCGCCCGCAGCTGTTCGAAAAGGGTATCATCCTCAACCATTGCTTGTATGGTGATAGTTTCCCTGCGCAAAACATTTTCTTTGCCAATAAGGACGTTTTTTCCCTCCTGGGTTATTTTTAGTACTGGAAATTGTCCCCCGCTCATTTCGATATATTCCCTTGCTGTCAGGAAATCGATAAAGTCAGCGATTGATTTGGCCGACTGTTGGCGCATGATTCCATATGTTGTCATTTTCTGAAAGCCAAAGTCTTCAATTTTCTTATTCTTGGAGCCGGCGAGCACCTGGCTGACAAGTGTTTTTCCAAACCTTTCTCCCATTCTCACTATGCAGGAAAGTACCATTTGCGCTTCCACTGTAACATCATGGGAGGCTCTTTCGTCCAGGCAGTTTTCACAATGGCCGCAATCATCAGCATCCGCTTGCCCGAAATACTTTAAAATAAAAGCCTGGAGGCAGCCTTCTGTATGGCAAAAGTCCTTCATCAGATTTAATTTCTTTAGCTCCTGCTCCTTCCTGCTCTCTGGAGAGTCCGATTGGTCGATTAAAAACCTTTGGATCTGTAAATCCTGGGGAGAATACAATAGGATACATTCACTTTGCAGCCCATCCCGGCCCGCGCGCCCTGCTTCCTGATAATAGCTTTCCATATTCTTTGGTGTTTGATAGTGGATTACAAATCGGACATTGGATTTATCTATACCCATTCCAAATGCATTCGTAGCGACCATCACCGCCAAATCGTCCTGGAGGAACGCATCCTGCTGCATGCTCCGGTCGGTTTCATTCATGCCGGCGTGATATCTTCCCGCCTTTATCCCCTTTTTAGTCAAAAGGGTATATAAAGAATCGACTTCTTTCCGTGTAGCGGCATATATAATTCCGGATTCGTTATTATTTCTGGCAAGGTAGTTTTTTAAATAGGTTGATTTATTCGTACCTTTAACAACGGAGAAAAACAGATTGTCCCTCGAAAAACCGGTTGAAACAACATCGTCTCCACTGATGCCAAGAGAGCGGCAAATATCATGCTGGACCGCAGTTGTTGCAGTAGCAGTCAACCCCAGAATCACCGGTTTGGAAGGAAGCCGGTCTACTAAAGCTTGAATCTTCAAGTAACTGGGGCGGAAATCGTGGCCCCATTGTGAGATGCAGTGAGCCTCATCAATGGCGACAAGCGAAATGTCCAGCTCCTTTAAGCTTTCGAGAAAAAACCGGTTTTCCAGCCTTTCAGGAGCAATGTATAGCAGTTTATATGCACCTTTTTTCGCATCCCCCATTCTTTTATCCGCTTCCTGTGCAGAAAGGCTGCTATTTAAAAAGGCAGCAGGAATTCCGTTTTGGAGAAGTGTATCCACCTGGTCTTTCATTAGGGAAATCAAGGGAGAAATCACGAGTGTCACAGCGGGAAAAATAAGCGCCGGAATCTGGTAACAAAGCGACTTTCCGCCTCCTGTCGGCATGATGCCTGCTGTGTTTGTCCCATTTAATACACTTTGGATGATCGCTTCCTGGCCGCTTCTAAATGAATCATAGCCAAAATACTGTTTTAGATATTGCCTTGCTTGTTCCAGCAAAAAAATCCCCCATTCTGTTTTCATAAATGTTTTATAGATCAGCTTATATCCGGAATTCGTTTTGTTCAAAGAGTTTAGCATTTCACAGCGAAGGATGGAGACATTGGGATAATGGGGAAAGCGAAAAGGAGGGAACTGCCTGATATCATCATGATACAATAAAAAAATAAATTTGAATATGAGATTTGTTACACATTCGTGTCTTTTCAAAATGCTGAATTGTCCTTTGATTCTGGAGAAGATGATTCATTGACGCCACCATTATCAGGCTCTTACTTGTTCCTTCATTAATGAAGATGTTGGGTGATTGGAATTGGTGGCTGCCATTTACAAATAAAAATAAAGGCAAAGTTAAGGCCGGTGAGGGTAAATAATGCAAAAAAATGTGTCATAGGGGGTCAGACCCCCTATGACACATTTTTGATTATCGTTATTTATTTCAGTACTTTTACAGTTACTTGCCTTACTCCCCAATTAAGAGCATCTTGTTTATTCGGGAAGAATAAGTCAATTTTATTGCCTTTAATGGCGCCGCCTGTATCAGCAGCCGTGGCATATCCATAACCCTCAACCCACACCTTTGAGCCAAGAGGAATTACATTTGGATCGACTGAAATCACTTTCGCGTCAGGATTGGCCTTTAAATCCACACCTGTTGCAGTAACACCGCTGCAGCCTTCACAAGAGGCCGTATAACCAGTTGCCGATACCGTCAGCTGTTTGGCTGTTTCCCCTTGATCTGAAGAAGCGCTGCTGTTTGCAGCCGGCTCATTGGATGCAGCTTTAACCACTGATTTTTTTGGCTCGGCTGCTTTTTGTGCAGGAGCAGACGCTTGTTGGATTGCTGCGGCCTTTTGGCCCTTAAGTATTAAGAGCTGTTGATCCGGATGGATTATGTCTGATGTTAATTTATTCGAAGATTTAATACCTTCAACACTAGTGCCGAATTTGTTTGCGATTTTCCAAAGTGTATCCCCTTTTTTGACGGTGTAATGCTTTTCTTTTGCACCCTTTCCGCCAGAAACCGTAAGGACTTCCCCATTGTAGATTGTATCTGAATGTAAGTTATTCCAATTCTTTATGTCTTTAACAGAAACGTCGTATTTTTGGGAAAGTGCCCAAAGTGTGTCTCCATCTTTTACTTTCACATCTTCGGCAGATGCTTGAGTTCCAAGACCCCCTGTGATTACAGCAGCGGCTGCGAAAGCCAAGATTGATTTTTTCATATTTTAGTACCCCTCCCTGTAAGCTTCTATCAGCTAACAAAACCTATAATAGCATAGTAATCTTTCAAACCAAGGTCAAAGAGGTAAAAGTCTGGTAACAAACATAACAGGTTTTTAACAGGATATTACGAAAATGGAAGTGTGAAGGTTGATTGTAATATTTCATTCCAATTTTTTATATAGACGGAGAGTTTATGAATATCATAATTCCCGTTATTAAGCATACTCTTTAATGATTGATTTTGAAAAAGGAGGGTAATGCTTTGCAACCAGAAAACCTACATCATTTTACACCGGTCAAATCCTATAGACCCTTTCACGGCCCCTTTGATCCCTGCCCGCCGATCGGCAAGAAATATTACAGGACCCCGCCCAATCTATACATGAACTTCCAGCCGCCTAATCTGGAACAATTTCCGCCCCATGAGGCCTTGATGAGAGGAACTCTTTGGAAAGCGCTATACGACTATTACGAAAATCCATATAGAGAAAGGAAGTCTTAATTTGGCGAAACAAATTGATGATGAATATTATCAATTGATGGGACAGATTCAGGCCGTTGATTTCGTATTAGTCGAACTGACCCTATACCTTGATACGCATCCAGGCGATCAGCAGGCGCTGCAGCAATTCAACCAATATTCCGCTTACTCCCGGCAAATTAAACAAGTATTCGAGCAGAAATATGGCCCCCTGTTCCAATTCGGGGTCAGCAACGATCCAGGCCCGCGCTGGGATTGGGGCAGGGGCCCATGGCCATGGCAGGTTTAAGGAGGAGATAATATGTGGGTTTATGAAAAGAAACTGCAATATCCTGTAAAAGTAAGTACATGCAATCCAACTCTTGCCAAATACTTAATGGAACAATACGGCGGTGCTGATGGTGAACTGGCTGCTGCTCTCCGCTACTTAAACCAGCGCTATACAATCCCCGATAAGGTAATCGGGCTATTGACTGATATTGGCACCGAGGAATTCGCCCATCTTGAGATGATAGCGACGATGGTTTATAAGCTTACGAAAGATGCGACACCCGAGCAGCTAAGGGAAGCCGGGCTTGGGGATCATTATGTGAATCATGACAGTGCGTTGTACTACCATAACGCAGCCGGTGTTCCATGGACTGCCTCGTATATCCAGGCAAAGGGCGACCCTATTGCGGATTTATATGAAGACATTGCCGCCGAGGAAAAAGCGCGCGCTACCTATCAATGGCTGATTGATATATCGGATGATCCAGACCTGAATGATTCCCTCCGATTTTTGAGGGAACGTGAAATTGTCCATTCCATGAGATTCCGGGAGGCGGTTGAAATCCTAAAAGAAGACCGCGAACAGAAAAAGATTTTCTAACAAAAAAAGCAGCGGATTTTTTTCTCCAGCTGCTTTTTTGCCGTTTTCCGTTATTAAAGGCAGTGTGTTTCCGTAGGGTTCAGGCATGGGTTGCAATACCCCCCCTTAGGTCGTTTTCCGGTCGGAAGAATAAGTCCATCCCTCTTCCTGGTAAACTTTCCCTTCCTTCATCAGCTTGCCCAGCGCCCGTTTAAAGGCGCCTTTACTCAGGCCAAAATGGAATTGGATGTCATCAGGCGGTGTTTTATCACTGTACGGCATTGCCCCGCCTCTGTTTACCAGGTAATTGAAAATGACCTGTGCATCCTCGGACATTTGATCCTGTTTGAATGGAATCAAGGATATGTTCAGGCTTCCGTCTTCTTTTCTTTCGATAACCCTGCCCTCCACAAATTCCCCAAGCCGCGGCTCTTCTTTCCTTTCGCTTTCATGGATGAAGCATCGGTATCCCTCTTCTGATATCATGAACGAGCCCACTTTCAAAAGACGGTATACATGCCCTTTGACTGCTGTATTCCTCATTCCCTTGGCAGGGGTTTTTACGGCTATCTCCTGGATGACATCTTCCGTGGCAAGCTTCCCAAACAAACGGCCATACCGGTCTGTTTTCAGTGAAACATAGAGTTTGTCACCTACCGCAGGCCAAAGATGGTCGAGTGCCGGCAGATCATCGACAGACACAAGGATATCCTTGGATATGCCAATATCCACAAAAACACCCAGCTTCTCTTTCACATTGACGACCTCGGCCCAGCCATAGGTGCCGATTTCAATTTCAGGGATTTTCATAGTAGCGGTGATGCGGCCTTGTTTATCGTGATAAATAAAAACACGTACCTCATCGCCAATTTCAATATCCTGCTCCGTTACCATCTCATTATTATGAAGCAATACATCTTCGTTACCGTCCGTTAAAAAAACGCCAAAATCGGCCTGCCGTTCCACTTGCAACTCCACCACAGTACCGGGTTCTATCATTGTCATATTTGCTTATATCCTCCCGCTTCGCTTACATTATTACCAATTAGTTTACCCAAATAGAAAATTTTCCAACATAGTTGAATCTATCACTTTTGCTTATCAATGTATACCCTTTAAAAAATGATATACTGGTCAAAAAGGAAGAAAGGATTACACATGGGCAAAAAATTATATTATGAAGATGCATATCTCAAGAAATGGAGCACTACGATTGATACTGTAATTGAAAAAGATGGGGACTTCCTGGTAACTCTTACGGAAACAGCGTTTTATCCTGAAGGCGGGGGCCAGCCTTCGGATTCCGGGACGATTGGCGGTATAGCAGTTTTAGATGTTTTTTCCGAAAATGATACTGTCTTTCATAAACTGCCTGGCCGGCCGGAAGCCGGTGTTATTGAATGTGAAATCGATTGGAAGCGCCGTTTTGACCATATGCAGCAGCATAGCGGCCAGCACCTCTTATCTGCTGTCTGCCGGGAGCTTTATGACGCAAACACCATCAGCTTTCACCTAGGATCCGACACTGTCTCCATTGATATTGAAATTGCCGGTTTATCGCGGGATCAGGTCAGCGAAATAGAATCGCAGGCAAACCAATACATTTTTGATAACCGGAAGATACATAGCTATTTTGTGACAAGTGATGAGCTGAGCAGACTGGCCGTGGTAAAAATGCCGAAAGTGACAGAAAATATTCGCATCGTCGAGACAGAAGGCATCGAATATAACCCTTGCGGCGGGACCCATGTGTCAGCCACCGGCTCGATCGGCAGCATTAAAATAGTAAAAACAGAGAAACAAAAAGGTGTGACAAGGATCTTTTTCAAATGCGGCTTCAGGGCGCTTGCCCACTTTAATGACAGCCTTGATATCCTTAACGCCGTTTCCTCCAAATTTAACACCGGGCATAGTGATATCATCAGCCGCATAGATAAATTGGAACAGGATTATCGGCAAGTTTTAGCCGAAAAAGAAAAGCTGGCGGAAGAAAATGCCTCTTACCTTATCCGTGACCTGATACAGGATAGCGGGGGCGGAATCATTTCCTATGTTTTCGAGGATAAATCGCTGAAAGAGCTCCAGCGGCTTGCAGCGATTGCATCAAAAGAACAGGATGTCCTATTGTTATTCGGCACCTTGAAAGACAAAAAAATCTTGTTCTCCCATAGCGGCGCTGCCCAGGTGCACTGCGGCAGCTTCCTGAAAGCACACTTACATTCCTTTAATGGAAAAGGCGGAGGCAACGACAAAAGTGCCCAGGCCGGTTTTGCGGCGAAGGAAGATATGTTGGCTTTCTTTGAGTTTGTAAAACGGGAATTATCCGAAAATTAAAAGGAACACCCAACCTGACGTGAAGCAAAATCACAAATTCGTATAAGATGGCAGATAGTTTTACGAAATACAAGATCCAGCTGGATGCTATTTTTTTATATAGTAATACCAGAATGGCAGGCAGACCGATTTTGATGAAAAAATAGACGCACATCGACGGTTAAGGTTGCTTTCATAATCGGATTTGCCTCATCTATGATCCCAGCATAAAAACCGGCTGCCGTGAAAATGGTATCCATAGTGCTAAAGAACAGAAGCAGATACGGTAACCGCAAAAGAACCAGCTCCTCCATTGATGATTACTTTTAGGAGGGCTGGTTCTTATTTATTCGAGATTAAGCGTGGAAATTGTTAAGGTAAAAAAAACGCCGCCTCATCCCTATAACCATACTGGTAAGCCTTTAGTCTTCGATTTTAACTTTCCCGATGCCAAAGCGTTCAAAATGCTCGTGATAATAGTCTTCCAGCTCCATAAGCCGTTCCATATATTGTTGCTCATTGTAGTTATGGACCAGGTTCTCGCTTTCAATGTCTTTGCGGGCCATATAGTATACGAATTTATCCCAAAATACCATGTCTTCATACGAATCCAAAACCTGGAATATATCATTTTGAACTGCTGGTGCAGGCTCTAACAGATTATGTTCCTCGTTTCGGATAATATCGAAGAATTGAAATTCCTCGGCACTTCCTAATACCGTTTGCTCCAGCTCCCGATAATCTTCATTGGGCGAATCAGGGTTTTCAGAATCCACTACCCACATTCCATATTCAATGAGTTTCACTAATAGTTCGTACTGCTGCTTTGTCAGATCAATTTTCATGAGGGTCTCCTTTTTAGAGAGTTATGTCATTAACATAACTTTACCCTATTTCAGGGAAGCCTGGCAAAGAAAAATAGGGAGCCGCACCTGAACCTTGTGTGGTGTATTTATTTAGTTGGAGATAGCTAATCTATTCGAATTTGGAAATTTGTAGTGAAGATTACGCAATTAATTATGTGTGTTCATTTTTTATGCAAATTTGATTTCCTCTTTTAATTTCGTCTTGAACTGAAAGTTTAGTTGAGTTTTTGTACACTTTAGTTGAAATACTCTGGCTGTTGCGAACCGGGCTTTTGTTACGTTTCTTTTGTAAAAAATCATTTTGCCCTTCCGATTGTTGAATTTTAATTTAGTGCGACTTTATGTAAATTGCCTGAAAAATAAATAGACGGCTGATTTCATCAGCCGCCAATTCCTTATTTTTCATCCAGCTCCGTTACACTGAAATACACTGCTTTTTCCGTATCTACGACATGATGTGTGTTATCTACAACCATATTATAGTAGCGGTGTTTCTGGATATTACTGATCAATTGCGTGGAGTCTTCCCCTTCCGTTTCGTGGGACACTTCCACTCCACCGGGGAAATAAAAAGCTACCTTCAACTTCATCTGATTGTTTCATCCTTTCGGGTTTGGGAGGTTTGTTTTTTCAATACTATATTTTCATAACCTTAAACCGCGGTTGGTAAACATCAGAGTTTTTTATTAAGAAAGAAAATGTGGTGCTGACCATTTACATTTTTTCACTTTGAATCCGATTATTGCTTTGCAGCTTCAATGTTGTGATCACTGTAATGACAAGAAAATAAGTAAGATAGATGAGAACAGAAAGCCATTTGTTAGTTTCGAATATTGTCCCGGCCGCAGTAAAAATAAAAACTGCCGGCGCCTTTCCTAAAATGGTAGCGGCTATGAATGTGTACCAGGGAATCCTGCTTAATCCAGAAAGGATATTAATCAGCGGGGAGGGAATAACGGGGATCAGCCTGGCAACCAGTATACTGAAAAAAGCGTTAGTTTCAAACAGAGTCTCATATTCCTGTACTTTGGGATACTTAATCAATTTTCTTTGGATCCACGATTGGAACCCATACCTCGCCATGAAAAACATCAATAAGGTTCCGATAAAAATTCCAGCCAAGGATAAGCCCGTTCCTTTAGCCAACCCGAAAACAGCTCCTATCATCCCGGCCAGCACAGGATACGGCAACACCGGGAAAAATACGAGGAAGGCCACCAAAAGGATACTGACAGGGTACGCAATAACTCCGCCGGATTCTATCATTTGCAGGAGTGGATCTTTCTGTGTAAATACGATGCCAATAATGATGGCGGCTGTAATAAGAGTAAAAAGCTGTTTCATGGCATAACCTCTTTAAATCTTTTATTTTGAAGGGACTCTGGTACTTCACAGCTGTAATATCGTCCCTTCAACAGTTCATTGCTTCATTACCTTTATCTTCGTTAAGGCGCATTGGATCGGTTTCCTTGTTTCAAGACAGTAAACGGTTTTTGACAAACCACTTGTGTTCCTACATATACTTTCGCCGTATAGGTCTCATTAGTGGTTACCGGATAATCCCAGGTGGAGAATCTCGCATGGTAATGCGGCTCATCCACTTGTTCATGGTGATCAAGAGTCCCATCTGTTACCCGAAAGTTATAATTTGCGCCAGGCCCTGAAACCTCAAGTCGGACATTATCCCTCTCGATAGACTCCAGGTTCCCCATACCATCCCTCAGGTGAAATTTAATAGGAACCGTGGATTTTTGATGAAGTGTAAAATTCCGGTTGCTAAAAGGAGGCTCGAAGCATCCATCTGTAGGAATCTGCTCCTCATGCCCTACCGCTGAAAAGTTAAAAGTCACCGATGTTGACTTCCCTTGCGCATCATTTCCGGTTTCAAGGGGTAACTCCGCTGTAAAAGTGAGATCCCTATTCCCCCCGTTAATGATGGTACCTAAAGGAAAGTCTTTTAATCCATTGAGCGAACCCTGATATAAATGCCCCTGGTTGTCATTTACGGTTAAAATAATTCGATCGTATAATAGTTGATCCCCTGACTCCTGGCTGGAGCTGACAGTATAGTTAAAATCGAGATTGCCATTATTACTGACTTTTAAAATAGAAGTCTTCGTATCTCCCGGGGCCAGGTTTTCCGCGATAAGGAAGCCGTTTGCCGGGGAGGTGGAGATGTCGACGTTGTAGGTGGTTTGGTCGGCTTGGGTGTTTTTGAGTGGAAAAAATACTACTATTAACAGGACTAAACTTACCAGTAACACAATTAAATTATATCCTTTTATATTTTTCATATAAAAATCACCCACAATATCTAAACCGCGGTAAATACACACCGCGGTCGGAATTTATCCTAATTTTTTAAGGGTTATTTCTAACTTGCTCCGCAAAGAAGCCGAAATCAAAGATAAAGTTTTTTCCTTGTATCGCATTACTAGCTGATTTATCTAAGGTGACTTTAAAAGTTATGTTTAGCGGACCCGATCCAAAACCTGGAGTAACTCCTGCTAATTCTAGTTCTTCATCTACTTCTGCATAGGTATTTGTATCGTTAAAAATCAATTCGCTTAATTTACCTTCAAATATTGTAACTTCCTCATCAGGGTTTGTTATTAATACATTTGCTTTTTCTATAAATTCAAGATATTCAGCTCCAGTTACTAAGCCGCTTACACTGCGAGTTCCTCCTGTTTTAAGGTATTGAGTGTAAGTTTCACGGGGAGTTGCCTTTATTCCTGTAAGTTTTGCATCTAGTGAACCGGTATTGCTCAGTTCCATTGTCCGTCTCACTGTATCACCTGGTGCCCATCCACCTAATGCATCACCACTTGGTGTGATTTCTGTTACATCATATGGATGTTTTGCATCCGGATCTAGCGAATCTGGATAAAACATAGGACCAGGGGTATAATCACCATGATTTCTATTGGCCACTAAATTAATCGTACCTGCGGTTGCTGTATTGTTTGTGTTAGAAGTAGTATCAGTAAATAGAGCATATGTCGCTCCACCTATAGTTAATCCAACTCCTAATAATCCTGTACCAGTAAACAATGCTAATTTCTTTTTGATATTCATTCTGATCCTCCTAGGACACATTCCTTTAAAAAAGGGGATGGTTAAAAAACCATCCCCTTTATAGGTTAAAAATCCTTTTAATAAAAATTATTCTGATGCATCTTGGTTCCAGGATTTAGGACCACTGTCATCTGTTTTTGTATTATTTCTAGCTTGAACTGCTTTTACATTAAAGGTTACAGTACCAGTAGCCGCTTGATAATCATTATTCGCTGCTTTTGGGAAACTATATGCAACATTGAATGTCGCCGTCCCATTCTTTGGAACCTTTACCGCACCTTGATCGTGAGTTATAGTCACTGGAGTACTACCTTCAAACAAGTCACCTGTGCCATCTTTGAAGGTTGCATTAGCATTTGTAGTGTAATTATCTAATTTCACCCATGCATCTAGAGTTCCTTTATTTTCTATTGTCAATGTTGCGTTATCAGTATCCCCAGGTGCAAGATTTCCAATATTTGCAGTTGTCGACAATACTGCTCCTCCCGAAATATCATTAATTTTTACCGTACCAGCTGTAAAAGTATTTCCGCTATTGGATGCCTCAGCAGTGAATAATGCAAATGTACCTCCACCAATTAATGCTGCACCCATAGCTGTTCCTAATAATGCTCCACCGATTTTCTTTTTAATGCTCACTTTAAATCCTCCCTTTAATTTCCCTACTTATGTATAGGGATTTTTGATTATTTATATTGAACTCCAATACGGAGTATCAAACTTTTACTATGCTGCAGTCTTTTCTTTTGGTGGTTCAATTTCCCTAATCGCTCTCCAAATGCTGAAGACAGACCAGCAAATCATTAAAACCCCTGGTACAATCAGTAAAAATATTGCCCCCGTCTTTGATTGAATAAAACTCATAATTTTACCAATATACGGAATTGTATAACCCGTATATTCACCAACTACATTTGCAGCTAACACGGGACTTGGATCTTTCGATTTGTTATTATCACCTTTTGTAACATACTGAACGGTTGAATCTACTGTTTGTACTTCCATAATTCTGTGTGTGATTAATGTATTGGGATCATCAGCTGCTTTGAAAGTGATGACATCACCCTTTTTGAATTTTGCGGGATCTTCAACTGGTTTAACTGCAATTATTGAGCCTGTTTTGATACCTGGTTCCATCGATCCTGATAAGACTGTCATTAACTCATGGCCCATAATCTTTGGTGTTCCTCCGGCTATTTTTGAAGAGACTACAAGATAAATCATGGTTATTAGAAATCCATACACAATTATTGAAGTGATTCTTCCAACCCATTTTAAGAGTTTCTTATTTTTCATTTTTATGGATTACCTCCGGGTTCAGAGTTTACGTTTTGTTCATTGGACTTGACTTCGATATCTTTTTCATTTCTTTTTGGAGTTTCTAATTCTTTTACTGGATTCTCTTTTGGCTCAGGCTTAGGTTCTTTCTCTGTTTCAGGTTCTTTTTCTTGTGGTTGTTCTTTTTCTTTTTCCTGATTGTTTTCCATTTTATCGGAAGGTTTAATTTCTTGCTTTTCCTCAGTTACAGGTTTATTTTCTTCTTCCTTTACTGCTTCTTTCTTCTTGTCATCTTCTTCACGGTTGGCTTCCTTTTTATCTTTATCATCTTTTTCGTTGTGTTCCTCTTTTTCGTCCTTCTCATTACTGTTTCTGCATTCTTTAAATACGATTGGCATGCTGATCGCAACCGGTATTTCGTCAATTTTTATTTCAAAGGGACTTTGGATCGGTTTTTTCGGGTGTTGATAGGCAACAAAGATGTATACTCCGGAGTTTTCCGGTTCAAATGATAGTTTTTGTTTAGGGTCATTTGCGTCCATCTTCTCTATAACGCCGGTATGGACTTTCTTGATGATCTGCGAATCTATTTTTTCGACTACATCATCATCCAGTCGGAAGTGCCCATCTTTCATGGAGTAAAAATTGTGTGAGGAAAACTGATAGACTTCAAACTTGGAATCTTTTATCATATCGCCTTCACCCATATTCTCGATGTAGGCATTTATAGATTTGCAATCACAGTCATCGTAAGGTTTGACAAACTTCAGCTTGCTTTTATCCCACCATGTTCCGGCTTTAAAAGAGTTTTCATTGGTGGCCTGATCAATGAACAGTGCATTGGTTGGAATCGCCATATGTAAAACAACGATAATGGCATACCAGAGAGCTGCTATTTTCATGCCAATCATCAGGCCTTTATTTTTTTGCCGAAACTTCCGGATTCTGGTGTTTCTAATTGTTCTCCCTCCTCGCTCCGTTCTTTTTATTGAACGGAAGATTTTAAGAACAACTATTTGGTTTTCCTCTTGCTGTTCTTTTTTGTTCTTTTTATCGAACCCACAAGTTGAGTATAGGACATTTACAATAGTTTGAAAAACCTCAAATTCGGTTATTTTTTCTTTATAAAGAACATTTTTCGTTCGTTTTTTAGAAATAGCTCCTATTTTCACTGTTTTTTGTATTTTTTAAAGAACAAAATGAATGTTATAAGGAACAAAGTTGTTCTTCCTGGGAATTGAGGTACAATAAAGTTTGCAATAGCAGTTTACGTAAAAAGGGGAAAAGGTAGCGTGAAGATTCGTAACGCAGCACCAGGCGATGCCAGGGGCATTACCCATGTACATATTAATAGCTGGAACACTACTTATAAGGGGATCGTTCCTGAAAGCTATTTAAGGAGTTTAGATTTTGAAGATAAGGCCGCATTCTGGGAAAAGATTATTGCAGAGGGGAAAAGTATTGTTTCTATCGCCGAAAATGATTCTGGAGAAATTGTCGGGTTCGCTAGCGGCGGCAAGGAGCAAACCAGTGATCCTGAATACTTGGGGGAAGTGTATGCCATTTACATTTTAGAAAGCCATCAAAGGATGGGCCTTGGCAAAAAACTCATCAAGCCGGTGATTGAAGAGTTGATTAATCGAGGTTTTCCGAACCTGGTGATCTGGGCCTTGGAAAAAAACGCCTGCCGTTCCTTTTATGAGTCTCTAGGGGGCAAAATCGTTAACAAAAAGCCGATTTTGATGACGGGAGAACCGCTTATTGAGGTAGCCTATGGATGGGAAGACATACATGATATACTCGAGTACTTATAAAATTCGATGTAAGCGGAAAACTGATCAATCAAGCGAAAATAACAAAAATTCAGCGAATGTACCGTTAATTAAGCGAACAGGAAACTTCGATTCACCAATACAAACATGACCAATACTGTCTGCCTTTTCAGCCATAAATTTTGTTGGTCAGTCCCCCATTGGTGTAAAACATTAATCCCAGGGACTGACCTCCATTACTGTGCTCGTTATTCCAACGGGGGTCTGACCTCCACCACTGTACTGCGTTATTCCAACGGGGGTCTGACCCCCGACCACTGTACCGCGTTAGTCCACCGGGGGTCTGACCCCCACCGCTGTACCGCGTTAATCCACCGGGGGTCTGACCCCCAACACTGTACTGCATTAACCCACCGGGGGTCTGACCCCCAGTGCGGTAGTGCGTTAAACTAGTGCAGTACTGGATCTCCAGAAGTCCCTTAGAAACAAAAGAGAGTGCTGAAAAATTAAGTTCAGCACCCCTACACAATAGTATTACGAATCAATTGCAAAATTACTGATTTTCCAGCCTTCGGGTTTTTGGATGATGTCGACGTCGACGATCGTCGGTTTTTTTACTTCATCTGAGGAATAGAACTCATAAGTAAGCTTGCCTTTTCCGCTGTCAAGTTCATGATCGATTAACTTAATATATCCAATTTCTTTGCTGGCAATCCCGCTTCCGTATTGCATGGAAGGCCCATTTACAAAATGGATGCCCGTCTGTTGAAACTCGACATCATCGGTGACGCGTTTTTTCACTTCGGGAATATTGCCATTTTCCATCGCAAGGAAAAATTGTGTTACATCCTCATCGATGATGGATACCGTTTTCTGTGTTTTTTCCAGTCCTGCTATTTGATACTCCAAATCAGAGATTTTTTCTTTTAGGTTCAGGTTTTCGTCAAGGAGCGCAATCTCTTGTTCCCTTTTCAGGTAATCTTTTTCCGTTTGTATCAAATCACAGGAGGACAAAAGAAATACAGCAGGCAGCAGCAAAAGCGCGCCTAAAATTTTTGTGGCCATATTCTTTCCCTCCCTTTCGTTTTTGTCTCACTTATTAAACGATTGCAAACAAGAAAAAGTTTCAAATTTTTATAATTTTTTGTAAAAAAGAGGAAACTTTTATTTATTGGCATTTGCTCCTAAATAAAAAAATAAAGTCCATTGCCGATATTTCTTATAGGAAAGAAAAATTCGTCTATATTATAAGATGGTATATTTAGTCGCCGTACACTGTCACTGGAGATGATCGATTGAACCTGTACAATTTGTTTGAAAGAACCTTGTTAAAAAATTATCTGGCAGGCACCGCGATTGCCGTATTTGGGATGGGCAGCCTGTTGATTTTCGGTACAATTCGTTTATCCGTTTCAGAGGGTTATATTTTAATAGGCATTATGGTTTTTTCCGCAATGTCTATGGGAGTGTCGGAATTTCTTTACTACCTTTCCTATTCGAAACCGGTCCGAAACGTATACAGGAACGGCGATCCTTCCAGTGCACAATGGCAAAAAGCATTTTCGACGTTACAGAGAATGCCGGTTCTTGCCGTTAAACGCACAATGCTGCCGCATTTTCTCGGGATTACGATACCTGCTGTTTCGCTCACATTTTTGTTTATACATCTAGAGGTTTTGAGTCTTCCCCATTCCTATTTGCTATTGGCCTTTATCGGGGCAATTTTGATGTCGGCAATGCATGCGTTAATGGAGTTTTTCTTAACAATGAAAGCGATCCAGCCTTTACTGACCGACATATCGCTGCAAATGAAGAAGCAAAATCTGAACCTGTCCAGCCATGAAGAAACTTATTTTCTTGGGATTAAAAAGAAACTGCTTGCAAGCTCCCTTTTCCTGGCGCTTTTCCCTGTGATGTTTTTCAGTTTATTGACCATTGCCAATATGATTGAAGGAGACCGCAGTACGCTCTTCGATTTCTCCAATTGGCCCGTCTTTTTCCTTGCGTTATTGATTCTTCTGGCATTCGGGGGATCAGTGCTTCTATCGGATAACATCCAAAAGCCTATTCAGGAATTGAAATTCGGCATGGATACTGTTAAAAACGGTACACTTTCCTCATTGGAGAATAACTATTCCGACGAGTTTTCCGAACTTGTATCAGGTTTCAACCATATGGTCACGGCTATTAAAGAAAGGGATGCACAAAATGAATTGTTGCTTGAAAGCATTTACATGCTGATGGCAGGAACTCTTGACGCTCGTGATTCCTATACAGCCGGCCATTCATGGAGGGTGTCATCCTATGCCGTACAAATTGGGTCGGAAATTGGCCTGGATTCCCGGAGCCTTGATCTATTAAGAAAGTCGGCGATCGTGCATGATATCGGGAAAATCGGTATCCGGGATGAAGTTCTTTTGAAGGATGGACGCCTGACGGATGAGGAATTCGAACAAATTAAACAGCATCCTGTAATCGGCGCCAGGATCATAGAGCAGTATAAGATGGCGCCAGAGCTTTTGATGTTGGTTCCGGGAGTCAAATACCACCATGAGCGCTTTGATGGTAAAGGATATCCCGAAGGCTTGGCGGGGCATGACATTCCGCTTTTTGGCAGGATCATTGCCGTTGCGGATGCCTTTGACGCCATGACCTCGGACCGAACCTACCGAAAAGGAATGGATGTCGAGAGGGCTTTACAGATTTTAAGGGAGGGAAAGGCTTCCCAATGGGATCCCGATATTGCGGAGGTATTTGTCAAGATCATCGAAAAAGAACAGGTAAAATCCAACCCACAGCATGCTAACGAAAAGGTTAATCAATCTCCGTTAAGGTTATCCCATAAGGGGTCAGAACCCACAGAAACATCTGCATTTAGATCTTGATGTAAAGTTCAGATCTTAATATAGCGTTGTGGGGTCTGAGCCCTTTTTTTCTTGATACAGCCGCTTTTTTACACTCTTCCGCCAGCATTTGTGTTTATTCTATAAAACTTACTATCAATGCGTAATTCTAAGGTTCTATCCGTTAAAATTCATATTTATTCCAAGGAGTGGCCTTGACGAGCCCGTTTTTGCTTCATTCATTAGAAACCATTTTCCAGATGCCCTTCCCCGTGATATAATTTGAAGGATATTGTCTAGGAGGAATGCTAGAAAATGATTACTGTAAATAATGTTGGCTTGCGCTATGGAGACCGCAAGCTGTTTGAAGATGTAAATATAAAATTCACGCCCGGCAACTGTTATGGATTGATCGGAGCGAATGGAGCGGGAAAATCAACCTTCCTGAAAATCCTTTCCGGCGAAATCGAGGCACAGACTGGCGATGTGCATATGGGACCCGGTGAGCGCCTCGCTGTCCTAAAACAAAACCACTTTGAATATGAAGACCAGGAAGTCATGACCGTCGTGATCATGGGCCATGAACGTTTATACCAGGTCATGCAGGAAAAAGACGCCATCTATATGAAAGCTGACTTCACCGATGAAGACGGTATGAAAGCCGCGGAGCTGGAAGGCGAATTTGCCGAGCTAAACGGATGGGAAGCTGAATCCGAAGCTGCCATTTTATTAAAAGGCCTTGGAATAGAAGAGGACCTTCACAACAAAAAAATGGCGGAACTGACAGGCGGCGATAAAGTAAAAGTATTGCTTGCGCAAGCGCTGTTCGGCAAGCCTGATGTCCTGCTTCTCGATGAGCCTACCAACCACCTTGACCTTAAAGCGATCCAATGGCTTGAAGAGTTTTTGATCAACTTTGAAAACACCGTCATTGTCGTATCGCATGACCGCCACTTCCTGAACAAAGTTTGTACGCATATTGCGGATCTGGATTTCGGCAAAATTAAAATTTATGTCGGGAACTATGATTTCTGGTATGAATCCAGCCAATTAGTTACGAAACTGACACAGGAAGCGAATAAAAAGAAGGAAGAGAAAATCAAGGAGCTACAGAACTTCATCGCCCGCTTCAGTGCGAACGCTTCGAAATCGAAGCAGGCCACATCCCGAAAGAAGCTGCTTGATAAGATTTCCCTGGATGATATCCAGCCATCTTCCCGCCGTTATCCTTATGTCCATTTCACGCCAGAACGCGAAATCGGAAATGATTTGCTTCGGGTCGAGGGCATTTCCAAAACCGTGGACGGTGTAAAGGTATTGGATAATGTCAGCTTTATCATGAATAAAGGAGATAAAGTGGCGTTGGTTGGACGCGATGAAATCGCTAAAACCACTTTATTCAAAATTTTGGCTGGAGAAATCGAACCTGATGAAGGATCCTTTAAATGGGGAGTCACAACTTCTCAGGCATATTTCCCGAAAGATAATGCTGAATTCTTCGAAGGCAAGGATGTCTCGCTTGTTGACTGGCTGCGCGAATATTCCCCTAATGACCAAAGTGAAAGCTTCCTTCGTGGTTTCCTTGGCAGAATGCTATTTTCGGGAGAAGAAGTACTGAAGAAAGCAAGCGTTCTGTCCGGAGGGGAAAAGGTTCGCTGTATGCTTTCGAAAATGATGCTCAGCGGTTCAAATGTATTGATGCTTGATGAACCCACCAACCACCTAGATTTGGAATCCATTACTGCCTTGAACAATGGGATGATCAACTTTAAAGGTGCGATGATTTTCGCCTCACATGACCATCAGTTCATCCAAACAATCGCTAACCGTATCATCGAGATCACGCCAAACGGATTGGTGGATAAGAAAGTAACATACGATGAATACCTGGAAAACAGCGAGCTCCAAAAGCAAGTTGCTTCTATGTATAACTAAAAACGATTGCAAAAACACACTCCCCTTCTCCATGTGGGAGTGTGTTTTTATTCAAAGGGAAAATCTGGAACATTAAAGATTGCAATTTATGATGGATAATGTATGATGGAAACAGTGTTTCATGCTGTAAACCGTATTGGAGTTGATATTGTGCCTCAAACGAAAATGTTCCGGCTCGGCTATGGAATTATCATCATTTTGCTGATCATTTTACTTTCCGCAAAAGTTAATTTCATTTTTACGCCTATTGCCGTTATGGTGACTACCTTGTTTACCCCGATCGTTCTTTCGGGTGTGCTTTATTATTTACTGCGTCCACTCGTGAATTTATTGTCGAGATTTATTCCCCGGGCGCTTTCGATCTTAATGATCTATTTGATCGCGATCGGCTTAATCGTCTCACTCGTGTTTGTGGTTGGACCTCCTCTGCAGAAGCAGTTCAGCAGCCTGATCGAAAATACGCCAACCTACATTACAAAAGTCAGGGAAACTGTAATTGATTTAAATGACAATGAGTACGTGAACCGTTTTCAGAAAAACGAACATTTTTCTTTTGAAAACCTGTCCGACAAGGTTACAGAAAACATCAACGGATTCGTTTCCAATTTAGGTGCGAAAGCTGTCGGTTTCCTTTCTACCCTGACAAGCATACTAGTTCTCATTGTCCTGATTCCTTTTGTCCTGTTTTATATGCTGAAGGACGGCGACAGGCTTCCCGATCAAATCCTTAAGCTTGTGCCTGACCAACATAAAGATGAGGGGCGCAAGGTATTAAAAGACATGGATGAGGCATTAAGCTCCTATATCCAGGGGCAAATTCTTGTCAGCGTCTTCGTGGGAATATTCATCTATATAGGCTATTTGATCATTGGCCTGGAGTACCCGCTAATATTGGCCATCGTCTCGATGCTTACGAATGTGATTCCTTTTGTAGGGCCATTTATCGGTCTTATTCCGGCAGTTATCGTTGGTTTCATCGATTCACCAATGATGGCCCTTTGGGTTGTACTGGTTGTACTAATTGTCCAACAGATTGAAAGCAATCTCATTTCTCCACAGGTTATGGGAAGGCAGCTGGACGTCCATCCATTAACCATTATCCTGTTATTAATGGTGGCTGGAAGTCTTGCCGGAGTTGTCGGCCTGCTGCTGGCTGTCCCGACGTATGCCGTTTCAAAGGCAATCGTCCTTAATACGTACCGTTTTATCAGGCTAAGGAAATATGATGATACCCTTTCCCGATGATGATCAAATCCCGCCTGTTGGCGGGTATTTTTTTGCCTGATTTTTATCACTGTTGTTTAACATTCGTTTTTCCCTGGAATAATATGCACCAAAAGGGAGGAATTTAATTGGATGCAGGTGTGGTGAAAGATATATTTGAAAACAGTGGATACGAATTTCTCTATGAAAAATTCAACTATCAATTTTATATCTCCGGTTTGTTTGATAAAATAGAAAATAGCAGGATCCTCGAGTCCTTTTTAGATCATTACAGCTTTGACGAAAATGAAAGGAACCTCTTCGATGATTTTGCCTTCCACTTTAGAATTTTCCATAACTTATATGAAAAAAACAGCCTCTTTAATGAAGGGCCATGCCATTGACAAACCTGCTTGCCCATAACCGATGGAAAAAATACCTCAGTTTATAAGGAGTGTATCTATGCCATTTAAAGGACGCAGAAAGAAACATCTGCAAAAACGAAAATCACGAAATCAAGCTAGGTATTCTTGGTCTGATTTTTTTGCCGATATATTTTTCTATGTGCCGGAATTGATCGTTCTTCCTTTTCGGTTATTGTGGTGGGGGATCAGGGGTTTGGTACGGCTTTTCGACTGGACATAAAAAACGGGCAGGATGCCTGCCCGACAGTCGTTTCCATCACCAGTAGTAAGGGTAGCCGCCATACGGGTAGCCGTAGCCATATCCGTAACCGGGATAACCGTAACCGTAACCATAGCCGTAAGGATAGCCGTAGCCTCCCAATCCGCCAATTAAGGTACCCGCGGCAAGTCCTCCCAATAAACCTCCGACAAATGGGCCGCCAAATCCAAAGCCCCACGGTCTGCCAAATCCAAAGCCCCACGGTCTGCCAAAGCCCCAGCGACCAAAGCCAAATGGTCTGCCAAAGCCCCAACGTCCAAAGCCAAATGGACGAATCCTCATGTCATCTGTTGTTTCAATTGCGTTATTCACAATCTTCCTCCTCATGTAAATGTTTTTTGTTTCCTTATAGAAATATGACTATAAGGGCGATTGTGACTAGGCACTAATCATGATAAAAAAAATTTAGGCTTTTTTTTGGGGAGGCATCATGAAAACCTCGTGTCCATTTCGTCCATAGTGACAGTACCGCTTTCAACCTGTTTTGGGCTTATTGTCAGGATAATGACCATAGAGATGATACCGATTGCCCCAATTCCCTGGTACATACCAAAAGAAACTCCCAGCCAGAAAACCGATGAAATGACGGATGACAATGGTTCTGTACAGGAGAGCAGACTGCTTTCTTTCGGCGTGATATAACGCATGCTGTCAATGAATAAATAAAACGGGATCAGGGTACCAAATATGATGACAAATAAAATCATAAGAACCGCAGTAAAATCCAGAGATGCCAGTGTCTGTAAACCAGGAGGATATACCGGGCATAACGCGAGGCCGCCAATCATCATCCCCCAGCCTACGACAATGATCGAATCGAATTCCCTGACTAATTTGTCCGAATAAAGCGTGTAAAACGCGAGCGCAAGCGCAGATAATATCCCCCATAAAAAGCCTTCTTTTGATACGGCAAGCGTTTGCGGAGCCCCGTCTGTCAGTAGCAGAAACGTCCCCATCAGCGTTAAGAAAACCGCGGTGATTTCGAACCGATTCGGAAATTTACGCAGCTTAAGCAAATAATAACCCATGATAATCACTGGTGCGGCGTATTGCAGCAATGTCGCAACTGCTGCGTTACCGGCCTCAATGGCCGCAAAATAGGTAAACTGCACGCCAAGCATTCCAAACAAACCGAAGAGAACAAAATGGAAGATTGTATATTTGCTTTTCCAAATATCCCATACTGCCTGCCTTTTACCGCCTATCATTCCAAGCAGCAGAAAAAGCATCCCTGAAGCAAGCAGCCTAATTGTCACAAGCCACCCCATTTCCACATTGAAGTGCTGGAACAAGTGCTGGGCGGCCGTTCCCGAAATCCCCCATAATGAAGCTGCCACAACCACCATTACATATCCTTTATACCGGCTCATGATAATCCCTCTTATCTCAACTTTTATCCAATAATTACAATTATACCTCTTATTCCCATTAATTGTTGGCATAAAAAAACAAGGGAGCAAAAAATCACTCCCTTGTCCACTTAACCCCTGCCTGCCTGAAAGCCTGGATATTTCGTCATTCCTCCATCTGCATAAAGCGTTAATCCGGTAACATAACTGGATTCATCAGAAGCCAGCCAAGCCGCACATGCAGCAATTTCTTCCGGTTTACCGATATACCCCATGGGGATTAAAGCTTCTACTTCTTTTTTCCCTTGTGGGTCGGCAAACTTTTCTGCATTGATTGGGGTGTCAATCGCACCAGGCGAGATGTTATTGACCCGGATCCGTTTCGGAGCATATTCAAGGGCAAGCGTTTCAGTCAGCATTTTTACGCCGCCTTTGCTTGCAGCATAGTGGGCGAAATGGGGCCAAGGAATCCGGTCATGAACAGAAGACATATTGATGATGCTCCCCTTGATATCGTGCTCCAGCATATAAGCGATCGCTTCCCTGCTTCCCAAAAAAACACCAGTCAGATTGACATCGATGACCTTGTTCCAATCATCCAATGAAAGCCGTTCAGTCGGCACTTCATTTTCAATGCCGGCATTATTGACCATGATATTCAATGAGCCAAAGGTTTCAACCGCAAATGAAATCATCTTTTTGACGTCATCTTCATTCGTCACATCACCCTTAATGGCTGCGGCATCCCCGCCAGCGGTCTTTATGCTTTGAATGAGTTCATCCACTTCATTTCGATCGGAATGATAATTCACCACAACCTTAGCCTTTTCCCGGCCAAACCGTTCCGCCATTGCTTTGCCTAAACCTGTGGCTGCGCCGGTAATTACTACTACTTTATTCTCTAAATCCTTATACATGTATTACACTCCTTATTTTTTCGTCATTCCAAGCAAGACTCCTCCTGCTATAACAAGCGAGCAGCCAATAATTACAAATGTCAATTGCTTTTTGGATTTCTTTTCTCCTAAAAGGAAAATCCCTCCGAGGGTTGATATGACTATCCCCATTTGTGAAATCGAAAAAGCAATCGCCACCCCAACCTTTGGATTGGCCAGCAGCAGGCCAATGTTCCCAATGGCCCACATGATCCCGGTCAATATGTTTCGGGCAGCATATTTTGTAAAAGGGTTATGCTTTACCGAAAGCATAACGGCTCCTGCCAGCATCCCGATTGACTGTGGCAATATGGCAGACCAGCCCTCTATGTTGAACCATCTCACAACTACCACATATCCCAGAAATCCCAGCGAAGAAATGGCGAGAACGAATAATCCTTTCTTCAGATCCTCCTGTTGGCCGTTTCCTTCTTTCTTGCCCACCCCGGTCAATATGACACCCGCAATGATGCATACAAGAGCAATTATGCCAAGGATGATTGTCGTGTTCGTTGTCCACTCCTTAAAAACAATGACACCAACCAAAGTGGTCCCCAAAAGCTGCATGCCTGTAGAAATAGGGACAGTTTTCGATACACCCATGTATTTAACGCTGTTTAATTGATAGAGCTGCCCCACCGCCCAGGCAATTCCTGAAATGATTCCGACAACCCATACAAGCATATCCATATCAGGCGTCTTAATAAAAAACATAACAATAGAAAAAAGCAGTGCGCCAAGAGTGATGCCCAGCGTCTGGCTATAGGCATTGCCTCCCAGTTTCACACTGACTAAAACGATGCTCCCCCAGAAAACAGCCGGAAGCAGCGCGTAAAAAATTCCATCCATGATGTTTCCTACTTTCTTAGATGTTGGTATCAGCACGCTTAGTTTGGCTTTAACTTAGGCTTTATATTTCATTCGCGCATTTCAAACTAACTGGCTATCTTACTTTATTCCCTTTTTCATAATGAGAAAACATGGGTGAATTTTCAGAAAACTGACTGCGTTTCGACGGTGTTTCCTTTTTCACATTGACAAACTGTTATGGTGAAAATTACAATATAATATATGTTAACCAATCTTTAAAAAGTGTTTACATAGGAGGGGCAAGATGGAACATAATCGCGATCGATTAAGAATGATGATTATCACGGCATTATTTGCGGCGATTATTGGGATTCTGGCGCAAGTTACCATACCGCTGCCGCTGGTCCCGATCACCGGCCAAACACTGGCAGTCGGATTGGCAGCTACAATCTTGGGGGCTAGATATGGCACTTTGTCCGTTATTTTATACCTTATTATCGGAGCAGTTGGCATTCCGGTGTTTGCTGAGATGTCAGGAGGTATTTCAAAAGTTGTCGGTCCGACCGGCGGATATTTAGTCGGTTTTATCCCAACCGCTTATGTTACCGGACTGATTCTTGAGAAAACGAATTTTAAAATTCCTATTGCGATCTTTGCCAACATTGTCGGTATGGTGATCACCCTGACTTTCGGGACGATTTGGTTAAAATTTGCTGCATCCCTGTCCTGGACAGCCGCCATTACCGGCGGTGCAACACCATTTCTGGCAGTTGGAATCATCAAGGCCATAATTGCCGGCTGGGTGGGCGTCCTTGTCCGCAAGCGGCTCCAATCTTCAAAAATGCTGCCCCAAGCCAGGATTTCCGCATAAATCAAAAAACTCGCCGATTGGCGAGTTTTGTTTATGCATAGCCATATTTCATTGGAAATGTAAATCCCTAAAGTCAATGATTGCCTCTTCCTGCTGCACACGCACTTTTACTTCTTCAAAAAACCTTCTTTCATTGGCGCTTAACCGGGAAAAGTCAAATTTCTTATATAACACAGATAAAAGGACAATGTCACGAAGCTTCAGAAATAATGGTATGCTTTCTAAAGTTCCCGGGCCCAGTATATATTCCATTTTATAACCTTCTATGAATTTAGTGAAAAAACGTGAGGCAAATTCATCTCGCCCATCC
This sequence comes from Peribacillus glennii, assembly GCF_003429105.1. Lineage (GTDB taxonomy): Bacteria > Bacillota > Bacilli > Bacillales > DSM-1321 > Peribacillus > Peribacillus glennii. The sequence goes on from NZ_QVTD01000003.1 coordinate 874,375, forward strand.
TTTGAATGTAAATCCCTCTGAAAGACTATATAGTATAACGGAATTGCAATATCGCTCCCAAACCAGTGGTATGAACAATCATCGAAATCAAAGAGAAAGATGTCTTCTCCATGGATATGGAAATTTCCGGAGTGCAAATCTGAATGAATCAAACCATAATTATCTTCAGTCTTCTCTAAACTATTTATCTGAGCGATAATCCTGTCACGGTAAGCTGCTATTTCTGATTCTATATCGGGTTTAAACATTTCAATTTGGATCAACTCATCATCATCCCACTGAAGCCTGGCAGCTTTTCCTGTGGGAGGTTGGTAAGATTTCGTGATACGATGCAGTTTGCCGATTGCTGCTCCCCAAATTCGTGCCAGACCGCCGTTTTCTTCGATATTTCTCCAGCCAATTTGTCTGCCAGGAAGCATCTCAAAGCACGATATATAAAATTCCGTTTCATCCCTCGCCTTCCTTGTTTCTACAAGCTGCCCATTTTTAGACGTAAAATGGCCGTAAACATTGAAACCCTTATTTTTTAAAAAAGATACCCAATCAATTTCTGCTGCCAAAAGGTCATAAGTACGATGTGAAGAATGGGTGTATCTTACAATGACATCAAGGCTATCCCTTTTTCCTCTATAAATATAATTTTCGAAGTCCCCTAATTTCGTCAAGCTGTTGCGGTCAACTTCAAACAGGTCAGCGCCTTCATTCAGTATTTCACTGCTGAATACCAAATCCACCGTTTTTTCCATGGTCCCAATACCTCCCCAACTAAACATGACAAATACAATTTTATAGTCTCTTTTCATACAATATAGTGGTCTTCACATATATCATACATATATTGCAGAACATAGCAAACCCTTCAGAAAATCCCCAATTAAACACATTTCCATTTTTATTCCTGTATTCTTTCCATCACCTCGACAAATAAAAAACCTATCCAAATATGGATAGGAATATTTATAAAGCGATCGGAAGCACATAAAGCAGCACGGCAAAGAAATGAGCCGCTGTTCCACCCAGTACAAATACGTGCCAAACAGCATGATGGAATGGAAACCCGCGCCATACATAAAACACGGCTCCTACCGTATATAAAAGCCCGCCTGCGACCAGCAGATGCATTCCGGCTGCCGGTAAAGTTTCCGTTAACGGGTTCCAGGCAATCACAATGAGCCAGCCCATGGCGATATAAAGAATTGTTGAAAGGAACAGGAACCTTTTCACAAAAAATGTCTTAAAAACGATTCCGACAAGCGCAATTCCCCAAACAATGCCCAAAAGTGTCCATCCAAGAGCGCCCTTTATCACAATAAGCGTAAACGGTGTGTATGTACCAGCTATGAAAAAGTAAATGGCTGAATGGTCAAAGATTTCAAAGATATCCTTTGCCTTACCTGGCGGAAAGCTATGTACCAGTGTGGAAGCCGCAAAAAGAACGACCATTGTAGCTCCGTAAATGGCGGCAGTTGTGATATGCCAAGCAGATCCTTGTTTCACTGAAAATAAGATCAGGAATACCAGAGCGGCAATGCTTAACAATACTCCGATTCCGTGTGTAATGGCATTCACGATTTCTTCTTTTTTTGTATAAACATGAGTATCTGCCAAAATTTCATCTCCTTTTTTGCTTTTGTGGCTGAATACATATTTTTTGAACTTTGTATAAATTATATCTTACCCCTTTAACGCTTTAAAGAGATATTATTTCGATAAATAGAAAAAACCGGTCAGCATATGCTAACATGCCTGCGGCCGGTTTTGTTTTATATCGCAAAATGATGCTTGCCGATGACCTTGATCACTGTCAGCTGCCTCATCCATTTGCTCTCAGAAATACTTGGATTATAGAAATATAATGCTTCATCTGTTTTGCCCTGAATCGCAATGGCTTCATTTACCGCCTTTTTCGCCTCTTTACCGGCTGGCTTTTGAATGCTTCCGTTCATAACAGGCTCAAACTGGTTTTTCTGGTAAATGACCGCTGGGACGGTATCAGGAAATTGTTCGCTTTGGATGCGGTTTAGCACAACCGTTGCTACGGCCACTTTTCCTTTATATGGTTCTCCTTTTGCCTCGGCATGGACAAGCCTTGCAAGCAATTCTTTATCAGAACCTTTTATCGGTGATTTTGGAATCAGGAGAGCTTCTCCCGGCTTCACGCCACCCTTGTCATCTTCGTTTGCCTGCTCCACCTTCTCTATGGGGACTCCGTGCAATTTAGCTACATCCGATATCGTTTCACCCTTTTTTACAACATGTTTTTTCCCTGTTGTGGGTGAATACTTTTTAGCTGTATGAGGGTAATTCCTGTCTTTATGGTTAACAGGGGAAGCAGCTTTTTCCTTTTCCCCATGTTCAAAAATTAATCCAAGTGTAATGAAACAAAGAGCCAGAATGAATGATAATATTTTCTTATGATTCATGCGGATAACCTCCTTGGTAAACACCTGACAAGGATAACAGAGATAATCCGTTATTTCAGTGCAAAATATTTACCAAGGAAGCTAAGGAAGTTTTTGTATTGGATGATCAACCATGACGTAGCAGTTTACCCATCTTTTACCTGGGAACCTCGATATGATGGGAAAATTCACTGGTTTTCCTTTTTTTCAGCTGGATATAGACAATCAGAAATAGCGGGACTCCCACGATGGCTGTAACACCAAGTCCCCCAAATAAATACAGGGGCTGGCCTGCGCCAAAGTGCCCGAGCAAAGCACCGCCAAACCAGGGTCCAATCACATTTCCAAGATTGCTAAAGCCCATGGCTCCAAAATAGGTTCCCTTCATATCCGGATCCGCCAAATCATCAATGAAAATATCCGTCATCGAAAACATCAGGATCTCACCAATTGTGAAGCATAAAATAACCGCGATTAAGACAGGAATGCTCTTTGCAAAAGCGAATCCCAAAAGCGACAATGAAATAATCAAATTACCTGCTCCAATGGAAAGAACGGAAGGCAACCTTTTGCTTAGAGTGACGATTGGATACTGCAATATGACTACAATAATAGCATTTAGCGTCAGCAGGTATGTAAACATGGCAACTCCATCTTCAAAAGCATCCGATGAAGAGAAATACTGCGGCAACGTGGAATTGAATTGGGAAAATCCGATGATTGCCAGAATCAAACCGAGCAGTGCCATAGTGAAAATTTTATCCTGTTTTATTACTCCTGCGGCTTCCGTGAAGGTGATCGCATTGGAAGCGGCAGCAGCCTTCTCTTGATAACTTTTCAATGCAAGCACCAGGGTTACACCGTATAAAGCATAAATGAAACCGGCAGCAAAAAATGTGGCCATTGAGTCTGCAGAGCCCAGTTTCAAACCCAGCAGCGGCCCGAAGGTTACCCCGACATTGATTGCGAAATATCGCAGGTTGAAGATGAGCAGCCTGTTTTTCGGATCGGTGATATCGGACAGCAACGCTCTTGACGCAGGTTCAAAAAGGGCCCTGCAAAGGCCATTTAAGGAGTTCATAATAAAGAAAGCAGCTACGGTCTTTGAAAAACCAAACCCGGCAAAAACAAAAGCCCAGGCAAAAATTGATAAGATGAGGACCCTTTTCCTGCCAAACCGGTCTGATAAATAACCTCCCAGAAAGCTTGCCAGCACGCCGACAAGGGAGCTGACAGCAACAATCGCACCAGTCATCGCCGGGGTTACATTCATGAATTTCGTTAAATAAATCGCCAGAAAAGGCATGCTCATCGAGGTGGCCATCCGGCCAAACATGGTTCCGATAATAATATTCCATCCTATCGGACCTACATCTGTCAGTATTTTTCTCATAGTCTAAAACCTCTTTAACAGCCACAATGCCAAGTTGTCGCAATATGTATTGTTTTCTGATTTTAGACCTTTGGCTAGAGTGCCGTCAATAGAAATCGAAAAAAAAGGAATTATTTATAGTGAGTATTTTAAATAATAATACAAAAAGCTAATTTGAGTAATCCTTATCGGTAAACTCCGGTTGGTATAATACTTGAACGCGTTGTTCCGCCGACCAGACTTTTCACAAAAATACTGCATCAATAAATATAAAACTCTTCAAAAGATATTAAAATTCATAACCCATGCAACAAAATGTAGTTTTAGCAAATGAGTACTCAATTGAAAAAAAAGAAGCATGAAATTTTCATGCCACCCTTTTCTATTCTACTAGTTTGCATACGAAGCCACAGTGCCGACACCGGCCAAAAGATCATTCCAATCCTCACTGGATGCGAGGCGTATATGAACCGGCTGGGTTTCATGGTCCGTGTACTCTACGAGCCAGATACCGTTTGGGCCTGGCAGGAAGAATACGATATTCTCCAGGAACGGTTCTTTTTCATAATGGGGAATATTAAAATACGAAATGTTATATAGGGACCATTGCTGCTGATCCAGGTCCTCTATGAAATTGTTAAAACTTTTTTCTTCTTCATATGAAAATGATGATAGCTTAATCACTTTTTTAAGCTTCTTTTTTTCGCTTAGCATATCAAAAAGATCATCAGTCAATCTAAATTCCGCTTCGATACCGGGTGAAACTGGCTGGAAAGAATAAAATTCTTTTATGAAATCGAGAATTTCCTCAGACTTTATGTATGAGAACTCATGAAGAAAGTCTTTATAAATAATATGGCTTAACCAGGTATCGTCATTCATGTGGTGAATCATCAATACTGATTTTTCCGGGATATTTGTACAACGTACCATCCATTTTGATTCTACGTAGTTTTTAATAAATTCCTGCAGCTCAGAAGTAAACGGGTTCCCATCCCTTTCATCCTTTTCCTCATCCCATATTTGCTTGAGTATTAATTGATGGGCAGTAACCTCCATAATGGCTTCCCATTCCTTGGCGCTTCTTTCTCCAAGCCCGGCCTCAGCAATACCCTTTGCTACACCTGGATAGCCATTAATGGACACCATTGCCGCAAGCTCTGCTGTCGTACATGCAGTCAGGAATTTCATAAATGCATCACCTTCCCATCAAGTCATTAATTCACATTCTAGCTACTGCCCCAACGTTAGTTAAAGCAAAAAATAATTTTCTTAAACTCCTGGGAAACATTACTAACTTTTTATAAATGTGACTATCTTGTAGTTAAAAATGCAACAACAACCATTCCTACAAATATGGCAATCCCATAAATGAGTAAAAATAAAAGTTTTCTCAAAATCCAGGGAAAGCGTAATAATGCCTTATAAATATAGTAACCGGATCCTGCTGTAACATCTAAAAAAATATTTGTTAATCGTTGAAACCAATTTTCGGGTTTTTTGAAGTAACCCCATTCATAATACTCAAGCATCGTTTTCCCTAGCACCAAAATTGCACTAGCGTAACCTAGTTGAGTACACATTAAAACAATCCCAATATATTTTATATATAGTACAAAGTCATTCCCCATGTTTTCTCCCAATAGTAAGTATAGTCTATTTTAATCAGACTATTTTTTTATATTACTTAAACCATTTCTTTATAGATTTGAAACCTTTCTCCAGTCCTCCAAACGCTTTTTCACCCAAGTCTTTTATTTTGCCGCCAGCGGCAGCTCCGACAAAAGCACCTCCAACCGCTCCAACAGCCCCTCCGATAATGGCACCTGGCGGACCTCCTATAAGTGCCCCTACCACGGCGCCACCTTTGGCACCAGCAGCTACAGAAAAAGTATCAGCTCCAATACCGAATATAGTACGACCAGCTTTTTCCATAAGTGTTTTATCTTTGTTTTCCTGTGAAACCAGTTCACCTAAATTTGAAACATAAGAAATCGCCGTTCCCACAATTGGAATCCGCTTTGCTGTAGTAGTAAATCCCTTTGCTTTTGCAACAGACTTGATAATTTCCTTAGAGCCTGATTCGATTCTATTGAAATAGCTCTTATATAAATCTGTTCCCCTCATGATGCCATTCATGTTCTTCGGATAACCGGCCAAATGCTTGATAAAATCAGAAGGCGTCCGGTATGTGGCTGCGTGCCTGTGAACGAATTTACCGATCCAGCTAGTTGGTGAGGAGGCTTGAAAGTTTCTGAATTTCCTGGCGAAATAAGAACTGTAATTCCCCCTGCTGGTCCATGAATCGGATGCTCTCACGCTGAATCGAAAATCACCTTTTAGCATTTGCCTTACATTCGGTTTCCCGCCCACGTATTTGAATTCCATTGTTTTTGCCATGATGGTTGATCCAAATAAAGACAATCCGTGAGTACTGATAAAAGCCGCATCTGCCCAGCTTAACCTGTCATTCACCTGCCCAAAAGGGTTCGTAACGTCACTCCATATGTCCCTTATCAGGTCGGCAGTCACCTTGTTGTACTCTTCATACTTCTCCAACTGCCCGCTCTTGAATGTCGAAATGCTTAGACCCCCTGATTGAAACAGTGATTCTATTTTAGTGATATAGCTTTTCAGATTTTGGGCGTCTTTTTCCAGAATATCAAGTGCAGATACGTTGTCCTTATCATATTCATTCAATTTCTCGATTGTCTCATCCATTTTCTTTTGACCGCTTTGAACCATTCCCTGGAATGAACGGTCTTCAATACGTGGAATATAGGCAATATCGCTGACTTCTGCAATGTATCCGTTCGCTTCAACGGTCATCTCTGATACAGTGTTTTTCAGTCGGTTCAATGCCGGGTCGATGTCGTGTTCCAGGTAGCTTTGGGAAATGAATCCGCTGTTTACCGGCTCAAATTCATTCAATTCCTTTTTCATTGTTTCGATTGCTTCACTATAATAGCCAAGAAAATTGTGAAAGGATTGGATGAAGGGCAGATGGCACTCATCATAAAAGGCCCTGATGGCGTTGCCTCCTTTCCCGGAAAAAGAGTTGGCCAGCCCGTTGAAATCAGTGATGGCCTTTTCTATGCGTTCCGCTTGTTCTTTTTGTGACTTGAGAATTTGTTCCATTTCCTTTATCCCATTTTCCAGCCCGCTAACGTCCAAGACTTTCACGACGAATATCCCCCGATCTATCTGTATTTAATGGCTCTTGCAACCTCTGCATCCACATGTTCCAGCCATTCGGTCGATTTCATTGTGGAATCAACGTTTGAAAGGAGTAATTTTTTGTAGGTTTCTAAAGCCTGCTGCATACTGGCGTTTATTTCATTCATTCTATTGACGATGTCCATCTGATTGCGAGATGCAATATCGGAGGGATAACTGGTTTCCAGTGCCTCAGCAGCAGAATTCATTTCCTTTAACGCTGCCTTAATGTCACTCGATCTTAGTTTAATTTCACTCAATGTTTTCACTTTCCTTTATACGCTTTTTTGTTGTTGTCTTGCTTTTTCCCTTTCCCTCCGTGCCTGCTCCTCCGCTGCCTCAATTTGGTTTCTTATATTTTCAATCTCAAGTTTTGTCTCGGTAATGGCAGCTTCCACAGAAGTTATCGAGTGGTTTAACTGTTGATGTGCCAGATTTTTATATTGCAGAAGTATTCCATCGTTCCGGATGTCCTGAAACTCCGTTGCCCATTTGCCTTGCCATGTCTCAGCTGAAAGTTCCGGCTCCGTGCATGTTTTCTCATAGCTGATGAATTCATCCTGGGCTCCTTCCAGGTTCGCTTTGCAGGCATACAAGCGTACGAGGTGTTCCTGCTTCTCTCTTAATCTTTCATACAAATAAGCTAACAAAATGAATCGCACCTCTTCCTGAAAAAATTAAAACAAAGAACGATAATATTTATGTTTTCAATATGCAAAATTATAGTCATTTTATAATATATCATGTAAGAAAATTGTCAGATATGGGAAGAATGGTTTATTTTACCTTTAAAACCCAAATGGCGATAGGCCTATTCTTTGCCTTTTGTAAACGCCAAAATATTATGAGCCTTTACCACAGTTCCTATCTTACTTCTCACTAAATTCCATTTTATTCCTCCAACAAACCTTACCCAATTCCCCTTTTTGTAAAACCTGTTAAACCGAAAAAAAAGAAGGAAAGCATGGATAGTTGCTTTCCTTCTAGATAAACACTACCTATTCAATTAATCTTCCATCAATTTTACGAAAAAGTGCCTGTTTCGCGGCCCGTCAAATTCACAGAAATAGATGCCTTGCCATGTCCCGAGGAGTAATTTTCCCTGATGGATGATTAGTTGCTGGGAAGAACCTACTGTGCTCGCTTTCATATGTGCAGCAGTATTCCCTTCATCATGTAAATCAAGCGTGTGGCTCCAGGGGTATAATTCATCAAACCTGCGCAGCATATCCCGTTTTACATCAGGATCCGCATTCTCATTTATTGTGATGCCGGCGGTAGTGTGGGGACAATACACTAAAGCTATCCCGGATTCCAATCCGGCTTGGGAAATGAAATCCTGTACATGCGCAGTGACATCGATCAAAACATCACGCTTTGCTGTATCTAGGGTATATTTTTTTAACATTTACATCCGCCTCCTCTTTTTGGTGAAGATTGATTTATTACACCACAATTAATCATGTCCTAAATTCCTGGGGGTCTGTCCAAAAAATTGCATAATCTGTCCTAAATAATATGAATCTGTCTCAAACTCCACATAAGCTGTCCAACATTAATATTTTCCAAAGCATTGAAACCGTGACATTCTAGCGTAAGAATAATACAACCCGGCACAGAGTTCAAAAGGACCGCTTGTTACCATCCATACAAATAAAAGATCGCTTCCTCGCCGCCAAATGCAATCAATAATATAAGGAAGAAATTAGCTGTTTCCTCTTCACTTCTCTTGCACAAATACCCCTGTCCATAAGTATAGACAGGGGCACACATTTAATGGAAACACAAATCAGCCTTCCAATAATAATTGTTCCGGATCTTCCAGCAATTCTTTTACTGTTACGAGGAATCCAACCGCTTCTTTTCCGTCGACGATGCGGTGGTCGTATGATAATGCAAGGTACATCATCGGCCTGTTTTCCATACGTTCCTTGTCAATCGCAACCGGCCTTACCTGGATTTTGTGCATTCCAAGGATTCCGACCTGTGGTGCGTTCAGGATTGGTGTGGATAACAGTGAACCGAAAGTTCCGCCGTTTGTAATGGTAAATGTGCCGCCTTGAAGGTCGGACAGTGCCAATTTATTGTTCCGGGCTTTTACAGCCAGGTCGGCAATGGAACTTTCAATATCGGCAAAGCCCTTTCGATCCGCATCCCTGACAACCGGTACAACCAGTCCTTCATCAGTGGAAACAGCTACACCGATATCATAGAAGTTCTTTTTAAGGATTTCATTGCCCTGAATTTCGGCATTTAATAATGGATACTTTTTAAGCGCACCGATAACAGCTTTTGTAAAGAAAGACATAAAACCGAGCTTTACATTGTGCTGCTTGAAAAATGCATCCTTGCGGCGGTTGCGCAGTTCCATAATGGCGGTCATGTCTACTTCATTGAATGTTGTCAGCATCGCAGCCGTTTGCTGGACTTCAACAAGGCGTTTAGCAATGGTTTGGCGGCGGCGTGACATCTTGATGACTTCTGTACGGCCATCATTTTGGACTGGCGCTGCTGCAGCAGGTTTTGCCTGCGGCACAGGGGCCGGTGCTGCCGGTTTTGCAGGAGCCTTCCCTGCTGCTTCAACGTCCTGGACACGGACTCTGCCAAGCGGATCCGAAACAGGAACATCGCTCAAATCGATTCCTTTTTCACGGGCCAGCTTACGGGCTGCCGGTGACGCAATTGTTTTATTCCCATTCTGGGCATTTGTTTCCTCTTTCTCCACAGGCTGTACCGGTGTGCTTGCTGGTGCCGGTGCAGCCTGTTCTTCTGCAAGGGCTGCCGGTGCTTCTGCCTTAGGAGCTTCAGCAGGCGCAGCAGACGGTGCTGCGGCTGTTCCGCTTTCATTCACTATGGCAATCGCTTGTCCAACCTGTACGGTATCCCCTTCCTCAGCAAGAAGTTCCTGGATCGTTCCTGCATGGTCAGAAATGATTTCAACGTTTACTTTATCAGTTTCCAGTTCGACGATATAGTCGCCCTTTTCTACTTGGTCACCTGGTTGCTTAAGCCATTGGGCAACCGTTCCTTCAGATATGGATTCCGCTAATTCTGGCACTTTCACTTCAGCCATCTTACTTTTCCCCCTCTACAGTACGCGTGATTGCTTCCCTCATGATTTTCTGCTGTTTGTTTCTATGGGCCAACGGGTCGCCCTCCGCAGGACTTGATCTGCGCTTGCGGCCAATATAGGAAACAGACAGGCCAACTGGTGCCGCAGCATTTATCCTCGGTTCGATATAGCTCCATGCACCCATATTCTTTGGTTCTTCCTGAAGCCAGAACAATTCCTTAAGATTCGGATATTTACCGAGCAAATTGCAAATCTCTTTGAACGGGAACGGATAAAGTTCCTCGATGCTGATGATTTTCAGCCACTCGAATCCTTCCTGTGAAGCTACCATTTCCCGTAATTCCACCGCAATCTTGCCTGTACAGAATACGACTCGCTCCACCATGTCGGGATTGCCGCCCGGTGTTTCGATGACTGGACGGAATTCCCCTTCGGTGAATTCGGAAATGCCTGATGCCATCGTTTGGTTTCTTAGCATGCTTTTCGGTGTCATAATAACCAGCGGCCGCACTTCCTCCAGTTCAAGGATGCTTGCCTGCCTTCTCAGAAGATGGAAATACTGGGCGGCGGAACTCAGGTTTGCCACTGTCCAGTTATTCTCTGCAGCCAATGATAAGTACCTTTCAAGGCGGGCGCTTGAGTGTTCCGGCCCCTGCCCTTCATAACCGTGAGGAAGAAGCATGACAAGCCCGGACTTTTGCCCCCATTTTGCACGGCCGGCTGCGATGAACTGATCGAATATGACCTGCGCTGTATTTGCGAAGTCCCCAAACTGCGCTTCCCAAAGTACAAGCGTTTCAGGAGCAAAAACATTGTAGCCATATTCAAAAGCAAGTACCGCTGTTTCCGTTAACGGACTATTGTGCACGGCAAAGGATGCATTCACTCCGTCAAGGGTGTGAAGCGGGGAGTAAGTCTTCCCGGTTTCACTATCATGAAGGACGATATTCCGTTGCGCGAATGTTCCACGCTCTGAATCCTGTCCTGTTAAGCGGATTGGAGTTCCATCCTTTAATATAGAAGCAAATGCCAGGGTTTCGGCATGGGCCCAGTCAATCTTGCCATTTTCACCAAATGAATCGAGGCGGCGGGACAGGATGCGGCCGAGCTTTTTATTCACTTTAAATCCTTCAGGCCATTTCAACAGCTCTTCATTAATCGCTTTCAATTCTTCTGACGTTACGGATGTCTTAAGCTCTGGCAATCCATGTTCGACGGTCTCCGGTGGATTTAACTCCTCCGGTTCCTCAGGCTTATTCCCAGATACTCTATCGTAAGCCGTTTTAAGCTTTGCCTCAACCTGTCCTTCAATGTCAGCGATTTCTTCCTTGGCAGCAGCGCCAGACTTAAGCAGCTTTTCCGCATAAATTTCTTTAGCGGTCGGATGCTTATGGATCAAGGCATACATCTGCGGCTGGGTAACGAGCGGCTCATCCATTTCGTTATGCCCGAAGCGCCTGTATCCAATCAAATCAATCAGAAAGTCCTTCTTGAACTTTGTGCGATACTTGTGTGCAAGTGCAGCCGCAGCCAGACATGCTTCGATATCATCAGCATTGACATGCACAACCGGGACTTCAAAGCCCTTTGCCGGATCGCTTGCGTATTTAGTAGAGCGTGAGTCTTCACTTTCAGTCGTAAAGCCAATCATATTGTTCGCGATGATGTGGATGGCTCCACCTATTTGATAGCCTTTTAACCGGCTTAAGTTAATTGTTTCAGGAACAATGCCTTCACCAGGGAATGCAGCATCCCCATGGACAAGGATTGCCAGTGATTTTTCAATATCGGAATCAGGGAACCCGGACTGTCTTCTGCTTTCCTGTGCAGCACGGGTATAACCTTCCACGACCGGGCCCACAACTTCCAGATGGCTGGGATTGTTAGCAAGTGTCAGCCTGGCTTTTTGTGTGTTTGCTTTCGTAATTTGCTTATCAAGGCCTAAGTGGTATTTTACGTCTCCAGTCCAGCCGTAGTTAATCCCGATGGAACCTTCTGAAGGAACAAGGTCTTTGTTCGGCGAGTGCTGGAATTCAGAGAAAATGATTTCATAGGGTTTGCCAAGCACATGAGCAAGGACATTCAAACGGCCACGGTGAGCCATAGCGATATTTACATTGGAAGTCCCGTTTTGGACGGTTTCTGAAATGATTTCATCAAGAACCGGCACAAGGGCATCCAGGCCCTCAATCGAAAACCGCTTTTGGCCTACATATGTACGGTGCAGGAACTTCTCCAAGCCCTCTACCTCATTCAGCCTCTTTAACAGCAACGTTTTCTTTTCTTTTGAAATCTCAGGAAAAATCTCCCCGGATTCAACCATGTTATTCAGCCATTGTCTTTCCTCAAGGTCATTTACCTGAGAAAATTCAAAAGCAATAGTTTTCGTATATAACTCTTTTAAGTATTGAATCGCTTCATATCCGTTCTTTACGTTCCCTGGCGCAGCTTCACAGATCAGGTCAGCCGGTATCCCCTTTAAATCCTCGGCAGTCAACCCGTAATTATCAAGGTGAAGAAGGTCATTATCAAGCGGAACCTCATTTAACGGATAAATATCAGCAGCAAGGTGCCCATATGTACGGATATTTTCGGCAAGCTTTACAGCCGACATGATTTTCTTCATCGGCAGCGTGCCGGATGAAGAAACCGGTTGTTGCTGTACCGGAACTTGGGTGCGGCCTGTCCCGGCCAAGATCTCCTCAGACGGAGGGCCGTATGTTTCAAAAAACGTTTTCAGCTCCGGATCGACTTCCTCCGGATTTGTTTGGAATAAATCGTATTGCTCCATGACGTAGCCAAGGTTTGGACCAGAAAAAACTTTCCATGGGTCATATGCGCTAGCATCATTGTTGGCCATTTCGTAAACCCCCAACTGTTCGAAGAATTTTTATATCACCGTTTTGGCTCCAAAAACATTAATTTTATCTTCAAAAAATGTAAACCACCTTCAGTTTATTATATAAAAATAGTGATTTTTTTGAAAGATTATTAAAATTCAAAGCATAAAACGTTTTCAAATGCTATATTATCATGTTTTCCGGGAAATATCCAAGGGTTAGAACTGCAATAATAGTGAAAAAGAACGGCATTTATTTATTATTGGCTGAAAATTGAACGAAATCGTACTTTTTTCACAATTTACTATGCTTTTCGTTATTTTTAATAGTCATTCTTGCCTTGCCTGCCCATTGGCAGAAAAACGTTCGTCCTAATCGATTTTATACTCAAAACTCCCAGGCGGTAAGGCTTAAATTCCCTAATTCAAATGATCTGTAAAGCAGGCGTGGATCCTTATTTTCATGCCCTGTTCCCATAGCGATTAACAGCGGGGCAAAGTGCTCTTTTGTCGGAACCGCTGACATTGCGAATGGGGCCTTGGTTTCATAGTCAAACAAATCCTGCAAATCCCAGTTGCAGATTTTTTTCTCGACCCATTCTTCAAAATAAACAGCCCATCCTTCGGCGACGTCCATATCCATTCTGAATTCCTCCGGATTATGTACAATTCCGCCGCTGCCGATTATTAATACATCCTTGTTCCTTAATTCGGCCAATGCCATGCCAATTTCATATTGCCTTTTATTTGGCAGGCTTGGATTAATAGAAAGAGGGATAACGGGTATGTCTGCTTCAGGATACATAATATGCAGCGGCACCCATGCCCCATGGTCAAGAGGACGCCTATTATCCAACAAAGCAAATACACCGGCGTGTGCCAACAATGAGAGAATGTCATCCGCCAGCTCAATCATGCCGGGTGCCGGATATGTAATATGATAAAGTTCCTCAGAAAAACCGGTAAAGTCATGTATGATACCGTGTTTCTGCACCGCAGTAACAGTTTGTTCCCTGCTTTCCCAATGGGCTGACAGGATGACGATCGCCTTGGGTATCGGGAGTCCAGAAGCATAGTCCTTTAGAAATTCAGCATATGCATGTTTTTCCAACGCAAGTGTTGGCGTTCCGTGTGCTAAAAACAGTGATGGCAGCATATCTTTATGTGTCCTTTCAAATGGTTTCGTTTACTATCTATTTTCCTGAACGGATAAAAAGTAAACATCTTTATTGCCGCTTTGGCCGGTTAGAAAATTTACCGATTGGCGAACCTTTTATATAGGCAAAAATCAGCGCAGCCCGGGCACACAGGAGTAGACGTAAGGACAAAGCAAACGTAGCCTGTGTTCTGCCATATTAAAATAGGGGGATTTGGATTAAAAGTATCCAGATCCCCCTAAACAAATATAATTTGCACCTTTTGACAAGTAATGTATAGTAAAATAGCTTCACCATTATAAATTGTTGTTCAGGCCGCTCTTTTTATCGTTATGAATTAAGAGTTGCAGGTGCCGCAAAACCGGCATTCTCAATGATTTTTTCAATCTCGGCTGCTGCGTCGGCAATTGAGTCGGCATTTACATAAAAAAACTCCCCTTCATAAGAGTTTTCCTTGTGGGAATAGCGGGGGTCATAATAGTCCACAAACAGGACATTGATCACCTTTTCATAATTTTCAGCTTCTATGGCATGGTATAAGCTTTGCAATGATTCCTTGTTTTTGATCTTCTTTTCGATCTTATGGATGCTTTCCCAGACTTTATCTTTAAACCAGGGCTGGTCTTTATAAGGAAGAATATATTCCTCATATATACGTCTTGTCCGCTTTTCCATAGAGGCGTCCACGCTGATATGGATGCCTTCTTCCTTGGCAGTGAGCAGGGCGTCTGGCTGCGTGGCCCGGCCGATGCGTTTGCTCTCTGCTTCCATAATAAAGTAATCCGATGTTCCGATTTGAGACAATTCCTCGAATAATAGGGCGTCAAACGTTTTTTGGTTATGGGCGTCACCCTGGCCAAATGAACCGAAAACCGAGCCGCGGTGGTTTGCAAATTTCTCAAGGTCTAAGATCGGATAACCTTTTTCTTTCAGTTTATCGAGAATTTGTGTTTTCCCTACGCCCGTCATCCCGTGCAGGACAATTGCTTTGCCATGGAGCATTTGGGGTATCTTTTCAAGTATCCTTTCGCGATAAGCCCTGTACCCTCCAACGATTCTTGGCACTTCCAGTCCGGACAGGGCGGCAAAAGCTGCCATGGACTGGCTCCGGCTTCCCCCGCGCCAGCAATAGAGAACCGGCTCTTTACCGCTTTCCTTTACCTTTCTGATTTCAGACAATAGGGCCGGAATCTTTGGAGCGACAACCTCCATCGCTCTCCATTTTGCCGCTGCCGGCCCTTCTTTTTTATAAATCGTACCTATTTCTTCCCTTTCCCCATTTGTAAACAATGGTATGTTCCTCGCTTTTGGAATCGACCCTTCCGCAAATTCGATAGGGGAGCGGACATCAACAGCTACGGCATCATTTTTTTTGATAAATTCATCAACCGATAGTTCTTTCAATGATAATGCCTCCTTCTTCTTATCTTATATTATAGTCAAACTTATCTTCAGTACAAACAAGAAGAGGGAGGGCCAAGAAAAAATCCTCCCATGGATGAAGCAAATCATAAGTGCACCTTCGGCGAGTAATCATCGATAATATCAAAAATGAAACCCTGGGACTTTAAGCCTTCAATGATATCGGGTAGAGCTCTGACCGTATTTTTCATGCTATTGATGTCATGCAGCAAAATCACGGCTTGCTGCTGATGGGCTGCCTCTTTCAAAACGTTCTGAATGATGGCCTGTTTACTCACGTACGGGCTGTCGCCATCCCTCGAATCAATGGTCCAGTCATAATAAATGTATCCCCTTTTAGTTAGCTCGTTGATAATATCGGGTACCACATGTTTTGTGGCTGCCTGCCTCGTCGTTATATTTTTTGAGCCTCCTGGAAATCTTACTACATTTGATGTAATGCCAAAATTCTTCTTAAGAAAAACTTCCAACCGGTTCAAATCTTTAAAATATCCCTCCTTTGACCGATAAATGACTGAATAGTCATGTGAAAAACAATGCAGGGCGATTACATGGCCCCTATTTTTGATTTCCTTGTACCCTTTCATGGCATAAGGCTCTTCATGGCCCATAACAAAAAAAGTGGCCTTTATTTCGTACCGGTCAAGGATATCAAGAATCGCCTTTGTATTGGTCGAAGGGCCATCATCAAATGTCAGGTAAGCAATCCTTTGCTGCTGCTTGCCGTTTATGGGGCCGGGTGGCAGTAAGTCGACCGCAATCGGCCGTCCCGTTCCCTGGACGGTGTGGCTTGTCGCCATGGGCGCCCCGGCCGAATCATTTACAAGGATAAAAAAGAGAAGAAAACTAAACAGCACTTTCATAATACCCACCCTTTCTTTTTATCCATAAGGTGGTCTTCAAAAAAGTGTTTCATTCAATTTTGTTATCAAATATATTAAAAAACCAGCAGATTGGCGAGCCTTGCACAGACCAAGATAGATAGCCCGGCCCAACAAGTTAGGGTCACTCAATAAGGGTGTGAAGTACTTAGCCTGTATCCTGCTTCATGCATGGTAGAAAGTTTTATACTTTCCTGCCAGTAAAAAAGAAAAAGAAGCGGAAATGCGCTTCTTTATCCCTTACCTATTTACATTGAAATACCTGGCCTCAGGATGCGCAAAGACAATCGCAGAAACGGAGGCTTCCGGCTCCATCATAAACCCTTCCGTAAGATTCACGCCGATATCCTGCGGTTTCAGCAAGCGGAACAGCTTTTCCTGGTCTTCGAGGTCAGGGCATGCCGGATAGCCGAACGAATATCGCTGGCCTGTATATTTTGCCGCAAAACGTTCCTTCATGGTCATTTCAATGGAATCACCAATGCCCCATGCATCCCTCACCAGTTGATGCAGCCGTTCAGCGAAACCTTCTGCCGTTTCAAGCGCCAATGAGGAAATCGCATGGCTTTTCAGAAAATCGCCGTCGTTTTTCCATTGTTCAGCTAAAGCCCGGATCCCTCTTCCTGCCGTGACGACAAACATCCCGACATAATCCATATCACCTGATGATACAGGCTTTAGGTAGTCTGCCAAACAGAGGAACGGGCTTGATTCCTGGCGAGGGAAATTGAATGTTTCCAGCACTTGCCCTGGATTTTCCGGATTGTAGACAAATACTTTGTTCCCTTCACTTTGAGCTGGGAAGAACTGGTAGACACCGTTCAGAAGATGCTCCTTATTACCTTTAAGGAAGGTAACAAGCTCATCAATAAGATTGTCCAGCAGCGTGGCTTTTTCATCCCCCTGCGCCAATAACTCGTGGACCTTGCCTTTCAGTCCGAGATGATGTCCAAGCAGCATTTGTTTATTTATGTACGGGAGCACCACATCGAATGGATAATCTTTCAGGATATGGCGATTTAAATCAGCCGGTGTTTTTACCGGTACATCTTTCACAACGCTTGCTGCCGGCTTTTTCCGCTCAGGCTTAACGATCAGGGCTGCTGCGTCGGCGTTCGCAGCTGCGGCTTTTCGTTTCGCGTCCAATTGTTCAAGATGTGCGGCCCTTTTTTCATCGTCATGCAAAATATTCACCGTTGCCAATCCATCCATGGCATCTTTTGCGTATAATACCGGTCCGACATATTCTGGGGCAATCTTAAAATCGGTAAACTTTCTTGATAATGCAGCCCCTCCGACAAGAATCGGAATATCAATTCCAGTCTGTTTCAGATCCTGGGCAGTGAGGACCATCTGCTGGGCTGATTTTACCAACAAACCCGAAAGCCCAAGTACAGTCGGCGTATGTGCCCGGACCGCTTCAATAATTTGCTGCGAAGCTACTTTAATTCCCAAATCAACGACTTCATAGCCATTATTGGACAAGATGATATCAACCAGGTTCTTTCCAATATCATGAACATCTCCCTTAACAGTCGCCAAAAGGACCTTCCCTTTTTTAGCGCTTTCGGATTCGTTCAACATTAGGGGCTCCAGTTGTGAAACCGCGGCTTTCATCGCTTCTGCACTTTGCAGGACCTCGGCAACGATAAGCTGATTATCATTGAACAATCTGCCAACCTCAGCCATTCCGTCCATAAGGGGGCCATTGATGATGTCAAGCGGTTTATCCCCTCTCTTCAATGCGGTTTCCAAATCTTGTGCCAGGCCTTCCTTAGTACCTTCGATGATATAATTGGCAAGCCTTTCTTCTAAAGGGAGGAGAGATATATTTTCCTTTTTCTCGATTTTTTTATCCCGGTAAAATTCTGTGAAAGTCTGCAGCGTCTCCTGTGACGTGTCAAAAAGCAAGCTTTCAGCAAGTTTGACTTCTTCTTCGGGGATGGAAGCGAAACGCTCAAGCTTTTCGGTATTGACAATCGCATAATCCAGCCCTGCTTTGGTGCAGTGATACAAATACACTGCGTTTAATATTTCCCTTCCTCTTGCAGGCAGCCCGAAGGAAACATTGGAAATGCCCAGTATCGTCAAGCAATCCGGAAATCTCTCCTTGATTTCCCGGATTCCTTTGACCGTCTCAAGAGCTGCGCCAATATACTGTTCGTCGCCCGTTCCTACCGGAAAAACCAGGGGATCGAATATCAGGTCCTTTGGGTTCAGGCCATATTTATTCACAAGCAGATCGACGGAGCGTCGTGCAATATCAAGCTTTCTATCAGCATCAACCGCCATTCCGGTTTCGTCAATTGTTCCGACAACCACAGCACCGCCATATTGATGGATAAGCGGAACGATTTTTTCAAAACGCTCCTCTCCATCCTCAAGGTTGATCGAATTGATGATGGCCTTGCCTTGTGAGTGCTTTAGTGCGGCTTCAAGCACCTCTTCGTCTGTTGTATCAATGACAAGCGGAACTTTAACCTTTTTCACGACCTCCTGAACGAATTCTTTCATATTTCCCAGTTCATCATCATCAGGGTCTGCCAGGCAAATATCGATGACATGTGCCCCTTTTTTGACCTGTGCCCTTGCAATTTCAGCCGCGGGCTCAAACATTTTGTCTCGGATCAATTCCTTGAATTTACGGGAACCGATCACATTCGTACGCTCGCCGACAAAAAGCGGGCGCATTGAATCTTCATATAAAAGCGGTTCAATTCCTGAAACGGCATGCGGGTGGGCTGGACGGGAAAGCTCGCGCGGCCTCACTCCCTCCAAAGCCTTTGAAAGCTCTTCAATATGAGCCGGAGTAGTGCCGCAGCAGCCTCCGATAATATTGACCCAGCCTCTTTCGGCGAATTGCTTCATCTTTCCTGCAAGTGAAACCGGTGACTCATGATAGTGGCCTTCCTCATCCGGCAGGCCGGCATTCGGATAGCAGCTGACGCCGTTTACAGCAAGCTCTGATAAACTGCGGATATGATCTGTCATGAACTCAGGGCCTGTGGCGCAATTCAAGCCTACAGCCAGCGGGTTCATATGCTCGCATGATAAGTAAAACGCTTCGATGGACTGGCCTGCAAGCGTCGTACCCATCGGTTCAATCGTTCCGGATATCATGATAGGGAGCTCTATTCCCGTTTCGGCAAAAGCTTTTTTTATCCCGGTAAAAGCTGCTTTGACATTCAGCATATCCTGGGATGTTTCAATCAGTATAAGGTCGCAGCCGCCGTCGATCAGGCCTCGGGCCTGCACCTCATAAGATGCTGCCAATACGTCAAAGGTAGTCCCGCCGGTTACGGAAAGCGTCTTTGTAGTAGGCCCGATTGAACCGGCGGTAAATCTTGGCCACTCTAGCGACGAATAGCGGTCACAGGCCTGTTTTGCCAGCTGAGCGGATATTTTGTTCAGTTCATAATCCAGCGTGCTTAAGTTATATTCATCCAGGACAATGCTCGTGGCCCCGAATGTATTCGTTGAAATAATATCAGCACCTGCCCTTAAATAGGCTTCATGTATAGACTGGATCACATCCGGTGCAGTAATCGATAAATATTCGTTGCAGCCTTCGAATTCTTCCCCGCCAAAATGGTCAGCCTTTAAATTTCTATCCTGGATCATCGTTCCCATTGCACCGTCTAGCAGGAGGATCTTCTCCTTCATACGCTCCTGTATCTGTCTATTGCTCATATGCTGTCACCTCAACAAAACGTTCATTGTCTACTTTTCTGACATAACCCGTCAGCTCCGCAGTCATTTCATAACGCAGGAATGGAGTGATTAAATAAATCCCTTTAAATTTCTCTATCGCCGCGTTGACCAATTCCCTGGCAATCGAAACTCCTTCAGCCCTCGCCCTGTCAGGATCGTTGCCCGCAGCAGCCATTGCCTTCCTAACATTATCTGGCAACTTTATGCCGGGAACTTCGTTATGGATGAACTCGGCATTTCGGGAGCTTGTAAGCGGCATGATTCCGATGAAAACCGGAGTATCAAGATGTTTAGTAGCTTCATATACTTCTTCTATTTGGCTGACGGAATAAACCGGCTGAGTCAAAAATGACTCGGCGCCGCAGGCAATTTTCTTTTCCATCCGTTCCACCGCTTTGTGAAGATAGCGGACATTCGGGTTAAAGGCAGCGGCTATTTTAAAATTTGTACGCTGACCAAGGCTTTGGCCTGAATAAGATAAACCTTCATTAAACTGTTTCACGAGGCAGATCAAATCAAACGAAGAGAGATCATAAACGCTTGTCGCCCCCGGGAAATCGCCGATTTTGGAAGGATCGCCGGTCACTACTAAAATTTCATTCAAGCCAAGCGTTTGCAGGCCCATGAGGTGGGACTGCAATCCAATAAGATTCCTGTCCCGGCAAGTAATATGAATAAGCGGTTCCGTGCCAATTTCTTTTTTCAACATCGTACCAATGGCAGCATTGCTGATCCGTGGGGTTGCCAGGGAATTATCAGCCAGTGTAATGGAATCGGCGCCAGCATTATGCAAAGCTTTCGCGCCTGCCATAAACTCTTCAATCCCCAATTTCTTTGGGGGATCCAATTCCACAAGGATAGTTCTTTCCGTTTTTGCTTTTTCATGAAGGGCGATAGTGTTCTCATTATGCGTAATTTCTATGACTTCGATTTTACGGGCTTTGATTTGTTTTTCTTTGATTGGCGGCAGATTGCCGAGTGCTTTTTTTACAGCTTCAATATGTTTGGGAGTGGTACCACAGCAGCCGCCAATAATACGGGCGCCTTGCTCACGCATCTTTAACGCGCTTGATCCGAAGTATTCCGGAACCGCTTCATAGACGAGACGGCCGTCTACATAGTCAGGGAGACTGGCATTCGGATAAACCGAAAGATATGCGCGTTCAGGAAGCGGCACTTCTTCGAGCGAGCGTATCATATGGTGCGGCCCTAACCGGCAATTGATTCCTACGGCATCGGCCCCTAACTCTTGCAGCCTATCGAATGCTTCGTTTAAGTGAATTCCATTTTGCAAATAACCGATTTCATGCAAGGAGACATTAGCAATGATCGGTAAATCAGTTTCATTGCGCGCTATCTTTAATACCGTCTCCAGTTCCTCTAAATCGTAATACGTTTCAAAAAGCAAGCCATCCGGGTTTTCCATCAGCTGGCTGTACAGCTGTTCACGAAAGCTCCGTTTGATTTCTTCTAATTCCAGGTCTGACTTCCGGATGCTCCTGGATGCACCAATGGTACCGCAGACGAAAGCTTTCCCTTTGGCTGCTTTTTTAGCAATGGCAATACCTTTCCTGTTGATGCTGCTGACATCTTCCTCCAGGCCGTAGCGTTTCAGTTTATAATAGTTGGCACCATATGTATTAGACTGGAGAATATCCGCCCCCACCTCCAAATACGCTGTATGGATGGTCTCAATCCGATCCGGATGGCTAATGTTCAGCTCTTCGTAGCAATTATCAATTCCGTTAGAGTATAAAAGGGTTCCCATCGCACCGTCGCCAATCAAGATACGTTTCTTTAATTCATCACGAAAATTCATCATATTTCCTCCCCCTAAAACAGGCAATCCTTAATCTGTCTTTATCGATGAAGGAAAATAAAAGGCCTTCTTTGGAAGAAGAAGGCCTTTTGGTCACATTCTCCTCATCTATCAAGCAATGCTTGCTGGATTTAGCACCTTGGCTCATCGCCGGTTGCTGAGGCTTCAAAGGGCCAGTCCCTCCACCTCTCTCGATAAGATCATTATATAATTGTTTGTAAATTCAAAATTTTAATAATTATTACTTTACAACATCCAAAGATTAAATTCAATAGTTTCCTTATTAATCAATTTTAATTTTTTCAATAACGATCAGTGTGGCTCCGGATGTTTTATTAATGCGGTTTTGGTGAAATAAATAGTAACCGAATAATAATAGAAGGAGGGTCATGATGCTTGGTGCACTGGCAAAACAATTTAGGAACCCTGATGGCCTCCTGGGCAGATTTGCAGGCTTGGTGATGTTTTTCGAGAACAGAAAAATTAACCGCTGGACCATCGACCGGGTTGGCATCCAGCCAGGCGATCATATTCTGGAAGTAGGATTCGGCCCCGGATACGCTATTGAGGAAATGTTCCAAAGATACGGAAACCTGAAAGTCGATGGCATTGATTTGTCTGAAACCATGCTTCATGCCGCCCTTGCAAAAAATGAACAGGCCGCAAGAAGTGGAACGCTGAGACTGTTCCACGGGGATGTCGCTGATTTTAGGGAGAATCTCTCCCATTATAACAAGGTCATATCAGTGAATAATTATCCGCTTTGGAAGAATAAAAGAAAATCGCTTATCCGCATCCACCAAATGATGCACAATGGCGGAAAGATAGCTATTACAGTCCAGCCCAGGGAAGAAGATGCCTCTCGTGAAAAGACATTTTCCCATGCCGTCCAGATTGAGCAGGACCTTTTTTATGCAGGCTTCCGCGAAATATCGGTACAATTCAAAAAGGTAAGGCCGCAATTAACCGTATGTGTAACTGCTATTTGCAAAAAAAATCATCTATAAAAAGGCTGATGATACCCCGATCAGCCTTTTTTTCGGGGATCAGCCCTGATTGATTTTTTTAACAGGGCTTCCCGTTTCAATGATGCTTTGTTTTTCCACACCTCAGCAAGTTCGTCAATGTCCAGAAGCTTTTCCAACCCTGCCAGACCATCCTTATCATGGAAAAGAACCTGATTGCCATACAGTACGCTTACCTTATCCTGCACCCTTTCCACTAACTCGATTGAGTCCCGGACGGAAACCATACCTTCCTCAAGCACCCTTGCAAAATAACCGGTAAAAGCTGTTTCAAGGATATTTTTCAAGAATTCCCGCTCTTTATTAAAATATGAAATGGTCGCACACGGAATACGGCCTTGTGTAATTTGGACGATGGATTCCCCAATTTTAAATATATCACCTATGTATACATCTTCTTCCTTCATTCCCGTAACAGTCAAATTTTCGCCAAAGGCAGGGATAGGAAGCCTTTTCCCGAAGACCTCTTCCCACATGGAATAATGCTCATAAGCATAAAAACAGATCACCCGGTCGGGTCCGCCGTGATTTTTCCTGTTCCCCACTCCATCTCCCTTAATTATTTCTTTTGTAACCATTGCACTTTCTACCGGCTTCTTAGTGATTGCTGTGTTGAGCTGTGCCCCCGAATGGATTTGCAGTTGCGGCCTCCCTATTTGAAAAGAAACAATCGATCTCATATCACTTTCCCCTTCTTTTTCAAAAGATTAATGTAATTATACAAAAATTCAGCCAATTAAAGATAGCAATCTTTATGCATGTCGTGACAGACTAAGAATCTTATGGTATCCTAATGATAGAAATGCGAGTAGAAAACACGCCGTTTGGCGAGCCTATATGGTGAACAAAGAGGCATAGCCCTGACCCAAAGAGCGCGGCGCTTCAGCCTGTATTCTGCTTTATACAGTAAGAAAACGCAACCTTCTTATTTCATACAATAAGAAAGCCGTAAATGTGCCAGCATTTACGGCTTTACGGCAGACCATCCCTTGAATCAGGGCTCGGCCTATAATAGAATGGTTAGACCTCCCACTTGCGTAAAGGCCAAGAGAGGTCTATTTTCTATGTTGGAAAGTCAGAATGGCGATGACGAGAGTAGCAAATGAAAACATGGCCATTAAGGTTTCGAAAATAGTCAGAAGCCTCACCCCCTTTCCGGGGTTAGTGGCCGACCCCCCTCGGGTTTGTGCTGCCGCATCTCTATTATAGCACAACGGTCGATATTTTCCGAACACTTGTTCTATTTTGCTTAAATAATGACTTTTGCCCCATAAAAAAGCCATAAAATACTTGAATAATAAAATTAATTATCTGAAAATTGTTGCTCTTTAAA
This sequence comes from Peribacillus glennii, assembly GCF_003429105.1. Taxonomy (GTDB): domain Bacteria; phylum Bacillota; class Bacilli; order Bacillales; family DSM-1321; genus Peribacillus; species Peribacillus glennii. The sequence continues at coordinate 898,625 of NZ_QVTD01000003.1, forward strand.
AAAAAGATATGTTAAAATAAGATTACAATATATAGTTGAAACACCACCACATTCGCCTATATATTGATTGTAAAAAATTAGATTTCCTCTTCTCTCGCTCTATTATTAGGGCGGCTTTTTTTTTGCCGGCATAATTGGTAGAGTAAAAATGTTAGGGAATGTTAGTACACAATAATGCCTTATTTATTTGGCAGAAAGGCAGGTTAAAGGTGTTCACAGAATTCAAGAAATTCATTATGAGAGGAAACGTACTGGACCTGGCAATCGGGGTGGTGATCGGTGCGGCGTTCAACAAGATCGTTGATTCAACGGTGAATGATATTTTGATGCCGCCAATCGGGCTGATTGTCGGCAAAGTCGACTTCAGCAATCTGTACATAAACCTGTCGGATAAAGATTACAGCTCGCTTGCCGCAGCCCGGGAAGCCGGCGCGGCTACCATCAATTACGGACTGTTCATTAACAACGTCCTTAACTTTTTAATTATTTCCTTCGTCATCTTCCTTTTAATAAGACAGGTCAACCGTTTTCATAAGAAGGAAGAGCCAAAAGCAGCCGAAACAAAAAAATGCCCTGAATGCATCTCGGACATTCCCGTAGTTGCCAAGCGGTGCCCGGCTTGTACATCCTATTTATCAAATGATGAAGGTGAAACGGTGGTTTAAAGATAACAGGGGGCAAATGCCTCCTGTTTTAGTTGGTTTTTATGAAGTTTAAAAAAATTTACCATAAAGCTGTAGTTCAATTATGCCTTTTAACTTTAGTTTTTCAAGACAATCAATAGTTTTCTAACCGGAAGGGGTTTCCGCAGCTTGGATTTCAGTATCCGTTTCCTTTTCATACTGTTGTTTTCTGCTTTCATCCCAGCCAAACCTGTCCTGCATATAATCCATGACCCCGCGTTTCCACTGTTTGGCTCCGTGTATATTAAACAGGATTGCTCCTGTCCGTCTCATTAAGAAATCTACCGGTGTGGCGGCGTTTTCTTCTTCAATCGCATATACCAGCATGGCGAAAACTTGGACGGGAAGCAAATATTTTTCAGCTTCTTTTCCTCTTTCTTGGATTATTCTGTAAACCTTGCTCACATTGGTTCCATACATTTGAGCGAGTTCACGGGCTGCCTCATTGCTTAACCCCGCTTCCCTTCCAAACGCTGCCTGTGTTTGTATAAAACTGTTAAACTGATGTGAACCGCCCATATCACCGCCTGAGATTGGGAGAGACTTTGTGTGGCAGTTGTCAAACTTGATCCCGTATTGCTGTCCAAATTGCTTTGCAACCGTATCCAACACGGTTTCTGCCATCTTGCGGTATCCCGTAAGTTTACCTCCGGCAATGGTGATCAATCCTGAATCGGACACCCATATTTCGTCTTTCCGGGAAATCTCTGAGGGCCCCTTGCCTTCCTCCAGTATCAAAGGACGGACACCGGCCCAACTGGATTCTACATCCGACTCTGTAATCCCGGCCTCAGGAAACATATATTGGATCGCTTTGATAATATAAGCCCGGTCATCGATGGTCATTTTTGCATCAGCCGGGTCTCCTTCATAAAACGTATCGGTTGTCCCGACATACGCTTTACCTGCACGGGGAATCGCAAAAATCATCCTTCCGTCCTGAGTATCAAAGTAGACAGCCTGTTTTAACGGAAACCGCGATTGGTCAATAACGACATGGGCTCCCTTTGTCAGCTGTAGCGCTTTGCCGTGTTTGGAATGATCTTTTTCCCGAAGCAGGTCGCCCCATGGTCCGGCCGCGTTAATGATTTTTTTCGCCCTTACCGTAATCCGCCCGCCGTACAAAAGGTCCTCTACGACAGCTCCGGCCACCTTATCCCCATTGTAAATAAAATCAATCACTTTCCCATAATTTAATAAGTGCGCTCCCATTTCTGATGCTTTTTTAGCGACCTCGATCGTCAGCCGTGCATCATCTGTACGGTACTCTACATAATAGCCTCCGCCAGCAAGGCCTTCCTTTCTGATAAGCGGCTCTTTATCAATGGTTTCAGCCGCCGACAACATCGCGCGCCGTTCTGCCCGTTTGACCCCTGCAAGGAAATCATAAACGCGCAAACCTATTGACGTGGTCCATCTGCCAAATGTGCCCCCGGTATGGAAAGGCAGCAGCATCCATTCTGGTGAAGTGACATGGGGGCCGTTTTCGTAAACCACCGCCCGCTCTTTCCCTACTTCAGCCACCATGGCTGCTTCAAATTGCTTAAGATAGCGCAGCCCTCCATGGACAAGCTTCGTGGAGCGGCTTGAGGTGCCTGCCGCGAAATCCTGCATTTCTGCCAATGCTACTTTCATTCCGCGTGTCGCAGCATCAAGGGCGATTCCTGATCCGGTAATGCCCCCTCCGATTACTAGCAAATCGAATTCTTCCGATTGTAGCTTTTTGAGTTTCTCTTTCCGTTGTAAATTCGAAAACCTCATTGCAAAGCTCCTCCTCAGGTATCTCTACTTGTTGTACGACCCTTTTATCCCCTGACTCTCCTTTGCCTTTTTTAAAAGGTATTCCCCATAACGAAACAAAAGCCCGCATATGGTAAGCCATGCGCCGCCTGCGGCAAATCCGGCAATCACATCGCTAGGGTAATGGACGCCTAAATAAATCCTGCTTAAACCAATAAGGAAAATGATTAAAGCACAAAATCCTCCAAACAACCAATCCAGATAAACAGGTGTTGAAATTTTCACGAGAATAATAGCCAAGGCTCCATAAAATATAAACGATCCCATTGAATGTCCACTGGGAAAACTAAAGCCATGTTCTACGATGATTGGATAAATATCCGGCCGTTCCCTCTTAAAGATCCATTTTAACAGCATGTTGAACAGCCCGCCTGCCGTAGAAGAAAAAAGTAGAAAGACGGCGAATCGTTTCTTGTGCATGAGCACAAGCAGTATCGAGATTCCCAATGTGGCAAACGTCAGCCATGTCTTGGAACCGAAATAGGTAATCACCTTCATGGCGGATGTAAGACGGTCGGAAACCAGACCCTGCACAAATTGAATGATGGCTGAATCAAACCTAACCAGTTCATTTTCTCTTAATTCTTCTACAATCCCCAAGAAAACAACTATGTATGATATGAATAATATTGCTATAAAAAGAAAATAACCGATTGTTTTATTTTTCAGAAAAACCACCCCAACCATGGAATCATGATACTCATTTGTTTGAAATATACCTCATCGATTGCCTTGTAAACAAGGATACATACTTTTTATAAAAGAAAATAAATGATCCAGAGCTCCCTTTACTAGGCCCTGGATCTGTTTGGCATTAAGCTTCCTTTCTTTTGGCCGGAGTCTTTTTGCGGGCTACCCTCTTCTTTGCTGCTGGCTTCTCCGGCTTGGTCCTGTCGATGGATGCCTGGAGTGCAGCCATTAAATCCGTTACTTTGGCAGCAGCCGGAGTATCCCGTTCTTTCGGCGTGATTGTCCTGCCTTCTTTTTTGGATTCAATAAGCTCCAATAAAGCGGTCCGGTAATCATCATTGTATTTGCCCGGATCAAATTCCGTCGTTAACTGGTCAATCAGCATAATTGCCGTATCGAGTTCTTTGTCCGTCACATTCTCCCCCGCCGGAACATTGGGTACATCCGCTACGGAGCGAACTTCATCAGGATAATGGATGGTTTCCATCAGCAATGTATTTTCCACAACCCGGATAACCGCCATTTGCTCTTTAGCCCTTATAATTATTTTGGCCAGGCCAACCTTTTTCGATTGTTCCAGAGCAGCCCGAAGAAGGGAATATGCCTTCACGCCGCCTTCGTTAGGGGACATATAGTAGCTTTTGTTAAAGTAGATCGGATCTATTTCTTCCATCTTGACGAAATCAATAATTTCAACAGCCCGTTCTTCATTTACCTTTTTCAATTCCTCTAATTCTTCATCGTCGATGACGACAAACTTGCCTTTTGTATATTCAAAAGCACGGACGATGTCTTCGCTTCCTACTTCTTTTTCACAAACGGGGCAGACTTTTTCGTATTTGATCGGGGAATGGCATTCCTTATGGAGCGTCCTGAGCGAAATGTCTTTATTCTCTGTTGCCGCATGCAGCTTAATCGGTATGTTTACTAACCCAAAACTGATGCTTCCCTTCCACATAGTATGCACGTTTTCACCTCTTCCTGTAAAAATAGTGTCCCATATAGCATATTTTTTCTTTCCCGCCTTAAAATAACTCATAAAAACAATTGGTAATGGCCGAGTCTTGTTGCGGCACAATGTTCGTATCATTTTACATACAGAAAGAGTGATCCAGGTGAAACCAATGCTTCCCACCTATCAAGCTGAGGCTCCTGCCGGAAAGCCATGGGGCTATGAGGTAAAATATGACGGGTTCCGGGCGATATTGAGCATCCATCTCAATAAAATCCGGCTAATCAGCCGGAACGGCAAAGAATTGCTTGCTGCGTTCCCGGAAATTGAACAGTTCATCGAAGAAATAAAGCCAGCGCTTAAGAACTTCCTGCCTGTGACACTTGATGGCGAACTCGTCTGGCTCTCTAATCCGTTAAGTTCCGACTTTATGCATTTGCAATGGAGAGGACGGCTGAAGACAAAACAGCCGATTGAAGAGGCAGCCAGGCTTTCACCTGTCCGCTTTTTGGCCTTCGATCTCCTTTTGCAGGACGGGAAATCGTTGGAATCCCTTCCCTATTCACAACGAAAAAAACAGCTCGGAAAGCTTTGCATGAAACTGAATCTGCCGCTTTCTCCAAATCCGGTCGATGAGTCAATTATACAATTCATACCAATTTATCCTGATTTGCAGGAGTTATCGGAGAAAGTTGTGCTCCATGACGGTGAAGGAATCGTCGCGAAACATGAAAGCAGTTTATGGGAGGAAGGGAAAAGGACGAGCGGCTGGGTTAAAGTAAAAAACTGGAGAACGGCCCAATGCTTTATTACATCAATGAATATTGAAAACGGCTATTTTACCTTAGGTGTTTACAAGGGAAAAGACCTGCTCATTGTTGGACAGGTGAAAAATGGAATAAACCAGCATGAACGCTCAATCCTTCAGCAAATCATTAAACAAAATGCAACGCAAGTGGCTGGCAATGAATACTATATTCATCCTTCGATCTGTTTGGCTGTCAATTTCCTCCATGCCTATGAAGAAGCGGAACTGCGCGAACCTCAATTTAAAGAATTTTTGACAACGGTTAAGCCTGAAGAATGTACATGGGAGCGGTTTACAGAAGGCCAATACACTTTTCCTTCCAATATTCCGGTCACTTCCCCTGACAAGCCAATCTGGAAGTCCCGGGATAAGATCATCACCAAAATTGAGTACCTCCAATATTTGCGTGATGTTTCTTCTTGGTTCTTGCCTCATTTGGAGGGCAAAGAATTGACAACGATCAGGTTCCCGCATGGGACAACCAGTGGCAATGAAAGGTTTTTCCAGAAAAACCGGCCTGAATATGCCCCGGATTTTGTTAAATCCTTTTTGGCAAAGGACGGTAATGATTATATATTATGCAATGATTTGCAAACGCTGATCTGGCTTGGCAACCAGCTGGCCCTGGAATTCCATACGCCATATCAGAGGGCAGGGAAGAACCGGCCGGATGAGCTTGTCCTTGATCTTGATCCCCCCTCGCCCGAGCTTTTTCATTTGGCGGTCAAGGCGGCCACAGAATGCAAAAAAGTCCTTGATTCAATAAAACTTATCGCATTTATCAAGACATCGGGAAACAAAGGGCTTCAAATACATATTCCCCTTCCAGCCGATACGTTCAGCTACCAGGATACACGGATGTTCACCAACTTCCTTGCCGATTTCCTGACAAATGCCCATCCTGAAATTTTTACGGTCGAGCGGCTTAAGAAAAACCGGCAGAACCGGCTGTATCTCGACTTTGTACAGCATAGTGAGGGAAAGACAATCATCTCTCCATACTCCCCGCGCGGGAATGATTTTGGCGGCGTGTCGACACCGCTCTATTGGGAGGAATTATCGCAAGATTTATCTATAAAAGATTACAACGTCTGGACAGTTCCAAAAAGAATCAGGAGTTTAGGCTGCCCATTTTCAGACTATGAACAAGCCAGGGAAGAACAGCCCTTCGCAGAAGTGATGGAGTTTTTGAAGCGTAAATAACGGGGAATTGCTTATAGATTCATTCCCATACTGCTAAAATGCATTTGTTTAAGGGGAACTTAACGTTGCGTACTTCATAAAGGTTTGCTATTGGAACAGTAAAAAAGCCGGTCCATGTTACGCGGGACCGGCTTTTGTATTATCGTTCGTGTAAATACGCCCTAACACCTTGTTGAAATTTAGAATAAAGGCTTGTTTCATCGTCAAAGTTTTCTTTTGACACCGTTGTAAAGTGTGTGGCATTTTGGGGGTCAACCTCAATGGAAGCTTTGTACACATAGGTTCCATTTCCAATCAAATCAATCTTATATCGATCTTCTCCATGGTTATGGTGGACGACGCACTTTACCTTGCCGCCGTTATTGTATACCGAAATTTCTTTTTCCACAGCATTCTGCCCGTTCAGGCATGTCACAAGGGTAGACGCGGACATTGCTGTTCCGCAAGCATTCGTAAACCCTACTCCTCTTTCAAACGTCCGCACAAAAATATGCCCTTCCTCTATTGGTTTTATGAAACTGACGTTGACGCCATCAGGAAATAAATCATTCGGGCCATTCACTTTCCTTGCGATATTTTCCTGGACATCGGAATCAAGGATATCATTGGTCACTATAGATACTAGATGTGGATTCGGTACCGCAAGCGCTGTAAATAATAGCGAATCAGAAAGCTCCGGAAGTTTCCCGTTCAGCAGAGTCTTGCTTTCAATGCGAAGCGGAAGGTCCCCAGTGTTAAACGATACCGGTGAGATCTCCACTTTAAAGGTTGGAATGCCCTCGTAAATATCTTCTGTCTTCTCCACTTCCAGATCAGCCTTCATTGTTTCAATCAACAATTTATCTTTACCAATCACATCATGGGCAAATCTCGCTACACAGCGGAGCCCGTTTCCGCACATGGAGGCTTCCGATCCGTCCGCATTAAAAACGCGCATTCTCGCATCACAGCTTTCACTTTTCAGTACATATAGAATCCCATCGGCACCTATGCCTGTCTCCCGGTTGCACAGAAGCAGAGCAAGGCCCTTTCTTTCTTCCTCTGAAAAACAAAGATCCTTTGTCAGTTCATCGATCAATAAAAAGTCGTTTCCTGAACCATGGCATTTTAACAATTCCAATTGCATGCTTTCACTTCCCTTAAATCCTTTTGGAGTTACAAATTTATGTAAGCTGTTATACTATTCTATTAATTATATATCAAAGCGTTCCGTTCATCTATAATAGCATCTTAAGAAAGGAAGTGCCAGGGATGAAAGTTAAATCTACGTTCAAGAACTATGCGTTTATGTTCGACTTCTTTGTTGAAAGTGTTACTTCCATCGAGAATGAAACGAAAAGGGCTTTTGTAGCAACGAAAGCATATACACTGGATAAACAGCTGCTCTGGGAAGGCCAGGTCCGTGTAGACATGAACGAATTTGGGATTTTCCCATTCCCTGAGGATATCAATTCCATTGAAGGGACAACCACAATGAAAAAAATGCTGCTGGTGGAGCTCAGACGCTACATTAAACCCCAAAAACCTTTTTTATAAACAGAAGAATTACCCCATCAGGATAAAAAGGAGCGACCCTGTAAACAATGGTTTTTTGCCTGTTGCAGCCATTGATTAGGATCGCTCAAAAAAATTCAGCTACTTGCCTGAAAAACAAAATACGCTAAAAATAGTGCAGCAATAATATACAGCACAATGGGAACCTGTTTCCCCTTGCCCTGCACCAGCTTCAAGACTGGATAAAGAATAAATCCGATTGCCATACCATCTGCAATGCTATAGGTGAACGGAATCATCGCGATCACCATGATTGCCGGAATGCTTTCTGACAGGTCATCAAACCTGAGATGCTTGATATTTTGAAGCATTAACATTCCAATTATAATTAATATCGGGGCAATCGCGCTGTCCGGAATGACCTTGAATACCGGAATGAACAGAATGGAAAGGATGAAAAACAGGCCGGTAATCACCGATGTGAATCCCGTCCTTCCGCCTGATGCGACCCCTGCAGCGGTTTCAACCGTTGCAACGGTGGGGCTTGAACCAAAAACGCCGGAGAGCAGGACAGATACCCCGGTTGCCCGAAAGGCCTTTTGATATCGTTCAGGGCGGTTAATACTGGCTACATGGCCGTGTACAAGACCGATATTCTCAAAAATGATGACCATCGCCAGGGAAAATACCGCAATCCAAAATTCGAACTTCCCCATTTCCATAAATGACATGGAAAAGAAAACATGTTGATAGGAAGCGAAATCAAGGCCCCTCCAAGAAAAGCCGGAAAGATCAATCGTGCCAAACACCGATGCAATTATACAGCCTGCTATTATCGTGATCAGGAAGCTTCCTTGTATGTTTTTGATAAATAGCCCCAAGGCAATCACGAGAGTCAATACAGAAACCATCACTTCAGGGTCTCCCAGTTCCCCGAGAGCGATGATCGATGTTTCGCCTTTTGTAATAAGCCCGCCCTTTTCCAATCCAAGCAGCATGAGAAAAAAACCAAGGCCCACTGTAATGGCTTCCTTTAAGGATACGGGAATGGAGTCGCTCAAAACCCTTGAAAACGGGCTGAATGCCACAAGAAGGAAAATGACTCCAGTGATGAAAACAGCCGCCAGGGCACCTTGCCATGACAGACCCATGCTTTCAACCATTGTATAGGAAAACAGCGCATTAATGCCCATTCCCGGAACAAGGATGATCGGCACATTTGACCATAATCCAACAATAATGCAGCTTACAGCGGAAAGCAGGATTGTAGCGAAAATCGCGCCATCCATCGGAAGCCCCGCTTCAGAAAGGATCAATGAATTGACGGCAATTATATATACAATGGTAAAATAGCTGACGGAGCCTGCAAGAATTTCACGCTTGATCGTCGTTCCATTTTCGGATAGCTGAAAGATTCTTTCAAAAAGTGATTTGTCCATGATGTGTCCTCTTGTATGTAATATCCCTCTCCCGCCCGTTTGTACCGGTGACAAACCACACCGTCTGAATCATGCGGATTTCTCTTCAAACATGGATTTTTTACGCAACTGCCATCTTATTCGATTTAGCTTTCGTAGCCATTCACTACTGTATCGAGTTTCCCTGTCTCAGGTGAGATTACCAACCCGTGTACAGCGATATCTTTCGGAATCAACGGATGGTTTTTAATGATTGAAACACTGTTGTTTACACTTTCTGAAACATCATTAAACCCTCGGAGCCAGCTTTTTAAATCGATACCTGAATGCTCCATGGTTTTGATTGTCTCGTTTGAAATGCCGCGGCTGATCATTTTTTCGATCATGGCATCTGCATTTATCGAAGACATGCCGCAATCATAGTGCCCTACCACAAATACCTCCTGGGCTTTCAGCTCGTGGATAGCGACAAGGATGCTTCGCATGGCGCTCCCAAAAGGATGTGAAACGACGGCCCCCGCTGTTTTGATATGCTTGATATCACCATTCTTTAGGTTCATTGCTTTTGGAAGCAATTCCACAAGCCTCGTATCCATACAGCTGATGACGGCCATCTTTTTATCCGGAAATTTGTCCGTTTTGTATTTCTCGTATTGCTGTTCCTCAACAAACTTTTCGTTAAACTCAAGGATTTCACCTAACAATGTCAATCTGAACACCCTTTCCTATGTATTATGTTAGGAAATTATAGCAGACAATTAAAAAAAATACTCCTATGAGCCCTCGGAGAATGCTCGTCCAGTCAATTGGAACGGTGATTTAAAGCAGAAGCGCAGAATCCGAAAACCGCAATTTTTTGCTGTGCTGTCGCCTTTTCATGGAAAGTAAGAATCGGCGTATTCATATCCTTGAACCTTTTCCCCCAGTCAAGCGGCATCCAGCCCTTCTGAAAGGCTGCAACCGGTTTGCCCGCAATTGTTTTTAACTGAAATTCCGTAAGCATCCCGCCTACATTTACAGGTATCCATTCCTGGCCGTCCGCCGAATATATCATTCCCTTTAACCGGAATAAAGATTCCCTGAGGCTTTCTTTATACGACCCAATCAGGTTTCCACTGCCATCCCTCATTGAGAAGGCAGTCCCGATTCCACCTTGCACCGCATATTCAGCGAGTACTTCTCCATTGGCATCAGTTAAGATATACCGCTTCTTCAAAATCATTGAAAGGGAGTTTGGGACCATCCACATAAACCAACTCATATTACGGTCCTTTATTTCGCCAAGCAGCGAGCCGTCCGGGTGAAATAGAAGGACGCGCAAGGTTGGGGCCGGCATGAATGTCAGTAAAATATCCTTCGTTTCCAGCGGCGAGGATGCTGGAGAGGCATATTCCTGGGGTAAATCTTTCATTCGATTTTCATAGATTCGCGCACCGATGGATTGCACAATACTAACGATTAAAAATGGGGCCGTTATGACGATGATATTTCCCTCGAACACATCGCTTGCATGCAGGACAAAAAAAACGACGGCAATGATCAAGGCAATCCAGGAGACATGAAAACACATCCTGGCTGTTTTCTCATAATATGTCCGTATATTCATTTCGTTCTCCTTCATTCAGCTGTGGCTAATATTTAGGTCAATCAGATTAAAAAGGTGAAGCCATTTAAGGCATCAAACCTACTAAAATTTCGACTCTTGTAAAGTATATTCCACTTTACTGAAAGATAGAATGGCAAAACAAAACTGCAGCTAAAGGTGCCAAACAAGCCACTCAATGAGCATGGCCTACAAAAAGACACGTTATCCACCAGCGCCTGTTTTTTGTACGTATTAGGGGTATCAATCCTGATAGACCTTCATCATCTCCATTATTTCGTTTCGTACCCTATTCTGCAGATCGATCGGCGCAAGAACCTTGGCCTCGCTTCCCCAGTTCAACAGCCACTTGACAAGGCCGTCGCTCGCTATTGCCTTCGTCTTAAGGATGAAATGGGCGTCCCCATCCATTGTTATCTCGACTTCCTTGCCGAATTTATCAAGCATCACGTTAACAAGACCGTTAACGCAACGCAGTTTAATCCACTCTTCCGTCCCGGCATACATATGGAAAGTGGACCTGACGTACTTAGGGGCATCAAACGGCTCATATGGATAGGTTTCATCCGTGATTCTGACGTTTCGCAACCGGTCGATCCTGTAGTGGCGGATTTCTTGCCCAGGAAAATAATAAGCGATCAAATAATAAAAATCACTGGCCCAAGTAAGGGCCAGCGGCTTTACTTTGTAGATGCCGCCATTTTTGCTCATTACGAACTTCTTTTCGACGTTGTATCTGCCGTATTGAAAGGTCACGTTCCGCCGTTCTGAAATTGCTTCATGCAAGTCATTAATCGCAAGCCGTACCAGATTGCTCTCGCTTTTGACAGAAGAATCTATCAGGATCTCATTATGAAGCCTTTTGGCATGGTGGATGCTGGTGAGCTCTTTAATTTTCCGGATGAGCTGCCTGGTTTCATCTTTTGTAATGAATTTCGCAGACGCTACCGCATCAATTAGCATCCGCAGTTCATACAATTCAAACAGCCGGTACTGATGGCTGTAAAATTTGGGCATCCCGTCTTTTTCCTGGTTGATTGTTATGTCAAATCCGGCTTCGATCAGGTGCTCGACATCATCCCGCAGTGAATTTCTGTTTAATTTAAGATCCGCACCATGTTCCTGTCTAAACTTGCCCATGATTTCTTCCAGTGTAAGCTCGTGTTCTTCATCCGTTTGGGTCCGAAGGATATCCGCCAGCATTAAAAGCCTGTTTCTGTTATCTACCCGCATGTTCGTTTCCTCCTCAGGGTTTTTTTCATAATACCATTCTAAAAGCGCTCAATAGGCTAGATGTTGTAACAAAGGTAAAACCATTGTTTTAAAACAAAAAGGCACCCTTTTGGGTACCTGATTATTCATAACAAACGTAATATGAATGGTATTCGATAGTCATTTCCTTCATACGCCTTCACCCCGGCAATGATAGTGAAAATAAAACCAACAATGCCTAGTATGGGCAGAATTAAAAAGCCGATTAATATAAAACAAAGTATGGTTGCTATGATTGTGTATAGTGTGTAGGAAATCAAAAAGTTCAAATATTCCCTGCCGTGATAATCGATGAAACGTGAATCTTCTTTTTTCATGAGCCAGATAATGATCGGCCCGATAAATACCGTAAAAAAACTCACGAAATATATGAGTGCCGCCAGCACCCTTTCATCATTGCTTAGCACCGAAAGCTCCCCCTTTCACAGCACTTCCTTACTATATGTATGACAGCGGGTACGGTTTGATTATCCCTTATCTTTTCGCTTACATTTTTTGAATTTTGCACATGTCTTTTTTATACAGGCATACATTTGTGTTAGAAGATTGTCCAACGGGAAAATGAGGTGAGATTTTGTTAAGTGAATTTCAAGCATTCATTCTGGGATTGATTCAGGGGCTGACCGAATTCCTGCCTATTTCAAGTACCGGCCACCTTTATTTGGGGCGCCATCTTTTCCAACTGGACGAAGCGGGCATTTTTCTAGATACGATGCTCCACATCGGCACGCTCCTGGCGCTTGTCGTCGTTTATAAAGAAGAGCTCTTTGGCCTTGTCAAAAACCCTTTTTCCAAAACGATGCTGCTGCTTATCTGCGGGACCATTCCGGCAGTGATCTTCGGTGTCCTATTGAGCGACTTTTTTGATGAGATATCTAAAACAGGTATAACCATTGGTTGGGAATTCCTGGTAACCGGTGTGATGTTATGGTTTGCTGACAGCGTCAAGTCCGGCAGCAAGTCCATGCAGGATATTTCCGTAACAGATGCTTTTATTATCGGCACATTTCAAGCTGCCGCCATCATGCCGGCTTTGTCGCGTTCCGGCCTTACCATTGCTGCAGGCTTATTCTGCCGGTTGGACCGCGCGACGGCCGCCTATTTTTCTTTCCTGCTATCTATTCCGGCGATAGCAGGCGGCATTGTGTTCCAAATGAAACCGCTTCTGAATGGAAGTGCGGAATATATTTCTTTTTCCTCGATGCTTGTGGCCACTCTTTCCGCCGCCATTTTTGGCTATTTTGCGGTGGTCTGGATGATCTCTTTCCTGCAAAAGAAATCACTTAAAATCTTTTCGGTTTATGTATGGTTTCTGGGCACCCTGATACTTGTACTCCAGTCTGCAGGCATATTTTAAAAGCCATTTATCCTAAAAAAAGGATAGGCATTTTGCGATTATAAATAGTGAATAATGCCACATGAAAAACCAGTAGAAATATGACGAAAAAAACAAAAAAAAACCTATTTTCTTTTTCTGAAATTTTTAGTATGATACGTTCGTAAAGAATTTTGCTGTCTATATTGCTTAACACAATAAAAATAGGGAAGGCAAATGGTGCGCCACCGGTTTCCGGTTCTAGTGGGTTCGATTCCCACCCCGAAATTTTTTGATGCATGATTTAAAAAATTTCGAGGGTGGGCAGAATGCACATGAAGACTGCCCTCATGCGGAGGGACGGAAATGTTAAAAAAAAGAGAATTAGTAGATTGTAATCCTCTTTATGAGTTAATGAAGCATCCAGATGTCTTCCCTTTCGTGCGCCATAAAACAGATTCATATGAAGAATATTTATTTGTAACCAAGCAAACGATGGAAGCTGAAGAAAATGGGGAAGTGATTTCCCGCACCATAACAGACGAATGGGGAGCGCCGATCGGCACGATTTCATTGTTTGATGTGGAGGACAATGCCGGATTTCTTGCAACCTGGCTGGGCAAGCCATACCACGGGAAAGGCTATAACTCCCGTGCGAAAGAGGCTTTTTTCAATGAACTTTTCTTTGATCTTGGATTGAAAACTGTGTACATGCGAATCCGCAAGCTCAATCTTCGTTCCATTCACGCGGCAGAAAAATTGCCTTATGTAATGAAAGCGAATGAAACGAGAAAATCCTTATACGATAAGCTTAACCGGGACGGCGAGATTTACGATCTATACGAAATCCCAAAGGACTTGTATAACCTTTATATTCTCAGGCAGGACCATCACCAGGATGAATCGCAGCAACTGCTGGAAGCATAGGAAAGGTCGGTGCATATGCACCGGCTTTTATTTATTGGCCTGGACAAGAAAGGAAAACCGAAACCTTTGCGGCCTGGGCCTGATCCCTCTTTGCTTTCTTTTTTTATCTTTCCTTTATGGTTCTTGATGATCTGCTACGATTTCATCAATCCGAGACCGGTACCCTTGTCCTTAGTAGAGCAAAAGGGTTCTCCAAGAATACGCTAACGCTCGTCCGGCGTCCGCACCCTGTCATCAAATACACTTTGCGTCTCATATATTGATATACTACCATGAGGATTCCATTATTTTTGATTGTTTTCGACAAATTTCTCATACAGATTTCGAAGCACGTACGTCTTATAAAGCTGCAATTTCCGCCTTTCCAGTGGATGCCTCGTAATTCCCGCTTCGACGAGGCGTTGGATGAACCAGCCCTTTGAATAAATATGTGCCATAATTCTCCCCCTTTATTTCCTGGTTATTCATACTTATGAATATAAGGGGAGTCCTATGACAGATTGCCTGCATCTTACGCACCTTTCGACCGGCAAACATTATCCATTAATATACTAATACCAGATTTCACTCTTTAGTGGCATCGATCCTATTTATTTGTTATCCTATTTTACGTGGTTTTCCAATAGACATCTTTCCATTACCTTAGAAAGCTAGGAAACTTACATTCTCAGGAGGTCTTACATTGCCAACAGATTTCATTTACGGAGATATATGGATAAAGATTGGGATATCAATCGGAATATTCCTTTTATTCATCGGTTTACGAAAGGTATTTACCACCTACATATTTAAGTTCTTCCTGCGCTTTGCCGAGAAACGGAACATTCACACAGCAGCCAATATCATGCTTGCCCTGGAAAAACCAATGCGTTGGCTCATTGTGTTAATCGGTGTTTTAATCAGCTTGCGCTACTTTCCATATGAAATCGTCTCAAACGAAACGAAAAAAAAAATATTCCGTTCAGGATTCATTGTGCTGGCAGCCTGGAGCCTTATCAATCTCAGCTCGATCGCAACGTTATTGTTTCCAAAACTCATGAAAAAAATCGATTTTGATGTCGACCAGATTGTACTCCCTTTTATCACCAAAATGGTAAATGTGATTATTTTCGCACTTGCAACCAGCATAGTGGCCGAAGAATGGGGTTATAATGTAAACGGCTTTGTTGCAGGGCTGGGGCTTGGCGGACTAGCATTTGCCCTGGCAGCGAAAGAAACGTTGAGCAACCTTTTTGGCGGCTTAGTGATCGTCACAGAAAAGCCTTTTACAATAGGTGATTGGATCAAAACCCCCAGTGTTGAAGGCATTATTGAGGATATTACATTCCGAAGTACCAAGGTGCGGACATTTGCACAAGCGCTGGTAACTGTCCCAAACTCCACTTTATCGAATGAGCCAATTATAAACTGGTCAAAAATGGGGAAACGCCAGGTGGCATTCCATTTGGGAGTGTCCTATGATACTCCTAAAGCTCAATTGGAACAGGTCATCCGACGGATTGAAAATATGCTTGCCCACCATGAACTGGTGCATCCGGATACAATCTTAGTGAAGTTTGACCAGTTCAGTGATTCCAGCCTTGATATTTATTTATATTTCTTCACAAGCCTGACAGACTTCGCCTCTTACTTAAAAATAAAGGAAGATATCAATTTTAAGATCCTGGGGATTTTGGAAGAAGAAGACGTGCAGCTCGCGTTCCCGACAAGGACGCTGATTGTTCAGACCGAATCAACCGAAACCCAACAAGCCGTTTTTGAAAAATCAAGCAGTTAACAAAAGCTGTCCCCGATGGGGCAGCTTTTCCATTTGAATATGTTATAATTCTTTCTGTGTCTAAAAATATACATAGAGGTACTAAGTAAAATGAATATCACACATAACAGGTCACAAAAATTGCGCCAGTTGTTTGTTATTTTATTTCCGATTTTAATCACCCAGCTCGGTTTATATGCGATGAATTTTTTCGATATCATGATGTCCGGCAAATACAGCACAGATGATGTTGCTGGCGTTTCAATCGGCAGTTCGATTTGGGTACCTGTCTACACCGGCCTTAGTGGGATCCTGCTCGCGATAACCCCGATCGTTTCCCAGCTGATCGGTGCCAGGAATAAAAAATCTGTTCCCTTTTCTATTCTTCAGGGAGTTTATCTCGCGGCAGCGATGGCTCTTTTGGTGATGCTGATCGGTTCTTTTGTCCTGAATCCCATCCTCCAAGGAATGAGCCTGACAGCCAATGTACACCGGGTAGCGCATGATTATCTGGTTGCTCTTTCGATCGGCATGGTCCCTTTGTTCATCTATAATGTCCTTCGTTCGTTTATTGATTCATTGGGGCAGACGAGGGTATCGATGATCATTACGCTCCTCGCACTTCCGATTAATGTCGCATTGAATTATTTGCTTATTTACGGAAAATTTGGTTTTCCCGAGCTGGGCGGTGTCGGTTCAGGCTATGCAACAGCAATTACTTACTGGATCATTACCATAATTGCAGTGGTCGTGATCATAAAGATCCATCCCTTTTCGGATTACCAAATTTTCAAAACGTTTTATAAAGTTTCCTTTAAAGAATGGGCTTCTTTATTAAAAATCGGTGTCCCAATCGGGTTTTCAATATTCTTCGAAACAAGTATTTTTGCTGCGGTCACGCTTTTCATGAGCGAATACGATACCATCACCATCGCTTCCCATCAAATTGCGATGAATTTTGCTTCGTTTTTGTATATGATGCCTCTAAGTATCTCGATGGCACTGACCATAG
Organism: Peribacillus glennii; assembly: GCF_003429105.1. Classification (GTDB taxonomy): domain Bacteria; phylum Bacillota; class Bacilli; order Bacillales; family DSM-1321; genus Peribacillus; species Peribacillus glennii. The sequence continues at coordinate 915,558 of NZ_QVTD01000003.1, forward strand.
TCGTTGGCTTTGAAGCGGGGGCCAAACGTCTACAGGATGCGCGGGAATACAGTGTTATTGGTATCATAATGGCTGTTTCGATGTCATTATTATGCGCACTCGCCATTTTCTTTTTCAGAGAGCCTGTGGCGTCCCTCTATACGGAAGATGAAAAAGTGATGCAGCTTACAGCACAATTCCTGATATATGCCTTGTTCTTTCAACTCTCAGACGCAATAGCCGCGCCTATACAGGGTGTGCTTCGCGGATATAAGGATGTACATATAACCTTTTTGATGAGCCTGGTATCCTACTGGGTGATTGGATTACCGACTGGGTATTTACTGGCTACCTTCACGGATATGGGCGCATTCGGTTTTTGGATCGGCCTCATAACAGGACTTGCCATGGGTGCAATCGGACTATCGGGCCGTTTATTATATATACAATGGATAAAATATCCTAAGAAATATGCGGTAAAATAAAGGCTGACTCAGGTGGCAGGTGCTCAGGCCCCACACCCCCCTATATTAAGACAGCACATTAAAGCCAAATCTAAATGTAGAAGGTTGTATGGGGCAGACCCTTATGACTCAGCTTTTTGCAATTCCATCATTCTTGGTAAATTTTATGAAGGACATCTTTCCCGCCGGTCACCGGGATAACGCTTCCCGTGATAAAATCCGATTTTTCATCGCAAAGGAAGCTGATGACCCTGGCCAGATCTTCCCCCGTTCCCGGCCTGCCGACTGGTACCGTTTTGTCCTTTCGCTCTTTAGCCAAATCTATGCCGCCTTCTTTCCAATCTCCTATTATATCTCCTGGAGTAACCATGTTGACGGTAATGCCGAAGGCTGCTTCTTCCAGGGCAAGCGTTTTCGTCAGGGAGGTCAACCCGCTTTTTGCGGCAGCAAAGGCGGAGCGGTATATCCACCCGGGGGCTGTTTCACTTCTTTCAAAGCCAAAGGTGACAATTCTTCCCCATTTGTTCTTTCTCATATGCGGAATTATTTCTTTAGCCATATAAAAAAAACCGTTTAAATTGCCGTTTATTAAATAGTTCCATTCATCACTGCTATATTCGGCCATCGTTTTGCGTTCATGTATGTAAGGACCAGCATTATGGATGAGAATGTCGATTTTTCCGTATTTGCCAATAATATCGCTGACTGCCCTTTTACATTCAGATTCATCTGCGGCATCCCCTTTTACCGCGTATCCACTGACTCCATACACCCTCTCAAGTTCATGTGCCAGCTCCTCGGCTTCTAATTTGCTTTTTCGATAGGTGACAGCAACTGAAATCCCTGATTCCGCCAGCACTCGTGCGGTTTTCCGGCCAATTCCTGTGGCCCCGCCTGTAATGACAGCTACTTTTTCCTTCACAGAAATTACCTCTTTATATTTAGAGTCTTTATTTTATTATACATAAATTTGTTCGATTCTCTAACTATTAATAGCCATTTTCCATAGCCAATAAGGCCTTTAATGTTTTATTAACGATTAGGCAGATGCTGGCATAGAATAACACATCAATTTCAGAAGGGATTTGTGCGGATGCAGACTGTTATCAATATATACAGCCTTAAGATCCATAATATCTCAAGCAACGGTAGTATTAATATAGGTGAGTCGCTTCACAATTCACCGACTGCCAATACGAAATCGACTGGGCAAAACTCTTCATATGGAGATTATGCCCCGCCACATGCCCAGATGGAAAATGTGTATATCGACCCAGACGTCAGTGATCAATCGGATATTGCAAACCCGGCTCCAGTGATATCTAATCAAGCGTAAAGGATGATTCAAATGCCTTATCAAATAAACATCTTCAATATTAAAACGAACAGCATCACAAGTAATGCGAACATTGATATTGGCCCAACCATCCAGAACAGCCATACATCCAATTTTAAGCAGATCGGTGCAAACTTTGGTTTCGGAGATTTTTCTGTGTCCGGCTCATGTATGGCGAACGGGATGCTGGATACTGACATAGCTGACCAAGACCAAATTGCCACTCCTTCCATGCCAATGGCTAATCAATTATAACGAGTTCCAGTTTCCAGGAGAGAGGAATGCAAAATGTTTCCATGGAATTTTCTTTTCCCTTTTCTTAAAAATAATCGCGACAATTTGCCAAAGTCATTCCCTTTTGATGTCCAGTCTCTTATTAACCAGGTAGTTTCCCAGGTCATCCCCGACAACCTACAGCAAATGATGGATCAGAATACCAACCAGGGTGTTCAAAATTCTAAACAAAATGTCAAAAACAGTAAGCGAAGTAATCACCCGTTAAATGCCGACGTTTTCGAAACCCATTCAGAAGTATACGTACGAGTTCCCATTAAAGATCCTGAATGGGTTAAACAAGTTAAGATTTTTCATACTACCAACCAATCCATCATTGAGGGGATCCCAGACCAAGAGGATAAACATGTCATCACCCTGCCGGCGATTGTGAAGAAAAAAGGTTCTAGTGCGAAATACAAAGATGACACACTTGAAATTCGGCTAGTGAAAAATACTGATTTTCAATATTCCCAAATTGATGTTACAGAAATATAGGCAAACGTTTTCCGTATTAACTTTGTACTTCTTCTGAAAATGCATTTACCAAAATATACTATAAGCACGAATGAACTGAAAGGTGGCACCATTATGGATATGGAGAAACTTAAACAATGGATCGAACTGTCGCAATCATATCAGTCAGAACAATTCTGGAGACAGGTTTTTTCCCAGAAAAATGGCGAAGCGGGGTCAAGCCATTTTGACCAGTCCTTCTTCCAGGGACCTAAACAGCGGGTATCTGAATGGCCTCTTTACGATATGTATCTTTACAATGGAGTAATATGGATCATAATTGAAATACCAGGAATCCGGCCGGAAGAAATTCAACTATCCATACAAGAAGATACATTGGTTGTGAGCGGCAATATAACAACGATTATGGAAGGTATCCATTATTATGTAAAGGAAAGAAGGAATCAAAAATTCGAACGAAAAATCAAGCTTCCTGATTTGCCTGACATTGAAAAGCCGCAATTCCGATTTCAACATGGACTGATTATTGTTACTTATCCAATCCGGGAAGATGAACCGGTTCAGATTGACATTGCTCAACAAGAAGCCTGACCATGTCGTCAATCAGACGTTTCTTTACTAAAAAGGAACCAATCTTACAAGATGTGGATAAAAGAATAAATTCGATTGAACAAACTTTAGAAACAATAAAGACTTACTTTTCACAAATTAATGATGAAACTGCCTCTTCCCTTTTGAAGCAATTTGAGGATGAACTAAAACCCGCATTACGGCGGCAAATAAAAGACGCAAGTAAAAATGGCAAGAAAGAATCGGTACTGAATGATGTCCATAATCCACCGATTATTATCGAACAGCTTCGGGTAGACCAAATTGTAGTCCAAAAGTTGGAGTACAGCAACAATTTCGGCCAGCTGGGCATTCAGGAGCTCAAAGGCAAATTAAATATAGGAACTAGCCATGAGGGTGAAATCAAAACGGACAAAACGGATAAATTCATGTCCAAATCACATGAAAAAATGGCAGAAATTCCTGAAGTCAAATTTCAGCCAAGGAAGGAATGAATGACTAATATTTTAGAAATACTGTATAATGAAGATGAAAAAAGACCAAACCGAAAGATGGTTTGGTCTAAAAATTATCATATTTTATTTTCCGATGAACATTTGAGTCCAGTAGTTTCCTGAAGCCACATGTCCTACTCCGATGTGAGTGAAGTTAGGGTTCATGATGTTTTCACGGTGGCCCTGGCTGTTCATCCAAGCTTGTACTACTTCTTGAGGCGATTTTTGACCCATAGCGATGTTTTCACCTGCATAGCTGTAGCTGATGCCAAATTTCTTCATCATGTCAAACGGAGAACCGTAAGTTGGGCTGTTGTGGTCGAAATAGTTTTTATCCTTCATATCTTGTGATTTGATTCCGGCTACTTTACTTAACTCGTTGTCTATTTGAAGAGCCTTAAGGCCTTGTTTCGCGCGTTCAGCATTAGTCAGCTCTACCACTTGCTTTTCAAATTGGCTTACTTCAGAGCTGGTTGGTGCTGGATTGTTTGCTGCTGGTTTTTGTGATGCTGGCTGTTGTGCCGGCTTCTGTGCTGCTGGTTTTTGTGCTGCTGGTTTTTGTGCTGCTGGCTGTTGTGCCGGCTTCTGTGCAACTGGCTGTTGTGCAACTGGCTGTTGTGCTTGTTGTTGTGGCACATTGCATTGGTTTTTGAATTGAGTGTTGAAGTTTCCTAGATATTGGTTTACTAGTTTTTGAGCTTCCTGTTGGTTGGAAACCTGGTAAACCATAGGTTTAACTTGATAATTTATAGTAGAAGCATCTGCTTGCTTCACACCTGCACCTGACAGAATTACTGCAGCGGCTGCAGCGGCTGAGAAAAACATTTTCTTTTTCATATTCGAGATCCTCCCCATAATTACTTGGTTTGTTTCTTGCAAACTAATCATAACATGCGTTTTTTGTAATAATAGGCCCATCTATTTCCAATAGGTTTAAAGATTCAGTAAGAGTGAAATATGAATCGTATAAGATTCTACCAATTTATCAAAAAACGCCGTTAAGGCAAGGCTTATAGGATAGATGGGGATTGTTTCATGCATTCACTTTTTTTCCCTGCTGCTGGCAGGTGCCATACAACGTTTCCATCTACCTACTAGGAAACTTGTATTGACAGCATTTAAAACGGCATATATTATGTAACATATTTTACTGTAATATTACAATCATTAAGTAATATTAATAATGTTAAACTGGATTTACCATGAAAAAAAACCCTGGAATTCCAGGGTTCAACAAGCTAATGACTATGTAAAGGCTCATTTTCTTCATTTTCCATAGTGTCCTTTTCCATGTGGTGACTGCTTCCCTCCTTCTCAGGTGCGCTCGGTTTTCCAATCACAAATTCTTTTTTGGGCATTGTGTGCATGCTTCGTGCAGTCACATGTGCATATACATAGTACGTGCCTTCTTTTGAAAATGTTTTTTCAAGGTCATACGTGCCATTCTTAGCATTATTGGCTTTAATCTTTTGATGTTTTTTACTTTGTGAGCGCCAAATTTCAAAAGTGACTTCATCTGCATCCTCCACCTGCTCTGCCCCGTAAGTAACTTTGGCTTCAAAATGAACCTTATCACCAGGCTTAGCCGTTTCCGGATTCACATTGAAATCTACATTGAGCATTTTAGGAGTTTCGTCTCTTTCGTGCGCATTAGTACAACCGCCCAGGAGAGCCATTATCGCCAGTGCCGCTATCGACAATTTCTTCATATATATACCCCTTATTTTTATTTCCTGCCATCATTAAGATATCATGGAAGAAGGAAAAAAAGTGAAAAAATTCTGCTGAATTTTTAACAATCACACATCTTCCATCACCCGTACATAAACAGAAACCAAATTCGCCTTTTCTATAGCGGGCAGATCAGCCCCCATGACCCTTTTGACACTAACATAAAACTTTTCATGCTTTGGTTTTCGTGTACGGGGATGCGCGTTTTCATCAAGAAGCTCGCGTCTTATTAGCTCCCGCAAAATCTCCCCTGGTTCAGCGCTGGCACCCGCTTTAACTGCCCGATTGTTCCATAATCCCAGATAGGCGGTTAACAAATCAGCTTCATTACTCATCTTCAATCACTTCTAACCCACTCTCTCTTTAAACATTCTTTTCCTATAATGGTACATAATCCGGACTTGTCTGGCAAAAATAATCTGTAAAAAAGGAGTGAAAAACTTGTCATCAGTATACCGATGCCCAAATTGCAAAACGAATAAATCAAGGTTTAACTTGATCCAGCAAGTGTCCGTACCTGTAAAAAAAGACCCTAATTCCGGAGAGATTGTACAGCAATACACAAATGAAACATTGGATCCCTTCCATTTGCCATATACAGGGCCGAATCTCCGTGTACAATGCGGAGTATGCGGCTCGATTGGAGAAGAAAAAACCTTTTCAGCATTCGGCGCAATGAATATGGGGTAGGTAAAAAAGGCCTTTTAAAACAATAGAAACCCGTAATTGTCATGATATGAACGTCCTGGTGTGCATTAAAAATCTTCTTACTATATAGCAATTAGCCGTACTTTCTTTAGATTATGTACATGGGTGGTGTATTAGATGAACAGTTGGGTTGATGTATTGCTGCGATCCTTGTTATTTATAGTTGTATTATTCATATTTACAAAGATACTGGGAAAAAAGCAAATCTCGGAGTTATCGTATTTTGAATACATTTCGGGAATTACGACAGGCAGTATAGCAGCTGAAATTATGATGGGACTTGATAGTCATTTTATGCATGGAGTAATCGGCATAGGATTATTGACCCTCATTACACTTCTTGTGGATTGGATTTCCATAAAGAGCAACAAATTCAGTAACTTTGTTGAGGGTAAAAAAACAATCGTCATTAAAGAAGGAAAAATCCTTGAGGAGAATTTAAAAAAAGAGAAGTACACCTTCAAAGAGCTTTCTTCTCTCCTCCGGAAAAAAAATGTGTTCAATATAGAGGATGTAGAATTGGCTATTTTGGAAGAGCGCGGAGATATCAGTGTGCTATTAAAAAAAGAAAAACAACCACTGACAGCTGCGGATATTGGGTTAATAACTCAGCAGAATAAAAAATCCTTTACGGTTATATTTGATGGGATAATTGATGAAGACGCTCTTTCCGATTCAGGATATAATCAACAATGGCTTGATGAGCAGCTGAAAAACAATCAAGTTCAGGCAAAGGATGTATTTTTATTTCAAATTAAATCTGACGGGCAAATATGGATTGACTATAGAGATGATAAAAAAGGAACTATACAACAAAATGAAAGTCAGCAGCTCGTAACATCGTTGATGAATTGCCGTAAAGAGATAGAACAAATCAACGAAAATTCAATAAAAGGAGATAAAACCAGCCTGCAAAAACCGATAGACATGCTCAATGAAGTCATTCATACTATAAAAATGGAAACCAAACAAAACTAAGAATCCATTCTCTTGCATTAAAAAATCCCTGCCATCTATTTCTATATGGCAGGGATCAGGATTTTTTTAAAGGAACCTATTTAAGACTTTTTTCCTTTTTTTCATAATGGGAACCCATCCCACAGTAGTCACGAAGATACTTTCGCAACTACCTTGCTATCGTCCTGAAGAGTGAAATGGCGGCGTGTGAATTCAGGAATACAAATCAAATCCCCAGGATTAAGATTTACTTCAGGAAAACCTGTTTTTGCCTTCGATTACAAGAATGCCATGCCCCGGTAATACAGTCGGTTGCCAGGTTTCATAGGGATAGATTCCTTCACCTATTGAAATAAGAAGACAGCGTATATATGTTTTTAATTGCTGTGAAAAATTATTTCCGTTTAAGACAGTAAATTTTTCAGACGAAAGAATGCCGATCGTTCAAAAAATTTTTAGTGCTTCGATTCTGCTGACAGCTTTCAAAAGCCTATCCTCAGTTGTCAGCAAACCGGCACGGACATATCCTTCCCCGTATTCCCCGAAACCGATTCCCGGTGCAACCGCAACATGTGCATGGCTCAACAAGTAATCGGAAAAATCCTGGGAGGTAAATCCATCAGGGACCTTCAGCCAGGAGAAAAAGGATCCCGCGGGCGCCGACACATTCCAGCCAATGGACTGCAATCCTCCAATAAAAACGTTCCGTCGGGATTCATATGTCCTTACCAATTCTTCTACACAATCCTGCGGACCTAATAGGGCCTCAGCTGCTGCTTCCTGTACCGCCGGGAACAGGCTCACATACAGATGGTCCTGCAAAAGCTCTATCGCTTCAATCACGCTTTGGTTTCCGACCGCGAATCCGACGCGCCAGCCGGCCATGTTATACGTTTTTGAGAGCGTATAAATTTCAATCCCTGTTTCTTTAGCCCCTTCCACCTGAAGGAAGCTTAGCGGCTTGTCTCCTTCAAATCCTATCCCCCCGTAAGCAAAGTCATGCACGACACAGATGGAGTGTTCCTTTGCAAGCTCCACTGTTTCCTTAAAAAACTCCTCAGTTGCCATTGCGCCTGTTGGATTATTCGGGTAGTTCAGGAACATCAATTTTGCCTTCTCCAACGCTTCTGTACCCAATTGGCCATAGTCAGGCAAATATCCCTTGTCTTCCTTTAGCGGCATCATTTCCATTTTTGCCCGTGCAAGGGCCACGCCTGACCAATAATCCGGATATCCCGGGTCAGGGACCAAGACTGTGTCACCTGGATTCAAAAGGCATTGGGGCAATTCGACCAGGCCCGCCTTGCCGCCGAACAGAATCGCAACTTCTTTGGCTGGATCAAGCTCCACGCCAAATTCCCTTTTATAATATTCACAGACCGCCTCTTTCAGGTACCCTGCTCCCCTGAAGGGTGAATATTTATGATTAATCGGATTTTCAGCCGCTGTCCGCAGCTTTGCAACGATATGTCGTGGTGTCGGCTGGTCTGGATTGCCCTGGCCGAGATTGATCACATCGTATCCCTCGGCTGCAATTTCCCCCACTTTGGAAACAAGCGATGCAAAAAATTGTTTTGGGAGTGTATGTAATACATCGGACTTTTCAAAATATGCCATATGTCCACCTACTTCTGAATTTTCTTAAAAATATAGACAAAACGATATACCGTTAATTTAATATAGTAAAGCTATTTTTTCAAGAAAATAATGGAGTGATAGAAATGAAATGGCAGATTGCCTGTATCCAGCTTGATATCTCATTCGGCCATCCAAATTCCAGTTATGGGTCTGCGGAAAATAAAATATTAGAAGCAGCAAAGCCGGCGCGGACGTTATCGTCCTGCCGTGACTATGGACAACAGGCTATATGATTTAGCCCGATTGGACGAAATTGCCGACAATAAGGCCGGGCGGATGGTTCAATTACTGTATGAATGGCGGGAAAATATGAAGTAATATTATCGGGGACTCCATTCAAAACCTGAATACACCTTAAATGTTTGAACTGCATTGATGTAACATATAGAGGATGTGCTCATAGGGGGGTCAGCCCACATATCACACATCCTCTAATTTATTCTCCGAAAAAATTTATTAAGGCACGTTTGTTTTCTTCTTTGTTTATTTGCAGGACCGCTCCTGAATGAGGATAGGACTTATCCAAAAAGGATCCTTCAACAGGAATCCTTAAAGTGCTGACATCCTCAATCTGATGAAAAAGCATGATGGAGCCTAACTCCGCCAATTCTTTCACACCCATATCAGTATCAGTCAACGCAAAAGTTTCTTTAATAACATGAGGCAATGTGAAGATTCCATCAACTGAATAAAGTCGTTCGTACATGATATCCTTTAACTGTAGAAGTACCTCCTGCTGCCGCTTCACCCTGCCAAAATCGCTTTCGCTGTCATGGCGAAAACGTACGTATTTCAGGATCTCGTCCCCGTGCAAGACCTGCTCCCCCTTAGTTGCCTCGAGGCTCATATCTTGAATCATTTCGGGCTTGATATTCGCTTTTATTCCCTCTGGAGCAAGCAGGTCGACAAGCTGGATAAAGCCTTGAAAATCAATCGTGGCTACATGGTCGGCCTTAATATGGAAATTCTCATATATCGTTTGTTTCAGCAGCTTGGTACCTCCCAAGTAGTAGGACATATTAATTTTATTGTAACCATTATTATAGCCTGGAATCTTTACGTAGCTGTCCCTCATGATTGAGGCAAGCTTCATTCTATTGCCCGCCCTGTCATAACGGGCCAAAAGGATTGCATCCGACCGGGAATCAGGTTCCCCCCTTGAATCTATTCCTACCAATAAGTAAATTTTTTCAGGTTTGATTCCATCTACAGAATCTGCGTCAGCAGGATTCATTCTCGAGGATTTCAAATTGTTTTCATCCGGTTTTGTCCGATCATCAAGTGGCATTCCCCCACAGGCCGAAACAATCAGGAAAAAGGATAAAACAGTAATTGCACGTAAACTCATGAAGACCACCTCGGATTGGGACAAGTACCCATAGCTTCCCCTGTGCTTTGGGATATATACCCGCTTTAAATTTTTTGTGCTTAATCCGACGATGCAACGTGCAGGGTGGAAATAATAAGATATCCTTTTTTCGCAGCAGACAGTCAATCCAGTACGCAAAAAAAGGCCATCCCATAAAAGAAATGGCCTTCTTCTTATTTGATTTCCTTTTTCAAAACATCTGCCGCTTTTTTTACTTGTGTATCGTTTTGAAGGATTTTCTCCCTCAATTGTTCCATCAATTTCATGGTTGTACTGCCTTTTATTGTTCCGGTAGCCTTAAGCTTATGATCTTTCTGAAACTTGGTGACTGCGGCTTTTGTTTCCTGGTCGAAAAAGCCGTCGACATTCCCCGGGTCCAGGCCGATCGCTTTCAGCATTGCCTCTGCTGATTTGACCTCGGCCGATGAAGATGACTGCTTTAATTCCTTCTCTGGGGAAATATAGAGTAAATTCGCATAGGAAGGCAAAGCCACTGCATTGTCGGGCTTGATCCCTTTTTTGTGGATCCAGTTCCCCTTTGGCGTCAGCCATTTTGCCGCTGTGTATTTGAAATTGGAACCGTCTTTAAAGTCTTCTGCCGTTTGTACCGTTCCCTTACCGAAAGATTTTTCGCCGATTAACTTGATTCCTGCAGCTTCACTTACGGCTGCGGCAACAATCTCGGATGCGCTGGCGCTTCCTTTGTCTATCAATACGACCATTGGCTTTTTCAATTCCCCATTGTTTTCCGATTTAATGACTTCTTTCTTTCCTGCCCGGTCTTCAACCTGCAGGATCACCTCGCCATCAGGTATAAACATACTGGAAATTTCCATCGCCTGATCCAGGAGGCCCCCCGGGTTGCCACGCAAATCAAGAATCAAGCCCTTCATGCCTTTTGCTTCCATGTCTTCTAATGCCGTACGCAAGTCTTTTGCCGTATTATCGGAAAAACTTGTCACCTGGACTTTGGCAATTCCTTCAGGCAGCATTTCCGCATAAACGGTTTCAATCGGAATCGTATCGCGGATAATCGTTATCTTGATCGGTTCGGATGCGTTGCCCCGTGAAATCATTAATTCCACTTTCGTGCCCTTTTTCCCGCGGATATGCGTAACAGCTTCAGATGAACTCATCCCATGCAAGCTTTTCCCATTTACGCTTAAGATGATATCATTTGGTTTGATTCCTGCTTTTTCGGCTGGCGAGCCTTTGATGGGCGATACGACCATGATCCTGGAATCCTGTTCCTGAATCTCGGCACCTATCCCCTCAAAAGAAGATGAAATGCTTTGGTGAAAGCTTTTCGCCTCTGCTTCATTCATATAATCCGAATAAGGATCATCCAAGGACTCGAGCATTCCGTTGATTGCCCCATTGATCAACGTATTGTCATCCACTTCTTTATAATACTTGTTTTTTATTGTGTCATAGGTCGAATATAATTTATCAAATTCCTCCCGCTGATTTGCAGCTATCGGGGCGAAAGATTGAACCTTTTCATCGCCAAACGACAGGGCAATTGCGGTTATCCCTGCTGTTACAAAGATAAGCAAAACAATTCCCAATATGAATGGGAATTTCTTTATCTTTATGAATTTAGAAGCGTTGTTTGGCTCCTGTTGCTTTTTATCTTCTTCCACTAACACTTCACCACTTTCACTGCATTGGGTATCTTAAGCTTTCATTATTCCTGAATGGCTGCTTCCAAAGCCACTTCGATCATTTCATTGAATGTAGTTTGTCTTTCCTCAGCACTTGTTTCCTCCCCGGTCAGGATATGGTCGCTTACAGTCAATACTGACAGGGCCCTGCGGCCAAATTTGGCTGCAAGAGTGTATAAGGCAGCGGTTTCCATTTCAATCGCAAGGATTTGATATTTCGCCCATTTTTCGAGCTCGCTGTTATCGTTATAGAATTGGTCAGCGGTAAATACATTCCCTACCTTAAGATGAAGTCCTTTATTCATCCCTGCATCATAGGCTTTTTTAAGCAAATAAAAATCAGCGGTCGGGGCATAGTCCACTCCGCCAAACGTCAAACGATTCATCTGTGAATCAGTCGATGCACTCATCGCAAGGATGACATCCCTCACCTTCACATCTTTTTGGATCGCTCCGGCCGTGCCAACCCGAATCAATTTTTGGGCATTATAGCTCTGCATCAATTCATTGATATAAATTGATATGGAAGGTACACCCATGCCTGTCCCCTGTACAGAAATACGTTTTCCTTTATATGTACCCGTATATCCAAACATGTTTCGGACTTCATTATACAGCTTGGCATCTTCCAAAAACGTTTCAGCAATATATTTTGCACGAAGCGGGTCGCCGGGAAGCAGCACCGTTTCAGCTATTTCATTTTCTTTTGCTCCAATATGCACACTCATTTGCCATACCTCCTATTAAGTGGGAAACGCCACACACAGGCGCTATCCTTTTTCACTATATCATAATGTCCCCATCATTGGAAAAAAGAACCCTCTCACTGCGCCTCGTTTCCTGTTTAGATTTTGCTGATTCACCCCAAGCTATAATCAGGGAAGAAAAATCCCAGGAACAATCGACCGCTTAAGCAAAACGGGTACACAGGAGGGCAACATGGGAAAAAAACACAGGAACCGTTTAACCCCCAAAAAGAATAATCATATTCCGCCTGAAGCGATTATAGCTGAGCACGAAGCTCATGCAAAAGAATATTCGGCTAAAAGAAGAAAGCCTTAGCCAACCCATTAAAACGGAAAACACCGATGCTTTTATTGGCAACGGTGTTTCCATTTATCATTTATTAAAGTTCTTGAAAAGCTTCTGTCAGTACTGGAACTATTTGTTTTTTACGTGAAACGACACCCTTCAAAACGGCTGTGTTGTCGGATAGCGCTACATGATAAGCCTTTTCTACAACGCGTGCCGATTTACCGAGCGCCAGGCCGATTGAATCATTCGTTAAAATGTCTGTTACGACAAAAAGGAATAAATCCAGGTTGTTTTCTTGGATGCGGGCTGTAATCACTTCCTCAAGCTCGCTCCTGCGGGCAAGCACTTCATTTGCATCCACAGCATTTACCTGGGCGATCTCAACCTTGCTGTCTCCCATTGAAAATTCCTTTGCATCAAGCGTAATCAATTCTTGTACAGATTTTTCACTAAGGTCTGCACCGGCCTTAAGCATTTCAAGCCCATAGGATTCACTGTCAACTCCGGCAATTTCAGCCAGTTCACGCGCTGCCTCGATATCCTCATCCGTACATGTCGGGGACTTGAAAAGCAGGGAATCGGAAATGATCGCTGACAGCATCAATCCTGCCGTTTCCTTGCTGATTTCAACGCCTTTTTCTTTATACAGCTTATTCAAAATCGTCGCCGTACAACCAACCGGTTCCGCGCGGTAATACAAGGGGTCGCTTGTTTCAAAATTGGCGATCCGGTGGTGGTCGATAACCTCCAGTACCTGAACCTTGTCGATATCCTCGGCACTTTGCTGGCGCTCGTTATGGTCAACAAGGATGACCCCGTTCACTTCATTTGCCACGCTTTCCACTAAACGCGGTGCTTCCACCTTGAAATAATCAAGCGCATATTGTGTTTCGGAATTGACTTGCCCCAATCGGACAGGTTCTGCATTCATGCCTATTTTTGTTTTTAATTCAGCATAAGCGATTGCTGAACAAATCGTGTCTGTGTCTGGGTTTTTGTGTCCGAAGACTAATACTTTTTCCATTATTCTCTCCTTGGTTGTCGATAAATATTTAATGGGAACCGCAAGTCTTTCTATTGGCACCACATTCCTAACAATCATTTTATCATAAACTCATTTTGTTTCAATTTCTGAATAAACAAAAACAAGGATTGCGGCAAGAAAAGTGCAAGCGCCCTTTAATGAAGGAATGTCGACTACCATCTGACACGTCAACTGTCAAACGACGACGTCACAACATCCTCGAAAAGCTACTCTTTCATTCTTGCTATCTAACACTTTCAATGCTTTCCTGTTCTGGGGAAACCCGGAGAGGGGTGATTTGTAATTTGGAGGCCGACTAAGATCGGCACGTGCTGGGCAACTGCGGAGCTATCATCTATACAGGTTGAAATCTATAAATTATCCTAAAAAAATACCGGCTTGAGGGCCGGTATCGGTAATGGATATCTATTTTTTAGACATGCCGGCTGATGATTCCGTCCAATTTTTTCGCCATGACTGGAATATCTGAGGACGAGATAAAGCCGCGAACCTTCGTCTCATCCATTTCCAGCGCTTCGGCGAACAGCCCCGCCAGCCCTCTTCCTTTCCTGTCAATTTCAAAATAAACTTCAGCCTCGTCATTGTTTTTCACGAAAAGGACTGCTTCAAGCTCATCCAATTTGCCTTTGTAGGCGCCGGATAAAGGGACGAATTCAAATTCCTGGATAAACGGCATTCTATTACGGAACCTGTATGGGGCTTCTTCGCAATCAGCGTTCCTCAAATTGAAGCCCAGCTCGCCTAAAGCTGAAAATACGGATTGGACAAGCGGATTCGGCTCAATCCGGATAAAATCTTCATCTTTAGGGTCGATGGCGTTTTTAATATCAAGCCCGGTTGAGATCCAAACTTTTGTCTTGCCATAAGTTACAGGCGTTTCATTAGGGAGTTTCAAGCTGAACGGAAATTCCTTGTTCTCTTTCGGTGAGATTTCAAACGGTTCGTTCAGTCTGACCCGCTCTATTGTCGCGATCTGGTGAAATTTTTTGTCATCATGTTCTTTCACATATGAAGTGTGCAAAGACAGATAAATTTCATCAATTTTCTGGCTCACGCTGCCCCCTTTGATTGAAACGACACCCGTGACGATATCCCCCGGACGGAAAGTATCCTTTGAAAGCTTAGTATCTACCTGGGTATTTCCAATGCCGATGCTTGCCAGCACTTTGTTAAAAACTGACATCTCTTTCACTCCCAATATTTTTTTATTTGTTTATTTATATCAGCTAAGGCTTCCATGCTGCTGGAATAAGGCACATCGCTCATAAGCAGCTTTTTGATGATCCTTTTCGAATCCGGGAAGAGTTCCAGTTCTTCTTCCCATGTCCTTTCCTTCTTCATGCTGGGTTGATAACCTGAATAAAGCAGGAATAACAGAAAGTGGCCCAGGGAATATAAATCACTTGTGAAATGAACCCGCTTCCTTGGATTATCGGCTTCAATACCCTCTTCCTCTTGTCCGAGTTTGCGGGCAAGGCCAAAATCAATAATCGACAGGCGTTCCCCATCTGCAAGGACATTAGGAATTCTTAAGTCGCGATGGACGATCCCCATTTGATGGAGCCCTGCCAGTTTCGAGAGCAGCCGGGCCGTGATGGTAAAGGATTCATGCTCGCTAAATACTTTTCCCTCGGCAAAGATCAACTGCTCAAATGTTTTACCAGCCTTATATTCCATAATGAAATAAGGCGTCCCATTCAAACTCCCTTTTTGGACAAGGGCAGGAAAAGCAACATCCGAAAGCTCGGACAGCAATTGCGTTTCGATCTGAAAACCGGCCCTCGCCTGATTTGATTTGAGTTTATGGAAATTCAGTCTTTTTAAGATATAAAGCTGTTTACCGGATGGATCCTGGATTAAATACGCTGTCCCATAGCTTCCACTCCCTATTTTCCTCACGAACTGCCATTTTTCCTTTTTAAAAAATGTACGGATAAAAAATAAGTCATTGATTGGCTCTGCTATCCGCCTTAACACCATTTATTTGCTCCTTTATTAACTGCTGAAAAAACTTCTTGAAGAAGTGAAGAACCCTTTCTTTTTTTTCTTATAGTGGTTATAACCATAATGCTGATGGTTCTTCATCGGCCTGTGCTTCCAATCGCTGCTTGAATGTTTATACTTGCTATGACCGCTGTTCAATAAATGCTTAAGCAGTTTTTTAATCATTGAACTTCCTCCTTTTGTTCTTTCTACTACATACGGTACACGCTCCGAAAGGTTTCAGATTTTTTGGCAGGAAGAAAATTATACACTTTCCTTTTTGCTTAAAGCAGAATATAGGCTAAAGTGTGCCACGTTCTTACGTCATCGCCTATGTAATCCTCATTCTCACAGAGCTCCGCCTTGTTTCGTGCAGTGTAACGCTGCTGAAGCCCTTTTGTGCTATTGGCCAAACTACGGCTCAGTCTTCTCTTAAAAAATAGGCGCGCCAATCGGCCAATTTTCTAACCATAATAAAAAACGACGGGTGTAATCCGTCGTTGTTTTTCCCGCTATTTCTGCCAAGGGCAATATGCGGACTGATTGGTGATTATTCATCAGTATCCTCGTCGATGATGCATTTCTCGATTAAGTAATCAAAAGTAATATCTGCCAGGTCTTCCAATTCATTTTCTGTCGGGATATACCCGCGTTTCATAAGTGCCTGAAAAAAGAATTCGGCAATTTCTTCTGTATCGATAAAGACCTCGATTTCCCGCATGTCATCGCCCCCTTATTTAAGGTGTATGAAAGAAGGCTCCCAATTATTCCTTGCTTGGTCTCCGCTAAACTCATTTAGGAAGGTTGTTTTTGCCGTTCCGGTAAAGCTCCTCCGCCAATTTCTTTATCTTCATGATTGCCAGATTCATAACATGCTTATACTCCTCATCTTTAAATAATTCATAAAGGGTTGAGTAATCATTGAATAAGTCTAACAAGCCGTCTATCAGCTGTTTTTTCTCTGCTATCGCTTCGATACTTTCTTCTTCATTTGAACGCGGGAGAGCTTGTTCAGTACCGTCTCCCTCCTTCTTTCCCGGCTTTTTATTCATTGGATGGAGAAGCCCAAGCTTCTGAATGATTTTATCTGCCCTCTCTGCGTCGGCAATCAAATTCATCTCTTCTTCGTGTGCTTCAAGCCATTCCCCGTCCGATATCCTGGATAATTCATAGATGACATCCTCCCAGGCATTTTCTTTATATCGCCAAATTTCCGTACGGAAACCTATCACCTTAAAATAATCATTGCCATACCCCTCGACCTGGACCAAGTCTCCAAAGAAAAATTTGTATTCGATATCAATCTGTTCCCGATCGCTGGACAGCACTTCACCTTTGTATTCATAAATATGCTGCAGCGTGTTTTCTAAATACAAGCCTTTACTGTGGTTCACTTCATACACATAAGTTCCATCGATGTACTGTACGTCCGTTACATTCCCGACCGTGCCATACATTGTAATGACCACAGTATCACCCTTCTTGAATTTTGGTTCTTTCTTCTTACTCATTCGAGACATCCCCTTAGGCATGGTCCTGCTGTATAATTACCATAGTATATGCAGAAGGAAATATTCAGGTTAACATAAAAGTGCCAAGCTCGTCAGAAAGACGACCAACTATAACCTGCCACGAACTGTTGTACCGTCGGCACCAGTACATCCTTGTATTGTAACGGACACCTTACATGTTGAAAAAACATATTTTCTTTTCAGCAACTAAAAAAACGTCTCCACTAGGAAGACGATTATGTATAGGCTTATTCTTCATGCTGAAGATATAGATCCCAGGCTTTATCGAATACGGACATATTCCCCACGTAATGGCCGTTCATTTCCAGGTAGCGGCTGATTTCATCATAGCTTGACGATTGCTTCGGAAAGCCGTGGTCTTCATAAGCATTGTTCGCAAATGCTGTAATATCATCAATATTTTTGGGCTGACGGTATCTCATTAAAAAATGGTAAAACGGCTTCAAATAAATCCCCCTCAACGATTGCTTCATGAGCTTTCCGTTATATTATAATGAAAACGAATGAAAAATAAATAAAAAATAACCCGGGGAGGGTTATTTTTTATTGGAAGATCGAAAAGTTTAACTTCTCTATCTTATAAGGGCAACTACCCTCTGTCTTCACCTTTTCAAGACCTCGCCAATCGTTGTTTTCCTTACCATCTACCGGACTTTGACATCTCCATCAGCGCCCAGATAATATTGAACATTAAAATCGCGACTGTTACCGGGACTGCATATAGCCAGTTCCTTCCGTACTTTTCCTTGATGACGCCCACGTAATACCCGCACAGGAAAAGCACAAACAGCGAGGCAACCATCATGATGAGAAGCACAAAATACATCGGACTCTCCCCTTTATCCCAAACACTTTCTTTATTTTATTGTAATAAAAAAACTTTCGGGAAATCCGGGGCAACCATGAACAATTTGTGAAACCGGTTTGGAATTCGTCGTTATCTGGGTTTTACGCTCATATATTTGGATTTTCGCTTAGCCGGCCGCTTCTTATGAAAAATCGAAATAATTTCTTTTCAACAACCGCTCAATTTTCATCAGTTCTTCAAAAGAAGTCGATTTTCCCAGCTTCCCCGTGTTAATCAAAAAAAGCTGGTCCTCAATCTCTTTCACAGTTTCGTCACTTTGAAACTTGGCCTTGCAGCTCCCGCACAGTTTCGTTGGCGTATCAGTAATTTCTATTGCCTTTGTTCCATCAGGCAGTTCCCAATAAACCGTGTCTAAAGTATCTGAGAGAGTCCCCTCATTACACCATGGACAGATTTCCATATATTCACCCTTTTTCCTTTCCAGGTTCCGGGTTGCTGTTTTCTTTTTTCTGTTGCGCTAAAAATTTCTTTTCTTTTAACGTATCCCGTTTGTCACGCTGGTCTTTTAAGGAAGCATGGTTCGGGTTTGAAAGATAGTCTTTTCTTTTGTCCATCCGTTTCAAGCCTTCAGGCACGAGATTGAACTGCCGGTCAATCATTAAACCGGAAATTCCTATCTCAGACCTTTTCCCATCCATGTCCGGAAAGATTTTGCTGAAATAATCCTCAGCACTGCCAGGCGAATAATGTTCAGGCTCCGGATAGGTTGTTATTACACCCTCAAAATTGCGAAGGACGGTTTTTGTTGGTGATTGTGAGATTATATAATTTGGCTGAAGCGATATTTTTCCTCCGCCGCCAGGAGCGTCGACGACAAAGGTCGGGACAGCATACCCGGAAGTGTGTCCGCGCAACCCCTCAAGTATTTCCAGTCCTTTAGATATCGGAGCCCGGAAATGCCCGATCCCTTCCGATAAGTCACATTGATAAATATAATATGGGCGCACCCTTATTTTGACAAGATCATGCATTAATTTTTTCATGATTGCGACACTGTCATTGATACCCGCAAGGATAACAGCCTGGTTGCCTACCGGAACGCCGGCATTTGCCAGCATTTCACAGGCTTTCTTGGATTCTTCCGTGATTTCGATAGACGTATTGAAATGGGTATTCAGCCAAACAGGGTGATATTTCTTTAGAATATTGCACAGGTTTTCGGTAATCCTGTGCGGGAAAACAACAGGAGCCCTGGTGCCTATGCGGATGATTTCAACATGTGGAATCGCCCGCAAATTTTTCAGGATGTATTCCAGGATGGTATCGTTTATCAGCAAGCCATCCCCGCCGGAAATTAAAACATCGCGGACAGCAGGTGTTTCCCTTATATACCCAATCGCCGCGTCCAGCTGTTTTTTGGGGACACCCATGCCAATCTGCCCGGAAAACCTGCGGCGTGTACAATAGCGGCAATACATCGAGCACTGGTTTGTTACCAGGAACAACACACGGTCCGGATATCGGTGCGTCAATCCTGTTACAGGGGAATCTTCATCTTCGTGAAGGGGATCTTCCATATCATATTTCGTTTTGTGCATTTCCTGAGAAATCGGGACAGACTGCATCCTGATCGGGCATCTTGGATCGGTGGGATTCATCAGCCAAGCATAATATGGCGTTATATTTAGAGGAATGGTTTTTGTTGAAATCCTCACTCCTTCTTCTTCATCAGGGGTAAGATCAATCACTTTTTTCAGGTCATCCACGGTTCTGATGGTATTGGTCAGCTGCCAGATCCAATCATTCCATTTTTCCTCCGGGACATCCTTCCATAGCTCAATATCCTTCCAATGTCGTTCAGGTTTATATAAATTATGAAGCATCGCACACCCTCCTGTATCTGGATACTCATAATACATGCAAGAAGTGTGCCAAAATCAAAAAAAAGGGGGGGAACACCCCGCCATTTTAACGCGTCACTGCACTGGGGGACTGCCCCCCTATGTCACTCTTTCTGATTTTGTATTGCAGGGTTTGCCTCGGTATTTCGAGGATTTTTGAAGCCTGGAGGACATTTCCATTAGTTTGTGCCAACGCCATCCGGATTAAATCTTCTTCGGTTTTCTTGAGTGCTTCTCTGAGAGGAACAAGCGCGGTCAAATTACCGGCTCCGGAATAGCCATTGAAAAAAACAGGAAGTTCCTTTTCGGTTAAAATTGTTCCTTCGGTTACATTCATCATATATTCAATTGTATGCTTCAGCTCACGGACATTTCCTGGCCACTTGTGTGCGAGAAATGCCGTTTTCACGTTTGCGTCCAGGCCTTTTACGGTTTTCCCGAGAACCTGGTTATATAAAGAAATAAAGTGGCTGGACAATTTAAGAACATCCTCTTTTCGGTCTTTTAAAGGGGGAAGCTTATAGCTCATTACATTAAGCCTGTAAAATAAATCCGCGCGGAGTTTATTTTGCTTTAATGCCTCTTCAGGATGGATATTCATCGCAGCGACTACCCTTACATCAACTGAGGTGCTTTTCGTCCCGCCAATCCGTCTTACCAGGCCGTCCTCAAGCACCCTCAACAGCTTTGATTGGAGTTCTATCGGCATTGATTGTAGTTCATCCAGGAAAAGCGTTCCTTCGTGGGCAAGCTCAAACAGCCCTTGACGGTCAATTGCGCCAGTATAGCTCCCTTTGGCCGTCCCGAATAGAATGCTTTCGAGCAGTGTATCAGGCAGCGCAGCACAATTTTGAGCGATGAAGGGGCCTGCTCTCCTTGCTGACGCATTATGGATGCTTTGGATAAATAATTCCTTCCCGACACCGCTTTCCCCAAAGACGAGTACAGACGAAGAAGAATTGGCAGCTTTTTTTCCTTGTTCAATGACGTAACGGAATGCGGGATTATCTGTTAATATATCTCCAAAGGTATATTTGGCGCCGTTATGGTCCGATCCCTTCTTTTTCTGCTTTGTGATTGTGCTTTTAAGGTCGAGTAAACGTTCCGACAGTAGGCGCAGCTTTGAGATATCCTTTGCTATTTCCACAGCCCCGATAAGCTGGCCTTCCACAAAAATAGGGAGTGTGCTGTTCATCGTTTCAATCATTTTCCCATGAAGATTCAAATATGACTGTTCTTTGAACGAATTCGGTTTCCCTGTCTTGATTACTTTCATTAGGGTCGACGAATGCCTGGTCAAAGAAGGAAACGCCTCAAGCAGCGGCCTTCCAAGAACTTCGGAAATTTCCATCCCGTCATGGGAAGCCGCGACTGCGTTATAAAAAATCGTAATCCCTTTCGTATCGATCACATGGATTCCTTCATCGATGCTCTCCAAGATGGCCTCGAGCACTTCACGGGTGTTATATAATTCGACAGACACTTTCTCACTCCTCATGATCGGCGTTTATTCCATATATATGAGAAAGTGCCGAAAACTTGCCATTTAGTGCTGAAATTCAGGCAGTCAGCTGATATTCTTCACCCAAAGATTCATATCTTCCATTTTATCGAAAATAAAACAGTTATTGGCGAGCCTCCCTCTGTATCCGTATCCAAGCTGATAAAAAGCTGCATTCATGCCGAAGGAAAGCGCCCTCGCTATGGAATACACACAAAATACTTCATTCCCGGCAAGATAATCTTCAAGCTTTCTGATTAAATGCTTCATTAAGCCAAACTGCCGGTGCTCCGGCAAGGTCGCACAGTCTGTGATTTCTGCGTTATGGTATTTCCCGTTCACTTCAGCGGAAGCGCTGCTTATGATATCCCCCTGAAATTCATAAATAAAAAAGACAGTTCCACTCCTCATACATTTTTTTATATAATCCGGATCCTGAATCGGAACCGGATAAACCTCGAAGACATTCCGGTATAATGCCGCCAGTTGCCCGGAATCCTCTTCTTTGGCTCTCCTGGCTAAGTATCCAGCAGGCGGCTGTGGAGATTTATTGTTATGTTGAAGCGAAAGGACGCTGTCCAGAATTTGGTCTTCTTCGACCCATTTATCGCTGTTTCTCCTTTCATTTTTAAAATATTTTGCAAAAAAGAAGCAGTCGCTTCCCGAGAAATATTGATCCAGCATTCCTTCACATAGATACCCGCGGGTTATAAGCTCAGAAAAATTTTCTTTTCTTGCCTTGAAAATGAGTTTTTCCGCTGTGATGCCAACAGCGGCTTTTTGTGCTTCAGCCATGCATTTTTCAAAATCTCCAAGATAATCATCGACCCTGACCCTGCGGTTATATGGGTCAAGGGTAATATCCAATGAGAAGCCGCGTTTTTTTATGACTTTTTGTTGGCTCTCCATATTTTCCTCCTGCCCGATTAACTAATGAGGGATCTGCCCCCTTATTAACTTCTACTTTATATAGTAAAATATATTTTGATTTAGTTATATAGTTGCGGGTTTCACTTCTGTAGTTTCCCTCAATCAGCCTCTTTGCCATGAATGTTATCCCTCATGGGTCCGCACCATCCCACAATGGACAGTGCGATAATTTCTGCAGCTTCGATCATTTTTTCTATTTCAATATATTCATTGGCATCATGGGCAACTTCGGTTGTTCCCGGTCCGAATACGACCACTGGTATACCGCCGATATTCGATAGATAGCCGCCATCGGTTCCCCAAGGTGATGCTTCGACCAGAGGCGGTTCCCCCTTGACTTTTATGAAGCTGTCTGTAATTGTTTCCATCAAAGAATGGTTTAGGTCGAGTTTGCCCGGCAGCCACCTCGCACCAAACCATTCTATTTCAATAGGCTTCTTCTGAAACCAATCATGTTCGGCATTTAAACGGGCAATACAATCCTCCATGGCAGTTTGGGCCGATTCCATCGTTTCAGTAGGGGCAATGCCGAAGCGTCCCTCAATGATCGCTTTATCAGGTACGGATGACGGCCATGCACCGCTTTCGATTTTTCCTATATTAATAGGAATCGGAATTGGTAAATTTTCGTAAAGCGGATGATTGAGTGAATCATTTCGTTTTTGTTCCAGCAACTTGATTTGGTTCACCACCTCAAGAGCAAGCTCGATGGCACTTACCCCTTCATATCTTGTGCCCCCGTGGGCCGATTTTCCCTTTACCGTCAGCCTGAACCACATCGAGCCCTGTTGAAGAGGAAATAGTTTCATATTGGTCGGTTCCGGTATGATCGCCCCATCTGCATGATAGCCCCGTAACACGGAAGCAAGCGTACCGGCGCCGCCGCTTTCCTCCTCTATCACACTTTGAAAAATCACATCTCCCTTTAACTTGATACCGAGCGAAATGATGGTTTCAAGCGCCAAAAGCAGCGACACAGTCCCGCCCTTCATATCGGTAGCTCCCCGGCCATACACCTTTCCATCTTTCACTGTGCCGCTGAAGGGATCATCTTCCCAATCATTGGGATTGCCCTCCGGCACGACATCAATATGCCCGTTAAGGATCAATGATTTTCCGCCGCCTGCTCCCTTAAGGACAGCCACTAGATTCGGGTTTCCTTTAAAATCCGTCCGGTCACAATAAAAATTCGGATGGTTTCGCAGTGAATCATCCCCTATTTCCCATAAATCAATGGAAAGCCCGAGTTCCCGGCATTTTTCCAGGATGATTGCCTGGGCCTTTCCTTCCTGTTCCCTTCTGCTCGGCTCCTGCACAAGCCGTTGCAATAGCTTGATTCCCCTCATCCCATTTTGCTTTAGCCACTGATGAATTTTCTGTTCATGAGTCATATAACGCAACCCCTCCTGCTTCCTACTCTCCATAAATCGTTAATGACTCTGATATTTCAAACTCGGCCTCTGTGCTAACTTTAATTTCTTCAATTGTGTATGGTGAAAATTGATCTGTTAACAGCAACCCGCCAGGCATTACAGAAAATACACCCATTTCCGTTATGACCATATGTACACACCTTTTTGCGGTCAGCGGCAAGGTGCAGCTTTTTACAAGCTTTGATATGCCATGCTTATCCTGATGGTTCATTAGGACAATCACTTTTTTTGCTTTTGCGGCGAGATCCATCGCCCCGCCCATCCCTGGCACCCTTTTTCCCGGTACGATCCAGTTTGCCAGATCCCCATTTTCGCTAACCTGGAGTGCTCCCAGGATTGTCACATCTACCAAACCCTTGCGGATCATTCCGAACGCAGTTGTACTGTCACAATAAGAAGCGCCTTCCCTAATCGTTACCGGATAACCGCCGGCATTGCATAAATGGGCGTCTTCCTCCCCTTCATCAGGGGATTTCCCCATTCCAACAATGCCGTTTTCCGCGTGGAACATAATGAAATGCCCGGCCGGCAAATGATCTGGTACAAGCGATGGAATTCCAATCCCGAGGTTGACAAGCATTCCATCCCTGATTTCCATGGCAGCCCGCTTTGCGATTTTATGCCTTATTTCTGCTCCCAAACCCATTGCCAATCAACCCCCTTCGATTCGACAATATAGTCGACAAACACACCCGGTGTCACGATTTCTTCGGGACTAAGCGCACCTAAAGGCAGTATTTCTTTAACTTCGGCTATGGTAACTGCCCCGGCCATGGCAGCAAGAGGATTTGTATTCCGGGCACTCTTGTCATACACAAGATTTCCAAACGGATCCGCCTTTTTTGCATATACGATCGAGACATCGGCCGTAAGCGCAGTTTCAACTAGGAACGTTTTCTCGCCCAGTGAGATGGTTTGCTTATCCCGTTTTACGATTTCTTCATCCAAACCGATATCCGTGAGGATACCCCCCAGTCCCATTCCTCCAGCCCTCATCCTTTCAACAAGGGTTCCCTGCGGTGAAAATTCAACCTCAAGCTCCCCAGTGGTCATATATCTTCCAGCATTTGGATTAGAGCCGATATGGGAGGCAATGATTCTTTTGGCCCTTTTTTCCGTCACAAGTTTTCCGATGCCTATATGCGGGAATCCCGTATCATTTCCAATCAAGGTAAGATCCTTGATTGCCAACTCCAGAATCAGGTTGACAAGGCCGGGCGGAGTGCCAATCCCTCCGAAACCGCCGAACATGATACTCATTCCGTCTTCAAATAAATGCTTTAGATCAGTAAGGTGGCATATCTTTTGAAATGTATTTTGAATCAACACTATTCACTTCCCCCATAAAAGAAGTCATGTATCCTGCGAAATTGCCTCTTTAAACTGATACAACGTATTATTTAATCTCCGAATAAGTTCTTCGATTTCCCGTTTTGTAATCGTAAGCGGCGGTGAAATTATGATGGCCGCCCCCCCAACACCCTCCGGCCCAGCTGCCGCCGGGTATAGGAGCAGTCCGTTTTCTGCTGCTAAGCTGATCATCTTACCCGTCACATCAAACTCCTCCGGAAATGGTTCCTTTGTTTCTATGTCCTTGACAAACTCGATTCCGATCAGCAGGCCCTTGCCGCGGATGTTTCCAATGAACGGATACCTGAACGAAAGCTTTTCTAATAAATTTCTAAGATAAATGCCAGACCTGGAAGCATTTTTATCCAGTCCGTTTTTTTCCACATATTCAAGGACAGCCAAGGAAACTGCACAGGATAGGGGGTTGGCGCTCAGTGTATGCCCCGCCATGATTGATTTTGAACCCTTTAAGATTGGCTCGATGACTTTCTCTGTCATAACCGCAGCACCTATTGGGGTATAGCCGCCGCTCATTCCCTTTCCAAATGCAATGATGTCCGGCTCCACCCCCCAATGGGAGCAGGCAAGGATTTGTCCGGTCCTTCCGAATCCGGTCATCACTTCATCAGCGATAAACAATACATCATATTTTTCACAAATCCGCTTTAATTCCTGAAAATACCCATCTGGAGGGGAAATCGCGGCACCTGCTGCACCGATTACCGGTTCTGCGATAAACGCTGCCACATTTTCGGGGCCTGTTCTCCTGATGGCCGATTCCAATTCAGCTGCACAGGCAAATCCACACTCTTGGAGCTCGAGGTTGTATGGGCAGCGGTAACAATACGGCGCGGAAATTGACGGATAAGACTCCAGCATGGCGGTAAAACGTTCCCTTCGCTGTGGATGGCCAGACATCGACAAAGCCCCAAGCGTGATGCCATGATAGCTCATCCATCTCGATATAACCCTGTTTTTTTTTGGT
Source organism: Peribacillus glennii (assembly GCF_003429105.1). Taxonomy (GTDB): domain Bacteria; phylum Bacillota; class Bacilli; order Bacillales; family DSM-1321; genus Peribacillus; species Peribacillus glennii. The sequence continues at coordinate 941,721 of NZ_QVTD01000003.1, forward strand.
TTCCCTTTTTCCTGCCAATGCTGCACAGCGATTTTGAGTGCCGTTTCCGTTGCTTCTGAACCACTATTGACGAAAAAGCTCCAAGGGTATGTGCCATTTGTCATTTCGGCAATTTTTGTTGCAAGCCCTTCAGCAGCTTCACTCGTAAATTGTGACCGGTAGACAAACGATACCTTATTTGCCTGGCCATCCATTGCCACCCTGATTTCTTCCACGCCATGTCCAATATTGGCAGTTACTGCACCGGATGAGCCATCTAGATATTCTTTTCCATCAGTATCGTATAAATAAATTCCTTTGCCATGGCTGATCATTGGATACACTCCATCCAGGACAGGCTTAATTAGAGATGTGCGCTTCATCTATTTTGAACGCTCCTTTTTCGTCTTAAAGCAAAATGGCAATATAGTAAATTCTATGAGGGCTATGAGGTAATCTTTCATGCTATTTCCCAATTATCTTGTCTACACCGGAAAGAGCCGTGTTTAATAGCAAAGAGGCTGACATTTTTGTATACGTCAGCCTCCTCCCAGCAATGTAATTAAACAATAATAATTTCAGCTTTTCCATCGATTGCTTTGATTGATGCCCTTCCCCCGACCGGAAAAGCTGCAAATGGATGGACGTGCCCTATGTTGGCATTAACTATCACCGGGATCCCTTTGGAGTTCCTGTTTGGTTGCGATGATTTGCTCGATTGCGTAATCGGTCATCCGGGATCCATTTTGAAAACGGCCGATTACGATTCCTTTGATACCGGAAGCATCCGGCAGATGAAGGACGGATTGCAGGTCGCGGTCAAAGCTGAAGGGATGGCTTTCCTCATCATCCTCGATGAATAAGATGGTATCCTCTAGAGGGCATATATTCCGTGCCTTGCAGAAGATTCAGTGTGCAAAGGTTGCCGCCGACAATCGTCCCTTCGGCCGAGCCCTCCTGCAGCACACGGTATCCCTCGTTTTTATGGAAATTACGGTTATCCTGATCGAGATACCAGGCATCATCGCTCCATCTCTCACTTGCCTTTACCGGAGATCCGTTTTCTTCCGTGACCGCCTTTAAGAAGTATTGCTGAGTATATTCAAACCCTGCTTTCGCCCCGAAGGTTGAAAAATGTGGGCCTGAGTAGGTGATCAATCCTGTTTTTTGCAGGATGGCGAGGTTCAGGGCCGTAATGTCGCTGTACCCGCAAAACACTTTCGGATTTTTCTTGATGAGTTCATAGTCTATATGGCGCAGCAGTTGATTGGCATTATAGCCGTCAATCACAGTAATGATAGCTTTTACTTTAGGATCGCTAAAGGCATCATGCAGGTCTTCGATCCTTGCTTTAACTGAATTCGAGAAAAACTCATCATGTTCGAAGATATTATTTCCATATGTAACCTTAAACCCACTCTGTACAAACCGCTCCTCCGCTATTTTCCTTTGTTCTCCCTTTATGACTGCCATGCTTCTTGATGGTGCGATCACCCGGATTTCATCCCCGGCCATTAATCTTGCAGGTAGCATGTGCACACTCCTCGAGGTTTTTTGTAATTGTAGCAAAACCCGACCTATGTATAAAGATTTTTTGTCCTCTTGGAAATTCTTTGATACTTTTCCCACTTTGCTGATATCACTGAAATTGGGTTGAATAGTAAGAAAAAGCTGGCCCCTTCCTAGGCCAGCATTTTCTCTCTTATACGTTTACTGCTTCCCTGCTATCTGAAGTCTTCTCTGTTGATTTCTCCACAATATCACGGGCAATCCACACACCGCACGCACTTGCCTGGGCGAGTCCGCGGGTGATCCCTGCACCGTCACCGCCGACATATAGACCCGAAATTTCCGTTTCAAACCGCTCGTTTAATTTAGGGCGGGCAGAGTAGAATTTCGCTTCCACTCCGTAAAAAAGTGTATGTTCCGATGCAAGGCCCGGAGTCACTTTATTTAGCGCCTCCGTCATTTCAATCAGGCTTTTTAACGTATTATATGGGAGGGCAAGACCCAAGTCTCCAGGAACCGCTTCCTTCAGGGTCGGTTCAATGAAGCCTTCCTTGATCCTCTTGTCCGTAGAACGGCGCCCTTTAAGGATATCGCCATACTTCTGGACGATCAGACCGCCATTCGACAGTTGATTGGCCAGCCGTGATACTTCATGGGCATACTCATTCGGCTTATCAAAAGGCTCTGCAAAAGTGTGTGATACAAGCAAGGCAAAATTGGTATTATTGCTGCCCAGCTTGGGATCCTTATAAGCGTGGCCGTTTGCCAGCATAATTCCGGAATGGTTTTCAACAACGACATGCCCGGATGGATTGCTGCAAAAAGTCCTCACTTTTGTGCCGACCGATGTATTGAAAATAAATTTCCCTTCATATAAATGCTCATTGATTTCTTGCATGACAATATCGGACGTCTCTACCCGAACCCCGATATCCACCTGATTATTTATCATCTTTAAACGGCGTTTCTTCAAAAGTGTACCAAGCCACTTGGAACCATCACGGCCGGGTGAAACCACAACCTTATCAGCGTGAATCGTTTCCCCGTTCTTCAATAAAATTCCCCGTGCCACATGTCCATCCGACCCTTTTTCAGTGACAAAGTCCTCCACTTCCTGCTTAAAGGCCATGTCAATATGATCTTTCAGGTATTCATAAATGCTTTGCAAAATCATTAAATTTTGTTCTGTGCCAAGATGGCGGACCTGTGCCCGGAGCAATTTTAATCCGGCCGCATAGCCCCTGCGTTCGATATCTTTGACCTCGTCTGTAAGCGGATCGGTAATTGACTCCGTTGCGCCATGTTTCAGGTTTATTTCATCAACATATTTAATTAAATCCACAACCTGTGAATCAGGAAGATAATCTGTCATCCATCCTCCAAATTCGCTGGTGATATTAAATTTCCCATCTGAATAAGCACCGGCTCCGCCGAAACCATTTGTTATCGAGCAGGCTGGCAGGCATCCTGCGAACTCCTTCCTTCCTATCGCGGGAGGGCATTTTTCAATTTTCCTTTCCAGGATCGGGCAATTTCTCCGGTAAATATCGTGGCCTTTATCAATTAAAAGAACGCTTGCATGCGGCATCTTTAAGGTAAGCTCATAGCATGTAAAAATACCGGCCGGACCGGCTCCGACAACAATAACATCATATTGGGATTTCATCATAATACCTCCCGGTTGCAAATCTTTAAATTTTCGTTCCCAGGAAACTATATCAAAGTGCAGCCGAAAGGTCAATGAAAATAACGAACATTCATTAAATATTATTAAATATTATTCGTCATATTTACAATTTAGCAGTAAATTTTATGTACCATATAGAAAAATACTCCCAATTTCCATATTGTTAGAAAATTTAAAAACCGACCCTTCGCCGGGGCCGGTTAGTTAGCGGCTAATTATAGAAGCACGAGCAACCAATGATCACTAAAAGAATGAATAATACTACTATTAACGTAAAGCCAGAGGCCAATCCGCCGTATCCAGCACCATAACCGCCGTATCCGCAACCGCATGATCCGTATCCGTACATGAATTTCACTCCTCTTGTTCAGGATTTTCTTTACACCCTACCATATGTCAATTCGCCCTTAATGGTCTGTGCATTAGCCTATAAGAAAAAAAGATTAATTTTTTTACTTTTATATTTCAGTAATGTAACGATTGAAGTATAATTTGAAAACGGATAGAGAAAAATTCGAACAAAATCCTGAGTTTATGGGGGAACATTTTGAAAAGAACGAAACGTTTCATCGTACCTTATACCATTGCTGTTATCCTGATTATCGTGATTAGTTTTTTTACATTGCAAAAAGCCAATACAACATACGGGTTTGATGAAACCCTTACCGTATATGAGAAAGTAAGGGATCATAAAACTGTCAGATATACAGTGATCGGGGACAGCATCGGCCGCGGTTCAGGTGCCGAAACTCCCGGCGCACGCTGGTTTAAGATACTGGAGAGAAAAATGCAGGAGCGCGGAATCAGGATGTCCGGTGAATATATCGTCCAGAGCGGGGCAACTGCGTTTGAAGGCTTATACAGACTTTCAACATTAGAAAAGCCAGGCAAGTCGGATCTTGTATTCATTGTCTTCGGTGAAAATGACCGTAAGTATATGGCAGCCAATGATTTTGGAATAATATATGAGTCATTGTTCAGAAAAGCCAAAGCCTTTTACCCTAATGCCGAAATCATGGCAATAACCGAGAGCAGTCTGTCTTCCGGGGATTTTGCCGATGAAATCGAAAAGATATCAACCCATTATCAGGCGGCCCACATTGATATGCGGTCTGTTTTTAAAAATACCGGAATACCCCCTGAAGACCTGACAAGGGATCTTGTTCATCCTAACGGCCGGGGGTACCAATTATACGCCGACACCATTTACCGGCAGCTCTTAATAAATACAAAAAAAGAAAAAGAAATTGCAGCCATTATCGAACCATTCAATGGCCATTTGATTGAAACGTTCAGGACGGTTTCTTCCTTTCAAACAAAAGAAGGCTTTATATGGAAGAACGGATATATGACCAGTGAACGTAAAGGAAGTTACCTTGAATCCGAATTTGAGGGCAACATTCTAGGGGTAAAATTGCTTAGAAGCCCGAATGGAGGAGAAGTAAAGGTTTATATTGATGGTGAATTCGTCACAGCCATCAGCACATGGTGGCCATTTCATCGAGAACGGCAGCTGTATTTGGCAAGCTCCTTATCAGAAGGCAAGCATACAGTGCGTTTTGAAGTATCAGGCAACAAGCCAAGGCATAATACAACAGGAAGCTCTGTAATTCGGATATCCTCCATCATTGAGGGCATTGCGGAATATTAGAAAACCCGGCTTTTTCCAGCCGCTTTTATTAAGGCGTGAACAGAGGTGCTGCCAAAGTTCGAAAGGATGTAGTTTAGGGAAGACATAAGAAGTGGAACTTGGCCAGTGTTCTTCTTCAGATAGGATCTTATACTTTCCTTTCCGCAAAAATAATACTCCGCGCAGAATTTGCACGGAGTTTATTTTTGCATTATTTTGGTTTTACCGTGAGGAACGGCGTTTGGCCTCTTGTCAGCTGTGTTTCACCCGTTTTTTCCAAGCTTTCGGCTTTATCACCATTCGTAATGATTATCGGAGTTACGGTACTCTTTGCTTTTGCCCTAATGATATCAAGGTCGAAAGAGATGAGTTTATCCCCTTGTTTTACCTTATCCCCCTCTTTGACAAAGCTTTCAAATCCTTCGCCATTTAAGGACACTGTCTCCAACCCGATATGGATCAAAATTTCAATGCCATTGCTGGTTTCCAGCCCGACAGCATGCTTGGTAGGGAATACTTGCAATACCCTTGCATCCAGAGGCGCAACCACTACTCCTTCAACAGGGTCGATCGCAAGGCCGTCTCCCATCATTCTCTCTGAAAAAACGGGATCCGGAACATCTTCAAGCTGTACAAGCTTTCCGGTAATAGGAGCCGTTATCACTTCTTCTGATGTTTTCTTGCCAAATAATTTCTTAAACAATCCATACACCAACCTTTTAGGAAATATGTCGTATCTAAATAAGTTGAATTATTGAGTTAAAATTTCCCGCTAAACTGATGTAAAACCAGTGTTAATGCCATTTCAGTAAAGCTGAGATATGATCCTTAAATCAACAAGACGATTTAAAAAGCATAATTCTTTAAACCAACTTATATTTGCTGCCATGTTTTTAGGATGCAGTGTAACAGCTTTAATTAAACAATTTTTTGTACTCGCTGTACCCTTCTTTTTCCAGGTCTTTTACAGGAATGAATCTCAATGCTGCGGAATTGATGCAATAACGCAAACCGGTTGGGCCAGGCCCATCATTGAATACATGTCCTAAATGTGAATCCGCCGTTTTGCTCCTGACTTCAGTCCGCCTCATGCCATAGCTCACATCTAATTTTTCAATAACTTCCTCTTCCTCGATTGGCTTGGTGAAGCTTGGCCACCCGCAATTCGAATCAAATTTATCCTTTGATGTAAAAAGGGGTGTTCCTGAAATGATATCAACATACAGGCCTTCCTCTTTACTATCCCAGAATTCATTTCGGAAAGGCGGTTCTGTTCCGTTATTTTGTGTTACTTCGTATTGCATGGGTGTCAACTTTTTCTTTGCGTCTTCAAATTTACTCATTAGATTCACCCCAATGTTTGTCAATGAAACCAGCCCGGCCGGATCCTATACGATAATTGTTATAGTGTACAGGTTGTTTTTTGTAATAATCCTGATGGTATTCCTCAGCCGGATAAAATTCTTTTACAGGTAAAATCGGTGTAACGATAGGGCGTGAAAAGCGGCTGCTTTCCTGCAGTTTTGCTTTTGATTGCTCAGCGGTTTCCTTTTGCGCCTGGCTATGATAAAAGATTGCGGTTTGATAAGAACTTCCCCTATCGCCAAATTGGCCGCCTTCATCAGTCGGGTCGATTTGCTGCCAGAACAATTCAACCAGCTTTTCATATGGAAAGACTTCAGGGTCGAATGTAATTTGGACAGCCTCATAATGCCCGGTCATATCTGAACATACCTCTTCATAAGTCGGATTTTCCTTAGTCCCTCCGGTATATCCGGATACTACCGATATAATCCCATCATGCTCGTGGAACGGTTTTACCATGCACCAGAAGCAGCCGCCGGCAAAGGTTGCTTTTTCAAATTCTTTATCCATAGTTCATCATCCTCCATTCAGCTTACGCCCGTTTTATCTTATGAATTTTATCGTTTTTCGCAAAGCGTGTAAAATGATTTGCTGTCAGAAATGTGAAAACGCAATGACAGGAGCGTGTTCTTGCATCATAACCATATTCCTCAGTGACATCTGCCCAGCCGTTTGCATATTTTATGAGAAAATCCTTATAGATTGGAGCGGGTAAGGATGCCCCAAAGTGAAGGTAAATTCTTTCAAGAAGCAACCGTGTACGATTTGCTTGCAAAATACTATAAATACAGCCGGCCTGATTTGCATGTCCACTATTACCATAACCATCTTATAAGCTTGCAGAACGCGATTTTCCACTCCAAGGCGGGATTCATGCAGCCCCAAAAGCGATTTTCCAAGGTCCGGGTACTCCAGGGGTCCCCTGACAGTACCGCAATCGATATCTGTTTCAATCATAACCCTGTTTATAAAAATGTACCCTATCAAACAAACAGCAAGTATATATTTCTTCCTGAAGGCAGCCTTCTGCTCGATATATTACAGTCAAATGAAAAAGGCCCTTCCGCTTTCAGTTCAAGAGTGCAGTTAATGGCCGGGAACCATTATACGCTGGTTGTAGCCGGCCCTCCTGAAAATTTGCTGCTGGAGGCCATTCATGATGAGCCATTTGTACCGTTTGGAGAAACAAAAATACGATTTGCCCATTTTTCCCCGGATGCACCCGATTTGGATATCGCAGTAAAAAATGGGGATATCGTTTTTAAGGGATTAACGTATAGAAATGCGACGGATTACCTTGGGCTTACTCCTATGGCTGTCGATCTCGAGGTTAGGGCTGCAGGTACCCGGGAGGTTATTCTCCCGCTCGAAGGTATTAGGTTTGAAAAGGATGCTGCTTACACGATTTACTTGCTTGGAAGAACGGAAAAAGCACCTGTACTAACAGCACATATGCTTTCTCCTTAGCAACCTCCCAAAATCGGCCATAGGAAATCGGAAAAAATAACCGGTTAAAAGACGCCCACTAATTAATTTTGTGAAGGAACTGTCAGCATGAATGAAATGTCATCCCGCTTCAAATCAAATGTTTTCGCCTTTACTCTGATATCACTTTTCAGCTCCATATTTTGCAGCGATACATAAATCATTTCATCAGCTGGCCGGATACTCACCCAATCGGGGGTTTTATATCGTTCCTTCACAAAGCTCAGTACGTAGGAAACAGGGAGGTTCATTTGTCCAACTGAAACTGATGTTTGCCTAAGCTCCAGATTGCCGTTATTGAGCGCTTTTGGTTCAAATGTCATTTTCATTTCTACATTTTGACCGAAAACCGGAAGTGTACCGAAAAGCTGTACATCATCAGCCAAAAATACCTCATAATGAATCGGACCCGAAAATCCTTCTTTGGCGAGGTACTGGTTAATTAGCCGGTTTAAATCTTTCTTGTTCGTATCAACCTGAAATTGGATGTCTTCGTTCCTTGATTTTCCCGGCCTTAACTTCTCATCTTCGACAGGCTGGACAGCAAGAAAAAACACCATAATAAATGCCAACAGATTAATCGCAAGCAAAGCAAAGAATAAATACTTCCACTTCTTTTGGCGTTCCATTCTGTTATTGTTCATCCCCTTTTGCATTCGCCTCCAAAGTATCTTCCCCGAATCGGTTACTTTCCATCGTAACATAAATCCGTGAAGCAATCAGTTCATAGCCGCGGTCGTTCGGATGGAAGAAATCTTCTTCAAATAGCAAATCCTCTTTTGCATTGTTAAAGATATCACCTATCTCTATAAAATAGGCGTTGGGATAATTTGATACAACCTCCCTTGAGGTCCGATCCCAATCATGCATGATTGTATCCAGTTCCCCAAATGGTGTCAGCCATCTCGAAAACGGATTATATAAGCCGACCAGATAAATATCTGCACCATTATTATATGAACGGATTTTATCCATTATTTTTATCAACCGTTCTTTATACCCAACCTTCGCTTGTTCGAATCTGTCCATTGTTAAATTCGAAAAATGATCTCTGACAATCTTTATGACATCATTGCCCCCGATCGTTATGATAACACACTCCGCGTTTACAATATCCTCTCTGATCTCCTTGCCATCAAGCCTAGCAAGCAGCTGGTCCGTCCTATTTCCGCGCTTTCCGTGGTTGATCATATTCGCCGCTGTCACTTCAGGCTCTTTTTCAAGCCTATATCTTAAATAAGGCAAATAGCCGCCTTTCTTTGTGCTGTCGCCTACTCCCTGGGTGAGGGAATCCCCTATAGAAACAATCCGGACCGGTTCAGGAAAAAAAGTGACCGGCACCGTCTCTTTCATTTCCATACTGGTCCTGCTTTTATAAAGTCCATTGCTGTCCTGGTGAACCATTCTTAAATCCGAACAAGCAGCCAATAAGAAAATAGCACAAAAGAAAAGACAGATGAATTTTGTTTTCAATGCTCTCACCTTCCTTTTGGAAGAAAGAAAGTAATACAACTTTCTGTCCTGCATAACTCGGGAACACAGGATAACAGCGCCATATCCTGTGGCAACGCCTATGTGACTCACATCCTGTGCGTCTAACACGTCTCTGTCCTCGCCTTAAATGGCTCGCCAATCGGCGGGTTTCCTAATATTATTTATATTATAACACGATTTCAATGTTTACTTTCAGCGAGGGCGGTCCGGCTGATAACTTGTGCATAAAAAAAAGGGCCCGCCAGGCCCGTTCAATTGCTTTGAAGGATCTTGATATGTTTAATGATTTCGTCCATTGGGATTTTATTAAGGCCGGTATAATAACGAATGATCTTGCCTTCCTGGTCAAGCAGGTAAAAATCCGTTCCATGTATGACCTGGTCTTCATCCTCGGGTTTCTTGACAATTGTTTTGAAATTTTCCATCGCGAACTGTTCAATCTCTTTCTGGCCATATCCAGTCAAAAAATGCCAGTTGGAAAAATCCACATTGAATTTCGAGGCGTACTCCTTCATTACTCCGGGTTTATCCTCCTCAGGGTCTACAGAAAACGATACAAATTCCACGCCTTTCAAACCTTCATCGTGAACCCGTTTTTGAAGCTTAGCCATATTTGAAGTCATGGGAAGGCATACAGTCTCGCAATTTGTAAATATAAAGTCAGCAACCCACACCTTGCCTTTCAAATCACTTTTCGAAAAAGGCTCTCCTTCTTGGTCGGTGAAGGTGAAACTCTCAATATCCCAGTTTTTAGCGTCAGGGACTTTATTTGGACCGCATGCAGCCAACAGCAGGCTTACGCTTACAATCATGGCGGCTGCTGACAATTTCAGTTTCTTCATTGTTTTCCCATCCTTTTATGTAATAACCAGTCAATTATAACAGACGGGAAAGAAGCGTTGAAGCAAAGATTTTAACAATTCTTTTAATAATTTTATGAATTGGTGCACTTATCTGCCATCTAACCCCGCTCCAATCGGAAGCGGGGTTGTTTAATGCAAAGTTTCCAGTTCAGTCCCAATAATACATGAGCGCCATCGCTCCCTCACCTGCATGGGTACTTACAACCGGCGTCGTGTCATCAATTGTTATATGATCGATCCCAGACACTTCTTTAATAGCCTCACTCACTTTATTTGATAAACCAACGCCATTTGCTTGGGCGATTCCTACGCCTTTCACGACTTTCCCTTTTGTATCATCTAAAAACTTGTTCACGAGTTTTTTAACTATCTGAGACTGGCTCCGGGCCTTTGTCAGAGGGTGCAATACACCGTTTTCCAGAGTCGCGATTGGTTTGATGTTAAGCAATGAACCAATAAAAGCAGAAGCCTTGCCAACTCGGCCTCCTTTGACAAGATTTTCAAGCGTATCGATGACAATGATCAGCCCTGTTTGATTCTGAATCGTTGCAAGTCTTTCGGTTATTTCGGATGCACTTTTTCCTTCCTTTGCCATTTTGGCAGCTTCTACCACTTGAAAGGATAGTGCTTTTGATATGAACTTTGAATCAACAACAGTTACCTTAGCATCTGCTATTCCGGCAGCACTCTCCGCAGATCTCACTGTTCCACTCATTCCACCAGTCATATGTATTGAAACAATTTCACTGCCGTCCGCACCAAGCCTATTGTATACATCCAAGAACGCACCAGCCGAGGGCTGTGAACTTTTCGGCAATTCCTTTGAATTTCTCATCCTTTCAAGGAACTCCTCAGTTCCTATTTCCACTTTATCTAAAAAAACCTCTCCATCAATCGAAATGGATAGGGGAATCATTTCAATATCATACATCTCTAACTCTTCTTTACTCATATCAACCGTAGAATCGGTTACAATTTTCACCTTGCCCATTCACTCACATCCCTACGTTTACAATTCTCTTGTATTATACCTGTTAAGGTTGTCTATTCAAACTGAATAATAAAAATAATATATAAAAATCGCATTTTTCTCTCCGTATTGCCTTATCTCGGTTGTACCCATTAAAGGCAAAAGAAAAAGCTGCCCATAGACAATAGTATGAACAGCTTGCAGCTTATGCGTTATTCCTCAATTCTTCCTGAAAAGGTTGTTCATAAACAGGCCACTTTAAAACAGTCATCAGATATCTCTTTAATGAAAAGACGATTTTTGCTTCTTTGTTCTCAAAAATAAAATTAATGAACATTCTCAGCCTTACGCTTAACATGAAATAAGTTGTTCTCCAGGCAATAAGACAGGTATGTCCGTAATTTTCACCTTCTGTCCAATTTCATTCGTGAACTCCAGCGTTTTGAACATCAAAATATCAATCCTCATTTTCAACCGTTTGTAAACTATAAATCAGCACGTGCAACACCATATGTTGTATCTTTATTTTATCCCTAAATCCCTAATCGGCAATAAGAAAGAACGATACCCAATGGTGCTCCCTAGGGGTTAAATCCCTTCTTCGGATCCATACTTTTGCGCTTCGAGCATTTCCCTTTTCTGCTTACGCCTGAACACAACTTTAGAGAGTGAAATGCTGATTTCATATAAAAGCAGCAAAGGAACCGTCACCAAAAAATCAGACATGAAATCTGGAGGCGTGATGGTAATGGCGATCAATACCAAAACAAAATAAGCATATTTTCTAAGTTTTTGCAGGACATAGGGATTGATAATCCCGATGGATGTGAGAAACATCGCGATAGCAGGAAGTTCGAACAGCACGGCAAACGGAATTGTCATATTCATGACGAACCGGAAATATTTATCCGCTGTAAAATTCGTAACAAAGAGATCGCCGCTTAAATCCACAAGGAAATTCAGCACTGTAGGAAAAATGACGAAATAGCCAAATGCAAGGCCCGCAATGAACAAAAAGAAAAGCGCAGGAATATAAGACAAAGTCACCCTGATTTCCTGGGGCATCAACGCAGGCTTCACAAAAAGCCAGAGCTGCATTGCAAAAACCGGAATGGTTGCCGCAATCGCAATAATTGAAGCAAGCATAAAATATACCCAAATGATGTCGCTTGGCCCGAGTACCATTAATTTTACTTCAAGGTCCCTTACAAACCACTTATAAATCTCTTCAACATAAATGAATCCCAATATAAAGAAGACCACAAAACAAATGGCTGTAATGATCAGCCTTTTTCTCAGTTCATCCAAGTGCTCGATAAGATTTAACTCTTTATCTGCCAAAATGATCAATCCTTCTCCAGTGGTGAAAATTAGAAAACCCGCCACTGTCTTAGCCTTTATAAAGGAAAAGACAGTAGCGCATCAGGCACGCACGATGTTAGTCACACAGGCGCTGCCCCAAGGTTTCAGGCGCACATAGCCTATGTTCATCAATATGTAGATCGTACACATTTAACTTTCTTATCTGTCAAACAAGGCGTCATCCATGCAGCCTTGTTTATTCCCATGGGCGTAAAAAAGTGCAAGATAAAATCATCTCGCACCAAAACGGAATATATTATTTTACGGCTTTTTTCTTGTCTTCTTCGAATTCATCCATGACATCGTTTGTCAACTCACGGGTTGATTTCTTGAATTCACGTAAAGTCTGGCCAAAAGCCCTGCCAATCTCAGGAAGTTTTTTAGGTCCAAAAATGATCAATGCAAGAACAAGGATTAATATTAAACCGGGTACCCCAATATTTGAAAGCATGGAAACATCCCCTTTATTATCGTAATTTCTACTGCCATTATAGTATTTTTTGAGTTCGGATGAAAGCAAAACCGGGATTCTTAATAGTTATTTCACATTTAAGAAACAATGTCTTCATAAAAATCTATTGTTAATCCAGATGCCGCTTCTATTTTATTTTACCTCAATGGCCGTGGTTATTCCAGGTTTATATCAGTAAGTGGAATAAGTTGCTGTCATTGTTGACATCAATGAATGGAAAACCCTTCTGGTCCATCCTGGAAATAAGGCCATGGTAGTCCGCCTTGTTCTTCAGTTCGATCCCGACAAGCGCAGGGCCGCTTTCTTTATTATTCTTCTTTGTATATTCAAATCTTGTAATGTCATCATCCGGTCCCAGCACTTCATCGAGGAATTCACGCAAAGCACCTGCCCGCTGCGGGAAATTCACGATAAAGTAGTAAAGCAGGCCCTCATAGAGTTTCGATTTTTCTTTGATTTCCTGCATCCTGCCAATATCATTATTGCCGCCGCTGATTACACAGACTATCGTTTTTCCCTTTATGCGCTCCCGATAAAAATCAAGGGCCGCGATCGGAAGGGATCCAGCCGGTTCAGCAACAATGGCATGCTCATTATATAAATCAAGTATCGTCGTGCAGATCTTTCCCTCAGGGACTACAACGATATCATTAACGTTTTCCCGGCATATACTGTACGTCTGTTGACCCACGCATTTCACTGCAGCCCCGTCAACGAATGTATCAATCTCCTCTAAGGCCTCCACCCTGCCGAGTTGAAGGGAATGCTGCATGGAAGGCGCACCTTCAGGCTCTACCCCAATGCATTTGGTATCCGGTGATACACTCTTGAAATATGTAGAGAGGCCTGACATTAACCCGCCGCCGCCAATGCCGGCAAAAAGATAATCAATTTTTTCATCACAGTCATTCAAAATCTCTACGGCAACTGTTCCCTGACCGGCGATTACTTTTTCATCGTCAAACGGATGGATGAATGTCCGGTTTTCTTCGCTGGCACAAGCGGCGGCCCTTGCAAATGAATCATCAAACGTATCACCGGTCAGGATGATTTCAACACTGTCTTTGCCAAAAAGCCCTACTTGATTCACCTTTTGTTTTGGGGTCGTTGCAGGCATATATATCTTTCCATGAATCCCTAATGCATTGCAGGCGAAGGCAACACCCTGGGCATGGTTCCCGGCGCTTGCGCACACAATGCCGTTCTTCGTTTCTGTTTCAGGCAGGCTCTTCATTTTATAGTAAGCACCGCGGAGCTTGAAAGACCTCACATGCTGCAGGTCCTCACGTTTTATATAAACATTGCAATCATATTTGTCGGAAAGGCGGCTGTTTTTTTGTAACGGAGTATGGGAAACAATATCTTTCAACTCCTGATATGCGATAAGTATATCTTCGATTTGAAGCCGCTTTTGTACAGAAGCTGCCTGATTCATTCTATCCCTCTTTTTCAACGAAGTATTTAATTTGTAAATTATAACACTATGCTTCAATTAATCAACAGATTTTTCTAAAAATTCAAATTTCCAAAAAAAGCTTTTTTTAACAAAAAAACGGTCCCCTGGTTTGAGGGCCGCCGTTTCTTATCTTCAATTATCATCCGCTACACAATTAAACCTGTGCTTTCCGCCCTAAAACGATGAAATCATGGGGATAACGGTTTTTTTCATCGACAATGCCGGGGGTAGACGAAAGCTGTTCCCATTCCGCTTCATTAATTGCAGGAAAATAAGTATCACCTTGAAATTCATGGTGGATTTCCGTTATGTACAACCGGTCTGTCTGGGGCAGAATTCCCTTGAAGATTTCTGCACCGCCGATAACGAAAATTTCCCGGTCGGAGGAATCTGCAAGTTTGATGACTTCATCGACCGAGTGCAAGACCGTTACGCCCTCAAGCTTAAAATCAGCATTTCGGGTTACAACAATATTTTCCCGTCCAGGCAGTACGCGGCCTATTGATTCAAACGTCTTCCTTCCCATCACGATCGGGTGTCCCATCGTCACGTTCTTAAAATAATTTAAATCCGCAGGCAAATGCCATGGAAGCTTGTTATCCTTTCCAATTACGCGGTTTTCATCCATCGCAAACAACAATGAAATCATACAGAAACTACTCCTTTAATATGTGGGTGTGCGTCATAGTTTTCGAGAGAAAAATCCTGGAATGTGAAATCAAAAATATTTTTCACTTCCGGGTTGATCTTCATCTCCGGGAGTTTCCTCGGTTCTCTGGTGAGCTGCAGTTTCACCTGCTCAACATGGTTCGAATAAATGTGCACATCACCGAAAGTATGGACAAACTCACCTGGTTTAAGCCCTGTGACCTGGGCAATCATCATTGTCAATAAAGCGTATGAGGCGATATTAAAAGGCACACCTAAAAATACGTCTGCGGAACGCTGGTAAAGCTGGCAGGAAAGCTTTCCGTCCGCCACATAAAATTGGAAAAACGCATGGCAGGGAGGCAAAGCCATATCTTCAAGCTCTCCGACATTCCATGCACTTACAATCATGCGCCGAGAATCCGGATTGGTTTTTATTTGTTCGATCACTTCGGAAATCTGATCGATCTGCCTTCCATCCGCCGTTCCCCACGATCTCCACTGGCGGCCATATACCGGGCCGAGCTCCCCGGTTTCATCCGCCCACTCATTCCAAATACGCACGCCATTTTCCTGAAGGTACCCAATATTAGTATCCCCTTTCAGGAACCAGAGCAATTCATGGATGATGGCCTTCAAGGCCAGTTTCTTTGTCGTCAAAAGCGGGAAGCCTTTTTGCAGATCGAATCTCATCTGGTAACCGAACGTACTGATCGTTCCCGTGCCTGTCCGGTCCTCTTTTTCCGTCCCATTTTCTAGCACATGCCTGCATAAGTCCAAATATTGCTTCATCCATAACCCACCTTTTAAAAAATCATTACCTATAACATTATCATTTTAGGTGTTGGTTGCCAAACCGTTAACAATCTCATTTTAAGTGTTCGATGTATAAAAACGTCTCAGGTGCTTTACTGTTTACCAAGGATTTATAATGCTTGTCCTTGTAATACATCGCGAAGCTTTCTGCGAAATATTCTTCCGGGTATTGAAGAAAATAAGATTCTCCCGGAAATAGAATAGGGGCTTCTTTTCTCCAAATCTTTAAAAAGTCCTTATCCTCCCGAATCCTGCCGTATAAGATCGTATCAATTGTATGAGCCAGTTCATGAAGTTCAAGGCTTACGGAACCATGACCGCTCCCTTTCCGGCTCGCGCCGATCTTCACCAGGACATTCCTCGATCCTCCCATACCCGGAACATCATCCCAAGTGCGGCTTGTATCTTTATACCCTCTTGGGACCTGCCCTTTCAGATGCCGGGCGGACTTGTTATCAGTCAGGCTCCCTGTAAACAATTTCACACGAACATCATTCTGCAGCAATCTATCAATCATAAATGGGGGAAGTTTGCCCACCGTTTCTATTATCAACAAAGCCTCATCGCTGTCGAAGGATGTACTGGAAAACAAAAAAAGTTCCATAAGATTTTTATTGCTTTTGCTAATGTTCATCTGTTTTAATGGATGGCTGCCGGACAGCTCATTCCAGGTAATCCCTTCTTCAGATGCATAAGTAAAAGAGTAGAAAGAAAAAAGGAAAACGGACACCGCTACAACGACTGCCAGCTTCTTCACATACATAACCATAATCCTTTCAAGAAGTTAGCCCCGTTATTGAACAACACTTCTACTATTTTATTAAAATTATAGCATATGAACATATGTTGATTTCAGCGGGAGTTTTTGTAAAATTTCTGTAAATTCCATATGTACCATAACCGGATAATCTGCAGCCCCTCTAACAGCGGAAGACTAATTGTATATAGATTATACTCTGAAATTACAAGATTATAGGATTAGAGATTACAGCA
The DNA here is from genome assembly GCF_003429105.1 of Peribacillus glennii. Classification (GTDB taxonomy): domain Bacteria; phylum Bacillota; class Bacilli; order Bacillales; family DSM-1321; genus Peribacillus; species Peribacillus glennii. The sequence continues at coordinate 958,450 of NZ_QVTD01000003.1, forward strand.
AGTATGAGCTTCTCTAGCAGGATTCGGAAATGGCAGAAATAGTTCTGGACAGGTTTTAGCCTTGAAACTTTCATTTAACTGGACTTATTGCTGGCGGGCCGTATTCTTTGGCCTATTCAGCTATCCGCAATCACATTCCATTTAAGCACCCGTTAATGGTGCCATTTGTTTTCTTTACTGTATTGCTGTTTTATTCAGGGTTTTGTGCTAAAGCAGCTGATATTAAAATTGTCATGTACAACGGCAAAAAACGAGGGACGGCCACAAAATTGCCATCCCTCGCTGTATTAACCATTCTGTAATCTGGCGGTCAGGAGAGTCCTGAACCGTCCGACCATTGTGGAGGTGTGTTCTTATCCCAATATATTCTTCCAAGCTCATAATGGGTTGAGAACCCGTCATGGTATGTATGGTAATGAAAGTTGAACCAATGGCCCTCCTTGGGCGGATTTTCCTGCCTCGCATGGAAACGGATCACATCTTCATTTGTTTTTTCGTTATAAATATGAAAGATTTTCTCTCCCCTGCCAGCCGCGGGCTTTACTGATATTGCCAGCTGCATAAGCTCTTCATCAGGAAATTGCCGGGAAATCTGTTTAATTGCTTGCTCAATTTTCGGCAGAATAGCACCTTTGAATTCATCTTCTATTTTCGGAGTGATTTTCCCTCCGAATTTCGAAAAGGATTGTTCCTCCGCTTTCAGAATCATTTCACCGACAAATACATCCCTGTCTATAGGTACATAATAAACCGGTGATTCTGTTACCAGAAGTTCATAACCCTGCTTTACTTCCGATTCCTGTATGGAATCCTTTTTCAGATTTTTGCCGTCAGCCTGTGCACGCCAATGGAAATCAGTAGGAGTAACAAGGCCGAACGTTAATATGGATACTAATACAACAAGGAATTTCCTGAGCCAATTTGTGGTTTTCATAACTTAACCCCTTACCATATAAGCTGAACCGTCCAAAAGCTTTTTATCGATATATATTGTAAGTATACAGGCCTAAAGGCCATAATACGAATTTTTTTTATTATGTTTCAAATAGTTTAAAAGAGGTTAAAAAAAGACTAGTTATTTTAATGAAAGACATGCCCCCTTCATATCGAAGATTTTCATCCGGAAAAGATTTTAAATGTATAAGAATAAAAATATCAATTCCATACTAGTATGATAACAAAGCCTATTACCAAGGGAGGGGCAGCAATGGAATGGTCTGTAGCAATCACCATTCTCAGCATTTTAATGTTGATGTATTTCGTTTACTTGTCATTTGCCGATTAGGGAAAAATGATAAAATCAACACTTTGAATCCTTGTCATTAGACAAGGTTTTCTTTCTTTAAATGTTGAATCTCAAAATATTTCCATACTTTCCACCTATAATAGAAAATCGAAGATTTCGAGGAGGGTTTATACATGGCTATCGAAAAAAAAGAATACCTTGGACGGTCAAAGAATAGCGATTATGAGAGAGAAACAGCTACTGGAAACGCGGGAATGGTGGTGACACCCCATCCGATCGCTACAGATATCGGAGAAAAAATCCTAAAAGATGGCGGCAATGCAGTGGATGCGGCCATCGCGATCCAATTTGCCTTGAACGTTGTAGAACCGATGATGACCGGAATTGGCGGCAGCGGTTTTATGATGGTTTACAATAAAGAAAAAGATGAAGTGAAGATCTTTGATGGACATGTAAGGGCGCCTAAAGCGGCTTATCCTGAAATGTTTTTAGACGAAAAAAAAGAAGTGATCCCGTTCAGGAAGCGCTCGACCAGTGCCACTGCAATTGGGATTCCAGGGATTTTGAAAGCGATGGACGAGGCCAGGAAGGCTTACGGTTCAAAGACGCTGGCTGAGTTGATCGAGCCATCGATAGAGTTTGCCGAAAAGGGTGTGGCGGTCAATTGGGTTTTATCGGACGCGCTGGAGAACTTCCATTACCGGCTAGGCGATGAAGCGATGGTTCTCTTCGCGCCAAACGGCAGGAGAATCCGGGAAGGAGAAATCCTTAAGAAGGAAAAGCTTGCAAACACCTACCGCATCCTTCAGAGAAAAGGGATAGACGCGTTTTACGGCGGAGAAATCGGCGTGGGAATCATCAACGTTTTGAAAGAACTTGGCGGTTTCATGGAATTATCTGACCTTGCCGATTATCGAATCACAGTGGACGAGCCTATGTGGGGCACTTATAAGGGCTATGATATCGCATCTTCCTATTCACCGAGCGCCGGGGGTTTCACGGTCCTTCAAATCCTTAAAATTCTCGAAGATTTCCAACTCGAACAATACGATGTGAGGTCATGGGAAAAATACTACCTGATTGCCGAAGCAATGAGACTAGCTTTTACGGATAAAAAAGCATTCTTTGCAGATGCTGAATTTGCAGACCTGCCATTAAAGGGCCTGTTCCATAAAGACTATCTTGCCGAGCGGAGAAAGTTCATTGATTTCAACGCAAGGAATTCAAAAATTGATTTCGGGAACCCTTGGAAATACGATACTGTGAAACAATGGGATGTTGTCCGGCAGCCTGAAGAACCCGAAAGGAGCGAAACAACCCACTTTACCGTTCATGATAGATGGGGAAATATTGTCGCATGCACGTCGACTGTTGAACATCCTTTCGGTTCAGGCATCGTGGTACCGGAATATGGATTTGTTTTGAATAATGAGCTAACCGACTTTGATTCTGTTCCTGGTGGCATGAACCAGGTTGAACCGGGAAAACGGCCGGTAAGCTGTAAAAGCCCTACCATTATTTTCAAAGATGGGGAGCCGGTCCTAACGCTTGGATCGCCAGGAGGGCCGACTATCATCAGCTCTGTATCCCAAACGATTATCAATGTGCTTGATTTTAAAATGAACCTGAAGGATGCCATTGAAGAACCACGCATTTTCACTCCAATGGGGCCGCATATCGAATGGGAAGCGGGCATGGACATGACTGCAAAAGGGCACCTGGAATCAATGGGCTTTGCCTTTAATGACGTTCCTCACCCGATCGGGAATGTACAGGGGATCCAAATTAACCCTGGAGATGGCACCCTGTTTGGCGCAGCGGATTCCAGCCGGGAAGGAAAAGCTTCCGGATTGAACGAGGAAGATTACTAAATATTGTAAGGGCAGGCTCTGTAACCAGAGTCCTGCCCTTTTTTATACTAGGAGACGAAACTATAAAATTTCTACATGCATTAATTCTGGCTACGACGTACACGGAAGTACGGATGCCGGCGTTCCACTGGTTTCTTAAAATAGGGAGCTTCCGCTTTTCTTAATAGGCTATGCTTCTATATAACCGAAGTGGAATTTTGATGTCTTGCGGACAATTACCTGAAAGCTGAATCTCCCGAACCTTTGGCTTCGAAAATGATCCTTCAGAACAATCCTTTGTCTTGCCACCCGTTTGGCATGCCCGATAATTTCTTCTGTTAAATCATTGGCGGACGCAAAGTATGTCAATGGCCTAATTCCGTTGGATTCGGTGATGCTTTCTTCAAACATAGGATCAAAATAAACAACATCAAAGCTGTTGTCATCGCATGTCTTTAACACGTCAAGATGGCTGGAGGTTGTTACCTCTATCCTCCTTAAAACCTGATCGATCACCTTTGTGCCTGAATGATAAGTCTCGAGCCCGTTTTTGACAATATAAGCAAGCAGCGGATTCTCTTCAATTCCACATACTTTCCCGTTCACTCCGGTTACAAAGCTGGCAACGACAGCATCCGCACCCAAACCCAGTGTACAATCCAGGACCGTGGAGCCGCTTTGGAGGCCCGAAGCACTAATGTAAGGGTCCTCTTCTCCTTTAAGCAGCCTTTTAATCCTGAGCATGGCGACATTCGGATGAAAGAAAAAAGGCTCCTGACGGAATTCTTTATATAAGTCAAGCCGATCCTTGCCGACAACCAGGCAATCCCCGCCATAAATCTTCTGCAGCTGTGTAACGGAACGCTTCAGCCGCGGGATATAAGAAATCTGTAATTGTGCGGCTGTTTGTCTTGCTTTTGCAATCGATTCTGGATCTGCCCTTCCGGCGGTGGTCACAAACATATCAGGTCTCCTCTTTTAGTACAAAGGAGAATGCCTCTGCGGCATTCTCCCCCATAATGTATGCTTTATTATGCTTGTTTTTCGAAAGCGGTTAGCAGATTTTCCATGATTGTTTCCATGGAATGGTCTTCTATATCATGGCGCGGGATGAAGTGGACGACTTCCTTCCCTTTTAAGAGGGCCATGGAAGGCGAAGAAGGCTCATATCCCTCAAAATATTCGCGCATTTTGGCTGTGGCTTCTTTATCCTGTCCTGCAAAGACCGTTACAAGATGGTCAGGTTTCTTTTCCGAACGAAGAACGGCCTGCGTTACAGCCGGCCGGGCAAGGCCTGCAGCACATCCGCAAACTGAATTAACCACAACCAGTGTTGTGCCCTCGGCATTCTCCATATACTTTTCCACTTGTTCTGCTGTCGTCAATTCATCAAAGCCAGCCTGCACCAGTTCCTGGCGCATCGGTTTTACCATTTGTCTCATATATTCTTCATATGCCATTGACATGAAAGATCCCTCCAGTTATTACATTGGTAGTGTTAGAATACTATATGTGGTTATTATTGTGCAAAAGACACGCTTCCAATAAATAATTTCAAGAAAAAAGAACCCGGCGGGGTTATTGATTCCCGCCGGGCAGTTAATCATGAATTCTTAACTTCTGTTCGTTCCTTCGCCTTTTCTTCTTCAAACCAATCCGTTACCGCACCACGGGATGCGGAAGATACCAATCTAGCATATTTAGCAAGCTGCCCCCTTGCATGAAGCGGCGGCGCCTTCCAATCCAGCTTGCGGGCTTGCAGCTCTTCGTCGGACAGGTGTACGGATAGCTCCTGTGCATCTGCGTCAACCGTGACGGTGTCACCTGTTCTTATGAGCCCGATCGGGCCGCCTACCTGAGCCTCCGGAGCGATATGTCCGATTACAAGGCCGTGGGTACCGCCTGAAAAACGTCCATCGGTCAGCAAGGCAACGGATTCACCGAGTCCTTTTCCGACAAGGATACCAGAGATGGAAAGCATCTCTGGCATTCCTGGGCCGCCCTTTGGCCCTTCATAACGGATGACCAGGACATCACCTGGTTGAATCTCATCGTTTAAAATTGCCTCAGTAGCGCTTGGCTCATCATCAAAAACCTTGGCAGGGCCTGTTAATGATGTTACTTTCAAACCGGAAACTTTTGCAACTGCTCCTTCAGGTGCAAGATTCCCTTTCAGGATGACAAGGGGCCCATCTTCTCTTTTCGGCTGGTCAAGCGAGATGATTTTTTGTCCTTCCGTTAGATCCGGGAACTCCTCTAAATTCTCCGCAACTGTTTTGCCTGTAACAGTCAAACAGTCTCCGTGCAAGTAGCCTTCCTTCAATAACAGCTTCATGACGGCAGGCACTCCGCCAATGTTATGCAAGTCCTGCATCACGTATTTTCCGCTTGGCTTAAGGTCTGCAATATGAGGCACCTTCTTTTGCAGGCGGTTGAAATCATCCAGCGATAAATCCACCTCGGCAGAATGGGCAATTGCCATTAAGTGAAGGATGGCATTTGTTGAACCTCCAAGGGCCATGACGACAGTAATCGCATTTTCGAATGCCTTCTTCGTTAAGATATCCCGCGGATAAATATCTTTTTCAAGAAGGTTATACACCGCTTGTCCAGAACGGAAGCAATCATCATGTTTTTCATCCGTTTCGGCTGGATTTGAAGAGCTTCCCGGCAGGCTCATCCCCAACGCTTCAATCGCGCTTGCCATCGTGTTGGCTGTATACATGCCGCCGCATGACCCGGCTCCAGGACAAACATGGCATTCTATTTGGTGCAGCTCTTCCCGATCAATGGCGCCTGCATTATATTGCCCTACGCCTTCAAATGCAGAGACGATATCAACATCGTTCCCTTTTAGTTTCCCTGGCTTTATCGTGCCGCCGTATACAAAAACAGCCGGCAAATTCATACGCGCAATCGCCATCATACAGCCTGGCATATTTTTGTCACAGCCGCCAATCGCTACGAATCCATCAAGGCTTTCACCGCCAACCACCGTTTCGATGGAGTCAGCGATCAAATCACGGCTTGGCAAGGAATAGCGCATACCTTCCGTACCCATGGAAATCCCGTCAGAAACAGTGATTGTATTGAAAATCATCGGGGCTCCTCCGGCTTCGCGGGCCCCTGCCTTCGCTTTTCTTGCCAATTCATCAATATGTATATTACATGGAGTTACTTCACTCCAAGTGCTTGCAATCCCAATCATCGGTTTTTTGAAATCTTCATCAGTGAAACCGACAGCTCGCAGCATCGCCCGGTTCGGGACCCTTGTTTCCCCTTCACTGATGACCTTGCTGCGTATTCTTAAGTCTTTCGTCATTATCCTAGTGCCTCCTCATGTTTTCTTTTCAATATAGAAAACTTTACGCACATTTTCAACAATTTTCTTATAATTTTAAAAATAATATTTTTTCAAGATAAAATATTGGACAATTATAGAAAAAAATGGCTTCCAAAGCTTGGTTTGGAAGCCATCGTCATTCTTTTTAAAAAGACAAAAAAGTTTAAAGTTTTCAACAGTGTTTCAATGTCTGGGTTCGACGTACAACGATTTGCTAGTGCCGACGTTGCCACAGGAGCTGGCGGACACGGCCAGCTTCCAGCTTCGATGCACAGCACCTTGCAGATGTTAGTCGACGTTCCTCTGTAGGGCGCTTCCGCTTTTTTTATTGCTGGCGCGATTCGGTCATCTGTTTCCAAACGGATCCTTTGGCCGCTTCACCGGTCTCAATGCGCTCGATTGCCATCTTAACCTGCATCGCTACCTCAAATTCGGGATCGTTTTCTGCCTTCTTTAATGCAGGCAGGACGCTTTCATCACCGGATTCAAATAAAAACATCGCCGCTCTCCATCTGACCAGCTTGTTTTTATCGGACAGCGCTTTTGCCATTTCATCCATTGCTTCAGGAAATCCGAGATCTGACAAACAATCTCCCGCGGTTCTTCTGACGGCCGGATTTTTATCATTCAAACCCTTATAAAGGGCCGGCAGGACGCTGTTGTCTTCAATCATCCCCAAATAAACGACAGCAAGCCTTCTGATGGAAACTTTAGGGTCATCCAGTGCTTTTTCCAGCATGGGGATATCTTCGGTTGTTGGGTCATCCATTTGTTCAAGAGCCTGATAACGCTTTTCCCAATCTTCTTCGCCAAGCATCGCTTCAGTAAGTTTAATCTTGCCTCTTTTAATGACCGGACCCTTTTTATCACTGTTTTGTGCAGCTTCAACCAGGCTCTCCAAACGCTCCTTTGGATAGGCGGCAATCAATTCTTCCGCAACTTCCGCACCAATGGCATCCATATCGCCATAACGCACGCCATAATCCTTCCATTTTCTCAAAATGACCACATTGTCGTCAGGAAGTTGTGCGTCAGAGACTGCCTTTGCAAAATGATCAGGCAGGCCAAACCGCTTTTCCGTTATCCCGTCATTCATTTTAATTTGCATCGGAATCCCCTTAAACTGCTGTATTAATACAAAAACCTCGCCATAGTGGTCGAGCATTGTATTTTCACCTTTTTCTTTGCTGGTATCCTCTCCAAAGCACTTGCGGACTTTTATGAGGATTTCTTTCCAGTCGAATTTAGAATTCCTTTCAACAGCGAGGAAGTCAGCGACATGATAGACGCCTTTCACCCCGTCAATTTGGAGGATCTCTTTAATCACTTCAGGTGCAGCATCAGCATTGTCTTTCTTATAATTATTGCTTTTACCGGACGGAAGCTCCTGGGTAAGATTTATTTTCATCGTATTCGGGCTTGGTGTTGGTTCAATTGACTTTATATCCAAAAATGCTCTCTCCTTTTACGTGTATCAAGGACTTTAGCTTTGATTTTATCATAGTGTTTTTTTAAAATCATGTTTCCCGTTTTCCTGTTAGAAAAACACGGCTTAACTCCCTTTTATAGAATTTAAACTTCCTTTCACAAAAAAAGAGCTGCAAGGTTGCTTCTTCCCTGCAGCTCTATTCATCATCCTTCCACTTTGTCAGCCAAATAAGCCCAGCGCTCCATCAATTCTTCCAGCTTATCATTCAATTCGGCTTCTTCATCAGAGAGTTCCTTTACTTTAACATAGTCACTCCCCGCACCGGCCATTTCCGAGGAGACCCCCTTAAGCCGATCTTCTATTTCCTGCATTTTGCCTTCTATCTCTTCCCATTCCTTATTTTCTTTATAAGTTAGCTTTTTCTTCTTTTTATTCTCATTCCCGGAATCGGCAGTTGCAGGAGCCGGCTTTGGACTCACCGCAGCAGCTGCCCCGGCCTTTGATTCCTCCAGGAATTCCGAAAACTGGCCGAAATAGAAATCAATATGGCATTCTCCTTTAAAAACCAAAAGCTGCCTGCATGCCTTATCAAGGAAATAGCGGTCATGCGATACGGTGATGACCACGCCTCTGAAGGACTCTAAATAATCCTCCAAAACGGTAAGAGTTTGGGTATCAAGATCATTTGTCGGCTCATCCAAAAGCAGGACATTGGGGGCAGACATTAAGATCTTCAGTAAATAAAGCCGGCGTTTTTCCCCGCCGGAAAGCTTGCGGATAGGTGTTCCATGGGTATTCATCGGAAACAGGAAGCGCTCCAGCATTTGGGCGGCTGAAATATAGCTTCCATCCTTTAGAGTGATTGATTCCGCGGTTTCCCGAATATACTCGATCATTCGCAAGTTTTCATCCATGTCTTCATTCTCCTGGGTATAGTACCCGAGCTTAACAGTCTGCCCTGTTTCGATTTCACCCTCATCTATACCCGTCCTTCCGGAAAGAATATTTAAAAGGGTCGACTTGCCGGTACCGTTATTGCCAACAATGCCGATTCGGTCTCCCGGCTTGAACAGGAATGAGAAATGTTTCAAAATAGGCTGGCCGCCAAACGATTTTGAAATCTCCTTCAGCTCCAGCACCTTTTTACCAAGTCTTGAACCGCTTAACTCGATTTCAAGGTTATCAGCTGTCTTTTTGTTTTTTACATCATCTTCCAGCGACTCAAAACGCTGGATTCTAGCCTTCTGCTTTGTGGTTCGCGCCTTTGCCCCCGTTCTGATCCAGGCCAATTCCTTCTTGAACAAGCTTTCCTTCTTTGCCCGCTGCACGGTTTCATTTTCTTCGCGTACGGCCTTGCTTTCCAGAAAATCCGCATAGTTCCCCTTGTATTCAAACAAGTTTCCCTGTGTAAGCTCCCATATCTTGCTTGACACGTTATCCAGGAAATAGCGGTCATGTGTGACAAATAGTACGGATTTCTGGTATTTTGCGAGATAGTCTTCCAGCCAGGTAATGCTTTCGTAATCTAAATGGTTGGTAGGCTCATCAAGGATCAGCAAATCCGGATTTTCGATAAGTGTCCTCGCGAGCGCAGCCCTTTTCTTTTGACCGCCTGACAACTCGGAGAGCTTTTTAGAGAAATCGTAAAGCCCCAGTTTCGTAAGGATCGTTTTCGCATTGGCATTTGTATCCCAGCCATTGGTTTCGTCCATGGATTGCTGCAGCTTTAACAGGCGCTCCTGCACATTTGTGTCTTCAGGGTGTTCCTGGAGCACCAACAGCGTTTGTTCATAATCCTTTATTAAAGAAAAAATAGGGGTTTCGGCTGCAAACAAATATTCCAACACCGAAAGCCCTTCATCAAATACCGGTGCCTGGGATAAGTATGAAATGGTATAATCCTTAGGATGGTCCACCGCTCCCCGGTCACTTTCCTCAAGCCCCGCGATTATATTCAGCAATGTTGACTTGCCGGTTCCGTTGACTCCAATAATCCCGATTTTATCTCCTTCTGTTATGGAAAAAGAAATATCCTTAAAAAGCAGCTTTTCACCCTGTATTTTCTCAAGATTCTCTATTCTGAACACTTTCATTCTGTAACATCCCATTCTTTGTAAAATTGCTGTAAAAATATTTCCATATATTCATGCCGCTCGGCGGCCATTTTTTTGGCTGTTTTGGTATGCAGCATTCCTTTTAATTTTAGCAGTTTCTCGTAAAAGTGATGTATGGAAGAGCTCTTCCCGGACCGATAATCCTGCTTTGTCATATTCTTCCGGGCTTCAATGTCCGGATCATAGATTGCTTGTCCTTTTTTTCCACCGTATGCAAAGGTCCTTGCAATTCCAATAGCACCAATTGCATCAAGCCGATCCGCATCCTGCACAATTTTTGCCTCTATTGATGGAAGTTCGTCAATGAAAGCGCTAAAAGAAATCGTCGAGATGATATCCGTAACGGCCTTCTCCGTTTCTTCCGGCAATTTTATTTCTGAAAACCACTCCCGGAGTATTTGCCATCCTTCATCCTCTGATTGATGCAATTTACTGTCAGGTATGTCATGCAGAAGAGCGGCCATTTCAATCACGAAAAGATCCCCTTGATTTTCTGTCCGTGCTAAACGCAAGGAAAGCTTCCTTACCCTGTCGATATGATACCAATCATGGCCGGAAGTATCATAACCAAGTTGTTTTTTAACAAATGCTTGGGCCATATCTATGTAAAATTGATTCATTCCATTTCTCCTTCAGTATACTCATTTCTATTTTAACACGAGTTTGCCTGATAGACGGAATTTTTCAGGGATTGCACCCGGTAAAACCAGCATGAGTTACACTCCCAAATCCTTGAAATCAAACGGGTTTGTATTAAGGTAAATTAACATAATAATGGTGGGAAGAGCCTTAACTTCAGGATGTCCACACAAAAAAGATCACTTATCTTAAGCCCATTCCCTAAATAAGTGATCGTGCCATCTATTATGGATCCTGAAACCAGCTTAATCCAACCGTTTTTTCTCCAGCGTGTACACCAATTGCTGTCCCAAGCGGGTAGATGTGGATAATGACATCTGGATTTTCTGCAAGAATCGCCTCCCTAAAGCTTTCTGTTTGCTCCGGTGATGAACCGTATAAGATGGTGCAATCAGTTACTTTTCCTTTTTTACAAGATTCAAGGAAAAACTTTAAAATTACCTGCCCGGCTTTCCTTTCACTCCTGGCCTTCGTTTTTGTGGCAAGGGCCCCTTTTTCCAGAGAAATAATCGGTTTAACATTCAGTACGCTTCCAAGCAAATACTGTGTGCCGGAAAGCCTGCCGCTGCGATGCAACTGTTCAAGACTGCCTATCAATACATATGTTTCATTGGAATCCCTGTACCTGGCCGCCCTTATAAATGCTTCTTCAATCGGGTAACCGCTTTCCAAATCCCGCATGATTTTTTTTAACAGAAGCGTCATGGGAAAAGAAATAAGCAATGAGTCAAATATATGGACCGGTATCGAAACCAATTCAGCCGCCTGCCTGCTGGAAGCCACTGTACCACTTAGGGAGCTTGAAACATGGACGGAAACAATGCGGTCATAGTGAGGTTCAAGTTTTCTAAATAATTCTGCAAAGGTGCCTACGGATGGCTGGGATGTAGTCGGTATGACCTTGTCTTCCCTCATATACCTAAAAAGTTGGTCAGGGCTTAAATCCACACCGTCTTCATATTCTCTTCCATTTATAATGACTACCATCGGAACCACATAAACATCCGGATTTTTTTTAAGTTCCTCATCCAGAAAGCCTGTGCTGTCTGTGATCCAGGCTATTTTTTCCCGCATGGGTGAGCCCTCCCCCTTTTGCATGATATTCCATATATATTTCGGTACCAGACAACTATATTCCTTTTTACATGAATCTTAAAAATTAGAAAACTCATCGATTGGCAAGCCTTTATGAAGGAGCAAACAGAGGCCTATCCGGGGCTGAAGGGAGGTCACAAGGCATAGACATATGGAGGTGGCGCATGTAGTCTGTGTTCTGATTTATGTAAAAAGGAAATTTTTACCCCTTCTTGTTCTGTCAAAAAAACCCTTCATAAGAAGGGTATGGGTTACAGCTTAAGAAGTTCCTTTATATCGTTTTCTATTTCGAATGGCTTCGTCTGAGGCGCATATCTCCTTACCACATTACCTTCTTTGTCAACCAAGAATTTTGTGAAATTCCACTTAATCGCTTTTGAACCCATCACGCCGGGTGCGTTTTCCGTCAAATATTCGAATAAGGGATGCGCCTCCTTGCCTTTTACATCCACCTTTGCAAACATCGGGAACGTCACTCCATAATTCAACCTGCAAAAAGAGTCAATTTCCAACTCATCACCCGGCTCCTGGCCGAGGAACTGGTTACAGGGAAAGCCTAGTACGGTAAGGCCTTTGTCTTTGTATTTTTGATACAGGCTTTGAAGGTCGTCATATTGAGGAGTAAATCCGCATTTGCTCGCGGTGTTGACGATCAAAAGCACATCCCCTTTAAAAACGTTCAAAGAAACTACTTCGCCATCAATCTTCTTAGCTTCAAAATCATAAACAGACATCTTCCTTGTGCCACTCCCCTTTTTTTAGATTACATTTTTCATTTATCAGGAAGACTCCCTATTAACGTGCAACCTCCAGTGCTTCAAGCATGGAAAGCGAATCCGCCATGAAATCTGCCATTTTGAGCAAATCATCCATTTGTTCTTCCGTGACCAGCCTGCCAAAAGAAACGGCAGCCCGGGAAAAGGGAGGAAGCATAGACTTATTGGAATATTCTGCACAGCTTGTAATCGTGATGGTTCTTTTTTTACCCCAAATTGCTTCGAGCGAACCAATCAATTCTGCGGCATTTTCCTTTTCTAAGTGAAAGGGAAGGGTAAAAGATACAGATACAATGCATCCTGCCTTTGATTGAATTTCCATTCCTGGGTCTGGCAAAAGCTCTGATGCAAGATTCTCAATATTCGCCTGCAAGGTAATCCCAGCCCTTATGGGGGTTTCTTTAGAAAGGGCCATTTCTATTTCATATTGCCTGGAGAGGCTGGACAGGTTTACGATGTCCCTTCTGTTCGTAACTACCGCTTCACCACTAAATTCTTTATCATATAGGGCGCCTTCCAAAACCACTTTCATATTTTCAAATGCCGTAGGATCGAACATTGCGTATATCACCTCCATGTTGCCAAACTACAGGTTCCCCTATGCAAGTATTGTAAACAATCATTTGGTTTTCCCGGCAACTTTAGAAAAGGCCTGTCGCATTTCCTGTTTCATCCACATCCATATTCATGGCAGCAGGCTTTTTCGGGAGGCCGGGCATCGTCATGATGTCTCCAGTCAAAGCAACGATGAATCCAGCGCCGACGGACGGCTTTAAAGACCTAACTGCTATCACAAACCCTTCAGGACGACCGAGCTTTGAAGGATCGTCTGAAAGGGAATATTGGGTTTTTGCCATACAGACAGGAAAACGGGACCAGCCCAGCCTGTCGAATTGAAGGAGCTGTGACTTCGCTTGCGAACTGAATTCTACGCCTGCAGCACCATAAACTTTGCGGGCAATGATATTTATTTTTTCTTCCAGTGTGTCAGACAAGCTGTATAGCGGCTCAAAGGTTTTTTTATTATTTTCAATCGCTTTTATAACCGTCTCCGCCAAATGCACACCGCCCTGGCCGCCTTTTTCCCACACTTCTGACATCGCAAAAGGGATGCCATCTTGATTACAGAGCTTTTCAAAAAGGGAGATTTCCTGGCTGCTGTCTGTGCTGAACCGGTTTAATGCAACCACGAACGGAAGCCCGAACCCATCAATCGTTTCAATATGCTTCCGCAGATTTTCAAAGCCGGCCTGAAGTGCCGCCAGATCCTCATCCCCAAGCTCTTCCTTGTTCAAACCCCCATGCATTTTTAAAGCCCGGATCGTCGCTACGATAACAACTGCTTCAGGCTTAATCCCCGCATTTCTTGCTTTGATATGTAAAAATTTCTCGGCCCCAAGATCTGCGCCAAAGCCCGATTCAGTGACAACAAAATCGGCAAGTTTCAGGGCAGCCTTGGTGGCGATTACGCTGTTGCAACCGTGTGCAATGTTTGCAAAGGGCCCTCCATGGATAAGTGCTGGTGTGTGCTCGATTGTCTGTACCAGGTTTGGCTTCACAGCGTCTTTAAGCAGTAGTGTCAAGGCGCCCTCAACTCGCAGATTACCGACGGTCACCGGGTTTTGGCGATAATCATATGCAACAACGATTCTTGCAAGACGCGCCTTTAAATCCTCAAGGTCTTCAGCCAGGCATAAAACCGCCATGATTTCTGAAGCAACAGTGATATCGAATCCATCCTCCCTTGGAATGCCATGGGCGGGTCCCCCCAGTCCGACCACTACATTCCTGAGGGCACGATCGTTCATATCCAGGACCCGCTTCCAAACGATTCTTCTTGGGTCAATCTGCAATTCATTTCCTTGCTGAAGATGATTGTCAATTAAAGCAGCCAGCGCATTATTTGCGGTTGTGATCGCATGAATGTCACCGGTGAAATGCAAATTGATTTCATCCATTGGCAATACTTGGGCATAACCTCCGCCGGCTGCACCGCCTTTCAGGCCCATCACAGGGCCGAGCGAAGGTTCCCGTAAGGCAATCATTGCATTCTTGCCGATTTTATTCAACGCATCCCCCAGGCCGACCGTGACCGTGGACTTACCTTCACCGGCCTTTGTCGGATTAATGGAGGTTACAAGAATGAGCTTCCCATCTTCCTTGGTCTTTAATTTGTGAAGGATATCAAAAGAGAGCTTTGCCTTATATTTGCCATAAAACTCGAGATCATCTTCACCGATGCCTATTTTTTCAGCTATGTCCTTAATATTTTTCATCTCGGAACCAAGAGCAATTTCAATATCGCTTTTGATTGACGCTTTCTGCTTCATCGTTGTGTCTCCGCCTCTCGCTTGAACTATAAACATTTTATCACGTTACCTTGTGTGTAAAGAGAATTTGCAATAATTTTTCAAAAATGATGCGGCTGTCTGCCAATTTATATATAATGGACATAATGCAATTTTGAATATTAAAAAAAGGGGGTCCATGGATGCCGATAAAAATACCAGCACAACTGCCTGCCAAAGAAATACTGGTGAATGAAAATATATTCGTAATGGACGAAGACCGTGCAATCAGCCAGGATATCCGTCCTTTAAATATTATTATTTTAAACCTGATGCCCGAAAAGGAAAAAACCGAGGCCCAGCTTCTGAGATTTCTCGGGAACACTCCGCTTCAGGTAAATATCTCATTCATGCGGTTAACATCTCATGAATCAAAAAATACAAGCCGGCTTCATCTTGACCAGTTTTACAAAACTTTTTCCGATGTAAAGAATAAAAAGTTCGACGGCATGATCATCACCGGTGCCCCAGTGGAAAAACTGGAATTCGAAGAAGTGGATTATTGGGACGAACTGAAGGAAATAATGGATTGGACAAGCAACAACGTAACATCTACATTACACATTTGCTGGGGTGCCCAGGCAGCGCTGTTTCACCATTACGGGATTGAAAAACATTCGCTTCCACAAAAATGTTTTGGCGTTTTTGAGCATGAGGTGCTCTTGCCAAACACCAAGGTTGTACGAGGTTTTGATGAAATCTTTCTCGCACCGCATTCGAGGCATACAGACATTGATGTGGAAAAGCTGGAAAACCATGATGACCTAATGGTCGTCTCCAAATCCCCACAGGCAGGGATATTATTAATTTCTTCAAAAGACGGGAAAAAAATCATGGTCACAGGCCATCTGGAATATGATGCGGACACACTCTCAACAGAATACCATCGTGATCTGCAAAAGGGAGCTCCGATATCGGTCCCTAAAAACTACTTTCCCGGTGACGATCCTGATAAAAAACCGGTTTACCGCTGGAAAAGCCATGCGAGTTTATTATTCTCCAACTGGCTGAATTATTACGTTTACCAGGAAACACCATATGAATGGGACTAAAGGCCCTGCTACAGCGTGAGTAGCTAATATAGCCACATAAGCAAAAACAACCTTAGCCAATTAATTCGGCAAGGTTGTTTTTTTAGCAGAACATAGGCTAAATACACCTCTATATTCGTTTTTGCCAAAAGTTCGCCAGCTCGGCTAGTTTTCTATCTTTATTCAACATCAATAAGCAATACGTAAATCCCCATTTTCCATTATTTCGATAGACTGAAAACTGTTAGTGAATTCAGGCGGAACCATTTCAAACCGCGCAAGCTTTTCCTGGCCCTCTTTAAAAGCTTCCTTATCCAATAACAGGACATAAATGTATATTTTCTCTCCATTTTTTTCACCCTGGCTTTTTAACACGAAATCATCGCCGTACTTATTTTTAAAATGTTTCACTGCATCAAGGTGACTATTGAAGACTGGAAGCTTGATTTCTTCCTCTTTTGTGATTTTCTGGGCTGCCATTACAATTCCTCCTTTTATTTAAAAACCAGTAAATAATATTTTTTTACATACAAGAGGGGAGAAGACTGCTGGCAATCTTCAAGATATCCAAATCTCCCATAAACCCACTTTGCCTGTATTATATGCCGCCTGCAACTATTTAGTAAAATTTCCTGCGCCCCGGGCAATAAAGAAAACTCGCCGTTGGCGAGCCTTGAAATGGCGAATTTACCCCACAGAATGTGGCTCACACGAACATTCTCACAGGATGTGGCGCACTTAGCCTCTGTGTTCTGCCGTATACTTTATACCTAAACTTGGCACTACGTCGCCTGAACATCAGGGCTGCCTAGACATACTTCCTAAAAGTGTAAAAATAAGCCGTACATTTCGGCTCATTCCTCGGCTTCATTTTGTTTTTGGATGGCTCTCAGTTCCTCTATCCTTTTCGGTGAATCATTGAAAAACTGCACCAAGTCCCCTATTCGGTCAATCGCATCCCAACTGAGATGATGTTCGATTCCTTCAACATCCTGATAAACGTTCTCTTCCTTTACGCCGATGATTTGAAGCAGCTGCTCCAATAATTCATGGCGGTACACCAGGCGTTTTCCTATCTTTTTGCCGGTGGGTGTCAGGATGAGCCCCCGGTATTTTTCATAAATCAAGTATTTTTCATGGTCCAGTTTTTGAACCATTTTAGTGACGGAGGAGGGATGTACAGACAGGTTTTCGGCGATGTCGGAAACGCGGGCATACCCTTTTTCTTCTATAAGTAAATATATTTGTTCTATGTAGTCCTCCATGCTCGGTGTAGGCATTGGCGCATCCTCCATTTCAAATCCCTATCATTAAAATATTACTATAATGCAAGGATTGAAACAAGAAACGTATTGCGTGCACGTGTTTAAAACGCCAAACTGCCATATTACATTCGTAATTCCCTAATTTCAATTGGGTTATATTTCACTTGACGCCATTTTCATCTGGTACTATCCTTATACTAATAATGGAAAATTCTGGTATTCAATTGCGTTTTTGATAAAAAGGTGAGTGGTGTGCTTGATCGTTTCGATGAAAAACCAGATGAATCACCTGATTCAGCAAGCTGCTTCCATCATAAAGGCCCATGAGACGGATATTCAAAAAGAGTGGGATTACGTCTTTTACCGCATCAACCAAAACAAATCGATGATAGAGCCAGATCCCGAACAGCAGAAATATTTATTTTTAGTCCCGGAATTGTTTTGGGAGTATCTTCCAGGTTTCTATTCAGATGAAGTAGACCCCACTTTCATGAAATTGCAAGCCGAGTGGGAAGAAAAGACGGAACAAAGCTTCAACTCCCAAAAACTCATATTGATTTTCACGATGCTCGAGAATGCCATCCATAAGGTAATCGGGACGCATAACAGTGTTGAGTTTCATATCCACCAATCCATCCAGCATTTTTTTTCATTAATTGCCCAATGTTTTCTCTCTGAAACCAAGTCAGAGATTAAGAATGTGGATTTTTTTGTATCCCATTTGTTTCAAAAAGAAGAGAACCCTTTTTTATGGGCAGCCAAAGTCGCCAGCAATAAAAAGGGTTACCGAATCATGAATTTTACTTCCCATCACAAGCTTGTCATTGATGATACATGGAAAGATATGATAATGACACTGCAGGGCCCGTCATTGAATCTTTTATCCGACGGCATCCTGCGATTATTAAACTATACAGCCCCGCTTGACGATTTGGAAATTTTTCCTTTGACAGCCGGAACGGATACTTATTTATTTTGCATGAATAAAACGGAAGGTGAAGATATAAAACCATTCTTTACCTTGTCTTTGCAGCTTTTGCAACAAAATGAACATGTATACCAGAATATGCAGGTAAAAAATGAATGGAAGGATTCGTTGATCCTGTTTGATGAATGGATCATGCTCGCGCGGAATTTTGAAGAAGCAGTCGATAAAGTTGTAAGCGGTTTCGCTAATTATTTGCCATTCCAGCGTGCTGCACTATTTTATTATGCGGAGGCAGAAAACGGGGAAGAGATTGGCATAGGTGTGATGGGCCATAAGATCGATTCAAATCATATCCGAAGCATTACTGAAAAATTAAATAACCTTCCCCAAATCAAAAAGACCATGACACATGTACAACCGGTATATGTCCATAATGCTGAGATCATCCTCCCTGAAAAATTCGTAAAGCAATTTGACTTGAAATCGATTGTCCTGGCACCGATTTACAGCCCTTCGAGCAATAAGATCTGGGGTGGCGTTTTTCTGGATCAGGGTGAAGGGAAAACATTTGAGGTTTCCAATACAGTCCTGTCAGTTATCACAAAATTCGGACAGCATGCGGGTGAAATCCTTTCCAAATATTCTACCAATCTTGAAAATACACTCACTGCTCCAGGCAAATCCCCTATTAAGAGCAGGGAAATAGAGATATTACGGCTTATGGCCGATGGGAAGACCATCGATGAAGCCGCGGATCAATTGTTTTTAAGCAAATATACTGTCCGTGATTATATGTCTGAGATTATGAGAAAACTGGAAGCGCACAACCGTACCCATGCCATTGCAATAGCGATTCGCCAGGGGATCATTTAATAGGTGCAAACCATCGGGAAGCCAGCGGGGGCAGCTGCCCCACCTGGCTTTTTGGTGCTGTTGTCCGGGCTAGTCCGGTCCGGTATGTGGTCACTTTGAATGGCTTTGCCAGCAACCTTAGATGTTCTCTGCTTGGTTTAAGAAGGATGCGTTTACAGTTGCTTCTTTCTTGCCGTTAGTATGTTCCATATAGGAAATGAGCCTGTTTAGATTTTCTTCCACTCTCATAAGCCGGTCTTCGATTTGGTTCAGCCTCGATTCATCGCCGGTAAACTCCTTTGCAGCCGCAATCAAATCTGCAGATCTTCCGTTTACCAGCTCGTACCATCTATCGCTGATATCATACTTCGTCTTCAAAAGCCACATAACGATATCTTTCGTTGAGTAGTCATCTAGGAATACGTCGCGCACCGCATCTTTAAATGTCTCCCTTTTGCATGGGACACCATGGTCTTTTCCGTCCAGCAAATGCTTTTCAATAATCCTCTCAATCTGGGGATTGTTTGGGCCGCCGCTTTGTGCGTAAAAGGCACGGATGCGCTCTTTCATTGTCTTTTTTTCCTGCTCATTTTGCATGCTGTCCCTCCTATACGGTCACGTATATCTAGAGCTGACCAAAATTGGCCTAGAACAGCGACCTGGTTTTTCACGTTCGCCAAATTCTCCACAGTAGGAAAACACCCATAATCAAACCTAACATAAGGCCGGTGCTGGCGACCGCTTGCTTCGTCAAGCCGAAGAATTCCACTTCCGGCATATTGCTCATGATCAGGCCGGTGGCGATTATTATAGACGATATGATCATCGTCAATGCCAGCCGGTTGATGATTTGATTGGCCATATTCGCTGTCCGTTTATCTACCCTCATTTGCATGTTCATGCGGAAATCGTTGTAATAAAAATGCTCGAGGATTTTATTGATTCTCCTCGGCATTGTGCCGAAAAGTTTAACAAACTCGGTGATCCACGTGGCATTTGCCCGGTAGTTAAACCTTCTGCCAATGACTCCCTTCATTACTGCCGTGTCCGCAGATTCAACCACATGATGGTACGAGACCTCAGGACAAATCCATCTTGCCGTACCTTCAATTGCAGAAAAGGCTTTCGCCCAAAGGGCCAAACCGTTCGGGATTTTACAATAATTCATCATGCCAATATTGATAAGTTCAAGTACCAGCCTCCCCCAGTTATACTTATCCGCCTGGGTGCTGTTTACATAATTTAAAAACATCGCACGATATTGGTCCCTTAATTTAACCGTATCCGTATAAATCGTCGGACTGATTACATCCATGGCACATTCTGCCGCATCCTCTGCCTGGTTTAAACGCGTGTGCATCAAAAACCGGAAAATTGCCTGCGTATGCATCGTATCCATTTTGCCGACCATTCCAAAATCGATTGGCACCGCTTTTCTCGTTTTCTTACAAATTAAGATGTTTGAACCGTGTGCATCTGCATGATAGTCACCATCCATGTAGGATTCGATATAATAATGGGCTAAGTCAAGCATGATCTGCAGGCGTTCTTCAAATGTATAAAAGTCTACCGGGAAGTCTTTGATGGTCCATCCGTCAACGAATTCCATAACCATTACATTTTTCGTAGCATGATACACCTCAGTTACACGAAGCCATTCAAACCGTTCGCCGGCCTTTTGGCGATGACTATCCATTGTCCGTGCTTCTCTCTCCAGGTTTAATTCATTCATCGAACCGCTATAATAATCCGCTACGAGCTCATTTAAATCAAGGGAAGCCGCCATTTCCACCGGCAATTGCTTTTGAAGCCGCCCGGTCCATTTTTTGATGACGCTTATATCCGTTTGAAATAATTTTTCAACCGTAGGACGAAGCACTTTTACAGCAACTTCATCCCCTGTCTTTAGCCTGGCGCGATATACCTGGGCAAGTGACGCTGAACCGATAGGATCTGGGTCAATCCATTCAAAGGTATCAAGCCCTTCGGGAAGTTCATTTTCCAGGATATATTTGCAATAGTCAAAATGGATGGGCGGTACTTTATCGAGCAGATTTTCGAGCTCTTGCGTAATTTCTTCCGGCAAAATATCATTCCTCGTAACCAAAACCTGGCCGAGCTTAATGAAAGTTGGACCTAATTCCTCAAACGCCATCCTCATGCGCCTTCCTATTTTCCGAAGCTTTTCACTTTCCTCCGGAGATCGGTTTCGTTTCCGGAACAGCCTGAAAATACTTGCATCTCTTAAAAAGTAGCCAAGGCCATGCTTCATAACTACAGCAACAATCCTTCTCTGCCTATTCGCCTTCGTTATATCAGCATTGTGCGGATTGATCACACTCTTAATGCTTTCCATATCCTCTTGTGAAATTCCAAGTGATCTTTACCTCAGCAACTGGCATCATGTAACCTCCTTCCGGGGTCTGTTCCCCGCTACTTAAACGCTTTACCGGATTGGAGAACAGGCCCCCATCATTTCAAACTTTACTGGCTCGGGCAACTGCCCCTCACCGCTTTAACGCTTTACTGAATCGGGGACTGACCCCCATCGTTTTAATGCTTTACAACGGTGAGGGACTGATCCCTTTTAGAAAAATGTTAGCGGTTGGTCGTTTAGGTCGACTATGACTGATTTTGTTTCGAGGTAGGCGTCTAATGCGTTTGGGCCAAGTTCTCGTCCCAATCCGCTTTGTTTGAAACCTCCAAATGGAGCGGACGGGGTAAGAACCTGGTAGGTATTAACCCAAATTGTTCCCGACTGGATTTCCTGGGCCAGCCTAAGGCCGCGCTTTAAATCTTTGGTCCAAACCGCTGCAGCCAGACCATAGATTGTGTTGTTTGCCATTTCAATAACATCATCTTCATTTTTAAAGGGCAGCACGGCTCCCACCGGACCGAAGATTTCTTCCTGAGCAATCCGCATGTCGGGCTTCACATCGGCGAATACAGTCGGCTCTACAAAAAAACCTTCACTCCGCCCGCTGACAGCAGCAGGCCAGGATGCTGAATTCTTAATATTGCAATTGGGAATGCTCGAACCGATCCTGAGAACCCTAAGAGTTTTATAGGCAATCATTCTAATAGGGACAAGCCGTTACAGGCTTGTCCCTATCTATTTAAACGCAAAGCCGATCCGCTTGTCCCCTTCATTCCACTCCAAAAAGGCATCGAATGTCTTGTCGGCTTTTTTAAACCCTTTTATTAAATCCGTTCTTCCATTTTCAAGAAGTTTCTTTATATTCGTTTGCGATATTTTCTTGGTTAGCATTTTTTTAGGCAGGGTGAAGCTGCACATTGTTTTTTTATAGTTGGAACAGCCATAGAAATCGCCTTTATCAATGACAGTGCCATCACAAAGCTTGCATTTTCCTATTGATTTTCCAAGCGACCCTTTTGATTTTGTTCCTTGTATCGATTCTGTGTCCAATCCCTCGAAGTTCCATTCCTGTGACATGACCTTCGCGTCATCAATGATTTTTGCTGAAAGCTTTTTTACTTGCTCCATGAACGCAGCGGGCGATGCCTTTCCTTCGCCAATTTCCTTTAAGCGCTTCTCCCATTTGGCGGTCATTTCCGGCGAGGCCAGGATTTTATCGCCTATCGCGCTGATCAACACTTTTCCTTTATCAGTTGCATACACTTGGTTTTTCTTAACATCTATATATTTTCTGTCCTTCAACATTGTAATGATGCCGGCTCGGGTTGCTTCAGTCCCGAGGCCTTCCGTCTTCATCAATACTTTCTCCAGCTCTTCGTTATCCAGGTGCTTTCCGGCAGTTTTCATCAAGGTAATCAATTGCCCTTCTGTATAACGTTTGGGCGGCTGTGTTTTGCCTTCTTTTACCTGGACCTTTGAAACTTTCCCTTCTTCACCCTCTGAAAGGATCGGCAATATGACATCATCATCTTTCTCGTTTTGATAAATTACTTTCCGCCAGCCTTCCTGGATTTGCTGCTTACCCTTTGACACAAACTCTGCCCTTTTGTCCACAAGTGTTTTAACCGTTGTATAATCGAAAATCGCCTGATTATAATGGGCCGCAATTAGGCGGCGGATTACTAAATCATAAATTTTCTGTTCATCTGCTGAAAGCTGCTCCGGATTTTTTACTTGTTCAGTCGGGATGATGGCATAGTGGTCTGTCACTTTTTTTTCATTCACATAGCGTTTGTTGTTCAACAGCGTGGAAATCGGCAATGGGAATAAATCTTTATATTGAGGAAGGCTGCCAAGCTTTTGGAGAATATCAGGAAATGTCTCTGCCTCTCCTTCTGTAACATAATTTGAATCGGAACGCGGATAGGACACAATTCCTTTTTGATATAAACTTTGTAATACATCCAATGTTTTTTTAGGTGAAAACTTATAAATTTTATTTGCAGTCGCCTGCAAGGAAGATAGATTGAAAAGCATCGGGGGCTGGAATTCCTTCCGTTCCTTTTGAATATCAGAAATCACTGCCGGTTTATCCTTGCAAAAGGCGGCGATCTTTTTTGCCATTTCTTCTTCTTTAATGCGCGGCTCATTATCCTTATGCCATTTGCCTTCAAACTTCTTCCCTTGAATATCAAAGCTGGCGATGACTTCCCAGAAAGGCTCCGATTTAAATTCTTCAATTTCTTTCTCCCGTTTGACGATTAAGGCGAGTGTCGGTGTCTGCACGCGGCCGGCAGAAAACACATCCGACATCCCCCGCTTTTTCAGCAGAATACTATAAACCCTTGAGGCATTCATCCCTACAACCCAATCGGCGCAGGCCCTTGTGTAAGCTTCATAGAAAAGGCTCTTTGTTTTTTCTTCATCCAACAAGTTTTGAAAGCCTTCATAGATGGCTTTGGGCGTCAAAGATGAAATCCAAAGCCGTCTCATCGGCTTTTTTGCACCGCTCAGGTTAACGATATTCCTGATGATCAGTTCACCTTCCCGGCCTGCATCTCCAGCATGGATGATTTCGTTCACTTCCGGTTTCCTGATGAGCGAGCGCACAATGTTAAATTGCTTTGCCTTCGATCTGGTGACTTCGTATTGAAACCGTTCCGGGATGATCGGAAGCGTATCAAGTGTCCACTTTTTCCATTCAGGCCTGTATGTCTCAGGGGAAACGAGCTGGCACAAATGACCCACAGCCCACGTCACATATGCCCCCTTTTGAAATAGCTCGTTCGGCAAAATTTCAATATATCCCTGTTGTTTTTTCGTTTTGAATTGCTTCGATAGAGCAGCCCCCTGGTCGGGCTTTTCGGCAATAATCAGTTTCATAGGTTCACCTTCATAATAAAACTTTCCCAAATCATTATAACCTTTTCAAATGGTTGATGTCTTTATAATGCCAGGTTTAATCTGCGTTCTTTTTGATAACCATTAATTTTTTTCACCTTACACCAGACGCTGGGGAAAACCTTGTATTTTACTGTCCTTTTCTATTGAAAAAGCCATCTGTCCTCGAAAAGACAAACGGCACTATTATAAATATTTATTATGCTTCCAAACTTGCGGCGGGGCCAAAGAATTCATAGTTGATCTGTGCATCGTCCACACCGAACTTTTTCAGGCTTCCGACGATTGTGCGGAGGAACGGAACCGGTCCGCATACATAGTAATCTGCTTCGCTGCCCGTAATATGTTCGTTCAGCCACTCAGAATCAATAAAACCCTCTTTGGCGAAGAACTCATCCTTGTGGTCTTGTTCAGCAGGTTGTTCGTACACATAGTATAACTCGAAGTTTTGCAACGCACCCTTTAACGTTTTTAATTCGTTTTTAAATGCCTGGACCCTACCGTTTCTTGCTGCATGGATGAACTGGACCTGTCGAACAGGCTGTACTTCGGCTATGGCACTTGCCATGCTAATGAATGGCGTTATGCCGACACCCCCGCTGATAAAAACGATCGGAGTTTGTTTTTTGGTATCAAGGATGAATACTCCCGCAGGCGCTGTAACTTCCAAAATATCACCTGCATTGATGTGGTCATGCAAGTAGTTTGAAACTTTTCCGTCCGGTGATGTCCCATCAGCTTCCCTTTTTACAGAAATCCGGAAATATTCCTTCCCTGGCGCAACTGACAGGCTGTACTGGCGGTTGAATAAGTACTCTTCTCCCGGAATTTGAAGCCTGATTGTGATGTACTGGCCAGGTTCAAACAAAGGAACCGGAGTATCTTTTGTTGTATTTAGCATCCCAAAAGAAAGAACGGTTGTTCCTATAAAAGAAATAGCCGAAGCATACGATATTTCGAAGAATCATCTTATGAAGATCATATATAATCAGGGTAAAATGGGATACATCGAAACGGTGCGCGGCCGAAATGGAGGCATTCGCCTTGCCAAATCGCCATCGGAGAGCAATATCGGGGAGATCGTCCGCAAAACGGAAGAGGATTTCTATTTGGTTGAATGCTTTGAGCACGGCCATAATAATTGTGTAATCGCGCCGGTTTGCTCCTTGAAGCATGTTTTTAACAAAGCGCTGGATGCTTTTTTGCAGGTGCTGGATCAGTATACCCTGGAGGATATCCTTGAAAATAAAGTGATGCTTCTCATGGACTTTTTTAACTTTAAAAAAAGCCAGGCACATGACTAATAGTGGCTGTCTTAAGCAAAGGGGTTAGAGCCTACCACACTATATCCAGATAAAAACTGTATTTCAAGATCTAAATGGATATGTTGTGGGTTCAGAGCCTTATGAGACAGCCTCAAATCCCCCCTATTGCTCCCCGTACCTTCCTTCATCAACCGATGACCTTCTGTATCTCAATCGCCTTCTCCACCTTCAGATCAATTATTCCTCTTTCGGTTTTAATCAGCGATTGTAAGGGTTGGTAGGGATTTATCAGGATGATTTCACCATATTCGCTGTTCGTCAACAGCACTTTTTTGCCCACCAAGGCTCCCATCATTCTGTTCATGAATACTAAAAGAACATTTGGATCAAACTTTCCGAAAACATCTTTATTCATTTGGCTTATCACTTGATAAAATGGGATTGCATCATGATAAACCCGATCAGAGGACATCGCATGGAATACATCGGCAACCGCAACAATTTTGGAAAATAAATGCATGTCATGACCCTTCAATCCAAACGGGTACCCTTCCCCATTTTCTCGCTCATGATGCTGCAGTGCTGTCAACGCTATCGAAACAGGTTCTCCCGGCACCTGCTTTAACAGTTCGTACCCATAAATCGTATGCTTCTTCATCTCTTCAAATTCCCCGGCTGTAAATTTCCCCGGTTTATGGAGGATATCATCGCTGATTTTCATTTTCCCGACGTCATGAAGCGTTGCTGCCAGTGTCAGCCTTTGCAATTCCGCACCTTGCAAGCCCATCCATTTACCGGTCAATGTTGCAATGATACCCACGCTGATATTGTGATTATAGGTATACTCGTCCTTTAGCTGTATTTCTTTAAACAGATAGTAAATATGAGGGATTTCCGCTGCGCGCTGGATTATCGGCAAGATATCGTTGCGGATTTCATCCATTGGCAGATTTTCGGTATCTCTGACATAATGAAAAATGTCCTTAATTTTCCTTGAGGCTGTCTCCACCTCTAAACTAATTTTCTTAATTTTCTCTGGCACAGTCAATATATCATTTCCTTCGTTAATCAAACAGGAAGCGTTACCCTTCCCATCTTGTTTCATGCGGAGAATTAGAGTGTCAATTTCCTGTATTGTCAATGGAGTCAAATTATTATGAATAGCAGGACGTTTATTACTAGTCATGCGGCTCCCCCAATTACTTTTTATCTCTATCTTCGTATTTATCTAAAAATTTTTCAGGCAGCAAAATCAACTTCTTGGCAAATCTGTCAGCTGTGAGCCGATTGTTCTTATTTTTTGTCCGACTGTACATTGGGAGATGCAGAATTTATGGGCGCAATTTCTCCCTTTTTCTTTTCTTAAGGTGCTGTATAGGAAGCAATCCTTACAATAATCTTCAAGGACAGTTTCCAATTCTGAATAGATGACTTTTCGGTTCTTCAATTCCATTGCTCCTTTTATTTTTCGGTTACATTCAGCTTGCTGAAAATTTCTTCGCCATTCAGTGCCTGGCTCGCGAGTTTGTCAGCTTCTGTATTTTCTTTCCTCACAATATGTTCATATACCGGCTTAATCCCGAGGTTATTGATTTTTTCCTCGATCCGGTCAAGCCAACGGTTCAGGTTTTCCTCAAAAACCGGCCATTCACCGGAAAGTTGGTTAAGCACAACCTGGGAATCGCCCCTGAATGTGCATGACCCAGGGCGCACCCCCAATTCTTCCAATTGCCTTACAGCTTCGAACATGGCGGCATACTCAGCTTCATTGTTCGAAACCAGTTCCGCCAGGACGGCATTCATCCGAATCCGCCACCTTGTTTTGCCCTGGGTATAATATATGACAACCCCTATGCCAGTTAATCCATTTTGTTTCTGATACCCGCCGTCAAAATAAACAATCACATCCTGCGGCTCATCTTCTATCTCAGCGAGCAATTTTCTCAATTCTTTTGTTGACCAGGAAGTACCTGCTTCGTCCCTGAATTCTACATCTCTTAGCCGGCCGGCCTTTTGAAGGTCTTCTGTAATGATTAAGGCATTTTCCGCGTCCAGCCAATCGGAGACAAATTCACAAGTAGGCTTCTTAGGACTTCCATATGTCCATGACATGATTACTTTCATATTTTAACCCGCTTTCTTCCATTTCTATAATAATGTTCGGATATGGGCATTAAAAAACCTTCTTTTAAAAATAATTTCCCATTTGTTTGTTGTAAAACCGCCCTCGATCGAAATTTTCTAAATTGACGAAGCCAATAAAGCCATGTTTTTCCACCAACAGCTTGCTTAATGTAACAATATAACCGTTTTCGCCACCTGCCTGCATTCTTAAAATCATTGTTAGTTTCCTTTATTTGCTTTAAAATGTAGACGGAAATGATTCATTCAGGACTGCAGAGGAGGACAATCATGATCGAAGTATATACCGACGGGGCAAGCGCGGGAAATCCCGGCCCAAGCGGTGCAGGCATTTTTATTAAAAATAACGGCCAGGTGGAACGGCATTCGATTCCTCTCGGCATTATGGAGAACCACGAGGCGGAATACCACGCACTGATAAAAGCGCTTGAGCTTTGCATTGAAAAAGAATACAAGTCCGTATCATTCCGCACTGATTCCCAGTTGATCCACAGGGCAATCGAAAAGGAATTTGTAAAGAATAAACGTTATTCTCCGCTATTGGATAGAGTCCTTGAACTGTCGCGTAAACTTGATCTTTTCTTTTTGAAATGGGTTCCAGGGAGCGAAAATAAATCTGCTGATGAATTGGCAAGAAGGGCAATTCGCATGAATGCAGGTGAAAAGGAATGAAAAAAACATCCATCTCCGATTTTACGTTACTTTTCGTTGTTTTTATTTGGGGAGCAACCTTTGTGATGGTGCAGAACGCCATTTCGTTCCTTGAGCCCTTCAGCTTCAATGCCGTGCGATTCCTTATGGCATTTCTATTGCTTTTGGTATGGTACCTTTTATTTTCTCACAAAAAAATGATCGCCTGGAACACAGCATTATTGTTCTCCGGGGCGAAGCTTGGGCTCTGGCTATTTCTTGGGTATGCCTTTCAGACTTTCGGGCTGCTATACACAAGCCCGGCGAAAGCCGGATTCATTACCGGTTTGAGCGTTGTGCTCGTTCCACTCTTTTCCTTGGCGCTAATAAAGCAAAAACCGACGAGGAATGCCTTGCTCGGTGTAACGGCAGCAACCCTCGGACTATACTTAATGACAGTAGTCGAAAATTCTTCTTTCACAATCGGTGATGTCCTGGTATTCCTGTGTGCCATTAGCTTTGCGATGCATATCATAACAACAGCAAGATTTGCAGGCGTGTTCCCGGCGCTTCCGCTTACCATTGTACAGATTTTCACTGTCTCCTTGTTATCGTTTATTTCAGGTGCTTTTTTTGAAGACTTTTCCGTTGTCCTAAATCCTGGCGTGATGCTTAAAACAGAGGTCTGGCTGGCTTTGTTTGTTACTTCCTCTTTGGCGACGGCCTTTGCTTTTCTCGCCCAGACCTATTTCCAGGCGTATACCTCACCGACCAGGGTGGCGGTGATTTTCGCCATGGAGCCGGTATTTGCCGCCCTTACGTCTTTCTTTTGGATCGGGGAACGGCTTACCTATAATTCGATTGCGGGTTGCCTTTTTATCTTTCTCGGCATGATTCTGGCTGAGCTGCCACAGAAGCCTAAGGAAAATAGTTCAACAGCCGGCATATAAAAACGGCAGAAGTTTTCTGCCGTTTTGCTTGAACTTTACGAGAAATATTACTGGGCATACTGATGATCAGAAGAAATTGTCACCAAGTACTATGAATGTGCATCAGGGCACCTTCCGCTCTGGCTTTCCACTCTCGCATATCGGTCGGTTTCTTTACGTGAGCAATCCCCGTTCCTTGGCGAACAGTTCCGCATCGGTTCGCGTATTCACCTTGTTTTGCTTTAAAGCTTCAAGAAGAGATATGTAAAAGCTCCCATCAAAATCCTTTTGTGCCTTTAGGGTCATTTCTATTGCGACATTAACAAGAAAATCGCTTGCATTCGTATATTGTTTCCCAAAATAGATAAATCCAATGGCATCCTCACCGAAAGAAAATCCTTTGGATTCCAGGAAGGCAACGTATTCTTCCACTGTTTTCCCCACGAGCAAACACCAGCCTATCGACCAAATTCAACCTAAATCTTACCTTAAAAATGAAAATTTGCCTATATGTTTTTCGACAAAAGTTGCCATAATACCCCCGCCTGTTTCTACAAACAATATAGGAAACTTAACTATTATTAGCAGGAAGCCTCTGCGTAAATTCGCACGGAAGGAGGTGATTTTCAGGTGAGCAAGAATCGAAACAGGGGGACAGCAGCACATAGCGGCGTCAATCCACAGGGCTATTCGACCGGCGCTGAAAGGGCTAGAGATCCAAAAACGAAGCTTGAGAATGCAGCAAAGAGGGATAATACAAAGTAGTAAAAATAGAAACCGCCTGTCCTATTTAGGCAAGCGGTTTACTGTTTATATAATTAATTTCTCAACGGTTCTGAATCCATTTTCCATTGCCATTTGAAGGACCTTATCGCGGTCATAGCTAAAGTGTGCTTCTTCAAGCGAGCAAGAAACAGGCACATCGCATTTTATTTCCGCAAGCTTCCTGGAGAGGTGAAGCATATCCACCGCTTGTTCAATTTTCGCGCGTTGTGTTTTCGTCAAGGAATGGACGTTTTCCAGGATTCCTTCGATGCTTTCATGCTGGATGAGCAGCTTTAATGCGGTTTTTTCGCCAATGCCCTTTACGCCCGGATAATTGTCGGACGGATCGCCCATCAATGCCTTCAAATCAATCATTTGTCGAGGGGTGATGCCTTTCCATTCAAAAAAGCTTTCCGAATTATGGACTTCATAATTGCCGAAGCCTTTTTTTAAGAGAATAACCGATATATTATCATCAAGCAGCTGCAATATATCCTGATCACCAGTTAAAATGTAGACCTCACTTTCAGTGGCGGATGATTTTGCTATTGTACCGATACAATCATCAGCTTCAAAGCCCTCAAGGCCGATATTTGGAATATCGAACGCTTCCACTGCTTCCTTTACAAGGCCGAACTGTGGGATCATTTCAACCGGCGGTGTAGAACGGTTTGCTTTATAATCTCCGAACAGTTCATTGCGGAAGGTCTTGCTTCCCATATCCCAGCATACTGCAACATGGGTGGGAGAAAAATGGTCCACAGCCGTAAGCATGTGCTTTAAAAATCCTTGTACTGCATTTGTCGGAACACCATTTTTATTTATCATAAACTGGCCTGTAACAGCCGTTGCATAAAAAGCCCGGAACAACAGCGCCATGCCATCTACAAGCAGTAAGGAGGGAACTTGTTCTTCATTGCTATTCACATAATCACTCCTATAAATAAATCCAAACTGTAAAGATAGAGTCACTCTATCTATTATACCACAACAGCCTGCTTTTTCGAAGGTCTTACTGGAACCATTAGAATCAAATGCCAAGGCACTTCCAGGCAAGTTCATTCAATTCCCCTTCCATACCTTTTCCTTCCGGCAAACCAGACAGCATGCTTTGAATCGCAATCAATTCTTCCTCAAGCAGCACAGATGTGTCCATTAACGCTTTTCCTGATAAATATCGATTCTGTTTTTTCAACCGAAAAAGCTCTTCAATACTATACCGTATCGCGCTGTTCATACTGGCCCCATTCAACAGCTCATCTATGTGAAGTGGCGGAAGTCTCCGTTTCTGCAGTAACACCAAAAGCATCAAGTAACAGCGGGCCACCTGGACCATTGTTTTATGCGCTTTTTTCTCCATGACTGCTATTTTTTTCAAATATGCCAGGTTGGTACGGCACATATTAAAATAATGCAGGCCCAGAGTCCGTTTGGAGTAATGAGTCTGTATGAGTTCCTTAATTTCACATACAAATTTGTGATTTGATATGTCGATCGTTCGGGAATGAAACCATTCGAACATACCGGGGTTGCTCTTTTGCATGAGGCGAAATGCTTTGAATATATCCCAGCCCTCTATTTCAAACTCAGCATTTTTGAATGTGATAACCTCATGCTTTGCTTTCAAGGAAAGATAATCACGCATATTTTTTTGCATAAAAACAAACCGGATATCACGATCGGATTCAGGTGTTTGTAGGCCAAAGGAATGGCTGCCGGTTTCAGCAGCCATCCATATTTCAACCCCATTTTCTTTTTCCATGATTCTTAGAAATTGAACAGCGTTCATATCCCATCAACCCTATTGTCATGTAAGTTCCTTTATTTCCTTCAAGATTGACTCATAAAATGGAACATCGATGGTTTCTTGAAAAGCGGAACGTAGCCCATTGTAAATTTCATCGATTTCAGAATCCGAGTCCCGCTTAAGCTTTTGCAAGCCTTCTTCAAAGAGTTCGGAATAGAAGGTATACATCCGTTCTCTTTGGTCAGCCGTATATATTAAAGCCGGCTGCTCCAGCCCGGCCTGCAGGGCTTCGCTCATCTTGATTTTATCATTTTTCTCAAAAAATGATTTGGTGTTCTTAAAAATGGCCAGTTCTTTCTTGAAATCCGTTTCATCTAGATCTTCAAATGCCTGTTTAAATTCCATTGTTTCACTTGCGGCCGGCTCGTAGTCCCTTAAATGAAGGCTTCCCCTAATTTTTTTACTCAATGCATGCAGGGTTGCCTGTTTTTCTTTTAGCAGATTTCCTACAAAAAGTTCACTACGCAATGCTGTTGCCCTCATCTCCTGCGATAAATCGAAGCCTAGAGAACCGAGGAGCTCTTTTAACGATTTCCGCAATGCGGCTTTCATATCACGGCCATCATCCTTAAGTACTGCGGGGTTGAAGGATTCTTTGAAAAAGTCGGCAAATCGGAAGAAAACACGCTGCTTGCTGTAAAATGCGAGCTCATCGATCTCTTTCCTTAGCTTTTGTTTTTCCGTTTCCCCCTCCAGTTTACCCAGGATTTGTTTTATTTGACCTAATTCTGTCTCCAGAGCGGCTAATGCGGCACTTTTCGAACGTTCATCCTGCAAGCTTGCGGCCATAACCTCCTCCAGCAGCTGCAAGACCCTTGATAGTGCTGCCTTGGAAGACTGTAGTGCGAGCATAGTTAAATCATTCTCGATAAATTCGTTGAATTGTGATTCAAAATGCGGCAATCCGCTGTCTGGCAGGAAATGATGGGAAAACCTGCTGCCTTCCAATTTCTCCGCAAGCGCCCCCTTGCTTGATAACGGAAATAGCTTGGGGAATCTGATACCGAATCCATTCAGCTGTCCCTGAACGTAAGCTGTTACTTCATTAAGCTCATCGCTTGTTTGAGCCAGATCGACCGCATTAATGATGAAAAACATCTTATCCATCGCGAAGGAATCCTTAACCCGGCCAAGCTGGATGAGAAATTCCCTGTCAGCCCTTGAAAACGGATGGTTATAGTACGTCACAAAAAGGATCGCATCCGAATTTTTAATATACTCGAACGCAGCCCCCGTATGCCGGGCATTGATTGAGTCCGCTCCCGGCGTATCGACCAGCACGATCCCCTGCTTCGTCAATTCACAGTCATAATACAGCTCAATTAAATCGACAAAACACGATTTTGATTCTTCAGCTGCAAAGCTTTTAAAGCCCTCAATGCCAACCGGAAAGTTTGTTCCAAGTTTTTCTTTGTATTCGGGAAAACCTTTTACAAAAGCTTTAATAAATGATAGATGTGTAGTACCGGTGTCCGTGGCTGTGGATCGATCCATCAGTTCACCCGCCCTCCGAAAAGCCTCATCCAGGGAATTCGCTGCGATGTCATAGGCGGAAAGGGCAATTGAAACGTCTTCAAGCAGCATTTCCGCGGTCTTTAACGTTATGGTTGCCGTGCCATGTGGGTGCCCATCTTTTGGAGCCATGATTTTATTGATCGCTGCTGTAGTCGGATTTGGAGACACAGGCAATACGCTTTCGCCCATCATTGCGTTCGCGAACGATGATTTTCCTGCACTGAATGCTCCGAAAAGAGCGACTGTAAAGGTTTGCGATTGCAGCCTTGCCGCTTTCTCCTTAAGCTCGCCGTGCAAAGAATGGAAACCCTTCAAGGGTTGAATCAGGTCTGAGACCTTTTTTAAATCGGCTGCAGTCCTTTGCAATTTATCCTTGCCGCTCACATCGACGGTTTTTTTCTCCTTTATCACTTCCGATTTAGAAGGCTGGATTTCAGCTGTCTCGTTTTGCAAAGTTTTCTCCCGCGATTGTTCGTCGGCCATTGTATCGCCCGTATGACGGACCGTTACATCGTTTTCCTCGCTCAGCCATTTCTCCAGCAAAAGCGCTGTATTCATCACTTCCTGGGATGGCTCCCTGCTTGCCAATAAATGAAGCAATGCCTTTTTTTTCTTTTGCACGTTATTATTCATGAACGCCACTGTTTCAAAAGCTGACTGATAACGGGCATAACCTTTCAATTCCTTTTCAATAATGCCGATTTCCCCCACGGTTTCGTTCTTTACATAGCTGTACAGGGTTTGAATAAAACGGTCCGCTTCATTCCTGGCCGACTTTTTTATTGCTGCTGCAATCTCATTAGTGTAATTAAGGACATATTCACCTGTAATGCTCACCTGGGATTTCAAGGCATTAACCAGCATTTCTTTAGAAACCGCTACTTCTATGCCTTGCGCTTCTTTTTCAAGCTCGCTGTTATAAATACCTGCTTCTTTCAGGGTGCCTGCAGCCAGTTCCTTCAGATGCCACTCGAGCTGGGTTTTCACTTTTTCCTGCAGGTCCGACAAAATCGCCCGTTCCCTATTTTCCCGTTCCTCTTCTGTTTTCTTTTTCGAAAAAAACAACCCTACCTTGAACTCAGGCTGGTTTGACTCCAAATATGCCGCCGCCAGATCCCTTGTTTGTGCCGGCATGATATAGGCATTTTTCAGGATTGATTCCAGTCCGGCATCAAATTCCTCTTTCACAGTGTCTGGAAGTTTCGTTATCCGGTCCTTTTTGTCAATTAGCGATAACAGACGGCCGGAAACCTCCTGCTGTTCCTCCAAAGGGAGTTCCGCCAAAATTTCAAGTGAGGGCGCATTTTCCTCCTCCAGTTCTTCCCTTATCCTTTTCGCATGTTCTTCCACGAGTCTTTCCGCCGCTTCCATAACTGACCGAATCCGGGTGTCCTCCCCCACTTCCCCTTGCTTAAATATAAACTCCTTGACTTCCTGTATTTGATTGTTTTCACTTTCCAGATTCCTTACCGATGTAAAGAAAAAACCATTTGGGTAGACCCCCCAGTTGGCAAAGGCCTCTATGACCGAGCTCTTGAATTCAGCAAAACCGAGTTCCGTGTCATCATGCTTATCAATCATATTAACGATCAAATAAATGCTTTTATTTGCGTCCTGCAATTCTTTTGTAAAATGAAAATTCACTTCGGACTGCACATGGTTATAGTCCATCACATAGAAAATGACATCTGCCAAATGCAGTGCCGACTCAGTGGCAACCCGGTGGGCATCATCGGTAGAATCAATTCCGGGAGTATCCATTACCGCGCAAGTTTCAGGCAGCGGAAATTCACTCGAACTGATGGTAATTGATGATACCCTGTCCCCGTCTTTACAAAAAGCTTTTACTTCCCTGTAATCATAGGGTGCAGGAAAAAGGACTGGCTTGGTGTTATAGTAATAAACCTTCGCATAATCACCGCCGCGCTGGAGTTTCACTGTATTCGCACTTGTTGGGATAGGGCTGGAAGGAAGGACATCATCCCCGAGCAAATAATTGATCATGCTGGATTTCCCGGCGGAAAAATGCCCGCAAAAAGCAATCGTTGTCTCCCGATTATGTAGCTTCATGACCAATTGCTTCATTTTCTCAGCATTCGGATAATCCCTGCTGGACTCGAATGCCTCGTACAGTGCTGTTAAAGACTCTATTTTCTGTTCCTGTTTGATTGATTGTTGGACCATTTATGCTTTCCCCTTAGTCGTTTGAGTATTGTTAATACTCATTTTATTGTAATCGATTTCGTTTTGCTTTCCTATATCTGATTTACCATTAATGGAAAAAGCAAATAAAAAAACCAGGTGATTACCTGGTTGAAGGCACAGGAACGAATTCTTTCCGTGCTTTTTCTGAAGTGAATGTATGTTTGGGAGCAGCTTGTGCCGGCTGCCCAATATTCTTCAATACGTATCTCATTACCAATAAATATGTAACCATCGTCAATAATACGAATAATAAAACCATAAAGAACACCGTCCTTCTATATTCTGGTTGTTTATTCAATGAGAATAATTTTCATCTTCAATTTTGATGTTATCACGAACGATAATCATTTTCAATAAGAAAAATGAAATTTTTTCACTTTTCACTTTTTTGTTGAAATATGGTGTTATACCTCGTCAGATTTCCCAGGGCATTTTCTTCCTCTGGAATACGGACGGCCATCATCCACAGGTTTAGCAGCGTAAACAAAATGCCTGTGATAAAGGCGTCGAACAGAAGGGAAATAACAATAATTTCCACCGCTACCACGAGATAATTCGGATGTTTCATGTACTTATAAGGGCCTTTTGCAGTAATGTCGGACTCCGGGAGAACAATGATTTTTGTGTTCCAGAACTTTCCGAGAGATATGATCACCCAGATCCTGCATGCCTGGGCCAAGATAAAAATAGCCAGCCAAACTGGCCATAAAGGAGCGGTAACAAATCGATTCAACATAACTTCCAAAATTAATGAGCTTAAGAACCCAATATGCATTAAGACCATCCACGGATAATGGGACTTACCGAATTCAATGGCTCCCTGTTCCTTCATCCAATTTTCGTTTTTCTTTGCTATCGATAATTCGACAAGGCGCTGCAGGACCAGAATTGAAATAAACAGCCAAAAAAACACTATTCCCACCTCATTAATAATAGCTCAGATGAAAATCCAGGCCCAAGCGCGGCTGCCAGTCCCAAATCACCTTTTTGCGCTCCGTTGCGCATGAACTGTTCGAGCACATATAAAATCGTGGCTGACGACATATTTCCATATTCCTGAAGGATCTTCATTGAAAGTTCTGTCTTTTGTTGACTAAAGCCGAGCGCCTCTTCATACGCTTGAATCACTTTCTTGCCGCCCGGGTGTGCGATAAAGTGTTCCACTTCTTGCAAGGATAAATTGTGTTCCGTTAAAAACGCTTCTACATTCGGTTTTAACCATTCCTTTACAATCCTTGGAATATCTTTAGAAAACACGACATGCAGTCCCCCGTTTTTCACATCCCAGCCCATGACATCGAGTGAATCCCGCATAAGTGTTGACCTGGTGGACAGTATCTTTGGCATGGAATCCTGCTTGCAAAATATTTTGCGCCGTACTTCGTCCCCGCAAACAAGGGCACAGCCGATACCGTCCGAAAAAAGGGATGTGCCTATAATATTGCTCTTTGAAACATCATCCTTCTGAAACGTCAAACTGCAAAGCTCCACGCAGAGAACCAGGGCCAATGCATTTGGAAATGCTTTGCAATATTCGTATGCCCTCGATAGTCCGGCAGCCCCTCCTGCGCAGCCAAGCCCCCAAATCGGTATTCTTTTCGTATATTCACTAAAAGGAAGCAGGTTCATGATTCTCGCGTCAATTGTAGGAGTTGCCAAACCGGTGCTTGAAATGAAAATAAATGCATCAATCTTCCCGGGGTCAATGTTCCGTTTTAGAAAATCCAGGTTGCCCAAGCATTCCACAATCGCCTGGCACCCATAATGCACAGCCTGTTCAATATAAATTTCATTCTTCTCTTCAAAACTGTGATCCGCCTTAAACCATTCGATATCCTTTGAAAAGTAACGGGATTCCACCTGTCCATTTATAAAAGCGCCTAAAAGCCTTTCTATATTCTTATAGGAAGAACCGAACATCTCTCTGGTAAAATCCATGACAGCTTCCTGAGATATTTTGTGGGGCAGCTTGATATGAGAGGCCGAAAGAATATAAGGCAATGCATTCACACCCTTAATGAATTTTCTATGTTTATTATTCCGCATTTTTCGCCATAATATCGTGAAAGTTCCCCATTTTTTAACATTTAAAACGTATATTCTGCCATTATTTGTTATGCTTAATTTATTATTTTTACGGAGGTTTATCATGGCTGTCAGTTTAACAGTAGCTAACGTACTAGATGGAACGATCCAGTCTGTAAAAGCAGTTATTCCACTATCGATGGAAGCATTGACGCCTACCTTGGTTAAACAGCCCTATAACCATTCATCCCTTGGCGTTTTGATTGGCATGACAGGAGATATCCGGGGAAGGTTTATCATTGAAGGCCTGAAAGAAACAATAGGCAGAATAGGTGAAGCGATGTTCGGGATTCCAGTCGAAGGCGAAATGCTTGAGTCTTTCGCAGCAGAGCCTGGAAATATGATTGCCGGCAATTTAGCGGCCATTCTTGCCACTAACAATCTCGAAATGGATATTACCCCTCCCACCGTACTTATTGGTCAAACAAAAATCTACGGCTTTGATAAAGCCCTGAACCTCCCTATCCAAATAGCAAGTATCGGCTCCCTGAATATTCTTCTCATGATTGATATGCCTTAACAGGTTTGAAAACCCACTGGATGCGCGCCTTTATAAAAGCGAACACAGAGGTTCGGGGTTAGAGGACTGTGTTCCACACAGGCGAAGACAAAACTAAGTTGCGCACTGGATCTGTCGACCGGTTCTATTCTTAACAAAATACATTTCCATACGAAAAAAATCAGGATGATGGGTGCATCCTGATTTACTAGAAACTATTCACAGTCCGGATTTTTCTGAAACTGGACATTGATTTCAATAGATTGGAAATCCTCTTTCCCGCATACACGGCAACTGCTTTCTTCATTGTGCAAGGTTCGGCAGTGAACGCAGTATTTTTGCTCCATTTTTTCACAGTCCCTTTCAGCTAATATTATTTCATTCTATGCATAACAGGATCAATTAGTTCCAGTTAAATATTTTGTTAAGATAGTAAAATGCAAATCAGCATATTGACGGACTTTCAAGATTTTAGTTCTGCTATATGGCCTTTGCCGCTGAAATTGTTTACCTGTTTCATAATTGGGAATTACTTAAAAAGAGGTTCCAACAATTCAGACAACAAGGAGGAGTACAAGTATTGAACAGTTTTATGAATGGTGTTATTGACAAAGCAAAAGCAACTTTAAGCCAGGCAGCCGCAAACATGAAAGAAGCAATTTTTTCAATAACCGGTACTTCATCTGTATCCGTCAGCCAAATGGCTGGCTACATTGAGAACCATCCTGACACAAAATGTACCGGCAGGACGATGTTGGGACAAAGGTATTCCTTTTACCGATTAAGTATTGGGGATATTCATTATTACATGGAAAAGAAGGATTCATTTATCTTGCAGGTCGACGTTTTTACTCGCGAGCATAGTATCGTATCCTTCCGTTCATACAGGGACCGCCATTCTCTGTCGGCACCTATAAATATTCCTGACATTCCGGCTAAATGACCCTTTTTGGAGTCATTAGACAAGCCTCCGATGCCAATCTTGCCAACCTAGAGGGTTATGGCAGCCAGATAGTGACAGAGGACAACCTTGATATTTTCCTATCAAAAATTAAAAATACGCTGTCCACTCTCTTTCTATCGAAAGCAGATGTAGACAGCGTGTTTTTAATGAAAAAAAGGATGAACAATTAGATGTCTTTGTTCAAACTGGTAAAGGAGCTGGAATCAATAAACCAGTCATCCAACCATTTACTCTCATTTTTTCTTTATTTTTATTAGTTTATAATGAATTTCAGTATCAAAGTCATTGTAGTCAGCGTTTGTTGTACTCAAAATCACACCTTTGCCAGGAGCAAAATATGAAGTATGGAATCCAAATCCTTTTACAGTTTCCCTTACCTCCACTACTTTTGTAAAAGTACCTGCTGAAGTCTTGATCGTTCTATTTGTTGATTTTATAGTATAAGTAGAATTACTAGAGGGTTCTGACCACCTTTTTCCACTTTTAATGGGATAAGCTAATATTTTAGTCCCTTCTTGATATAAGCCTGTTTTGGTTTCTTTATATGCCGTCCCAAAGTCTCTATTACTCCATTTGTAATATCCGTCCTCTTTCTTCCAGAACTCTAAATAAAATTTAATCCCATTCCCATATTGGTAATTATAAATATATTTGGTGTTCATCAAATAACTAGTTTGCTTTGCTTTTACTGTTCCACTAAATAAAGGCAATGTAGTACAAAATACAAATCCAAAGGCTAATATAATCTTGAATAAATTCTTCAAACGCAATCTCTCCTAATTGTATGTATTTTAATAGACTTAGGTCCATTAACATGAAAATTTTACCACAGAAATGATAAGGTGGAATATTAAAATCCTTTAACTCGTCAAAGAAACGATTTTATTACATGACATAAACACGCAAAAAAACTTTACCAGGAATACGCGCATCAAATGGACATACCCCATTTTTCAAATTACTCGTAAAACCATTTTCGGATCATTCCACCACTCTAAACTTCACATTTCTTTCACATCTTCACGGGGTCAAAAGTGATGAAGGTCACTGTTAAATCAATTTCCCCCTATTATCATGTTAATTAAGTATAGATTGAACAATTTGTGAAACGAGAGAAAGCAACTAGAATTTAACAAATTGTTTT
Organism: Peribacillus glennii; assembly: GCF_003429105.1. Classification (GTDB taxonomy): domain Bacteria; phylum Bacillota; class Bacilli; order Bacillales; family DSM-1321; genus Peribacillus; species Peribacillus glennii. The sequence continues at coordinate 998,594 of NZ_QVTD01000003.1, forward strand.
GTATGATGAAAATGTACTCATACAATTTCTGAATTTTTTAGAAAGGAGTGAAATGTTATGGCTATGCCGGAATTAAAAACGAAAACACAAACAAAAGTGGAGGATGACCATTCTTCCCTTAAAGGGACGCTTGCATCCGTTTTCGTACTTGGATGTATTCTCATTATTACATGGGTGAGTGTGTATTTCTTGTATTTAGACCGTCTATAGGAATTTAAGGGGGAAAAATTATGCATATGCATAAGTTCGAAAAGATTTGGCTCGTTTTCGGTATCGGCTCGCTGCTTGTTTTCCTTAATGTTGTTGGTGTCAGCGCTTTCTACATGGGAAACCAGCCACCCAGCTGTTTAACAACAATCGACCCGGAAAAGGTGGATACGACCAAGCCTTTCAATAAACCTGGGCTTCACAAGGTTGAAGGAAAGGATTGGGACTATGAATTGGTGTTCGTAGCCTCCGCGTTTTCCTATAATCCGGCAAAAGTGGTGGTTCAAAAAGGGGTGAAGGTAAAGATTATGGCTACAACAAAGGATGTTATACACGGCTTTGAAGTAGCAGGAACAAATATCAATATGATGCTTGAACCAGGTTATGTAAGCGAATATGTAACAACGTTCAAAAAGACAGGCGAATTTCTGATTCTATGTAACGAATACTGCGGTGTAGGTCACCATATGATGAGCTCCAAAATTGAGGTGGTTGAAAAATGAGAAGCACAACTGAAAAAATGAAAGTGGATCCTCGTGACGCCAAGCTATCCATGGCTCATTTCTATGTTGCGTTTATTGCATTGGCGCTTGGCGGCCTTGCAGGGCTTTTGCAGGTTTTGGTCCGTTCAGGGAATTTCCAACTTCCAGCCCCGATTACTTACTATCAAGTATTGACAGTACACGGTGTTTTACTGGGACTTGTCCTTACTACATTCTTCATTATCGGGTTTCAATTTGCAGCAATGAGCCGTACAGCCGGGACCCTGTCAAACGGGGCGAGAAAATCTGGGTGGCTCGGCTTCTGGTTGATGACAATTGGAACAGCCATGGCCGCGGCAATGGTGTTATTAAATAAAGCATCTGTGCTTTTCACATTCTATGCGCCGCTGCAGGCCCACCCTATCTTTTACGGCGGGTTAACGCTGGTTGTAGTCGGCAGCTGGATCGGTGGCGGGGCGATGCTCACATCATATGTAAGATGGCGCAAGCAAAATCCCGGCAAAGTCAGTCCGTTATTAAGCTTCATGGTCGTAGTCAATATGCTTCTTTGGCTTGTGGCCACCATCGGTGTTGCAGCAACCGTATTATTGCAAATGCTCCCATGGTCTCTGGGACTTGTAGATACCATTGATGTATTGATCAGCCGTACACTGTTCTGGTATTTTGGGCACCCGCTTGTATATTTCTGGTTATTGCCTGCCTATATGTGCTGGTACGTAATCATCCCCAGAATCATTGGCGGCAAGATTTTCTCAGATTCATTGGCACGTATGTCATTTATTTTATTCTTGCTATTTTCAATCCCTGTAGGCTTTCACCATCAATTGACTGAACCCGGTATTGACCCGGCATGGAAGTTCCTGCAGGTTGCCTTAACATTCCTGGTTGTCATTCCATCGTTAATGACAGCATTCTCCCTGTTTGGCACTTTTGAAATGTACGGACGCCAAAAAGGGGCTAAAGGTTTATTCGGATGGCTTAAAATGCTGCCTTGGGGCGATGCCAGATTCACTGTGCCTTTTATTGGGATGGTCACGTTTATCCCTGCAGGGGCAGGAGGCATGGTTAACGCATCACACCAAATGAACCAGGTCGTGCATAACACAATATGGGTAACGGGGCATTTCCATTTAACCCTTGCTACCGCTGTTATCCTGACATTCTTTGGTATCTCTTATTGGTTGATTCCTCACCTTACAGGCCGTGTACTGACAAAGAAAATGAACAAACTGGCACTAATCCAGGGCTGCCTTTGGGCAATCGGAATGATTTTCATGTCCGGAGCGATGCATGCTGCAGGCCTTCTTGGAGCACCGCGCCGATCATCATTCTCGACTTATGGCGGATCTGCCCAGGCAACTGAATGGATACCGTATCAAATTGCACAGGCTGTTGGCGGAACAATCCTGTTTGTTGCAATTATCCTTGTTTTAATCATATTCATTAACCTGGCTTTCTTTGCGCCTAAGGGTGAACAGGAATTCCCGGTTGGAGAAGCGGCGGAAACGGCAGAAAAGACACCTTTGATTTTCGAGAACTGGAAACTATGGCTTGGAGTCACCGTCGTATTGATTCTATTCGCATACACAATCCCGCTTATCGATATGATCCAGAACGCACCTCCTGGCCAGAAAGGTTTCAAACTCTGGTAATAAGAAATACGGAAGCGTGCTGTAGAGGATCGTTGAAAAACATGCCACATCCTGTGGCAACATTGGCAATAGTACATCCATGTACGGGGAAGCTAGACACCAGTACATGTTGAAAAATTGATGCTTTGCTATAATTTAAAGAAGCAGGCATTCAAGAAGATTGCCTGCTTCTCCTATACCATTTGATTATGCCCTTTTTCAGCTTTGCCGCTTTTGTTGCCGGGCATTTTATTATAATACAGAACCGCTCCTAGGATTACAAAGGCACCGGCCATCTGCAAAACTGATAATCTTTCGCCATAAAAGAGAAATCCAAGGAACATCGCAGTTACGGGCTCTATTGTTGCAAGTACAGCGGCCCTGCTCCCATCCATTTTTCCTAATCCCCATGTATAGAGCAAATAGGCGATTACAGTGGAAAACAGGCCCAGGCCTATAATCAGCATCAGCGTCTTCGGTGCCATGATCTGTTCTGCCTTACGCCATATCCCTGTAACAGGAAGCAAGCAAATGGAAGCAGTAAAAAATGTATAAGCTGTTATCGTAAAGGTATGGTATTTCTTTAGAGCCAGCTTTCCAAAAATACTATATAAGGCATATCCAAGCCCTGAACCGAGTCCAATTAAAAATCCGATGCCATCCCCTCCGGACAAAGCATGGCCTTTTACACCGGCTATTAAAATGCTTCCTAAAACAGTACAGCCTATGAGCAATATTTTAGGGAGGGTTATGATTTCCTTAAAGAACAGGCTGGAAAATATCATAACGAATACCGGAGATGTATAAAGCAAAATGACTGCCGTGGAAATGGACAGCATATTCATGGCTGTAAAGTAGCACCAATTAAAGAAAACAATGCTGATGATTCCAGTACCAATGAATAAGTAAATGTCCGCAACGCGTATTCTCAACAGATTTCGATTCTTTATGACTCCAACTGCAAGCAAAAAGAGGCTTGCACAACAGACCCTTACGGTCACGATTTCCATCGCAGATAATCCTGCATCCGTCAAGCCTTTTACAAAAATACCGATGATTCCCCATAGGGAAGCTGCCGCAACCACCGTTAATAGCGGTAATACATTCTTCATAACACTATTCCTTTTATAAGGGGGGATGACTCTGCATCCACCCTGTCATCTATTTAAATTGATAAACGCTTCCGTACTTTTCTTCCAGGTAACCAATGAGATATTTTGCATTTAATCCTTCACCTGTAATCGATTCTAGGATTTCCAGAGGCTTTTTCGTTTTTCCAAATTTGTGCACTTTTTCATTCAGCCACTTTTTGATCGGTGCGATATTTCCAGCTTCAAGGAGCTGATCGAAGCCGGGGAGATCCTTAAGCATCGCATGTTTTAGTTGGGCCGCATACATATATCCCAGCGCGTAAGAAGGGAAGTAGCCGAAGCTGCCGCCTGACCAGTGTACATCCTGTAAAACGCCTGATGCGTCGTTCTCCGGTTTAATCCCAAGGTATTCTTGATACTTCTTATTCCAGACCCCAGGCAAATCCTTCACTTCCAGCTCATTATTGAATAGAGCTTTTTCAATTTCATAGCGAATCATGATATGAAGGGAATATGTAAGTTCATCCGCTTCCACCCGGATTAAAGATGGTTTGGATTCATTGATCGCACGGTAAAAATCATCCAGTTCCACATGGTCGAACTGGCCTGGGGCATGCTGCTTCAAAACCGGAAACTGTTTTTTCCAGAAGCTTTTATTCCGGCCGATGAAGTTCTCAAAGAAAAGGGATTGGGATTCATGGATCCCCATTGAGGTTCCATCATCCAATAATGTACCCGTCAAATCCTTTGAAATATTTTGTTCATAAATTGCATGGCCGCATTCATGGATGGTGCCGAAAATCGCTCCCCTGAAATCATGTTCATCATAGCGGGTTGTTATGCGTACATCTCCCACATTGAGCCCCGTTGCAAACGGGTGCACTGTTTGATCCAAACGGCCTGCTTCAAAATCATATCCAAGCTGTTTCAGGATCTCAAGGCTGAATTCCTTTTGTTTTTCCTTTGGAAACCTCTTATACAGGAAAGAAGTTTCAGGCTTGTTTTCGCTTTTTGAAATCGCTTTGACCAATGGTACGATCCTTTCACGCAATTCGCCGAATACCTGGTCAAGAACCTCTACGGTCAAGCCGGGTTCATACATATCAAGAAGTGTGTTATATGGATTTCCCTCATAACCCCAATAACCTAGAAATTTCCTGGTGTATGCCACAATCTTTTCAAGGTAAGGTTGAAACATTGCAAAATCGCTTGCCTCCCTGGCATCTTCCCACACGCTTTCCGCTTTGGATTGAAGGACGACAAATTCTTTATACTCCTCTGCTGGAATTTTCTTATTCCGTTCATATTCTTTTTTACACTCTTCTACCATTTTATTTGTAGTATCAGAAAGTTCGTGTCTTGCAGCGTCAGAAGAAAGATTGGCAATGAAAGCAGCCATGTCTTCGCTCGTCGACATTTTGAAGACCTCTGAAGATAGCATCCCTACCACTTCAGATCTCCGCTCAATCCCTTTTTTCGGAGCGCCAGTGCGCATGTCCCAATATATCAGTGATAGTGCTTCACCATATGCCGATATTTTTTTCACATATTCTAAGAATTCTTTTTCTATTTTTTCAATCGAAGCAGACACCATTGATTCCTCCTTTTGCGTTACGGATTTATTCTATCATATAATATAACTAAAATTACCATTTATTTGAATTAGCCATTTATCATCTAACAAACCGGGGAGCTGATTGTAGATGGAAGAAGAGTTGGTTGGATACTGCAGGAACTGTGAAAAGAAAATTTTTTGCCGGAACGGCTTTCTTGATGGAGTATCGGAAGGAAAGAAGCTTCTATGCTTTAGATGTGCAGATCTGAAAGAGACAGACAAAGTGGAATAAAATTTTAAACGGTAAGGGAATAGTGTCATCCTTCCAAGTAAAAAACCGGGGATATCCTCCCCGGTTTCACTTTTTAAGGTGCTGTAGGCAATACAGCAATCATTTTGTCCAGAACATTTTCCGGGAGGTTTTTTTCCGTAAGAATATGCACATTCCCAGAATCATGCGATGTCCTGATAAGCCGGCCGATTCCCTGGCGCAGCCGCAGCAGCATATATGGCATGTCTACTTGCTCAAAAGAATTGCTTGCAGACGCACGTTTTGCTTCAAATACCGGATCATGGGGAGGAAACGGCAGCGAGAAAATCACCACGTTTTGCAATGATTCCCCTGGGATGTCCAGCCCCTCCCATAGATGATAGGAAAGCAATACGGAATGCTTCTCCTCCTGAAATTTCTTCACGAGATCGCTGATTTCCGATTCCCCTTCAAAATAAAATGGATAATCCGAAAATCCGGCATGATCCTTAAACCATTGCAGCTCTTCCTTTGAACGAAAAAGGACAAGCGTTCTTCCCTTTTCTTCTTTGATGCTTTTCAAAGTGTATTCCATTTTTTCTTTCATGTTGCCATTTTCAAAAACGGGCATGAAAATTCTCATTGCTTCGTCATAATCGAAAGGCGAATCAACTGAAAAGCTGGTATATTCTTTAATGCCTAGGCTCTGGGCAATGTAATCGAAGGATTTATTCTCAGAGAGTGTCGCAGAAGAAAAGATATAGGGCATTTTTTTTGAAAAAACCTCTTCCGCCAAAATATCTTTCACAAGGCGTGGCATGATGACAAGGGTCTTGGAGCCTTCGTTTTCCTCAAACCATGTCACGGCCTGCTCATTCCTAAGGAACAATGAAAGGGAGTAGCCCAATTGTTCCAAATATTCTTCAGTCACCTTTAAATCATATTCATTAATTGTGTACATTTCCGCTTCAAACACCAGGCTTTCTTCCAGCTGTTCTACTTTTTGATGCAGCTTTTGGGCAAACTGGCCGACCCGTTCGGAGGAAGGAATCCTGTATCGGCCCGATCCCTGTACCGGAATTGCAGCTTGTGCCAGGTAATGAAAGAACTGTTCATTTATTTCTATTACTTCCTTCGATGACATAGAGCGTTTCGTCACGTACATCGTTCGCGGTAAGCGATTCAAGAACCGAAGTAAGGGTCGCTTCGCCAATTTTATAGGTCAATGCTTTTTGTGCGGAAAATTCCAGCAAGTGCCCTTCGTCAAAAATGACACAGCTTTGCTCAGGCAGCAATGGAAGCTGTCCCTCACGCTTTCTCTTTTCCTTGGTCCAAACATGCTCCATAAAGAAATCATGGGAACAGATAATTAAATCTGTTGATTTACGGTAAAAATCCCTGGAAAGCGTCTGGCCGCATCGGTGCCGCATATCACATGTAAAGCAATTTTGCAGTTGGTCCCAACCGACTTTTGACCAGTCTTCATCATTTAAGTAAGGATATTGTTTCCGGTCGCCATACGGTGTATAAGCCGACATAGAGCCCCCGCCGTGTACAAATTCAGGGAGCTCTTCATGAAGCCGGTCGATGGCTTCCGAATCGACAGTGTTTACGGCATGATCAAGCTTTTTAAGACAAACATATTGATCATGGTATTTTGCAAGGCGCACATCAACATCAATACCGAGGGCGGTTTTGATCTTTTCGATATCCCCTTCTTCCTTTACCAGCTGTTCGATAAGAGTTTCATCGGCACAGGAAATTATAGCAGGTTTATTCGTATATCTGGCATAGCAAATGGCATAAAGAAGATAGACAAGCGTTTTGCCAGTCCCCACTCCAGCTTCAGCAAAAGCAATTTTCTTTTCTTTAAAGGCTTTTTCCAGCTGGAACGCCATAAAAATCTGCTCATCGCGTTCCTCGAATCCCTTTTCAGGGAGAATATCGTAAAAAACATCACCAATCCACTCGGAAAATTTATCATAAAAAGAATCTTCCTTCGTTACCGAAAAAGGCAGCGTCTGCAGCATTTTGTTCTCCCCTTTTAATTTCATCCACGCTAACTTGCAAGGCCATTAACTGAACCTATAATTATTTCGTCGGAAATTTTTATTATCACTTACTATTGTTTTTCGGTCAAGGGAAAAGCCGGTTTATTGCATAAAAAAGTGCTGGAACTTCCTTGGTGCAAAAGCAAGGCTGCTCGCCCAAAGAAGGTTCCAGCATAATTTAATCCCTATCAGTCGTCCTTGCCATAATCTCGCTGCAGGTGGAATGACAGTGCTTGAAATAGATTTTTCTCGGCATCCATCAATTGTGCTATGGAATTCTTATCATCCCCATCGAGCTTAATCGACTCATAGGAGGTATATAAAGCCCTTGTAATCAATCCGAAGTCCATTAGTTTTGTATCCACACAGGTCACCCCCAATCCGCTTGAGAAAAGATAGATACATTTTATGCGGATTGGGCAAAGGTTATGCTTTTATTTTTACTAATGACGGTCTTGAATACTTCCAATTTTCTTTTAGTTTTTTCTCGGCGGCCGCTTTCCCCAATATTGGTAGTAATCGGTCTTGATAAAACCGTTGAAGAGCTTGCGTTTTTTCGTTGCTGGCTTTCCATACAGCTTTTCAAAGTCAGGGTGGGAAGTGATGATATAGATTGACCACGTATCAAGCTTGCTGAAAGCCTGTCCCATCTCCCGGTACATTTGCTGGACGGCCTTTTTCTCGCCAAGCCGTTCTCCATAAGGAGGGTTGCCCACAATGACTCCAAATTCTTTTTGTGTCGTCAAATCCCTCACTTGCATTTGTTTAAAATTGATTAATTCTCCGAGTCCGGCTTCCATGCTGTTCTCCTTTGCTACCTCGACCATTTTATGGTCAATATCATACCCGGAGATATCAAGCGGTTCATCATACTTTGCAACGTCTTCAGCTTCCTGCCTAACTTCCTCCCAGGTTTTGCCGCCCATCCACGGCCAGTTTTCAGATACGAATTCTCGATTAAATCCGGGAGCAATATTTTGTCCGATCAATGCCGCTTCTATCGGAATTGTACCAGAACCTGTGAACGGATCGATAAAAGGTTTATCAGGGAGCCAGTTCGTCAACATAATTAATGCCGCTGCCAGCGTTTCCTTTAATGGTGCTTCCCCCTGCCCCGTCCGGTATCCCCTTTTATGAAGCCCGGCGCCGCTTGTATCGATCGTCAGCGTTACAATATCCTTGAGCAAGGCTACTTCCACTTTAAAAAGGGGACCATTTTCTGCAAGCCAGGAGGAACGTTTGTAAGAACTTTGCAATCTGTTTACGATTGCTTTCTTAACGATGGCCTGGCAATCGGGGACGCTGAATAAAGTGGATTTCACTGATTTTCCGCTTACAGGGAACTCTGCATCCTCCGGCAGAAATTCCTCCCAATTTAGGGCTTTAGTCTTTTCAAACAGCTCATCAAAGGTTGTCGCCTTGAATTCGCCTACTTTGATTTTTATCCGGTCAGCTGTTCGCAGCCACATATTGGATCTTGCAATAGCCTTAACGTCACCCTTATAGGTTACTTTTCCGTTTTCAACTTCACATTCATAACCAAGACCCCGCACTTCCTTGGCTACAACCGCTTCGAGACCCATGGCTGCTGTAGCGATGATATCGTACATTTTCATAAAAACACCAACTTTCATAAATATCAGAAAAAACCGCAACATAATTGGTTGTTTTGCCAACGTCATCCATTATGGAACTTATCGTCCGCCACTCCAGAAATATCTGACCATCCTTGCGCTTATTCCATATCTCGCCATACCAGCGCCCTTTTATACTTATTTCATCCCACATTTCATCATAAAATGCTTGATTATGTAATCCGGACTGGAGAATTTTTGGCGTCCGTCCAATTACCTCTTCCCACGAAGCCTGTGACAATTTGAAAAGCCGGATTGACCGAAATGATTTTTTGGCTGTATCGTTGATCATCACGCCTTCTTCGATGTTCTCGAATATCTTTTCAGCAAGCATGCTATGCTGTCTATATTGTCTTTTCAAACTTATGTCGGAAAAGGTGATATGACCTGCCTATACCACTGAAATTTGCATTATAGATATTATGATAATGTAAATTTCGTTGTTCGTGCGTAATTTTCATTCATATTTCACTATATATCATGCAAAATTCATAAAGCTGACGAATATCCGATACCTTATGTGAAATATTCTCCTCAAATAAAAATAAAAACTCTCCTTGCGAAAGGAGAGCTGCTCATTTTGAAAGGTAAATTATGATAACGTCCTATAAGCCATGTTTTGTTCCTCAGTACTGCAAGCGATTGTTCATCTCGTACTTCGGCGGTAACCATCTATCTACAGGAGCAAATACCCCTGTCCTTCTCCTCGTTCATTTCCAAGAAAGAAAGCTCCCCTACCAAAATTTGGGTTTCTCGCTCGTGGGGTTTACCTCGTTCCACCCTCCCCGTTTCCGGGAAGGCTCCGTCACTGTGGCACTTTTACAGGTATTCATGCCATATCCCCATGGGGACTTAGGCATTTTCCCGGCCGTCAGCAAGCGCACTTGCTGCCCTGGCTTATTTTTTCGCCAGGCACGAACACTACGGGCATCTCAGCCCGTGCGAGCATGGACTTTCCTCTACAGCCGTAGGCTGCAGCGATTACCTGAACGTCATTCACAACAATACTTATTATAATAAATTGCTTAGTAAACATCAATGGTAAATCAATCTATATTAGTTGAATTTATCAATATTAAAGCTGCCATTCAAAAAATTTTCGGTTCTCTCCATGTGAATCCTGCGTGTCACATGCCTTTCAGGATAGCTGAAAGGTGGCTGTGTCTTAATAGGGCCGACAAGAGAACGAGCCTTTTTTCACGGGCTATATGGATTAGCGCAAATGAGCCAATAACCAACAATATTTTTAATTTCAACTGATACGATTATTCATTCACTTTATAAAAAGGCTACTAATCGTATAATTTGCTGCCGAACACATGCTTTTCAAGGTTGGACAGCCTTTTTAAGATATCAAAATTGGTGGTGCCGGGTGTTACGCTCGTTGCCGGCTGGTTCTGGCGCCTTGACATATCGTCTGCCTGCTTTCTCAGCCTCAGGTTTTCCTGTTTCAATTCCTCAATTTCCTGATGGAATGCTTCGTAATCTTTTATGACCACGTCGAGGAATTGGTCTACATCTTCTGGTTTATATCCGCGCATTGCCGTTTTGAAATCTTTTTCAAGAATGTCTTTAGCCGTTAATTTTATCTTATCAGATAGCATAAGATTCACCTCAATACTTTCGCCAACATCGATTTATACTATTATTTTTTCAAATATGCCTTGATTTGTCAACGGAACATCTTCATTTTGGAAAAGGCATAGGAACACAAGCTTTTTTTCAATTCCATTGATCTTCTTCAGCAGCCTGCTGAAGATCATCGAATGAAATCCGAATAATTGGATAAGGATGAGCCGCCCTGTATTTTTCAGCTTCAGCTAAAGCGTACTTGGGGGTACCCTCTCTTTCCTCATCATATACTATGATGATTCCATCGCTTTTGTGGACCATGAATAAGTTCTTTGCCCTTAATTGCTGCGGGCCTTCGTAGGGCTTTTTCGAAATTGAATCAACGAAATCCGCCTGGGCTAAAATATTTTGATAATACTGCTTGTTAGTTTCATTCCAGGTTTCTTCCTGCCCCAAAAATGGTGTCAATACACCAAGTTTAACATCCTTATACTCATCCTTCAGTTCAAACAAAACTTCAGCAGCCCACAGTTCTACACCAAGCTGGCCGGAAATGATGAACCACTCGGCACCTTCGTCGATTAAAGGGACCAGCCGCCGCTTTATCGCCCGTTTAATATATTTTACTCCTTCATGGTCATTCTTAAATATGCCAAATTCAAAAGGTTTATAGCCGGTTATGTATATAACGTTCAATCGGGATAGTCCTTTCTTTCACACGGAATTGTTAGAAAACCCGCCGATGGGGAAACCTTAAAAAGCGTTGATTAGACATAGCTATAAGGTAAAGACCGGCCAAAGGATGTAAGTAACACAGGCGAAGACATTGGCCCTTGGAGTTCTTAGTCTGTATTATGATTTATGAATTAGGAAAGGTTTATGTTTTCCTATTAGCTAAATAAAACAAGGGCTTTATCGCCCTTGTCATCCGTCAGAAACCAAATGGTCTTGGCGGGCAGCATTTGTGGTGTATTGGTGCAACCGGAGGCCTGCCCGGGCAAACCACGTGCTGCTCAAAACATTGATTTACTGTAGACTGGGTATGCGGGAAGTAGTGCTGGTGTGTGAATACATGCTTATTGACATTTGTTGTGTGAGATGGATGAACGTGCGGCACTACATGCGGAAACACGTTCGTATTCACAAAGTTTTGCGGTGGTGAAACCTGTGCAGGCAATACCTGTGTGGGAGCCACATTGGTTGGGCCGGCCGGACCAAATGGACCAGGACCCATACCTGCTGGAGAAACCATTGGTCCCATTCCCGGATAAGGGCCTGCCTGTGCACCCATTACTCCAGGGCCTGGCTGCGGTCCCATTCCATAGGAAGGACCCATCTGTGCCCCCATTACTCCAGGGCCTGGCTGCGGTCCCATTCCATAAGAAGGACCCATTTGCGCACCCATTACTCCTGGGCCTTTCCCGGCAGGGCCCATTTGTGCACCCATTACGTTAGATTGCTTTTTCATATGTTCCATATAAAAAGCGTCCCCTTTCTTCATAGTTTGGATTACAATAACAGACTATGAATCAAGAGGTACAGTTGTACTAATCAAAAAACCTAATTTTATCATAAAAAGGAGTAAAAGCCATCCTTCAATGTCGAAAACACCAAAGCAGTTAGACAAATGACAACAAAAAATAAAAATAAAATCGTTTTATACATGTTTCCCGCCCCGTCATTTAATCTGAAAGTTTCCTATAACGTGCTTTAGACGTATAACGAACCTCTCACAAACATACATTTTACACACATTGACAGTACAGGACAATATTTCTTTATCAAAACACAAAGAAAAATTTTTACAATTCTGTGCCCTTTTCAGTTGGACGCTTTAAGCTTTCTTTTCAACCGCTCACAGCGTTTATACAGGTTCTGTACGAGAGTTGCTGAAGATGAAGACAGTCCCTCCAGTTCCTCCAGCAGCTTGGACGACAGCATCAGGGCTTTCCTGTAGTCCTTATAATGGTGTTCAAGCAGTTTGCTCGCTTCAAGCAGTGCTTCCTGTTTTTGTTTTATGGTTCCCGATTCAGCCACTTCTAGCCATATGTCCAAAGCTAAGCCGTATTGTTTATTCTTTTTCATTTGATAGGCTATAGCGTGCCTGGCGGTGATCCGCTCTCCATTTGTTCCATGAGTGAGCAGACGGCGATACGTTTCAAGCGCTTCATCTGTTTTTCCAAGATAATTAAGCCAGCGTGCAATTTCAAGCGTTTCTTCGCCATATCCGTCAACCTGGAGAATTTGTCTTGATAAGTGGATATAGAGCGTAATCAAAGAAAGAATGTCGATTTCATTATGCTTCATGACACCAAGCAAAATTTCAGGATCCTTTCTTTCGACAAAATCAAAGAAAATCATGGGTGCTAAATATCCTGGTATATCACTTTCCCTCTTCAATCCTAGTATTTCTTCTTCGACTGCCGAGAGCTTTACTTTTGCCAATCTGTTTTTCCAAAGTCTCCTGGAAGCATGGTATAAGTCAAAATGCCCAAATTCCGGTAAACGGGGAACATGCTCTCTTATCAGCGTATGCCTTGTTTTTAGCTGGGGCCAGTCGAATGCTTTTCCATTGTACGTGACAAGAGTGTCATAATTAATATTCTTCAGGAAGCTTTGGTATAGGGGGATCTCGTTCCCGGGCTGTGGCAGAACGTGCTGCCTCAGGACGATCGCTTCTTTCTCAAGGAAGGCATATCCTAGCAAGAAAATCGTATTCCCTGCACCTCCGCCAAGACCGGTTGTCTCTGTATCGAAGAAAAATAAATCTTGGGCACCAAGGCCCTTGGCAGACAGTGGGTGGTCAAGCGGCGATTTATTCCAGAATCCGACGACATCAATCAGTTCCTTAAAGGAATACTTTCCGTGCCGGTAATTGATTGGATAGCGCACCTCCCGGATAAAACAATACTGGTTATCAAACCAGTAAACAGTTGTATCGTTCTCCTGCCATTTTTCGATAAAAGGAATCTTTTCATTTACTATTGTTTTGGTTTCTGGGCCGGTATTATTCTTATCCTGGCTGTCCAGTTTCATATGGCCTTTCATGCGGCCCAGTTTATTTTTTAAAGACAATGGTCTCACCTCGAACCCTGAGTAACAATCTTATAAAAAAACAAAAGCGCTCTTTATTAAAGCAAACTTTGATTACCATCTGCCACGTCCTGTGCACAACGTCGACGCCACCATATCCTGTGGAGGTCAGTTTGCAAAGAGCCCCAGCAAAAGGATAGCGTCTTTCTTTGATCCCTGTGAAGCGGTATCCGTGCCAATGCAGGAAGGGCATCCGCTTTCGCATTGGCACCGTTCCACCATATTACGGGTTTCTTTTAAGATTGTCCCAACCTTCTCATACACCTTTTCACTAAGGCCTATTCCGCCCGGATAACTATCATAAATAAAAATTGTTGGTTTCTCATTATGGGCAGCTTTCACCTGAGGATATACATGGATATCGTTCGGGTCACACATAACGAAAAGGGGAATCATGTAATGTAATGCATGGGATGCGCCGATCAATCCTTGCTCCATCCGATTATCGTCCCAAGCGAGGACCTCCGGATTAAGAGAAAGCATCGCCGAATTCGTATGAAGCTCCACCTCCGGGAGTGTAATGGGGCCTGAACCGATATTATCATGCGTTTCAAACTTGATCTTCTTGAAAATCGTCGCCATTGCCCTTACAGATACATCTCCATAGGCAGCTTCATTTGAGCTGAAATTCTTTTGCTTGTCCACTTCCAGCACCGATAGCTGGACGGCAAGGTTTGCATCCGTATAATAATCCACGTTTACTTCGCGGACGTACGCCTTCTTTTCCTCCCAATCAAGCAGCTCGACCTGGTATTGAATCCCCTGGTGGAGATAGATCGCTTCATCATGAAGCAATGTCATTGCACTGAAGGTATCCATTTCACCAATCACTTTGTTATCCGGTGCTTCTGTCTGGTCGATGATGACCACATTTTCCTGGGAGGCAGAGCGCAAGCTGATATTATGGGCCGGGAAAGCATCATCCATCCAAAACCATTTGTCTCCGTTTTGGTGAAGTACTCTTTCTTCCGTTAAAAATTCAAGAACATCCATGATTTCCGCCCTGCCGAATGTGTCCCCCTTTTGAAAAGGCAGCTCGTAGGCGGCACATTTGATATGGTCCACGAGAATTACCAGGTTGTCAGGGTTTATCCTTGCTGTTTCAGGACTTCGGGAAAAGAAATACTCCGGATTTTGGATCATATACTGGTCCAGTGCACTGGAGCTCCCAACCATGATGATCAACGCCTCATCATGCCTTCTCCCCGCACGCCCGGCCTGCTGCCAGGCGCTTGCGATCGAACCGGGATAGCCTGTCATGATGCATACCTGAAGCTGGCCGATATCCACGCCAAGCTCAAGCGCGTTTGTGCTCACAACCCCGTAAATGCTGCCTTCCCTCAGCCCTTTTTCAATCTCACGCCGTTGCTTTGGAAGATAACCTCCGCGGTAGCCCCTTATCGACTTAGGCCCCAGTTGCTTCGAGACCAGTTCCTGCAAATATGTGAGCAGGATTTCGACCCTGACCCGGGAACGCGCGAACACAATTGTTTGGATCTTATTGCGCAAAAATTCCATCGCGAGGGTTCGCGCCTCGAGCACTGCACTCCTGCGGATATTTAAGGGCTTGTTCACGACGGGGGGGTTATAAAAGACAAAATGCTTCTTCCCACTTGGCGCGCCATTGTCATCAACCAGCAGCATATCCTGCTCGGTAAGCTCCTCTGCCAGTTGTTTTGGGTTTGCAATCGTAGCCGAAGTGCAAATAAATACCGGGTCGCTTCCGTAAAACTTGCATATCCGTCTTAGCCGCCTGATCACGTTTGCTGTATGACTGCCAAAAACGCCCCGGTATATGTGCAGCTCATCAATAATTACATATTTCAGATTTTCAAACAGCGATACCCATTTCGTATGGTGGGGCAAAATTCCCGAATGCAGCATATCCGGGTTGGTAATCACGATATGCCCTGCTTTACGGATCTTTTGCCGGATATTCGATGGGGTATCCCCATCATATGTATAACTGTTTATGTCGGCTTCCATATCTTCTATCATCTCATGGAGCTCGCTTTTCTGGTCGTAGCTTAATGCTTTCGTAGGAAAGATATAAAGAGCCCTTGTTTTCTCATTTTCTAAGATCGACTGCAATACCGGAAGATTGTAACAAAATGTCTTTCCAGATGCTGTCGGTGTTACTGCAACTAAACTTTTCCCCTGGACAGCCGCCCGAAAGGCAGTCGCCTGGTGGGTATATAGCCCGGATATCCCCCTCTTTTGCAGAGCCTTTCTGATTGTTTCGTCCATTCGTTCCGGAAAAGGGACACTTGATGCTTCCCTCGGCTCAATTGTATGCCAATGTACAATATTTTCCAGATGCTTTTCATCGGTTTTAAACTGTGCTATCATTTCCTGCAAGTTTTTCCGTAACTTCATAATCGTTCACCCCAATACTATTATTTTAACGAATGAACGTTCGATTAAAAAGAAAAAAATCATTCCCTTTTTCAGGAAATGATTAAAGAATTCATGTTAACAACCTGATTTCATGAATGTAAAGCTGGGCGCCAATGGCTCCAGTCGTGTAAAACCCGGGTTTCAAATGAGTTTCACCATAGGCGAAATAAGCCAAAAATCAATAATGGATGATTACCTCGGGACAAAATTCTTTATTGCTTCTGCAACCCTTCCCGGGTCCTCCAGCATCCCCATATGGCCGCAATCCGGAAGCAATACTTCCTTGATATGGTTCTTCCCTGTGACAGAAAACGTTTTTTCAGGAGCAATCACCTTATCTTTTGCGCCAGCAATTAATAGAACGGGAACATTGGAGTTACTTAGGACATGATTGCGGTCGCCTCGTTTTCGCATCGCATTCAGGGCACCGATTGCGCCATTGATGCTGGTTTGGTATCCAATCTCTTTTGCTGCTTCTTTATGAATTTGCCGGCTGTTGTCACCGGTGTCGGCGAACAGTTTTGGGACCAATCCATCCACGAAAGGTTTAAGGCCATGCATTTCGATTTGTTCTATTGATCTCAATCGACCTTCCTTCGCTTCCTCGCTGTCCGGATATGCTGTAGAATGCACTAAAGAAAACCCTGCTGCCATCCCTGGAAATTGTTCAGCAAAAGACAGGGTCACATAGCCGCCCAGGGAATGCCCGAATAGGTATACGCGATCAACTGACAGGTGTTTTAATAAATTATGGACATCCCTTGCCATATCATCTATTTCGAAATCTTTGTCCTCACTTTTCGACTCTCCATGCCCCCTTAGGTCGACAGCAATGATCCGGTATTCGTCCTGCAAGCTTGGGATTACGTCCTTCCAATATCCTCGGCTGCCGCAAAAACCATGGATCAGCACAATGGGTGTTCCTTGCCCGGAATCAGAGTATGAAAGCATATTTTTTTTAAGCATTTCTATCATCCTCCCCCGTTTTGATATATTTATCATTCTTCCCTCATGTTCTCCCCTTAAAACTATTGGCTCCTTTATACCAAAATCACATACTAACATGATGAAAAGAATGGCCCCTCCGATGAAGAAGGCCAAAACAAATAAAGCTCTGGGCTGGACCGGCAGTAAGTTCTCTGCCTCATCGACTTCCCCGTTCCCTCACTGAAATATTACTTCATCAAAGCCTTGAAACCGTGTAATTAGTGACGCACATGAACATTTTTTTCCTGTTTTCAAAAAATTTCAAAATTAGTGATTTAGGGAGCGGAAAATTGTTTGTACAAAACACCAATATTTTCGTATTTACATAGCCTAATTAGCAGCGGTATTTGAAAGGAGAGACAACAAATGCCTGATTCAGAGAAAAATAAGAATCGGAGATCATCACATGGACAGACGTTTAATGAATTCATGACTACAATGGACCGGCTTTTTGCGGAAAAACCGATTAAAGGCCTTCTTCAATCGATGGATGATTTTTTCGGGACCATAGAACGGGGCTTTCCTGTTGAAATTATTGAAAAAGATACTCACTTCCATATCAAAGCTGCCCTTCCGGGAGTCAAACGGGAACAAATAGATATTGAGATGCTCGCCCAAGGGGTAATCATCAGCGTAAAGAATTTTGTTCAACCTGTAAAAATGACCGGAAACAAAACGCCAGCAAAACGAAAGCAATCATCAAAAACCGTTTCAAGAACGATTACCCTTTCAAAGCCAATCGATGAGCAAAGGGCTACAGCAAGCCATCGCGACGGGGTATTGGAAATCAAAGTGCCAAAGCTAAAAGGAAAGCGGATTGCGATCATCGACTAAAGTACAATATGTGCAGTCAAAAAGGCCAAAACCTGAAGAAAACAGTAGAAGCCAGAGCAGGCTTCATATTTTCTTACCGGTTTTGGCCCTTTCATTATTGCGAGGTTACACTTTAAGTTTTCCGCCGAACCCTTTTACTATCGATGATACCTGGCTGAAGGTGCTCATCATTTGCCCTGCTGTGTTCATCATTTTATTTATGTCAATCGATCCATCCTGTGTCTTAAATTGGTTCAAAACCGATTGGATGCCAGATGGCTGTTTTTTCATGAATTGCTGGCTGGGATACGGGTTTGCGAATGCTTGTTGCACAGGCGGCCTTTTCTGAACAGGCTGAAGTGGATTTTCAAATGGATTTAGCCCGTTGTTTTTATTGGGCTGCTGCGGATGCGCTGCGGGCGGATATTGCATATTCATATGTTGCTCGGGCAAAAAATGAGACGGGAACGGTACAGGATTACCATTCATATAGATGCCGGGCGTTGGTTGGTTTGCGGGCGCTCCATGAGGAGCCACTTGAAAGTGCATACCTCCATATGCCGGCTGTTCGCCCCCTTGAAAATACGGATGACCTTCATTTACATACTCTAAAATGGGAGACTTTATGTTTCCCTGTTGGTAAGCGGGTCCCCCTGGCATGTAGTGGAAATTCGCAGGTGGATAGGAATCCTGGTAACTGTGAAGGGCGTCACCGTTCATTGCGGTGTTATATTGGTCGTGGACAGCTTCGAAATACTGGGCATGGAATGGAAATCCACCCAAAAATGCCGGAACGGAATTTCTGTGGTATCCGTCCCAATGCGCCTCGCCGGAAACGAAATTCCTGTTAATCACAAGTCTTTCCTCCTCTTCATGGCATTAGCTGTTATACTATATGAGAGTGAAAAGACATTGGTGAGTATCCCACTTGCCGCAATTTCATCCTTTTAGTTGATGGGATTAGTAATTTCAGTCAAAACGCTTTTCAAGATAAATTGAACCGATTGAACATGGCTCTTGAACCTGTTATAGCTGGTTTTAGGAAAAAAAGCCTGGACAGCAATATCGGTCAAATTTTGTGCCGTCTGGTCGATCTGCTGAGGAAAGATATATCGAAAGCTTTCTGCTTTCATCCACTTCTTCATTTGGCCGGCCCATTCCGTTGTTGTATGGTGAACCTCATCCGCAAAGGGTTTTACTTCCGTATAAAAATCGCGTTCCTTTCCGGTTTCGCGGACATCTTCATATATCCGGTCCGCTGTTTCGCAAAGACTGATTAATTTCTTCGTTAGTTCTAAGGCAATTTCTTTATCCTTCATTATTTCCTCCTATTCTTTATTCCCTAAAGTATATAGGAAGCAGGGGGAATTTGAAAAATATAGGCTCCTGAAAAAATAAAAAGCAGCTTATCCAAGCTGCGAAGGTTGAAAGCTAGAAACCCAACTTAGGATTCATAGGCATTTGCTGATTCATGGCGCTTTCTTTTCTTAAGATATAGGATTTGTTTTCAATTTCTTTTACTTTCCAATCCTTTTCTGCCTTTTCAAACGCGACTTGAGCGGAGTGGACCATAGCCATCTGATTTTCCCAAAGCTGGCAGCGACCGGTGTTATAATTTTCACTTATCGTTTCCTCCAGTTGTTCCAAACGCGCGGTTATTTCACCAAGGAGTTCCAGGACTTCATTTGCATCTGCTCTCTTTATTCCCATGAAAAAACCTCCTCTTCTCTTTGCCTTTATTATTCTTGGTTTATCACTCGAGCACCTTCATGTTTGACAAAACTAGAAGGAAATCGGCAAAGAAAGTGGAATTCACTAGGATTTTCCCTTCAATTCGACAACTGCGCGGAATGATTCCACAGATCCTGCAAAAGCTAAAACAACAACCGTGTCAATTTTATTTATTGCCGGAAAAAGTCCCTTGCTCCGATGATGAAATGCAGCTGTTTCTGCTTTTTGCGGTACCAGTCATTCAACTTTATTTCTTCAGTCAGGCTGGGCATAGTAAACCATTGGCTGTTAATCTCTTTTTTCTTGTCCCATTGGTCAAGCTGGTGTACGGAATGGGAAATGATTGGATACACCATTCTCAAAAAGGGTGTTTCCCTCCATTTTTTATAAGGAAAATACTGCTCATAATCATGCCTTGAACCGGTTGGCTCTGTCTGACGCGCAAATTCATAAAAGAACGGAAACAAGTCTTCTTGAAACAAAATCATTGAAAGCTTCTTTCCAAGGTCAATCCGGGCATCCACGCTCCTGAAATGTGACACCGAATGGCCGTATATATCTCCGGAACACATCGGGAACAACACAGTGCTGAAATGCATCCAGTCCTGCAATTCGAATAAAAGGGAATGAAATATAAACGGATTGTAATAATGATGCCTGATGACCGGTTCTTCAATGACATTTTGTTCGTTTATAATTAACGCATGGAGGAGCCTGGTTTCATCTCCGGATTGCCAGAATGCTGTCCATTCATTTTCCGAAAAACGTGAAATCGAAAAGTGTCGCGACAAATGAAACAAAGGCATACCATATTTCGTCGAATAATGATAGAGCAGCAGTTGCGGGAACGCATCATGAAAAATCACCCAGTTAGCGCGCTCATATGTCATAAACAAGGAATGCCGGTAATTTCGGGATATCAATTTGGGAAACCACGCCCCTTCAAGGTCGCACATATTCCATCCGGCATTCCTCGATACCATGCCGGCCAAAAATGACCATTTAATATTAGGATGAACCGAAAAGAAATACTCATAGGCTTTTGTCCTTGATATGTTGTCCTTATTCCATTTGTTCGTCAACACCGCAATTTTTTTCACCAGTTTTCTTTCAGGCTCGGTCAAGTTCTGTAATGTAGGGCTTTGCTCCATTTGTTTCACTTCTTTCAGTTAATATATAAGTTGAACTGTAAAATAACCAACAGATAAATTCATATTATTGTTGATTTTTGGCTCATATTAATCCTAGTTGCTTAAGCCAGGTTTTAAAATAATAAACCAAAAATTACAATGGCATGCATCTTTACATTCATCTATTCAACTTATAATTGAGGCTGTGACCTCGTCTACAAATGTTATCGTATTGGGAAATAAACAATATTATTCACCGTTTTTCTTTCTTTTTTGCTATCATAATATGAGTGTAAAAAAAGGAGGGGTCAGCCGTTGGCTTTCCATTACCCAAACGGCCGGAGGTTTGTCCCGGCACCAACAAAACCCGGCGCCCGTCCGGCAAAACAGATGAGCTACAGCAACCGTGGAAAAACGCTTGAGGATGATTTAAACGAAAGCAATCAGTACTATTTGTCGAATGGCATCGCCGTCATCCATAAAAAGCCTGTTCCTATTCAAATAGTGGATGTGCACTATCCGCAAAGAAGCGCTGCGGTAATAAAGGAAGCATATTTCAAACAGGCATCCACAACCGATTACAATGGTGTATACAAGGGAAAATATATCGATTTTGAAGCGAAGGAAACTGGAAGCCATACGTCCTTTCCGCTTAAAAATTTCCACGAACACCAGATCGAACACATGAAAAGTGTTGTAGGACAAGGCGGAATTGCTTTTGTGATCATGAAATTCACTGCCGGTGAAGAAACATTCTTAATGCAATCAGAGTCCCTTGTCCAATTTTGGGACAGGATGCTGTCCGGCGGCAGAAAATCCATTACCAAAGCTGAAGTGGAGAGTTGTTCCATAAAGATTCCGCTTGGCTTTCAACCAAGGATTGACTACATTAAAGCGATCGATTCAATTATTTCATAATTTTTATTCGTAGTTGTTAGAAAGGCAGGTAGCTGTAATGGCTGAAAAATATAAAACGAGAACAGAGCGCCGTAAGCAAACCCAGGTGCAGAACAAAGGAAAGCAGAAAAAGCCGAAGGGCCTTTTTAAAAGGGTTTTTCTTTTCCTTGTTACATTGGGAATCATCGGGATGGTAGCGGGAGGGGCGACATTTGCCTATTTCATCAGCGATGCACCGAAGCTTGATGAAAAACTCCTGAAAGATCCGGTTCCATCAACGCTTCTTGATATAGATGGGAAGCCGTTTAAGGAAGTCGGGCAAAAAAGGGAATACGTGGAATATGAAGATGTGCCAAAGCTTGTTGAAAACGCGTTCCTCGCAACCGAAGACGTGCGTTTCTATCAACACCATGGTGTGGACATTAGGCGTCTTGGCGGAGCAGTTATGGCAAATCTCACTCAAGGATTTGGCGCGCAAGGTGCAAGTACAATCACACAGCAGGTAGTAAAACGTTCTTATCTGTCACCTGAGAAAACCCTGAAACGGAAGGCCCAGGAAATGTGGCTTTCCTTGCAGCTAGAACAAAAATACACTAAACAAGAAATTTTTGAAATGTATGTCAACAAAATTTTCTTTGAAAACCGTGCAAACGGTATTGGAACCGCTGCTGAAATCTATTATGGAAAAGAATTAAAAGATCTTGAGCTTCATGAAGCCGCCATGCTTGTCGGCCTGCCGCAGAGCCCCGCCCGATATAATCCGTTCGAGCATCCACAAAGGGCGGAAAAACGCCGGAATGTTGTGCTTCATTTAATGAATAAGCACGGCTTCATCACAAAGGAAGAAATGGAACAAGCCCAGGATATCCCAATCAAGAAGGGACTCGCAAAAAAAGGGCAGAACCAAATGGACAGCACTCCTTATGAAGTATTCGTGGACCAGGTAATCAAGGAAGTTGAGAAAATGGGGGACTACAATATTTTCGCTGACGGCCTTGAAATCCATACTACGCTTGACAGGGATGCCCAGGAATATGTGCACAAAATGCTTACCACAAATGAAATCATTAATTTCCCGAGCGATACATTGCAAACGGGAATTACCCTGTTGGATACAAAAACAGGTGAAATTCGTGCAATAGGCGGCTCCAGAAGCGCTGACTTCAACAGTGGCTGGAATTATGCCACTGATACGAAAAGGTCCCCCGGGTCCACCATAAAACCGATTTTTGATTACGGTCCGGCTATCGAGTATAAAAAGTGGTCCACATATGAACAAATCGTTGATGAACCATATCAATATTCAAATGGCGTAAAAATAAACAATGCCTCAAGGCAGCATTACGGCAAGATGACCATCCGTGAAGCGCTTGGGCGCTCCCTGAATATCCCGGCCCTTAAAACCTTCCAGGAGGTCGGGATTGACCGCGCACAAGGATTTGGCAAAAATTTAGGCCTGCCAATCAAAGAGGATTTGGTTGAAGCGGATGCGATCGGTGGCGGGAAACTTGAGGTTTCCTCCCTCGATATTGCAGGAGCCTATAGTGCTTTTGGAAACAGCGGCATTTACAATGAGCCCCACTCTGTTAAAAAGATTGTGCTGCGGGATAAAAGCACAACGATCAAGAATAAACCGGAGTCGAGGGCGGTTATGAAGGATTCAACGGCCTTTATGGTTACCGACATGTTAAAAAGTGTCTTGAAGCAAAGTTACGGTACAGGTGTCCTTGCAGATATCCCGGGACTTCCGGTTGCAGGCAAGACAGGGACAACCAACTATTCTGCGGAAGATAAAATAAAGTATAATGTAGAACCGGGCGGTGCCCTTGATTCCTGGTTCGCCGGGTACACAACAAATTATACTGCCGCTATCTGGACCGGGTATGAAAATAAATCAAATTTCCTGGGCAAAAGCTCACAGGGAATTCCTAAGGAAGCTTTCCGCAAGCTTATGCAGCATGTTTCAGAAGGAAAAGAAACAAAAGACTTTAAACAACCAAGCAGCGTCGCGAAAGTCGGAATTGTCAAAGGGTCAGACCCAGCCATGCTGCCGAATGAATATACACCGGAACACGAAATAGTATATGAGTATTTTCTAAAAGAAAATGAACCTACCGAAGTAACGAAAAAATACGAAAAACTTAAAGCGCCATATAACGTGAACGCTGTTTATGACCAGAATGGCAATGAAATTGAATTGGTTTGGGATTATGAGGAAAGCGAAGATAAAGAACCTGAATTTGAAGTCAAAATTTCCAGTGATAAAGGCGGCGAAAGGGAAATCACCTTAAATGAACATGCGTTAACAATTCAAAGTGTCATACCAGGGGCTAAGTATACCTTTACTGTTACTGCACTAGCAGATGGCCAGCGCAGCGACCCTGTATCGACTACAATTGAGATAGCTGATCCAAACGCCATGGAAGAGCTACCGGGTACAGACCCTGAGGAAACATTGCCACCAGGTGAAGAAAATGCTCCTGGCAATGGCAATGGCAATCCGGGCAACGGAAATGAGCAGGGAAATGGCAATGATTCCGGGAATGGAGGATCCCCTGGTAATGGCAATGAAGATGGGGACGGAAATGATGACGGTCAAGAGAACCCCTCTGAAGGCTGGCCAGGTAACGGCGGAAATGTAACCAATCCCCCAGCTACTGATTCCGATGATGATTAA
The DNA here is from genome assembly GCF_003429105.1 of Peribacillus glennii. GTDB lineage: Bacteria > Bacillota > Bacilli > Bacillales > DSM-1321 > Peribacillus > Peribacillus glennii. The sequence continues at coordinate 1,022,813 of NZ_QVTD01000003.1, forward strand.
TGCAAAAAACGTCTAAGCTCCAGGCTTAGACGTTTTTTTAGAAACAATTTCTTTTTTATAATATTGTTTCTCCAACTCAACAAATAATTGCCCAAGCTGGATAAAGGAATGATAAAGACCAGGGCGTGAAAGTATAAAGCTCAACCTGTCCGCTGTGTTTACCGGTTTGAATGGAAAAGTTGCAATGGAGGTTTTCCATTTATTAAGGCTGACCGGCTGATTGTGCAGCCAGAATAGAGCCGACATAAATAGGGACAATCCGTCTATCATATAAAGTCTTGCATCGTCGGCTTTTCTTTCGGAAAAGAACAAACCAGCCCTCTGTTTTATTCCTTCCCATTGCGCAAAAATGTTAAGGAGAGGCGGTTGAACCGCCTCCCATGGACGGTAACCGCCCAAACCATTCCAATATAATAGTTCATAAACAAAATAGGGGGCATCGGAAGCAGTGGACCATTCTTGTAAACCGTCCCGGGAAATTTCGGCAGCTTCAATGGAAAAAAACAACGGATGCTTCAGTTCATCAGGAATGCGGCATCTTATAAGCCCGCTCATTTCACTTCTTTCCTTTTCATCCTTTTCTTCCCTTCCCGGCAGAGATCGAGAAGTGGGCAGGTCTCACATTTGGGCGATTGTGCCTTGCAATGGTACCTACCAAAGAAAATCAGGCGATGATGGGTGACCGACCACTCTTCCTTTGGTACCTTGGCCATCAATGTTTTTTCCACTTCCAGCACGCTGTCTTTCCATCGGCATATTCCCAGGCGTTTGCTGACCCTTTCGACATGGGTATCGACCGCTATTGCAGGGACTCCAAAAGCAACGGAAACGACAACATTGGCCGTCTTTCTCCCAACGCCAGGCAAGTTCGTCAATTCATCCCGGTCCCTTGGAACTTCCCCGCCGTATTCCTCGATGATCATCCCGGAAAGCTTTTGGATATTTTTAGCCTTGTTCCGGTACAGTCCGATTGAACGAATGTCCTGTTCGAGTTCTTCAAGAGGGACACGTATGTAATCCTCAGGCTTTTTATATTTTTGAAAGAGATTTTTCGTAACTTTATTTACTAAAGCGTCCGTACATTGGGCGGATAATGCAACCGCAACGACCAGTTCAAACGGATTTGAATGGTTCAGTTCGCAATGGGCGTCCGGAAACATTTCCCCTATAATATCCAGGCACTTTCGTATTTGTGCTTTATTAAGCATCTTATTACTCCTTTAAACTGTATATCACTGTTCCAGCCAGTTATAAAAAGGGATTTCATTCGATGCGGCGGCTGGTTTCACCCTTTTTGCCCGCTTCTGGTGAATGCGAAATTTTTCACTATGTTGTTTTGCTTGTTCCATGGTTTTAATTCCGTTTCTTTTCCATTCAAACAAAATCCGGTCAATATAACGGAAATTCACCTTTCCGGATAATACACTTTCCCTTAACGCCGCTTTAATGATATCAGCATGGTGGTCCTCTTCCATCCACATGGCAAGCGTTTCGCATTCAAACGGGGACAAAGGCCTGCCGAATTCTTTTTCAAAAATGGTATACAGGCTTTCATTATCTGCTGCGTTCTTTACAATTTCAGCCTCATTCTGCGTTTTCAGGAAGCATTCGATCATTTTTTCAAACATCGGTTCGATTGAATAGCTTTCATGAAGGATGGAACCTGGATATTCCTCCTTGATTTCAATGAAGCCCTTTTGGACCATCCTTTGGACCATCCCAAGGCATTGTTGTTCCCCAAAAGTCATTCTTTCTGCAATTTGCCCAGGTGTCGGAAACTCGTTTCCATTTTCCCGGAAATTATGGAGCTGTAATAATAGCATGACCTCTTCTTCATTTAGGCCCATCGCTTTATAATGGCTAAAAAGAAAAGAAGGAATCGTGATCGTACCTTCCTTGAACCATGCAAATAATTTATCCTTAATCATGATAAGACACCTCTAACCAAGTATAACACGAAATGGATTGGCGGATTAAGCGCCAAATAAGATGAAAGTTTTAACAGCATCGGTATTTCAAGAAGAAAAAAGAACGGCATCGCCGCTTATCGGCAATGCCGTTCAATTCACTTATATTATTGGAATAATCAATTTATAGCTTCAGGCTATGAGATTTTTGGCTCACCATGTGCAACCATTTACGGATACAATCTGTTTAATAAGCGCGGGAATGGGATGGTCTCTCGTACATGCTCCACTCCGCTGATCCATGCTACGGTGCGCTCAAGGCCAAGGCCGAAACCGGAATGCGGCACAGAGCCGTATTTCCTAAGTTCAAGATACCATTTATAAGCTTCCTCGCTCAGTCCGTGTTCCTGGACGCGCGCTTCCAATAATGCATGATCATGAATCCGCTGCGAACCCCCGATGATTTCTCCATAGCCTTCAGGGGCTATTAGATCCGCGCAAAGCACAACTTCTTCCCGTTCAGAGTCCGGCTGCATATAGAATGGTTTTATCGATGTTGGATAATGCGTGATGAATACCGGTTTATCATAGCTTTCGGCGATTGCCGTTTCGTGCGGTGCCCCGAAATCATCGCCCCACAGGATATCATCAAAGCCTTTTTCATGAAGGAACTTAATGGCATCATCATAAGAGATACGCGGGAAAGGTGCTTTAATTTGTTCAAGCTTGGAAGTATCCCGCCCAAGAGTATTCAGCTCAAGCTTACAATTACCAAGGACCGACTGGACGATATGGGAGACATACTGCTCCTGGACCTGGAGATTATCTTCGAATTCATAAAAAGCCATTTCGGGTTCGATCATCCAGAACTCGATCAAATGGCGTCTTGTCTTTGATTTTTCCGCACGGAAGGTAGGGCCAAATGAAAAGACTTTGCCGAGTGCCATCGCTGCCGCTTCCATATACAATTGACCGCTCTGTGAAAGATAAGCGTCTTCTTCGAAATATTTGGTAGCAAATAGTTCGGAAGTTCCTTCCGGGGCACTCCCGGTCAAAATAGGCGGATCGACCTTGACGAAGCCTTCTTTATTAAAGAATTCATAAGTGGCCCTGATGATTTCATTACGGATTTTCATGACCGCGTGCTGGCGTTTGGACCTCAACCATAAATGTCGGTTATCCATAAGGAATTCAGTTCCATGGGCCTTTGGCGTAATCGGATAATCGACTGATTCATGGATCACTTCGATATCTTTGACAAGCAGTTCATAGCCAAAAGGGGAACGCTCATCTTTTTGGACGATGCCTGTTACGTATAAGGATGATTCTTGTGTCAATGCTTTGGCCCGTGCGAAAACTTCCTCGCCAACATCGTCGCGTACAACAACTCCCTGGATAAACCCGGAACCGTCACGCAGCTGCAAAAACGCAATTTTTCCGCTTGAGCGTTTGTTTGCCAGCCAGCAGCCTATCGTGATTTGCTGGTCGACATATTTATTAGCTTCCGTTATCGTAATTTTCACGTTACATTTCCCTCCAAATTTACAACCCAAACTAAAAATTCACCTTTTACATTATACATTTACAACTACAGGGCAGGCAAATACATTCTGGATAGGGATGAATATCTATATTTACAAAACCCGCCGATTGACGAGCCTTTGCAACGAGAAGACAAAGGCCAGTCAAGTCTTCAAGATGTGGGCCACACAGATGAAGACATAAGGAAGTGGCGGCCTTGTCGGTCTTCTCCTTTAAGCAGCAAGAAAGTTTCATACTTTCCCCAAAAAAGAAAACCCGCCGATTGACGGGTCTCAACATAGGCGAAGATTGCCCTGGCATACTGCCTGCATGAGTTCAGGTATGATTTTAACAGGCGGAGGAACCTTGATTATGCTCCATCAGTAAAACCATGGCTTCACATTATATTAGCTTCGCTGAAATGGAGATTATCAAACATAGCAATTTTCAAAGAAAATTATATATTTTAATGCTTACCTATAGTTTATATCTGAATTAACAATCCGTCGGAAGTATAGGGCTTCTTAGGCCATTTTGGCGTTTACAAATTTATGGATTCTTTCAACCGCCGTCTTTAATTGATCAAGCGATGTTGCGTAAGAAAGGCGGATATAGTCATCCGCTCCAAAGCCGGAACCTGGGACGACAGCTACCAGCGCTTCTTCGAGCAAAGCCTCCACGAAACTGTCTACACTATGATAACCTGTAAGTTCCACAGCTTTTTTCACGTTCGGGAACAAGTAAAAAGCGCCCTGCGGTTTCAGGCATGTAATTCCGGGAATTTCGACAAGCTTTTGATGGATAATGTTCAGCCGTTCTTCAAAGGCTGCGCGCATTTGCTCTACTTCATCCTGTGGGCCTGAATAAGCTGCAATTGCACCGTATTGGGCAGTCGTCGTCGGATTTGATGTGCTATGACTGGCAAGATTCGTCATCGCTTTAATGATCGCTTCTTCCCCCGCTGCATAACCAATCCTCCATCCGGTCATGGAATGCGATTTGGACACGCCATTGATCAGGATCGTTTGCTGTTTTAATTCAGGTGACAATGATGCTATTGAAACATGGACAGCGCCGCCGTATAAGAGCTTTTCATAAATCTCATCGGACACGATCAATACATCATTCTCCAGGCATACTTCGCCGATTGTGCGCAACTCTTCCTCCGAGTAAATCATGCCCGTGGGATTGCTTGGCGAATTAATGACGATTGCCTTTGTTTTGGCAGTAATGCTTTCTTCAAGCTGCTCCCTCGTTAATTTAAAGTCGTTTTCTTCTTTTCCTTCAACATATACCGGGATGCCTCCGGCAAGCTTGACCTGCTCCGGATAGCTTACCCAGTATGGAATCGGTACGATGACTTCATCGCCTTCATCGAGAATAGCCTGGAACAAGGTATACAGCACATGCTTTGCCCCTGATCCGACCATGATTTCAGACATCTGATAGTTAATGCCTTGATCTCTTTTTAATTTGGCTGCAATCTCTTCCTTGAGCTTTGGCAGCCCTGCAGAAGGGGTATATTTTGTATGGCCCTCTAACATAGAATTATAGGCGGCATCGATGATATGCTTCGGCGTATTGAAATCCGGCTCGCCAGCGCCAAGACCGATAATGTCATGGCCCTGTGCTTTAAGTTCCTTGGCTTTTGCTGTAATGGCCAGCGTTGATGATGGTGTCAATGCCTGTACACGGCTAGCTAATTTCATGAAAATATCCCCCATTCTATATACTTCGGTAATATTTAAGCCATTCCCCGGTCTTGAAATCATAATAGTCGTAATTATAACGGTTCGAACTATCAAGGTATGTGATTTCCCAAAGCGGTGTGTTATTTTCCATACCGAGTTTTATGGAAATAATTTCTTTCGGGTTTTTACCTGCTATCTTTAAAATTTCGTTTTTTGACTTTCCGGCATCATAATTTGCGGTGAACGGCTTTTTATTAGCATCATTCGGCAGCCACACTGCCTGTTTTTCGCCGCCGGCCGTTTTGCCTACCACAACATTATAGGAATCCTTGCCATTATAGATGAAAAAATCATCCATTGTAACAAGGCCGCTAGCCTCTTTTGCGGCACGGAACGCGTCCTGTGCTGCATCCTTTTTTGGCCCTAATGCGTTCATGTAGGCACCTGCGATAATACCAGCCACAAAGAGCAAAGCTACGGCAGTACCAATCAGCCATTTTTTCAAAATGCGTCTCACTCTTTCTATGTACGATAAATCGTAAAAATTGCTTTTTCTTGATTATCAGATTCGAGCGCAAGCCCGAACATCAGGTCTTTTTCTTTTAAAGTGCGGTTCAATACATCGACAATTTTGTATAAATCCGGTGAATTTTGGATCGTCACTGTCGAAAGCACTTCAATTTTGCTTTCCATTCCTTGATTCCTCCAATAAGTATTTATTTCTCTGTTTTTGATCAATAAACTGATAACAGGATTATAAAATTCATTATAACAGCTTGGCATCCATTTCGTTATAAATATTCACTCTTTTGCAAATTTCTTTTTACTGGCTTGTAAAATGTGGGATTCTTTCCCAAGCGTTTGTATCAGTTTTTCGTATGGAGAAAATTCCTTATAGGGAATATTTCATGGTTGGCTTGGGTAAATTTTGTTGAGATTGTACCCTGATTGGCAATGTTAAAAACCTCTATCCAGAGTTCATGGCATTTTTTGACCATTTCCTTCTGTTCCGGTTTTTCAGTATGTTCATCGAGGATCACGGCATGCGGGTCCAAATGTTCTGCCACTTCAAGCGGCATAGCCAAAAATGGGGCCCGGACGATCTGAACGCTTGACGGTGTTAATGCCAAAAGCTTGTTCCTGATTATTTGAGAAGATGTAGTTACATATAAAAGGTGATTGTTCCTGATCTTTATCGATAAATCCAGCCCTTCTTCTTCTCCCTCTTCACTCTCGTGAAGCACACCGATTTCTATCTCGTCCAAAAAGGTTTCTTTTGATTGGCTGTTCCAAAAATCTATTTCTATGTCAGGGAAATCGCTCAAGAGCCCGTTGACCTTTTCATTCATCCCCTTGCCCGCAATAACCCGGGCAACATTGTATTGATCTACAATATCTTTTACATTGCCATCGTACCCATCACCTGAACTGGTCAGGATAATAGAATCTATGTGTTTAACCCCATAGAGGCGAAGCCATTTTTTCAGTTCTTCGTAGTCCTCGGCCGCTCCTGTATTGATCATGATAGCCGAACCCCCGGCCCCCTGGATGATAGAAGACTCTCCTTTACCAAGATCAAAGAATGTAACCGCGTATTCCTTCTCCATTAGGTTCAGGTCTATTTTCTCTATTTCCTCAGGGACAGCAGGTTCCATGCCTGCAATTGGCAGCAATCCGGTTAAAGCGAGCATTAAGGAAAAAATCAAATTCACGAAACTTCCTCCAAAAAAATGACTTTATCCATAGATTGCCTGTTTCCTTTGAAAATTATCCCTGCCGCAATGGTAAAATGCAGCCTTTTCTTGTAGATTTTGTCCTATATGCCGGGACATCCTTTCATATCCATTCTTCAATTTTTCGTTCCAAAGCCCTTACTGAGACTTCCTCCCACTTGAGTCCCGCAACTGCCCCCAAGAATTCCTTTCCATACCTTGCCGTGCTGATACGGCGATCCAGGACAAGCAATACACCCTTGCCGACTTTCGAACTTATCAAACGGCCGAAGCACTGGCGAAATCTTAGCACTGCTTCCGGCAGCAAATACTCCGAGAATGAATTTTTACCTTGCTTTTCCATAAGCGAACATTTAGCCGCTGTAACCGGTTCTTCAGGCGGGGAAAATGGAAGTCTCACGATCACAAGGCATGAAAGATCGATCCCCAGCAGGTCAATGCCTTCCCAAAGACTTGCTGTACCAAATAAAAGAGCCTTGTCAAAGCTTTGGAAGTTTCGTAGCAGCTTTAGCTTGCTTCCGCCTGTTATGCCCTGTGCCAACAGGGTGAACTCTTCAAGTTCCCCCGAATCCTTCACACGCTGGAAGGTTTCCCGCAGCATGTCCTGGGAATTGAATAATATTAGCATCCTGCCGCGCGTCGCCCTTGCTGCAGAGATAAGGTGCTCAGAAGAAGCCTTTGTAAACTCACTTTGGGAGACTAAGTTCATTTCAGGCATATCTGACGCAATAAATGCCTTTACTCTTTTGGAATAGTCAAAAGGGGAGGGCAGCTTGACTGCTTTCATATCCGTATCTTTAATGCCAAGCTGTCTTTTAAAAAATTGGAAAGAATTCTTGGCTGATAAGGTTGAGGAAGTCATGACCACACTTTTTTGGGAAGCCAATAAAGTCTCCCATAAAGCGGCTCCCGCCGCGATAGGCTGAGAAGATAAAGACAGACCGTGGTGGGGAGCAGATTTTGTATAATCCATCCAATAAATGTATCCATCCGATGGTTCGATAAAAATTCCCCTTAACACTGAGCTGATTTTTTTCAACTTTTGAACTTGCATTTCGAACTCCCCGATGAAGAACCGTGAATTTTTCCCTAATGCATCTATCTGTTTTAGGGCGTCAACCCGCTCTTCCAACTGTGATGTAATCACCCCTAATTGGTCAATCAATCTCTCAGCCAGCATGGATACCTGTTTCCACTCCGGATGTTCCTTCACTTTCATTGCCAACCGTCCCGTTCCTTGATCGCTTAGGTGCGTCTCAGCAATCCCGGAAAGCAGGTAAAACAAGTTCTCAAATCCGTAGTTAAAATCCCCCAGCGCCTGTTCCAAGCCGGCAATGCTCTTCAATCCTTGAAGCTTGTTGTCCTTAACCATCTTCTGCAGCCTGTATAACAGCAGTTTCTGCTCGTAGGTCCCGAACCGGTTAAGCAGCGTCTTAACAGAAATATAGTCCAGCCTGCAGCCCAAATACTTGGCAGCGGCATGCTCTAAATGCTGTGCTTCATCCAGTATTACGAAACCATCAGCCGGGATCGTTCTTTCACCAGAAAGCAGGTCTGCCGCCAAATAGGCATGGCTGGTGACGATGAGATCCGCGGTCCGTGCCACTCGCCTGGCCCTTTCATAAAAATCCGCCGCAGCCCATGGCTGGAAAAGGGCCGGATCAATGTTACCATTACTTTGAAGCCTTTCCCAAAACAGCTTGCCGCCGCTTGTTAAATTAAGTTCATCCTTGTCGCCTGTCTCTGTTTCGGTCAGCCAAATTAGAATCTGCATTTTAGCGAGAGCCGTTTCATAATTGTCGTCTTTTTCACGAAGTGCCCGTTCAAATTTGGCCAGGCTTAAATAATTGCTCTTGCTTTTTAACAGCACGGCATTGATATTGAACGGCAGCATTTCTTTTAATTTCGGCACTTCTTTATGAATGAGCTGCTCCTGTAACTGGATCGTATACGTGGAAACAAGAACAGTATTCCTTTGCTGTTTTGCAAAAAAGGCAGCCGGAATCAGATAACCCAATGTTTTACCGATTCCGGTGCCCGCCTCGATGATCGCGTGGCGACCGAGCTGAAAAGATTCGAACACCAGATCTATCATTTTAAACTGATCCTGCCGGTATTCCATGTCTCGAATCGACCTTTGCATCAACTCGGCCTTTTTTTCATTGTCCGCAGGGTAATAGATTGTAGATTCCTGATGTTCATATGCATCTTTGCCGCTTTCCTTTTTTAAGGCAAGGCCGCGGAATATTTTTATGTCATGGCGGCGAACCTCAGTTTTTGCCAATTTTCCAGACATTAGTTCATCAAGCAAATCAGAAATATCGCTTTTTAATGAAAAAGAAAGCTTATAAAGCTTTTTAAGTGTAATTAACGGGAGTGTGGCAAGTTTTTTATTTAATTCCAAAAAAAGTAGCGCGGTCACATAAGCATCGCTGTCAGCACGATGCGGCCGGTCATGTTCCAGATTTTCCTGCCTTGCCAGTTGGTTTAATTTATAGCCGTCCGAGGTCGGTTTCGTGATTTTTGCCAGCTCGACCGTATCAATGGCCGATCCAAAAAAACCTTCAAAGCCGCAGCGGGTCAATTCTTCCTGGAGGAAAGAAAGATCGAACAGAACATTATGGGCAACAAAACAAGAATCGCGAAGGAACTCAACGATCCTTGGGGCTACCTCTTCAAATTCCGGGGCATCCTTAACTATGTCATTGGTAATGCCTGTGAGCTCTTCAATAAATACCGGCACTTCCTGCCTAGGGCAAATGAATGTTGAAAACTCCTCAACAATTTTTCCATTTTCGATCGCCACACCGGCAAACTGGATGATCCTGTCGCCCTTTTTCGGTGAATTTCCCGTAGTTTCCAAATCAATAACTGCATATCGCTGCGCCATTTTTATGTACACCTCTAAAAAATTGCCTTTTAACAATTCAAATCTTCTTTATACCATATCATTTATTACTGCTTTAAGGAAAGGTGCAAAACTGCTGTATCGCCCCTGGCTTCCTGTGTATAAAAAAATCCCTCAGGAAGTGAGGGATGGATTTTACAGTATGGTTGCTTCAGGCTCCTGTGCGATTAATTCGACAATTTTATTATTTTCGTCCATAATGGCAACCTTTGGCTTATGGTCATGGACCTTTTCTTCAGGGACGATTACATAAGATATGATAATGACAATATCATCGGGCTGAACTAAACGGGCTGCAGCCCCATTAAGGCAAACAACGCCCGATCCTCTTTTCCCCGGTATAATGTATGTCTCAAGCCTTGCCCCATTATTATTGTTTACAATGGCAACTTTTTCATTTGGGAGCATACCGACGGCATCCAATATATCTTCATCGATCGTTATGCTTCCCACATAATTAAGGTTTGCCTCCGTTACGCGGGCACGGTGTATTTTTCCATTCATCATTGTGCGGAACAATGCCAAGCACCCCTTTCTAGGATAATGTCATCGTGATATTATCTATCAATCTTGCTTTTGTGAATTTCGCGGCAAGCGCGATCAGGATTTTTCCATGCAATTGTTTCACTGCTTTAAGTTCAGGATAGGAATAGATTTCGATATAATCAATTTCGGCTCCTGTATGAGTCCCAATATGTTCTTTGATCATCCGGATAATTTCTTCCGGGCGATCCTCCCCACTCGTGATGGCCTGCTGTGCAAGAAGGAGGCTTTGGTATAATTCCTTGGCATCCTTTCGTTCCTCCTCCAACAGGTACACATTGCGCGAACTTTTCGCAAGTCCGTCTTCTTCACGGACAGTCGGGACAGGAACAAGCTCGATAGCGAAATTAAAATCACGGATTAATCCGTCAACCACAGCAACTTGCTGGGCATCCTTCATCCCGAAGTATGCTTTATCCGGTTTGATGATATTGAACAGTTTGGTAAGCACAGTAGCCACCCCATCAAAATGGCCGGGCCTTTTGCTGCCGCATAATACATCCGTCCTGCTTTGAACAGTGACCTGGACAGATATTTCATCGTGGTACATTTCCTGTACCGTTGGGAAAAAGATGTAATCCACGCCTGCTTCCCTTGCGACTTTTTCATCCCTGTCCATATCGCGGGGATATGTTGCAAAGTCCTCGGTCGGTCCAAACTGGATAGGGTTGACGAATATGCTCAGGGCGACAATATCATTTTCTTTCCTTGCATGGTTTAATAGACTAAGATGTCCATCGTGAAGATAACCCATGGTCGGGACGTAACCGATCGTTTTGCCGAGTTTCTTCTCGGCCGTGATGGCTTCTTGCATTTCGCCCACAGTTGTGATGATTTTCATACTTTCCCTCCGTATAGTGCAGAAACTTCCTCTTCCTTCATGGAAAAGCTATGCTTGTCCTCAGGAAATTCCTTATGTTTTACCTCTTTTACGTATTGTGATAAGGCAGTAAAAATCAATCCGTTTGCATCTCCGAATTGCTTGACGAACTTAGGCACTCGGTCAACTCCGTAATTAACGACATCATGAAAAACAAGAACCTGGCCGTCTGTCTCGGCACCAGCGCCAATCCCGATCGTTGGAATGTTCAGCGTCCTGGTAATCATTTCAGAAACCTGGTGGGGAACACATTCAAGCACTAATGCGATTGCCCCTGCTTCTTCACACTTTTTTGCGTCGTCAAGCAGCTTTTCGGCAGCTTCGGCGTCTTTCCCCTGTACTTTATATCCCCCAAGCACACCGACAGACTGCGGAGTCAAGCCGAGATGGGCAACTACGGGCACGCCCGCTTTTGTAAGAGCTTTGATCTTTTCGATAACATCGTCTGCCCCTTCTACCTTTACTGCATCTGCCTGGCCTTCCTGGATAATGCGGGCTGCGTTTTTTAATGTTTCATCTAAAGAAAGGTGATAACTCATAAAAGGCATATCTGTTACGACAAAAGTATCACGTGCGCCTCTTTTAACAGCCTTGGAATGATGGATCATATCGTCCACGGTGACTGGTATCGTAGATTCATAACCTAAAACGACCATTCCAAGCGAGTCACCGACGAGGATCATATCGACATCGGATTGCTCGGCAAGCTTTGCTGTAGGAAAATCATAGGCTGTCAGCATGACAATCTTTTCATTGTTTTGCTTCATTTTCATGAAATGTCCAGAGAGTTTCATTTTCGCTTCCTCCTTTTTTTGTTAGAGGAGATGAAACACCAGCGTTTAAATAAGTTGAACTAACGAGTTACGCAATTGATAAATAATTTTGTTTATTTTTGACTCATTTTAGCTTTGCTGAATGGCATGTGAAACCCTGGTTACACATGAATGAGCCAAAAATATAATGGTACTCATACATTCAATTTATATTGCCGCTGCCATTATCACTTCGCATGCATATAAAAAGAGGCTGACTTAGGGAACACGCAGCAAAAGTTGCCGACGTTACGGTAATGGCAAAAACTGCACATCTGTAACAACGGTTTTCCCTTTAACTGCTTATCCAAGCCGGCCTCTTGATAACATCAGAAGTTTCATCCCTCCGTCCCCGTCCGGCATTCCGGATCAAGGCAGAAATTTGGTTGTCCAATTACATACAAGGTGCAGTTCAGAAAAGATACTGCCCAAAGAAATTATAACAAGTTCCATTTTAAAATGCTATTACTATCAAGGACATCTTAAAAATATTTATAATAGGAAACGAGCTTTGACGCCCTCGAATACACTCCTATGGCAACTCGATATCAGCAGAATAAATGTTATGAATTTGCCCGTCATGGCCTTCGACAAGCAAGACGCCTTCTTCCGTAATGCCGAGTGCTGTGCCATGGATCGTTTCGGTTAAGGTAGAAGCCTTAATTTCCTTTCCAAGACTTACGGCATAGCTTTCCCAAAGTACCTTGATTGGCGCAAAACCCTGTTCCAAATAAAGCTTATACAGGATCTCCATTTTCACCAGGATGTGCTGGATCAGCTTTGCGCGTGAAACTTGATGTCCAGTTTCAATGAACAAGGAGGATGCTTTTTCCAGCAGATCCTCAGGAAAATCCCCGTTTTTTTGGTTGACGTTGATGCCGATTCCGATAATTACAGAATGGATGCGGTCAGCCTCGGCCTGCAGTTCGGTCAGGATGCCTGTGACTTTTTTTCCATTGATCAGGATATCGTTCGGCCATTTGATTCCGGGCATTAATTCCGTTGCTTCCTCTATCCCCTGGACGACTGCGACGGCCGCCAGCAATGTCAGCTGGGGTGCCTGTTGAAAAGGGATATTCGGCCGCAGGATCAAACTCATCCAAATGCCTGTATACTTCGGAGAATACCAGTTTCTTGAAAGCCTGCCCTTGCCGAAGCTCTGCTCTTCCGCGACAACCAGAGTCCCTTCAGGCGCACCGCTGCCCGCTAAACGGTGGGCAATTTTTTGCGTGGAATCAACCGTTTCTTCATAGTGGATCGCCTTTCCGAAAACCTCGGCCGCAAGTCCCAGCTGAATTTCATTGGCAGTCACCTTTTCGGGTTTCGTGACGATCCTGTAGCCCTTTTTTCGCACAGCTTCCAATATATACCCCTCGCTTCGCAACTCTTCAATATGCTTCCAGACTGCAGTCCGGGAACAACCGATATATTCAGCGATTTCCTGCCCTGAAATAAAATTTCCGTCCGCTTTTGAGAATGCTTCGATTAGCTTCGTTCTTATATCCGATTGCAAAGTTCGAGCCACCCCTTTATATCAGTTTTTCGATTGATTACATCTTCCCGGAGAACGGCTGAAAGGATAAGCTCCATCTCTTCCTTCACCCAGGGGCCGGGACGTTGCGCAAACCAGGCGACCAGATCATTTCCATCCACCGCCAGCTCTTTCAAGGAATGTATAGGCAGCCTGTGAAATGCTTCCTTTACTTTCCATTCCGCTTCATTGCCATTAAAATGATCAAGGACTGCAATGATTTTTGTGACTTTTGCGGCCTCATTAAGCCCCGAGTGAAAAAGGGCCATTTTATCCTCTGTGAAATCAGTTCCCTTTTCAACATGAAAACGCAAGCGGCCGATTTCCCTGATTTGTTTGACCGGCATTTTCCATATTCTTAAAAAAGCTTCAGTATCCTCAATATTGCCGATTACCAGTAATAAAACCCATAATTCCACGGGATCATCGAGTTTTTCAATATTCAAAGTTTGAAGGATTTCCAGAGTTTTTCCCAGACTTTTAAAGCCGGGTAAAAATTTATAAAGGCCGCTTTCTGAAAGTAAATGAAAAGCTTTCTTTCTGTTTTTGCCCTTCAGCAGTTTTTCAAATTCTGCATATATCCGTTCAACAGCTATATTTTCAAGCAGGGCACCGTTGTTTTTCAATGACTGCAGGGTTTGGCCATCCAAGTCAAATGAAAGCTGGCTCACGAATCGAAGGCCCCTCATCATCCGGAGCGCATCCTCACGGAACCTTTCATCAGGATTGCCTACAGTCACGATAAGTTTTCCTTCGATTGCTTTTTTTCCCAGGAAAGGGTCTATGATTTGGCCGTTCTTGTCCATTGCCATTGCGTTCATCGTAAAGTCCCGTCGTTTAAGATCTTCTTGAAGTGAGCGGATGAACTGCACCGAATCGGGACGGCGGAAATCAGTGTAGTTTCCCTCCGTCCGGAATGTAGTAATCTCATAGCCAGCTCTTTCATGCAAGACCATCACAGTTCCATGTTCAATACCCACATCAACCGTTTTGGCAAATATCGTTTTAATCTCGGAAGGGGTGGCAGATGAGGCAATATCCACGTCATTTATTTCTCTTTGCAACAGATAATCACGGACTGAGCCGCCCACAAAAAACGCCTGAAAGCCAGCATCTTCGATTTGTTCGAGAATGGGGACAGCCTTCTGGAAAATCTTGTCCATGGAGAGAATCTCCTTTATTGGTTAATTGGTTTTGAAGCCACTAATTCCCGGTATATCGATTCATATTTAGCCGTAATAATGTCCGAACGGAATTTGGATTTCACCTTTGCCACAGCAGCTTTTGAAAACCGCTTATGCAAATCCGGATCCGTCAAAAGTCCGACAGCCCTATCTGCCACAGCCTGGTTATCACCCAGGTCTAATATGTAGCCTGTCTCACCATCCTCTATGACTTCCGGAATCCCGCCGACATTGGTGCCTATGCTTGGGACTCCGCAGGCCATGGCTTCAAGCAAAACGAGGCCGAAGCTTTCTTTTTCTGAAAGCAGCAGCATTAAATCACTGATGGAATATAAATCTTCCAATTTATCCTGCTTGCCTAGAAACAAGACTTTTTCCTCGATCCCAAGTTCTTGGACCAACCTGCAAACCACTGTCATTTCAGGGCCATCCCCGACAAGAAGCAATTTTGCCGGGATCTTTTCTTGAATGGAAGCAAAAGAACGGATTACATCCTGCACCCGTTTGACGGCACGAAAATTTGAAACATGGATACAAACCTTTTCGGACTCGTTGATGCCGTACATTTCACGTAAATGGCTGGAGTCCGTTTTTTGGTAGACTCGTTCATCTATAAAATTATATACAGTCCGGATATCCTTATCAGGAGCAATCAACTCTTTTGTCTGGATGGCAAGAGCATTGGAAACCGCTGTAACGATGTCCGATTTTTCAATTCCGAATTTAATTAAATCATTCAACGAAGGGTCATATCCCAGCACCGTTATATCCGTACCGTGCAACGTTGTCACGATTTTAACATCAGTGCCAGCCATTTGTTTGGCCAAAATCGCACATACCGCGTGCGGAATTGCATAATGCACGTGGAGGACATCAAGTTGTTCCCTTTTGATGACATCGGCCATTTTGCTTGCGAGCGCAAGGTCATAGGGAGGGTATTGGAAGACGGAGTATGAATTGACTTCCACCTGATGATAAAAAATATTATGGTACATCTTGTTTAACCGGAAAGGAAGGCTTGAAGAAATAAAGTGTATTTCATGCCCTTTCTCGGCAAGCAGCTTCCCGAGCTCGGTAGCCACCACGCCTGATCCCCCAACAGTGGGGTAACAGGTAATCCCAATTTTTAATTTCATAATTATTCTCCTAATAAATCGTAAGAGAGCAGGAGCGGTTTTTTTGAAATAAAACCCTCGGCGTATGCAACGCCTGCTCCTTGTCCGAATAAACGCTCCCTTGCTTCGACCGATTCTAAGTAACCGTTAACCAGCGGTGTCATAGCGCCGGTTTCACTTTTTTTGAATTGGCTTTCATATGCCCGGAGGCTGTCCAGCTTTTGGCCGATTGCATCCGAAATATCGACCACAAAATCAGGCTTATGGAAGCCATTAATCATATACAGATACAAATTTTCTGCCTTATGAGCTTCGACTTCAGAGTGTTCCATATATTTGCGGATACCTGCAGAAAACGCCGCTTCTTCCAACAGCCTGGCGCAATTTCCATGGTCGGGATGCCTGTCTTCATAATAAGGGGCAAAAAGCAACTTCGGTTTATATTGCCTTATGACAGTAGCGATTTTACCAACAGCTTCTTCGGTCATGTATAACCCGCGATCAGGCAGATCAAGGGAAATCCTTTTTACACCGAGGATGGAGGCGGCCTTTTCGGCTTCCTTCATCCGTGTTTCAACCGTGCCATTGGAAGACAGCTCCGCTTTCGTCAGGTCGCATATGAGTATTTTTTTGCCTAGGGCTGCATATTTAGCAATCGTGCCGCCCATGCCGATTTCTACATCATCCGCATGGGCTCCGAACGCAACGATATCCATTTTATTTTCCACTTGGCTCACCTTCATCGTCTATGATATCCCTCCAAGCCATATAACCGTTTTTGAGTCCCAGGACCAACACTTCGGCAGTTCCCATGTTTGTTGCGAGCGGTACATTATATACATCGGACAGCCTGATTAAAGCTGATACGTCCGGTTCATGGGGCTGGGCAGTCAAAGGGTCACGGAAAAAGATGACCATATCCATTTCGTTCCTTGCGATTAGAGCGCCAATTTCCTGATCTCCACCTAGCGGCCCCGAGTTGAATCTATGTATCGGAAGTGATACTTCGTTTATAATTTTTTGGCCGGTGGTACCGGTCGCATATAATTCATGCGGTTCGAAAATATCTTTATAAGCTGTCACAAACCTGATTAAGTCTTCTTTTTTGTTATCGTGGGCGATTAATGCTATTTTCATCTGGGACCCGCCTCCTACTCGATGATATTTTCCAATCCGTAAACAAGGCGATCTTGTCGCATAACTGTATCAACGGCCAGCTTTACGCCCGACATAAAGGATGCCCGGTTAAAAGAATCATGTCTTAACGTCAGCATTTGCCCGTCAGCACCGAACATGACTTGCTGGTGGGCGATTAAGCCTGGAAGCCTTACGCTATGTATATGCATGCCGTCAAAATTGGCACCGCGCGCCCCTTCAATCGTTTCCTTCTCGTTTGGATGCCCTTGCTGCTTGCTTTGCCTTATGCTTTTGATCATCTCCGCCGTTTTGACGGCTGTTCCTGAAGGTGCATCCAATTTTTGGTCATGATGCAGCTCAATGATTTCGACATCCGGAAAATATTTAGCTGCCATTTGGGAAAATTTCATCATCAGGATAGCCCCGACTGCAAAATTAGGCGCGATGATGCATCCTAGCCCTGTTTCCTTCGTCAAACGCTCCAATCTCTCCAGATCATCAATGGAAAAACCCGTTGTTCCTACAACCGGACGGATCCCGTGGGTTAAGGCAGTTTCAGCGTGAAGCATGCCTACGTCCGGTGTTGTGAGGTCGATCAGCACTTCAGCTTTCACTTCGGTGAAACATTTTTCCGGATCAGAATATACAGGTGCATCAATGCCCTGGAACCCTTCCATCTCATTCATATTGATACCGCCATGCTTTCTGTCAAGAACAGCCGCGAGCCGGTATCCTTCTGTTTCATGGACAAGCTTGACTGCTTCCCTGCCCATTCTCCCCCTTGGTCCCGCTATAATTATGTTAATTGTTTCCATTTTCATCTTCTCCTTCTTCCCCTATTCTTGTCCATCTGTCTTTATCACGAGTGTTGAATTTATGCATGACCGCATCATGTGCTTTCTGCAAATCAATGTTCAAAGAGTTTGCAAAACAGATTACTACAAAAAGCATGTCTGCGAGTTCTTCTTCAACCGTATTTTCCTTTTCAGATGATTTTTTCGGTTTCTCTCCATAAAAGTGGTTCACCTCTCGCGAGAGCTCCCCGAGTTCTTCAGAAAGCCTTGCAAGCATGGCCAAAGGGCTGAAATACCCCTCCTTGAACTGGCTTATGTACTGATCTACTTCCGCCTGCATGTCGCGCAATGACTTATTATTGCCCATTATATCACCCTTTTCAAAGCTTTTGCCTGCACTAATGGCTGCAGGAAAACTATTTCGGCCTTCAGTATTACCCTTTATGTATTTTTGTCGACATAATCAACTGCCGTTCCCTTTTTAGGGCATACTAAACAGCGGATTAACGCGGAAAGCTTGATCCATTCTTATTAATGTTAGCTAAAACTTCGGGTTATGACAACATTTTAGCCACAGATGCCTTAATTGCTACTGGATGTTTATTCCTTTATAATAATTGTCACGTGCCCACAGATGAAAAACAAAGGGTCTATGGAGGTATAAAAAAATGTTCACCGGCGTAAAGATCAAAAATATATTGTTCATTTTATTTGGCTCTGCCATATTCGGATTCGGCCTTATTCATTTCAATATTCAAAACAATCTCGCTGAAGGGGGCTTTACTGGGCTTACATTGATTATCTATCAATTGGCCGGCATCAACCCTTCCTATTCCAACCTGATCCTGAATATCCCTATCTTTTTTCTAGGCTGGAAATTTCTTGGAAGAACAACTTTCATATATACGATTGTCGGCACAGTTAGTTTGTCAGTATGGCTTTGGATATTTGAACGGTATCAATTTGACATACCGCTTGGCGAGGATCTTATGCTAGCCGCGCTTTTTGCCGGTGCTTTCATCGGCATCGGACTTGGAATCACTTTTCGTTTCGGCGGAACTACAGGCGGAGTGGACATTATAGCCAGGATTATGCTGCATTTTTACGGATGGAGCATGGGAAGAACGATGTTTTTGTTTGATGCGATAGTAATAACGCTTTCCATTCTTACTTATCTAAATTACCGCGAAGCAATGTACACCATGGTAGCTGTTTTTATCGCTGCCCGAGTTATTGATTTTATGCAGGAAGGTGCGTACTCGGCCAGGGGGGCACTTATCATTTCCGATAAGAACAAGCATATTGCCGATAAGATTATGAAGGAAATGGATCGGGGCGTCACGGTTTTAAAAGGCTATGGTTCGTTTACGAAAACAGACCGGGAGGTTCTTTATTGTGTAGTTGGAAGGAATGAAATTGTACGTCTGAAAACCGTAATTACTTCAGTCGACCCGCATGCCTTCGTTTCTGTAAGTATTGTCCACGATGTATTGGGAGAAGGCTTTACATTGGATGAAAACAAGAATCCAATTCAACGGTAAAGGCGGCGGCTTTCCTAATGGTTTTGGCATAAAAAAACCAACCTCGGCTCCGTTCCGAAGTTGGTTTTTTTATCAGTTAGTCTTCGCTGCGCGTCATTCCCGTATAAATCAGGATCAGCCTGACCAATTCGAGTACGGCGACAGCGGCGGCGGCAACATATGTCAAAGCTGCGGCATTAAGGACTTTTTTCGTTTCCCGCTCTTCATCATTCCTGATGATTCCCAAGGAAACAACCTGGTCCATCGCTCTTGATGAGGCATTGAATTCAACGGGAAGGGTAACGATTTGAAAGACCACGGCAGCCGCCATGAAGACAATACCAGCCAGCAGGAAGCCTGATAAATTGGCAAAGATTCCGATCAAAATTAAAATCCAGGATAAATTGGATCCAAGGCTCGCAACAGGCACTAAAGCATGGCGGATGCGAAGGAATGAGTATGCCTGCTGGTCCTGGATGGCATGTCCAACTTCGTGGGCCGCGACTGCCGTACCGGCTACGGAATGGCCATGGAAATTATCCGATGACAGCCTCACTGTTTTTGAACGTGGATCATAATGATCGCTTAGCACGCCCCTGGTTTCTTCCACAGTAACATTATAGAGGCCATTTTGGTCCAAAATCTGCCTTGCCACCTGGGCTCCGGTCATTCTTGATGATGAAGGCACCTGCGAATATTTCTTATATGCGCTTCTCACCCTCATTTGGGCATAGATTGGGATAAGGATGATGATCGCCAAATAAATGAGATACATAACTTCCTCCTGATGACTTGAATATTAATATAATTGTATGGCTTTCAGTGCTTACGTGTCAATCATTCCGCTCTTTCATTGACTTTTCCTTGTCGCCTTTATACTTTCTCCAGCCGACATAGGATAAAGTCAATATAATGATGCTTCCGGTTGAAATTATGACCCACCATAAAGAGGGGTCCGCTTCATCCTCTTTCATCTCATCAAAAATAGACTTTAAATCCTTCCCGAGGGCGTCCAGTTCCTTTTGGCTGCCTTTTCGGGAAAAAACCTCCGTACTGTTTTGATTAATATACTGCAGCCGATCATCCAATCTCAGGATTCTTTCCGGCGCAACATCAACCTTTAGGCTTGGTTGGATCATCTCATATTGCGATAGCAGGGCATTCAGCTTCACATGAAATTCTTCAGGGTTTTGTTTCTTCATGGCAGCCTTTGCCTGGCTGAATGTTCCCATCATTTGTGCTTCCATTGCGGTCCATAACGGCTGATGTGTCGACTTAATCGCATCGATGACAAGCCGGAATTTTGTAACAGAATTCGTTTTTTCCGAATGGGAAACCCCGCTGTTTTTTACGGCCGTCAATGCCTGGTTATGGGCCACAGTGATAATCCGGAGTTCGTCCATGCTGAAGATCTGTTCTCTTGCAGTGACTTTCAGGAATCTCTCCGAAAAATAGGACAGCATTTTTTCCGTATCTTCATATCTCCCTAGCTTAGCTAGCTGTAACGCTTCATCAGCAATTTCATCTAATTTTATCAAACTAGAAGAGGATTCTGCATTTACATTTGAAAACGAAACCGCAAATATAATGGCTGCCAGTAACAGGATCTTTTTTACCATACCCTTGTCCCTCCTCATTCCTCTATTTAACAATATGAGAGAGGAATTTAGAGTAGACCATCACCTGAGTATTTATTTTTGGCCGCATCAAAACCCATTTTTTTCATCTTGAAAACGTTATGAAATCTAAATGGAAAGGATATGTCGGTTTTTCCGAACGCCGAAATAGTAGGCAATGAGTATCGATAACAGGCTTAACCAAAATGTAAAATAACCAATCCTGTCCATATATAGCATTAGATCACGGTAGACCGGCATCATTTTGAACACATAATCGATGATATCATTATGCAGGGTCCATATGGCTGCGAAGATCAGATGCCAAGTTTTTATCCTGTAAAACGGGGAATAAAGGATTCCCTGAACTGCCATCGCGCCATGGGAAGCGATCAACATATACCCTTGCCAAGGCAAATAACCCGTTGTATAAAGCGTAAGAAGATTCATGACCACAGCCCACATACCATATTTAAATAAAGTCACTATTGCCAGTGCTTCTATCAGTCCCCAGTTTTTTTTCATTAAAAATGCGATGAGGACAAACACGAAATACAAGCTCGCGGTCGGGCTATCCGGAACAAAAGGCAGGAAGATTCCCGGGGTTTCACGCAATTGGGGAATGTACCAATAGTATCCGTAAATCGTTCCCACTATATTTATGATAAGCAGTAAAACCAAAATGTTTTTATTGGCGAAAAACGCGTAAAGGATGTTCATTTCTCTTACCTCTTCCCTGTCCTAAACAACCGGCCCTGTAGTGCCATATTTTCACATTACCTTTAATTGGTTTATTTTCCAAACCTTCCGCACTACACACATCTTTTTCTATTTACATGTGCTATTTCCTGGACAAAAAAACTGACGGATCTCTCCGCCAGTCGCCAGGATGTTATTTTGTCTTCGCATTTGAAATGAATTCGGCCAATACCTTCAATTCCTCGTCAGAACCTTTGAAAACGCCAGGAGGCATATTTCCCTTTCCTTCTTTAGCAATTTTCGCAACTTCTTCAGGCGAGAGGCCGGTATCGAGTAATTTTGGTCCTGTGCCGCCTGAAAGTTCATTACCGTGACAGCCAGCACAGCTTGCCTTATAGTGCTTATAGCCGTCGCTTTCTTTATCAACGGAGCTTTCAGCAACGATTTGCCCTTGTTTTTTCGCCGCTTCCCAGTCATGTGTCGCAACGGACTCCCATGTTAAGTAAAATATGGAGGCAACCGCCAAAAGCATGAAACCTGTTGCAAACGGGCGCTTAGAAGGACGTCGCTGCGGCCCGCGATCAATAAATGGGGCAAGCAGCAGCGCACCAAATGCAAGGCCTGGGATAACGAGAGCCCCAATGACATTGTATGGACCGGATGCATAAGTGTATTTCAGCAATTGATAGAGAAACAAGAAATACCAGTCAGGCAGCGGAATATAGGCAGTATCCGTCGGATCGGCAATTTTCTCCAAAGGAGACGGGTGAGCTACTGTTAAACATAAATAACCTATCAGGAAAACCGCTCCAACCATCCATTCCTTTAATAGAAAATTAGGCCAAAACGCTTCCGTTTTACCCGGATATTCCGAATAATCCTTCGGAATGTTCGGTTTACGATGTTCTGCCGCCGGAATACGAGAATCTCCGACGAACTTCATCCCTTTTCCACGATGCATTGAACAATCCCCCTCCTTTATGAAAAGGTCAGTAATATTCTTAAATCTGGTTCGCTTTTACATATTATAGCGGTCCTGAAATCCCCTGTTTGCGGATCATCAGGAAGTGTGCAGCCATCAAGCCCAGAAGTGCCCCAGGCAAGAAGAACACGTGTATCGCAAAGAAACGGGTAAGCGTTTGCGCCCCAACGATTGTCGGGTCCCCTGCGAGCAATGTTTTGATGGCAGTACCCATAAACGGAACGGATTGTGCAATTTGCAGGCCTACTTTAGTAGCAAATAGCGCTTTCATATCCCATGGCAGCAAATAACCTGTGAAACCAAGGCCTAGCATAACAAAAAATATTAAAACTCCGACAACCCAGTTAAGCTCGCGTGGTTTTTTATAGGCTCCTTGGAAGAACACTCGTAAAGTATGTAAAAACATCATGACGATAACAAGGCTAGCTCCCCAATGGTGCATTCCGCGGACAATCTGCCCGAATGCTACTTCATTTTGCAAATAGAATACAGATTCCCATGCATTTTTGATATCAGGCACATAATACATTGTCAGGAACATGCCTGAAAGGATTTGGATAACCGTAATGAAAAATGTAAGCCCGCCGAAGCAGTAAACAAACGCTGAAAAGTGATGTGCCGGGTTTACATGTTCGGGAACTTCGTGGTCAGCAATATCCCGCCATAGCGGCGTAATGTCCAACCGGTCGTCTACCCAGTCATAAATCTTGTTTAGCAATTATTACGCCCCCTTATGCGGTTTTATTGGACCCAAATGAAGAAATCCGTCTTTTTCCTTGAAATCATACATATCCAAAGGTGCAATCGGCGGTGTTCCTTCAACGTTCATACCGTCTTTTGTATATCTGCCATAGTGGCAAGGACAGAAAAACTGGTTTGGATTAGACTTGTCCGTATTCCAGTCAACAGTACAGCCTAAATGTTTACACACCGGCGATAATGCAACGATTTTGCCATTATCGTCTTTATAAACCCATGCGCTTCCTGTAACCTCGGACTTGTACCAGGCGTCAACTTGCTCGAATGTGAAGTCGACACGCTTCGGTTCAGCTGTAATTTCAGATACCTTTTGTTTAGTAGCGATATAATCACTACCGGCACCCGCCTTCAATACAGGGTCTACGGCAAATCGTACCATCGGCATCAACATACCCGCCGCCATGAACCCGCCTACTCCAGTAAGTGTGTAACTAAGGAACTGACGTCTTGAAACATTATGTTTGCTCATGCATTTTCCCCCCCTCTATCACTAAGCTTCGAGTCCAACGGACCAATTAATAGAAACACTATAAAACTAGGACATTACAATGATATATCAATAATTCATTAAGGTCAATATTTCCATAAATCTAAAAGATGGCAAGAATGTGTCCAAAATTCTTAAAATTCGAAAAAGACGGATTACGCCTCATTCCATTTCCGGGTAAATAAATCAAAAACCTGCCGCGCCTGATCGACTATCATCGTCCTTGCCTGCCCTTCTTCCAAATGCTCCAGAGGAATAGACGGAATCCAGATCAATGTCCCCCCGAATTCCTGTTCATATGCTTTCCATTCACTGTCTGAAGTAATGAAAAAAATGTTTCTAAAGCTTTCTATTTCTTTTCTCCAAGCATGGACAAGCTCCATTTTCTTCCCGATTTCTTCACCCGCCAGGTAAGACAGGGGAGGCATCAGCATAACTCGCCCTTTAAACTGGTTCTCTATGCTCGCGGTGAGCATGTCAATGAAAACATACATGGACGCTGATTGATTCCTGCCCTTCTGAAAGGAAACCGGTATGAGCGGGACAACCGCAGTATCAATATACTCCCTTGCTTCTTCGAAAGTTTCTAAATCCCCTGGTGTCCATTTCAATTCAAATTCCTCCTTATGTGTAGATCAAGATCAATATCTATATTACCATCAAAAATCTTTGAATAAAACGACGTCCGGACATGTATTTGTCCCGTGTACCGTTTTTGTCAGAAAAGTGGAAGCGACATGCATGATAGAGGGAACGTCGGCTAAAGTGCTGCCACATGCTGTGGCAAACGCTGACTTCAGCACATCCTCCTATTAACAAAGCTTTCCTTCTTGCGATGTATTGCTCTAGAAGCGTTGCTTGTACTGTGGAAGCCCGGAGTGGGGTCGCTTTATGACCTCAATGCCGACTAAAACCTTCAACATCCTCATGTCTTCGCCGGCACTAGTATAGTGTACGCCGTAGCTAGACTCCATTCATGTTGAAAGTTTTATATTTTCCTATCCTGTTAGTTGATTTAAGCCACTTGGTTCACTTGGTCTGTGTTCTCTTTCTGCCAAAAATAAAAAACCTTCCCTCATTAAGGGCAAGGCTTTAACAGTGCGTTCTTTAATATTTTATTTTCCCATTCTGTTCAACTGCTCGGACAAAAACAGGAAAGCTTCTTGATCATGGCGGTCCAAGGCATCGTCGATTTCTTGGAGGATTTTTTTCCTTCGGAATGAAAGAATCGTTTTTTCCAGGAATTGTTCGGCAAGGATTTTATCTTTTTCATTGCTTGTGCCTGATTTAGGCATAAACGGATTCTCCTCCAGCACTGCCGCGTATTGATAGGAAGAATAGGCGGATTTAAAGTTCAGTTGGATATAGATTTCCTCGTCGCGATTCAGCCTGATATCGTGAAAGGATTTCTCGGCATCCGTCGTCATGATGTTGGACTTGTAAAACCTGAATGGGGCCTCCTCAACACAATGCGTTGACATGACGAGCCCCCTTGGGCAATATTGGGCATTTTCCACAAAATGAACCTTTTGCATCAATTGATCATGGCTCATCAGGTAGTTCAAAATCCAGACGCACTCTCTTCTTTTCAGTTGGTAATGATTCAAAAACCAGCGAATAAAATCTTTCTTTTCGTGCACAGATACAGGGGCAGCCATCATGAGTTCCCTCCTCTGTAATAATATTGTCCCGGATTATGGCTTCCTAAATATCGTCCTGCCCATCGGCCAGTCGTTCCAAAATCAAAGCATACTCGTCATTGGATGGATCGGCGCTTGCAAGCTTACTAAATATTTCTCTAGCGGTGTGCCTGTTTCCTTCTTCAATTAAAAAGAATCCATAGTCTTCAAGAAAATCCTGATTGTTCTTAAATGAATTATATGCTTTATGATAGTCATTTAATGCCTCATCATATTGCTCTAATTTTTGTCGACTTACAGCGGACAGCCAATCAAACTGCGGGTCGTCTTCACCATATTTCCTGACTTCTTCCATGCATTCCAGGGCATCCTCAAAACGTTCTTCCTGCATAAACAGCTTTATTAACGTTAAGGCAGCTTCCAAAAATCCTGGATCTATCGCAAGCGCTTCTCTGAACAATTTCTCGGCATCATCCGGCTCTCCTTTTTTCAGGGCAATCTTGCCGCCGTAAAAATACAGGTCCTTGTTAAATTCATCAACTACAATTCCCTCTTTTACTGCAGCCAGCGAACGGTCCAGGTCTTCCAAATGCTCATACGCCTTGGCCAGATATAAATATAACGAATAATATTCCCTGTCAAGCCCTTTTAACTCTGTAAATTTCTCTATGGCTGTTTCATAGAATCCAGCTTGATAGGCTGTAAACCCGTATTCAAACAAAGTATTGATTTCCAAGCGTTCATCCAGGGCCTTCTTAAAGTAAGGAATTGCCTCCTCGAATTTGCCCGAACCGCTCAAAGACTCAGCGATTCGCTGGTTTATATTTACTCCGCCCACCTCCGTCCCTGATTCCAACACTTTTTGATAGCTTGCCACGGCGTCCTGTCCCCTGCCCTGCTGGTAGAAAAGTTCCCCAAGCGCGAAATCAATCAGCGGTTCATCAGGAAGCAATTGTTTTGCCTGAATCAATTTCCGTTCGCTTACTTCATCCATTCCCTGCATCTGGTATAGGTCCGCCTCCAGAAGAAGCGCGCTCGGATACATATGATCCTCTGGACTGATTTGCTCAAGTAATGTAAAGGCCTCATCTTCTCGGTCGCCGTCAATAAAAATTTCCGCCAGCGACAAAATCAGCTCGCCTTCACCTGGAAATAACGTTAATAATTCCTCGTAAAGATCTTTTGCTTCTTCCATAAAACCAAGCTGTAACAATTCCTCTGCAAGCAAATGCATGTCTTCAGGAGACCCGGACGCCTTAATGCGCCCTATTTGGATTTCAGCCCGGCCAATTTCACCGTTTTTCAAAAGTTGAACAGTTTCTTCTACTATATTCATTGGTCTTTCCTTTCCATAATAGAAATACTAAATCAATCCGATACGAAAAAACCTGGAGTAGTTATGTTGAGTTCGTCGCCTTTAAGCTCCGAGAGATCAATTCCAGCTCCGGCCCTTATTACTTTGCCTTTCAACACAGTAACAACCAGTTTACCATAATCAAAAGAGGGAATTCCATTCTCAACGTTTAGCAAAGCATTTTCCAAAAACAAGTTATAGCTTACTTCTCCATTGGAGTGCAAATCTCCTCTTTGCGGATAGATGCCAATTTTTTTCAAGTCATTGAGGGTTAATGGTTCCTCTTCATTTAGAGTGGCTGATATATGCGGGATATTATGTTTGGATAGAATCTGGCACCAGTGGTGCAGAAGCGGACCAGGATCCATTCCGGTATCTATGGAAGGTATGAAGACAGGGTTGTAGGGAAAGGCTGCCTGCTTAATCCAGCTCCAGGCAATATTGTTAAATGATGAAGGATCCTTCATGTTGATAAAAACGGCAGGGATTTTTTCTTTTTTGCAAAAACTGATTACTTTTGGTGTGACGAGGTTTTGGGGGATGCTGAATGCGAACAGGTAATCCAGCGGGCACTGCTTGAGCCGTGAGCGGTATTCCTTAAGCTTGGAGGTCAGCTCATATTCGTATTTGACCGGTACCGTAACAATGATTGTGGACGCCCCTTTACCTATAAACGTACATTTTAAATAGTTTTCATCAGGATATACCTGAAAGTTCATGGCAACCATTACATTTGCAGGGGCCATAATGAACTGGCCTGCCTTCATCCTCATGTGGCGAAGACGGGTGACAGGCAAATGGATGGAATAAATCCTGTTATCTTTTACTGCAATTGATGTATCAACAAGTTTTCCATGCTGATACAGTTTCGCATACTCAATAATATAGGCCATATACCCACCTCTTAACTTGTCCTTAAGAAAGGCTATGACAGAATCATCGATTTATGCTTGATCACCGTATATTTTTCAAGCCAGGCACACCAAAAAAACCGGGGAAGAGCCCCCGGTCATTAATCTATTAAAGTGGAAAGGTGTTCGAAAAATCCCGGATATGACACTTCTATTGCGGAAGGGTCGTGCAGATCCATCTCACCCTGTGCAACAAGACCGGCAATAGCCAGCATCATTCCTATTCGGTGATCCCCATGGCTGGAAACGGTTCGGCCCGTAAGTTTTGCCCCCCCATTAATGATCATGCCATCCTCAGTCGGCGTAATATCAGCTCCCAGGGAAGCCAGCTCATTGGCCACGGTATCAATCCGGTTTGTTTCCTTCACTTTCAGCTCTTGGGCATCTTTAATGACAGTCACACCTTGTGCCTGAGTTGCAAGCAGGGCGATAACCGGTATTTCATCAATAAGGCGCGGGATAAGATCGCCGGAAATTTCGATCCCTTTTAAATTTGATGAGCGTACAATGATATTTCCGGAAGGCTCTCCTTTTTTCTTGAGAGTTTCAACCTCGATATCGGCACCCATCTGCTTCATTACATCAATTATGCCTGTGCGGGTAGGATTCAATCCAACATTCGTCAGTTTCACTTCACTGTTTTTGGTAATCGCCGCAGCTACCATGAAAAAAGCAGCTGACGAAATATCCCCTGGAACTTCAATATGGGTTGCCCTAAACATTTGGTTCCCCTTAACCGTTATCCGGTCTCCGTCCCTTTCAATGCGGCCTCCGAATTCGGCAATCATTCTTTCTGTGTGGTCTCTTGTTTTTGTGGGCTCGATTACAACCGTTTCTCCTTCAGCCTGGAGTCCGGCAAGCAGGATCGCTGATTTCACCTGGGCGCTTGCCATCGGGAGTTCATAGGAAATCCCACGCAGTTTTCCGCCCTTGATCGTCAGCGGCGTGAATTTCCCGTCATTTTCTCCATCGATGACCGCGCCTAACTCTCTTAAAGGTTTGACCACCCTCGTCATCGGGCGTTTGGCTATCGAACTGTCGCCGGCTAGCACAGCCTCAAACTCCCTCCCTGCCAGAATGCCAAGCATTAACCGGATCGTAGTGCCGGAGTTTCCGACATCCAGCATTTCAACAGGCCGCTCAAGCCCTTCAAAGCCCTTTCCAACAACACGGACGGCCGAATCTTCTTCTTCAATCCTGACACCAAGCTTCCGGAAGCAGGAAATTGTGCTTAAACAATCTGCCCCAGGGAGAAAGTTGCCCACTGTAGTTTCACCATGAGCGATGGCCCCGAACATAATCGACCTGTGGGAAATTGATTTATCTCCTGGCACTCCCAGCATACCTTTAAGCGATTTGACATTCGTTTGTAACCTTTGGCTTTTCATATGACCATCCTTCCCTCAGAGCTTACGGCGCTTACGCAATAAATGTCTCATAGTTTGTATAATGCTTTATGCATTCTTCCGCTTTTATCCTGTCATGGTCAGTCTGAAAGCTCACAACCAGTACTCCGTAAATCTCATCTTCACGTGTCTCCATAATTCTTATATTTGTTATCGATATGCCCTCATGGGCAAAATAACCGGTGATTTCCGAAATGATACCCGGGTAATCCGGTACATCAATATACAAATCATAAAAAGCTGGTATTGCCCCTTTGGCACGTACCGGAAGCTCATCTCGAAATTCTTTGGCACTCTTGAAAAATTTAAGGATAGATTCATAATCATCCACTTCAAGAAGCGATTTTACGCGTTCCATTTCTTTAAGCCAATCGTCCATTAAATCCATAAGCACCGATTTGTTTTGCATCAGTATATCCCGCCACATTACCGGGCTGCTCGAGGCAATTCTGGTAATGTCCCTGAACCCACCGGCAGCTAGGCGGGAAACCAGGATGTTTTCCATGTTGTAATTTTTTGCCTGGCCGACGAGCCCCGCTGCAACAATATGAGGAAAGTGGCTGATCACACCTGTCAGCAAATCATGTTCGTCAGGTGTAACGATCAGGAAATTGGCTTTCGTTCCGTCGAGCCACTCCATCAATTCGCTTAGCTTTCCTTTATCTGTATTTGCTTCAGGAGTCAATAGATAGAACGCGTTCTCAAAAAGCCTTGCTTTTGCGGCACCCGGACCGCTTTTATGGGAACCCGCCATAGGATGGCCCCCAATGAAGCAAATCCCCCTGTCTGTAAGGCATTTTGCTTCTTCGACCACTTTCTTTTTGGTACTGCCCACATCCGTAACAATAACCCCCGGCTTCAAGCACAAAGACGCAAGGGAAGCCATGATTCGCCTTGTCTCGGCTACCGGAACCGAAAGGATAATGAGGTCTGCCGCTCTTGCTGCCTCTTCAATGGTGAAAACCCCTTCGTCAACAACACCGAGCATTTTGGCAAGTCTGATATTTTTTTCACTAACATCATATCCGAATATAAATGCCTCACGATGTTGTTGCTTTATTGCAAGACCTACAGACCCGCCAATCAGGCCGAGCCCGATTATTAATACGTTTCCCCTCACCTGATCTCACCCCGATACAAACGGTTTATTGCATTTTTGCCCCTTCACGGTTTTTAGAAGCAAGGTATTCCTTCATGATGGCAATGATCCCATCATTTTGTTCCGGCGAACCGACTGTGACCCTTACTGAGGACGGAAAACCAAGCGCATTTCCGGACCGAACGATGAAACCTCTTTCTAGGAGGAATTGAAACACCTCGTCCCCATCGGTGCCAAAATCAATCAAAATGAAATTGCCCTGGGAAGGGTAGTATGATAAGTTCTCTTCTTCACAAAAACGGTAATATTGCTGAAGCCCTTTGCGGTTTTCCTGCTTGCATTTTGCAACAAACTCCTGATCGCCTATGGCCGAAATCGCCGATAGCTGGCCCATTGTGTTCGTGTTGAACGGTTCGCGTGCCGGTTCGAGCATGCGGATGATTTCCTCATTTGCGATTCCATACCCAATCCTCAAAGACGCGAGACCATAAATCTTCGAAAAAGTCCTTAAAACAATAAGATTTTTATAGGATTCGATCAGCTTTACACTATCCGGATAATCATCAGCCTCAACATATTCAAAGTATGCTTCATCAATGACAACAAGGACGTCTTCAGGCACCCGGTCCAGGAAATCAATTAGGTCAGCGGATGGAATATAAACGCCTGTTGGGTTATTGGGAGTGCACAACCAGACTACCGAAGTATTTTCATCTATTTGGGCAAGCATGCCTGTTAAATCATGCGCCCCGTCGATAAGCTCCACTTCCCTGATCTCCGCACCCTCTATTACAGCATTGTGGCGGTATTGCGGAAAAGTCGGGGCAGCCAATACCGTATTTCTTGTTGGGTGAAGCAGACTTCGGGAGATGATCTGAATGATCTCATCGGACCCATTTCCAAAAATTAGTTCCGTTTCCTTAACCCCAACGTGGTTTGCGACAGTTGTTCTCATTAAGGTTGCATACCCGTCCGGATATATGGCAAGCGAATCGCTGAAGTTTCTGACGCTTTCTTTAACGGCTTCAGACGAGCCATAAGGATTTTCATTGGAAGCAAGTTTCGTGATGCTCTCAAGGCCGTATTGCCTTTTTACTTCCTGAATTGATTTGCCGGGCTGATAAGGCTTCAGCTGTTGTACAGCACTTTTCCACTTCATTTCATTCACCTCATTTTATAAATCAACGCTTTAAAGCAGCAAAGTATAAGGGTATTATACCATACTAATACGCAGCAGCCATGGTAGTTTCGATATTTTTTTGCCAATTGTTGAACTGTTGCTGCCTGCTTTTCTACTGCTGTGTTTCTTTTAAATCAGGACGCAAAGCAATCGCCTTTTCCAAATAAGCATGCCGGATATCCTGCTGGGCTAGTTCTGTATTCAGGTGAATCATGATCCGAATACAGAATTTCAGAGAATTTGGTACCGGGATTTCCTGCATGCACATGACCGGCACATAGGTCCAGCCGTTGAACTTGCGAAGTGCCTTGGCCGGAAAGACTGAATTGATATCATCTGTTACGGAAATAAAAACGGAAGCAACGTTTTCCGGCTCTATTTCATTTTCTTCAATCATATTCACCAGCAATTTTTCCGTTGCTTCGATAATGTGCTGTTCTTCATTCCTGTCGACTGTAATCGCACCCCTGACTCCTCGAATCATCTTTCTCCCCCTTGGTTTGCGGTCATTTAGTTTTTTCTGTATATCACTGAGAGGTTATCCATAATTTCACTGTCAGATATATTTGCCATCTTTGGACTGCCCACTTTTTCGAGCAAGACAAATGTAACAATGTCGCTGATCACCTTTTTATCCCGTTTCATAAACGACAGTATATCCGTCTTGTTTAAACCTTCGTGAATCTCTGTTTCATAGCCTAAACCGCGGGCCCAATCGATAAACCCTTCAAGATCGATATCCAGCTGCAGCTTTTTCCGGCTCAAATGCAGGGCAAAGATGGTCCCGA
Source organism: Peribacillus glennii (assembly GCF_003429105.1). GTDB lineage: Bacteria > Bacillota > Bacilli > Bacillales > DSM-1321 > Peribacillus > Peribacillus glennii. Next base: position 1,055,010 of record NZ_QVTD01000003.1, read on the forward strand.
TCATAACGGCTTCACCATGCGAAAATTTTCCATATCCAGCCAATCCTTCGATAGCATGTCCAAGCGTATGGCCGAGGTTCAGGTAGGCGCGGACACCTGTTTCTTTTTCATCTTCCTCAACAATCGCCGCTTTAATTTCAATCCCTCTTTTGATCATATGCAAGAGCTGCTCTTCAGTCAGTGTATCCAACCGGGTTACATTCGCGAATAGCCAACTGTAAAACCCCGGATCCTGGATTAAAGCTTCCTTAACAACCTCCGCAAAACCCGACCTTAACTCCCTGGGAGGCAAAGTTTCCAAAAAGGATAGATCAAAAAACACGGCTTCCGGCTGATGGAAAACGCCAATCATATTCTTTCCTTGCGGATGGTTGATAGCCACCTTCCCGCCAACTGCGCTATCATGTGAAAGCAATGTAGTAGGCACCTGGATAAACGGGATGCCCCTCATGAAGGTTGCCGCAACAAAGCCGGCAAGGTCGCCGACCGCTCCTCCCCCAAGCGCGATAATCATTGATTTTCGGTTTAAGTTTTGGGAAAGCGCATAGCTCTGGCACGCAAAGAATACATCAAATGTTTTAGCATGCTCCCCTTCAGGGACTACATAATCCAAAATTGGGATACCAATACCGGACAATAATTCCTTTACGGTATGTAAATGAAGACCGGCAACTTTTTCGTCTGTGATAATCAGTATTTTCCCTACCTGGGAAAAGTGTTCCCGAATAAATTCCGGCAGGGAGTTGGTAGCATTTCGCCCGATGAAAACCGGATAGGACTTGGACGGCGTTTTTACTTTAATGGTTTCCATTGCCAATTAAAACTCCTTTGCCTCTGCCTTATGAGTTTCGATCGCCTCAACCAATTTTTCAAAACGGTCGGCCGGAAATTGATCGATCAGGGCTGCGGCAAGCTCCCATGCGACAACGGCTTCTGCAACGACGGCTGCCGCCGGGACTGCACAACTGTCGGAACGCTCGATGCTAGCTGCAAAAGCTTCTTTTGTATCGATGTCCACACTTTGCAACGGCTTATATAAAGTTGGGATCGGCTTCATGACACCGCGAACAATGATTGGCATGCCTGTCGTCATACCGCCTTCCAGGCCGCCCAGCCTATTTGTTTTTCTGTAGTAGCCATTATCCTTGCTCCATAAGATTTCATCATGCACTTCACTTCCAGGCAGATGGGCCGCTTCAAAACCGATACCGATCTCTACACCCTTGAAAGCGTTAATGCTGACAATCGCAGCCGCCAGCTTAGCGTCAAGCTTCCTGTCATAATGTACATAGCTTCCGACACCTACAGGCATTCCTTCTACAATCACTTCAACAATCCCGCCAATGGAATCACCATTTTTCTTAGCCTCATCGATTGCATCCATCATAGCTTGTTCAACATTGCTGTCAAAGCAGCGTACAGGTGATGCTTCCGTGTGCTCCTGAAGCTCTTTTATGGATGAATACGCAGTCGGGTGTGCTTTGACCCCTCCAATTTCGATTACATGGGAAGCCACTTGAATACCGAGAAGGGCCAATAATTTTTTGGCAACTGCACCTGCGGCTACCCTGACAGTCGTTTCCCTGGCAGAAGAACGCTCAAGCACGTTCCGCAAATCCCTGTGTCCGTACTTTATCCCGCCGTTTAGGTCCGCATGCCCAGGCCTTGGCCTTGTTATTTTCCTTTTCACTTCCTCTGATTCCGGCCCGCTAATGGGCTCACTGCCCATAATTTTGGTCCAATGTGTCCAGTCCTTGTTTTCAACTACCAGTGCTACAGGCGAACCAAGTGTATAACCATGCCTGATGCCCGAAGCGATAAATGCCTTGTCTTTCTCGATCTGCATCCTCCTGCCGCGGCCATATCCTTTCTGCCTGCGTGCAAGCTCATTGTTTATGTCTTCCTGATTAATCGGCATGCCGGCAGGCAACCCCTCGATGATGGCAGTCAACTGCGGGCCGTGGGATTCCCCGGCCGTTAAATATCTCATTTACTTTTTCCCCCTTTTATCTCTTTAAAGGATTTATGTATCAATATACCATAGTTTTTAGAAAAGTGGGAACTGTTATCAAGCTTTGAAATCAGAAAATATAAAAAAAACCAAATTCCCGCCCAGAGGGGAATTCAGCCTTTTTTGCCTGCGCTTAGAATAAATTTGCCTGATTGTTTTTTATAAAAGAACGTATCTTCCGTATCGAATTGATAGGAGGCAGGGTTAAAAATCTGTTCCGTACTTCCGACAAAGAAAACTCCGTCCTCTTTCAGGGATTCACTGAATTTATTGTAAAGCGTATGTTTTGCCTCTTCTGTAAAGTAAATGAGCACATTGCGGCACACGATCAAGTCAAACCCTGAATCAAAACGGTCAGCAAGCAGATTCTGTTTCTTGAATGTTACCGTCCGCTTTATTTCATCTGCGACCTTGTAGAAGTCTCCTTCTTTTATAAAATATTTTGCCTTCATATGGCCAGGAACCTCGTTCAGGGAGCGGGCCGGATAAACGCCCATCTTCGCCCTCGCCAGTACATTCTCATCAATGTCTGTGGCCTGGATTTCAATTTGGGATAATGATACAAGGTTCGATAAAACCATTGCAATAGTATACGGTTCCTCACCGGTTGAACATGCTGCGCTCCATATTTTCAGCTTCCTCGACGAACTCAGCAATCTTGGAAGAATCTTTTTCTCAAGCACTTCCCACCTTTTTGCATTGCGGTAAAATTCGGAAACATTGATCGTCATCCTGTCCAGAAACTCATTTAGAGCGGCAGAGTCCTTTTGAATGGCTTGGTAATATGCACCAAACGATTTATACCCCTTTTTTTCATATAACGAAATTAGCCTGCGCTTCATTTGGGCTTCTTTATAGAGTGATAAATCGATTCCTGTCAATTTTTTTATATGTGTTATGAAATCCATGTATTCGTGATGCATAGACTATGGCTCCTTCAAAATATATTCATTTTAATATGTTTCCTCAATTAAGTATATCGGTATTAAATCGATAGAAGTTTGCAATTTGGGAATATTTCTTGAAATCTTTCTTTTGGGCATAAAGAAACTCGCGCATTGGCGAGTCTTGAAAAGCAAAGACAGAGTGGAGAAGTTGAGGCGTACAGGGTCACATAGGCCTAACCATAAGGAGGTAGCGTAAATTAGTCTGTGTTCTTCTTTCCTTAACTCTTTGTCACTATGTCGTGTGAACATCGGCGTTGCCAAGTCATACTTTCTTAAAGTAAAAAAGCCTTGCCGGCAGGCAAAGCTTTTTTTATTATGAATCTATTAATAAACCCATTGGCTAATCAATTTAGGGTATTCTACCAATTCTTCTTGTTTGAAGAATAAGCCGATTTCACGCTCTGCGCTTTCCGGAGAATCAGATCCATGGATAACATTCTTGCCCACATTGACTGCAAAATCTCCGCGGATTGTAGCTGCTGCCGCGTCTTTTGGGTTTGTCGCCCCCATCATCTGGCGCGAGGTAGCGATTACATTTTCACCTTCCCAAACCATAGCAAATACAGGTCCTGAAGTAATGAAATCGACTAATTCCCCAAAGAACGGCCGCTCTTTGTGTTCACCATAGTGCTGCTCGGCAAGCTCTTGTGAAATCGACATCAATTTTGCGCCAACAAGACGGAAACCTTTTTTCTCGAAACGTGATACGATCTCACCGATCAGGTTGCGTTGTACACCATCAGGTTTAACCATTAGAAACGTTTTTTCCATGAATGTCCACTCCTAATATGTATGATAGATGCCCTTTTTCCAGACAATCCAAAAAAATAGTATCATTTTTTCGAAATATTCGCAACCCTCGGTTACGACAATTATTTAATACTTGCGTTTACCAATGAATTTGGCTATTTCATATAACGTTTTTTTTGCACGGTTTGCAGGCAGTTCCGCAAGGACTTCAAAGGCTTTCTGCAAATAGGCATTACCCAATTCAGCGGCTTTTTCAATAGCGCCGGAAGTGTTGATTAATTGGAGCAGCTCCGCTAATTCTTCCTTGGAAGTATTCTCATGTACCCTCTCCACCCTTGCCTTTATGGCAGGGTCCTTCATCGCAATCAATACGGGGAGGGTGATATTTCCCTGGCGCAAATCGCCTCCGGCGGGTTTTCCGAGTTCCTTTTCCGTAGCAGTAAAATCGAGGATATCATCCGTGATCTGATATGTCATGCCGACAAAATACCCAAAACGGAATAAGTGTTTATGAATGTTTTCCTCCACATCGGCCGCGATTGCCCCTAATTGGCAGCTCGAAGCGATAAGGAGTGCAGTTTTACGCTTAATTTTCCTTAAATATGTCCTTAAATTCTGGTTAAAGTCATACTTATCCCTGATCTGCTCAATTTCACCTTTGCATACTTCGACGATTGTATGTGCCAAGAGCTGGTGTGCCAGAGGATTTTTAATATTGGACATCACCTCAAGGGATCGTGCAAAAATATAATCGCCCGTGTACATGGCGATCCGGTTATCCCATTTGGATTTGATGGTCGGTGCTCCTCGTCGCAGGTCCGAATCATCGATCACATCATCATGGACGAGCGAGGCCATATGGATCAGTTCAAGAACGATTGCGGCGTTTTTGATAACATGGATATCATAATTGCCAAACTTTGCAGCCAGCAATACAAAAACTGGGCGAATCCGCTTTCCCCCTGATTGCAGCAAATGCACAGAAGCTTGTCTAAGAACAGGTGAATCGGCCTGTATGGAAGCTTCTAATTCTTTTTCGATTATTTTCAAGTCTGTATTCAAATCAGAATACAACGTTGTAAGTTTCATACACTCCACCCAGCTTTGTAAATGCTTTTCATGCTCATATCGCTTTTCGGCCAAAATGTGTCGCTGCCACCCCGCCGCTATGGGCTTTATAGCTAACATTGGCAAAACCGGCTTCCTTGAACATGGATGCCAGTTCTTTCATGCCAGGGAAATCGCGTGCCGACTCCTGCAGCCACGAATATTCCTTATAGCTTTTGGCGAACAGCTTTCCAAAGACAGGCATGATAAACCGGAAGTAAAAATAATACAGCTGTTTAAAACCTATCAATGTCGGCTGGGATGTTTCGAGGCATACAGCCATCCCGCCCGGTTTTAGAACCCTGTGCATTTCTTTAAGCACTTGCATATAATCCGGAACATTGCGAAGCCCGAATCCAATGGTTACATAATCAAAGGTATTATCTTCAAAGGGCAGTTCCATCGCATTTCCGTGGATTAAGTCTACATATTCGCCAATTTCCAGTTTTCTCACTTTTTCTTCCCCTATTTTCAGCATATTCTTGCTGAAATCAAGGCCTGTGACCTTTCCCGCAGACCCTGTCTTTTCTGCCAAGGCAATGGTCCAGTCGGCTGTGCCGCAGCAAACATCAAGCGCGATTGCGCCATGAGGGACATTCATATGGTTCATGGTGGCTTTACGCCATCTAATGTGCTGCTTAAAGCTGATGACAGAGTTCATCTTGTCATAATTATCATAGATTTTTTCAAAGACATGATGGACTCTTTGTTCCTTCGACTGTTGCATTGTTTTTACCCTTCTTCCACAAATGAATTTGCCGCATGTGCCGTATAATCCAAAATGGCCCCTATCCTGCTAGCCAGGACCCCTTGTTTTGGACCTTTCTTTTCCAGAGTCCGGCGGAGCGAAGCATGGGCGCTTGCAATACACTGATCCATTTTATTCAGAACGAAAGCAGCCTGCTCGTTTGATAAAGGGCCTGACTTATCCTTTTTCGGATAAAACATCTTTTTTAAAATCTCGAAAATGATGGATTGTCCGGTTTCCAGGTAGCTCTTCTTTTCCAGATGCAGACGGTTCAAGAGAAGGATATCTTCGGCCAGGTCCTTCCATACGGGGCTTCCCATGCTTTCGGCCACTTTTCGAATCAATGACGATTCGATCGCTTTTAATGTTTTAATCAGGCCAGACATGTCGGATAAAGACTTTTGGTAAAGCAATATTTTATGTTCATTTACGTCTTTAATCGCGCTCGCCAGTACCCTGATTAACGTGATGTTCTCCACCTCGGCAAGAAGCTGGTAGTACAAACCGCTGTAATAATCCCCGGCCAACACTGTCAACTGCCGGCTTTTCATCTGGCTTCCATCGTAATCAGGGACATTGGAATTGGTTACAGATTCATGTGCATCGAGGGCCATTTGAACCAGCATGGTGGATACTATATATTTTTTCCGGTCAGCTTCCGTTATCTCCAAATCATTAAACAACCCTGCTAAGAGGAGCAGCTTATCTTCATCGATTGTCGGCTTTTCCAAAAACATCTGCAAATAAGGATGATTCGTTTTTGCTTGTATCAATTCTTTCAATTCTGCCAAAAGAGTAGTTAATTTTAACAACTGAAATCACCCTTGCATCCGTCGTAAAATAATTTTTATTTACCTGCTACCGCTGTACGCAGGTCAGTTTAAAAACACAAATCATTATAACATAAAAATAATGCGATAGTACCTATAGTCGTACTATTTTATTTATGGCGTTCTCCAGAAAAAGGGTGGGCATAAAGGAAGGACTGTCAAACCAATTATGCCGGCCAATTTGGGTAAAAGAGAAAGGCTCGCAGCCCTGTATAAGATTATTTTCCCGGCTGGCTCCTCTTCGCTTCACTCTCTATCTCTCCAAAGGCAGTATAAATCTTTGCATTCCCCCTGATTTTTATCGCTGAAGTATGTTCGGTGAACTGGGCAATCATTACTTCACCGGAATCAAGTTTTTCAGAATGGTGGAATCTTGTATCCGTCCCCCTTGTCAACCCTATTACGTTGACGCCATCTTCGACTGCCTTGATTACAACATAATCACGTATCAATTTTTCCTCCATAATGTACGCCTCCACATCTTCGAGTTTTACCGGGCCTTATTAATCTTTAATGAAAGCAAGTACTTCGGCCCTTGAACGGGCATCCTCGGCAAAAGCTCCGCGGACAGCGGAAGTGACTGTTTTCGCGCCGGGCTTCTTTACCCCCCGCATCGTCATACACATATGCTCCGCCTCGACCACCACCATTACACCATGAGGCTCAAGCTTTTCCATAATCGAGTCCGCCACCGTCGATGTAATTCTTTCCTGCAGCTGCGGCCTCCTCGAGACAGCCTCTACGGCTCTGGCCAGCTTGCTTAAACCCGTCACTCTCCCGTTCCTTGGTATGTAAGCAACATGCGCTTTTCCATAAAAAGGGACCAGATGATGCTCGCATACGGAATAAAACGGGATATCCTTTACCAGCACAAGCTCTTCATGGTCTTCCCCGAATATCGTTTCAAAATATTGCTTGGGGTCCTGGCTTAGTCCGGAAAATACTTCTTCATACATCCTTGCTACACGTTTTGGGGTATCTAAAAGACCTTCACGGTCTGGATCTTCACCGACCGCTTCCAAGATCATTCTTACGGCTTCTTCTATTTGGGCATGATTAACGTTTCCCATTGCTGTTCCTCCTTAAAACACAAGCATTATGCAAAAAAACATATTAACCAATTTTAACATACTTTGAAAAAAAGAAGCAAAAAAGGGGTCCACTCACGAGTGGGCCCCTTTTGGCTTAAAGTACCGTATGTAATTACTTCACAGCGTCTTTAAGTGCTTTACCAGGCTTGAATGCCGGCACCTTACTTGCAGCGATTTCGATTTCATCGCCGGTCTGCGGGTTACGGCCTTTGCGAGCCGCACGCTCACGAACTTCGAAGTTACCAAAACCGATCAATTGTACTTTATCACCGTTTTTCAAAGCGTCTAAGATTGTATCAAAAACAGCATCAACCGCTTTTGTAGCATCTTTCTTGGAAAGCTCTCCTGCTTCAGCAACTGCGTTAATCAATTCTGTCTTGTTCATGCCATTCACCTCCTCCCAAAAGGATTTGTATAAAAAATCAATATTACAAACACTGTATAATAGTGATTTGTTACTAAGTTAATAATTTCCTTTTGTTTCCAAAAACGAAGATGGAAATTAGTCGCTGTAACCTATGGCAAGAATTCTCAAATGGGTAAGAATGGCGATATAACGCGTTTTCTTAATGTAGATTATCACAAATGCTATTCCATTAGCAAGGGATAAAAAAAAATTGTGGGAATCTTTTCTTAAAAAAAGCATATATTATTTATTTATTCTTCAAAAAGCCACGATAACTCAGCAAGGGAACAGGAGGCAGCACTAAAAAACCCAACTGCTTGCGGGCCTGTTTAAAGGCCGAAATCAGGTGCGCCCGTGCCCACAGGATATGGATTACATAGAGCAGACATGGGGACATGGTGCACTTAGTTTGTGTACGCATAAAAAGAACCAGCCTGCTCCAGGCTGGTTCGACCTTAACCTATAGAATAATCGCAATCAATCCGCCGGACCCTTCGTTTATGATTCGCTCCAATGTTTCTTTTAATTTGTAGCGGGCGTTTTCAGGCATTAGCGATAATTTGGCCTGGATTCCTTCCCTTACAATCGAACTTAAGGAGCGGCCAAAAATATCGGAGTTCCAGATTGATAGTGGATTATCTTCAAAATCTTGCATTAGATAGCGTACCAGCTCCTCACTTTGCTTTTCTGTACCAATGATCGGAGCAAATTCCGACTCCACATCCACTTTTATCATATGGATGGAAGGTGCTACTGCTTTCAATCGGACACCAAACCGCGATCCTTGCCTGATTATTTCCGGTTCATCAAGGCTCATATCGGCCAACGAAGGTGCGGCTACGCCATAACCGGTCTGCTTCACCATTTTCAGCGCATCTGAAACTTGATCATATTCGGCTTTCGCATGAGCGAAGTCCTGCATGAGCGCAAGAAGATGGTCTTTTCCGCGGATTTCAACACCGACAATCTCTTTTAATATATCATCATAAAGCGCATCCGGTGCATAAAGGTCGATTTCCGCTACACCCTGGCCCATCTCAATGCCGGCAAGGCTGGCGCGTTCGATGAACTCAAAATCATTGAAATGACCTACAACTCTGTCAACATCTCGCAGCCGCTTTATATCTTTTACTGTTTCTTTGACAGCCTCCTGGTAGCTTTCCCGAAGCCAATGGTTTTCTTTTAGAACCAATACCCAGCTTGGAAGGTTTACATTCACTTCCAAAACAGGGAATTCATACAATGCTTCACGGAGAACATTCAAAACGTCGGTTTCGCGCATTCCTTCCACACTCATGGCCAAGACCGGAATATCATATTTTTCCTGAAGGTTCTCCCTCAGGGCGACCGTATCAGGATGATGAGGCTGTACCGAGTTAACAATCATGATAAATGGTTTGCCGACCTCTTTTAGTTCTTCTATGACCCTTTCTTCGGCCTCAATATAATCGCTTCGCGGAATCTCCCCGATCGTGCCGTCTGTCGTTATGACAACTCCTAGAGTTGAATGGTCCTGTATAACCTTTCTTGTGCCGATTTCGGCAGCTTCATGAAAAGGGATCGGCTCTTCGTACCATGGAGTATGGATCATGCGGGGTCCGTTTTCATCTTCATATCCTTTTGCCCCAGGCACAGTATAACCGACACAATCGACGAGCCTGATGTTTACATCAAGGCCTTCAGCCACATGAATCGACGCTGCCTGGTTCGGGACAAATTTCGGTTCAGTCGTCATGATCGTTTTTCCAGCTGCGCTTTGAGGCAGCTCATCCTGTGCCCTTGCGCGGTCCGCTTCTGTACTTATGTTCGGTATGACCACCAATTCCATAAACTTTTTAATAAATGTAGATTTACCGGTGCGCACTGCGCCCACAACACCTAAGTATATATCTCCGCCGGTACGTTCAGCTATATCTTTAAAAATATCTACCTTTTCCAAGGTATCCCCTCCCGATATTAGAGTTGCTGGGATAACATCATCCGTTTATGCAATCTAGGACACTATTAGTTTATGATGTTGTCCTAAAAATATATTCCTGATTTTTTAACATGAAATCCTCCTTTTTTCCCTACATCGGATTTGTTTTTATATGAGTGCTGTTTATTGTAAGGTTAAGGATTTTCAGAAGCTAAAGAAATAACCCTTCCCCTACAATATATTTTGCAGAAAAAGGGTTATGCCTATTTTGTTAAGAATATGGGTTTATTTGTTTTTTGGTCAATGGTGTATGGAAGCGAATAAGCGGGGACAAATTCCGAACTTTCCGCCAATACCGGCCGGATATCCTCACCCGGTTTAAACTGTTTATCTATTTTTTGTACAGAATCAACTAAATCTGGCGTATAGTCCACAAACAGCTCTGCCTTTGAATTCGTCACGATGGACAGCGGTTTCCCTGAATATGGGCTAACGATTGTGGGATCCTCTTTCAAGCCCATTTTTTTGTAATCCAGCGTAAACACATCGTCTGCCAGCTGCTCTTTAAAAGGCGGATAGCCATTATTCTCCCTATGAATCCTAAGGCGCAGATTCAGGTCCTGTAGCTGCTGCGCAATCCGGATATCAAATATTTTCACAGTTGGGTTTGTTTCTTCATCTATAATTACATATTGAAAAACTCCGCCAGATTCATATGAATTCCCTGGAGGTTCAGCCATATAGGTAGGAACTATTTTTTTGAAATCGATAAGGTGCTTTTGATAATACGGGGTATCCCCCGGTTTCGTCTTTATTGGCAGGATTCCACCCTCATCTTTTTTGAACTGGTCAACCGCACTTTGGACAGATTGGATTTGCTCCTTATATGGAACCTGATTTTCCGCGCTCCTCTGTTCGGGGTACAGGCACCCAGTCAATAATGACATTGCCAGTAGCAAAATCGCTGTTAATTTGATTCTCAATCTCTTCATTTCATTCAACCTCACTATGCAGTCGGTCCGCTTAAAACGACAAATAATATGATTAAACCGGCGGAAATCATCAATATGTAAGCAATCACTGCCGTCAAAACACGAAGGATGCCCTTTAGTTTATAACGGCTGAAATAAATCATTAGAATGGAAATAAACATAAAGATCATGGCAGCAAACGAAATCCACATCTTCTGTAAAGCTGGTGTCATTTGTTTCACTCCTTTTTAGATGGCTCTGATGAAAGGTTTTCAAAGGGAATTCCATGAAATATAACAAAAAATTCCGGCAAGAATTTCCTTAGCCAATCCGAAAACATTATACCACATGCAGGGTTTGTCGAATACGTAAAAAATTCCGCCAGATTGGCGGATATACGAGGGAAGACACAACTTATCGCACGAATGGCGACAGTCGTTGTATTTTCTTATACTTTTTTTCATTAAGAAGTTTAAACTTCTTAATGAAAAAAAGCAGAAGATAGAAATCATCCATCTTCTGCCATTGACTAAATCCCCCATAAACCAGGTCAGATTACCAGTTTACTACGATGCATTGTATGCGGCACAGGAGGAAACCGTATCCTCTAACGCCTATATTTGAAAAATAAATAAACCAATGGCTGATATTTAATCGCCCAGCCTCGCCCCAAGTATGTTGACCAGGTCCTCCATCTCAGCTGTTTTCGTCCTATTCATTAAACGATCCACAGATTCTTTGACATTTTCGCCGTTAAACAGTACATGATACAGTGCCGATGTAATCGGCATGTCCACATTGTATTTTTTGGCCAGCTGATAAGCCGCTTTTGTTGTTCTTACACCTTCCACGACCATTCCCATATTTTCAAGCACTTCATCGAGCTTTTGCCCTTTTCCAAGCAGATTGCCTGCGCGCCAATTTCGGGAGTGTACACTCGTACAGGTAACGATCAAATCGCCAATGCCAGCAAGGCCGGAAAATGTTAGGGGATTCGCACCCATCGCCGTGCCCAATCTGGAAATTTCTGCAAGTCCCCTTGTAATCAAAGCGGCTTTCGCATTATCCCCATACCCAAGGCCATCCGTTATCCCTGCAGCAAGGGCGATGATATTCTTCAACGCACCTCCAATTTCGACACCGACGATGTCGGGGTTCGTATAGACCCTGAAGTTCTGGTTGATGAATAAGTCCTGTATCCTTTCGGCTGTCTCCATATTCCGGGAGGATACCGTTACTGTGGTTGGATGGCGCAGGCTCACTTCCTCCGCATGGCTAGGCCCTGAAAGGACGACAACGCCAGCAAGCAGGGATGACGGCAGCTCTTCTTCAATCATTTCGGAAATCCTGAGCAGTGTGTCCGGTTCAATCCCCTTGCTGACATGGACAATTGTAAAGGGATTTTCCGCTACCGGTGCAATCTTGCCAAGCACCTCGCGAATGGCCTTTGTCGGAACAGCCAGAACGAGGTCTGTGATTCCATTCATAACCTCCCTCAAAGAGGTGTACCCTTTGATGCCCGCCGGAAGCTTTAAACCTGGCAAATATTTATGGTTGGTATGGCGTTCGTTAATTTCATCAATTTGTTCCTGTTTATGCCCCCAGATCCTGACATCGTGCCCATTATCGGCAAGTACCAACGCCAGGGCCGTCCCCCAGCTTCCCGCACCAATAACGGCGATGCCTTGTGTATTTTTAGGCATATTACGAGCACCTCCCTTATTTTCTAGGCCGCCCAAAGATTTTGATCGGTGTTCCCTCGAAATTGAATGCATCCCGCAACCTGTTTTCCAAGAAACGCTCATAGGAAAAATGCAGCAGCTCAGGATCATTTACGAATACCACAAAGGTTGGCGGCTTCACAGCAACCTGGGTCGTATAGTAGACTTTAAGCCGCTGTCCGTTATGGGTTGGTGTCGGGTTCATGGCAATGGCATCCATTAACACTTCATTCAACACATTTGTCTGTACCCTCAGTGAATGCGATTCGCTTACCCTGTCGATGACAGGAAGCATGGAATGCACACGTTTCTTTGTAATTGCCGATACATAAACAATTGGCGCATAGTCAAGGAAAAGAAAATGAGCCCTGATGTTTTCCTCGAATTCCTTCATTGTTTTCTCGTCTTTTTCGATTGCATCCCATTTATTGACTACGATGATCACAGCACGTCCCGCCTCATGGGCATAGCCGGCAATTTTTTTATCTTGCTCCCTGATGCCTTCCTCTGCGTTTAAGACGACAAGAACTACATCAGATCGTTCGATGGCCCGCAAGGCACGTAAAACACTGTATTTCTCAGTGCTTTCATACACTTTTCCTTTTTTTCTCATCCCAGCCGTATCAATGATGACATATTCTTTCCCATTAAACGTATATGGCGTGTCAATAGCATCCCGGGTGGTCCCTTCAATGTCGCTTACGATTACCCGTTCTTCACCGAGAATTGCGTTTACAAGCGAGGATTTCCCGACATTCGGGCGGCCGATCAGGCTAAATTTAATGACATCTTCTCCGTAGTCCTGTTCTTCATGCTTTGGAAAGCTTTTAGCTACCTCATCAAGCAGGTCCCCCAATCCTAAACCATGGGAGCCGGAGATTGGAAATGGTTCCCCAAAACCGAGTGAATAAAAATCGTAAATCTGTTCGCGCATTTCCGGATTATCAATCTTATTCACCGCAAGAACTACCGGCTTTTTGGATTTATACAAGATCTTAGCGACTTCCTCATCAGCTGATGTGACTCCCTCGCGGCCATTCACCATAAAAATGATGACATCCGCTTCATCTATGGCTATTTCCGCTTGTTGGCGAATTTGCTCAAGGAATGGCTCATCCCCGATATCAATTCCTCCAGTATCGATAATGTTAAAATCGTATGTCAGCCATTCGCCAGAGCTGTATATCCTGTCCCTTGTTACACCTGGGACATCCTCGACTATCGAAACACGTTCTCCGACTATTCTATTGAATATAGTGGATTTCCCGACGTTTGGCCGCCCCACTATCGCTATTACCGGTTTTGGCATTGCATTCCACCCTTTCTGGATTGATATGTTTATGAAATTTATGAAGGCGTTTGAAAACCGCTCTAACAATCGGAATATGTATATAAATGCCAGCGGTCCCCCGCTGTATATGTGCCCGCTTATTATTCTTCATCGAAAACATAATATTTGATTTTTCCATATGCTTAGGCAAGTGCAGCGCATGGCTGCACCAGTTTCTAACTATCATATAGTATCAAATTTTTCCGCAATCAACAATGTTTGTCTATTTTGGCTCGGCGTGTAAATCATCTATGCCGGCTGTCCCTTTTCGTACTTTTTGATTTTCGATGGCAGTCTGCACCCTCCTGCTGGCAAATTCAAAAAATACCCACGCGACATGCATCAGCAAAATAAGTGCTGCCATATCCATCCAGGCATAAGTCCCTGCCGAGTATGGAATATTGTTAAAACTCAATGTACCTGCATAAAGGCTATCCCCTATTATCATGCCGTTAATAAGGGCGAAAATCCTCAATTTCCATTCGTCAAAAAGGATAATCGCGAGGTAATTCATTAATATTCCCATCATCCACTCGATTCTAACAACCACCCAGATAGGATCCAGAAGGGCAAACAATTGAACGGTTGCATAGCACAGTGATATTATGAGGCACCCGAAAATGAAACCTATTGTTTTTACGAAAGTAAGGTTTCTAATATAGAAGCAACAAATAATAAACAAATAGACAAAAGAAATATTTATCGCATAATGGTAAATCTGCAGTTCATAGGCTGCCAAACACATAACAGCCAGCAAATGCAATAAAATCGCATACCGTGGCTGATATGTATCCGGGACAAAAAACATGAATACCACCCAGACTATCCATAAGATCCAATAAAAAAAATTTCCATCCATACAAACTTCCTCCTATTATCCCCATTATGTTCTGTTTCAACGAAGCTTAAACAGCCCCTACGAGCCTCCGGGGTCAGCGTTCAAAACCGAGCACATAAAATTTATGGAAATATAGAAAAGCGCTAGCGCCGTGTAAAAAGGAAAACGGTACGGGTATATCCTTGTGCGCCGAATGAAAATTTTATACTTTCTTATCTATTTAAAAACTTATACGATATGCTTGCCTTGAAATGGTGAATAAATAAGGAGCGGCGCACTTCAACTGTGTTTTGTTTTATGCAGACAGGAAAGTATAATACTTTACTATCTGCCCACGATAGAACTATAGGAGGTGTTAACATGGGAGTAGACCGCCAGGAAAAAAAACTAAGGGAAAGCGGACGTGTCGAATCGGACCGGGACCGTGCATTAGATAAACCGGGAGCAACACAGCTGGAGGGACCAAAAGAAGCCAGGAGCAGAAATAAAGGATAAAACATCACTATACGAAAACAAAAGCTGCAGTATGCGGGTTTTTTCAGCAGACTGCAGCTTTTTACATCACTATATGTATGCCATAACACTTGGACACTACCTCGCATAACGGGTACAGTCGATCCCCCGCTGCGTAAGCCAGTGAAAGGTTTCTCCGCTAATAATAAGCCTGGCTTCCTGCAAAGCTTTTATGTCCTTTGCGCCAAGGGCGGTCATAATCACCTTCAAATCATGGAGGGTGTCCTTAAGCTCTTTGATTAACTCGGGGAGACCCTTTTCTTTCAGGGTTTTGATGAACTGCCCCGCCATCCCTGCAGCGATTGCCCCTAAAGCAAGGCATTTTGCCACATCCAATGAATTCTGAATTCCACCTGAGGCGATAATTGCCATGCCGCTCTTGACGGACACCGCTTCTGCAATCGAAACAGCAGTCGGTATCCCCCATTCATTAAAATAGGAGAAGGATGTCTTGCGTCTTTCATTTTCAATTCTCGCAAAATTCGTACCGCCAAAGCCGCCGATATCTGCTATCGATACCCCTGCAGAGGATAATTTACTGACAGTTTCCCTGCTCATACCAAAACCGGTTTCTTTCACAATGACAGGGACCGACATTGCTGCGGTGATTTTTTCGATGCGAAGCAAAGTGTCCTTAAATGATCGGTCTCCTTCAGGCATTGTCAGCTCCTGTATGACATTCAAATGGATTTGAAGCGCATTTGCACGAAGCATCTCCACCGCCCGCTTCGCTTCATCAACACCTGCCTCACCGCCAAGGTTTGCGATGACAATGCCATCGGGATTCATCCTCCTGACAATTTCAAAGGAGCCGGCCTCAGCAGGATCTTTTAGGGCAGCCATTTGCGAACCTACCGCTATGGGTATTCCCGCTTCCCTTGCGGCTATCGACAGTTCTTTATTAAGATGTTCTGTTTCTTTCCCGCCGCCCCCGGTCATTGCGTTTATGAAAATTGGCGAACTTGCATGAAGTCCGCCAATTACTGTATCAAGAGAAACATCTTCTATTGATAAATCCGGTAAGCTTTGATGAACAAACGAAATATCCTCGAAACCCGATAACCTATGCTGTCCAGTTTGCAATGCATAATTAATGTGATCTAATTTTCGTTGTGTTCTCGCCAAGCCCATCACCATTATTTAAATTTTTTTAGCTGCTCCCCAATCATGTCGCCAAGCTGGAAGCCATTGGATTCCTCAGGAAGTTCATAATTGGAGTCTTCATTAGCTTGCTGCTCCAGAAGTTCTTTTATACTTAAGGATAAACGCTGCTCCTGTTCGTTGACATCAAGGACTTTCACCTTCACGGTTTCGCCTTCCGTCAGAACTTCGTGAGGTGTACCTATATGTTTATGCGAAATTTGCGAGATATGGACAAGACCTTCGACACCGGGGAAGATTTCCACGAAAGCACCAAAAGAAACAAGGCGTTTGACAGTGCCCTCAAGTACGGAGCCTTTAGCTGCCCTTTCTGCGATATTTGACCAAGGACCCGGCAGCGTTTCTTTAACGGATAGCGAGATTCTTTCATTGTCGCGGTCGACCGAAAGCACCTTGACTTTTAATTTATCCCCTTCTTTTACGACATCGGAAGCTTTCTCTACATGCTGATGTGACAGCTGTGATATATGGACGAGTCCGTCCACGCCGCCGATATCGACAAATGCACCAAAATCAGTGATTCTTTGGACAGTTCCTTCGATCACCTGTCCGCTCTGGATTGAATCAAGCACTTCACCCTTCTTCTTTACCTTTTCATCTTGTACGACAGCTCGATGGGAAAGGATCAAGCGATTTTTTTCCTTATCCAGTTCCACAATTTTGAATGTTAATGTTTTGCCTTTATAATCGGCAAAATCTTCCACGAAATAATCTTCCACAAGAGATGCGGGAACAAATCCCCTGACGCCCAGATCAACCACGAGGCCGCCTTTGACCACATCCTTGACCTCAGCTTCAAATACTTCCTGAGTTTCAAATTTCTTTTCGAGTTCGTCCCATGCTTTTAATGCATCAATTTTGCGCTTCGAAAGGATGAGGGCTTCTTCTTCGACCTTAATGACTTCAAGTTCAAGCTCATCTCCTTCGGAAATTGCGTCAGTTGCTTTTTCCACATGCAGGCTGGAGAGCTCGCTGATAGGGATGATGCCATCCGTCTTACTGTTCTCCACATCTACAATCACCTGTTTTTCTTCAACTTTGGTTACCCTCGCTTTAACCTTATCGCCAACTCCATAGTTGTTTACTTCTACTTGGTTCATGTCTTCTGTCATTTCGAACTCCTCCTTAACCCATGACTGCTCGGCAGAATTTCACTTCGTATAATTTGATAATTTGGAATAATCCCCTATTTTATAAATTCCAATAAAATTCGGGAATTGTCAAGCAAGAAGGATTACTTGCCAGCCGAAAGAAGAGCCCTGATTTCATCCATGATGATTTTGGTAGCTTCATCCGCGGATATCTTTTTTGCGCGGTATTCTGTGAAATCAATCGGGTTACCATAAATGACTTTCAACGGCCGAAACAATTTATAAGGTCCGATGATCGCACACGGAACGATTTTTGCTTCCGTGCGAAGCGCAAAAAATCCAGCTCCTGCCAACCCTTCGCCAAGCTCGCCGCTCTTGCTTCTGGTCCCTTCAGGAAACAGGCCCAAGACCTTTCCTTCCTTTAGCAGGGATAGGCCGGTCCTCAGCGCCTCCCTGTCACTCATTCCCCTTTTTACAGGGAAAGCATTTACCCTTGGCAATATGTCCTTTAGAACTGGCAGGTGAAAAATTTCTTCTTTCGCCATAAAATGGATGTCACGGGGACAGGTAATCCCTACTATCGGGGGATCGAGATTTTCGATATGGTTGGCACAAATCAAGACGCCCCCGTCTTTCGGAAAATTCTCCTTACCTATTGTTTTAACCCTGAAAGCCGGGCTCAAAACTATTTTTACAATGTTTTTGGCAAATGTGTAGAACTTCAAATTCATCTTGTCCTTTCTTCAATCAATGACATGATTTTTTCAGCCACTTTTTGTATGGACAATGAAGTCGTATCAATTTCTACTGCATCCTCCGCTTTCCGGAGCGGGGCTACTTCCCTTTCAGAATCAAGTTTATCGCGCAAGGAAATTTCTTCCTTTAATTTCTCGATATCCGATTCGAATCCTTTTTGGATATTTTCTTCATGCCTTCTGTGTGCCCTTTCTTCAACGGAGGCAATGAGGAAGACTTTTACCCTGGCATTAGGGAGCACATGTGTCCCGATATCCCTTCCATCCATCACGATTCCGCCTCTTTCCGCAAGGTTCTGCTGCCGTTTCACCATTTCTTCGCGCACCCGTCTGTGCTTGGACACCTCGGATACCGATGCGGTCACCTCATTATTGCGGATCTCTGCTGTCACATCCCGGCCATCGAGGAAAACAAGCTGGCCGTTATCAGTGGGCTTAAGCTCGATCACAGTTTCGCCCAATAAATGGGCCAAAGCGATTTCATTGCCGATGTCCACTCCCTCATTCAATGATTTATATGTGAGCGCACGATACATTGCGCCAGTGTCTACGTATATGTAGTTTAATTGCCTTGCAACGATTTTCGCGACCGTGCTTTTTCCTGCTGCAGCGGGTCCATCAATCGCAACTGATATTTTCTTTTCCATACTTCCTCCCTAGTCCTGACAGTCAAGCTGTTATTCATCACCTATAGTTTATCACAAATGCCTATTCATTCATGAATAAAATAAATATTTTCCCGTGCATAAGAGTCCGTTTTAGTGATGGAATCCGTAAATTTTTATGGCCGCATGGCCATAAAAAAAAGCAGGGATACCCTGCTAATCATTTAAATTGTTGAACGTTTCGATAATTTTCATATAATTATTCTTTGTAACGCCTTCGTATTCGGCCAGCCTCTTTAATTCCAAAAAGGAATCCTCACGGTGAAACAGTATCTGGAAAGCCAGCAGGCTTATCGCCTGGATAATGATCAGCTTAATGATCATACGTTCTATCGTTTTCATATGCCATTCCCCGCAGTCTTTTTACAGACAGTATGGAAAAAAAAATCACTACTTATTCCTCTCTACTCCATCAGCCCTTTGTTCTTCATTTCCACTTGTTTCTCGAAAATGAAACGAATCAAATTTTGCCGGTCCCCCTCGCTCAAATCCATAAATTGCACTGACAATTTATTAAAGCGGTCTGAGCTTGCGCTGATGCGGATCACCTTGCTTTTCAGCTTCAAATAACGGATTTCCCCAGTTTTTAATGGAAGCGCCAGCCAGACATATATGATAGGGGTTTCTGCGAGATTGATCACTTTTGGAATCCTTAGCGCCGCTCCTCCAGCGCTAATATCATCCGTCACCGCCCGAAACGCCCGAAACTCATTACTTGCTGGGTGAACTGCTGCATCGACCGGAGTTTCTATTCGAACGAATTGCCTTCTCTGGATTTTCACTAATGAATCTTTAGGGGGGCGGGCCAATTGGATCATGGCTATTTGCGCTTTTACCCGCCCTAGTACTTCAGTATCAAAAATAAATACGGCATTGTCGCTATCCGCAAACGTGACTTTCAGCTGGGACCCATCAAGCAAAAACGCAATTTTTCCGGTAGAAGTATTCACAGGATAGTCTATGAAAATGCTGTCTTCATTCATTTCAACTACCATGGATTTGTATTGTTCAGGCTGCAGCGAAAATTTTGGTTCTAAAAGCAGTGTATCTCCGATTTTAATCATATTTCCCCATCTCCAGCATGTATATATATAAAGTAATATTCAGCACCTAAGCACATTTAATGCTGCAAATCCAAATTAAGGATACTCTATTATGGCATGTAAAGAAAAAAAGGAAAAGCACCTATCCACTTTTCCTTTTTTTCTTTAATGTATTACACAATATTTTCATACACAGGCTCTGAATTTTTAAGCTTCTCAACTTTCTCTTCCTGTGATGTGTTAGCATTGATAAAAATTCTGTACGTATCTTCGCCGATCGTACCGAGGAACTCATAGCAAAGGACCTCTTCGCCAAGATCATTTTCAATCAATGCTTTTCGTTCTTCCATTACCTTAACATTAGGGTTGATTTTGGCTCTTGCCTGTTCCATCGTTACAGATGCTTTTCCTATCTCCCTTATTTTATGAGATTTTAGGAACTCATCCGCCGAAAATCCGATAATGCTGCCATCATCCAAGGCTACCTTCACCTTGACAGAGTCAGCATAAACCCTTACACCTTCTACAGAGGTAACAAAATTGAACAGGCCGATATTATCATATTGGGCACTCTCGTAAAGATCGAGTGAATCAAAATCATTTGTTTTCAAGAATGCCAATGCCTTATTGCTGGCCGTGTTCAAGTCAATACGGGATCTATTGACATCCCTGGTATTAATATACCAGATCGGGTAGCCGCCTTTTTTCGTGATATCCATGTTTACCTCATTTTTGGTTTTAGGATCTGTCAGGCTAACACTGTAAAATCCAAACTCGGATCCCTTTCCGCTTTCTTCTACCCTGGCTTTTGGAGATCCGGACATGTTCGCATATTGCCTTGCTTTTGCGACGGCATCTTGTTTGCTGATCTTCTTCCCTTTTATATTCTTAAAGTTGTCCTCCTTTTGTTGCCTGCTGGAGAAATTCGGGTCAAGATTGGAGGTTTCGCTATATCCTTTCACCGTTTTTTCTACCGTTTTAAAACCATCTACGATTGTATTATCTGCGTTTTCATCATTGTTTGCCAGGGCGGTCTCTACATCCATCCACCTAAGATTGTTCTTGATGACAAGATATTGAACTTTCCTCAATTCATCCTGTACTTCCCCGGACTCCTTATACAAGGATTGAAGCCGCTTATATTCTTTATCATTTAAAGGTTCCTTTTCGAGATCCCTTACGGCTGTCCGATAGCTGAAGTCGCCAATGTCTGATAACAATTCTTCAGTTTTGTTAAAAGGCATTAAAGTAAGCGGAAGCTGGCCGACATCAAGCTGCGCCTCGGATGTGATCCGCCACACATCTGTCAGCGCCGGGCTGAGTGAATTCCTTGAGTTCATCGCAAGAGTATTCCCGATTTCGTCATGCAGCACATCCATCTGGTATGATAAATCATGGAAAGCCCTTTGATAGTTATTCTCTGCATTGATCAGGACCGCATTTTTCTCTTGATGTTCCTGATAACCCCAATAGCCGGTGCCAATTAACGCAACGGCAAGCACTCCCACCAAAATATTCCGAATCATATAGTATCACCTCTTTTTATTTACAGAAAATATGTTTCCCGATTTTTTTAATTTGGGGCCTCGTCCAAATCCAGGGGCTTGTCGCTGTATCCGGATTAAAATAATATTGTGCGTTTCCAGTGGGATCCCACCCATTGATGGCATCGATAACCGCTTCCCTGGCTCGTTCATTCGGGGTCAGCCAAATCTGGCCGTCCGCAACCGCAGTAAAGGCGCGCGGCTCAAAGATCACTCCAGAAATCGAGTTCGGAAAAGAAGGGCTTTCCAGCCTGTTCAGGATTACTGCAGCAATGGCCACCTGACCAATATAAGACTCACCGCGTGCTTCTCCGTAAACAGCATTGGCCATCAGCTGAATATCATTTTGGGAATAACCTCCCGGGACATTTGCTGCAGTCGCAGCGGTCCTATTACGGTTTCCGTTTTTCGCTCCACCATTATTCCTTGCTGTTTGCCTTGCCTGGGCCTTGGCTCCGCCGGCGGCCCTTTTCCTCGGTTTCACCTGTTTTTCAATAGGGACCCCGCCGTAATAAGTAAATTGATTTCCTTTAGCGATTTGTGTATGTACCCATTTGCCATTAAAATTAGAGGCACCCACAAGTTTCTGCCTCGTTTTCAGCCCTCCAAGCCCGTCGACGGGCAATCCGAAATCTTTCTGGAAATTCCGGAGGGCCCAGTAGGTGCCCCAGCCATAAACGCCATCGATTTTCCCGTTATAGTAGCCGATATTTTGCAAGCGTGCCTGGAGCTCTATGACATCATCGCCAACAGCCCCTCTTTGGATGACCTGGCCGCTAAATGCATGGACCGAAGTTTCGTAAGTCAAAGAGATACAGACTGATAAGAAAAAAAACAAAAGCAAACGTTTGCTCTTTGACGAAATTACTTTCATCAAAAACACTCCCTCTTTTCTTATATTGACATTACCCCTATTTTCTTCTTAAAAGGTGTTTTTATTCCATACCATTATAAAAAGGAGACAGGCTGAGAGTCTGTCTCCTTTTTAAGTATAAAATTAGCAGCATGTATTGATGGTTAGCCTTGACCCGCAAGGAATACTAGATCATAGGGTGCCATCGTATTATAGTGTTTCAGATGCATGGAAGTCCGAAAGCACTCTTGCCATCTTCACCTTTTTCAAACCTAGCCACCATAAGAAAACCATAAATGGCATAATCCAATAAAGCCACGAGTCCTGTGTCATCAGGATGTAATCATAGATGCTATGCAAAAGAAATGGAACTGCAAAAGCAAGGAAAACGTATTTCTTCTTATTCTTTTTCGCAAACTTGCCTTTTCCGAGGTAATAACCCATGATTACCCCGAACAGCGCATGGCTTGAAACCGGCAAGATCGCCCTCGTCATGGCATGTTCCACCCCATTCGCGACCAGGTAAAGGATGTTTTCCATGGTTGCGAAACCAAGGGAAACAGAAGCGCCATATACGATGCCGTCATAAGGTTCATCAAACGCTACATGGGGATAAATGGCAAAAAATAAGATAAACCATTTTAAAAACTCCTCCAAAAGTCCCGCCCAGAGAAAGGCTTGCTGGGCATCCCCTTGAAATATATGCTCCGTTTTCAGCACATACTGCAAAAACATGATCGGAAATACAAGAAACACACCAAACACAAAGGCTTTTATCACAACAGAAACAGGCTCTGTTTCATAATAATCTTTTAAATAGAAATAGCAGAGCAAGGCCAGACCAGGCGCAATACCCGCTGAGAATAAGACCAGCATATTCTGACCCCTTTTCATTCGTTTTCATTAATCGTATCATGGAATGAGGAAAAAGAAAATTGAAAGAAACACCGCTTGGCGGTAATTTCTTCGTACGGAACTGGAGGTACATATGAAAAAAAATATTTTAGTGATTCATACAGGCGGGACAATATCTATGTTAGAAGATGCCGAAACCGGCGCCGTGAAACCGGCTGGCGAAAATCCGATCAAAGGTGTAACTGAAAACATAAAAATGCTTGCAAACCTTTTCATAGAAGAGCCATTCTCGCTGCCATCGCCGCATATCACGGCCGTAGAGATGCTTCAATTAAGTAAGCTTATCGAGAAATATATGAACGAAATAACTTTGGACGGAGTGGTAATCACCCACGGGACGGACACCCTTGAAGAAACTGCTTATTTTCTGGATTTGACCGTACATTCTGATATTCCGATCGTGGTCACTGGAGCGATGCGTTCAAGCAATGAAATCGGGTCGGACGGATTATATAATTTAATTTCTTCAATCAAGGTTGCTGCCTGTGATGACGCTAGGGGAAAAGGTGTACTTATTGTTTTGAATGATGAATTGCATACGGCAAAAAACGGAACCAAAACTCACACCAGCAATGTCTCGACCTTCCAAAGCCCTCAATATGGGCCGATAGGTATAGTCACAAAAAGGGGCATCGTTTTTCACCATTCACCGATTCATACAGAAAAATACGGACTGCAAACGATTTCCAAACAGGTCGCTTTATTAAAAGCACACGCCGGCATGGATTCTTCATTATTTTTTGCCTTGAAAGAAATGAAAATAGACGGCCTGATCATTGAAGCGCTGGGCCAGGGCAACCTCCCTCCCCAGTCCATCGATGGTGTCCGAACCCTTTTGGATTCAGGTATCCCGGTTGTGATTGTCTCAAGATGCTTCAATGGGATTGTCCAGGATATTTACGGCTATACCGGAGGAGGAAAACAACTTAAAGAAATGGGGGTCATCTTTTCTAACGGCTTAAATGGCCAAAAGGCAAGAATAAAGCTTTTGATTGCCCTTCATAGTACAACGGAGCGGGAAGAATTGCAGGAAATTTTTTTGAAATAGCGAGGGATTTAAGAATCCTTCCAAAAATCGATATCGGCCGGCCCATAGCTACTCTTTCGAGAATACGGGCCGATATCCATTTTTCATTCAGGTACCTCCTTTTATTTCTTCCCTTTTCGAATATGCTGCGCGATCAACCCTCCATGGAATCGGCCGTTTTCAATGAAAATTTCATTTGCATTATTGCCCGCGGCTATAACGCCGGCGATAAAAACCCCTTCAACATTTGTCTCCATGGTCTCACTGTTAAAAAAAGGCCGGCCTGAGCCAAGAGCAATCTCCACACCTATACGTCGAAGGAACGAATGGTCCGGATGGTAGCCTGTCATGGCAAAAACAAAGTCATTTTTTATCGTTTTAATCTCATCTTTCACATGATAAATCACGTTATCTACAGTTATTTCATCCACCTCGGCATTAAACTCCATAGTGATAACACCACTTCTTACCAGAGATTCAAATTCAGGAAGGATCCAGGGTTTAATGCTTGGGGAATATTCACTGCCACGGTAGAGCACAGTGACGCGCGCTCCTGCCTTCACGAGTTCCAGAGCTGCGTCAACGCTGGAGTTCTTTCCCCCGATTACCACAACATCTGTATCGAAGTAAGGGTGCCCTTCTTTAAAATAATGGAATACTTTGGGAAGATCTTCCCCTGCGATTCCCATATAATTCGGATTATCATAATACCCTGTCGCAATGACTATTTTCCCAGCCTTGTATGTTGTCTTATCGGTCAAAACGATAAAGGTGCCATCCTGTTGTTTTTTGATTTCCGTCGCTTTTTCAAAAGCATTTATCCTTAACTCTTTCCGTTTTGCCACTTCGCGATAATAGGCTAATGCCTGGTTGCGGACGGGCTTGCGGTTTTCCGTTATGAATGGCACGTCTCCAATTTCAAGCTTCTCGGCTGAACTAAAAAACGTTTGGTGGGTTGGATAATGATATAAAGCATTCACGATATTACCTTTTTCAATAACCAATACCTTCTCCCCTGCTTCTTTTAACGAAATTGCCGCTGCGAGCCCGCATGGCCCGCCCCCGACAACGATTACATCTTCCGATTTCATCTCTCGCTCCACTCCTTTTGCCAAACTCAGGTTTATATATTTGTTCTTCTCATTCATGAATCGATACATTCATCATGCCAAAACCACCCATTTGATTTTTCTTGACCAAAATCTCCCATTGAGAGCCTTTGCCAAGGCGGCGATTAGGCTCAGCCCGTGCCCCCAGGTTTGGGGTCACATAACAGAAGACGTAGGGACGCGGCGCAATTAGTCTGGGCTCTCGCATTAAACTAATAGGGAAGTTTTATATTTTCCTTTCTGCCAAATGAAAAAATCTCCCACCATAAGTCATGACAGGAGATTTTATGGATGGTTTTTAGGTACGGCGATCCTGTTTACCCTTTAAATCCAGCCCCGGAACCGTGAAGCTTCCGCCATTTTTCTGACTCCGGTCATATAGGCAGCGAGGCGCATATCGACCCGGCGTGTTTGGGCGGTTTCATAAATATTGTTGAACGCTTTTACGAGTATTTTTTCAAGCTTTTCCTCGACTTCTTCCGCGGACCAGTAGTAGCCCTGGTTATTTTGGACCCATTCAAAATACGAAACCGTAACGCCGCCTGCAGATGCCAGCACATCCGGAACGAGCAGGATTCCCCGGTCTGTCAGGATCTGTGTGCCCTCAATGGTAGTGGGGCCATTTGCGGCTTCCACAACGATTTTTGCTTTGATATTATGTGCATTTTCTTCCGTGATCTGATTTTCAATCGCGGCAGGAACAAGAATCTCACATTCGAGTTCAAGCAGTTTTTTGTTGGAAATTGTATTTTTAAAAAGCTTCGTAACTGTTCCGAAGCTGTCTCTCCGGTCCAATAGATAATCTATATCCAGGCCGTCGGGATCATATAAAGCCCCGTATGCATCCGAGATGCCGACAACTTTAGCCCCTGCGTCATGCATGAACTTTGCAAGATAACTGCCTGCATTCCCGAAGCCCTGCACAACAACCCTGGCTCCCTTAATATCGATGCCCTTCTTTTTGGCGGCTTCATTGATGCAAATGGTAACACCTTTCGCAGTCGCGGATTCCCTGCCGTGAGACCCGCCTAGAACGAGCGGTTTCCCTGTAATGAACCCTGGTGAATTAAATTCATCGATACGGCTGTATTCATCCATCATCCATGCCATAATTTGCGAATTGGTAAATA
The DNA here is from genome assembly GCF_003429105.1 of Peribacillus glennii. GTDB lineage: Bacteria > Bacillota > Bacilli > Bacillales > DSM-1321 > Peribacillus > Peribacillus glennii. The sequence continues at coordinate 1,081,484 of NZ_QVTD01000003.1, forward strand.
CATCAGGTGCGGGAATATCCTTTGTCGGACCAACAATTTGGCTGATGGCACGCACATATCCCCGGCTCAGCTTTTCAAGTTCACGGAACGACATATTACGCGGGTCGCATACGATTCCGCCTTTCCCTCCGCCATATGGCAAATCTACAATACCACATTTCAGGCTCATCCAGATGGACAGCGCTTTTACTTCACGTTCAGTGACAGATGGATGGAATCTGATGCCGCCTTTTGTAGGCCCTACAGCATCATTATGCTGTGCGCGATAGCCCGTAAAAATTTTTACCGACCCATCGTCCATCCTTACCGGTATCTTTACTGTTAAAAGCCGTAACGGCTCTTTCAAAAGCTCATAAACCTCCTGGGGATAACCGAGCTTTTCAAGCGCTTTATGTATTACAGTTTGAGTCGATTTCAGCACATCATGTTTTTCCTCTTGGGTTGTATGATCAGTACCTTTTTCGGCTGCCATCTGTGTACCTCCTAAAATCAAATAATCGGCTAGCAGTCACCTTCCATGACATAGTATACACCTTTGCTCTGCTAATGCAAAGCAAAAAAGTGACCCCTTTCCTGGATAAAAAACAGGATTGAAACCGCTGTTTTATAACAATCTTTCGCTTTACCCCATTCATTCCCTGTACCTTTTTACCCTAAACAGGTTTTAGGCTGGCCGGACAGAAAACTTGGCAGCAAAATGCACCGCAAAACCTGTCCGCCAGCTACCTCATTTATGGAAATATCTTGTCAGTAAATCAACCGCGTCATTTAATACAACTGCCTTTCCATATTCCTGGAGACGAAAGAGGGTCAATGTCGATACAGAGCCATATTCTGCCGCCAGGGATATCACAGTATCATAGGCACTCTCCTTAACGCCCTCAATAAGAAAATAATAGTTGTCCTCAAACCGATAGAGGGAAGACCGGACAATACCGATGGCTTTCAATGAATAGCATAACTGGATGACATCCTCAAGGTCACAAAAGGAGTAGAGGATATGCGGATGTTCACCAACCAAGACATGTAAATCAAGAAATTCTTCTTCTTCATCATCCAATATGTCCTCTTCGGCTTTCGTTACGATAATGATCAAGCCTTGAGCCTGCAAAGCAAATATTTCTATCGCAATGGATCCGCTCATCTTAAAACTCAACTCTTCACAAGCCTCTTCGATCATTTCCTGAAAAAGCTTGTGAACCTTAAGCGAATTGCCATGAATGTCCTCTTTCGTCAATCCTCTGTCAATTAAATCATCGAAGGTTAAAAAAATCTTGATTTTATTGTTGGTTAATCGCTCAAGCTTCATAAAAAAATGCCCCCTGGATACCATCTTCATACATCTTATGAAGGCGGGTTTCAGGGGTGCATATCTTTGGAATGTGATAATTAACAATTTTCAAATAATCGAAGGCTGGGTTACATTCTAAATACGGCAGAGCTCTTATTTGGAAGAGGCCGGTTGTTTTTTCAAATGGAGGAGATGAGTTTCCGGCTCTGCACCGAGCCTTAAGGGGAGGCTTGTCGTGCCATATCCATTGCTGGTCAGGATTACCGTACCGCCCTGCTTCCGCATTCCTCCTAATTTATAAGGTCCTATACCCATAAACCTGATTTGGCCTCCATGTGTATGGCCGCTTAGTACGAGACTGATCTTGTTTTCTTTTTTTATCTGTTGCATGACGAGCGGATTATGGCTGACCAGGATTTTAAATGCCTGTCGTTCCGAATCCGCAAGCGCCAAATCGAGACGGTCCCGCTCCATTGCTATATCATCGATCCCAAGGAGTTCGATTTTCTCGCCCTGTTCCGATTCAAATGTAACCAGGCCATTATCCAGAATTTTGACGCCGTGCCTTAGAAGTGTAGCGTCAAGCATATGGTAATCCCCTTCATAATCATTATTGCCCCATACAAAATAAACGGGGCCGACTTTTTTTAGCTTTGCCAGGTTCTTTTCCACCCTTGTAAGCGGCACTCCCCCTTCTTTCAAATCTCCTCCGATGATGACTATATCCGTTCTTCCGTTTACGCGGTTGATAATTTCATCTGATATGACACGCCTGTGTATATCAGAAATAAAAAAAATGCTTAAAGTGCCGAATGTCGCAGGAAACTCTTCAAAGGCCAGGTCATTTTCAACTACCTTGTCCAAATAAGCCGTCTTGACCATAAAAAAAATCATGCCAATGAGCGAGACTGCTATAATTATATAAATCACTGCCATCTTGTTAACCTCGCATACCCTTACCGGGTTTTTCTACAGAGATAATACCATAAGCGCAAGCAAAAATAAAAAATATTGCTGAAAGGGCAGTATTCATCAGGGATAACAGATAAAAAGATATAGGTATGAAGCACGCCAGCATCCATTCCATTTTATTTGTATCAGAAAGATGCCAATTCAATAATAGTTCGACATTGCTTTTGATGAGGCCTGCAAAATTTAAAAAACCTGTGATAAAAGCGACCGTTGCCGCGAAAAACTTGATTGGATCGACAATGAGTACGGCAAAAAAACGGGATAACTCGAACGGATAGGTAACAGGCGCCCATATTATATATAAATAACCGCATAGAGTTCCAATGATCAATCTAGATATTTTTTGCAGCATAAAAAAACCTCCCATTTACCTTATGAGAGGGAACAACCTGACATTCTAACTTCATTTACATTTGGGTATCCCGATGCCCGAAGCCTTCAGTTCAGCAGAAAAAGCCGTTATTTGTTTTCGTGGTACAAATTAATGTCGTAATTGTTCTTCATCATTTCGAAAACTTTATGGCGGTTTTTCCACTGTGCCTCCTGTTTCCACAGATCCTTGCTTCTATCGATGATTTCACAGCGCAGCCCGTGAAACTCCGTCTCCGCTTTATCACGTTTTTGCTTTAGCATGATCATAAGGCCATATAAGCCAATCGTGGTGACAAGAAAAAAGAAATGATTGAAATTATCGACAAACGCACTGAACATGGCAAAAAAGGAAAAAGAATAAGGACGGGCGATATAAAAATACAAATAAAGCAGCAAAATCGCAGCCATGCCCATGGATGCCCAGATGCTTAGTTCGTGATTCCTTTTTGCTTTATCAAATTTCCTTTTCCTGACGATCACATTCTGCAGCATTTGTTTTGTTGCCTGATCTGTATGTTCGTCCAATAAAATGATAGCGGGTTCCAATTCCGTTCCTCCTCCTACGCCAACGTTCATTCAAAATAAATATATTTGCCTTTTTCCTTTTTTATGCCGCCAACCTTACCTGCCAAGAACCGCCCCTATCAAAAAAGCCCTCTGGCACCATACATATCCGTTTGCGCCAAAGGGACTATATTTATTTTTTTATCGGTATTTTTAAAGTCTCCCCTGCCTTGACTTCGGATCGGTCCAGGCGATTCCATTTTTTTATCAATGGTATGCCTTCATCTGAGTTATAGTATTTCAACGAAATGCTGGCTAGTGTCTCCTGCTCAAGTACAATATGGTGAATTATTTTGTAGCCATTTTCCTCTTCGGTTTCTAAAGATTGGCTGGCATCATTTCCCTGAGAATCTCCTCCAGAAGCGGAGATGCCGGCTTCTTCGGCCTCTCCGTTCAATTCTACCGTTTCAAATGGAGCTTCTTCCTGCACGCTTTTTAGGGACCCTTGCCCGTAGTGCATATAAAGGGTGTAAAAGGCAACCGGCATCAAAATAAAGAACATCGCAAGAAGCTTAAGCATCGGAAACTTGATTTTCCGCTTTTTCTTTTTCCTTTTTCTTCGCTGGAATTCACTTCTCGATGGCAATGGTTTTCTTTTTGCCTCCTGTTCCATATTTGCCCCAGGTGCCGTACCTTGGTGAGCATTTCTCAAATCCGGCTCCATTTCTCTTAACCTCTCTCTTTCAATGTTATCATCCTTTGTCATTTCCCCTTATTTTCACAATGATCCCAAGTATAAAATCAATCAGGAAATGGGCGAAGACCGTTACAAGTAAATTATCCGTCAGTTCAAAAATCAATCCGATAAAGAAACTTAACACAGTGATATTCAGGAATAAAAACCAATTGAACAAATATCGAAAATGAACGACAGCAAAAATCAAACTGGACCAAAACAGGCCCAGATGGGTTTGAATAACTCCCCTGAACAAGATTTCCTCACTAATCGCAACCGATAATGCGACTAAAAAAATCATCGGATACGAAAGGCTTTTAAAAATCCTCTCATTAACGCCCCCATCATCCTGGTAGCTTTCAGGCAAAAGCTTCATCGCCAAGAGATCGAATAAAATTACAATAGCAGCAGCAGAGCCGCCTATAAACAAAATATTCCAATACTGAAAACGGAATAACTTAAAAAACTGGGATTGATTATCGAATAAAAAGATCCCTAAAACGGCGGAAAGCATTAATAGTATGATATGGGTAAGAAATAAATTCATATGCAGCTCTTTGTCAGTAAGCTGTTTGATGATTTCGGCTTGTTTATTTTTCATGGCTGTCTTCTGCTTTTAGTAATATTTTCGCCAATTCCTGCTTCCAGCCTGTATATGAATCTGCGGCCTTCCCCGATTCCTTTACTTGCAGCTTTTCTGTAAAACCGCGACTGAGGCCGCAGTTTGTACAGCATTGTGTATTCCGGGGTGCTGGTTCCTCATCGAAATAACGCAATAGTCCGTTGCGCAGACACCCATTTGATCCCAGCCAACGAAAGAACAAATGCAATTTTTCTGTCTTGTACTCTCTCCGCTCGGCCACATAGCGCTTCATCGCATCCTTCAATTGCGTCCCGGTGTATTTTTGTATATTTAGCCGAATGAAGTGCTTGATAAACCGCCACTGGGTTTCATTCAATGAAAATTGCCGGATGATCGTCTCCTCGACAGCTTCAGGGACCTTCCCCAATATAACCGTTTCAAAATTCAAATAAGAAAAGATCCCCTCCAGCTGTACTTCTGTTGGGAGTTCCTGCTCAAAAAGATGGAGGGGAAGCCCCTCATCTCCTTCACTGTATAAAATAATTGCCACACTTTGCTTGCCATCCCTGCCAGCCCTTCCGATTTCCTGCACGTAGGCTTCCATGCCGGACGGCAGGTGAAAATGGACAACGAACCTGACGTCCTCCTTATTTACCCCCATTCCGAATGCGCTTGTCGAGCAGATGATCCGCAATTGCCCGTTTAAAAATTGGCGTTGTATGATTATTCTTTGTTCCTGCTCCATGCCTCCATGATAAAAGGCGACATTTTCAATGCCATGTTCCTTTAAGTATATAGCTGTATGTTCGGCCGCTTTTTTGCTTGAAAAATAGACAATCCCGGGTCCGTCAATTTCCCGCGCCAGTTCTAAAAGCCTATGCAATTTCCCCTCATGCCCTTGTAACGTTTCAACCGCTAAAGCAATATTGCCGCGGTCCACAGAGGAAGTAATCTGTCTAACATAATCCAGGCAAAGCTGTTTTTCAATATCTTCCCTTACTTCTTTTGTGGCCGTTGCGGTCAAAGCAAGCGTCAAAGGGTTGGAAAGTTTCTTGCGGACATGGCCGAGACTTAAATAGTCAGGCCGGAAATCATACCCCCATTGAGATATGCAATGCGCTTCATCAATCACGAACAGCCCGATATCAAGATCCTTCAGTGCGCGGATAACACTTTCACCTGCAAGCATTTCAGGAGATAAAAAAATGAATCTGTACTTTTTTATGTGTTGGAGGCTTGCTCTTTTCTGCCGTGGATCAAGAAAGGAATTAAGCGCGAGCACGCTCTTTTCCCCCATAAGCCTCAGTTGTTCCGCCTGGTCCTGCATCAGCGATAAAAGAGGGGAAACAATAACAACAGGTTTTTGCAGCAAATATGCCGTGAGCTGGTAACACAATGACTTGCCTGAACCGGTCGGCAGCATGCCGAGTGTATTGTGCCCATCAAGTAAGGAAGCAATGATCTCTTTTTGGCCTGGGCGAAAAGTGGTAAATCCGAAATGTTCATATAAAGATTCCTCCAGCATCAAGACATGTCACCTGCCCTTGTTAAAACAAGACGGATTTGAAAAAAGGAAACCTGCGGGTCGCTTATTTCGTTCTTGATAATCTTGAGCTGTTTGGTTTTTGCCCGCCTTACTGTTTCATGTATTTTATCGGCGACTTCCCCAGAGACAAACGGTCCAATAGAAAAACTTGGCATGGCAAGGGCTATTTCCACGATATGGTCTTCTATGGTGTTAGCTTTCAGCCCCCTCATGACAGCAATTTGTTTCGGCTCCTTTCCTTCCTTCAGCATTTTCATTGTAAGCCTTGCAGATTCTGTTAGCGGCTTGTCCGCACTCGGGGGATATTCCTTTATAATCGAAAAAAGGATGGGGAAATTTTCTTGTTTGTTTCTGATTTCTTTAAGAATGAAATGCAGTGTCCCCCAAAAAACAAAACGCACATACACCTCATCCGACCTTATTGATTCCGATATTTGGCCAAAGGTGCTCCCTATCCTGTGTACGCCTGTCAAACGCATGACAAATATATATCTTTCGATGTCACTTTTCTGTTCAAGGAGGGTGGACAGCTCCTCGAATAAAGAACGCCCTATAGCCCCCCTGCTCCCAGGGTATTCCTTGAAAAACCCTTTGACCCAATTCTGTATGCCTTCATCTCTTTGGATAGGATAGAAATGATATCGTTCGTGAATCATATGAGAAAGAGACTGGACCAGGAGCGACAGCCTTCCCCAAAAGGCGGAATCCAGGTTGTTGAAATTCCAGCTATCAAGGCTTGAAGGAATAGGCTGGTTCTTCAAATATGCGTCTAATGCGGCTTTTCCCTTGCCGGTAAGACGGTAGTGATGATCCCTTCCTAGTGGAAGAACCCATCCCTTTCGCAAAAAAGCTGTGACACAGTGATCCAAATAATCTCTACCGATAGCCGAGTAGGCGGCAAATAGCTTTCTCAGGCCGAAAAGATGGGCATCCTGGATAGTTTGGGAAGATTTCTTTCCCTTTAATAAATGGTAAATCGCAAAAATGCTCCGTTCACCATTGAATTTATCGAGGCAATTAAGGAAAATTGCCTCTAAAAAGGTCGATTTTAACACACTAATCACTGCCTTGAAATAAAATAATTTAATACTTCCATCATTCCTATTGTACCAGAACACACCAACATACTGGGTTATTTCAATCAGGACCTTCGTTAAATTGTTAAATTCTCTTATATTGTTATTCATGTGCAAAATACGGCAAACCCTGCATATCAAACGGATTATGACCACATTTCTATTGAAAAGTTTATGTATCAGTTTTACAATAGGTATGTGAATTGGAATTTTCATGTTTGGATTATAGGAAAATACTGTCGTATTGGGAGGGATTAATTCATGGCGAAGTATACAATCGTTGACAAAGACACTTGTATCGCATGCGGTGCCTGTGGTGCTGCTGCTCCGGACATCTATGATTATGACGATGAAGGGATCGCATTCGTAACGCTCGATGATAACGAAGGGATCGTAGAAATTCCGGACGTTCTCATAGATGACATGATGGATGCATTCGAAGGCTGTCCTACAGATTCCATTAAAGTTGCTGATGATCCGTTTGACGGGGACCCGCTAAAGTTCGAATAAACCCGAAAAGCCATCTCTTAGAGATGGTTTTTTCAATCGCAAAAAGGCCAGTCTATATACAGGGAGAATAGACTGGCCTTTATCTTATGCATTTTTATATAATGATTGTTTTTCGAGCCATGGCTGCAGCTTAACAAAGATCAGCATGAACGCGGCCGTAATCAAGAAGCCTTTAAGGATATTGAACGGCAGGATGGCAGTCGTGACAAACTGTCTTGCATCTGTTGCCGACATGGCAGCCCAGCCCATGAAAATCGTATACGCCGGCAGGAACACATAATAGTTTAGCACGCTCATCAGCGCTGCCATAGTAAGCGTTCCTGCAATAAGACCCAATGTCATGCCCTTTTTTCGAGTTCAACCTTTTATAGACAAAGTACGTTGGCAGGATGAACAGGACACCGGCCGCTAAATTTGCGATATGGCCAACCGGAACCCCGGTCAGGCTGCCGGTCATTACATAATCAAGCAAATTCTTAATCAGTTCGACTATTATTCCGGCTACCGGGCCGAATATTAAAGCAGCTATCAGTGCAGGTATGTCACTGAAATCAATCAGGAGGAATGTCGGGAATCCCGGAAGAGGGAAATTCAGCACCATCAAAACATAGGAAATGCTACCCAGCATTGCCAATGACACAAGTTTTCTTACTTTAGAGTTTTTCATAATAAATCTCTCTCCTTCTTTTTGTGTCTACCCCACGAAAAAGAGGAAAGGCCCCTAAAAGTTTGAATATCCGTCCATCAAAAAACCCAATAATTCATAGAATCATTGGGAGAAATAAGCGGTATATTCAAATAAACGTTCAATCCCTGCTTGTTTGAACGCCATCCGGAAACCTCCATCTTCTCCCATCCAGACTATACTGTCGGCTTTGGAATCTCACCAAATCCTGCCCCAAGAGGCTCGCGGGCTTAGAAGCAATTGCTTCATCACCGCCGGTGGGGAATTGCGCCCCGCCCCGAAGATAGACTATTAAATTATATTACACTTTCAAATTATAAACGATTTTTAATCATTTGGGTAGCAATTTACAAACTGAATTTCCTTTGATATATTACTGTGTCCGTTCGGGCAGTTCCTAAAGCTGATCATTGCTTTAAGGGCAAATGAACGAAAAAATTCAAACCAAAATGTTCTATAAGGAAACACCTGCGTCTATCAAGGAACATCCAGGCCTTGACCTAACAATGACACATTTGAGGCGCTTGCAATGTTGGTTATCAAATTGACAGTAAATAGCCACTCTTGTAAAATTAACAGAAATTTAAGAGAATATTTTTAGGCAGGTGTCTATTTGTGTATCGTATTCTAGTAGCTGATGCCATTAAACCTGAAGGTCTCGGACCTCTTTTGCAGGCATCCCATATCGAACTTGTTCAACAAAAAATAGAAGAAGCCGAGGAGAGCCTTCATGAATTCGATGCTCTTCTTGTAAGAAGCGCCACAAAAGTTACCGATGAATTAATCCAAAGAATGCCCAAATTAAAAATCATCGCCAGAGCCGGCGTTGGTGTCGATAATATTGACGTCCCCGCAGCCACGAAACGCGGTATTGTAGTCGTTAATGCTCCTGATGGAAACACCATTTCAACCGCTGAACATACCTTTGCCATGATGGCAGCCCTGGTCCGCCACATCCCCCAGGCACATTCTTCTGTTAAAAACGGGGAATGGAAACGCTCTTCCTTTACCGGAACGGAATTGAATGGCAAAACTCTTGGTATTGTCGGTTTTGGCCGCATTGGCGGGGAAATTGCAAAAAGGGCCAAAGTATTTGGAATGAATGTTTTAGTATTTGACCCTTTCCTGACTTCAGACAGGGCAAAGAAATTGAATGTAGCTGCCCTGCCGTTAAAAGAATTATTGCCGCTTGCAGACATCATTACCGTACATACTCCATTAACAGAGGAAACAAAGGGGTTGTTAAACGGTAAAAATCTTCGCTCATGCAAAAAAGGAGTCTACCTGCTAAACTGTGCACGGGGAGGAATCATCGATGAGAATGATCTGTATGAATTGCTTCTTGAAGGCCATATAGCAGGTGCAGCAATTGATGTATTTGTTGAAGAGCCGCCTTTGGGGAATAAACTATTGGAGCTCGATTCCGTGACCGTCACCCCTCATTTGGGGGCTTCGACTAAGGAAGCGCAGCTTAATGTCGCTACACAGGTAGCACAGGAAGTCCTGTTATTCCTTAATGGGAATCCAGTCGCCAACTCCATTAATCTTCCGGCCATTTCAAAAGAGCAATTCGAAAGGGTGCAGCCATTCTATCAATTGGTCCAGCAAATGGGGTCAATTGGTTCCCAATGCATGAAGGAAGGAATCCGTGAGATTTCGGTTACCTATGCGGGCGAAGCATTAAACTTCGATACAAGCATTCTAACGAAAAGCCTGATATCCGGTTTCTTCAAAACACGGCTTGATATCCCTGTCAACGAAGTGAATGCTCTGCTTGTTGCAAAAGAGCGCGGAGTTACTATAGGAGAAAAAGTTTCATCAGATACGTATGGCTATTCAAATTGCATCACCATAACCGTCAAAGGCGATAACACGCAGCTGGACATCCGTGGAACCCATGTAGAGAATTATGGTTCAAGGATTGTCAGCCTGAATGGATTTAACATCGAATTCCTCCCTGAAGGGAATTTCCTTTATATCCAGCACACTGACCAGCCTGGTGTCATCGGGAATGTCGGGAAAATACTTGGCAACCATAATGTAAACATCGCAACTATGCAGGTAGGCCGTAAACAGGCAGGCGGGGAAGCCATCATGGTCCTTTCCTTTGACAAACCTTTAAGTGATGAAATGTTTGAAAAGCTCAACAATCTTGAGGATATTTTTTTCATGTATAGAATGTCTTTATAACGAACAAACAAAAAGGCTGTCCGATTTAGATCAGCACAGCCTTTTTTTACATCCGGGAAAGATAAGCATTTTTTTGGGAAACCACCCTTCCTCTGAGCAAAAAACTTGAGCATCCCTTTGTTACTTAACCTTCAAAGCCCCGCCCGGCCAGATGGTGTCATTCTTCAATCGATTTAACTTCTTAAGGGAATTGACGTTCGTTGAATGTACCTTTGCTATTCTGTAAAGGGACTCACCCTTCTGGACGATATGTATGTGTCCTCTATACCCGGGCAACGGAATTCCTTTAGCTGGCGAAGCCTGTTCAGAAACTTGCCTGGAAACGGCAACTGATTCCTGCGTATTGTAGGTCGAGACGGGAGATGCTTTAGCGGTTTTGTCAAATGCCAGCATGGGATTCATTGCATTCCTTTTATCCGCTGTCCATTCCCGTTTATGCAATTCAAAGTGTAAGTGCACGCCCCGTGATCTCCCAGTATTGCCCATTTTTCCGATAACTTCGCCTTGTTTTACCTCGTGTCCTTCTTTGACCAGGCGCTTATTCAAATGGGCATATATCGTTTCAAACCCATTGCTGTGCTTTACGAAGACCACGTTTCCATAACTGCTTGAATAATAGGATTTGGTGACAGTACCCGCGTCCGAAGCTACAATATCTGTATTTAATGAAGCTGCGATATCTATTCCTTTATGGTTGCCTTCTCTCGTGCCAAAGCGGTCTGTTATGATTCCATCTGCAGGCCATAGCCAATTTTCTTTAGGGGATGTGCCAGCAGCCGAAGCATGTCCCGTTTTGCCTCCCATAAACAAAAGTCCGATACAAACAGCCAAAATAACTACAATCAAAAAACGTTTCGCATAATCAACCATTCCATTGCCTCCTAGCCATTTTTACCGCCATAATGGCAAAGTCTCTAAAAATCATATGCTGGCAACTGGAAACACATTCCTGCTGCTATATCCCATGTTCTTTATTATTGATGGGCTTTAAAATAATATGCATAATCTTTTTTTTAATGAAACCGAGAAGATTTGTCACTGAAAAATCCGCCTGATTACCCAGGCGGATTGCGAAAGAACACTTAATTCAGTTGATTCTGTTAGGAGCGACAAGGACAGGTAATGGTTTCTTCAAATTATACGGGCCAATCGTCCCGACCTTTGCGTTTTCGAATTCAACATGCCCGTATCCGAAATTTTTTGCCGTAAAAAGTATCGCTTCCAATGCCCTTAAATATTCTTCATTATCTTTAAGCTCAGTCGCGCCGCTAAGTTCAATCACCACATTACTGCCTTCCTTTTCCACGCTCTCCCAGGCGAAACCTGCCGGTATGGAAGGAAGAATTGTAGGGTCTTCTGTCCCGTTTTTCATTGCCTCCAGAGCCTGGTCAATAGACTGATAAGAAGTATTTGATGGAACCAGCAGTTTTGGTGAAGAATCATCTAACCGATAGATCAGGTATGCTTTATTGTCAGTTTGATTAATTGTGAGTTCCTTTAAGGGTCCCATATGGGAAAACTCCACACCTGGCTTGCCATTAGCAGAAAAGGTCAACTTTTCGACACCATGATATTTAAAGGTTTCCTGCAGGACGGAGAAGAATAACATGTCTTCAAGCAACAGTTCACTTCCTTTTGGAATATCGATGTTAATCGCTCGGCCGTCACTTCCGGCAGTCATTTTTACATCGAGAGGGAAATATTCTGTCAATCCCAGACTTTCTTCATCCAAAACGGACATAGCTTTCTGCAATCGGCCTACCGATCCGCCCGGGATTTCTTCTTCCGCAATGTAGGTAACAGGGACAACATAATTCGCCTGTTTATCAGGAACACCGACCGTAATAACGGACGGGGATTTGACGTCGGAAGCAACTACAGAGTATGCACTCAATATGACGGATTTCTTGCCATTGACCTCTGCTTTCGATTCCTCCTGGGAATGTCCTTTATTCACCTGCAGGTTATTTAATTCGGAAGTCTCCTTTTGAGTGTCGGTCATCCCTTTCTCTTCACCTTCAGGGGAGGCAGTGCTTCCAGAAGGATCTTGTTCATCCACCGATGCAGCCTTTTCGCTTTGTGAATCATTGTCCGCCGCTTTTTGCTCCATGTTTTCTCCCTTGGTTGCCATTTCTTTCTGGCCTGTTATATATGTGGAAGCAAGCACTGCAAGCAAGAAAAGGGCCGAAACAGCTGCTAAGAAAGGCACCCAATTTCTCCGGCGTTCCTTTCCTTCCCTTAATCCAATCCTTTGATAAATATCCCCTGGATTACGTTTATCTTTAATATCCGGCAGGTTTCGCAATAATTCTTCGATGTCTCCATCATTCCATCGGGACCTTTTCAATGGGCGGATCCTCCTTTCCAGCTTGTTCCTCCATAACTTTTTTAATAAGCTTTAAAGCACGGTGCTGTGTTGTTTTCACTTTACTTTCTGTCCAGCCAAGCACCTTGGCCGTTTCTGCAATCGAAAGAGACTGAATATATCGCAGTATGGTTACTGACCTTTGGTCTACAGTACAATGGTCAAGAGCGTTATAAACCAAGCGGATATTTTCATTTTGTAAAGCAACTTCCTCAGGGAGGGGACAAGTGTCGCGTACGTTTTGCCGGTCCCAGTCAAAGCTTTCAACAAGTCTCTGCTTCCAGCTTTTTTGCTTTCTGAAATGGTCGATCGCCACGTTTCGGGCGATGGAAAAAAGCCAGGTTTTCTCACTGCTTTTTCCTTCAAAACGGTGATATGATTTCAAAACTCTGATATAGACCTCTTGAACCAGATCTTCAGCAGTTTCCCTGTTTTTAACGAGATAAAAAAGAAATTGATATAGGTGATGATGATATTTTTCATAGATTTCCTGAAAAACGGAGTCCATTCTTCCCCTCCCCCGTCATACTTATAGTCGTAATGTTCATGAAAAAAGTTACATTTTAACTATAGACTCTTTCCATAATAAAAGGAAGGGCAATAAAGCCCTTCCCTGTTAATGTTTCGGGTGAAACAAGAAAATCCGCCAAACTTTTTTCTTCTTATTCAATTTCTATCATTTTTCGAGGCAGGTTAAAAGTAAATGTCGTACCTTTTCCTTCCAGGCTGTTTACCGCTATATACCCATCATGGGCTTCAATGATATTCTTAGCGATCGCAAGGCCTAGTCCAGTGCCTGATCGGCCCCTGGTCCTTGCTTTGTCCGCTTTATAAAACCTTTCAAATACAAAAGCCAGGTCCTCCTGGGGAATGCCTGATCCACAGTCTTTTACATCGATCATGAGGCCGTACCGTTCTTCAGCCCGCTGGATTACTTCTACGGTTCCACCTTCAGGACTATGGCGAATGGCATTGTCGATGAGGTTGGTCAGGACCTGTTCCACACGATCCGGGTCAAATTCCCATACAATGCCTGGCTCCTCCATTTTTGCTACGATCTTAATATTTTTCTCCTTAGCGAGGCCATGAAATTTACTGGCAATCCTTTTTAGATACGGATGTACCTTCACCCTGTCATAATTAAGGGTGATATGGCCCGCCTCCATTCTGCCCAAGTCCAACAGATCATTGACAAGGCGCCCCATTCGCAATGATTCATCATATATCACGCGCGCCATCTCTTTCTTCTCTTCCTCGCTCTCCGCAATATCATCGATGATCGCTTCGCTGTAACCCTGCAGCATGGATATTGGTGTCCTTAATTCATGGGAGACATTCGCGATAAAGTCTTTGCGCAGCTTATCGAGCTTCCGTTCCTCCGTCATATCGCGAATCACCGCAACTGCCCCCCGTATTGTTTCAATGCCATATAACGGACTGACAATAAGGACCCAATCACGTCCCTGAAGCGTAATCCCGCCTATTTGCTCGCGTCCCAGCATTTCCGTCTGGTCAAATAGGTTCATTAGCACGGATGGTACTGTATTGGCATTTTCCCGGTTGAATCCTTTTTCATAATGCCAGCTTTGGAGAAATCGTTCTGCCGGAGGGTTGGTCTCAAGGATGGTCCCATCTTTATTAAAGGTAATCACCCCGTCAGCCATGCTGCTAAGAATGCTAGAAAGGTGTTCCTTTTCCTGGCTTAACGCGTTGATATTGAATTTCAGCTGTTTACCCATTTGATTAAATGCAGTAGCCAGCTCACCGATCTCATCCTGGGTCAGGATGGGCACCTTCGTATCAAATTTACCTCTTGCTACCTCAAATGCAGCTTGCCGCATTTTTCTCAGCGGTGCTGTTATCCGCGTGGATAGGAAAAATGCAAAAATCGTGGTCAAAATGATTGCGACACCTGCGGCCAGCAATACAAACTTTGTCGTTGACCGGGTCGTTTCCTGCATTTCTTTAAGAGATTGATACAAAAAAACTTGATCAATCTTCCCCTTTAATTCCAAAGGAACCCCAACCACGATTGCCGTTGTTTTTCTGTTTCCTTCGCCTTCTATTGGCAAAGGCATCTCTTTTTTGATTGTTTCTTCCCCGGAAAATACTTTGGCCAGGTCCCTATCTCCCTTTAAAAACCCGGGAGTCACGCCGGTATCTTTCTCATCGGTTGAAAAGATGATTGTGTCCCCTTCAAATACAAGCATTTTTGTTTCATCGCCAATCATCTTTGACGCAATTTGGAGAGCCTGTTTAGTATCAGGATTCGAATGCACAATTTCGGCAATCCTCTTCGCGTTTTTTGTCAATTCATTTTCCACTTCATCAATCTGGAAGTTTTCAAAGAACTCCAATAACAACACCGTGAGAATGATCAATACGAATGAAACCAGCAGCAAAATTGTGATCCAAAGTTTACCGACTACACTGCGCCAGAACATCAGTCATTAATCACTTCGAATTTATATCCCACACCCCATACAGTAACGATCATTTTTGCAGCATTTTCGGAAATGCGATTCAATTTTTCGCGCAGGCGTTTCACGTGGGTGTCTACAGTCCGAAGGTCTCCAAAGAATTCATAATGCCATACTTCCTTCAATAATTGCTCACGGTCAAAAACCTTGTCCGGCGATTTTGCCAGAAAATATAATAGTTCATATTCCTTTGGCGTCAAAGATACTTCATGGCCGTCAGCAGTGACCCTATGGGCATCATTGTCGATTGTTAAGTGAGGAAAGACGATAACATCCTTTGTCGTTGTGTCAGTTTGGATGTAGCTAGTTTTAGATGAACGGCGAAGCAGGGCCTTGACTCTCAGCACTACTTCACGCGGGCTGAATGGCTTCACAATGTAATCATCCGTCCCGACTTCGAAGCCCTGGACACGGTTAATTTCTTCACTCTTTGCCGTAAGCATGATTACGGGAGTGGCTTTCTTTTCCCTTAGTTCTCGGCAAACTTCAATGCCATCCTTGCCAGGCATCATGAGGTCAAGCAGGATTAGATCATAATCCTTATCAAACGCTTTCATCAAAGCGATATTACCGTTCTCCGCTTCTTCAATGATGTATTCCTCCCTCTCAAGGTACATCCTTAACAGGCGGCGGATTCTTTCTTCATCATCCACGACTAAAATTCTCGTTCCGGTTTCCATGGCCTGACTTCATCCCCTTTAGTTTAATTACAAAGAAACCCTGGCTGCCTGCAAGCCTTTATGCATATGAATGCAGTCCTGCAATGACAAGGTTTACAGCTATTAAGTTGAACATGATTATAACAAAACCGATCATGGCAAGCCACGCCGACTTCTCCCCATGCCAGCCGCGTGACATGCGCAGATGAAGAAAAGCTGCATAGAATAACCATGTAATAAGAGCCCAAACCTCTTTTGGATCCCATCCCCAAAAACGGGTCCAGGCCATCTGGGCCCAAATCATTGCAAAAATCAACGCACCAAGCGTGAAAATCGGAAAACCGATCAATACGGAACGGTAGCCGATCTCATCGACCAGATCAAGATTAACATTCTTTACAAGCGGCTGCAGCTTGGCAGATATCCGTTTACGAAGGATCAGCCTGATTATGCCATAAAGGACGATTCCTCCAAAGAAAGACCATATAACAGTGTTCAATTTCTTGGCATTTATGATCGCAGGAACCTTCACTAACGGTTCAATGCGATCTTGTGTCAACAATTTGCCTTCATGCGGCCCTATCAAAGCCGGGATACTATATGTGATTTTTGCCTCTGTTTCATTCTTGTCGATATAAGTAAAATCAGCTTTATAATCCATCATTGAGAATATGGTAGCGACCAGGACAAAACCAAGGGTCGTCACCAAAGCAAACATCGTGGCTTCAAGCCAGAAGGTACTTTTACTGGATCTTGACTGGTCGACTGATTTCAATAAGTAAATTAACCCGGCCGCAAAGCTGATTGCAAGGATTGCCTCCCCTGCCGCGGCAGTCGTTACGTGGATATGAAGCCAGTCACTCTGCAGTGCAGGAATTAAAGGGGAAATCTCCCTTGGGAACATGCTGGCATACGCGATAACCAATACGGCTACAGGGAGCGTAAATACGCCAAGGACCGGTGTTTTGTAAATAAAGTAGATAATGATAAAAGCACCGACAAGCATCATGCCGAAGAATGTCGTAAATTCAAATAAATTGCTGACCGGGGCATGGCCGCTTGCAGCCCATCTTGCAATAAAATAGCCCAGTTGTGAGATGAATCCCGCCAAGGTAACCCAGATGGCAATGAATGCCCACCTATTTTGCCCTTTCTCTGCCTGCGCCCTTTTATCCTTTATCGAACCTGCAAAGAAAAAGGTAGCAACCAAATATAATACGAATGCGATATATAAAAGATTACTGCTTAGTTGAGCCACTATTTATCTTCCCCTTTTTTGAAGACTTCCCTTCCTGAAGCTGGTCGGCCGGTTCTATAAGACTAGTATTCTTGATAATCCGGTTAATGTCCCGCTTCAAGCCATGCCAGTTTTTGTTCGTATGGGCAGCCATCCAGATTTCCCCGTCCTTCTTTTGGATCCAAATACGGCGGTGGTTCCAATAGGCACCCTGGATGACTCCTACCATGAAGATTATACCGCCTGCGAAAAGAATCCAAAGCGTTAAATCTTTTCGAATCGTTAAAGCTGAAACATTTTTTGTCTCGATTCCCGCGAATGCCAGCTTATAGTCATTTTCTCCCAGAGGCTCCAGCGTCTGTTTAATGGCGACAAAGCTTACTTCACCCTTGGGC
This sequence comes from Peribacillus glennii, assembly GCF_003429105.1. Taxonomy (GTDB): domain Bacteria; phylum Bacillota; class Bacilli; order Bacillales; family DSM-1321; genus Peribacillus; species Peribacillus glennii. Next base: position 1,099,085 of record NZ_QVTD01000003.1, read on the forward strand.
GTGTCAGGTGTAAACATTTTAAAGATGAATGCCGGGTTATTTGGAATCTTCGATTTCGTGCTCGGCTCGCCATTCTCATCAAACTCAAAATCAGGAAAATAGCTCATCAATTCAACGGAATAGCCTTTTTCCAAATCATATTCTGGCTTTGGATCGTATAAATCCACAGTGATTAATCCGAATGTTTCACCGGATTCCTTATTGGTGAGATGAAATTTCATTTTGTTCAGCTCGTCCAGCTTGTAATCGACCTGATAAGCAGCATAATGGTCATATTTTAGCGGCTGGTTTACTTTTATCTTATGGTCTTTAATTTTTGTAAGTTCCGGTTCTTCCCCGGGTATCGCCTTGCCGTCACGTTTATACAAAGTAACATTAGACTGGTAGTTTTTTGCTATCATACCGTTTTTTTCAATCGCTGCAGAAAAGTTCTCATGTTCTTTGTCTTGTTCGTATACCTCAAGTATGAACTTTTCACTGGAGAGGTAATACTGCCCCTTCGTTCCAGGAATTTCCTTCGTTTCCCCTTCTCGGATCCAAAGCAATTCATCGACATACATTCCGGGAACGAAACGCAGCATGGCTCCAATCAGGAATACGATCAAACCGATATGGTTGACATAAGGCCCCCATCTGGAAAAACGCCCCTTTTCCGCGAGGATGTTACCGTTTTCCAACCGTACCTTATATCGGTGTTCCGATAGGTGTTTTGCAATCTGCTCTAATTCTATTTCGCTGTGATCAGGTTTTGTAATCCCAAAGATCCGCTGCCGCTTTAAAAAGCCCTCATGCCTGGACACCGTTTGCTTTTTTAAAGAACGGTATAATGGAAAAAACCGGTCAATGCTCGCAATCAGGATGGACATGCCGATTGAGGCAATCAAAATCAAATACCACCATGAGCTGTACAGGTTATGAAAACCAAGATGGTAATACAATTTTCCAAACCAGCCGTATTCCTCTTGATAGTACTGGTCCGCTGTTACAGTCGGGGGTATGTAAAATTCCTGCGGCAATATCGTACCGACTGCAGAAGCAACGAGCGTAATGACAATCAGCCAAACGCCGACCTTAACCGAAGAAAAGAAATTCCATATCTTGTCTATTATCGTTTTATTGTAGACTTGCGAACGTCTGGCACTTCCTTCATAGCGCATGTCCACAAGCTTCGTTCCTGATTGTGACTCATCCAGTATCCTGCCGCATGCTTCACATAGGATAGTCCCATGCGGATTGACATGCCCGCATTCGCATTTCACATCAGCCATGTAAAAAACTCCCCCGCTAGTTAGGTTTTATCCTCTCCATATGATTCTTAATAATCTCTTCCGTCAATTCTCCTTTCACCGTATCGACAATCTTTCCATCCTTATCAATTAGGAATGTAAACGGAAGGGGATCGATATCATAAGCGGTCTGGACCTGTGAATCCTTGTCTATCAGCACCGGAAAAGATAATTTATGCCTATCTACAAAATTTTGGACAGAATAATTGGATTCGCCAACATTTACAGCCAGGATTTGGACACCTTTATCTTTGTAGGCTTTATATTGATTATCCATGTATGGCATTTCCCGCTCGCAAGGCTTGCACCAGGTTCCCCAGAAGTTTAAGAAAACTCCCTGTCCCTTGTAATCCGAAAGCTTATGCTTATTGCCCTCAAGGTCTGTCAGTACAAAGTCCGGAGCCTCGGAGCCTTTTTTGGCTGCGCTATTATTGTCTTTATTGAAGTTGGCATATAATGTATAAACCAAAGCTCCCACCAATAGGAAGAGGATGACTGTTCTTACAAACAAGCGTTGCTTTTTCTTCTCCATATTAACTCCCCTAGCCTCTAGTAATGTTCGTCCCTCCATTATATCATTTAACAATATGAACACATGATTTTCATTTTTGAAGGTTATGTGACAATGTTCTAAGTTCTTCGAAAAGTAAGGAACACTACCTCAACGTATTGGTTCAAAAACGGTTTTCGCCCGTAACAGCCAGTGCCCGCAGCTGTTTCACTTCATGAGGGGTCAATTCCCTGGATTCACCGGCAGAAAGCCCGTGCAATGTCAGGAAACCATATTTCTCCCGCTTTAGTTTCAATACAGGATGGCCGATGGCATCAAACATCCTTCTTACCTGCCGGTTCTTTCCTTCATGAATGGTGATTTCGACAATTGCCGATTGTTTTTTCTTGTCAATGGACAGTACCTTTGTCTTGGCAGGTGCCGTCTTGCCATCCTCCAGGGTTATTCCCCTTTCAAGCTTGCGCAAATTCTCGCGCAGCGGAAGCCCCTTTACCTTTGCCACATAGACTTTATCGACTTCATGCTTTGGGTGCATCAATGCATTTGCAAATTCGCCGTCATTTGTCAGAAGCAGCAATCCTGATGTATCATAGTCCAGGCGGCCGACCGGATATATCCGTTCTGTTACTTCAGGAAAGAAATCTGTAACAACCTTCCTGTTCTTATCATCCGTAACCGCAGAAATCACCCCTCGCGGCTTATAAAACAAAAAGTAAACCGGGACTTCCTTTGTAAGCGGCACTTCATTTACCTCAATTTTATCGTTGGGGCCCACCTTTGTACCAAGCTCTTTAACGATTTTTCCATTTACCTTTACTTTTCCTTCAATAATCATTTCTTCCGCTTTCCGTCTGGAAGTCAGCCCTGAATGGGCGATAACCTTTTGTAAACGCTCCATCTATTTCACCTCATATGTACCTGGATTTCACTCGTGCTCGAGTATGACATAATCATACAATTATTGCACATTAATAAGAAAAGCGGAAGCGCCCTGGTGAAGAACGTTGACTAAAGGCTCCCACGTCCTCGAAAAGCTGGGCTTTCCTTCTCGAGATGTAACGCTCACGAAGCTTTCCTCGTACTGTACTACTCCGCCGATATCTTCATTATTTACATCACCACATGATAATTTACATAGTGGTTCAGAGCGCCTTACTTGCTTTCATTAAAGAGTGTACCATACGCTTATTTCTCTCACCAAAATTTCATATTTTTTGACGAATCCAATTATCGTCCGAAAACAAAACAAAAAGGCACCGCCTGGCTGCCTTTTTGTTTCGGTTCATTTCGTTCCAAATACTAGTGTTACGACTATGATGGCCGCGATGATCCCCACCAGGTCAGCGAGCAGGCCAACCTTGACTGCATCCCCCATCTTTTTAATCCCAACGGCGCCAAAATAAACAGTCAAGACATAAAAGGTAGTGTCTGTACTTCCTTGAATCGTCGCTGCCAGCCTGCCAATAAAAGAATCGGGGCCATGAAACGAAATTAAATCGCTTGTCATCCCGAGCGCCGCAGTCCCCGATATGGGCCTGATAATCGCAAGAGGCAATATTTCAGCGGGAATATGAAGCATCTGCAAAAGCGGTTTTAAAAACTGGACTATGAAATCAAGCGCCCCTGACGCGCGGAAAACCGATATCGCCACAAGCATCCCAACTAAAAAAGGTATGATCGAAAATGACATTGTGATCCCTTCTTTCCCGCCTTCAACAAAAGCCTCATATGTAGGGATTTTTTTGGCTGTTCCGTAAATCAGGATAAAACAGATTAATATAGGAATCATCCAAACCGAAATCGTGGTCATCCAATGCAACTATTTCACCCCATTCCGGGTACGCTTCAAATAGAAATAACGGTCAATCGCTATTGCTGCAACTGCCGAAATGGCAGTTGCGATGATTGTCGGAAAAACAATATCCGTGGGGCTTTTTGAGTGATATGTCATTCTAATGGCGATCACAGTAGTCGGAATCAACGTTATGCTGGAAGTATTGATGGCCAGAAAGGTGATCATCGACCTGCTAACTGTAGCCTTTCCCCCATTTAATTCTTTTAACTGCTCCATTGCCTTTATCCCGAGCGGCGTCGCGGCATTTCCAAGCCCAAACAGATTAGCCATCATATTTGAAAGGATATAGCCCATTGCCGGGTGATTCGGCGGTACTTCAGGAAACAGGCGGCGAACGAGCGGCCTGAAAAAGCCGGAAAGTTTATCAAGCAGGCCGGATTCCTGCGCGATTTTCATCAAGCCCAGCCAGAAAACAAGGATGCTCATCAGCCCAAAGCAGAGAGTGACTGCGTCTTTTGCACTTTTGAACAACGCTTCATTCACTTGATCGATCGTTCCGTTTACCATTGCAAACAATACACCGATGACCGTCATGCCAACCCATAAATAATTAACCATTTTTGTTTAATCCCATTGAGAAGATAAAGGTTTGCTTCCATATGGAGCCCCATGATTGCCGGCTGAACGTTTGTCTCTCTTTTCCGAAATAAATCGATCTTGTCCCAATTAAATTCTCGCCTAAATAAATCTCTGCAACCCCGACTTTCTCCGGAAAGTCTCCTTTCGCTTTCCATTCTTTTTTTAGTTTCAGAAGTTTTATTTTTACTTTGATATCTTCCTGCTCTCTCTCGGTCAGCGGGAAGAAAAAACTGTGTCTTGTATAAACATTGCCCTTATAGGGCTTTTTCTTGACCTCTTTGATCGAACCGGCTGTTAAAATTTCCGTGTTTTTGTAATCCTTAAAGGCAGACTCGTACATGTTAATATGGTCATTCCAGTCATCCGAAGCGTTCAGCGTTACAGCGATTAAATCAAGATCATCCTTTGAAGCCGTCGTCACCAATGTCCGCTTGGCAAGTTTGGTATATCCGGTTTTCCCTCCTGTACAATACTCATAAAGCTGTGTCAAAAGCCGGTTTTTGTTCTTCCACACATAATCCCAGCTCTCCATTGAATTGGGGGCGCGGTGGACCTTTGTTCCGGAAATTTTCCTGTATGTTTCATTATCCATCGCGTAACGTGTGAGCAATGCCATATCGTAGGCAGTTGAATAATGTTCACTGGTATTATCAAGTCCATGCGGATTGGAAAAGTGTGTGTTCTTCATGCCGATCTCCTCAGCTTTGCGATTCATCATCCATATAAATCCATCGAGGCTCCCGCCAACATATTCGGCTATGGCAACGGCCGCATCATTTCCCGAACGGAGCATCAATCCATATGTTAAATCCTCCAGCATTATCTTCTCGCCGTTCTTTAAATATAAGGAGGACCCTTCTGTACCTACTGCCTGGCGTCCTACCGTTACCGTTTCATCAAGTTTGCCGGATTCGATTGCCAAAACTGCCGTCATGATTTTTGTAATACTGGCAATCCTGCTTTTTTCATGGGCGTTATGCTCATAGATGACCCTGCCGCTTCTCTGTTCCATTAAAATGGCGCTATGGGCGCTGATCGGCGATGCCGCATTTGTACTTGCGGGATATAGAGCAATGGACAAAAGCATAATCAAGAATAATGGAAGCCTTCTATATAAAAAATTCATGGATATTCCCACGTCCCTTTATGTTTTGTACAAGTTTATGCAGGGGGACAAGGGTTATGAATAAAAATAATTAAGAAAAAGCGGAAACTCCCTTGCAGAGGATTGTCGGCTAAAAACGCCTCCTCCCGTGACAACGTCAGCAGTCTTGCTATTTTACCCATTATTAAGATGACCGACCGGCCTGTCAGCCAATCGGCGCTTTCACATCGAAAATCAAGAGTTAATACGCCTGCCAGACAAGCTTCCGGGCAGCCATAAATCTATCGGTAACACGGGGCCAATTTACTACATTCCACCAATTTTCGACATAGGAGGCCCTGTTCGTCGTATATTGAAGGTAATAGGCATGTTCCCAAACATCTAGAACCAAAAGAGGGATCGTATCCCATTGCGTGAGGTTCATATGCTTTTCTGATTGCAAAACCTCCAAACGCCTGGAACGGGGGGACCAAACAAGCAGGGCCCAGCCGACTCCCTCGACTTGTTTCGCAGCTTCACTAAAGTGTTTTTTAAAAGCCCCGAAGCTGCCAAAATCCTTCTCCAGCTGTTTAAGCATTTCACCTTCCGGCGAACGTCCTCCGCCGGGTGCCATCACTTCCCAGAAGAGGGTATGCAGGTAATGGCCCGAACCATGAAAGGCAGCTTCCCTTTCCCAGTGCTTCAAAAGGTCGAAATTATTCGTGTCTCTGGCCTTTTTCATCATCAGCTCTGCTTTATTCAACCCGTCCACATACGTCTTATGGTGGCGGTCATGGTGAAGCCTCATAATATCGGCAGAAATGGCGGGCTCTAAGGCATCGTATGGATAAGGGAGCGGGGGTAAAGTATGCTTGCCGGGTTCGATTGATTTCATTCTTTGATCCTCATTATGCTCCCCGCGAGCAGCCCCCTGTATTAATTGTTCAGCTTCGAAATATAGAGATTCCCCAGCCTTGCGCAATGAAACGATTTCTTCTTCCGATGCCAACCTGTCGCGAATGGAAGCGGATAGACCTTTCACCTCCTGGATGCGATGGATCAATTTCTCTCGTAACCCATGCTGGTCCAACTGCTCTGATATACCTTCAGCCCATTGTTCTACTTGGATAGCATATTCACAGTATTCGTTCATTTCCCATTCTCCCTTCGTATGTCTCATATACGGTCTGTCCCTCCAAACTGATCACCATTGCCTTCTGTTATGCATCCGGAAGCCCCTCACAATAAGGTAAGCATTGTATTTTATGAAAATAGGCGCCAAGAGTGAAAGATTTCAGGCAAAAAAAAGACGGCTTGCAGGCCGTCTTTGTAAGTAACTTATTTGGATTGCATCATTTTCGTTCGGTAATCCGTTTCATAGAATGCAAGATCTTCACGCATAGCCTGGAAACCGGCTTCGAGATCCTTTAACAGGGCCGAAATGCTTTGGGGCACTTCAAAATGGAATTTTATGGAGTTTTTTCCGGTATAGGCACTGCGGCTGTCTTCATACCAGCGGTCAGACTTTGGGGCAAAGTACTCTTCGATACATTGATGGTAAATCCTGTACAAGGTTTTTTCGGCTGCCGCTTTGTTGAAGGCCTCATTTTTAAGGACGATCTGGCATGCTTCCAGGCCCTCTTCACAGTATACAAGCAGTCTCCTAATGCTTGATAACAGCCCTTTATAGTATTGTTCATCACCGCTTTTCTCCTGCTGCAGTTTCGATATAGTCGCCTCGTTCAAAAACTGTTCCAGCTTATCAACCGTATTTGCTAAAAAGCTCCGGACATCCTCAAGCTGAGATTTAACAATCAAATTCCCCAACCGTAAACCCTCCTTAAATCATGGTAATTTGGTCAATTGATGAAAGAAACACCGGGATCAAGCCTGTATTCTTTCAGTTGCCCGAGTGATTCGAACACTTCCGGCAGCTTTCTTAGATCCAGCCCGCTGAAATAGGAAGTGAATTCTTCTTTCGTATTGATGAATACCCGCTTTCGCGAGCGGAATCCAGGGTTTTTCAGCAAACAAACAAGGGCTGCGATATCATACAGAAAAATCTCCCTTCCAGCGGCTGAAAAAAGTGGGTTTCCGGAATAAGATGTAAATTCATTTATGAATTCGTCAAAATAACGCACATATAAAACGTGGAATGTTTTTTCTTCCCCATCCTCTATGTAAGTCACCAATGACCGGTTAAAAAAATCCTCCGGGGAATTGGACTGCGCTTTCTCCAGCTCATAACCCTTGCATTCTTTAATGATCAATGCAATCCCTCCGAAAATTGAAAAACATTATTATTAGTATATTATCACAATTCAAAATAAAATGTTATTCGATTGTGTCGCGGAATTTTCCAAAAAAGAGATCGGCTTCCTCCTGCTCATAGCTTTCCTCACCATTTTCGGAAAGAGGTGGAAGCTCCTCCAAGGAATTAAGCCCGAAATAGTCCAAAAACTCCTTTGTTGTACCGTAAAGATACGCCCGGCCTGATCCTTCCGCCCGGCCCACTTCCTTTACCAATACCTTTGAAACGAGTGTGGATAGGGGCCGCTCTGTTTTCACACCCCTGATTTCCTCTATTTCAGCCCTCGTTATCGGCTGTTTATAGGCAATGATAGCGAGTGTTTCCAGCGCAGCCTGGGACAGCCCGTGTGCACCAGGAGTTTCTACAAGCCGTTTCAAATAATCCGAATGCTCTTTTTTGGTGGCAAGCTGGTAAACTCCGGCCATTTCTATAAGGTGTATCCCCCGTGAATCATCTTCATATTCAGCCATCAATGACTCGACGATATCCACTGCCTGCATGTCTGTAATATCAAGCACCGCCGAAACCTGCTTCAGGGAAAGCCCCTCATCCCCGGCGGCAAAAAGCATCGCTTCAAGGATGCTTTTCCAATTAATAACTTCCAACTGCTTCTACACCATCCTTAGCTGCCACAAATATTTCTGAAAAATTGCCTTCCTGATCTACGAAAATCTCATTTAACTTCATCAATTCAAGAACTGCCAGAAAAGTCACCACTATATGTTCTTTATCAGGGATGGGAAACAATTCATAGAATGTTTTTCTCCCGCCGAATACCCGCAGGTCGGCAACGATTTCATCCATGCGTTTCTCTATCGACATTTCCTGGCGTGCGACCTTCGTGAATAATGGCTTTTGCAGCTTTTGGCGGCGGAGAAGTTTTTGAAAAGCCCCGAGCATATCGTATAGGCTAATGTTAAGATCCATCCTCACGACTTCGCCAGGCTGTGAAAATTCGGATAAGTCACTTGGAGGCTTGGTAAAGACAAGGTTCCGCTCTTCTTCAAGCACTTTAAATTCATTGGCTGCGTTTTTAAATTTGCGGTATTCCAGTAGCTTTTCCACAAGCTCGTCCCTGGGGTCTTCTTCATAGCCAATCCCGTCTCCTTCATCTTCATGGGACTCCTCTTCATGCTTTGGCAGCAGCATCTTGCTTTTGATGGCAAGCAGCGTTGCGGCCATGACCAGGTATTCGCTTGCTACATCCAATTCGAGCTCTTTCATGGCATGTATGTATCCAACGTATTGTTCGGTGATTTCAGCCATTGGGATATCGTATATATCTATCTCCAGGCGATTGATCAAATGAAGAAGCAAGTCCATGGGCCCTTCAAATGCATCAATTTTAATTTTGTACATATATAAAACCCCGCTATATATCCTTATTGCCTTTGCCGGCTACATTCGGCGGCTATACATAGTATAGTGGATTGCAGGAACTTATCCAATAGATATCGCCTTATTCAGTCTGCAAATATTTTTTCGAGTTATCCGCCCAAACATTTTGGGCATTTTATCATACTCTGGGAATAAAACCTGAATAAATTGACAAATCGAGGAGGGCTTTACATGGGGGACAAAGACTTCAAATATGGCGGCGGATTTGCTTTAATCGTCGTATTATTCATTTTGTTGGTTATAGTTGGTTGTGCTTGCGCTTGGTTCTAGACGAGAAAACCAAAGTGGGGCTGAACATGACCGGTCAGTCCCTTTTTTAATAGAAAAAAAAGAGAAGATTAGTTTCGCAGCATGAATATGTTACAATGTTGTATACATATGAAAAGGAGATGGTATGATTTGAATTATCCCGGTCCATATTTATTGTATTTGGTCCATTTTCATGGAGACCGAGATTACTTTGAATGCCATGAGGTCCTCGAAGAATATTGGAAAAAGGTTGCACCCGGAGAACGGGAATCCCATTGGGTCGGGCTAATCCAGATTGCCGTTTCCTTCTATCATTATAGAAGGAAAAACATGAAGGGTGCACTTAAGACAATGAAAAAGGCAGTATCAATTCTGGGGAAGAAATCCCTGGAAATCAAAAAACTGGGGATTAATCACGCAGAATTACTTTTATTACTTTCCGAAACGATCAATAGGATGGAAAACAGGAGTGAATACGAGAGCATTGATCTTCCGATTACCGATCCTGGATTAATGGAAGCGTGCAAGAACATGTGTTCAGAACGAGGTTTTACATGGTGTTCAAAAAGCGATTTGGCCAATCCGCAGTTAGTCAACAGGCATTCACTGCGTGACCGTACCGATGTGATCTTGGAACGGTACCATCAGTTGTCCCTAAGGCATGGCGGAAATGCCCGCAAAATCTGAAGAACCTTATTCCGTAGCGGGAATAAGGTTTATTATTTTCGCCTTAAAATATAACGTGCCAGCATGTAGTTCAGGTAATGTAGTACGAAGTTTAGGAATAAAGTAGAACCTATGCTCAGTACGTCGCGTCCTATATGTCTTTTACTTGTGTGACCACATGCTGTACGCCTCAACTCTCCCTCTGCCTTCGCCTTTTAAATCTAGTAAAAATCGGTGAGTTTTTTTAATCCGCTATTTTAATTTGGCTTATTCAATGCCTTCGCGATGCTCCCAATCACAGTGGTCCATGAATGGAGCGGTATATTCATTGGGCTTTAATTCTTTATCAGGGTACAGCTCCTTAATAGCCTGTATCATCCGCTTGCCTACTCCCTGATGACGGAAAGACGGGTTGACCGAAATATGCTGGATCGTTAAATGCTGCCCGTCAGATGATTTCACCCCTATGAGGCCGATAATGTCTTCGTCCTTCCATAAAAAGAGATGCATATTTTCTTCGTTTTCGTAAGATTTCATCGTTTGCTGAAGTTTTTTTATATCTTTTTCAGTGGGCATAAACGATAAAAGGCCCATCGCAATTTTTTCATAGCTTTTTTTGTATTTTATTAACATATGTTATCCCTCGTTACAAAAGACCGTCTTATTTTGGAACGTTTTAGAACGTTTGACCGGATGTAAAATAGTTGAATGCAATTATTATCATACATAATTAGTGTTTCCGTTTCAATACCGCTTTAACCCGTATTCACCCTCGGCGTTGATGAAGCGATAATAAGCCAAATAAGGATCCGCGAAATCAGGCAAATGAAATTGCCGAAACGCGTTACCTGCTCCGCTCATTAACAAATCTCTCTTTTCTCTAAATCTATCTTTTAGTTGAAGCGTTTTCCTGGATATTGATTATATTCTACAATAAATACCCCGTTTCTGACAAATCACGTTTACATCAATGGTTTTCCTGCAGGAAGTAAATGGTACTCTATAGTGACCGCTAAAAAATTTTTGAAACTAAAAGGCTTTCTGATTATACTGTTATAGATGAGGAATCTTCTTCATTCGAAAATATGAATCTTTTTGCAATCATTTTTCGTCTTATTGTTAAGGAGGAGAAATATGAAAACTAAAATGACGAAGACATGGGTACTCCTATCCCTTTTATTAAGTTTGCTGCCAATTACAGCATTTGCTGACGCAGCCGTTGGGGATATGACCGTCACACTGGGCCAAAATTTGACCGAGGAACAAAAGCGGACGCTCCTTTCCGAGATGAATGCGCCTCAAGGAGTAGAAATCCTTACGGTGACAAATGCGGAAGAACATCAATATCTTGGAAACCATATTCCAAAACGGCTGATTGGAACGAAGGCCATATCTTCCTCTGCGATTACTCATGAAGATTCAGGAACAGGCCTGAAGGTTCAAACAAAGAATATCAACTGGGTAACCGAGGAGATGTATATAAATGCCCTGGCTACTGCTGGAGTGAAAAACGCATCCATATATATCACGGCCCCGGTCTCGGTATCAGGTACAGCTGCGTTGACAGGGATCATCAAAGCCTATGAGGTTTCATCAGACAAGGCCATTCCCGAGGACGTGAAGCAGGCTGCCAATGAAGAAATGGTTAAAACCGCAAAGCTTGGGGATGAAGTCGGCTCTGATAAAGCAGCGGCCCTTATGACGAAAATCAAGGAAAACATGGCGGAGAACCCTCCGGAAACGGAAGCTGAGGTCCGTGATATCATTGAAACATCAGCAAAAGATCTGGGCATAACGCTTACAGACGCACAAATTCAGAGTTTGGTTGATTTATTCAATAAATTAAAGGACTTGAACATCGATTGGAACCAGGTTGGGACCCAGCTGGACAAAGCAAAAGAAAAATTGACAACCTTCCTTCAATCAGAAGAAGGCCAGACCTTCCTTGATAAGCTGAAAGGGTTTTTCGGAAGTTTAATAGACGCAATCAAAGCTTTATTTTCTTAACTTGTGTGCTGTACAAAAAGCGGAACCCTGCATTATTGCCTGGTTCCGCTTTTTTTGATGATTTACTTATTATTGATTGCTTCCTGTAATGGTACATCAAACTGGATGAGATCCTCGTATGTCTCCCGCTTGATTACCAGCCTTGCTTCCCCTTTCTCCACGAAAACGACAGCAGGCCTTGGAATCCGGTTGTAATTGTTCGACATGGAATACCCATATGCCCCTGTACAGAAAACAGCCAGTATGTCACCGCGGCCGGCCTTTGGCAGCGGCAAATCCCAAATCAGCATATCCCCGCTTTCACAGCACTTCCCGGCTATTGAGACCGTTTCTTCTGGTTTTTCCAACGGCCGGTTGGCTAAAACGGCTTCGTACTTTGCATCGTATAAAGCCGGGCGGATGTTGTCGCTCATGCCCCCGTCTACCGCCAGATATTTTCTGATATCCGGGACCTCTTTTTCTGAACCTACTTTATAGAGGGTGGTGCCGGCGTCGCCAACAAGTGAGCGGCCGGGTTCAATCCAGACCTCGGGCATATCCAAATTGGAATCATCAAACTGATTCTTTACTTCTGTTACAATTTCTTCCACATACACAGAAGCCGGAAGCGGTGTATCTTCTTCTGTATAACGGATTCCGAATCCGCCGCCAAGATTAAGCACGCTCGGCTGGAAATCGAAAGACGCGTGCCAGTTTTTCAATTGGCCGATAATTTTTCTTGCAGCCAGGATAAACCCGGTCGTTTCAAAAATTTGTGAGCCGATGTGGCAGTGCAGGCCAAGCACTTCGATCCAATCGCTTTCAAGTGCCTGATTGAGGGCGCGTTCGGCCTGCCCGTTCAATAGGTCAAAGCCGAATTTGGAATCTTCCTGCCCTGTTAAAATATAATCATGGGTGTGCGCTTCTATACCTGGTGTAACCCGAAGCAGGATTTGGATTTTTTGCCTTCTCGCAGAGCATAACCCTTCCAGTAGGGAAAGTTCTGAAAAATTGTCTACAACGATGCATCCGATTTCATGTTCCAGAGCCATTTCCAATTCTTCAGCACTCTTATTATTGCCATGGAAATGAATCCGGTCCTTTGGAAATTCAGCCTTTAATGCGGTATACAACTCCCCTCCGGAGACCACATCAAGCGATAATCCTTCTTCTTTCGCGACCTGCACCATGGCAATCGAAGAAAACGCCTTGCTTGCATATGCTACCTGGGCTGTTACCCCCAACTTTTCGAACGTCTTTTTGAACCCTCTTGCCCGCTTTCGAATCAACTCAACATCATACACATAAAGCGGTGTCCCAAAGTGGGCTGCCAGTTCCATCGTATCGACACCGCCAATTTCAAGGTGCCCCTTGTTATTAACACTTGCTGTTCCATAAAAATGCATGTCTACTTCCCCTTCCGCTATAAGGAGCGATTCGCCCTAAACAAATGAGGCGGACCCATTCAGGAACACTGTTCATCACAGAGATCATTCCTGATTTAGGGCGCCTGCCTCAGAATTTTTGCTATGTTAAACGTATTGCTCAGCCATACCAAACGAATATTGGCTTATCCTTCATAATAAATTATCATATCTTTCTGGCAACTTCAACACTAAATTACTCCGGCTGCCTGTAGCGGTCCATTGGATGGACGACACTGGGCCTGATGCCTGATCCTGGAACCGGCCTCCTGAACAGAATCTGGGCAAAGGCCCGTGGATAGAACGGCAACAGGGGCCATAAATAAGGGGTTTTCATGGATTTTATGCTCGCCAGATATAGAATAAAGACCGTGATGCCGATCACTAATCCCGGTGCGTGAAAAAAAGCTGTCAGTATCAATAGGAACAGTCTCGCCATTTTATTTGCAATACTAAGCTCCAGGCTGGGAGTAGCATATGTCCCAATCGTCGCAACCGCTACATAGAGAATGACTTCAGGAACGAATAAACCGACATTGATGGCGATTTCTCCTATTAGAATAGCAGCAATTAAACCCATAGCTGTAGAGAGTGGCGTCGGGGTGTGGATGGCTGCCATCCTCAAAAATTCCATTCCAAAATCCGCTATAAATATCTGGACAACCGTTGGGATGCTCGTTTCTTTCTTTGGACCGATATATGAAAGGCTATCCGGGAGCAAAGATGGATCCATTGCAAATAGTAGCCAGAATGGTACCAGTAATAACGATGCCAGGATTCCCAGGAATCGCACCCACCGGATCATGGTCCCTACAGCTGGAGATTGCCTGTATTCCTCTGCGTGCTGCATGTGATGGAAAATCGTGGTCGGTGTAATCATGACACTTGGTGATGTATCCGCAATAATAATAACGTGGCCCTCCAACAGATGCGTGGCAGCAACATCCGCCCTTTCCGTATAACGGACAAGCGGAAAAGGATTGTATCCCTGCTTCACGATGAACTCTTCTAATGTTTTTTCAGCCATTGTAATTCCGTCTATTTTTATGCTTTTTAATTCCCTGCGGATGATATTCACCAGGTCAGGGTCAGCGATGTTTTCGATATAACCGATAGCTACGTCCGCTTTCGACCTCTCACCAACTTTCATGATTTCAAACCGTAATCTCTCGTCCCTTATCCGCCGTCTTGTTAACGCCGTATTGACTATTATATTTTCCGTGTAACCATCCCTGGCGCCGCGGATCGTTTTTTCCGTATCCGGCTCTTGGGGCGCTCTTCCAGGGTAGCTTCTTACATCTACAATCAATGCTTTTGGGGTGCCGTCTATTACGATTCCAATCAGGCCGGACAGGACCTGGTCAGCCATTTCATCCATAGTGTGCACTTCTTTAACCTGCTGATGGACAATCCTGTCCTTCACAAGCTCATATACCTTCATCGTACTATCGGCATTATTAAGGGCGATTACGTTTTTTATGACTGGAACAAGAACGGAAGAATCCACAAGCCCAGTTACATAATACACATGGATATCTTTTCTTTGGACCTTTAATTTGCGGACACCGATATCGAAGCTGACCCCCAGGCCAACCCTTTCCTTCATGTAGGTTTCTACATCAGTTACATTGTCAGGAATTGGTTTCATTGTTTTTTTCGTTTCCGATGCCATGACACCCGCTCCTTTCAAGAATGATTTCCACTGCCATTTTGGTGATAGGGGCGCCAATCCGGTAATCGTCTTTGCCGCCCATCTTTCCGATATCCCCTACACCAACTACGATAGGGGCATTCAGTTCGTCAACACAATATACGGTATCACCATTGAGCCGCCCCAACTCATACTCCGCAGCGCCATATTTATCCACCCCATATGGTGTGAGCTGGCCGTTATGGTCAATACTTACATCAACCCTCGTCCATTCCTCATGCCTGGTTTTTGAAGCAACAGCGATGATTCCCAGCACTTCAATATCCTCATGGGTTGCGACATACCTCATGGCCGTTTCGCCGCTTCCCTCCCCTACAAGGCCGCTGTCATCAAACATGACAAGGACAGGATCGTATGGAGTACTTTTGATGAGCGAAACGATCTCTCCTCCTGTAAGGACGGAAGGATTGCCCTGTGACATTGAGATACACCTTCCCCCGGCCTGCCTGGCTGCAAGTTCTACTGCACGCCTTGCATACACATCGCCGTCGGTTATCAAAATGACTTTTCTTTTTTTTGCCATAACAAATTTCCTTTCAGCTAAACGCCTGCTTGTTGTATATGCATATATACAAAATTCTCTATTCGCGGGCCTTCCGAGGCGAAGACTACAGGACGTCGAGCAACTTAGCCTGTGTTCTGCCTTTTTTCCAGAAAAGAAGGTTTTCAACCTTTCTTTCTGGCCAGCCATCGAATTGCCATTGAAGTATGCCCGACCAGGGTCGATGCTATCTAAAGATTTATATAATATAGCCACTGAAACAATGATCCCGCAATCTTTCCAAAAACGAACGCCATCATTAAATAAACGATTTTATCATCGACCCCGAGCCGTTTTGAAATGAGCGGAAACACATTCAGCACCTCAGTGAGCGCAGCAGCCAGCATTCCGTTAAAAATCCCGTCCGCAAGCCCTATTGGAAGCAGGAAGAGTTTGCTCATTCCAATTGAGGCATTTTGAAGGCCTAACCATCCGCCAGTAACCACACCTGCTACAATGGCCAATTCATAATGGTGGATCATTTTCATTGTTTTGGTGAGCTGGGTTAATCTCGGGATCACTTTCAGTACGGTAAAGAATGCCACAAAACCGGCGCCTACTGCCAGACCACCAGCAAATCCGACGAACGCCGCAAAAATGATTTTACCTGTCATCAAGCCGCCTGATGCTTTCTTTATTTTCATTCATAGTAACGTAGCGGTCCAAGTCTTGCTGGTAATTGAACATTTCTACTTCTAGAGGACTTGGTTCCTCGTTAAATCGCTTCCTGAAAAAATGGTTAAAGAATACCATCATCCCAAGACCGAGACCGATGCTGTAGGGAATCTGGATGAGCAGCGGTTTGCTGTCTTCCCTGCCCGTAATGATCTTGAACAGGTTTTGGTGGACGGTTTGCATGCTAACATCAACATGGAAATTCATGATCGTGATGGCGGCGCCGATGAACAATAGCAGCCAGACTACAATAAACATTGTCCAGGACACCTTTTTTTTTTCGAAAATCACTTCAACGATCGTTTGTGCCGGTCCGACAGTCTGAATTTCTACATCCGGGTTCTGCTCCCGGATTTTTTTGATCATCTGGATCATGTCAACAATGATGATATTCTTATCCTCATTGGTAACGGTTAACAAATCTGTATCTCCGAGTTCTGCGACCTGGCTTTCCGGACCCACTATTTTTGCAATGTCCTTCATTTTTACTTTCTGATTCGGCCTTACCTCTACGCGGTGACGCATCCTAACATAAAGCAGGTTTTCCATCACTCACACACCCCGTACATCAATTTCCTTATATGTGTAGTATGCATTTGCTTGACTGCTAACATTCAACGAAACAAAAACACCAAAAATTGCTAAATAAAAAAATACCACAGCGCACTTAAGTCTGTGGTATTTCTCTTATATATATACGTCGATCAATGAGTAGGAAAGAAGATCATTTGTATCAAGAATATAACACCGAAGATGAAAATCAACGGATGTACATGCCTGGCTTTACCGCTGAATATTTTCATCAAAGGATACGTAATGAAACCTATTGCGATTCCCGTAGAAATGCTTGAAGTAAGCGGCATGGTGAGGATGATGACAAACGCCGGAAATGCTTCATCGAATTGTTTCCATTTAATCCGGGCCAACCCCTCCATCATAAAGCAACCAACGATAATCAGAACCGGCGCGGTAATTGATGCCAGTGATGATATCGCTGCAATCAATGGTGAAAAGAACATGGATATGGCAAACAATATGGCGACAACCACCGCCGTCAAACCGGTTCTTCCACCGGCTGCAACTCCTGTACTGGATTCCACATAGGCTGAAGAGGGGCTTGTTCCGAAGAGGGATCCTGCCGTTGTGGCGATAGCGTCTGCGAGAAAAGCCATTTTTGCCCTTGGCAATTTTCCGTTTTTCATTAATCCAGCCTGCTCAGTAACCGCAATCATCGTTCCGGTAGTATCAAACAGCGTCACAAGCAAAAATGCGAAAACAACGGCGTAGAGGCTGTTCGAAAAAACGCCTGCAATGTCAATATCGTAAAAGACCGGCTGCGGCGGGGCTGAGATGATTTTGTCAAACTTCAGCAAGTTCATGAAATAGCCGATAACCGCGGTGATCAACATTCCAAAGAATAAAGCGCCCTTAATATTTCTTGCCATTAAGATCAATGTCAGGAATAACCCGATAATGGTTAAAAATGTAACGGGTTCATGCAGGTTGCCCAAGGTGATCATAGTATCCTTATTGGGAACGACAATGCCGCTTTGCCTTAAGCCAAGAAAAGCAATAAATAAGCCGATCCCTGATGTGATGCCGTATTTTAACGAATCCGGGATGGCGGTAATGATCGTTTCGCGGAGCTTTGTGACACTTAGGAGAATAAACAATAGTCCCGCAATGAATACCGTTCCGAATACGGTTTGGTATGATAATCCATGGGCCCCGACAACACTTGCAAAATACGCATTCAGTCCCATGCCGGGCGCAATCGCAATCGGAAGCTTTGCAAAGAATCCCATGATCAATGTGCCGGTTATTACTGCAATGATTGTCGCCATGAAAACCTGCTCAAACGGAATACCGATCGAGGAAAGGATTGCGGGATTTACAATGATGATATATACCATTGTCAAAAAGGTTGTGACCCCGGCAAAAACTTCCGTACGGGCTGACGTACCGTGCTCTTTTAAAGCAAAATATCTTTCAAACATCTTATATAACCCCCATGTTTGTATAAAAACCGAATAAATAAAAATCCACGTATAATAATATTCGTTTTTTCAACTTTAATCAACAACCATTTTCCGATTTTCTTTATTTTTCTCTACCAAACAGTTCTTAGCAAATGAAAAATCACATGGATCATTGATCCATGTGATTTTTCATTTGCTGCAGTATCTTTTTTTCCAGCCTGGATACCTGGACCTGGGAAATTCCCAGGCGAACCGCTACCTCCGATTGGGTCTGGTCTTTATAGTATCTGAGATATACAATGAGCCTTTCCCGTTCATCCAATTCCGAAATGGCCTCTTTGAGCGTGATTTTATCAAACCATTTCGATTCATTCGTATCGGCGATTTGATCAAGCAGCGTGATTGGGTCGCCATCATTTTCATATACGGTTTCATGGATGGAAGATGGGCTGCGGCTTGCTTCCTGTGCCATGATGATTTCCTCCGGCGAGAGTTCGAGATGTTCCGACAGTTCATTCACGGTCGGCACCCTGCCAAGCGTTTTAGATAAATCTTCCTTTGCCCTCCGGATTTTATTCGCCATCTCTTTTAAGGATCGGCTGACTTTCACCGTTCCGTCATCACGGATAAACCGCTGGATTTCGCCGATGATCATCGGCACTGCATATGTTGAGAACTTAACTTCAAAGGACAGGTCAAATTTATCGACTGATTTTAATAATCCGATACATCCAATCTGGTATAGGTCATCAGGTTCATAGCCTCTGTTCAAGAAGCGCTGGACAACTGACCAAACCAGTCTCAAATTGCTTTTTACAATCTTGTCTCTTGCTTCCTGGTCCCCACTCTGGCTGCGACGGATTAAATTCCGTAGTTCATCATCTTTTAAATGGACCTGGCTTTTCGTGTTTTTAACCTCCACATCCATATGCAAAACTCCCTTAATTTGCCAAAGCTTTACTTTTTGTTAAATGCTTTTTTAATCGTATGATGGTCCCTTCGCCTTTATGGGAAATGACCTGCATTTCATCCATAAAGTTTTCCATAATTGTAAACCCCATGCCGGAGCGCTCCAGTTCCGGTTTTGTCGTATATAATGGCTGGATGGCTTCATCGACGTCGTCAATTCCAACGCCTTCATCCTTGATTGTCAATTCAACTAGATCCCCTTGAATTGCCACTGAAATATAGACAATCCCCTCGGCATCGTTTTCATAACCATGAATAATCGAATTTGTGACAGCTTCAGATACGACTGTTTTTATCTCAGTCAATTCATCCAAAGTAGGGTCAAGCTGGGCAATAAAGGCTGCCACTGTAACGCGGGCAAAAGATTCATTCTGGCTCAATGCCGAAAATTGCATTTCCATCTTATTTTTCATATCTACGCAACCCCCAATCTTTGTAAAGCGTTTTTCTCGGAAAGTTCCAATTTGATGATCTTAAACAATCCTGACATTTCGAACAACCGCTTTATTGAAGGAGAGATTGCGCAGACAACCATTTCGCCGTGATTTTGCTTGATTTGCTTATACCGGCCGAGAATGACCCCGAGCCCTGAGCTGTCCATAAAAGTAAGCTCTTCCAGGTTCAAAATAATATGTTTAACGCCATCCTTTTCAATTGCTGCACTGGCTAGATTTTTCAGTTCTTCAGCAGTGTGATGATCCAGCTCCCCATTTAACCGTATGCAGAGGACATCATGTTTGGCTTCCATTTCAATAGCAAGACTCACTATATACAGCCTCCTTATCTGTCGTATAATGAGTCAAATTCGCTTTTTCCGCTGCAATTTCCTTCCTGGCGACAAAACTAGTGCTCATTCGCCGTAAGTAGTTTCGGTTTATGGATATTTGACAGCAGATTACTTAAGTAGATCCAATTGAATTATAGCCATTGATAATATTTTGCTTCATTAATGTGACACCAGCGCCACATGCCTCCTTTTCAGCAAAGCTGAAAGATTGCTCCTGCTGCATGGGCCGATAGAAAGCTCCATTGTCGTCATCCTGTGTAGCGGGAGCTTAAATGGGCCAAATAAAAACAACACTGTTTTTCAATTCTTAGTTCTTATTTCGTTTGCGTAAACATGCCGAACGAACGCTTAAACATCTGCCACCAGCTAGCCTTATCGATATTTTCCTTTGCGACTATCGGCGAATTTACCAATGTCTTTCCATCTTTCATTACTTTGAAGGTACCGATTTTATCTCCCTGTTTAATCGGGGCATTCAAATTCTTATCCATTTTAATCGTTTTGGTAAAGTCCTTTGAACTTCCCCCTCTTTTTGTCAAAAGGGATATCGGCTCGCTCGTAATACCGGTCACTGTTTTCTTGTTCCCTTTATTTACATGGACAGATTCCAATACGACACCACGTTTATAAATAGGGTGTGTCATATATTGTGAAAAGGCATAATCCAGCATTTTGGTTACCTGTGCGTTTCTATCTTTCGGTGTAGGCGCACCCATTACCACTGCAATGACACGCATATCACCTTTTTTTGCAGTCGCTGTCAGGCAGTATTTCGCTTCATTTGTAAAACCTGTCTTCAGCCCGTCAACTCCCGGATAAAATTTAACAAGCCTGTTTGTGTTTACTAGCCAGAACTTTTTGTCAGTATCTTCACGCAGGTATGCCTCATAAGTGCCTGTGAACCGTGTGATATCATCGTATTTAAGCAGTTCTTTCGCCATGATGGCCATATCGCGGGATGTGCTGTAATGGTCGTTAACAGGCAGTCCTGTTGCGTTCTGGAACTTTGTATTTTTAAGTCCAAGGTCCGCGGCTTTTTGATTCATTTTTTTCACGAATTCTTCATGTGACCCCGCAATTCTTTCAGCCATTGCCACGGATGCGTCATTGCCAGACCCGATCGCAATGCCCTGCATCATTTGTTCAACGGTCATCTCTTCCCCCGGCTCAAGGAATATTTGCGATCCACCCATTGAGGCGGCATATTCACTTGTGCGGACTTTCTCATCGAATTTAAGCTCGCCTTTATCCAATGCCTCCATGATCAAAAGCATCGTCATGATCTTTGTCATGCTTGCGGGAGGGAGTTCCTGTTTCGAATTCTTTTCATACAAAACCGCCCCCGTATCTCTTTCTATCAATATGGCGGATCTCGCATTTTCAGCCAGATCGGCACCCTTTTTTTCCGCGGCCTCCGCTTGCGGAACAATGACACATGCAGCAACCATTAATGAGAAGCAAAATATAAGAAACCGCTTGATCATACAAACCCCTCCTTTTTGAATGCACGACTTTCTTCCACCATTCTTCCTACATCAGGAAAATGCCGGAAAGGATAAGTCCAATTGGCAATCTTAATCGGCAGAAAAAAAAACTCTGCTGTAAAATTGCACGATACTGCTAACAGCATTTCCAGAGAAGCCATATTTATACAAATTTAAATGTTAAAAAGGAGAAATAATTTTAGACAAAGAATATATATAGGGAATCCGTTCATATCAAGTTTAAGTAGAGGTGAAGACAAAGTGGCTTTTTCGATTTTAGGCATCGATCACGTCCAGCTTGCCGCCCCGAAAAATTCCGAGGGAGAAGCAAGGCGATTTTATGGGGAAGTTTTGGGCTTTAAAGAGCTGACGAAACCGGAGAACCTCCAGAAAAACGGGGGGTGCTGGTTTTCAGGCGGGACCATGGAATTGCATATAGGCATAGAGGAACCTTTCACTCCTGCCAAAAAAGCCCATCCAGCCATAAGGGTTGGGAATTTGCAGGAATTCAGGCGGCATCTGGAGAATAATGGAGTGAAAACCCGGGACGAGCAGCCGTTGCCGGATGCACTTAGGTTCTATATTGAGGATCCGTTCGGAAACCGGATTGAAATACTGGAAAGACTATAGAAAACTCGCTGATTGGCGAGACTTGTAACTTGTGCTGAAAAGAAGGTTTTTATTTTTTCTGCATAGGTAAAAAAGCTGATTCAAATGGATATTACTCCGCTAAAATCAGCTTTTTTGGATCACTATGCCATGATTTCTTTATAAATGAGTGTCGGCTTTTCGACTCTCCCGCTTGAAATTATGATATTTTCATACAGCTTTTCTTTTACTTCATCCACATTTTCGAAATTGCTGTAAATGGTAACCAATGAATCACCTTTTTTCACTTCATCGCCAATTTTTTTCCGCAAAACCAGACCCACTGCCAGGTCGATCACCGAATCCTTTGTGGCGCGTCCTGCTCCAAGCAGCATGGCAGCCGTCCCGACCTCGTCCGCTGTGATTTCGGATACGAAACCATCCTGTTTAGCTTCAAGCTCACATGTATATTTCGCTTGAGGCAATCTTGAAGGATCGTCCACAACTTTCGCGTCCCCTCCCTGGGACTCCAGGAATACTTTGAAAGCGCGCAAAGCCGAGCCGTTTTCAATGGCTTGTTTAAGCAATGACCGGGCTTCCGTGAGGTTATTTGCTTTTTTGCCTAGCAACACCATATGGCTTCCGAGTGTAAGCGATAGCTCTGTCAGGTCGCTTGGGCCTTCCCCCTTAAGCGTATCTATGGCTTCCTTTACTTCGAGTGCGTTTCCAATTGCATAGCCCAGAGGCTGGCTCATATCGGAGATCACTGCCATCGTGTTGCGGCCGACATTGTTCCCGATGTTTACCATCGCCCGGGCCAGTTCCTCCGACTCGAGAAGGGTTTTCATGAATGCCCCGGCGCCTGTTTTTACATCTAGTACAATGGCATCTGCACCGGCGGCAATCTTCTTGCTCATGATGGAGCTTGCGATCAGCGCGATGTTATCCACTGTGGCGGTTACGTCACGCAACGCATAGAGCTTCTTATCGGCAGGCGTCAAATTTCCGCTCTGGCCGATGACAGCAAGCTTGTGTTTGTTTACTAAATCAATAAATTGTTCATTTTCAATTTCCACATGGAAACCTGCAACTGACTCCAGTTTATCAATTGTTCCCCCTGTATGGCCCAGGCCTCGGCCTGACATTTTTGCCACAGGAACCCCCACGGAAGCAACAAGCGGGCCAAGCACCAGGGTAGTCGTATCGCCTACTCCCCCGGTACTGTGTTTATCTACTTTAATTCCTTCAATTGCCGAAAGGTCTATTTTATCCCCGGATTCCACCATAGCCATTGTTAACTCGGCCCGTTCCCGTTCCGTCATCCCTTTAAAATAAATGGCCATCGAAAGGGCACTCATCTGGTAATCCGGGATGGAACCATCCGTAAATCCTTCAATGATAAATTGAATTTCCGCCTCAGATAACTCCAAGCCGTCTCGTTTTTTCTCGATTAAATCCACCATTCTCATTTCCTATCACCCTTTTTGAAGGTATTCACGCCATCTGAGGTATAAATTTTTCTGTTTTATCCGGGGGAAAGATTCCCCACTTCAAAAAATCGTTAGTCCTTAAGTGGCGGGCAGTTCAAATTTCTCTGACGATTTCTTTAATAAAGCTCAAAAAGCTGGATTTTACCTTTTCTGTCGTTTCAATTACTTCTTCATGGGACAGCGGCTGATCTAGAATTCCGGCCGCCATGTTCGTGATGCAGGAAATGCCAAGGACCTTCATGCCTGAGTGCCTTGCGACAATGACTTCCGGTACGGTCGACATTCCGACCGCATCCCCGCCCAATATTCTTGCGAGCTTCACTTCTGAGGGGGTTTCATAGGTGGGCCCGGAATTACCCACATATATTCCTTCTTTTAAGTCAATATTCAGTTTGCCCGCAATCTTCTTGGCTACAGCTTGCAAAACCCTGCTATAGGCTTCCGACATATCCGGAAAACGCGGGCCGAATCGGTCATCATTCGGTCCGATCAACGGATTGGTTCCCGTATTGTTAATATGGTCGGTGATCAGCATCAGATCGCCAGCTTTAAACCCCTCATTTACGCCTCCCGCCGCGTTCGTAACAATAAGCGTTTCAACGCCCAAAAGCTTCATCACCCGCACCGGGAATGTGACCTTATCCATGGAGTAGCCCTCGTAGAAATGGAACCTCCCCTGCATGGCCACAACCAATTTTCCGCTAAGCTCTCCAATGACTAACTGTCCTGCATGCCCCGCAACCGTTGACACCGGAAAATCAGGAATATCGTGATAAGGGATTTTTACCGGATTTTCAATTTCGTCGGCAAGCACTCCAAGCCCGGAGCCCAAAATCAGTCCTATTTCCGGCTTGCCATTCAGCTTTCCTTCTATAAATGAAACGGCTTTTGCTAATTTCTCAAACATATCACTGTTCTCCTTACTTCATATCTCCTAAAATGCTTTTGCCGAAAGATGGCATTTTTACATCAAAATTAGCTGCGACAGTAGCCCCGACGTCTGCAAATGTGTCACGGACCGGGATTTCTTTGCCCTCCCCAAAACGCTTGGAATAGACAAGCAGCGGCACGTATTCACGTGTATGGTCCGTACCGTGATGGACCGGGTCGTTTCCATGGTCAGCGGTAATGATCAAAAGATCGTCCTCCGTTAATTTTTCAAGTACCTCTGGCATCCGTGCATCAAATTCCTCGAGCGCCTTTCCATAGCCTTGCGGGTCGCGGCGATGGCCATACAATGCATCGAAATCGACAAGGTTCAAAAAGCTTAATCCGGTAAAATCCATGTCGATTGTTTGGAGCAGTTTGTCCATGCCATCCATATTGGATACCGTCCGCAATGATTCGGTCACACCCTCGCCATCATATATATCGGAGATTTTCCCGATGGCCAGTACATCGTATCCCGCATCATTCAGCTCATTCATAACCGTTCTGTCAAATGGCTTTAAAGCGTAATCATGCCGGTTTGCGGTCCTCTTGAAGTTTCCGGGCTCCCCGATAAACGGGCGCGCTATCACGCGTCCCACCTTAAATTCGTCGGCCATGGTGATCTCGCGGGCAATTTCACAAATTTTATATAATTCTTCTAAAGGCACGATATCTTCATGGGCGGCAATCTGCAGAACCGAGTCAGCAGATGTATATACGATCAACGCGCCCGTATCCATATGAGTCGCACCAAGCTCGTCAAGGATTTCAGTACCGCTGGCCGGCTTGTTCCCGATGATGCTCCTGCCGGTTTTGCCCTGCAGCTCCTGGATCAGAAGTTCGGGAAATCCATTCGGGAATGTCATGAACGGTGTGCTGATATTAAGGCCCATAATCTCCCAATGCCCGGTCATTGTATCCTTGCCTCTTGAAGCCTCTTTCATCTTTGTATAATAGGCAGCCGGGCGCCCGGCCTTTTCGACTCCTTTTATTTCACGGATATTGCTTAAACCCATATTTCCTAAATTGGGCATATTCAATCCATTCATTTTTTCAGCAATATGGCCCAGTGTGTCGGCACCCTGGTCGCCAAACAGGTCGGCATCCGGCGCTTCCCCGATCCCGACAGAGTCCATCACAATTAAAAAGATTCGTTTAAAACGTGAATTTTCCTGCATGTGTATCCCTCCAATTTATTGTTCATTTCTAGCTCTATAATGTTTCATTTTACCCCCAAAAAAGCCAAATAATCTTTAAACATATGTAAAAGGGTTTGAAGTCAGAAGTCTGACATCTATAGTGTAATCGATTGAATCTCCTGAAGACAATTATAAATTGCCCAATATTTGTTGATCAGTTTAAGTTGAATATTTATGATCTTCAAGCTGTTCATTTTTGTCCCGAATTCATCATGCCAGAATAAAAAGCTGGCAGAATAAGCAATCCTTGCAGCTCACTCTTTAAACCAGCTCCTTTAATATGTTATCTATTAATCTATTTTTTCATTAGGCACGCGGATGGAACTTCGAATAGACTTCTTTTAACCGGACATTTGTCACATGTGTATAGATTTGTGTTGTCGAGATATCCGCATGGCCCAGCATTTCCTGGACAGCGCGAAGGTCTGCCCCGTTCATCAATAAATGCGTCGCAAACGAGTGCCTTAACGTATGCGGGGTCAGTTCTTTTTCAATATTCGCCTGCCTAGCGAGTTTTTTCAATATTTTCCAGAAACCTTGACGTGTCAGCCTGTTTCCATGGTGATTCAAAAAAAGTGATTCGGTCTTCTTCTTGCCGGCAGAAAACTTCCCCCTGCCCATGTTTAAATATTGTTCAATTGCTTGTAAGGCAGTTTGACCAATGGGGATGATCCGTTCCTTATTCCCTTTGCCTACACAGCGCACAAAGCCCATCGTTGCATGGATGTCGCCAACATCCAGGTTAATGAGCTCACTGACCCGCATGCCTGTCGCATAAAGCAGTTCAAGCATCGCTTTATCCCTGAACCCATACTCATCCTTCAATTTAGGTGCCTCAAGCAAAGCCTCTACCTCCTCCATGCTTAACACCTTTGGAAGGCTCCGCTCTGCCTGCGGCGTTTCGATATGCACGGATGGGTCCTGGTCACACACTTTTTCCCGGATCAGGAATTGATGAAAGGACCGGATGGATGCGATATGGCGAGCAAGCGTTTTCGACGATTTTCCCTGGTCCTTTAAATGCGACAGAAAATGGATAATATGCACCCTCCTGCATTCGTTCCAGCAATTCAACTGCTCAACATTCCTTGAATAGGCCATATAAGATTTCAAATCACGTTCATAAGAAATAAGCGTATTTTTCGCCAAACCCTTTTCCACCGTTAAAAAATGAATAAAATCTCTCAGTTGGTCATCCATTGTGCATTACTCCCCGTTTAAATACAAAAGCATGAAGCGGTCAAACCAGGAATCACTGCTGGATTCCACAGCTTTTGTTACCTTGATTGCCGCTCCCTTCGGCTCGTCATACCGATGATAGTTTTCATACTCCCGGTTTAACCATATCATTCCGATGTAAAAAAGAACAGTAAAGCCGACGAAAAGTATGAAAACTTTAGCTGTGTGAACAACAACCCTAAAAGGAGAATTCATCTTTTTCCCTCCATTGATACTTCCGGTATGCAAAACTTGGCATCTCCGGACCATTCTCTTATTTCAATCTATGCCAGCGGGGACAAGTTTTATACATACTAACCAAAGGAAGAGTGTTCATGAAAGGATTATGATCAAATAAAAAACCTCTTCCGCCAAGGAAAAGGTTATGTAATCAATCATTGTCATTTTCTATTTTTTCCTGGCATCTGTGGCAGATCCCATGGAATGTCAATCGATGGTCCTTTATTTTGAAGTTCCAGTCCCTTTCCACGATGGCCTCTACGTCTTCAAGCAGGTCATCCTGGATTTCATCGACTGCACCGCATTCGATGCACACAAGATGGTGGTGAAAGTGGGCGGCGCCTTCCTGCCGTAAATCATATCGGGACACTCCATCCCCAAAATTTATCTTATCAACTATCTTCAATTCAGTAAGCAATTCCAGTGTACGATATACAGTTGCCAAACCGATTTCCGGCGACTTTTCTTTGACAAGGAGGTAAACGTCTTCGGCGCTTAAATGATCCTCTTCATGTTCAAGTAAAACGCGGACGGTTGCTTCCCGCTGGGGCGTAAGTTTATAGCTTGACGAGTGCAACTGTTTCTTTATTCTATCAATTCTGCTTTCCATACCTTTTCCCTCCCGCGCCACTATCTATATTATTATAACAAAAGAGGGAAAACTGTCAAAATACAATTGTTACAACATGAAAAACATTTTAACTTAGAAAACCGCAAGCACCTTGTATGAAAGAAACTTCGACTAACCCCTGCCACGTCCTGCCACAAACGCCTACCTGCCGCATCCTCTCAAAGGGCAGGCTTTCCTCCATTCGATGTAACACTAATGGGGCCTGCCTTGTCCTATGGAAGTTAATTACCAAGAAAGCTTACGACGCTTTTCATGAGAGCAGGCGACAAATAGGCTTCAATCGCTCCGGCCGCCGTAAGGAATACGACGGAAACTGCAAGTGTCAGTATATAACGAGAAATGATAGGCTTCAGCGGTTCCCGGTCCTGTTTTAATAAAACCCTGCGGATCATTTTCATCGACAATGACAACGACAGTGCCGCAATCACAATAAAAATGGGGACGATAAAAATGTTTTGCGGAAGGATGGAAACGAAAGCAAGGAGAAAACCGTTCCAACCCATCTGGTTCACCAGGAATCCGACCGTAAAACCAACTACCATCCCTTTCAAAAATAGCAAAATGAGTATGACCGGAAGGCCAATAATAGAGATGCCCAATATCCAAATGAATCCGATATATTTTACATTATGCGCAAGGCTCGTCGTGAACATTACATGGTCCGAGGCAATTTTCCCCTGTGATACCTGTCCGAAAAACTGGGACAGATAATAGAATAAATCCTCTTTTTGCGTAAAGCTAAGGCTGTTCACCAGGACGGCCCCAAAAATGACACCCATTAAAAACAGCACGGTTATGAAAACATACAATGAGGAATGTTCAGCAATATGGTTTTTTGCGGCATTTTGTAAGGCAGACCTTTTTTTCATCTCATATCCTCCCGATTGTCATTACTAGATTCTATGTTTGGAAGGGCTATTTATGACTGACATTTTGGGTTTCGTGATATGCAGGCCGCTATTAAAATGATGTATCTTGCCGCTGGAAATTATGATATGATTTTCCATAATATTTTTTCCAAGGGGGTACCTGGATGAATCCTATATTAAAAGAGTTCCCTGAAATGATTGAAACCGAAAGGCTTTATATCAGGCCTTGCAAGCCTGGTGACGGAAAAGCGGTCCATGATGCCATCATCCATTCAAAGGAGGAGTTAAGACAGTGGCTCCCTTTTGCGAACCATGATTCAACCGAGGACGAAACCGAAATTAATATCCGGAAGGCATTTGCGAGATTCATAGAGCGTGAAGATATTCGCCTGCATATTTACCGCAAGGAGGGTGATGTTTTCATAGGTTCCACCGGGCTTCATAGGATCGATTGGGATCTTCCCAAATTCGAAATCGGCTACTGGGCCGATGCAAGATACAGCAACAAAGGCTATATTTCCGAAGCTACCCAAGCACTTACAACGTTCGCCTTTGACTTTTATGGTGCAAAACGGGTTGAAATCCGCTGCGATCCTGACAACATAAACAGCCGGCGCATTCCGGAAAAACTGGGTTTTACACTTGAAGGCATTCTGAGGAAAAGCAGCCTGAGCGCTGACGGACACAGGTTGCGTGATACTTGCGTATTTGCGAAGATTCCCGAGTAACAATCATTCAATCGCTAATGGATATTGTTTTAAAATAAAGGAAGGCAGCCGGATAAACCGGCAGCCTTTTACTTTCCTATGCCCGGATTTTGTCCTTCAAATCTCCGATGAAGGACATTTCACTGATTTGATTCCCGGATTTTTGTCCTTACTATCCCGAATGAATGACAAGTAGTGATTACCGCAAACGATCCCCGTATGTTTTCGCCAGTAAGTTGTCCCCGTCGATCATATCTTCACCAGTTCGATCGGTTGATCGTTCACGTTTTACGTGTACATTATTTAATTCTTCTCTGTTAAACAAATCATTCTTGTGGCTGCCGGGGTTTCCCCCAGATACGTTGCCTTGTCTTTCTTGCATAATATCAGCCTCCTCCAACAGATATTTTGCTTTTTTATTTTCTGTTGTAACATGCAAAATAAACTAAGAAAAAACTGTATTGCAGAGAGCCGGCATATTCATTTTTTCGATTTTCTATCCAGACCAGCTGTAACTTTCCCGTATTTTCCGCCCCCGCCCGCTTCGATTCCCATGTTGCCTTTTCTGGCTAAATCGATTAAACCGGCAATTTTCTCCGGAACAACCGCCTTTAGTTGCTCCAGGCTCACACGGTGGAGAATATCCATTTCCGTTCCAAAAGCATCAAGCAGCCGTTCCAGGGTTTTCGGGCCCAATCCGGGGATAAACTCCAACGGCACCTGATGGATGTAAGGCGGACGCTCCCTTTTTTTCAGCAGAGGAGTCGAATCCGAGAGCTCCTTGATTCGCGTGGCAACGCCTTTAATGAGCTTATTACTCCCGCATTCCAGACAGATGCCTTCCGTTCCCTCGACCGGATTTAAGCATGCGGAGCAAACGGTGCGGTGATACTTGCCCAGCCGCGGGTTCAAGCCAAAGTTGGCGATGATCTTCCTTCCGTCCACTTCTTGCAATGCCTTTTCAAGCTCTATGAAATTTGGCTGCTCCAGTTTCATTTCCTGATACTCCCTTGCAATTTTTCCAAGGGAATGCGTGTCGGAATTCGTCAGGTATGCAAAACCGTTCAGCTCGCTTATGGCGTCGGCCATTTGCGTATCCGAACTAAGCCCAAGCTCAACTCCGTCGATAAGAGCTGGATCAAACACCTCTTCAAGGCTTTTCGTGACACCCTTTCCATACAGGCTCTTAAAAGGAGTGAACACATGGGCTGGTATAAAAAGGCCGCCATACGCCTTCACTGTTTGCTGGAGCGTCTTTGCATCACAGTATATTCTTTGGGAGCTCAAATTGATGTTCGTCACCAAGCCGCTCATCCACGCTGAGAATTGCTTCATGACGGAAAGCGTCGGAAAGTAGGCCAACACATGAATAGGCCCCTTGGAGTTACCATCATAGATTTCAATTTCAGATCCTGGAATGAACGTAGTTGCGCCATATTGAAGGCCGCCTTCCGAATGTTCCGAGACGGTCCCTGCTTCCATCAACTCCTCGATTTCTTCAATCACTTCCGGTGAATGGCAATCTATGATGCCAATCATATCTAGCCCTTTCCGTTCACGTGATACCTTTAATACATTTTGCAGTGTTAATGTTTTCGCACCTGTGATTTTTACAGCCCTACCTGTCTTCGTCCTGCCGATATGGATATGCAAATCGGCATAATAAGAATCCATTTATTGCCCCAGCGCCTTTCTAAGCTGCAAATATTGAATGGCATAAGCTGTCTTTGCGTCGCGGATTTTTCCATCCTTGATGTATTGTTCTGCCTCTATGAGCGAGAGTTCATACACCTCGACAAATTCGTCTTCATCAACACTGGCCGCATTTTCCTTTTTCCGGATGCCATGTGCAAAATACAAATGGACAATTTCATCGGCAAAGCCTGGTGACGTATAAAAAGAAGTGATATGCTCCATCTTTTCACATTCATAACCGGTTTCTTCCTCAAGCTCGCGGCATGCCGAATCAACCGGATCTTCCCCTTTTTCAAGCTTTCCGGCTGGTATTTCGATCAGGCTGCGTTCCATCGCCTTCCTGTATTGCTCCACCATTACGATTTTATTTTCTTCTGTTACCGCGATCACAGCAACCGCTCCCGGATGCTTGATGATTTCCCTTTTGCTCCTGTTTCCATCAGGCAGCTGCACTTCATCCACCTGCAGGCTGATGATTTTTCCTTCAAATATCTTTTCAGATGATAATGTTTTTTCTTCAAATTTCTTCATATGTACACTCCTTGTTCTAATGTAAGGATAATTGTTCATACATTTTACCATAATACAGTCACACAACACCGCCTTGGGCATCCAATGCCGGCTGAATCATGGAATTTATATAATGGATTGGGAGGTTCTTTTCGTGAAGGTATATGTATTAAATAACGGGATTGTAATGGCGGGCAAAGCCTGGGAGATTAAACAAAAGCTTAAACAATTTCAGGACAGGTATACCTATGTGAATGATTGGGTCCGTGATGTGCATGGACCCGCCTCCGTGCCATCGTTAAGACGGA
This sequence comes from Peribacillus glennii, assembly GCF_003429105.1. Classification (GTDB taxonomy): domain Bacteria; phylum Bacillota; class Bacilli; order Bacillales; family DSM-1321; genus Peribacillus; species Peribacillus glennii. Next base: position 1,130,965 of record NZ_QVTD01000003.1, read on the forward strand.
TCAAGTGAAATCTATTCCGGGGCGTCGGACAATTTCACGTCCGAGATCCAGTTTTATCCCCGAAATCTTGATTTTCTTCCGGGAATCTGCATTTTATGAAAAAAATGCTTGATATTTCCAGACGCGCGATCGGACAGCGGTCTGTATCCTTTGTGCTGAACCCCCTCCCTGCTATACAATAATATAAAAAACGAGTATTAAAGGGAGCGATTGGTTTGAAAAAAAGGAAACTTGGCAACTCCGACTTATCCGTTTCGGAAATAGGCCTGGGCTGCATGTCGCTTGGTACGGATGAAAAAGAAGCAGCCGCCATTATCAACGCTGCTTTGGACGAAGGGATCAACTACTTCGATACAGCTGATTTATATGATTTCGGCCGCAATGAGGAAATTGTTGGAAGCACATTGAAATCCGTCCGGGATCAGGTCATCATTGCCACCAAGGTCGGTAACCGCTGGAATGAATCAAATGACAGCTGGAGCTGGGATCCGTCAGCTTCGCACATAAAAACCGCAGTCAAAGATAGCTTGAAGCGGCTTGGTACTGACTATATCGATCTCTATCAGCTTCATGGCGGAACGGCTGATGACAATATCGAAGAAACAATCGGCGCATTTGAAGACTTGAAGAAGGAGGGTTGGATCCGTTTTTACGGAATTTCTTCCATCCGCCCGAACGTCATCAAACAATATGTGAAAAAGTCATCCATCGTTTCAGTGATGATGCAGTATAGCCTGCTTGACCGGCGCCCCGAGGAATGGATGCCGCTTCTTGCGGAAAACAACATCCACATTATTGCCAGAGGTCCGGTGGCAAAAGGGCTGCTCAGCGACAAAATGCTCGAAAAAGCTTCAAACGAGCAAGGTTATTTACATTATAGCTATGCAGAGCTTCAAGATTTATTGCCGGCGTTGAAGGACAAGCTTTCCCCAAGGCATCTGAATGAAACCGCGATCCAATATGTCTTATCACATCCAGCTGTCGGAGCGGTTATTCCGGGCGCAAGTTCAATCGGACAGCTTCGGGAAAATTGCCGTGCCATAAGCGCCAAGCCGCTTTCCGAACAGGAACTCAGCCTGTTGAAAAAGCTCACAAAAGCCGGCATCTATGAGGCACACCGGGAATAGCATGATAAAAGGGAGCCATTCTCCGTAACATTGGAATGGCTCCCTTTTTTCAAAAGATAAACAAGTATATTTTCAACCATATATTCATGTCCGGCTTCGACCTCCCAAAATGTACTAGTGCCGATCAAGACATCAGGCTTTGGCAGTGTTTAGTCGGCGTTCCCTGGACACAGGGTGTTCCTCATTCCTGCCTTTACTTAAACTTTTTCCAATCCATCCCGCTTTCATTAAGCAGTTCTTCAAAGGACTTGTTTTTCTCCTTCAATCTTCGTTCTTCTTTTTTTCTCGTTTCCTCCGCGGCTTTTTTCGCAGCTTGTTCATCCGAAAGCTGTTTTTGCGTTTCGCGAAGCCGGGCCATTATATCCCCTCCGAGGAGATCCCCCAGCTTCAACGAATCATTTTCCTTTTTTTGTGCTTGATGATGATTTTTATGCTTTTGCTGTTTCTTTTTCATTTCTATATCCTCCCATAATCATAGCTATATTATATCATGCTGCGCCTGCATCTTTTGTTAGAAAACTCGCCGATTGGCAAACCTTTTTTGAGATGAAGACAGAGGCATAGTCAGGCCCGATAATCAAGGCTTCGGCAGCGTCACATCGCACGAAACAAAGCGCCGGCTTAGTAAGGATGTGGGTCACACAGGTGAAGACATAAGGACGCGGCGCAGTTAGCCTGTTCTGCTATATGAAGGAAGAAAAGTTTTTACCTTCCTTTCTGCCAAAATAGCATAGATGTGTTTTCCGGCCATCAATAAATGGTAAAATGAAGAAATGACAGCGTGGAAGTGGAGGATTTTCATGAAGAGATGGCTTGTTATCGTTGGAAGCATGCTCGGTTATATCATCGGTGTGGGCGTTTATTTCTCCCAAAGGGTACTTTTTATGAAAAAGAAAGACATTGAGTTCGTGCGGGACCGAGAAATCACCGCCAATCGATTTATCGTTTCTCATTACGATGAGCTTCCGAAAGAAGAAATTTGGGTTTCTTCCCCATCCGGTTATGATTTGAAATGTGTATTCGTCGAGCCCCGCCAAACAAAAAAATGGGTGATCATTTGCCACGGCGTGACAGAAAATAAAATCAATTCTATCAAATATATGAATATGTTTTTGCAGCGCGGGTTTAATGCCGTCATTTATGACCACCGCCGACATGGCGAATCCGGGGGACTTACAAGCAGCTACGGCCATTTTGAAAAATTGGACCTAAAAGCGGTTATTGATGAGCTAAAACGAAGAAAAGGCGAGGATATCATCCTTGGAATCCACGGCGAATCAATGGGGGCCGCCACACTTTTGCTTTATGCCGGCACAATCGAGGACGGGGCCGATTTTTATGTGGCAGATTGTCCATTTTCGGATTTTGAAGCCCAGCTGAAACACCAGCTAAAAAAGGAGGTTCCTCTGCCATCCTGGATGGTGTTGCCCATCGGCACTGCCTTCATTAAGCTCCGCGGCGGCTATCACGTCAAGGACATATCGCCGATTTCTTTTGTGAAAAATATAAAAAAGCCGGTATTGTTCATTCATAGCGAGCCTGACGATTTTATCCCTGTCTCCATGACAAAGGAATTATACAGAAAAAAAGAAGGGCCGAAGCAGCTATATATTGCTTCCGTCGGTGCCCATGCCCATTCTTATAATGATAACAGGGAGGAATATGAAGAAGTGATTGACAGGTTCCTGAATGACCTGGTGTTTTCCAAAGCAAATCAAACAGGCTGACCAGTCAATGGCCAGCCCCTGATTATGCTTGTGTCCTGTCAAAAAAGCTCATGCGCGGATTGAGGATCCCGTTTGGGCTTTTTAGCTGAAAGCTGTTTGCTTCAGGTACAAAATCAATTTTCATCGTTTCATCCAAGAAAATCATTTTTGTCTTTTCCAGATAAACCGGAAGAAAATTCGTTTCGATTTTTTCATGATCCTGCTTATGGCTATCAGTATACGAAAGGTTTGTCACGCCGCTCATGACGCAGCCGCATCCGTCTGTATCATAGTTTAACGTCATATGCCCCTGTTTTCCATTGATTTTATCGGAAATTTTATTGATGGCTTTTTCAGTCCATTCTATTTTCATCGCGCGATCCCCTTTCCAGTTCGGGTGCTGTAATCCAGGATACCATTATACCGAAAGATTTCGATCCTGTTAATTTATCTGATTACAGCTTATTTTTTTAGAAAATATTTGAAAATGAAAACATCTACCATTAGGATAATTATATGTACGTATGAACAGGAGGTTTTTAAATGTCAAAAGTTCAAATTAAAGTGAATGATAACGGTTCATTGAGGGTTACAGGCGATGTGGAGCTGATCGATGGAGAGGGCAACATTTTTCAAACGAAGCCAACTTTCTCTTTATGCCGCTGCGGCATGTCCCAAAACCAACCATTCTGTGATGGCTACCATAAAGGCAAGTTCGAATCAAAGGTTCGCGCCATCAAAGATGACGGCCAGGAATGACTGGATTATAGCAGCAAAGAATGCATCACTTTAGGAAGCTCGCCGATGCCGACGAGCTTTATGATGATGATGTACTGCCGTTGTCCGCACACTCTATTTACTCTCCTGCTGTACGCACATCGACTATGTCAGCGAGGCGGACATAATGGGCCTCATCAAACCGGTCCACCACATGAAGCTTTTGCTGCAATTCATTGTAATAATGGATCGTACCGATCAATAGCTGGTGGCGGCGGTTTTCATAATAAATGATGTTGACGGCAGAGCCGGTTTCCATCGCCTCGCCTATTGCCATATTCATTTCTTCCAGCTGCTGTTCGTCCAAATCCCGCCTTTCTTCATATGTGTCCTCTTGTGCCCAATCACGCAGCAGCTTTACGTGCTCAGGCAGCATCATTGATGTCCATTTGATGCGCCCCCGATCCCGAATCATTGGTTAAGTCCCTCCTTATTAGAAAAGCGGAAGCGCCCCGTTCAGCCCCGACAAGCATAAGGCGCACCTCTTAGGAGGGCCTGCGCTCCGGAGAGGGGTGACTTATGACCTCAAGGGGGCTGGGCGCTGTAGCTAGACACCAAAACATGTTGAAAATTTTATACTTTCTTATCTTATTAAAATCGGAAACGCCCCCTATTAAGGAATGTCGACAAGTGTATTTTCGGCCAGTCCTGCACGCCGCAGACCAATGCCCGCCAAATTTTAAATTCGCGCGCCTATGCCTTATGTCCACCAAGAAGCTTGCTCCGCTGGACAGCGGTTCCCGCCTCCGTATAGGAAACCGCCCTCAGCAGCGCGTTGGAACCATGCTTGCGGCGAATGCCATCCACCGTATAGCCCAGCTTCCTTCTTTTCCAGCGGGAGGAATCAAACAATGTCAATTGCATCTCGTTATCCTCCGTGATGTTTGAAAGCGTGATTGAAATGTTCCTGACTGTTTTCGGAAGGTAGTTTTCCTTAAACAATTCAAGACATATCCTGTATAAATCCATCGTAATGTTCGTCGGCTCATCGACCGACCTGGACCGGTGAAAGCCGCCGCCAAATTCTTCTTGGCTGTAGCCAATCCCGAGGCTGATCGTCCGTCCCGCTTTCCGGTGCGCTCGTGCCCTCCTTGCCACCTCCTCGCACATTTCCAGAATCACATGCTTTACTTCCGCTTCTTCTTTATAATCCCGAAGCAAAACCTGGCTTTTTCCAAAGCTGACCTGCCCCTCCATAATCGGTGCGCCCATATCGGACATGTCGATTCCCCAGGCATGGTAATAAAGCTGGTTTCCCATAATCCCGAATTTGGCTTCCAGTTTTTCAAGGCTGTAGTTAGCTAACTGCCCCACGGTGAAAATTCCCATTCCATTCAATGTTTTCTGTAGCCGCTTGCCAATCCCCCACATTTCGTTAAGGGGCGAAATCGGCCAGAGCTTTGTTTTTACATCCTCGTATGTCCATTCGGCAATTCCCTTCTTTTTGGCTTCCAAATCAAGGCACAGCTTTGCCAAAAGCATGTTTGGCCCGATTCCAATCGCACAAGGAAGCTGGAATTCGCGTTCGATTTCATCCCTGATTTTTGCAGCAATGGTGCGTGCATCGCCCCATAAAGGGTGGGCGCCGTCGACCTTCAAAAAACTTTCGTCCACGCTGTACACGTGAATCGCTTCCTTTGGAACGTAACGGTTGAACAGCCGGGTGATTTCTGTGGATATGCGTAAATAGGTGGCCATCTTGGGTTCATCCAGTATGATCCGCGGATCCTCGGGAATTTCGAACATCCGCGAGCCGGTTTTAATGCCGAAATCTTTTTTCAGCTTAGGGGATGCGGCCAGCACGACACTGCCTGGGCGATCTTTATTGGCGATGACAGCCAGGTGGCATTCAAGAGGATCAAGGCCGCGCATGACGGCTGAACAGCTTGCATAGAAGCTCTTCATGTCAATGCATATGATCTGTTGCTTTGGCATCGTGATGTAATCGACCATTAGCGATCCTCCTCCAAGCAGAATGTATGTTCGTTTTTTGTATTATACCCATATCTTAATCGAATACACGTTCGTGTTCAATGGAAATTTTACTGCAAATTTCAACATTTTGACCTGATTTCCTTGCCGGTTCCATTTTTCGCAAAATCCGTGACGTTATTTTAAGCATAGAAAAGGGCTGTCTCATAGCTGAAAATCAACTTATGAGACAGCCCTTTTCCACGGGAAAGACTCCCCCGCGGCCATATTATTCTTCATATAAAACATTAAACGAAATTTCATCCACCGTCACTGTAAAAGAGCTGTCCAAATTGGAACGGCTCATCATTTCCAGCTGGTAGACCCGTTCAGCAGCCAGATATGTCAGTTTCCTGACAAAAAAGCGCTGGCTATCTCCTTTCTGAACATTTGAGATTGCGGATGTGACAACTTTCTGTTCTTTCAAGCTTTCTTCATCTATCTGGATAATGATCAGCCTGGCAATTGCACGGCCAGGAAGCGATTCTTCCATTTCCCCCGCATACCAAACTTTCGCCTTCATTCCAATCATTACGTCTTTCATTTTTAATTTATCGCCATTTGAATCCTTGATCGACGTGTTTTCCGATACGGTGTAATATGTATTTTTAATTAACACTTCTTTTCCATCAGCCAGGTCAGTGATATATCCGGTTTCCCCTTTTGTAATTTCTTCCATATTCGTTCCGTGGCCAGGACCGCAGCCAGCCAATGCCACAAGCATAGAAATATGCAGAAGCATTTTAGCTTTTGCCTTCATCCCGCATCCCTCCAACTCCACAATAGACGAACACTCAAAATCTTAGAAATTCCAATATTTTACTTGAATATACACAAAAACTTGATGCCGGTAAAGAAAATCGCCTCTTTCATATTTTAAAAAGAGACGATAAGCAATTGTATTTTTTAAAGCGTTAAAGCGATGGGGATTAGCCCCTATTTCTTAAAAAATGCATTTTTTCCGACTGCTTCTACAGTTCGTGGGAAAAGGGTATAGAGTAAGCTCCCCAGATTCATCCAGCCCGGCAGATTGATTTCCCGTTTTTTCGTGAGCATGGCGGAAACAATATTTTCCGCGACATAGTCCGGTTTTAGCATGAACTTTTGGATATTCTTCACATAAGTCCCGGATTCGTCGGCGATATTGAAAAAGTTCGTAGCAATTGGTCCTGGATTGACGGTTGTAACAAACACATCGTTCCTCATTAGCTCAAGGCGTAGGCTGTTCGAATAACCCAAAACGGCATGCTTGGTCGCCGAATAGACGCTTGATTTCGGGGTCGCGATTTTGCCCGCCTGTGAGGCAATATTAATGATATGTCCATGTTTCCGCCGGATCATTGAGGGAATAACTGCCTGCGTGCAGGCAATTAAGCCAAGCACATTCACATCAAACATCGCTTTCACCTCTTCAAGCCCGGCCTCGTGGGCTTCTTTAAAAACCCCAAAGCCCGCATTGTTCACCAATACATCAATTTCACCGGCAATGTCCGCAGCCTCTGCAAATACCGGTTTAATTTTAGCCGTATCGGCTACATCCAGCTTAAACGCGAAAGCTTCTGTTTGGTACTGGCTGGAAATTTCCTCCTTTAGCTCGTTTAATTTATCGATGCTTCTCGCAAGGAGGACAACGCGCGCCCCTTCGCTTGCCGCCCGGATGGCCGTCTCCCTGCCGATTCCACCGGAAGCACCCGTAATGGCCACGCATTTACCCTGCAGCCTGCCCATACATATCCCACCTTATCATTGCTGAACCGAATAAATGATCATTCCTGATTTTTCTTCTGTTTTAATTTCCCCTAAATTCTCGAGATAGTCAAGCTGCCCGACCGTTTCCGAAAGCGTCAGGCCCAATTCCTTCTCGTAGACAGCAGGAAAGAGCCGCTTGCAAACTTCAAAGCCTGTCAAAGCGTTTTCCTCGAGTATCTTTTTGACATTCATGGCACGAAGATGCTGGCGTTCCCTCTGTTTTTTGATGAGGCCCGGCACATCAAACACCTCGTTGCCATGGCCGGTATACAGCATTGAAATAGGTATGCCTAGCCATTTGTTTAAAGAATCATTATATTGCAGCAGAGGCTTGGGCCGATCTTCGCCCGGAATGATAGGAGGCTCCATTAACGGGTTAGGCGATATTTTTTCCAGCAGATGGTCGCCGCCGATCATCACACCGTCTTTTTCGCGGTAAAAAGAAATGTGGCTCTGCGCATGACCCGGTGTTTCAATCACTTTCCAATCATCGTGTGCCGGCACAGTATCCCCTTCAACGAGTCCGGAACGAAGCACGCGCGGACTGACGAATTTCGCCGAGCGCCGAATTTGTGCGACCATCTTTTTATACTCCTCAGGCACCCCGAGCTTACGTGCAAAATCAAGGTAAAAACGCTCATGTTCTCCTATGAATTCGTCGCTCATAAGAAGGAATCTCTGGTTATTGGGATGGCCATATACCGGAACATCCACTGAAAAAAGTCCAAGGCCTCCTGCATGGTCGGGATGGTGATGGGTTAACACAACTTGTTCAATATCGTCCAACCTCAATCCAAGTTCTCCCAGCCCGCGCAGCAGCGCTTCTTTTCCTTGCTCTGTTTGAAGGCCCGTATCAATCAATGTCAATGCATCGCCCTTTATGATATAAACATTTACATCCCCTACCGGAAAAGGTGTCGGCAAGGAGATTTTCGCAACGCCGTTTTTCCATTCTGTCATTTTTTCTGCCACCTTGAATATTATATTTATATAAAGTGAAACTTACATCAGCGAGGTTCATTCCCACAGATGGATAGTTGAACCAATCGGACATTTACGGGCAGTTATCCCCTTCTTCAGACTTCTTTATTCTCTTTATATCTAGAATTGGGGGGTGATCCACGTGAATGCGGAATAAATATCTTCATAATAGCTGGAAAATATTACATAAAAAATAAAAACAAAATTTTTTATTTACTACATATCTTACCTCTAAGACAGTGAATTGTCATTATTTTCACATAGTTTGAAATTATTTTTTTGATTTTTCTAACAATCCTTTCTTGACATAAGCCTTGTTCATGCCCCATAATCACAAGTAAAATTAAAACGGCATGGCAATGAATAAGACCAGTAAATACACTATGGCTAAAGAGAGTGGAGCTCACCGGCTGAAAGGCTTCACAGTCCCCTGGGATATTGAACCTACCTTACGAGCCTTCAGGAAAACCTGGCGTTCAACCGGCGATAACGGTTACCAGAGCTGCATTTTCCCGTGATTTACAAGGAAGATGAACAAAGGTGGTACCACGGAAGCAAAGGCCTTTCGTCCTTTATTTGGATGATGGGCTTTTTTTCATTTATAGTTGATAGCATTTATTTAAACTCATACATGTCCGAATAGGAGCTTATCTGAGAGACAGGTGCCGGATTTGCCGCAGGTTTTCAATATTTCACTATTCATTTTATGCGTTTCGTTAAAGGAGGAATATTCATGAGTAAGATCGCATTTATTGGTGCAGGTTCGATGGCTGAGGCCATCATATCAGGAATGGTTGCAAAGAATCTCGTCGAACCGGGAGAAATCCATGTTACAAACAGGTCCGATAAAGAAAGACTGGCTTTCCTGCAAAGCCGGTACGAGGTAACTGTCTCGGAATCATTGGAAATGCTGCTTAATGATGCCGATGTAGTATTCCTGGCCGTGAAACCGAAGGACATACTTAGAGCAATGGAGGCGGCGAAGCCTTATATAAACGAAGAAATGCTGCTCATATCAGTAGCCGCGGGCGTGGATACTGCCAGCCTGGAAGGAATTATCAGCAAGAAGGTCGCGATAATCCGGGCCATGCCAAATACATCGGCAGCCGTTGGCGAATCTGCAACCGCGATTGCGGCCAATCAATATACGAACCAGCCTGATCTTGATCTCGCCCGTAAGCTTTTCGAGACGATCGGATCCGTCACCAATGTCAAAGAAGATCAATTGAATGCGGTGACAGGATTATCTGGCAGCGGGCCGGCCTATATTTATTATCTTGTGGAAGCAATGGAGAAATCGTCGGTGACGATCGGGCTGGACAGGGAGACTGCCAAGCAATTAATCATCCAGACTTTGATCGGCGCAGCGGCCATGCTGACCAACTCTGATAAGCCGCCGGCCGTTCTCCGCAAAGAGGTTACATCCCCGGGAGGAACAACAGAAGCAGGAATTAAGGTCCTTGAAGAAAATGGAGTTCAGGAAGCGCTTATTTCCTGCATTCAGGAGGCAGCCATGCAATCCAAGAGATTGGGTGAGCAAATCAGCGATGAATTAGCCGGGAGCCTATTGCTCCGAAACGCAAGATAAACAGATGATACGCGCCCATCGCATGGTAACGCGTTAAAGCACCGGTGGTCTACCCCACCACGGTAATGCGTTAAATCCAGGGGGGCTGACCCCCACTCGGCAGCAGGTAGCAATCAGATTTTTAGTAGTAACATGCAATGATTGTTATACTAACCTTGTATTTGAATCGCAATTACAAGGAGAGTGGAAGCATGAGTGCAAAGCTATTTTCACCTTATAAGATTAAAAATGTCACGTTGAAGAACCGGATCGTGATGTCACCTATGTGCCAATACTCCTGCCCGGAAGAAGACGGCCTCGTCCAAACCTGGCATAAAACCCACTATACGAGCCGGGCAGTCGGCGGTGTCGGTTTGATCATCACCGAAGCCACTGCCGTAACTGCCCAGGGCCGGATATCGGTGAATGATCTGGGGATTTGGAGCGATGAGCATGTCGAAGGTTTGGCGGAACTGGTTTCACTGATTAAAGAACAGGGTGCAGTGACAGGGATCCAACTGTCGCATGCCGGAAGAAAATCAGAGGTCAGGGAAGAAATCATAGCCCCTTCGGCTATTGCATTTAACGATCAATATAAAACCCCAAGAGAAATGACCAAACAGGATATCCAAGAAACGGTTGAAGCCTTCAAAGCCGGGGCAAAGCGTGCCATAAGGGCCGGCTTTGATGTGATTGAAATACACGGTGCCCATGGATACTTGATCAACCAATTTCTCTCTCCTTTAAGCAATAAGCGGACAGACGAGTATGGGGGATCGGCCCAAAACCGATACCGCATCCTTAAGGAAACGATTGCAGCGGTGAAGGAAGTGTGGGACGGCCCGTTATTCGTCCGCTTATCGGCCCATGATTATCATGAAGACGGCATGACAGCCGAAAAATATGTGGAAATGGCCCGCTGGATGAAGGATGACGGGGTCGATTTAATCGACGTCAGTTCAGGGGCGGTCGTTCCTGCCCATATCAAGGCTTATCCGGGTTATCAGGTCCCATTCAGTGAAACAATCAAACATGGTGCCGGCATTGATACCGGGGCTGTAGGGTTGATCACTTCAGGCATACAGGCAGAGGAAATCCTGCAGAATGACCGGGCGGATTTAGTCCTCCTTGCCCGTGAGCTGCTGCGAGATCCGTACTGGGCCAGAAACGCCGCTAAAGAGGTACGGCATGAAATTGAACCGCCCGTGCAGTACAAAAGGGCCTGGTAATAAAAGTACGGTAGATGCAAAAACCATCCGGAACCATTGTTCCCGGATGGTTTTTTTTGGTTTGATATGTCGAATGCTTCTTCAGCAGCCTAATGTTGCTTATCCGGATAAAGCGGGATTTTGATGCTTAGAAGGTCCTCCGCAACAACGGTTTGCGGAAATATTTCCATGCTTTCTGCCCTGAGCCTGTGGGAATCCTCCGCTGTATAGCGCGAGCTTATATGGGTTAATAGCAAGTGTTTTGCATTTGCTCGTTTTGCCGTCTCTGCAGCCTGAACCGTTGTCGAGTGGAAATAGTCGTACGCCATTTCGTGCTCGTCTTGTGAAAATGTCGCTTCGTGGATTAGATAATCAGCATCCCTGGCGAGGACTTCAGCATTGTTACAAGGGCGAGTATCTCCCAGAATAGTGATGATCCTTCCCCTTTGCGGCGCACCAAGATAATCGGCCCCATTCAATATCCTTCCATCCTCAAGCTTCACGGTTTCCCCATTTTTCAGTGCTTTTAAGGCAGGACCCGGCTTCACGCCCTCAGCCCGCAGCTTATCGATGAGCAGGCTTCCAGGCCGGTCACGTTCAACAATCCGGTACCCAAGGCAATACATGCCGTGGGCAAGCGGCAGGGCCGACACGGTAAATTGTTCATCTTGAAAAACAATGCCTTCTTCTATTTCGATGACCTTAAGAGGATATTTCAGATGGGTTCCGCTTACCCGGATGCTTGTGGTTACAAACTCTTCTATTCCCGGAGGTCCATAGATCGCCAGCTCGTCCGTTCCACCCTGGAACGACCGGCTTCCCAGCAAGCCGGGCAGCCCGAAAAGATGGTCCCCATGAAGGTGGGTAATAAAGATTTTTTCAATCTTCCGCGGCTTTACGGGAGTCATCAAAATCTGATGCTGGGTAGCTTCGCCGCAATCGAACAGCCACACCGCTCCCCTTTCCTCAAGGAGCTGCAGCGCAATGGAAGATACATTTCTGGCCTTGGCCGGCATCGCGGCACCTGTCCCTAAAAATACTAAATCCACAATAGTTACCTCCGCTCAGCGATTATGTATTCTTTCAATATATCATAATAAGCTTGGCTTTTTAAGGGTAACCATGTATCCAAGTCCTTTTCCAACCGGCCGGCCTGAATCATACAATCGGTTTCAGGCTCATTAAGCAGCAACCGTTTAAAACCTGTTAGATTACATTTTTTATTTTTAGACAGGCTGTTCTTTCTTAAACATCGGATTCGTTTTTATGTCAATCCATTCATCAACAGTCTCGAGACGGGCTGCAAGGTCAAATAGGATATCTTCTTTCCCTCTTGCCGCAACAAACTGTACACCGCATGGCAATCCACCGGATGAGATATGAAGGGGGACAGACATTGCAGGCTGTCCGGTTAAATTCGCTAATTGCGTAAATGGCGTCCTCTTTAAGCTATTTTCTACTATTTTATCTACCATGCCGGTTTTTTTAACGAACCCCCCGGCCCCAAGCTTACCAATCATCTGAAGCAAAAGCTTTTCAGTTCCCCTGGAATTAAGTTCGCCAATTTTCGCAGGAGGGTATGCAGTAGTGGGGGTCATAAAAAAATCATAAGTTTCATGGAATGTTTCCATTACATGCGCTGCTTTATCCCACTCTCTTATACCAAGTACGAATTCTTCGGCAGTTGCTGCTTTCCCAAGAAGGCCGAGAAGCCATGTCGTAGGTTCGACGTCATCATATCTGACCTTTCGCCCTAGTAAATCTTCAAGCAGCCGGAGTGTTGCCGCTACTTCTCCAAAGTACATCATCATATAACTGCCCGCGAGTTTTTTCCCATCGACCGGCGCATCCTTCTCCTCGACGGAATGGCCCATCGATTCCAAAAGTGCCGCGGTCTTTCGCACCGCTTCGATGCAGTCTGGATCCACTTCCGTCCCGATGGGAGATGCTGTAGAAAAGGCAATTCTATATTTCCTTTCCGATTGGTTTTTAACTATTTGCAGATAGGAGCCATCAAAAGCAGGGGCATGGAAAGCGGCTCCTTTTTCATAACCCTGAATTTCGTCAAGCATCGCTGCACTGTCCCGGACACTTCTGGCGAGCACATGATCTGAGGAAGCCCCCTGCCATTGGCGCCCCGGGTCCGCAGCGGAAGGAGTGCGGCCCCTTGTCGGCTTCAACCCAAACAGGCCACAATAAGCGGCAGGAATCCTTATCGAGCCGCCGCCATCATTCGCCCCTGCAATCGGCACCATGCCTGAGGCAACTGCCGCCCCAGAGCCGCCGCTTGAACCTCCGGGTGTATGGTCCGCATTCCACGGGTTTCTTGTGGGGCCGTAAAAGGCAGGTTCCGTGATCCCCATCAATGCAAATTCCGGTACATTCGTCTGCCCCGTAAACACCACCCCCGTTTTTCTGACCCTTCGTACATATTCGGCATCACGCCAGGCCCGATAGGACTGCAGCGCTTTTGATCCGGACGTAATTTTTTCTCCCTCAATTTCCTGGGTTATATCCTTTAAGAGCATCGGTACGCCAGCGAAAGCTCCATTTATATCAATGTTGTGTACGTCCTTTTTTGCCTGCTCGTACATTTTATTGATTACAGCGTTGAGCTTTGGATTTTGCATTTCTATGTGCCTGATTGCCTCACCCAGTAACTCTTCGGGCTTAACCTCCCCTGCCTTTATTAATTGCGCTAGGCCCAATGCATCATAATCACGATAATCGAATCCATTCATCCATCCATCCCCCTGAATTTTTTTCCAAATCGGAAACATTTCCTACTCCAATATAAAATAATTATCTGAATAGTCAAAACTAATTTGCTTAGCAGAGGAGGAATATTATACGAATGTTTGCAAAAGAATAATGGCATGCGCATTATTTGCGTAATATGCCAACAAATTATATATTGGAATAGATGTTTTTTTCAGGAGACAGAAAAGTTGTGAAACTCGAGGAAAGAGGTTTTAACATTGATTGAAGACAACAAACCGACCGCATTAATCATGATATTCGGGGCGACCGGGGACCTGGCTAAGCGAAAGCTGTTCCCATCCATCTACCGATTATTCCAGAAAGAACAGATAAATAAATTCGCTGTAGTGGGAGTGGCAAGGAGACCGTTATCGAATGATGAATTCCAGGCCAATGTCAAGGATTCTATTTTGACCTTTGCCGGGGAAAACGAAAAAGTCGATGAGTTCGCTTCCCATTTCTATTACCATTCGCACGATGTAAGCAGTTCAGAATCATACATACAGTTAAAGGAAATCGCTGACCGTTTGGACAGCCATTATCAACTGGAAGGAAACCGGATTTTTTACTTGGCGATGGCTCCGGAATTCTTCGGTACGATTGCAGAACAGGTTAAAGAACAAGGATTGACGGACACGAATGGGTACAAGCGCCTTGTCATTGAAAAACCTTTCGGCCACAGCTTTGAAAGCGCGCTTGAGCTGAATGAACAAATACGTACTGCTTTTAACGAGGATGAAATCTACCGGATTGACCATTATCTTGGTAAAGAAATGGTTCAAAACATCGAAGTGATCCGTTTTGCAAATGCCATTTTTGAACCGCTGTGGAATAGCAGGTACATTTCCAATATCCAGGTTACCTCCAGCGAAACGCTTGGAGTAGAGGAACGGGGCCGTTATTATGAAAAAAGCGGCGCATTGCGCGACATGGTGCAAAACCATATACTTCAAATGGTCGCACTCCTGGCGATGGAGCCTCCAATCCGTTTGACAACAGAGGAGATACGTAGCGAAAAGGTCCGCGCGCTTCGTTCGCTTCGCCCGATGAAAAAAGATGAAGTGAATCAATATTTCGTTCGCGGCCAATACGCAGCAGGTACCCTGAATGGGGCGCAAGTGCCTGGTTACAGGGAAGAACCGATGGTCGACCCGGATTCAAATACTGAAACATTTGTTGCGGGCAAGCTAATGATCGACAATTTCCGCTGGGCGGGCGTGCCATTTTATATCCGCACCGGTAAACGCATGGATATCAAATCGACTAAGATCGTTGTCCAATTCAAGGATATTCCGATGAACTTGTATTATAAAACGGAGGAAACCCTCCATCCTAACCTTTTGGTCATCCATATCCAGCCTGATGAAGGGATTACGCTCCTTCTGAATGCTAAAAAAACAGGGACAAACATGAAATCGACGCCGGTGCAATTATCGTTCTCAAATAAAGGGACCGACCGCATCAATACTCCTGAAGCCTATGAAAGGCTTTTGTATGACAGCATGCGCGGGGACGCCACAAACTTTACTCACTGGGATGAAGTGGCCCTATCCTGGAAGTTCGTTGATAGCATTTCGAATTACTGGGAGAGCACAAAAGAAACTTCTTTCCCTAATTACGAGTCCGGTACCACAGGCCCGAAGAGTGCAGACGAGCTACTCGAAAAGGACGGCCATTCCTGGTGGCCAGTCGAAAATCTGGACCTTGAGGGAAATTGTTAATCGCCAATATAATGAAAAGAGGATATCCCTGGCGGGACATCCTCTTTTTTATTCCAATCTTTTAAGACACTTTTTTTCTTGATAACTTATCCTTTATAAGATTGATGATTCCATTGTTTCTTATCATACGGTTTTTAGCTGCCCCTCTGTTCAGCCAGAAGGAGATGCTTGTTTCAAGGATTACTAAAAAAAGAAATACAGATACAACAATCCAAAGCATGGTTGTTCATCCTCTCTCCTTTTGTTTGCCCGCCCCCTCAATTATATGCGGGGAAATGCAGCGAAATTAGTATCAACACCAGCTATCTCCGATGAGGGACATTTTGTTTTCCTGATCCCGGGATTTTTCCTTCATAATCTTCGGTATAAAAAAACGGGCTAAACCATTATAGGTCTAGTCCGCTTTGATCCAATATTCTTACTTCTCCATCCACTCGGTATGGAACGTGCCTTCTTTATCAACTCGTTGATACGTATGGGCACCGAAGTAATCGCGCTGAGCCTGAATGAGGTTGGCCGGCAGGGTTTCCGTGCGGTAGCTGTCGAAATAAGACAGTGCAGCCGCAAAGCTGGGAACCGGAATGCCGTTTACGGTTGCCGCTACGATCACTTCACGAAGCGCACCCTGGTAGCTCTCGACGATTTCCTTGAAATAAGGGTCCAGCAGCAGATTGTTCAGGTTGGCATCGCGATCGTATGCATCTTTGATTTTTTGCAGGAATTGTGCACGAATAATGCAGCCTCCGCGGAAAATCATTGCGATTTCCCCGTAGCTCAAATCCCATCCGTATTCTTCAGAGGCGGCTTTCATTTGGGCAAATCCTTGCGCGTAAGAACAGATTTTGCTCATATACAGCGCTTTGCGGATACTTTCAATGAACGCGTCCTTGTCACCGCCAAATGGCTTCGCTTCCGGCCCCCTCAACACTTTGCTCGCAGCGACACGCTCGTCCTTAAGGGCTGAGATGAAGCGGGCGAAAACAGACTCCGTGATGATCGGAAGCGGAACGCCCAGGTCAAGGGCGCTCTGGCTTGTCCATTTGCCGGTACCCTTTTGGCCGGCCTTATCAAGGATCACGTCAACCATCGGCTTGCCTGTTTCCTCATCGTATTTCTTGAAGATATCTGCAGTAATTTCGATTAAATAGCTGTCCAGCTCGCCTTTATTCCATTCTGCAAACACGCTATGAAGCTCTTCTGCTGATAATCCAAGGATATTTTTCAATAAGAAGTATGACTCTGATATGAGCTGCATATCACCGTACTCAATGCCGTTATGCACCATTTTAACATAATGCCCTGCGCCATCCGGACCGATATAGGTACAGCAAGGATCGCCATTTACCTTGGCGGAGATATCTTTTAAGATTGGGGCAACCAGCTCGTAAGCTTCTTTTTGCCCGCCAGGCATGATGGAAGGACCTGTCAATGCCCCTTCTTCTCCTCCTGAAACGCCGGTACCGATGAAATGGATGCCAAGCTCGTTAAGCTCTTCATTTCGGCGCTGAGTATCCTTGAAGAATGTGTTGCCGCCATCAATGACGATGTCCCCTTTATCAAGCAAAGGCTTTAATTGTTCGATTGTTGCGTCGGTAGGCCCGCCCGCTTTTACCATTAACAAAATCTTTCTTGGACTTTCAAGTGAAGAAACAAACTCTTCCATGCTGTATGTAGGCACAACGTTTTTCCCCTGTGCTTCTTTCATCATTTCATCCGTTTTTTCCCTTGAGCGGTTATATACCGATACAGAATAGCCTCTGCTCTCGATATTGAACGCGAGGTTCTTGCCCATTACGGCAAGCCCAATTACACCAATTTGCTGTTTTGACATGGATTGATCTTCCCTTCTTTAACTAATCGGACCTTTATACTCTAGCAAGTATTCCAATTATGTTCAAACCATTTTGCTTATTCTTACCTATTTTACACTGAAAGGGATAATTTACCCGGAAAAAAATCACTTATTTATCGTCATTTCGCATAGAGTGGATCGGTTTATCCTTCAGTGAGAAATTCTCGAAAAAATCCTTGCTGAAGCTGGTTTCGGAAGTCATGGACGACGGGATGCCGCTTTTTGCAGCATTCAGTCCCTTGTATATAATGCTCTTGCCATATTTGTTCTGGAGCTTCTCCACTGCCTCGTATAAAGGCTCTTTTTCTGCATCCTGCTCATATGAAAACAAATCCAGCTGCTTGAATGCCGCGTCTTTTTCCGTCACATCAAAGGCAGTTACTCCTAAGAGCCGGATCGCTTCCCCATTCCAATGCTTCTTAAAAAGCTCTGCAGCAAGAGAATGTATTTCAGCCTTTTCGGAAAAAGGATTGCCGACTGTACGGCTTCGAGTAACCGTGTGCCTGTCTTTATAGCGGATCATGACCCCGATTTTCTGGCCGACCAGGCCTTTATTCTTTAGCCGGATAGCAACTTTATTTGACAGCTTCCTTAAAATATCCACCAATTCCTTTTGATTGGCAGAATCATGCGGCAAAGTGGTCGAATTCCCTACACTTTTATGTTCAAAGATTGAATCAGGGTCGACTTGCCTTTTGTCGTTTCCGTTCGCGCGTTCTTTCAAACGGATGCCGTTGATTCCCAACACTTGCTTTAGCTGGATATCATTGGCCTTTGCCAGGTCCCCGATTGTATGAATGCCTAGGTTCCCCAGCTTATCGGCTGTCTTCCTTCCTATTCCATGCATGTCCCCGACCGGAAGAGGCCACAGCATTACAGGGACATCCCTTTTTCTTAAAATCGTGATTCCTAATGGCTTTTTCATATCAGACGCCGTTTTGGCAAGAAATTTGTTAGGGGCGATACCGATGCTGCAGGGCAGGTCCATCGTTTCAAGAATCCGCTTTTGGATGCTTTCGGAAATTTCCACAGGGGAGCCAATATCACCGCACTCTGTAATATCAAGATATCCTTCATCTATGGAAACAGGCTCTACCCAGTCCGTATACTGCCTGAGCAGCTCAAAAATGGCCATGGATGCTTTCCGGTATTTCTCAAAATCCGGTTTCATCACGACAAGCTGTGGACAAAGTTTTTTAGCTTCCCATAGGGGCATCGTGGTCTTGACGCCAAACTTTCTTGCCTCATAGCTGCAGGTTACAATAATGCCGCGGCGTTCTTCGACGTTGCCCGCAATAGCCAGAGGTTTTCCTTTCAAAGACGCGTCATAAGCCATCTCGACCGATGCGTAAAAACTATTCATATCAACATGGAGGATCACTCTTCCATTCTTCGGATACATATCGTTCACGTCGGCCACTTCCTTATCTACTCCTTTTTGTGATCGCGTTATAAACCATTGTAACAAAACAGGCACGAGGATACACCTTCCTTCCCCTTTCAAACAAGAACAAGGCGCCGGACTCCCGGCGCCTTGTTCCCAATAAAAAATTACTCCCCGGCTACTTCCTGGACAATGGCAATCACCATTTCTCCAAGCTTCACCAATTCCTCAACAGGTATTTTTTCGTTCGTTGTATGAATTTCTTCATAACCCACAGCCAGATTCACAGTCGGAATGTCAAAACCGGCAATCACATTGGCGTCACTGCCGCCTCCGCTTTGCTGCAGTTCACAAGGACGGCCAATTTTTTCCGCTGCTTTTCTAGCGACCTCCACCACATGGTCTCCGGCACCGTATTTAAATCCCGGATACATGACGATTACATCTACTTCCGCGCGGCCGCCCATTTCTACAGCAGCTGTTTCGAATGCTTCCTTCATCCTCGCAGCCTGCTGTTCCATTTTTTCTGGAATCAGTGACCGTGCCTCTGCCTGGATTTCCACATAATCGCAGACAATATTCGTCTGTGTACCGCCTTCGAAACGGCCAATGTTAGCAGTCGTTTCTGAATCAATCCGGCCCAGCGACATTCTTGCAATCGCCTTCGATGCAATGGTGATCGCGGAAACCCCTTTTTCTGGAGCGACACCGGCATGGGCGGTCTTGCCATGGATCCTTGCATTAACCTTAGCCTGTGTCGGGGCTGCTACCACGATATTCCCGACTTTACCGTCACTATCAAGAGCGTAACCAAATTTGGCCGTCACAAGCTGTCGATCAAGTGCTTTTGCGCCCACCAATCCAGATTCCTCGCCGACGGTAATGATGAATTCGATTGAGCCATGTGCAATATTTTGCTCCTTCAGAACCCTTATTGTTTCAAGCATTACAGCAAGGCCTGCTTTATCATCCGCTCCGAGGATCGTTGTGCCGTCAGACACGATATACCCATCCTTAATGGAAGGCTTAATTCCTTTGCCCGGAACGACTGTGTCCATGTGTGACGTAAAATAAATCGTATCTGTACCTTCTTTTGTACCTTTCAGTGTACAAACAAGGTTGCCTGCCCCATGTCCTGTCACACCGGTTGTGTCATCTTGAAAAACTTCAACTCCAAGCTCTGCGAACTTAGCTTTGAGCACTTTCGCAATTTCGGCTTCGTATTTTGTTTCGGAATCAATTTGGACCAATTCCATAAATTCCCGAACCAAACGCTCTTCATTAATCAATGTTCTTACCTCCAAAATTTATGTACTGTATCAGTATACTCCCGGGTAGGGCGTCCGGCAAATTTCAGGTATTTGCCTAACGCAGCCATATTAATCTGGTTACAAAGGAATATTCCCATGCTTTTTGTAAGGCCTGGATTCTTTTTTGTTGCGAAGCATATCAAGCGCCTGGACAATCTTGATCCTCGTATCTCGCGGATCGATGACATCATCCACCATGCCCTGGCTTGCCGCTACATATGGATTGGCAAACTTCTCCCGATACTCCTCGATTTTCTGGGCCCGGGTTTGTTCAGGGTCATCGCTATTCTGGATTTCTTTTGCAAAAATGATATTGGCCGCTCCTTGAGGGCCCATGACAGCAATTTCGGCATTAGGCCAGGCAAAAACGAGGTCTGCCCCGATTGATTTACTGTTGAGCGCCACATAGGCTCCGCCGTATGCCTTTCGAAGGATCACAGTAAGCTTTGGTACAGTAGCTTCCGAATAGGCATAGAGAATTTTTGCGCCATGCCTGATGATGCCTCCATGTTCTTGTTTTACGCCCGGGAAGAAGCCGGATACGTCTTCGAATGTGATGATCGGAATGTTGAACGAATCACAAAAGCGGATGAAACGGGCAGCTTTATCCGAGGAATCGATATCGAGCCCCCCGGCCATGTATTTCGGCTGGTTGCAGACCAATCCAACCACTTCCCCCCTGATCCTTGCAAATCCGATTACGATATTTTTCGCAAAATCCTTTTGGACTTCCATAAACGAACCGCTGTCCGCAACCTCTTTGATAACGGCACGCACATCGTATGGGCGAAGAGGGTCAAACGGGATCGCATCGGTCAAATCCGGCCGGTAATCATCATCCTCTTCCACATGAGAGCGCTGCGGCTTTTCTTCATTATTTTGAGGAAGGTAGCCAATCAGGGTCCTAACCATTTCAAGTACTTCCTCTTCTGTTTCTCCCTTGAAATGTGCGTTTCCGCTGATGGAATTATGTACACCCGCCCCTCCAAGATCCTCTGAGCTGATTTTTTCCCCTGTGACCGTTTCGATAACCTTCGGCCCGGTAATAAACATTTGGCTTGTTTTTTCAACCATGAATACAAAGTCAGTGATGGCTGGCGAATAAACCGCTCCCCCTGCACATGGGCCCATGATTACGGAAATTTGCGGGATGACTCCCGAATAAATGGAATTCCGGTAGAAAATGTGCCCATAGCCGTCAAGGGACACAACCCCTTCCTGGA
Source organism: Peribacillus glennii (assembly GCF_003429105.1). Taxonomy (GTDB): domain Bacteria; phylum Bacillota; class Bacilli; order Bacillales; family DSM-1321; genus Peribacillus; species Peribacillus glennii. Next base: position 1,152,301 of record NZ_QVTD01000003.1, read on the forward strand.
TCCTCGCTCCCCCTGAATCGTTCAGACCGACGAATGGTGCTCCGTTTTTCGCGGCCAAATCCATTACATTCGCGATTTTCTTAGCGTGCATCTCACCAAGGGCACCGCCGAAAACGGTGAAGTCCTGTGAAAATAGATAAATTGGCTTTCCATTCACTTTCCCGTAGCCGGTTACGACACCATCGCCCGGACCTTTAACGCCATCCAGCCCAAAATCCCTGCTACGGTGCTCAATGAAAGGATTCAATTCAACAAATGTCCCCGGGTCAACCAGAAGATCAATCCGTTCCCTCGCAGTCAACTTCCCTTTTTCATGCTGCTTGTCAATACGATCATCCCCTCCGCCCAGTTCAACTTCCCTGCGGCGGTCGTAAAGTTCGTTAATTTTTTCGTAGATGTCAGTCATTTGTGATCCCCCTTTGCTGTATCCCGTTCGCATAATTCTAACAGGACGCCTCCTGTTGCTTTTGGATGCAAAAACGCTACATTTGCGTTATGTGCGCCTACCCGCGGCGTCTCATCAATCATCTTGATTCCGTTGGACCGAATATATGCTATCCTCTCATCAATGCTTTCAACACCCAGGGCAATATGGTGGATGCCCTGTCCCTTCTTTTCAATGAATTTTGCAATCGGACTTTCGGATGATAACGCTTCCAACAACTCCAGCATCGTATTTCCCGCAGAAACAAAAGCTACCTTTACCCCCTGGCTTTCCACCGTTTCAATGCCCTCAAGCTTCAATTGAAAAACTTTCGTATACAGCGGCAATGCGTCTTCTATAGATGAAACGGCAATCCCAATGTGATCGATATTTTTTATCATAAAAAATCCCCCATTATCTTTACTATTATCCAGCTATAACAATATTCAACAAAAAACGAGAAAATCCTTCTCTCCTTCTTTGTAAAATTGTCCCGCTTATTAAGGCTTGTGTGTATCGGGTCCGCCGCGTTAAAATAAGGATAATCAATTCCTACAGGGGAGATTTTGTGATGAGAAATAAAAAAATCAGAAAAATCGTTGTGTATTTAATGTTGATTTCCATGCTGTTAACTTCACTTATGTCCGGGCTGGCATTTCTGATGTAAAAATAAGGGTCCTGGCAGGAAAGTAATGTTCTGTGCCGGGACCCTTTTACATTCATTTTTGCTATTTGATCGCACCTTGTTCTTTGGCGAGCGGATAATAATCTTTCGCTGATCTTGTGAGGGGGATTTTAGTGCCAATCGGCACTTTTATTATACAGCCGTTCAACTTCCGCATTTTTCAGGCGTTTGCACCCTTGTGAAATACACTTCCTACCGTCCAAGTCTGGTCCGTACCGTGAACCCCGAATGCTCTCCCGTCCGTGTTCTTAGCGTCGAAGCCGATCCAGCGGGTTCCTCGGATCACCGCCTGGAATGTTCTTTGTCCGGTAATAAGGATTAACAGCTTTCACTTTTACGGTAAACAATCCTTCCGGAGTCAATTCGCCGCTTCTTCCCGTCCCGGCATAGCAACAGGGGCATCGGGAAATGTAGGCGAAACCATAAAGGCGGGCAGAAAAGAGATAATTAGCTTCATGCCGAACCTCCTTTGCGCTTTTCCTTAATTTAAGCAGAAGAGGTTTTCTTCATGCGGCTTTCTGCACGCTTTGGGAGCCCTTTGAAGGAAAGTTTAAGCTGCAGATAGCGTTCCATTTCCTTTGAGAGCTGGTATAACGACGCCCTCGATTCGAAATCTTCCCTGGTTACCGGCAGTTCCATTCCTTTGAATTCCCGTTCCATTTCTTCAAGTTTCCTCAGATATATGATGGCTGTATTTTGCGGATGGACGTTATCGCTTAAGGTTTCAATAAAATCGGCCAGCATTACCGACGGTTTTACATTGGTCGGGATGTTCGCCACAAGCGGCAAAATACGCTCGATTATTTCAAATTGCTTTTCCCTCATCTTGAAGTAATGGTAATAAGCATCTTCTCCCCGTAAGAAGTGGTTTTCCACATCCCTGAACGCAAGCGACTGGGCTTCAGCGAGAAGCCGGTTTGTTTCTGTTATTTCTTTTCCATCCCAAGTTCCTTCTGTTGTCCTCAGGTAGTTCGCAATTTCCTTTAATATGGATCTGAAGTTGTTTTCAATTTGTTCCTGGTAATCGGCCAGTTTATTTTCCAGGCTCGGCATGTATAGGTTCATCAATAGGGCAACCCCGATTCCGACCGTGATCAAAGCCGTTTCATTTAACACCAGTTCCAAAGAAAGGTCCCCGGCATTGTAAAAGTGAAGGATTATGACACTGCTGGTGACTATTCCTTCGTTTATTTTAAGAGCCACGGCGGTTGGGATAAATATCAAGAGCATCAATCCGATTACAATGGGATGGTAAGCAATCGTTTCAAATAGAATAGCAGAAAAAGCCATCCCCAAAACGCAGGCAAAAAATCTTGACCAGGCAGCCTTTAACGATTTCTTTTTTGTAACCTGTACGCAGAGAATGGTTAAAATTCCGGCTGATGCAAAGTTATCCAGCCCAGCCAGCTGGGCGATAATGATCGCAAGCGTTGTACCCAGTGCTGTTTTCATTGTCCTATATCCGATTCTAAACATCATCCATAACATCCTAATCAGGGGTCAGTTCCCCAGTTCTTTAACGCATTAACGTGACAGGGGACTGATCCCCTAGTTTTCCTATTCTCCATCATAACAGAAAAAAAGACCCGAGAAAATCTCGAGTCTTATACTTCTTCGCAATATTGGTCAAAATAGCTTTGCAGTTTATTGATTACAGACATTGGGTCATGTCCTTCAATTTCATGCCTCTCGACCATCGTAAGGAATTTTCCATCCTTTAAGAGAGCAAATGATGGAGATGACGGCGGATAGCCTTCAAAATAATTACGCGCTTTTTCAGTTGCTTCTTTATCCTGGCCGGCGAAAACCGTTACAAGCTGGTCCGGGCGCTTATCATAGTGTATTGCATGTGAAGCAGCAGGCCTTGCAATGCCGCCTGCACAACCGCAAACAGAATTGACCATTACAAGAGTAGTCCCTTTCTTCCCGAATGCTTCATCCACTTCTTCAGGCGTTTTTAGTTCTGTATATCCAGCAGCCGTGATCTCCTGGCGGGCTTGGCGAACTACATCGTTCATTAAAAAGTTAAAATCCATGCTCATGGGTGATGCCCCCTCCAATAAAAATTTTCTACATTCTCATAATAGCAATGTGCGAATTACAATTCAATTGCGACGCACAGGATTGAAAGGAAAGATTCCAGCGACAAGATTTCGCGCACTTAATCTTCGCTCCTGTTTTCATAGTTAGTTGTTGATCGTATGAGAGAAATATGTTTAAGATACTACCGCACTGGGAAAGATTACATTACAACTAGATCCATACCCCTAACTCCCTAGATTGGATAGCAGTTTTTCCTGCTATCCCTTTTCTTTTTTATTCGTTTAGATCGTCGTTCCGGATTGCTCCATGGAACACTTCAAAGCACTCCTGTACGGCCTTCGACACCGTTTTGTTGCCCGATGCCACCTGATTTTCCAGCAGTGGAAGTAGGTCTTTTATTGCACCATTTTTAAAGAACATATTATGGAGGCTGTCATGGATCAAGGAGTGCATCCATTCCTTTGATTGCGACCTCCTCCTCTCTTCGAAAACACCTGAATCTTTTGTCATAGCCATAAAGTCGCCGATGGCTTCCCATAGTTCACTGATGCCATGGCCGGTTAACGCTGAGCAAGCAAAAGCCTTTGCTGGCCAGCCTTTAGTGGCAGGCTGTAAGAAATGCAGAATGCGGCTGTATTCCGCTTTTGTCTTCAGGGCAAGCGGTCGGTTATCCCCATCTGCTTTATTCACCACAATCGCATCGACCAGCTCCATAATGCCTTTTTTCATTCCTTGCAGCTCATCCCCGGCACCGGTCAGGACAAGAAGCATAAAGAAATCTGACATGCTTCGGACAATCGATTCGCTTTGCCCAACGCCGACCGTTTCTATCAGGATTATATCAAATCCCGCAGCTTCACATAACGCAATCGTTTCCCTTGTTTTGCGGTGAACCCCCCCAAGCGTTCCTCCGGATGGGGACGGCCTGATAAATGCTTTTGGGTTCCTGGCGAGCTCTTCCATTCTTGTTTTATCACCGAGGATGCTCCCGCCGCCTACCGATGAGCTTGGATCAACCGCGAGAACAGCAACATGATGACCAAGGCTGCATAAATACGTCCCGAAAGATTCTATGAAAGTACTTTTCCCGGCACCGGGAACTCCGGAAATCCCAAGCCTGACCGAACTGCCTGAGTGCGGCAGAATCAACTGCAAAAGCTGCTGGGCATCCTCAAAATGTTCGGGGGCATTGCTTTCAATTAGGGTGATTGCCCTTGCAAGCGTTGACCTGTCGCCTTTCAGAAGCCCTTTCTTAATTTCATCCAGGTCAATATTTCTCTTGCCCGGTTTAATAAACCGGCTTCTTCCTTCCCGGGCGGATTCAGGAAGGCCGGTCACGCCTTTTTTCACAACGGAGGCAAAGCCCCCGCTATCTATGCCTTCTGCCCATTCAGGCTTCTTTCCATTATCCATTACCTGGACACTTCCTCATACCCTAGCCGGCGGTATATTTCTTGCAAAACAGCTTTGGCTGATTGCGGTATGACCGTTCCCGGCCCGAAGATTGCTGCTGCCCCGTTTTGCTTAAGGAATTCATAATCCTGTGCCGGAATGACTCCGCCTGCAATGACGATAATGTCATCCCTGCCCAATTTCTTCAGTTCACCCACTAGCTGCGGAAGAAGAGTTTTGTGCCCCCCGGCAAGCGAACTCATCCCGATTGCATGAACATCGTTTTCCACTGCCTGCAGCGCAGTTTCTTCCGGTGTCTGGAAAAGTGGGCCGATATCTACATCAAAGCCCAGGTCGGCAAAAGCGGTCGATACGACTTTGGCGCCTCTATCGTGGCCATCCTGACCCATCTTAGCCATCAACAGTCGGGGCCGGCGTCCCTCATTTTCATAGAACTCTTCCGTCATCTTCTTTACTTCTTCGATTTCATCATCGTTTGAATAGGAAGAGCTGTATACGCCGCTGATAGAACGGATAGTAGCTTTATGGCGCCCCGATGCCTTTTCGATGGCTTCCGATATTTCTCCCAGTGTGGCCCTTGCCCTTGCTGCACGGACAGCCAACTCAAGCAAATTCCCTTCACCGCTCATCGCAGCATTAGCAAGTTCAGCCAGCGCATCCTGAACGTGCTCCTGGTTTCTGGCTTCTTTTAATTGTTGCAGTTTGTGGATTTGGCTCTCACGCACTGCCGAATTATCAATTTCAAGAATCTCAATCGGATCCTGTTTTTCAAGGCGGTATTTGTTTACCCCAACGATTGTTTCCTTGCCGGAATCGATTTGGGCCTGGCGTTTTGCTGCCGCTTCCTCGATCCTCATTTTCGGGAGTCCCGTTTCAATAGCCTTAGCCATCCCTCCGAGCTCCTCTATTTCCTCAATATGGACCCATGCCCGGCCCACGAGTTCATTCGTCAGAGATTCTACATAATAGGATCCTGCCCATGGGTCGATCACCTTCGTGATTCCCGTTTCTTCTTGCAGATAAAGCTGTGTATTCCTTGCAATCCGCGCTGAAAAGTCGGTCGGCAAGGCAATGGCTTCATCAAGCGCATTCGTGTGAAGCGATTGGGTATGCCCAAGTGCGGCTGCATGGGCTTCCAATAATGTACGGACAACGTTGTTAAAAGGATCCTGCTCAGACAAGCTCCATCCGGATGTTTGCGAATGTGTCCGTAAGGCCATCGATTTTGGGTTTACCGGATTGAACTGCTTCATCATTTTTGCCCAAATAAAGCGGGCAGCCCTCATTTTGGCAACTTCCATGAAATAATTCATCCCGATTGCCCAGAAAAATGAGAGTCGAGGGGCGAATGAATCAACCGGAATTCCTGCTTCCAGCCCTGTGCGGACGTATTCTAGCCCGTCTGCGAGCGTGTAGGCAAGCTCTATGTCGGCAGGAGCGCCGGCTTCCTGCATATGATAACCTGATATGCTGATGCTGTTGAATTTCGGCATGAATTTGGACGTGTATTCAAAAATATCAGCAATGATCTTCATCGACATTTCCGGCGGATAAATATACGTGTTCCGCACCATGTATTCTTTTAGAATATCATTCTGGATCGTCCCGGAAAGCTTCTCCTGGGTCACTCCTTGTTCCTCCGCTGTCACGATATAAAAAGCCATGATCGGAAGTACCGCACCGTTCATCGTCATCGACACAGACATTTGGTCAAGCGGGATTCCTTCAAATAGCCGTTTCATATCAAGAACCGAATCGATTGCAACACCCGCTTTTCCGACATCTCCGACAACCCGGGGATGGTCTGAATCATAACCCCTGTGCGTCGCTAAATCAAAGGCAACGGATAATCCTTTTTGGCCCATTGCAAGATTCCTGCGGTAGAAGGCATTTGACTCCTCGGCTGTCGAAAAGCCCGCATATTGGCGCACCGTCCAAGGCCTGTTTACATACATCGTCGGATACGGCCCTCTTGTGTAGGGAGCAATGCCGGGGACCCCTTTCATATGCTCAAAATCCTTCAAATCTTGTTTCCCATAAAGCGATTTAATTTGAATTTGCTCATTTGTTTCATATAGGAGGTCTTCAATGGATCCATTAATGGCGGCTTCCGCCTTGTTTTTCCATTCCTGGGTTGAGCCACCGGACTGCCCTTTCATTATATGGACTCTAGTAAAATCAGGTTTTTTCACGTCAGTTCACCTCCAGCTCAGTAAGCAATTGGGAAAGAATTTCAACCGCATTCGTTTTAACATGGATAAAGCCTTTCACGCCTGCTTGTTTTAAAGCATCCTCTAATTCCGCGCCTTGTTTTCCTGCAAGGTATATATTCACCCCGGGAAGGCATTCGATTGCAGCAATCGCAATTGACTTTGCCTGTTCCGCATAGTCACTGTCACTTCCGCAAATGCAATAGGTTTTAAGATTTGTTTCCGCGACAAAGGCCCGCACATCCTCTAGCGTGCTGCAGCCTTGGGTGTCAACTGTTCCAATACCTCCCGCTGCGGCTAATCCCTTTATGAAATCGGCTCTCTGTTTATATGCCTTTAATTCGCCGATATTGACCAAGCCTAGCTTCGGTGCTGCCCCGCTGCCGGCTGCGTGGGCTTCAGCACGGAGCCGAATGTGTTCAAAATCTTCAGCGACCCTGCGAGTTGGGATAGGAACAATTTCAACGAAATCTGTCTTGCTTTCATGCTGATTTTCCATCCCTTTTACAAACTGTTGCCCATTTTCCGCTGGATTAGGATAAACATTCGTTCCAATTATGCTTTGTTTCCTGTAAGCTGCGTTTTTTTGCATTTGGATAAAAACGGACGCGACTTCCGACTGGATGGCCCCTTTCTTCAGTGCGTCAAGAATGCCACCCTGCCTGGCGATTTTCAGGAATTTATCCCAAACAGCCTCAGTTATATCATCCGTCAGCTTCTCGACATAGAAAGATCCGCCGGCAGGGTCCGTAACTGCAGGAACATGTGACTCTTCCCTCAAAATAAGCTGGGTGTTGCGGGCAAGCCGTTCAGAAAATTCATTGCGCTTTCCGTTCAGCCTGTCAAAAGGGTGGATTTGTAAATATTGGATTCCGCCTACTGCTGCCGCAAATGCCTGGTTTGCTGTACGAAGAATATTCACGTGCTTATCATAAAGCGTTTCAGTTATCCCTGAAGTCACGGCATGAATGTGCATCTTGAAATAATCGGAAGAAACACCATAAGCTTCTGAGATAAGGGCCCATAAGCGTCTCGCCGCACGGAGTTTGGCAATATTCATAAAGTAATTGGAGTCAATGGCAAATGAGAATACTATTTTCTCGGTTAGTTCCTCCAGGCTGAGCCCATTTTTTTGGCCTTCGTCCAGATAAAAAACCGCCTCGGCCAATCCATAGGCAAGCTCTTGTACCGCATTGGCACCCCCGTTATGATAATTGGAGGCCTTTACGAGAATCGTTTTAACCCCCGGGCAATCCTCTTTCGCCCTTCGAATTCCAGAAAACCAACTTTTAAAATATTTATCTATGTCTGTTGGCACATTCCCGGATGCTGCCCACTCCGCGACCGGGTCTTCAGCCAGGACTCCTTTTACTAATTGACCTTCAAATTTAAGCTTTTTTAACGATTCGATAACTAAAGGCAAAGAGGATACCCCATCACCTGCAAGATCGATAAAAACGGGAACTTCATGAAGAGGCAGGTCTTGCAGTAGTTTTTCAGGAGAATCGCCCAGCATGGCTGCTGGAAAGCAAATCGCATTTTGCCCACGGGCCAATGCCGTTTGCATATTTTGATTTGCATCTTCCGCAGAAGTGCCGTAAACCGGCTGACAGATTAACCACGGTTTTTCACGGTAGCCTGTAACATCAATGCCCCGGGTATATGGGGAGAATCCCGGAAATTCCTGCCCGCCATTCCCTTCAGGTAGGGATTCGGCTGTATAAAGCGGCTCCAGTTCGATTCCTTCATATGTATTCGTTCTTAACTTATCAATGGTCTTGCCCTTTAAACTGCTTTCAGCGGCTTTCTTCCAATCTTCAAGGGAATATTCAGGAAATGATAAAAGCTTTATTTCATCCAGCTTCATTTGTAATCGCTTTCTTTTTATGCGGATTGAACGCTCGCTCAGCATGAAATCGAAAGCTGCCCTCCCTTCATCTTATTAAGATAAGTATAACATTCTATCATACTTATATTCTAGAAAATAAGGAATAATCCTGCAATCAATACTTTTTTCGATAAAGATCTACCGTTGCTCAGGAATCCCGCTTACTGGGGAACCTTTTAAAACAAGACAGAGAAGCAGCCCGGCCTGTAGGATGTTGGTTACATTAGCTAATACATAGAAGTATGGTGAACTAAATCCATCATCTGTTTTTATGCCAAAAAAAAGCGCCGGTGGTTAACCGGCACTTTGTCAATAAATAGGTGTGTTTGCACTGGACATGTTTTCAATGATTTCTTTGACCCGTGCAAGGAAACGTCCGCATACAAGGCCGTCAAGCACACGATGGTCGAGCGACATGCACAAATTCACCATGTTGCGAATGGCGATCATATCACCTATGATTACCGGGCGTTTCACGATCGATTCAACCTGAAGGATTGCTGCCTGTGGATAATTGATGATACCCATAGATTGTACGGAACCGAAGGAACCTGTATTGTTGACCGTAAATGTGCCGCCTTGCATTTCATCCGGCTTTAGCTTTCCGCTTCGCACTTTGTTAGCTAGCTCATGAATTTCCCTTGCAACGCCTTTAATGGATTTCTCATCGGCATTCTTGATGACAGGTACAAAAAGCGCATCTTCAGTTGCTACGGCTATCGATATATTGATATCCTTTTTCTGGATGATTTTGTCACCGGCCCACATCGAATTGATCTGGGGGAAATCTTTCAGGGCTTGGGCGACTGCCTTTACAAAAAACGCAAAGTAAGTCAGGTTATAGCCCTCTTTTTGCTTGAACTCAGTTTTAAGGGAATCTCGGTACGCTACAAGGTTGGTTGCATCCACTTCAACCATGGTCCACGCATGCGGGATTTCCTGCTTGCTGCGGAGCATATTGGCTGCAATCGCCCTTCTGATTCCTGTAACCGGGATTTCCACGTCTCCTGCCACGGTGGGAACAACAGCAGGCTGGGCTTCAGCCGAGGCAGCAGACGGTGCTTCGTAGGAAACAGGGATTTCCTGCTTCGCTTCAATCTTTTGCTCTGCATTACCCGCTCCGGCCCGCGGAATATTGCCGGATTCAATCAGCTTCAATAAATCCTTTCTCGTAATCCGGCCTTCCCTGCCGGTTCCTTCAACCTGATTTAAATCGATGCCGTGCTCCTGGGAGATTTTTAGGACAGCGGGGGAATACCTTGCTTTACTTCGATCTGTACCGGCAGTTGAATGGCTTAAAATTGCTATGTTTTTTTCAGGAGGGAGGCTTACCTTTCCTCCAGCTTCTCCCGAATTTGTCCTTTCCACCTCGATAGAGCAGATTACTTCACCGACCCCCAGGGTTTGATCTTCCTCAGCCATCAGTTCTATTATGACACCCGAAAATGACGATGGAACCTCTGCATTTACCTTATCGGTCATGACCTCAGCGATTGGGTCATATTTGTTGACATGGTCGCCGGGCTTTACCAGCCATTTGCTGATGGTACCTTCAGTGACGCTTTCTCCCAGCTGCGGCATTTTCATTTGTTCAATTGCCAATCTATTATACCTCCCATTTCATTATTTCGAAGCTGTTAACTTAATGAGTTTTTCCCTTTAACAACATGTGAGTCGACTCGGCCCCATAGTGCACATTAGTACTCTGCCAATTCCCTCATTGCTTTTTCGACCTTGTCTGGATTTATCATAAAGAACTTTTCCATAGTTGGCGCATAAGGCATCGCAGGAATATCCGGTCCGGCCAGCCTCATGATCGGGGCATCCAGGTCAAAGAGGCAGTTTTCGGAGATAATTGCTGAAACCTCGCTGATGATGCTTCCTTCTTTGTTATCCTCCGTTATAAGAAGGACTTTGCCTGTTTTCGATGCAGCTTCGATGATTGCTTCTTTATCTAATGGGTACACGGTACGCAAATCCAGGATGTGTGCTGATATTCCGTCACTGGCCAATTTTTCTGCTGCCTGAAGTGCAAAATGAACACACAGGCCGTATGTAATCACTGTGATATCATCCCCTTCACGCTTTATGTCCGCCTTTCCGATCGGAAGTACGTAGTCGTCGGCAGGCACTTCTCCTTTAATCAATCGGTAGGCCCGTTTATGTTCAAAGAACAAAACAGGATCGTCATCGCGAATCGCTGCTTTCAACAGGCCTTTTACGTCATAAGGAGTGGAAGGTATGACAATCTTGAGTCCCGGCTGGTTCGCAAAAATGGACTCAACCGATTGCGAATGGTAAAGCGCTCCGTGGACACCGCCTCCATACGGGGCACGGACTACAATAGGACAGTGCCAGTCATTGTTTGAACGGTAGCGAATCCGGGCGGCTTCGGAAATGATCTGGTTGACAGCCGGCATAATAAAATCAGCGAATTGCATTTCCGCTATCGGGCGCATGCCATACATCGCAGCCCCAATGCCTACACCTGCGATGGCGGATTCAGCCAGGGGCGTATCAATGACCCGATCTTCTCCGAATGTCTCATAAAGGCCGTTTGTAGCCTTGAATACTCCACCTTTTCTTCCTACGTCTTCTCCAAGGACGAACACGCGCGGATCTCGTTCCATTTCTTCCCGAATGGCCATTGTAACAGCATCTATATAGGAAATTACCGGCATTTTTACTCCCCCTTACTCCTGTCCATATACGTATTTTAGAGCCTCTTGCGGGTCAGCGTATGGTGCGTTTTCCGCATAGTCCGTTGCTTCATTTACAATCTTCATGACCCTGGCATTAATTTCTGACTCCAATCCATCATCCATGACGCCTGTTTCTTTTAGATAGGCCCCAAAGGTGATGATCGGATCTTTTGTCTTTGCCTCTGCCACTTCGTCAGGAGCCCGGTAAGTACGATCATCATCATCACTTGAATGGGCCGTAAGCCGGTACGATACCGTTTCTATTAATGTCGGCCCCTCCCCGCGGCGTGCTCGGTCTGCAGCTTCTTTTACGGTTTTGTAAACTTCCAGAGGATCATTTCCATCGACGGTGAATCCCGGCATTCCATAACCGATGGCACGGTCTGACACGTACTCACAAGCCAATTGCTTTGAAATCGGTACAGAAATAGCATATTTATTATTCTCACACATGAAAATTACCGGAAGCTTATGGACGCCGGCAAAGTTTGCTCCTTCGTGGAAGTCACCCTGATTGGAAGAACCCTCTCCGAACGTTACAAAAGAAACAAGATCCTTACCTTCCATTTTTCCGGCAAGTGCGATTCCGACTGCATGGGGAACCTGTGTCGTGACCGGGGAAGAACCGGTTACGATCCTATTTTTCTTTTGTCCGAAATGACCCGGCATTTGGCGCCCGCCGGAATTTGGGTCTTCTGCTTTTGCGAATCCGGAAAGCATAAGGTCTTTTGCTGTCATCCCAAAAGTAAGGACAACACCGACATCACGGTAATAAGGCAGTACGTAATCCTTGCTTGGGTCCAGCGCAAAAGCAGCCCCTACCTGTGCGGCTTCCTGGCCCTGGCAGGAAATGACGAACGGTATCTTCCCGGATCGGTTTAAAAGCCACATCCGTTCATCAATTCTCCGCGAAAGAAGCATTGTTTCATATATTTTCAAAACTTTTTCGTCGCTAAGGCCTAACTCTTTATGACGATTTTCAACCATCACATTACCCTCCCTAGTGGCTAGTTTTTTTCAAAAAACACAATCTTACGCATGTATCGCAAGTCCATCCACTGCAAGTGCCGCCTCGCCGATTGCTTCCGACAATGTCGGATGCGGATGAATGGTGCGGGCAACCTCCCACGGGGTGGCATCGAGGACTTTTGCAAGCCCTGCTTCGGAAATCATATCCGTCACATGCGGCCCAATCATATGTATACCCAGGATGTCATCATTCGTTTTATCTGCAATAATTTTGACAAAACCGTCCGATTCACCGTATACCAAGGCTTTTCCAATCGCCTTGAACGGGAATTTGCCAATCTTGATTTCATGTCCCTTTTCACGTGCCTCATCCTCTGTAAATCCTACACTTGCAGCTTCCGGGTTTGAGTAGATGCATTTTGATAGTAAGGAATAATCAATCTTGTGCGGATTTTTTCCGGCAATATGCTCCACTGCCACGATCCCTTCATGTGAAGCGACATGGGCTAATTGCAGGCCACCGATACAATCCCCGATTCCGTATATATGCGATTCCTTCGTTTGATATACCTCATTAACCGCTATGAATCCTTTTTCGATAACGATTTCGGTATTCTCAAGCCCGATTCCTTCTATGTTCGCCTGCCTGCCTACGGATATCAGCATCTTATCAGCCTTGAATTCTTTCGTTTCGCCGCCGATCTCGGCTGAAATGGTAACAGTGTCACCCTTCCGCAACGTTTCGGGCAGGACCTTGGCACCTGTCACTATTCTTATGCCTTTTTTCTTCATCAACCTTTGCATTTCCTTGGATATGTCTTTATCCTCCGTCGGAATGATCCGGTCGGCATATTCGATCACTGTGACATCGACACCAAAATCCTGCAGCATAGAAGCCCATTCAATGCCAATCACACCGCCGCCCACAATGATGATTGATTCCGGGAGACTCTCCATGAGAAGCGCTTCATCTGAACTCATAACGAGACGTCCGTCAATATCTAGCCCAGGAAGCGTTTTTGGCCTTGAACCGGTCGCGACGATCACATTTTTCGGAATAAGCATCTCATTTTCAGAACCATCGTTCATCTCCACAGAGACCGTTCCAGGCATCGGTGAAAAAATCGATGGTCCGAGTATCCGGCCGGTGCCTTCGAAAATGTCTATTTTCCCCTGTTTCATTAAATGCAGGACTCCCCTGTGCAGCTGGTCTACGATCCGGCTCTTTCTTTCCTGTACCTTCATGAAATCCAGCTTTACTTCTCCTGTGATTACCCCAAATTCTTCACTTTTTTTTGAAGTACTGAATACTTCCGCACTGCGGAGTAAAGCTTTTGAGGGAATGCACCCCTTATGCAGGCATGTGCCTCCAAGCTTTCCTTTTTCCACGACTGCCGTCTTCAAGCCGGACTGGGCTGCGCGGATTGCGGCAACATAACCGCCCGTCCCGCCGCCCAATATGACAAGATCGTATTCTTTTGCCATCTCATTGCCTCCTTACGTTCCATTTCCTGCGGCATTTAACTTTTTATATACATAGATATTATGCTTTGAGCTTTCTACCAGGAGAACCAATCCCTGTTTATATCCGTGGCCAAAGGCCTCATTTTTACTTATTGCCCGATAATAAGCCTGATTTTGAACCCCAATTGGGATACTCTTTCGCTTCCTCTTCCCCTCGAAGAACCCTTAGTGCCCCTTCTGCTAGAGCCTGTAGCCCGTTTTCACCCGGCTGGACGAATACATCAGCAATCCAATTCACTCTTGAAGAGATTTTTTCGACAAATCCTTTTCCATAAGCGAGCCCCCCGGTCAATACAATCGCATCAACCTTTCCAGAAAGAACCGCAGCGCCGGCCCCGATTTCTTTAGCAACCTGGTAGGCCATTGCATCATAAACAAGTCTTGCCGTTTCATCACCATTTTCAATCATTTTTTCAACCTTGACCGCGTCGCTGGTACCTAAATAACCGGCAAGCCCGCCCTGGCCGACCAGCTTTTTCATAATTTCTTCCCGATAAAACTCCCCGGAAAAGCATAATTTCACCAAATCTCCGGCCGGAACCGTGCCTGCTCTTTCAGGACTGAATGGCCCACCTCCGTCCAAGCCATTGTTTACGTCTATTACTTTGCCATTTTTATGGATTCCAACCGTAATGCTGCCGCCCATATAGGCGACAATCACATTCATGTCTTCATACTCTCTCTTTAACTCTTTGGCAACCCTTCTGGCAACCGATTTTTGGTTCAATGCATGGAATTTGCTTTTCCTCTCAATCAAGGAAAAACCAGACACTCTTGCAAGGGGCTCAAGCTCGTCGACGACAACAGGATCTACGATATAGGCCGGGATGTTAAGGCCAGTCGCAATTTGATATGCCAATATGCCGCCCAGATTTGACGCATGCTGGCCATTAAACCCGTCTTCCAAGTCTTTAAGCATTTGGTCATTGACAGTGTATGTACCGCCTTCTATGGCTCTTAAAAGCCCTCCCTGGCCGACTGCCGCGTCAAATTTTGAAGGATTAATGCCCTCCAGATCCAGTGTTTCAAGGATTGTATCCTTCCTGAATTCGTATTGTTCAATGATTTGCTCATATTTTCCAAGTGTTGCGGCTTCATGCCTGATCGTCCGTTCCATAATGGGTATTTCCCCATCAAAGACAGCGATTTTTGTGGAGATTGAGCCTGGATTAATGACAAGTATGCGATGCTTTATGTCTGGCAATCCTTTCCCCCTCCATTCATTTTTTCGCAGCAGCGGGTAGGATTACCCGCTCACCGCGGTGCAGAAGCGTATTTCATTCCATTATTTACGCCGGTTCAAAATATGCTTTTCATTTCGCAAAAATTGGCTGCGGGAATTTCTCATTCTTTCAATTCGTTCCTCAGCCATCCGGTCGGCCGCCATATAGGTGGGAATTCCATCACGCTTGGCGATTTCGATCACCTTTTCGATATTGTTATAGACCGTTTCCACCTTTTTCATTGCACGCTCCCGATTATAACCAATTAACTCATCGGCGACATTGATGACGCCTCCTGCATTGATTACATAATCAGGTGCGTACACAATACCCATTTCATGAATTCGGTCACCATGGACGGTATCCTTCAATTGATTATTCGCCGCACCCGCAATTACCTGCGCCTTTAGCTGCGGTATTGTCTGGTCATTGATCACAGCCCCAAGAGCGCAGGGGGCGTAAATGTCACAAGCCACCCCATAGATTTCATTTGGCCCGACGGCATTTGCACCGAATTCCTCGACCGCACGTTGTACAGATTCTTTGTTGATATCAGTAACAATCAGCTCGGCACCTTCTTCATGCAGATGGCGGCAAAGGTTGAAGGCCACATTTCCGACACCTTGAACGGCAATCACCTTTCCTTCCAGGGAGTCCGTTCCAAAAGCTTCTTTCGCAGCAGCTTTCATGCCTCTATATACGCCGTATGCAGTTACTGGAGAAGGATTGCCTGAAGAACCGAATGCCGGCGAAATACCTGTTACATAATCTGTTTCCTCGTGGATGATATCCATATCGGCTACAGTGGTGCCGACATCTTCTGCAGTAATGTAGCGGCCGTTCAACCCTTGTATATAACGCCCGAAAGCCCGGAACATTTCTTCATTCTTATCCTTGCGGGGATCCCCGATGATGACGGTTTTTCCACCGCCGAGATTCAACCCCGCCGCAGCATTTTTATATGTCATACCGCGGGCCAGGCGGAGTGCATCCTCAATCGCGGCTTCTTCCGATTCGTATGTCCACATGCGTGTGCCCCCCAAGGCCGGGCCGAGAGTTGTATCATGAATCGCAATGATTGCTTTTAAACCCGACTGTTTATCCTGGCAAAAGACTAATTGCTCATAATCATATTTCTCAAGATTTTTAAATATTTCCATGAAAAATTCCTCCCCTGATGTAGGTTATTTATTGGATGCAGAGTAAACCGCCAGTGCGAGTGAAAATAGTTTACTCTCGGCAGAATCAGCCCTGGATGTTAATACAATCGGCGCCAGGACCCCCGCAATTACTCCCGCGACTTTCGCCCTCGCGACATGAGTGACTTATACAAAACATTGTACACTTCTATGGAAGGGCCAAGAAGTATATCCACGTTGCCGGCAACTTCACTTTGATCCCTTTCATGGAAGCCGCATGTAAAAAAACAGCATTATCAAGGCCGAGCGGGCCATCAACGATACAACCGGAGATTTGGCCTCTTGCATTCATTACTGCTAAAGAAGCTGCATCAAGCGGGTGCCAGCATCGCCGGATTCACTGTTTCCACAGCAGCTATAGGAGCAACCCTTGGTTTTCCGATTACAATCGACCGGGCAACCTGAACGGCATTCTGTAGGATTTGTGCTTTTTGGGCGAGGTCCGGAGTGATGTTCATTACAAAAATGGACCGGTCATAGTCTGGCACCTCGAAAGCGGCTACATGCGAAAGGATCTTTCCACTCCTTAAGCCATATTCTTTATGCAACACAGCTTTCATTAGCCGTGCAGTTTCAACCCGGCCTTTCATTAACACATCTGCCTGGCCGGTTTTCACCGTTTAACAGCCTTTTCTGCTGAACTGGATACATCTGCAGCGTGTTCAATAAGAATTTTCCTGTCGTCAGCCAGCCCTTGTTGATAGTTTTCAAGAAGGCCGATATTCAGGCTTTATTGCCAAACAATACAAAAGACGCCAAGTCAACGCTGTATCGCTTCCGCTACAGCCTTTATGACTTCTTCATCTTCGGCAGCCGCTACGGCAATAATCCTTTCTTCCGAATTGGTTGCTTGTTCAATGAGCGAGTCCAATTTCATACATGTGTCCAACCCTATCATCCACTTTAAATGTTCGCCCCCAAACATATATTGCAAGTAGCGTGCCAAATTTATATATATGAAAAACCATTATTTCTTGACTTATTAAAGACGTGTTCACGCAATAATCTGCACACTGTGCAAATTATTGCGTGCTATAATTTTCAATATTGAATTTTTCCATTTTGTAATATAAATTTCTTACTGAAATGCCTAGTGATTTTGCGGTTGCTGTTTTGTTTCCATTATGGTTGATTAAAGCTTGTTTTATCACTTCCCGTTCATACCTGTCCATCGTAATTGACAATGTTTCTTGAGGAAGATTTTCTTTACCAGGTATGGAATTGTCAGTGCCCCTCTCAACACCTTCGCTCAGCTCCGGAATATGGCCCGCTTCCATGACCGTTTCATTTATTTTCATAAATATGATAACCCTTCCCAAAATGTTTTCCAGCTCCCTAACATTTCCAGGCCAATGATATTGCTTCAGTTTTTCGATTGCAGAAACGGATATTCCCTCGATGTTCCGGCCATATTCCTGGTTGATTTTTTGGATTAAATGCTTTGCAAGTGCCTCGATATCACCTTTTCGATTCCTAAGCGGAGAGATATGAATGGGTATCCGGTTCAACCTGAAATATAAATCTTCCCTGAAACTGCCAAGCGTGATCGCTTTTTCAAGATTAAGGTTTGTAGCGGCAATCACCCTTACATAAATTGGGACCGGCTTCGTCCCACCGACCCTTACAATTTCATTTTCCTGTAGAACCCTTAGCAGTTTGGCCTGGATGTTAGGCGATAATTCCCCGATTTCGTCAAGAAAAATGCTGCCATTGTTCGCCTCTTCGAAAAGGCCTCTTTTACCACCGCGCTTCGCCCCTGTAAATGCTCCTTCCTCATAGCCAAACAGCTCGCTTTCCAGCAAAGATTCGGAAATGGCCGCACAGTTCACCCGCACAAATTTATTGAATTTCCTTTCACTTGCATTATGTATTGCATGCGCAAACAGCTCCTTCCCGGTTCCTGATTCTCCCCTGAGCAAAACGGTGGCTGGCGTTTTCGCGCTCAGCTTTCCCTGTTCGACCGCAAGTTGCATCTCTTCGGATTCACCGATTATATCAGCAAATGAATACTTCGCCTCAAGCGTGCGGATTATTTGCCGCGCACGATCGAGCTCCTTAGTCAGGTGCCGGATTTCAGATACATCATGAATGACCCCTACGCTTCCTTTCAGCCGGTTATCAACGATGATTGGGGCTACGTTCACGATTACATCCTTTTTAAGCGGACCGACCCTCAGGTTTACACCCCTTACCGGCCTTCTCGTCTGGAGCACCTGCATATGCATGCTTTCCCCTTCATAAATATCAGTTGTGGCAGGTTTTCCGATTACTTCGTCTTTACTCAGCCCGGTGATTCTTGTGTAAGCCGGATTGATGAGGATTCCATGCCCTTGTTCATCCACTACAGAGATGGCGTCATCACTGGATTGAATAATTGCTTGGAGCATCGTCTGGATTTCTTTCATGTTTGTTATTTCTTCAGCGAGGCCGACGACTTCAGTAATATCCTTGAAAACCGCAAAAGCACCAATCACTTTTTCATTCTCATCCGTAAGCGGAATGCGGGTGGTGATGATTTTTCTTCCATTATTCAACTCCTGTTCCTGGTTGACCTCGATCCTTTTTGTTTGGAGGACCTGTGGGAGCCGGCTGCCCGGTATTACTTTAGTGACAGGCTTCCCAATGACATTCTCACGCTTCACTTCCACCATCCGTTCCGCGCTCCGGTTAAAAAGGATGATCTTCCCTGTTTGATCAACAACGATCATGCCGTCACTCGTCGTATTGAAGATCAAGTCATGTTTATTTTTTTCTTTTTTCAATTTATCTATCAATTCCCTCTTCTCTTCAAAGAGCTTTGCGATGATATAAGCAACACTGCCCGGTATGAGTAAAAACCTTCCGCGTCCACTTTGGCGGATTTCTTCAAAAACCCGTTCATCTCCCGTGACTTCAATAACAATATCAAGAGAATCATCCAGCTGGTCCCTCCAGTCGGTGCCCGTGCGCATACCCAGCTTTCTTGCAAGCTGCATTCCCGGGGCTTCCATATTACTGTCCACCACACATTGAATAAAAAGACTTTCACTTTCCATCAAAATATTCAAAATGGCAGTCCCACCGGTTCCTGCCCCTACTATCATTACCTTTTGCAATGCAATACCCCCTTTACCCTCGCGCGCAAAAATTTTCATATACTCTTACATCAGTATGCAAATTTCTTCATGCTTATAATCATCTTAATAAAGAAGTTCGTGCTTGACAATTTATTAAAATCATCTATGATTTTCGTGTGGATCTTTTTTAGAGGGGAAAAACACCTGTATGAAACGGTTATTAGCTTTTCTGATACTTTTTATACCTGGAGCCCTTGCTGCATATGGGATTAAAATCATGAGGGATATGCTTTTTGGCATTTCGCAGTTTCCTTATCCCGCCCTCTGGGTGCAGTTCTTAGCCGGGCTTGTCCTTTGTGTAGGCGGTATCGGTTTTATCGCCGGGTTTGTCCTTCACCGGGACCGAAAGAAAAATAAAGTCCAGAATAGATTTAAATAGTAAAAGGCCCGTGAGTCATACACGGACCTTTTTACTTTATATTCAACTTTTAGCATCCCTATCAGTATTCGAAATGGATAAGATTATTTTCGGCAAAAAAGGTTCCTTTTGTGGTTTTGTCCAATCTTTTTTCCATGTTTTTTATTTGGAGAGTGGTTTCGGGAAAAGCCATTAGGCCGATGATGACTTCACCCTCCCCTCTTGTGTCAAGCAAGTCCATTATTGATATCCGTCGATGATCCATGCTTGCAATCTCAGCAATAGCGAGGTATAAATTATCTCCGGCCTTAGAAAATTCGGTTTTCTGGATTTCAGTTAAATCATGCGGGTATGACTCGAAAACATCCAGCTTCCTTTGTAACCCTTCAGCCTCTTGAACTTTTGACTTATATTCAAGCAGAAGCCTGTTCAATTCCTCTTTTAATTGATCTCGGTCGAAACCTCCCACGGACACAGACGTTTTTCTTTCCACCCTGTTGCCGATTACAGCCGCCTTTACTTTGCCTATGGCCTCGATGGTCCCGCCGATCAGTTTTCCTTTTTGCTCATCAGTAATAATATGTTTTCCCTTCAGGCGGCTTCCAAGTGAATAGTAACCAATGTGGATGCTTTCGCCCGCTTCCAGGATGCTCTCATTGGCATGCTTGATAAAAATGTTTTTCCCGGCTTTGATCACGGATTTGTTTTTTCCAAATATGCCGCCTTTTATGAAAACATCCCCATGTTGTGACTCAATTTTTTCAATGTTGCTGACCCCAAGTTCACTTAAAATGGATAAATCATTACTCGCCCATACGGAAAACCCGTCCATAACTGTCCCTGTTACAGTTATGGAACCGTTAAATTGGACATTTCCTGTTTCGACTCCTACATCGCCATCAATCAACAGATGATTCCCGACAGCAATTTTGCCCCCCTGGAATTCCACAACGCCGTCGATAAGGGCCCTTAAAACGACCTTTCCATCTTCCTCGTATTCACCCACAGTTTTGCGGTCATATATTAGTTTTTTATTTTTTCCTGCAGGGGCCATAACATATTGTCCTGTGATTGTCTTGCCGGGTATCCCGGCAGTAAGTGGGATTTTTTCCCCCAGCCAGTCTCCTTTTTTCACTTCATCGAGAAAATTCATGTCATAATAGTCAGCCTTTCCATCTTCCCTGATGGCAGGTTTCCGCTCCGACCGCTTATAGTACGCAACCACTGCATCCCTGCCTTGTATCGGAGTTGTGCCCTGGGCAATGATGATTTCCTCTGCGGCACAAAGGCCATGTTGAATGGCATCGATCCGGATTCCCTCTGTAATCCCGAATGTGTTCAATTGATCCAGAATAATCGTTACATAGTGGTTATATTGCTGTCTAACATCCTCTTCTTTGGCATTGATTTTGATTGCAGCTTTCATTTTATCATCGGAAACCGACCATTCAATTTCAGGTTTTAGGTCACCAATCTCAACCCTGGAACTATTGGCAAGATGTGTAGCATCTTTTAATTCTTTAAATTTTGTAAGGTTGATCCTGGGGTTGCTGGACAATAGCCTGTTCATGGAAAGCAGCGGAAACCCCTTTTTATTCACCGTTATGTATACCGAATTGTATTCCTCTTCCAATAGGAAAAATTCATTTTCCTCAATAATCATGAATTTTCCTCTCCCTTAAAGAAAAATCTGGCAGATATATCCTATATATTATAAAACAAGAAACAAAATATAAAAATAACAAATATAGCGTTTACATTGCTGCCCATATAGAAAAGCGCAAGCATCCTGTTATAAGGAACGCGGACTATATATGCGCGTCCTGGGGCAAACGTTGACGTGAGCACCGCACAAAAATTTTGATTTTTTGTGTGTTATCCTGTGCAAGTCGATCAGTATAAAGGGGCTCTTCACAGCAGAGTCTAGCAGCACCGTGGACTAAAATCCGTCACGACCTGTGACGGAAACTGACGTCACCATATCCCTGCGGCAGCCCGGAGAGGGGTTATTTATGGCCTCGACGCCGACTAACCCCCACGTCCTACGGCAACCTCGGCACTAGTACATACATGTATGTCGGAGCTAGACATCGAGCATGTTAAATGTGAAGACGGATTCTCCCCCGGCCTCATGGTAGCAAGACAAAGGGATTTGGCACACTTAGTCAGGCTCTGACTTGTGGCAGTTAAGAAAGTGCTTTCTGCAAAAAAAAAAGACCCCATGATGTCCTGAGGCCTTCTGAATTCCTTTTATCCACTGCTTCTAACCGTTTCAAGAAGCCTTGTGTTCCAGTCTTAATTTATCTGCGACCATTGCGATAAATTCGGAATTTGTGGGCTTTGCCTTGGACATGCTTACGGTATAGCCGAATAAGGATGAGATCGATTCAATATTGCCGCGGCTCCATGCGACTTCAATGGCGTGCCGGATTGCCCGTTCAACGCGGCTGGCGGTTGTATTGTATTTTTTTGCGATATCGGGGTAAAGGACTTTCGTAATCGAACCGAGCAGTTCAATATCGTTGTAAACCATGGAGATGGCCTCGCGTAAGTACAGATATCCTTTAATATGTGCAGGGACACCGATTTCATGGATGATGCTTGTAATGCTGGCACTTAAATTCTTTGGCTTTGAATCCTGCTGGCTTGTTCGGTAACTGTATGGAGGCTGCTTTTTCAAAACATTATTGGTTTTGCGGCTGACCTGGCGAATATGGCCGGCAAGGTTTTCCATATCAAACGGTTTTAGGATAAAATAGGAAGCGCCTAAATCTACCGCTTTCTTGGTTACATCTTCCTGGCCGAAGGCAGTTAACATTATCACATTCGGAACCTTCGCGAGCTTAGATTCCCTTATTTTTTCCAGCACCGCAAGGCCGTCCAGGTGCGGCATGATAATATCCAGAATCAAGACGTCAGGATCTGCCGTTTCCAACAAATTCAAACAATCCTGCCCATTGTGGGCTACGCCGATGACCTCCATATCATCCTGCCTTGAAATATACTCTTCCAGCAAGGAAACGAGCTCTCTATTATCATCCACCACGCAAACTTTTATTTTATTCACCCTTGATTTCCTCCTCAATTACAATAGTCCTTTTTTCTAATTTTCTAAATTCTATTGTAATTGAACTTTTCGACAATGGGAATGAAAATCCCTTTAATTTTAAAAAAATAATACAAAATCGTCTTTATTCTCTGATTAACTCTTGTTTTCGACTATTTTCGATAATACGACATAATCCGTTTGTCGAATATTCTGCTTTATATAGTTTATCACAAACGTTAGTAACAAAATATGGGGCACGTCACTGAAAATAAAAAAAGCGATTGAAATAAAAAGGGGCTCACCCCCTAACCTTACATCTGTTTCTGAAATAATTCAGATCTTGATGTAAAATTTCTATGGGTTGAGCCCCCTTAGACCGTTCAACTTGCTTTCGGATCGCTGTTAGTCTTTTCGTATATATTGATCCCTGCTTCGTTCAGCATCCACTCTATGTGGACCCCGTAGCCGCTTGTCGGATCATTTACAAACACGTGGGTTACTGCCCCGATTAATTTTCCATTTTGGATGATTGGGCTGCCGCTCATCCCCTGGACAATTCCGCCAGTTTTTGCAAGCAGCTCCTTATCTGTCACTTTTAACACCATACCTTTTGTTGCCGGAAATTTCTGCGGGATTGTACTGATAATCTCGACATCAAATTCCTCTACCTCTGACCCATTCACAACCGTAAGGATTTTGGCAGGGCCATCCTTTACTTCATGCGATAATGTAATTGGAATCGGCTCATCCGCAACTCCATTATTTACGCTTTGGTTCAATTTCCCAAATATACCAAATGGGCTGTTCCGGTTTATATTGCCAATAATTTGTCTATTTGACGAGAACCGGGCAAGTTTTTCACCCGGGTCTCCATTGCTTCCTTTTTCAATGGATGTGACTGTCGAACGGACGATATGGCCGTCCTTTACAACGATAGGCTTTTTCGTGTCCATATCGGATATGACATGGCCGAGAGCCCCGTACTTTTTTGTCCCTGGATCGAAAAAGGTCATCGTCCCAATCCCAGCTGCTGAATCACGGATGTACAGTCCCAGCTTGTACGCACCTTCATTCTTATCCTTTAAAGGTGTAAGCGTTGTTTTCATCGTCTGTTTTTCACGGTTTATCACCAGTTGCAGCGGTTTTCCACTTTCTCCTGCTGCCTGGACAAAAGGAGTGACATCTGACATTTTTTTAATTGTTTGGTTGTTGATTTTTGTAATGATGTCGCCAACCTGGATGTCGGCGATTTCTCCCGGTGATTTTTTTCCTTTAGGCGTATCAACTAAATGATGGCCTACAACAAGTACGCCTAATGTATTGAGCTTTACCCCGATCGATTGTCCCCCAGGTATTACCTTGAAATCCTTAATGACTTCGACATCCACCTTCTTGGTAGGCAATCCTGCAAACTCAAGAAGAAGTTCATTTGTACCCGGTTTTTCTGCTTTTACCGTAACCCCATCCCCTGCTTTATCCAGGGTTGCCCCTGACTCTGCCGTAATCACTCTTGCCGTTACAGGCATCGTAGAGGGCAAGCGGTAATGCTCACCTTCAAACAGGACCACTTTCTTAGGGATTGACATATATTCACTTAATGGCTGGTATAACCCTAATGCTATTAGCGAAACAAGGAGGATTCCACCGATTATTCTGTTTATCCATAGCTTCATCAATTCACTCTCCTCGCTTCTATCTAAGTTCCCCTGCTTTATGGCTACACTTTTAATGTAGCCTTGATAGCTTTCATTTATAACTTTGCGGCAAAATAAAAGCTATCCAAAAACGGATAGCTTTTCATCGAATCAATTTTTATATAAGATTTTTTCCCTTACGGGCATGTCAAAAAATCAGTAATGATCATTTCGCCTCTTTTAATTGTTCAGCCTGTTGAATCAACTCTTTTGCATGCTTTTTAGTTAGGTCCGTTATTTCCACCCCTGAGATCATCCTGCCGATTTCTTTAACCTTTTCGTCATTTCCAAGGGGCAGGACAGACGTTTTCGTCCGCCCGCTCTGGATTTTTTTAGCGATAAATAAGTGAGTGTCAGCCATTGCCGCCACTTGTGGCAGGTGTGAAATGCACAGGACCTGTGAACCGACAGCCACTTTATAGATTTTTTCGGCTATTGCCTGTGCAACCCTGCCACTGACACCAGTATCCACTTCGTCAAAAATAATGGAAGTGACTCCTTGATGCTTAGAGAAAATGCTTTTTAACGCGAGCATGATCCTCGACAGCTCACCACCTGAGGCGATTTTCGAAAGCGGTTTTAAGGGTTCTCCGGGGTTCGTTGAAATATAAAACTCAAGTTCATCCAATCCTCCAGGGAGAACACCTGCTTCATGGGCTGGATCAAATGAATATGCGGTTTTATGGAAATGTACTTCAAACACTGTTTTCTCCATATAAAGCTCTTTCAGTTCCTGATGGATTTTTTTCGTCAATTGTTTTGCGAATTTTATCCTGAGATCCGAAAGATTTTTTGCTTCCACCAACAGATCCGCCTTAATTGATTTCAGTTCTCCTTCAAGTTTGGCAATATGGGTTTCACGGTTAAGGATCGTTTCGATTTCTTCTTCAATGGCAGCGCCGTATTCGACGATTTCTTCGATAGTTTTGCCATATTTCCTCTTAAGCTGATTGATTTCATTCAGCCTGTTTTCAATGAAATCGAGGCGCTCTGGATCATATTCCAGTACATCAAGCTGATCCCTTATGCCAGCTGCAGCATCCTCTAAATTATAGTAACTGTTGGCCACTGCTTCAGAAAGCTGTTGGATAGAATCATCAATACCTGCTGCTTCCTCCATGTTATTCATGGCGACCGATAGCCAGTCAAGCCCCCGTTGTTCTTCACGGAGGGCCTGATAAGCCGTTTGAAGTGCCTCATGAATCTTTTCAAAATTATTGATTTTCTTTCTTTCCTCTGAAAGTTGTTCATCTTCCTGAAGCTTAAGGTCCGCCTTTTGGATTTCTTCATGCTGGAACTGGATCAAATCGAGGCGGTGCACCATTTGCTGTTCATTTTGGCTAAGCTTCTTAAGTTGTTTGGCAGCTGCATCATATTGCTTATACAGTTTTTCATATTCCTTAATAGCTTCCGCAAGTTTTCTTCCGCCAAACTGGTCCAACAGAGGAATATGTAGCCTCTCATCCATTAATTCCTGATGTTCATGCTGGCCGTGGATATCAATCAGGGTACGGCCGATTTCACGAAGGACCGCGATAGTCACCAGCTTGCCATTAATCCGGCAAACACTCTTTCCTGAAGCTGACATTTCACGGCGCAGGACAATCATTCCATCGCTCGCATCTATGCCAAATTCCGCAACTTTGGAAAAAACCGGGTGTTGCTCTTCATCCAATTGAAATAATCCTTCTATTTCCGCCTTCGATTCGCCATGCCGCACGAATTCGGCAGATCCTCTTGCGCCGACAAGCAAATGGATGGCGTCAATAATAATGGATTTGCCGGCGCCCGTTTCCCCAGTCAATACAGTTAAACCCTTTTCAAGTGAAATCGAAAGGGCCTCAATGATTGCAAAATTTTTGATAGATAGTTCCATTAACAAGCTCAAATCACCTCTCCCAAATTAGAGCATGTCCAAAAATTTATTGGAAATCGTCTCCGCATCTTCTGCGCTCCGGCAAATGATTAAGCACGTGTCATCCCCGCAAATTGTACCCAGAATTTCGTCCCATTCGAGATTATCTATCAGGATCCCGATTGCGTTCGCATTCCCGGGGAGGGCTTTCATTACAAGCAAATTGTTTGCCGAATCGATCCGTACAAATGCGTCCAATAGCAGCCTTCTAAGCTTTTGCAGAGGATTGAATCTCTGGTCCGCAGGCAAGCTGTATTTATAACGGCCATCCATTAACGGTACCTTAACAAGATGCAACTCTTTAATATCTCTGGATACGGTTGCTTGGGTAACGTTGAACCCTGCGTTTTTTAATTCATCAACGAGGTCATCCTGGGTTTCTATGTCATTGTTAGCGATGATCTCCCGAATCTTTATGTGTCGCTGTCCTTTATTCATCTAAAAAATGCACCTCTCGAGAAATTGTCGGCACTTGGTATTAGGCTTTATACAAGTAATGTTAGCGGATTTACGGCGAATTGTACATTAATTTTCTTTCATTTCCTGTTAATTGTACATAATTTGCCTTACATTGTAGAATTTCCTTTTGAGTTCGGTTTCATTCCGCATTTCTGTATCAAAGTTAAGAAGAAAAGGCTCCCTAGAGCCGCTTTATGCTGCTTTAGGAGCCTTCATTTTCTTCCGTGGTTTTTGATTTTTTCAGTTCCAGGTGAGCCTGGCCCACAATGTTTTGAACGGAATTTGCAAGCCTGTTTTCCCCTTGTTCCTTGCCGCCTTCCCAGTGCAGGTGCAACAGGAACTCAATATTTCCGTCTCCACCAGTAATCGGGGAAAAAGAAGCATCTTGTACATCGTATCCTTGCTCCAGCGCAAAGGCGATAATCTTGTCAAGAACCTCCGCATGGATCTTTGGTTCACGAACAATTCCCTTTTTGCCAACCTGCTCCTTGCCAGCTTCAAATTGCGGTTTGACGAGCGCCACTATGTCACTGTGCGGAACAAGCAAGGTTTTCAACACAGGAAGGATTAGTTTCAGTGAAATGAAAGAGACATCAATGCTTGCAAAATTGGGCAGTTCCCCTTCCAGGTTCTCCGGGGTGACATACCGGAAATTGGTTCTTTCCATAACTTGCACCCGCTCGTCCTGCCTAAGCTTCCAGGCAAGCTGGTTATAGCCAACGTCAAGGGCATAGGACATTTTCGCGCCGTTTTGCAACGCACAATCGGTGAAGCCCCCCGTAGAAGCCCCAATATCCATTAACACCTTATTCTCTATGTCCAGGTCAAAAACCTGCAAGGCTTTTTCCAGCTTTAAACCTCCCCGCGAAACATAAGGCATCACTTTCCCCTTGATTACAAGTTCCATGTCGGCGGGCACCTTTTCGCCAGGTTTGTCCAGACGCTCTTCATTGCCGTATACAAGGCCGGCCATAACCATGCGTTTTGCCTTTTCCCTTGTTTCAGCCAGCCCTTTATCCACTAATAAAACATCTAGTCTTTCTTTTTTAGCCATACTGCTTTATGCCCTTTTTTGCTTTTTTGGTGTGATATTGATGATCCGTTGCATTGCCCCCTCGACGGTCAGCCCAATTTCTTCAAGGAGCTTGTCGACACTGCCGTGTTCAATGAATTCATCCGGGATTCCCATCCGTTCGATTGTAGCCGCTGGTCCGCCGTAATCATGTGCAAACTCCAGGACGGCACTTCCGAACCCGCCTTGCAATACGGCTTCCTCAATCGTTAAAATCGGCAGCTTGGAATCCAGGATGCTGCTAAGCATTTTGTCGTCCAACGGCTTGATGAAGCGAGCGTTTACC
The DNA here is from genome assembly GCF_003429105.1 of Peribacillus glennii. Taxonomy (GTDB): domain Bacteria; phylum Bacillota; class Bacilli; order Bacillales; family DSM-1321; genus Peribacillus; species Peribacillus glennii. The sequence continues at coordinate 1,180,530 of NZ_QVTD01000003.1, forward strand.
ACTTTCACTGAATAATCTTGTTTCTCCAGCAGTGATGCAGCTTTAAGCGCCAGGGGTATCGTTGTGCCAAAGGTTAAAATAACAGCGTCCGTACCTTCTTTCAAAACTTCCCACGAGCCAATTGGTATTTCCTTCCATTCTTCATCCAATGGAACGCCTATGCCGTTACCGCGGGGGAATCTCATCGCGATTGGGCCTTCATCATATTTAAGAGCGGTATTGACCATATGCTGCCCTTCGTTTTCATCTTTCGGCATCATTAATACCAAATTAGGCATGTGCCTTAAGAATGCGATATCGAATACACCCTGATGTGTTTCACCATCTGCACCTACCAGTCCGGCCCGGTCAATTGCGATAAAAACATTCAGATTCATTCGGCAGACATCATGAAGCATTTGGTCGTAGGCACGCTGCAGGAATGTAGAATATATTGCCAAGAACGGCTTCATGCCTTGAGTAGCCAGACCTGCTGCAACAGTGGTTGCATGCTGCTCGGCAATCCCGACATCATACATCCGGTCCGGAAACTCGCTCTGAAATCCTTCAAGCTTCGAGCCAACCGGCATGGCAGGAGTAATGGCGACGATCCGGTTGTCTTCCCTCGCCAGCTCGCGCACAGTTTCACTCACGAGCTTGCTCCAGGCAGGCGGCTCATTTAATGGCTTTACGAAAGCCCCGGTTTCTATTTTGTACGGCCCGGTGCCGTGCCATGTCCCTACTTTGTCGGTTTCAGCAGGATTATAGCCTTTCCCTTTTTTCGTTATCACATGGAGAAGGACGGGACCCTTTGTTTTCTTGGCATAGCGGAAGTTCTCGAAAAGCTCTTCATAATTATGGCCATCCACCGGCCCTAAATAGGTAAAACCAAGCTCTTCGAAAAAGATTCCGGAAACAAGGAGGTATTTCAGGCTATCCTTTAGCCTTTCAGCAGTTGAAGCCAGTTTGCCTCCCACTGCCGGTATCTTCTTCAATAGGTATTCCAGCTCGTCTTTTGCCCAATTATATTTCCCTGCGGTACGCAGGCGTCCCAAGACGCTATGGAGTGCGCCGACATTCGGGGCAATCGACATTTCATTGTCATTGAGTATGACGATCATATCCTTCTTCTCATGGCCGATATGGTTGAGTGCCTCAAGTGCCATTCCTCCCGTGAGTGCACCGTCGCCTATTACAGGGAGAATGAAGCTTTTCTCTTTTTTCAAATCCCGTGCAATGGCCATACCCATGGCTGCTGACAATGAGGTCGAGCTGTGGCCGGTTTCCCAGACATCATGCTCACTTTCATTGCGCTTTGGAAAACCACAAAGGCCGTTATGCTTTCTTAAAGAGTCAAACTCGCAAGCTCTACCTGTCAGGATTTTATGGACATATGATTGGTGCCCTACGTCCCATATGATTTTATCCTGAGGGCTATTGAACTCCTTATGAAGCGCAACCGTCAGTTCCACAACACCGAGGTTCGGTCCGATATGGCCGCCGGTAACGGATAATTTTTCAATCAGAAACTGGCGGATCTCATTTGAAAGCTGCCCCAGTTGTGCATTATTCATATTTTTAAGAAATGAAGGGTCTTTTATTGATAATAGATCCAAACAGCATCACACACTTTCATTTTATTTCTGCTATCGGCACCAGGGTTTGTGGAAATGGAAACGCTCTGCAGCTTTCCTCCGCAGGTTTGAAAACTCACCGATTGGCAAGCCTTTAAAAGGCGAAGAGCAAAGGTGTAGTCAGGCCCACAGGGTGTGGCACGCACAGGCGTTGCCACAGGACGTGTCGAACTTAGCCAGTGTTTTGCTTTATCCAGGCACTTTCTTGCCTGCCAAAAAGAGCCGCCGGCACCCAGAGTGATATCGGCGGCTATGTATTTCAGATCATATCACTGTCAGATTCAGCATACCGTGGGGCTTTCGCGCAAGAAACCCCAAAAATAGCAGGAAAATTTTTAACATGAGTATAACACATTCACGTTTTCTTAACAAATTTACAACAGTCTAACTTAGTGGTTTCTTGCCGCAATCAGGTTTGTGATTTCCTCTAAAAGCCCTGTATCGAGATTTGTTTTGGCTAAATGGGCTAACGCCTGAGCAATATGTTCATTTAGTTTTTGTTTTGCCCCGTCAAGAGTCAAAAGTGAGGGATAGGTGCTTTTATCGTTTCCCGCATCGCTTCCTACCGGTTTTCCAATCATTTCTTCCGTTCCTTCGATATCAAGAATATCATCCCGTATTTGAAAAGCAAGGCCGAGGTCCCGGGAAAATTGCAGCAGGTGCCGGCGCTGGTCGTAGCTTGCACCTGACAAAATCGCACCTGACAACACACTGATGGATAGCAATTTGCCTGTTTTATGCTCGTGGATATACTCTAGCTCGTTCAGGGACAAACTCTTATTCTCCCCTGCGATATCAGCCGCCTGTCCGGCTACCATGCCTTCCGCACCTGCTGCTTTTGAAAGCTCCCTGATCAATTCCAGGGCCGTTTCCGCCGGGACCTGCGGTTGTGCTGCCTGAGCGATTATCTGAAAACTGAGAGTCAGCAACGCGTCGCCTGCAAGGATGGCATTTGCTTCCCCAAACACCTTATGGTTTGTAGGCTTTCCCCTTCTTAAATCGTCATCATCCATGCTGGGGAGATCATCATGGATCAGGGAATACGTATGGATCATTTCAATCGCACAAGCTGCGGGAATGCCCAGGCGTGTGTCCTTGCCGAAGGCTGAAAGCACAGCAAACACTAATAAAGGGCGGATCCTTTTCCCGCCGGCCTCCAGGGAATAAACCATCGCTTTTTTTAAAATATCCGGTGCTTGAATCTTTCCGACATAGTTTATAAGCGCAGTTTCAAGAAGCTTTTTGTGTTCCGCTGCAAAAGATTCCAAGGTTCCCCCTTTTTCCACTGTTACTCCTCCTCCCCGGCCACAAAGCTTTCCAGCTCTCCATCCTCACGCAGTATTTGTGTCAGCTGCTCTTCCACAGCTTTCAATTTTTGGTGGCATAACCTTGATAAATCCATGCCTTTTTTATAAATGGAGATTGCCTCTTCGAGAGGGACATCCCCTTCCTCCAGCTTCTCAACGATTTCTTCAAGCTTGTCCATAGCCTGTTCGAATGTGAAATCCTCACTCATGGTCATTTCTCTCCTTAATCTCCTGCACTTCACATTGAAGCGCACCATCTTTTATTTGTACGGTTATTTTATCGCCTTTAGCAACCTGTTCCTTGCTTTTCACCAGGCTTTGATCATCAGTAAAAACAAGCCCGTATCCACGCTCCATAATTTTCAATGGGCTTAACGCTGATAATGTCGCGGTCATGTGGACAAATTGACGGCTGTTTTCCTTGACGACACCTTCCATCAATCTGTTCAATATTTTCTTCTGTGCCGCAAGCTTTTCTTTCGACTGGGATACAGCCTGGTAAGGATGCTGCTTCCTGAGACCGGTGTCCAGAACTTGAAGTGCCTCACTCTTTTTCAAAAAGTATCTGCCGCTCTCTCGCTTTAGCCTCTCTACCGTTTTATCAAGCTGCTCCATCTTTTGTTCATACATCTTTCTAGGGTAACGGAATGCATATGATTTTTCCAGCCTTTCAAGCTTCGTTTTCTCCAGGTTCACCAGTTCCTGAACCGATCTTGTCAGCCTGTTTTGCCTGTTCATAAGCCGTTCCATAACCTCGTTCAGATGGGGTACTGCCTGCTCCGCAGCACCAGTGGGGGTTGGGGCCCTTAAATCAGCGACGAAATCGGCTATCGTAAAATCAGTTTCATGCCCCACAGCCGAAATGATCGGGATATCAGAATCAAAAATCGATTCAGCGACAATTTCTTCATTAAAGGCCCAAAGCTCCTCGATGGAGCCGCCGCCGCGCCCCGCGATCAATACATCGGCCTCTCTCCTGGCATTTGCCGAGGCGATTGCCTTCGCAATGGATTTAGCAGCATTCGCTCCCTGTACCAGAGCGGGATATATAATGATTCTCGCAATCGGGTATCTTCTTTTGATCGTGATCAGGATATCCCTTAATGCCGCACCTGTCGGGGACGTAATGATTCCAACGGTTTTTGGGTAAAGTGGAATCGCTTTTTTATGGTGTGGTGAAAATAACCCTTTGGCCTCCAATTTTTTTTTCAGCTGTTCATAAGCCAAATACAAATCTCCAACACCGTCCGGAGACATGTCCTTCACATAGAGCTGATATTGGCCGCTTTGCTCATAGACGGATATGTCGCCCCTGACCAATACCTTCATCCCGTTTTCGGGAGAAAATTTGAGCGAATTGTTATTTGCGGCAAACATCACGGCAAGCAATCTCGCTTTTTCATCCTTTAGGGTAAAATACATATGCCCGCTTGAGTGCTGTTTAAAATTTGAAATTTCACCCCTTATGTATATGTCCTGCAAATGGGGATCGGCATCAAATTTACGTTTAATATATTTCGTTAAAGCTGTTACGCTTAAATATTGTTGGTTATCCATTTTATAACTCCCTTAAAAACGAACATAAGTTTCAATCTCCAGCCCCGTCATAGATAACGGCTTTGTTTTTGAAACTGAAACTAACAACATCAGGCGGTGTAGGCGAGAACACTGCTCTACTGTTTAAACAAAGCCAATGAGTATTTTTGGAATAAATGGGAGCCAATCATTCATTTTCTGTACCCCGCCTTTTCTCCGCACAAAAAGGATAGAAAAAAAGCTGTCTCTGCCATTATAAACAAGAGTACAGCTTCTTTTAAGCAATAATGCCTATTTTATTTCGAATTTAATGTTTCCAGTTCGTTGTTGTGGGCTTTTTTCGCAGATTTTACCGTGTTTTTCATCAGCATCGTGATAGTCATCGGGCCGACACCGCCTGGTACCGGAGTTATATAGGATGCTGATTCTCGTACTTCCTCAAATGAAACATCGCCGCATAGTTTTCCTTCGTCATTACGGTTCATGCCGACATCGATTACTACGGCCCCATCTTTGACATGCTCCCGTCCAATTGTATCCCTTTTGCCTACAGCAACTATAAGGACATCAGCTTTCTTGGCGTGTTCTGCCAAATTGTCCGTGCGTGAATGGCAATAAGTGACCGTGGCATTTTCGTTCAGCAAAAGCTGTCCGACCGGCTTGCCGACAATATTGCTCCGGCCGACAACAACCGCATGCTTTCCCTCCAGGCTGTAGCCGATGAACTTAAGCATTTCCAAAATGCCGTACGGTGTGCAGGGAAGAAAAGCATCCTGGCCTGTCATCATCCTGCCGACATTGATCGGGTGAAACCCATCGACATCCTTTTCAGGGGAGATGCTTTCGATAATCTCCTTTTCGTCGATATGCCGAGGCAGCGGCAATTGTACAAGAATTCCATGGATGGCTGCATCAGTATTTAGTTCATTAATCTTTTCAACAAGCTGCTGATGTGAAACGGATTCCGGCAGTTCAATTAGAACAGAATGCATCCCAAGTTCCCGGCAAGCTTTTTGTTTGTTTGAAACATACGTACGGGAAGCCTGGTTATCACCTACCAACACAACGGCCAGGCCCGGTACGATATCCTTTTGGCTAAGCATTTCCACTTCCTCGGCGATTTCTTTCCTTATTGCCTTTGCAATTTCTTTCCCATCGATTAGTTTAGCTGTCATCGGCGAAGTTTCCTCCTAACAAATGAATGGTGAAAAAAAATGCTGCATGCACTTTATTTTATTGATCCAGGGAATCCTTTATTTTTGATAAAACGGCATTCACAAAGCGACTGGACCCGTCATCCCCGAATTTCTTTGCGACTTCGATGCTTTCATCCATGGCAACGCTGACAGGGACATCTTCACTGTACAGCATTTCATAGACAGCAATCCTAAGCAGGTTACGATCGATATTCGCAAGCCTTTCAAGCGTCCAGCTTTCAAGATTTTTCCTGATTAATCCATCAATTTCCGCTTTATTTTCGATTGTGCCTGTTACCAGTGTCTCGAAATATTCATCAGATTCTTTTCCATTCAATACGCTCTCGATGGCCTCTCTCGGTTCCGATTTGCCAATCTCGATCGTATAAAGTGCCTGCAACGCTTTTTCACGGGCTGTTCTTCTTTTCATAATTTTGCTCCTTTTACATCCTCTATTATATATGATAATCACATAAAAAACGAACATTAATTCCTAATGAATTGAAAAATATTAAGAATTTCGTTAAAAACAACCGGGTTTGGAGCACCTGACCGCCAAGAAACCACACATTTTACAATGTAACAGAAATAATGAATTAGAGAAACCATTATTTATAGCGTTAACATATTTTGTATGCCTCATAACACAGCAGCATAAACAATATTAGTGGAATTTATGAATTTAAACGTTGGCCGCCATTATATTATTGGTTCATTTATATAAAACCCTGGCTTTCAAATGCCTTCAACAAAGCGAAAGATTTCTAGAACGGCAAGGGTGGAAAGAAAACTTGCTTGCTCCCTGCCCTGAAAAGTTCCTGCCAAATAATCCAAAAGTCAACAATATTATTTATCACTGCGTAATTCTTTAGTTCAACTTATATCTAAAATGTGATTAATTCAGGAAATCCGGATCATTACATTAGAAAGACCCGGCTTTCGCCGGGCCCAGCATGTTCACGGTTTTTCTAACCAGTTGAATTCTTAAATTTCCTGCTCGATTTCCTGTTCATTCTTCGCATTTTCAAATTGAATCCCGACAACATGGACATTCACTTCATCAGCTTCCAACGCAGTCATATTCAATAATGCTTCACGGATATTATCCTGCACTTTTTGGGCAACGTTCGGGATTGAAACGCCAAACTTCATGACACAGAATAAATCTACTTTGATCCCTTCCCCAGTGAGATCTACCTTTACCCCTTTGCCATGGTTTTTCTTTCCTAGACGTTCAACGACTCCGGATGCAAAACCTCCGCGCATATATGCCACGCCGTCGACTTCACTGGCCGCAATGCCGGCGATTACTTCTATGACCTCCGGAGCTATCTCAACTTTCCCTAGCCCATTATTGCTTTCACTCATTTCCAGCATTGTACTCTCCATTTCACTCATCCAAAGCACCTCCTGATTCTTTTCATTATGAATTCATTACATCATATAATTCAAGGAATTTCGTATTAAATTCCCCAGATACGAATTGTTCATGCCCAAGCAATTTTAAATGGAACGGAATCGTTGTATGGATTCCCTCAATGGCAAACTCGCTTAGCGCCCGTTTCATTTTTTCTATCGCTTCTTCTCTCGTCGCCCCATGGACGATCAATTTGGCAATCATTGAATCATAGTATGGAGGAATGGAGTACCCGGGATATGCAGCCGAATCGACCCTAACACCGAATCCGCCTGGCGGCAGGTACATCTGGATTTTTCCCGCTGACGGCATGAAATTCTTTTCCGGATTTTCCGCGTTGATTCGGCATTCAATCGCCCACCCGTTAAAGGTAACGTCCCCTTGCTTCAAGCTGAGCTTCTTTCCTGATGCCACGTGGATTTGTTCCTTGATCAGATCAACACCTGTGACCATTTCCGTGACAGGGTGCTCCACCTGGATCCGGGTGTTCATTTCCATGAAATAAAATTTGCGGTTTTTATAATCATAAATGAATTCAACAGTACCAGCACCGGCATAATCGACAGCCAATGCAGCCTTTACGGCAGCATCACCCATTTCATGGCGGATTTCACTATCTAACGCAGGGGAAGGGGTTTCTTCAACCAATTTTTGCAATCTTCTTTGGATGGAACAATCCCTTTCACCAAGATGGATGGCATTACCGTGTAAATCTGCCATCACCTGGATTTCCACATGGCGGAAATCTTCTATGTATTTTTCAATATATACCCCTGGATTGCCGAATGCAGTCAATGCTTCCTGCTGGGTGATCTGTATCCCTTTTATTAAATCCTCTTCGTTCCTTGCGATTCGAATCCCTTTTCCGCCCCCGCCGGCAGTGGCTTTGATGATCACCGGGTATCCGATTTCCTCAGCAAGCGTGATAGCTTGATCATTGTCTTTGATAATCCCCTGGGATCCCGGAACAATCGGAACTCCTGCTTTACGCATCGTTTCCCTCGCAACGTCCTTTGTTCCCATTTTGGATATTGCTTCTGGCGAAGGGCCTACAAAAGTTATGCTAACCTCGCGGCAAAGTTCCGCAAAATCGGCATTTTCAGCAAGGAACCCATATCCTGGGTGAATTGCATCAGAACCAGTAAGCTTCGCGGCACTTATGATATTCGTGAAATTCAGGTAACTGTCTTTTGATGCTGTCGGGCCGATACAGTATGCCTCATCTGCCAGCTGGACATGCAGGGCCTCCCTGTCAGCTTCCGAAAAGACTGCGACCGTTTCAATCCCCAATTCCTTACAGGCCCGGATAATACGGACGGCAATTTCCCCCCGGTTTGCGATCAATAGCTTCCTTATCATTTATAACAGCTCCTTATTCAGGCTTGACTAAAAACAACGGCTGGCCGTATTCAACCAACTGGCCGTCTTTCACCAGTATTTCAACGATTTCGCCTTCTACTTCCGCCTCTATTTCATTGAAGAGTTTCATCGCTTCAACAATGCAGACGATAGAGTCCTTTGTAACCTTTGAACCCGTCTTTACATATGCATCTGTGTCCGGCGAAGATGATTGATAGAATGTGCCCACCATCGGCGAAACGATTTTCTGTAAATGTTCCTGGTGTGCTTCTTCCTTGGGCGCAGCAGGGCTTGCTTCAACAGCTGCGATTTTTTCAGGTGCCTGTGCAGGCTTATCAGGCTTAACCGGTTCCGACTGTACCGGCTCGGCTGCCGGCTGATGCCCGACGGACACAGGCTGTTCCTGTCCGGTCTTTTTCAGTTTAATTTTCGTGCCTTCCTGCTCATACACAAATTCATTAATGCTTGATTGGTCAACCAGTTTAATTAATTCCCTGATTTCCTGTACCTTTAACATCTTGGCACCCCTTGTCTACTTTTATTTATGACTAGATAGTAACATGATACGATAATACCTTATCAAAATTCAATACATAGCTTAGCAATACAAAACCGGCAGCTAATTTTACCTGGTAAAATGGAAACTTGCAAAATTAATATAGGACATTTGAAAACGGTACCGAATTTATAATCCAGGAGGAAGAGCGGGGTTCAAACGGACTATTTTTTAATGAATCAAAAATAAAAAGGCGGTGTATGTATTGATTTATTGCAACAGCTGTAAAAGGAGGACTTAACCTGAAAAAACAGTCTCGTAGTCAGGGCAACACTGGTCTGTGTGATACTTGCTTCGGTGGTGGACACGGCAATGAAAAAAGATATCGCAGTGATTTTGTCCATTGTGATCGGAGGCGGTCTCGGGGTTTTGATAAAATAACAGACTACCATTCCAATATGGAATTGATTGAAAGCTCGTCCCGCCAGGTTGGGAAATCAGAAAGCGACTTCAGTCAATCATCGAGGAAGCGAGCGCGGCACTTGAGGAATTGTCTTCTAGCATACAAACGCAGGCAAACCAGAATACCCACCTTGTCCATTCCATTTCAGCAGCAAATGAAGCCGTCAGCAATTTAATGAAACTGCACGAAGACGCCTATGAGTTTTAGTTAGCTACGTATATATGTTGAATTTTTAATTTACAGCCGCCCTCCAGCCCATTCATGTGAAACCAAAGTTTCCGAGACCTTTCAGCTATGCTACTAAGGCTGATCCAACTGCCTTTGACCAGTGAAAGCCCGCTTTCTCCTCAACTATGCAAGGGGCTCAAATGAGCCAAAATAAACTATATTATTTATCAATGCGATAAACAAAAGTTCCACATATAGACTAAAAGGCCCCCTGTCATCAGGCGGCCTTTCACTGGCAGAAAATAAAGTATAAAACTCCTTCCTGAATAACGCAAAACAAAGGCTAGGTGCGCTGCGTCCTGTAGCAACGCCTGTGTGACCCACGCTATTGCGGGTCTCTACACTCTGTCTTCGCCTTTAAAATAGGCTCGCCAATCGGTAGTGTTTCTAACTTTATTTTTCCGGCTGGAAATTCACTACTACATCATGTGTGCTGTCAAATTCTTTGTTGACAAGCTGGATAATGGAATTGGCGGCGGAAGGGCTCAGTTTATCCGCTTTAACAGTGATGTCCACATCCTTGCCGTTTACTCGGACAAGCGCTGCATCATAATCCATTGTCAAAACCAGTTTTTCAATGATTGTTTCTTTTTCTTCCACACTATTTAATTCCTCAATTTTCTGTTTCGCATCGCTTATTTCTTCGGCTGATAGTTTCGTATTGGCCACAATCGCTGTAAGTTCTTCCTTCTGTTTGGAACGGAGATCCGTGAGTTCCATGCGGAGGGCTTCAAATGCATCATCGCCAGCCTCCCGTGTCACTACGGTTGCGCCATCCTTGGTTTCTTTTTTAGCTACCGGCTGTTTGGCATCTTCCTTTTTCACCCCAGCTTCTTGTTGCTTTTCCTCTTTTTCCTCGGTACCCGCCATGTTGACAGGCTGCTTTTCCGGTGTCGTTAAATAATAGACAGATAATACGACAACAAGGCTTAACATCGTCAATAACCAGACTGTTTGCTTTTTTAATAACATGATATGTTTCCCCCTTATTATTTTTTAGGCATTACAGAAACCCGATGGCTTGGTACATCAAGTGACCTGGTCACCGCTTCGACAATCCACTTTTTGATTTCTATATGATCGGCGCCTTTTGCCACTACCAGGACACCACGGATTTTTGGCTTTTTTGTCTCGAGAACGATTGGACCTTCTTTTTCACCGCTTTTTACGATCACAAGCTGCTCATCAATATTCGTATCTTCCACTGTCCGCTTTCCGCCTTCTTGGTCGGTTTCCTCGGTCACCTGCTTTTGGGTAACCTTGTTTTTCTCGAAGATTTTTTGTTCGGATGCATCGACATTTACCACGACCTTGACATCATCCACGCCGGCAATCGCTTCCAGGGCCTCTTTCATCTCCAATTGCAGGTATTTTTCATAGTCTTTAATTGTTTTGATTTCTGCAGGATCTTTTCTTCCAAAGGCCGGGACGTCTTCTTCTGAATCTTTCCCATTAAAAGCAGGAATTGCCCCGCTGGTTTCTGAGGCCGTTTTGCTTTCCTGACCAGACTTCAAAACGCTGCCGGCCATCATGATCCCTATCCCAATGATCAGCACTACCAAGGCATAGGCATATAGAGAAGGTTTTTTCTCTTTTGGTTCATTATCTTTGTTAAATAATTTGGACAGCCAGGTTAATGGACCTTTATCATTTTTCAATTTTCCCCACGCACTCCTTCCCCGGCTATTTCGATGAGCCCTTCATCTACGGACCATTTTGCTGCAAGGAAACTCTTAATTTCATCCAGATCGGCTGCCCTGGCATATGGAGCGTCCCCTGCATTGATTTCTATTTTCTCCACAACCTCTACTGAGCCTGATTCATTTTTTGCCTTGTCCAATTTGAGTACGATTTTTTGCAAATCCTCCGGCATGTTGGGTTGTTTCAGGTTTTTGACCTCCAAATCAATCGTTTGGATTTCCATTTCGTACTTGTTCATCAACTCCTCTTCCGCTCCCGCCTTTAAGCCGGCTGCCATTTGTTCTAAAATATATGCATGTTGGGAGGCTTGTATTTCTTTTTTCTTTATTTCTGTTAAATTTCCAAGATTCTTTTGCTCCCCGTTTTCAAAAGAGGCCGTCGCTTCTGCCAGCAGCTTGTCAAAATCTGTGTTAAACAATGAAAGCACCGGAGATATGATGATAGCAATCAGCAATAGGCCAATGACCATCTTTGCGTATTTTTGCATGGCCGAGCTTGGAAGCAGCATATCAACGACGGTGGCCAAAAGGACGAATATGATAATGTTGGTAATCCATTCTGTTAAAAAATCCAATGCCGCAGCTCCTTTCAATTACCGCACCATAAGTGTGATATTCCCTGCTGCAATGATTACAGTGATGCTTAGAAAAAACATAAGCGAAACGATAGCCAGGGCCGCAAAGATATAAATCATGCTTTTGCTGATAATGTCCAGACATTTGATGACTGGGCCGCCTCCAAGGGGCTGCAGGAGCCCCGCTGCCAATTTATAGATAAAGGAAACCGCCAGTATTTTGATAGCGGGAAAGGCTGTGATCAACAACAAGATCGCCACGCCCGCCATGCCCACTGTATTTTTCAACAGAACGGAAGCATTAATCACTGTATCCGTAGCATCCGTGAACATCCTCCCAATCACCGGAATGAAGTTGCCGGTTATAAACTTTGCTGTCCTTAGTGTCACCCCGTCAGCGACCGCCGATGATGCACCTTGAACGGAAATTACGCCTAAAAAGACGGTCATGAATGCCCCGAGTATCCCAATGCCCCAGTTCCGCAGCAACTGGGCCAACTGCGTGACTTTGTACTGGTCCGTCAATGTGCTCACTATGCTGAGGATCGCTGCAAGAAACAATAGGGGCAGCACAACATATTGAACCAAGACACCACTAGTGTTCATCAAGAAAATGAGGACCGGATGAAAAAAACCAGCAGATATGATTCCCCCTGATGCGGCAATCAGTGCAAGCAACAATGGAATCAGGGCCATGAGAAAGGAAATCATGAGATCAATTGTTTCCTTTGTGTACGTTATCGCGACATGAAAGCTATTCAGGGCCAGGATGATCAGGACCATATATACGATTGCATAGGCAACCTTCGAAACGGTGCTTGTTTCAAAGGCATTCTGGAGCGATTGAAGGAACATGCTGAATACTGTCAGCAGGATTAACGATCCCAGCAGCTTTCCGTTGACCAGCAGTTCATGGAAAATAAATTTCCCCATCCCTTTGAACCATTCCTTGAATGAAAATTGCTTCTCCCCGCTTACGAAATCCATGAAGCTTCCCTTTTGGCTTTCAGGAAGGAAGCCGCCATATTCATTTATTACGTCGTCCCAATATTGTTTTAACTCGTCCACCCCAAGCTTATCGATTTGTGACTGAACCAGCTCCGATTGCATGATTGGTTCTTCTTTTACCGTATTCTCGGCGTTTACGGGGCTTGCATGAAATAAAAAAAGAAACAAGAATAAGAGTGGAAGGTAGTGCATTCGCTGCTTCATATATTCACCTCACCTGCGGCCATTTGACCGTCGTTCACGGTCAGCTTGGTATCAGTTTAATGATGGTTTCAATGATTACGGTAAGAATTGGGATCGCCATTGCGAGGATCAATATTTTTCCTCCCAGCTCAATTTTTGAGGCAATTGAACCCTGGCCGGCATCCTTCGTGATCTGGGCAGCAAATTCCGCGATATAGGCAATTCCGATTATTTTTAAAATCGTTTCGAGATATACCATATTTACATTGGCATTCACGGCAATTTTCTCAAGCATTTGAATGATTTCATAAATTTTATCTGCCAAATAAAGAAAGATCGTACAGCCGGTGAAAACGACCAACAAGAATGCGAAATTCGGCTTTTGTTCTTTAACGATCAGAGCCAGGAAGGTAGCCACAAGTGCTATACTAGCAATTTTGATGATTTCGATGGCTATTACCTCCCTACTGGAACAAGAATACGGATTTGATTTTTTGGAACAGATTTTCCACGATGGATGCCACCATGAATAAAATGTATATAAAGCCAAAAAGGGTTACCCATTGGGCATATTCTTTCTTCCCGACCTGATCCAAAATCGTATGCAGGAATGCTACTACAATCCCGACACCGGCAATTTTAAAAATGATGTCCACTTCAATGCCCATCTCGATTCCTCCTGAATCTGCCTACATCAGCATAATTATTAAGAGCAGCCCTGACAAAAAACCAAGGCTCCTGACCATTTTTTCGTATTTTCCCTGCCGGTCCAGTGCGTCGTTCTCTTCCCTTTCCAGATGCGCCATGGTAAGCATGATCTGTTTTTGCTGATGGTATCGGTCATGCCTTCCAAGGGTTTCGCCAAATTGGGATAGAATTTCAAATTCGCCTTGTTTCAAAGCAAGCCATTTCCATACTTCTTTCAACGATTCGTCCCAGGCAATTTTTACAGTTGTTTCCCCTGATGTGAGCTTTGAGGAAAAAGATTCGAAAAACCATGAAAGCGGTTTAGGCATTTGCTTTGAAAGCCTTGACGCCGCATCCGCAAGCGGAGTGTGACCGTACATGATTTCAGCCTCTAAGGATTGCAGGGCAACCTTCAGCTGCCGCAGCTGTCTCGGCCTTTGGCTTAAGTGCCTAGATGCCTCAAAACCAGCCCAGGTCGTGGCTAAAATAATGATTGCGGCTCCTATCAGCTTTAGCATTCATGACACCCCCTCACGTCTTGTTAAGTGCTTGCCCTGGGCATCGAGAATTCTTAAGGCCCTTCTTCCCACTTCGTTTCTATCCAGCTCGATGAACCTCTGGAATATGTCTTGTTTAAGGATATGGGCAATATTAGGGCGCTTCTTCACTTCCGTAAGTGTATGTCCGTGAGTGGTTATGATCAATTTGATTCCGGCATTGACAGCTTCAAGGACAGCCATCGTGTCCTCGGCTCGTCCAATTTCATCGACAACCAATACGTCAGGCGACATCGACCGGATCATCATCATCATGCCTTCCGCCTTCGGGCATCCGTCAAGCACATCAATCCTTGGGCCGAATTCCAGCTGCGGCACGCCATGAACACATCCCGCGATTTCTGATCGTTCATCAACGATGCCTACCTTTTTCGGTCCGATGCCGCCCATATCAGGACCATTTGAAATCATTCTGGCGATATCGCGGAGCAAAGTTGTCTTCCCGCTTTGCGGGGCCCCGATAATCAAGGTATGATTCCATTCGTCCGTATATAAATGAGGCATCAATTCTTCCGCGATTCCAATCTTTTGCCTTGCGATCCTTATGTTAAAAGAGGAAACATCCCGTATTGCTTTTACAGTACCGCCCTCAAGTATTACCTTTCCTGCAAGGCCGACCCTGTGCCCTCCTGAAACAGTGATATACCCCCGCTTTAATTCTTCCTCAAGCGTGTATAAGGAAAATTGGCTTAAACGGCCAAGCAAGCTTTGGGCATCATTTTTATCCACCACATACGGCATAAAAGCCGGACGGCCTTCCACCACGATTTCAAGGGGCCTTCCAATACGAATCCGCAGTTCTTCGATTTTTTCCGCCGAGGTTTGCGAAATCCGCAGGAGCTGTTCAAGAATTTTCTTTGGTAAAAGAGCCAGGACTTCTTCCAAAGCTACCCCCTCCTATATGTCAATTTCATTAGTAGAAATGTATGCCTTACAGGGACACGTTATGACAAGCATCCGGTAAAGGCGATTAAAATAAAAAAAGGCACAAAAAAAACCGGGGCAGAATCCCCAGTTTTCTTGTGCCTTTATGCACGCGATACGTAACTTCCTTCAGTCGTATTGATGATCAAACGGTCTCCCTGGTTTACGAAAAAAGGAACCTGGACTGTAAGCCCTGTTTCAAGAGTTGCCGGCTTCGTTCCTCCTGAGGCAGTGTCTCCTTTAATTCCAGGCTCTGTTTCTGTCACTTCGAGCTCAACAGTGTTAGGAAGCTCCACTCCAAGCGTTTCGCTTTGGAAAGTCATGATATACACTTCCATGTTTTCTTTCAAGAATTTTAATTCGCGCTCAATGCTTGAAGCAGGAAGTTCGATTTGTTCATAAGATTCGTTATCCATGAATACATGGCTGTCCCCGCTGGCGTACAGATATTGCATTTTGCGGTTTTCGATATGCGCCTTGCTTACTTTTTCCCCGGCACGGAAGGTTTTTTCCTGGATTGCCCCAGTTCGAAGGTTACGCAGCTTTGAACGCACAAAAGCTGCACCCTTTCCCGGTTTTACGTGCTGGAACTCGATTACTTGCCAGATTCCATTGTCTACTTCGATTGTTAAGCCGGTACGAAAATCATTTACAGAGATCATTCATTGTCCTCCTACAGGATTATTAGTTCTTTTGTTGAGTGTGTGAGCGTTTCATTTCCTCGGATTGTAATGATTGTGTCATCTTCTATACGGACACCGCCAACGCCAGGTATGTATATCCCCGGTTCTACGGTAACAGCCATGCCTGGTTCCAAAATGGTATCAGACCTTACGGATAGTGCCGGGCCTTCATGGACCTCCAGTCCGATGCCGTGACCTGTAGAATGGCCGAAGTATTGCCCATATCCTTTTTCAGAAATAAAATTACGCGTGAGCGCGTCCGCTTCTTTTCCGGTCATGCCGGGCTTGATGCCTGCCATTCCCCTCAATTGCGCCTCAAGGACGATATCATATATCTCCTTTAATCTGGCGCTCGGCTTGCCTACTGCCACGGTACGTGTAATATCTGACACATATCCGTTGTAATATGCGCCATAGTCAAGGGTCACCAGATCCCCAGTTTCGATAACCTTGCTGGATGCCACCCCGTGAGGCAGTGCGCCCCGTTCACCGGATGCAACAATTGTATCAAATGATGAAGATGTTGCGCCCTGCTTTCTCATAAAGAATTCAAGCTCATTGGAGACTTCCAATTCTGTCAAGCCGGGCCTGATAAATTCGGCAATATGCATAAAGGCTGCATCGGCAATCTTTGCAGCTTCCTTTAATATCTTAATCTCAGATGATGTCTTTATCAAGCGTAACTTTTCGATCAGACCTGCCAGAGGAACCAGTTCACCTTCAAATGCTGCTTCGTATACTTTGTATAAGGAGAAGGTCATGTGATCCTGTTCAAATCCTAACTTCTTGATGCCCATCGCTTTTGCCTGATTTGCCACTTCTTCTGTGATCAGCCCTTGATGCTGGACAATTTCAAATCCCGCAGCCTGTTTTCCGGCCTGCTCTACATAACGGAAGTCGGTAATGAATTTGGCCTCTTGTTGTGAAATTAAGGCGACGCCTGCGGAACCCGTAAAGTTGGTCATATAACGCCGGTTATAGGTACTTGTAATTAAAAGTCCGTCAACCTGGGTTTTTTCGAGCTCTGCCCTGAACCGCTCCAATTTGTCCATTTAGTTTCTCTCCTTTAGGATATTAATGAGCGCCCGTAGCGCGAGTTCATACCCCTGAAGTCCGAGGCCGACGATTTGGCCCGCTGTCACAGGTGCCATAACGGACTGGTGCCTGAATTCCTCGCGGGCATGAATGTTTGAAATATGTACTTCAATTACAGGAATATCAATGCTTGCAATTGCATCCCTGACCGCATAACTGTAATGCGTAAATGCCCCGGGATTGATGATAATTCCCCCCACGCCGTTATCTTGGGCCCAATGGAGTTTATCGATGATGTCCCCTTCATGATTTGACTGAAAAAAGCTTGTATCGATTCCAAGCCCCTTTGCGCTTATCCCTAGCGAGCTTTCCAGGTCGGCAAGAGTGGCCAACCCATATTGCTCAGGTTCCCGTTTGCCCAGCCTATTGAGATTGGGCCCATTTATTACTAAGATTCTCCCCATGCTCCACCCGCTTTTTTCTGGGCCAATTTCTGTTATTCGCTAAAAACCGGCTGCCAGACTTATTGTTTAATAATCCGTTCTACTATAGAAAAAAGAATGTTCAACATGAACATTCTACCATAATTCTAAATTTTCTAGCACTAGAAATGAATGTGCCGGATGAAGCAGCGCATGCAACCATCATAACGATTTAGATCCGTAACAAATTATGTTATGTCCGTTTCCGTTTTCACTTTGGTTTGCTTTTCGATTTCCTGATGTTCATAGGAAATTGAATAACCAACAAATACTCCATATATGACGAAAATACAAATGCCCGTGATAATCGTTTTGGCATTCATTTTTGCAAAAGTCGGAAGGTCCGGAAACATCGGCCTGAAAATGAAAACCAGCAAAAGAAAGATGACCAAACCGTATAAGATTCCCGCAAATATATTCCTGGTTTTCTTTAATAACGCATAATAGACAAGTGCTGCAAAAATAGACAATATCCCAAAGAACAACATCGACATCACAACCCCGAGCCAGCCGTCCACCCAGGACAGGTCTGTCCAGGATGTCAGAATAAATTTTGGGCTATAGTCCATCAGATTGAAGTAAAAAACGAACTGGAGGGCTAAGCACAACAATATACCGCCCGTAAACCCAATAATGATCGTATCTTTTATAAGAGATACATGCCCATATCCATCTTTTTCATTATTTTCTCCATTCATTCCTTTCACCTCCGTTATGCAGTATGCCCATAAATAACACAAACGATAATAGTACAAAAATTCGGCTTTATCTTGTATGATATAAGTACCAATAAATAGCTTCCAACACAAAAAACACGGAATGCATAAGGTAAATTAACAACATAGGTTGGTGTAAAAATGTCCGAGAACCAAAAACAGGTATACGGAGGCCAGGCGGTCGTGGAGGGCGTCATGTTCGGCGGCAAACACCACACGGTTACCGCTGTACGGCGAAAGGATTCATCAATAGAGTATTTTCATGTACCACGGGAAGATAAGCCTTTCCTGCATAAAATGAAGAAAGTTCCGTTCTTGAGGGGCATTGTTGCGATCATCAATTCCAGTGCGAATGGATCGAAGCATCTGACTTTTTCTTCTGAACGTTTCGAAGTTGATCCGGCAGATGATGAAAAAGTCCAAGAGGAAGCTAAAGTGTCAAAAATGACAATGTGGCTTGGAGTGGCCGCTATCGGCGTACTCTCATTCATTTTTGGAAAGCTGCTTTTTACTTTGATCCCGGTGTTGCTGGCTGATTTGACAGAACCTGTTTTCGAAAGCAAAACGTCGCAAATTCTGGTCGAGGGCTTTTTCAAGCTGCTGCTTTTGTTTTTCTATATCTATTTTGTCTCGTTGACACCTATTATAAAAAGGGTGTTTCAGTACCACGGCGCGGAGCACAAAGTGATCAATTGTTTTGAAAGCGGCAAAGAGCTTACTGTAGAAAATGTCCAAGCCTCGTCAAGGCTCCACTATCGTTGCGGCAGCAGCTTCATCCTGTTCACCGTCTTCGTCGGTGTTTTTGTATATATGTTTTTCCCGACCGACCCTCTTTGGCTCAGGATTGTGAACCGGATTTTGCTCATTCCAGTGGTGCTTGGGATTTCATTTGAAGTGCTGCAATTGACAAATAAGTGGAGAGAGATCCCGTTCCTTCGTTTTTTCGGCTATCCGGGATTATGGCTCCAGCTCTTAACCACAAAGGAACCAGATGACAGCCAAGTTGAAGTGGCCCTGGCCTCCTTCAATGAGCTTCTTAGATTGGAAAACGAGACAAATGAAGGTTTAAAGACAGAAAATATTGTGTAAAATTACGTTATAGGAAAAATAAGTAAACGCTTCTGTTATTTATTTAAAAAACAAGTTTAAAATCCATAAAACTTGCTCATGATGCTCTTAAGGAGGTGTCTTTGTTGAATCGTTCCAGACCATACATTATCTATTGTCTCATTGCACTTGCCTTTATTGGCCTCGCAAGCCAATTGATCCAAAACCCCGGTGGGCTATTCAGAAGCTTGTTGATGATTGCATTGGTGACGGGAATTGTTTATTTCGTATATAAACGATTGACAAAGGATAAACCTGTAAAAAAAGAGCAACGGGCATTTATCAAGGCCGCTCGCCAATCGAAAAAACGACAGAAACTTAAAACAAAAGAACGCAGTAATGTTGCAAGCTTTTCTTTAGCCAGATCCTCAAAAATAATTAAACCGCGAAAGAAATCCGACGTTCAATTGACCGTCATTGAAGGCAAAAAAAATAAAAAGAAAAATCGGGCTTTGTTTTGAAACAGCCCGATTTTTTGTGCTTACATTCTAAGCCTTGCAACCTTTAGTATGTCCATCGCCTCAGAAATTTTTCAGTCGATTTCCTGCCTTCGTTAATTAGTACCGCTTTGTTTTTTTCCGTTAATTCAAATTCAGTAGCCGACACGCCCTTCATTGGGATAAATATTATATTTTTTACATGCTTTCTCGATATATAGCGGGAATCATGGGCATCCTTCATGGTTTTAAACAGGGCATTGAACATTTCTATCGCATTATCGATTTCATGCGGCTTTTTACATTCTTCGCCTCCGCTCAATTTCAAGCCGAGGACGGGGCGAACTTTTTTCACATGTTCCGAATCAAACAGCCACATGGGAAAATTGCTTAGAACCCCTCCGTCAACGAAAACATGGGCCCTGCTGTCCTTGTTAACCGACAGCTTCACCGGCTCGAAAAAATAAGGAATGCTGCAGCTCATACGAACGGCTTTCGCAACCGGGAAACTGCCCGGGTCAATTCCGTATTTTGGCAGGTCATCAGGGATTACCACCAGCCTCCCGTTTGTTATGTCAGAGACGATAATCCTCAAAGCCTGATATGGAAGGTCGGAAAAGGTATAAACCCCTTTCGCCGCAAGTTTTTCTCCGATCCACTTTTCAAGGGCATCACCCTTGTATAACCCCAGCTTCCAATATATCATCAGCCACTTTGCAAAGGGAATCGGCAGATAGCTCCTCCGGTTATCCAGCAGATCTGTTGTATCCATCTCGTCCAATATGTCGATCATCTCATTTCCTGAATAACCTGCCGAAGTGAATGAAGCTATGATCGATCCTGCACTCGTCCCGGCGGTGCGGCAGAATGTAAAACCTTTTTGCTCCAGCACCTGAACAGCCCCGACGAGGGCAAATCCTTTAATTCCGCCACCGGAAAATACCCCGTCTATCATCACATTGGCCCACCCCTGTTAAAGGCTTTTTTATACTTTAAGCAAGGGATAAGTCATCTGTTACTATTTTTTCATCAAGCTTGTGCAGTTCAAGTAAAGTACTGAACTTCACTTTCTGGAAAAAACTTTGCGATATACCCTTTTATTGTGGATTCCAACTGGGCAGCCTCTTCTGTCTGGTATACATATTTGCCGATTCCATACCTTCCCCATTTATATTTGCGCTTCGATTCATCCAGTTCAAGCTTTGTTTTTGGGTAATTTTTCTGAATGACTTTTTTTGCAGGGGCGGTAAAACGGTGCTGAATCAGTTCGAAGGTCAAATTCGATACATCGAGCCCCTGTAACGAATCGCTGAGCCGTTCAAATAATTCATGATAACCTGTTTTCCAGTCCTCATGAATGTAAATCGGCGCAACGATAAAACCTAGTGGATAGCCTGCGTCTGCTACCTTGCGCGCAGCTTGAATCCTTTCTTCAAACGAAGACGTCCCCGGTTCAAAATTTTTAATGACATAACGTGAATTGATGCTAAAACGAAACCGTGTCTTGCCATTGTGTTTCGCGTCAAGCAAATGGTCGACGTGATGAAATTTTGTAACGAATCTTAAAAGTCCATGATTTGTTTCCCCGAAAAACTCAATCGCCTTCTTTAATGAGTGGGTCAGATGGTCGATTCCGACAATATCAGAAGTACAAGCTGCTTCAAACCGGGTAATTTCCGGCATTCTCTCATCCATATATTTCTTCGCAGCGTCAAAAATCTCATCCAGATTCACATAGGTCCGGATATAAGGCTTGCTGCCAAGCGTCGTCTGGAGGTAGCAATAATGGCAGTGCCCCATGCACCCGGTGGCCAGCGGTATCGCATATTCGGCAGATGGTTTCGATGTGTCGAACTTCAATGTCTTCCTGATCCCGACAACGAGTGTCGATTTTGCAATCCGGTATTTCTGAAGGTCTGTTTCTCCTGGCAGTCCCCTGATTTGGTTATGGGATGTCGTTTCCCGGATTTCTATGTTCATACCCTCAAATTTCTCCTTCAATTCCCTGCCAAGCGGATAATCCAACGCCTGCGGTTCTATATAAACAAGCTGTGGGATAAATGGTTTCATATTTTTACTGCTCCTTTGTAAAAGGGTATGTTTGTCAGTAATGAGGGTTTAAAAAAATGACACCCTAATCCAGTAAGGATAGTTTCTCTGTATCCCTTACTTCTAATTACGGAATTATTATGGAAAAATCATTTCCAGCAGAAGGAGACAATTCAAATGAAAAAAAGAGAGCAACAATATGAGACATATGCCCCAAAGGAACCCAAGCTTACCATTGAAACAGACCATACCTATCCGAATGCAAATAATGTTCCAGGCGATTCTGTAGATGAATATATGTTTCTAAAAACGGCAAACGGAATTTTGGCAGGTCAAGAAATTGGACAGCAAAATGAAAATTTATAGTTGATCCAAACAGCGTGCAATACTAACGCCCGGTTACAAATCAAATGTGACCGGGCTTCCTCTTTTCTATGAATGCGTCTTATTGGGTTGCGATTTATCGCTGTGAATACATTTCCAAACAATGAATAAGAGTAGTATGCCTATGACTCCCGAAACAATATAGGTTACATTTAAATAGTTTTCCATCAAAATGGACATAATGGGTGGCCCGAATGCCACGCCGATAAATCTGGTGGAACTATAAAAGGACGAAATGGTTCCTCTTTCTTCTTTCTCTATATTTTCGGTAATCATAGCATCCAATGTTGGAAGCAATGCGCCTATCGCAATGCCAACCAGGCTGGTGACCACCAACAGAATGAACAGCCTCTCTTTGGCAAAGCCCACAAATACGACGCTAACAGAAATAACAATCAGGCAGGCCATAATCAGTTTTTTCATTAAAGACAGGCTGCCTTTTATTTTCTTTCCGCTTATATATGAAGCAATACAGAGCAGAAGCAGAGGGATCGCCATGATAAACCCTTTTATTATACCTTTTAAATCGTGCAGCTTCTCTAGTGTGTCCGACATGAAAAACAGTACCCCAAATAAAATTAGCATTAGAAAGGCACCCAACAAAAAAACGGTAAACAGCCATTTTCTTTCTCGTTTAAAAATCCTTTTGGTTGAATGGATAAAATCCTTGAACTTCTTTGGTTCCTCTTTCTCTTTGGGTACTCTTATAAAGAAAAAGACGAGGGCAATGGAAATGAGACTAAAAAAGGAAATCGAGAAAAACGGCAAAAACCATAAAACCGCGGCAAATATAGATCCTAGTATCGGGCTTAGCACCTTTCCGAATGTATTGCCGGTCTCTATGATGCCCAAGCAGGAGCTTGTCTTTTCATCATCATCTTTATACAAATCGCCTACTAATGGCAAAATGATCGGAAAAGCTCCCGAAGCCCCGATCCCTTGCAATATCCGCCCTATAATAATCCAAGTAAAGGGCTCTTCACTCTTCCATGAAGCATAGCCAGCGATTAACCCTCCAATTAAGGTTATGATCAAGGCTGGAATGAGTACTTTTTTTCTGCCAAACTTATCTGATAAATAACCGGCAACCGGGATCAAAAATATGGAAGCAAGGGAATAGCTGGTGATAATCATACTGGATTGAAATGAAGTGATGCCTACCTTATCCTCAAGCATTGGCAGGACAGGAATGAGCATGGAATTGCCAAGTGTCATCACAAGGGGAATCGATGCCATGCTTATTATGCACCAGACACTGACTTCATTTTCTAGTTTCTGCTTTACCATTCCTACACCTCAGCAAATGTTTATTAGTTGTATATTGTCCTAACTTGATGAAAAGATCTCGAACAAAATAAGGAAATTAATGACCTAAATAGGTTATTGGAGTAATAACGAATAAAAAAGCCATTTAAACGGTAATGTTTATTGAACAATTGAACTGAAATCCATGGCAAATAGAATTGTGCCGTTTGAAGCGCCATATATGTAACTTGATGGCGCAGACTAAAAAACCCGGCAGGATTTGTGAACTGCACCCCAATTGTTAGACACTTGAAGTCTAATAATTGGAGGTGCTTTTTTATTGGCCAAATTTACAGTAGAACAAAAAATTAACGGAGTAAAACAGTATTTAAGTGGTGGTGAAGGACATAGAATCATTGCTGAGAGAATCGGTGTACATTCCTCTGTATTTCTAAATTGGATTAAACAATACGAACTTCATGGCAATGAAGCATTTCTAAAACGCTATACAAACTATTCCGTTCAATATAAACTAGACGTACTAAACTATATGAACGATAATGGGACGTCTATAAATGAAACAGCTGCCATTTTTAATATCCCTTCTCCCTCAAGGGTGCGCGAATGGTTAAAGGCTTTTGAGTCTGGAGGAATAGACGCCTTAAATCCAAAGATAAAGGGGCGTCTTCCCATGAAAAAAGATAATCAAAAACCGGACAAAAAAGGAACTACAGAAACTTTGCAGGAAGAATTAGAACGTTTACGTATGGAGAATGCCTATTTAAAAAAGTTGAATGCCTTAGTTCAAAACAAGGAAAAATCACCAAACAAGACAAAGCGCAAGTAGTCTATGAATTAAGGCATAACTTTCCGGTGAACGCTCTTATTAAACTGGCGGATATCCCTCGTAGCTCCTATTACTACTTGGTGAAAAAAATGGGTCAGCCTGATCCAGATGCAGAACTAAAAAATTGCATTCAGACTATTTTTGACGAACATGAGGGGTGGTATGGCTACCGCCGTATCCGTGACGAGCTAAGAAATCCAGGCCACAAGGTAAATCATAAGAGAGTACAACGAATCATGAATGAACTAGGTCTAAAATGTTTAGTTCGTATGAAGAAATATAGATCTTACAAAGGAACAGTTGGCAAAATAGCTCCTAAATTTTGGACCGTAACTTTAAGGCTGAAAAACCAAAGGAGAAGTGGGCAACTGATATTACGGAGTTTAAATTGTTTGGAGAGAAGCTATATTTATCCCCCATTTTGGATTTATATAATGGTGAAGTAATTACATATACAATGGGAACAAGACCAGCCTACTCACTCGTCTCAACTATGTTAGATCAAGCTTTTGATCGTTTAACAGAGGATGATACACTCCTCCTTCATTCCGATCAAGGCTGGCATTATCAAATGAAAAAATACCAGCACACCCTAAAAGGACGAGGAATTACACAAAGTATGTCTCGTAAGGGAAACTGTTACGATTATGCCGTTGTAGAAAATTTCTTTGGCATCCTGAAATCAGAATTTCTTTATCTAAAGGAATTTGAAAGTATTCAGCACTTTAAGGACGAACTAGTGAAATATATCCATTACTATAACCACAAACGAATTAAGGCAAAATTAAAAGGCATGAGCCCGGTACAATACCGAGTTCATGCCCTCCAATCTGCCTAATGAAATAACCTGTCTAACTTTATTGGGGTCACTTCATTTGCTGCCGGGTTTTAAACCTACTGCTATTTTACAAGCCGCATTTCAATTGGGCACCACAATTTGTACAAGTGTTGCAGCCGCCCATTTCCTTTACTTCACCCTTACGGCATACCGGACAAGTGTTGCCTACCTCTGATCCGATTGTGACGTCTGTAGAGCGCAATTCATTAATGGTGTCCAAAAGGACCACTTTTTTCTTATCATCTTCAAATTCCAATTCAAACTCATCAAGATTGTTCTCTTCGGCTTTCAAGGTAAGCACTTGAGAGTCACGGCTTCCGTCAACATACACCGTTCCTCCCTTTGCTCCTCCTTTGTACAGGCGTTCATAAACCTTTTCGACCTGTTCAACAGTATACCCTTTTGGTGCATTCACTGTTTTACTGATCGAGCTGTCAATCCAGCGCTGGATGATACACTGCACATCGGCATGGGCTTCCGGTGCAAGTTCCATCGCAGATACAAACCAGTTCGGCAGGTTATCCGGATCAGCTTCCGGAGTTCGATCCAGGTATTCCTGTACAATATCGGCTTTCACTTCAATGAATTTTCCGAGGCGTCCGCTTCTGAAATATGTGAACGAAAAGTAAGGTTCCAATCCTGTTGAGACGCCGACCATTGTTCCAGTGCTTCCAGTTGGCGCAACAGTTAACAAGTGTGAGTTGCGGATACCATTTTCCAGTATACCGTCTTTAATATCATTAGGCATTTTCTTCATGAAGCCAGTTTCAATGAAGGCTTTTCTTAAACGGTTCGTATCTTCCTGGGTTTCGCCGTCAAGGAATGGGAAGCTTCCTTTTTCTTTTGCCAATTCTATTGAAGCACGATAAGAGGTAGTGGCAATAGTTTCAAACACTTTATCAATCAAGACATTGCCTTCCTCGGAACCATATTCGGTCTCGCAATAAATCAATAGGTCATGCAGGCCCATTACCCCAAGGCCCACACGGCGTTCGCCGAGAGCCTGCTTTTTATTTTCCTCAAGGAAATAAGGGGTGGCGTTAATGACATTATCCTGCATCCTGACACCGATTTCGACAGTCTTTTGCAGCTTTTCAAAGTTAACGGTTTTTGTTTCTTTGTCTGCCATCTCCGCAAGGTTTACTGCAGCGAGGTTGCAGACTGAGTATGGAGCTAGCGGTTGTTCCCCACAAGGGTTCGTCGCCACTACCTGCTGGCCATACGCCTTGGCATTCGTCATGTCATTGGCATTATCGATAAAGAAAATGCCTGGTTCTGCAGAGTACGTAGCACAAATATTGATTAAGTTCCAAAGTTCTTTGGCCTTTATTTTACGGTAAACACGGACTTTGTGCCCCTGCTTTTCCCACTCGCGGACATCCCCGACATTATGCCATTGTTCATTATAAATTTTCATTTCCTCTGTATCATAGCTTTCAACATCAGGAAAGCGGAGTTCATAAATGGCATCATTCTCAGCCGCATCCATGAATTCCTTGGTCAAACACACAGAAATGTTGGCACCTGTGAGGAATTCCGGGTTGTGGACACTGTAAGTTCCCCCGGCTGCCAATTTGTTTTCTGCTTCATTGATGATTTTATCGTTGAAGCCGCCTTGGCCAGGAATGTGCTTAAAATTGACAATCCCCTGGTACATTGCTTCTTCCTGCTCTGTATGGGGCGTGAATTTCAATTTTTCTTTGGCATATTTCTTGATGGTATCATCACTTGTATTTTCGATCAGGTAACGGAGAATCCTTGGATTTTGCATTTTTGAAATGATGAATTCAATGATATCAGGGTGCCAGTCTGAAAGCATGATCATCTGGGCGCCCCGGCGGCTCCCGCCCTGTTCAACCAGGTGCGTCAATTTTGCAATATCATCAAGCCAGGATACAGAACCCGATGATTTTCCGTTTACTCCCTTTGCCAGCGTGTTTCTTGGACGAAGAGTGGAACCGTTTGTGCCTACTCCACCGCCGCGGCTCATAATTTCCATAACCTGCTTGCGGTGTTCGGAAATGCCTTCCCGGGAATCCTGGACAAAAGGCATCACATAGCAATTGAAGAATGTAACTTCAGTCTCTGACCCTGCACCGTATAGAACACGGCCTGCAGGAACAAAGTTCAAATCGGCAAGCTCCTGATAAAACTTCTCAAACCATTCTTTTCGCTTTTCCTCGGTGGTTTCCACCGCGGCCAATCCGGTTGCGTTTCTTTTCGCGATTTGTTCATAGTAGATTTCAAGAGGTTTTTCGATCACATCAAGAGGTCGGTTGATCACACCCGTTTGCATTTCTTCCGGCTTATCAAGCGCCCCTCTATATTCTTCATCGACCAGTACATCTGCGGTCTTATTTTGCCAATCGATGTTAAGGATGAAGCCCGTCCCCCTGGCAGGGAATTTAGGATCTTCTTTAATTGTCAAAACAACAAAATCACCATTGGTCAAGGTAACTTTTTCAGTGTCCTTGAATGAATATCGGTCAATCATTACCAATCTTGAAACGCCTTTATGCGTCCGAAACATGTCAGGCGTGATTTCGTGCACCTGCGGGAATAAGGAAATATCCTTATTCAATCTTTCAACATCAATCTTCATTGGCTGTCTCAAAACAACAGACATGGCTCCCTCTCCTTTAATCACATTTACATCTTAGTTGTGAAATATCTATGTAGATTTTTCGATACTTCAATGACAATTCCCTTAATTAAGTATGTCGAAACTTCAAATACACAATATATAGTGTTTGGATTATTTTAGCTTATACTATATATAGTGTCAAAGATATTCCACAATGATTTTTGTCAAACTGAAAAAAACGCACAATCAGCAAGAAAATCAAAGAAATTAATCGATAATTAGTGCTATTTCCTCTTTTTTCGACCATTTTAGCACTTGTATTTTTCCACTATAGGGTGAAGTCCCGTTATTACTGGGAGAACGTAAAATCCTGATAAAGCAAGAAAAAAATTTTTTTCTGCCAAAATTAAAAAAGCGACGTAAAGCCGCTTTTTTCCCGGTTCATTATCTCATGAAATTCCATTCATCACTCTCATATTTTGTTTTAGCAAGCTCATACACTTCTTCCAGTTGCTTTTCGGTTAGAGCATACGGCTGCAGTTCAATTTCAAGACCATCTTGAAAACCTTTCCTAAAAGCTTCCTTAGCTTCAGGTATTCCAATTTTACGGTCAGTAAGATCGTGAATCGCGACTGCTTTGCTTTTGAAGCTTTTCATCATTCTTTCTTTAACCCTGTCATTTGGGAATTTGAACATGCCGAACAATCTTTCATCATCGAGATCGAACAATATGGAACCGTGCTGTAAAATGACTCCTTTTTGACGGGTTTGTGCACTGCCGGCTACCTTTCTTCCTTCAACCACCAATTCATACCAGCTTGGTGCATCAAAGCAAACAGAAGACCGGGGTTCCCGTAAAGCAGCCTTTTCCGTATCGGTTTTTGGAACGGCGAAATATGCTTCCAGGCCGAGATTGGTAAAACCTCTTAGAATACCTTCGGAAATGACACGATACGCTTCCGTAACATTCTTCGGCATATCAGGATATTCTTCCGAAACAATTACACTGTATGTAAGTTCATGCTCATGCAAAACTGCCCTGCCGCCAGTCGCCCTTCTGACAAAGCCTACACCATGCTTTTTCACTTCTTCAAGATTGATTTCCTTTTCTGCTTTTTGGAAATACCCGATCGACAGGGTGGGAGGATTCCAGCCATAGAAGCGGACTACCGGCGGTATCTCGCCTTTGCTGTGCCAATTCAACAGAGCTTCATCCATTGCCATATTAAAGGCAGGTTCACAATCTCCGGAATCAATGAAAGCCCAAACTTCTTTTCTCATATTAATACCTTCTTTGCTGTCATGATTACTATAGTAGTTTACCAAACTTGCCAGCTAATAAAAAGCAATCGGGCTCCTGTTGGCAAACACATTCAATGCAGAAAAAACTTTTTGATTAAATGCTGATTCAATACTATAATAAATATGTCTGTATTGCTTTAGCAGAGAAAGGGGTTTATCGCATTGACTTCGATATTTATTTTATTGGCGATCCTAGCCGCCCTCATTGCTTATTCAATTTTTAACTGGTTAAACCAGCGCCGGGTTGTCAAGACTTTAAGCCAGGAAGAATTCATTGAAGGTTATCGGAAATCACAATTGATAGATGTACGGGAACCGAGCGAATTTGAAGGCGGACACATCTTGGGAGCAAGAAATATTCCTCTATCACAGCTGAAAACCCGCCTGAATGAACTCCGCGCGGACAAGCCCGTCTATTTATACTGCCAAAGCGGACTTAGAAGCGGCAGGGCAGGACAAATGCTGCACCGGAAAGGATACAAAGAACTGTATCACCTAAAGGGCGGCTTCAAACAGTGGAGCGGAAAAATAAAGAGAAAGAACTAATCAAAATAGGAATCAATCCCAGGTGCGCCAACGCGTTACCACACCGGAGGACTGATCCAATAAAAGCCCTTGTCAGCTGACAAGGGCTTTTGCTTATTACGCTTGATAGCGAAGAACAGGCTTTCGGGCTGCAAGTGTTTCGTCCAAACGTTTAATTACCGTGGTATGCGGTGCTTCCTGGACAACTTCCGGCGTTTCTTCCGTTTCTTTTGCTATCTGGATCATGGCATCGACGAAAGCATCCAAAGTTTCTTTCGATTCCGTTTCCGTCGGCTCAATCATCATGCATTCCTCGACATTAAGCGGGAAATAGATGGTTGGCGGGTGATATCCGAAATCCAACAACCTTTTGGCAATATCCAGGGTGCGGACGCCCAACTTCTTTTGGCGCCTGCCGCTTAACACGAATTCGTGCTTGCAATGCCTATCATATGGAAGATCAAAGTAAGGAGCCAGCCTTCTCATCATATAATTCGCATTGATCACTGCGTTTTCTGTGACAGCCTTAAGGCCATCCGGCCCCATTGAACGGATGTACGTATACGCACGTACATTGATGCCGAAATTTCCGTAATAAGGCTTTACACGGCCAATGGATTGCGGCCGGTCATAATCAAGAAAATAATGGCCGTCCTTTTCAGTCACCAGCGGTTTTGGCAGGAAGGGAATTAAATCGCTTTTCACGCCTACCGGACCGGATCCCGGACCTCCCCCGCCATGAGGGCCGGTGAATGTTTTATGAAGGTTTAAATGGACCACATCAAAGCCCATGTCTCCTGGACGGGCTTTGGATAAGACGGCATTTAAATTCGCTCCGTCATAATAAAGCTTGCCCCCGGCGTTATGGACGATTTCCGCCATCTCTAAAATATTTTCCTCGAATAAACCAAGTGTGTTCGGATTTGTCAGCATCAATGCGGCTGTATCATCACCAACAACTCGCTTCAAATCTTCAAGATCAACAAGTCCGTTCTCATCCGATTTTACCGTAACGGTTTCGAAGCCGGCAACCGTTGCAGAAGCAGGGTTTGTTCCATGGGCAGAATCCGGGACAATCACTTTTGTGCGGTCCGTATCGCTATTTGCTTCATGATAAGCGCGGATCATCATTAACCCTGTCCACTCTCCATGCGCACCTGCTGCCGGCTGGAGCGTAACCTGATCCATGCCGGTAATTTCAATCAAGTGTTCCTGAAGGTCATACATTAATTCTAAAGCACCTTGTACAGTCCGTTCATCCTGATACGGATGTACATGGGCGAAGCCATTCATCCTTGCAACATTTTCATTGATTTTCGGGTTGTATTTCATCGTACAAGAACCAAGCGGATAAAAACCGGAGTCCACTCCATGGTTACGATGGGAAAGAGCTGTATAGTGGCGCATAATGTCCAGTTCCGAAACCTCAGGCAATGCAGCCGCTTCTTCGCGGATATATTCAGATGGAAGAATATCTTCCATTGCAACAGCTTCCACATCCATTTCCGGAAGGCTAAAGCCGATTCGCCCCGGTGTGCTGATTTCAAATATTAATGGTTGATCCTGTTTATTCATGGCCATCCCCCAATTCTTCCGCTAATGCATCAATTTCGTCCTTCGTACGCAGCTCCGTAACCGCCACAAGCATATGATCCTTAAGTTCCGGGTAGACTGTTCCCAGATGGAAGCCGCCAATGATTCCGCTCTTGAAAAGCCGATCATTGACTTGTGTATATGAAGCAGGAAGCTTTACAACAAACTCGTTGAATGAAGGGCCGTCAAATATGACATCCAATCCTTTTGCCTTTAACGCTTTTTTGGCATAATGTGCTTTTTGAATGTTTTGCACTGCCATTTCCCTGACACCTGTTTTCCCTAGGGCAGTCATTGCCACCGAAGCAGCCAGGGCATTTAGCGCCTGGTTCGAACAAATGTTGGAAGTCGCTTTATCACGACGGATGTGCTGTTCGCGTGCCTGCAATGTCAGAACGAATCCACGCTGGCCGTTCTCATCCACTGTCTGGCCGACAAGCCTCCCCGGAACCTTCCTCACCAATTTGTTTGTTACCGCGAAATATCCACAGTGCGGACCTCCAAAGGCTGCAGGAATGCCAAAAGGCTGGGCGTCGCCTGCCACAATATCGGCACCAAGCTTGCCGGGAGGCGTAAGTGCACCAAGTGCAAGAGGGTTGCTTGAAACAATAAACATCGCTTTTTGGGTGTGTACGATTTCTTCAATTTCTTTAAGCGGCTCGATTCTCCCGAAAAAATTTGGGTATTGGACGATCACACCGGCAATTTGGTCACTGATTGACTCCTTCAGGGCCTCGATATCTGTTATCCCGTCCTTATAAGGGATTTCAATAACCTCTACGTATTGCCCCTTTGCATAGGCTTTGATTACGTCCCTGGATTCCGGATGGACCGCTGCGGACACAAGTATTTTTTTACGGCGTGTCTGTCCTGCGCTTAACATCGCGGCCTCCGCTAGCGCAGTACCCCCGTCATACATGGATGAATTGGCTACGTCCATGCCTGTCAATTCACAGATCATTGTCTGGAACTCAAAGATTGCCTGAAGCTCCCCCTGTGAAATTTCCGGCTGATATGGCGTATAGGCCGTATAGAATTCAGAACGTGAAATCACATGATCCACAATAACCGGTGCGTAATGGTCATAAACACCGGCCCCAAGGAAGGAAGCATGGCTTTTTACATCGGCATTCTTCGCCGCTAATTTTGTCATTTCTTTTAATAAGGAAGATTCCGATTTTGCTGGTTTAATATTGTATTCTCCCTTATATCTAACACTTTCCGGTATATCTTGGAACAGTTCATCAACAGTTGCGACACCAATCGCATCGAGCATTTCTTGTTTGTCTTGGTCCGTCATCGGTAAATAGCGATGTTTCATAGGAATAACCCTTCCCCTCTATTTTTTAGGTCGTTTATAAAAAGGTGTGGCAACCACTTTCGCTTTGAGTCGTTTAGAACGGATTTCCACTTCAACCTCCGTGCCGAGATCCGTAAACTCTTTCTTTAAAAGAGCCAAACCGACATTTTTCTTCAATGTAGGAGATTGGGTTCCGGTTGTCACTTCACCGGCCAATTCACCAGCTGAATAAACCCGATAACCATGCCGCGGGATTCCTCTGTCAATCATTTCGATCCCCACAAGCTTACGAGGGGCACCTTTTTCCTTTTGTTCGGTAAGCACCGCTTTTCCAAAGAAGTCGGCATTCTTATCTGTTTTGACTGCAAAGCCAATCCCAGCTTCTATTGGAGTGATATCAGCGCTCAACTCCTGGCCGTAGAGGGGTAGCTTAGCTTCAAACCGCAGTGTGTCCCTGGCACCAAGGCCAATTGGCTGAATTCCTTCTTGCTCTCCGGCTTCGAGAAGCTGTTTCCATAGCGTAACGGCATCCTCGCTCCTGCAATAAATCTCGAATCCGTCTTCCCCTGTATACCCTGTTCTCGACACCAGCGCATTGATTCCATTCAGGTCTACTTGATCTTTGAATCTAAAAAAACCAATTTCACTTAAATCAGTATTTTTAGACAATTTTTGCAGCACTATTTCAGCTAATGGCCCTTGAATCGCCAGCTGTGCAATTTCCGAAGAAATGTTGTTCAGTTCCACGTCTTCGACAATATTTGCCTGAAGCCAATTGAAATCCTTGTCAATATTGGCTGCATTGACTACCAGAAGATAGTTGCCCTCGCTTTTTTTATAAACGATCAGGTCATCCACGGTCCCGCCATTTGCATAGCACATAGCGGTATACTGTGCTCCTCCTGCCGAAAGCTTCAAAACATCATTGGTCAGCATCCTCTGCAGAAAAGCTATACTCTCCGGGCCTTTTACTTCGATTTCCCCCATATGCGAAACATCGAATAAGCCCACTTTCGTTCTGACGGTCTCATGTTCTTCCTTAATACTGGAAAACTGGACTGGAAGCTCCCAGCCGCCAAAATCAATTGTTTTTCCCCCGTTTTTCTTATACACCTGATATAGCGGCGTTCTTTTTAATTCAGACATCAAATTCCCTCCTTCATTCATGTGTTTCGGAAATCCCCGAAAAAACTGAAAAAAAGGACAGAGAAACTCCTCAAAAAATTGAGCAGTTCTCTGTCCCGGTACCTGAAAGTTTACCTAGAAAAGGTTTTCCCCTTTGGTGGCCCATCGTAATGGACGCTCTCCAGAGCTGCGTCCGGCAAGAGTACTTTTGCCTGAGAGATTCACTTATAAAGCTTGCTCCTTCGGCGCTACGCAGGTGTAGTCTCTCCCCTTGCCTTCATCCGCTTATAAATTTTTTTTGATTGGCCATACTAAAAAGAAAACTTGGCCTATCAACGAGCCTGGCAACACATGAAAAAAACAGGCCTGGATAATCCAAGTCATCTTAACTATTTAAAAGTTACTTTCATCCTACCATTAAGGACGATTTATCTGCAATCTTTTTTATAATGAAAACATAAAAAACTGGTGTTTAATCATAAGAAACACCCTTAATGTTCGTCTTTTAATAGATTAAAACGATTTCATCATGACTTCCGTTTATTTTATCCGTTTTTTTTACTTTAGGAGGTGGCATCATGAAAATAAACATAACTTCCGATACAGCATGGGGAGATGAATTCCTGGAAAGAATCAATGAAGACGGCCCCTGGGCGAACTGGGAGCTGTTCAAAATGGCTGTCCAAATAGAAGAACATCTGGCCATTCCCGAATTCGAAGGCCTGCAGGCACCAAAGCACCTTCCTCAGCTAAAGCCTCTTCCACACCAATTGGAGGCTGCAAAACAGGTTGTTGAAAACATGAATGGCAAAGCAATCCTGGCTGATGAGGTAGGGCTTGGAAAAACGATTGAAGCCGGACTTATTTTAAAAGAATACATGATTCGCGGACTCGTCAAGAAAGTATTGATATTAGTTCCTGCATCGCTGGTTACACAATGGGCTTTCGAAATGAATACAAAATTCCATATTCCCGCTGTGGTTCAGCACAAAAGCTATGTCTGGGATTCTTGCGACGTGATCGTTTCATCCATTGATACAGCAAAAAGAGAGCCCCACAGGACAATTGTCTTCAACCAGGAATACGATATGATCATCATTGATGAAGCTCATAAACTAAAAAATAATAAAACAAAAAATTATGCATTCGCCCAAAGCCTGAAAAAGAAATTCTGCCTTCTGCTAACCGCCACGCCGATCCAAAATAAAATTGAAGAAATCTTTCACCTGGTTTCCCTGCTTAAACCCGGCCATCTAGGAAACGCTTCTTTGTTTTCTGAAAAATACAAAGGCAGAGGCACGGCCATTAATGAAGATCATCATTTAAAAGAACTTGTCAACACTGTGATGATCCGAAATCGAAGGGCGGATACCGGGATTGAATGGACAAAGAGGATCGTTGAGACGGTCATTGTGGAGTTTACGCCAAGCGAACAGGCCCTTTATGACGCCATATCTGAATTCCGGCCGGACAATGCCGTGGGAATCGGCAGCACTTTCTCCGCCTTAACTCTCCAAAGGGAAGCCTGCAGCAGCCGGGAAGCGGTATTTTATACTCTTAGGAATATGGAAAAGAAAAATGAAAACCCGTCCCAGGAATTTCTGGACAAACTCGATAACCTATATGCAAAAGTTAATGAGGTGGAACAAAACTCCAAGGCCGAAAAGGCCGTGGAACTGATCAAAAAAATCAATGATAAAGTCATCATTTTCACGGAATACCGGGCAACCCAGCTGTATTTGCAATGGTATTTAAAACAGCACGGAATTACATCCGTTCCTTTCCGCGGCGGCTTTAAAAGGGGGAAAAAAGACTGGATGAAGGACTTATTCCAAAAGCATGCCCAGGTCCTGATCGCCACAGAAGCCGGCGGAGAAGGGATCAACCTGCAGTTTTGCCATCATTTAATCAATTTTGACCTGCCATGGAACCCAATGAGGCTTGAACAGCGGATCGGCCGCGTCCACCGCCTTGGGCAGGAAGAAGATGTCAGAATTTATAACTTTGCCACGCAGAACACCGTTGAAGAGCATATTTTGAAGCTGCTTTATGAAAAGATCAATCTGTTTGAAAAAGTGATCGGTGAGCTGGATGACATTTTGACCAAACTTGATATCAGCAACATCGAGGAATACCTGATAGATGTTGTCGGGGACTCCAGGAGTGAAGGCGAAATGAAAATCAAGATGGATAACCTATCTTCCATGATCCAATTCGCCCAGGAAATGAAGGAGGGAAAAAAACATGCAGCAACAGGAAATCCATGATTTTCTCATCAAATACTTTCAATCGAACAACTGCGAGATCGTGGAAAACAATTCCGGCTATTTTGTCGTTCAATTGACGATTGAAATGGAT
Organism: Peribacillus glennii; assembly: GCF_003429105.1. Taxonomy (GTDB): domain Bacteria; phylum Bacillota; class Bacilli; order Bacillales; family DSM-1321; genus Peribacillus; species Peribacillus glennii. The sequence continues at coordinate 1,216,389 of NZ_QVTD01000003.1, forward strand.
AAGGAATTGATGAACCGGCCATTTTACTGGCACTATCTTGAAAAAACCGGAGGAGAGCCAAACCCGATGAGGGTGACGATGATTACGGACCAAATGAAAACCCCTGAAGATCTAAAGGGGGAAAACATTCATTTCGGCTCGCCACGGCTTCACCAAATATTCGAGTCTACGAAAAGGCTGGCAAGCTTCATCAGGCTTTTCGAAAATATTAAACCATTTTCCGGAGGACAGTATCCGTTATTTCCATGGTTATGCCAAAACGTGAAAGTGTCCTATAAATGTGACCGAAAAAAAGACGTTTTTATTTCAGTGGGACTGAACTTGATAACCGGAGAAATATTGGAAAACTTCCACAACCGGATCCTGAACCTTCATGTCACTCCAAAAATTCCGGATTTCTCTTATACCCTGTCGCCGCTGATCATGCCTAGTAGCGGGTTAAACCGGTTGGACACCTACATTCGCCGTACTTTCGAAGGCGATGATCATTCATGGGCAGAGGAAGCGGTCAAAAGATGGGACAATGACCTGCAGCTGCTTGAGCATTTTTATGAGGAAATGGAAGAAAAAAATGAAACCTACTTTACTGAAAAAGAAGCCCTGCGTTCACAATATGAACCAAAAATCAATATTTCTGTTGTGAATGGCGGTCTTTTTTATCTTACTGAAAAAGCAATATAACCGTCTTGCCCTAATCACACATAATATAAAAAATGGCCCAACGCGCATGGTATGGGCCATTTTTTCACATTATTTTCGTTTCAGCAGCATCATAAAAGCAAACGGTATGATGCCAAACCAATTGCTCACAAAGGGTTCCTTGATTTGCTTCTTATTTTCCCGCTGCTGTTTCCTTTCGGATTTTGGTACAGCCATATAATTCACAAATTGCTGTGTAAGGAATTTGATATAATCATTTGTTTTCATACATACCACCCTTTAGACAGTATGCTCTATTTCCGCTTCGTTTATTCGTTTTCTGATATCTTTCACAATCTCATCCATTCTTTTTCCTGTTGTGTCCACGACAATCGGTGCCTCTAAATACAGCGGCAGCCGTTCCTCAAACATATGCCTCAGGTTGTTTTTCCGTTCCCCGCTCAAAAGGGGGCGTGATTCATCACTTGCAAGCCTCCTGGAAATTTCATCAGGTTCGCAATGCAGATAGACCCAATGGCCATGATTGGCGAGCCAAATCCGGTTTTCCCTTTTAAGGATAATGCCCCCGCCCGTTGTGATGATACAATTCTGTTTTGGCAAAGACTGAAGCATTTGGCTTTCCATATTCCTAAAGGCCTCTTCCCCCCGTTCAGCAAAAATAGCTGTAATGGTCTGCTGCTGTTGTCTTTCAATCTCCGCATCCGAATCAAAAACGCGCATGCCCATCGCATTCCCGAGAGCGATTCCAGCCGTAGTCTTTCCCGCTCCCATGAAACCCGTTAAATAAATGCTCCTCATCTTGTTCACTCCGTACTATTTTTCTACCCATTTTACCACTTTTTTTTGCGAGATGTCATAATGAAACAGCGATTGTGTCTTCCGTTCGTCTTTTGTACTGGCATACAGGAGGACTTTTACTACTTGATCGTCGGATGTACTGGCCTCAAAATAAACTTCACCCTTTGGATAAAAAAGGATTCCTTTCTTTTCCGCTAAGTGCCCGTTTATTTCAAGCTCTGCGATCAAGTCGCGGGATGCCAAACGGATTATCTGTTCCAGAATTAATTTTTCCTCGGTTTCTTTATAAAACTTTTTATCTGAAATGTAGCTTTCTATCGTAAAGAGGGTGAAAGATAAAAAGAAGGCTGCAATCATGGCAACTACAGGGTAAATGGCTCCTTTTTCATTGTCCATTTTCGGCCGCCCTTTCTTCCGGAAAAAACGGCCTTACCTTCCTGCTGAAAGATTTCCCCTGTTTATCATAAATGGTAATAGTGACCACCCTGCCATTGGTGTCGACCTCCAACCTCGATATCTCTTGAAGCATTACCTCATGGCCGGTACCATTCAACCGTCTTCTCACCTTATCCTGATACTGCTCAATTAATATTACATCCTCTTCAACTACGAGATAAAGCCTATTTCCCGTCACTTGCCTGCTGGTGGATATCCATACATCCTGCTTTAACTGGCTGATAAAAACCTCCCATTCTTTTTGGTTAATGCTGCTGCTCTGCTCTACAAGGCCCGTTTTGAAGAAAGTGAACAGGCCGGCTGCAAATGAAGAAATCACAATAAAAATCGATAGTGACACAAGCATTTCAACTAGAGTAAAACCATTATCTTTTCGTAGAATCACAAACGGATACATTTTTTTCTCCATGATTTTTATAATGAATGCAACCTCTTATCATTGCGAACACAGGCTCGGCCTCCCATTTCATATGATAGGTCTCCCCATTTTTTGTAATCGTTTCGTCCACTGCTTCGATCTCCCCCTCCATATAGGCTTGCAATTGTTCATATAATAAATGGATAGCCTCCATTCGAATCTTCACATCATCCTTATCGGCGATAATTTTCTGGTAGATCGGCAAAATCGAAAAGCAAATGAAGGAAAAGACAAAAAAGGCTGCCAGCATCTCTACAAAAATATACCCGTCAGAGTTTTTCAATCCTAAATCTTCCTTTTCCAATATTAAATGTGATTTTGTAATCCCCGTTCGCAGTCTTTACCTTCCACACTCCTGATTTTGTGATATTGCCATTGGATGCAAAGAAAAGCCTCAATTCCATCGTACCCTCCAGAAATTTTATGTCCCCCGGAATATCGCGTTCCAGCAACACCCCTTTTGAAACATTCCGGATATAGTATTGTCCGCCAGTCCCCTTCGCAGAAACAATTATATATACTTCTATATATTGCTGGTGGCTGATGGCATAGCTTTGTGCATAATAAATATCATCACTTAAATGGCGGAGAAAAAGCTCGGTATTTTGATTCTTCATAAAATGTGGAAACAAGCCTGATGCCAGAGAAATCACTAAAATAAAGATAGTTAGTACAATCAATATTTCCGAAAGAGTGAAACCTTGGCTTCCGAAAGAGTTCTTGATTACATGGATTCTATGGTGTTTGGGCAACGACCGATACATCTCCTTTGTCGTCTATCTTCACTCCATCCCCGTTCGGGCAGGAAGATTGCTTTAAATAACCAGAGCTTTCAAGCTCAGCAACGTTAGCCGGGAGCTTGTTTTTATCGATTTCATACGCCTGGACCTGTGCCTGGACCATTTTCAAAAAAGCCTCGCAGCCTTTCGATTGTATGGTTGACTGATGTTTTGTGATGTTAGGTACCGTTATGATCAACAATATCGAAATAACCAGCAAAACTATTAACATTTCAATCAAAGTAAACCCTTTTTCATTCATTCTTTTCCTCCTTATAATCCTCCCAGCAGTGAAAACATTGGCATTAACACTGCCAAGTAGATAGAAACGATCAATAATCCGACAATGGAAAACAGCAAAGGCTGAATGATGCGGATGGCTGCACCTGTCTTTTCTTCGATTGCAGAAAGGACATACCTGCTGTAATGGAACAGCTCAGAATCCAGCGTTCCATATTTTTGTCCGTGCGCCATGATGACGCTTAAATGTTTTTCAAAATAAGGTATTTCTTGAAAGATATCTTCGAGGGATTTCCCTTCCGTCAATTCCTGTTTAATCAGGCAGCATAATTTTTGATAGAATGGCTGGCTTGACTCGGAGAATAGGCGGATGCTTTCATTGATAGACAAGCCTCCGGAAAGCAATCCGCTTAATTGGCTGGAGAAAAACTGTGTGTCATACAGCTTGAGGAATCTTCCTATGAAGGGAATCTTATGAAGGATTTTACGCCGCTTCAGCGGGCACATCCTGGAAAACCAGTACTTCCTGCCAAAAAAGATAAACATTAGTGAAACGGCTAGAATGACGGGAATGGCAGGCAAAATTTTTGAAACAGCCAGGACGACCGTCAAGAATATATTCTGCTTCACTTCCATGGATTCAAAGAGCATTTGAAACTTGGGCAAGAGTGTTTCCTGAAGGACAATAAAGATATTGGCCACAAAGAAGAATAGAAAAAGAGGATAAATAAGTAGTTTTTTCATTCGTTCCAAATCTTCCGTCCTTTTCTGCCAAAAGCCGCCTCCTTCCATTAGTGCCTGCTCGATATGCCCATGTTTTTCACCATAGTAAATATAGCTCACTAATTGCGGATGAAAATTTATTGAAGCCAAAACGGCATGCAACGGGTGACCCTCTCTTAATTTCAGAAGCGCATCATTTAAATCTGCTGCTTTCTTCCTGGATTCCTGGAGCATTAGGAACTGTATGGCATGCGAGAGCGGATAACCGTTTTCAAGCAGTTCACCCAGCTTGATCAAGAATCGTGCCTGTTCCATGCCCTTCCATTTACTCCGTTTCATGCTCATGTACCCAACGGTCATATTCATCCGGGGTTACATACCCCATGACAACAGCCTTTGCAATCTCATCCTTCAGCTCACGGTAATGATACTCGGCATGCTCGCCCCTGGCTCTCTTTAAAACCTGGGCAAGTCCTTTGCCATGCAATAGCTCGTACACACTCGCCCGTTTATACTTCTTTCCTCCTGATACACATGCTGATGTACAGTCATTCCCCTTGCAATGCGGGCATTTTAATTCCAATAGCCTTTGTGCGGTCACCGCAATCAATGTCTGTTGAATTTCAACCCAGCTGACACCGAATTCAAGCAGACGAAAAATCGCTCCCTTTGCATCGCGGGTATGCATCGTTGTCAGTATCAAATGCCCGGTCAATGCCGCCCTAACGGCTATCTGCGCGGTTTCCGCATCACGTATTTCCCCTACCATGATAATGTCTGGATCATGCCTGAGTGCGGCTTTCAACCCGACAGAATATGAAATGCCCGCCTTTTCATTGATTTGTACCTGAAGCACCTGCTCAGACTTATTCTCAATAGGGTCTTCAAGGGTAATGACGTTGCGGTTGATCATTTCTTTTGCGTGATGAAGCAGGGAATACAAAGTTGTCGTCTTGCCTGATCCAGTGGGACCCGTGAATATGATCATTCCATGGGAATGCTTTAAAAGGGCCATTAATTTATTTGCGGTACTGCTGAAAAGGGAAAGCTGTTCTAATGGCAGGATGTTTTGCTGGGGAATTAAGCGGATCACAAGGCTTTCTGAAAAAGAGGCTGGCAGGGTGGATAAACGGAGCCCGATTGTTTTCTTATCAATGACCATCGTAATCGAGCCACTTTGGGGGCGCCTTTTTTCACCGATATCCATCGACGCGAGAAATTTCAAATGGGAAATAAGCCGATCTGATTCTTCCAGGGTGAGCATGTCTTGCGGGAAAAGCTTGTTATCGATGCGGAACTGGATGAGCGGGCCTTCTTTGCGGGGAAGAATGTGAATGTCCGAAGCTGACAGGCGGACGGCGTGCGTAAGGATCCTTTCTGCAGTTTTTTCAATCGATTCCAAATATTTTTCACCTCCAAATCTGTTTGCTAATGCAATTCGACGCCATTTTTCATTTTCCTTCTTTTTTCTGCAAAAAAAATCTTAACTGCATCGTTTCAGTTTGCAATTAGTTTTTCTTTTGTAATGTACTGTTTTCACCAAGCTGGATTTCATAATGTATCCATTCTTAGATAATTTGACAACCCCAAAAATACTTTGTTTATTTATTTCATTTGACTTGAAATGTGAACATTTTCTAAACATTGGAAATATATAGGTTTACAGGGTTACCACTATATTATAATGGAATAAATATCGAGCTCTATGAGGTGAAATGGATGGAACAAACGTTAAAAATAACAAACGTGTTATCTGACCCGACCCGCTATCATATCTACCAGTACATAACAAAACGGCATCAAGAGGTTACCGTACAAGATATAGCAGATTCATTCAATATTCATCCTAATGTTGCCAGACTTCATCTTTCTAAGCTGGAAGATGTGAACATGCTGATATCTAAAACGAAAAAAAACGGCAAGGGCGGACGGCCAAGCAGGCTCTACCGCTTATCGGAGGATGTGGTCCAGCTGCACTTCCCTTTCCGCGACTATCAGCTTTTATCGAAAATCGCCATTCAAACCATCCTTTCGCTGGGTGAAGAAGGAAAACAAGCATTATATCAGACTGGTAAACAATTTGGGTATGAATTGGCGGCAAAGAATACGGCATATGCCAACCAGCCAATCGAGAGCCTGCCTTTTGAACAAAAGATACGCATCCTGAAAAGCGCGGCTACCATGGCTGGGTTTTCTCCGGAATTGCATATAAATGAGGATCAGACAAAAATATATTTTCAAATCTTCAATTGTCCCTTTAAGGAAGTGGCCGTTAACGAGCCCGAGGTGGTATGTACGATGCATAACGCTTTTTTGAGCGGGATGTTTCAATCCTTGTTTGAAGCAGCCGAGGTTGTGGAAAAAGAAAATATGCTGGAAGGATGTGCCTCCTGTTCATACCAGGCAATCGTCACAAACTAGCTACAAACAGTGCTTTACATATTCTTGCCAACTACTTTATAATTATTTTGTATGAACATGATGGGGATAAAAGGAGGGATACAAATGGAGCGCATGTACAGAGTTATGGGGTTTTGGACAGGCATCATGGCTATTATGTTTTACCTTGGCGATATGTATACCACATCTATGCTTTTCTTCGGACAAACCGGATTCTTTGTTCTTTTAAGTTATTTGAAATTATCTGAACGTATGTATATCTACGTATTCGGCGCTTATTTAACCGTTTTCTTTGCCGGATTCACATACTGGACTACATTCATGATGGTTCCAGGAGCCGCCGGCGGCCATTAATAAAAGCATACATAGAACCCATGAAATGGCTTCATGGGTTTTGATTTTGCCTAATAAGAAAAATAAAGCTTTCCTTTACACATTAGTGTATCCGACTCCCAGTCTTCGCTCAAAAAGGAGCTATCGGGGACTTTGTTAATACCGGGAATAAAGCAAAGCTTTCTGTAATCCCTTTGGACTGCAGCAATACCCGAAAATAAGAGCTGATTCCTCCCGGTAACACCAGATTCCTAATAGCCCTGTTCCGTTTTGCGGTTTCCGAAAAGGGATTGGCATCTTGATGATCAAGAAGCTCCTTAAGGATTCCTGCCTTCAAAAGAAATTCCTGCTGCCCCAGAAGCTGTTCATTACTCAAGCCAAACTCTGAGCCGAACCAGGCAAGAGCATCGAAATGAATATGTGAGGTTAAATCCACGTCCCCAGGATTTACCAATACATTTTCCACCATCTGATGATTTTGATAGCCCCTGAGGCTCCCCTTTTTATGGAGCGGTTCCTTCCATTCCTCATTTGTATAGCCATAATCGATTGTAACAAGGAAGCCTTTTTGCAAATGTCCGGCAATTGATTTTAGGTATGATACCATCGCTAGCGGCACTTCTAACCGCTGCCCTTCTGACAATGAGATTTTCTGAACCTCCAAAAATGATAGAATGTCGGGATTCACAACTGGCTCCAGTATTTCTGCAAGCTTTCCTTCTTTCATACAAATGAATGCTTCATATAATAGGCCTTGTTTCTTTTCGATTACATGTACCGGCATGGCATCAAACAGTTCGTTGGAAAACATGATCCCCTCTATTACCGGCAGGTTTTCAATGCTTTCCAGAATAAATACTTGCTGAAAGTCCGAAAGAGCCTCTTTTTGTTTTTTCCGCTGATAGGGACTGACATCAATTATAAAATATTGGAGCTTGCCATACATGGCTGGCTCGTTTTGTCTAATGTAACTAAGGATTGAATGGGCAAGCCTGCCTGTGCCCCCGCCGATTTCACAAAATACCGGCGGCAGGCTGCACTCATTAACAGCGTGAATAAGCCACCTTGCAACTGTGCGGCCAAATGCATCCGCTAAATTGCTTGTTGTATAATAATCACCCTGTTTGCCAATTTTCTCTCTATTTCTCATGTAATAGCCGGTTACGGGCATGTAGAGCGCCAGATCGATAAAGTCACTGTAGCTGATTTTTCCATCCGGGGATTGGCCGATTGCTTCCAGGATCCGTTTTCCCATTCGTTTTCCCTCTTTTATGAAGGTGGTCACTGCTTAAAATCCGTTTAGGAAAGGATTGCTTTCCATTTCATCTGCAATTGTGGTCACTGGCCCATGGCCGGATAATACAATGGTGTCCTCTGGCAGGGACAATAGCTTGCTGTGAATGCTTTTCATGAGTTGATCATGGTTACCCCCCGGCAGGTCGGTGCGGCCTATGCTCCCCTTAAATAAAACATCTCCGGAAAAAACCATACCTTTTTCTTCTAAATAGTAAGAGATGCTTCCTGGAGAGTGGCCTGGCGTTTCAAACAACTTAAAAGAAAAGCTGCCAATCTGCAATTCCGTTTCAGCAGCAAGGATGTGGTCTGCCGGCTTCAAGCGGATCGGTTCGCCCGGGAAAAGCTGTGATCCATTCAAGGCAGGATCCAGCAGCCATTTTGCTTCCTTTTCATGGATATAAGCCGGAATTTTAAAGAATTCACGAACTTGATCCAAAGCCCCGATATGGTCAAAGTGGGCGTGAGTCAACAGAACAGCAAGAGGCTTAAGCTTCCTGGTCTGAATATATTGGATAAGCTTAGCCGATTCTTCTCCCGGATCAAAAATAATGCATTCTTGTTCATCATTGGAAAGTATGTAGCAATTGGTTTGTAATGGCCCCAAAGGGAGCTGATTCCATTTCATATTGTCCATCTCCATATTTTCATTTTGTCCGTCCGCCTTGTAAACAAAAGGTCTCCGGCAGCGTAGATTTTCCTTCTCTCCTTATATATTTCTATTTTACACTAAATGGGATATATTTTTAAGAAAGAGAATAATTGGAGGCATTATGCAAACGGTATTTGCAATAGAACTGGCATACACCCGCAGCGAATTCCCCGATCTATTTGAACTGCTTGCCGGGCAATCCGGGGGTTGTGATATTTTCGGCCCCTTCCTGATAGTCGGTTCAAGGGCGGATGCGGATTTTTTCAAAGAGGTAACCAATGCCGCTGATTCGTTCGTGGACAGTCACGAATTACTTTCAGATGGCTGTTTCATCCCTCTGGAACTATTCAGTGACTATGGTTTTCAAACAAACACGTCCACCTATCTTTTTAAAGAAAGCCTTTCATGTTTCCGAATTGCTTCAGGTGGGAAAACAGAAAGGGGGATGGCGCTCCTGGAACTGGACGAAATCTTGATTGCATCCTGGGATGACCATGGCCATATTCACTTTTTTGTCGATGAATTTCAGAAGGACCTGGTGCTCGGGCTTGCGAAAGCGTACGACATAGAAGTGTCATTTTTACATCTCGACAAATATTAAAAAAAACATTACACTATTAACGAATGCAATTTTTTACATATTTTCCACAGAGGCCAATGTGTCTCGGGGCAAAAATACTGCCCGGCAACGAATCATTATCTTTCAGTGAGGGGGCTAAAATATGGGCTTAATGATTATCTTCAGTCTTGTTACACTCCTGGGTTTATTTGCGGTTTTCAGCTCTTTTAAAAACAAAAATTTTTTGGGATTATTTTTCGCTGCGGGAACAACAGCCGTTATCGGCTGGTTTACCGTCATGACGATCATTCACCACGGATTCCCTGTTGCACACTAATCGAAAGCGCATTCTTGAATGAAACAAGCCATTTACAGGGATCGGCAGAAAGATTCGCTGTTGCGGATTTGAGTGCTCGCCGATTGGCGATCCTTTGAGAAAGCACAGCCGGACGAACAGAATGCGGGTCATACAGGCAAAGGACGTGGAGTACCTAGCCTGATCCTGTGTACTTCATTCCTATCTGCCAATAAAAAAACGGGGCGATTTTTCAGCCTCGTTTTTTTATTTCAAACGTTCCTTCACACTCTGCATTTTCTTTTCCATTGTGGACGGTTTATCACGGCGATCGTCTATCCTGATTGATGTCGCAACCCGGTCAATCCCCTTGGAGAAAGGAGATTCATGGATCTCCTGGATCACCTGCAAGACGACAGAGAGCTCGCCCTCGATTATTGTATTCATCGGTGTAAGCTGATAACGGATAGTACCATCTTCTTCATATCTTTTCAGGATTTTTTGAATGTCTGCCACATAGCTGCTGACACTGGGGCCTTCCGTACCAATTGGGATGACTGCTACGTCTGCTATTGCCAATCTACTCATCCTTTCTCGTTTCAATCAGTGAATATATTTTCTTATCCTTCATTTTAATTAGTTTTTCCTGCTGATGTCCATATAAACACCAGCTGCCTTCAGGCGAGCATGTTATGGGAGCATTTTCGGCCTCCTTCAGCAAGGTCATTTTATCGCCCGTTCGATAATTCACCCTGATCAGCTCATATGGCTCCCCGAACTTTCCTGCTTTGGCATCCATGTCAGGCACGAAGGTGTAAAAAGAATGTGTTGCTTCATTAAAGGTAAAATACGGCACCGCCGTTTCAGAAAAAGAACCGGATCGCGGCGCAGTGAATGAAAACATTTGTTTATTGCTGCCGTCAAAAAACTTATACACTGCTTGATTTGGCTTTTCACTCGTAACCTGTATCGCCATGAAACCTTCCTTCAATTTATGAAACTGAAGGACATCCAGCATTATTGTCTCTTTTTTCCGGCTCATGATATCCATTGAGATGAGAGGAGCGGTGGCGCCGAGATCATTCTTTCCCCAGTCCAGGTACATTAAACGGCCTCTTTCTTCCCATTGTGCGAATGGCTGCGGGAAATCCAAGGCGACTATCGATTTTTGTTTCGTATCAATCTTGTAATTGGTGAAGCTCCAGTCTTCAAAAAAGCTCGTTAAGAAAAGGACACCTTTCTCATAAGGATTCCAGGAATAGTCGAGCTCCTCCGAGGCGATGACTGCAGTATATTCTTCGGTTCCATCATTTGTCAATATATGGATGGCAGCTTTCTTTGCGGAAGATGAAGTATGTACCAGCACAAAATCCTTTGAAGGACTGATCGATACATTCACGATAGGTGCAATAGGCTGGTAAAAAATTTCCTGTTTGCCGCTTTTCAGGTTAAATACCATTAATTGCTGGAGTTCACTGCCAAACGGTTTTGCTGAATATAAGATCAGATCGGAATCCAGCCAACCGACTACAGCTTCAACTTGCATATTTTCCTCGCTGATCGGCTTTGGTATTTCCTTCTGGTAAATTGGTTTGGCATCAATGTCATCCAGTTTATCGATTGTACGGTCCTTTACTGGCTCGCAGGCTGATAAAAGAAGCACTAGTGAGAGTATAAGAAAAGGGTTTCTTGCTATATATTTAAACATAAAACTTGACTGTCGCCATGACATGCCAACGAAAGACCGAAGAAAAGCGATCTCTTCCGCACCTCCCTATATCATTTTGGCTTCATGATTCATGATTTTAATTATAAAACAAATGACGGGGAAATGCCGACATAAATTCCCGAAAATGGACTTACATATACAAACCTGCCATCAATATCCCCAATGTTTCCCGGTAGATGGTATCCATCTGCGATAATGGCAGGGGATTGATGCCTTTTCCGAGCTCAAGGGTAAAGCCGGGCCTCTGATATTCCTGAATGAACCAATCTTTAAAGCCAGCATGGCTGTCGACATAGCGTACGGCTTTGTAGCCGCTTTGTTTTTCAAATTCTTCGGCAATAAAAAAAGCATAAGAAGGTTCATAGCCTTCATATCCCCAATAGAATTCCCGGCCCTGAGTATGGAGGGCGATAACTTTCTCAAAATCACGCTTTTGGGCAAGTTCCATCATTGCAACTGCCTCAGGCTCAGATATCGGTGCTTCCCCCGGGTAATCCCGCGGCGAGGGAGCTTGGGGTTTTTTTCGTTTCTTCTCGATTTCCCAACTGGCTGGATACTGATTATTCAGATCCACTCCACGGATATTTGCTTTCCAGGCATAAAATTCCTCAGACCCCGCATTTATATCTTCAACATCGAACTTTCCTTCAGCCGCCCTGGAACCGTGGAGGACCAGGTCCACCCCATCCGGATTCACCATTGGCACGATCGAAATCTTCTTCCCTTCATAAATCGGCAGCGTGTAAAGGCCGTATAGAGGAAGCCCGGTAGAGAGGGAGATTAACAATTCATTAAGCCATCTCATGAGAATGGCCGACGTAATCCATTCATTTGCATGAAATGAGCCGTTATAGTGCACGATTTCACTGCCCTTCCCGATTCTCACTTCGAATATATCTTTCCCAAGGACACTTGTGCCGATGGTTTCTATTTCAAGAAATGGATAAAGCTTTTCCAGCCTCGTTAAATCCGATGTTAAAGAAGCATAATCATAGAATTTTTTCGTATTGATGACCGGACTGTTTATGTTTATGGGTATTATGACCTCTTGGCTGCCTATACCCAAACTCCCGTTTAAGAGCCCTAATGCATCAACAGAAATATGATAACTGTTTGCAATTTCCATAAACGTCAGCCCCATCGAGGGGATTTTCTTTTTTCTGAATCCTGGTATATGTATGAGCGACCCCTTTAGTGACTTTTCATTCGCGATATGTGGATTCGCATCCCTGATCAATTCAAGCGGAACATGAAAAAGCATACTGTAATATATGAATGAATCTCCATCTCTCCCGGATATTTTCACTCTGTTTCCCTCCTTCGCATCTACTGTTACACTTTATGAGGAAGACAAAAGAAAAATGTAAGGCTGCCGGACGATAAATGGCAAAACATAAGAAGAAAGACAGCCCCATGTTTTAAGGGCTGCCATTCGATGGTGTTTACTTATTTCTATGTTTCTTGTTCTTGTCGCCATAAAAACGCAAGAGATCTCCATATATGATCTTGTCTGAATATTCCAATTCCTGCTTTGCATTTTCTAAAAACGGTTCACAAAAAGTTTTTTCAGTGAGATCGCCTGTCTGCTTGTCATAACAGGTATCCAATGTATAAATATAGTCCTTTGTTATGAAACTGCCGTCACGGAGAACGGTCAGTTCCAAATTATCCTCGGAGAACAGATCGGTACCGAACTCAATGGTATCCTTTGTTTGTATGCCCAGCAAGTGAAGAAGTGTCGGTCTTAGGTCAACCTGTCCTGACACTTTGGTAATGGTTTTTCCTTCTTCTCCGGGAACATGGATGATTAACGGTACCCGCTGAAGCTGCACTGTTTCAAACGGCGTAATTTCTTTCCCTAGGAATTGGCCCAAAGCCTGGTTATGGTTTTCCGAAATCCCATAATGGTCCCCATAAATGACAATCACTGAGTTTTCATAAAGACCGGCTGCTTTTAAATCGGCAATAAATTGGCGGATTGCCTCATCTGTATACCGGACCGTAGGAAAATACCTGTTCAACGTTTTAGAGTTTGAATGGTATTCATCGATGGACCGGTCCTTCTCCGCCAACAGGAATGGAAAATGATTGGTAAGCGTAATGAACTTTGCATAAAACGGCTGGGGCATTTCCTTTAAGTGAGCAATCGATTGGCTAAAGAATTCCTTATCCTTAAGGCCCCAATTCACAGAATTTTCGGGATGGACCTGATAATCGTCTATGTCATAAAACCGTTTATACCCCAGTGATTTATACATGAGATCCCGATTCCAGAAGCTGCCGTTATTAGCATGAAGGGACGCCGTGAAGTACCCTTTTTCATTTAAAATTTCCGGCAATGCCCTGTATTGATTGTGTGAATGCGTAAAAAATACCGCTCCCCGCCCTAGCGGATAAAGTGAATTTTCCACGGTGAACTCAGAATCTGACGTTTTTCCCTGGCCGGTTTGATGGTAGAAATTATCGAAATAATAGCTTTCCTGCAGAAAGCGGTTTAGAAAAGGAGTGATTTCCTCGCCGTTCACTGTCTCATTAATGACGAAGTTCTGTGTCGACTCCATGCTTACCATGATGAGATTCTTCCCTTTGGCGTTCCCATATAACTCTTCATCCGGTTCTACTCTATTGGCACGGACATAGTTTTCAATTTCAGCCAGCTTGCTGCCATCGGCCACTGCCCTTTGCGCGGATGATTTTGATTGCAGGATTATATCATATAAATGGTAATTATAGGTTCCGATATTTTTGACGAGAATTTCCCTGTCGAATGTTCTCGTTAACAGTTCCGGGCGTTCGGCTTCGGATAAGCCAAGATTGAAACAAGCAAGACCTGCTGCTGCGAGGAAAAACACTTTTTTGGCATTGCTGGTGTAATTCTTTTCAGCCAGAAAGGCAGGCTTTATGTATATGATGAGAGCCAAAATCAATAAGTCAACGAAATAAAGCAAGTCAAGAGGATTGACGAGCTCTGTGACACTGCTTCCCAAATCGCTCATATTACTCGTTTGGAACAGGACCGGTATCGTTAAAAAATCATTGAAGAACCGGAAGAAAACAATATTGGCAAAGAGAACCGTTGTGAGAAACACACTAATTAGAAGCACATAAGCATTTCGTCGCTTTTCTTTAAAGAAAAGGCTTACACCAAAAACAAACAATAAAAAACTTAGAGGGTTAATGAATATAATGATTTCCTGTCTCCAGTTTTCTATATCAATGTCAAAATTCAGCTTATAGGCAATATAAGTTTTCAGCCATAACAAAGACACTGCCAGGGCCAATAACGAGACCCCGGACGAGGCGGTAGTCCTCTTCATTATACTCCCCCTTTGTCATTAGGGTCCTATTCTAACCGCATATGTATCAAATTCGATTATTGTCTCTTACCCCCTTCCATGGAATGATGAAACTCACCATGCAGGAAATAATGATAAATATTATAGGAAACCAGGAAAAACATAAGAGAAAGAAGCCTCCTTGTTACAGAAAACTTCCTCCCACTAGCTTTCTCTTTATCACACTGGTCTATTCGGCAACGTAACTTTTAACAAGCCAGGCCGCCCCGATAACACCTGCATCATTTCCTAAGGTAGCTATATCGATTTCCGTTGATTCCCTCACCCTTGGGAATGCGTATTGGCTGAACCAATCTTTCACCGGCTCCAGCAATTGGACGCCCGCTTGTGACACACCGCCTCCAATAATGATTTTTTCGGGGTTCAGCGCGTTCGCTACATTGGCAAGTCCAAACCCTAAATAACGGCATACTTTTTGTATTGTTTCTCTAGCTAATTGGTCACCCGCGTTTGCACACTCAAAAATGTCTTTTGAAGACAACTTTCCATTGTTATCCATAACATCCTGGAGCATGCTTGTTCCTGTAAATTGTGCAAGTGCCTCCCCGGCCAATCGGACAATTCCTGTAGCCGAAGCCACGGTTTCAAGGCACCCTTCTTTTCCGCAGTTGCAAAGAGCGCCATTTTCCGGTACCACAGTTATATGGCCGATCTCACCAGCTGCCCCGCTTATCCCATGAACCAATGCCCCATT
Organism: Peribacillus glennii; assembly: GCF_003429105.1. GTDB lineage: Bacteria > Bacillota > Bacilli > Bacillales > DSM-1321 > Peribacillus > Peribacillus glennii. The sequence continues at coordinate 1,231,774 of NZ_QVTD01000003.1, forward strand.
GGCAATAATGCCACCTCCAACACCGGTTCCAAGCGTTACACACACTAAATCCTTTGCCCCATTGCCAGCGCCTTTCCACATCTCCCCAAGGGCTGCTATGTTGGCATCGTTGTCAATGAAGGCAGGCAGGGATGTTTCCACTTCAAGTAAATCCTTTAACGGGTAATCCTTCCAGCCAAGGTTTACGGCTTCATAGATTGAGCCATTCACGAAGTTCACCGGACCGGGTGCACCCATCCCAATGCCAAGGACCCTGCTTTTTGGCTCACCCAGCTTATCAAGCTTTGCATCGATGGCTTTTGCTATATTGACTGTGATATATTTTCCCTGTTCAGAGATGTCCGTGGGAATTTCCCATTTATGAAGGATTTCACCATATAAACTCACAAAAGCAAGCTTTGTAGTTGTTCCCCCTAAATCCACACCAATAATCCATTTTTCCATGTTACTCACCTTTTTTATAATTTATTTTGCTGTTTGTCTTTTTCAACTTGAATCTGATGCCTTAACAACAGAAGCGCTGTCTGCAGCTCCTTCGTTTCAATTAGTTGGGAACGGGATAATTCCTTTATCTCCGCTTCCATTAATTCCAGGTCAGCAACACGGTCGCCTGTGTAAATGAACGTTCCAAATCGTTTTAAGAATTGCTGGATGTCATATATTGTTTTCATGTTTTCCCTCTAAAAATAATTTTTCTATAAAAAGTATAAAGGAACGGATATTATCGTACAAGTGCCTCCGGGACGGTAGACAAAACAGGATTGTTTTGCCTCTCCATCATACTTGTCCATACACGGTCATATAGTAAAATATAGTAAAGTAACGTCGGTTGGGAGGATTTCTCTATGAAGATTCAGATAAAGCATGGATTGCTTGCTGTGCTGATTATCATAACCGCAGTGGTTTATTTCTTATACCTGAAGCCTGTCAGGGAAACGATTATTTTTTTTCCGCTTGACCCTTCCTTGCAGTTTGACATAGCTTCCACGGCCCTAGAGACAAAACAGGGAAACGGCTCCTATTCTATTAGCTGGTCCGAACTATCAGTTTTAAATACGCAAGCCTATTTACGGCAGGATATCTCACTATTGTATAAAAACGGAAAACTCGTTAGTGTCCTGAAGGATTGGAAGCAAAACTCCCAGTCGATCACACAGGCAGAAAGACTACCCATTGAGGAAAGTTCAATGTTTCAAGCCGTCACATTCCATTACGCCGAGGTGCATCCGTCCGAATCAGAAATATATAGCGCCCAAAGCTTGACAGGAGACCAGCTTTACGTGATCCGCTCGCCTTATTCCACCTTTCAGTCTTTTAAACACCCGACATCTGCTGAACAAAAAGAATGGAAGCTGGTTCTGGATCAAACGGCAAATTCCGTGATTACAGAAAGCCTGAATCAAGCTGTATCCGCCTTCGCGATCGACAGGAACCGATACAGCGTGGCTGCCCTTACTGATTTGAAATCAAAGCAAGGAAACCTCCTTACAGGCTATACGGAATCGAAGCAAAACGAAATTATCGGAAAGCTTTGGGAAGGACTTTACCGAAATTATGTATTAGGCATCAAACACGATAACGGCAATGAGCTGAGCCCTCTCGGAAGCAGCGTGCCGCTTTTGCTTGTCGCACAGGATAAAAAAGAGCTATTGGTTGTGTTCAGCGCCTCGGATGGATCTCCCGTCATGCTGCGTCAAAAGCTGCCTACACCCCGCTGACGCATCTCATCGAGCAGCTTTTGATACCTATATTCATCAGGACTTAATTGTGCCGCTTTTTTTGCATGGGGGCCGGCTTTATCTGACTGGCCTGTATCCATGTAAACTAGTGCCAAATTAAAGTGGGAAGCAGGAAAATTAGGATTCAGACTGATTGATTGTAAATAATAATTTTCGGCGGACTCTAAATTTCCCCGGCTGGATTCTAAATTGCCAAGCATGAAAAAAGAATAAGGAGCATCAGGACGTTTTGCAATATATTGTTTCAGGAGGTCTTCAGCCTTTTCTTCCTTATCCTCATCCAGGTACTTTTGGGCGAGCCGGGCTGTTTCATTGTCATTTCCATCCAATGCAACAGAAGAATATCCCATTTGCAGCAGCCAATATGTCAAGGAGGCAGTCGCAATGGCGAAGACAAATTGCCTGACAGGCTTTTTGCTTTTTGGAAGATGAACGATACCCGCAGCAAGGAAACCTCCAATCAGGCCGCCGATATGGCCTGCATTATCGATCCCTTCCACAGAAAAACCGAACCCCAGGTTAAAAAGAATCAAAATGATCACATTCATTCCCATAGTCCTGAAAAAAAGCTTCGGATGGGCTATCCCGAAATAGAGAAGAGCGCCAAAACAGCCGAAAATGGCTCCGCTAGCTCCCGCAGATAGATTCGAGTTGGTTAAAAAGCTGGCCAGCACCCCGGCAAAGCCGGCAAATAGGTATAAGATCAAAAAGCGCATCCGTCCATAGATCCTTTCCACTTCAGCACCGAGAAAGTACAAGGACAGTGTATTCATCAATAAATGGAGAAATCCAATATGGATGATGATCGGAGTGAAAAACCTCCACCACTCTCCCTGCAGGATCAGCGGGTTGTATTTAGCCCCAAATTCAATTAGCGTTGCCGAATTTGTGCTCCCGCCTTTCAGTTCCATCAGCAGAAAGATGGCTACCTGCAAGACGATAAATACATAAGTAAAAAACGGCTTCCCTGCTGAAAAAAGCTGTTGTTCCTCCTTTGTCCTTTGTACGGATGCGGAAAGGGCCGTTTGTTTCAAATAGGCGATTTGCCCTTCTTCCATTCCTTCAGCATCCGGAATCTTAAAGAGGAATTGCTTATCCAGGAGATGTTCGAGTTCCCGTGATTTGTCCTCATATTGGGACGTATCCATTATGTATGTATGAACCGTTGTCTTATTGTTGATAGCCGGTGAGGTTATCAAGTATTCATAGTCATCAACCGGGGCGAAAGATGTTACATAGATGTTTAACATCTTCAGCGGCCTTCTGATCAATTGCTTTCTGATTTGTTCGCCATTGAGTGCCGTTCTTTCGACGTCCCGCTTCAGCCAGTTAGACCAATCCAGGTCAACACGCATCAGCCTGATGATCGGGTAACCCTCCCCGCTGCTGTTTTCCAGCCAAATTTCCTCATGTTTTTCAGTAAGTGTAACCATGCGGTAACCATAACGGACCGTAAGCTCCTTGAGCATAGACCAAAAAATATAATCCTCTCTTAATCCCAATGCCGTACCTACTTTCCGGATACACTTCCCTTGTAATATTTCCTTATTCACTCACTTAAAACTATAGACGAAAATGCAGCAAATGTAAAAAAAACAGACCAATCCCACTAGCGAATTGGCCTGCTTGATGCAGTTTCCCCTTTATCAAGGGGGGAAGCTCATTCCGGTTTAAACATCCCCTGAACCATTTTTTCCCTGACTCCGGGCATATTCATGGAACTTTTCACAAAAAGTTTTCTTAAAATACTATTGGACAGAGCCGTATTCAAAAGCCTATACCGGTAACGGAAGCCTAAATAAACAGCTCCACCCATCATTGACATTCTTACAAGTGAACGAATCATAAACATCCCTCCTGTCCGTATTTTGCTCAAACAGGAGGTACTTTTATGAGGAGTAATTATTATTCTGGCCAAAGCGCCCATACTAAAATAATGTAATCAACAAAACAGCCAACAAAGAGGCAAGCGTGATTGATGAGAAGTTTATGACATCATTTGTAATGAGGCGTCCGCCTTTAACCAGCAACGTCTGCTGTCCGCAATGGATTGTCCTTTCAGTTTCCAGACCACATGCCCCGCAACGGAATCTTGCCTGTACCACTGCTCCGAGAAGAGTATCAGCCAAATTTCCGATAAACCCAAAAACTGCAACGAAAGCAAGAAGAGGATGCCATGGCAGTTTAAAAAGAAGAACCGCAGAAATTGCAATCAGCCCTGCCCCGACAAAACCGGCAGCTGAACCTAACAATGAAACAGCTCCTGAAGTTCCTCTTTCAGCCGGCTTTAACGTTAAAACATAAAAGGGACGACGCTTGCTCAAAACACCAATTTCTGATGCCCAAGTATCAGAGTTGGCAGCTGCTATCGACACAATGAATGCCAGAAGTGACGCCTCAGAGGGATGAAAAAAATGTATCCATGCACTAATTGCTGCCGTTCCCCCATTGGCAAGGACTTGCTGCCAATCCCTGGCATCCCCTTTTTCGAGCTTTTCTTCGATACTCTTTTTTTTTGAGGCCAAGAATTTTGACCACAAGCTTGAAGTTGCAAAAAAGATTCCTAATAGCAACAAGCCCGGCAGCTGAAAACCGATAGCGACTGAAATTCCGACAAAAACGGTGGCAAAGGCACCTGAAAAGGTAAGTGATTTAACCAGAAACCCTGCTAAAGCGGTAGTGACGATAAAAATGATATATAGAATATTACTAAGCATTACAAACGAATACCCTTTCCGGAGTAATAAGCTTGCCAACGGGTATATCATGCTTTTCAATTGGCAAAGCCGGTAAAACCTGTTCATTAAATGCCAGTGAAAGCGTCGGCCCATTATAATAAGGAAGAAACCGGTCGTAGTAGCCTCCTCCAAAACCAATGCGATATCCTGTCCTTGTATACCCAAGGCCCGGTACGATCAAAAGATCGATTTCTTCCCTCGGTGCTTCCGTTGTTTCATTCAAAATAGGTTCCTGCAGTCCAAAAAAGACCGTTTCAAGCTGTTCTAAGGAAGTGATTTTCCTGAACTGGATGGATTTTTCTTTGGGAAAGCATTTAGGCACAGCCACTTCTTTTCCCTGTTCCCAGGCTTTCTTAATGATTTCCCGGGTATCCACTTCCGGTACATTGGAGACCGTTACGCCAACAACCTTAGCTTTTTCCCACTCTCCCAGCTTAAATAGATTTTTGGCGATCTTGCGTGAGAGGGTGCGGTAATCAGGCTCACTGATATTCTGCAATACAGACTTCAATTGCCCGCGGATTTCCTTCTTCACTTCATTCATATATGTAGTAGCCTCCTTTTGCATGTAAAATAAAGAAAACTCGCCGGTTGGCGAGCCTTGAAAAGGGGTAGTTGAGGCGCACAGGATACGGGGCAAAGGCGAAGACATAAAAACGCGCACCGTATTTTTTGCCTGTGTTCTGCATTTCCTCGTAAACTTGGTACTGCGTCGCCTGAACATCGGTACGTGCCCCAAGTTTATATTTTCTTAAAGTGCAAAAAAAGCAACAGGAAAAATCCTGCTGCTTACTTTGTTTCACGGTGTACTGTGTTGCGTTTTTCTCTTGGGCAGTATTTTTTAAGCTCAAGACGATCTGGATTGTTACGTTTATTTTTTTTAGAAATATAGTTACGGTCTCCACACTCAGTGCAAGCTAACGTAATATTCACGCGCATGTGTATTTCCCTCCAAACATAAATGCTATTTCACATAGGACTTTTCTATAATAGCACTTTTCTATATGAAATGCTAGTCTGTTTTTTCGAGGAAAATATACAGTTTTTATAAAGCGGTATTTAAATATTCAAATTAGGGCCGGAAGCCAGAAGGCCATCGTTAATAAATTTTGCTTCTTCCTCTGTTGCGGCGGATATGACCCAAGCAATGGCTTCCGCAGAATCCTGCGTCATGATTGTGGTTTCGAAGGAAAACATGGTGCTTACTTCTCCCTTTGCAAGCGGGGAAAAAGAGAGGATACCTTCTTTCATGGACTTAAAGCAGCCGTTATGGTAAAGGTGTTTTTTTCCCTGGATGCAATATTGGGAAATGCTTTTTCCGTTAATTCCTCCACCAATCAAAGTAACGGACGCTTGGCCCATATGCAGGATCGCTTTTTCACTCGGACTATAGAAAGCGACTGCCTGCCGTTCTAATAAATTCTCATATTGGAACATGATTTTCGGCATAATCTTTTCTTTTGAGCAATTTTTGATCGTAAACTTGAAAAAGGTAACCGGATTCTTTGTATGGGTCTGAACCAGGGTCCTGACCTCTCCATTTGCATGGCTCGCTGATTCCTCCGTTACCCAGTCAAAGGTTCCATCCAGCCAAATTCCGGCTTTCAGGTTCTTCAGGGAAACTGCCTGCTTATATTTCGGTTGGTATGCTGATAGACTAATCATTGTTTTCCCCCTTAGATATGAATGATGCAACACAGGCCTTGTCTCTGTTGCCTGTCCCATGAACACATTGTATTTATAATCCACTGGCTTACGGCATTATTAATTTTCTAAAAATTCTATATCTTTATGGTAGCATTGAAATAAAAGACAGACAATGAACGCATTTTGTCGAGTTTACCCGCACCTTTATATGAGCGGAAAAAAGGGACTAAATTTTTTAGAACAGCGCAAAAAACGAGCAGTGTGATACATTTCGACATAACAAAATCAATTTTTTTGACAAAAACATACTTTTTTTATAAACGTAACAATTATCATGTCAAATGAAGCCCAATCTGCTAAAAAATTGTGTATGATAGAGTTTGGATTAAGTACCAGACACGGACGGGGTGAAAACATGGAAACAATTTTTATCATATTGCTGGCAGCTGCCATTTTACTACTTATCTTTTCTTTCTTTAAAAGGGACAATGTAAGAAAGCTTCAGGAAGAATTGGAGGAATTAACTCTTACGCATATGCAGGACATCTATCATTTAAAAAGGAAAATCAGGATCCTGGAGGAAGAGCTGCTGATCCAGGAAGACCCAGCAGGGGGACTAAAGCAGCCTCTTATTTCCAAGGAATCTTTGGCGAAGCAACAACCGATAAATGAGATACTAAAGGCCCAAGTATTATCTCTATACCAGCAAGGCCTTTCACTGGAGCAAATAACAAAACAATCCACCTTGTCAATAGAAGCTGTCAGAAGCATTTTGGAGGAAAACCGCACAAGGGGGCTGCATGATGAATAAAGGATCCATACGGGCGTTTGCTGCAGGGATAATATTGTCGACTGCAGTGATTGCGGGCTATCAGTATTGGTTTGAACCAAAGGATAAAGCAGGGATGGATCTCCACCATGCTAAAAACACACTGGAGCAAGAAGGCTTCCAGGTTACAAAGGAAACGGAACAAGAAAAGCCTCCTGAAACGGACAATGGACAGAATACAAAATCTGCGAAAAAGCAACAGGACAACAAAGATGTACCAGCGACAACTGAGAAAAATGCTAAAAAAAATGAAGGCACACAAGCTTCCGCTGAAAAGGATAAAGGACCTGCGGCAACGTACACACTGACGATTCAATCGGGTATGACATCAGGGGAAATTGCTCAATTGCTGGTAAAGGAAAACATACTAAAGGATGCATCCCTCTTTGAAGAGTACATGAATAAAAATGATTTATCGAAGCAAATCCAAATAGGTGAATACGTTGTTACAAATAACATGACAGTCCAGCAGGTTGCAAAAACGATAACAAAGTAGAAAAATCAAGTCATATAATATCATGACAACAGAGAAGGAAGACCCAGATCAGCTTAATTGGCAGCTGCCCCCTGAGTCTTCCTATCTATTTGTTATTCATTTAAGTCAAAATGGCGCCCTCTTACAAGGTAATAAATGCTCTCCGCAACGTTTGTTGCATGGTCTGCAGTCCTCTCGAGATACCTTGCAATGAAAGAAAGCTGTGTTACTTGCTGCAGATTTTCATTGGAAAGCCGCAGCAAGCTTTTAATGCTTTCCCCGTATAAACGGTCCACTTCATCATCCATTTCCGCGATGTTTCTTGCCATAACGACATCATCTTTTTCAAAAGCCAGAATCGAAAGGTGAATCATCTCAAGCGTGATGTCCTTCATTTGTCTTAAATGGGCAAGCGATTCTATGAAAGGCTGCTGGCCGATCCGGATAGCCGACTTGGCGATATTGACGCCAAAGTCTGCCATTCTCTCGATATCAGAAGCAATTTTGATCGCAGCAATGATCCTTCTTAAATCAATCGCCACCGGCTGTTGCTTTGCAATCAGCAAAATCGCGTATTCATTAATTTCTTCTTCGAGCATATCCGCTTTTGTATCGTCTTCAATGATTTCTAAAGCCAAATCCAGATCCTGATTCTCAAGAGCCGTAAAAGACCGGGAAATCGATTCAGATGCGAGATTTGCCAACTCGACTATCTTTCCATTAAGTTGTGCCAATTCCTGTTCAAACTTTTCACGTACTGCCATTCGTCCATTCAGCCCCTGTCTGTCGCTTATCCAAAACGGCCGGTAATATAATCTTCCGTTCTTTTATCAGCCGGATTTGAGAAAATTGTATTTGTATCTTTATACTCAATGACTTCTCCATTTAAGAAAAATGCCGTCTTATCAGAAATCCTGGCAGCCTGCTGCATATTATGCGTAACGATGATAATGCTGAATTCTTTCTTAAGTTCCTGTACCAGCTCCTCTACCTTCAAGGTAGAAATCGGATCTAGTGCTGATGTTGGTTCATCCATAAGAATGACATCCGGTTCAATAGCAAGGCATCTCGCTATGCACAGGCGCTGCTGCTGTCCGCCTGAAAGCCCGTATGCATTCTGGTTCAGGCGATCCTTCACTTCATCCCAGATTGCAGCGCCGCGCAGGCTTTTTTCAACGATTTCATCCAGGATTTTCTTATTTTTGATTCCGTGGATTTTTGGACCATATGCCACATTTTCATAGATGGATTTAGGGAACGGGTTCGGTTTCTGGAAAACCATTCCCACGTGTGTCCGCAATTCCTCCACTTTATATGATTTATCAAGAATATTGCGCCCCCGATATTTGATTTCACCGGAAGTCTTTACGCCCGGAACCAATTCAATCATCCGGTTCAAAGTTTTAATATATGTTGACTTACCGCAACCAGATGGCCCGATAATCGCAGCCACTTCATTTTCTGTAATATCGAGATTGATATTTTTCAAGGCATGGTTATCCCCATACCAAAGATTTAAATCCTTCGTTTCATACACCAATTCTTTATCGAATGTATTTATTTCGTTCACCTGGCTGCTGTCCTTTTTGTTTACCTCTGGCTTTACTATAGTGGCAGTCATATTGAAATCCTCCTTCATCCTTGTAAGAAGAGCGTTCGGCGCCCTTTTATAACGATCGTCGACTTACATTTGCCACGCCACCTCCTGGGCAACCTAGACGTCAACAAAGAAATTCTTCAAGAAGCGCTTCGTAGCGGAAAAAATCTTTGATTTTGTTTGGTGACATCCTCGATAAGCTGTGCTTCCCTTATGAGTAGTAGCGCTCCCGAAGCTTTCCTTGTCCAGTGCGAGCTCGGCCGCACCGGTTATTCGCTTAACCCCAAGGCGCATTTCACGCCAAAAAATACCATCTATCAATCTTAAAACTAATATCGTTTCTGAAATTTATTCCGGATAAATACAGCAATCGAATTCATGATGATCAACAGTACCAGGAGCACGATGATGCCTGCTGCCGCAACATGCTGGAACTCTTCCTGAGGCCTTGAAGTCCAGTTGTAAATCTGCATCGGCAGGACCGTAAATGTATCGAATACTGTTCTTGGCAAGAAAGCGATAAACATAGGGATACCAAGAACAACAAGCGGAGCTGTTTCCCCAATGGCCCTTGAGAGCGCAAGAATTCCGCCTGTGAGGATTCCCGGAATCGCTGCTGGCAGGACAACCTTTATGATCGTCTGCCACTTTGTGGCGCCCAAGCCATATGAAGCTTCCCGCATTTCCTTTGGCACGGAGCGGATCGCTTCCTGGGAAGCAACGATGATGACCGGCAAAATAAGCAAGCTCATCGTCAGCGCTGCTGCCAATACTGAACGGTCAAGTGCCAAAGCACGGACGAATATCGTTAGTCCAAGCAATCCAAATACGATCGAAGGCACACCTGCCAGGTTTGAAATGTTCACCTGGATAAATATCGTAAAACGATTTTTCCGCGCATATTCTTCAAGGTAAATCGCCGTTCCAACCCCTAGGAACAACGAGATTGGAGCAACTGTTGCCATCAGCCAGATGGTTCCGATAAACGCCGCTTTTACACCAGCCTCTTCAGGCTTTCTTGATGCAAAGTTCTGGAAAAAACTTAAATCGAGGTTGCCAAATCCTTGAGTGAATATCCGGTAGAGCAATACTCCCAGCACCAGCAGGCCAAATATTGTGGCCAGGAAAAACACACCTTTTAGAATGGAGTTGATTGCTAACCGGGTAGGCATTCTTTTTGCAACGATTTCTTCATTGATCAGTTTCATCAGTATTCCTCCCTAAACCTGAGAGAGATAAATTGTGCCAACAGGTTCATCAACAGCGTAAATACGAAGAGGGTCATACCGACCGCATATATGCTGTAATAAATTGTCGTTCCATATCCCGCGTCACCCGTAGATACCTGGACGATATAGGCGGTCATCGTTTGAATGGAAGTTGTAACATCCATGTCCATGTTTGGTGTAGAACCGCCGGCAACGGACACAATCATCGTTTCGCCTATCGCCCTTGATAATGCCAGTACGATAGAAGCAAGAATTCCTGAAAGTGCGGCAGGTAAGATTACTTTGATAGCTGTTTCAAACTTGGTTGCCCCAAGGGCAAAAGCACCTTCCCTGATCGAATTCGGCACGGAAGACATGGCATCTTCCGATAAAGAGGCAATCATCGGCGTGATCATGATTCCGATGACTATCCCCGGGCTCAGGGCGTTAAAAATCTCAAGAGAAGGAACAATCTTCTGTAAAACAGGAGTGACAAACGTCAAAGCAAAGAAACCATATACAATCGTCGGGATCCCTGCCAATACTTCCAGGATCGGTTTAATCATCCTTCTGGCTTTATCCGATGCATACTCACTCAAATAGATGGCTGAAGCCAAGCCAATCGGTACGGCCACAAGAGCTGCGATTCCCGTAACCTTCAAAGTCCCCATTATCAATGGGAGAATACCGAAGGATGCCTCAGTTTTCGAGAATGGATACCACTTTTTATCTGTCAAAAATTCTTTAAGCGGAATCTCCGTAAAGAAAGTGACTGTTTCAAAAATCAAAGTAAAAACAATCCCAAGCGTAGTCAATACCGAAATGATAGCTGTCAGAAGAAGCAGCCCAGGAACGATTTTCTCAAAACTGAACCCATTCTTGCGCTGTTGCTTCTTTTCCATGATCATGCGCTGGACTGAATTTTTTTCTGCGTTGCCAAGTTCCAAAATGAAAACCCCTTTCCATCCAAGACATGGCAAGGCGAGAAGCAAACATGCTTCCCTCCTTTGCCAAAATTGTTTTCTAATAAGCGAACCCCTTATTTTTGCAATTCTTTTAATTTTTCAAGGTCTTTTTTGTACTCCTCTTCAGGAAGCTTTACATACCCTACTTCTTCTGCCAACTCACCAGCGTTTTCTATTGCGAATTCAGCGAAATCAGAAACCTGCTCTTTATCACTGATTGATTTATTAGCAACGTATGTGAACAATGGGCGTGACAGCGGTTCATATTCGCCGCTTTTAATCGTTTCATGTGTCGGCTCTACAGGTCCTTTTCCATTATCAATCTTAACGATCTTCAAATTTTCCTTGTTTGCATCATAGTAGGCAAATCCGAAGAAACCAATTGCGTTTTTGTCCCCGGAGATTCCTTTTACAAGCTGGTTGTCATCTTCAGAAAGTGTTGCATTTGATACAATCGGCTGTTCCTCGAGGATTACTTCATTGAAGTAATCGTACGTACCTGAATCTGTTCCAGGAGAATAGAACTTGATTTCTTCTTTTGGCCATTCCGGACGGATATCAGACCACTTTTTTGGTTTTCCTGTGTCAACCCATAATTTTTTCAGCTCATCAACTGTTAAGTGATCGATGAAATCATTTTCTTTATTGACAACAACAGAAAGGCCGTCAAATGCTAATTTTAATTCTGTATATTCAATTCCCGCTTTTTCAAGTCCAGCTTTTTCCTCGTCTTTGATCGGACGCGATGCATTGCTCATATCAGTTTCGCCGGCTATGAATTTCTCGAATCCACCGCCAGTTCCCTTTACTCCAACTGACACTTTAACTTCAGGCTGTTCAGCCATGTATTCTTCAGATATAGCTTCCATGATTGGGAATACTGTTGAAGATCCATCGACTGCAACATTTCCGCTAAGCTGTTTGCCAGAGTCTGCAGCCCCTCCGTTCTTCTCCGAACTTCCATCTGAACCGCAAGCTGCAGTGAAAGCCATTACCCCGCTCATCATAGCTGTTAGTGCCATAAACTTAAAGCTTTTCATTTCTCGAATCCTCCTACGAGATATTAGTTGTTTTGTCCTACAAATACATAGTAAAGCTTTTGTATTAACGCGGTTTAAACAGTTTGTAAAGGTTATGTAAATCGTGTTTAGAAAAATGTAAAAAGGATAGAATTTAGGATTAATTCAGAGAAAAACAAAGGAATCTCACTAATAATGCGGTAGTGCCCTATTCAGAGGAACGTCGACTAACCTCACCCGCATCCTGTGGCAATCGTCGATGTGCACAACGGTCTTTGCAAGTTTGATCAGCATAAAGTGCAACCTGATATGAGGATTTTGTAAGGACCGTCAGCTAACAACCGGCACGTCCTGTGACGGATCGCTGACATCACCACACATCCCAGTGGAAAGGTCATGTAACGACGCGCCACTAGCATCTCCTGTGCGCTGGGGCAGGGTACGTTCTTATCTATTAAAAAACAAAAACGCCTCTAATTTAATAGAGACGTTTGGCGATACTAGTTCAATTACTAGTTTTGGTTTTGCTGGTTTTCGTTGGCTTCTTGCTGTGCTGCCGGCGTTTCCTTTGTGTCATCGATTTGTTCCGAAGTTGTCGTTTGGGCGGCCTTTTTTGCCCGCTCCTTCTTGAGTTCAAAATATTTGTCCATTACCTGCATGGCCACTTCCTTGTTCATGGAATGGCCCGGCTTGGATTGGTAGGCCCAAGGAACAACACAGGCAAAAGCCACTTCAGGGTTATCATAAGGTGCATAACCTACCAGCGTAAGATTGGTGGTTGGGACAGGTTCCGAGTATTTCTTCCGGTCAGGGCCATCATAGAAGGCCTCCGCGGTTCCAGTCTTTCCGGCCGGTTTGTACGATTTCTTGCCAAAGAATGCCTCCGCTGTCCCGCCCTTTTCCTGCATTACCTGCCTGAACCCTTCCTGGACGCGGGCAATTTCGCTTTCAGACATTGGCAATCTATTTAACACAGTCGGCTCTACTTTTTGCATCACAGGCCCGAGTTTATCGTGGTCATCGAGCGGATGGCGGATTTCTTTCACAATATGCGGTTTCATCCGGTTTCCGCCATTGGCGATCGCTGACACATATTGTACCATCTGAATTGGTGTATACGTGTCATATTGTCCGATGGAAAGGAACATTAGTTTACTTATTGACTCCTCCGCGCCTTTAAAGCCTGCCATTTCATTCGGCAGGTCGATGCCCGTCCGCGTTCCAAGCCCGAATTGAGCGTATATATCCCGCATAGTACTGAATGCAGCTTTATTAAAGCTTATCGGCTGGTTTGGTACATAGTGGCTGCCGGCAAGGTTAAAGACTGTCCTGGCCATATATACGTTCGATGATTTTTTCAACGCTGTGATATCATTAACGGGGCCGTAGTCGTGTACGGAGCCAAACGGGTTCGAGTTTTTGATTCTTATTTTCACATCGTTAAACACCGTTCCGGGCGAGATTGCACCTGTATGGAAACCGGCCAGCACAGTCGCACCCTTAACGGAAGATCCCATAGTGTAGGAGGTTGAAATATTTCCTAACGCGAAATCTTCAATCGTCCGCTTGCCTGTTTCTTCATCTTTCTTTATCTGCTTTCCGGCCATTGTGAGGATTTCCCCGGTATTAGGGTCCATCATTACGATAAAAGCGCGATCAAGCAGGCTTGTATTTCCTCTTGCCTTCGCTTCCACAAGCTCTTTTTCAAGGATTTGTTCCGCCGCAATTTGAAGGTCCGTGTCAATCGTAAGGATCAGGTCCTTGCCGCGCTCCCCTTTCGAAACTTCCTGGGTTTCAACCACATTGCCTGCCTTATCTTTAATATTTTTGACCTTTGCTTTCTGGCCATGCAGCACATCTTCATATGCCAGTTCAATATAGCTTTTGCCTACCCTGTCATTGCGGCTGTAATCCCTGGCAAGAAAATAATCGATATTTTCTTTCGGAAGGCCTTCTTCTGAGGATGATACTTTGCCAAGCACCGATTTCAGAGTTTTATCATACGGGTATGAACGGTCCCAGTCTGTCGTAATGTCTACCCCTGGGAGAGAATCAAGGTTTTCGCTTACTCTTGCAAATTCCTGTTTTGTTACATCTTTATTCTTTACGATTTGGGGAACCAGCTCCATCCCCCCATTAAATTCACGGAAGATGGCAAGTACTTCCAGTTCATCATCTGAAAATTTACTGATTTCCTGTTTTGTAATCCGTTCAAGCTGAACGTCGTATAAATATTTCTCGGGCTTCTTTTTTTCTTCCACCAAGTTTCGGTCTTTTTCAGTGATTTTTGCTTGCGCCCGTTCCGGGTACTTTAATATCCAGAAATCTTTAAGGTCACGTTCAGTTATTTTGCTCCGCCTCTTTTTGTTCGGTTTCATGTCGATGTACTGTGCCAATTTCTCGGCTGTTTCGAGCATTTCCTCCGATTTGGTGCCCTGATATCTTGTATAAGTAATGGCATCGAGCGGTACATTGTCAACCAGGACCTTAAGGTTGCGGTCGAACATTTTGCCGCGCGGTACAGGACTGTTCACCGGCACCTCTTCCTTTTTGTCCAGTTCGCGCTTGTAATCATCGCCGTAGACAATCTGGACGACGCCAAGCCGCAGGATTAAGACAGAGAATAAAACGAACACTAATAAGAAAAGCAAATTTAAACGAAGAGGAACATGCGTCTTTTTCTTCTTTTCCTTATTCACCTACAAGCCACACATCCTTCTTTATAATTCCTAATACTTTTCCATTTTATATAAAGATGCATTTTATTTCTAGATTATATTACTGGATTTTCATCATAAAAAAAGCAGGGGGTTTTTTCTCCCCTTACAAGACAATCTTTACCTTTCTTACGAAAAGGTAAATGCAAAGATGGCCGGCCCCGATAATCAATAAAAAAACCGGGAGGCTCTCCTCTGGCTTGAATAGGGTTACAGAGGCAATAAAACCTAAAATGGAGACGAAACGTCCAAGATGGATGAATACTTCCCGAACGACAATATATTCGATTCTCATCTCCGCTGCTTTCCAGGCAGTACCAATGACATCATAGGTCATTGATACGTAAGGGACAAGCAGGATTGGATATGCTATGGCAATCACGGCCGCATACATTAACAGCTTAGCGTAACTTACACCATACGCGACCAAAAACACAGAAGCGTATAATATGACCCCTCCTGCAAGAATCGCCTTTTTTCTCATTGACTCTTTTATGTAACGCGAGGCCAGGAAATACGCAACAAATGATATAGCTGAATTGATCAATCCGAAGTTCCCGATTGCCATTTCGCTTCCTGTTTTAATGAAAACAAAAACCGAAATAACAAACATGAACGTCCCTTCTCTTATCCCTTGAAAAAAATTGGCATTGGTGATCATCCGCCAGGACTGGTTATTTTTTCTTTCCCTCCATATTCTGGCGAACAAATAACTTCCTCCAGCCGGCCTTCTATCCAAAAAGAAGCTCAAAAGCACCGCAATGGAAAACAAAAATAAGGATATGCCGAAGATAATCGAGTAACCGGCGTTTTTTGCAAGATTCGAGATAATATAACCAGCAAGGACCGGGCCGACCATCCCGCCGAAAGATGAAAGGATACCCAAAAAGCCGTTGAAAAAGTCGCGCGTTTCCGGCTCTGTGATTTCAAATGTCAAAACATTGAATGCCAGCCAGTAGAACCCATATCCGACGCCAAGAAGTCCGCCGAGCAATACTAAAAAATCCGTAGCTCTGTCACCCACCAGCAGTACACAAAGAAAAAAACCTGACAGGAAGATGACCCCGAGCCGCAAAACGAAAATCCGGTCGATTTTCTTAGCCATGCGTCCTGCAAGGATGAACGTGAAAGGCTGAAAAAACACGACAGATAAATTATAAATGCCGATATCGAGAAATTCACCGGATTGCTTCCAGAGATAGACA
This sequence comes from Peribacillus glennii, assembly GCF_003429105.1. GTDB lineage: Bacteria > Bacillota > Bacilli > Bacillales > DSM-1321 > Peribacillus > Peribacillus glennii. Next base: position 1,247,913 of record NZ_QVTD01000003.1, read on the forward strand.
TTGACGAACGTATTCGATAAAGCGGTGCTCAGGCTGTATAAGCCCCCGATCAGCAGCAGCATATGCAAATCTTTATGTACCGCACCTCTTCCAAACCATTTTTTTAATATGCCCATTGTTTAACCTCTCCTTTTAATTCTTCAATAGTGTTTGAAGAATCAAAGGCATTTATGTTAGCAAAATACTCTTAGGTTCGGAAACAATGGGTTTTCCGTCCTGCACGTGATATAAATAAAAAAACGGGATCCCAATCGGGGCCCCGCCTTCTTACAAGCAAAGAAATTATTTCGCTGCACTGAAGCGTTTTGAAACCTCGTCCCAGTTTACAACATTCCAGAAACTATTGATATATTCAGGACGACGATTTTGATACTTTAAGTAATAGGCATGCTCCCAAACGTCTAACCCGAGGATTGGTGTCTTGCCTTCCATCAATGGATTATCCTGGTTTGGAGTGCTTGTTACTTCCAATTCGCCATTGTTTACAGCAAGCCATGCCCAGCCTGAACCAAAGCGAGTGGTAGCTGCTTTGGCGAACTCTTCTTTAAAGCTGTCAAAGCTGCCAAACTTTGAGCTGATGGCATCAGCCAATTCACCGGTAGGCTGGCCGCCTCCGTTTGGAGAAATGATCTGCCAGAATAAAGTGTGGTTCGCATGTCCGCCGCCATTATTGCGTACAGCAGTACGTGCAGATTCAGGAACTGCATCAAGATTGGAGATTACTTCTTCTACACTTTTGCTTAGAAGCTCTTCATTTCCTTCCAAAGCATTGTTCAGGTTTGTTACGTACGTGTTGTGATGCTTAGTGTGATGGATGTTCATCGTTTCTTTGTCGATATTTGGCTCCAAAGCATCATACGCGTAAGGTAATTGTGGAAGTTCAAATGCCATAATAAATTCCTCCCTATGTAAAAATAGTTTACAGGCAAAGGAAAACACAAGAAACCCGAACAGGATTTCCTGAATTTCCTAAAGCTCGTTAAACATAGAGTACCAAAGTTTGGAACCCGTTTCAAACGTTATGCTTTACTTTTTATTACAGTAAAACAACAAACAAAAAATAACCTACCATGAACAGTTGTATTAATGCCTTCGCAAAGACGCTGCTGATGAACCCGATCAATGACCCCACGCCGATTTTCACGGCTGTCCCCAGATTTGTCCTGTGGATAATAACTTCGGCAATGATGGCACCGATAAAGGGACCGATCAATATCCCGAATCCAGGGATGACAAAAGGTCCGATCAATATTCCTATCGTGCTCCCCCATATGGCCGCCCTGGATCCCCCATATTTTTTCACACCGATCATGTTTGCGACATAATCCGCCATGAACAAAAGGACTACAAGTAAAATTTGTATGACCCAGAAAACCCAATTGAACGGTTCAAAGGTGAGCAGAAATCCGTAAAGCAGGATTCCACCGAAAATGAACAGCACACTTGGAATCACAGGAAACACAAGCCCGATGAAACCGATAACGAACGCCGCTGCGATTAAAATCCAATAAATCGTATCCAAACAACATCCTCTCCCATCTTCATTTATTCCCTTTTCTTGTATTTGATAACCCTTTGTATGGTTTACGCAAAGAACACGAGCAAGGTTTCATACTTTTTGATCCCGCACCCGGAACTTACAAGTTGGTTTATGAAAACTATTCAAATTCCTGTGAAACCGCGCACTCACATTAATGTTAGATCAAGTGGAATTTTTCACTGCACACTTCTTTAGTTCCATATATATAACACTTTATGATTACAATTGGTTGTTTTATACAAGTATGCTAAGCTAAAATAAATTGTACGATTTTATGTAAAAGGTGCTGTGAACCATGAATATTTTCAAACAGTTATTTGTCAGCCTTTATTCTCCCAAAGACATTGCAGCGTTTCGGAATCAAGGAATAGGAAAAACGATTGCTTTTGTATTTATACTTACGATTTTCTCCGTCATGCCCCCTGCCTATCACTTTAGCACCACGATCAAGAGCGGGATTGAGGCTTTTGGGGAAACAGTAAAAGGAGAATTGCCGCCGTTCAAAATAGAGAATGGTACCTTGGACTCGGAAGTGGACGAACCTGTTACCATCAACAAGGACGGCTTCCAGATCACCCTTGATGACACTGGGAAATTGAAAGGGGGCGATATTGCTGCGCAAACGGAAAATGGCATAGGCATCCTTAAGCATGAGCTTGTATTTGTTACTGCCGGCCAGGCCCAGTCCAACCCTTATTCCATTTTGGAAGGCTTTTCGATTACAAGCGGAGAGCTTGAACAATTTCTTGAAAAAGCGGATTCCGCACTCATGATCGTCCTTCCGGTCATTATAGTTTTCATGTACCTGTTCACTACGGCGTTGAATTTCATCAAAATTTTATTTCTGGCGGTCTTTGGAATGATCTTTAAAAACAATTTGAAAAAAAACATATCTTATGGCCATTCATGGAGATTGACTGCTTATGCCATTACCTTGCCGACCATTTTCTTTGCCATCATGGATACATTCGAGGCCGTAGTCCCGTTAGGAATTCTCATTAGCTGGTTTGTTTCGCTTGTCATGCTTTACCTCTCGATAAAGGAAATCCCTGAAAATGAATCAGCAAAATAGGCGCCCCTTATGGGCGCCTATTAATTTTATGATTTTAGGTTTTTCGATCTGCTTCGTTAATATTTCGAACAATTCATGGAGCCTTTCCCCGATTTTATATGTATCTTTTAATTTGCGGGCCTGTTCATAAGAACTTGCCAGCCTATTTTAAGCGCTGGCACTTGTTTGCTGTGAATGCGAAACATAATATTCTGCAGCTTCCTCCATTTCAGGAATGGAATTATGGAGATCTTTAAGAACACCCTTAATTAGATGATGCAGCCCTGTTACTTCAGAAACAATCCTCCCCCAAACATCATGACTTTTTGCCTAAGGCGCCTCTTCGATATTGCTTTTTAGGCTGATTGCCATTCTGCCGAATTCTGTAGCAGCCTGATTCGTAATATTGTCCATTTCTTCAATTGTTTCACCAATTTTTTCAGCTGCCTTCGAGGATTGCTCCGCAATCTTTTTTACTTCAGTGGCAACCATGGAAAATCCCTTTCCTGCCTCCACGGGACTTCAATCGCGGATGGGTACAATTATCTACAAAAAATATGAAGAAACTGTTAAGATGTAGTTTTTTTTATAGAGATGCCCAATTTTGGGCATATGAAGGAATTTCCCCCATATATATTTAATAAGACTAGCAGGGGGAATGAAATGGATGAAACGGCTGCTGCTTTTTCTTACTGCATGTTTTTTTGGATTCATTGTTTATTTTGATTTAACCACTGGTACACTTCCGGCAATGGGAATAGTGGCCGTAGAAAAAGCAAAGGAATATCCGCGGCAAACCATAAAAGAAGTGTTGCCATATAAACAAATCACAGTAAAACCCGGAGACACTCTCCTTACCATCGTTGAAAGGGAAGAAGGCTCCTTACAGGTTGCAATCGAAACGGTTGTTGCAGATTTCCAAAAACTGAACAAAGGGCTAAGGCCGCAGGATATGCAGATTGGGGAAACATATAAAATACCTGTATATGAATAATACGAGGAATCATTTTAACATTTACCGAGTGCTCAGTGGAATTCTAATTCTTGTCAAGCTCAGCCTAACATTGTTACAATATTTAAGTGATCAAAAAATCTATATTATGATTTTTTCCTAAAGGAGAGAATTCACTTTGAGTGAAATTATACATCGAACAAAAACACGACCGATAAAAGTCGGCAATTTGACGATCGGGGGCAACAACGAGGTCATCGTCCAAAGCATGACGACGACCAAGACCCATGACGTGGAAGCCACAGTGGCGGAGATCAAACGGCTCGAGGAAGCAGGATGCCAGATCGTCCGTGTAGCGTGCCCGGATGAACGGGCGGCAAACGCCATTGCCGATATTAAAAAGCAAATCAATATCCCGCTTGTTGTCGATATCCATTTCGACTATAAGCTCGCATTAAAGGCGATTGAAGGGGGAGCGGACAAAATCCGCATCAACCCGGGAAATATCGGGCGCCGGGAAAAAGTGGAAGCTGTCGTAAAAGCAGCCAAAGAAAAGGGTATACCCATCCGGATCGGTGTCAACGCCGGTTCATTGGAGAAGCGCATCATTGAGAAGTATGGCTATCCAACGGCAGACGGAATGGTGGAAAGCGCCTTGCACCATATCAAGATCCTTGAAGACCTGGATTTTTACGATATCATCGTGTCAATGAAGGCTTCTGATGTCAATTTAGCCATAGAAGCCTATGAAAAAGCTGCTAAAGCATTTGATTATCCGCTCCACCTTGGAATTACGGAATCTGGAACCTTATTTTCCGGCACCGTAAAAAGCGCGGCGGGATTAGGTGCGATTTTAAGCAAAGGAATCGGAAATACTGTGCGTGTGTCCCTGAGCGCCGACCCGGTGGAAGAGGTTAAGGTGGCCCGGGAATTGCTTAAATCATTCGGCCTCGCGTCAAACATGGCGACATTGATTTCTTGCCCGACTTGCGGCCGGATTGAAATAGACTTAATTAGCATTGCAAATGAAGTGGAAGAATATATCCAAACCATTAAAGCGCCAATCAAGGTTTCTGTCCTGGGCTGTGCCGTAAACGGACCGGGAGAGGCAAGGGAAGCAGATATCGGAATTGCCGGCGCCAGGGGAGAAGGATTGCTGTTCCGCAAAGGGAAAATTGTGCGAAAAGTTCCGGAAGAGACAATGGTAGAGGAACTGAAGAAAGAGATCGACAAGATTGCCGAGGAATATTATGAAAAACAGAGAAATGAGCATAGTGGCGAGCCGATCGTTTAAATTGTTTTAATAAGAGGAAATGCTTGGATTCATGTCGAATCCAAGCATTTTTATGTGCCCTAGTTAAAAAAACGGGAGAATGAAAACACCTACAATGATCGATACAGCACCTATGCCGATTGCCCATGCACCGATCGTGTCGGCTCCTCTTCTGCGTGCCATGTATCCTAGCACGATGCCTACCGCTCCAAACAAGAAAGGCATCGTGAAGAGGGAAAGGATCGACAAGGCCAAGGCTGCATAACCGATTACAGAACCGGCAGCTCTTTGTTCTTGAGCTTGGCCGGAATCGGTCCTTGCGCCCGCGGTGAATTGCCGGGGCCCTGTAATCTCGGCTGCGGTTTCTTCTCGGTATTGATCCTGTTCTTTGGATTCCGTATTGGCAGCAACACTTCTTTTTGCCGTCGGATTGGTGTTCATCCCATCATCAAGTGTGGAATTATTGCTTCGGCTATCGCCCATAATGATCCCTCGCTTTTTTAAGATAGGAGCATTAATAGTGTACGTGGTTTTTATAAAAATCCTCTTAACAAAGGTTTCATTTCATGGATAGTATTTCTTTTTTTCCAGATAAGCGACAAGCACCCTCCCTGTTGGAACAAATGCTAAAATTAACACTTCCTGTTGCAACATTGGGACTCACACACTTGTATGTAGAAATTAGACATCAAAACATATTCAAAAATTTTTATACTTCTTGCCCTGTATAAAATGGCATTCGCATCGATAGGAGAGATAATGATGAAAAAACGCTTTGGTATCGACATAGACGGTACGGTGACCCGGCCTGATTCGATGATACCGTTCTTAAATAAAGCCTTTGAATTAAACCTGGCGTATGAAGATATAACGGAATATGAGCTGACTCCGTTCGTGGATATTTCCAGGGAAGCGTTCGCTGAATGGTTCACGAAAAATGAACCCGTAATTTATGCAGAGTCTGTGATTGCAGATGGAGCAAAGGAAGCGCTTGGAAATTGGGCAGCCCTGGCTGATTTTTACTTCATCAGTGCCCGCCGCAGCGATCTCTTGAGAGTCACGGAAACATGGTTAGGCAGGCATGAATTGAATTTCCACCATATTGAACTCATTGGTTCCCATGATAAAATTGAGGCTGCTAAACGTTTCAATGTCGATATTTTTTTCGAGGATAAACATGACAATGCAGTTGCCATTGCCACGGAATGCAACATTCCTGTCATTTTATTCGATACGCCATACAATCGGCTGCCCATCCCTGATCAGGTTATCCGGGTAAATGATTGGGGAGAGGCAAAGCAGTGGGTCGACAACTGGTTGAATGTTCAACATTAGAACCATTTTATACACATCAGATAACCCTGTGAAAAAAATTCACAGGGTTTAGTCAATTGATGCATTCCGGGCATCGGCCGTATATTTCAAACTTATGGCCAGAAATATCATATTCCTGCAAACTGGCCTCCAAACCACTCATCGGGCACGCTTCAATTTCCTTTGTTTTGCCGCAGTCCATACATATAAAGTGATGATGGTGATTTTCATGGCCGCAGGAGAACCGGAAATGCTTTTCTCCTGCCAATTCCGTCATTTCAAAAATTCCAAGCTCGACGAAAAGCGAGAGATTTCTATAAATGGTATCAAAGCTTAAACCTGGATAATCCTCTTTCATGGCCTCAAGGACATCCTTCGCCGTTAAATATTTATTGCTGTCCGAAAACAGCTGCAGCATTTCCTCCCGTTTGCCAGTATGTCTAAAACCCTTTTCCTTCAGCAGCTCCATGGCTGTGGCCACGTTCATTTCCCTTCCCCCCACTTTGTTTTCTTCCTTTTACCGATCAGGATTGCAGTTACCAGTAAACCTACCGCGATGATCACGATCGTCCCCCCCGGAGCGAGATCCAAATAATAAGATAAAAATAAACCTGCAATGACTGAAATTTCCCCGAACAGAATGGAAAAGAATATGGTTTGTTTAAAACCGTTAGCAAAACGGAGGCTCGCTGCAACTGGAAGAGTCATCAGAGCCGAAACAAGCAAGATCCCGACTATTCTCATTGATACTGATATCACCATCGCCACCATAATAATAAAAATAAAATGAATCCATTTGGAGGGAATCCCCGAGGCCCTTGCGTGTTCTTCATCAAAGGACAAAAGAAACAATTCCTTGTATAACAGGATTACCGTGAGGACCACAATAAGGAATACAGCCACCACTACCCACAAATCCGTTCGGCTGACAGCGCTGACGCTCCCAAATAAATACCCGTATAAATCCGTATTGAATCCTTCGGCAAGGGAAATGAAAATGACGCTTAATCCAATCCCGCCTGAAAGTATAATGGGAATGGCCAATTCCTGATAATGCCTGTATACATTTCTCAACCGTTCAATGAACAGAGATCCTGCCACCGAGAAAGCCATTCCTAAATACAAGGGATTTAGCCCCGCCAAAGCCATGAACCTTTTTTCAAGAAGCAAACTTAATGCTATACCTGCCAGTGTGACATGGCTTAATGCATCCGCAATGAGGGACATCCGGCGCACAACAACAAACACGCCGAGCAAAGGGGCAAGCGCTCCGATAATAATTCCTGTAAGAAACGCATTCTGTAAAAATTCAAATTGAAATATCCCCGAAATCATCGGTTTTTTCCTCCAAAAAATTAGTGATTGTGGCTAATCAACTGGACGCTGGTGCCGTACATCGTTGAAAGCTCCTTTTCATCCAATGAATGATACTCCTCCGCGTCGCCATGGAAATGCAGGCTCTTGTTTAAACAAGCGACATGGCTGACTTTATCTGTTACAGTGCCTACATCATGGGTGACAAGGATCAGGGTGATCCCTGATTTTTTATTAAGCTCCCCAAGCAATTGATAAAATTCATGAACGTGGCGGGAATCCACACCTACAGTAGGTTCATCGAGGATTAACAATTTCGGCTCGCTCACCAGGGCCCTCGCGATAAAAACCCTTTGCTGCTGTCCACCGGATAATTCGCCGATGTTCCTGTCCTGGAAGCCAAGCATACCGACTGACTTCAACGCATCCAGCACCTTTTCCCGATGCTTTTTTTTCGGAAAGGCAAACAGCCCTATTTTCTTTGTCAAACCGCTTTGTACCACTTCGAAAACCGAAGCAGGAAAACCGGTATTAAACGAGTTGGCTTTTTGGGAAACAAATCCGATTTGATCCCAGTCCTTAAACATGCGGATGTCTTCCCCAAAAAGCTTTATCTTTCCTGACTGCAGCTTTAACAGACCAAGGATCAATTTAAGCAATGTCGATTTTCCGGATCCATTTGGCCCTACAAGTGCCAGAAAAGCTCCTTCAGGAACGTTTAAGGAAACATGTTCAAGGACGTGGTCTTCTGCATATTTATAAGAAATGTCTTTGACTTCAATGATTGGCTTTTTCCGTGTATCTTCCAAAGGAATCTCACCCTTATTTCAGAATCATTACGATTTACAAAGAGTAGTATATAGGATATGGAGGCTATTTGTAAAGAAGCAGGCTTTTTACGTTTCATGCTGTCATCCAAATAATTTAGAGGATTGTCTTTGTTCACTCGCATGCCCTTGCTTCATATGTTAGATGCAGGGGGGGATTGTATGAAGTTATTTGAAATGATGATCAACCATAAAGTAAATACAATTACACCGGATGAGCTCCTGCGCCTGGCAAAGCAATATAATGTTAATCTTACAGTGGGAGACGCGAAGACTGTGGCTGGGATTGTAGCCGGAAAAAATATCAATGTTTTTAATAAGGCCGAAAGAATGAAGGCGCTGAAGCAGATTGAAATGAAAACAGGGCTCGCTACGGCAAATGAGCTCGAAGAAATATTTAAACAGCTGACAGCGAACCTTTAAAAAGAAAGCCTTTTTATTCAGAATTTTGGCTCATTCACTCTGCCGCTGTTTTTCGTGAGTGAGCCAAAAATCCATAGGTATGTCATTACCCCTTCATGATGTTATCGAGCAAATTTTCATTGAATTCCTTATTCCTGAGCATTTCAATCTCATGCAAATAAGGAGCTTTTTTATTTTTCTTATCTTCCCCTACAAAAGGCGTTTCCAGGATCTTCGGAATACCTGAGAGCTGTGGATGGTGGACGATATAGCTTAAAGCCTCAAAACCGATATGGCCGATGCCGATATTCTCATGGCGGTCCTTGCGCATCCCTACCGCATTCTTGCTGTCATTGATGTGCAGGACCTTAATCCTGTCGATGCCAATGATTTTATCAAATTCGTTAAGGACACCGTCGAAATCCTCCACGATATTGTATCCGGCATCATGGGTATGGCATGTATCGAAACAGATAGAAAGCTTGTCGCTTAAAGATACCCCATCAATGATCATGGCCAGCTCTTCGAAATTCTTGCCGCATTCCGATCCTTTTCCCGCCATCGTTTCAAGGGCAATCTGTACACCCTGGTCTTGGGTAAGGACCTCATTCAATCCCTCGACTATTTTTCGGATGCCTGCCTCCGTACCCTCCCCGACATGAGCGCCCGGGTGCAGCACGATCTGCTTAGCCCCGAGAGCGGCGGTGCGCTCGATCTCGCTTCTCAGGAAATTGACTCCAAGCTCGAAGGTATCCGGGTTTACGGAGTTTCCAATATTAATGATATACGGTGCGTGCACGACAATTTCATCGATTCCGTTTTGCTCCATATGCATCCTGCCTGCTTCGATATTCAGGTCCTCTATTTTTTTCCTTCTTGTATTCTGCGGTGCGCCGGTATAGATCATAAATGTATTTGCACCATACGACACAGCCTCCTTGCTAGCAGCTAGAAGCATATCCTTTCCGCTCATGGATACATGGGATCCAATTTTCAACATATCTTGCATTCCCCCAAAATCTATTTCTTTTTCTGGATGCGGCGCTGGCGCTTTTTGAAGTTTTCTACTTCCCGCTGGATTTTCTTTTTATACCCCGGCTTAACCTTTACGTGTTTTTTCACTACAGTCTTCGCCCTGGCATCGATGTCCGTTTCATGCTTCTTACGGTTTTTACGCTTGTTCCTCTCATCGATTTCTACCCATTCGCCATTTTGGATATCAATATTCTTAAACTCGATACCCATTTTTTCCAGGCGGTTCAGGGCATCCTCATCAGAGGTTTCATATATCGTGGCGGCGATGCCGGAATATCCCGCCCGTGCGGTCCTTCCCGTTCTATGGACATAAAAATCAAGGTCCGCGGGCAATTCATAATTTATGACATGGCTCACGCCTTCTATATCGATTCCCCGAGAAGCTAAATCGGTTGCAACAATATATTGGTACTCAAGGCTGCCAATTTGCTTCATCATTTTTTTACGTTCGCGCGGACTGAGGTCCCCATGGATACGGCCGACTCTCAGTCCTTTTTCTAACAATGCATCCGCAACTTCGTCTGCCATTTTCTTCGTATTCGTAAACACGATTGCAAGATAAGGATTATACTTTACGATGATATCGTGCAGAAGCTGATGCTTGTTTCTGTGGCGGAGTGGCACTAAAACATGTTCAATTTTTTCGGCCACTGCCTTTTTCGGATCGACATGGACATGCTTTGGATTTTCCATATATTTTTTCAAAAACGGTTTCAGCTTTTCTGGAATGGTAGCAGAAAAGACAAGCATCTGGATATTCTGTGCCATCCGTGATGCGAACTTGTCGATATCCTCAATAAAACCCATATCCAGCATAAGGTCCGCTTCATCGACCACAAGCGCTGTTGCGGAGTACACTTGAAGCGCTTGTTCATCAACCAAGTCTTTAATCCTCCCTGGCGTTCCGATTACAAGCTGCGGCTGTACCTTAAGCTTTTCAATCGTGCGCTGCTTGTCCGTCCCGCCAACTAGCAAGCGAACCTGCACCGGCTGTTCGGATGGAAAATGTTCTGCGATTTTTAGCGCTTCCTGATAGATTTGATTGGCAAGCTCCCTGGTCGGTGCGGTGATGATTGCTTGTACTTCTTCTTTGCTGGCATCCAGGTTGTTCATAACCGGAAGGAGGTAAGAGTGTGTTTTCCCTGTCCCTGTTTGTGATTGCCCAATCAGGCTGGATCCCTTTAAGGCAGAAGGAATGACTCTTTCCTGAATTTCAGTGGGCTTATCAAAGCCCAACGCTTCCACCGCTTCTATTAGATAGCTATGCAGCTTGAATCTTTCAAAATTATTCTGTTTCATTAAAAAACTCCTTTATAGCAAGGCTGGAAAAAGGTTTCAAACCTTTGACATGTCTTGTTATTATAATAAATCCAAGCGAAAAAAACTACCGTTACTTACATTTTGCATGTCTATACAGAAAAGAACACATACTTTCCATGGCCAAGGTGATTTAATCCCTATAAATGGCTCAAACATTTTTATTTTCACTGCATAATCTATTATGTATGCAACGGCCATTCATGGAAGGAGTGAAAATATGCCCCCAGGAAGAAAAAATGTGCAAGGATGGGGCACAGGGAGGCGGCAATCCTTTACAGGCTCCAAGAAAGGAAAAATACGCAAAGGGATTGGCACAGGGCAAAACAGACCTCTACTGGCGAACGGAAATCCCGCCGAAACCAAGGCAATACAACGCCAATCGAACGGCGGACTGATCTCTAAATTGCTTGGCAAAGGTAACCAGAAAAATCCCTCGCAAGCTTCATTATTCAAAAGCCCGTCAGGCTCGGCAACCTCTGGAGGAGATATTCTCCAGGCAATAAAAGACCCCGCCACGCTCACCACAATGCTCGCAAATACACAAAAAGTTCTCTCTGCAGCAGAGCAAATCGGGGCCATGGTACAGCAGTACGGCCCGCTGATAAAAAATTTGCCGGAAATGTGGAAAATATATCGAAGCATGAGCGAAACACAAGCCTCCGATGAACCTGATGAGGAGATACAGATACAGGAAAGGAAACGGCCTGATAAGCCAAAGAGAAAAAAAACAAAAGTGAAGGAAAGTTATCGCCAGCGGCTTCAAATAACCGATGAGCAAAAGGACAAAAAAAAACGTAAAAAAAAGAACTCTTCCTCTCCAAAGCTATATATTTAGAATCTGTCTGATATAATAAGCTTATACCTGAATGCAGCCTTATGCCTGCATTCTTTTCTTTTTACTTTGAAAACTCGCCGATTGCGAGCCTGCTAAAGTCAGGCCTACAGGACAAGGAACGCTTCGGCAGCGTTAGATTTTACGAAATAAAGCTGCAGCTTTGTGAGGGATGTGGGTGTCACACAGGCGAAGACATGACGCGGTGAATGTAGTCTGGGTTCTGTTATGATGGTAAGAATGTTTTTCTATGTTTCATGCCAAAAAAGAACAGGCATCTTTTCTCGCTTTATTTGCGTTAAAACGTTTATCTTCTTTAAAGGTCATTAGTACAAGACAACACATCGACTTTCTCCAAATGGTCGATAAATCGTGTTTGTGTATTGGTTTATCATTATTTTGTATAATAGAGCTCCGTCTTATATAATGTAGATGAGCAAGAAATTGTTTTCCGTTTGCGTAAAGGAGGAACACGATGAAGGTTATTAAAATATCACCCCGCGGTTATTGCTACGGCGTTGTGGATGCAATGGTCATCGCCCGCAATGCCGCTTTAGATAAAACCCTGCCGCGCCCGATTTATATTCTCGGCATGATTGTGCATAACAAACATGTGACCGACGCTTTCGAAGAAGAAGGAATCATCACGCTGGACGGGAAAAACAGAAAAGAAATCCTTGAAAAAGTCAATGGCGGAACCGTTATTTTCACTGCACACGGTGTCTCCCCGGAAGTAAGAAAAATAGCGGAGGAAAAAGGGCTCGTGACACTTGATGCAACCTGTCCGGACGTTACTGCCACACATAACCTAATAAAGGAAAAGAAAGACTCAGGCTATCAAATCATATATATTGGCAAAAAGGGGCACCCAGAGCCGGAAGGTGCCGTTGGAGTCGCTCCGGATATTGTCCACCTTGTCGAAACGCCAAAGGATGTTGAGGCGCTTACGATCGACAGTGAGCGGATTATTGTAACAAACCAGACGACAATGAGCCAATGGGATGTACTGGACATTATGGAAAAGGTACAAGAAAAGTATCCCCATGCCGAGGTCCATAAGGAAATTTGCATGGCGACCCAGGTCCGCCAGGAAGCAGTTGCCGAGCAGGCAGGAGATGCGGATGTACTGATCGTCGTGGGTGATCCGAAAAGCAATAACTCAAACCGCCTTGCACAGGTTTCGCAGGAAATTGCCGGAACAAATGCTCATCGCATTGCCGATATTAGCGAACTCGAGCTTGATTGGCTAAAGGATGCAGAAACAGTCGCTGTAACAGCCGGTGCTTCCACTCCGACCCCTATCACCAAAGAAGTTATCGCGTTCCTGGAGCAATACAACCCGGAAGATGAAACAACCTGGGTTCGGGAAAAGAAAGTTCCTCTGGGTAAAATATTGCCTAAAGTAAAAGCAAAGGCATAACGAAAACAGGCATTTCAATAATGCCTGTTTTTTCATGGATGCAGTACACAGGCCTAAGACCCCCTCGTCCTCGCCTGTGTGCATATCCTTTAGCTTACCCCATATTCCTTGTTTTAAATAAATTTGAAAGGATCAGTGTTCACCTCTGAAGCTATAAAATCAACCTCAAAGTTTTTTTCATTGCTGAGAGAAGTTAAAATGGCTGCGACACCTTTTTTCATAACCTTTTCAACATTATGCCCTGGATCGACAATATTCAGTCCGAGCATCATCGCATCATGGGCTGTATGATAATACATGTCCCCTGTTACGTATACATCCGCCCCCTTGAATTTCGCCTGTGTGATATATTTGTTCCCATCCCCGCCAAGGACGGCTACTCTTTTGATCCGGGAGTTCATGTCACCTACAGCCCTGACTGTATTTACATCGAGAGCAGCTTTCACATGGCCGGCAAACTGTTCAAGAGACATTTCCTCCCGTAACGTTCCGATTCTCCCCAAACCGAGCGGCTTCGGCTTATTCTCGAGCCGATAAACATCATAAGCCGGTTCTTCATAAGGGTGCGATTTGATCATCGCGGACAGCAGTTTCTTTTCGATCTCTTCGTGGAAAATCGTTTCGATCCTTACTTCCTCTACGTCTTGTGGTTTTCCCTGGGTTCCAATTGTTGGATTGGCGTCTTCTCCCGGAAGAAACCTGCCGATTCCTACCGAGGTAAAAGAACAATGGCTATAGTCGCCGATATTGCCAGCTCCGGCGTTTCCTAGCGTGTCCCTAACAAGTTGTTCCGCATCCTTAGGTACATAAACAACCAGCTTTTTGTAGGATGGGTGGTAGGTAGGAACCAGCACCTCGGTATTTTCAAGCTCGAGCGCTTCCGCAAGCAAATCATTCACACCGTTAATTGCAACATCCAGGTTAGTATGGGCCGCGTACACGGCGATATCATTCTTGATCAGCTTTTCGATGATTCTGCCGGCAGGTACATCCGTCATAATTTTTTTTACCGGCCGATATAAGAGGGGATGATGCGCAATGATGAGCTGGACACCTTTCTGAATGGCTTCATCCACAACTTCTTCCAAAACATCCAATGCGATCATTACCTTTGAAACCGGTGTATTCAGCCTGCCGATCTGAAGCCCGACCGGATCGCCCTCCATCGCATACCCTCTCGGAGAAAAGCTTTCGAACAAACCTATTATTTCCGCTCCATTTGGCACTTTCATTCCTCGATAGCCTCCTCTACCATTTGTATTTTTTTCACAAGCTCTGCTCGCTTCCCGTCAATATCCTGGCTTTGGCCCTTTTCTTCGAGCTGCTTAAGGATTTTTTGCCAATGTGCCTTTTCCAGAGACCATTTCTTCCGGAATGTGCCGTTTCGCTCTTCTTTGAGGAAAGGGCCAAGGAAAATGCCGGAATCCCGATTTTTTTGATAAGGGCGTAAAGGGTTCCCTTTTTCTGCAATCAAGATTTCATAGATTTTTTCATCTTCCTCCAGAATCTCTTCATTGATGAGCTCCCAGCCGTTTTCAATCAGCCATGTGCGAATGTTTGAAGCTCCCACATTAGGCTGCAGGATAAGCCGCTTGACTCCATGCAGTTTTTCCTTTCCACGCTCCAGGATATTCGATATCAGGCTTCCTCCCATTCCGGCAATCGTTATGCAGGTGGATTCATTTGGCGAAATAACATCCAACCCGTCCCCTTTTCTGACTTCAATCACATGCTCCAGCCCGGTTTGCTGTACCTGCTGGTGTGCGGACTGATATGGCCCTTCCGCAACTTCACCCGCAATCGCCCTTGAGGCCAGCCCACTTAGAATAGCATAACAAGGCAGGTAAGCATGGTCAGATCCAATATCCGCCAATACACTATTTTTCGGTATATGCTTCGCTACCCTTTCAAGGCGCTTTGATAGTTTTTCATGATTCATTTAATCATCTCGCTTATTGTTTATGTACGCTCCCACTTAGCATTGTAGTTGCTATCCATGTATTATTCAATTCTTCATAAGTGAATTATACCAAAACAATTTCAAGCAAGTACAATAGCTGTTTAAAGGCATTAGACACGACGTATCCCCGCAAACTTTAATGCGTTCGAGAATTGAAAACTTCCAAAACATAAAAAAGGCCGGGATCTCACAGGGAGACTCAGCCAATTCCGTTCATTATTTTAAACCATGGACAAATTTAGCCATCGCGTCCAGATTTTCTTCCGGCACCAGGCCTGCTGGCATTGCGCCTTTACCATTCTGAATAGTATTTTTCACTTCATCTTCAGACAATTTGCTCCCTATACCTTTCAATGCAGGACCGACTCCGCCCTGGTATTGGTCACCATGGCAGCTTACACAGTTTTGCTGATAAATGTCCTCAGGCTTTGCGGAAGCTGTCTGCTCAGTCTTCTTTTCGCCGCCTTCCTTCTCCTTTGCAAGATCCTTGGCATCCCCCAGGCCTTTAAAAGAAAGCATAAACATAAGTCCGATTCCGAAAACCATAATGATTACAAATGGCATAATTGGATTGCGATTCATTGATTTACCTCCCCTTATGTATAACTGCTCTTGAAAAAAATATATACAAACAAGTTATATTTTACTTGAAAACCGTTTCAAGGAAAAGCATAATCTAACAAGATATTGGACAAATTATCAAATTAGACATAATTGTTTCAAATATTTTCACCTTTTCTTTTTGTTAAATTGTGGTTTTTACTTATACTGAATTTTAGTAACCGACATATAATTTAGCCAGGAAGAAAGCGATGAGCCCTGTGCCCAAATACCCTGCGACCGTGAAGTAAGCCATCCCCAGTCGCTTGCCCAGGTATATCCATAAACCCGCATGGCAAAGCAAAAAGAAATACAAAACCCCGACCCTCCCCGGAGCAAAATGCTCCACTGAACTCACAGTAGCCAACAAAAAAAGCAATACGGCCCCTATAAGCGGAATATGATAAGACATCAGCCTTTTTGAAAAATAAGCTGTAATTATCAATAGGGCAAAGATCGAAAAGATTGAGGAACTGATTTGCATTCCATATGGCAATTGAGTAAAATAATTCAAAACCAGCGTTATCGAGATAATGGCTCCGATAATCAGATATGGAAGTCCCAATCTTCTTTTCCCGGGTTTGGCATATGGCTGATTTATTTCTTCCCCTTCACTGTAGAGCGCGAGCAAATATTCGCAATATTGATCAGGAAGCATGCGGCTGTTTTTCCAATAAAGTATTTCTTTTATGATGATTTTTTTACGCATTTCGTTCATGAACGCACATCCACATCACTTAAATTTTCTTATTATATCGGTAAAAAGCTTTTGTTTTTAAATGATAGCGTTTTCCAATTAAATGGAAAAGGAACCAACCAGAGGTTGATTCCAAAGGACATAATTTTATTCTAAGAAGTCTTTCAGCCTTTTGCTTCGGCTAGGGTGCCTTAGCTTGCGCAAGGCCTTAGCTTCGATTTGCCGGATACGCTCTCTTGTGACGCCAAATACCTTGCCAACTTCTTCGAGGGTGCGTGTGCGTCCGTCATCAAGGCCAAAACGGAGCCTGAGCACATTTTCCTCACGGTCCGTCAAGGTATCAAGAACGTCCTCGAGCTGTTCCTTTAAAAGTTCATAGGCAGCATGTTCGGATGGGGAGGTGGCATCCTGGTCTTCAATAAAGTCGCCCAGATGTGAATCATCTTCTTCACCTATAGGCGTTTCAAGAGATACCGGTTCCTGGGCTATTTTCAGGATTTCACGAACCTTATCAGGCGTCAAGTCCATGTCTTCCGCGATTTCTTCAGGAGATGGTTCACGGCCAAGATCCTGCAAAAGCTGCCTTTGAACACGAATCAATTTATTGATTGTTTCCACCATATGGACAGGTATACGGATCGTTCTTGCCTGGTCGGCAATCGCGCGAGTGATGGCCTGGCGGATCCACCAAGTGGCGTACGTACTGAATTTGAACCCTTTTCGGTAGTCAAATTTCTCTACTGCTTTAATTAGGCCCATATTTCCTTCCTGTATTAAATCAAGAAATAGCATGCCGCGGCCCACGTACCGCTTGGCAATGCTGACAACCAGACGGAGGTTGGCTTCAGCCAAACGCCGCTTGGCTTCTTCATCCCCCTCCTCAATGCGTTCCGCAAGCGAGATTTCTTCTTCTGCCGATAACAAATCCACTCGGCCGATTTCCTTTAGATACATCCGTACCGGGTCATTGATCTTAACACCTGGGGGAACGCTTAGATCATTAAGGTCAAATTCCTCTTCCTTATCCAGCTCCTGGGCATTTGGATCCTCGTCATCGTCTTCCTCACTCTCAGTAAGGACCTCAATCCCCTGATCGCTCAGGTATTCATAAAATTCATCCATTTGATCTGAATCCAGTTCAAAGCTTCCGATCCGCTCTGCGATCTTCTCAAGCGTAAGGGATCCGCGCTTTTTCCCTAGTTCGACCAATTGTTCTTTCACTTGATCCAGGCTTACTTCATTCTCAACCTCTTTGGAACGTGCTGGTTTCTCAGCCATATGTTCCCCTCCTTCAAAAACTTCCACTAAAAATGACCCGCTATAATAACTTTCGTAATTGAATGATTTCCATCGCGATCCGGGCCGCCCCTAAATGGTCACTGCGCCGTTCCGCTTCTTTTCTTTCTGCCTCTTTTTCTTTTATCTTTAACATTTTTTCATATTTCAACACTTGTTTTATATAATCTGTCAGCTCTTTATCCGAAACTTCATCATTCACTGACATCATTTCTATTTCAGATACAATCCTTCTGAGGTTTTGATCCGGCAGGTAAGACATGAAAAAGCTCGGATCCGGCTCGTGGCCTTCCTCATAAAATGCATATAAATAGGTTATGATTGCCTGGTGTTCATCAAGGTTAAACAGGTAGCCATCCATCATTTGCTGAATTTTGAATGCAGTTTCTTTGCTCTTAAGCATATGTGAGATCAACTTTATCTCGGCATTGTGATAGGCCGGTTTAAGCTTGTTTTCATATTGCAAGGTGATACTCCTGCCAAGGGGCTGCGTGAAATTCCCTTTCTTCTTTTCGGCGAAAAATATCTTCCTTTGCTGTTGTTCCAAAGCATCAAGCGACAAAGAGAATTCGGATGATAGCTGCCTAAGGTAATGATCTCTTTCGACCGCGTTCGGCAAATGGGAAATTTCGCTTAATACCTCTTCAATATAATGAATGCGTTCTCCTTCATTATTCAGGTTTTTTCCCTTTCGCAAATACTGCATTTTAAAAGCCATATAGGTTAAGCTGGACCCTATTACATCGGAAATGAAACTCTTTTCACCATATTTCTTGATGTAGTCATCGGGATCAAGGCCATCAGGCATAACAGATGCCTTCACCTGAAAACCTGCTTCCGCGAGCATATTTGCTGCCCTGTTTGCGGCAGCCAGCCCGGCCGAATCGGAATCATAACATATGAGAACATGATCGGTGTTTCTTTTTATCAATTTCAAATGCAAGTCTGTCAGCGCTGTCCCCATTGTCGCCACGGCGTTTTCCACGCCAGCGCGCACTGCAGAAATACAATCCGCAAAGCCTTCGAAAAGTACAACCTGTTCTTTTTTCCGGATATGTGGCCTGGCATTGTTGAAATTATAAAGCACTTGGCTTTTATTGAAGATTGGTGTTTCAGGACTGTTCAGGTATTTGGGTTCATCGTCCCCCAGCGCTCTTCCTGAAAACGCAATCGTATTTCCCTGGTGGTCCATGATAGGAAACATGACCCTGTTCCTGAAGCGGTCAAAATATTTTTCATCCCGATCCCTGAAAATGATCAAGCCTGCTTTTTCAAGAATATCGTCAGTATACCCTCTTTTTGTTAAAAATTTATAAACAAAATCCCAGGAATCAAGAGCATAGCCGATTTGGAATTTCTCGATGGTTTCGCTCGTAAACCCCCTGCCAAGCAAATATTCGAGCGCCTCCTGTCCCTCTTTTGTATTTACCAGTAAATGGTGGTAAAATTTCTTTAGAAGGTCATGGGCCTCCATCATCTGCCTTGAAGCTTCCGGAATATTTGATTTCGGCGCGCCCTTTTGAATGTTGATTTCAAGCGGGATATTCGCTTTCTCCGCAAGCGCCCCTGCAGCTTCGACAAAGCTGTAACCTTCGATATCCATTAAAAACGTAAAAATATTTCCGCCTGCACCGCAGCCAAAACAATGGAAAATTTGCTTATCGGGAGATACTGAGAAGGAAGGACTATTCTCACCATGAAAAGGACAAAGGCCGAAATAATTTCGCCCTTGTTTTTTCAGCTGAACATATTCGCCGATCAAGTCGACGATATCCACGGCTTCTCGAATCTGATTTATTTTTTCATCTTCAATTCGGGCATTAGACATCTTTTACACCTTCGTATTTCGGTGATAATTTTTAATTCGATATTTATTCTGTTTCTCCTGCAAAGTTCGACAAAATTTTTGATAGTGTTGTGATAAAATTTGATCGATCTTGTTTCGTGAAGGCTTTGGGCCCTTTTGTATGCTTTCCCTGTCTCCGCAATTTGGCAGATTGGTAACGCATGTCCAGCAGGGCTGCGATGTTGTTATCCCTGTATACCTTTCCCCTGGGCGAAAGTGCATAAACGCTTTTATACAGCAGTGTAGCAGCTAAACCGGTATCTGCCGTTACAACGATGTCACCCTTTTTAACAGCATTAGCTATATAAATGTCCGCCGCTTCCTTTTCGGCATCAACGTATACCCACTTCCCCTCCGGTTCATTCATCATGTTTTTATATGATGCAACAAAACAAACCGGGACTTCGTGCAATTTTGCACATTGGAGGATTTCAGCCTTAACAGGACACGCATCCGCATCGACGTAAATGGTTTGTTCATGGCCACTCTGATGTAATTCTACATCTTTCTGCATATTCCTTTTTTTCTCCTTCAATGTTTGTGGAGATAAAAAACGGATTTGTCGAAATTCATTTTATCCAATAACTTGACTTTCCATCCGTAATAGTTTATTCCGTATTGTACCGGTCTAAACCTTCATAATTCATTTTTCTCACAATTTTTTATTATAGTACATTTTAGGCAACTGTGCCATAATTAAAACCTGTAACAAGAGATTTTTTTGTAAAAGCGAAGACAATGGTGCAGCCCGGACATACGACATACAAAATGCGGGCCACATAGGAGAAGCCATAAGGACGTTAAGCACTTAGTCTTTTTTCAGTCCTTATAACATAAGAAAGTTTAATACTTTATAATCTGCAAAACAAAAGAGCCGGCACAAAAAGTGTCGGGTCATACAGGGCAAAACCCCTCAAAGGTAAACATATGTATAAAACACATTCATTAGAATAATTTTTACACGTATATTTACTATAAGCTTTGCCCCGCAACCTGTCCACAAATATGCCGGTTCCTTAAATATTGCGGTTTTGAATGATATGGATGATTGTGTTCGCGGTCTCTTCCACGGCCTTGTTCGTAACATCGATAATGGGACAATTTAATTTCGAAACGGTTTTTTCAAAATAGCGCAGCTCTTCCTTGATTCTTTCCATGTTTGCATATATCGCATGGTCATTCAGACCCAGTGATTTTAACCGTTCCTTGCGGATATGGTTGAGTTTTTCCGGACTGATCTTCAAGCCGAAACACTTCTCGGGCGGCACAAGGAATAATTCTTCCGGCGGCTCCACTTCCGGAACCAGCGGTACATTGGCCACTTTAAAGCGCTTATGTGCAAGGTATTGCGAAAGAGGGGTTTTCGATGTCCTCGATACGCCCACAAGCACGATATCAGCCCTGAGGATGCCGCGCGGGTCCCGTCCGTCATCATACTTTACGGCAAATTCTATTGCTTCTACACGTTTAAAGTATTCGTCGTCCAGTTTCCTGACCATGCCGGGTTCATTCAACGGTAAGGCGTCTCCCCTTTGCTGGAGAATATCGATTAAAGGCCCGATAATGTCATAGGCCAGGATACCTTGGTCTCCCGCCTGCTCCTTCATATAATGCCTGATATTAGGTTTCACTAAAGTGTAAGCGATAATCGCATTGTTCAATTTTGCAAGAGAGATTACTTCATCCACGTTCTGTTCATCTTCCACATATGGTATGCGCTTGATCGAGAAAAGCGGGCCGGCAAATTGGCTTGCAGCGGCTTTTGTGACTAACTCAGCAGTCTCTCCCACTGAATCGGATACAACATAGATAATTGTACTATTCATTTACATCCATCCCCCATGCATGACTAACCTATAAGCTCTCATTGGCAAGCGCCAAGAAAGCTTTTGTAATATTGGTCTTGGTAATTCTCCCGACGACTTCAAACCCTTGTTCTGTCTCCCTTACTACAGGCAATGCATCGATTTGCTTCTCAATCAGCTTATTCGCCACATCGATCAATAAATCTTCCTTCATGCACATTGTAATATTCGGCATCCTCGTCATGATGATATTGACCGGAATGGCAGAGAGCTCCTGCTTTCCGATGCTTGCTCGAAGCAAATCCTTACGGGACAAAACGCCCACAAGCAAAGATTTTTTATCAACGACAAACAAAGTTCCAATATCTTCAAGAAACATCGTGACTATCGCATCATATACAGAAATGCCTTCTCCGATTACCACAGGAATCGACTGATAATCTTTCACATGCAGTTTCTTTAAATTATCTGTTAACAGCTGGGACCCGGATTTCCCCGTATAGAAGTACCCGACCCGGGGCCTTGCATCCAGAAAGCCGGCCATCGTCAATATCGCCAAATCCGGCCTTAATGTGGCCCTGGTCAAATTCAGTTGATCCGCAATATTCTCGCCGGTTATCGGCCCATTGTCTTTCACAATTTGTAAAATCTGTTCCTGACGTTTATTTAATTCGATTTTAAACACCACCCTACTGCGCAGCCGCAGAGAAAAGTTAATATGCTATACTATATTTCAATATTATATACTATTTACCCGTTGAAGGAATATGTTTTTTAGGGCTTTTTGTGAACTTCCTTATGGATTTTGATAAAGGGTGCATTTATGAAACGAGAAAGCGGCCCGCCAAAGAGATTTCCCTCTTTACCGGGCTGCATTGTATCAGGAAACAAGGATTTTATTCATTGCAGCAAATCCGTTTATCAACTCGCTGATTTCCTTCATCAAAGAAAGCCGGTTACTGCGCAGTTTTTGATCTTCAGCCATTACCATGGTGTGTTCAAAGTAGTTTTCAATCTCCGTTTTCATTGAAACCAATAGCTCAAACTTGTCGGTTTCATTTGAAGCTGTCCGGTAATCTGTTAAAACCGACTGGTACTTATCATACAGAGCAGCTTCGGATTCATTTTCGAACAAGGATGGGGATACATCCGCCTTATTTTCGCACTTAACGGCAATATTCATAACTCTGCTTAATGCCTCAAGGCTCTCTTTAAACCCGGCCATTTGTTTTTTTGCATCTAACACAGCAGCCCTTTCTGCCAGGGAAGCAACATTGCCAATCTGATTTTCTAATATAGAATCGATCAGGTCATACCTGATGCCCATTTCGTTCAGTAAATGTTTCACTCGGGCCTTGAAAAACTGAACCAGATCCGCTAATGTTTCCGTTCGGTCTCTCTTAAGGATTCCTCTGGCTTCTATTTCTTCAAGGGAAGCAGCGATGATTTCTTCTAAAGTAATATCCCACTTCTTCTCGGCAAGAATCTGGACAATGCCGCTCGCCTGCCTTCTCAACGCATACGGATCCTGGGAACCGGTCGGAATAACCCCGATTGCAAAGAAGGCAACAATTGTATCCATCTTTTCAGCAACGCTTAGAATCGCACCTGGATCCGATGGCGGGATGCTGTCATCAGCATGCCTTGGCATATAGTGTTCATTGATTGCAGCGGCTACTTCTTTGGGTTCACCCATTAGCAATGCATATTTTTCGCCCATATACCCTTGAAGTTCAGGGAACTCGTATACCATGTGAGTGACTAGATCAAATTTAGCAATTTTAGCTGCACGGGCGGTGATTTTTGCTTCATTTTCATTTAACCTGAGCGCCGATGACAGTTCGCCCGTTAGCTTTTGTACCCTTATTGTTTTTTCAGCAAGTGTGCCGATTTCTTCATGGTATACAATGTTGTCAAGCTTTTTAAGCGTTGTGCCGATATCACGTTTTTGATCCTCTTTATAGAAGAATGAAGCATCGGACAATCTTGCCCTCAATACCTTTTCATTCCCTTTTGAGACTTTTTCGAGATAGCGGTCATCCCCATTTCTCACCGTTACGAAAAAAGGAAGTAGATTTCCGTCCCTGTCTTTTACAGGGAAATAGCGCTGATGTTCCTTCATGGAAGTAATTAATACTTCCTGGGGCAATTGGAGAAATTCCTCCTCAAAGCGTCCGAATAACACGGTAGGGTACTCGACAAGATTATTGACTTCTTCGAGCAGGTCTTCATCTACAGGAATGGCCCAGTCTTGATCTTTTTCAAGTTTTTCGATGCCTGAAAGGATCATATTCCTTCTTTTCTCAGGGTCTGCAACGACAAATTGCTCCAGCAACACCGATTCATATTGTTCAGGCGTTTTAATGACGGCGTCTCTTCCAAGGAAGCGGTGCCCCCTCGTTTCATTCCCCGAAGAAACATGTGTAATGCCAAAAGGAATCACGTCATCCCCAAATAGCGCGATGATCCATTTAATTGGGCGGATATAGCGTAAATCCTGATTGGCCCAGCGCATATTCTTCGGGAAGGACATACCGGTTATGATATCTTTTAATTCGGGAAGTAAGCTTATCGTTGGCTGTCCTTTAATGAATTTATCCACATAAACATATTCAATGCCGCCGACTTCTTTAAAATAGATATCATCGACCGATACTCCCTGTCCCCTCGTAAATCCAAGAGCCGCTTTAGACCAATTGCCGTTTTCATCCTGGGCAATCTTCCGTGCCGGCCCTTTGGCTTCTTCATTGATATCGTTCTGGGCTTCAGCCGTATCTTTTATCCTGACAGCAAGCCGCCGGGGAGTGGAAAACAATTGTACTGCTCCAAAATCGATTGATTTATCAGTCAGCCACTTTTCAATCTTCTCAGCCAGCTGCACCATCGATGATGTTACATAACGCGCGGGCATTTCCTCAAGCCCGATTTCCAGTAATAAATCACGCTTGCTCATTAATTGCCTCCCCTTTCTGCTTAAGTATTGGGAATCCCATCTTTTCTCTTTCTTCATAGAACGTCTTCGCTACTTTTCTGGCAAGATTCCGGCACCGGGCAATATATCCGGTTCGCTCGGTAACGGATATTGCACCTTTGGCGTCCAAAAGGTTAAAAGTATGGGAGCATTTCAACACATAATCATATGCCGGATGGACAAGGCCTTCTTCCATCTGGCGGTGAGCTTCTTTTTCATACATGTTGAAAAGCTGGAACAGCATATCCAAATCGGAAGTTTCAAATGTATATTTTGAGTGCTCGTATTCAGGCTGAAGGAATATATCCCGTACAGTGAATCCTTCCGTCCATTCCAGGTCGAAAACATTTTCTTTTTCTTGAATATAGGAAGCTAACCTTTCAATGCCATATGTGATTTCTACAGACACGGGCTTGCAGTCAAGTCCGCCGACCTGCTGAAAGTAAGTAAATTGCGTGATTTCCATACCGTCGAGCCATACTTCCCATCCGAGCCCTGCACATCCAAGCGAAGGGTTTTCCCAGTTATCTTCGACAAAGCGAATATCATGCTCAAGCGGCTCGATTCCAAGAGCACGAAGGGAGTCGAGATATATTTCCTGAATGTTGTCGGGAGAAGGCTTCATGATCACCTGGAACTGATGATGCTGGTACAAGCGGTTCGGGTTCTCGCCATACCTTCCGTCTGCCGGCCGTCTTGAGGGCTCGACATAAGCAACATTCCATGGTTCAGGCCCGATAGCCCGAAGGAACGTATAGGGGCTCATCGTCCCGGCCCCTTTTTCCGTATCATAGGCGTTCATGAGGATACAGCCATGATCGGACCAATGCTTTTGCAAAGTTAGTATCATGTTTTGAATATTCATACAGCACCTCCAAAAAGTTTGGTAACTCTAATCGGCAGCGTGCCGGGAGAAGAAAACGCAAAAACCCCCCGCCACTATGCCTAAAATGCATAGGGACGAGAGGTTACCCGCGGTTCCACCCTATTTGCCGAAAGACCGGCCTCTTTATCTGCTTTTGCAGCAGTCCACTTCGCTCCGGAACGCCTTCCCTGATTTTCCATATCCCGGCTCACACCATCCCGGGTTCGCTTGTATGGAGGATACCAGGTACTCCTCTCCATCATTGCAACAAATATTATGAAATAGATTTTAACCAACCAGTGAGTAAAAGTCAAGAAATGCATAGCGCGATAAACTCAGAATCAAGAAACCCAAGCCAAACGTTAAAGCATATCTTTCATCTTGTCCAGCTGCTTTAAGAACTTTTTTGATTTCAATTGCAAACCGGAATATTCATCATAATAAGCGTCAATCACACGCTGAAGCTCTTTTTTCGTTTCCGGCTTTACCGATATATTTCCAAGCCTTGCTAAATCAAAATAATAAAAAAGCCGCAAAAGCTTAACCGCTGAAGGGGAAATCTTAAAATGATAGGGATCCTTATGAACACATCTGTGGCAAATAAAACCGCCTTCACGCAACGAAAAAGAAAACTCCCCTTCCGTTTCACCACAAACCGCACATTGGTTAAGCATCGGTGCCAAACCATTTACCTGGAGCATCTTCATTTCAAAAATATATTTCAGAACCTCTGCATCGTAACCTTCATTTATGTAATTCAATGTTTGGTATAGCAATTCAAACAGAAACGGGTTCGGCTTTTTATCCTCCACGCTTTTATCAAGGAGTTCTACGATATAGGATGCGTACGCAGTGGCAAAAATGTCCTCCCGGATGGACCTCATCGAGTTCACCGTTTCACCCTGCTGCAGGCTGCCTAGCCCGCTTGATGCCTGGACAAGAAAATAGCCGTAATAAAAAAGCTGTGTGACGGCCGAGAGACGGCTGTTTGGTTTATTGGCGCCCCTGGCCATCGCACCAGTTTTTCCCCATTCACGGGTATATAGCGTAATAATTTTATTGCTTTCTCCATAGTCTGTTCGCCGTATGACAATGCCTTCACATTTTTCCAGCAAGCGATGCCACCTCCCAATCCTTCAGGGGGCAAGAGCAACTAAGTGATGGGAAAATCAATATCTGCTAGTTCTTCACTTGTACTGTCGGGTCGTTCCTGTCGCTCCACCTCTAATTCTTTAAAAAGAAGGTAGGTGTCGACATTGCCTGTCTGGCTGAACACTTTCCATGTAAAATCCAACATAAAAAAGCCCACCTTTCATGTGACTAGCATATTTAAATTCCAACCTTAGGATTATCTTGACCGTTCTCTCTCCAAATCATGAGAAGCAAAAAATGTTAGGAATAAAATTCGAATTTGCCTAGCGCCCCGCGCGTAAGGAACATCGATAAAACGTCTCCCACGTCCTCATGTCTTCATCGGTACTAGTACTCCCTGTAAGCCATAGCTGGAGAATATTAATTCTGGAATTAACCCTCTTTCGTAAATACAAAAATTAATATTCATCCTCATTGAAACCAAAATCCCGTAATTGGGACATCTTATTGCGCCAATCCTTTTGCACCTTCACCCAAAGCTCAAGAAAAACCTTCGAACCAAGAAGGTTTTCGATATCCACCCTTGCGCGCTGTCCTACTTCCTTCAGCATTTTACCCTGTTTCCCGATTACAATCCCCTTTTGTGAATCCCTCTCGACAATGATGGTTGCCATTACATTAATCGTCTCGCTGTTTTCCATTTTCTTTATGGAATCGATCACGACAGCAATGGAATGCGGGATTTCCTCGCGTGTGAGATGCAGCACTTTTTCCCGTATCAATTCAGATATTATGAAACGTTCCGGATGGTCGGTGACCTGGTCCGCAGGATAAAACTGCGGGCCTTCCGGCAGATGTTGTTTAATTTGCCCAAGCAAGGTTTCAACATTGTTTCCTTCCAATGCTGATATTGGTACAACAGAAGAAAACGGATATAAATGCTGGTACTTTTCAATCAGTGGCAGCAGCTGGTCGGGATGCACCTGGTCGATTTTATTGACAACGAGAAAAACCGGTGTCTTGACTGACTTTAGTTTCTCGATAATGAATTCGTCACCGCGGCCAAGGCCCTCGACAGCATTGATCATGAATAAAATCAAATCCACTTCTTTTAGTGTATTCGTGGCTACCTTCATCATGAAATCGCCAAGTTTATGCTTTGGTTTATGGATTCCCGGTGTATCGATAAAAATCATTTGAGCGTCACTCAGGGTGAGAACGCCCTGCACTTTATTTCGTGTAGTTTGCGGTTTATCGCTCATGATTGCGATCTTTTGGCCGATCACCCTGTTTAAAAATGTGCTTTTCCCGACATTGGGCCTGCCGATTATTGAAATAAATCCCGATTTATGTTCCTTCGACCCTGTATCATCAAATAATTTATTCATGTAAATCCTCCGGTGAAAAAGCTCCTGGAAGCAATTCCTCTACTGTTAATTCTTTAATATCCCCGTTTAAGTTCGTTAAAACAATTTTCATGCCGCTATCGCATAATTCAGATATGACCTGCCGGCATGCACCGCATGGCGGGACTGGCCTATTTGTATCCGCCACCACGGCAAGCAGCTTAAATTTTTTATCGCCTTCGGAAACGGCTTTAAAAAGCGCGGTACGTTCAGCGCAATTCGTCATGCTATAAGCCGCATTTTCAATATTGCAACCATGGTATACCCGGCCGTCTGTTGTGAGCAATGCCGCCCCTACTCCAAATTTCGAGTAGGGCACATAGGCTTTTTCCCTGGCTTTTTTCGCTTCTTCAATTAATTTCTCGAGTTCCATTGACAATCATCATCCTTTCGAAAAAAGGGGATGCAATCTAATTGTAACGCATCCTCACTTGTCTTGAATACCAATCTTAGGTTTAAAACAGCTCATTATCTTCGTCTAAAAAATTTTCGGCACAAAAATAATCAACCCAATAATCGTGGAAAATATTGCGTAAACAAACACTGCCCCGGCTGCAATATCCTTTGCCTGCTTGGCGAGCGGGTGAATTTCCCCGGTAATGAGATCGACGGTTCTTTCAATGGCCGAATTTACGAGCTCAAGTGCGATGGTACCAAAAATGGCTGTCAGCAGAAACAACCATTCCAGACGGGAAACCGAGAAGTACCATCCTATCAAAATGACAGCAATACCGGAAGCCAGGTGGATTTTGATATTCCTTTCTGTTTTAACTACCCCTGCGATTCCCTGCAATGCAAATGCAAAGCTCCTTAACAGCGAATGCCCCCGTTTACGCTTCTCTCGTAAGCCCATACTCATCTAAAATTTCCTTCTGTTTGCCAAACATAACTTTCTCATCCGCTTCATTCATGTGGTCATATCCCAATAAGTGCAATAATCCATGAAGGGCGAGAAAGCCTAATTCCCTTTCAAAAGAATGGCCATATTCCCCTGCCTGTTCTCTTGCCTTATCCAAACTGATGATAATGTCACCGAGCATCCGTGGTATATCCGCTCCAACGATTTCGACTTCATCTTCCCCCATTTCTTCCATAGCAAAAGATATCACATCGGTGGGCGCATCTTTGCCGCGGTATTCTTTATTGATATCCCTGATTCTGTTGTTGTCGACAAATGTGACAGAAAGCTCGCTGCCCTGCTCAACCTGTTCAAACTCTGCCGCAAATTGCAGCACGCCCTCAACAAGGCTCCTTGCTTCCATACTTATCTTTTCCGTTTCGTCAATAAAATCAATAATCAATATCATGGTTCCACCTTCTGTTCCAGTTTAGGGAGTTCAGGATACTCAATTCGCGAATGGAAAATGCCGTTGAGTGTTTCACATAGGGATTGCTTTACAATCCGCAATTCTTTCAACGTTATATCGCATTCATCAAATTGGTGATCATTTATTCTCTCGTTAATGATTTTCTCTACCAGATCTTCAATTTTCTCCGGAGTCGGCTGCACCATAGACCTTACTGCCGCCTCGACGCTGTCTGCTATGCCGACCACGGCAACTTCCTTCGTCTTCGCTTTTGGGCCCGGATAGCGGTATTCTTCTTCTTTAACATCTTCTCCCAGCTTCAAAGCTTTATGATAGAAAAATTTCAGCAGCGTGGTTCCGTGATGCTGCTGTGCGATATCGGCTATCTCCTGGGGTAACTTGTATTTTACTAGCATCTCGGCTCCATCAGATGCATGGGCTATAATGATATCCCTGCTCGTGGCTGGCGGAAGCCTATCATGCGGATTTTCAATATTCATCTGATTTTCAATGAATAATTGAGGACGTCTCGTCTTGCCTATGTCATGATAATAGCAGCCTACCCGGGCCAGCAGCCCATTCGCCCCGATGGCCTCGCATGCTGAATCAGCAAGATTCGCAACCATGACGCTGTGATGATAAGTCCCCGGAGCCTCGGTCAGGATTTTACGGAGCAGCGGATGGTTCGGGTTTGAAAGCTCCAAAAGCTTTATCGATGAAAGAATGCCGAACCCGGCCTCAAAAAATGGAAGCAGCCCGATTGTCAAAACTGAAGACGATATACCGGAAACTAGCGCGCCGGTCAGGTAATACAAATATTCCATTTTGGAATAATTCCCATCCATGATAAATAGAATGGCAAATAAAAGGGCAATGTTTATCATAGAAAGCAATAGGCCTGCCTGGAGGATTTTCGTCTTGAAGTTTTTCTTTGAAAGAATGATAATTGCGGCAAGCCCGCTGAACATAATATATAATCCGATGGAGGGATCAAGGTTTCCCGGGTTATCCCCGTTGAAGACGATTGTCCCAAACCCGCCGAGGATAGCCATAATGGCCGCTGAGAACCGTTCGTTTAACAAATTCTTGATTAACATAGCTGCCATGGCCGCCGGAAAATAAAAGCCCAGTTCATTGTATCCCAGTGACGAGATAATGCTGAAAATTTTCATCATCGAAATGGATAGAACAAGGACAATGCTGAATACCAGCATCTGGGTTATTTTCCTTTCTTCAGGATGATCGCCTAAATAAAAATAGTAGTAGATTGCCCCGAAAATAAGGGTGAGGAACAGGAATAGACCAAGATAGGGAAAGACTGTTTTATCGTTATCCATGAATCCTGCAAGCTCTAGCTGGCGGAAGATCTCCCGGTCAATCAGCTGTCCTTCCTCCACGATGATTTGCCCTTGAAGAATTTTCACCGGATCTACTGACTCTACCGCCTTTCTACGCTGTTCCTCCGTTTTATCCTTATCAAAGAACACATTCTGTATGATAGAATTGCGGGCAATGACAATGGAAGCATTTTTCAATTCATTATCCAGGCTCGCATATATCAATTCTTCTTCTGCCCGTTTTTTGGCATTTTCAACCTGACCGGATTCAATTCTTTCGTTCATCACATTGTTCACGGCCGTAATCGTCAAATCTTTGGAAATCTTAAGATCGGATTCATCTGCTTTTACTAGCGCAAGAAATACTGATTCGGGGATATCTTTATTCACTTCATCCGTCAGCTTTTCCCTAAGCATGGCTGCCTGCTCGGCAGGAGTCTTTGTGACTGCTTTACTATCCCCGCCAGCTTCCTCATCAGATGTTCCATGGTCCTTTTCGGTCTCAATTTTCACTTCAATCGCGGAATCATAAATGGAAGCCACCAGGTCGACTTTATTTTCCGCGTATTCTTTTTTTAACGTATTCACGTCAGGTACTTGAGTAAGAACTTCTTCCTTCGCTTGCTCAGTCTTGTATGTATCCTCAACTGTTTTCGTAGCCCTGATCGTTTGTTCGGCAGGCTTTAGCAGCTCTATATTCACTTTTTCGGGTTTGACGTTTGGATACATCATTAAATAGGTGTATGCACCCAGAATGACAAACAGCAAAATTTGAAAAAAACGGTTTCCGAGCAAATCCTTCAACCTGGTTAAATTATCCTGCAAAAAACTCAAGATTTCCCCCTCCTTTTCAAAAAGCGGAAGCGCCTAATTCCCAGGGATCGCCCACTAACCACTGCCACGTCCTGC
Source organism: Peribacillus glennii (assembly GCF_003429105.1). Classification (GTDB taxonomy): domain Bacteria; phylum Bacillota; class Bacilli; order Bacillales; family DSM-1321; genus Peribacillus; species Peribacillus glennii. Next base: position 1,279,284 of record NZ_QVTD01000003.1, read on the forward strand.
CGCAAACATCGACATCACCCGAGGAATGCTTGCGAGAAACGCATCGCAGCAAAAAATCTTGTTTTTTTGGTGACGTCCAGTACAAGCCCGAGCAGCAAAAGATAGACCTCGGTCGGCCTAGTAAGAATCGTCAGATAAAAACTGTCATGTCAACTCCCTGTAATGAACGCTAACATCACCACATCGTGCGGAAACCCGGACGGGCCGGCTTATGACGATGAGGCCGACCAAGACGCCACATCCTTGGGCAAAGTCGACTCTAACAATTCCTATTCGCGGGGTAAGGCTGCGTAGCTGGACAACCCTAAAAATTATCAAAAGAAACTCATTAATAATAAGAGAACAAGAAAAATTATTTTGCTTAATTATGTAAAATGATAACAGTTTTCTCAGAAACTTTCATCCTGATTATGCATGCAGAAGAAAAATCCGCCCGGATGAGCGGATTTTGAAGAATTATTATTCATTTGTTTTTTCATAAGCTGAAATAATTTTCGCCACAAGAGGATGCCTGACTACGTCGCTTTGTTCCAGATAAATAAACGAAAGGCCGGGTACACCCTTTAGGATATCGGCTGCAGCTATCAGTCCTGACTTTACGCCCTTTGGCAAATCGATTTGTGATTGGTCGCCGGTAATAACCATATTTGAACCAAAACCAAGCCGGGTCAGAAACATTTTCATCTGGGCCTGGGTAGTGTTTTGGGCTTCATCCAGGATGACAAAGGCGTCGTCGAGAGTTCTTCCCCTCATGTATGCCAAGGGTGCGATTTCAATCGTTCCCCTTTCGATCAGCCTTTGGGTATGCTCCATGCCCATCAAGTCATGCAGTGCATCATAAAGCGGCCTTAAATACGGGTCAACTTTCTCCTTTAAGTCACCGGGAAGGAAACCGAGGCTTTCTCCCGCTTCCACCGCAGGCCTTGTCAGGATAATCCGCTTTACCTGGCCATTTTTCAATGCATTTATGGCCATGACCACTGCTAAATAGGTCTTTCCTGTCCCGGCAGGACCTATGCCGAAAACAAGGTCGTTCTTCCTGATTGCCGATATATATTGGCGCTGGCCGAGAGTCTTGACACGTATTGATTTTCCCTTGGCCGTTTTAGCGATTTCTTCTTCGTATAGTTCATGGAAGTATTCCAGGGTTCCCTTTTTGGAAAGTTCTATTGCGTACACAACATCGCGGGAACTGATATTAATCCCTTTTCTGATGACAGTAAGCAGTTCTTTTAGGATATTTTCTGCATGTGCCGCATTTTCCAGCTCACCTGCAACGGATATCCCCCCACCCCGGGTAATAATTGACACATTCAGTTCTTCCTCAAGTACTTTTACATTGGAATCAGCATTCCCCAATAGGGCGAGCGCTTCATTTGGCGATTCAAGTTCTAGATTTATCACTTTTAGGTCTTCTGGCATTCGTTAGTCTCCTTGGATGATCGGTTGTCCGGCCGCAATATTTTCAATAACCTGGTAGAGAATGATTAATTTAACTTTACCATTCTGATTGGTTGTGTGTAAAATTTTTTCTTTTTTTATTTCTGCATCAGCCGGCAATTGTTTTTTAAGATCGGCCCTGCCCATCTTGGCCGCTTCCTTATGGGCTTGCGCCGGGGTGTATTCCCTCACGATATCCTCTTTACTTCGTTTGGTCTCCGTCTTATAGCCTATCGGAAGTTCCCATTTCAGAAAGTGGAACGGCCTTACTGTCGTATCTTTCTCAAAATGCTTGTACCCTGGATCTTTAAAGCCCCAGATAGGAAGGGAAAAATTTCCGATTGATAAAAAATGCTTTGTCATTTCATCACCATTAAAAACAGAGAAGTTGGATTTCAACGGGACTTCAATAGTAGAGTTATACCACGTCTCGCCCAATATAACACCTCTCGCTGACACAACTTTAGGGGTGTCTTCTTTTCCAATTATTCCTGATACAAGGAGCTGCCCCTTGTATACATTATCGTTAACTTTAATCATAGGTTGTCCCTTTTCAACGAACATATCAGCAATAGTAGCTTTTTTCTTGGCCACCAGATTTTGTGGCGACAGCTTTTTTTCGGCCTTTGGCTGCTTTTTCTCAACAACCTGGAAATGGTAGGTTGTCCCTTTTAATTCCACACCTATCCAGGTCAAGGCGCTCACATTATCGGAAAGTTTCCGCTGGATCGTATCGACATCGTCAAGCAGGAACTGGACTTTTCCAATTTTCACACCCATTTTGTCTAATTCTTTTCGTATGGCATATTCCGTTTCCGGATTGGCGTTATGTATCTCTATGCCCCATACCATATTCGAAAGTACGAAGAGGCAGACCAGAAATGCAAGGCTGCCTGCCAAGAAGCCGCTGTTTTTCAGCAACCTCCTCAGCAGGAACGGCCCACCTTTCCCGCTTATGAAAGTCACTTTACAATCACTGCTCCTGACTGTCTCGCGAAGTTTCGGAACCTCTTTCAGGTCGATGCAGAATACAAGGGAGTCGGTTCCCGCGCGCTTAACATCCCATATAGGGATGCCTTTTTTTAGCAGAGCGTTGATCAGCCTCTCGGTTCCCTTTCCGTTTGCCTTCACTATTACATATCCCGTATAGAAGTTTGTCCATTGATTCTTCATCGGTTTCCTCCCGGTATCACTCTTTAATAAAATAAACCTGGTCTATTCTCCCCTGCAGCATGATTTCTTCAGGCAAGATTGTTTTGATGACAAATTCATTCCCCTTTATTAGAAGCTGGCCCTTTTTTAACATAAGCCGCACCTCCGTATCAGTAAAAGTAAGCAATCCTCTATGGTTTTCAATATATATATGCAATTGTCCGATCAATGTGATTCTCGGCAGGTCCATCATGACATCTTGCGGAAGGTCCATGGTTTTGACGAGCAGATTTTTAATGTTTTGCCCCCATTTAGGTGCCATAAAAAAGAACCCCCTTTCATCTCAAATGTATGAAATGAAAGGGGGTTCTAGCACAGTTTTTTCCGTAGACCGCAGAGCTTCACGCTATCTTCTTCTTCTCTGCTTTGATTTCGGCGGGCCAAGGACCTCCGCCATGATGATGCCGTCCATAAGTTTTTGCCTGTCAAAGCGCAGATCCGTTTGTTCGATAGGTATTTTGTTTTCCTCTGCCACTTTGTGAAACACCACTGATTGGTGTTTTGCATGGTCAGGGAGCATTGATTCTCTCGCTTGGTGCAGCTTGGCCTCGATATCACCGACCGCCTTTTCCAAATGGCTGCGGGATTGTTTAACGTCATCTTGCTGGCGTTGTGGCTTTTTTTCTGTTGATTTTTTTTCCGGATAATTTTCTTCCCAGGCTTCTTTAAGAATCTCCGGTATCTTTTTTCTCTTTTCTGTCTGTTCTGTTCTGGATGCCCCCCATTTCCCTATAACGGATGAGAGGACACCAATAACTATTATAATAACGGGTAGATTACTTATTAATAAATCAAATAAAAAGTCCATCCAACTCCCCCTTTCGGAGATCTGGCTGATCCATTATTTATTATCCTTTGGATCTTTTGATATCTTGCCGATGGAATCGCGCATTTCTGTATCAGCGGAGATATTTTGAATATTCATATAGTCCATGACTCCGATATTTCCTTCTTTCAACGCCTCTGCCATAGCTAATGGCACTTCGGCTTCAGCTTCCACAACCTTCGCCCTCATTTCCTGGACGCGCGCCACCATTTCCTGTTCCTGTGCCACAGCCATTGCACGGCGCTCCTCGGCTTTAGCCTGGGCGATCTTTTTATCAGCTTCCGCCTGGTCCGTCTGGAGGATCGCTCCAATATTCTTGCCGATATCTACGTCCGCGATATCAATCGAGAGGATTTCAAAAGCAGTACCTGCATCCAATCCCTTAGATAAAACAGTCCTGGATATCATGTCGGGATTTTCAAGTACCTTTTTATGATTTTCGGATGAACCGATTGTCGATACGATTCCTTCGCCAACACGGGCAATGACCGTTTCTTCTCCTGCCCCGCCTACCAGCCGGTCAATATTCGCACGCACAGTGATTCTCGCCTTCGCCTTTACCTCGATGCCATCCATGGCCACACCTGCAATGAAAGGTGTCTCAATGACTTTAGGATTTACGCTCATTTGTACGGCCTGCAAAACATCCCTGCCCGCAAGATCGATGGCCGCACTTCTTTCGAAGGAGAGCTCGATATTGGCTCGCTGTGCTGCAATGAGCGCGTTGACGACACGGTCAACATTCCCGCCAGCAAGGTAGTGGCTCTCGAGCTGGTTTGTTGTAACATCCAGACCGGCCTTATGGGCCTTAATAAGCGGATTTACCACACGGTTTGGGATGACACGCCTCAACCTCATACCGACCAGTGTAAAAATGCTCACCCTTACGCCTGCGGCAAGTGCGGAAATCCAGAGCATAACCGGTACAAATGTCAAAAAAACAGCAAGTACGATAATACCCGCGATAATAGCCAAAATTAATAGTATAGTTCCTGAAGCAAATTCCATTCCCATTCCTCCATTGCCATTTATTCGTTCACTTCTCTTACGACAATACGCGACCCTTCTGCCTTAATCACCCTCACAAGGGAACCCTTGGTGATAAAGCTCCCCTCTGTGACTACATCCACCCGTTCCTCGTCAATGAGGGCAGTCCCGGACGGCCTTAAATCAGTCAGGGCACGGCCCTGTTTTCCCATAAGCTCCAAGCGGTTCTGATTCGACACATAGCCTTTTTCTGTATTCGTTGAATCTGTTAATATAATCTTCTTAAAAAAATTCATTTTCCTTCTAAACACCTTTACGAATAGGATAGAAACCAAAATTGAGGCTGTAAGCGCAATGAAAATGGAAAGGGCCATGTTCACAACATTCCCTGAAGCCATGAACAAGCTTGCTATTACAGCAACCAATCCAAGCACCCCGGTAATGCCCCCGGGGAGGAAAAACTCAAGGACAATAAGGAACATCCCGATCACAAACAACGCAACTGTTTCATATCCAGCAAGCCCCGCAACAAGATGGCCGTAGAAAAATAGGATCAATGCTGTGATTCCAGCCAGGCCGGGGATGCCGAAGCCCGGAGAGAATACTTCAATCACAAGCCCTACAGCGGCGATTGTTAGAAGGAGCGGGACAACGAAAGGGCTGGTTAATAAACGGGCCAGCTTTTCGGAAAACGTTTCGTTTACATGCCGAATATCGGCATCTTCAAGGCCAAATTCTTTTAGCAGCACTGCACGTCCGGCTACAGTGCCTTCACTATAGCCTGCCCGTTCGGCTTCTGCAGCGGTCAAGGTGAGGAGGCTTCCTTTTTTTGCCTCGAACTCCGGAAGGTTCACCCCTTCCTGAGCCATTGCCCTCGCATACCTCGGATCACGCCCGTTTTGTTCAGCTGCTGTTTCCATCGCTGCGACCCAATAGGATTGCGCTTTTTTTTCGGCCATATTGCCTGATGAATCAATGACTGCGGCTGAACCCATTGTCGCATTTGGGACCATGTAAATCTCATCGGCATTTAATGAAATATAAGCGCCGGCGGACAGTGCACGATTGTTTACGAAGGCTGCGGTCCTTATCGGTGTTTCACTGATGAGCTTCCCGATCTTCCCTGCAGCATCAACCGCACCGCCAGGCGTATTGATATCAAGTATGACCAGGTCCGCTTTATTGCTCTCCGCTGTTTTCAATGCTCTTTTTAAGAAAGCATATAGCCCGTTTTCTACCGTATCTTCAACCGGTACAATATAGACTGTTTCACTCTTTGCCGAACTATATTGAGGAAACAGCGCAAAAGCAAACATCGTAAGTATCAAAACAAAGGCTGAGTGCCAAAGTCGCAAACGGGATTCCTCCTTTCGGCCTTCTTACCCATTCTATCTTTTCTTACGCAGCTACATCCAGAAAGTTTCATAAAAACAAAGATTTTAAAATCAATTATGTGAATTATTACACTACCCGTCGACCCGCTGGCCTATCTTAAGGCGAAAGCAGTGGCGCAGTCAGGCTCACAGGAGTTAGGTCTGACAGGTGTTGCTACAGATGCAGTCCACTTACCCTATGTTCCGCTTTTCCACTCAGGATGGTATTTTCTTACTTATCTGCCATGTGAAAAACCGCAAGCAATATGGATGCCTGCGGTTTAGGTTTCGAGTTTAGGATAGATGTTGTTGTACTAATTTGTTGACTACGGAGCCGTCTGCCTTGCCTTTTACCTGCGGCATCAAGGCTGCCATAACTCTCCCCATATCAGCTTTCGAAGTAGCATTTACTTCTTCGATCGTTTGTTTGATGATTTTATTAATTTCCTCTTCTGAGAGCTGCTCCGGTAGATATACCTCAACGTAGCCAAGTTCGGTACGTATTTTTTCCACGAGATCTGTTCTACCAGCATTTTCAAACTCTTGGAGGGAGTCTTTGCGTTGTTTTAATTCGCGAGAAAGTACTGTCAATTCTTCCTCTTCTGTCAATTCCTGCCTGCCAGCCTTGATCCCTTCATTTTGAAGGGAGGCTTTGAGCATACGGATAACAGAGAGTCTGTCCTTTTCCTTGTTCTTCATCGCTTGTTTCATATCATTATTTAAACGCGCGAGTAGACTCATTATTCCACCCTCTATTAGAATTTACGTTTTCTTGCAGCTTCAGACTTCTTCTTACGTTTAACGCTTGGCTTTTCATAGAATTCACGCTTTCTTGCTTCCTGAAGCGATCCTGCTTTAGATACAGTACGTTTGAAACGACGAAGAGCATCTTCAAGCGATTCGTTTTTACGAACGACGGTTTTAGACATCTCTTTCCCTCCCTCCGAAAACAACACACTAACTCAAAGTTGGCAACATGTAAAACATGTACTTAAATAGTATAATATATGCACTATGGCGGGTCAACTAAATAAGTAAGAAAACTTGCCAATCAGCGAGCCTTTTATGAAGGCGGGGAATTGGCATGGATGCATTAAAAGAAGACTCAAAAGCTGAAATGTCCCTATCTTCAAAATGTTCCTTTATGAGCTTGCCCGCGATAACAGACATGTTACCCCTATACTTTCCATAAGATGAAAAAAGGGGGAATCATTATGCGCGAGCTTCTTTTTTTTGCTATCTATATATGTATTTTTCTATCAGGAATGGCTTTACTGCGTATCGGCTTATTCAACCTCTCCGGCGAGCCGTTAAAGGCTGTTCTCTCTCAGGTAACAAATACACCTTGGAAGGGATTTGTCACCGGAACTTTCATTACCGGCCTTCTCCAAAGCAGTTCGGCGGTAATGGTAATGACGGTGGGTCTTGTTTCAGCAGGCAGTCTGGGTTTTCCTCAGACGATCGGAATCATCCTGGGTTCCAACATCGGTTCCACTTTAACTGCTGAATTCATGACGTTTTCCCTGGAAACATTAATCGTTCCCGGAGCGGTCACAGGTGCGGCCCTATGGCTAATCCCAAGGGTTGTTAGTAAGAGCATAGGGACCGCAATAATGGGGCTGGCCGCCATTTTCACGGCTATGAATGGTTTTAAGCAGCTCGCAGGACCGATCTCGGATTTTTCAATAACCGATACTCTGATACAAAGCATGGAAAACCACTTATTTATTGCGATTCTAACAGGCATGGTCTTTACTGCGCTCATTCATTCCAGTTCAGCAACCATCGGCATTGCCATGAGCTTTTTAGCTGGCGGGGAATTAACTGTATCCACAGGAATCGCAATCATGCTGGGATCCAATATCGGTACATGCATTACCGGATATATGGCCAGCATCGGATCCGGGGATGAGGCCCGATTTACAGCCTATGCCCATGTCTGGCTGAATGTTCTCGGGGTGCTGGCGTTTATTCCTTTGATTCGGCTGCTCGAAAGCTCGGCCGCTTTTTTTACCGCTGATAAAGCGGTTCAACTGGCACACGCCGGCGTTTTATTCAATGTCATCACATCGATGGTAGTTCTGCCTTTTTCCGGCCGATTTTCAAAGTTCATCTTTTTTCTTCATGGGCCGGCTTCCAGCCGAAAACCGTGAAAAAAGAAGATTAATAATCGGAATCTGCTGTCAAACCTTTTACGATGGAGACTCCTGCGCTGGCACCGATTCTGGTTGCACCTGCTTCGATTACTTTTTGGGCATCTTCAGCATTGCGTACTCCCCCGGAAGCCTTCACGCCGATGTCAGGGCCGACTGTTTTTCTCATTAGCGCTACGTCTTCAGCAGTAGCACCTCCAGTAGAGAAGCCGGTTGAAGTCTTCACGTAATCAGAACCCGCCTTTACAGAAAGCTCACACGCGCGGACTTTTTCTTCTTCTGTCAAAAGAGAGGTCTCAATGATGACCTTCGTGAGGGCTTTTCCCTTTGCCGCTTCTACAACAGCACGGATGTCCCTTTCGACAAGCTCATCATCCCTGTCCTTGACAGCACCGATATTGATTACCATATCCACTTCATTGGCCCCGTTTTCAATTGCATTCCTGACTTCGAACGCTTTCGTTTCCGGAGTGTTTGCCCCTAACGGGAATCCAATGACAGTACAAACCTTAACTCCTGAACCTTTCAGCAGTTCACTCGCATATTTCACCCATGTCGGATTCACGCAGACGGAAGCAAATTTATATTCGCTTGCCTCTTCACAAAGTACCTTGATTTGCTCTTTTGTCGCATCGGCTTTTAGCAAGGTGTGGTCAATGAAACCAGCTACATTATTCACCATATTTTATTATCTCCTTTCAAACCGGAACTACGTATAAATACCTTGTTCATACTATCACGTTTATCAAGCCAATACGAGCCTTTAAACATTGATATTCTAGTTATCTGCTTATCCGGTGGCAATTATGCCCTGGTATGGTAAAAGGCAGCGGCTTAATCTGCCGCTGCCCCATTCATACACCATTACCCGTTAACGGCTGCCTTAAATTCACGTTCATCTTTTACGACAGTTACAAATTGTCCTTCATTATACGGATAACCAGCCTTTGTGATTTTAACCTTGACGATTTCACCAACCATTTCTTCATTGGCAGGGAAAACGACCTTTAAATAATTATCAGTATACCCTACAAACAAGCCGCTTTCCGGTTCTTGATCAAAGCGTTCTTCAGGTATCACTTCCAAAACCTCTCCCTCGAAAGCAGAAGCATATTCTTTTGCAAGCTGATCGGAAAGGGAGATAAGGCGATGGACCCGCACGTTTTTCACTTCTTCATCTACCTGGTCTTCCATTCTTGCAGCGGGCGTGCCTGTACGCTTCGAGTAAGGGAAAACGTGCAGCTCGGAAAACTTATGTTCTTTAATGAAATGGTAGGTGTCCATGAATTCCTCTTCCGTTTCTCCAGGGAAGCCGACAATGACATCGGATGTAATGGCCAGTCCTGGAAGCGCCTTTTTAAGCTTGATTAAACGGTCAGCGAAGAATTCCATGGTATATTTTCTTCTCATCCTCTTCAAAACAGTATCAGAACCGGATTGAATCGGAATATGGAGATGACGGACAACCTTTTCCGATTTAGCAAGTACTTCAATGACCTCGTCGGTAATCTGGCTCGCTTCAATCGAAGAAATCCGGATTCGCTTTACCCCTGTGACTTGTTCTTCCAAATCACGAAGGAGCATAGCAAGATTATAATCTTTCATATCTTCCCCATAACCGCCTGTGTGGATCCCGGTGAGGACGATTTCTTTGTATCCCGCATCGACAAGCTGCTGCGCCTGGCGGATTACTTCCTGAGGATCACGTGACCTCATCAGGCCGCGAGCCCAAGGAATAATGCAGAAAGTACAAAAGTTATTGCAGCCTTCCTGAATTTTCAGCGAAGCCCGTGTGCGATCGGTAAATGCCGGCACGTCAAGCTCCTCATAGACGCGCGTTTTCATGATGTTCCCTACACCGTTAATCGGCTGGCGTTCCCGCTTATATTGCTCAATGTATCCGAGCATTTTTGTGCGGTCCTGAGTACCTACTACAATATCAACACCAGGAATAGCCATTATCTCTGCCGGTGATGTTTGTGCATAACACCCGGTAACCGTAATGACAGCATCAGGGTTTTTACGGATCGCACGCCGTATTACCTGGCGGCTCTTTTTGTCCCCTGTATTTGTAACGGTACATGTATTGATAACATACACATCAGCTGCAGATTCAAAATCCGTACGTTCATATCCCTCGGATTTGAACAGCTGCCAAATCGCTTCGGTTTCGTAATGGTTTACTTTACAGCCTAATGTATGGAAAGCTACAGTTGCCATGTTCAATCACCCCAATAATTCTAATTGATAGGAAACAGCACTTAACGCATAAAGCGGGGCTGTTTCTGTCCGTAATATTCTAGGTCCAAGCCCGCAAGCCAGAAACCCTGCTTCGATAAGCTTTTCTATTTCACCTTGGGTAAGGCCGCCTTCAGGCCCGAAGACAAAGAGAAGAGACTGCCCCGGCTTTAATTCACTCAGCACTGATGCAAGGGCACCGGTTTCCCCTCTTTTTGCTTCTTCTTCATAAGCGATCAGCTTAAAGTCAAATTCCTTTGAGCAAGTGAGCAAATCCGCCAATGTTTTAGGATCTGAAACATCAGGAATTATGGTTCTATGGGATTGCTCAGCAGCTTCCTTTGCAATTTTCTCAAGGCGTTCCGTTTTCTTCGCAGCTTTTTTTTGATCCCATTTCACAATAGAACGGGCAGCAATAAAAGGGATAAATTCGTGTGCGCCAAGTTCCGTCCCTTTTTGAACGATATATTCCAATTTATCCCCTTTAGGCAGCCCGCTCGCAATCGCTACCCTTACCGGCAGTTCATTATTATCATTCATCCATTCTATAACTGTTCCAACTACAGTTTCATTAACAATTTCTGTAATTTCACACAGTGCGGCCTGTCCGTTCTTTTTCACACAGATCAATTTGTCGCCCGGCTCCATCCTCATCACCCTGGTAATGTGATGGTAATCCTCACCTGTAATTCTGATGGAATTCTCCTGAACATCATTTTCCTGCAAAAAATATCGCTGCACGATTGGCACCTGCTTTTTAGATGTATTGAGGGAAAAATGGCGCATCATTATGCATGATAATGAGCGCCTTGGTTGTTTTAGTGGTTACGCTTCGCTATAAGGGCAACCCAATCTTCCATAAGGATGGTTTCTTCAATCGAAAAACCGGAAGCAATGATGGCATCCTTCACTTCCTGTTTCTTTTGCCCGATGATGCCGGAAGCAATGAAGTAACCCCCTGGGCTAACGACCTTTGCCACGTCATCGGTAAAACGGACAATAACTTCAGCAAGGATATTGGCAACTACCACGTCTGCCGCTCCATCAACCCCATCCAATAAATTGTTTTGCGACACAGAAACAACATCTTGTACTTTATTGAGCTTAACATTGATTTTAGCGGAAGCAACCGCCACTTCATCAAGGTCGAGGGCTGTTACGGTTTTAGCTTGCAACAAGGCTGCTGCTATGCTTAGGACTCCTGAACCGGTCCCGACATCTACCACTGTGTCACCTGGTTTCACCTTACGTTCCAAGGCCTGGATACACATCACGGTTGTTGGGTGGGTCCCTGTGCCAAAAGCCATTCCTGGATCCAATTCGATAATTAGTTCATCGCTTGAAACCGGCTCGTAATCTTCCCAGGTAGGCACGATGGTAAAGCGCTCCGAAATTTTTACGGGATTATAATATTTTTTCCAGGCGGTCGCCCATTCTTCTTCATTTACTTCACTGATCGATACCGCATTGCGGCCAAGGTCGATATCAAATAGAAGCAGATTGTTAATTGCTTCCTTAATCGCATCGACCGTTTCTCCAAGAAAACTATTGACCGGCAAATAGGCTTTTACAATAACACCTTCATCCGGGTAGTCGGCAGGATTTAACTGATAGATTTCCCCAAAGACATTTTCACGCTCTTTATGGAGATCATGCGGGTCTTCAATGACAACTCCACTCGCACCCGCCTCGTGCAAAATGTTGGAGACGGGTTCCACCGCTTCGTTTGTTGTATGGATTGCAATTTCAGACCACTTCATTTTCTACCACTCCTGTTTCTATTAATCACCTTTAAAAGCCCGCTTTACTTTTGCGAAAAAGCTTTCTTCTTGTTCATCGGGGGCAATTTGTCCGCTTATGTCCGCAAATTCCCTAAGCAGCTGCTTTTGTTTATCCGTTAATTTTCTTGGCGTCACTACGAGTATCACTATGTGCTGATCTCCCTGGCCATAGCCCCTGACATTTGGCACGCCTTTTCCTTTCAGACGGAATCGAGTTCCTGTCTGGGTTCCGGCAGGCACTTTCAGTTTCACTTTACCATGCAGGGTCGGCACTTCTATTTCATCTCCCAGCGCTGCCTGGGCAAAAGTGATCGGCATTTCGCAATAAACGTCATCCCCATCGCGCTCAAAAAATTCATGGGAGCGGACATGGAATACGACATATAAATCTCCCGCCGGCCCGCCGTTAATTCCCGGTTCACCCTGTCCGGATACACGCAGCTGCTGGCCGTCATCGATACCCGCAGGAACCTTGACCTGAATTTTCTTGCGCTTTCTAACCTTTCCTGTACCGCTGCATGTTGAGCATTTTTCAGGAATGATTTTTCCTGTTCCCTGGCAGTGGTGGCATGGCCGTCTATTGACAATCCGGCCCAGCGGAGTATTTTGTTCAACGCTGATTTGCCCGGTTCCGTGACAGTGTGAGCAAGTGTTCACTTTTGTGCCTGGCTTTGCTCCTGTACCTTTACAGGTTCCGCATTCCTCTTCACGCGGAATCTCGATTTCAGTTTCTTTCCCAAATACAGCTTCTTCAAAAGAAAGAGTCATGGTGTATTGAAGGTCGGCACCCTGGCGCGGAGCATTTGGATCCCTTCTTCTGCCGCCTCCGCCAAAGAAGGTGCTGAAGATATCTTCAAACCCGCCAAAACCGCCAAAATCCTGGCCGCCGCCAAAGCCCTGGTTTGGGTCGGCATGGCCAAACTGGTCATAATGGGCTTTCTTTTGATCATCGCTTAATACTTCATATGCTTCCGTTATTTCCTTGAATTTATCAGCTGCATCGGCTTCCTTGTTAATATCAGGGTGATATTTTTTGGAGAGCTTACGATATGCTTTTTTTATCTCATCTTTAGAAGCGCTTTTGGATACACCCAGCACTTCATAATAATCGCGTTTACTCATTGTTAATCCACTCCCGAATCGTTTCACATAAAGATAATAATATCATTTTTGAACCTTAAGGTGCAATAGAAAGAACGTTGTCCTGCTGGTGAGAACAAGGTAAAAAGGCAAACGGATTGCAGAAAAAAAGCCAAAGCCAAGATAACCTGACTTTGACTTTTGGTGAAATGGGTTACGCTGTTGTATTATTTTTGGTCGTCATCATTTACTTCAGTGTAGTCAGCGTCAACGACATTGTCATCATTTTTACCCTGTTCGGCCCCAGCGCCTCCCTGCTGGGCTTTTGCAGCTTCTTCATAAAGCTTCACAGTAAGGTTCTGGACGATTTCGTTAAGGGCATCTTTCTTTTCACGAATCTCGTTGATATCGTTTTTCTCGATAGCGGCTTTAAGGGCATCTTTCGCCTCATTCGCTTTTGCCACTTCAGCTTCATCCACTTTTCCTTCAAGATCCTTTAAAGTCTTGTCGGTTGTGAATACAAGCTGGTCAGCCTCATTGCGAAGTTCCACTTCTTCCTTGCGCGCTTTATCAGTTTCGGCGTTTTCTTCCGCTTCACGTACCATGCGATCGATTTCCTCATCGGAGAGGCCTGATGAAGACTTGATTGTGATTGCCTGTTCCTTGTTGGTTCCAAGGTCCTTGGCACGCACATTTACGATACCGTTCTTGTCAATATCGAATGTCACTTCAATCTGCGGAATGCCTCTAGGTGCCGGCGGAATGTCGCTCAATTGGAAACGGCCAAGCGTTTTGTTGTCCGCTGACATCGGGCGTTCTCCTTGAAGTACATGGATATCTACCGCAGTTTGGTTGTCGGCTGCAGTTGAGAACACCTGTGACTTGCTTGTTGGTATTGTAGTATTGCGGTCAATCAACTTAGTGAATACACCGCCCATAGTCTCAATGCCTAGTGAAAGTGGTGTTACGTCAAGCAGAACTACGTCTTTAACGTCTCCTGTGAGCACACCGCCCTGGATGGAAGCACCCATGGCCACTACTTCATCCGGGTTCACGCCTCTATGAGGTTCTTTTCCAATTTCTTTGCGAATTGCTTCCTGTACGGCTGGAATACGTGTTGAACCACCGACAAGAATAACTTTATCAATTTCTGAAGGTGAAATACCGGCATCTCTTAACGCCTGGCGTGTCGGACCCATTGTCCGCTCAACAAGCCCTGCGGAAAGTTCGTCGAATTTAGCTCTTGTCAAAGTTACTTCCAAGTGTAGCGGACCCGCTTCACCTGCTGTGATGAAAGGCAGGGAAACTTGAGTGGAAGTTACACCGGAAAGGTCTTTCTTCGCTTTTTCAGCAGCGTCTTTCAAGCGTTGAAGGGCCATTTTGTCTTTTGCAAGATCGATGCCATTATCCTTTTTGAACTCTGCTACAAGATAATCGATGATGACCTGGTCAAAGTCGTCCCCTCCAAGCCTATTGTCCCCGGCTGTAGCTTTTACTTCGAATACCCCGTCACCAAGTTCCATGATGGAAACGTCAAAGGTACCGCCCCCAAGGTCGAATACAAGGATCGTCTGGTCTTCATCCGTTTTATCCAATCCATAAGCCAAAGCAGCTGCAGTCGGTTCATTGATGATACGCTCTACTTCAAGGCCTGCAATTTGCCCCGCGTCCTTAGTTGCCTGGCGTTCCGCGTCATTGAAATAAGCAGGAACAGTGATCACTGCTTTCGTTACCTTCTCTCCAAGGTATTCCTCTGCATAGGATTTTAAATATTGCAGGATGATGGCAGAAACTTCTTGAGGTGAATATTCTTTCCCTTCCACCTCGACTTTATGGTCTGTCCCCATATGGCGTTTAATCGAAATGATTGTGTTGGGGTTCGTGATCGCCTGGCGTTTCGCAACCTCGCCAACCTGCCGTTCGCCGTTCTTGAATGCAACGACAGATGGAGTGGTGCGGTTTCCTTCCGGATTCGGAATTACTTTTGGCTCTCCGCCTTCCAATACAGCAACACAAGAGTTAGTTGTACCTAAGTCTATACCGATAATCTTGCTCATCTATTTCTTACCTCCAATTTATTTATGTAGTGATCATTCGTTCACTTTCACCATCGCAGGGCGGAGCACACGGTCTTTTAGCATGTATCCCTTTTGAAATTCTTCTACAACAACATTCGATTCAAAATTCTCATCCTGGACCTGCATCACAGCCTGGTGCATATGTGGATCAAATTCTTTCCCAATAGCTTCGATAGGTTCGATGCCTTCTTTCTTCAAGGCATCAAGCAAGCCTTTATAAACCATGTCCATGCCGTGAAGCAAAGACTTCGTTTGTTCATTGTCAGCTTCAATTTTAATTGCTCTTTCAAAATTATCCAGAGCTTGCAACAGGTCAGATGCTAAATCCTGTGCCCTGTATTTCCTGGCCGCTTCCAGATCCAATCTTGCCCGGCGCCTGGTGTTGTCAAAATCCGCCTGAAGTCTGAGGTAACGGTTCTCCATTTCTTCAACCTTCGCCTCTAGCTCAGCAATTTTCACCTGTGCCGGATCCTGCCCGCCAGCATCACGAGCTTCTTCTGAAGAGCCCTCTTCTATATCATCGCCCTCAGCAAAAATGGCTTCTGCTTCGGTTTCTTCAACTTTTTCATTTTCAGCAATGTTTTCATTTTTATTTTCTTCTGTCATTACTTTCACCTCCCTATAATAAATGCGGAAGCGCCCATATACCAATGATCGTGAACTATAACCTGCCTCGTCGTATGACGAACACTGATGTCGCCACATCCTGCGATGCTTATGGTTCGAGGCGACTTTGAACACACGTCCAGCGGCAGCGTCAAAACTAGCACGTCCTGTTCGTCGGGGCTGGGCGCTGGCCGACTACGAACGCCACTTCTATGACAACCTCGGGACTTGTACAGCCATTTACCTCGTAGCTGGATATAAATACATTGAAATTGATACGGACTTGCCTTTAAAAACGAATTTCCAATATTAAAATAATACATTAGTGAACGGGAAAGCAAAGGAAACGGGGAGCAGAAAAGCCCCCGCACCCTACCAATATTGCCTTTGCTATTGCTTTTGATACAGCTTTGTCAACAGGGTTGTCAAATCAGCTGTAAAAAAATGGAGCAGGCTGATAACCCTGGAGTATTCCATTCTCGTTGGCCCAAGAATTGCGATTGTCCCGACCTCTTCAGGCCCCATGGAGTAAGTGGCCGTAATTAGGCTGCAATCTTCGAGAGCGGAGTTATTATTCTCCCGGCCAATTTTCACATGGATACCGGCAGGATTCTGTTTCATCAGATCATAAATTCCCTTTTCCTGCTCGATCATTGATAAGAGCATTTTAACCTTATCGATATCGTGAAACTCCGGCTGGCTTAACATATTCGTTTTTCCACCGAAGAACAGCTTTCTTGGCTTGGAAACATTCAAGGTATCTGCCAGTGCCGTCACAATCCCGTCGTAGTTGTGGATATGCTGCCTCAACAGCACCACTATTTCTTTAAAAATCTTATCTTTCAATTCCATCAGGGGAACGCCTGTTAGCCGATCGTTTAAAATGTTTGCCATCTTTTCGATTTCATTTACATCAAAAGAAGGCGGCAATGAAAACATTTTATTTTCTACATGGCCCGTATTAGTGACAATGATGGCAATTGCTGTTTCTTTATTCAGCGGGACAATCTGGATCTTCTTAAGTTTGTTTTCCTTCACTTTCGGGCCCAGGGCGATGGCTGTGTAGTTCGTTAATTCGGACAAAATTTGCGCCGATTTTTGCACAATTTTCTCCATTTCATAAATACGCTCTGCAAACACGGATTTGATCTTTTGCATATCGGCCAATTTCGGTGCCTGCGGCGGCAGTAAGTGGTCCACGTAATATCTATAGCCTTTTTCTGAAGGGACCCGTCCAGAAGAGGTATGGGTCTTTTCAATGAACCCAAGTTCTTCAAGGTCTGCCATCTCGTTGCGGATCGTAGCTGAGCTAAAATTTATTTCGTCCTTTTTCGACAGGCTCCTGGATCCAATGGGCTGGGCGTTGAGAATGAATTCATCGATAATGACCTGCAGTATTAGTAATTGTCTTTCAGTCAGCATCATTGATCACCCCTGTTAGCACTCTATAAGCTTGAGTGCTAATACTATTAATAAATTATCAAATGACGTTAGTGATGTCAACGGTTTAGATTATACCCAAAAAAGATTGAAACACTTCGTTTCCAAGCAACTTGCCGCGATTGGTAAGCCGCACAAAACCGCCATCGATTTCAATCAAGCCCAGCTTTCGCTGTTCTTCGAGCGGATCCCCAAAAATCTGAGGCATTTCAGCAGAAAACTTGTTTTGGAAAGCATCCAACGACACACCCTCGGTCTTCCTTAATCCGAGAAACATTTCCTCTTCCATTTGTTCTCCGACGGGCACATGATGTTCCTCTACGAGCGGAAATTCCCCTTCCTCGAGAGGAGCCATGTATTTCTTTAAAGGGCCGTAGTTTGCAACCCTTCTCCCTGAAACGTATCCATGGGCACCTGCACCGAAACCGAAATACTCCTCATTGTTCCAATATGTGAGGTTATGGCGGCTTTCAAATCCGGCTTTAGCGAAGTTGCTGATTTCATATTGATTAAGCCCGTATTTTTCCATAGTTTCCATCAAACGTTCATACATGCTTGCTTCGAGATCCTGGGGAGGCAATTGCAATTTTCCCTTTTGCATCAAATTATAAAACACCGTTTTTGGCTCGACGATCAAGGAGTAACCGGAGTAATGGGGCAAATCCAGTTGAAGCGCTTGTTCCAGCGTATCAGCAAAATCCGCCATGGACTGGCCCGGAAGCCCGTATATCAAATCCACGCTGATATTGGAAAAGCCGGTGTTTTGTGCTTTTTCGATTGTTTCATAAACATCTTTGGCTAGATGCGTTCTCCCGATTCTTCTTAATAGCTCGTTATTGAAGCTTTGCACACCGAAACTAAGCCTGTTCACACCCGCATTATATAAAATCGATAACTTTTCTTCCGACAGGTCTCCCGGGTTTGCTTCGAACGTGAATTCTGTATGCTTGCCAAACGGCAAGGTTTCTTTGATTGCTTCACAAAGAAATTCCAACTGCTGTTCATTTAAAGAAGTCGGTGTCCCGCCGCCGACAAAAATGGTTTCCAACTGGTCCTGGGGGTATTTTTCAAGAGCAAGCTTCATTTCTTTTTTCAGCATATCCAAATACTTATCTACAGGCTGTCCCTGCAAGAATACTTTATTAAAATCACAGTAGTGGCAAATGTGTTCACAAAACGGGATATGGATGTACGCACTTTTTATCATTTCTATCACAACCTCCTCGCGGGGCGATATAAAAAGAGGTTAGATATCGGCTGAACGATAAATCTAACCTCCCTTATTTGGCATTTATTTTTTCGGTGTTGTATCGTCCATTTTTAATACAGCCATGAATGCTTCTTGCGGCACCTCTACAGAACCTACCTGCTTCATTCGCTTCTTACCCTCTTTTTGTTTTTCGAGAAGCTTGCGCTTACGGGAGATATCCCCGCCGTAGCACTTGGCAAGCACGTTCTTGCGCATCGCGCTGATCGTGGACCGGGCGATGATTTTTGTGCCAATGGCCGCCTGGATCGGAACTTCGAATTGCTGCCTTGGTATTAGGGTTTTTAGCTTTTCAACAATAACTTTGCCGCGGTCGTAGGCAAAATCGCGATGGACGATGAAGCTTAATGCATCGACTGTTTCCCCATTGAGGACAATGTCCATTTTTACCAGCTTGGATGTCTTATAGCCAATTAGTTCATAGTCAAAGGAAGCGTATCCCTTTGTATTGGACTTCAATTGGTCAAAGAAATCATAAACGATTTCAGAAAGCGGTATTTCATAGACGATACTGACCCGTGTTTCGTCCATATACTGCATGTCGATGAAAATGCCGCGTTTTTCCTGGCATAGCTCCATGATGGCACCGACGTAATCATTAGGGGCCATCATTGTAGCTTTCACATAAGGTTCTTCAACACGTTCAATTTTTTGCGGGTCAGGCATATTCGATGGGTTATCCACCTTTATCGCTGAACCGTCAGTCATGATGACCTCATAAATAACACTTGGCGCCGTTGTAATTAAATCAATCTTGAATTCACGCTCAATGCGTTCCTGGATGATTTCCATATGCAAAAGGCCAAGGAATCCGCAGCGGAAACCAAAACCTAAAGCCTGGGAGGTTTCAGGCTCGAACTGCAGTGCAGAATCGTTTAGCTCCAGTTTCTCCAAAGCTTCCCGCAAATCATTAAACTTGGCGGAATCAATCGGATACAACCCGCAGTATACCATCGGGTTGAGCCTGCGGTAACCCGGCAGTGCTTCGGTTGCACCGTTTTTCGCATTTGTAATCGTATCACCGACACGTGTGTCGCCGACGTTTTTAATGGCAGCGGTTAAGAAACCAACGTCCCCCACCGTCAATTCATCACTGTTTTGTTCCTTTGGCGTATGCACGCCGACTTCGGTCACCTCGAATTCTTTGCCTGTAGCCATCATCCTGATTTTGTCGCCGGGCTTTACAGACCCTTCGACAACACGGATATAGGCAACAACACCGCGGTAGGCATCATAGAAAGAATCGAAAATAAGCGCTTTTAACGGGGCATCCGGGTCGCCTTCTGGAGGAGGTACAAGTTCTACAACCTGTTCGAGGATTTCTTCAATCCCGATCCCGGCTTTTGCAGATGCGAGCACGGCTTCAGATGCATCCAGGCCAATGACTTCCTCAATTTCATTTCGGACCCGTTCAGGGTCTGCACTCGGCAGATCAATTTTATTAATGATAGGCAAAATTTCCAGGTTGTTATCCAATGCAAGATACACATTAGCAAGCGTCTGGGCTTCAATCCCTTGTGCGGCATCAACCACCAGAATCGCGCCTTCACATGCAGCAAGGCTACGGGAAACTTCGTAGGTAAAGTCTACATGTCCCGGTGTATCTATCAAATGAAAAATATATTCTTCTCCGTCCTTGGCTGTATATTTCAATTGGACGGCATTTAATTTAATTGTAATGCCGCGTTCGCGCTCCAGATCCATGGAATCCAACAACTGGCTTTTCATCTCACGCTGGGCCAGGGCGTTCGTCTTCTCTAAAATACGGTCAGCCAGAGTGGATTTCCCGTGGTCAATGTGTGCGATAATGGAAAAGTTACGAATTCTTGACTGTCTTTTCAGCTTTTCTTCTCTATTCAAAACGTTCACTCCTACTTATATGAGCACAAATACACTATTTTTCATTATAGCAGTACACATTGCAAGTTTCAATAAGAATCAAAAAGGGGTCAGTCCCCCGGTGCGTTAACGCTTTACCCCACCGGGGGGCTGACCCCATTATAGACTGCACTATATAAACATTTGTATCAAAACGGTAAAAAATGCGGTAATTGATTCTGATAGCTTCTTTCCAATGGTTGAGAAAAGGTTAAATGCCTTCATTTCCGCAAGTGTCTTTTTCTTTTGCTCCAGATCATGGCTTGTTACCTTTTGGCCGAGGAACGCAGCTTCCATGTCTCCATGATTCGATTCCTTTACGGTAAAGGCACTGTTCAATGCCGGGTCATCATAGCCTTTCATTTTCTTCATCCCTTGATTGGCATGCTGCATGCCTATCAAAATCCCGAAAAACAATACAAGCATTATGCCGAAACATTTAAGTGAAAACCGAATCATGAATGTCCATTCCTTTCCAACTCTATTTCGGTTCTGAATTACCAGAAGTATTGCCAACTTCTTTGGCGTCAAAATAATATTCGCTGAACACATCCGCGAAAGCGTCCAGAGTCAGGTACATCTCTTCAAAGGTATTATCCACGCCGCCAACTTCCAGCAGGATTGCATTCCCTGTTAAATCCTGGTTATAAACGCTGTTGTTCCGTGCACTATTATATTTAATGATTCCCCTTGAGAGACCAGGGTATTTTTTCTGGATTTCCCTATGAAGCTTACTCGCTAACGCATAGTTTGTTTCAGCATTCGGATTTTTTCCACCTATCACGAATACAATTTTCGCATAGTTTTTCCCATTAATGTTAATGGTTGTGACTTTTTTTCGCTGGGCATCACGATGGATATCAATAATATATTGAACATCCTTATTCGAAGCCATGGCAGTTTGGACAACAGCCCTCGACTCGGTATAGGATTTACTGTATTGAAGCCCCTTTTTCTTTAAACTGCCCGTGATATCGGTCTTGTCTACCGAAGCTCCGATGCCTCTTTCCTGAAAATCCTGGAGCAGCCTTTCTCCAAGCCTTGTAATATTTATTTTTGAATGCATCGCAAGATTAGGGTTCGTAACACCATTCAAATATGGCAAAAAAGATTCCCTATTGTGAGTATGGTAAATATGGACGACTTTTTTTCCATTGGTGGACACCGCGGGAGCTTTTGGCTCCGATTTGTCGTTATTATCAAGATCATCCACATTTTTGAGCGATGCCTCTTTATCGTCTGTTAATAATTCTTCCGGAGGTGATGATTCAATAGGCATGTTTGTGTAATTTGTCCCTTCGCCTGCCAGTAAGATTTCACTGTCGAAAATAGAGAATCCCGGAAGTTCACGGCCAAGAAGGCTTCGGGGATCATCCAACGAGATATTGGCCGACATTTTTAACATTTGGGTTGTAATACCTGCCGCAGGCTTTCCTTCTGGCATCGCCTGGAAGAAATTATGGTTTTCAGTTGCGATCATAGAAAAAAGCATTTTTCCGGAAAACTGGTTTGTTACCGAATGGACCGAATCTGAGGATATCCTGTACTCGGGCCTCAAAGATGTAAGAATCCCGCTAATGGAGAAAATTAAGAGAAGCAGTGCGAGAATTGATAGAAAACCTTTCATGATCAGTGATCCGTTGACTACTGCGAATATTCCGGTGTGCCGTTTCCTGTTCATCCTTCCACCCTTTCTAAAGCTTGTCTATTAATACATATGGCTTTAATAGAAAGAGTAGAACTGAAATGGTGATGACATGAACAGCCTTCCGGCGATTACCGGGTATAGTACCCTGTATTACTTTGGTCTATCGATTGGTGAAGCGCTGCGTTTAAACCTCCGGCAATCAAGTTCGCCATGTCTTCGATAAAGACGTCCACTTCCTTAGGTGTTACCATCAGATTATGTCCGATTGGGGAAAGGACCTCTGAAATCAGCTGCCGCTTTTCCTCGTCAGGGAGTGTTCCGACCATCCCCAGAAAAGTCTTTCGGTGTTCTTCGTCAGGCATATCCTCTTCTTTCAGCTTTTTCTTCTTTCCAAAGGTGAAACCTGACGGTATCAGTGAACGCGATGGCCGCCCTCCTTCCCGCATTTCATTGCCGAAATGCTTCAGGATGAAATCAATCGTATCGCTTGTGATGGAAACCGCGTCTACAACAGTAGGAACTCCAACTGCTATCACAGGAATCCCAAGCGTCTCCTTGCTTAGCTCCTTCCTTTTGTTCCCCACTCCCGATCCCGGATGGATTCCTGAATCAGAAATTTGGATCGTTGAGTTTACTCTTTCAATCGATCTGGCGGCAAGCGCATCGATGGCGATTACAAAATCCGGCTTGCTTTTTTCGATTACGCCATGGATGATGTCACTAGTTTCGATGCCGGTGATGCCCATAACCCCGGGTGCAACCCCGCTGACCTGCCTATATCCTTCCGCGACCGAGTCCGGCTGCAACTGGAATAAATGCCTTGTAATGACCAAATTTTCAACAACGGCTGGCCCCAAGGCATCCGGCGTGACATTCCAGTTCCCAAGCCCTACTACAAGGCAGCTGGCATCCTTTGGTATATTCAGTCTCTTTAAGAAATGGGCCATTTCGTCTGCGAATACCTTTTCTACTTTATTTTGCAATTCTGTATCTTGCTGGCGGATTCCCTGCACCTCGATCGTTAAATAACTTCCCTGTTTTTTTCCAAGCTCCCTTTCGCCTTCTGCAGTGATTTCAACAAGGGAAATGGTTAAATTGTCCACTTCTTTTTCTTTTATTATAACCCCCTGGATTTGCGAGATGTTTTTTTCCCCGGCTATGCCTTTTTGGGCAAGAACCATTTCCGCGGCCTCTACAGCCAGATCAGTCCTTACGGAATATTTGCTTAAGTCAAGGTTTTTGTTCATGACGGCCTCCCATGGATCGTAAATTTCATATACATTCTAGTATTTTCCATAGTTTCTTGTTGCCATTCTCTTATATTTCTTTTTTATCGATCAGTTTTTTGGTACAATATCGTGTAACGAGATAAAGCTCCTGAGCGCCGAACAGTATTTCCTTTTTTGAATCTTATTCTGGTATTGCATTACAGCGTACTGTCTGATACAATATCTTTTGTGCTATTTGAGTAAGGATTTGAAAGGTCGAGTTCATATAGTCTCGATTTCTTGTGTAGGAGGTGAACGGAATGCCAAACATTAAATCTGCTATCAAACGTGTAAAAACTAGTGACGAGAGCCGTGCTCATAACGCAACTGTAAAATCTACAATGCGTACATCAGTGAAGAACGTTGAAGCTGCATTAGCAAACAATGAAGTTGAAGCTGCGAAAGAAGCTCTTTTAACAGCTGCTAAGAAGTTAGACAAGGCTGCATCTAAAGGACTAATCCATAAAAATGCGGCAGCCCGTAAAAAATCTCGTTTAGCGAAAAGACTTAATTCATTAAACGCTTAATGAATGGCAATGAACGATCCGATTTTAGGGTCGTTTTTTTCTTTCTAAAAACGCAGGAAAAGGTGAGGGGATATCCCCTCACCTTTCGATTTTTAGCAGCAGCAGTTCCAAAGTCAATGCCTTATCTGCCTGGCCTGTTTTGATTTTATAATCCGCGTCGGCCAACTCGTTTATAATCCTTAACAATTCCGCCTCATGGAATTTGCCGGTTTTTTCAAGGGCCAGCTTCACCCTGTAGGGATGGATGCGGAGGGCTCCTGCGATTTTTTGCTGGCTGTAACCCTGTTTTGCCATTTCTTTTACTTGATACATAAGCCTTACCTGGCTTGCCATCACGCCAAGGATTTTAATCGGCTCCTCATTTTGCCTCAGCAGCTCATGAAAGATCCCGACAGCCTCCTCCACATTTTTTTGGAGCACTTTATCCACAAGTGTAAATACGTTTTGCTCAAGTGACTTCGCAACTAATTTTTCAACCGTGGCAGCATCAATCCGTTTTTCTTCATCCACGTAAAGCGCCATCTTATCTATTTCATTGGTAAGGATCATTAAATTTGTACCCGCAAGGTCCAGCAAGAGGTCGATGGCATTTTCATCAATTTGGACTGTGGATGCTGCTGCGCGTTCCCTTATCCATATTTTCAACTCGTGCTCACCCAGTTTTTTCGCTTCGACCGTTACCGCTTTCCGCTTTAATTCCTTGGTGATTTTTTTCCGCTCATCCAGCTTTTCGTACGGCGCCGTCAACACAAGAATGGAATATGGTGCTGGATCTGAGATGTAGTGCTCCAATTTCTTAACGTCATGCTCCACTTTTTGCCTGGACTTCTCTGCTGTTAAAAAAAAGGGATTCTGCATAAAAACGAGACGCCTTTCCCCCATGAATGGCAGGGTTTCCACATCCTCAAGGACTGTTTCGACTGGAGTCTCCTCCAAATCGTACTGCGAGAAATTAAAATCTGCTTCCTCTTCCGTTAACGCATTCTGCATCAACAACTGCTTTGTTTCATTTATTAAAAATGTTTCCGTTCCATATAATAAGTACACAGGTGCAAATTTCTTTCGTCTCAAGTCTTTCCAAACATCTAATACCACGATACCGCCTCTTTTTTATGTATTCATCTTCTTATGGTATAGGTGGTTTCGTAATTTGACAAGATAAATGGGAATCGGCCCATATAAGAGGCCAACTCCCGATCTATATGAACGCAGGAAAGAAAGGCCCGGGATACTTCCTTTTCCCGCGGTAATAAAGTCTTTTCATACCTCGCTCCTATAAAAAGAGCAGGCACATGAGTCAAGAAAGTCTGGAATGTGATTGAAACTGTTGTACTGCTTTGTACCTTTATTTTCACCTTCCAAATTGTAAACTATTTGTGACAACTCTTGTCAGTATAGGAAAATGAAAAGCAGAAACACTCAGATAATGTCTCGACAAAACAACTTCCACGTCCTTTTGATCGGTATTAGTAAATCCATGCAGGTGGTAACTCCGTTTAAAACGAAACAACGTTCATACAATCAAAGATTTTTCGAATAGGCGGGCTGTAGATTTTTTTTTTGTAATCGCTTATACTATTAGTGAAATAGGAGGGGTAGACATGAACGATTTTGAAAAGAATGTACAATATAAGGGTAACGACGCTATTGATTCTGCATGGGGATTTATTGTTTCTTTCGGATTTTTTGCAACTATGTTCATTATCGCTACCGTAATTCATTACGTCGGCTCATAATGGAACCGGGTACATAGGTAACTTGCTTCCCTGAGGCCCTAGATTCCTGCACATCAGCAAAAGGACTCTTATAGAAAACATAAGAATGAAGAATATTTGTATGAGCCATCATATAAGTATGCCGCTTGAGACTGAAGCAAAGCAGTCTCTTTTTTAATTGGCGGGGAGAAACCTAAACTATCCTTCCTGCATATAGCCAAGCACAGGCCTAAATACACCATGTTCTCTGGCATTTGCCTTTGTGACCCGCATCCCCACAAAGCTGCCTCTTTGTTTGTGCAATGTTATGCTGCTGACGCCTTCCTTGTCCTGTGAGCCTGACCGCTTATTTGCCTTCGCTTCTATAAAGGCTGGCCATCGGTCAATTTGATAATACTCCATACTATGGCAGGACGGTTGAAAAGGTTCCTTGTTTACCCTTGAAACGATATGTGATCCCGCCATTTTCGTCTGTACGGTACACCACGATTTTCCTTTTTTTCAATGATTTGGTTACTTGGGCGTGAGGATGGCCATATCGGTTTCCCTTTCCCGCTGATATGATTGCTGTCGTGGGCTTTAATACATCCAGAAGCAATTCCGAAGTAGAGGTTTTGCTGCCATGATGCCCTGCCTTCAAGATATCTGCCCTTATGTCAGGATATCTGCGGATGATTGCTTCTTCCCCTTCTACTCCCAAATCACCCGTAAAAAGCCATCGCTTTCCACCTAATTCAGCATAAATCACTATCGAGGATTCATTCTTATCTTCTTCAGCCCGAAAGGGATTCAGGATATAAAAAGTGTACGCTCCTGCCTTCCATTGATTGCCCATTTGCACGGTCTTCACACGTATATTGGAAGCCACGGCTAATACGTCGAATTGCCTCTTCAAGTATTCCTGCTCTGATCCTTTCCCAATTATCATTTCGCTTACCCCGATTCCACCCGCCACTTCCCTGACGCTTCCGATATGGTCCGCGTCCGGGTGGGTCAGGATTAACTTATCAAGCCGCCCTATACCCTTACTCTTAAGGAACGGCAAAATAATATCCGTCCCAGTGTTAAAGCTGCTCCTCCTCCGTTCCCATTCCTCCTGTTCAAAGTTGATCCGCCCTCCTGTATCAATTAAATAATTTCCCTTATCGAATGGCAGCCTAATAAATACCGAATCGCCCTGCCCTACATCGATAAAGGCAATCTCGCCTGTCGGGTCCAGTTTTTCGATATGCAGTTGAAAAAATAGCAGCAGGATCATCCAGGCAAAGCAATAGCCTGTTTTTACCCGCAAGGAAGCATCCCAACAAATAAACAATAAGAGCATGCCTGAAACTAGCAATATCATTATTATCATAGATGGCTTTCCAAAAGCCACCGAAGCAAGCGGGAGTTTGGACGCAAAATTCGCTGCTCCATTACTTGCCGAAATAATCAAACTAAGGAACGATAGGAATATTTGTCCTGCGGGTGGGAAACAGACATGAATGGCTAGGGTGACCGTGGAATATGGAAGGAGGAGGGAATAAAGGGGAACAAACAAGACATTCAAAAACACTCCCAGGACGGTTACTTCATAGAAGTGAAATAGGAGTATTGGAAGCGTGGCCATTTGGCAAATCAAGCTGACCAAAAAGAGCTGCACCAATTTACCTTCATACCGCTTTATGATCTGCCCCGACAAGATTATCGAAAAGGCCGCAGCAAAAGAGAGTTGAAACCCTATATTAAAAAGCATATACGGCTGCAGGAGAAGCAGTGCAAGATATACAAGGATAATCGATTTTGAAATCGACAGGCTTTTTTTATAGTATGAAAGCAAAAAAAAGATCATGGTCATTAGGCACGCCCGCCAAACGGAGGGGCTTGCGCCGGAAAGGATGACATAAATCGGCAGCAGAACAAGGATCGACAAACTCATTCTCTCTCTCGTAATGCCAATCCTGATTCCTGAATAGAAGACAAGCCCTGACAGGAAGCTCACATGGAGTCCCGAAATAGCAAGAAGATGCACAAGTCCAAGCTTTTGGAAAACGGTAAGTTCATTCTCATTGATTTCCTTTTGTTCCCCAAAAAGAAGAGCAGCCACATACCCCCCAGAATCCTCCGGGAAATTTCTTTCTATATAAGCCAATCCCTTTTGCCGGAGCTTCTTTATACCCTGTACGATATTATTGTGTCCATACGAACAGTTTGTTAATGAGAAGCGTTCAGCCTTTAATATCCAATGGGTCCCCTGCTGCCTTAAATATTGCTGGTAATCGAAGCTATTTTCATTCCGCCGGCTTTCCGGTTGTTCAAGCATACCTTGAACACTGCAGTAAAGCCCAGGTTCCATGTTTTGTTCAAGCATCAGTTTTTCGTCCTCCGCTTTAATGATATACCTTAGCTGGAGCTTCTCACCGGTATCAGATCGGACGGAGCCCCGGAGCATGTTCCCATCAATGTCCGGCATTTCAGAAAGAGTGATGTTAAAGGAGGTTTCTTGTCCAGTGAAGGAGGTAGTGCTAAGATGTTCCGAAATAAAAGCGGCGGTAAAGAAGAGCATCAAAGTCGCAGCCTGCAGGAGCACAGCACAAGCATTGCCTCTGTAGAAAACCAATAAGAGAAAAACCAGTGTACAAATGATAAATTCCCATCCGAAAAAAGAAAAGGCCGTTACACCAAGGGTTGCTGAAACGGCCATCAAAAGCAGGGTAGCCATAAGTCCTCCTGTCTAATTGCTTTGCACACCGAATAAAGCGTCTGCCTGTTTCAGAAGGGAATCCAAGCGCTTGTCCCCGGCACCGCTTTCCTTTAATTGTGAAAGCAATGAAATAACGAAATCATGTTTTTCTTTACCATTTACTTCAATGAGCAAAGGATTAGCCTGTACCTGTTCTGTGAAAACACCGGCTTTTGCGAAAAGCTCGATTGCATATGGGTGGTTTTTATAATCTTCTGCGTAATAAACGGTTTTAATCCCCGCCTGGATAATTGACTTGCAGCATTGCAGACACGGATAATGCGTCACATATATTTCTGCCCCGGCCGTAGGCACCCCGAATTTGGCGCACTGTAAAATGGCATTCATCTCTGCGTGGATCGTTCTGACGCAATGATTATCGATGACATAACAGCCATTGTCAATGCAATGGTCCCCGCCTGCAATGGAACCATTATAGCCCCCCGCAATGATCCGTTTATCCCTCACAATCGTGGCTCCTACAGTCAAACGTGTGCATGTGCTTCGCAGTGCGAGCAATTGGCTCTGAGCCATAAAATACTGATTCCAACTGATGCGTTCCATTACCTGCTCCCCTTTGTTAATGATCCGATTTCTTCCTTCATTCTACCCTGTTCCCATACATTTGTGTAGGGTTCGCGCCTATCCCCGTTATTTCACGGATATGGAATCCATTAATTTTTCGAATGTCTTGTCTCCTATTCCAGTGATATTCTTCAAGTCTTCAATCTTCTGAAATGGACCGTTCTTCTCCCTGTATTCGATAATCGCCGAGGACTTGGATGGTCCAATCCCTGACAGGGTCTCCAATTCGGCTGCTTCTGCTGTATTGATATTAACTTTAACTCCAGCACTTCCGCCATTTGCAGCGGATCCTGATATTTTTGCTTGCATTGATGCAGCCGAAGATCCAGGGGCTTCACCTATTTCCGGTACATATATAACCATTTGATCCTCTACCAGCTGGGCCAGGTTCACCTGATCTTTATCAGCCTTACCTGTGAAGTTCCCAGCTTGTGCAATCACATCTATTACCCGGTCACCATGTTTTGCAACGAAAACGCCAGGTGTTTTGACTTCCCCCTTTACATCTACTTTCATTATTTGCGGTTCTTTCGGTTCACCAGGAGTGCCTGATATTTTGCTTCCATCTTCAAAGCCTGTTTCTCCTGCTGTAAAACCCGGTTCCCCTTCCACGCTTAACACTCCTTTTTCCGTGACTTGGGGAGATTGCTGGTAAAAATAATAACCGGCAATTGAAATTACTAATATAAGGAAGAGAACCCCTAATTTTTTGTCTCTTGGCGTATTCATAGAATAAAAACCTCCAACTGTTTTTTCTGATTCTTCAGTCATAAGATTTCTGTCTGAAACATACTGTGTTATGAGAAGTTCCGGCTTAGAGAGGGGGAGATTTATGAAAGTCGGTGTAATTGGAACAGGAAATATGGGGACCATTCTCATTGAAGCACTGCTTGAAGCTGGGGCGCTTGCTCCATCTGATTTGACGATTACAAATCGTACGCTCTCGAAAGCGCTTGCCCTTAAAGATAAGCACCCTGGGATATCAGTGGCCAATTCTTGCCAAATAGCAGCCAAAGAATCAGAAGCCATTTTCATTTGTGTAAAACCAATGGAATTTTACAAGGTCATTTCAGAGATAAGGCCTTATATAGACAAAAATCAATGTGTCATATCAATAACCAGCCCTATATCAGTAAGGCAGCTCGAATCTATGCTTGAATGCAGCTGTGCCCGTATGATACCAAGCATTACAAACCGGGCATTGGCAGGGGTCTCTTTGTTAAGCTTCGGGGAAAGGTGTTCTCCTGAATGGGTATCAGCCCTGACTGACCTGGCAGCGAATATTTCCACTCCGATAAAGATTGAAAATGAAATTACCAGGGTGGCCTCTGACATAGTCAGCTGCGGACCGGCATTCTTCAGCTATTTGGCAAGGGCATTTATCGAGGGGGCATGCAAGGTAACGAAAATCGACGAAGACACGGCAACTCTATTAACGGAAAAAATGCTTTTGGGACTCGGGGAGCTCTTAAAAAAGGAAATCTACACGCTGCCAGCCCTTCAGGATAAAGTATGTGTGAAAGGCGGCATTACCGGGGAAGGAATAAAAGTGCTGGAAGCCGAAGTGGGGGAAATGTTTGAGCATCTTTTCCATGCGACACATGGTAAATTCCGTCATGAACTGGAAAAGATCGAGGAGCAATATGGAACTCAATACTAACATTCGCCAGGCAAAGATGTATTCCTTCTTCTAACCTAGAAAAATTTAATTAAAAAAGAACCGTTTTGTGTCTATGCACGCTGGGGCGCACCGCTTTTGGAGCGGGCCGGAGGGAAGCATAAACACGATAAAACGGTTCTTTTATATTTTCCTTGCAACAAATAAAATTCTTTCTGTCTTTTCATGTACAGGTACTTCTTCCAAATCCGAGAGTACTTCCAATACCTCAAATCCAGAATCCTCCAGCCACTTTTCATACTGGCCAATCGAATATGTACGCTGGTAGTGCAATTCATCAAATCGGTCGTACAGACCAGTTTCCCCATCAAGCACAAAAAAGCTTAAATCATGCTCCACGCTGTATGGTTCCTCACCCGGGAAACAGTCCCAGATATAGGATACTTCTATGTCATTGATTGCGAAAGTATGATTTTGAAATATGTACTCCATCTTATAGATGGAGTGGACATCAAACAAGAACAGTCCATTGGCTTTTAAGTGGCGGTGAACCCCGCTGAAGGTACGGGGAATGTCCTTTTGTTCACGAATATAATTCAGGGAATCACAGAAAATCGTGACAAAATCATATTCACCAAGACCTTCAAGTTCCGCCATATTTTGCTGGAAGAAGGGAATGGAAAGCCCCTGTTTGGCTGCCTTATCACTGGCAACAGCTAGCATTTCCTCTGATAAATCCACTCCCGAAACAGAAAATCCGTGCTTGGCCAGTTCAATGGTAAATTCCCCGGTACCACAGGCAAGATCAAGGCCTCTTCTACCTTCCGCCTGATATCGATCCATTCTCGACAGCAGTAAATATACCCATTTTTCATATGGAGCATCTTTCATTAAAAAATCGTAGACATGGGCAAAGCGTTCATACGTCATTGACTCAGTTCACTCTGCACATCCTCGATTGGTGCGTCTCCCCACAAACGTTCAAGATTATAATAGCTTCTTTCGTCGCGATGGAAAATATGGGCTACAACATTTCCAAGGTCAACCAAAACCCATTTTGCTTCATCGAAGCCTTCCATCCTTTCGATATGATAGCCCTTTTCTCCGGCTTTTTCCTTCATTTCCCGTGCAATCGCCTGTACCTGTTTGTCGGAGTTCCCATGGCATATCAAAAAGTAGTCCGCAACAAGCGAAATTCCTTTCATGTTCAACACAATGATATCTTCCGCTCTTTTATCATCCGCCGCTTTTACTGCTGTATTTAATAATTCTCTTTCATTCATTGAACCTTCTCCTTTTTTAAAATGAGGTCATTATAGGTGTAGAATGTATCAGGATACACTGCCTGGCTTTTTTTCATTAAAAAAAAGATCGTTTTTCGCAATGCACCTATAATCGCCTGGTCAAGGTCCGTTTTGGCTATTTCCCTGACGTCGTCCACACCGGGGAACCCCCTTCCAGGTTCGATATAATCCGCCAGAAACACGCATTTATCAAGCAGTGTCATGTTGATCCTTCCGGAAGTATGGTATTTAATGGCGTCCAGAACTTCAGGATCTGTTATGCCTGCTTCCTTTTGCACAAGATAGGCTCCCACCGGGGCATGCCATAGTTCGGAATTATAGCTCAACAAATCTCGATTCATGTTTTGTGTAAGAATAATTTCCTTCATTTCATCCTTTGGCCTGAATTTTGCATAATCATGAAAAATCCCCGCCAATTCAGCTTTTCCCGCGTCAGCGCCGAATCTTTCCGCAAGCATGATCGAAGTTTCCATCACCCCCAGCGTATGCTGGTAGCGATGCTCTGTTATCTGCTGTTTTACCAGCCGAAGTGCTTCCTCACGGCGCATACAGATCATTCTCCTCAATATAATGGATTACCCTCTCAGGAAGGAGGTATTTGATCGTCCTTCCCTTTTTTATTCTTTCCCGGATGTCCGAGGAAGATATGAACATCTCCGGAATATCGACCATCGTAATCGGATAATCTGTTTTTTCGTTATATGTGGGCCTTTTTACTCCGATAAAATGAATAAGTTTCATTAATTCATCAATTTTATGCCACATAGGCAAATACTCAATCATATCCGCACCGATAATAAAATGGAATTCATTTTCATGCTCCCTTTGCCTAAGGTCCTGGATCGTTTCATAAGTATAAGAGGTTCCCTGCCGTTCAATCTCGATTTTTTCGATTGAAAAACAGTCGTTTCCCTCTATTGCATAAGCAAGCATCGTTAACCGGTCTTCGTCGGTGACGTCCAAGGTTTTTTGCTTGTGGGGAGGGACGTGATTTGGCATGAACCTGATTTCATCCAAATCCAGGGCATTGAGCACCTCATTCGCGACGATCAGATGGCCAATATGTGGAGGGTCGAAAGTTCCACCAAGAATTCCTATTCGTTTCATCGTTTTTCCCCCTTATGGGAGCTGGATTTGTTTGTTTTCCCGTGATTCTTTATATAACACGATGGTATTTCCAATGATCTGGACCAACTCTGCCCGGGACCCTTTGGAAAGCGATTCAGCCACAGTGTCCCGGTCTTCGTCGCAATTTTGAAGAACGCTTACCTTTAACAGTTCACGCGCCTCCAGGGCATCCTCTATCTGCTTTATCAGATTCTCATTGACCCCGCCTTTGCCGACCTGGAAGATCGGGTTCAGATGGTGTGCTTTTGAACGTAAAAATCTTTTCTGTTTGCCAGTTAACATTAGATACCTCCTAGTTTCTTCAGCACGATCTCTTTCATTCTTACCGCATCAGGAAAAATCCCTGTCCAAATTTCAAAAGCCAGCGCTGCCTGATAGGCAAACATCCCTACGCCGTTTTGGATGTCGGCTCCGCTGGACTTTGCTTCAGCCAAGAACTTGGTTTCCAGCGGGTTATAAATAATGTCACTTACGAAAGCCCCTTTTTTTATGTTTGAGATATCAATTGGGGATGCGTCGATATGAGGGCTCATCCCAACCGATGTAGTATGGATGATAACATCATAATCCCCGAGGCCTTGTTCCGCTTCCGTAATCGAAAGCGCCCGTGAATTTTTAGGATAAGGGCAATCAACCACAAGCTTTTCCGCTTTTTCCCTAGTGCGGTTCGCTATATCAACATTGGGTGCTCCTTCTTTTACAAGGGAAAAATAAATGCCCCTTGCTGCGCCTCCCGCCCCGATAAGGAGAATCTTTTTACCGGCCAGCGGAGATTTATATTGGTCCGTCAAAGCTTGTAAAAAGCCATTTCCATCGGTATTATAACCGATTAATTTCCCTTCTCGATTCACCACTGTATTTACGGCCCCAATCGCCAGGGCTATTTCATCTATCTCATCGAGGAGAGGTATGATGGCTTCTTTATGTGGAATCGTTACATTGAATCCTGAAACACCGATCGCTTTCATTCCCCTGACTGCATCAGCCAGTCCAGCTCTCCGCACTTGAAAGTGGTGATAGCAGGCATTTATATTATGATTGGTAAACGCGTCATTATGAATCTCAGGTGACATTGAGTGCTCAACCGGATCTCCCATTACCCCGTATATCTTTTTCATTTCATCACCCAGCCATTAAATTAACGATTTTCGGATCATGACATTCACGCCTTTTGGAACATGGGCGGCGATCATAGCACCTGCTTCATTGACTGTAACCCAGCCAAGGCCTGAAAAGACAATGTCCGTTTTCGCTTCTTTTATCGTAAATTCCCGCTTGATCAGTTCCGGAAACTCATCCAGCTGCCGGGTCCGCGGAGGCGTAAGCATTTCACCGGCATGGTTTTCATATAGTTCATCCGCGTTTTCAAGCTTTGTTCGATGGATGTTCAATTCATTGGAGATATAGCATGTGAATGATCTTCTTCCTCCTGAAAGATAATCAAACCGGGCGAGTCCGCCAAAAAACAGGGTCTGCTGTTCGTTTAATTGATAAATCTTTGGTTTGATCTCCTTTTTAGGAGTTATGACTTTTAAATCTCGCTTATCCACAAAATGCGCCATTTGATGATGATTGATGATTCCCGGCGTATCGATTAAAGCTTTTCCGTCATCAAGCGGAATTTCAATCTTGTCAAGAGTGGTTCCCGGAAAATGTGATGTCGTGATAATATCTCCCTCTCCAGTCACTTCCTTGATCAAACGGTTAATAAAGGTCGATTTGCCGACATTCGTACATCCGACCACATAGACATCCTTCCCTCGGCGGTACTCATCGATCGCTTCGGCCGCTTCACGGATATGTTGGCCTTTAGCGGCACTGACCAAGAGAACATCAATGGGGTTCAACCCCAATTCCCTCGCAGATTCTTTCATCCAATTAATAACTTTAGAATGTTTTACGGATTTTGGCAGGAGGTCGGCCTTATTTCCAATCAACAGTACATCATTTTTTCCGACAAAACGGTGAAGCCCTGGAAGCCAGCTGCCATTAAAATCAAAAATATCCACAATTTTTACAATGAGGGAATCGGTTTGGCCCACTTCATTCAATATCTTTAAAAAATCATCATCTGTCAGCGAAACATCCTGTACATCATTATAATGCTTCAATTTAAAGCACCTCTGGCAAATAATGCTTTCCTTTTCAAGCGCTGATGCAGGGGCATAACCCAATTCGGCAGGATTTTCCGTTTGCACCTTTACACCACAACCAACACATACAATATCATGACTGTTCATTCATCTGGGTCCTCCCATTCAAGCATGCCTTTCCGTTTAAAAAATGTTAAAATCCTTCTTTCAACCATCCTGTTGAACTTTGTAATGAAACCGTCCGTACGGGCTACAGGCACAACTAAAATGGTATGAAAACCGTTACGATTTCCTCCCAAAACATCAGTAAGAAGCTGGTCGCCAATGACAACAGTTTCTTCCCTTTTCAGTCCCATATCTTTGATAGCCTTCCTAAAAGCTTTCCCCATAGGCTTTCGTGCCTGGAAAATAAACGGGATTTTCAACGGATCAGAAAAGGATTTCACCCTTTGTTCATTATTATTGGACACGATGGTCACTAAAATGCCATGTTCACGCATATTGTCAAACCACTTGATCAGCTTGGGAGTTGCAGTGGGGCGATCCCATTCCACAAGTGTATTATCAAGATCGGTAATGATCCCTTTTATTCCCTTTGTCTTCAGGTTTTCCGGCGTTATGTCAAAAATGGTTTTCACATGTTCGCTCGGCAAGAATTTTTTAAGCATGTCCACACCTCAATATTTTCCATACATTATTCCGTTTACATCATACCGAACTTTTGGTCTGGTTTCAAAGAAAGCAAGATAAAAGTATATCAATAAGTAGATGATTTGTATATATTTTCCCGTAATCAGGCATGCACCGAAGAATCAAAAAGCTATTTGACAGCAAACGATTTGCCAAATAAATTTTTCGACAAATTCCGGTTTAATTCCAGTTTGTGGATAAGTTTATACACAATATACACATTGATTTATGAAGATACCCGTGTTTTATAAACAAGTTAACCACAGGTTATCCACCGTTCTTTGTGGATAACAGAACGATTGTTCTGCCTGTTTTTATTTGGTAAAGTAAGGGTAATACTTCTAAGGTAACTTACATAGGTATGCAAGATAACTGTAGTTATTCCTTTTTTAAAAATGGAGGTGGAGGCGGCTTTGAATAAACTATCTGATGATCTGTTAATTGAGTCATATATTAAAGCATGCAAATTAAACTTAAGCATCGATTTTATTCGCCTCATTGAGACTGAAATACACCGACGTTCCCTAACTCACAAAATCAAAGTTTTAATTTGAGGCATATGCGGGGCTGGCGAAATATGCCAGCCTCCTTTTCTTTAATTATTCCTTACATACCCGATTTTTTCTCCAACTCGGATCTCTGATGGGATGGGCATGCTTTCAGAGAGATGGAATGTATCTTTCTCAAACAGAAGTACAACGGTGGAACCGAAACTAAAGTATGCAAATTCCTGGCCCTTTGAAAGATGCTCTGATTCGTCCGTAATAATGATGGAATTTACAAACATGGCCCCTACTTTTACAATTGCCATATGGCCGACTTCATGCTCGACCTCTGTGATATTCCGGTAATTTTTGGACAGTGTGGAGCGTCCGTATTTCATACCCATCCTGTTAACCGGATAGGACTTTCTACCTAATATGCGTCGGCTTATCACTTTGCCTGCCACCGGGGCATGGATGCGGTGGTAATGGCTCGGACTTAAATACAGCACCATGTATTTTCCATTGAGATACCTCTGTACAGAGGTGTCATCACCCAGCATTTCCAAAATGGAATATGATTTTCCTTTTACAACGATTTGTTTTTTCACATTAATGTCCCCAAAATCCTCAAGGACTCCATCTACCGGGCTTGCGACCGATCGTTCATCATCATCTATCATCCTGGCATCGGCTTTAAGCCTTCTGGTAAAAAAATCATGGAGACTTTTAAAGCTATGGATGTCATCCGCGATTTCTTCTTTATCAATGTTATACACTTTTGCATAACCTGATATTAAGCGCCGGCTCCATACAGACCGGCTAAACTTCTTCAAGGCAGCAGAAGAAATCCGGCCATTCGTCAATTCAATAAGGATTCGATAAAAAGGCTGAAGCAAACACATATCACCACCATAAATAAAATAATTCCTAAAGCCCTTGCATATGATATATAGAATAAAATATTATTATATAATAAAGCACTACTTCCGTCAGTCGCTATCCAGCCTGCGAAAGGAGGAAAAAAAGAATGATGTTTTTAGACGTGCTGGATCATACCATTAAAAAGCTGAAGTCCCAAACAGCCAATATTATTACGCTATCAAATCTATCCCTTGGGGGATTTGCTATAATTGCCGGTATCAATGGCGAGTTAAATTTAAGCTTATTGCTGATTTTTTTGGCCGCCCTTGCCGACCGTTTTGACGGCATGGTTGCCAGGAAATTCAATTGTGAATCAGAACTGGGGAAACAGCTCGATTCCATGTGTGATATTATTTCATTTGGCGTGGCTCCCGCTCTATTAATCTATCAGGGAATACTTCATGAATTCGGAGCACCAGGCACGTTTTTCACTGTATTCTATATTGGCTGCGGGGCATTCCGCCTGGCAAAGTTCAATATTTCAGAGAACAACGGTTATTTTACCGGCCTGCCTATAACTGCTGCCGGCTGCCTTGCTACATTAAGCTTTTTGGCAATCCCGTATTGGCATCCAGTATTTTTCTTATCATTGATGATTATATTATCTTTCCTAATGGTGAGTCCATTTAAACTTAAAAAGGTATAACAATCTCATTTTTTTCAGAAACGGTGCTTATCAAATGAAATGCCCTCCGCTTTTTGGCGCGAGGGCATTTCTATGTTTATCCGGCCTGTATCAATGAGTCGGTAAGCTTAAGAAACTCTTCTACATCCTTTAGGCAGTCAGCGACCGCTTCTTCCCAGAATTTACTGCCGGTCAAATCTATGTTTAGATGCTTGCACGCAAGATCTTCGACCGTCATGGATCCGGTATCACGCAGCAAGGAGATATATTTTTCTTCAAAGCCTTGCCCCTCTTCAACCGCCTTTCCGTAAATGCCCAGCGAAAATAAGAAACCAAACGTATATGGGAAATTGTAAAAAGGCACACCTGTAATAAAAAAGTGCAGCTTTGAGGCCCAGAATGCGGGATGGTATTCAGCCAGCGCGTCACCATATGCTTCCCTCTGCGCATCCAGCATGATTTCATTCAATCTGGCCGCACTAACCATACCTTGCTTTCTCTCTTCATAAAACCTTGTTTCAAACAGGAATCGTGCATGTATATTCATCAATAATGCGACAGAACGCTGGATTTTATCTTCCAACAGGGCAAGCTTTTGGGATGCACCTTCCGCTTGTTGGACAGCAGCGTCTGAGACGATCATCTCCGCGAAAGTGGACGCCGTTTCCGCCACATTCATTGCATAGGCCCGGTTCAACGGATGTGTGTCTTTTAGGGCATAGGAGTGAAAAGCATGGCCCAATTCATGGGCAAGCGTTGATACATTCGATGCCGTTCCGGAATATGTCATGAATATCCTGGATTGTCCGTTTAATGGAAAGCCTGTACAAAATCCGCCTGGCCGCTTATTTGGCCTGTCTTCCGCTTCGATCCAGCTGTCTTCAAAAGCCGTTTTTGTAAAACGTGCAAGCCTCGTACCAAATTTGGAAAACTGCTTTAAAATGAATTCTGCTCCATCCTGATAGGCCATAACATTCTGTTCCATAGAAGAAAGGGGTGCATCGAGGTCATACCAGCTTAATTTTTCGACACCAAGAAGCTTCGCCTTACGTTCCAGGAATTTAATCAGCGGTTCTTTGTTCGCGGTTATCACATTCCACATACTATCCAAGGTTTCCTTTTGCATACGGTTCATTTCAAGAGGCTCTTTCAAAATATCCTCCCAGCCTCTTTTCCCGTAGGTACTGAGGCGGAATCCGGCCAAATGGTTCAGGGTTTTCGCAAGGAGCTCACTGTTTTCTTCCCATGCCTTTTCCCAGGCTTGGAATACCTTCTCTCTCACATTCCGGTCCGGGTCAGAAAACTTATTTGCTGCCTGGCCTACAGAAAGGTATTTTATTTCGCCTTTTTCTTCGAACGGTATTTTAATTGTTCCTACGATGGTATCGTAAAGTTGGCTCCATCCGTGATAGCCATCGACAGCGAGCTGGTTGATCAATGATTCTTCTTCGACTGAAAGCTTGTCGCTTGCCCTCTCACGCCTTTCATTCAATATGTATCTAAATTCATTCAAAGGCGGCGTCTTCAGTAGTTCCTGGAAAAACTCTTCATCAAGCCCGGTAAGTTTTTGATCAAGATTAGTGAGCGCGTCTTGGAAGGATGCCGAGTATTGTGTCACTTTCGCGCGCAGCTCATGGGCTTTTACATCCTCGGTATTTTGTGCTTCGAGACAGCTGACAAATGCGCCGGCCTGCCGCATATTCACAGCGATGTCAGCAAACTGTTCCATCACATGGACCAATAAATGCCGATCTTTTTCCTCCGACATGACTTTCCAATTGCTAACAACATTGGTAAACCGATTGATATCATTATATAATTCTTTTAGGAATTGGGCGAATTCCCTGGACGAACTTCCTCCATTAAAAAAAACAGCTAAATCCCACGTCAGTGAATATGCCATCATGCACGCCTCCATTTCGATAGTTTAATTATAGTTCCTTTATCTGAATTTTTCTATTTTCGCATCAAAAACTCACCGACTGGCTGTGCCTCTGTTAGGGAAGCCAGAGGCGCAGCCAGGACACAGGCATGGTGAGCAGGACATCAGCATGTTCGGCACTTAGTCTGTTTCATGCTTACTCAGTTTGCCAAACAAAAACAGCCTTCCCCGGATTAGAAAGCTGCCTCTTTCGATCATCCTCTTCTCTTTTCTTTTTCCGCCCGGTAGAATTCATGGAACATCTTCATTAGGGCCCGTTTTTCGATCCGTGATACATAGCTCCGTGATATACCAAGCTCCTTCGCAATCTCCCGTTGTGTTTTTTCCTTTTTTAAATCAAGGCCGAACCGTCCAATGATGACTTCCTTTTCCCTCTCATCAAGGATATCGATGAATTCCTTGACTTTTTCAATCTCCATGTTTAATTGAATCGTATCGACAACATCCTCAGACTCCGACTTCAGTACATCGATCAAAGAGATTTCATTTCCTTCCTTATCCTGTCCGATAGGATCGTGCAGTGAGACATCTTTTTTCGTTTTTTTCGTAGCGCGAAGATGCATAAGAATTTCATTCTCGATACAGCGTGCTGCATATGTGGCCAGTTTGGTTCCCTTGCCTTCGGAGTAGCTTTCGATCGCCTTGATCAAGCCGATCGTTCCAATTGAAATTAAATCTTCCGTGTCTTCTCCGGTATTTTCGAACTTTTTGACAATATGGGCGACGAGCCTCAGGTTATGCTCGATCAGCATATTTCGCGCATCGCTGTCTCCCTGGGCCATGAGCTGTAAGTATTTTCGTTCTTCTTTCGCGGACAATGGTTGGGGAAACGCATTATTCTTTACGAACGATACTAATAAGTAGAACTCCTTGGCCAAATATCCGATCGCTGTCAAAAGATCCGGCATGCCTCCACCTCCGCTATTTTCTTTGGACGTTTGCCTATGTTTAAACCTATGCGAAGAGAGGCGTGTCTGTGTCTGTACCATAAGGAAATAGTAAAAGAAAAAAGCCTATGCCCCATTAAAGGCATAAGCTGATATCGGTCCATGATATTAATAGTAAGGTTATTCAGCCTCAACTGTTACTTCTGTAGCGATAACAACACCGATTACAGTAGTGACAACGAGCACCATAACGATTGAAAACATCGAAAACACTCCTTTTCGCTTCTTTAGCTTAATGTATCATGTTTTCGCCGATTCAAACGGAGAAGTATTTGAACATTCATTTAATAAATATCGACAAACCTGTGAATGAATCATTTGTTTTTACTTTGCACCAACCGATTGCCAGGATGACTGAGATTGGTGCAGTTAGCCGGTATCCTTCTGATCCCATAAGCAGCCCTTTGATCCGTTCATTAATTTTTCCATTTACATCTCCACCCTTCCGGTTATGTTTACCATTTGATTAAACATCAGAAATAACGATACTTCATACTTTTGTCGATGTATTCGTCACGAAGCTTTTGAATTTTTTCCTGATGCAAATATTCTTCGGCAGTCATTGTTCGTTTTTTAATTGTGATTGTAAAAAACAGCATGTTCAGTGTCATTTTATCACCTCATTCCAATCTAGAAATTGCGGTGCTCTAGTCCCCGGTCAACGTGTTCGTCATGCAGCCTTCTGATTGTTTCCTGGTGGTCGCAATCTTCGGCAGTCATTTTCAATCTTTTGAATGTTATCGTAAAAAATAGCAAGTTCAGTGTCATTTTTTATCACCTCCTTAACATGGAGCAGACCTTGTGCCCGTCAAATGGGTACAAAAAAGCCGCAGAAGAGAAAAGCTCCCCTGCGGCCATGGGCACAAAAAGGCCGCAGGAACACATTTCTTCCTGCGGCCGGTATGGTCTGCATAATCATTTAAAATAGAAAAACTCAGGTTAAATGAAATCTGCACCGTTCAGGTCGAATTTGTGTTGAAAAGAATATAAAGTTCTGGCATCCTTACAAGCGTGATTTGATTTAACTGTTGTATCCATCATTTTCTTCGACCTCCTTTTTGCAGTTTCATCTTACATTGGTAAGTATATCCAAAAGCAATAAGTTTGTAAACCCTTATTTTGCCTATTTCCATAAAAAATTTCGATTCCCGAAAAACTATTATTCTAACAAACTAAATTCGGGATCAAAAGAGCCTGAATACCATTTGGTATGGTATCAGGCTCTGAGTTATTATTATAAAACTTCATCATTATCCGAAAGAATATTTTTATATTTTTTGGATAACGTAAAAAAAATGGCTGAACCAATTAAAAAGACCACCGTTGCTCCCATCATTCCATAAGTGATAAACATGGTCTTGCCTTCAGAGGGTATGACACTGCCGAGATAGAAAAAAACGCTGACACACAGCAGGGTCACTGCAAAGCGTTGAAAATCCACCACTTTGCCGTGGATTTGTGACGCCCTGGTGTTTTCATTCTTCATAAAAACCACCTGCACCTTCTAGTAAACTTCCAAACCATTTTACCATGTAAAACGGCATGAAAGGCCCTGAAAATAATGGGAAAGGGGGTCAATCCCCCCTTTTGCAGGATATTTGCCGCATCTTTTTCCGGATTATTTCATACTTTCGACCATTTTTAAGATCAGTTGGGATGAATTTTGTGCAGCAGTCTCAAGGAATTTATCAAAGGAAATATTTGATTCCTTTCCGGCAATATCAGACAGGGAGCGGATTATCACAAAAGGGACGTTGAACTGGTAAGCCACCTGGGCGATCGCAGCGGCCTCCATCTCAACAGCATGCAAATCATTGAACTTGCCCCTTACAAACTCCACTCTGTCCGGATCACTCATGAAGGAATCACCCGTGACGATTAAACCTTTGACTACCTGAATATCCCTGATCTCCTTTGCCGCTTCAAGCGCTGTTTCTAGCAGTTTCTTATCTGATACAAATGCTGGAGGCATTTGCGGGACCTGTCCGTACTCGTATCCGAACGCCGTAACGTCAACATCGTGATGGCGGACTTCGGTGGAAATCACGACATCCCCGACATTTAATGAGGGCAGGTAGCCACCCGCTGACCCTGTATTAATAACTGCATCCGGCTTGAACTTTTCCAATAGGATCGTTGTGGACATTGCGGCATTTACTTTACCGATTCCCGACTTCAACAGGATGACATCCACTCCGTTTAACCGTCCTGTGTTGAATTCACACCCGGCAATCGTTACTTGTTCCAAATTTTCAATTTTGCCTCTTAGAATGGCCACTTCTTCTTCCATTGCTCCGATTATGGCAAGTTTCATTTTTACTACCTCTTCCTAAAGTTTCTCGGCCTCCATAATCCAAACAATATCATTGCAGCATACAAAGTGCACTTTAAAGTTATGATCTTCAAGTACTCTTTGTAAAAAAGGAATGGTTGTATAATATTCCGTTTGCAAATCCTTCGCTAAGGAAAGGAAGCCTGCTTTTACAGCTTCATCAATCGCTTTCTGATCTGCATCAGACGATTGATACATCGTATCTGCAAACACTATTTTACCACCAGCTTTTAATAGTTCGCCATATAGAGAGATGGCTTTCGTTTTTTCTTCATCGGTTAAGTGGTGGAAGGCATAGGTGCTGACGATGGTGTCCATCTTTCAGGCAGATGAAAACCCATGAAGTCCCCATCTATTATGTCCACTATCCCTCTTAATTTATCCAATGCTTTTTTCGCATTGAAGGTGATGGTCGTTAGATTATTCACGAAGTTGTAGTCAGTTACGTTCCTCGAGGACTAGGGGCTTCGCTGAAAAGGGCAGGTAGGTTAAAATGGAACTAACAGAACTAAGGAGGATCATTCATGAATTTTCATTTGGATTTAATCGAGGATAAAGTAGAACTTTTTGAAGCGGATTCGATAAAGGTACTTGAAGAAAAAATCCAATCGCAAATCGAGGCAAATAAAGCAATACTATTAGAGGTCCATCATGTATCACACCAGATGCACGTGACGGAAGAAGGGAGACGTTTCTATAGTGCTTTGGTGCATTTTAAAGCTAAACGGTAACAAAAGCAAATAGAGCAAGCACCTGATAAAAGGCGCTTGCTCTATTCCCACGATTAAAAACTATTTGACTTTAACGGGCTTCCAGCCTTCCCCGTCAACCCATTCCATGTGTACCTTATATTTTTTTTGGGGGTCATTTTTTGACGAAACGGTTCCCACCGCTTTATTCGGCGCTCCTCCATTTCCCAGCCACCAAATGGTCATATCGGAAGGGTCGAGGCCAGTACCGGCCGCCATGGCCTGTGTCATTTCATTCCAATCGGCCGAGCCTTTTTCAAAGGAGGTCACATGCTCGCCGGTTTGCGTTGTGCCAACCGGTTCCCCTACTTTGGGTTCTTTCTTCTTTTGTTCTTTCTTCTCTTTTTCTTTATCCTCTTGTTCTTC
This sequence comes from Peribacillus glennii, assembly GCF_003429105.1. Classification (GTDB taxonomy): domain Bacteria; phylum Bacillota; class Bacilli; order Bacillales; family DSM-1321; genus Peribacillus; species Peribacillus glennii. Next base: position 1,323,308 of record NZ_QVTD01000003.1, read on the forward strand.
CTCCGCCAATTCTTCGTCGGCTGCCTCTTCATCCCCGCTGTCCAGTTCATCGGTATTCTGCTCTGCATCCGCCTGTTGTTCGTCTGAACCAGAAGCTGAGGTACCTTGTTCAGTTGTTGCCTGTTGTGCCGGAGTTTGTTTAGCAGGGCCGCTATTGGAAGCTGCCGTTTCTGTCTTGGATTCTTCGTTATTCCCGAAGAAAATCGTTACCGCTACAATCACAATCAATAAGGATACTAGCGCAATTGAAATATTATAAAATTTATTGACTTTTCTTTGTTTGTCTTTTCTGTTTAAACGTGAGGCTGCCATGGATATGTTCCCCCCTATCAATAGCTATTAAGCCTTATTCTATCATGTTATGCCATTTGATAGAAGCGATATCTCTCCTAAAGTCCGTCCCCGGAAAAGTCATTCAATGTTCCTATCCATGCTGACAGGATTGTCCAATTTATATATCTCTTTTACTATGTCTGCAAATAGCCTTGTCATGCCCGGCGTGCTTTCATCCGTATCCAAACTTACAGCGACCAGGGCGTATTTAGGATTTTTATATGGAAAATATCCCGCAAACCATTTGTTTAATTCTTTCTTTTCCATTCCGGTTTGTGCCGTACCGGATTTTCCTGCGACCTCATAAGGCAAATCCTTTAAATAGACCCCGGTACCGTTCGACCCTATCACCACTCCCCTTAACAATTGCTGTAGCTTCATGGCTGTGTATGGGGAAATCGTTTCTCCAGGTATTTTTTTATCGGGAAAGTCATATACCGTAGTTCCGTTATTGAATTCCACATTGCTGACGACCTTGACCATTTTTTTTTCCCCCCCGCGGGCTATCGTTGCCATCATATTCGCTATTGCGAGCGGGGTAACCTGTACATCCTGCTGGCCGATTGCTGTTTTGGCGATCATTTTTTTATCTTTTTTCAAATTGTGATCAGGGTGCCATACAATCCCTGGTTCTTCACTGTCAAATTGGGTCAAGGGGTTGATGTGATATACAGGGGCGCTCCAGCCCGCTGTTTCTTTAATGCCCAATTTGCTTGCATATTCATCGAAGATTTCAGGATTGGCAACCGATAATTCCTGGGCGATTTCACCGAAAGTCCGATTACAGCTTCTTGAAAAACTTTCTTCGAAGTCGAGAAATCCAAAATTGTGCTCCCTATCGGGCTTTCCATCTATTGTTAAATTACAATTGAACATTCTTGGGGGTTTCGCGATTTCAGCATCAATCGCCGCCGCGGCAACAACCGTCTTAAAAATGGATCCTGGAGTATCCCTCATCAGCATCAAATTCTTGTTCCCAATGTCTTCCGGATCATGTTTATTTGTTTTTGGCCTGGATACGAGTGCTCTAACTTCATTGGTTTCAATATCAATCAACACAATGCCGCCTTTTTTGATTTGATGTTGATCCACTAATCGTTCTGCTGCTTCCTGGATTTTTTTATCCAGCGTTGTATTGATCTTTACAGGGTACATTGGATTGGCCGGCTCCACATACTTTACGTCAACCCCGAATAGCGGGCCCCCTGTTCCATCTACGTGAAATACGAGTTTCGAATCGCCCTCTGAAAGCAGGAAATCATCAAATGTCCTCTGAAGTCCGTTACTGCCGACCCTTACTTCAGGCGATAATTCCCGTTCAGGATGAAGACGCTTTTTTACAGGCTCCGATTTGGTTGTAGTCCCGATTAATTGGGCTGCCGGCAAGTCTGCATCATATATTTTTTGCTTGACTGCGAACACCCCGGGAATTTGCAATTTATTGATGGCATCTGTTTGCCCGGAAGTAAGTTCCAATGGTTTCTTCCCGCCAAATGCAAATGGCTTCTCGGCTTTCTCTACGGCTTTCAGGAGTTCCTGCTCTTGTATTCCTATTATCCCGGCCACTTTTGCAGCCGGCCATATCATTTTTTTCAGGAATGGAAAAAGGACAAGTGCCGGAACTTCTTCATGAGCAAGCGGAATTCCCTTGTAGTCATAGAATTGCCCTCTGCCATCATCGAGCTTCAGCACCTGTGACCGTTGGTTGACGCTTGCCTCTATTAAATTAATATGATGTTTTGAGAAGGATTCTGTTTCAACCAGCTGTATCTGCACCAGCCTTCCCGCTAAGACAATCAATAACAAAAGCAGGAAATAGGCCATCCCTTTTATCCGTTTGCTTATCATTTCTCCCACCTCATACACAGTCTTGACGGAGGCAGGAGTTTTAAAACAACAATCAATGGAAATGGATATGAAGGACAAATTACCTGTGGAGCTGCATATCATCATTTATCAATTTAAGCTAGGCCCAGCAGTTAGACCAGTAAAAATGGGAATCTGTCCAAAATGGGGAATATCTATCTAAAAGGGGGATTATTCTGTCCAAAACCAAGAGAAGCTGGCCAAATCGAGAAGCTGGATTTTACAACCGGAATCTGATTTTCGAACCTGAACAAAATAAAAAGCAGCGGGCCAGATAAAAGGCCGCTGCATGAATAGGATTAATTCTACTTAATTGTAACAATTCGAACGTTCATTTCCCCGCCTGGAGTCTGGACGGTTACCTGGTCGCCGACCCTTTTCCCAAGCAGGCTTTTGGCGATCGGCGAGTCGTTTGAGATTTTTCCTTCAAACGGATCCGCCTCTGCACTGCCAACAATTGTATACGTTTCTTCATCCCCATTTGGAAGTTCAACAAATGTAACAGATTTTCCAAGTGAAACCGTGTCGGAATCCAAGTGGTCGTCTTCGATGATTTTTGCGTTGCGGATCATGTTCTCGATCGTCGTGATCCGCCCCTCGACAAATGCCTGTTCTTCCTTGGCAGAATCATATTCAGAGTTCTCGGATAAATCTCCGAAGCTGCGTGCGATTTTAATTCTTTCCACAACTTCTTTTCTTTTCACTGTTTTTAACTGTTCAAGTTCTTGTTCTAGTTTTTCTTTTCCTTGTTTTGTCATTGGGAACACTTTTTCTATAGCCAAACCCTTCACTCCTTCTATTCTTTACAGCGGGACTGTTGCCTGCTTTAAGTATTATGCAGTGTATTCGCTTACTTTGTAATTACGAAACCACTCTATATCTGTATTACCTGCCAAAGCCGGGATAAAAGTTGCGCGTCCTGGAATAGGGCGCGCATCTTACTTTTTAGAAAGCTCTGGATATGATATATGCCTTTAGATAGAGTATGACCTTTTTCCGGTTTTGTCCAGCCCTTCCGGTAAATTACCCGGAAATTTTCGGAATTACTTTAGGCCTGCCCTATCATTTATTTATGACATATTATTATAAAAATGACTTTTGTTCAAGAATTGTTTGAATTTTTGTGACCATAAGATCGATGGCAACATGGTTGTGGCCGCCTTCCGGGATTATGATATCCGCATAACGTTTTGTGGGCTCGATAAATTGGTTATGCATGGGGCGTACTACATTCACATATTGGTCGATCACCGAATCTATGGAGCGGCCGCGCTCTTTAATATCACGGAGCATCCTTCTGATTATCCTAAGGTCTGCATCCGTATCCACAAATAATTTAATATCCATCAAGTCTCTCAAACGCTCATCCTCCAGCACCAAAATGCCCTCCAGGATGATCACGTCCTTTGGATCGACATGGATGACCTCTTCCGAACGCGTGTGAATGGAATAGTCATAGACAGGTTTCTTTATCGGTGCATAGTTCAAAAGTGCATGGATATGCTCGATCAGCAAGTCATTATCAAAGGCAAGCGGATGATCGTAGTTTGTTTTTAACCGTTCCTCAAACGGGAGGCTGCTTTGGTCCTTATAATAATAATCTTGCTCCAGCATAAGGATGGAATGGCCTTTAAAGCTCTCGAAAATGGATCTCGTTACACTTGTCTTACCTGATCCGGAACCGCCGGCTACACCGATGACTACAGGCTTCTTATCCATATACTAGTTCTCCCTTCGCATCATGTTGTTTGCAAATACAGGCTTGTCCGCCTTAAAGCGGATGATTTGCAACGGATGGCGGGCAGCAACCAGTTCATTTCCTTTTTCATCCCAGATTGTATCAACGATCTGTGTGAAGTTTTCTATATCTGGTCCAAAGAACTCTATCTCGTCCCCTGGTTTAAAGAAGTTGCGCTGCTGCATCGTGACCATTGCTGTCTCTTCGTCATAATGCAGGACCAAGCCGGCAAAGTCGTATTTAGTTTGTTTGCTATGGTTCCCAAACATTTGCTGCTTATACCCGGGAGTTCCTTCAAAGAACGCGGAAGCCGCTTCCCGATTGGCGCACTTTTCAAGCTCATCCAGCCATTCCTGCTTAATCTTGAAGTTCTCGGGATCGGCACAGTATGCGTCAATTACTTTGCGGTATACGCTGACAACAGTGGCAACATAATGAATGGACTTCATTCTTCCTTCTATTTTCAAGCTGTCGATGCCGAGTTCAATCATCCTTGGAATGGATTCGATTAATTTCAGATCTTTTGGGCTCATGGCAAAAGCAGCATCTCCTTTTGAGAACAACGCTTCTTCTCCTTCTTTGCCCAATTCATATAAATCATAATCCCAACGGCATGACTGGCAGCAACCGCCGCGGTTTGAATCCCGGGCTGTCATATGGTTGGACAATGTACAGCGTCCGGAATAAGCAATGCACATGGCTCCATGGACAAAGGTTTCAATTTCGATATCGACCTTTTCTTTGATTTCCCGTATTTCCTCTGCACCAGTCTCACGGGCCAGCACAACCCTGTCCAAACCTTCCTCTTTCCAGTATTGGACCGCTTTCCAATTGGAAAGGGACTGCTGTGTGCTTAAATGGACCTCCACCTTTGGCGCAACACGGCGGCATGTTTCTATGATGAGCGGGTCGGCAACGATAATACCCGTTACACCTGCATCCTGAAGACCGATCAAATACTCTTCAAGCCCGTCCATATTCTCATTGTGGGCATAAATATTGGTAGTTACATAAATTTTTGCGCCGTATTTCTTTGCAAAATCGACGCCTTCCTTCATTTCTTCAAGCGTGAAATTTCCTGCATTTGAACGGAGGCCAAATTCCTGACCCCCAATATACACTGCATCTGCACCATAATGCACAGCAATCTTTAATTTTTCAAGATTTCCTGCGGGTGCCAATAATTCTGGTTTTTTAACAATCACGCGTTTTCCACCCGCGATTTGTGAAATTTTATCAGCAATAGCTTCCAAGGCTATTCCTCCTTGAATAAAATTGTCTTTTTAGAGCGTCTATACCCGGCGTAATGGACATCACCAAAAAATGAAAAAAATTTTTGGCTGCGAAGTACTTCGACGAGGCATTCTTTATATCGGCACTGCCACAGGATGCGACAGGAGTTGGCAGTTTAATTCCAACTAAAATCTAAATTCGCCCAAACAGCCGGCACTTGGCAGCAAGGCTCTTTAGCTTTTCTATTAATAAACGGTTTCCTTAAAGAAGAATCCTGTATCCAGTTTCCTGTCCCCGGGCTGGATTTCTTGAATCTTTACCAGCAGCGCGTCTTTTTGTTCTTCATATTGATCCGGATTTTCAGTGCAAAGGTCTATTGCGATGCGGTAAAGCTTTGTCGCTTCAATGATATATTCAGGTGTCTTTAGAACCCCGTCAATCTTAAAGGAATCGATGCCTGCTTCGACCATTTCCTGAAGCTCGTCGATGATGCAGATATCATTCGGGCTCATGATGTGGGTGCCATTTTCGTCTTCAAAAATGGGGTATTTGTTATTTCGCTCCTTGTCATGGAGGAACATATTTTTTTGCTCTTTCCTGTTCTCAATTTCCAAAGCCTTGCCTTGGTATTCAAAATAATTTCCAAGCAGTGTCCGCTTGGACTGGAACATGCATGTCATTCCGTGGACCTGGACCTCAATCTCCACCTCGGCATGTTCCCTCATTTCAATCAGTTCATCCATGCTAAGTTCACGGGCAGCGACCGCGCGGACTGATCCGCGGCGTCCCCAATAGTTCGCCGTATACCAGTTTGTGACCGTGGTCTCTGTATTCCAGTGAAGCGGCATATCAGGGGCGACTTCGCGGACGGCCATCAATACAGCCGGATCGCCAAAAATAATCGCATCTGCCTTAACTTCGTTCAGAAACGAGACATAGTCTTCAAGCTTCCCCACTTTATCATTGTGAAAGATGGCGTTCATTGCCACATAAACCTTTTTATCTGCACTGTGCGCAAGCTCTATTGCCCTTTGTACATCAGCTCTTGGGAATTCTCCGGCAAGGCGAAGTGCGTATCTTTGCTCACCCACTACAAAGGCATCGGCACCTGCCTCGATTAATCGCGGAATATCTTCAACACGAGCAGGAGTCACGAGCAACTCTGGCTTTTTCATTCACTCTCACCTCGATGTTTACTAATGGCGACACCATCGCCGATTGGAAGGATAACTGTATCATAAGCAGGATGGCTCATGATCCAGGCATTGTAATCCCTTATTTTCCTAACAAGGTTCCGGATCCTTTTGGGTTCAATTGCTTCGTCTTGTTGGGCTACCAAGCCCTTGAACAAAACATTATCGGTAACAATTATCCCGCCAGGTTCCAGAAATTCCTCAAACAGTTCAAAAAAGCGTTGATACTGTCCTTTGGCTGCATCGATAAAAATGGCACCATACGGACCATGTTCTTTGACAAGCGGGACAGCTTCCAACGCATCACCTTCAAGCAGAGTGATTTGTCTTTGCTTGCCCGCTTTTTGAATGAATTCTTTTGCTTTTGCAATCCGGGCTTCATCTCTTTCCAGTGTCACGATTTTCGTGCCGGATATTGCGTCAGCCATCCGCAAAGCCGAATATCCAATGGCCGTCCCAACCTCAAGTATCGCTGCCGGACGGCTCAAGCGTAATAGCTGCAAAAGAGCCTCCATTCCTTCCGGCTCCATGATGGGCACTTTATGGTCCATCGCATATCGTTCCATTTCTGCGAATAATCCCTGGCGCGCAGGGATTAGCGAATGAAGATATATTTCCATTTCCTGTTTCACTTTTATTTCCTCCCGAAGGATAAACATATGGGTTTCTAGCGCCATGAAAAAACTCGGCAAAAGCCGAGGGATAAAAAAAAGCGGAATCGCCTGATTAGGAGGAACGTCGACTAACTGCTGCCACGTCCTGTGACAAACGTCGACGTCAGCACATCCTGTGCAAGCCCGGCAAGCATAAGACGGACCTCGCAGGAAGACCTGTTTTCCGGAGAGGAGCGGCTTATGACCTCGAGGGGCTTAGGCGATGCAGCTAGACATGTACATCTTGCAACAAAATGATTTAGAAAAATTTCACTTTGATTATTTTAGCACATCTATCAGGGGAAAGTGAATATCTCTCCCCTATATAACATGTCAATTTTTGCTTGTTATGTGGTCAGCTTTTTTCTTGTTATGTTCATCAAGCGACACAGAATACAGTACATCTCCGCCTGGAGTGGCCAGGAAATATAGGAAGTTGGTGTTTGCCGGGTTTAATGCAGCTTCTATTGATGATTTCCCTGCATTGGCTATCGGACCGGGCGGCAGCCCTTTGTTTTTGTAGGTATTATATGGCGATACCACTTCCAAATCTTTGTAGTAGACCCGCTTTTGATGCTTTCCCTTCGCATAAAGGACAGTTGGATCGGTTTGAAGCGGCATGCCAGCCTTCAGGCGGTTATAGAACACCGATGCAATCTTGCCGCGGTCCACCTTTGCCGCAGCCTCTTCCTCAATTAGAGAAGCAATCGTGAGCAGTCTGTGCGGGGAATATTTCTTCTCGTCCATGGCGTGCCGATATCCGGAAAGGCTCGATTCCGTTTTCTTCAGCATCTCGGAAATGATCTTCTCCAATCCGGGGTTTTCCTCGGCAAACGCATATGTTGCCGGATATAAATAACCTTCAAGCGGATAGATTACATGTTTACTGTGAATTTCATCAGTCAATACCTTAGGATATCTTGCCTGCATTTTCTTGACGAATGACTTATCATTTAATTCTGCCAGGACGTCCTCTGGTTTTTCATTTGTATGTTCCGCAATGATGCCGGCGATTTGGACAAGCTGTTTTCCTTCTGGAACCGTGATTTTCAGGGCAGCTTGCTGCATCACTTTCCCTTGTTTGAGGCTCTCCACAATTTCCTGGAGCGGCATGGCAGCTGCGAGTTTATATTCCCCTGCCTGAAATCCTGCTTCATTCCTGAATTTAATGTAATACTTGAATACCCTTGCGTTCTTGATAATCCCTTTTTCCTCTAAGATTGTCGAAATATCGGTAACCGATGACCCGATTGGGATTTCAATGGTTTTAAGTGACTTATTCTGAGGGTCCCGAGGCTCCAGGGCGGATTTTATGTAAAAATATCCCCCTAAACCGGTCGCTGCCGCAAGTAACAGGATGGCCAGGGAGGTTATAAGAATGACTTTTCTCACTATCCTGGCTTCACCCTGCCTTTCGAGCATAGAATTCCTTATGAAATCTTTTTTTGATGCTTCTTTCGAATCTTTTTCAGCCATCTTTATTACCTCCTTCTTACAAGGCGGCTGCCTATAAACGTTATGAACTAACATTTTTACAATCTTCCGCTTATTATACTAAAATATTTGATTTTTTTCATGACCTTTCAACAAATACTGCGCATTTCCAGTTTAGTTAATGTCAGGCAAGATCATGATTTGGCAGATGATTGAATGTAAAAACCCCCGGTTCATCACCGGGGGCCGGAACAATTTATTGTTCGCCTTCTTCTTCATCCAGGTACGTGTTAAGCATTTCCTCGATCATGTCCCATTCTTCCTCGGTTTCGATCGGCTCGAGCTCGCCATCCTCATTGTCTTCGCTTGGTGTGAAGGAAGAAGCATGAATCTCTATTTCCTCATCATCTGCATCGGAAGAAATCGGATAGTAAAGTACATAGGACTTATTGAATTTATCGGAATCAAATGTGAACAATACTTCGCAAAGCTGCTCGTTACCGTTTTCATCTACAATTGTAATATGGTTTTCTCCGTGTTCCATTTCATTCACCTCATTAAAGTTTTGATTGGCTGTCCAGATATCCTTGCAAAATCATGACAGCTGCCATTTTATCGATGACCTTCTTGCGCTTGGCTCTGCTGACATCCGCTTCCAGTAGCACACGCTCTGCTGCCATCGTCGTCAACCTTTCGTCCCAGAGATACACAGGCAGGCCGAATTTTTCTTCAAGCACTCTTGCAAAAGCCTGGCTTGCTTCGCCTCTTGGCCCAATCGTCGCATTCATATTTTTCGGGAATCCAAGAACAATTTGGGATACTTCATGCTCTTTAATGATTTCTGCCAGACGCACCAAACCAAATTCTTTCTTGTTTTCATTGATTTTTATTGTTTCCAAACCTTGAGCCGTCCAGCCGAAAGCGTCGCTGATTGCCACACCAAGGGTCTTTGTGCCAAGGTCCAATCCCATTGTACGCATTAATATCCCTCACGATGGTGCTTTAAATACGCTTTGACCAATTCCTCAATGATTTCATCCCGTTCAAGTCTCCGGATAATATTTCTCGCATCCTGGTGGCGCGGAATATAAGCGGGATCACCGGAAAGCAAGTAGCCGACGATCTGGTTGATCGGGTTGTAGCCTTTTTCCTGAAGAGCCTCATACACTTGAAAAAGTACCTCTTTTACATCTCTTTCAAATGGTTCTTCCGGAAAATTGAATTGCATCGTTTTATCAAAGGAACTCATTCATTGCACCTCTTTTCGCGTTTCGAAGGGGAAACAACTTCATTTTATCGCAGCCCTTAGCGCACTGATTCCAAAAAGTATGTCCATCAGCGGATGTGAAAGTGAACCGCTGATGGATAATTTCCTTTATTGTACAACACTTCAAAGTGATTATGAAATGGATTTTACCCATTCTTCAACAAAATTAAGCGCTGAATCCAGTTTCTGAGGGTCTTTTCCGCCTGCCTGGGCCATGTCCGGGCGTCCGCCGCCACCCCCGCCGCAGCGTGCAGCTACTTCCTTGACAAGTTTTCCAGCATGAAAGCCTTGGGCGATATAATCCTTCGTTACGGCTGCAATCAGGTTCACTTTGCCATCCTGAGCACTCCCCAGTACTATAATGGCAGAGCCGAGCTTTTGTTTCAAGTCATCAGCCATTGCACGCAGATTGTTCATATCTGCTGCCTGGACTTTTGCTGCCAGTACGTTTACCCCATTCACCTCTTGGACTTGTGAAACAAGGCTGGATGCTTCAATATTGCCAAGTTTTGCAGCAAGGCTCTCGTTTTCTTTCTGCAGCTCTTTCATTTCGGCAAGGACACCCTCAATTCTGGATGGCAGGTCCTTAGGATTCGCTTTTAATTTTGAAGCTGCTTCTTTAAGGACAGATATTTGATCAGCCATCGCCTGGTATGCCCCTGCACCGGTTACTGCCTCAATACGGCGCGTCCCGGCTCCGATGCCGCTCTCTGAAACGATTTTAAACAGCCCGATTACAGCGGTATTCGGCACATGGCAGCCGCCGCAAAGCTCGAGGCTGTAATGGCCGACCTGGACGACGCGGACGATTTTCCCATATTTTTCTCCAAACAAAGCCATTGCGCCCATGGCTTTCGCTTCTTCGATATCTTTATATTCGATATTGACCTGAAGGCTCTGCCAAATTTTTTCATTGACGATCTGCTCGATCCGGTCCAATTCTTCCGGCTGAACCTGTCCAAAATGAGAGAAGTCAAAGCGCAGGCGGTCCGGTTCAACTAGGGAACCTGCCTGGTTTACATGTCCCCCCAACACATCCTTCAGCGCCTGGTGCAGAAGATGCGTAGCGGTATGGTTTTTGATGATTCGTGCCCGGTTTTCTACATGTACTTCAGAAACAACGGAAGCGTCCTGTTTTAATATACCTGATTCAATGACAACACGGTGCAGATTTTGTCCGTTCGGAGCCTTTTGGACATCCAAAACGGACGCCTTTACATCTTCGCTGACAATGAAGCCCTTATCGGCAATCTGGCCGCCGCTTTCTGCATAAAACGGTGTTTCACTTAGGATGACCTGCACTTCTTCACCCTCATCGGCTTGATCGATAAGTTCGCCGTTTTTCACGATTGCAGCAACCGTGCCTTGTCCTTCAAGTTGGTCATAACCGGTAAAGCTGCTCTCCACTTTGATGTCCCCAAGTACACCGCTCTGGATTTGCATCGAATCTACATCTTGGCGCGCTGATCGGGCACGCTCACGTTGAGCATCCATTTCTCGCTCAAAGCCTTCATGATCGACAGACATACTTTCTTCTTCCGCATATTCCTCGGTAAGTTCAACAGGAAAACCGTACGTATCATATAAACGGAATACATCGGAGCCCTGAATCATGTTGTTTCCCTTTGCTTTTTCCTTTTTAATTACGTCTGACAGAATAGCAAGGCCATCATGCAGTGTTTCATGGAAGCGTTCTTCTTCATTTTTAACAACTTTTGCGATGAATTCTGATTTACCCTGGACCTCAGGGTAAAAGTCATTCATGATCTCACCGACAACCGGCACCAATTCATACATGAATGGACGGTTGATGTTGATTTGTTTCGCGTAACGCACGGCGCGGCGCAGCAGGCGGCGCAATACATAACCGCGGCCTTCATTCGAAGGGAGCGCCCCATCACTTACGGCAAATGTGACAGTACGGATATGGTCGGCAATGACCTTGAACGCCACATCCTTTTCTTTATCAACACGGTATTTGATACCGGCTATTTCTTCTGTTGCATGGATGATAGGCATGAACAAGTCCGTATCAAAGTTGGTTGGGACTTGCTGAACCACTGATGCCATACGTTCTAGGCCCATCCCTGTATCAATGTTTTTCTTAGGAAGCGGCGTATAAGAACCGTCCGGATTGTGGTTGAATTGGGAGAACACCAGATTCCAAACCTCTAAATATCGTTCATTTTCCCCTCCAGGGAATAATTCTGGATTATTTGGGTCATCTCCATAATCCGGCCCGCGGTCATAAAAGATTTCGGTATTCGGTCCGCTCGGGCCTTCCCCGATATCCCAGAAGTTTTCTTCTAGACGGATGATGCGTTCGGCCGGTATGCCTACTTTTTTGTTCCATAATTCAAAGGCTTCCTCATCTTCCGGGTGAATTGTGACTGACAGCTTTTCCGGTTCAAAGCCGATCCACTTTTCATCAGTCAAAAACTCCCAGGCCCAAACAATCGCTTCTTCCTTGAAATAATCACCAATTGAAAAATTTCCGAGCATTTCAAAGAATGTGTGGTGCCGGGCCGTTTTCCCGACATTCTCGATATCATTCGTCCGGATGGACTTCTGTGCGTTTGTCATACGCGGGTTTTCCGGGATTACACGGCCGTCGAAATATTTTTTCAATGTTGCTACCCCTGAATTGATCCATAGAAGCGATGGATCATCATGAGGCACCAATGATGCACTCGGCTCAATGCTGTGTCCTTTTTCTTTAAAGAAATCCAAATACAATTGGCGAATCTGCGCCCCAGTTAACTTTTTCATGTTATTTCCTCCTATGTACTGAGTTTTAGGCAACAAAAAAACTCCCATCCCCTGACAGGGACGAGAGTTAGCTCGCGGTACCACCCTGATTATGAGCACAACAAAAAAAGCACTCATCACCTTCATCATGCCTTAACGCGGCAAACGATAGGTATTAGCTACACTCCGGATTAGCTTTCTGCTGTTCTTCATCTGGAATTTCTTTCAGCCGTGGAAATTCCTCTCTTCCGTGCATCGCACTCAAATGGGCTGCAGCATACTCGATCCTTCTACGATTTCATCATTATTGTTTTCACTCTTATGTAATGGATTATATTCACAAGCAAAATATTTGTCAATCATTGAAAGCAGCTCTGGCTCAGTCCGGAACCATTTCCTCCTTTTTCGAAAAATGGCTCCGGGCGTGGATCATGCAGACCTTGATCACAGCTAATATTGGCACTGCAACAATCAAACCGGCCACCCCGCCAATTTCGCCGCCGGCAAGTAACGCCAGAATGATGAATAAAGGGTGCATATGCAGGCTTTTTCCAACGATCAATGGAGACAAAATATTCCCTTCCAAAAATTGCAGGATAAACACTATCACTAAAGTGATCATCACCATTTTAAACGAAACCGAGGCCGCAATAATACCCGCTGGAACCGCCCCAATGATAGGCCCGAAGTAGGGAATAATATTGGTGATGCCAATAATGGTTCCGAGCACCAGTGGATAATCCATGCCAACAATCCAAAATAAGAGGGCCGAAATAGATCCAATCGCAGCGCATACAATAATCTGGCCGCGTATGTAACCACCGAGGGACTCATTGATATCACCCAAAAATGCGACTCCCTGTTTCCGCCATTTTTTTGGCGTTAAATACCATACCATTTTCTTTATCGAGTCAAAGTCTTTTAAAAAGTAAAATGCGATAAACGGGATTAAGGCAAACAGGAGAACAAAATCAAAAATCCTGGTAAGATACCCCATCACATTGCTCATCAGGTTTTCAAGCCGGCTTTCAAGCATGGTGATGGAATCCTCCATTCGTTCATGGACCCCAAACGGCCAGTGCGAGGTCTTGTTCTCAAAAACATAGACCCAATGCCTGTATTGCTCAGCCACCTTAGGTGCACTCTCCGACAATTCCCTGATCTGTTCAATGATAGCCGGTATCCCTTTATAGATGCCAAATCCCAATCCCCCAAAGAACAGCATATAAATGACCACGATGGCCAGGCCGCGGTTCATCCCTTTTTCATGAAGGATTTCAATGACCGGATGCAGTAAATAACTGATGAAAGCGGCAATGAAAAAGGGAAGCAAAACAGTAAAAACAACATTTATAACTGGCTGCCATACCGGTTGCAATTTGAGGAATATATAAATAACAAAAAATAATAATAGCAAAAAACCGAGCAGGTAAAACCATTTCATACGGATTTCCATCCTATCGCCTCCTATTATAGTGTTCGTGACGGGAGGTGATTTCATGCGAAAATGATTTTTTGGGTAGATATTGAAACTAAATATGAGGCTTTACTAAAAAAACCCTGCCAAATTGGCAGAGCCATAAAATCCGTGATGTTTTTATACGCTAAAGCGGCGTTCACTCTCGTCAAACAAATCATCAAGCGAGCTCAAGCTTCCATCTTCCTCTACTTGATGGGTATAAATCACGCCATTGTTTAAAGACATTTCAATAAAGCAGTTCCAGCAATAATATTGATTCACGCCAATTTTCCCAATATCTTTACTGCTGCAATTCGGGCATTTCATATCCATTCCCCGGACACCTCACTGATCATAGACAGAAATCAGGATGGCATCTTTCCCAAGCACCGGCGGGTGTTTCGATTCGACCAGGCGCTTGCCTTCCGTTATTTCAGAGAAAAATCCATCCGTCGTTTCATATGCTACGATTGTGCCCATTTTTTCCAGAAAAAATACATCGTGGAGCAGGCCCAGCTCTTCACCAGCCTCAGACATTAGCATTTTTCCGAAGAGAGAATCTGCATTGAATAAATAGTGGCCTTCCAGAGGATGGTTATCTGGAGACGCTTCCTCTTTTTCCACAATGATTCCATCCGGACCAAATGACCGGACATCATTCAATGAAAAGAACAAGTTTTTTTTAAAAAACGCTTTCCTGTGAACGATGATCCCTTCAATCTTTCCTGATTCGGAAAGGCAAATATCGTTGACACTACCTATGCATTGGCCCCGGCTGGTATATACCCTCAATCCTTTTAACAAAGAAAACGTCCTCAGGAGCAGTCCCCCTCTCCGAACGTTAATAGTATAAGGATAAGGGCTTTTCATTATGATGAGTAACGATTTCCAATGAAAAAAGACGACAGAGCGATCATACATTGGCTGCCGTCTTTATTTCCCCATAAAATCATAAGGTGTTAAATCTTCCATGCCGATCATCGGATCCGCCTTAAGCAGCTGTCCCAGATAATCCACTTCCGCATCTTCCTTTACGTTCTCTGTGTTGACAACTTCACCGGAAAGCGAATCTCTGAGCTTTTGCAGAAGCGTCGTTTTGCGCCTTTGTTCATTATTTCTCTCCACACCCATGCGGAGTGCTTCTTCTTCCCCGCATAATATTAAAAATTCTTTGCTTCGGGTGATGGCTGTGTAAATGAGGTTTCTGCGCAGCATCCTGTAATAGCTTTTCACAATCGGCAAGATCACAATCGGAAACTCGCTGCCCTGCGATTTATGGATCGAGCAGCAATAAGCGTGGGTAATCTGGGACAGATCCTGCCGCAAATAAGTCACTTCGATACCTTCAAAGGATACGATTAATTTGTCCACATTATCCGTGTTTTCCTTGGCAAACAAAATAGAGACGACTTCCCCCATGTCCCCGTTGTACACGCTGCTCTCAGGCTGATTCACCAATTGAAGGACCTTGTCGCCAGTCCGGTAAATAATGTCGCCAAACTTTAATTCCCGCCGTTTTTCATCTTGGTTGCCGTTGAAAACTTCCTGCAGCATCCGGTTCAAATTGTCAATTCCAGCAGGCCCCTTGTACATTGGGGCAAGCACTTGGATATCCTTCGCCGTATAGCCTTTTTTTCTTGCGTTCTGGACTACCTTTTCGACGACCTGGGAGATTTGGGCTGTACTGCACCGGATAAAGGAACGGTCCGCCTGCTGTTTTTCAACGTCGGCCGGCAGGCTGCCCCGTTTGATCTCATGCGCCAATTCGATAATCGATGATCCGTCTGCCTGCCGGTAAATATGCTCTAAAGCAACAGTTTGAACACAGCCGGAAGCAAGCAAATCCTTCAAAACCTGCCCCGGCCCAACAGATGGAAGCTGGTCCTCATCACCGACCAGGATGACCTGGATATGTTCCGGAAGCGCCTTAAACAACTGGTGCGCAAGCCATGTATCTACCATAGACATTTCATCGATTATTACAATTTTCCCGTTAATCGGATTATCTTCATCATGCGAGAACCCTTCACTGCCATTCCACCCGAGCAGCCGATGGATCGTGACAGCAGGCAGCCCTGTGGATTCTGCCATCCTTTTCGCAGCACGGCCGGTAGGAGCAGCCAAAATAAAAGGGAATGGGTCATCATCATTTTTATAATCATTGATGTCCATCGAAACCCCGTGCAACTCGCTATACAATTCGACGATTCCTTTAATGACAGTGGTTTTGCCGGTGCCCGGGCCTCCTGTAAGAATCAGCATCGGGGACCCGAGGGCAGTCTGGATGGCTTCTTTTTGTGCCGCTGCGTAATCTACACCAAGCCGTTCTTCCAGTTCCCCGAGCGCCAATAAAAATTCCGATTCAGGGAATTGATTTTCATATTCTGTTTGAGCGAGGATCCGGTTGATATTGGTGACAATCCCTTTTTCAGAAAAATAAAGCGACGGAAGGTAAACCCTTCTTTCTTCCACAATCACTTTTCCCTCTTCGCCAAGCTTGATGATTTCATCGGAAATTTCACCAAATTCAATGCGGTCCCGTTTATTTTCCTCAAGCAGCTTTTTCACGCTTTCCAGAAGCTGGTCTGCCTCCAAATAGACATTCCCTTCTTGAAGAGATTGCGTTTCCAGGGTATACAGGCAGGCAGCCTTGATGCGGTCTGGGTGGCTGCCGCTGATTCCCAGCTGGTATCCAAGCTCATCGGCGCGGCCGAATCCGATTCCCTCAATGTCTTCAACTAGCTTATAAGGATTCGCCTGGACGACCGAAATCGTATCTTGTTTGTATACCTGATAGATCTTCATGGACAATTGTGGCCCAAACCCATATTGATTCAGCGAAATCATGACCTGTTCCAGGCCCTGGTGTTCAATGAGGGTATCATACAAACTCTTAGCCTTTTCAGGCGATAGCTTGGGGACACTGTCCAAAAGGGAAGGCTGCTCCAGAATTTTTGAAATGGCATTCTCTCCGAGCGTCTCAACGATCACCTCGGCCGTTTTCTTTCCGATTCCTTTGAAAAGGTCACTGGACAGGTAGCTGGCGATCCCGTCCTTTGACTGCGGCATGTCCTTTCGAAAGTGTTCTACATGGAACTGCAGCCCAAAACGGGGATGATCCTTCATCTGGCCGAAAAAGACGTAGGTCTCATGCTCATGGATGCGAGGGAAGTAGCCTGTCACAACAGCTTCATTTTCATGATATTCGACATTGGTTTCATCGAGACGGATTCGGACAACCGAGTACATATTTTGCTCATTATGGAAAATCGTGACCAAATGTCTGCCTTTCATAAATGATTTCTCTTCTGCAAACAAATCCATGGAATTCTGTTGAACCAAAACTCTTCCCTCCTTTCGTTTAGGGCTCGCGTTTCAAAAACATTGTAAAGCTGGTTTCGCGTAAATCATTGTGTTTTCCGCTTAATTATTAAAATTTTTCGCTTAATAAGAATTCTTGGTAAATGATCAAAATTTTTCGCTCTGGTTATTCGCTGGGTCCTCTTGGTAATGGTAAACATTTTTTTAGTATGACTCTAGCCCTGCGCTAACAAGTCCTCCATCAATCTTTTGCCGTTCGCTGCAAGCATATGGTCCGGCTGGGCCTGTAATGCTTTTTCAAAAAATTCCAGGGCAGCCCGCGAATCTTCCAGATGACCTGCATAGGCTACACCAAGATTATAATAAGCATCCGAGTGTCCCGGATCCTTTTCGACAACTATGAACAACTCTTTGACCAATTCATCATACAGCTCAGAATTTGCGAGGCATAGCGCATATTGGAACCGCGCATCCACATCGTCCGGATTCAATTCGACACTTCTTTGCAGGTAAGGCATCGCGAATTTAGGCTGGTCCAGCTGCATTAACGTCAAACCCAGCATGAAATACGAATCACTGTTTTCAAGGCCGCAGCGTATTGCTTTTTCAAACATATCCTTAGCCTCGATCATTTTTTCGGCATCAAAATATAGGTTCCCAAGCGAATAATAGGCGGCAGCCGCATTTTCATCGAGCTCGATTGCCTTTTTAAAAAAATTGACGGCTTTGTCAAGCTCCCCTACAGCTGTCAATACATTCCCGAAATTAATATAGGCTACCGGTTCACCCGGATTTTCTTCAATCGCCTCTGAAAATACTTTCACTGCTTCTTCGTATTTTCCTTCTTGCATATATTGGATTCCTTGCTGGTTTTTGTCCATTACACTCACGCTCCATTTTTTCTACAGAAAAGTATACCACATGTTTTCCCGCAGGAAAAAGAGGCTCACCCTTTCTTTAAGGGCCAGCCTCTTTTCGATTATCCTACATATGTCAGTTTCTTGCCGTTCATGAAAACTTCATCGATCGTGCCGCCTCCAAGGCATACTTCGCCATCATAAAAAACGACAGCCTGTCCCGGAGTGACCGCGCGGATGGGTTCGTCAAAAATGACCTCCGCATTTCCATCAGCTTTTAAACGAACAGTCACTTTATTATCAGCCTGGCGGTAACGGAACTTTGCCGTACAGGCAAATTCCTCGGCCGGAGCCTGATCTGAGACCCAGCTTACGTTCACGGAATTGATGGATGTGGAAAAAAGCTTCTCATTATCGAAGCCTTGTCCGACATACAGGATATTTTTCTGCAAATCTTTGCCGACCACAAACCATGGGTCACCGCTGCCGCCGATGCCAAGGCCATGGCGCTGGCCGATGGTATAGTACATCAAACCATCATGCTTGCCCATTACATCGCCGTCGAGCGTTTGCATTTCACCTGGCTGTGCAGGCAGGTAGTTGCTCAAAAACTCTTTAAAGTTTCGTTCCCCGATAAAACAAATACCGGTTGAGTCCTTTTTGGCCGCCGTCGCCAGCCCTGCTTCTTTGGCGATTTCGCGAACCTCTTTTTTGTCGATGCCTCCGAGCGGGAACATCACTTTTTCAAGCTGGCTTTGGTCAAGCTGGTTCAAGAAATACGTTTGGTCTTTATTTTCATCGACCCCGCGGAGCATTTTATATTCTCCGTCCCGATATTCGACTTGCGCATAATGCCCTGTTGCCAGATAATCGGCACCCAGACTTAGCGCATGTTCGAGAAACGCCTTAAACTTGATTTCCTTATTGCACATCACATCAGGATTTGGGGTTCTGCCTGCTTTATATTCGTCCAAAAAGTAGGTGAATACCTTGTCCCAATATTGCTTTTCAAAATTGACGGCATAATAAGGGATGCCGATTTGGTTGCAGACCGCGATTACATCGTTGTAGTCTTCCGTTGCGGTACAAACGCCGTTTTCATCGGTATCATCCCAGTTTTTCATGAAGATGCCGACCACATCATACCCCTGTTGTTTCAGCAGCAGGGCTGCAACAGAAGAATCAACTCCGCCGGACATGCCGACTACGACACGGGTGTCTTTCGGTGCTTTATTCATCGTTAAACCCCTTCAATCTATTTATTTCAAGTCTTTTTTTCGACTATTATTTCACAAGCCTGTTTACGATTTTAACCGTTTCTAGCCCGGCTTGTCTTATTTCCTGCTCAGTATTGTTCAAACCAAAGCTGAAACGGATGGAATTTTTGGTCCTCTCAGAATCCTTGCCGTACATCGCCACAAGCACATGGGACGGGTCGATGGAGCCGGCAGTGCATGCAGAACCGCTTGACACGTTGATTCCCGCTAAATCCAAATTCACAAGCATCTGTTCCACATTCGTACCTGGGAAGCTGATATTGATTACGTGGGGAAGTGATCCATCTAGCTTACCATTTAATTCATGCGGGATGTTTGCCTCCTCGAAAACAGATAGCAAGATTTGTTTGAATCCGCGGTATTTCTCGGCTTTTTCCTCCATGGAATTCTGGGAGATTTTCACGGCTTCGGCAAATCCGGCAATTGCGGGGACACTTTCCGTACCTGCCCTGCGTTTGCGTTCCTGCTCTCCCCCATGAAGATGTGGCTGATGTTTAATTCCCTCTTTAACATACAAAAAGCCGATTCCTTTAGGCCCGTTTATTTTATGGGCCGAGACGGATAAAAGATCAATGGCCAGTTCTTTCACATCAATTTTTACCAGCCCGTATGCCTGTACCGCATCTGTATGGAAAAAAGCCTGGTGCTCCTTAAGCATTTGCCCGATTTCCCGTATGGGCTGGAGTGTTCCGACTTCATTATTTCCGTACATGATCGAAACAAGGATTGTATCTTCCCTGAGTGAATCTTTTAACTCATCCAGCGATATCATCCCCTGTTCATCAACAGGCAAATAAGTGACCTCAAAACCCTCCTTCTCGAGAAAATGGCAAGTATGAAGGACAGCATGATGTTCAATTTCAGTAGTGATAATGTGTTTTCCGCGATTCTGATAAGAATTGGCAATGCCGATCAGGGCAGTGTTATCCGCTTCCGTTCCGCCGCTTGTGAATATGATTTCGTTCCGCTGCGCATTAATGCTGCCTGCAATCAGCAGCCGGGATTCATCCAGAATATGCCTCGCCTCCCGGCCGAATGAATGGATGCTGGACGGATTTCCGAAATTCTGCTGCATCACTTCCATCATCTTTTCGATGACCTCCGGATGCATCGGTGATGTCGCAGCATGATCTAAATAAATACGTTCCATAATTTCGCCTCCAGTTAAAAGCGCAAGCTCCCTTTTATAACGAACGTCGACTTACTTCTGTCACGTCCTGTGGCAAACGTCGACGTCAGAACACGGAATGCTTCGAAGAAAGACTTCGCAGCCAAAAAATTCTTTGATTTTTTGGAGACATCCTCGAAAAGCTACCGCTTCCCTTCGTGCGATGTCGCTCACGAAGCGTTCCTTGTCCTGTGCAAGCCAATCAAATATAGTACATATAGTCTTCGGTTTTGCCGGTATCTTTATAATTGGCCAAGTCTTCCAGCGTTGTATTATCAAGGACGTCTTTAACCGCATCACGGATCCTGATCCACAGCTGGCGTTTCACAGGCTCTTCATCCTCAATTCCTTCAACGGGTGAAATCGGTCCCTCCAGGACACGGATGATATCTCCGGAAGTAATATTGGCCGGATCCTTGGCAAGAATATACCCTCCGTATGCACCGCGAATGCTCTTTACCAGTCCCGCATTTCGCAGCGGCGCAATCAGCTGCTCTAAATAATGCTCGGATAAATCATGGATCTGCGCAATCGTTTTTAATGAAGTCGGGCCTTCCCCATGCTTTTTGGCAAGCTCGATCATGATGGTTAAACCATAACGTCCTTTGGTTGAAATTTTCATTATCATACACCTCGAATTTTTCCAGCTTTACCTATAAATGAACTAAGTTATTATAAACCTTTAAATTATAGCATATACTTACGCACCTTGCATTGCTGCTAATCCAGACGAGTTGTTTCCTCGCTTTTTCCTGCTAAATAGTTTACTTTTATTATACAATAACACACTTTGGAGAGATGTTTATGTCCATCAAACCACTGGCTTTCAGAATGAGGCCTCGCACCATTGATGAAATCATCGGGCAGGAGCATCTGGTCGGCGAAGGAAAAATCATTTATCGGATGGTAAAAGCCAAGCAGCTTTCGTCGATGATTTTATACGGGCCGCCCGGCATCGGCAAAACCTCCATAGCGAGCGCGATTGCCGGAAGTACCCAATTTGCCTTCCGGACGCTGAACGCGGTTACAAATAATAAAAAGGATATGGAAATAGTGGCCCAGGAAGCAAAGATGTCGGGGAAAGTGATCCTGCTTCTGGATGAGGTACACCGGCTCGATAAGGCAAAACAGGATTTTCTCCTGCCTTATCTTGAAAACGGCATGATTACGTTAATCGGTGCGACCACAAGCAATCCATACCACGCAATTAACCCGGCCATCCGGAGCCGCTGCCAAATATTCGAACTGAAGCCATTAGAACCGGGAGATATGTCCAAGGCACTGGAGAGGGCGCTTCACGACAAAGAACGTGGCCTGGGCAAATATAAAACAAACGTCACTGAGGAAGCGATCATGCATCTGGCATCGGCAGCAAACGGAGATGTGAGGAGCGCCTTAAACGCCCTCGAGCTTGCCGTCATTTCCACTGAACCGGATGAGGAAGGCATTATTGATGTCAATTTAGCCACTGCGGAAGAATGCATCCAAAAAAAGAGTTTCTCACATGACAAAGACGGCGATGCCCATTATGATGTGCTGTCCGCATTCCAAAAGTCAATCCGCGGCAGTGACGTGAATGCGGCCCTGCATTATCTTGGACGCTTGATTGAAGCCGGCGATCTGGTCAGCATCGCACGCAGGCTGATCGTGATCGCTTACGAAGATATCGGGCTTGCGAATCCGCAGGCCGGACCGCGTGCACTCGCCGCGGTGGAAGCCGCCGAACGGCTTGGCTTTCCGGAAGCCAGAATCCCGCTGGCAAGCGCAGTGGTGGAACTGTGCCTGTCTCCTAAATCAAACTCCGCCTATAAGGCGCTGGATGAAGCCATTGCAGATATCCGCTCAGGCAAAAGCGGCGACATCCCTGATCACCTTAAGGATGCCCATTATAAAGGAGCAAAAGAACTGGGCCGCGGCATCGATTACCTCTACCCGCATGACTATGAAAATGGGTGGGTGAAGCAGCAATACCTCCCCGATAAACTGAAAAATAAAAAGTACTACCAACCGAAAAAGACCGGCAAATTCGAACAGGCACTGGCCGCCGTCTATGAAAAAATTGAAACCCCAGAGTCTGGTTCCAGGAGGAAGTAGGCTCGGGGGCTTTATATTATCTCAACTATGCAGTTATATCCCTCTTCACAAATGCCAGGAAAGAAATAACATGGAAAATCACAAAGTAAACCAAAAGCATGATTACGGAAAACGTAAGGGTCATTCCCTCCACCATTGGTACCGTTTCAAAATATTGATTAAGGTCGACATTTGCAAACAATAAGAATTTAGCCCAGTCAAATTTGGCCGCAAGTAATGCCGTAACCGTCGACCCTGATAATAAAAGGAAAATGGAAATCCCTATCGCCAGTGAGCTGTTTCTGAAGGCTGCGGAAATCATGAATGCCATCGTCGTGAACATCAATAAACCGACAGAGGATAATAAATAATACGCGACTAAATGTATTACCTGGTTTTTTTCAACCACTTCGCCATCCACATAGGCAAGGTAAGGTGAAGGATCGCTGATACCGAAGAATGCCGCGCCAACCACAAAACTTAAGAAAAACAGCAGCGAAAGCATCATGAAGGAAAAAAGAATCACGACCACATATTTGCTCAAAAGGATTTTCACCCTGCTGATCGGCCTGATCAATAACAGTTTGATTGTCCCCCAGCTAAACTCACTGGCAATCATTCCGGCCGCTACAATAATGGTGAAAAGGGCAATAATATCAATCACAAAAGACATATCTGACAGAAAGGACCAGACTGAGTAATCCTCTGTGGGAGGCATATTATGCTCGATCCGATAACTATTTATGGCGATTTCTTTTTTGATCATTTCTTTGTTTTGTTCACCAGGTACAGATTCAATGCCTTCTTCCATTTGCCTATTTTGCTCAGAAAGATCCTTTTTCCAATTTTGATTTGAAGCCTGTTCATAATCCGATGTCGAAATGATAATGGCAGCAGCCAATACAATCAGCACCACTATACCGACCATAATATAAGTAGCTTTTCTTTTGAAAATCTTGATCCACTCATTCACGGCCAGTCCCATCAGGCTATGCCCCCTTGTTCACCGGTAATTTCGAGGAATTTATCTTCCAATGTCTTATTGATTGGCGAAATTTCATAAATATCGATATCGTTCTCTACCAATTTTTTAATCATTATTGGGATGTCAGCTTCCGATCCATAGAATTGAATATTTTTGCCGCTAAGTGTTATACCGGTTTCTCCAAACGATTGGTTCAGGACTTCAAATGCTTTTTGGATCGGATTGGCATTTATTTTATAGCACTGCTTTTCTTCCTTCATGATTTCCCGTACATTTCGCACATCAACCATTTTGCCATTCTGGATGATGCCAATCCTGTCGCACATCATTTCCATTTCGGAAAGCAAATGGCTGGAAACGATGACCGCCATACTTTCCTCCCTGGCAAGCCTTTTTAAATAGTCACGGATTTCACGGATACCCGCTGGGTCCAATCCATTCGTTGGTTCATCCAGTATCAGCACCTTTGGGCGGTGAAGCAAGGCCTGTGCAAGGCCAAGCCGCTGGCGCATGCCAAGTGAATAAGTTTTCACCTTATCGTTTATTCGCTGGGATAGGCCTACGAGTTCCACTACCTCATCCATACGTTCCTTTGAAACATTCCCTGTCATCCTGGCATAATGCTTCAGGTTGTCGTAGCCGGACATGAATTTATACATTTCGGGATTTTCAACGATAGCCCCTACATTCTTGACTGCGTCCTCAAAATTGCTCTTAATGCTGTGCCCGCCGATATGTATATCACCCGAAGTAATCTTCATCAAGCCGACAAGCATGCGGATTGTGGTGGTTTTACCGGCCCCATTCGGTCCTAAGAAGCCAAATACTTCGCCTCTATATACGTCAAAGCTTATGTGATCGATAATCGTCTTGTTTTTGATTGTCTTTGTGACGTTCGATAATGAAATAACCGTTTCCAATTAATACCCTCTCCTTTTTCGCACTTAATCCAGGAAACTGTTCATCGCTAATTGGGATTTATACCCATCAACTCTAGCATTTCGCCTGCCTTTTGTCTAGAAAAATATGGAAATTATTACCGGTAATATTTTCCCATTGCTCCCAGTGAAGGTTTGTCCTGACAGTAATAATTTCTATTAATCTATATATAATTATTTAGACCAATTTAAACATCTAAAGGAGGATCATCTATTATGTCTTCTGAAATGAAACGCAGTCGCAAGAAAAAGAAAAAATGGCCCAAGGTTGCCGGTCTGATCTTCCTGCTTCTAATCATTGCCGGCTGCGCTTACGGGTTCTCGGTATATCATTCATTAACACGTGCAGTCGAAACCATGCATAGGCCAATCGACAGGGAAACCGGGAAAAGAACGAAAGAATTGACCCTTTCCCAAGATGAACCTTTTTCCGTTTTGATACTTGGTGTGGATGAGCGTGAAGGAGACAGGGGCCGCTCAGACACTATGATTGTCCTTGCCGTAAACCCGGAAACCGAATCAGTAAGAATGCTAAGCATCCCGCGTGACACACGAACGGAAATTGTAGGGCATGGCACTACAGATAAAATTAACCATGCCTATGCTTTCGGCGGAATTGAAATGTCAATGGACACAGTAGAACACTTCCTGGACATCCCGGTTGATTATTATATGCAAATTAATATGGAAGGATTTAAAGATATCGTCGATGCCGTTGGGGGAATAACCGTTAACAATGATTTAGATTTCACTTATGAAGGCGTTCATTTTAACAAGGGAAATATCACGCTAGACGGAGAAAAAGCCCTAAAGTATTCCAGGATGCGATATGAAGACCCAAGAGGTGACTATGGACGGCAATTAAGGCAGCGCCAGATCATACAAGAGGTAATAAACGAGGGGGCAAGCGTGTCAACACTGGCTAACTACGGTGATATTTTTAGCGCTCTCGGCAAAAACGTGAAAACGAATCTTGCCTTTAATGAAATGATAGAAATCCAACAAAACTACAGGGCAGCAGCAAAAAAAGTAGATCAATTGACAATTGAGGAAAAAGGAACAAAGATTAATGGCGTGTATTACGGGATCGTGTCTGATGAGGAAAAGCTAAAGATACAAAATGAAATGAAAGTGCAGTTGGGAATTAAATAACCTGCTGTTCAGCTTTTTTTTGCTTGCCAGTTTTTTTCTGTCGAAATACCCAAATTCGTGAAGCAGAATTTGTTGAACGGTTTATTGTTTCATTTTTAGGTTATAGCGGTATAAACTATATATGAAATAACCATTAATTTGGAATAATATCTAATGTTAATAGCCTATTTCTACTAATATTTGTCATTAAAAGGAGAGATTAACATGAAGATTACTGCTGGAAGCTGGAGAATGCTATCTAAACAGGAGAAATTGTTCATTTTACAGGCAATAAGCTATCGCTCTCAATTAAGAAAATCCTCATGAGTATAGAAAGAGATTTTGCTACTATTTTTAAAGTTATAATAAATACATGTTGTTTCTATATGCGGCTCGCTGCCTAGTATGCATTTGGGATTTTGGCACAACATGTCTGTTTCAGTATTAATTTCGTCAAACAGTCTGATAAAAAAGTACGCTGGTGGTTTATAAAAAGCCATTCTTGGGAAACAGGCAGCGGGTTTCTTTCATTTAATAATTATAATCCCACAATATCTTCCATTCCCCTTTTTCTTTGGCAACAAAACAACTTTGTTGTATGGAAAATTTTCCAAATCGACTGTTAAACGTTTGCGTAACAGACACTTCATATACATTCTTTAAAGTTTCGGACCCATCCTTCACTTTCCATGTTTTATGTTTCTGTGAATCACCGATTTCAAATCCGAACGTTTCAACTTCCATATGCTGCATGAAAACGTGAGCCCGGTTCTGAATATAATCCGCCTTATTTGGAAATTTTTCCTTCATCCCCGAATGAAATAGGTCCCACAACTGCCCAAATTCTCCTTCAGCTTCATACCCATAGAACTCCTCCACTACGTCCTCAGGTCCATTTTCAAAAAGTAGAAATACCCTAATGAATAAAATGATTGCTATGGAAATAACAAGGAAAAGCAGCAATTGCTTGTGCCTGCGTTTTACTTTCACCTTCAACTCTTCCTTTCGTACAACCTGCAGTTTGTATCATTTATATGGGAAAAGATTGAAGTTATGTACAACGTCGCGATAATGGGGATAAAAATCACTTACTGACAGAGGCGGCAAGCAGTAAAATAGCCTTTGTTTAAAAAAGGGGAGATTGAAGTGAGTAATTTGAAAGCCATCTTATGCTGGCTGGATGGCCACATAAATATAGCTTTTATTCAGATGAAAGCATTACATGCGGAAAGAAAAATCAGGGCTCTGAAAATTAATTCTTATGTAAATAGTAAACTTAAAAACCTTGTAAAAGTGGACCATTTTGCAGATGAATGGTTCATTTTCTTACGCTTCGATAGTTGTAAAAAAATAAAAGGTGCCAGTTTACTCAAGTCAATAAGTAGGACTGGCACCTTGAAAATGTTGATTATCTATTAGTTAAAATGATAAACTCCCCAGATATCCGGCGTTTCAGAGCCTATATACCATGCGGCTGCTCCGCCTAAATGGTTTTCCCTAACAATATCCATGCGAAGCTCAATGGATTTTTTGTCTTCCACCCAAATTTGATGCTTTTCTCCATTGGCTGTATACTCTACATAGTTTTGTTTGGTTTTTTTATCCCAGACCTTAACGAGTCCCTTTGACGAAATGATCTGCTCAGCCTCAGCCATCGTCCGATCGATGCTTTTCACGTTGTTTGTTGATAAATTGGTTACCCATTCCCTTGTGTAAAATGGTACGCCGAGAATGATCTTATGTGAGGGCACGTCATTCTTCAACAGGCGAATTCCTTCTTTGGTCCACGGCATGGAAGCCACAGATCCTGCTACCGGGCTGCCGCCCCAATGCTCATCATACCCCATCATTATGATATAATCCGCAATTTTTCCAAGATTTTTCCGATCTAAACTTCCCGACCAGAACGGGTCTCCATTTTCCCGCGTAACATCGACCGATACCAAAATGCCATGCGGTTGCAAAGCGTTTTTAAGCTCGCCAATGAATCGTACATAATCACGTTTGTTTTTAATATGAATATTTTCAAAGTCCACATTAATCCCATCGCTGCCCGATTGAACCAGAGAATCGCGAAGAGTTCTAACCACCTTTGCACGCTTCTCGGGGTCACTAAGAATGGAATCAGTCAGCACAGGGTCAAATCTATTCCCAAAAAGCGGCCAAACTTGTTTCCCCTGTGCATGGGCCGCCTCAATATATTTTGTATCAACGGAAACGGATACCATCGTGTCGGTATTGTTCAGTGAATACGTTCGGGGAGACACGACATTAAGATTTGGCTGGTTCATTTGTTTCATATAGGTGTCGGCACTGCCATTATATTTCCAGCCCATAACGATTTGCTTCTTCGCAGTTTGTTGAAGAAGGGATTTTTTTACCCAGCCCTTCTTGCCGCCTAACAGCTGGACCTGGCAATAATAATCAGGAATGTTAATCTTTTGCCTGATAGTAAGTATGGTTGTCTTTAAGTTGTTTAGCTTGGTTAAATCGCTTACCGTTACTCCGTACTTTACTGAGAGTTTGTATAATGTATCACCAGAAACCACCTTATGGACAGTATAATGTTGAGGAATTTTCAATTTCTGCCCAACGCTGATTCTCATAGTTTTTAAATGATTTGCTTTTTGAAGTTCAGCAACTTTAACTCCATACTGGTCGGCAATGATCCTTAGTGTGTTGCCTGATGCTACCGTATGCATGATTGAAGAGGCTGAATCGCCCGCTACA
The DNA here is from genome assembly GCF_003429105.1 of Peribacillus glennii. Classification (GTDB taxonomy): domain Bacteria; phylum Bacillota; class Bacilli; order Bacillales; family DSM-1321; genus Peribacillus; species Peribacillus glennii. The sequence continues at coordinate 1,351,712 of NZ_QVTD01000003.1, forward strand.
GTAGCAATGACCGGGTATTGCTCACCTTTCTTCAACACCGATACAATAGTAGAACCTTGTTTCGGCAAGGAATAAACATGTGCCTTTTCCACCTTAATCGTTCCTATGGAAAGGGTTTTTCCCGCTGCTCCTTCATTGTCCGGGAAAATGCTGACAAAGAGCAAGCAAAACACAATGAAACTACCAAAAATCTTTTTCATTCAGCGATTTCTCCTCGGAATATTATTTCAACTTTCCTAGTTTACTATCGCTTGAAGCTAAATGAATAGAGGTACTTTGTGGAAATGCAACAGAAAAATCACTAATAAGTAATAAGAATGTAAAAAAATTACATGCTTTAATCGCCCATTGGCACCGTATCTGATCGTTCAGATTTTTTTTTCACCTTACGAAATTCATTTGAAAACAGCTTTTTCTCATAAACATTCATTCCAAAGAACCACATCATTAATACATATAAAATACTGAATAAAATACATTGTATGATCAAGGACACCCAGGACGTACCTGGTATTACTAATAATGCGGCTCCTATCGTAATAGCACCAATCAATGATAGGAATAATCCGCTCAATAATTCTTTAAAAAATCTTGTAATATTCAATTTCACTTTATAATGATAATAAATATTCATTGCTACTATGTTGCCAAACACCAGGGATAGTGTTGTACCTACTGCCGCCCCCATGGAACCATATAATTTTGCTAAAAAGATACTAATAAATACATTAACAATGGAAATACAAAGATAAGCAACTGCCCGAAATCCATGCATATTTTTAGCTTGCAGTATGGATATACCGATGGTTTGGGTTAAAACGACCATAAGAGGAATCATGACTAAAAGCGATATCAGCCAAGAGCTTCCGTATTCAGGACCTGCCCACAGTAAAATGAACCTTTTTCCAAATAATATAAAACCGCCTAAAATAAACCCTAGTATTAAAAATTGCAACCGGCCGGTTTTAATTAGCAGATCTGTCAATTCTTCACCAGAAGCATCATTGACCACCATTTTTGTTATCCTGGGAAGAAACACACCGGAAATCGCGGTTGAGAAGGTAATGAAATATTGCCCGAATACCATACCAGTCGCAAAAATCGCAACTTCGCTTGTACTGGCTAATACACCAAGGACCATGTGGCCAATTCTCCAATAAATTTGATCAACCACCACGCTGATAAATATCAAGGAAGAATACGAGAAAATTTCTTTGAAGATTGACTTATCGAAGCTATGGGAACGAATTCGGATTTTCAATTTTAAAAAAGCATAGGCCATATTTAATAACATCAGTGAAATATTAAGAATCGCATCGACCATTACAATTGCTACTGCTTTGTATCCCAATGACAACAGAATCAAAATAACCGATGCTCTGATCAGTGTCCTTGAGATCGTCAGTACACGAGGGAAAACAAACTTTTCATACGCTGTTATGATTCCTGTAAACAAATTCATCGGCAATGTCAATGCAAGGTTAATAACCAGTATGAAAAACATTACTTTCGCTAGCTTAATCTCATTCAACGTCAGGGAATTTCCGAAGATAGTATCCAAATTTATAAATAGTACCGCGCCTATTACGAGAAGTACGAATGAAAGAATCGAATATAATAGGAAAGTTGAAAACAAAAAATTTTCTTCGCCTTTTTTATCATGTTCTGCGCGAAATTTTGCTACGAATCGAATAGTAGCGTTACCCAGCCCAAAATCCAGTACAGCTATATAGCCTACCAATGCACCTATAAGCATATATAAACCATATTCTGACTGCCCCAGATTCCGCATGATGAAAGGAGTGAGAATTAAATTTGTGATATTGGTAACCAGGAGTGATACATATGATAAGTAAACTCCAAACTTCAGCTGATTTATTTTCATCATTAACTCCCATACAACAATATCTAAACTGAACGAAGTCTAGAATTTTTTTAGTTAAGTTTCAAGCTATGACAAATAGTTATCCAATACTTCAAAATGTTTCTCAGCGTTAATGGCTTGATTAGAAACATCTATTACATTTGTCTCCATGCTCTTAAAAACATCTTCTGCCTTCAGTGAATCGATACTGCTAAAATCAGTATAATTCCCTTTAAAACCAACGTCGTTCATAACATTTGTCATTTTGTCGCTATAAACAATCGGAAAAACTGGTTTGTTATAAACCCAGCCTAAGATCATGGCATGGAATCTTGTCGCAACGCCAAAACTTGATTTAGCTATAATTTCTAATGTTTCTTCTATATTCCATTTATAAAAATGTTTATTTACCATCGTTACATATTGATCGGGAATCCTGTCCACTATTGTCTCGACAGCTTCTTTATCCCCTTCCAACTCACAAAAGGACATAAGAGTCACTTCATATCCTCTTTCAATAAAATAAACGGCAATATCTTTCATTTTTTTATAATAAACCTCATCGTAGTTGGCTAGGTTTTTTCTAGATGGCTTTATAACCGACATGACAATATGATTGTTTTTTTCCTGGTTAATGCCTTCCCTTCTCATTTGAAATAGGATATCACTTGCCATCCTGACATTAGGTAAGTCATTGAACTGATCATAGGAATATTTCTCTCTAAAACAGATATCCGTATAATCTTTAAACAGCTCCTTATATTCCAAATAGAAGTCCCGATCTTGAAAAGGCCCGAAATTCGCACCCAGAAGGAAGAAAGGTTTATTTCCGACTCTCATGTTCCTTACGTTTTGTAGAGCTTCTCTCCATTTTTCGCCCTGGATGAATAGGGAACCTCCAATATAGACCCCCATATCACAGCTTTGAGCGGCGAGTCTACGAAAAAAAGCCTTAGTTTTAAAGGCTTTAAGCGCAAAATTAATACCCCTTATCATAAAGGAATCCCTAGGAACAATCGTTACATTATTTTTTTCTTTAAATAAAGTTTTATATTCTTTCGGAGCGTATAAATAAAATTTTGTGTTGGGATACCTCTCACACAAGACTTTAATAAATAAATCATCACCTAAATTAAAAGTTGTATATGCATACACCATGACTTTTTTCATTTCATCAACCCTTTTTATAAAGTGACTAGAATATAATGTTTACACCATACCAACTTTGTTTCTGCTGCTATTTTTACTAGTGAATGTTTTTACTAAGTCAAATAACGGCCTAATTTTGTTCCGAGTAACACCTTTCAATTTAAAAAAGTAATAGATGCCGTTAATTGATTTATGTTGAATCAAGTATCCAATCAATTGTTTCTGTAGGTTCCCATCCTTAAAATACAGGAAGTTTTCCCGGACATAGTCATCGTTAATAATATTGCTTATCTGCCCTTTTTGTTCATTTGTAGTGAGGTTGCTGCCATCATGAAACAAATTACTAAAGCAGCGGACTATACTCTTGGCGTAAGTCGCTTCAACAAAATCCCTATTAACCCCTGTATAACTATTTGTTTCCTGTAATAAATCCCTAATCTGCCGGAAGAGCATTTGCTGATTTTCGAAATAGCCTTTTTTAAAGCTTCGTGTAAGGGAATTGTTATTAAAAATTATATAATTATATAATGGATCAGTAATGACACTTATCTGACCGCAAACCTTGATGTACGCAAGATTGAATAAAAGATCCTCACCCATGTTGAGCTCTTCTATAAAGCTTATATTAAATTCTTTTATGATATCTTTCACGTATAATTTGTTCCAAAGCGGATTAATCATTTGATTGTTATACAATTCTCCAAAGCATTCAATAAACTCAGTGTGTTGCAATGTACCCTGGGTAAGTGGAACTCTTTTTGTTATTGTAGTATTCCCATCATTAAGTTCTATTGAATGATAACCACATAGTACAAGTTGTACCGTATTGTTCATTGCTTCAACCAAATTTTTAGTCATATCCGCTTCCATACTATCATCAGAGTCGACAAACTGAATGTATGTCCCCTGTGCGGCTTTGATCCCATTATTTCGCGCAGCGGAGGGACCGGAGTTTTCTTGATGAATCACTGTTATACGATGATCATTTTTTGCATATTCATCACATATAAAACCACTTTTATCCTTTGAACCATCATTGACTAAAATAAGTTCCAAATTTTTATATGATTGATTTAAGATAGAATCTATACATTTGCTTAGGTACTTTTCTGCATTGTAAACCGGCATGATTATACTCACCAGACTTTGATATTCCATAATTGTTCACCTGCTTCATCTTATTTTGACTATTTCTTATAAATCTACACAAGGGTGAGCTTCAAAATATAGTAAGCTTGTAATCCTGAAAAATAGCCACCACAAGTCTCTAAACAATTTATGAACCTAAAATTGAACGAAACATCGTTCATTTAATCCTTTAAAATACACTTCTCTCTAGCCTATACATTTTCACTAATTCTCATCAGCAGCACTTCATTTTCCGTGTTTTGCTTTACCAGGTGGTAAAAATGGACACCTGGAAGTCATATTCATTGAATTGTTTTAAGTCTATATTTACTCTTGCTAGTATTGAGATTGAATTTTTCAAACTCCCGAATGCGTCTCTTACCTTGCTTGTCCACGCCTTTACTTTTAAAAACAATGAGTATTATAGCATGGTATGTTCTCTTACCGAGTTTCTTGTCGGAATCTTAATAAATATGTTGTAAGTCCTTTACTAATTATTAATATTACCCTGTAATATTTAAATGATTTTGTCATAAGCTTCGTCCGCCATTATTATAGAGCTCCATCTGTTTTCCTTGTTTTAAATAAAGATCAGTTTTTATAAAAAGCTTTATGAATAACAGAATGAGCAAAATAGTTAGCGGCCCGAAGTAATCTCCTGTAAAATGGTAGTAAATGACTTTTGAGGAGGCCTTGCATGAGTGAGTCAGTAGCGAAAGGAATCACGGAAACCTCAGATAAAATATGGACGCGTGATTTTATCCTGGTCTGTATGGCCAATTTTTTTATTTTTCTCGGCTTCCAGATGACATTGCCGACCATTCCCTTGTTCGTTGAGCATTTAGGGGGGAATGATCAACTGATCGGATTCGTGGTTGGAATCTTTACATTTTCTGCCTTGCTGATAAGGCCCTATGCTGGCCATGCTTTGGAAACAAAAGGGAGGAAATTTGTCTATTTGTTCGGGCTTGCCATTTTCGTCCTTTCTGTTGGATCATTCGGACTTGCAACCGGGATTATCTTCCTGTTTGCCCTGCGGATTATCCAGGGGATTGGCTGGGGTTTTTCGACCACTGCTTCAGGGACCATAGCGACGGACATCATCCCGCCAAAGAGGCGTGGGGAAGGCATGGGATATTACGGGCTCTCGGGCAACATTGCACTTGCGTTCGGGCCCTCGCTTGGTTTGTCTTTGACCGGAGCGATTAGCTTCACCCAATTATTTTTAATATGCGCAGCGCTGGGATTGGCAGCAGTTCTGTTATCATCAAGGATTACATATAAAAAAGCCGAACAACCGCCTGCCAAAACGGTACATGTCAAATGGGACATCTACGAAAAAAGTGCCTTACAGCCTTCGATCCTGCTTTTCTTTATCACGATAACCTTTGGGGGCATTGCCTCGTTTCTCCCGTTATACGCAGCTAAAGAGCATGTAGCCGGCATCCAATGGTATTTTCTTTTTTTCGCCCTTGCTTTGATGTTATCGAGGACGTTCGCTGGAAGATTATATGATTTGAAAGGCCATCGGGCTGTTTTCATCCCTGGATGCATGTTGATCCTGGCAGCGATGCTGCTTTTAGCCTGGCTGCCAAACAGCGGCATTCTTTATACGGCAGCTGTGCTTTATGGATTGGGATTTGGCTCCATACAGCCCGCATTGCAGGCTTGGTCCGTTGAAAAAGCGGAAGTTCGTCGTAAAGGAATGGCGAATGCCACTTTCTTTTCATTCTTTGACCTCGGAGTCGGGGTTGGGGCCATGGCTTTTGGACAGATCGGCCATTGGTTAGGTTACGGAAGCATTTATATTACATCAGCGTTTTCAGTGCTGATATCCATCATTCTTTATTTGGTTTTGCTTCGCAAAAACAGTGTTAAGGAAGCATAATTCAAAAAAAGCGGCATCCCCTTTTATCAGAAAGGATGCCGCTTTTCTTTAATGTCCACCTAGATAAGCCATCTTGATCTGTTCGCTTGCTGTTAAATCTTCCGCATCACCGGATAGGACAATTCGGCCGGTTTCTACTACATAGGCCCTGTCGGCGATGGAAAGCGCGAGGTTCGCATTTTGTTCGACGAGTAATATTGTCGTGCCAGTCTGGTTAATTTCCTCGATAATCCGGAAAATGGTTTTCACAAGCAAAGGAGCAAGTCCCATGGATGGTTCATCGAGAAGCAAAAGGCGTGGTCTAGCCATCAGGGCGCGACCCATCGCAAGCATCTGCTGTTCCCCTCCTGAAAGGGTACCCGCCTGCTGTTTCAAACGTTCAAGCAATCGCGGGAACAGTTCATATACCTTATCAAGATCCTGTTTGATTCCAGCTTTATCTTTGCGGAGGAAAGCACCTAGTTCAAGATTTTCTTCCACCGTCATATTCGCAAATATCCGGCGCCCTTCCGGGACATGGGAAATCCCTTGCTTCACGATCGTCTGTGCAGCCTTTCCTGCTATTGATTTTCCTTCATACAGGATTTTGCCGTGTTTTGGCTTTAAAAGTCCCGAAATCGTTTTTAACAATGTACTTTTACCGGCGCCATTTGCACCGATCAATGTCACGATTTCCCCTTCATTTATTTCCAGCGTTACACCTTTTATGGCCTGGATATTACCATAGAATACATCGATTCCTTCTACCTTTAACATTAGGAAACCTCCTCGCCGAGATACGCTTCGATAACTTTTGGATTATTCCTGATTTCTGCAGGCGTACCCTGTGCGATCAGCTGGCCGTGATCCAATACATAAATTCTTTCGCAAACACCCATTACAAGCGGCATATCATGTTCGATTAACAGGACTGTCAAGTTGAATTTCTCCCTTATGAATCCAATAAGCTTCATCAGCTCTTGAGTTTCCTGAGGATTCATCCCCGCGGCCGGTTCATCGAGAAGCAAAAGCTTTGGGTTTGCGGCGAGGGCACGCGCGATTTCAAGGCGGCGCTGCTGCCCATACGGAAGGTTTTTCGCTTTTTCATCCATGAAACGGTCAAGATTGAAAATTTTCAAAAACTCGACCGCTTGTTCATGCATTTCCTGCTCGCCCTTAAAATGTCCCGGAATCCGCAAAATGGAACTTGGAATCGAATGCTTTGCAAGGGAGTGATAGGCTACTTTTACGTTATCGATAACCGAAAGCTCACTGAACAAACGGATATTCTGGAATGTTCTGCTGATTCCTTTTCTTGTTATCTTAAAAGGCGGCTGTTTGTTCAGCCTTTCCCCATTTAGGGAAATGCTGCCTTCTGTTGGCACATAAACACCTGTAAGCAGGTTAAAAAAAGTTGTTTTACCTGCGCCGTTCGGCCCGATAAGGCCGACCAGTTCCCCCGGAAACAATTCTACGTTTACGCCTGATACGGCCTTCAAACCTCCAAACTGGATGCCGGCGTTGTCTACCTTAAGCAACGGTGTGTTGTTTGCCATCCCCAGGACCTCCCCCGATGTCTTTCTTTTTCTTGAAGAATGAAGTGAATTCTTTCGTACCCATTAATCCTTGCGGACGGTAAATCATCATGACGATCAGGATGATGCTGTAGATGACCATCCTGGTTTCAGGATAATCCTGAAGGAATGTCGAAATGATTGTAAGCAATATAGCTGCGATTACAGCCCCGGACATGCTGCCAAGCCCGCCAAGAACCACGTAGATCAAAATATCGAACGATTTTAAGAAACCGAAATTTGAAGGCTGGATAATATAGAAGTTGTGGGCATATAATGAACCTGCAATACCGGCAAAGAAAGAACCAATCACAAATGCGATAACCTTATAATAGGTTGTGTTGATTCCCATTGCGTCTGCCGCCGTTTCATCTTCGCGGATGGAGATACAGGCGCGCCCATGCGTTGAATTCGTGAAATTCCTGATAACCAAAATCGTGATCAGTACACACCCAAACACCCACGGCCAGGTAGTTAAATGTGACACCTGCATGCCGCTTGCCCCGCCAACATAATCAATATTCAAGAATGTGATCCGGACGATTTCCCCAAAACCAAGCGTCGCAATTGCCAAATAATCTCCCTTTAGCCGCAAGCTCGGAATGCCGATAATAAGCCCGGCAATCGCGGCTACAATCCCGCCAACAATGATAGACACAACGAATGGCTGCTCCATCTTCATTGTCATGATCGCGGAGGCATAGGCTCCTACAGCCAGAAATCCCGCATGGCCGATCGAAAACTGGCCGGTAATGCCAATGATTAGATGCAGGCTGACCGCAAGGATAATATTAATGCCCATAAAGAAAATCGTATTAATATAAAAACCATTTAAATAAGCACCGTTGATCAAAAATTGAATGACTGCAAATAGGATAATAGACAATGTGATCGAGAGCCAAAAACCTTTTGCACGTTTTAGAATAGTCATCGCTTTGTCTCCCCTATACTTTTTCTCTTCTATTTTTTCCGAACAATCCTGATGGAAGGAAGATAAGGATTAAGATAAGTACAATAAATGCCACCGCGTCCCGCCATAAAGAGTACCCTGCAGCACTAACGAGCGATTCGACAACCCCCAATAGCAATCCTCCAACCATTGCCCCGGGAATAATTCCGATACCGCCGAGCACCGCAGCAACGAATGCCTTTAATCCAGGGATTATCCCCATCAAAGGCTCAATCTTGCTGTAATAAATCCCAAAAATGACACCGGCAGCGCCTGCCAGCGCAGAACCGATCGCGAACGTAGCCGAGATTGTATTATTCACGTTGATGCCCATCAGCCTGGCTGCTTCAGCATCAAAGGAAACCGCACGCATCGCTTTCCCAATTTTCGTTTTATGCACGACGAACTGTAAAATGATCATTAGGACGACGGATGTAAGAAGAATGAAGATTGACTGGCTGTTGATCGATACGCCTAGAATCGAAATCTTTTCAGTTGGGAGCACATCTGCCGGATAAGCCTCCGGTTGTGCACCGCGAAAATAAATAAAGCCGTATTCTATGAGCAACGATACGCCGATTGCCGTGATCAATGCCGCAATCCTGGTCGCGTTACGCAATGGCTTGTACGCGATCCGCTCAATGATGACACCGAAAAGGGCGGTCACAGCCATTGTTAACAGCAGTGCTGGAAAAAAAGTCAAATCAAGTATCGTTATGGAATAAAAGCCAACGAATGCCCCTACCATAAAGACATCGCCATGCGCAAAGTTAATCAGCTTAACAATTCCATATACCATGGTGTAACCGAGAGCGATAAGGGCATATATGCTGCCGAGAGATATTCCGTTAATAAGCTGTTGTATCAGTTCCATTTTCGTCTCTCCTTGGATAAACGCTATTTTTAAAACTTCTTAAAATAAATAGGGGGACAGGCCCCTGTTTTCCAGAATCCTGTCCTGCCTATTGAAAACTCGAACCTCCTGCCTTTATCAGGGAGCCGAAATTCCGTATTAAGGATTAACCTTTGAATCAAATGTTTGTTTACCATCTTCATATTTAAGAATGGATGCCGGTTTAATCGGATCATGCTGTTCATTCAAAGTGACTTGTCCTGACACTAATGCAAGATCCTTTGTTTCCGCTAATGCTTCTTTGATTTTTTCAGGGCTTGCATCACCAGCACGCTTGATGGCATCAGCCAGCAAATATGCGGTGTCGTAACCAAGTGCAGCAAATCCATCCGGCGTTTCATTGTATTTAGCTTCATATGCCTTTACGAAATCCTGTACCTTAGGGTCTTTGTCAGCAGCGGAATAGTGGTTAGTGATGAACGTATTGTTCAATGCTTTGCCGCCAGCTATCTCAACAAGCTTCGGTGAATCCCAGCCATCGCCGCCCATGATTGGCACATCTATGCCGGCTTCACGGGCTTGTTTCACAATTAAGCCTACTTCTTCATAATAACCAGGCAGGAAGATGAAGTCCGGCTTAGCTGATTTGATCCGTGTAAGTGTCGCACGGAAATCTGTATCCTTGGCAACATATGCTTCTTCCGCTACAATTTTGCCGCCATTTTTTGTATAAGACTCCTTGAAGGCTTTAGCCAGTCCTTTTGAATAATCACTTGCGGTATCAATGAACACAGCAGCATTTTTGGACTTGAATTTGTCTGAAGCAAAGTTCGCAGCAACTGTTCCCTGGAACGGATCGATAAAGCATGTCCTGAACACCCAATCATTTACTTTGCCGCCCTTGTTCGTGATATCAGGGTTTGTTCCTGTCGGAGTGATTAAAGGGAGCTTGTTATCTGTCGCGATTTGAACCTGCGCCAAGGTGTTAGTACTCGTGGCAGCACCAACGATTGCAGCAACCTTATCTTGCGTTGCGAGCTTCAAGGCGCCGTTGGTAGCCTCGGCAGCGTCCGACTTATTGTCGACTTTGACCAATTCCAGTTTCTTGCCGTCGATTCCTTCTTTGTTGATTTCCTCAAAAGCAAGCTCTAATCCCTGAACTCCGGATTGGCCATAAGAAGCAACCCCGCCCGACAATTCCATGTTAGCACCGATCTTTATTGTGTCTCCGCCTCCGCTTCCGCCAGACCCGCCGCTTTTTTCAGCGCCTCCGCAGCCCGCCAGAAGAAGTGTGGCACTTAATGATAGTGATAACATTACACCGCCAATCTTTCTTTTTTTCATGCAATTCTCCCCCTATTTTTCATAGTTTTTGATTTTGCATATTCTCTAGAGTGTGTGATTCTGCGAGCTGAAATATGCAAAACTTTTAAAAATAATCAACCTTGCAAATAAAAATAATATTCTGAAAATATTCTACTCTATTCTAGGTAATTCGTCTATATATATTTTATAAATTATTATTTTGACAAAATCTCTATTACTATAGTAAAATGCGATTTTCTGCTTTAATCTATTAAAGCGCTTATACATCAATTATTCTTATATAGTTTTTAGCATATGTATCGTTATCGGAAATGTAAAAACCCAAGCTGTTTTCAGCTTGGGCTCAGCATATAGTATCCAATTATTTTTCGTCGCTTACACGCTCAATCCGTATATCTTTAAGAATTTCGCGGACAACCCAGCTGGCAGCTATCAAACCGGCTACCGATGGGACGAATGCATTGGAGGATGGCGGCATTTGGGCTTTCCTTATTTTGGCGGCATCGTTCCCTACCTCCTTACGGACCTCTTCCCTGATGACAATCGGGCTTTCATCGGAGAAAATGACCGGAATGCCTTTTTTGATTCCTTCTTTGCGAAGCTTCGTGCGTATCACCTTGGCAAGCGGATCTGTATGGGTCTTAGAAATATCGGCAATCTGGAATCGTGTGGGATCCATTTTATTGGCAGCTCCCATGCTGGAAATCATTGGGATGTTCCGTTTCAAGCATTCTTTCATCAAATGGATTTTATATATGATGGTGTCGGAGGCATCCACCACATAATCAAGCCCGTAGCTGAAGAACTCTTCATATGTTTCTTCCGTATAGAACATCTTTAACGAGATGACTTCACAATCGGGATTGATGTCTTTAATCCGTTCCTTCATCAAATCTGCCTTAAACTGCCCGACAGTGGATAACAATGCAGGAAGCTGCCTGTTTACATTTGTAATGTCGATATCATCCTTATCCACTAAGACAAGGCGGCCGATTCCTGAGCGGGCCAGGGCTTCCACCGCAAATGACCCTACGCCTCCAACACCGAGGATTGCCACTGTTGTATTCTTTAATTTCTCTAACCCTTCTTTGCCAATCGCTAACTCATTGCGCGAGAATTGGTGCAGCATATCTATTCAACTCCAACTGAAATCTCTTTACCCTATATCGTTCCCTTTCAAAAATATAACATAAACATCAATAAAAACAAGTTTTCCATAGGTGTCTTTTATTATCACTGATTATCCCCTTTTTCCTTCCTATTTTTATTTAACTCTTCCGTTCTTAATTAAGAAAGAAATTTAGCTTTATCGAAAATTAAAGAAATAGGGAAGCAGGTTATTCGTCCTAGAACTTCTTTTTATTATTTAGATAATATTGGTAGGAATAGTCTATATACGCTTTTCTATTTTCTGTGTACGATTTTCCTTGCGGGATGTTATTTTTTTGAATATTCTAAACTCGGATTAGGAGACTGATTATTTGAAAAAGAAGAAACTGATTGCATTGTCTTTAATTGGTTTAATGTCACTGGGCTCAATAACGTCGGTCGCCTTGCCTGCCGGCGCTGTTGGTGAAGGGCCAAATTACGGAGTTTAAAGAGTTCCAGCCTGATGTTTTTGTTGATGTCCATCACCGAGGGTTCAATACCGTAGCCGTCTGCCAAGCCTTTAAATACTTCATAAAGAGGCGCTTTGACTGTCTCCTAATAGAAACTGGCATAGGCACCCGTTCACTCAGAACGGATGTCTTTTTCATTTATAACGAAAAAACCCGAATTTAATTCACTTTGTAAAAAATGAATTAAATTCGGGTTTTTAAAGGGTGTAAGAGTCCCGATCGTGCCGTTTATGCCTTTGTTTTGAACCCGCTCTCCGCAGGTGGGTGCTCGGTTCCGCACTTTTGTAAGTCCTCTCTTGGGAGGCATTTACGCAGCCCGGAAACTTGGGGCTCCCGTAACTATAAGTGTTCGGTCAAAACTTATAGGTTAAAGAACGTACACATCAGGACTCTTACTAACTTGAGAGTATCATATCACACTTGTTGTTTTCGTTTCAAGCGAACAGAAATAGGAAATTTTTCACATTTTGAGCTTCTATTTCAATGTTTATTTTGCTTCCCCGGATGGCACCTTCTCCGGCTTTACCGCAAGTTTCAGATGAAGCTCTTCAAGCTGCGCCTCGCTCACTACACCTGGTGCATCTGTAAGCAAGTCACTTGCACTGGCTGTTTTCGGGAAGGCAATCGTATCCCGAAGGTTTGTGCGCCCTGCAAGAAGCATGACCAGGCGATCCAATCCCAGCGCAATTCCACCGTGAGGAGGGGTTCCGTATTCGAAAGCTTCCATCAAGAAGCCAAACTGTTCATTCGCTTCTTCCGGAGAGAAGCCGAGTACTTTAAACATTTTTTCCTGGATATCCCGTTCGAAAATACGCAGGGATCCTCCGCCAAGCTCATAGCCGTTCAATACAAGGTCATAGGCCTGGGCACGGACGCTTGCAGGGTCAGTATCCAGCTTTTCCAGGTCATCCCTTTCCGGCATTGTGAACGGATGGTGGGCAGCGAAATAACGGCCGGCCTCCTCATCATATTCCAATAACGGCCAGTCGACGACCCAAAGGAAATTGAACAAGCTTTGGTCGATAAGGCCTCTTTCCTTTCCAAGCTTTAAGCGGAGGGCGCCGAGGGCATCAGCGACAACGCTTTTCTTATCTGCGACAAACAGCAGCAAATCCCCCTCGGATGCTTCTGTAGCTTGCATTAACTGCTTCTGGTCCTCTTCGTTAAAGAATTTCGCAATTGGCCCCTTTAATCCATCTGCCTCCACTTTTAACCAGGCGAGGCCTTTTGCGCCATATACAGCGGCAAATTCCCCTAAAGCATCGATATCTTTTCTGGAGTAGTCTGCCGCACCGTTTTTCACGTTCAAGGCTTTTACTTCACCGCCATTTGCAACGGCGCCGGAGAATACCTTAAAGCCGCTGTCTGCAACGAGTTCGGAAACATTGATCAGTTCCATGCCAAAGCGTGTCTCCGGCTTATCCGAACCAAAGCGGCCCATGGCTTCATCGTATGTCATTCTTGGGAATGGAAGGCTCACATCCAGGCCTTTCACTTCTTTCATGACCTTTGCCATCATGCTTTCTGCCATCGACATGATGTCATCCTGGCTCATGAAGCTGGTTTCAATATCAATCTGAGTGAATTCCGGCTGTCTATCAGCGCGCAGGTCTTCATCACGGAAGCAGCGGGCAATCTGATAATAGCGTTCTACCCCGGAAACCATCAAAAGCTGCTTAAAAATTTGCGGCGATTGAGGCAGTGCATAGAATTCCCCTTCGTGAACACGGCTTGGCACCAAGTAGTCACGAGCGCCTTCCGGTGTACTTTTTGTCAGGATTGGGGTTTCAATATCCAAAAAGCCTTCTCCATCGAGGAAATCGCGGACTGCTTTTGTCGTTTGATGGCGCATTTTTAAGGCATTGAACATGACAGGCCGCCTTAAATCCAAATAGCGATATTTTAAGCGGATGTCTTCTGATACCTCCGTTTTGTCCGCAATGGCAAATGGAGGTGTTTTTGCTTCATTAACAATCTTGACGGCTTCGGCCTGAATTTCAATTTTTCCGGTGCTGATATTCTGGTTTACATTTGATTCGTCACGGGCAATAACAGTCCCTTGAATATCAAGAACATACTCAGTGCGGATTTTTTCCGCTATTTCCAGCGCTTCCTTTGAAACATCCGGGTTGAATACAACCTGGACAATCCCTGTCCTGTCCCGTAAATCAATAAAAATCAACCCGCCAAGGTCTCTTCGTTTTTGAACCCATCCTTTTAATGTTACCTTTTCCCCGATAGCTTTTTCTGTGATCTCGCCACAGAAGTATGATCTGCCAAACATCCCGTTTCCTCCTTAACCTTTTAGCTTCTTAAAATCTTCGACGAAGGAAGCAAGATCCATTTCTGTCTGGATGCCCGTTTCCATATCTTTTAGATTGATTTTATTATTTGATAGTTCATCATCGCCAAGGACAGCCACATATTTTGCATGAAGCCTGTCTGCTGATTTGAACTGTGCTTTTGCTTTTCTGTCGAGATAGTCCTTTTCCACTGTAAACCCTGCATTTCTTAGCTCGTATGCAAGCTTGACGGTATAATCCTGTGCTGCATCCCCTAGTGAAACGAGGTAGCAGTCGATTCCCGGATCGATCGGGAGTTCCACTTTTTCCGCCTCCAGTGCGGCAATCAACCTCTCAATGCTTAACGCAAAGCCGATTCCAGGGGACTCAGGGCCGCCTATTTCCTCAGCAAGGCCATTGTAGCGGCCGCCGCCACAAAGGGTCGTAATTGCCCCAAAGCCTTCTGCCTCGCTCATGATCTCGAAAGCGGTGTGGTTGTAATAATCAAGCCCCCGCACAAGGGTCGGATCTACAACAAACTCGATGCCCAAATCCGTTAAATGCTTTTGAACCTTTTCAAAGTAAACCTTCGATTCCTCATTCAGATAATCAAGAATCGAAGGAGCAGTTTTCATCAGCTCATGATCCCGGTCTTTTTTACAATCGAGGATCCGCAGCGGGTTTGTCTGCAGGCGATTCTGGCAGTCGCTGCAAAACTCCCCGATTCGCGGTTCGAAGTGATCGACCAGGGCATTTCTGTGATTAGTTCTGCTTTCCTTATCTCCAAGGCTGTTAATCACAAGCCTTAGCTTTTTCAATCCGAGCTCCCTGTATAAGCCCATGGCCAGTGAAAGCACCTCTGCGTCAATTGCTGGGTCCGCACTGCCAATTGCTTCAATTCCGAATTGGACGAATTGGCGGAAACGGCCTGCCTGAGGGCGTTCATAACGGAACATCGGCCCGATGTAGAAAAGCTTCACCGGCTGGTTTGCCCAACCGAACATTTTATGCTCAATATACGACCTCACGACAGCAGCTGTACCTTCAGGGCGCAGGGTTATATCGCGGCCGCCCCTGTCCTGGAAGGAATACATCTCCTTTTGGACGATATCAGTGGTGTCCCCGACACTGCGAAGGAATAATTCTGTGTGTTCAAATATTGGTGTACGGATTTCCTTATATTGATATCTTCTGCATAAATCACGAGCAGCATTTTCGATGTACTGCCAGATTTCCGATTGGCCAGGAAGGATATCCTGGGTTCCGCGCGGCATTTGTATTGACATGTTGTGTTCCTCCCTCTTGCAACTGAAATAGTTCGTCTATACAGCATGTAGTTGACGAACAAGATGGTTTTAGTGATAAAGGCTTGAATTAACCCGATAATCCACATAAATAAGCGAGAAGCTTAATGAATTAAGCGATACATTCAATAATTAAGCGAAAAAGCAGTTCATTTAAGCGGAGCGATTTTTTTCATGCTAACAGAAAAGAACACAAAAAAAACCCCCGTCCCTGTAACCATTACGTTACAAGGGACGAGAGTTGTTCCCGTGGTGCCACCCTTATTGAAGCAGGCGCGCGCGCATGCTTCCGCTCAAAAACAGTTAACGCCTGTCTACGTTCATCTCCTACTAAAGGGTTGCCTTTTTCAGAGCGAAGCCTACGGAGTGTTCTTTCCTTAAGCCATCATGTGGAAATGCTTTCAGCCCAGGGCATTTCCTCTCTTTTCATGTGGATCTTAATTACTCTTCTCCATCATTGGTTTTGAATTAGTATGTATTATATTTATCTAATGATAATGACGGATGCAGAAAATGTCAAGATAAACAGGGGAAATTGCACCGTCCATGTTTTCCCGCTTCCTAGGATCTGCCGAGGCGCCTCTTGAGATTTCTGGCATCCCGCATAGTAAGGCCGAATTCAGAAGCTAATTCGATTAAATTGGCTCCTTGTTCTTTTTGGATAAAATCATGAAAGTCGACACCCAATAGCTGGTTTTCCCCGTTTATGCTGGTTTGCCCTTTTTCACTGAATTTCATTTTAACACCCCCGCATTGAAATTATTTTTTGTCGGCAATTATCGTAAATATGAATCATAATTCCTATTCTTTCCTTACCGCCGAATTTTTTTCATTCTGCAGGAGGGTTTTTTAAAGAAAAATTGAATTTGTTTCTCTCCACCGATTACATCGTTTTATTTAGGGGAGATCGTAATGGCTATTTTGCATAAAGGAAAAACAGCCCTGTATTCGTTGCTGTTTGCCACCGCGCTTTATCCTATGGGACAAGCGGAAGCGGTCGAAAATGGCGAAGCGGTCGTGCAACGGAATCATATCAATATGCGTGAAGGTCCTGGAGTAAGTTACGAGGTTGTTGAAAAAATACCTTTTGGAATGTCCTTCACGATTGTGATGGAAGAAAATGAGTGGCTTAAAATCCGAACTTCGGATGGGACGGAGGGCTGGGTTGCGAAATGGCTGGCGAAAGCGGATAGGAACCTATCTGCCGATTCCGCTCAATCCATGGGAAAGGGCATCATCAAAACAGAGGATGTCAGGGTACGGACCGGGCCCGGCACTTCCCATAATCTTGTGGGCTCCTTAAAACAGGGAAGCACGGTTGAGATTCTGGCGCAAAATGGGACCTGGATCCAAATAAAAAATCAGGATTTGGCAGGATGGATTCTTGAAGATTTTATTGGCCAAAAAACAATCATTGTCAATCAAAAAACGGAAACATCAGCAGAAACGGTAGTGACAGAAACGATAAATGTCCGGACTCACGCTTCACTTCGAGGACAAGTGCTAGGGAAGCTTGAAAAAGGCAGCAAGGTGAAAATCAATACCGTGGAAGGCAATTGGGCAAAAATAGCCTATAACTCAGCTTACGGCTGGGTACATAAAGATTACCTTTCTTTATCGGGGAGCCCTTTGAATGATTCGCCTGAAGAAGGTTCAGAGAATGAGAGAAAAAATCCTGGCACTAAGGACAATAGGAATTTTATTGACAGGGACAAGGAACGAAATATATCTCCTCAAATTTCCTTAAACCAATTGCCTGCAAATGGCGAGGCAGTGATTACACAAAACGGCACCAATATAAGAACGAGACCTGACGTCCAATCTCTCATCATGGCAAGAACCTTTGTCGGGGACAGATTCAAGATTATTGGTTCAGAGGATGATTGGTATAAGATCCGGCTGGAAAGCGGTGCAACGGGATATGTGGCCAGCTGGGTCGTATCGGTTTCAGGGGATGCCCCACGAGTGAAGAGGCACGGCTCCGCGCAACATCTTTCAGATAAATTAATCGTAATAGATCCGGGCCATGGCGGAAGGGACCGGGGCACTAAAGGCGTGCAGGGGACTCAGGAAAAGAGCCTCACATTGGAGACCGCCTTGATATTAAGGGACAAGCTGGAGGCTGCAGGGACAACTGTCATTCTGACCCGGAGTTCGGATTACTATTTATCTTTGCCTGCTCGGGTGAGGGTTTCCCACTACCATAACGCAGATGCATTCATCAGCCTGCACTATGATTACGCAAGAAATCACCTGGTAAGCGGCGTCACAACCTATTACTATCATTCCTATCAAAAATCATTGGCTGCCTGCATAAGCAAATCTCTCGGTTCCTCGCTGCGGGTTATTAACAGGGGGTACCGATTTGGGGATTATCACGTCGTGAGGGAAAATGAAAAGGCAGCGGCATTGCTGGAACTTGGGTATTTGAGCAATGGGGCGGAGGAAACCAGGCTAAATTCCAAACAGTATTTGGAAAGTATTTCAACGGCTATATATACAGGGCTCGAGGATTACTTTAAGTAGCTCTATGCAGAAAGGATCTTTCCTTTCTGCAAAAAAAACCCTTGCCTAGAGCAGGCAAGGATTTTCATTTCTTTTCTTTGCTTTCCACAATGATGGTCACAGGTCCGTCATTGGTGAGCTGCACGTCCATCATGGCACCGAAGATTCCGGTTTCTACGGTTATGCCTTTTTTTCGGAATTCTTCATTCAGGAGCTCATACATAGGGTTCGCCTCTTCCGGCCGGGCCGCTTCCATAAAGTTGGGCCTTCTCCCTTTCCGTGTATCACCATATAACGTAAATTGGGAAATTGAAAGGATTTGGCCGCCTATGTCAAGCAATGATAAATTCATCTTTCCTTCGCTATCCTCAAAGATGCGAAGATTGGCAATCTTATCGGCTACGTAGGCAGCATCATCGGCATCATCACCGTGTGTTATCCCAACCAGCAGGACAAGGCCGTGATTGATTTCTCCAACGGTTTCCCTATTTACCAGTACTCTGGCTTCTTTCGAACGCTGTACTACAACTCGCATCGTTGGGCTCCTTAGTTCAAGATCCTTCTTACTGAATAAATGTCAGGGATCTGCTTGATCCTGTCCACGACCTTTTGCAGATGGCTGATATTATGGATGGATATCGACATATTGATCGTCGCCATTTTATTTCGGTCAGATTTGCCTGAAACCGCGGAAATATTTGTCTTAGTTTCATTGACTGCCTGCAGGACCTCATTGAGCAATCCTCTGCGGTCATAACCGTTGATTTCAATATCTACGTTATATTCCTTGCGTTCATTCAGGCTGCTTTCCCATTCAACAGGAATCAGCCGGTTTTCCGTTTCATTTCCTTCCACATTCGGGCAATCCGTACGGTGGACAGAAACCCCTCTTCCCTTTGTGATGAAACCGACGATTTCGTCACCAGGCACCGGGTTGCAACATCTGGATAAACGGATCAGCAAATTGTCAATCCCTTGCACCCGCACTCCGGATTCCCTTTTCTTGACCGTGTGGAACGATTTCAATTCGGAAACGGCACCGAAAATGTCAGGTTCCTGCTCCAGTTCTTTCTGTTTCCGCTGTTTTTCCGTCAGCCGGTTTGCAATCTGGGCGGCAGTGATGCCATTATAGCCAACTGCTGCATACATATCCTCTTCATTTGAAAAATTGAATTTCTCGCTCACCCGTTTCAGGTTCTCGGCAGTCAGGATTTCTTTCAGGTCGAAATCCATATTTTTAATTTCTTTTTCAACCAATTCCTTGCCTTTTTCGACATTTTCCTCACGCCTTTGTTTCTTGAAGAACTGGCGGATTTTATTTTTTGCCTGTGATGTTTGGGTCATCTTCAGCCAGTCCGGACTAGGGCCGTATGAATGCTTGGATGTCATGATTTCGATGATATCGCCGGTTTTCAGCTTATAATCCAGCGGCACCATCTTACCGTTCACCTTGGCGCCTATCGTTTTATTGCCGATTTCAGAGTGGATTCGGTATGCAAAATCAATCGGGTTTGAACCTGACGGAAGCTCTATGACATCCCCTTTCGGCGTAAAGATGAACACCATATCAGAAAATAGATCAATTTTCAGAGATTCCATGAATTCTTCTGCATTCGTTGCATCATCCTGGAATTCCAGGATCTCCCTGAACCAGGTTAATTTATTTTCCAATGAAGCATGTTCATTCACGTCCGCGCCTTCCTTGTACGCCCAGTGAGCCGCAACCCCAAATTCCGCGATCCTGTGCATTTCTGTGGTCCGGATCTGGACCTCTAGCGGATCCCCTTTTGGGCCAATCACGGTAGTATGAAGCGATTGATACATATTCGGCTTCGGCATCGCAATATAGTCCTTGAAACGTCCAGGCATGGGCTTCCAGCATGTATGGATGATACCTAGAACGGCGTAGCAATCCTTAATGCTGTTTACGACGATACGCACCGCCAGCAAATCATAGATTTCACTGAATTGCTTGTTTTGGAGCGCCATTTTTCGGTAGATGCTGTAGATGTGTTTTGGGCGTCCGGAGATTTCCGCTTTGATGTTTACGTCCGCTACACTCTTCTTTACAGCTTCAATCACTCCGTCAAGGTATTCCTCACGCTCGGCGCGCTTTTTCTTCATAAGGTTGACGATACGGTAATACTGTTGCGGGTTTAAATAGCGGAGAGCCGTGTCCTCAAGCTCCCACTTTATTTTGCTGATGCCCAGGCGGTGTGCAAGCGGAGCAAAGATTTCCAATGTTTCATTGGAGATTCGCCTTTGCTTTTCGTGGGGCAGGTGCTTAAGGGTTCTCATGTTGTGAAGCCTGTCAGCGAGTTTTATCAAAATGACGCGGATATCCTGCGCCATGGCCACGAACATTTTCCGGTGATTTTCGGCCTGCTGTTCTTCCTGGGACTTATATTTGATTTTCCCTAACTTCGTTACACCATCTACAAGCATTGCCACTTCAGGACTGAAGCTTGCTTCAATGTCAGCCAGGGTAACCTCTGTATCCTCTACGACATCATGAAGGAAGCCTGCAGCAACAGTTGAAGGATCCATTTCAAGGTCTGCGAGGATCCCCGCGACTTGGATCGGGTGGATAATATATGGTTCACCCGATTTTCGAAACTGCTCCCGATGGGCATTTTCTGCAAACTTATACGCTTTATATATAAAATCAGCATCTTCCTGCTGAAGGTATTCCTTTGTCCTGTCGACGACCTGATCGGCTGTCAAAATCTGCTCATTAGCCATGCAATCACCTTTTTATCCCCATTTACCTATCATATCTGTCTATAGGTTGAACGTCTCAAAAAAACATTATTGTTTTATTATCGAGAAAAAAGGGAGAGATGTAAAGGGATAAGGGGTTTTTTGTTGTTTCCATGGATTATTTATTTATAATTACCTTATACTGGAATTTTCCTGTTAGATAAAATATATGAATGCCATTTCTGTTCTATATGTAAAATCAATGTAACTGCATAAAGATGTTATTGTATTTATTTTTTATCTACCAAAAAGAGCACCCCTATAATAAGGAGTGCCCCTTTAGCTTTTCACTGACTAATATGTCAACAATGTCAAAACATCATATCCTTCAAGCTTATCTTTGCCATCCAAGTAGGAAAGCTCGACCAGGAAGGCAATCCCGGCAACTATTCCGCCAAGCTCTTAAACAAGCTTGATCGTCGCTTCAATTGTACCCCCTGTGGCCAAAAGGTCATCAGTGATCAAGACGCGCTGCCCAGGCTTGATCGCATCTTTATGGATGGTCAGTACGTCTTTGCCATATTCAAGGCCGTAGTCCACCTTGATGGTTTCACGCGGAAGCTTACCTTCTTTTCTTACAGGAGCAAAGCCCACGCCCAAAGAGTAAGCGACTGGACAACCAATGATAAATCCGCGTGCTTCAGGTCCTACGATAATATCGATTTCTTTTTCACGAGCAAATTCCACAATTTGATCGGTGGCATAACGGTATGCGTCTCCATTATTCATCAGTGGTGAAATATCTTTAAATTTGATGCCGGGTTTCGGCCAATCCGGGACAATTGTGATAAACTGCTTTAAATCCATTGAGTTGTTTCCTCCTCGAGGCATTCTGCCTCTTGTACTAATGTATCAAACCAATCAAATAATTGCTGATAAGAGGAATATAGGAGCTCCCGTTCCAGCTCAAATTGCTCTTTCTTTTTCTTATATGATGGCGCATCGCTCAGATCCCGTTTATTTGGGTTTTTATTGAGCGTAATTAATCCGTTTTCTATTGTAACAAAATCCAATTCAAAAAACACCTGTGAGATAAATTCAACCGTGTCCCGGGACCATCCGCGGTATTTAGCCAATTGGTCCCCGTACTTGTTCACGTCTAGCGGACCCTTTTTTGCAAGGTAGGCATAAAACCATTTAAAGTGTTCACGCGTTGGCATCGTGGAGAAAAAATGGTCCTGTTGCTGGTAAAAATGAACATAAATCCGGGATGGCCTTTTATGTTTCAAAGTGTGCTCCAAGATTTTTTTAGATGGGGGCATGTCCAGCAGGATCACATGGCTGCCTGACAGATTTACATTCCTTGCATCCTCTTCCTTGTTAACACGCACAATATTTTCATTTTCTCTAAGGAAAGGAAATTGTTTCAGCGTTTCGTCCGAAAAAATGATGACTTGGCGGTTTTCCTGCGGGATATCGGCAAGCCACTTTTCGACCCTGTTCATTCCCCTGAAATCGAATAGCTGCCAGTTCTCAATTGAGATATCATGCAGGAAAATTTGCGGCTTCCTGTTATTGTTCCATTCATTGACCGCCAATTCCCCAATTACCGAGATTCTGGAAAGAGGGGAAATATGGCTAAACAAATATCCAAGCCCAAAACCAACGCCATCAAGAAATTTGCCATCCTCACCAAGCTGAAGCTTTAAATGGTTTTGGTTGGCGCCGATTTTCCTGATTTCAGAAAGCGCTGCAGATTGGATCAATAGTTTCGGTTTCGGGTTATTCATTCCAAATGGCGCTAGCAATCCCATTTCCTCGATAGATTGAATCGTAACATCCTCAATGTCCGTTACCCCATCCAGCCTGGTGACAGGAGTGAAATCTTCTTCAGAGAGCTGCTCGTTTGCGAGACTGTTCAAGCGGGTGCGCAGATGGCCGACATCCTCGATTTTCAACGTCATGCCTGCTGCCATCGGATGCCCCCCAAAATGGGGCAAAAGATCCCTGCACTCCGACAGATTCTTAAACAAATCAAATCCTTCGATGCTGCGGGCGGATCCCTTGGCAAGACCTTTTTCCGGATCGAAGCTCAACACAATGGCCGGCCTGTAGAATCGGTCGACAAGCTTTGAGGCAACAATGCCGATTATGCCGGAATTCCACCCTTCCTTGCCGACAACGAGGACTCCGTTTTCGTCCGGAGGGAAATTTTCTTCCACTTCGCGAATCGCTTCCTCCGTGATTTCAGCCACAATCGCCTGGCGTTCCTTGTTGATTAGGTCTATTTCAGAAGCGAGTTCTTCGGCAATGACGGCATCCTCCGCCATCAAGAGATCCACAGCCGGGTCTGCTGCACCAAGCCTGCCTGCAGCATTTATTCTCGGCGCCAACCCAAAACCGATCGACTCTTCATTTAACGTGTCTTTTTGGATTCCTGCTTTTTGAATCAATGAAAGAAGGCCGGGACGGGATGTCTGGCGCAGCCTCTCTATACCCCGTGCTGCTATTAAGCGATTTTCCCCATATAACGGCACAAGGTCCGCAATTGTTCCTATTGCCGCAATTTCAAGCAAATCCTCCGGCAATTTACCCAGCAGGGCATGGGCCAATTTAAAAGCAACCCCGACTCCGGCAAGATCTTTAAATGGATATGTATTATCCTCAAGCTTAGGGTGTATGATCGCAAGTGCCTCAGGCAATTCAGGTCCCGGCTCGTGATGGTCGGTAATAATATAATCCATGCCTAGCTCGTCAGCAAGTTTTGCTTCATTGATGGCCGAGATGCCTGTATCAACAGTGATCAATAGCTGGACACCGGTGTCAGCGGCAAGCCGGAATGCTGTTTCATTCGGGCCATAGCCTTCCGAAAAACGATTCGGGATATAGAAGTCCACATTGGCTCCCATTTGGGCAAGCGTTGTCATCATTACTGTTGTACTGCTTACCCCATCCGCATCGTAGTCCCCAAAAATCCGGATCTTCTCGCCTGTCTCGATAGCCTGCCTGATTCTTGTTACGGCTTTATCCATATCCTTCATTAAAAATGGATCATGGAAGCTTTGTTCACTAATATATAAAAAAGACTGTGCGTCCTGGACGGTATGGATCCCCCGATTGACCAAAAGCCTTGCAACCAGAGGTGTTATTTGAAGTTCCGTAGCGAATGCTTGCACGATTTGTTCATCGGCAGTCTGAACGATCCACCGGGTTTTTGAGTTTAACATGATTTCACCCCTTAACTCACTAATTATACAAAAGGAGTGGAGGGGATTCAATTGCTATTCAAAATTCAAATTCTGGCTTTTTTCGATTTCCTGTTCATCTGCTAGTCCGGGTACCGGCTTAGATTCCAACTCCTCAATGATTCTTTCAAGCTTGGCTATTTTTCTTTTTAAACTCAAAATTTTCACTGCGTTTATCGAAAATACAATAAAACCGCCCATTAATACCGAACCAAGGACAACCAGAATCAAGGGCCATTCTGCTTTGCCGAAAAAATAATTAACAGTAACAGGATCCACGTTAATGACTGCAAAAAAAGAAACGATAATGGCAAAAATGATTCCAATTAAGAATATCCACTGGAATTTCATGGCCAGCCTCCTCATTTATTTCTCTTAACAGCATTATTCCCTCCCGTAAAGCTTTACCAAACTTATTTATAGGGTGGAAAAGAAGAATGATATTGTTCATTTGATTATCGTATGAATCAAACCGTTGATAAATCAAACTATAAAGGGCAAAAAAAAAACCAATCCGCAAAATAGACGCGAATTGGTCTCTTTTTTATTATACCTGAGCTTCCTGGCTCGGTTTTTTCTCTTTGTATGTGATAAGTACACCCTTTTTCTTTAATTCCTTACCCTTAAGGTCAAGCCATAATTGGGAGGCGATATAAAGGGAAGAGTACACACCAACAATCATGCCGATAAGCAACGCGATGGAAAAGTTTGCAATCGACGGACTTCCGAAAATCATCAAAGCGGCAACAGTGATGATAATCATAAATACGGTATTGAAGGAACGGGTCAAGGTTTGCCTGATACTCATGTTTACAATCTCTTCCAGCTCTTCAAGCTTCTTGATTTTCCGTTTTTTCCGCATGTTTTCACGGATGCGGTCAAACGTTACGATCGAATCATTGATGGAATACCCGATAATCGTTAAAATCGCGGCGATAAAGGTCAAATCGACTTCCAAACGCAGCACGCTAAAGAGTGTAATAATAAAGAACGCATCATGGAATAAAGAAATAACGGCAGGAAGAGCCATTCTCCATTCAAAGCGAATGGTTGCATACAGGATGATGCCCAATGATGATATAAAAACGGCAATGAGGGCATTTTTGGCAAGCTCTTTTCCGATTGTAGGAGAAACAGTGCTTATATTGGTGCCATCCCCTACTTTCGTATTGAAATAATCCTTCACTTCCGCTATCTCATCCTTATTTAATACCCCTTTAAAACGAACCACGCCTGTTTCATTATTGTCCCCTGAAATCACGATGTCCTCGCTTTCCAGGTTCAGCTTAGCCAGATGGTCCTTGACTTTCTCTTGTGTCAGCGATTCATTGGATGTAAATTCAATCCTTGTACCGCTTGTAAAATCAATTCCAAGATTCATCTTAAATACCGACAGGACGATGATACCAATTATTATAAACGCTGTGGAAATACCGTAAAATACTTTTCTTCTCTTTACAAAATCCCACTTATCGAACGGTGTCGGGAGCTCTGTAACGTCTCTTGTTTCAGAAAGTTCATGAATATCCTTTTTGTTGACGCCAAGCCAGGATGGACGTTTATTAAAGAACCTGCTGTTGATCCAAAGGCCCATGAATAAACGAGTTCCATAAACGGCTGTGATGAAACTCATTAAAATACTGATAATTAAAGTGGTCGCAAAGCCTTTAACTGAACTTGTCCCGTAAAAGAACAATACCGCAGCTGCCAGAAGCGTTGTTAAATTGGCATCGGTAATCGTCGCAAGGGAGTTTTTATTTCCTGCCGCATACGCTGACGGAACGGAACGTCCAAGCTTTAGCTCATCTTTTATCCGTTCATACGTGATGATATTCGCATCAACAGCCATACCAACCCCGAGAATCAAGGCGGCGACCCCAGGAAGTGTCAATACGGCATTCATCCAATCAAAAACTAGTAATGTAAGGAAAAGATAAATAGCCAGCGTAATGACTGCGATGAATCCAGGGAATCGGTAGTAAAAAATCATGAATGCAAAAACAAGGCTAATCCCGATGATGCCTGCGAAGATGGTTTCATTCAAGGCTTGTTCCCCGAATTTTGCACCTACGGATGTGGAATAAATTTCATCAAGCTCTACCGGAAGTGCACCTGCATTCAACAGATTGGCAAGTTCCTTTGCTTCTTCTATCGTGAATTGGCCTGTGATCATCACCGTTTCCGTATCGAATACTTCCCTGACGCTCGGATTCGAAATCATGTTATCCTGGGTTTCCGGTTTTTTTATGCTGTCTTTTCCTTCTTCAAAGTCAAGCCAGATCGCAAGCACGTTCGTAGGCTGCGGCATAGCTGAAATCTGTTCGGAAATTTTCTTGAACTTTTGCGGATCCTTCAAGGTGACCTGTACAACCGGGCTGTTATTTTCATCAAAGGTTTGCTGTGCACCGCCTTCTTTCAGGTCTGCACCGGTCATCATTTCTTTGTCATTGTGATCGCGGAAACTTAGTTTTGCCTGGGTGGAAAGAATCTTCCGGGCCTCATTTTGGTCCGTCACACCTGCAAGCTGCACGCGGATCCTGTCATTTCCTTCAATCTGAATATTCGGTTCGCTTACACCCAGGACATCAATACGCTTGGTCAGCGCCTGAGCCGTGCTGTTAAGCATCTTCTGTGTAACTTTTCCGCCGTCTTCCGGCTTCACTTCATACAACACCTCGAAGCCGCCCTGTAAATCAAGCCCTAGCTTGATATTTCCCAGTATCCCCTTTGAGGTGGTGCCAATCGTTGCGAATATGGCAATTAATATGATAAAGAACGCAACGATCCTGCTTCTTTTTACCATTATGTAATAGGCCCCTTTCTTCCTGACACGCCTTGTCTTGTTGTTAATTGTATTTAAAATGCAGAAATACACATTATTTGTCATAAGGCAAAAGCAACATCACTATTATGAGTGATATATATACTACTGTCAATTTAAGTTTCCTGCTTATAAATGCCTAGAAACCTAGTGTTATGACCGCTAAGACCTTCACCACTTCCTAACCTGGAAAAAAATGGATATAAAAAAGGTGTTTAGCCGTGAAGCAGCTCTTTCATTTCCTCCTGGGAAAGTTTGCCGAGCAAATCCGGCCCCCTATATGCCTCGATCGTCATAAAAGTCATAAACTGGCTGCCGCTAATCGACAGGATATCGCTCACCAATTGGTAAAGATGGATTTCAGGGCTGGGACGCTTCCATTTTTTTTGCACCAGATAAATCCAAATATCATCTTCTGTTACAGCTCCAAGGCCAAGCATGCTCAATTCTTCCGCCTTGCATATCAAAGCAGGTTTCACTTTCAGATAATAATTTTGATAAGGATGTGTAGCCATGGAAAACTCCCCCATACTCTTTCAAAATAATGCGTCCGTTTGCCAAAAACTTCTTTACGTTTATTTGCTCTTTTGAAAAGCCTGTCATGCTTTGTCCAAGTCGGTGCATATAAATAATTGTATATGATTTGAGCACTCTTGAGAAGGCAGGGATTGGTGGGAATGTCCAAATTTCTGAAAGGAACATTCATTCTTTTAATAGCCAGTTTAATTACGCGGGTTTTAGGATTCATAAATCGGATTGTTATCGCCCGTTTTATCGGAGAAGAAGGCGTAGGTTTATATATGATGGCTTTGCCTACTCTGTTTCTTGTCATTACCATCACACAGCTGGGGTTGCCTGTTGCGATCTCAAAATCTGTGGCCGAAGCGGATGCTTTGGGGGATGAGAAGAAAGTAAAGCGGATTCTTGTCGTAGCGCTCAGCTGCACCTTTGGATTATCGCTTATTTTTACGCCCGCATTGCTGCTCTTCGCTCCAATGCTTTCGGAAATTTTGTTTACGGATTCCAGAACAGTCTGGCCATTGATGGCCATTGCGCCGATTGTGCCAATTGTGGCCATATCCTCAGTGTTAAGGGGGTATTTTCAGGGCAAGCAAAATATGAAGCCGTTCGCTCTTTCTCAGGTTATTGAACAAATAGCCCGGATTACCTTCATCGCTGTACTGACTAAAGCTTTTTTGCCATACGGGATCGAATACGCGGCTGCAGGAGCCATGTTTGCCTCAATCATCGGTGAGCTTGTGGCCCTAGCATACCTCGTAGCCTCCTTTAAGCTGAAAAAGCACTTCAAGCTTAGGAATAACTTCTTTAAAATGGCAAGACAAGGAAAAGTGACTTTTGAAGAATTGATGAAAATCGCTGTGCCGACAACCGGGAGCAGAATGATTGGAAATGTATCCTGGTTTCTGGAACCTATAGTTGTCGCCCAAAGCCTTGCAATTGCAGGTGTATCAGCTACCGTTGCCACAAAGCAATACGGAGAGCTGACGGGGTACGCACTGCCGCTATTGATGCTGCCTTCCTTTGTAACAACATCTCTGGCTACATCCCTCGTACCGGCAGTTAGCGAAGCAAAATCTTTAGGGAATTACGGCCTGATCCAGCACAGGCTTGAGCAGACATTGCGAATCACTTTCATTACTGGTTCACTCGCAATGGTGATATTATTTGTATTTGCCGAACCTGTGCTGCAGATTATGTACGGCTCCTCAAATGCAGCTGTGTTCATCAAGTTCCTGGCTCCATTCTTCATTTTGTTTTACTGCCAGATGCCATTGCAATCCATGCTTCAAGCACTTAACCTGGCAAAGGCAGCCATGGTGAACAGCTTTATCGGCGCGGTTATAAAAATCGTCATTATCTGGCTTCTGGCATCTAAAGCAGATTTCGGAATAATGGGTGCAGCCATCGGAATAGCCGCCGGTACAATCCTGGTTACCTTTCTTCATTTTACGACCATTTTAAAAATCTTGCCGTTCAGGTTTAAGATCCAGACCTACCTGTTCCCGATCCTTATTTCCATTATTTCAGGCTTCTTGGGACACTATTTCTTTTACAGTGTTTTAACCGGCCACATTCTTCTTGTCCGCTTATTACTTTCCATTCTTGTGATTCTTACCCTGTTTTCTTCCTTATCAATTTTTACAGGAGTAATCAGAAAGGAGGAGCTCAAGCGTTTCCGGATAATCGGCTGGTTGTTTTCCTGACTTGTTATCCGGAACCGTATAGCTTATTACTTTTCATCAATATATAGTGTGCCGTTATCGTACATACAAAGGGAGATCCGCTTTATATCGTAATATCCTTGTTTTTGAAGCTGTTCGAGAAGCCACACATCACTTTTGCTGATTAGTCCCAAGCTTTCCTCCTGGATAATTCCATCTAACACCAAAGGGAAAGGGGAATTTTCTTTCGGGTTTTGGACATTGCTTTTTTCAATGACCGAAAGTTCGCCTGTAGGCTCTAAAATGGCGTATTCTACATCTTCTATGTTGAGGATGTTTTTTTCCCTGAGCTGAATGAGTAGGTCACCAAAATTATACCGCTGCTTTCTCATCACTTTTTCATCAACTTTTCCTTTTGCGATGATAATGGTCGGTTTACCATCCACCACCTCCCTGAATTTCTGGCTTTTTAAAGAAAGATACGCAAGGATTATTTGAATGAGAGCCAAAACAAGAATCGGAAAAAGTGAAAATAGAATCGGCCGTTTTGGGCTATCAATGGCCAATACCGCCATGTCCCCTATCATGAAAACCACGACTAAGTCGAGAACACTTAATTCGCCAATTTCCCTTTTCCCCATGCACCTGAAAATAGCCAAAAGAGTGAAATACAAAATAATCGCCCGGGATATGATCACGACGTATTCATGCACTAGATTCCCTCCCCCTTTTACCGAGAAATATATTAGGAGTTCGTTCATCTTCTTATCCTTGCCAAAATCCTTAAAATTTATGGTCTCATGGTCTAAAAGCTGAATGTATGAATATGCTTGTACAAAGATGAAAATCTATTTCTGCCAGTAAGCCAGGGAAGGGAGAGAGTAGCCATCGAATCGAAAAAAATGGGTACGGCTATTTTATATGGAGTAAGCAGCATATTTATTCTGTTTATTATTTCCAGCTTCGTTTTTGCTACCTTGCTGCGGTTTACCAGCATCACAGAATCATCCCTTACATATATCATTATGGCGGGGTCCTTCATTACGATGTTTATCGGGGGGTTCATTTCAGGAGGGAAAGGAAAAAAACAGGGCTGGGTGCTGGGCGGAAGTACGGGCTTGGTTTATATGGTGATCGTCATGTCCTATCAGTATCTTGGAAACGACTCTTTATTTTCATTAAGAGAGTGGATCTATCAGGGGTGCTTTGTGGTTACGGCAATGATGGGCGGGGTTCTCGGGGTGAACCTGAGTTCAGGCTCGCGGAATGCTTGAAATCCTAAAATTCTAAAAAAAACGGTATCCCTGATGGAATACCGTTTTTTTGCGTAAAGCTACGCTTGCTCAGGAGCGCTTTCCGTTACTTCGCGGATTGCCGACCTGTCGTATGTAAGCCTGCTTCCATCACCGCAGCGGATCACGATCTTTGATTCATCAAGGGAATCAATGATCCCGTGAAGGCCGCCAATCGTTACAATTTTATCACCTTTCTTCAACCCGCCCTGCATTGTTTGCACTTGCTTTTGACGCTTTTGCTGAGGACGGATCAAGAGGAAATAAAACAATACGAACATCAATACCAGCGATATAATACCACCATAGTTACCCATCTATATCTCTCCTTTCATCAATAGTCATTCAGAAGTTCTTTGCATCCGGCTTGTTGAAGCCATATTGCTCGAAGAATTCTTCCCTGAAGTCACCAAGCCGGTCCTCGCGAATCGCTTGTCTGACTTGCTCCATTAAGTTTAACAGAAAATGCAGGTTATGGTAAGTCGTTAGCCTGATTCCAAACGTTTCTTCAGCGCGGATTAAATGCCGGATGTATGCACGGCTGTAATTTTGGCAAACATGGCAGCTGCAGTTCTCATCCAAAGGCCCAAAATCCCTGGCATATTTAGCATTTTTCACCACTAACCGGCCGTTTGATGTCATCAGTGTGCCATTTCGGGCAATCCTGGTAGGAAGAACGCAGTCAAACATATCAATACCGCGGATCGCTCCGTCAATCAATGAATCCGGGGAACCAACCCCCATTAAATAACGGGGTTTGTCGGAAGGCAGCAGCGGTGTTGTAAATTCCAGGACTCTGTTCATGACATCTTTAGGTTCACCGACCGATAAACCTCCTACTGCATAACCAGGAAAATCAAGTGAGACAAGGTCTTTCGCGCTCTGCTTTCTTAGTTCCTCAAATTCACCGCCCTGGATGATCCCAAAAAGCCCCTGGTCTTCAGGACGGGCATGCGCAGTCAAACATCTTTCTGCCCAGCGGGACGTCCGTTCGACGGATTTCTTCATGTATTCGAATGTGGCCGGAAACGGAGGGCATTCATCAAAGGCCATCATTATATCGGATCCGAGCGCATTTTGGATTTCCATTGCCTTCTCCGGAGATAAAAATAGCTTATCCCCGTTAAGATGGTTCCTGAAATGGACCCCCTCTTCCTCAATTTTACGGAATTCGCTTAAAGAGAAAACCTGGAACCCGCCAGAATCGGTCAAGATGGCACGATCCCAGTTCATAAATTTATGGAGGCCCCCTGCTTCCTTGATAATATCATGTCCAGGCCTCAGCCAAAGGTGATATGTGTTGCTTAGGATAATCCCTGCTCCCATTGATTTTAGCTCTTCCGGAGACATGGTTTTTACAGTGGCAAGCGTCCCGACCGGCATAAACGCAGGCGTTTCAAAAGAGCCATGCGGTGTGTGTACAATGCCGAGCCTCGCTCCTGTCTGTTTACAAGTTTTAATATGTTCATAGCGTATTGCGGTCAAAGTTGTAACTCCTTTCAAGAGAGAGCCCGATTTCGAATTATTTGATGAACATCGCATCCCCAAAGCTGAAAAAACGGTATTTTTCTTTTACTGCCGTTTCATAGGCATGGAGCACGTTTTCCCTGCCTGCCAACGCACTGACAAGCATGATCAAGGTCGATTTCGGCAGATGAAAATTGGTGATCATGCCATCAATTCCTTTGAATTCGTAGCCAGGAAAAATAAAGATGTCTGTCCAGCCGCTTTCTTCCATAAAAACGCCATCATGTTTTGACGCGATCGTTTCCAGTGTCCTTGTTGACGTCGTCCCAACAGTGATGATCCTGCCGCCATTTGCTTTTACTTCATTCAAAAGCCGTGCCGTGCCTTCTGTCATCTGATAAAATTCCGAGTGCATTTCATGCGCATCCACGTCATCTGCACTGACAGGACGAAAGGTTCCCAAGCCGACATGCAAGGTGATGAAAGCAATATGGACGCCCATTTGCCTGATTTTTTCAAGCAGCGGCTCGGTAAAATGGAGGCCCGCTGTCGGAGCGGCCGCTGACCCTCGTTCCTTTGCATAGACGGTTTGATAACGATTTTTGTCCTCAAGCTGCTCTTTTATGTAAGGCGGGAGCGGCATGCTGCCCAGTTCATCCAACACCTCATAAAAGATTCCTTCGTATGAGAAATCAAGAATGCGGCCGCCATGCTCCAGGACATGTGTGCATACGGCCGAAAGCTTTCCGTCTCCAAACACAATTTTGGTGCCTTCTTTAATCCTTTTGGCAGGTTTGACAAGGGTCTCCCAAGCATCGCCTTCTTCCTGCTTCAGCAGGAGCACTTCCACATTTGCCCCCGTATCCTCTTTGCTGCCGTACAGCCGGGCCGGAAGCACCCTTGTGTCGTTGAGCACAAGGCAATCGCCCGGACTTAAATAATTCGTGATATTTTTAAAGATTTCATGCTGAATCTCTCCAGTTTCCTTATCGAGTACCATCAGCCTGCTTTCTTCCCTGTTTTCCAATGGTACCTGAGCAATCAATTCCTCAGGCAGATGGAAATCAAACAAGTCCACCTTCATTCTTTCCACTTCCTATCTTGCTGTATTAACGAAAACGGCTGATGAGATAAAGAACAGCCGATAAAACGATGCTAACGATTATGGATGTAACAAACGGGAAATAAAAAGTCGTATTCCCTTTTTTAATAAAAATATCTCCAGGAAGCCTGCCCAGGTTAATAAATTTCATCGCAAATCCAATTAGAAATATAATGGCTCCAATTGTCATCAAGAGTTTTGGCATACCTGTCATTTTTCAGGCACCTCCAAATTGAAGTGGCGGTAAACATGGTCCGTTACCATTCGTCCCCTGGGAGTACGCTGCAAAAAACCAATTTGAAGCAAATATGGCTCATACACATCCTCAATTGTATGTGCTTCTTCACCAATCGTTGCTGCTATGGTCTCCAATCCAACCGGCCCTCCGCGGAATTTTTCAATTATGCTCCTAAGTAATTTATGGTCAATATGGTCAAGTCCTAAACGGTCAACCTGCATTAATTCCAACGCATAATCTGCCAGTTCAAGGGTTATGGTGCCGTCGCCACGGACCTGGGCGAAATCCCGGACCCTTCGCAGCAGACGGTTGGCAATCCGGGGTGTCCCCCTGGACCTTCTGGCAATCTCCCCCGCAGCCTGGCCGTCCATTTCCGTATCCATGATCTCGGCAGTACGGACTACAATTTGCTTTAAGTGTTCTTCCGTATAATATTCGAGCCGGCTGAGGACGCCAAACCGATCCCTTAGCGGGGCGGATAAGGCACCGGCCCTTGTTGTGGCGCCGACCAGCGTAAACGGAGGCAAATCGATCCGGACCGATCGTGCTGAAGGCCCTTTCCCGATCACGATATCAAGACAAAAATCTTCCATTGCCGGGTATAGTACTTCCTCGACCGTACGGGGAAGCCTGTGGATTTCATCAATAAAAAGGACATCACCAGGTTCCAATGCGCTCAGTATGGCAGCGAGGTCACCGGAACGTTCGATGGCAGGCCCCGATGTTGTCCTGACATTTACGCCCATTTCATTTGCGATGATGACCGCGAGTGTCGTTTTCCCCAAACCTGGAGGCCCATATAACAAGACATGGTCGAGCGTTTCCTCGCGCATTTTTGCTGCTTCGATAAAAACCTGCAAATTCG
Organism: Peribacillus glennii; assembly: GCF_003429105.1. GTDB lineage: Bacteria > Bacillota > Bacilli > Bacillales > DSM-1321 > Peribacillus > Peribacillus glennii. The sequence continues at coordinate 1,386,045 of NZ_QVTD01000003.1, forward strand.
CCTTCACTTTGTCCTGGCCGATATATTGGGCGAGGTTTTGCGGTCTCAGGCTTTGCTCAAAAGATTGTTCAGTCAGGTCGGCTTCCTGGTTGAAAATTCTCTCCTCCATCTTGCCACCCCTCTATCTTAACATCATTTGCAATGCTTTTTTGATATATTGTTCTGTCGTAAGTTCCTCATTTTTCAGTGTCTTGGCCACTTTCTGGACTTCTTTATCTGAATAGCCCAGCGCCTTCAATGCCTGGACCGCTTCGTCCAGCTCTTCTGAATAACCGCCCATACCTGATAAAGCTTTGCCATCATTGAACAGGTTAGGGAAATAGTCAGGGACTATATTCTCTAGCTTACCTTTCAAGTCAAGAATCATTTGCCGCGCCGTCTTTTTCCCCACACCAGGAAATTTCACGAGGAACGACTCATCCTCATTTTCAATAGCCTGCACCACCTGGTCGACCTTTCCTGAAGCAAGGATGGCAAGCGCCCCTTTTGGGCCGATCCCTGTCACATTCAGCAGCTTCGTAAATAAAGCCTTTTCTTCACGCGTCCCAAAACCATATAAAGCAAAAATATCTTCACGTACATGGTGATAGGTAAAAATTTGAACCTCGCTCTTCAGCTTTGCAGAAAAAATAAAAGGATTGGGCGTCATCACCTGGTACCCGATTCCCCCATTCTCCACAACTATGTATTCCGGCCCTACGTATTCTACGGCCCCTTTAATATAATCAAACAAATTCCTTCGCTCCCTGATTTTGCTGTACCATTCATTGTAGCACATAAAGCGATGATAGTAGAATGAAAACATCGAATTCCGGGGTCATTCCGGGGTCAGTCTCCCACTACTCGAACGCATTACCGCACCGGGGGACAGACCTCCAAATAAAAAACGGAACAACAGAGTGTCCCGTTTCTTATTTTTCAGTTTCAGGAAGTGAGTATGGCTTATACGCCTCTATGACTTGTTCATATCTGTTTTTGTTCAGAATCGGAATGCCCTTCAGCAGTTCCCTCTGTTTATACGTCTCCAGCTTGCCAATATCAATCTGGAAAAAAGAATGGATGATATGTGAATCTTCCGGTTTCCCATTAAAAATGGATAGGGTACCGTCTTGTGTTATTCCAAAAAAACCATTGGCTTTAAGCAAGGGAGAAATGTCATTTTCCTTTTTTTGAAAGATGACCCGCTCCTCATTTTGGTCGATGAGTTGCCAGTCGCGATAGCTTGCCCAAAAGTCCTCCATCGCAAGTATCTTCACCGTAAGTGTTTCTTCACTCATCTCGCCGTCCATGTACACCCTCTGTAGAATGACCTGTCGTTCCATTGGCCCGGTAACCTCCTGCGGATTTTCTCGATTTTCTGCAGAGGCTGTTGCCGTGACGAAAATGGATGACAAAGCCACACTGATTAATATGGTTAAAAAAGCTAGCCGGCCTTTCATTCCCATCACCTCTTTCATAAGGTGTAGTTCTATTTTTTTAGTTTGGACGTTTTTTGCGGTTTTAACCATTTTTTTAGACTAGAAATGAATCGACGTAGAATCCTGGATAAATAACTTCCGTTTACACAACCTTAAATGAGGAGGTGAACGAAATGCAAAATCAAAATAATAATCAGCAAGGCGCAGCAAAAAACGTGGCAAACACAATTAAAAATGGCGCCGATGTTGCCTTTGATGCTGCCCAAAACGCATTAAAAGCAACTGAAGACGTGGCTATGACTGCAGTTGATGCAACCGCTAATGTAGTCAACAATGCCACAAACAGTGTCAGAAACATGATGGGTAATGGTAATAAACAAAATGAAAATAACCAATAAACGCTGCATCCCAATAAAATACACCTGCCCTTTCCTGAAAGGGGCAGGTGTATTTCGGTTACTCAAGTAAAGTTGAAAGACAAAGGTCATCCTTATCACTGGAATAGTAGCCGGTCGAATTGGCTCCTCCATTTTGGATAACGGTATCTCCTTCGGCAGCACAACCGGAAAGTCCGGCCGCCAAAACCGTACACAGAGGAACTAGCGAAACAAGTTTTCTCAGTCCAAAATCCCCCCTTATCTACTTCATAAGCAGTCATAACGCACTGCTCCTCATAATAAAGGGTTTTTTTACCTGTAAGATGGCTAAAATTATCCGGTTAGCCGATGCACCATCCAGGCTAATGTACGGTTAAAAGCAATACGTTCCGGAAAGCTTTCTACTGTCATTTTCCAAACAGAATGGAACTGGGGGTGGCTGCCCATCCTGTTTTCTCTTAAAAGCCGGTTCCATTCCCTGAAAATATCGGTTGGAAACGCAAGGCCATATAAAAAAGCCACATTCGTTAATAATGGCTTCAATTGGTCATATTCCCCCAAGCGGTTCATGCTGTAGTTGATTGAAGGTAAAATTCTGTTGGCATATTGCAAATAATCGATTACAGCAGGAGCAATTGCGGCCAAGTCAAAATCGATGAGGCAAAGCTCCCGGTCATTTCTGCGGAGGAAATTATGATGGGCGACATCACCATGAATGATGGCGATCTCTTCTTTCTGGATTAGATCTTCAAACTTCCTCATTCCGTTCAAGGACCATGATGCCCAAGAAATCCATTCCAATAACAGATCCTCAGAAATAGTCCGGCTGATTTGCGGCAACATACTCTTGAATACCAGCAATCTTTCTTCCCACTTTTTCAGTTGGTTAAAGGTGGATACTTCTAAAGAAGAATCATGAGCAATCCGTTTAGTGGCTTGATGGAATTGTGAAAGCAGCCTAAGCCCTTCCTGTCGGTTTTCATGGTTGAAAAAATGAAATTTTTCGGGATGTGGTTTGATATATTCGATCAAGCCGTAGAAACAGCCATCATATTCAAACGGTGGAATCGAACTATAGAATTCGTAGGTTGCCGAAAAACCGGCGTACTTTAAAAGGGAAGTAAGTTTATGCTGGAAGTGCCATTTTTTTCGGTCGGCGAACTTTTTTACGATCAGTTTTTGGCCGTTATTCAGATGCAGCAAAAAAACTTGGTTCCGGATTCTTTCTATTTTCTTTGCAAATAGCTTGTGGCTTTCTATATAAGAGAGGAGACATGCGAAAAAATCACTGTCTCCTTTGTATTTATATTTCACTGCTTTCATCGGCGTATTCTGGAATGTCGAATGGCTGCTGCATTTGGTTCCATTCGTATGGCGCTGGTTCACCGGCATAGAAAAACGGCTGTACGGCCTGAGTATGACTATGGCGTTGAGCACCAAATGGGGTAATGTACTGTGACGGAACCGCCGCCTGATCAAAGCTTTCTCCTTGCCATTGCTGTTTCGCTGTTTCAAATGGCTTAATGAATGGAGGGACAAATTGCTGTTGGTTCAACAATTGCTCGGCTCCGTTATGAAGTTGTTGGCCCCTTTGCCAGTTCGGTGGGAACTGCTGCTGACCGGGCATGGACTTGTGTCCCAGGTTTAATTGCTGCCTGCCTTGCATCGGCTGGAACCCAGGGCTAAACTGCTGGTCAAAAGTGTCCTGGAAATCGGGAGAAAACGGTTGCTGGCCTGTCATATCATTGAATTGCGTTGTGAATTGCTGCTGACCCGGCATTTCCTCGAACCCTGGACCAGATTGCTGCTGACCCGACGTTTCCTCGAACCCTGGTCCAAATTGCTGTTGACCCGGCATTCCCTGGAACCCTGCACCAAATGGCTGCTGACCTGGCATTCCCTGGAACCCTGGGCCAAATTGCTGCTGACCCGGCATTCCCTGGAACCCTGCACCAAATGGCTGCTGACCTGGCATTCCCTGGAATCCTGCACCAAATTGCTGCTGACCCGGCATTCCCTGGAACCCTGGTCCAGATTGCTGCTGACCCGGCATTCCCTGGAACCCTGCACCAAATGGTTGCTGACCCGGCATTCCCTGGAACCCTGCACCAAATGGCTGCTGACCCGGCATTCCTTGGAACCCTGGACCAGATTGCTGCTGACCCGGCGTTTCCTCGAACCCTGGGCCAAATTGCTGCTGACCCGGCATTTCCTGGTACCCTGGGCCAAATTGCTGCTGACCTGGCATTTCCTGGTACCCTGTTCCAAATTGCTGACCTGGAATTCCCTGGAAACCTGGACCAGATTGCTGCTGACCTGGCATTTCCTGGTACCCTGGGCCAAATTGCTGCTGACCCGGCGTTTCCTGGTACCCTGATCCAAATTGCTGACCCGGCATTTCCTGGTACCCTGATCCAAATTGCTGCTGACCCGGCATTTCCTGGTACCCTGGACCAAATTGCTGCTGATCCGGCATTTCCTGGTACCCTGGTTCAAATTGCTGCTGACCCGGCGTTTCCTGGTACCCTGTTGCAAATTGCTGCTGACCTGGCATTTCCTGGTACCCTGGGCCAAATTGATGCTGATCCGGCATTTCCTGGTACCCTGGGCCAAATTGCTGCTGACCTGCTGCATGGTGGCTTAATGATTGAAACTGTTGCTTAGCAATGGATTTCTTCCCGGGCCCCCCGCATCCACAATCTTTTGCTTGTGCCAAGGTCGGGAGCTGTGATTGATGGTACGGATATGGAGGGTTTCCAAAATTGCTCATAAAAAAGCTTGAAGATTCTATGGACGATTCACTTCCTTGTTGGAACCCAGGTGTTGTGTACATTTGGCCAATTTCCGCCTGCGGTCCGGGAAAAAAACCAGACGAACCAGGCTGTGAAAAATTATTCCCAAAAGCAGGCATCGCTGTTTCAGGCATGGTCTGACCCTGATATCCCGGGAAATCCATATGTTGTGGATTCATTCCACCATAGGGATAAGGCTGTTGTGTTTCCATTGGTGAATAAAGCCCTTGCCCGTAAGGAGGGTGATCTTGTACGCCTAGAATCCCAGTTTGCATCTGAAAATCCAGCATTTCCGATGATTCTAACATGCTTGGATTCTCTTCATTATCAAAAAATTGGTTATATGGCTGCATGGGAGCACTCTGGGCCTGTGGAAAAGCCCATGGATAATAAGGCAGGCAAGATTCCGCACCAGGCATGATCGGTGTTACCGGGATGCATTCCGGTCCGGCTGGCTGGAAATCATGTATAGGCTGCACATCCTTTGCAGGTTTGAAATCCATTGCAGGCTGTACATCCTTTGCTGGCTTGAAATCCAATGCAGGCTGTACACCCTTAGGGCTTATGTCTTTCATGGCAATCGGCTCCACTTTTTTTGGCTGCTTTGGAAGCGGCGGCGGTGATGGGGGCTTTTGCACAGACACATTTGCCATATTGACCGTAAAATAATTATTGATATCAATATCCGGCATCACGGGCTGAGGCACAGGCTTTTCTTTGACAATCTCCTTAATGATCGGTTTTTCTTTAATAATTTCTTGAACAATGGGCTTCTCTTTTATTATTTCTTTAACAATTGGTTTCTCTTTTATTATTTCTTTAACAATTGGTTTCTCTTTTATTATTTCTTTGACGATTGGTTGTTCTTTTGGTGCAGGCTGTTCTTTGGCCGCTGGGGGTTGGGGCGCCATTGGCTGTTCCATTTGTTTCATGGGCTGAAGCGGCTGCTGGATCGGTGGCTGTTCCTTTTGCTGTTGCGGTTGTTGTATGGATGGCTGTTCTTTCAATGGCTGTGCAGGCTGCCCGATAGGTGCTTCTTTTACTCCATATCCTGGCTGGTTACCGGGTGCGATCATTTCTTTTTTTACGCTGCCTGATGAGCCCGGTATTTTAATTTTCATGCCTGGCATGATCATATCCGGGTTGCTAAGCTGGGAATTCATTTGCTTTAGCTCTTCGAAACTTACGCCGTACTTCTTTGAGAGCTTCCAAAGCGTATCCCCTTTTTGGACAATATGAATTTTCACGCTGTAAATCCCCTCCTATGCATATGTCCTTATATCCTATGAAGCGTTGGGCAAATTGCTATCATTTTCAAGAAAACTTATGCTTGAAAGGATATATTTATGATTGACGGGTACAGAAAAACCTGCTGGGTTTAGCACAAAAAAGGAGGGAAATCCCTCCTTCATCAAGGCGCAGGTGCTTTTCCTTTCAATTACATTCTCCTCTTGATTACTAGTATATTAAGCTCTTTCAAGCATTCTTTCCAAAGCAAGAAAGGCATTCTCCGCTGCCTCTTTTTCTACCTTGATAGGATTGATGATTTTCCCAGTTTGAATGGATTCAAGCGACCATAATAGATGAGGCAAATCGATTCGGTTCATTGCCAGGCAGGGGCACATATTTTCATTCAATGAAATGATTTTTTTATCCGGATGCAACGCAATCAAACGCTTTACCAGGTTGCTCTCCGTTCCGATAGCCCACTGTGTCCCTGAAGCTGCTTGATCAAGCGTGTTGATGATATAAGAAGTGGAACCGGCAAAATCACACAACCCTAAGACCTCCCGAGTGCACTCAGGATGAACAAGAATGCTCGCGCGATTGGGAGACAGGATCCCTCCAAAACTTTGACTGCAATTGGAAAAAGTGACAAAGCCGGAAAAGGGCTTATCCGGATTTCACTTGGAAAAGACACAACCCAATCTGACATAAATGGACTGGCCTGTACAATTTTCAAGATTGTGAAAGAGGGAATATGGCATCAGAATTCCAGGGGCTGTCCCCCAGCCCTGTAATGCGGTAAAATATCGGGGGACTGACCCCCGGCACGGTAATGCGGTGCAGCAGCGGGGGACTGACTCCTAAATGTGGACCGTCAAATGTGAGACTATAAGGAGAGCTGAGATGTCAGGAAAGAAAAAGTTGTTAGGAGAGGATCGGCTGGCTAAGCTTTTGGATATATTGCAGAAGAGTGATACGCCTGTGACAGGAACTGAGCTGGCGCGGATTGCCAATGTAAGCCGCCAGGTGATCTCGTCAGTGATATAACGCTGCTCAAAGCTAAGAATGAACCTATCGTTACTACCGCACAGGGTTATATGTACTTTCTCAATCCAAATACACACCACCGCTTTGAAAGGATTGTAGCTTGCCTGCATTCACTGACAAGGATTGAAGAAGAATTGAATATACTAGTAGACCTCGGCGTCACCGAAAAAATGTAAAAATCGAGCACCCTGTATACGGTGATTTGACGGCTTCAATCATGGTCAGCAACCGTAAAGAAGTCAGGAAATTCCTCGGCAAGATCAGAGAAACCAATGCTGCCTTCCTGTCTGAGCTCACAGACGGCATACATCTTCACACATTGATTGCCTCTTCTAAACAGGTGCTGGACGAAGCAGAGGCTGCTTTGGCGAATGCTTACTTACCGGTTCAGTAGCAGCGGGTGTTGATGCCATTTAACAAGCAGAAGCTGTATATGGCTTCTGCTTGTTTATTTACATCATCTTAGAATGAATTTCCGCAATGTCCACAGACTTTTCGACCATAAAGCTAGGGTAGCTGCCGAGAAGGGTAACATTGCACCCAAGCGCTTCCAACTCCGAAATCGCGCCCGGTATCAGTACTTCATCCATCTTCATTTCAAGATCAATAATAAAGAAATAATTGCCAAGGCCTGTTTTCATTGGCCTTGATTCAATTTTGGATAAATTTAGCTTTCTCCAGGCAAAGGCGGACAACACCTGATGTAGGGCCCCCGAATGATCTGCTGGAAGCATTACCATCAGCGTGGTTTTATCCCCCCGTCTTGTCGCTAGGCAATTTTCATACTGTATGTCCGATTTAGAAAGAACGACAAACTTCGTATGGTTGTGGCTGAAGTCATGAATATTGGGCCTTGTAATCGCCAGGCCATATTCCGCTGCCGCAAGCTCATTGGCGATGGCGGCAATTTTTTTCCCTGGCTGTTCCATTACCAACTGGGCAGCCGCTGCAGTGGATGTTGTATTCTCACACGGTATGCCTCTCAGTTCTTTGTGCAAAAATTTATGGCATTGGGCGATTGCATGTGAGTGCGAATAAATGACGTCAGGCACAAATGACGGAATATCATTATCTGGATGCACCATGAAGTGCTGCTGAATGGGCGTGATGATTTCTCCACTGATCGGCAGATTCACTTCATGGACTAAATAATCCAATGTAATGTTCACGGACCCTTCCAACGCATTTTCAATTGGCACGACAGCCAGATCCGCCTGTCCGTCCACGACAGCATCCATGCATTCAGGGATCGTGGCCATCGGGATTTTTGCATCGTCCGGAAAAAGCCGCGAAACCGCCAAATCAGTGAAAGTAGCTTTCGGTCCAAGAAAAGCGATACTATATGACATTCTGTTCTCCCTCTTTTGTTATAAAAAATATAATGTCTATGTTATGCTATTTTCCGACTTATTACAATAGTCTGCTTTCATCAATTGTTTCTAATCCACCACAATAAAAAAATGCCGCACAAATCACTGTGCGGTATCCATACTGCTAAGCTCCTGAACCGAGGACGTCAACTTTTTCAACAAATTCCATCTTTCCAAGCGTTGACAACAGTTCTTCTATTTCCACCGTCATTCCGCTTATATTTAGGGATAGGGTAACATTGGCTCTTCCCTGCAGCGGAATGGTCTGGTGAATCGTCAATACATTGCAGCCGAAGGAAGCTACAGTGCTTAACAACTGTGATAATGTCCCGGAACGGTCTTCAAGATAGAAAAACAAAGTGACCAGCTTTTCCTTTACGACCGTATGAAACGGGAAGACTGTATCCCTGTACTTATAAAAAGCGCTTCTGCTTAAATCTACCCGCCCGACAGCTTCCCAGACCGACTCTGCCTTGCCGCGCTCAATCAGTTCTTTTGCATCCAGCGTTTTTTTCATTGCTTCAGGGAGGACATCTTCACGGACCAAATAAAACTTTTTGTCGGTTTTGTTCAATATCCGCGCACCTCTTTTGCTGCTCGAACAGAGCGAAAATATGTATAAGCGCGAACCTGAAGGGGAAGAGATGCCCCCGGCCGCGCCTGTTTTAAGTAATTAATCGACAAACTCGAACTCATATTCGAGCAGGCGTACAATATCCCCGTCTTTTGCGCCCTTTTCCCTGAGAGCATCATCGACACCAAAGGAGCGGAGCTGCCTTGCAAACCGCCTTATGGATTCTTCACGGGTGAAGTCAGTCATCTTAAACAGCCTTTCCACCTTGAAGCCTGATACGACAAAGCTGCCATCCGGATCGCGTGTGATCGTAAATTCATCTCTTGCCGACTCATGCTTGTACAGCACACGGTTTACGTCCGTTCCTTCTTCCTCCATGTGCTCCAATGGAAACTCCGGTGTTTCCTCAATCTTGTCTGCAATCGCAAACAACAGCTCGCGAAGCCCTTCCCTCGTAACAGCGGAAATCGGGAAAATCGGAAAATCCTCCGTCAACTTTTCTTTAAAAGCTTCCAAATTCTCTTCCGCGCCTGGCATGTCCATTTTATTGGCAACAATGATTTGCGGGCGCTCAGTCAGCCTTAAGTTGTATTCCTTCAATTCTTTATTGATTGTCAGGTAATCCTCATACGGATCCCGGCCCTCAACGCTTGAAATGTCAATGACATGGACAATGACACGCGTCCTTTCAATATGCCGTAGAAATTGATGGCCAAGCCCCACGCCTTCGGACGCCCCTTCAATCAATCCCGGCAGGTCAGCCATGACAAAGCTTCGGCCATCCTCTGTTTCAACAACTCCAAGATTAGGGACAATCGTTGTAAAATGGTATTCCGCGATTTTCGGTTTAGCTGCCGAAACCACCGATAAGAGTGTCGATTTTCCGACACTTGGGAAGCCAACAAGGCCCACGTCAGCCAAGAGCTTCAATTCAAGCACGACATCGCGCTCTTGTCCAGGTTCCCCGTTTTCAGCTATTTCCGGGGCAGGATTGGCCGGAGTCGCAAATCTGGAATTTCCTCTTCCTCCCCGTCCGCCTTTTGCGATGACTGCCCGTTGCCCGTGTTCGACTAAATCGGCGATGACTTCCTTGGTCTCATCATCAATGACAACCGTACCCGGAGGAACTTTGACAACCATGTCGGGCGAATTTTTGCCATGCATGTTTTTAGACATGCCGTGTTCCCCGCGAGGCGCCTTAAAGTGGCGTTGATAACGGAAATCCATAAGCGTCCTTAATCCTTCCTCCACTTCAAAGACGACGTTTGCTCCGTTCCCTCCGTCTCCGCCTGCAGGGCCGCCTTTTGGCACGTATTTTTCTCTGCGGTAGGCAACAATCCCATTTCCGCCGTCGCCGCCTTTTACATATACCTTGACCTGATCGACAAACATGCTATCACTTCCTCTGTATGTATTCTTAAGCTGAGTTAAAATAACTGCTTATTTATTTTTGTTACAAGGGATTTCCATATAAAAATGAACTTCATCAATACCAAAATGGGTGACTTCCGTACAAAAACTCTCCTTCCAGGGCTGATTTAAAAAATCAAACAGGACTCTTTCATTTTCTATCGTACCCTGCAATTCAAAGGACAAACGAAGGTTTCGCTGTTTATTTTCATCTATGGAAACAAAAAGAACATTTTCACCATAATTACATAACGTCTGTGAAAGACTATCAAACAGGTTTTCAATCCATGATGCCATAAATTCATCAAGTTCGCAGCAGCCAAGCTCTAGGGATACCACTTCAAACTCAACCCGAAAAAGGAAAGACCTCCAGTTTGCTGTCAGGAGCGTTTCAACGAATTTCGGCATGTCCAGGTTGGAAAGCTTTGACTCATGCTGGCTTTCAATGATGATTTCTTCAATAATCGCCTTAACATGATCGATTCTGTTCAGATCGATATTGCCCTTGATCAATTGCATCTTGTTCAGCCAATCATGTCTTGAATGTCGTAAAACCTCAACTGTTTTCCATTCTTTATCCATTTGAAAGCTCCTACCAATTTTTTAGTAAAAGGTCGTATTTGCTTATGCTCTATCACGTTTGTTTTCGTGGCAGTCTGACATGAAAGCCGCCGTCCAAAATCTTCGGAATAAAAGCGAAGGCTTTGGACGATGGCAGAGCAATTCCCGAAAGGGTAATTATGTAAAAGAAAAGGACCCGCTCATAAACAAAGGGCCGACACCTTCATCACGATATACAGCTTTCGCAGGTATATGTGTTCAAGAGAAGGAGTCGGACCCTTTTTTGAGCCAGTCTCTATTCAAAAGATGCTATTATGCTTCTTGTGCAACTGGATATACGCTTACTTTCTTGCGGTCACGTCCGAAACGCTCGAACTTCACAACGCCGTCAACTTTCGCGAACAAAGTGTCATCTCCGCCGCGTCCAACGTTTTCACCAGCGTAGATTTTAGTACCGCGTTGGCGATAAAGGATAGAACCGCCAGTTACGAATTGGCCGTCCGCACGCTTAGCGCCAAGACGCTTCGCGATTGAGTCACGTCCGTTCTTTGTAGAACCTACTCCCTTTTTGGAAGCGAAGAACTGAAGATCTAATCTTAACATATGTTCCACCTCCTATTTATTCAGGATTATTTTAATATATTTTCCATATTCACGTTCAATCGTTTGAAGTGATATAAGCATGCCGTCCAAAAGCAGCTGAACCTTCTCTTGCGTGTCCTGCGATGTCTCATCTGGAATCACACAGCGGAGATAGCCGCCCTCGCCGCCCTGCTCAATCTCGAGGGGAACGCCAGTTAATGAAATGATGGAATTCACAGCCCCGAATGAAACTGCAGATACACCTGCACAAACGATATCTGAACCTTTTTTAGCAAAATCAGCATGTCCGCTTAAAGTGAACGAATGAATCCGTTCCGGCGAATCATAATCGATTGTTACCTTAATCATCGTTCAGCCTTATGCATTGATTGCATCAATGACAACTTTTGTGTATGGCTGACGGTGACCTTGCTTTTTACGGTTGTTCTTCTTCGCTTTGTATTTGAAAACGATGATTTTCTTCTGGCGGCCGTGCTTTTCAATCTTGCCAGTTACAGTAGCGCCTTCCACTAATGGAGCACCTACCTTCACGTTTTCGCCACCAACGAATAAAACTTTGTCAAATGTAACAGTTTCGCCTGCTTCAACGTCTAGTTTTTCAACGTAAACCACATCGCCTGCTGCTACTTTCACTTGCTTACCGCCTGTTTCGATAATTGCGTACATCCCTGCACCTCCTCATAATCACTAAGACTCGCCAATCACAGGCGCCTTGCCCATAAGGCAATTCTTTAAAGCCTGATCTGTGCGGTTGTAGCACGGATGCTACAAACATAACAGTAAAATTCTATCATAAAATCGAAATCTATGTCAATACGTTTATATAGAATCATTTCTGTGCCGAACGATTCAGTGCCTGTGTAATGCCATGGTGATCTCCTCGATGCTTCCAAACCGTTTTATCGTATATGGATTGTGCAGGCCTACAGGATATGTTATAAATATTTTCATGCCGATAGCTGCTTCAAGCGCTGGGCGGTATGCATCCCCTTCACCAAGCAGCACCTCTGCAGCTGCCTCGCTTATCTCTATCCAGACCGCCTCTTCATCCCGGTTCCGATGTTCCATCATTTCCCGTTCCAGCCTGAACGCTATCGTTTCAGGGCTGTCGATGCTGCCTGTCCCATCGCAGCAGGGGCAGGTTTTCTGAAGCTTCTCGCTCAAGGATGGGGACGTTTTTTTCCTTGTTAATTGAAGAATGCCAAGTTCGGTAAAACCGACGACCGTGGTCCTATTCTCATCGTGTTTGGTTTCCTCTATTATTGCTTCTATAATGGCCCTTTTATGCCTGCTATCCTTCATATTAATAAAATCAATCACGATGATCCCGCCAATGTTCCGGAGCCTGATTTGATTTGCAGCTACGCTTGCGGCCTGTAAATTCGTCTGGAGCGCCGTCTGTTCTTTCTCAGCTTTCCCTGTGTATTTACCTGTATTCACGTCAATCACCGTCAGGGCTTCTGTTTCTTCTATAATAAGGTAGCCTCCATTATCAAGCCAGACAATTTTCTTAAAAGTCCTGTCCAGCTGGGGCTCGATTTTTTCTTTGGAAAAAATATTTTCCCTACCTTTATAATAAACTGCTTTCCACGGCCCTTGCCGTACGGATAGCCACTCTTCCAGTTGTTTAAATCCCGCAAAGTCGTCAATGATTACCTCTCCGGTTTCCTCCGGCTTTATCTCAGTTTGGACACGTTCGAGAAAGGTGTCTTTGGAATAAAGCAAGCCGGGAGATTTTAATGCGGCGGACCGTCTATGTATGTCGGCATACGTTTCCCGCAGAGTGTTCAATTGCTTTAAGAATATTTCAAGCCCCTGATTTTCCATCGAGGTCCGGATAATTAATCCTTCATCGGTTCTCTTATGTTTGAAGGCAGCGTCCCGCCAATTTTGCTGGGAATGGGGGTCTTTGAACTTTTTAGATACGCCGACATAATCGATTCCGTATATGTATACAAGGTATTCCATTGATAGTTCGACCAAACCGGTCAGCTTGGCACCCTTGCCGGCTGTTTCATCCCTGGTGACCTGCACAAGGAGTTTTTCACCCTGGCGCACATACTTTCCGATCGGGCCCTCTTCCACAGGGTTGCCTGACTGAAAAGACGGCAGCTGATCACGGTGGAGAAAGCCGTTCTTCTTCTGTCCGAAATCGATGAATACAGCATCCATACCCGGCAGCACCTTCGTCACCTTCCCTAGATAAATATTCCCGACAAGGCTTTCCTGACTGGGGGGCACGACTTCCAGCTTCACCAATTTATTATTTTCAAGAACGGCGAACCTTTTTTCTCTTGTTGCCATGTTGACAATTATCTTTTTCATACAAACCACCTGCGTTCTAACCCCTTTTGATAAAAAAAAATCCCTTCTTAAAAACCAGGCTGATTTTTCAAGCCATTGTTTGAAGAAAGGATACCATACTTAATAGGAATATAATAGGTCGCCGATTTTCACATTGGTCATTTTATCGGAGAAATACGCGTGCAAAACTTCATTTTCATCGAGAGAACCGCGTTCCTTTCCATTTTTAAGAATAATGACTGGGTGCTTGCAGCCGCGCTGGAACTTTTCTAGTACTTTATGGATCTGCTCACTTTCCTCCACCCTTATCGGTTTAAGCACTGATAAATCACTATTCCTTCCGTAATGCCTTTCAAGCAAAAAGCGAATAAACGCATAATACCGCTGCTTCCACTCGATTCCAAGTGAAAAAGCAATAAAACCTGAAATAATCCATATGTTAAGGTTAAGTGGCTGGATCACGTTTACCAAACCAAGAAACAACAGGGCAAAGCCGGTTGAAAATAACAATGTCAAACGGTGTGCATCGATAAAGGAACGGTAAAGCGAAAGGCCCATGAATAATAACTTGCCGCCATCAAGCGGCCAAATTGGCAGCAAGTTAAAGCCGAGCACAGCTAAATTCAAATACATAAACTGTTGATACATTTCATACGGAACATATGAGAAAGAAGAGAGCACATACGCAAGGCAAATAAGCCAGACATGCTGAATCGGCCCTGCGAGTATGACAAGGCAGTCTTCCTTTAACGACTTGTTGCCATATTCCTCCGTTTCCACTGTCCCTCCAAAGGGAAGCAGGGAGATCGATTTAATTCTCCATTTAAAATGCTGTGCGGCAACCGCATGGCCAAGCTCATGAACAAAAACGGTTAAAAGCAGCATGAGCACAGCCGTAAAATGCGCAGTGAAGACGGCTATTCCAATCACGATCCAGAGCGTGGGATGAATCCGGACTTTCATGAAAAGCTGGAGGTATTCACTCAAATGGTATCACCTTTTTTGGGTCGATGAATGCATCATCTTTTTTTATCGCCAGGTAAAACGTTCCTTTGTTTTCATCATCATTCTTTGTCACTTTGCCGATTTCTTTCCCTTTTTTCACGGATTCATATAGTTTCACATCCACCGATGCAAGCTGCCCATACCACGATTCAGTTTTATCCCTATGCTGGATTACGATTGTTTTGCCAAGGTTCTCCTTGCTCCCGGCGAAAATGACAACTCCTTCATTCAAAGCTTCCACTTTGGCTTCTCCACCTGTTTCAAGAATAATGCCCTCTCCGTTGCTTTGAAAGCTCTCGGTAATTTTTGCTGTTGCGGGCAATGCATATTCATTGCTCAACTCTTCCTTTTTGGCTCCTGATTTCGTGTCTTCAGGCAAAAAGGCGATCGGCTTGCCAAACTTATCCTCATACCAACTAGAAACCGATGCAAACTGGAATTCCTGATTCATCGCATCCTGGACAAAGCTCCTTGCATCATCCAATTTTGCAGATGGGTGTTTAAACATCACGGCTATCAATAGAAATAGGCAAAGTGCAGCCAACGCTTTAAAATAGAAAAATTCTTTTTTAAACAGCGGATGATCCTTTTCCGAGGTACCTTCATATGCCGTGCTTTCAAATCCGTACCGATCTTCGGTCTCAATATTCATCCAGGAATCGTTCATACGTTTATTGTTCATTTTTCTCCGTTTGGCAATCCGGTCTTGAATCTCTTTCCTTCGATCCTTCATTGAGAAATCTACCCCCTGCTTTCTTTCGCATCACTTTTATAAAAAGTATGATGGCCTTGTCCAAACTATGACTGGCAAAGAATCAGGAAGTTGAATCTATGGTTTTGAATAGTGACCGTCTAGATCTGAACGCAAAGTAGGGTCATGATATCAGTTGTTAGTTCGGGAAATTCGATTTGTGTGTGGAATTTCAGGGATTGGAGGATTGGCGTTTGATGAGCTTACAAATATGGGAATCTTCTATCCGAAGCAAGCCTTGGATCTCCCCTGCTCAAACACCTGGGAACGAAGCGGGATCCGCCAGAACCTGCAGCGTCTCGGCCTTACTGAATATGTATCAGGCGGGAAGCTAAGCTGCAATGTAGGCTAGTCTCTCTTTTTTTGTCTTCCGCTGATAAAAAGCTTAGGCACTTTGATCTCACCCATACAAGTTAGGCAAAAATTTCAGGCTGCTTTCAAGACTTGAGTTCGGTTTCGGCTGCATTTAGGTGGTATTATAATTTTACCTTCAATCGTTTGCGATTATAATATCTCGTTCGAAATGATCCATACTGGCAAATTATTGTAAGTAGAGAAGCTCAGACTTTTGCATATTTATCTTGACCATTTAAACATTTTTCCCAGTTAGGATGTGCGCTGGAAGGTTTGCGATTTTAACAAGGTCCACCGGTCAATTCATGCTTTAGTTAAACATTACTTGCGCCTTAATTTTGTTTCTGATTTTTCTATTCCTTCTAAATGCCTTAATAAAATTTAATTTTTCCCCAAGTAAATTGGGCTATAAAAACACCCCGTAAATGTTAGTCTGGTGTCTAACATTTACGGGGCAGTTCACCGGATGCTTAAGCTTTTTGTTACCATCACAGCTACCTGTCAGATTCCGTTTTCATGGGTTTTAATGATTTATTTCATGGTTCATGGTATTGGCTGGAGTCATTCAGGAACCATGATTTGCCCATGTTTCCCGTTGCTTAATAAGGTCTGCATGATTATTTTTGACAACTGGCTTGGCTGGTAAGGCTTTACAAGATAATCACTGGCCCCAAGTGATAATCCACGTTCTCTGTCATCAATAGCAGTCGAAACGAAAATAGGAACATTTCTTAATTCCTTGGATTGCTTCATGTGTTTCATGATGAACCAACCGTCAACGTCCCCGTCTTCTAGCATAATATCAAGCACAATTGCATCTGGGGGTTCCATTTTCATTGCTTCAATTGCTTCCCGCCCATTCTTGAAATGACCGACATTAAATCCTGTTTCAACAAGCTCCTGCCTAATAAGGTCCGCTAGATTTATGTCATCTTCGATAACCATGATGTTGTAAAACAGCCCAGCTTCAGGTAAGTCTTGTTCCTTGTCACCATTTTTCATTTGAACCTTCGGGAAGGATAACGTAAATGTACTGCCTCTGCCATATTCAGATTCTACCGTTACCTGGCCATGATGACCCTTCATGATTTCATCGACGATGGACAGTCCTAAGCCGGTTCCACCGATTCTCTTCCTGTCGGAATTATCAATCCGGTAAAACTTTTGGAATAATTTTTCAATTGAATCATTGGGAATTCCGAGCCCCTGATCTGTAACATCAACCTTTATTTCATGTTCTGTTTGATAAATCTTAATAGCTATGTCTCCGCCACTAGGGCTGTATTTGACTGCATTATTGATTAAGTTCGTAAATACTTGCTGTATCTTCGATTTATCCCCAAGAATGATGTTCTCCTTCGATAAGGATTGTACTTGCAGCATGTGTTTGGATGTGTTAACTTCCTGGCTTTCCACAACCTTATCAATGATCGGCAATAAGTCCAGATATTTCTTTTCATACATCTGTTTGCCGGATTCCATTCTCTGGACATCGAGAAAGTCGTTAATAAGTGATGTCAATCTTTTCGCTTCATTGTAGATTGTTTGGAGATATTTTTTCTGTCGTTCCGGCTTCAGCTCTTTATTCAGGATCAATTCCGTAAATCCTAACACGCTGGCGAGCGGTGTCCTGAGTTCATGGCTGACCGTGCTGACGAATTCCGACTTCATTTGATCTACTTCGTATTCCTTCGTTATGTCCCGGTGTACAAGAATGGAACCAGCCCCCCCATTCCCGGTTGTAAGGGTCTCGCAATAGACTGTATAAACCTTTTTGCTGTCTTTTTTTGAATATTGGAATGAATAATCCTTCGCCTTTCCTGCCGCCGCATTTTCAACGGTCTCTTTCAGCATGCTTTCAAAGTTTTCTTCCTGTACCTGTTCCGACATCACTTTTGTCCATCTGTCCCATGTCAGGCCGGACATATTATCCACGGTAAAGGAACAGCCAAATAATTCGCATAGCTTCTGATTGACCTGAACAATTGTCCCTTCATTATTAATTAGCTGAATACCTTCCTGAACGGTATTTAATATGTCCTGATTAAGGCGCCGGTTGTGTTCCGTCTGTTCAAACAGCTTGATTTTTTCCAAAGAAATGGCGATTTGTTTAGCCAGTGTTTCATATTCATGGAGCTCTTTTTCACTGTAATCATGGCTAAACCTGCTGAAAACGAGAATGGCTTCACTTTCTGTTGATACGGATTGAACGGGGATATATAAGTCATAGCAAAAGTTTATGTTCTCATGATAGCCCTTTTCAACGGCTTCCTGCTCCCTCTTTATACAGAATGCACGTTTGGTGCTAAACAACCGTTCATGCATTCCATTCCTCATATTCTCCATGAATTGCCGAACACCTCGGTCTGAGATGCCAAACGATGCATAAGAATCATCAGATAATAACGCAATCATCCCTTTGTCGGCAGATATAATTCGTCCCATACTTTCGACGATTGTGCTAAGCAGTTCATTTTTATCCAGGGTGTTGGAGATTCCGTTTATGAGTTCGTTTCGTCGTGACAAGGATTTCTCATTTTCCTTTAGAATTACCAGTGCCTCTTCCAGCTCGATCTGCTGGGCATGAAGCTGATCCTGTTGGGCCATCAGTTCCTCGTTTTGTGCCAGTAAATTTTGTTCCTTATCCTGAAGACTTACTATCATTTTATTGAATGCTACTGATAAGGCACCCAATTCATCTGTTCTGGAATGCTGCACATTAATCGCTGCATCACGGCCAGCTGCGATTTCGTTTGCCGCATAGGCGAAATCACTAAGCGGTTTCCCGATATTCTTCACGATGATTCTGACAAAAATTTGCATGATCAGCAAAAGCAGAATGATAAAACTAACCAGCGCAATTTGGAGTATTGTTAGGTCATTTCTCAGATTTTCTGCATTTTGGTTTAGCTGGCGGTCCAATGATAAAGAGAAATCACTCAAATAATTTTGGAATTCTGTCACTCTCTTTGTCGCAGAAGCACTGGCTATACTTTTTACTTTATCCCTGTCCCCTTCTTCGAAAGCTTTAATTACCACCGGAAGGGTTTCATCAAAATAGTATTCTGTAAAGGTGAGAAGTTCACTGTAGAACTCTTGATCCTTTTTATCTTTAATTTCGCCTGAAAAACGGGAGCTTAGAATCCTGATATGGTTCTCCTGAGCCAAGGCATTATCTTTAAGCTGGACGTTATCAAGGGCTAAATATCCCCGGATATCGAATAACGCGGAATTAATGTGCCCGGATATTTCCTGGGTAAGTTGCCTTTTCTTAACCATCCTTTCCCTGTCATCGATATATTGTTTTCCCAGATTCTGTTGGAAATAAAACAAAAAAGAGGTCCCGATTAAGATCGACACAAGGAAACCCCACATCAGGTATACCACTTGGCGGGACAGGCTTTTTCTGATGTAGTTATTTATTTTCATTCAGGATGCCCTCGATTTTCGCCAAAAGTTCTAGGGGGGAGAATGGTTTTGCCATAAAGTAATCCGCACCTGCTACCAGGACTGCATCCTGTTCTTTTTGCTGGCTCTTCGCGGAAAGCATCATAATTTTCAAATCCTTTGTCGAATCATCACTTCTTAACTTCTCAATAATCTCCAAGCCTGTGTACACGGGCATCATATAATCCAATAGGACAAGGTCGTACTGATTGCTCTGAAGAAATTCGAGCGCTTCCTGACCATCTGTTGCTTCATCGATATCAAAACCTTCATCTTCAAGCATATCTACAAGCAGCATTCGCAATACTTCTTCATCTTCCGCCAATAAAATCCTTTTCATACTATTCCTCCTTAACCGAAGCATTTTTATATGCATCCTTCATGATGTAATACGAGTCTTTCAATCTTTCAAAATATCGGGCCTGTTCCCATTCATTCCATGTATAACGCTTAAACTCACTTATGGTAAATTGGCCTTTTTTGTTTTCGGGCAGGATCGCTGGCAGGCCCTCGTCATCAGCCGCGACCGCAGCAATTTTTATTCCCGCTATCTTTGTGGTGGACCCCAACCCGTCCTTCCATAAATCTCCCATCGCTTCTTTAAGGCTCGGATCTTTAATGTTTAACAACGCCCATGGAATACGAATTTCAACTGTTTGTTTATTCTTGCTGATGCTTATATCGGTTAAAGAATCATAATCTTTGCTATCAGGATTGCCATTTCCATATTTTAAAGCTCCGGTCTCATACTCTTGGAAAGGTATATTTTCATTGGTTGAAGGAATGGTCATTGCCTTGTTTAAAGCCAGACGGATAGGATGGAACCGGCCATTATTCTTTTTCGATGCGTAAGGAGCCTTTGGAATCATATTTACCGACTCGGCATACTGATAGTAAAAGCTGTCATAATAGCTATCCACCAGCAATTTTGATTGTTTCGGTCCATTCAATGTCAATACAAAGTCTATGCCATTATTGGAAGTTATCAAGGGAATTCCTTTCAGATTAATTTTTTTCTGGCCTTGGCCCGAAATTGTATCAAATAAGACTAACGTTTTATTTTCATTCCAATCCACAGGCTTCCGGTGATCCAATCTAATATGGACATAAGCTTCATCCGAAGTGACATACATGTTCTTTAAAAGCGAGTCCGAATCGGCACTCTCGTAAAAAGGAGGAATATTGTTCATTTTCCAGTCCGCCACATTGCCATCGGTATTCATGGCATGTCCCCGATTTCCTGGTTCAAATGCAAGCAAACCGAAGTGCTGTTCATTTGTTTGTACATTCGACCAGAATGGCCGCCTGTCCGGATTATCAAAATCCATAGTATTCCAGGTTCTTTTAAACCATTCATCCTGCCAGGTGAAAACCAATCCGCCGGCGTACCCTTCATGCACAATAGATTGGAACAGCCGGTTATTTATATCGCCCTGCTCTTTTTCGGAATGGAAGCCCTGGTCCAGACCAAATGGGTTTTGGTGGGTTAACCCCCTCGAAGCCGGTACCCCGAACTCGGCAACGAGCACCGGCATTTCGTGTACCTGGATCATATCATGTAGATAGCCTTCGTAATTGTTCTTTTTACCTTGATGGTCCACATAGTTGACATATTTTTTTTCATAATTCAAGAAATCGGGATAATATGGGTATATATGGTAAGAAGCAAACATTCCCGCCTGAAAGGTATCCTTCTTTTTGATATGGTTCGGGTTTATCGAAACCATATCTTCTTTTTTGGATGGTTCGGCAGGATGATTCAGTAAATCGGTCGTGACCCAATTGGTAAAGCTCATGGAATGTTGCCATTTATACTGACCTGCCTCATAACGGGCAGTAAAGTCCATCATGCCCGCAAGCCAGTTTTCAAAAGGTGTAGCGTTCTCTGTTTTAAAATATTTGCCATCAAACGTTTTTACATCAGAGTTTTTATGGTTACTTTGCTGTACAACCTCGGGATCCCACTCAATCCCCAAAATGTACCCCAAAACATATTTCGAAATATCTTTGTTGTATGCCCCTGCTGCATGCCCCGCTCTGGGGGATATAATAGCGTTGCCGTGGACGGCATCGACTATTTGTTTTATGTCATTGTGGAACTCCTTCGTTTGTTTTTCGGAAAAAACATTTTGTTCCGAAACCAGCTCTTCTTCATTAATCCAAATTCCATGAAAAACGTACAGCGGTTTTTTGGCCGTTTGGTTATATTCATAAAGAGCTTCGTAAAATCCCGGCGGGTGGAGGGTATAGACCCTGATGGCGTTTGCATTCATATCCCCAATCTGCTTGAACCAGCGAAAGTACTCATCCTTCTTTATCGCTGTTTCACCGGGAAACGAATTTGGCTTTGCGATTCCCATGTTCACTCCCTTAACCAGGACGTTCTGCCATTTCCCATTTTTCAATATCTGCAAATATTTATTTCCGGTATTGCTGTTTATCGCCAATCCATTTACTTTCTTGATTTCGATCTTTTCCTGTGCTTCCGTTTTATGCAATCCTCTTTCAAGAATCGCATTCATCATTGGCATATATGCAGTCCAATAAAAGGAATTCTTAGCGCCGATATATCGCTTCCATTCATTTAGGCCCTTGGTCTGGTAAATCTCCGGCACTTCTTTTTCGTCAGCAAAATCGCCGGCGAGATAGTAGGTTGTATATTTTGCATTCCGGTGATGGATTATCGCTGGAAAGGTTTGCGGTATACCCAATGATTTGAGTCTTGCTGCTGCGTGTTTCCCTATTGGGAGTCTATATTCCGCCTTTATTTCATCCGGATTGCGGGGGCTGATAATGTCAAACCAGTATTTATATTTGGATTGCAACTTTGTTTTCAGCAAGTCTTCACCACTATCAGTCAATGAAAACAGAAGTCCCTCGTCGGTGATCTCTTTTTTGGAGACGACTGCAACAAAACCGTCCTGATGGATAAAAACAAGCCCAGGACCGGAAAATCCCCACTTCTTTCCGTTGCTTTTCAGATAGTTTTTCTTTAACCAGTCGGGCACTTCATTATTTTCAAGATGCTCGAAATATCTTCCTGTCCAGCCTGTCCAATCTACATTTAACAAATTGGACATCTGTTCACGAGCTGTGCTGCCCGTTGGACTGGCAAATGCATTAAACTCTGCAATCATGGTCTTGTGTCCGGATGACTGCAATCCATTTTTTAGCTTCGTAACTTCGTCGGCTGTTAACCCGCCAAATACTTTTCTTGAGCGGTTTTCACTATCATTTGTGCTAAAGTCATCTTCGTACACACCATATTGATCTGTTAAATAGATAAGCTCATATTCTTTAAGTGAATCTGGCATCTCCTTTTCCTGTTTGCCTGCAGGCTGGTATCCAACGTAGTCCCGTGACTCGGAAAAAGCTGTACCATCAGGCTTGACATACCGCCCATTATTGAGAAGCCAAGTAAACCCTTTATGCTCCCTGTATGATGTGTCCGGAACTGTCTTATCCACGATTAACACGTTTAGCTTCTGTTCAGGGGTTAGACGCCAGAGCCAAAAGGGAGAGGTCAAAACAGCCAGGGTTAGCATAATAAGGCTGATGAATTTCCATTCGGATTTTGAAATTTTTTTCATTCAGATACTCCCTTTCGCTTCATTTCTCCCCAGCTGCTGTTGCCTCTGATAATGTTCCAGATTCCTTCCATTCGCCAAATGACTGTCAAGGGCCTGAACCAAAGTGTCTCAGTCAAGGAATATAAAAATAGCTTTATAATATCCGACACTTTTGGATACTTTCTCAAGCTCCATTCTTCCAGCAAAACGGCTGCCATGGAAAACACAGATCCGTATAGACACGAAAGCAAAAATATCAATATCGCAAACTCAAGATAAATTCCCCCGAAAAACAAAGAGAATATAATATACAAGTATCCGCAAAATTCAATAACCGGCCCGAAAAATTCGATAATCCAAAAATACGGAATGGACACGAAACCTATTGAACCGTATTTTGGATTAAATAATAGCTCCCTATGGGATGAAAGACTTTCAAACAAACCCTGGTGCCACCTTCTTCGCTGCCTTCTGAGATATTTTGCTTCTTCAGGAACCTCAGTCCAGCATACAGGATCAGGGACATATACAATTTTTTCCTTGCTCTTTTTTTCTTTTATTAAGCGATGAAGCCTGACAACAAGTTCCATATCCTCGCCAACTGTATCTTTTAAATAACCGCCTGCGCTGAATACCCATTGTTTTGAGAAAACGCCAAATGCACCTGAAACGATCAAGAGAAGATTATGGCGGGATAGTCCGATTCGGCCCATCAAAAAGGCACGTAAATACTCAATCGTCTGCATAATTACGAGCGGATTATCAGAAAGTCCGATATTCAGGATATTGCCATGGCGAATTTCACAGCCATTGGCAATCCGGATGCTCCCCCCAGAAGCAATCACCTCGCCATTTGAGTCAAGTATGGGCTTCATCACCTTGATAAAAGCATCGCTTTCCAGGATGGAATCTCCATCAAGTGAACAAAAGTAAGGATAATTGGAAAAATTAAGGCCAGCATTCAAGGCATCGGCTTTACCGCCATTAACCTTGTCAATTAAAAAAAGATGTGGCAAAATATCCGACTGGTATACAGTTTTGACTTCTTCTGTGTTAAGTGTTCTGCGAATAACCTTCTCCACCGGTTTCATTTCATAATGCTCGATCATCTTCTCCAATGTTTCATCTGTGGATCCGTCATTGACCACCACAACCTCAAAAACGGGATATTGGATACTGAGAAGCGAACGCACACTCTGTATAATTCCAGCTTCCTCATTGTAAGCCGGCACTAATATCGAAATCGGTTTTATATAAACTTCATGGGCATATTCCTCATGAAGCTTCTTAGAATCCAAATGGTAGCTTCGGCGCAGCTGTAGCATGGAAATCAATAAGATAACGGTATAAAAGCCTATGACCAACACCATATAAGCGACTAAAAACCAGCCCAATAGCACACCAAGTATAGATATTATATTCATGCTCCTATATAACCCCTTTATGAAGCCATTCCCATGCCATATCCCTAGCAAAGCGGTCTTCATCATACTTGCTAATATCGCTCAAAATTTCCCTGCCACCCGGGATAAATAACAATGAAGCAGCGGCCTCAGAGCGAACCCACCAGTTTTGGTCATGAAGCAGGCCGATTAACAAAGGAATGAAATGACTGTCTCTTACAATTCCAAAAACCCGTGCAGCAATCATTCTCTCTTCCCACCTGCCGGATTCAGCCAAAGGGATGAACTGCTCAGGATCCTTGATATATCCCAAGTTCACAATGGCTTTCATTGACCTGATTTTTTCTTCGCCTTGTGAAGAATTGAAGATGTGATTCAGAAAGCTGCTATAAGCAAGATCTTTTTTTAGACCTATTGCATCCAATATGGCATACTTCATATTTTCGTGACCATTATGGTAATTCAACACACATAAATCGAATAGTTTTTGGTCCAGCCGTAATAAAATGTTTCGGTAATCACTATCTGACAGAAAGGAAAACCTATTCAGGTAACCAATCAATTTCGGTTCTTGAAAAGATGCCAATATGCGAAGGGCCAATGTTTTTTCTTCGTTTGAGGACGAAGCGCTCTCCAGATTTTCAATAATTAACGGGAGCAGGCTCTTCATTCGAAAATCGTCAATATATGAAAGTGTATTCATTCGAATGCTCCAGCTTCGGCTCCTGAGCCGTTTCTTATATAGGTTTCCCAGGTGCTGTTCTGCGAATGCTGTTAATCGATCATCAATCTGCTTTTCTTCCAGCAATTCTGAAAACTTGCCGAGCAACTGCTCTACAGCTTTCTTTTTCACCCCAGTATCCGTCTGTAGTTCTCTAGATAATTTCCCGCCGTTTAAATAGTTGAAAAGTATTGTTTGGTAGTCTTCCTTGATCTTGTCCAAAATTCTCGTTTTCTTAATTTCCAAAGTCTTTCTAATAATCAAATACCCAAGTAAAATCAATAAAAGGATAATTAGGACCATGGTAGCCATTCCAATATAGAATATTTCATTTTTGAGCATTCATCTCACCCTTTTCAACAGCCTCTGAATACGGGCTTGGAGTTCTGTGATGCTAAATGGCTTTGTAACATAATCGTCTGCACCCAGCTTCAATGCACGGGCAATGTCATATTCACTTTTCCTGCCCGTAAGCATTAAAACTTTGTAGTGGTCACTGTGGGGCAGCTTCTTTATTTTTTGAAGTACTTCAAGTCCGTCCATTACCGGCATTACGCCATCCAAAATTAAAAAATGTTCCGCTGTATGATCGGCCCTTCCGGATTGAAAAAACGTCTGTCCATCCTCAAACACCGCTACATCCAATTCCCAATGGTCAAAATCCATGGATTGCAAAATCTGGTTTAACATCGTTCTAATAACAACATCATCATCGATTATCGTTGCATACATGATTTTCTTTTTATACGGGCCAAACGAAGCCTCCATCGTTTCAACCCTGGCACGGCCGTTGTTTTTGGCTTTATATAACGCCATATCTGCATTTTTAAAAGCACTCGCCGGAGTTGCGGTTTCTTCATACACTGTATATAGGCCAGCTGAAAAAGTTACAGAAAATGAATTATGATCCTTGACCTTAAAAACCTCGCGGGAGAAAAGCTCAATTAAATCAGTAAGCCGTTTTTTAGCTTCTGCACTGGTCGTTCTCGGAAAAATTATGACGAATTCTTCCCCTCCGTATCGATAAACAATATCGGTACTGCGAACGTTGACTTTAAGGAAAGCGGCAAACTCCAAAAGAACCCGGTCCCCGATTTGGTGGCCATAGGTATCATTCACATTCTTAAAGTGGTCAATGTCAGCAACAGCAAGAGTAAAAGGCTGTTTGGTCCGCTTAAATTCGTCAAAAAATCTTGGCAAGCTGCTGTCTAAAAAACGCCTGTTATAAACCTGTGTAAGTTCATCGATTAAAACGGATTGGTCAAAAATCTTTTTGCGTTGCAGATGGCGTTCTACTTTTGCAACAAATTCGTCTATATCAACAGGTTTGCTAATGAAATCATCAGCGCCCATTTTATAGGCATTGATCCTTGTTTCCTTATCATTCTTTGAACTGGTGAGAATCTTAGGAATAAAATATTTTTCAGTGTATTCCTTAAAAACGCTCAGCAATTGCAAATCGTTTTCATCCAATAAATCAATGTTAGAGACCATGCAATCAGGCTGCATATCAAAAAATTGATTGACGGCATTTTCCGGATTTGTGCTGGTGATCACCATCCAGCCTCGCTCTTCGAGAACATCTTTCAATACGATCAGCATTGATACATCATCATCTATTAAGTGGATTAAACTTGAAGCAAAATCTCTCTTTTTGTTTAGTTTGGAGTGTTCTTCAAAGTTTTCATATTCATAGGTCAACTCTATCAAATCGTAGAGGAATTTCCTTAATGATTTTTTATCCCAAGACACCTCACTGTCTTCTGTTATGTCATGCAGCAGATGTTCGGAAATTTGCTGCAAGCCTCCAAGCTGCAGTGTCCCCGAAGTTCCCTTGATTGAATGGAGGAACCTGTATACATCCTGTGCAGAAATATATTTATTCTCATCAGAATCGAACCATACTGAAAGTTGGTTTTTTATATTCCGAAACAAATGTTTCTTATACTTGTCCAAATCCACTTCTAATCCTCCCTGGCCTGGTTTTCCTTTTTTATTAATTGCAACAGACATAATGTTAAATTTAGGTCAAAGGTTTCAGAGTTTTTCTTTAGGGCATACTGCTCGCAGAATTTATGACTGCAATAAATCCCCCGAAGAATATGTCACCAATAATTCTAACTTATTCATAGTGATAAAATCGCTAATTTTCTCTCAATTCCTGATAAAAAATCACAATCGCAACTATAGACCCTATGTCAAAAGGCACTATGTGTGAAGATCCGGAAACGGAGACGGATTCTTTTCAACTTAGTGCCCATTAGACGGTTTATTAGTTTTGTACGCCAATGAAGCGGCGCGCTGTCTTTACTCACATCCCTAACAAAACCGTTCTGGTAAAGGACTTCCGTGCGATTTCAAAACCCCTCTGCTTGTGGACCCGGTAAACCATCCTTCAAATCCTATAATGTGTAGTCCCCGTTAAACATCGGCATCAGCTTTTCAACCCACTGTCCGCTGGTACTGCCTTCCATTCAAAACGAGCTCAAGTTGTTGCGAAAATACACACCCTTGTTTGAATCCGGGATATAAAATGTATCCCTTTTCACCTTCAGGCAGATGAGAGGGGGCAAATTTGTCATGGTCACTCCTCCTAACCACTCGCTTACTTCAAACCTGCATAATTGTTCCCTACTATCCTATGTAACAGATTTTGTCTCTTATATCTCATAAAAAATTTCAAGCAATTTAACGTGTAGTTGTGGGATTTTAGGTATTGTTGTAGTATGTCGATTTTTTCTGCAAATCCATTAATCCTTTGCAAAATCCGATAAAATTTTTATAAAAGGATGGAAATAAAAAGAGTGTACCATAAGGATACACTCAGGAAAGTTATCTGGCTCCAAAGAGAGCCTTTATTTTAGCTACAAATCCTTTTGGTTCGTCTTCCAGAGGCTGGAGCGGAATTGATTCCCCGAGGATTCTCCTGGCGATGTTCCGGTAGGCGATGGAAGCCCGGTTATTCGGATCAAGAGCGATGGGTTCTCCCTGGTTCGAAGCCTTGATAACCTGGTCATCGTCAGCAACGATGCCAATCAAATCAATGGAAAGATGGGCTGTGATTTCGTCGATATCAAGCATTTCGCCATTTTTAAGCATGTGGTTCCGGATCCGGTTGATGACCAGCATGGGCGGCTCGATATTTTCCTCTTTTTCAAGCAAACCGATGATCCGGTCAGCGTCCCGGACCGCGGACGTTTCCGGAGTAGTAACGACGATGGCTTTATTGGCGCCTGCGACCGCGTTTTTGTAGCCCTGTTCAATCCCCGCTGGACAATCGATGATAATATAATCGTAATCCTGCTTTAATTCCTCGACCAAACTCTTCATCTGTTCCGGATTCACAGCGGATTTATCGCTTGTCTGTGCTGCGGGAAGCAAATAAAGCAAGCCATCGAACCTCTTGTCTTTCACAAGTGCCTGGTGGATCTTGCAGCGTCCTTCTACTACGTCGACCAAATCATAAATAATCCGGTTTTCCAGTCCCATGACCACGTCTAAATTGCGCAGGCCTATATCTGTATCTACAAGGCATACCTTTTTACCAAGAAGGGCCAATGATGTTCCCAAATTGGCAGAAGTAGTCGTCTTTCCCACTCCACCCTTGCCGGATGTAATAACAATTGCTTCTCCCACGATTAGAGTCCCCCTTCTAATCTATTCAAAATAGGTCTATGTTTCTTCAATACTTGCAATTTATCAACGACGACCTGCCTGTTTTCATCAATGTAGGCACATTCCATTTGATGACCTTCCTCGGCATATCCGTCCGGAGCCCTGTTCACGATTCCGCAGATTCTTAACTGGGCAGGTTTCATCACCGATGCCGCAATGATTGACTCTTCATTGCCCCCTGTCCCTGCGTGGGCAATCCCTTTTAAAACGCCCATCACGAAGATATTGCCTCCTGCGATGACCGTACCGCCGGGGTTAACATCCCCGATGAGCAACAAATCACCGGGAACCTCCAATACCTGGCCTGACCTGACCATTTTAGCCACCGTTGCGATCTGGTTTTCTGCGATCCATTGACTCGCTTCTTCCTTAGTCACGACATTGGAATGAATCTCGTCAACAACCAGTTTCTTTTTTTGGCGGATTACTTCTTTTATCTTTTCCTTTTGGTTCTCCGATAAATATCGGTTGCCCGTATGTACTTTAACGGCGATCAAAGGATCATTTTCTTGAAATCGGTAGTTGGCAGAAAGCTTTGTGTCAAGCTCATTCAACAATTCGAGAAAGGAACATGAGTCGTCGAGATGCAATGTTAGCCCGTCTTTTGTGCCCTTTATCATTATATTCTGCTGTGATCTTTTATTCATGACGACTGTTTCACCTCTGGTGATAATATTCGACAGTGCCTAACAAATTTCCTTTTTCCCATGTCCGAAAAAGAGAAGGACCTTGTGCCGGCATGTTTTAAATTGTATCCAGCTTTGTTTCATATTTCTCCACCAGCTGCCTTAAAGGGAACGCAAAAAGAATAATGAAGGCCAAATTTAGCAATAGAGTAGGCAGGAGCCTGATTTCGGCAAACTTCTGATATCCCATATCCGCAAAGTGAATCAGCACATTCATCTGATAATCCGCCACTTCCAGCAGCCCGACGAAAAACGCGGTAACAAAAATCGCAACCAGTAAATTTGATTGCAGCACCTTCATCGTTTTGGAAAGAAGATAGGCAAGCGCGGGAAGCAGGAATGTATAGATCCCTAATATTTCCGTATAGACGACATCATAACAAATCCCAAGAACCAGAGCGTATAAAACACCCGTCCTTTTTGTTCCGTATATGGTCAGGAACGCAATAAATACCATGATAAAACGGGGGACGTAAATGCGGTCGCTGCCGAACAGCCCGCCCGAAAATAAATTGGCAAAAATACTTTCAAAAATAAAGAAAAGCAAAGCGGCAGCGGGAAGAATGAAGCGGCTCATTCCCCATCATCCCCCTCCTGTCCCGCATGCTGTTCTTCTGCAGACGGGATGTCACGCTTAACGACAATCACATTCCTAATATCATAGAAATCTGTTGCAGGCTTGATATATGCAGTTTGATTCAGGCCATACTGGTCGATTTTCACATCCACAACCTTCCCGACAACAAGCCCTCTAGGAAAGATGCCTCCATATCCGGATGTAATGACATTCGAGTTCTTTTTGACTTTTTTATCAAAGGGAATTCGTTTTAAGAGTACGAGCTGGGTTTTTTGATCATACCCTTCGATCAAGCCGTACGCATCTTCATTCCCCTGGATGACCGCCGAAATGCGGTTTTTCGGATCCATCGAGCTTAACAGCTGGACCGATGATGTGAATTTATTGCTGCTCTTTACTTTGCCGATAAGCCCCCCGGAAGTCTCGACCGCCATGTTTGGCTGAACTCCGTGCAGGGTTCCCTTGTTGATTGTGATTACTTCATGCCAGCGGGATGGATTACGCCCAATAACGGTTGCCTGGATATGGGAAGTTTTTCTGAGGTTATCCTTTTCTTTTCCAAGGATTTTGCGCATATCCTCATTTTCCTTCTTCAAATCCTGGACCTCCGTTTTTAATTTTACATATTCATCCAGCCGGGATTTCAGTTTTTTATTCTCATCATATGTATGCTGAAGGTCGTTAAGGTTGCGGGCGAATCCCGTTACCGTAGAAACAGGTTTATGGAATACATTTTGGAACCAGCCGGCAGTATCCTTTAAAAATTGTTCAGGCCAGGACAGCTGTTCCCTCTCTCTTAACGAAAATCCAATCAATGCCACGAGAACGATTATACTTGCCAGCAATAATATTAATCTTTTATTGAAAAACTGTGGCATGTTTTACACCTCTATTTATTTCGAAATTGCCCGAATGGAACCAATCCGCATTTCCTGAAGTAAATGAACATACAGATAAACGGGAATGCCCCTTTGAAGTCAAAGGAGCCCCGTTTCAAGTTTTTAAGACGGTTTTATTGTTAAAGGGTATTTTTATCTGGAGTGTCTTGCTTTGTTCTTGAATAAATGAATATGTTCCAATGCTTTGCCTGTACCGATAGCAACACAATCAAGTGGATTTTCCGCGATAAGGACCGGCATTTTTGTTTCTTCGCTGATCACCTTGTCCAAATTGCGCAGCAAAGCGCCGCCGCCCGTCAGCACGATTCCCCTGTCCATAATATCGGCAGCAAGTTCCGGCGGAGTTTTCTCCAATGTATTCTTAACGGAGTCAACAATCGCGTACACTGTATCGTTAAGCGCTTTGGATATTTCTTCTGCCGTGATTTCGATTGTTTTCGGAAGCCCTGTCAACAGGTCACGGCCGCGGATTTCCATATTGTCTATGCCTTCAGGATCTCCGGCTGAACCAATTTCCATCTTAATATTTTCCGCTGTACGGTCACCAATCATAAGATTATAATTCTTCCGGATATAGCTGATGATGGCATCATCCATTTCATCACCGGCAATACGGATGGATTGGCTTGTGACTATACCCCCAAGGGATATGATTGCCACTTCCGTTGTTCCGCCCCCGATATCGACTACCATGCTTCCCGTAGGTTCCCAAACAGGCAGGTTAGCGCCGATTGCCGCGGCGAATGGTTCCTCGATCGTATAGGCATCGCGGGCGCCAGCTTGCCTTGTTGCATCGATGACAGCGCGTTCTTCAACAGCCGTGATGCCGGATGGCACACAAACCATGACATAAGGCTTGCGGGCAAATACACCTTTATTCTGAGCTTGTTTCATATAGTATTTCATCATCGTTGCCGTTGTGTCGTAATCAGCAATGACCCCATCTTTCATCGGGCGCAGCGCGACCACATTACCAGGTGTACGGCCGATCATATTCTTCGCGTCATTCCCTACAGCGACAATGCTTTTTGTATCTGTCTGGAAGGCCACCACGGAAGGTTCCCTTACGGCAATGCCTTTTCCCTTCACATAAACAAGCGTATTAGCCGTCCCCAAATCTATTCCAACATCTCTTGTACCAATTCCTAACATCAGGTATCTCCCTTTCATTCACGATAGCTTTTAAAATAAGGATTTCAATTTAAGGTTCAGTCATTCAACAATAGAAGCTTCAATACATTTCCCCTCAAAAATCATAAACAATATTATATCGTATCGTCAAAGATTTTGATAGTCTAGATATAACCTTTTTCCTTTAGGCTCACGTACTTTTGCTCACCGATGATAACATGGTCTAAAAGCTCTATGCCGATTATTTTACCGCATTCAGCCAATCTTTTTGTCACGTCGATATCTTCTCTGCTTGGAGTAGGGTCACCAGAGGGGTGATTATGAAGACATATGATAGAGGCAGCCGACCGGCGAAAGGCTTCTTTAAATACCTCCCGGGGATGTACGATGGAGGCATTCAAACTGCCGATAAATATGGTCTGCTTATGAAGAACTTGATTTTTCGTATTCAAGTACAGGCACACAAAATGCTCCTGCGACAAAAAGCGCATTTCATCCATGCAATAGTTTGCACAATCTTCGGGTGAACGGATTACATACCGGTCATTGTAATTCAAACTGCTGATCCTTCTGCCGAGCTCGACAGATGCAAGGATCTGGATAGCCTTAGCTTCACCGATACCCTTGATTGCCGTCATCTCTTCGACGGAAGCATCCTTTAACAGCCTCAATCCTTCAAATGCCTTGATCAGCCGGTTTGCCAGCTGTATTACAGATTCATCCTTCGTTCCTGTTCTCAAGAGGAGCGCCAAAAGCTCCTGTGTAGAAAGACTCTGTGGCCCATCCTGCAAAAAGCGTTCCCTTGGCCTTTCCTCTTTAGGGAAATCACGAATTAACATTTTATTGTTCAATCTTTCAACCTTCCTCTCGTGATCGGAAGAATGCCCGTAAGAAAAGCTTGCATACCTTTTTACAACGTTTGACTTTCGAAAGCTTTTAATTCACGTGCTAGCCTGGATACAGGAAGCCCTACGACCGAAAAATAATCGCCTGAAATCCCCTTAACCATCAGGGACCCGTATCCTTGAATGCCATAGCTGCCCGCCTTGTCAAATGGCTCGCCTGTATCGAGGTAGGCTTCAATCTCATCCTCGGACAGCTCCCAAAAGCTTACTTCCGTTTTTTCAGCAAAAACTTTGCGGTCCTGGCCCTGGATAATCGCGACACCGGTGTAGACGCTGTGCACCTTTCCTGACAGCAATTGCAGCATTCTCTTTGCATCTAACCGGTCGACTGGTTTCCCTAATATCCTGCCTTCCACCGCCACGACCGTGTCAGCGCCTATCACGCAATGTTCCGGACGCATTGAGGCAGCTGCCATCGCCTTTCGCTCAGCCAGTTCTTTTACCGCATTTTCGGCATCCAGCTTAGGGTCAATCGTTTCATCAGTATTCGTATGGATCGTTTGAAAAGGAACCTGGAGAAATTGGAGAAGTTCTTTTCGCCGTGGTGATGAAGAAGCTAAAATCAGAGGATGCATACATTCACCTTACCTTACTAAAAGCATTTTGGGAGATACATTTCTATGGTACCAGATAATAGGACAACTAACAATTATTGATAACGAAAACCCGCAGATTGGCAAAAAGGCAAAGAACAGATGGATATTTTCACATATGCTTTTTGGGAAGTTCAGACATTCTTTTTGACCATGTTCGTCAATAAAAAAAGGAATACGAAATCCACATGGTTATGATAGGCAAAATCGCCACAAAACATGCTTCATTTACATTCCTATATACGACGATACCTGAGTATTATTTCCCGGAAAATAGGACATCATCTGACAAATTACTGACTTTCCATACTTTGATAGTTTTTCAAAAAAGCCAGAAGCTGCTCCTGGGCTGAAAGCAGCTTATCTTGATCTTTTGAAGTTTGAAAATCGCCAAGCAATTCAGCTGCTGCAGACAACTGTTTTTCCATCTCCTCAAGAGGTTCGCTTGTTTTTACCTTTGCTATTTTACCGGCATCCTTCAATTGTTGGTCAAGCTGTTTTTGATCAACCTGTAAATCCGGACCGTACAATAGCCTGGAGGTTATTTGGGATAACGAGCTATATAACGAAGAAAATTGCTTTACATACTCTTTTTCACCTTCTTTAATTACAGGCGCAAATGATATTTCTTTCCAGAAAAAAGCAAGCTGCCCTTGCTTAAAAAAGGAGGCTAGCGCCTTACTGTCTTCCAAACTGCCCGCTGTTCCGGAAAAAATATAAAACTTCCCGTCCAGTTGAAAAACTTCCGCTGGTATCCCTTTTTGTTTAATGCTTTTCTGCATCTGTTTGGCGCTGTCTTCAGTACTGAATACACCCCCCTGTACCAAATATGCGTTCATGGGGGAAGGAATGGTTTTTTCTGTTTTTTCTGCTGGTGCTGTGGATTTTTCAGCTGGTGAAGCCGTTGTAGGAGCAGACTGTTTTTGCACGGCATTCCTATCACTTGCTGTGATTGTTTTTAATATGATGAATCCAAGGCATGTTCCAATCAGGATCGCACATAGTATGGCGATAAAAGGCATTTTGAAGACATTGCTATCTTTTCCTGCTTTGCTTTTCTTCTTTCCGCCGAACATATATATAGCTGCTTTCTTCCCTTTGTTATTGGAAGCAGCGGTGTTAATTTCCTTTACTGAATACTCATCTTCCTCTGGCAAAATCCAGTCAAAGCTTTCCTCATCTGTCTTTTCTGCTGTCGCAGCTATTTGGTTCTCCGGAAGAAGCGGCCTGTCGCTTTCCAATTCTTCGAATGACTTCTCCTGTCCATTGATCTTGATCGTGATTCCCTTCCGGTTCCCGGACTTGTCCATCTCACAGGCTCCCTTCGCCATCATTTTCCTCATCCTACCATACAGGCAAAAAAAAATAACAAGACTTTTGTCGTCTTGTTACCAATAGGTTTCGCCAAATTTCTTAGTGGATTTTCACCTTTCTCTCATTACAATACTCGCTGGTTGACGAGCCTGGCCATGCGAAAACAGAAGCCCAGGCCGGACCTGCAAAATTGGGGTCACACAGGCCAAGGCATAAAGTAGAGGCGCATTTTAGACATTCTGCTGCATGCATCCCCTGTTCTGGGTGCTAGTCATCTTTCTGTGTTCAATTCCGGGTCATCGCTAAATGGATACCGTTTTTTGGCCGGTTCCGGTGCATCCATCGTTGGAAGCTGATTTTGAAGATCCGTTAGTCCAGGTGCATAGAAGGCAGATACAGTGATCTTGCAAGTTAAAGGTAAGGCAGGTGTTAATGCCATTGTTACTTCTTGTGTTCCGGCAAATGAAATCGAATCCACTGTAATGATTCTTGGCATGGCTTCCAGCGAATTGATGAATTCCTCCAGTTCAAAGTAAGAAGGAGACTCGACTTCCATGTTGACCGTAATCTTTTGGACACCTGCCGGCAGCTGGGTGGTTTCCTGTCCCTGATTTTGTGCAGCACCTTGTTCGGCGGGCTGGCTTTGAAATGGAGTAACATCAGCTGCTTCATCATTTTGACCGGTATTTGCGGCAGTTTGGGATTTCCCAGGATTTATGTGCGAATCGGAAGCGGAAGTGCCAGCAGTCTCTTCGGATGATTGTTCGGCACCGCCTTCTGAAAACGTCATGCTGGCAATAAAACTATCAGAAACAGTCTCTGCTTTTTCTAAATCTAGCAGCAATTGCTCAGTCAAAGGCTTCACAGGCAGCTGCTTTTGAAGTTCATCGGTGGTTTCGAACGTCTCATCATTTGTGTTGGACACCTTTGAATCCAAAAGTTCCAGCAATTTTTGTTCAGAGTTCAATTCGTTTTGTTTGATCCGCGTCTCGGCTTTCAGAGGATAGAGTATCCAAAAATATATTCCTGTGAAGAGAAGAGCTGCGATAAGGATGGCAGCTGCCAATAGAAAGGTTTGTTTTTTACTCTGTACGAAATTCATTCCGGCTTCACTCCTTCAGCAGGAGTTTTATCTTCCTCTGTTTTTTTCAGTTCAGCTGTGTTTAACTTTATTTCATAGCCCCCAACATACCGTGGTATAAAAGGGGCATTCCCTAATTGAATTTCTTGTTCGCCATCTACGGTTTCTGCCTGCCCTGGCCCCTCTTCTCCGACAGCCGCTGGTGCATTTTCTGGCACGTCCCCAACACTTTCTGCGGTCAAGTTCAGCAGCTTTGCCTCCATGACCCATTTTGATTCCGTCAACTCTTTCAAGAAATAAGAGGACTCCCGCGATGTATCAAATTGGACCATTAATTTGAGCGAACCAGTTTCACTGTATTCAAAATTTTGGATGAATCCTCGGTCAGGCAGCAAAGAGATGATGTGGCGAAGCACTTTAACCGTTTCAATCGGATATTTCTTTGTCCAATTCACCATTTTTTCTAGCTCGGCTGCACTGTTGGAGTTTTCAACTACTGCAATTTTTTGTTGTTCTGCGGCAGCAAGCTCTTTCGTTTTTTCGATTTGCGTTTGTAGGAAATCCAGCTTCTCGCTTTCTGCTTTATATTGATAATAAAAAAATACGCCTGAAACAACTGAGAGCAAAAGAAAAAGAATGGTGATGAATAGTAGACTATATTTTTTCGGTTCCTTTTTTGGAAGCAGGTTAATTTCAGCTAACACCTATTTCCCTCCTTTAAGAGCAAGGCCGGCAGGAAGATAATAGCTGCTTGCAAGTGCTTCGCCTTTAATTGTTTGGATATATCTTTTTTCGAGGCTGTGAACAGGGATGCTGAAACGTTTTTTCATCTCCAGGATGAAATCGTCCAAAAACGGATGATCACCGCTTATCAGGATTTTCGTGACGGATTCCTGTTCCTGGTTCAGTGAATATTTATAAAAATCCAATACTCTCTCAATCTCTGTATAGGTATGCCCGAGCATCTGCATATATTGTTCCTTATCGCCTGTATATAGTAAATAGCCATCATTATTGTTTCTGAGTGATGCCTTTTCCCACTGGTCTTCCCCGTCCGGAATGGGAATATGCCTCATGAAGATTGGCTTATCTTCTACGAAAATGCTGGCATTCACCGCTTGGAGGTCAAATTGTACAAGCATCACATGCTCATTCACCAATGAAGGGTCACTCAGATGATAGAGCCGGTAGAGCGAAAGCGGCGATATATCGGCGGCGATTGGAGAAAGACGGCAGGCTTGAAGCAAAGAACTATAGTCGGAAACTATTTCCTCAGGTGCCGCAAATAATAACAGCTCCCTCTTAACCTGATTTTGCCCGAGGATCACTGTATCAAAAACCGGATCTTCGAAAGGCAAATGAATGGTGGAGCCGAGTTCCAAGTAGAGATATCCTTCTATTTCATCATTTTTAACATCCTTAGGAATCATGATCTTCCGGATTACAATACAGGGATCCGGAACCAAAAAACGGACCTGCCGCTTGGAAATCTTCCATTCATCGATACATTGTTCGACAATATCCTGCAATGCGTCAAAATCGATAATCTTTCCGTCTTTGATGATTCCGGCGGGCAGATAGTATTCACCGCATGTTTGTATCACTGGGGGATTATACTGTTTCAACTCCGTGTACCGAATGACATGGTCTTTAAACACAATATTGGCAATTCGTTTTTTTCCTGTTAAAAATGATAGATCCATACAAGGCCCCTCTTACTTTCTTAATCATGATGCTGCGAAAAATTGAAAATACCAGTTTAGGATACTGTCTCCAAAGAAATAAGCAGCCAATGTACCGACGACAATGAATGGCCCGAACGGAATCGGGTGTTTCCGCTTAATAAAGCCTGAAAGAATCCCGATTACACCATAAAAAGCCCCAAGAAAGGTCGCTGCCATAAATGAAAGCAATACCAATTTGGTCCCTAACACAAACCCCAGCAGTGCGAAAAGTTTGATATCGCCGCCGCCCATACCTCCCTTACTGATCACGGCAATCAGGAGCAAGAGGCCAAACCCTACAGCCGCACCGAGCAATGAATCCCACCAAGGGTCCAGCGGGAGAAAGATTCGCATAAACAAAAAAACAACCGCAAAGAAAAGCAGTATTTTATCCGGAATAAGCATATAGGCAATGTCCGTTACAAAAATAATCATCAATAAGCAAATCAATGTCCAGGCCACAATCAGCTCCGCGCTCCAGCCCAGGAAATAAGGCGCTGCTGCGAAAAGCATACCGGTCATTAGCTCCACGATCGGGTAAAGCTGGGAAATGCGGGCTTTGCAGCCGCGGCATTTCCCTCCCTGAATTATGTAGGATAAAACAGGTATCAATTCAAATGCTGAAAGCGTCCGTCCGCATGACGGGCAGGCAGAACGCCGGGTTGTGAATGACTGCTTCTTCGGGACGCTAAGGCCTACTACGTTGAAGAAGGAGCCGAGGATTAGGCCTATTAACAAACTCAACAAATAGGATATCATTTATTTAATCCCTCTTAATCTCCATTACCTGTCACTGTATCTGATTCGCCACCGCCAGCTGGTGGAGTAGGAGCTGCAGCGTCTACCTCAACTTCATCACGAGTTAGATCACTCGCATTTTCATTGTCAATATAGACTGCTTGGTTAGCTTTTTTAAGTGTGACATTGTAAAAAGTTTTTGCTCCCTCTTTATTCACCGCAACTACAGATTCAGTAGGATGATAACTATTTGGTTTATTACTAGGATCTTTAATCGAATCAAGAAAGCCACCATCTTGTAATTGTGTTAGCGTAATAGATGTTGCAGTGGGATTCTCAGAAGTATACAATCTTGCAGCATTCGCCATTTGCTGTGCGTTAGCAATATGTGCATCCTTCTTTGAGTTCTCCATCAACTTCCCAATACTCGGTATCGCAATCGCCGCAATAATCCCCAATATAACAACAACAGCCAATAGCTCGATCAGTGTCAGACCGCGTTCATTTTTTAAATGTTTTTTGACAAAATTCATAGACTTTCCTCCTGTTTTGATAAATATTACTAAATTACTACATTTTTAATATAATACTATATTCTTC
Organism: Peribacillus glennii; assembly: GCF_003429105.1. GTDB lineage: Bacteria > Bacillota > Bacilli > Bacillales > DSM-1321 > Peribacillus > Peribacillus glennii. Next base: position 1,424,901 of record NZ_QVTD01000003.1, read on the forward strand.
TATAAATATATAATCAAATTTTAACAGATTGTGGCAGTTTATTGGTTGTCTACCTGGTTAAAGATTTCGAACATCGGGACGATGATCGAGATGACGATGGTGCCGACAAGGCCTGCCAGAACTACGATCATTAAAGGTTCTATCAGTGATTTTAACCGGTCTGAGCTATTTTCGACTTCCCTTTCGTAGAAATCGGCCACTTTTCCAAGCATTGTATCCAATGAACCAGTTTCCTCCCCGATTGATATCATTTGAGTGACAAGGGGAGGAAAGGCCCAGTGCTTTTTCATTGGCCCGGTGATCGACTGCCCTTTCTCAAGCGAATTGCGTGAAGCCCGGATGACGCGTCCAATCACTTCATTTTCAACGACTTCTTCGACGATCGTCATTGCCTGGAGGATTGGCACCGAGCTTGAAAACAGCGAACTTAATGTCCTCGTCATGCGGGCGAGGACCGCTTTTTGCATCATATTGCCGAAAATAGGGATTTTTAGAAGAACCAGATCATAGTAATATTTTGATTTCTTATTTTTTTTTACCGCCATAATGCCTAGTATAGATAGGATAAAAAACAGGAGGATTACATACCAGGCTTTCTGCATGAAAGTGCTTGCATGAAGCACGAATTGAGTGATTGCCGGCAGCTCTCCGCCAAAGTCGGCGAACATATCCACGAATGTAGGCACCACCGACACAAGGAGAAAAATTACTACGCCGATGGCCACGATTCCTACTGTGGCCGGATAAGCCATTGCGGAAGTAATTTTCTGGCGCGTAGCATGCTGTTTCTCGTAATGGTCCGCCAGCCTCTCCAGCGTATCGTCCATGTTTCCCCCGGCTTCCCCCGCTTTCACCATATTTATCAACATCGGCGAGAAGATTTTCTTATGTTTCGAAGCGGCTTGGGACAGCGGATTTCCTTCGCGCAATTGCTGTTCGATATCCTGAAGCGCTTTTCGCAAATATTTGCTTTCTGTTTGCTGCGACAAAATATTGGTGGAATCCACTACGGAAACCCCGGCCTTTAGCAGTGTGGAAAACTGCCGTAAATAAATGACAAGATGCTGCAGCTTTACCGGGTTGCCGATCGTAATTTCTTTCGTAAACAGGGATTCGGGGACTTCGTTTAATTCGATAACGCGAATGCCTTCTTCCCGCAGGGCCTGCACTGCTTCCCTTCGGTTTGCCGCGATGACTGATCCTGTTTTTTTGCCGCGCTTATCCCTTCCTGTATATGAGAATTTAGCCATTTACTTCCACCTTATCCTGTAAATACGAAAATGCCGCTTCCTTCGAAATTCTCCCTGAATTCACCAATTCCTTGATGCTACTGTCAAATGTATGCATACCCTGGGCCCTTGACGTCTGCATGACATTAATAATTTGATGGATTTTTTCATTCCGGATCAAATTCGCGATCGCGGCATTATTGATCAGGATTTCTGTGGCGGCCCTTCTCCCTTTTTTATCATTGGTCGTAAACAGCCGCTGGGAAATAATCGACACCAGTACTGAGGCCAGCTGGATGCGTACCTGCGGCTGCTGGGCAGGAGGGAACACATCGATGATCCGGTCAATCGTCGAAGGGGCGCTTGAAGTATGCAAAGTTCCCAAAACAAGATGCCCGGTTTCAGCGGCTGTAATCGCGGTATGGATCGTTTCAAGGTCCCGCATTTCCCCTACCAGGATGATATCGGGATCCTGCCTTAGCGCCGCCCGGAGTCCATTCGCAAAATTATTCGTATCAAATCCGACTTCACGCTGGTCGATGATGCTGTTTTTGTGCTTATGTAAATATTCGATTGGATCTTCCAATGTGATGATATGCTTACGCATCGTGTGATTCATGTATTGGATCATGGAAGCGAGTGTCGTCGATTTCCCGCTTCCCGTAGGGCCTGTCACCAATACAAGACCCTGGGGTTTTTCGGCGATTTTTTTCAGGACCTCCGGCAATTCCAATTCTTCCAGTGACGGGATTCTCGTTGGCACAATCCTTATTGCCATTGCCACACAGGAACGCTGATAATAGGTATTCACCCGAAATCTCGATACGCCCGGGATCCCGTAGGAAAAATCGAGCTCTCCTTTTTCCTTGAAGGTTTCCCACATCGCCTCGGGAATTATGGCCTTTGCCATTCCTTCCGTATCTTCTGGCCTTAAACTGTCTTTCCCATATTTCTTCAGTTCGCCATTTAACCTCATGATGGGCGGGACACCAACTGTGATATGTATATCAGAAGCCTTCAATTCAAACCCTGCACGCAATAGATGGTCAATTTTCGTTTTCAATGAAATGCACCTCTATTCAAGTATCGCTACGCGAAGTATTTCTTCGGTAGTGGTCACGCCTTGCTTCACCTTAAGCAATCCATCATCTATCAAAAAAATCGTCTTATGCTTGATCGAAAGTTCACGCAGCTTTGTGAAGGACTCTCCGTTCATGATGATCCTCCTCATTTCGTCATTGATGACAAGAACTTCATGAAGGGCTATCCGGCCTTTATAGCCGGTCATGTTACAGGAGGAACACCCCGCACCTCGTGTGATACTCTCAATCTTTAATCCCCTTTTTGCAAATATCTCGATTTCCCTTCTGGTCGGCTCCTGCTTTCTGGCACAGTCACGGCAAACCTTGCGTACCAGCCGCTGTGCAACGATTCCGCTTAACGCGGAGGCAACCAGGAAGGGCTCTACTCCCATATCTGCCAATCTTGTGATCGTCCCAAGTGAATCATTTGTATGGATCGTGCTGAGCACGAGATGCCCTGTCAACGAAGCGCGGATGGCGACTTCCACCGTTTCTTTATCCCGGATTTCCCCAACCATGATGATATTCGGATCCTGTCGTAGAATGGAACGCAAACCTGCTGCAAAAGTCATGCCAACATTCGGGTTGACCTGGATTTGGTTGATGCCTTCAAGCTGATACTCTACCGGATCCTCTATTGTCAAGATGTTTACATCTTCACTATTCAGGCGGTTCAGGGCCGCATAGAGGGTAGACGATTTCCCCGAACCCGTGGGCCCGGTGATCAGCACGATTCCGTTAGGCTGCTCTATCATGTTTACAAAGCGCTGATGGTTCAGCCTGTTGAATCCCAGCTTATTAATGTCATTTAAAGAACTGCCAAGGTCAAGGATCCGCAATACAATTTTTTCTCCAAATACTGTTGGAAGCGTCGATACACGGAGATCGACCGGATGGAAATCCAAATTGATCTTAATCCGCCCATCCTGAGGAATCCGGTGTTCTGTAATATCCAAATTGGCCATGATTTTAATTCTTGCAATCAGAACATTTTGCATGTTTTTCGGCAAGGCTTTTTCTGTCCGAAGCACCCCATCAATCCGATAGCGTACGATCACTTTCGTTTCCTGCGGATCAATGTGGATGTCGCTTGCTTTTTCAGTAACGGCATTGGAAAGGATTTGATTAACGAGCCTGACAACCGGCGAATCCTCGTCCACTGCTATTTCTTCTTGTTCCGGCTCTGTCCCTGGGAGGTTGCCGAGAAGCTCTTCAAGCCCTTCATCCACATCATAATACTTTGAAATCGAGCGCAATATATCATCCTTGGTCGCTATCGCCGTTTCAATCTGAAAACCCGTTGCAAGCCGTAAATCATCCATCGCGTAGAAGTCCATTGGATCTGCCATGGCGACGAACAATTTTTCTCCCTCTTTTTTTAGCGGGATCAACAAGTTCCGTTTTGCCGTTTCTTTTGGGACCAGGCTAAAAAGCTTTGTATCGAACGGATAGCGGTACAAGCTGACATGCGGGATTCCCAGCTGAAATTCAAGTACCTCTATCAGCTGCTGCTCGGTAATGAACCCGAGTTGAAGCAGTGCATCCCCCAGCCGCTGGCCTTTGCTTTTTTCTTTTAATGCAGAATGAAGCTGATCCTCAGAAATCAGACCAGCTTCGACAAGTAAATCTCCTAGGCGTTTTCGGGTATGTGGCATCGGTTATCCCCGCTTTCCCGTTTATTTTTCTTCTCCGGCAGGCATGTCCGTTCCCTGCCCCGTATTATCTGAAGTTTGAGGTTCCGTCCCCTTTTCATCTCCTTCGTTGTCCTCTTCATCGACTTCTGTTCCGTCTTCAGATTCAGAATGAGCTCCCGGAACCGGCATAGGAACATTTTCATCTGTTGTAGAATCAGGAGTTTCCTGTTCCTCTTCTTCTCCTTCTTCTGCTCCCGTTTCCGCCTGTTCCGTTACCTGGACAGGTTCTACAGGGCTATGGACCACCACTTTGTGGACCGGGGCATAGAAATCCTCGGAAATTATTTCGGTTTTCATTAGTTCCCCGGACTCGCCAAAGATTTTACGTACCATTTTTACTAACAGGCCAGTTTTTCCGCTTTCTATCACCTGGGTTTCACCTGATTCCAATCGGGCATTATATTGCTTAACCGTTTTAGGCGTAAAGCTCTGCTCATCCTTTTTGACGATGGAATATTTGTTCAGGAATGGCTGTCCCTTTAATATGGCTTCCAGCTTGTTTCCCTTCAATGAGAGCTGCAAGGAATAGGCCGAATCATTCAAGTTGGAAAACACCAGGTCCATTTGCTTTTTTTCGTCAACCTTTGCTTCATAGCCAAGCTTTGCGTATGAAGGAAGTGCATTGCTGATATACCGTTCTATGATAGAAAAGTTGGTTGGCAGGATGGCCTGGTAAATGGCTGTACCCATTATGCTCAATGCTGATGAATGGTGCATTTGGATGTCCTTTTCCTCTACAAGCCGCAAAAACGAAAACTGAGCTTTTGCGGGGATCTCTACTGTACCCATCTTTTTTAACAGCGCCTTGATTTCATTCAGGCTGCCCTCTGCATTGACCGTAGCCTTCGAAATGGTTTCGCTTTTCCTGACAGCTTCCGGAATATAGTTTTCAAGGTGGAATGTATAGCCTGATTCGTCCAGCATCGTTGCCCCGATCAGCAAATCGGCAGCCAATTTCTTCGTATCGATTTCCACTGTGCCAAGGGAAATGGAAGTCCTATAGATCATTTCTTCCAGGACCTCTTGATCCACATCCACAGCTGCCAGGTTTTTTTGCCCCTGCTTAAGGGTTCTAAGCGTTTCTTCAATATAAAATTCGTACAAAGCGGTATCTGCCTCGGCTTTTTTCTCCTTATAGCTGAACGTGATTTTCGTTTTTGCCTTCCACTTCTCTACTTCTTCTTCTAGCAGCCTTTCAGCTTCGGCAGCGGTTTTTTCCGAAATATCTAAATGGCCAATAGCGGTCCCGGCCGCAAAGGCATCCGTGTTTTTGAATAAGGTATTGTAAGCCAAAGCGCCAAAATGCGAGAAACTGAATATATAAGCAGTTGATAACATTAGAGCAAGAAAGATCTTGATACTCTGCTGGTTTCCCACATCACACACACTCCTTGTTGATTACGCTTCAACATTCATCGACAAGCCGCCGATTACACCCTGGCGTTCCTGTTGTGCTCTCCTGATATCATCCTCCGTTAAAACAGTACCCCCGGAAAATAGCACGTTTCCTTCGCGATCTGCAAAATCCTTCAGTAGTTTTTTGCCATTTAGCAATTCGACTTGTTTTTCCTTTAAATCCGCACTTTCTTTTAAAACCCTCTCATCATCATTGGCTGTTTCCTCTTCTGGAATTTGATTCACCAGCTGTTCAGCCGATTCCAAGAAATGCTCAGAAGCATCTTCGGTAACGATTAAAATATCCTTGCCGTATGTAAGCACGGTTTCAGAAGGAAGGACGATTTCCTTTTCCTTTAGCTTGATGAGCATCCCGATGACATTCCCGTTTTCATCATCAATAAAGTATTCAAGCACTGATCCGAGAAGTTGTCCTTTACGGGTAATCACTTTGGCGTCTGTAATTTTTATCTTCTTATTTACAAGCTGGTTGGCGATCGGAATCTCATTCAGATCAATCACTGAATTTTCGCTTTCAACCGTTACCGCATATTCGCCGATCCCGATCACCTTTTTGAAGGGAATTGCTTTCACGCTTCCCTGCCAGTCTTCATGCTCAATCGTTAAAAATTCGACAGAACCCTTTTCAGGATTGATCACGAGTGTTTTGACGGTCCCGATTTCCTGTCCTTCTGATATACTGATGATTGGAAATCCTAATATTTCTGCGCTTTTTTTCATCTCTTTCATAAACTGCAGCTGTTGAAAAACGATCGGGTAACCTTCATATTTCACCATCAGTTCAGTAAGCGGGCCCTGCAATTTTTCTTTGCTTACTGATTGAAAATAATAATCGATTAAAATGCTTGAAAATGTATAGTAATCCTCGTATGACAGCTCCGGTTGCAAATAGGCCTTTAGCATTTCTTCAAACTCGTTTGGTTCCAGGATAGAACGGGCTGTTTCAATCTGGGACAGCATATTATTTAGTAACTCCCTATCCAGATTGGCTCCTTCCGGTTTCAGTTCTTGCAGTGTTGCACCATGTGACGGCAAAGCTGTCTTGGAGTCATTTTCATCAGCAGTAATTCCAGTCGAGTCTTCAGTTAATTCTTCTTCCGGCAACATTTCAACCATGGATTCTTCTTGGGAAACCTGGCCTATTTCCATTTCCAAACCAATCAGTTCATCATTCGAAAGATTCATATTTTCATAAATATTATCAGGGACAATGCTCTCATTTCCACCCGCCAATGTCTGGTTTTCTTCATCCGGAATAGATTCTAATTCTTCCGATGGAACTGGTTCATAAGCAGGATAAGGCTTAGTTTGATGAAAGTCGGCATTTTCTGTTATTTCCGGAAGAAACCCATCATCATTATTACCCTTTAATTCTTCAAGAATAAATGGCGAAACATCATATAGCTGGCCGGGTCCGGATTGTTCGCAGTCTTGCTTCTCTGCTATATTTTCATCTTCGAGCAGCTTTTCAATCTCCGCCATATAATACGATTCATTTGCCAATTCAGCTGCTGCCGATTCCCCGGATTCTGCATACACATGCAATTCTCTGTCATGTATAAAAGCAGTTTCATCATCAAGAAGCAACTCATCTATCGGTTCCTCGAAGCCGCTCAAATCCCCGCCGGGTTGAGGGGAATTCTCCAAAACTGGTAACTCGGACTCTCCAGAATCCAATACCCTGTTTTGTAAAAAAGCAATGTCATTATCAAATGGCAACTCGTCCATTGATTCCTCGAATCCACGTAAATCTCCGGCAGTCTTTGGGACATCTTCCAACACTGGTGCCTGATCACTTAGAGTATCAGAGAGATCAATCTCACTCCTACCAATCTCTAATGCTGCTTTACTTTGCTGTTTAGTTTCTATTCCTTCCGGCACTCCATTTTTTAGAGAATCAATGTGTAGTACATCATTAGGCAAGTAATGATCCAACAGTTCATTTTCTTTCACAAAAGCGTCTTCATGTTCATTTGAATCATAGGTGTGATAGGCTTCATACTCGCCATAAACACTCTCATGTGATGCCGCCGTTTCACCGAATGCGAGCAGCAGCTGTTCCGAACGTTTCCCTATGATTAGAGCGACCGGCAGCAATAACAGTATAGAAAACAATGCGGCTGTCCATAGAGAAAAAGTAAAGCTGGCCAACAAGCCAATTAATGAAACGAATAATGAAGCCCCAATTATCGCTATTTTTCCTTTCCCATTCAAACCGAGAGGCAAAAAATAGATAATTGGTACTAATAGAATAAGAGAAAGTGCCATAAAAATGAAAGTCTCCATTCTGCACCCCGCTTCTTAATAATTTAGCAACTTTATCATAAATAAGAAATTCTGCCTATTTTTCCTAATTTCAATTATAAAGTATTGTATAATAATTGTAAGTGATTTAAAAGTCTACAACTGAAGATATTAGTCAAATTTACATACTTTTTGGCGAAAAATGGGGGATTCGCGGTGAAACAGAAAAAACTGATGAATAACAAAGGCTTTACCCTCATCGAGCTTCTCGTCTCCTTTGTGATCCTTAGCATATTTCTTGGCGTAGTCGGCTCTGCCCTTCAGAACAGCTTCTCGCAAAACACTAGGGCAGACAATAAACTGAACTCTATTTATCTCGCAAAGAATACTTTGGAATATTACAAGAACCAGAGTTTTGAATTTACTCAAAGTCAATTAGATAAAAGGGAGTGTCAAGATCCTGAAACGGGTGCGAAAATGGGAATTGAAGTTGTACCCGATAATATTATGACACTTCCGGAAAATGAAAAAGAGAAACTGAAAAATTACCAAGTCTGTGTGGAATTTACTCAGCCATCAAATGAAAAACTTATAGATAAACTGATAAAAATTAAAATTAGGGTTTGGACGACGGTCAATGGCAAACTAACAAAATATGAAAACATTGAAGGATATAAAAGAAATGAAACTCAATGATAAAGGTTTGACCTTAGTTGAAGTATTGGTATCAATCAGCATTTTTTTTGTGCTGTCCTCCCTTGTCTACGGCATCTTTTTTTCATCGGTCAACAGCTCGAAAAAAGTGGTGGACCACAATGAACTGAGAAACGAGCTGGTGATGGTAGCTGAGCAGATTAATGATTTTTGCGACAATGCACAAGAGTTTAAAATTGATGAAGTTGTTAACGGGGAAGTAACTGCAATTCAAGTTGTGGATGTACATGATAAGGGGCAATCCACTCCTCTAAAAATAATAAAAAAGGAAGATGGGGACTTATTCTTAATTGAATCAAATATAGAAAGAATGATAAATAGTGATTATGCCACTGCTGAAAAAACAAGTTTGACAGTAAATAATGATGGAAATCTGGAGTTTAACTTTGTCATCAGCTTTAAAGACAGCACCCGGCAAGCAAAGGCTCAATCCCTTTTTACTATTTATGATGTGGAGGAGGGCGGCAATGAACCGACTCAATAATCAAAGAGGCTATGCCTTTATAGTTGTCCTGCTTTTTATCGTGTTAATTGGATTGACCACCATTACGCTTGCAGGGTTTGCATTAAACGCGCAAAAAACCATTCAGGTTTCAAAGACAACTGTGGAAGAGAAAATCGATTCTGAAATGGCTATGGATGAAGCAATGGCAAAAATCCAAGTATATTTGAATGGGATCAACACCCAGCTACAGGCATCCTCAGGTATCCAGCTACCTCACATGCATCAGAAATTGCAAGAAATGGTTATTCAATTGAATTCTGATAGTAACCAAGAATATTTCCTTTCAGCGCCACAAATGATCAATCCAGACAACCATGAATTTCTGCAAGTTAAAATAGACATTACCATACCAGAAAACAAAAAAGGAAAACTACTGACTAAATCTATTATCTTGACAACTGTATCTGAAATCTTTAAGTATAGTGTTTTTAGCAATAACGATTTGTATTTATATGGAAAATCCGAAATAAATGGAAATGTTTATATAGACAATAATTTGAGGCTTTCAGAATATGTGACATTTAAGGGACCTTTAGGATTTTTTGAATTTGGATTCAAGAACGGTTATCCTACTATAAACGGGCTTTTAACAATGAAACTGAATAATTATTATTATAATTATCGATATCCATTTATTAGCTCTGACCATTGGTATCCTATTCAAAATCCAGCTCAAAAACTGCCGGATTATTTTCGTAAAGCTCCTGAAATTAAAAATAACGCCGAAAATTTGACTCCTTTGGATGTAAGAGAGAGCATTGACTCAAAAGAAATACCTGAAGTAACGACAGCGGTACAATATAATGAATTAAGGATTAAACGTGGTCAAAAGGAAGTAATAAATAGCGATATTATTATAGAAAATGATCTAACGATTGAAGACAATGGATATTTAGAAGTTAATGGAAATATTTATATAAAGGGAAATCTTAAGGTAAGGCCGTCATATCGATATCATAATCAAGGACAAGCAACACTTAAAGTTCAAAGCAACAGCTATATTTACGTTGGCCTGAACGCTGAAATGAATAATGTTAACTTGGATGCACCAGTTTATATTAATGGCAGTGCAGAACTTTTCAATAATCTAAATACCAATAGTACCATTTATGCTAACTCAACTATTGAGGCTGTCGGGATGACGAAAAATATAGATGGAACTCTTGTCCTAATCAGTGAAGAAAATATTAGCCTTGCTTTTAACAATAGAGGTTATGATTCCAAGGATTTGAATGTATATCTTTATTCTAAAAAAGATATTGAGATTTGGGGTTATGGAGCCGAATTATTCGGTTACGATTCCAACGTTGTCCTTAATGGTGGCGTTTATGGAGAGAATATCTATTTAAAATCGATGGATGACCGGGTGAAAATAAACTATAAAGAAGACATAATCGATAATCCTCCTAGAGGCATACCAACTGTTCAAAAAATTTCCATGAAAGAATCGAAATCAACCTATAAAAGGGAATAAAAAACTTAGAGCCGTTCGCTCTAAGTTTTTTTATGATCTCATCCAACATACTTCGCAACCCTATTCCTCCCCGCCTGTTTCGCTCCGGTATACATGGCCCGGTCTGCGTGGCGGATGAGTGCCTGAGCGTCTTCAGCATCCAACGGCGCGGAGGCTAACCCGATGCTTGCCGTTATCGGAACTGAAAGAATGGTACGGGTATCGTCCAAATCCGAATAGACAGTAAAAGGTTTACTGGCAATGGTGTGCCTGATACTTTCAGCGAAGTCAAAAGCCTCCGATTTGCTTACGTCCGGCAAAAGGATCACAAATTCTTCTCCGCCATAACGGGCCACAATTCCCTTGGCCGGCATCAATCTCTCAAGACGGCGAGCCAGTCCGGCAAGGATATCATTTCCGCTCTGGTGGCCGTATGTGTCATTTACTGTTTTAAAATGGTCAATGTCGAGGAGAATTAATGAAAGAGTGCTAATTTCCCTGTTTTGCAATTTGATAAATTCGTTTTCAAGGGCATCTTCGAAAAAACGGTAATTATAAAGGTTGGTTAAGGCGCAGCGCTCACTTTTCTGCTTCGTTTCATGTAAATGGCGCGCATTTTCGATTGCCACCGCCAAATAGGAGCATAAAATATCCGTGATCATTAGGTGATATTGCTCATATGCACGTTTTCTTCCTGAAGCCAGGATCAATACACCCACTACCAATTCATTTCTCACAATAGGAACGGCGAGTAAACTTTCTATTGTTTCCGGCAGGATGCCAATATCAAGATGTTCCCACTCTCTTCTTTTATGAAAAATAACTCCTTTTTTCGATTTCCAAACAAATCCTGAAATCCCTTCTTTAAGTGTCAGTGGCGGGATTTCCTTCTTTTTTTCTATACCTTGTTCTGCATAACCCAAAAGATGGATTTCATTTTTCTCATTGAATAAATCAAGGATGTAAGCATTGTCAGATGGAATAATAGCAGGTATCTTTAAAACAAAGATGCTGAGAACCTCATTGACCTGCAGCCTTTGGGTCAGTTCATGGCCGAATTCCCCTGCCCTTTTCAAACGTTCACTGACTTCCTGGGAAGAGTTATAAAGCTTCAATACAAGGGCTATCCCTACTAAAGGGATCCCGCCAAACAATATCGAAAGATAGCCTAGCTGATCGTATAATATAAATAAGATCAATCCGATGGGAAGCACCACTAATGAGGCAATGAAATCCCAAACAGCATCCTTGGTGAACAGTTCTAGTTTCTGGCCGTTCAATATGTATCTTGAAACTGAAATGAAAAGCGTATTCAACATAAAATACACAAGCAGGTAAATCAATATTTTCCAAAAATTGGAAGGGCCTATAACAGCATCAAAATCATGTGTTCCGCCAATCCCATAGTAGATCATCCCGCTTACTACTGATACGAAGAAAAAAATCAAGGAATTCAACGGGAGGCGGTACATTTCATTTCGCCTCAGCCGAAGCATCAAAAGCATGAACATGAAGGAAATTTGCGTCAATATCATTTCGACAGCGAGCCCAAAAATCAGAAAGACCGCCAGTGATACCCCCTGCACTGACGAAATAGGTGTATTATTTATGATCATGGGTATGAAAGATAAAATGCACATTAACACAAGGAAAGCCAGGGTGTCCCAGCCGCGTCCGGTGATTAGGGGCGGAAAATGTTGAAATGATAGAGTGATTCCCGCTGGAATAATCATTAACCATGATCCCCAGACTACAATTCGTTTCTTTTTCACTACTTCCAATGGAATCACCCCTTTACATGACCACTTGTTTATACGGGAAAATTTAACAGAAAAGTGTCAATTAAAAGTAATTTTAACAAATTTTTATTGCAATGTCATACTGTAAATCTGTTGATTTTATGGCATGTCCTGAAGAATGACCTTGGTATAGGGCCTGGCCAGCGCCAGAAAATATAACGAGCCCGTGATGATAAGAGCCTCATTTTGCCCCAGGTTTTTGATGGCTGCTTCGATTGCTTTTTGCCAGCCTTTTATCATTTGTTTGCTATGGCTTTTACTAGATTCATTAAGAACCTCGGCACTAGCGGCACGGGCATGCGGAATTTCCGTAAAGATTGCCTGTTCGGCATAGACATCAAGGATGTTAATCATCTCTTTATAGTTTTTATCTTTCAGGGCAGTAAACACAAAACGATATTTTTTTTCTGGATAGGCGTTATGAAGTGTATCCATCAATACCAACATGCCTGCAGGATTATGGGCACCGTCCAATATGATGGGCGGGTTTTCCGATAACAGTTCAAAACGGCCCCTCCAAGCCGATTGGCGCAGGCCTTTTCGAATGCTTTCTTCATGAATGGAAAACTCTTGCCGTCCATTTAAAAGCGTAATGGCCGTTAACGCAAGGGATGCATTTTCCGCTTGATGCCAGCCACGCATCGTAAGCTGAACTTTTTCTAGCACATATTTGTCCATTCGAAATGTGAAGGACTGAGAGGTTTCATGTGTGTTCCAAGCCTCCAAGGCAAAGTCCCTTTCAAGCTGAAATAAAGGGGCATCCTGCGTATCAGCCTTTAACCTTATAATTTCTTCTGCTTGTGGGTTTTTCACGCCGCTGATTACTGGCACTCCTTTCTTGATAATTCCTGCTTTCTCCTCTGTTATCAATTCGATGGAGTCACCCAGGATATTGGTATGTTCAAGGGAAATAGATGTAATGATCGACAGGACAGGGGTAACCACGTTCGTAGAATCGAGCCTACCGCCAAGCCCTGCCTCAAGCAAAACAATATCTACGTCATTCTTTTTAAAATACATAAAAGCGATGGCGGTCAAAATTTCGAATTGTGTCGGTCCTTCCGAATCCTTGTCCATCTTCTCAATTGTTGAATAGATTTCATTAAAAACTGAAATAAATTCCGTGTCACTGATCATAGAATGATTTATTGTAAATTCTTCATTCACGCGTTCTAAATATGGGGAAGTAAAGGACCCAACGCATATACCGGCCTCAATCAATATTTCCTTGATATAATTCAGTGTCGAGCCTTTGCCATTCGATCCGGCTATATGAATGAATTTCATTTCAGCGTGAGGATTGCCGAGATAATCAAGAAACCTTTCCATCCGGGCCAGGCCAAAATCCATTCCCAGCTTCATCTGCCTCTGCAGTAAATATTCTTCTACGTCAGCCATTGTCTTTCTTTTCATATAAAAGCCTCCAATATTGCACTGCTGCTTACTTTCTGTAAAGATATATTTTACAATAGTTTTAGCAATTAAGTAACTATATCTAAAGGAAGTGCGGCGTAAATGGACGATTCGCAAAAAAGCTGCTGGATCATCATAAATGGTTATTTGCAGCAAGAGAAATTTTCCGATCTTGCGGTTTTTATCAAGGATGCTGCGGAGAGAAAAAGAGTGAAAGCAACTATCGTCAGGAATACGGAATTGATTCCGGTCCTTGCTAATGGGGTGGCCAAGTTAAAAGGCGATCTGGCAGAACAACTTCCTGACTTTATCATTTATATGGATAAAGATATCCCATTGGCCTTCCACTTAGAGTTGATGGGCCTGCCTGTATATAACAGCAGCAAAGCCATCGAGGTCTGTGACAGTAAAACAAAGACCCATCATGCCTTGGCAAACCGCGGCATACCAATGCCTAATACAATTTTCCCTCCTTTTACATACGAAGGAATCCTACGGAATGATTTTCAGACTTTCAGGGATATCGGAGCATGCCTCGGATACCCACTGATCGTAAAAGAAGCTTACGGTTCATTTGGCCAGCAGGTGTATCTTGTTGAAAACGAAACGGAATTGATTGCAAAGGTGCAAGAAATTGCCCATGTACCTTTTATGCTGCAGGAATTTGTCCAAAGCAGCAGGGGCAGGGATATACGATTAAACGTAGTGGGCGGCAGGGTTGTCGCTTCGATGCTCCGTACATCCGCGACCGATTTTCGGGCCAATGTCACGAACGGTGGAAAAACCATGCCTTATTCCCCAACAAAAGAGGAAGCAGAACTGGCAATCAGGTGCGCAGACGTACTTGGCCTGGATTTCGCCGGCATAGACCTGCTTTTTGGCGAAAATGGGCCACTGCTATGCGAAGTGAACTCGAATTCCCATTTACTGAATATCTACCATGCGACAGGAGTAAATATAGCAGATGATATGATCAGCTATATCTTGCAGAATGAAAAGGAGAAAAACCATGCATGAGCAGGGCTGGCTGATTTATTCAAAAGAAGATGCAGCGCGGAATATGTCTTATATTTACTGGATGATTGAAGAAGCCGGACAAATGGATATGAAGCTTTCCCTGCTGTTCCGGGAGGATTTTTCATTAGGGCATTTGTCATCAAAGCTAGAATTATTCCATCAAAAGAAATCGGTGCTCCTCCCTTCATTTGCAATCGTGCGAACGATTGATCCTTTTTTCACAAGGCAGTTGGAGCTGATTGGCGTAAGATGTTTTAATTCTGCGTTTGTCTCGGACTTGTGCAATAACAAAGCGAAAACCCATCAATTCATGGCGCAGCTTGGAATTCCGATGGCTGATACCATCTATGGCAATCGAGACCACTTTCGTCGGGAGGATGTCCTGTTGCAATACCCTTATATAGCTAAAGAAGTCTCAGGCCGCGGTGGAAAACAAGTCTATCTAATTGAAAACGAAAAAGAGGAGCATGAGTTGCAAGGATCCCCAGGCAAATGGATACTCCAAAAACCTGCCGTTTATGGCAAGGATGTACGGGTATTTATTGTTGGAAGGAAAATCATAGCCGCTGTATTGAGGGAATCGGAAACTGATTTTAAAGCAAATTACACCTTGGGCGGCAGCGCCTCGCTGTATGAACTGTCCGCTGAACAAAAATCTCTTGTAGAAAAAATAATTAATGTGGTGGATTTTGGCATGGCCGGTGTCGATTTTGTTTTTTCCGAAGAAGGCAGCTTTTTATTGAATGAAATTGAAGACGTTGTCGGCAGCCGGACGCTCAGTGCCTTGACAGATATTAATATCGTCAGGGAGTATTTACTGCATATCAAGGAAGAATTGGGAGATCAAGTATATTGATGGCTGATATATTCGGTTTTCCGCTGATAAATTAAAATTTTCGCTCATATATTGAAATTTTCGCTCATAAATTTAGATGCCGATCATAAAACTGGATTTTCGCTCGTGAATTCTGACCTTCGCTGATAAAGTGGTGGTCCGCCCCGGCATGTTTACTCTATGATAAAAAAGGATGAACCGTAACGGGTTCATCCTTTTTTACTTACAGTTGCTTCAATTCATGGATCCTGCTGATGACAGTATTGCGTTTTTCGCTGTAATCCTTTTCCTTCGCACGTTCCTCTTCAATTACCTTTTCAGGTGCTTTCTTTACAAAGCCTTCATTGCTTAATTTCTTTTGAACACGCTCTACTTCCTTGTTCAATTTATCGAGCTCCTTCTCCAGGCGGCTGATTTCTTCGTCAATGTTGATCAAGCCCTGCAGAGGCAGAATCAATTCTACGCCGGTGACAACTGCGGTCATTGCCTGCCCTGGTTCCTCAACATCTGTGCCGATTGTGAATTCCTCAGGGTTACAGAAGCGTTCAATATAAGCACTGTTTTTCTGAAGCCTGCTTAATGTCTCTTCATCCTTCGCCTTCAGGATCAGCTTGATTTTTTTGCTCATCGGCGTATTTACTTCTGCACGGATGTTTCGTACAGAACGGATAATTTCAACAAGAAGCTTCATTTCTTCAGCTGCTTCAGCATCGGTCAATTCAGCTTTCACTTCCGGCCATGCCGCTGTTGTGATGGATTCGCCTTCATGCGGCAGATTCTGCCAAATTTCCTCGGTAATAAACGGCATGAAAGGGTGCAGCAATCTCATCGTATTATCCAGTACATATGCCAGGATAGAACGCGTGGTTTTCTTGGCAGCCTCATCTTCACCATACAGCGGAAGTTTAGCCATTTCAATGTACCAGTCGCAGAAATCATCCCAGATGAAATTGTATAGGATGCGGCCAACCTCGCCAAATTCATATTTATCAGCGAGTCTTGTAACGGTTTCGATCGTTTCGTTCAATCGGGTCAAAATCCACTTGTCCGCTACGGATTTTTCGCCGCTCAAATCGATTTCTTCATAAGTCAGCCCATCCATATTCATCAATGCAAAGCGTGAAGCATTCCAAATCTTATTGGCAAAGTTCCAGACTGCTTCTACCTTTTCAATGCTAAAGCGCAAATCCTGTCCCGGAGAACTGCCGGTTGACAGGAAGTAACGCAAGGAATCGGCACCGTATTGGTCGATGACATCCATTGGATCGACACCATTTCCAAGCGATTTACTCATCTTGCGTCCCTGTGCGTCACGGACAAGGCCATGAATTAGTACATCTTTAAATGGCCGTTCTCCTGTAAACTCAAGACCTTGGAATATCATACGCGATACCCAGAAGAAGATGATATCATATCCGGTCACAAGCGCTGCCGTTGGATAGTACCGTTTGTAATCTGCTGACTCTGTATCCGGCCATCCCATTGTGGAGAAAGGCCAAAGCGCCGAGCTGAACCAAGTATCAAGCACATCTTTATCCTGTTCCCAGTTTTTGATGTCTTCAGGGGCCTCCAGGCCGACATAAACTTCCCCTGTATGCTTATGGTACCATGCAGGGATCCTGTGCCCCCACCAAAGCTGGCGTGAAATACACCAATCACGGATATTTTCCATCCAGTGCAGGTATGTCTTCTCAAAACGGTCCGGCACGAAATGAACCTTTTCACTTTCGGATTTCTGCTGAAGCGCGATCGCTTCATCAGCCAATGGCTGCATTTTTACAAACCATTGAGTTGATAGATATGGTTCTACTACTGCTCCGCTTCGTTCTGAATGGCCAACCGAATGGAGGTGGTCTTCAATTTTGAAAAGGACGCCCTCTTCCTGTAAGTCCTTTACAATTTGCTTCCGGCATTCAAAACGGTCCATGCCTTCGTATTTTCCTGCCCTGCCGTTCATCGTACCGTCTTCATTCATGACGAGTATGCGTTCAAGGTTGTGGCGGTTGCCGATTTCAAAATCATTAGGATCATGGGCAGGCGTGATTTTCACGGCGCCTGAACCAAATTCCATATCAACGTAATCATCGCCAACGATGGGAATCTCCCGGCCGGTAATCGGCAGGATGACTGTTTTGCCTATTAAGTGTTTATAGCGGTCATCTTCAGGATGAACGGCTACCGCTGTATCCCCAAGCATGGTCTCCGGCCGTGTCGTAGCAATTTCGATATGTCCGGATCCGTCCGCCAATGGATACTTCATATGATAGAATGCACCCTGTACATCTTTGTAAATAACCTCTATATCAGACAGCGCCGTTTTCGTGGAAGGATCCCAGTTGATGATATATTCACCGCGGTAGATCAATCCTTTTTTGTATAAGGAAACGAAAACCTCGCGAACCGCTTTGGAAAGTCCTTCATCCAGCGTAAACCGCTCCCGTGAATAATCAAGGCCAAGCCCAAGCTTTGACCATTGCTGGCGGATATGGCTCGCATATTCTTCTTTCCACTTCCATGTTTCTTGGAGAAATTTCTCCCTCCCCAGGTCATAACGGCTTTGGCCCTGGTTCCGAAGCTTCTCTTCCACCTTGGCTTGCGTGGCGATTCCAGCATGGTCCATACCAGGAAGCCATAATACATCATAGCCCTGCATCCGTTTCATGCGGGTTAAAATGTCCTGAAGCGTCGTATCCCATGCATGGCCAAGGTGCAATTTCCCCGTTACATTCGGGGGCGGGATAACGATTGTATATGGCTCTTTTTCACCTTCGCTTTTCGCTTCAAAAAACTTCCCCTTTAACCACCATTCATACCGTCCTTTTTCAATCGTCTGCGGATCATATTTGGTCGGCATTGTTTGCTGCTGTTGTTCCATATAAACTTCCTCCTTTATCAGGCATTCAAAATCCCGGAAAATAAAAAACTTCCTTCATCACAAAAGGACGAAGGAAGTTGTTCGCGGTTCCACCTTTTTTCCGACAAAATTTAGTAATGCAATTTTGTTCGGCTCTCAAATAAGATAACGGCTCTTGCCGGTATTCCGCTAGCCAAAAGTGAACGCGGAAACGCGCCCTTAATCAGTTCACGGAAACGACTCACAGGCGACTTCGGATGGTACCGGCCTGGAAACCTTACAGCTAATGGCTTCCTCTCTGTAAAGCAGTATGGCATCTTACTATTCCTGTTCTCAGTCTTTATATTTATTCAGATTTCCCTTCGCTGGCTACATACAGCTGATGGAAGATTCATTTAATATAGTACATAAAAATATGTTATATAGTCAATATTCTTTTCCGTTTTTTACTCATTGTATACATATCCCGCGTGATAGGCCATAGGCAAAAAGCACATTTTCTGCCGAGAAAACATACGATGGCATAATAATACAAAAGGATGGTTTTCGCCCAATGAGAAAAAGATATAATCCTTATTCATTGCCTCCCTGGCTCAGAACGGTCCGCGCTGTTTGCGCTCAATTCATCATCCCTTTCAGCGTCTTTCAAGGGATCAGGACTTTTTTATTGCCAACCACATTCGATGTTTTGCTGCTTGCCATCTTTATTTTGATAGCCGTAGCCTTTCATCTGGAGTGGATATAATAACAGCCGCTTTATTCGCAGGAGGGTTTCTTAGTACAAAGACAGGAGGATAGTTGAGGCGCGTAGGATGTGGATCACACAGGTGTTGGCACAGGACGTGCGTACTCAGCCTATGTTCTATCTGATTTCCTGAACTTGGCCACTTCTTGGATTACACTGTTTAAATAGATGATTATTTTATGTGTTTATGGGCATATATCACAGATAATATCCCTATTTTAGACAGCAAGATCAAGAAGCTGTTCAATTGGTACAACCCGCCGTTCATCTATTGAAGTACTCATTGTTGTTAAGTTATCTCCTCTTTGAGAAAAAATAACCGGCCAGCAAAAATTTCTTTGCCTGGCCGGTCTTAGCTTTGTGATTGTTCCTGCCCAGCAGCCGCTTTTTTCTGCTGCTCAATTTCCTCGATCTTCATTACCATGTATTCCGTGTTTTTTAATAACCAATATTGCCTCTGAAGCTGGCTGACATAATATAGCTCGCTTTTTCCTCCCTTTTTCTCAAAGTAGTTCCTCACAGTTTGGATCGATGATCCGGGATACGCCAAATAGCTCTGGAATAAAAGCATTTCTTCATCTTTCAGCGGGAAATATTTAAGGTAATTGTAGAGCCAGCTGACACAATCATCACACCGGGTAGGATAGGTCCTTGCGGATCTTACCAAAAAAGGCAATAAGTCAAAATGAGGCGGAACCGTCTTTGAATCTTCGAAATTGATAAAATGGCCATATCCTCTATCATCGTAAATAAAATGCTGCATGGACAGCTTTCCATGCGTAATAACAGTCCTTACTTTTTCATCCTCTTTTGTTTTCTTGAACCATTCTTCAAGCTTTTTTTCAGCATAATTCAATGCCTGGGTAATATCGGTATAATACATGCATAACAAAAGCTGAAATGGGGACATATACCATTTTTTCTCGCTCTCTCCAGCAAATTCCTCGATAAATTCACGTTGTTCCTTCCACTGCTTTATAGTCTCTTCATAATGCTCTTCTCTTTCTTCTTTTTTTACAGGCCTTTCTTTCATCGAGAGGGTGTGCATTCTTGCAAGCTCGCGGAATAATTGCATGTGGCGTTCATCGCGCTCACCGGTGTCCTCATTCAGCAGCCAGGGCATTAAATAATATAAATGCCCTCCATGGAGCACAGCATACCTCCCGTCTGTCGCCGGATAAATCGGAACAATCCGGTTGTAGCCGCGCTGATATAAGAATTGGATATTCCGGAAGAAGTCCATCCCTTTTTGGGGGGATATCACTTTTAAAGCAAAAATGCCTTTATCGCTATAGACTTTCTTCACTTTCCCAAAATTTTCAACATATCTGGCATGCAACGAATACTGGTGCAAAATAACCTCTGTATCATTAAATTCCTGTTTGTCTTCCATATTCGGTTAATCCACTCACCTTCACTTGAATGGCATGTTTTGATGGGGTTTTTTAAATGATCCGAAAAAAAACAGCAGAGCAGGGCCCGCCGTCTCTGCTCTGGAATTACCATTACAATTTTAACGCTTTTCCCCTGGGGATATAGAGTACCTGGCCTTCGTACACATCCTGCCCCTGCTCCAGTGCATTGCTGCTTAAAATGGACTGTTCGCTGACTTCATACCGGTCGGCAAGCGATGATAGCGTATCTCCATGCTGTACAATGCATACCTTTACCTTTGTCAGCTCTTCCTCCTGCTTGCGGCCAAAAAAGTCCATTAATGAAATATGTTCTTTTTGTTCTTGATTTTCGGGTTCACTTTCACGATTGGAAGAAGCACGGCCATCCTTGTTTTTAGCATTTTTAACTTTGGGGGCATCCTCTCTTTTGGCAAGGTGCAGGATTGGTTCCAATTGGTTTTCCCCCGGCTCTGCCTCGGCTTTGGCAGGCTCTGTTTCTTTCCGGCCTGATTGCTGATTTGTTTCTGCAGGTACCGGTTCTTCTTCTATTCCCTTAGAATTCTGAACTGGCTCTTGCAGAATCGGTTCTTCTTGATTCGCTTGTTTATTATCAGGGAGCGGCTCTTGTTGTTCAGGTTTTTGTACCCCATCGTCTGCCGGGATTGGTTCTGGTTTGGTTTGTTCTAGTTGGGTTTGTTCTGCTTGGACCTTCTGCTTTTCCCCCCTGTCACCCTCTTGTTCAGCAGCGCGAGGTGCTTGTTGACCAGCTGGCTGGTTTCCGGCAGGCAACAACGGTTTTTGGCTTTCTGCTGGCTGCTGTGCAGGGATTGGCTGTTGTTGTTGGCCCGTTGCTGGCTGCTGTGCAGGGAGAGGCACTTGCTGGCCCGTTGCTGGCTGCTGTGCAGGGGCAGGCTCTTGTTGTACAGAGTTTGTTTCATCAGGATCGAAGCTTCCGTGCTTAATCAAATCAGTCCATGGATGAGTTGTTTCCGGTTGTTTTTCGGATACTTGCATTTTTGTTTTCAATTCATCATAGAGAGGTTCCATTGGAATATCGAACACGGGGATGTCAGGCTGTTTGCTTATAAGCTCAGGTTCTGATTTTTCAGCCCGCCCTTCTTCCGGAAGTTTCCTGGCTTGGGCGTAAAATGGTATATACAGTCCATCCTCAGTATTGCTTACAGGGCTTTCCCCCGCAATGATAGGACTTTCAAACATGGCCTCAAACTTTTGGTTGTCCTCTTCCCCTTTTAGGCTTTGGAAAGAAGATGTTTTCCGGATATACTCTTCAAATGTTTCAAACTGGCCTTGTTCGGTTTGTGAAAAAATTTCCGTTTCCCCGCCTGCAGGGTTTGTTTCTTTTTCACGGTGGGTTGTAGGTTCATCTAAATCTTGATGACTTGCGGAGTAGTCCGTAAAATTACTTTCATAGGAAACTTCTTCATGTTCGCCATATCCATACTGGGATTCTTCCCCATACGTTTCATCATCGACTTCTTGATCGGACAACTGATCCCTGTATATGCCTGTAATCAGCAGATCAGCCTGAAGCTTGAGACAGTTTTTATCTGGCATTAAATAATCAAATGTTTGGATTTCCACATCCACATCCTGCAGTGAATGAATCCTGTCATACGGAATTGTAATATCTACCGGAAACCGGTGCATGAATTCATTGATGCCTGAGTCCCTTCTTTCCACCTGCTGCACCGTTTTTGGATGGTAGTGTTGGGTATAATTCTTGATGACAGACTCGCCAGTGCCCCGATCTTCCTTGTATTCTCCGCTTAAATCAAGCGTTCCCTTAATGACTACATATTGATCTCTTTCTAAGATCGTAACATTCGGATCCAGGGAGATGGAGTAAAGTTCAGCTACTTCATGTTCCTTCTGAAACCAAATGGATTCTTCTAATGAAAATCGTAAATACGATTGATTTTCCTTCGACAAAACAACTCCTCCTTTCAAATCCTAAGAAAAACAATGACTATGCCATTAACAATCTATGAAGGAGTAAAATTATTTATGCTATTTATTCGGATAAGAAGGAGAAGGGGAGACCATTAAAAAAGGCCTCCCTTTATCAAAGTGATAAAGCAAGACCTTTGAAATATATTATCCTTTTAACTTCGAAAACGCCTTTTCTGCAGCTGCAATCGTTTTTTCAATATCATCATCCGTATGCGCGGTGGAAAGGAACAGACCTTCGAATTGGGATGGCGGTAGATAAACGCCATGTTCCGCCATTTCTCGGTAATACGTTCCGAAGAAATCCAAATCCGAACTTTTAGCCGTTTCATAATTGATGACATCTTCATTTGTAAAGAACATCCCGATCATGGAGCCTGCACGGTTAAAGGTATGCGGGACACCGTGCTTCTTCGCCGCCTGCCCGATGCCTTGTTCAAGCATATCTCCTTTTCGTTTGAATTCCTCATAGACTTCAGGAGTCAACTGGCTTAATGTTTCTAGGCCAGCCGTCATCGCAAGCGGGTTTCCCGATAAAGTGCCCGCCTGATAGATTGTCCCGCTTGGGGCGATTTGCTCCATGATTTCTCTTTTGCCACCAAAAGCTCCTACCGGCAGGCCGCCGCCGATTACTTTCCCAAGGCATGTAAGGTCCGGTGTAACGCCAAAGTGTCCCTGTGCACAGTTATAGCCCACACGGAACCCGGTCATAACCTCATCAAAAATCAACAGGGAGCCATTGTTGCTGGTCAGCTCGCGAAGCCCCTTAAGGAAGCCTGGCAGAGGAGGGACGACACCCATATTGCCTGCGACCGGCTCAACAATGATACAGGCGATGTCATCGCCGAATTGTTCAAACGCATATTTTACGCTTTCAATGTCATTATAGGGAACGGTGATCGTATTCTTGGCAACACTCTCTGGTACACCGGGGCTGTCGGGCAAACCCAGGGTGGCAACGCCTGAACCGGCCTTTATCAGCAATGAATCCCCATGGCCATGATAGCATCCTTCAAATTTCAAGATTTTATTGCGTCCGGTATAGCCGCGGGCCAAGCGAAGGGCGCTCATGGTTGCTTCGGTTCCGGAAGATACCATGCGAATCATTTCAATGGAAGGAACCCTTTCAATCACAAGCTGCGCCAGTTCATTTTCGACTAACGTGGAAGCCCCGAAGCTTGTTCCGGTTTCGGCTACTTTTTTCAAGGCTTCAACGACTCTGTCATTGGAATGGCCCAGGATTAACGGTCCCCACGACAGGACATAATCGATGTATTCATTGCCATCGATATCGTAAATTTTTGAACCCTTGCCCCGCTCCATGAAAATCGGATCCATATCCACCGACTTAAAGGCCCGTACCGGACTGTTGACACCTCCGGGCATAAGGTCTTGTGCTATGGTAAAGGCCTTCTTTGATTTTTCATATGACCGCATAATTCGCATCCCCTTTCATTTTAAGGCATATATGATTACTTTTGCTCATCCAGCCAGCGGGCAACATCCTTGGAATGATACGTAATGATTAAATCCGCACCGGCCCGTTTCATGCCTGTCAGCATTTCCATCACGATTGCCTTTTCATCAATCCAGCCATTTTGGGCTGCTGCTTTAATCATGGAATACTCGCCACTTACGTTATAGGCTACAACCGGCAGACTGAAATTATTTTTCACGTCACGGATAATATCCAAATAAGAAAGCGCTGGTTTCACAATCAGGAAGTCCGCTCCTTCCATTACGTCGGATTCCGCTTCACGGAATGCCTCGATACGGTTTGCCGGATCCATCTGGTAGGTTTTGCGGTCGCCAAATTGCGGAGCCCCATTGGCTGCTTCACGGAACGGTCCGTAAAATGCGGATGAATATTTTACGGCATATGACATAACCGGTATATCATGATAACCGGCTTCATCCAGCCCGGCACGGATCGCTGTAACGAACCCGTCCATCATATTCGACGGAGCGATGATATCCGCACCTGCTTCAGCTTGGCTCACAGCTGTTTTGGCAAGAAGATCCAGGGATCTGTCATTCAGGATCTTTCCATCCTCCACAATGCCGCAGTGGCCGTGGCTTGTATATTCACAAAGGCATGTATCTGCGATGACGATGACATCCGAAAACTCTTTCTTAATAAATCTGGTTGCTTTCTGGACCAGCCCGTTATGATGGAATGCTCCTGAACCTTGTTCATCTTTATCATGTTCATGCGGGACTCCGAAAAGAATGACTGACTTAATGCCAAGGCCTGTCACTTCCTCCATTTCCTCATTTAGGTTATCCATTGAAATCTGGAAAACACCTGGCATGGATGAAACCTCATTCTTCACTTGCTCTCCATCAATGATGAAAATCGGGTAAATCAAGTCTTCTTTATGAAGGTATGTCTCCCGCACTAAAGCCCTCATGTTTGCACTGGAGCGCAATCGGCGGTGGCGATTAAACTGAATGTCTTTCATACCCTTTCCTCCTCTTGGTTCTTAACTTCTAAGTATTGTATCAAGCTGTCTATCATTGCTTTAGCAGTATAATCTGTGTCAGGGCACACATGGACAACCAGGCCCAGCTTTTCAGCTGTTTTCTTTGCTATCGGCCCGATACACACGATAATGGGCTCCCCGGCTTCCATTTGCAAACCATGCTTGTTTACGACGTTCATAAAATGATTTGCCGTTGACGAGCTGGTAAATGTAACAATATCAATTGTCCGATTACGGAGCAGGCCGGCAAGCCGTTGTTCGCTTGCCTCAGGGAAAATTGTCTCATAAACGATGATTTCCTGGCACTCTGCTCCCAATCGGCTGATTTCCTCCCATATGACGGAACGGGCCAGATTTCCTTTAGCCACCAGCACCCTGTCATTCTGTTTAACCAGACGGACAAATTGCTGTGTAAAAGCTTCGGCTACGAATTCATCAGGCAAGAAATCCGCCCGGTATCCAAACTCCGCAAGCGCTTGCTTAGTTTTACTCCCGATTACTGCAATTTTGGGCATTTTACCAGGGTGTTCCGTTTTTCCCTCCAATTCGAAGAAATATTTTACTCCGTTTTGGCTTGTAAAAATAAGCCAGTCATATTGATTAAGCTGTCCGATATGTTTTTTCACACTTTGCTGGTCCTTTGGCAGGGCAAAATCAATCAGGGGAACCGCATAGGGATTCCCTCCAAGAGCAGCAATGGTTTGGCTAAGGCTTTCGGACTGCTCCTCCCCTCTTGTTACAAGGATGTTATATCCTTGAAGAGGTTTGACGACACGCATTACTGGCCGAGCTCCTCTTTTACACGGTCAATTAATTCCTTCGCGCCTTTATTGCTTAACACGGCGGCTGCTTCATTCCCGACACTGACCGGATCATTTCCTTCTATTATTTCTTTATATATCGTGTTTCCATCAGGAGAGGCGACAAGTGCCGAAAGGGAAACAGAACCGTTGTCTTTCACCGTTGCGTATCCGGCTATGGGCACTTGGCATCCGCCCTCCATTTTATCAAGAAAAGCCCTTTCCGCCTCAACAGCAAGCTTTGTTTTCTCACATGTCAGTTTCTTAAGCTCTGCCAAAAGCTCATGATCATCTTCTCGGCACTCTATAGAGAGTGCTCCTTGTCCCACCGCTGGCAGGCACAGGTCGGTGTCAAGGAATTGTGTCACTACTTCTTGTTTCCAGCCGAGGCGCGATAAACCTGCGGCCGCCAGAATGATCGCGTCATAATCTTCGTTGGCCAGCTTTTCCAACCGTGTGTCCACATTTCCGCGGATCCATTTGATTTCAAGGTCCGGCCTGTTCGCAAGAAGCTGTGCGCTACGGCGAAGGCTGCTGGTCCCAATAACGGAACCTCCCTTTAGCTCGTCCAATGGAATATGATTCTTTGAAATTAAGGCATCCCGGTGGTCTTCCCTCGGAGGCACACAGCCGATTGTCAACCCATCAGGAAGCAAGGCAGGCATATCCTTCATGCTGTGGACCGCCATATCTATTTCCTTGTCAAGCATCGCCTGTTCGATTTCTTTGACAAAAAGGCCTTTTCCGCCCACTTTTGCTAGTGTAACGTCTTGTATTTTATCACCCTTTGTGACGATTTCCTTCACTTCAAACTCGAAAGGTACGCCAAGCTTCTTAAGCTCGTTGATGACCCAATTCGTTTGGGTGATCGCTAGTTTGCTCCGTCTGGAACCGACAATAATTTTTCTCATGGTTTCCTCCTATGTATACCAGAAGTGGAATGTTGAAAGGCTCCCAAACAGGGAGAAATTAATGATGACAACTAAAAATGAACCAATATTCCAAAAAGCGAGCGTCTTTCCATACATTTGTTTCCGAACTTTTAAATATAAATACACGCTATATGCTGTTAAAACAATAAAGGAACCGATGATTTTCGGATCATACCAAAATAGGTCAGGAACTTTTAAATGGGCCCATTGCAAGCCAAGAATAAGGGCCAGTACTAGCATTGGAACCCCGATAACCGCCAGTACGTAAGACATGTGTTCCAATTTTGCGAGATCCCCCAGCCTCATCAGCCTCTTTCCCCACTTTTTCCTTTTCAAAAGGTCATATTGTATGAGATATAGCAATGAAAAAACAAATGAAAGCGAAAATGCCCCATAGGAAAGGATCGCCATTGTAATGTGAATAAGCAGCAGCTCTGACACAAGCTTTTCAGCCAGTACTTCTGATTCAATCTGTACCGGTGCAAAAGTATGCACCGCCATCACGATAAAACCGAGAACATTGGTAAAAAACACAATAAAATCGACGCGCAGCAGCCGGTTGATCACAAGTGACAGTGTAATCAATATCCAGGCATAAAAATAAAGCCCTTCGAATATGGTAAGTACGGGAAATCTCCCCGTTTCCAACATATACAGAAATAAAAAAATTGTTTGAAGAAGCCAAACAATTGCAAGCAGCCAGAAGGCAAAGCGATTTGCCTTCTGGTTATTATTCAGAAAATCAATAAAGTATAAGAGCACACTCAACGCATATAAAATCACGGTGGCTTCGTGCAATCTGGTCATCATGAGTTCCAGCATATCTACCTCTATACCCTTGCCGCAGCGTGATTCAATTGTACGGTAACCGGATTTTTGGCTGCAGAAGGCTGCGTCTGTTCTTCAACCAATTCCTCCAAGTTGAAAACCTTCACGAATCGGCTCAATGCCTCATTGACATCCGGATCGCCAGCCAATTCTTTGGCATATAGAATCGGGTCTTTAAGCATCTGGTTAATGATGCTTTTTGTATGCTTATTCAATACTTTTTTGTCGCGCTCACTTAGATGCGGGAGCTTTCTTTCAAGGCTGTTCATTGTTTCTGCCTGGATGGCCAGTGCTTTGTCACGGAGAGCGGATATCACCGGGACCACGCCTTGCATGTTAATCCATTGATTAAACTCGACGATTTCAGACTCAATCATGATCGAAATTTTTTCAGCAGCGGTTTCACGCTCCTGAATATTTGCCTGCACGATTCCTTCCAAATCATCTATATCATAAAGGAAAACATTTTCATATTTTGCCAGTTCGGGATCCAAATCCCGAGGTACTGCAATATCGACCATAAAAATCGGCCGGCCTTTTCTAAGCTTGTTTACATTCGCCATCATTTCTTCAGTAACTACAAAGTCCTTGGCACCTGTAGAAGTGATTAAGATATCTGTATCCACTAAAGCACATTGCAGTTCTTGAAGCTTCTTGGCATGGCCTGAAAAACGTTGAGCAAGCGCAATCGCTTTTTCATGGGTGCGATTGATGACAGTGATGTTGTCGGCACCATTGCTGTGAAGGTTCTGGATTGCAAGCTCACCCATTTTCCCTGCGCCGAGGATCAGCGTATTCTTGCCGTTCAGGCTGCCAAAGATTTTTTTGGCAAGTTCGACTGCCGCATAGCTTACAGACACGGCGTTTGCATTAATTTCCGTTTCGGCATGCGCCTTTTTTGCCAAAGTCAAGGCTTGCTTGAACAAGTGGTTAAACACAGTGCCGATCGTTCCTTCATCCTGTGCAGCCATAAAGCTCGAACGGACTTGTCCAAGAATTTGCGTTTCGCCGAGCACCATAGAATTCAATCCGCAGGCAACCTTAAACAAATGTTCAATCGCTCCGTCGCCTTCATAAACGAAGAGGTACGGAGAGAATTCTTCCTTTTCAATTTGGAACCATTCTGAAAGAAATTCTTTTATATAATACCTTGATGTATGGATTTGATCAGCTACTGCATAGATTTCTGTCCGGTTGCAGGTGGAAACGATGACATTTTCAAGAATGCTTTTTTTATTTTTAAGGGCCTTCATTGCATCCGCAAGTTCGGCCTCGGTAAATGACAATTTTTCACGTATTTCTACAGGGGCAGTTTTAAAGTTTAGTCCTACCGCTAGAATATGCATTTTTTGTTACACCCCCAAAATATAAATGTATACCTATGACATTATATCATTTTCTGTTTACTTTATATGAAAAAAATATGAACAGTTCTTGAATTGTGAACGTGAGGTCTCATCCGCCGGTTCCTGACAGGCTAATGCAGACTAAGAAAAAAATTTAGACTATTTCCACCTGAAAGTTTATGATATATAGTATGCAAAATAGATGATATTTCGACAATCCACTTCAAAAGTACCATATCAAATAACATGGATAACTTCAAGTATCTAAACTGGCGCACATCAGGAGGCATAAATGAAAGCACAACGGATTTTTCCCGGAACCATATTAATTGGCTTTGGGCTTTATTTTTTTCTGGAAGAGTCCAGGATCGAAATCTTTTCCGGATTTTATACGTGGCCAACCTTACTGTGCATTGTCGGCCTTGCTTTTTTAAGCCAGGCATACGGCGGAAATGACCATGAAGCCATCTTGCCGGGTGTGATCTTATTTGGGTTTGGCCTGCATTTCCACATAGTGAACAAATACCGGATATGGCCTGACAATGTCGGCATTTTCATTCTGATTATCTCACTTGGCTTTATTCTGCGGGCAAAAAAAACAAACAGTGGAATGATTCAGGGTATCCTATTATTAGTGATTGCCATTTCATCCTTATTTTATGACAAAGTCATTTCCTGGTTGGGTTTTCTTGAGACAGGCGTTACAACCGGCCTTAAATTGTGGCCGGCATTATTGGTTGCGGCTGGCCTTTATTTCTTATTTATCAAAAAGAAGTGAGGGCCCGAAAAACCGGGCCCCGTCATTCACCTCGATAAGGCTTCAAAGACAGTACCCAGCCTTTCTTCTATAATCAAATCAAAATAACGATCCATGATGGTCGGTTCATTGTTTAGCAACCCCCGTAGCGGGACGTCTGCCAAACTTGCGATTGAGGGAAACATATTGACGGGAGTGACAGAAAGGGATGTTCCCATAACCAGGAACAAATCCGCATCCATTACGCTTTTTTCAGCTTCCTCCCAACCATGTATCTCATCCCCGTATAGAACGATATCCGGGTTCAAAACCCGTTCACAATCCTTGCATACCGGCACTTCCATATTCATGATATACGTAAAATCATAAATCCCGCCACACTTTGGGCAAGTGGCGCTGGTAACGGCCCCATGTACCTCAATCACATTTCTGCTGCCTGCTTTCTGATGCAGGCCGTCCACATTCTGGGTGATAATCGTGACATTTTTCCCTTTTCTTTCAATTCCGGCAAGAAATGTGTGTGCAAGACTAGGCTGATAGGCATGTAATTGCCCCAAGTGAAAAATCCTCTTGTATTTCTTCCAAAATTCCGTGGGCTGTCTGTTAAAGTAGGGACGTGAAAGGTAATACTCGATCGGTTCCTCTCCTGCAAAAATCCCTTCATCAGAACGAAAATCCTTCAGGCCGCTTTCCGTGCTTACACCTGCCCCGGTCAATACAGCAATCCGTTCAGATTTGTCAATCCAGTCTTTTAGCATATTGATTTGTTCCTCGAATGAACTCACTATGCATCCCTCCTTAAAGAAAAAAGAAGACAGGGAAAGCCCCTGTCTCCTTACATAAATGATTGTAAAGCACTCCACGCCTGTTCTTTCCCAAGTCCGGTTTCGCCGGAAAATAAGATCAATTGGTCATCTGGATCCACATCCAACGTTTCTCGGACCACCTTTAAGTGCTTTTGCCACTTTCCTTTCGGGATCTTATCCGCTTTCGTGGCAATTATGATACAGGGAAGCTCATGATGCTTTAAAAAATCGTACATCATCACATCATCATTGGAAGGGGGATGGCGCAAATCAACGATCAGTAATGCCGCACGCAATTGTTTACGGGAAGTAAAATAGGTCTCTATCATTCTTCCCCATGCCGCCCGCTCTGTTTTTGACACTTTGGCATAGCCGTAGCCAGGAACATCCACGAAATGTAATACATCATTAATGATATAAAAATTAAGGGTCTGTGTCTTGCCTGGCTTGGACGAGGTCCTTGCCAGGCTTTTCCGGTTGATCATTTTGTTGATGAAACTGGATTTTCCGACATTTGAACGGCCGGCCAAAGCAAATTCAGGAAGCGGATCGGTTGGATATTGTTCAGGCTTTACAGCGCTGATCACAATATCGGCACTTGTAACCTTCAATCCTTGTCACCTGCCAATGCATGCTCGAGAACTTCGTCCAGATGGGACACAGGGACAAACTCCAATTCATTTCGGACGCTTTCCGGAATATCATCTATATCCTTTTCATTATCCTTGGGCATGATGACTTTCGTTAAACCGGCGCGATGGGCGCTCAATGATTTCTCCTTCAGGCCCCCGATAGGAAGTACTCGCCCGCGTAATGTAATCTCGCCAGTCATGCCAACTTCCTTGCGGATGGGGCGCCCCGTAAGTGCTGAAATCAGGGCAGTCGCAATCGTGATGCCGGCGGACGGGCCATCTTTCGGGACAGCTCCCTCAGGCACATGAATATGGATATCATGGTTTTCATGGAAATTCGGATCGATATTCAATTCCTCTGTCTTTGAACGTATATAACTAAAGGCTGCCTGCGCGGATTCCTTCATGACATCCCCAAGCTTCCCGGTTAAAATTAGTTTTCCTTTACCAGGGGACAGGGACACCTCTATTTGCAGGGTATCACCGCCTACTGTGGTATAGGCAAGCCCGGTTGCGACTCCAACCTGATCCTCAAGCTCTGCCTGCCCGTAACGGAAAATCCGTTTGCCAAGGAAATCCTCAATGTTTTTATCATTGATAACCACTCGCTTTTTTTCTCCAGAAACGATGATTTTTGCAGTTTTCCGGCAAATGCTCGCAAGCTGCCGTTCAAGGCTTCTCACGCCTGCTTCCCTTGTGTAATACCGGATGATCGCCATAAAAGCATCATCCCGGATTTGGAGCTGGGATTTTTGCAGCCCGTGCTTTTCCATTTGGCGTACCAGCAAATGATCCTTTGCAATGTGGAGCTTTTCGATCTCCGTATAACCGGCAATGGAGATAATTTCCATACGATCCCGCAATGGACCCGGTATCGTTGCCAGATTATTTGCAGTAGCGATGAACATAACATTCGATAAATCGTATGCTTCTTCAATATAGTGGTCACTGAAATTATGGTTTTGCTCCGGATCCAGCACTTCCAGCATTGCAGAAGAAGGATCGCCCCTGAAGTCATTCGACATCTTATCGATTTCATCCAGAAGGAAAACAGGATTCACCGTTCCGGCTTTTTTCATGCCCTGGATAATCCTTCCGGGCATCGCGCCGACATATGTCCGTCTATGGCCGCGGATTTCAGACTCGTCGCGGACCCCACCTAGGGAAATCCTGACAAAATTGCGGTTTAAGGAGGACGCGATTGATTTTGCAAGACTTGTTTTACCGACTCCCGGAGGTCCGGCAAGGCATAGGATTGGTCCCTTTAATGAATTGGTAAGTTGCTGAACGGCCAAATATTCCAGTACCCGTTCTTTTACTTTCTCCAATCCATAGTGTTCTCGGTTTAATATTTTTTCCGCTTTATGGATGTTCAAGTCATCCTTTGTTGCATTCGTCCATGGAATAGAGACAAGCCAGTCAATGTAATTACGGATGACTGCACTTTCCGCGGAGCTTGCAGGGATCTTTTCATAACGGTCGAGTTCTTTGAACGCCGTTTCTTTCACATGCTCAGGCATTCCTGCAGCCTCTATTTTTTCGGTAAGCTGTGCAATCTCGCCGGTTTTTCCTTCTTTATCGCCAAGTTCTTTCTGGATTGCTTTCATTTGTTCGCGCAGATAGTACTCCTTTTGGGTCCTTTCCATGGAGCGCTTGACCCGCTGCCCGATTTTCTTCTCCAGATTCAAGACTTCTTTTTCATTATTGATGATTTCAATGACGCGGCTAAGGCGCTTCTTCACATCGATTGTTTCCAGGATCTCTTGCTTTTCCTTAAGTTTTAACGGCAGATGCGACGCGATGATATCCGCAAGCCTTCCGGGCTCCTCAATATCGGCAGTCGATGAAAATGTTTCAGCGGAGATTTTCTTGGACATTTTTATATATTGTTCAAAATACTCCAAAAGCGTCCTCATTAGCGCCTGATGCTCAATCTCTTTTTCCGTGCTGTCTTCATATATTTCAAGCTTGGCGGAAAAATGCGTATCATTATCATAGAACGAAGTTATTTCCGCCCGGTTCAATCCTTCCACCAAGACACGGATCGTACCGTTTGGAAGCTTTAACATCTGCTTTACCTTCGTCAGTGTTCCCATTTTGTATATATCATCTTCACCTGGTTCATCCAGGGAAATATCTTTTTGTGTCGTTAAAAAGATAAGATGGTCTTCCACCATTGCTTTTTCAAGAGCCTGTACAGATTTCTCCCGTCCGACATCCAAGTGCAGCACCATTGTCGGATATACAAGCAATCCTCTAAGCGGCAGGAGGGGGACGATGATTTCGTTATCAGCCATTGCCTGACACCTCCACTCATTATCGCATCGTCTTAATTACTATTAAATTTTACCAGCCAAGCCAGTCTTTTAACAATTCTATCCTATTTGAAAACAAGTGTCTATTGTTTCATCCACACTTATTTTCCCTCTATTATGTACAAAAAAACCGTTAAAAGCACGTAATTAACCTTGAAGGCCATTTGTCATAGACAACCGGGCAAATCTCAGGAAGAAAACCCCGGCATCAACCGAGGCAATCGTTACACACTTTCTTTTTTCGAGCTTATTTGCGGCAATATCTCTTCAGGGATCAAATCTTTCTTCAAGGCTTTTTCGAATACCTCTTTTATGTTTGTCACCGGGATGATTTCTATGCCTTGCATTTCCTCAAGGATCGATTGCATATTATCAGAAGGTATAATGACGGTCTTCGCCCCTGCCAATTTTGCAGCCCTTACCTTGGGGACAACCCCGCCTACAGGTTTCACATTGCCATGTATGCTGATTTCACCTGTCATGGCAATTGTATGGTCAACAGGTATTTTATAAATGGCTGAATAAATGCCTGTTGCCATCGCTATTCCTGCTGATGGGCCGTCAATCGGTACCCCGCCGGGAAAGTTTACATGAATATCAAACTGGTCAGCAGGAACTCCCATGGCACGGAGGACCGTGATCACATTCTCAATTGATCCCTTCGCCATACTTTTTCTGCGTACCGACTTTCCTTGGCTGCCAATGCTTTCTTCTTCAACAATCCCGGTAATATTGATGCTCCCTTTTTCCTGTGCAGGCAAAACGGTAACCTCTAATTCAAGAACAGAACCGCTGTTTGGACCTTGTACTGCCAATCCATTTATTAACCCCACCCTGGGCTTTGGAGCAATTTTCCGTTCAAGCCGTGGAGATAGCTGGCTGCTGAGCGCAATCCATTCAATGTCTTCATCCTTTATAAAGGACCGATTTTCTGTAATGGCGATACCGGCCAGAATTTGCACCATATTCACGGCTTCCCTGCCGTTCCGGGCATATTCAGAAACTATTTCCAGCCCTTTATCACTAATTGATAATTTCACTTTGTCTGCCGCATTTTTAGCAACCTCGATGATTTCTTCCCTGTCCAATTCACGAAAAAAAACTTCCATACAGCGGGACCTAATTGCCGGAGGGATTTCATTCGGCGTCCTTGTCGTCGCACCAATAAGCCGAAAATCAGCCGGAAACCCATTTTTGAATATATCATGTATATGTGTCGGTATGTTTGTGTTTTCCTCCTGATAATAAGCGCTTTCGAGATAAACCTTGCGATCTTCCAGCACCTTCAGAAGCTTATTCATTTGGATTGTATGAAGTTCTCCGATTTCATCAATGAATAAAACGCCGCCATGTGCATTAGTGACCGCACCTTGTTTCGGCTGGGGTATTCCCGCTTGGCCCATGGCTCCTGCCCCTTGATAGATCGGGTCGTGGACAGAACCAATCAACGGGTCCGCTATCCCTCTTTCATCAAATCTGGCGGTGGTTGCATCAAGTTCAATAAAGATAGCTGATTGTTTAAAAGGGGATTTGGCGTTTCTCTTTGCTTCCTCGAGGACCAACCTCGCCGCAGCAGTTTTTCCTACGCCCGGGGGACCATATATCAGAACGTGCTGAGGATTCGGTCCGCATAAGGCGGCTTTCAAAGCTTTAATTCCATCTTCCTGGCCAATTATATCCGTGAAGGAGGTAGGCCTGACCTTTTCCGAAAGCGGTTCCGTTAATGAAATCGACCGCATTTTCCGCAGCTG
Source organism: Peribacillus glennii (assembly GCF_003429105.1). GTDB lineage: Bacteria > Bacillota > Bacilli > Bacillales > DSM-1321 > Peribacillus > Peribacillus glennii. The sequence continues at coordinate 1,459,913 of NZ_QVTD01000003.1, forward strand.
TTCCATTTCTTTTTTCGATTCGCGGTCAATGGTTACTTTTTGCGTTCTTTGTCCTTTTAACAGATTCAAAAAATATAATCCGATGATAATCCCGAAAAACAATTGGATAAACAATGCTATGCCTGTCCAGCTCATCACAATCCCTCCTGCATTCCCTTGTATGTGGTAATTGGTAGTATCTCCTTGTATGAATGGAATTAATCCAACTTTTTGGGACGGAGAATAGGGACCGGTGCTCATTTGGCGGGCATGAGCAAAAAAGCTGCCTTGGTTACTGGCAGCTTTTTTTGATACTATTCAGGCAGCATGAAAATTTTTCATCAAAAGTTATGCAGAAGTTTTCTTACCCTCGCCTTTGATTGTCGTGCCGTCGGTCAAAATCAATTTTGGCGGCTTATTGTCCTTAACGGTTTCAGCGGTGATGATGCATTTATCGATGTCATCACGAGAAGGAAGATCAAACATCACTTCAAGCATGATTCCTTCAATGATGGAACGCAATCCCCTGGCTCCCGTTTTCCGTTCAATTGCCTTCTTTGAAATTTCAACCAATGCTTCTTTTTCAAACTCAAGCTCGACATCATCCAGCTCAAGCATTTTTTGGTACTGTTTTACGAGAGCATTTTTTGGTTTTGTAAGGATTTCAATCAATGCTGCCTCGTCTAATTGCTCAAGCGTAGCAATAACCGGAATACGACCGATGAATTCAGGAATCAGGCCAAATCGCAATAAATCTTCAGGAAGCACTTTAGACAGCAATTCCTTTTCCTTTACATCATCTTTCTTGATATCGGTACCGAATCCAATGACTTTCTGCCCTAAACGGCGCTTGATGATAGGTTCAATGCCATCAAAGGCCCCGCCACAAATGAACAGGATATTCGTTGTGTCGATTTGGATGAATTCTTGATGGGGATGCTTACGGCCTCCCTGCGGTGGTACGCTTGCAACCGTTCCTTCAAGAATTTTCAATAAAGCCTGCTGTACACCTTCCCCAGATACATCACGCGTTATAGACGGATTTTCCGATTTACGGGCTACCTTGTCGATTTCATCAATATAAATGATTCCTTTTTCTGCTTTCTCAACGTCATAATCAGCAGCTTGAATCAACTTCAGAAGAATGTTTTCAACATCTTCCCCTACATAACCGGCCTCAGTGAGAGAAGTTGCATCTGCAATCGCAAACGGAACGTTCAATAAACGAGCCAGTGTCTGAGCAAGAAGGGTTTTACCACTTCCCGTAGGTCCGATCAAAGCAATATTACTCTTGGAAAGCTCAACATCATCGACCTTGCTGTTGGAATTGATCCTTTTATAGTGATTGTAAACCGCAACCGCGAGGGATTTTTTGGCCTGCTCCTGTCCAATCACATATTCATCAAGGATTTCCCTGATTTCTTTCGGTTTCGGAACATCCTTGAATTCAACTTCTTCTTCAGTCCCAAGCTCTTCTTCAACGATTTCCGTGCAAAGCTCAATGCACTCATCGCAAATATATACACCCGGACCTGCTACCAATTTACGGACTTGTTCCTGGGTTTTGCCGCAAAAAGAACACTTCAGCTGCCCTTTTTCATCATTAAATTTAAACATGAACTTTCACCCCTTTTAAACTCTTCCACTCTATACATAGAGAAGGGAATAATTCGATAAATCTAAAAATTCTCCTTCTAAGTAAGCATTTTTTATTTGAAGGTATGAATTGCATTGTAGCACGTTCTGAGTAAATTTGTAACAAAAATGCTTTACCCCATGTAAGTTGTCCAATATACCCAAGAAAAAAATCACTAATATGTATTTTGCCCTCTACCAGCATTCCCAAACCTTTGGAAATGAAAAAATAGAGATAATGTATAAATATGTATATGCCGTATTAGAATAAATCTACACTGAAAACCAGAAAAAATCAAACAGGTAATTCGAATTGGTCTGGAGTGGCATATAAAGAATTCTGTCGTTATTTGTTACCTATTTTTTGGAAGTTCTTATGTATAAAACAAGGCACGATAATTCGCGCCTTGTCCGTTATCACTCATTGGTTATGCTAAGAATTATTTTGCTTCTACAGTTTTGCTGTTTTCAACAAGGAATTCAATCGCCTTGCGGATACGCAGGTCAGATTTTATGCCATCTGTGCTTCCCAACGCTTTTTTAATTGTTTCAACATCCATGTTGTACATTTCAGCCATTTTCGCAACTTCGGCATCCACATCTTCTTCAGATGCTTCAATGTTTTCAGCATCGGCAATTGCTTCCAAAGTCAGGCTTGTACGCACGCGGCCTTCAGCTTCTTCTTTCATTTGCGCTCTCAATGCTTCTTCATCCTGTCCGGAGAACTGGAAGTATAATTCCAGGTTCATACCCTGGGATTGAAGGCGCTGCCCGAACTCATCCATCATGCGGTCCACTTCGTTTGAAACCATTACCTCAGGAAGGTCGATTTCAGCGTTCGCAGCAGCTTTTTCTACAACTGTATCCTGGATGTGGTGCTCTTGTTCATGCTTCTTGTCATGCTCAAGGTTTTTCTTTAATTTTTCCCTTAATTCAGCCAATGTTTCAACTTCTTCATCGACATCTTTCGCGAACTCATCGTCCAATTCAGGAAGCTGTTTTGTTTTGATCTCGTGAACCTTCACTTTAAATACGGCAGGCTTGCCAGCAAGCTCTGCTGCGTGGTATTCCTCAGGGAATGTCACTTCGACCTCTTTTTCAGCTCCTGTTTCAAGGCCCACTAATTGCTCTTCAAAGCCCGGAATAAAGGAGTTGGAACCAATTTCAAGGGAATAATTCTCTGAAGCTCCGCCCTCAAATGCTTCTCCGTCAACGAATCCTTCGAAATCGATCACTACTGTGTCGCCGTTCTCAGCTGCGCCTTCTTCCCGGATTACAAGCTCAGCATGGCGCTCAAGTTGGGATTTCAACTCATTTTCAACATCTTCATCAGTAACCTCATTGTCGAACTCCTCAACCTCAAGCCCTTTGTATTCGCCTAATTTAACTACTGGCTTAACGGTAACAGTCGCCTTGAAGATTAAATTCTGTCCTTTTTCCATTTGGTCGATATCAATCTCAGGGCGGTCAACCGGGCTGATTCCAGCTTCCTCGACAGCATCCGCATACGCGTCTGGAAGAATGATATCAAGTGCATCCTGGTATAAAGATTCTACCCCGAACCTCTTTTCGAACATTTGGCGAGGCATTTTGCCTTTACGGAAACCAGGTACATTCACCTGTTTTACAACTTTTTTAAATGCAGCGTCCAAGCCTTCGTTAACTTTTGCTGCGTCTACTTCAACTGTAAGAACGCCTTGGTTCCCTTCTTGCTTTTCCCATTTAACAGACATGTGTTTCCCTCCAAAAATCTATATACTTCATAAATTAGCAGTTGGATGAATCTGCTATGTAATCACTTAACAAGTCATCCTTCATATAAACCCAACAGTTTGGGATCCGTTGTGTTTTGTACTGGGTATATTACAACCCCTACATTATATCATAGGATCCCAAGGTTTCAACAGCAATCCGTCAAATTATCGGGTAAGAAATTTCTTCAATTTCCCTCATATATGAAACAATATTCCTTACAGATTCAACCTCAATTCGATAAATACCTGCAAATTGTTCTATTTCCGGATCCATCCCCTGATACTCTTCCGCCAGTATTTGGTAAGAGACTGCCCATTCCAAATAATGTCCCTTGGACGGATCATTAGGGTAGAAAATGAAATTATGCCTTTCAATTAAACTTGTAACCATCTCAAGAAGTGTTGGATTCTCCTGCCCAAGGTGTGCTTCAGCAAGCCCTGAAACCTCCACAAAAAATGGACTTTCCAGCACGTCCCCCAGGCTTGAAGGGATGAATCTTGCCCTTTCATTAAACTTCAATACCTCTACTTCTTTGTCATATTCCTGTTCCCTCAAAATATTAATCAGCAATGTCTTATAAAATGGATTGGCGTTTTCCTCTAGCAAAAAACGTTTGATTTCCGGTACATAAGGCCTGACGTTCACTTCTGTAAGCCTGGAAATCGTGCGCAGGATCCCGCTTTCCGTTTTTTCTTCAAACAAACCCTCTTTATTGATTTCGTGATGGATTTTTTCTTCCTTTATGATTTCCTGGCTTTGTTTTTCTTCCAATACACGTTCGCTGAATTGGAGCATTTTCTCAAAGTGCTCGATTTTATCAGGAGGAATATGGTCATCTTCGAGCAAGGCCCTGATGGTGGAGGCCATTTCCTCATGCTCGTTCAATTGAAGGAGCACCATTAAATAGATATTGACGACCTGGAAATAGTCTCCTATCCCCTTGTTCAAGAGTTCCTTGCATAGACCCTTTGCCTCCGGGTAATAGCCAAGTTCGACAAGGGATACGACCAATCCTACGTTTAAATCTGGGTTTTCAGGTTCAAGGTCCCTAGCCTGTGAAAAAAGCGAGGCAGCCTGCCTGAAATCCTTTTTTGCTAGATGGTCCAAACCTTTATCAACCAGCCGTCCGGCAAGATTGGGAAACAGAATGATATTATCTTTCTTCGACTGTTTTTCATTTCCGCTCATCGGCAACTCCGCCTCATTTTTTCTCTTGTAATGAAAATCAGTTTAGCATGGTTTGGAGGGAAATACAAAATTATACCGATGCCTTTCATTTAGCTTTGCACGGCCATGAAATGAAAAAGGCTGCACAGCTTATGTGCAGCACTGTCATCCCTGTTTCTCGATTTCTCAGACATATATTTTAAATAGTAGAAACCGGGCTTTCCCTATTTTCATATTCATCAATCTGCTTGCCATATTTCAATGTAATAGAAATTTCATCCCAGCCGTTAAGAAGCATCTCTTTCCAGTAAGGGTGAATGTCAAACTTGGCAGTGAATCCTTTATTATCCGAGACAGTCTGCGATTTAAGGTCTATGGTAATCTCATGGCCCTCCTGCTCTGCCGCATCCATTAAATTTCGTACTTCTTCCTTTTTCAATGCAATGGGAAGCATTCCATTCTTAAAGCAATTGTTTTGAAAAATATCCGCGAACGAAGGAGCAATGACAATATCAAACCCATAGTCCTGAAGCGACCATGGGGCGTGCTCCCGTGAAGAACCGCAGCCAAAGTTTTCCCCGGCAATCAATATGCCCGCCCCCTTATTTTGAGGCTGATTCAATTCAAAATCCTTTCTTTCATTTCCTTCACTGTCGAAACGCCAATCAAAAAATAAGAACTCGCCAAATCCGGTCCGTTCAATCCTTTTTAAAAACTGCTTCGGAATGATCTGGTCAGTATCGATGTTGGCCCTGTCGATTACAGCCGCTTTGCCTGTATACACTGATATAGGTTTCAAGTGTATTACACCTCCTGTTTCCCTCTTTGGATTCCCTTCTTAATAAGCCAGCTCAGCCTGCCCACGGCTCCCTCTTAGTTCACGAATATCTACAAACTTGCCATGAAGTGCTGCGGCTGCCGCCATTGCCGGACTCACAAGGTGGGTGCGTGCACCACTTCCCTGCCTCCCCTCGAAATTACGGTTGGAGGTTGATGCGCAATGCTCTCCCGCAGGCACGATATCCGGGTTCATGCCGAGGCAGGCGCTGCACCCAGATTCTCTCCATTCAAATCCTGCCTCAATAAATATCTTGTCAAGCCCTTCTTCCTCTGCCGTTCTCTTAACGCTTTGGGAACCGGGGACAATCATCGCCTTTACTCCCTCATAAACCTTCTTGCCTTTTACAACTTCTGCAGCTTGTCTCAAATCTTCAATTCGTGAATTCGTACATGACCCTATGAACACATGCTGTACAGGGATTTCGGTAATGGGCATGCCTTCAGATAATCCCATATATTCTAGAGCGCGCTGAAGAGATTTATCAGCTTCTTTGTCTTCCTTATGATTTGGGACATGCCCATCAACCGGGCTTGCCATTCCCGGATTTGTGCCCCAGCTGACCATTGGGGAAATTTCACTGCCATCAATGACAATCTCAGTATCGAACATGGCTCCTTCATCGCTGGCCAGGCTTTTCCAGTCCTGTACATATTTCTCGAATTCTTCACCTTTGGGTGAATGCTTTCTTCCTTTTAAATAGGAGAAAGTCGTTTCGTCAGGGCTGACCAGTCCGGCACGGGCTCCCCCTTCAATCGACATATTGCAGACTGTCATTCTTTCTTCCATCGACATATTTCTTATAACGTCTCCGCAATATTCGATAATATGGCCGGTTCCAAAGTTGACCCCATATTTTGAGATCACATATAAAATCACGTCCTTCGCAGTGACTCCATTTCCTAGCTTGCCGGTGATTTCAAGTTTAAGCGTTTTAGGCTTTGTCTGCCACAGGGTCTGAGTAGCGAAAACATGCTCGACTTCACTCGTTCCGATACCGAAAGCAATGGTCCCGAAAGCCCCGTGCGTTGATGTATGGCTATCCCCGCATACAATAGTCATCCCCGGTTTAGTTAGGCCCAGTTCAGGGCCAATGACATGGACGATTCCCTGGTCAGGGCTGTCAAGGTCAGCAAGCGTAATGCCAAATTCCTTGCAATTCTGTTCAAGGGCGGACAATTGTTTTCTGGCAATTTCATCTTTTATGAAATATCGTTCAATTGTAGGCACATTATGGTCCATCGTGGCAAAGGTTTTATCGGGCCTCCTTAACTTTCGCCCTTTCAAACGCAAGCCTTCAAATGCTTGCGGCGATGTCACTTCATGGATATAATGCAAATCGATATACAATAGATCCGGTTTATTTTCTTCCTGGTAAACGATATGCCTGTCCCAAATTTTTTCGATGATTGATTTCTTCATGGCTCCACCAATCCCCCTCATTTATTTCGAAAAAAAGGGTGACCCATCATTTCTGCTGAGTCAGCCCCTATATCGTTAAGCAAGTAAATCAAGCATATGCACCCATAATATGGGAAATGGCTGCCTGGTCCAGGATTGCTCCTTTTATTTCCGCAATCATTTCCTTCGTTGTCAGTGTGCTTGTTTGCCCTCCAGCGATATCGCCTGTACGTGCCCCGGAATCAAGTGTGTCCTTTACCGCCTTTTCAACCGCTTCCGCTTCTTCCTCCAGGCCGAAAGATAAACGAAGCATGGACGCAGCTGATAGGATCATCGCGATAGGATTCGCAATATTTTTCCCTGCAATATCCGGTGCCGACCCATGTATCGGTTCAAACAGATTCGGCCCCTCGGTCGAAAGGGAGGCTGATGGAAGCATGCCAAGCGACCCAGTCAACACTGATGCTTCATCACTTAAAATATCTCCAAACATATTCTCTGTCACCATTACATCAAACTGTCTCGGGTTGCGGATCAATTGCATTGCCGCATTGTCGACAAGCATATGCTCAAGCTCCACTTCCGGATAATGGGCAGCGACCTCTTCAGCCGTCTCACGCCATAATCTGCTGGATTCAAGTACATTTGCTTTATCAACGGAGGTCACTCTTTTTTTTCGCTTGGAGGCCAATTCAAAGGCAAGTTCGATAATCCTTTTGATCTCATCTTTTTGATAGAACAATGTATCTACTACCGCTTCTTTTCCCTCATGTGTAGTCCGTTCGCTTGGCTTGCCGAAATATAATCCTCCGGTAAGCTCACGGACGATGACAAAATCCACTTCTTCAATGATTTCTTTCCTGAGCGGAGAAGATTCTGCAAGGCTGGAAAAATAACTGATTGGCCGTAAATTCGCATAAAGGTTCAACTGTTTACGGATTGCAAGCAGCCCTCTTTCCGGCCTTAAATGAGAAGGCTGGTTATCCCATTTGGGGCCTCCCACTGCGCCGAGAAGGACCGCGTCGCTGCTCTTGCAAAGTTCGATTGTTTCGTCCGGAAGGGGCGTACCCGAATTGTCGATCGCTGTACCGCCGATTTCCCCATATTGAAATTCGAATTCGTGTCCGTATCTTTCCGCTACGGCTTCCAAAATCTCAATAGCACCCCTTGTAACTTCTTTGCCGATGCCGTCACCGGGCAGGACAGTAATTTTCCTTCTCATATGAATCTTCTCCTTTCATCCTTAGTTATGTTATTGTAAAACCGTTGCTTTATCTTTTAAATAAATAACCCGGTTAACTGCATTCAAGTATGCTTTTGCACTTGCTTCCAGAACGTCCTGTGCCAACCCGCGGCCGCTCGTTTCCGTATCGAGGTATTTCATTTTCACAAAAACCTGTGCCAATGCATCTCTTCCAGCCCCTACGGATTGAATCCGGTAATCCAGCAAATTCACCTTGCCGCCTACAGACCTTTCAAGAGTGTTATATAGAGCTTCGATGCTTCCAGCTCCTGTAGCCGCTTCCTGAATCGTATCATTATTGCCATTTGTCAATGTGACTGTAGCTGTCGGAACCTGGTTGGTACCATAGGAGATTTGCATGGAAACCAAGTCGAAGAAGTTGTTGTCCCCTGACAGTTTTTCTTCTAAAACCAGGGCAATCAAATCTTCATCCGTCATTTCCTTTTTCTTGTCGGCCAATTCTTTGAATAAACCAAACAAACGGTTCATTTCTTCATCCGTTACATCCAATTTAAGCTCTTCAAGCCTGCTTTTGAACGCATGGCGGCCTGAGTGTTTACCAAGAACCAACGCATTGGATGAAATCCCGACAAGGTCAGGTGAAATAATTTCATACGTTGTCTTTTCCTTTAAGACCCCGTCCTGGTGAATGCCGGACTCGTGGGCAAAGGCGTTTCGGCCGACAACAGCTTTATTGGCCGGAACTGCCATTCCCGTCAGCTTGCTCACCAGATCACTCGTCCTCTTAATCTCATGTAATTGCAACCCTGTGTAGGTATTGTAATAATCTGCACGTGTATGAAGGGCTACTACGATTTCTTCAAGCGCCACATTTCCCGCTCTCTCGCCAATGCCATTGATTGTCCCTTCGACCTGTGTTGCCCCTGCTTCCACTGCTGCCAGGGAATTTGCAGTTGCCATTCCAAGATCATCATGGCAATGGGTGGAAAGGTCAACCTTATCAATAGAAGGAACGTGCTCCCTTAAGTACTTAAATATATTGCCATATTCAATCGGCGTTCCATAACCAACCGTGTCTGGAATATTAATTACTTTAGCCCCTGCGTTAATTACTGCTTCCACAATCTCTGCAAGATAGTCAAGTTCGGTGCGGCTTGCATCCTCTGCTGACCACTGAACAATTGGAAAGCGCACTGCCGCATATTTCACGGAATTGACTGCTTGCTCAATCACTTGTTCTTTTGACAGCTTCAGTTTATATTTCCGATGTATTGGGGATGTTGCTATGAATGTATGAATTCTTGGTTCGGCACCGTCCTTCAATGCTTCCCACGCAGCATCCAAGTCCCCTTGGACACTGCGGGCAAGACCGGTGACAGAACTGTTCCGGATTCTGTTCGCGATTTCTTTAACAGAATTGAAATCACCAGGGGAGGCAGCCGGAAAGCCTGCCTCAATGATATCCATTCCCAGCCTCTCCAACTGAAAAGCGATTTCTAATTTTTCAGTAAAATTAAGATTGACTCCGGCTGATTGCTCACCATCTCTTAGCGTCGTATCGAAAATATTAATCTTTCGCAACGGCTACCACTTCTTTCTTCTTTTGTTGTTGGACGAATGGCATCATTTTTCTCAGCTCACGGCCAACCTTCTCGATAGGATGTTCATTTTCCCTTGCATTAATCGCATTGAATACCGGGCGGTTAGCCTGGTTTTCAAGGATCCAGCCTTTAGCAAATTCGCCGTCCTGGATATCTTTCAGTACCTTTTTCATTTCTTGCTTTGCATTTTCATTCACCACACGCGGTCCAGAAACGAAATCTCCCCACTGGGCTGTGTCAGAAATGGAGTAACGCATATTCTCAAGGCCGCCTTCATACATCAGGTCAACGATTAATTTCAGCTCATGCAAACATTCAAAATAAGCGACTTCAGGCTGGTAACCGGCTTCTGTCAATGTTTCAAACCCTGCTTTGACCAGGGAAGTCAATCCGCCGCAAAGAACTGCCTGTTCCCCAAATAAATCGGTTTCCGTTTCTTCCTTGAAAGTCGTCTCTAAAGCACCTGCACGCAATGCCCCGATCCCTTTTGCATAAGCAAGGGCCAATTCTTTCGCTTCACCGCTTACATCCTGATGGATGGCGAAAAGTGCCGGAACGCCCGCTTCCTGTTCAAATGTCCTGCGTACAAGATGGCCTGGGCCTTTTGGCGCTACCAGAAGCACGTCCACATCTGCCGGAGGAACGACCTGGTGGAAATGGACATTAAATCCGTGGGCAAACATCAATGCTTGGCCTTTCCTTAGTACAGGTGCAATTTCCTCATTATATACTTTAGGCTGCTGCTCATCCGGCAATAAGATCATGATTACATCCGCCAGGTCTGCTGCATCGCCTACTGAATATACTTTAAACCCATCCTGCTCCGCTTTGTTCCAGGAGTTCCCTTTCCTTAAACCGATCACTACTTCAACGCCGCTGTCACGCAGGTTTTGGGCGTGTGCATGCCCTTGGGAGCCGTAACCGATTACCGCTACCCTTTTATTTTGAAAATAAGCTTCGTTTCCTTCTGCATTGTAGTAAACCTTTGCCATAATTGTCGCATCTCCCTTTAAAATGGTTATTTTAGATCCTAATATTATAAATTCGGCTCGAAAACAAGGAAACTTAGTCTCCCGCGCTTTTCAGCTTAGCTGAAAGGGTGCTCCATACCGATGAAACGAGCGGACAACATTTCTCCACTCGCTTCATCGAAATAGAGCAAAAATGAGCCAAAATGAAAATAAGTCATTTGTAAAAAATCTTAAACAATCGAAAGGCTTTTGTTGTTGGTGCTGCGCTGTGTACCACGCGGGAATGCCGTGGTTCCGGTCCTTGCCAGTTCCTTGATTCCATACGGCTTCAATAATTCAATAAACGCCTCGATTTTGTCGGTTTCACCGGTGATTTGGATGGTCAGGCTCTCTTTGCTGACATCAATGACCGATCCGCGGAAAGGCTCTATCAAAGCGTAGATTTCCGAGCGCGTCTGTGATGTTGCCACAACTTTAAGCAGGGCAAGCTCCCTTGCCACTATCGACTGGCTGGTGATATCCGTGACCTTTAATACATCAATTTGCTTATTCAGTTGTTTTGTCATCTGTTCAATGACATTTTCGTCATCCACCTGTACGACTACAGTGATCCTCGAAATGCCTTCCTGTTCCGAATGCCCGACTGTAATGCTCTCGATATTATAATTCCTTTTCGAAAACAGGTTGGTGATCCTGTTAAGAACTCCCGGCCTGTTGTTCACCAAAAGCGAGAGGATTCCTTTCATTTCTTTACACCTACCATTTCATTGATCCCTTTTCCTGGAGCTACCATTGGATACACATTCTCATCCGGCGTAACATTCATATCCAGAAGAATAGGCCCATCCGTTTTGAAGGCTTCAGCCATCTTTTCTTCCGCTTCATCGATTGTTGTAACTTTATATGCTTTGATGCCATAAGCCTCCGCCAATTTCACAAATGAAGGCTGATGAGGGAGCAGGCTGTGTGAATATCTGCCCTTATAGAAAATCTCCTGCCATTGCCTCACCATTCCGAGAGAATGGTTATTCACGATGATGATTTTTATTGGCAAATTCATTTCTGCGATAACACCCAGTTCCTGGCTGGTCATTTGGAAACCGGCATCGCCGACTACCGCCGCCACTGTAGCATCAGGCTGAGCCAGCTGTGCCCCGATTGCCGCCGGTACACAGAAGCCCATTGTTCCAAGCCCCCCTGAAGTTACCCAGGCATTGGGTTTGTTAAAGGTGTAATATTGTGCCGCCCACATCTGGTGCTGTCCGACATCCGTCACCACAATCGCATCACCGTTTGTTTTTTCATGCAGCATTTCCATCAATTTTTGAGGCTTAAGCTCATTGCCGTTTTCTTCATACCAATACGGAAACTCTTCCTTCCAATCCTTGATTTGCTGGATCCATTCCGAAGCATCCGGGTTTTTGCCATTTTGGGCGATCAATTGCACAAGCGCCTCCCTGGCATCCCCGACCACCGGGATTTTCGTCGGAACATTTTTTCCGATTTCAGCCGGATCGATGTCGATGTGGGCTACCTCGGCCTCTGGCGCAAAGGATGCCAGGTTTCCTGTAAGCCTGTCATCGAATCTGGCACCGATATTTATAAGAAGATCGCATTTGGACAATGCCATATTTGCCGCATAGATGCCATGCATGCCTCCCATGCCTACAAACAAAGGATGGTCAGCCGGGAACCCGCCAAGCCCGAGCAGGGTGTGTACAACCGGAATTCCCTGTTGTTCGGCATATTGCTTTAATTCAGCCGAAGCTTTTGCGTGAAGGACGCCGGCCCCGGCTAAAATCACCGGTCTTTTTGCCCCGCTTACCGCTTCCACCAGCTTTCTGATCTGGAGGTAATTTGGCTGCAATGTCGGCTGATAGCCAGGCAAATCCATTTCGGGATCTGCCTCAGCTTCGCCCTCCAGGACAGCTACGTCTTTGGGTATATCAATCAATACCGGGCCAGGACGCCCGCTAGAAGCGATATAGAACGCTTCTTTGATAATCCTTGGGAGGTCCTCCGGCTTTCTCACCTGGTAATTGTGCTTTGTAATCGGTGTTGTGATGCCAAGTATATCTGCTTCCTGGAAAGCATCCGAGCCTATGACGCTTGTTGCGACCTGTCCTGTAAACACTACGAGCGGTAGTGAATCTATCATTGCATCCGCGAGCCCGGTTACGATATTCGTGGCCCCCGGTCCGGAAGTGGCAATTACTACGCCTGGTTTGCCGGTGATTCTCGCGTACCCTTCAGCGGCGTGTATCGATCCTTGCTCGTGCCTGGCCAGTACATGAAACACTCCTGATTCATACAACGCATCGTATATCGGCAGGACAGCACCTCCCGGATATCCAAAGATGACTTCGACTTTTTGCTTTTTTAAGCCGTCGATTAAAAAATCAGCACCGCTTTTCTTGGTTTTTCCAACCTTTTTCTCAGCTACTACTGCCTTTTGCGTCATAGTGTTGACATCCTCCCAATTTTACTTTTTATTCCTTAAACGTTTATGTGACAACCTGGATAAGTTACAGTGCTTATTTTTAAAGCTTCGCCATCTTAGGTAAAGCAATGCTTATTTCCGCCTTTTTCCATACAAAAAAACCTCTCCACCCAAATAAGCCCGCTTACAGCAAGCTAAAGGGGTGAAAAGGTTTTATCGGCCTATCCACGGTACCACCCTTTTTCGTACAGTTCATTCTGCACGCACTTATGAATGGCGTCGCCACTCGGTTTTGATAACGGGTACTGGTAGGCACCCGTTCAGCTTTACTGGTTAAACGTTCAAGCTGAAGCTCAGAGGGGAGTTCATTTTTTGGGGCAATGCCGGTTCTCAGCAACCCCGGCTCTCTGTGAATGCCTTGACAAAAAATTACTTATCCTCATCAATGCTTTTTGCATATTATCATTCAATTCAGAATTTATTGTCCAGTTATTTGTGGATTATATTACGCCCATTTTAAAGGTACGTCAATAACTTTTTTAGAATTATTTGACTATTCTAATTAATAGCGATTATTGTATCCGCTTACAAAGGCATAGCTATAATGTTTCTCGGCCATTAAAGTTTTTTTGACTTTTTTTGAACAAGTTTTTCAAATTTAGGTGCGTTTGATTGGAGGAAAAATACTGGAAGTAGTGAAACCCATGACAATTAAGCAATCAGTTGAATACAAGTTAATGTAAATTATCGCAGTTTTAGTGGGGTAATTTTATATTCCTCCCATTTTTTCATCATTTTGCATAATTTCCGCCTCCACGATATATTAGGTCAGCAGACTCAATCTTTTTCTTTATGTCAGGTTCACCCGGATGATTATGTATGCAACGAAGTATATAAACTTGGGATTGTAACCGTTTTCCAAATTTCTCAGTGGACTCTGCTATATAAACCTCATCGTCATTACTTTCGGTAGGTACAAACAAAACATTCGAATTGGGTTTTCCGATCAGTTCAACAATTCGTTTACTGATATGTTAATGATCTGCATGTTTTATAAATCCTCCGCCTATTAACACTAATCTCATTAAAAAAAAACCGCCCCACAGTATCTAGTGTTAACATTGAGTAATACAAACTATAAATCCTTCTTAATTCCTTCCTGCTGTTAAAACGGCAATTAAAATCTCACATAAAACAGATGAAAAAAATATTCAATTATCTAATACTGCACTTTAATTACTGTGTTTTTCGCGAAATATAATTATCACTTAGTGTCTCCACTTTTTGCATAAAAAAAGAAAACCTCTTTGTAATAGGAGGTTTTCTGCTGTTTCGTATAGCGTCCCAGGAGAGATTCGAACTCCCGACCGACGGCTTAGAAGGCCGTTGCTCTATCCAGCTGAGCTACTGGGACAAGTTAAAAATTATGAAATTAATACAGCTTACATACTTAGAAGCGTCGTCCTGATCTCAGCAAGATCATTCAAGATGCAGCTCGATCAGTACGCTGTAGGATTTCATGGAAGCCTACTCGATCGTGCTTTATCCAGCTGAGCTACTGGGACATTTTTAGCAGATATTGCACTTTTTTCTTTTTTAAGGACAATTCTTATTATAGTGCGATAGCTTTCGAAAGTCAACATACTTTTGAAAAAAAGACAGGAAATATTTCCACTCCCTGTCTATTATACTAAAAATCATTCCAAAAGATAAGTCCGGCTTAGCTGTTTCAGTTCATTTCCTTCGATATCAAAGAACGACACTTTGATTTCCTGATTCATTTGTTCCACAATGGCATATGTTTTTACTGAGATTCCCTTAGGCAGCCGGATGCTCCCCGGGTTAATGAAAATACGGCCGTTTACCAGTTCGGATCCTGCACTGTGCGAATGCCCGAAACACACAATCCGGGCATTTGTTTCTTCGCTTTTATATGCCAGGTTGATCAATGTCATTTTTACATTATACAGATGTCCATGTGTAACAAAAAAGTAAATCCCGCCGATCTCCTCGAGGCGCTCATCCGGATAATCTGTATCAAAATCACAATTGCCTCTTACAGACAAAAAATCCGTCATTTCTGGGGAGGCCATAGGAAGTTCTGAATCTCCGCAGTGAATCATTGTATCCACTTCATTCCGATGGCGCCCTTTGATCATGTCAATTTCATGAGTGAGTCCGTGGCTGTCACTCATTATGAGCACTTTCATTGTTTTCACTCTTCTCCCTCTATAAATTGGTCAAGCTTCTCCTCCAGGGCTTTTAATGCCTTGGCCCGATGGCTGATCGCATTTTTTTCACCACTGTCCATCTCTGCCATCATTTTCCCTTTTTCCTGTACATAAAAGACGGGGTCGTAACCGAATCCGTTTTCTCCGGATGGCACTTTCGCAATAATACCGTCAACAGAACCGGATACGGTAATGGTTTGTTGATTCGGGGATGCCAGCGCGAGGGCACAATAAAACCTGGCTGTCCTTTGGGCATCCGGAATTCCTTCGAGCTCTTCCAAAACTTTAGCCGTGTTGGCCGCGTCATTTTTTTCCTCTCCTGCATACCTGGCCGAGTAGATTCCCGGCCTTCCATCCAACGCATCTACGATCAAACCTGAATCATCGGCGACAACGAACCGGCCAAATTCATTGGCGATAGCCTCGGCTTTCAATATGGCGTTTTCTTCAAAAGTAGTGCCGGTCTCTTCCACATCTATGGAAGGATCCAAATCTAAAAGTGTAAGCACCTGATAACCTTTCGGGTGAAACAGACTTTCAAATTCCTTGGCTTTGCCCTTGTTTTTGGTAGCAATGATGACAGTCTTCAATTCACTTCCCGCCTTCCATGTTTGGGATTTTGTCTGCTATTTTCCCAAGAGCCGCCTTCTGGGCTTCAAATAATTCGTTCAACCCTTCCTGCGCACTGGCTAACAATTCCTGCAATTCAACCATAGAAAACGTTGCTTCTTCCCCCGTTCCCTGTAATTCCACAAATTCTCCGCTTCTTGTCATGATGACGTTCATATCCACAAGAGCTGCAGAATCCTCCACATAGTTCAGGTCAAGAACGATGCCATGTTGTTCCAATTTGCCGACACTGGTAGCTGCAAGAAAATTTTTTATTGGAAATGCAGCGATTTTCTTATCTTCGTGGAGCTTGTTTACAGCGATTGCCATTGCAACGAAAGCGCCTGTGATGGATGCTGTTCTGGTTCCCCCATCCGCCTGGATGACATCGCAATCAATCCAGATGGTTTTTTCTCCCAATGCGTCCAGGTCGACGATCGCCCGCAGCGCCCTCCCGATCAAACGCTGAATTTCCATGGTCCGCCCCGTGATTTTCCCTTTGGAAGATTCCCTTATCGTGCGTTGATTTGTCGCACGCGGCAGCATCGAATATTCGGCTGTAATCCACCCTTTGCCCTGTCCCCTCATAAAAGGCGGGACTCGGTCTTCAATGCTTGCAGCGCATATTACCTTCGTGTCCCCTACGGTGATTAAAACAGAGCCTTCCGGATGCTTTAAATAATTTGTTTCGATATGTATCGGCCTTAATTCGTTTTTCGTTCTACCATCGAAGCGCATTTGTTTTCCTCCTGCTCGTAACAGTCTTTTGTTAAATGAAATAAATAGAAAAGAAGGCAGCTTTATGCATGCCTTCGTACTTAACAATATTTAGTATAACAAAAATATCTTTTTAAAAACTACCAGTGTTCACTTTTTCAGGACGGATTACAGGTTCGGTTATAGGTTTTCCTTCCGCGTTCATTAGCTTGGCACTTCCATTGACCTGCAATTCCACACTTTTTATTCCATCCTGTTCAGTCAATGACAGTACCAGGGCGTCCAGCATCGTTTTGGATACTTTCTTCTCCTTGAAGCTTCCAAGGATCGACTTATTAAAATTCAAGGTCACTTTTCCTTCAGAAAGCTTTGGTGAATCGAGCAGTTTAACATCAGGCATGAAATCAGACAAAAGGTTATAAGAATAGGAAGGGCCTTTGATCAGTTCATCAATAACCGCTGCGACATTATCCTGTTTTGTTTCGCTAACCCGCTTTGTGACCGGAACATAATAGTGGCTGCCTTCATCTCCACCGACATAGTAAACGGTCAGCGGTCTTGTATTTGTTATATCAGCAACTTCAGTAGTGTCGAGGTTAATTCCGTGCGCACGGGTTAGCCCTTCCTGAAGGGGCGTTCCGTTCACAGGCATTTCTTTCAACTCTCGGCCGTTCATTTGCAGTTTTACTTTTTTTACGGAATCGAATTGGGTAAGCGTCCAAGTAATAGCCTGCACGATTTTCAATTCATCTTCCTTCTTGTAATTTTTAAATTCCGGTGAGAAATCCACCACCGCGACACCATCTTTATCAATATTCAGGTCGATTTGAGTATCAGCAGGCAAGACTGCCCGGAATCCGTTTGGCAGGACATTGCTCACCGGCCCGTTCACTACCAGATATTCCAATGCCTGCTTGGCGACGCCCTGTGAATTGGGAAGCTCAATTGTCTGCGGCACGACATATCCTTCCTTATCTATGAGGTAAAGCTCTGTTTTGACATTTTGGGCGGCTTCATCTTTTTTGGCTTCGGTTTTCGCACTGTTTTCTGAACCCTCCAGTTCTTGGGCATCACTTTCATAAGAGACCTCTTTCGGCGGATCGATTTTAGCTGTTTTATCGCCCGATTCAAAGATCCCGCAGCCCGACAATAATACAGTAGTGGCAAGTACCGTCGAGGCAATCGTTCTTTTAGCAGCTTTAGACATCATATTCCCTCCCAGGACAGTTTGTACTACTATTTATACGAGCCCTGGTTAAAAATAGACCGCTATATTACATAAAGTCCACAAAAAAATAAGGCTTCCTTCGAAGCCTTATTGATCTATCTTTATCGTTTGGACATACGAAATATTTCCGCCGAGCCAAAGGGAAGCGATTTGCTGGAAAATATCCCTCGACCCTGTTGTAAAAAATCGATGGTCTGCTGTTGCATGGCTGGTGTTCAACAGGCCGCTGTGATGCAGGATAACACTTGCTTCACGCGCTGTTTCATCCCCTGAAGATATCACCTGAATCCCGTCCCCCATATATTTGCTTATAGCCAATCCCAGCAGCGGGTAATGGGTACAACCCAGGATCAATGTATCAATCTGTTTTTCTTTTAACGGCTTCAAGGTTTCCGCGATAACCTTCTCTACGATTGGCCCTTCAAATTCTCCGCTTTCTACAATTGGGACAAACTTTGGGCAGGCCAAACTGTCAACATGGACCCACTTATTGATAGATTTAAGGGCTTGGTCATAAGCCTTGCTTTTAACCGTCCCGATTGTCCCGATTACGCCAATCTGTAAATTTTGGGACACTTTAAGGGCAGCCCTTGCACCCGGATGGATAACTCCCAAAACCGGGATGTCCAATTCGTCCCTTATTTCCTCCAAAACAGCGGCAGTGGCTGTATTACAGGCAATAATCAGCATTTTGATATTATGCTTTAATAAGTACTTTGTAATCTGCCAAGTAAACTTCTTTACTTCTTCGACCGGACGCGGCCCATATGGGCATCGGGCAGTATCGCCAACATAGACGATATTTTCATTGGGCAGCTGGCGGATAACCTCCTTCGCCACTGTCAGGCCGCCAACTCCGGAATCGATAATGCCAATTGGTTGCTTCAAAAATCTCGCCTCATTCTTCTCTCATTTCATGATGCAATTTAATTAAGTTTTCTTTGAGGGAAGCTGTTTCCTTACTTGTAAAATTGCTCAGGATATCCGCTAAATAATGCTGCCGCTTTTTAAGCACTTCATCAATGATGCGTTCTCCTTCTTCCAAAAGATGGATACGGACCACCCTGCGGTCTTTTTCATCCTTCACCCGCATCACCAAGAGATTCTTTTCCATGCGGTCAATTAAGTCCGTCGTCGTGCTGAAAGCAAGGAACATTTTTGTGGAAAGCTCGCCAATCGTCATGTCCCCGTCCTCAAACAGCCATTGAAGAGCAACGAATTGGGGAGGTGTAATTTTATAATTGCTTAAAATCTCCCTCCCCTTTTGTTTGATTAGGGAAGAAATATATCGAAGTTCTTTTTCTATTTCTGCAACATGCTCCATATTTTTGACTTGATCCATTGTAATACAGCTCCCCGAAATAAACATCGTGATCAACTAGATTTATTGTTAGTATCTATTAAAGTCTTATAAATTTCAAGGAACAATCATTGGAACTCGGGCAAATGCACATAATACAGGCACGTTTTCGGAAAAAAATTAAGCAATAACCCGTATGATGGATATAGCAAACATGCCATGTTCCCATCAATGTTGAGTTATTGCTTTCCATACCGTGATGTATTTCGTTGGATCCTTCGCCTTAATCTATTATAAAAAGAATTATTGAAAGCGATCAATACATCAAAGCTCTAGTTCTCCCATTCGAAGGAGTTCTACTACTGCTTGTGAACGCCCTTTAACTCCAAGCTTTTGCATCGCATTCGAGATATGGTTGCGAACCGTTTTCTCGCTGATGAACAATTCACCTGCGATTTCTTTCGTTGTTTTGTCCTGTACTAATAACTCAAATACTTCTCTTTCTCTTTTGGTGAGTAATGGCTTATGAGTGAATTCGTTCTCCTTCAAGTATTGTAACCCTCCTTGCCTTCACCAGCATAAACCCGGAATGGGTGTCTATTTAGTCATCATATATTATGTCAGGAAGGCCAAGGGAGTGACTGTTTTCCATGAAGGAGATACCTATTTTTTAACCCGAAATACTTACGATTTACTTGGGAGAAAAAAAGTATCAACTGCTCAATCTGTATAAGGAAACTACACAACCATCTTACTTTTGCAAGGCTGCCGTTCGGTGGGTTTTTATATATTTGAACTAAAGAATTGCGTTTTAATAATTAATGTTGTGTCAAAAGTATGTAAAACCCTGGTTTTCGATGAATGACCCAGAAATATACTGGGGTAAACTTCACATTCAATAATTCAACTTATAATGTGCTTTCTTCATGATGTTCCATCAGCTTCCTTGCCGATTCCGTCCATGGGATTGGCTTTCCGGTGGCCTTGGAAATCTGTACAACTGTTCCCCTCCCCGTTAGGCAGATGTCCCCGTTGCCCTTTTTCCCCATATAATGGATGTCCACTGAAGAATTCCCGATCCTTTCAGCTTTTACATGGATAAAAAGCTTGTCATTGAAGAATATTTGCTTTAGAAAATCGCATTGAAGGTCAGCTACCACAGGAATTGCTTCACTTTCCGGATTTACCCATTGCTGCATGAATCCGAGAGTTTTAAAATACTCAATCCGTGCTTCTTCAAAATATGTAAAAGGAACTGTATTATTCAAATGCCCAAACATATCCGTTTCCGAAAAACGTACGTTTACTTCATGCTTAAAGGGAAATGATGTTTCCCAGTCTTCCATATTGTTTACATAAGTTATTCTGCCCATGTTGTAATCTCCTTTTTTTAAAATGAATGGCTGTTCATTCATTTTATAAAATTTTCGTAAAACAGGAAAGTGATTTCCATGAAAAGAATGGTATAAAATGCAAAAACATTATAAAAACTAAAGCAAATAAATTGAATGGAGTGATTGGAAATGGATGCACGGCGCGTTAAACAAATCTTATCATCTTCCGCGGACATCGATGTCAATTATAATGGGGTTTCCGTTTGGATCGATACGTTAAATGAAGATGGCAGAACAGCAACTGTCCATTTGAGGGGCGATTCAGATTCAAAACATTCAAATGTAGATATATCAGAATTGAACGAGGTATAGTACGCAGACAGAAGCATGGTAATGTACTATTTGTATCATTTCTGGGATATTTGCATTTAAATTAAAATACCTGCCGAGGATTTCCTCAGGCAGGCATTTTTTGATGTAAAACGTTACACCTGGTCGCTTCCGAAAAAATTGCGGAAGGATTGCAGTGTTGTGTCACGGTTAAGTGCTGCAATCGATGTAGTCAACGGAATGCCTTTCGGGCACGACTGCACACAGTTTTGTGAGTTTCCGCAGTTTGCAAGTCCTCCGTCACCCATTATTGCATTCAGTCGTTCAGCCTTATTCATTGCACCTGTTGGGTGCGCATTGAACAGGCGCACCTGTGAAAGTGGTGCGGGTCCAATGAAATCGGAATTGCTGTTTACGTTCGGGCATGCTTCAAGGCAAACACCGCAAGTCATGCACTTGGACAATTCGTAGGCCCATTGGCGCTTTCTTTCCGGCATCCGCGGACCCGGTCCAAGATTGTATGTTCCATCGATCGGAATCCAGGCTTTCACCTTTTTCAATGAATCGAACATGCGGCTGCGATCCACCTGCAGGTCGCGGACAACAGGGAAAGTACGCATCGGTTCAAGGCGGATTGGCTGTTCCAGCTGGTCCACAAGAGCGGTACAAGACTGCCTCGGTTTGCCGTTAATGACCATCGAGCAGGCTCCGCACACTTCCTCAAGACAGTTCATATCCCAAGCTATTGGTGTTGTCTTTTCCCCTTTTACGGTTACAGGGTTACGGCGAATTTCCATTAATGCGGAAATTACGTTCATGTTCGGGCGATATGGTAAATCGAATTCCTCTGTATAAGGGGCTGAATCAGGTTGATCTTGTCGCGTAATTACAAAACGCACTGTTTTTGCCTCAGCCATTCCTTATTCCCCCTTTTTCTTCGAATAATCACGTTTACGTGGCTTTATCAGTGATACATCTATTTCTTCATAGTGGAATGCCGGTGCAGTATTGGAACCGGTAAACTTGGCCATAGTGGTCTTCATGAATTCTTCATCGTTCCGATCCGGGAATTCAGGCTTGTAATGCGCTCCGCGGCTTTCGTTGCGGTTATATGCACCAATCGTGATGACACGCGCCAATTGAAGCATGTTTTGCAGCTGTCTTGTGAAAGCGGCTCCTTGGTTGCTCCATTTAGCAGTATCGTTGATATTGATATTTTGGTAGCGTTCCAACAGCTCCTGGATCTTTTCATCCGTTTTCAGCAGCTTGTCATTATAGCGGACAACGGTAACGTTATCTGTCATCCATTCGCCTAATTCCTTATGGAGGACATACGCGTTTTCCGTACCATTCAAGTTCATAATGCCATTCCATTTATCTTCTTGTTCTTTAACGTGTCGGTCAAATACAGAGGAAGAAATGGCATCTGCGCTCTTGGCCAGCCCGTTTACGTATTTAACCGCGTTTGGTCCGGCAACCATGCCGCCGTAAATAGCAGAAAGCAGCGAGTTAGCTCCAAGGCGGTTTGCTCCGTGCTGGGAATAATCACATTCGCCGGCAGCAAAAAGGCCTTTAATGTTTGTCATTTGGTCATAATCAACCCATAATCCGCCCATTGAATAGTGAACGGCAGGGAAAATCTTCATAGGGACCTTGCGCGGATCTTCACCCATGAACTTTTCATAGATTTCAATAATTCCGCCCAGCTTGATATCAAGTTCTTTTGGATCCTTATGGGAAAGATCGAGATAAACCATGTTCTCCCCGTTGATGCCAAGCTTTTGGCTGACGCAAACATCGAAAATTTCTCGCGTAGCGATATCACGAGGCACAAGGTTTCCGTATGCCGGATATTTTTCCTCTAGGAAATACCACGGCTTTCCGTCTTTATAAGTCCAGACTCGGCCGCCTTCACCGCGTGCTGATTCACTCATCAAGCGCAATTTATCGTCGCCGGGCAATGCTGTAGGGTGGATTTGGATAAACTCCCCGTTTGCATAATATACGCCCTGCTGGTAAACGATAGATGCAGCTGAACCTGTATTAATAATGGAATTGGTGGATTTCCCAAAGATGATCCCTGGTCCGCCGCTGGCCATGATGACAGCATCGGCAGGGAAAGACTTGATCTCCATTGACGTCAGGTTCTGCGCTGTGATGCCTCGGCAAATCTCTTCATCATCAATGATGGCGCCAAGGAATTCCCAGCCTTCATACTTCGTCACAAGTCCCGCTACCTCATAGCGGCGGACTTGCTCGTCCAACGCATACAGCAGCTGCTGTCCCGTTGTGGCACCGGCAAAAGCGGTACGGTGGTGCTGGGTTCCACCAAAACGGCGGAAGTCGAGAAGCCCCTCCGGAGTACGGTTAAACATAACTCCCATACGGTCGAACATGTGAATGATTGAAGGCGCAGCGTCACACATCGCCTGCACAGGAGGCTGGTTAGCCAGGAAGTCCCCTCCGTAAATTGTATCGTCAAAATGGATATAAGGAGAATCCCCTTCCCCTTTTGTATTGACAGCTCCGTTGATTCCGCCCTGGGCACAAACAGAGTGAGAACGTTTTACTGGAACTAATGAGAACAATTCTACTTGTTGTCCTGCCTCGGCCGCTTTGATGGTAGCCATTAACCCGGCCAAACCGCCGCCGACGACAATAATTTTACCTTTACTCAACCTCGCTCACTCCCTTTTTTTTCCAATACCAAGGCTTCTTGCGCTGCCCTGACTTCTATCTATTAACCTTTTATTTATGCAAATGCCAAAATGGTGCTAACACCCAATGCAGAAAGCGCAACAAAGATTACCAATGTTACATATGTAGAAATTCTTTGCGACTTAGGGGAAACAGTAATTCCCCAGCTCACTGCGAATGACCATAATCCATTCGCAAAATGGAATGTAGTAGAAACGATACCAATGATGTAGAACCATAACATAAGCGGGTTAGAAAGAATATTTTCCATCATTTGAAAGTCCACATGTGTACCAAATGCAGCCTGGATTCTTGTTTCCCATAGATGCCATACTACAAATATTAACGTTATAATCCCGGTCACCCGCTGAAGCATGAACATCCAATTCCGGAAATATCCATATCTTCCAACATTATTTTTCGCTGTAAACGCAATATAGATCCCATATACAGCATGATAGAGCAACGGTAAATAAATGATAGCGGTCTCGAGCAAAAGCCGGAATGGCAAGTTACCCATAAAGTGTGCCGCCTTGTTAAACGCATCTTCCCCTCTTAAACCATAGCTGTTGACCACTAAATGCTGGATCAAAAACACGCCGACTGGAATCACACCAAGTAATGAATGCAGCCTGCGATTGGCGAACTCACGATTTCCTGCCACAAAGTGCCCCCCCTTAAATTAATAATTTTCTGTTGTAAAATCATATATCCCTATCATTTAAAGATGAATTGCTATGATTCTACATTTTCTAACAATTATGTGACATATACATTTTACTCCTGACTTTTTGAGGCGTCAAGAAACCGGATACATAAATCTTTTTGCAAAATATAAATATTTAAATAATTTCTCAGCCTTGGCAAACGCTGTAATATCCGGGAATCAAACCAAGCCCGCCGCAACGGGGACCAAGCATGGTCCTGCCTTGGACCAAAGCCGCGCAAAGCTTTAGAACACATATAAAAAAGAATCTTGGATTTACTTTCTGCACATTCCGGCAACTACATTTTACAATAATGAATACATCTATTAGTAAGATTTTTCCATTTCAAATATATTGATATTTTACTATAATTATCAAGTATGCCTGAAAATCATTTTGCTTAATAAACTATACTGATAACCTTAAAAAGCGTATATAATATAATCACAGAAAGAGGGGATAACATTGAAAGTAAGCAATACTGAATTAGTAGAAAACAAGGATGATCAAGAATTGCAAATCCCCGCATTCGCCTATGAGCTCGTGAGGGAAGTTTTACTGGATGACATTCTCGGAAAGGATTCACCGCAAATCCTCTATTGGGCTGGGAAAAGAATGGCACGGCGTTTTCCCCTTTCCGGACGAGATGAAATCATTTCCTTCTTTCGTAATGCCGGCTGGGGCAATCTGCAGGTGGTGAAGGAATCCAAGGATGAGACCCAATTTCTACTAAGCGGCGATGTAGTTTCCCGTCGGCTTGATGTAAACAATCAATGCCATTTCCAGCTTGAGGCGGGATTTCTCGCAGAGCAATTCAGCCTGCAGACCAAACTTCTGACGGAAGCCACAGAAGAGACAAAACGCCGTGCAAAGAAAGTAACATTCACCGTAAAATGGGATAAAAAAGATTCCCTCTTATAATACGTTCTGAGGGGGTGACCCACCGGTACTCCCCCAGTCCATGTATTTCACTTATTTTAGCAGGAAAGCCTGTTCCAGCCCCCATATATTACACTTTTTCGGCCATAATATCTGCCGCATACCTGAATTTCAGTTTCCCGTTTATCCCTGTGCGCCCAGCCTCATTAAATTACCACTATGCTTTAACCGCACTTCTTTCGTCCAACTTGAATGCAACATGGAGTGCTTCGACCGCTCCTACCATATACTGTGCTTCGATTACTGTTGAAACCTTGATTTCAGAAGTGCTCACCATCTTAATTTGTACTCCGGAATCTGCCAGCACCTCAAACATTTCGGCTGCCACCCCTGGATTGGAAACCATGCCTGAGCCTACAATAGAAACTTTTGCCAGATTGCTTTCCGTTTCCACCCGGTCAAAAGCAGCCATGCACTTGCTTTTTTCCAGAACGCGAAGAGTTTCCTCAAGGGCCTCGGACTTGATCGAGAATGAAAGGTTTGCCGTTTGTTCATCCGTAATACTTTGAATGATGATATCCACGTTAATGTGATTTTTGGCCAATTCAGTAAAAATTCCTGACAAAGTGCCGCGTGTGCTTGGAAGACCGAATATCGTAACCCTCGTAATTCCGTCCTCGAATGCGATTCCCCTGACAATTAAATTTTGTTCCATTGATGCTTCCTCCTCTATTAACGTTCCTGATTCTTTTTCAAGGCTTGATCGAACTTCAAGCGGGATTTGATAATTTTTGGCAAACTCAACTGCCCTTGGATGCAGGACACCTGCCCCCAAGTTAGCCAACTCAAGCATTTCATCATACGATACGGATTGAAGTTTCCTGGCCCCTTTTATGTAACGGGGGTCTGTTGTAAAAACGCCTGTCACATCTGTATAGATGTCACAGCGGTCTGCCTTAAGAGCAGCGGCAAGAGCTACCGCAGTCGTATCTGAACCGCCCCTGCCCAATGTCGTGATTTCCTGATCCTCTGTCATTCCTTGAAAACCGGCAACCACAACGATTTTTCCGTTATCCAGCAGTTCTTTTATTCGCGAGGTCTTAATATCCATGATTCTCGCATTTCCATGGAGAGCTTCTGTTTTGATGCCGGCCTGCCAGCCCGTTAAAGAAACTGCTTCATGCCCTTTTTGAATCAAGGCCATTGTCAATAACCCGATTGTGACCTGCTCGCCGGTCGTAAGCAGCATATCCATTTCTCTCTTGCTTGGATTTGAGGAGGAAATCTCCCTTGCCATTTCAACCAATTTGTCAGTTGTTTTCCCCATGGCGGACACAACTACAACCACTTGATTCCCATTGCCAGCTTCCTCAATCACCCTGCCGGCAACATTATTGATTCTCTCTATGTCACCTACTGATGTTCCGCCAAACTTTTGAACGATCAAACCCACTCTGATGCACCTCTTTAGTTTCATTTTTGGACAATAAAAAAAGCAATGAGAAATATCTCATTGCTGTGGTAAACGTAAAAAATCCTTACGCTTCTACACAGTGAGATAGCTCTCCAAGAAAACTTTCTTGACAATCTGCCATTTATTCAATGGCAGACCAGCCCCAAAACAGGTTATGAGTCCTGTTTGGCTTCGGCGATTTCCCCTTTCAGGACTCTTCGTGGAAGCTCATACTTCTCCAAGCCCTTACTGATGAATCTCGCACCTCTATCAGCACTTTAAAACGGTAACGTTTTAAATTTATAAAATTAATTTTGATTATAGCACAGGGATAAAAACGCGGCAATATCATTCTTGTAATTTTCTTGCGATTTCCTCAGCGACACCTTTAGGCATTCCCGCCGCGATAATCTCTTCAACGCTTGCATCTTTCATTTTTTTGAGAGAACCAAAATGCTTCAATAATTGCTTTCTCCGCTTTTCCCCGACGCCGTCAATGTCATCCAGAATCGATTGGAAAGCCGTTTTCCCGCGGACCTGGCGATGAAAGGTAATCGCGAAACGGTGGACTTCATCCTGTATCCTTTGGAGAAGATAAAATTCCTGGCTTGTTCTGTCAAGCGGCACGAGTTCGAGCGGGCTGCCGATCATCAACTGTGATGTACGGTGCTTTTCGTCCTTTACCAGCCCTGAAAGAGGAATATCAAGGCCAAGCTCATTTTCAAGGACATCCCTTACTCCCTCCACATGCCCTTTGCCGCCATCGATGATAATGAGGTCCGGCAGCTGCAGACCTTCTCTCAATGCACGGGAATACCTTCTTCTGACAACCTCACGCATTGATTCATAATCATCGGGACCCTCTACCGTCTTTATTTTATATTTCCGATATTCTTTCTTTTCCGGCTTCCCGTCAATGAAAACGACCATCGCTGATACGGGGTTCGTACCCTGAATGTTGGAGTTGTCAAAGGCTTCTATTCGATGAGGCGTATAAATGCCTAATTGTTCTCCCAAGCTTTCAACCGCCTTGATGGTTCTTTCTTCATCACGGTCAATCAAGGAAAACTTTTCCTGAAGGGCAATTTTTGCATTTTTATTGGCAAGCTTTAAAAGGTCCTTCTTTGGCCCCCGTTTAGGCTGGAGGATTTTTACCTCAAGCAGGCCACCGGCTAGCTCCGCATCGATGGATTCCGGGAGGAGGATCTCCTTCGGCTTGAAATGGCTGGGCATTAAGTAGAATTGTCCTAGATATGTTAAGAACTCTTCGTCAGGTTCACCGTAAATAGGAAACATCGAGACATCGCGTTCGATAAGCTTTCCCTGCCTGATAAAAAACACCTGTACGCACATCCAGCCTTTATCGAATCCATAACCGAACACATCCCGGTCAGTAAAATCTGTCGTGGACATTTTTTGTTTTTCCATCGTTGTTTCAATAGAGGCAATTTTGTCCCGAAATTCCTTGGCCCTTTCAAAATCAAGCTCTTCGGCCGCTGCCTGCATTTTTTCCGTTAGGTCTTTTTTTACATCATTATAGCCGCCATTTAGAAAACGGGTGATATCATCGGTGATTTTCTTATATTCCTGTTCATGTACATCATACACACAGGGAGCAAGGCATTGGCCTAGATGATAATAGAGACATACCCGGTCGGGAAGTGTATTGCATTTCCTGAGCGGGTAGATCCGGTCCAAAAGTTTTTTTGTTTCATTCGCGGCCATCACATTCGGGTAAGGTCCGAAATACTTGCCCCGGTCTTTTTTTACTTTCCTTGTCGTAATCAGGCGAGGGTGGCGTTCGGCGGTAAGTTTTATAAACGGATACGTTTTATCGTCCTTGAGCATGACATTATATTTCGGGTCATGCTTCTTGATCAGGTTAAGTTCAAGGATTAACGCCTCCATGTCCGATGAGGTTACGATATATTCAAAATCCTCTATTTCATTCACAAGCCGGAGCGTCTTTCCGTCATGTGACCCGGTAAAATAGGACCTAACCCGGTTTTTTAAAATTTTTGCCTTTCCAACATAAATGATCGTTCCCTGGCGGTCCTTCATAAGATAGCAGCCGGGCTGGTCCGGCAGCAATGCCAGTTTATCTTTGATGTGCTGGTTCACTCTATTATCCCCCCTGACCTAATGATTTGAATAATCTATTTTAAAGGTATCAATTTTTTGGTTTGATGTTAAAATCTTCTCATTCCAATATACAATAAAAACGCACAGATGTACGCAATTTACACTTGTTTATTGCTGTATTATAGCTGGTAGTGTTGCTTTTTTGAAACACAGTCACCGGATGAAAACAAAAAAAACTTCAAGCCGGGGCTTGAAGTTTTTCATTGGTTATTAAGCATGTTTTGAAACCAGTTCAGCAAGGGCTTCTTTCGGCTGGAAACCGACAACTTTATCGACTACTTCGCCATTTTTGAAAAGAAGTAACGTCGGGATGCTCATCACACCAAACTTTCCGGCTGTTTCCTGGTTTTCATCAACGTCGATTTTTACAATTTTTAATTTATCGCTCATTTCTGAATCAAGCTCTTCAAGAACCGGGGCAATCATCTTACAAGGCCCGCACCATGGAGCCCAGAAATCCGCAAGAACAAGGCCGTCGCCTGTTTCAGTATTGAAGGTTTGATCAGTTGCATGGACAATAGCCATAATATTTAGCCTCCTAAAAAGTACTATTGTGAAACTATCCAAAGTATATCATTGAAATTTAAAATCATGCCATTATTTTGCCTGCACTCCCTAGCATCCCCAAAAGAGGCGATATTAATCGAATTCAGTCCGGATTTTATCGACTTAAAAGCGCAAGGCATTTGCCTTAACAAGCAAATGCCTCACTGAACGCTCGGGATTAAACTTAAGCGTTTACCTTTAATTTCTTGAATTCTTCTGTAAGCATCGGAACTACTTCAAACAGGTCACCGACAATTCCGTAATCAGCAACTTTGAAGATGTTTGCTTCTGGATCTTTGTTGATGGCAACAATTATTTTTGAATTTGACATACCGGCTAAATGCTGGATAGCTCCGGAGATGCCGCAGGCGATGTAAAGGTCAGGAGTAACGACCTTTCCAGTCTGTCCAATTTGCAAAGAATAGTCGCAATAATCGGCATCACAAGCACCACGGGAAGCTCCGACTGCTCCGCCAAGTACTTTTGCAAGCTCTTGAAGCGGTTCAAAGCCTTCTTCGCTCTTGACCCCACGTCCGCCTGCAACAATCACTTTAGCTTCTGAAAGGTCTACACCTTCACTCGCTTTGCGTACTACATCTTTGATGATTGCCCGAAGATCCTTTATCTCGATTGTCAGTGAGGAAACCTCGCCAGAACGTGATTCATCTTTTGCGAGCGGCTCAATGTTATTTGGTCGGATTGTCGCAAAAACAAGGCCGTCTGTCACGATTTTCTTTTCAAATGCTTTTCCAGAATAGATCGGGCGGGTAAATACAAGATTGCCGCCAGCTTCTTCAATCGATGTAACATCGGATACAAGCCCTGAGTTTAACTTGCTTGCAATCCTTGGGGCCAGGTCTTTTCCAAGTGCAGTATGGCCCATGAATATGCCTTCCGGATTTTCTGATTCAACTACAGCAAGCAGTGCTTGAGAAAATCCATCAGAAGTGTATTGTTTTAATTTTTCATCTTCCACTGTAACCACACGGTCTGCACCGTACTCGATCAATTCCGCCCCTAAAGCATTGACGCCTTCTCCAACCAGGACACCGACAATTTCTCCGCCTTCAGCGGCAAGCTTTGCTGCCCCAATCGCTTCAAATGAAACGTTTCTTAACGATCCGTCGCGTACCTCTCCTAATACGAGAACTTTTCTAGCCATGATAAAACCTCCTGCGCTTTATTTTTGATAGCATAGCGTTTTCTTTTGTGATGGTGCGCTTTTTACGATCGGCGCCCTTATATACCTGCAGATTAAATAACTTTGGCTTCTGAACGGAGCAATTGCACCAGCTCGGATACCTGCGCAGGAATTTCGCCGCTTAGGACCTTACCTGCTTCTTTCTTAGGAGGAAGGAAGATTTCCACAGTTTTTGTTTTCGCTTCCACATCATCTTCATCAAGATCCAAATCATCAAGTTCCAATTCTTCAAGCGGCTTCTTCTTCGCCTTCATGATTCCCGGCAAGGACGGATAACGCGGCTCGTTCAAGCCTTGTTGTGCAGTCACCAGTAATGGAAGGGAAGTTTCAATCACTTCAGAGTCGCCTTCAACATCGCGTGTAACGCTTACATTTTGGCCGTTGATTTCAAGCTTCGTAATCGTTGTGATATATGGGATATCCAAAATCTCAGCAACACGTGGGCCAACTTGTCCAGACCCGCCGTCAATCGCAACGTTACCGGCCAAAATCAAGTCGGCGTCTTTATCTTTCAGATACTCAGCAAGAATTTTGGATGTGGTAAACTGGTCCCCATTTTCGATATCATCTTCTGTATTGATTAACACGGCCTTGTCCGCTCCCATGGCAAGAGCTGTACGGAGCTGCTTTTCTGCTTCTTCATTTCCAACAGATACAACGGTTACTTCCCCGCCTTGAGCGTCGCGCACCTGGATGGCTTCTTCCACAGCATACTCATCATAAGGATTGATGATGAATTCTGCTCCATCTTCATTGATCTTGCCGCCAGCAAGCGTAATTTTTTCTTCTGTATCAAAGGTTCTTTTTAGCAAAACATAAATATTCAAGATAATCCCTCCCGATATTAGTAGGTTTTAAAAATTATGATAATTATTAATAAAAGAATACATTTGGCAATTCTGAAAATTCAGGAGCCAAAAAGCAATCTATTATACATATAAACAAAGATAATTATTTCCCTTTAAAGGCAGGCTCCCTTTTTTCTATAAAAGCACTTATTCCTTCTTTCGCGTCTTCTGATACAAAGACTGTGCCAAAGGTTTCGGCTTCCTTTTGAACACCTTTGTAATAATTCTCATGCTTTGAATAGTTTAATAGCTCAATAGCCGCCTTAAGGGCGATTGGACTCTTTTTGGCAATTTTGAATGCGAGTTCCTTCGCTTTCGGCATTAACTCTTCTTCAGCATACGCATGATTGGCCAGCCCATATTCTGCTGCCTGTTTACCCGTAATCGGTTCACTCGTAAACATCATCTCTGCTGCTTTTGCCGGACCTACATAACGGGGCAGCCGTTGGGTTCCCGCAAAACCTGGAACAAGCCCAAGTTGCAATTCCGGAAGTCCCAGCTTGGCTTTTTCCGTCACAAGACGGATATGGCAGGACATTGCAAGTTCCAAGCCGCCGCCTAAAGCAGCGCCATGAATCGCCGCAATTACCGGTTTTGGATACGTTTCGATTCTCTCAAAAAGCTCCTGCCCGTTCAGTGCGAGATTTGAAAAGCCTTCACCGGTGCTGACAGTGGTAAATTCCTTTATGTCGGCTCCTGCTGAAAAAAACTTGCCTTCCCCGTGCAGCAAAACCACCCTGATTTCGCCATTGGTTTCCATTTCGGCAAACAGGGATGAAAGCTCTTCTAAAATAGATGAAGACAGGGCATTAGCAGGCGGTCTTTGCATTGTTACGAACGCAACTCCATTCTCGATCGAATAGCTTAAGTATTCCATAGTCACCCTCCTTTTGATAAAACTGGTAATATAGCTCATTATGTAGACAACTATTTATTTGGATGGATGCCCGGCGTGGGCATCCCTTGCCACCATTACATTTTGCGGCCGCAGCCGCCGATCAGCAAACCATGCACAGCCTCAGCCAGATTGGTCAATGAATACTTTTGGTCATTCATTACCCAGGTTGTTGCAGTCTCATCTATTGTGCCAAAAATCATTTGCCGGGCCAGCCTGTTATTGAGTTCAGGAATAAACTCACCGCTCTCCTTGCCCTCGTCAATGATTTGATCAACCAGCTGTAGATACCTCCGCAACACCCCATTGATCCGCAGCCGAAGTTCTTTATTGGACTGACGCAGCTCAAGCTGGGTAACGATCGCAAGGTGCCGGTCATCTGAAAGTATTTGAAAATGCTTTTTGATCAACACTAATAATTTCTCCGCAGCATTCGGTTTTCCTTTAATTTCTTCCTCAATTTGTTCCACAAGAGAACCCATTTTCTCGTGGAACAATGATATTAGAATATCTTCTTTGTTTTTGAAATAAAGGTAAATGGTCCCGTCTGCCACACCGGCTTGCTTTGCAATTTTGGAAACCTGTGCTTGGTGGTATCCATTTTCAGCAATGGCGATGACCGCTGCATCAATGATTTGCTTATATTTAGGTCTGTTTCTTTTCACCGGACTTCCCCTTTCAGAGAAAATGAATGAATCATCATTCATATTCTCATCATAGACTGACAGCCCTGGTAGTGTCAAGTAAAACTATACTAAATCCGGTTATTATTCTTCTCAATTTACCTTTATTTTATTGTCCTCATGTAAGGGTTGTCCAGTTTCCGCTGAAAAAAAATATGGAGGGCTTCTTTTATTCTGTAAAAATCAGTTATGCTTCCTTGACATCGTCTGATAATTTCTTCGCATCTTCCTCCACAAGCACCCTTCTCAAGATCTTCCCTACTGTTGTTTTTGGGAGTTCTTGCCTGAATTCGTATATTCTTGGAACCTTGTAGGAAGCAAGATGCTTTCTGGCGAATTTGTCGAGCTCTTCTTCAGTTACCTTTGCGCCTTCTTTCAGAACGATATATGCTTTGACAGTCTCTCCCCGGTATGGATCGGGCACCCCTGCAACGACCAGTTCCTGAACAGCTTCATGTTCATAAAGTACTTCTTCTACTTCCCTAGGATAAATATTGAATCCTCCAGCAATAATCGTATCCTTCTTGCGGTCCACTACATAGAAGAAACCTTTTTCGTCCATATATCCGAGGTCCCCGGTTAACAGCCAGCCATTTTTGAACGTTTGCTCTGTTTCATCAGGACGGTTCCAATAACCTTTCATTACTTGAGGGCCTTTGATTGCGATTTCTCCGATTTCCTTAGGTTCAACCGGTTCCCCGGTCTCGAGGGACAGAATTGCCGCCTCTGTTTCAGGCCATGGGACTCCTATGCTTCCTTTTACACGCGGCTGGTCCCAAACAAAGTTTGAGTGCGTGACAGGAGATGTTTCGGATAGCCCGTAGCCTTCCACCAATTTTCCTCCGGTAACCTGCTCGAATCTTTCCTGTATTTCAACCGGCAATGGAGCAGAGCCGCTGACACAGGCTTCAATCGAAGAGAGGTCGTATTTTGCAAGGTCTGGATGGTTTAACAAACCAATATAAATGGTTGGCGCTCCCGGGAACATGGTCGGGCGCATTTTTTGAATGGTTTTCAGGGTGGTAGCCGGGTCAAATTTTGGCAATAAGATCATTTTATGTCCCTGAAGTATGGAAGAAATCATGACCGTGGTCATTCCATATACATGAAAGAACGGAAGTACGCCAAGGACGCTTTCTTGTCCTCTTTTGCTCTTATAGAGCCAAGCTTCACTCATTTTGGCATTGGCCAGTAAATTCCTGTGGGTTAGCATGACACCCTTTGGAAATCCGGTAGTTCCGCCAGTATATTGAAGAAGTGCCAGGTCATTTTCGATATCTACAGGGATGTTCAGTTCTTCGGGTACGCTGCCTTTTAAGATTTCTTTCAATAAATGATAATTCCCTGAATGCTCTACATTAACGACAATCCCAGACTCCTTTTTCTGGATGAACGGATAGATGAGGTTTTTTGGAAATGGAAGATAGTCTTTGATAGCGGTTACAATGATGTGTTGGATTTCTGTAGCCGGGGCAACATTCGATACCCTCGGAAATAGTAAATCCATCGTTACAATTGCTTTCGCGCCTGAATCCTTCATCTGGTATTCAAGCTCACGTTCCGTGTATGTCGGGTTCGTTTGTACTACGGTACCGCCAGCCATTAGAATTCCGAAATAACTGATTACAGCCGGAGGAATGTTCGGGAGCATAATCGCGACCCGGTCGCCTTTTTGTATCCCCAGACTTTTTAAATAGGCTGCTAATTTAAGTGACGATTCATATACTTCCTTAAATGTCAGATCCTTGCCCATAAAATGAATGGAGATATTACTAGGAAACTCTCGGGCTGAATCTTTTAAATATGATTGCAATGGCTTTTCTTCGTAAGATAACGAAGTTGGAATTTGTGGCGGATACACGTCCAGCCAAGGTTTATTGCTCATCAAAACCCTCCTTTGAAAAGTTTATTAAAAATTCAAACTTCTTTATCATTATAATATATGGGACTCTATGTGACAAATTTCCTGAAAAAATTTAAATAAAAACAGCCGGCATTAAACCGGCTGTGTAAAAAGTTCTATAGAAAAAACAAGTAAATGACTCCGACAAGCATAAAAACGCCGCACAAAACCAGTAAGACCTTTGCTAGTTTTTCCAAAAAAGTTCTCCCCTTTATGAAACAGGCTTACGAAATCCCTGCACCAATTACATAGGATAATCCGATGGAAATCATCATGGATATCAATCCCACTGCCCGGTTATCATTCTCTATCTCTTCATCAATTTTAAACCCGGGTGTCAGGAATTCAAATAAAAAGTAGCCGATCAGGAGCAGGAAAAATCCGAATACCCCCCAGCCAATCATATTCAGCAGGGAATCGTGCTGGAAAATGGAATGGCGGAACACGTTCGATATGCCAAAAATCTTGCCCCCCGTCGCCATCGCGACCGAAAGGTTCCCGTTTTTGATTTCTTCCCAGTTTTTGTATTTCGTGACGAGCTCGAATATCGCTAAAAAAACGAAAATGCATAAAATGACGACACTATAATAAGCAGCAATATACACATACTCATTTTCCCAAAAATTTTCCATACGATTACTCCCGGATAGATGCGGCTTTACTTGAATTCCACAACCGTTACACCTGTCCCGCCTTCACTGGCTTCCCCGAACCTTATGCGTTTCACTGAACGGTGGTTTTTCAAATACTCTTGTACTCCCTGCCTCAGGGCCCCGGTTCCTTTGCCATGAATGATCGAAACGCGAGGATAGGCAGCAAGCAGTGCATCATCAATATATTTTTCAACGCGTGACAGTGCGTTTTCAAAGCGTTCTCCCCGCAGGTCCAGTTCCAGGCTCACGTGGTAATCCTTGCCCCTGACAGTTGCAAGGTGCTTTACTTCTTTTTCCTTTGAACCTGCGACAAATTCCAGATTGGATTCCTTCACTTTCATTTTCATGATTCCCATTTGGACCTGCCATTCCTTATCTGATACCTTCTCGATCAGATGTCCCTTTTGGTTGAAGGAAAGAACCTTTACTTCGTCACCCGGCTTAAATATCCGGTCGGTTTTCTGTGAACTTGGTTTTTTCGTTTTTCGTTGGGAAGGAGCTGCTTCTTCCAACCGTTTTCTTGCCTCGATCAATTCATGTTCTTTTATTTCCGCATTCTTCTCCAGTCGCATTTTCCGCAAATCAGAAATGACCGTTTCTGCCTCTTCTTTCGCTTTCTCCACTAATTCGGCCGCTTTACCCGCTGCCTTTTCAATCATCGCATCTTTCTCTTCGTAATATTCCCTGAGCTGCTTCTGGAGGTCTTTATGGAGCTTTTCGGCTTGTTTCAGATAGTCAGCCGCATCCAGCCGGTCGCGCTCTGCTTGGCGCCTGCTTTCTTCCAATGAGGCAATCATGTTTTCCACCTTATTTGTATCAGCCCCGATGTGGCTGCGTGCGTGTTGGATTACCGAATCGTTCAGTCCTAAGCGTTTCGATATCTCAAATGCATTGCTTCGGCCCGGAACACCTATCAACAGTTTGTAGGTGGGACGGAGTGACTCGACATCAAATTCGACACTGGCATTAATGACTCCGCTCCGGTCATAGCCGTAAGCCTTCAATTCAGGGTAGTGAGTTGTGGCAATAACCCTTGCTCCCCTGCCGTATACTTCATCAAGTATGGAAATGGCTAGTGCCGCCCCTTCCTGTGGATCCGTTCCGGCACCCAACTCATCAAACAGAACGAGGCTGCCGTGGTCAACATGTTTAAGGATATCGACAATATTTACCATATGGGAAGAGAAAGTACTTAAGCTTTGCTCAATAGATTGTTCATCGCCGATATCGGCATAAATGGATTTGAACACAGCGGTTTCCGACCCGTCCAATGCCGGGATTTGCAATCCGGCCTGCGCCATCAGCGTACAGAGCCCGATCGTTTTTAACGTAACGGTTTTTCCGCCT
Source organism: Peribacillus glennii (assembly GCF_003429105.1). Taxonomy (GTDB): domain Bacteria; phylum Bacillota; class Bacilli; order Bacillales; family DSM-1321; genus Peribacillus; species Peribacillus glennii. Next base: position 1,496,607 of record NZ_QVTD01000003.1, read on the forward strand.
GTATTGGGTCCTGTGATTACGATTGTAGTGAAATCCTCCCCGAGGTAGATATCGTTAGGTACGACAACATCCCGGGGAATCAACGGATGTTGTGCCTTAAACAGCTTCACTCTTCCGTTGTTATTCAACAAGGGTTTTGAAGCTCTGATTTGTTTTGCGTAGCCGGCCTTTGCAAAAATGAAATCCAGCTGGGCAAGCACCTTTACATTCTCAAGAAGCTCGTTGGTATGTTCACCGACTGCCGCCGACAACTCAATTAAAATTCTCTCAATTTCCTGTTGTTCTTTCACTCTTATTTCCTGCAAATCATTATTCAACTGGACAACTGCCTGCGGTTCTATGAACAGCGTTTGTCCGGAAGATGATTGGTCGTGTATGATTCCGCCGTAAACACTTCGGTACTCCTGTTTTACCGGGATAACAAATCGGTCGTTGCGAATCGTTATGATAGCATCTGACAGCATTTTTGGGGCATTGGAAGAACGAATCATGCTTTCCAATTTCTCCCGGACCCTGCTTTCATTCGTTCTCAACTGGTTCCGCAAAGCCCTCAGCTTCTCGCTTGCGGAATCAAGCACTTCCCCGTGGTCCCCAATCGCATAGGTGATCGTTTGCTGCAATTCCTGCAGAGGGAAAAGGCCTTCCATATATTCATTAATGATCTTCAAATGATGTTCTTCTTCATTTAAATCCTCAAAGAAGCGGGTTAAAATACGCCCCGCGCGAATCGTGCTTGCAACCTCCATCAATTCCTGGGGGCTTAGCATCCCGCCAATTTGGGCCCTTTTTGCATGCGGGCGTATATCAAAAATGCCGCCAAGCGGAACATTTCCTTTTAACCGGAGAACGGTACTGGCTTCGTCCGTTTCCTCCTGCCATCGGACAACTTCTTCAAAATCCTGGGAAGGCATCAACTGTGCCGCTTTCTCCTTACCGATTGCCGATGAGGCGAAAGATAGAAGTTGTTCCTTTATTTTATCAAACTCTAAAGTCCGTAACACTTTATCATTCATGGAGTGTTTAATCCTCCTAACTAAGCTATTGTCTATTGTTGTAATTCATTTCTTTTCAGGAAGGCGAGCAGGCCTTCCGTATCTCTGGCATTCAGTACGGAGTCATGCCTGATCCAGCCTTTTTTAGCTGATGATACGCCGATTGCCATGTCATTAAGCATATCAATGCTGTGCGCATCCGTATTGATAACTATTTTAACGCCTGCTTCCTGTGCCTGCCGCAAATAAGGGGCAGCCAAATCCAGGCGGTTCGGGTTGGCATTGAGTTCTAGCGCCGTGTCCGTTTCTTTGGCAAGTTGAATTAAGCCTTCCATATCCACCTCATATCCCGGTCGCCTCCCTATTACTCTTCCCGTAGGATGGGCAATAATGTCAACATTCGGATTTTGCAAGGCGTTCTTCAGCCGTTCCATGATCGTTTCTTTTGGCTGGGTGAAGCTTGAATGGATCGATGCTATGACAATGTCCAATTCAGACAGAAGCTCATCGTCGTAATCAAGAGACCCATCAGGCAGGATATCCATCTCAATTCCCGATAGAATGGTAATGTCGTCATACCGCTCATTTAACTTTTGTATGATTTCTTTTTGCTCACGTAATCTCTCATGGGTAAGTCCGTTAGCCACTTTCAAGTATTGGGAATGGTCCGTAATTGCCATGTATTTATATCCTTTTGCCCTGCAGGCGTCAATCATTTCTTCAATTGTATGGGCGCCATCGCTCCAGGTAGTATGCATATGCAAATCACCATGGATCCCGTCTAAAGAAATCAGTTCCTCGGAATGTTTAAAATCATCCACTTCCGTTCCATCCTCGCGCACCTCAGGGGGAATGAACGGAAGCCCAAAATGGGCAAAAAAGTCTTCTTCACTGTCAAAGCTGAGAACCTCGCCAGTTTCTGTGACCTCGACACCATATTCGCTGATTTTCTCCCCTTTATCCTTGGCAAGCTGCCGCATCCGGACGTTATGGTCCTTAGAGCCTGTAAAGTGGTGTAACGTAGTGATGAATTCGTTGTCCTGAACAATACGGAAGTCCACGGAGACATCATAATCATAACCCAGGGCCAAAGAAACTTTTGTGTCCCCAGCCGCAATCACCTGTTTGATTTCCGGCAAAGAAAGCAACTGTTCCTTTACTGCTTCCGGGTTGCCTGTAGAAATGATGAAATCAAGGTCCTTGATGGTTTCTTTCATCCGGCGGATGCTTCCTGCGCGTGAATAACGGATAATATGTTCCATGTTTCCAAGCCGCGCTTCTATATCGTCCGCAATTGGCAGCATGAATGCAAGAGGAAGCCTGTCCGGCCTTGAACCAGCTTCGTTTATCGCCGCAAGGATCTTTTCTTCCGTTTTTTTGCCGAAGCCTGCAAGATGCCTTACCCTTCCTTCTTCACAAGCAAGCTTAAGTTCATTTATATCATTGATGTGGAGTTCTTTATGAAGCTTGGCAATTTTTTTCCCGCCTAGGCCTTGCAGCTGCAGCAGGGGGATCAAGCCTTTCGGGACCTCATCCTGTAGTTCTTCGAGGACAGTGGATTTTCCCTCATTGATATACTCCTCAATGACCGCCGCTGTTCCTTTGCCGATTCCATTCAAAGCAGTAAAATCATCAATTTCAGCCAAGCTTCTGTCATCAGTCTCCAGCGCACCGGCAGCTTTGCGGAATGCGGATACCTTAAATGGGTTTTCGCCCTTTAATTCCATATAAGTTGCTATTATTTCGAGCAATTTAATGATATCTTTTTTATTTACAGCCATTATGTTCACCTGCCATGTACAATTCGTATTTTGAATAAAGTTAATTATCGTGCGTTCCTTATAGGCTATTACGATTTAGTTCTAAAAAAGTTTCCATCAGGCCTTGCTTGGAATGGCCATCATTATCTTCCATTTCTTTCACTAAAACAGGGCCGCTCCCTGATCCAGGACCGGCACCTGAGCTTAATCAATGTGCGAATCCTTGGATAAATAGAGAGTGACCCTATGTCCAGGTGCTTAAGACGCTGTATATTGGAACCACAGCTCTTTTACCTTCCCTGATAAAAACGGTGTGTTTTTTACCATTCCTTCTGCGAGGAATGAATCATTCATCGGCTCTTGAACCGATTCAACTGGCAGGAGGGCAGCGATATATAATACAATAAAAATAATTAGATAAACTTCCAGAAAACCCAATATGCCGCCGCCCCACCGATTTAAACTTTTCAAGATCGGCAAATGCGCAATGAAGTCAAGCATCGAACCAATCATTTGCCAGACAATTTTCGCGGCAAAAAATATGATAGCGAAAGCAATGGCATTGTAATAAGCCATATCTAAACCAGTTCCATCGAAGAAGGATTTGACGGCACCCGAATCTCCAAGCGAAGGGAAGGGAATCCACAGCTTAAGCTTTGGGGCCAGATCATTATAATATACGTAAGCAGCAATGAATGCTACGACGAAGCCGGTAAGGTGTATGAGCTGAAGAATGAAGCCCCGCCTTAATCCGATCAGAAAACCGATCAAAAGGATGGCTAGAATCGCCAAATCAAGCATGCACTCAGTCCTTTACATTCTTTAATTCAAGTTGAAGCTGGTCCATTTCATCTTTTAGTTTCAGATAATCATGGACGGCATTGACAGCTGTAAGCACAGCCAGCTTGCTGGTATCCAATTGCGGATTCTTGGAGCTGATCTCTCGCATTTTATCGTCGACCATGGATGCGACCAGGCGGATATGGCTGGAGCTTTCAGCACCCATAATGGTATATTGTTGTCCATATATATCTACGGTAATTTTCGTTTTGTTCTCGACTGACAAGATGATATGCCCCCAATCTAAAGAATCCTAATCTATATCATATCATGAACTTTTTGCGCATGAAAGCAAGAGGATGCGAATTAAGCGGCACAAATCCACTTTTTTGTCATTTTTCACCAAATCTGATTAGAGAATAAGGAGTTTTTGTATGTCCAATGTAGTACTGCTTGTTAGCACAGGTAAAATAGAAGATATGAAAAAGCATTATTCCGCCCATTTGTCCGATAAAATCCCTCCAGGGGGTATCTTTGCTGCAAAGCCTTCAAATTGCACGATTACAGCGTATAAATCCGGAAAGGTCCTGTTTCAGGGACCAGCATCAGAAGCAGAGGCTGGAAAATGGGCAAGCGGGGCCCAAGCTAAGGATACCGACAAGAAAACAACAAAAAAATCTTCGGTCAAAACACATAATTATTCCCCGCCTGCCAATATCGGGACGCTTTCCATAGTAGGGTCTGATGAGGTAGGTACCGGGGACTATTTTGGGCCGATAACAGTCGTGGCAGTGTATACCCAGAAGGAACACATCCCTTTGTTGAAAGAACTTGGCGTTAAGGATTCAAAAAACCTGAATGATGTCCAGATTGCCCAAATTGCAAGCCAGATTAAGCATATCGTCCCTTTCAGCCTGCTTACTTGCGATAACCCTAAATATAATAGGCTGCAAGCGAAAGGAATGTCACAAGGCAAGATGAAGGCTTTGCTCCATAATCAGGCGATCAAGCATGTGCTTGGAAAAATAGCGCATGAAAATCCTGAAGGTGTACTGATTGACCAATTTGCCCAGCCTGAAGTTTTCTTTAATTATTTAAAGGACCAGGAACTGTTTCAAGCAAAGCCAGTATATTTAAGTACAAAAGCCGAGGGACTGCATGTGGCGGTTGCGGCTGCGTCCATCCTAGCACGGTATGCATTTGTTAAGCACTTTGAAAAATTAAGCGAGAATGCCGGTTTTACGATTCCGAAGGGGGCCGGTCCCGCAGTGGACCAGGCAGCAGCCCGCCTGATTCACGAACAAGGATTCCATGCCTTAAATGAATATACAAAACTGCACTTTGCCAATACGGAAAAGGCAAAAGCCATTTATAAAAAAAAGTCTGCAAGGTTTTAACGAAGAATGCCCGGATGCTATCAACATCCGGGCATTCTTCTTCTTTAATCATTAATCATTATTTATCCGCGCAGCTTGGCGCCCGTTTTTTCTTTGACAGCCGACAATACTTTGTCATGTGTCTTTGTTACTTCTTCATCAGTAAGTGTCCGTTGCGGATCAAAGTATTTCAATGAAAAGGCAATTGATTTTTTGCCTTGTTCCATATTTTCGCCTTCATAAAGATCAAAAACTCCCACTTCTTTTAGCAGCTTGCCTCCAGCCTCTGCAATCACTCTCTGTATATCACCGGCAACAGTTTCCTTGTCTACTACAAGCGCGATGTCGCGGGTGATAGACGGGAAACGAGGAATCGCTTCATAGCGGATAGCTTCTGGCTCGGCGTCAGCCAGCGCTTTAAATGACAGCTCGAATACATAGGTTTCTTTTAGATCCAGCTCATTTTGGATGATGGGATGCACCTGGCCGATAAACCCGATCACTTTTCCATCCAACAGGATTTCCGCTGTGCGGCCAGGGTGCATTTCTGCAATTTCAGCTTGCCGGTACTCGATGTTTTCCATCAAGCCCAGTGTATCAAAAACTGATTCGAGAACGCCCTTTGCCACGAAAAAGTCTACTGGCTTCTTTTCACCCTGCCATGGGTGTGCCTCCCATAATCCCGTGAGGGCACCTGCCAAATGCTCCCTTTCTTCCGGAAGATCGGCAGCTTCACTCTTCAGGAAGACAGAACCGATTTCATAGAGCGCAATGAAGTCATTCTGGCGGGCCGTATTATATTTGAGCACTTCCAAAAGCTGCGGCACAATGCTTAAACGAAGCTGGCTGCGCTCTTCGCTCATCGGCATCGCGAGCCTTATTGATTCACGTTTTTCGAGCGCAAATTGTGCAGCTTTTTCTTCGCTTGTCAACGAGTACGTAACAGCCTGGTATAGGCCTGCCCCTTCCAGCACCCTGCGAACCTGGCGGCGTTTTTGTTGGTAAGCAGTGAGCTTGCCTGGTATGGCAGCACCGACCGGCAATGTTGTCGGTAAATTGTCATAGCCGTACAGGCGTGCCACTTCCTCAACAAGATCCGCTTCTATCGAAATATCACCGCGGCGGGTTGGAATAGTCACGGTAAACTCGTTGTCTTCAGTATTCACTTCGAATTGCAATTTTGTAAAGATATCTTCAACCTCAGAAACAGTCAAATCCGTTCCCAGAAGTACATTGATTTTATCCAATGTGACGGATACAACAGCAGGTTCAATACTCAATGTATCCACTTCAACTGATCCGGCTAGAACAGTTCCGCCCGCATATTTTGCCATTAAATCGGCAGCCCGTTCTGCTGCCTGGCGCACCCGATTCGGATCGACTCCCTTTTCAAAGCGAGCACTCGCTTCGCTGCGGAGACCATGGTCTTTTGATGCTTTCCTCACAACCGCCCCTGTAAAATAAGCCGCTTCGAGGACAACGGTTGTAGTATCGCTGCCTACTTCGGAATTTGCCCCGCCCATGACCCCGGCTAACGCAATTGGTTGGTTTCCGTTCGTTATAACCAAATGGTCCGGTGCCAAGGTCCGTTCAGCATCATCAAGAGTGGTTATCTTTTCCCCTTGATTGGCTCTTCGTACAACGATTTCCTTCGTTCCAATACGTTCATAATCAAACGCATGGAGCGGCTGCCCGTATTCAAGCAAAATATAGTTTGTAATATCGACAACGTTATTGTGCGGGCGGATTCCGCTTGCCATCAGGCGTGCCTGCATCCACAACGGTGACGGCCCGATTTTTACGTCTTTAATTACTTTGGCTACATAAAGCGGGTTATCTTCTGCTGCATCTACTTTTACTTCTATATATTCAGACGCATTTTCATTTGCATTGGCAGAATCAATTTCAGGCCACTTGACATCGCGTCCCAGGATGGCAGCAACTTCATAAGCGACACCAAGCATGCTAAGGCAGTCGGCCCTGTTTGGTGTAAGGCCCAGTTCAAGTACCTCATCATCCAACCCGAGATATTCAAGTGCATCTTCCCCGACTTTTGCGTCATTTGGAAAAACAAAAATACCTGTTGAAAACTCTTTCGCGACAAGCTTAGCTTCAATACCCAGCTCCTGCAGGGAACAAATCATTCCATTGGACTCTTCGCCGCGGAGCTTTGCTTTTTTGATTTTAAAATTGCCCGGAAGCACGGCTCCAACAGTAGCAACAGCTACCTTCTGGCCTTTATCTACATTTGGAGCTCCGCAAATGATTTGTACCGGATTATCCTGGCCAATGTCGACCAGGCATTTATTTAGTTTATCAGCATTTGGATGTTGTTCACGTTCTAAAACATGGCCGATGACCACGCCCTTAATGCCCTCGCTTTTCTTTTCTACCCCTTCAACCTCTATGCCGCTTTTTGTGATTCTTTCAGCCAGTTCATCGGCTGTGACACCTGAAAGGTCTACATAATCCTGAAGCCATTTATAGGAAACAAACATGTCTGGTCCTCCTTGAAAATACTATTATTCATGACGGTGAAATTGTGTTAGGAAACGGATGTCGTTTGTGTAAAAGTGCCGTATGTCATCAATGCCGTATTTCAACATGGCTATACGCTCGGGCCCCATTCCGAAAGCAAATCCGGAATATTTCTTGGAGTCGAAACCGGCCATCTCCAGCACGTTTGGATGGACCATCCCTGCACCTAAAATTTCAATCCAGCCGGTGCCTTTACAAACGCTGCAGCCAGCTCCCCCGCATATTTTACATGAGATATCCATTTCAACGGACGGTTCTGTAAACGGGAAAAAGCTTGGGCGCAGCCGGATTTTCCTGTCAGCACCGAACATTTTTTTAGCGAAAACTTCAAGCGTGCCCTTCAGGTCGCTCATGCGAATATTTTGGTCAATGACCAACCCCTCGATTTGCATGAATTGGTGTGAATGGGTGGCGTCATCATTGTCACGGCGATATACTTTGCCCGGGCAAATGATTTTCACCGGTCCTTTTCCTTCATGCTTTTCCATAGTTCTGGCCTGTACAGGGGATGTATGGGTGCGCATTAAAATTTCTTCCGTAATATAGAAGGAATCCTGCATATCCCTCGCCGGGTGGCCCTTAGGGAGATTCAGCGCCTCAAAATTATAATAATCCGTTTCCACTTCGGGCCCTTCAGCGATTGAATAGCCCATCCCAATAAAAAGGTCTTCGATCTCTTCAATGATTCTTGTCAGCGGATGATGGTTTCCTTTTTTGACCGGGCGGCCCGGTAATGTGACATCTATTTTTTCTGTTGCGAGCTTTTCATTCACTGCCGCTGCCTCTAGGTTTTTTTGCTTTTCTTCGATTTTGGCAGCTATCGATTCGCGCACCTCGTTTGCCAAAGCCCCGATTTTCGGCCGTTCCTCTGCGGATAGCTTGCCCATGCCGCGAAGTACCTCTGTAATTGGCCCCTTTTTGCCTAAATAAGCTACACGGATATCATTCAGGGCTTTTAAATCAGAAGCTTCCGTAACCTGGTTCAGCGCTTCTTCCTGCAGTTCTTGTAGACGTTCCTGCATGTTTGATTCCTCCTTAAAACATAAATTAACAACATAGAAAAACACGGCGTATCACACAAATGGTGAAAGTCGGTGTCTTTTCTTATACTTTAATCCTTTAAAGAAGTTAAAGAATTTTAAAGTACAAAAAAACCCCATCCCCACAAAAGGGACGAGGTTATGTATCGCGGTACCACCCTTATTGGCAATAAAATGAAAGCGGAAGCTCATCGCTCCAAGTTTCAAAATTGTGCCCACTTCATACGGATAACGGCAGCCTATGCCGATGCATCTTTTGATTTGCTAAATAAATCTCCCGATGCCGACTCTAGAGGTGAATTCACTTATGGAGCGCCGTAAAAATGCTTTCAGTCTGGGGCATTTTTTCCCTGGGACGGATACCTATAAGCTACTCTTCTCTGTCAACGTCTTTCAATTATAAAATTTGTGTTTAATTATAGTACACTTTCCAGCCATTTTCAAACGGATTATTGCTCATTATACGATCTAGAGTGCCAGAATGGTTCCTATTTCCTCATATGATACATTAATATCCCGGCTGCAACCCCCACGTTTAACGATTCACTTTTCCCGTAAATCGGAATATAGAGGTTTTGGGTTGCCATGTCCAGAAGGTCTTTGCTCACACCTTGTCCTTCATTCCCCACCAGCAAAGCAAATGCTTCGGATTTTTCGGTTTCTTCATATGAAACGGCACCTTCGAGCGCAGTGCCGTATACAGGAATATTTCTGTTTTTTATCCATTCAACCGTTTCAGCCAGATTCCCTTTCAACACCGGCAAGTGGAACAGGCTTCCCTGGGTCGATCGAATGGTTTTTGGGTTATATAGGTCAGCGCAGCCTTCACCCAATATCACAGCATCCATACCCGCCGCATCCGCTGTCCGGATCATGGTTCCTATATTGCCGGGATCCTGAACGGCATCAATTAACAAAAGTTTTTGAGGGTTTAGATCATCAAGTTGCGTCTGCTTCCGCTTACAGACCGCTGCTATGCCCTGGGGTGTTTCGGTATCGGAAATTGCCTTTAGGACTTCATTCGTTGCGTATATAACTTCTATGCCGTCCAGTTTCAAATGGACGGGAACATCTATATTCTGGCTCAGGATAACCTGTCCGACAAGGTTGTCCTCCTTTAATGCTTCTTCTACAAGATGAAACCCTTCAATTAGATATTCTCCTGTTTTATCCCGCTCTTTCTTCGTTAACAGCTTCTTCCATTGTTTGACCTTTGGATTTTTCACACTTTCAATGTAATTCACATACGACTCTCCTTCATTGATTCCCTGATTTTCCTATTATAGCGTAATTCACTTACATAATACATCGCAGCAAGTGAAATCATAAGGATGTGAGCAATCATGATTTTACGGGAGGAATAGAAAATGGATTTGAATCTTCGGCATGCGATCATGCAAAATATTTCCGGTAATAACCAGGAACAGCTGGAGGATACGATCGTGGACGCCATCCAAAGCGGTGAAGAAAAGATGCTGCCCGGTCTTGGCGTTTTATTCGAAGTCATTTGGCAAAACTCTTCCGCCCAGGAAAAAAATGAAATGCTCCAAGCTTTGGAAAACGGTGTAAAAAAGCAATAGCCATTTTTGGCTATTGCTTTTTCAGGATTACGTTTATAATTTGTCAGTATCGATTCTGTTTTTTAGTTGCCGATCATTATCCAGCATATTTTCATTATTATCGGAGAGTACATCTTCTCGATTTTCACGCACAAGCGGATTTCCATCCTTATCCAGCTTGATTTCTTCTTTTTTCACGGTATCCTGTACATGTTGTGTTTCCTGTACTGTTCTTTTACCAATGACCACTTCATCTGTCACCACTGGCCTTTTCGTGACTTCCACCTGTTCTTCCACTACAGGAATCCGGATGGTTTCCCCATCGGTGATAGGCCCGGCATCTTTTGCATTCATAGTGCCATCCTTCACAGGTCTGCGCTCTACATATACTTCTTCATGTTCAACCGGCACATTTACCGTTCTCTGTTCTTCATTTACTTCTTTATTGATGACAACCTCACCGGATTGGACTTCCTGTTTATCGATTTCAAGCTGTTCTTCTCGCAGGCGTAATGTTTTTTCTTCGTCAGTTAACATGCCGTCTGCTGTTCCGGTTCCGGAAACGGAATAGCCTTCATTCTCCAGCCTTCCAGTGGTTAAGTGTCGGCCGCGAGTTCCACCAGTCGCCAGATCACCCGTTGTTTCCTGTATTCCTGCAGTACCTTCAGGAAAGATGTTAGGATCTGGATTATTCGTTACACCTGTTGTATTTATTCCTGTAACATCCATTCTCTCCGTACGCAGCCGGTCACGTTCCATATCGCCTTCAAACATTTCCTCACGGACAGTTGTTTCTTTTTCTGCATCAAGCAGAACTAAAATCTTCCCGTCTTCCACATCATTTACATAAGCAGCCGTCTCACTGTCAGACAAGCCGGCAGCCGATAATCTGTCCTCCAGTCCATACGTACCTTCATTCATAAAAAACCTCATGACCTTATCCATGAACGATTCGTCTTCCTGGGTATTGGTAACTGTATTCACATCTCTTGTATCAGTGTACTCCGCAAACTCAAGCTTATCCTCATTGTCTGCTATAACGGTAATGTCATCTCCTTCATAACCTTTTGCTTTTAGGGCATTAATCGCCTGGATAACCTCTGGGGTAGAATCGAATACTCCATATACTGTTTTTTCCATTTTATAACTCCTCCTCATTTTTTGATTGGCGTTATGTACAAAATATACCCGCTCGAAATCTACGTAAACGGAATTGAAGCGATTAACCGCATTTAAATCAATAGCAATTTTTACCGCATTTGATTTATAGAAGTAGATCTTTGAATGCCGGACTGCCCGCATAAATGTTGGCTCAATCAGTGAAAGCCTGTGTTCACTTGCCTTTTGAGAAAAATTTGATGGTTTATTGCGGCTCAAGTAGAAGATGGCAGTTGGACAAGGGGCAATCTGGCTGGATTATCATATGTTTGGCTGAATCAATAAGTAATCCGGCTGAATAAACAGGGAATTTGACTTAAATCGCATAAAATCGGTTTTAGCGGAGGCAATCTGGTTCAAATTCCATGGTCGAAAAAAGCCCGATTCCCCTTTGCCTATGAAGTTGGTGCTTAAATGAAACAACAAGATAATGTATAATGCGTAGTTTGTTTAGTCCATCTTATATAGGCAAACCCACACTTAATAAAAGTGACGCCATAAAATACATTCACAAGCCAAAAAAAGGACTTCCCTTTTATATGGAAGTCCTCGAACTATCTTATTCAAAAATAATTTTATCGACAGCCTGCCGGTCCAGCTTTTTAATCACCTCGACGATTAGCTTTACTGCGTTTTCATAATCATCCCGATGGAGCATGGCGGCATGAGAGTGGATATAGCGAGTGGCAATGGTAATCGCCAAAGCAGGCACTCCGCCATCCGTTAAGTGTATGGAACCCGCATCCGTACCGCCGCCCGGGATGGATTCATACTGGTAAGGGATATTATGTTCATCCGCGACATCTGTCACAAAGTCCCTCAATCCCTTGTGGGCTACCATAGAAGCATCATAAATAACGATTTGCGGGCCTTTCCCCATTTTTCCAAGTGCCTCACGCTCGGTAACTCCCGGTGTATCGCCTGCAATGCCGACATCTACAGCAAATCCGATGTCCGGCTTGATTTTATAGGTCGACGTGCGTGCCCCCCGAAGGCCGACTTCTTCCTGCACCGCACCCACACCATAAACCACATTTGGATGATCCGTACCTTTCAGTTGCTTTAACACATCGATCGCAATCGCACAGCCAATCCGGTTATCCCAGGCTTTAGCCAACAGCATTTTTTCGTTATTCATGACTGTGAACTCGAAATAAGGGACAACCATATCGCCGGGCCGGACTCCCCATTCTTGTGCTTCTTCCCTTGATGCGGCTCCGATATCTATGAACATGTCCTTGATTTCAACCGGCTTTTTCCTTGCTTCAGGAGACAGGATGTGCGGCGGCTTGGAGCCAATGACACCTGTTACATCGCCTTTTCTTGTCACCACAGTTACCCGCTGTGCGAGCATGACCTGGGACCACCAGCCCCCTACAGGCTGAAAGCGTAAAAACCCTTTATCATCAATTTGGGTGACCATAAACCCTACTTCATCGAGATGCCCGGTGACGATGATTTTCGGGCCATTCTCTTGGCCGCTTTTTCTGGCAATCAAGCTCCCTAAACCATCTGTCGTGATTTCATCAGCATACGGCGTAATATACTCCTGCATTACTTTTCTTACTTCGCCTTCATTGCCGGGAATCCCCTTTGCATCTGTAAGATCCTTCAGCATCGTTAGTGTCTTATCCAAATTAGCCATCAAACTGCCTCCTCTAAATTTTAATACCCCTGTTCCTGTCTCTCAAAATTCACTTGATTCTTCTCAAAATAAGCTGTTTCCACCTTGTCTGCGCCAAATCCAAGCATGCCGCCAAGATTTATATATTCCATAAACAACCTGCGATAGGCCTCTCGTGTTTGTTTCATGCGGTATGTGTTGATGGCGTCATATAAAACCAGAAATTGTCCAGTCAACTCTTTTTGGGTGCTTTCTTCTGAATCCCAGTCCGTAACCGCTTCCTGAAAAGAGCGGACGATGCCAAGGGAGAGAATAAAATGGATGCCGTCTACATATTCCTCAAGAATAGTTTCTTCAGCTGAAGGCCCTTTTACACTCCAAAATTTAAAACATCTTGTTTCATTCGCCAATTCACCCAATTCGACCAAAAGAGCGAGAACTTTTCTTTCTACAAGATCCTCCTTCTCCAAACCATGGCTGGTTTCAATGTGCCGGTCTAAAGCCGCCTGCATTTCAAATAGCTTTGCTAAATTCATTTCTTCACTACCTTTTTGTTTTCTCTCCAGAAAATTATAACAAAAATTGATACTTATAGAAAACGATAGTAAAAATAGCATTGCTTTAGATGCAATCAAAAACGCTTGGAGTTTTAATGATCCAAGCGTCCATTTTTTATTCCCCGGGCTGAAAGAATTCCTTCCATGTAATTACTGTATATTTTTCCCTCAACAGATAAATCAGCACGGTTAACGAAAGCAGGAGAATCAATGCCATCGACGGGCTGAATTCAGAAATATAGCTGCCAAATACCGTATAGAAAAAAGCAAGCGGAATGTTCGATAAAAAAGAATAGTATGCGAAACCTTTAAATCCCTGCTTGTTTTCCATTAAACAAAGGGACAACAAATGATAATGGATAAATGGGATCAGCCGTAATATGGTGATCTGCGGAACATTCAGATTACGCTTACCGAACAGCTTGTTTTTCATTTTCAAAAGCCGTTCCCTCGTTTTTAGAAACCTATTGATGACACCATAAAATAGGAAACTTGATAAAGACAACCCGACAATGGAGTACACTGTACCTGCCAATGGCCCAAAAAGGATCCCGCCCGATATGCAAATCACTGCTACCGGAATGAAAAAGAACTGTCTCAACAAATGAAAGATGATGAAGATGAATGGTGCAAATACACTCCCCGCCCCAATGGTTGCCATTATTAGTGAAAGCTCCTCATTCATGGTTTTCCTCCTCTATGATGCGGCAGCTAGAAGCTACTACAAGCATATACAACAAGATTCGGATATATGACTGTTAAGAAAGTAAGATAGCGGCCAAAGCCAGCTCGATCAGCATCATTAAAGGGAAACCGATTCTAAAACTGATGTGCTTGGTCTTATGACGGAAGCGAAACATTGCGGCTGTAGCCCCGATGGCCCCGCCAAGGACCGCCAGCAGCCAGAGTGTTTGTTCGCTGATTCGATATTGCTGCTTGATCGCTTTTTCTTTATCTTTTTTCATCGTAAAGAAAGCAATGAGGTTGATGATCAGAAAATATAGCAATAGTAAAGATTCCACGTTTCTCTTCCCCCTCCTTATTTATGTAAAAAAAGCCATCCTCAAACGACTCGAGAATGGCTTTTTAACAAGTTAAGTTCCGGCGCCTTACGCCTTCACTTATCTTAATTATCTAATTGTTGTTTAGCTGCAGTAGCCAATTGCGCAAATGCTTGCTCATCAGCAATTGCAAGTTCAGCTAGCATTTTACGGTTTACATCGATGCCTGCAAGCTTCAAACCATGCATTAAACGGCTGTAAGAAAGACCGTTGATACGTGCAGCTGCGTTGATACGAGTGATCCATAGCTTGCGGAAGTCGCGCTTTTTCTGGCGACGATCGCGGAATGCATATTGCAAGGATTTCATTACCTGCTGGTTGGCAACTTTATATAATGTATGTTTGGAACCATAATAACCTTTAGCTAATTTAAGAACTTTTTTACGACGTTTGCGAGTAACAGTACCGCCTTTTACACGTGGCATGTTATTTCCCTCCTATATAAATCGATGAAGTCGATATTACTTAATATTGTCTAACAAGTGGCGAATGCGTTTGAAGTCGCCTTTGCTTACAAGGCTTGCTTTGCGAAGCTTGCGCTTAGCTTTAGTGGATTTGTTTGCAAATAAGTGGCTAGTGTATGCGTGTGAACGCTTAAGCTTGCCAGATCCAGTTTTCTTGAAGCGCTTTGCAGCTCCGCGGTGAGTTTTCATTTTAGGCATAAGGTATTCCTCCTCATTACGATTACTTGTCGTTTTTCGGTGCTAGAATTAAGAACATGCTGCGTCCGTCCATTTTCGGATGGGTTTCAATTGTCGCTACTTCTTTACATGCTGCGGAAAAACGGTCCAATACGCGCTGGCCGATTTCTTTATGCGTGATCGCGCGCCCTTTAAAGCGGATGGAAGCTTTCACTTTATCCCCTTTTTCAAGGAACTTGATCGCATTGCGAAGCTTTGTATTGAAATCATGTTCATCAATAGTCGGGCTCAAACGAACCTCTTTCAAACTAATGATCTTTTGGTTCTTGCGTGATTCTTTGTCTTTCTTTTGCTGCTCAAAACGGAATTTTCCGTAGTCCATGATACGGGCTACCGGAGGCTTTGCGTTTGCAGCAACTACAACTAAATCAAGATTTGCACGAGCGGCAATATCGAGTGCTTCGAATTTCGTTTTAATTCCCAGCTGTTCGCCGTTTTGGTCAATCAGACGAAGTTCACGGGCACGGATACCCTCGTTTACCATCATGTCTTTACTAATAGTTAGCCACCTCCAAGGTTATTTAAAGAATACAACGTCGGGAAAAATATTTGCAGTACCATCATCCAAACTTACTCACCATGATATCAGCTGCACAAATGATTATAAGCAATAAAAAAGTGTGGATGTCTTTAACAACACCCACACATAATAGACTAAATAGAATAATTCCAAATAATCAAATCATGGACCTGCTAACTGCAATTTCTGTGCGTCAACCAGGTGAGAAGCGGGTGCTTCTTCTTTTCCTTAAACACGTATTCAATTCACCTAAGAAAATATATCATAATCACGGATGATATGTCAACCATTACTTGTTTTTCACAACTGAAATTATATTATCAAAATTAAGAGGGATTTGCAATATGTTTTTTTGTTTTTTATCATCCATGAAATTGCTAGTTAAATTATGAGAATTTTTTGCCCGATGATACATGTTCACGGGCGACTTTTCCAATTTATGAGTCAGGTGCCCTTTGTCTCTAAAATATTGATCAGCTCGTTGAATTTATTGATAAATCCCCTAAATATCGGTAAAAAAATTTGATTTATTGATATATTTTCTAAAATATTGTTAAATGCTGTGATTTAATTGATATATCCTTTGAAATGTTGCTAATTTGAACCTTGGTATATCCCTAAAATTATTGATAAATGCTTGGGAATTATGAATATATCCTCTGATTTATTAATAAAAGCTTTGAATGCTTATTCATTCTCTATATGAGCTTTGACATATAGTATTCATCCACGTACTGTCCGTCGATAGTAAGGGAATCATTTTTCGTGCCTTCCACTTGAAATCCCATTTTTTTATAAAGGGAAAATGCCGTCTCATTATGGGCAATTACCGTGAGTTCAATCCTGTGAATGTGATGCTGCCTTGCCCAGTGCTCCATTGCTTCTAAAAGCATGGTACCGGCTCCTTTCCCCCGAAATCGTGACCCTACTCCGACAACCAGATAAATGGAATGCTTAATCCTCGCTTGCTGATTGCCGATCATCATAAGATAACCTGCTAATTTTCCGCCGGATTCAGCTACTAAAATTTCAGACAGCTCAACCTTATTCATTGCTTCAATCCTTAATTGCATCTGCTCGGTTGACGTTTTTCTCTCTCCGGGACCATATAGCATTAAATTGGAATCATCCACTTCATTCATAAGCTGCAATAGTCTTTCAGCATCGTCCGGTACTGCTTTTCTGATGTTCATCATATTCCCCCTTATTTTATACAAAAGGAGACACCCTTTTTTTGGATGCCTCCTCTTGATGGTTATTAATTGAATTGGACTTCTTCTTTAAGAGATTTCAAAAACTCTTCAAATGAAATCGTTTCGGATTTTTGTTCCCCGTATTTACGTACGTTTACGCTGCCCTCTTGGATTTCATTATCTCCGACTACGAGCATATAAGGAATTTTCTGCATTTGGGATTCCCGGATTTTATAGCCGATTTTTTCATCGCGCTGGTCAAGCTCCACACGGAATCCTTCAGCTTGAAGTTTTTCCTGTACTTCCTTCGCATAATTAAGATGAACCTCAGGGGACACAGGGATAACCTGGACCTGTACCGGCGCAAGCCATGTCGGGAAAGCGCCTTTATATTCTTCAATCAAGAAAGCAACAAAGCGTTCCATTGTTGATACTACCCCACGGTGAATAACAACCGGGCGGTGCTGTTTTCCATCTTCCCCTACATAGCTCAGGTCAAAGCGCTCAGGCAATAAGAAATCCAGCTGGACCGTTGAAAGGGTTTCGTCTTTCCCTAATGCCGTACGCACCTGAACATCAAGCTTAGGACCATAGAACGCCGCTTCGCCTTCTGCCTCGAAGTATTCCAGCCCAAGCTCATCCATTGCCTCTTTCAACATGCCCTGCGCTTTTTCCCACATTGTGTCGTCATCAAAATACTTTTCTGTATCCTCTGGGTCACGGTAAGAAAGGCGGAAGGAATAATCATTGATATCAAAGTCTTTATATACAGCAAGAACCAGGTTTACAACCCGTTTGAATTCTTCTTTGATCTGATCAGGGCGGACGAAGATGTGCGCATCATTCAAAGTCATGCCGCGAACGCGCTGAAGGCCGGAAAGAGCCCCCGACATTTCATAACGGTGCATTGTGCCAAGCTCGGCGATGCGGATTGGCAGCTCGCGGTAGCTGTGGATGCTGTTTTTATAAATCATCATGTGATGCGGGCAGTTCATCGGGCGCAGGACAAGCTGTTCATTGTCCATATCCATTACAGGGAACATGTCTTCATGATAATGATCCCAGTGGCCGGATGTTTTATATAAATCAACGCTCCCCATGATCGGTGTATAGACATGGTTGTAACCTAAACGCTCTTCTTTATCGACAATATAGCGCTCGATCACACGGCGGATTGTTGCGCCTTTTGGCAGCCATAGCGGCATTCCCTGCCCAACTAACTGCGAGCTTGTGAAAAGATTCAATTCTTTTCCCAGCTTGCGGTGGTCGCGTTCTTTCGCTTCCTCAAGCAGGCGCAGATGTTCAGCCAGGTCCTCTTTCTTAAAGAAGGCAGTCCCGTAAATCCGTTGCAGCATTTTGTTATTGCTGTCTCCTCTCCAATAGGCACCTGCAATGCTCATCAGTTTGAATTCCTTTATTTTCCCTGTGGAAGGTACATGGATTCCGCGGCAAAGGTCAAAGAATTCTCCTTGTTCATATATGGTTACTTGCTCATCAGCCGGAATAGCCTCTATTAATTCCAGCTTATATTCATCGCCAATTTCCTTGAACCGCTTGACGGCTTCATCCCGGCTTACCTCGACGCGGACCACTTCAAGGTTTTCGTTGATTATTTTTTTCATTTCCTTTTCAATTTTCGGCAGGTCTTCAGGTGTAAGCGACTCTTCAAGGTCCAAGTCATAGTAGAATCCGCCTTCAATAACCGGGCCCACACCGAATTTCGCATTTTTATATAGACGCTTGATCGCCTGGGCCATTAAATGCGCTGAGCTGTGGCGCAGGATCTCCAACGCTTCATCGCTGTCCTGTGTGATGATTTCAATCGGTCCGCTACCCTCGATTGGACGCTTTAAATCATATAACCGGCCATCAAATTTGCCTGCAATTGATTTTTTCTTTAACCCGGGGCTGATGGATGCTGCAATATCTTCCGTAGTTGTACCCTTGGGGAACTCCTTCACCGCTCCGTCGGGAAAAGTCACTTTGATCATTTCAGACATACAGGTTCACTCCTTTGTTTTCTCCAAAATTTGTAGTGTATCTCTTGCCAGGGGCAAAGAACCGCCTGAAAAACAGAAAAAGCCCGCCCCTGTAAAAAACAGGGACGAGCTTTGTGATAAACTTAACCCGCGGTTCCACCCTCGTTTCATTCCGCCGCCTGAGGCAGAATGACACTCGTAACTAATAACGGCAGTTTCCCGTCAGCCAATACTCGATGAAATGCTTTCACAGCTGAAGTTTAGAGGCGGTAAGTGTTCTAACCGTGTTAGGAAGCTTTCAGCCATGACTTCCCTCTCTGGAAACCGCTTTTAGAATACCCATGTCCTCATCATTACTTTTGGAATAATATTTTGTATAGTATGTAGGGTATTATAAAATGATATGTACTTAAAATCAAGTTCTATTTCAGAAAATAATACTGCGCTTTCAAGGCAATCAAAGACACAGAACGAATCAATCTTGCCGGGCCTTTTCCATAGAGGGAGGAGTTTGGCCAAAGGCAGTCAATGGCCGGATGATTGTCCTTTCTTCAAAAATCCTTGTAATGGTTTGCACCAGTCCGTCCTCTAAAACATCCGTGTACAGAAAAAGATGGGCAGGCGCAATCGATATTAGCGGCGCAAGAACTGCTCGGTCTACATAAACCGGATTCTGTGAAAGAAGCTTGCGGTCGATCAGCTTAAAAATCTCACGTTTATCGAGTCTTCTATAGTTGTCATCAAAAAAGGAAAATCCGTTATGATGAAGCAGATGGAGACTTTCCATTTTCGATTCCTGTTTAAAAAGAAAATCGCGCAGCGCAGCTATAAAGCTTTGATAATCCTGTTCAAACTTATATTCATCAATCGCAGATTCCACGTGGGCAATCAAGGAATCGTAGAAGGACTTTAGGCGGAACGTCGCAAATGAATCAAAGGAAAAAGAAATTCTGTCGGCAAAAAAAGTACGAAGCCCTTCATATATAATCGTCTTTTCCTGTTCAAACACCCGCAGTCTGTCCCCGTCCTGGCCGTCGTCAAGTATAGAGCAGGCAATCTCAATGATGGCGTCAATTTCTTCATGCTCCCGGTAAAAAAATTTATTTCTTAAAATAGATTCCAGCCAGGCCGGCAGCTTTGCCTCCAATAAAAAAGCATAAAAAACATCGCTTAATAAAGACAATAGATTTGGCAGATTATTGTCCTTTACGGTGATAATTAAACCGTGTTCCGGCTTAAAATGTATATATTCATCGAGTTCTGTCCCTAATGGGTGGACAGAAACGTATTCAAGCAGCTTCAGTGCTTCTGTTTCCGACTGAAAATGGATGTATACCAACAATACCCCCCCTAAAACCTGTCCTGTTTATATGTATATGGGGTTATCTTGCTGTTTAGAAGCGCTGGCGGACTGGTTTTTTAAAAGGAAAAGCGCCATCCTGATGATGTGCGCTTTTTGTTTATTAGAACCTATAAAATATGTCAACTTAATTTGATGTCTAGCTTCAATATATATGGATGTGCTAGTGCCGATGTTGCCACGGGACGTGGAGCTTTAAATAGGCGAACCCCAGCCCCGACGCGCAGGACATGTTAGTGCTGACGTTTGCCGCAGGACGTGGCATATGTTAGTCGACGTTCCTTTATAACGGGGTCCTTCCGCATTTCTTACCGGCGGCGGTTTTCACCTGTAAGCTGCAACGGCTCAGCCAGATAATTGATCCGTTCCATAATCCGTGCCGCTTTCACTTCCTCTTTTTCACCGCGCTGGGAGAAGGTCAAATGATTTTGGAGCCCGTCAAAATCGAAATTGGAGGTAAAGAATGTTGGAAGGTTTTCAAGCATGCGGAATTGGAGAATCGGTCCCAGTACTTCATCCCGTGCCCAGCTGCTCATGGCTTCTGCACCAATATCATCCAACATAAGTACAGGGGCTTTTTTCGTCATTTCAATTTTGTCATTCAGCGTGTTATCGCTGATAGAAGATTTGATTTCCCTTATAAAATCAGGAACGTATACAATCAATGAGGATATTTGATTTTTCGCCAGCTCATTGGCAATGGCACCAAGCAAGTATGTTTTACCAACACCAAAGCTACCATGCAAATACATCCCTTTTTGCTGTTTGCCTGGTATATACTCCTCAACAAAGCTGGTAGCTTTTTCAATTGCTTCTATGCGGTTTCCTGAAATGTCAGTATGATAAAAATCATCCAAGGAAGCAGACAGGATATCCTTTGGTACATAAAGACTCTGGATCAGCTTTTCATGTTTCCTCTTTTCATCGTCAACAGCTTTCCGCGGGCAGATTTCATAACTAAGGTCTATTCCATTTCCATTGATTACGAGTTTTGGATGATATCCCTGCATCATATTGACACAGCCGCCAAGGCTTGGACACTTGTCGCAATTCTTGCTTTGCGAGGAAAACTCATACAGCTTCATCAGGCTTTTTTCCACTTTTTCCTTTGATACTCGTGAGCTGTTTTCATTTAAGAACAACCGGATTTGTTCGTCATTAAGAACTTCATTTTTTATATACTCGTATTTTTGGTTGAATTCTACATTATTTGCGAGTTTGTTCAAAGCATCGCCAATTCTTCGCACAAGGTTCACCCCCTGCTTTTCAGATTTTTAAGTCTTTCTTCTATTTGCCGCTTCCGCTCTACAAGTTCCTTGTTCACGCCAGGCTCCTCTTTTTCATTTGGCGGCACAGCAGGATCGCCCTTCATCCAGTCTGGCACGATTTCCGTACGGATCGCTTTTCTGGCGCCGGCTTTATTTTGCTTTTTACCGGTGGCCCATGACTGGTATTGTCGATGCTCGCTCTTGGCGAGTTCCATCGCATCTTTCACGGTCACAACCTGCTTGCGTGCCCAATGGCTGGCGATTTTTTCACAGTAGCCTTTCGTCAGCTTCATATCTGTCTTGATCATAACATAGTCAATCAGAACGTTAATGACCCCTGGATTCAGATTTTGACCAAGCATGATCCCTTCGATGATCTGCAGGTCCGATTTTGAAGGCTCGCCTCCCCCTGACAGCTGGATCAGCCGTTCACGGGGTGAAACTTTTTCAAGCTGGCGGATATATTGTTCTTCCTTCGTTTTCGGCTCCCCATCCATTTGTGTCTGATACAGTGCGGGCTGGATGCGGTCCGAGAGGGAGGGCATGTCATTATGGTATTCAATTTGATACCAATCCCGGGCAGTCTTGCGCAGTTCTTCCTCATCTATTTGATCATCTGCATCCACAGAGCCCAAGACGATTTTTTGCATCTGAACTGCGTCAATGCCATATAAAAAAGAGAGCTTGGCAATCGTATCCCTCACTTTTGGCGTAAATGCCTTCTTAGGGACGAGTGCATCTTGAAGCCCGGCAAAGAACAAGTCAAAATCGAACGTACTTTGAAAACCCTCCAGCTCCTTTGCGGAAGTTGTGCCAATAAACCTGTAATTTTCCTCAGGCTTTAATTCTTCCATGGATTCATCCGTGACATATAATGAGTCCAGATGGCCAGAAGAAAAGACCTCTGTAAAGGATTTTGTAACAGGCTGATAATCGTCAACCACAATTGCAGCATCACAAAAAAACTTTTTCAGCCGTCCGAATTGCACCTTTCCTACCTTCTTGTACAGATAGATATTCAACATCCCATCTGTAAAAAACTGTTCAGGCGATAGCGGCGGGAGCAATTCATAGAGAAATTGGTTTTCTTCATCCGTTTTCTTTTTATAGACATTCAAAAGCCCGATCCCTTCAAGCTTTGACCTCGCTTGAAAAATATCGCCGAGTTTCAATCCCATCGTATTCATCAGATTATAATGGAGGGAAGATTGTGACCACAGCCTATTTTCTTCCAATTCGCTCCAAAGGGTCATGTAAAGGCCGATGGATACAGGACCAATCAAAGGCTGATATAACAATGTAATAACTTTTCTGTCATATTCGTGGATCAATCCTGCAGACGATACAGAATATCTATCTATAGGAAGCAATTCGTGCCAATGCTTTGACATACTCTTCAAACCTTTCTTTAAAAAACTGCCCATGCAAAGCTATGAAAAGCACGTTATTATTTCATATTACTTGCGGCTCAGGCAGGACAGTCTAAAAATATATCCTTGGCCGCCTGTCCATTATCCCCAGAGAGCTAAAAAAGAGCCAAAGCAAAAAGTTCTTCAGCCCTACTTTCTTTCTTTATTAATCAAGTCCTTCAATTCATCAATAAATACATTAATGTCTTTAAACTGGCGATATACAGATGCAAACCGTACATACGCTACTTCATCCACTTCAGCAAGCCGGTCCATCACCATTTCACCGATATGATCGCTCTTAACTTCAGAAATCCCTTGATTTCTGAGTTCCTTTTCCACATAATTTGTAATGCTTTCTAATTCCTTTAATGCAACCGGCCGTTTTTCGCACGCTCTGATCAATCCGCGCAAAATCTTGTCCCTGCTGAATTCTTCACGGGTTCCTTCTTTTTTCACAACGATGAGGGGAATTTCTTCTACCTTTTCAAATGTCGTAAAACGGTATCCGCATACTTCACACTCTCTCCTGCGGCGGATGGACCGGCTTTCATCGACCGGACGGGAATCCAATACCCGCGTTCCGTTGTATTGGCAGGACGGGCATTTCATAGTTTATCAGCTCCGTGTTCAGGGTCAGGTATTCCTCAGTCAAAAGCTTCTGAGTGAATTGTTTTTATATAATAATCTTATTAAAAACAACCCGGCAGTACAAGAAGAAAAAAAAGGGCAATTCCTCCTTCCGTTCACTCTCCGATCGGTACGCTGAACGAATGGATGTCATGCGTTCTTCCCGGATCCCGTATACGTTAAAGACTGGGCTAGCGAATCATAAGCACGTACTACCTGCTCCCTTAATTTAGGATATATCCCGGTCAGGGACTGGCTCTCGGTGGAAACGGTAAAGTCAACCGCTGTTTCAAGCGGTTTTACCGAAATACAGGTCGCCACAATCGATAGCTTAGGGGAAGATTTGGTCTCGGCGAAGATTTCACCATGGTCCTTTGATACCGATTTAATCGTAAAGCGTTGTTCATCGTTGTACAATTCTTCTACCGCTCTCAAAGCCTGTTCGGTCTTTGCTTTGTAGTAATGGGTCCTTAATTGCTCATCCGAGTGGTTTTCCTTAGTTTCACACTGGCGGCTGTATTTGGAAGTAATAGATGTAAACAATCCCACAAATTATCATTCCCTGGATTCATATTGACTCGAGTCAATCACACGTGTTTTTCGCTTTTTCATAGGACATTATATATATATTTCTTTTTATGTGCAAAAAGATTTGGCTGCTGTTATTGAATATATTTAGAAAAATAGCCTATTGGCAGCTTATTAAAGACGCTCACACCGGATGTGGGTTACAGGGGAAGGCATGTGTACGTGGCACACTAAGTCTCTGATCTGCGTGTTGCAGAAAGGAAAGTTTTATACCTTTCTTCCTGCCAAAAAAGGGATGCAGTAATTTCTGCATCCCTTGTGTTTTCATTCTTATAGTGCATTCACTTTGTTTTTGTTCACTTGGACTGGACCCATGCCGCGTGGAAGTTCGATATTTTCACGGGTTTGGGCATTTAGGGCTTCGGCAATATAATCTGCAGCAATGTTAGGATTTAAATCTCCGCAGGTATACACATCGATGCTTGCGTATCCATGCTCCGGAAAGCTGTGTATGGTTAAATGTGACTCAGATATGATTACCACTCCGCTTACTCCCTGTGGAGCAAACTTATGGAAGGCAACCTCGCGAATCTCTGCACCGGATTTTAATGCAGCATTTACAAACGTTTTTTCAATAAAATCCATGTCGTTCAATTTTTCGAAGTCACAACCCCAAAGTTCAGAAATTACATGTCTACCCATTGTTTCCATGTTCAAGTTCCCCCTTTAACATGATTAGAATTCTGAATTCAATAACTACCACGGGGGAAAGTTAGTCCAAAGAGGTCCTAACCCTTTAAGTAGCTAGTATGAA
Organism: Peribacillus glennii; assembly: GCF_003429105.1. GTDB lineage: Bacteria > Bacillota > Bacilli > Bacillales > DSM-1321 > Peribacillus > Peribacillus glennii. The sequence continues at coordinate 1,521,454 of NZ_QVTD01000003.1, forward strand.
ATTACCTGACTTAAGTGTATTCAAGTTCACGAATCATAGTATACTTTGTTTATTTTTCTTTTGCAACCTATCCCATTAAAATTTTTTTGGGCTATTTTTTCATAAAGCTTGGAAGATTTTAGCTAATGAACAGGGAAAGTTACGGCAGTTTTATGAGGAAAACAGCAACAAAGGGGAACACAAAAAGAGGTAGCCAGATAGCCTGAAAACTTCTTTTTTTTTGCCAAAAAAACAGCCCACTGCGCCTAACAATGAGCTGATACGGATATTTCATTTTTACCCGACTTTCATTTCTTTTACAGCCAGCATTTCCTTGGCCACATATTTGACAAGATCCACCACTCTGCAGGAGTAACCCCACTCATTATCATACCATGCCAAAACTTTTACTTTTCTTTCATCAATCACCATAGTTGATAATCCATCTATGATGGCGGAATGTGGGTTCGTATTGAAATCGATGGATACCAGCGGTTCTTCGGTATAGTCAAGGACGCCCTTCAACGTTCCCTCCGCTGCTGTTTGAAAGGCCTCATTGATTTGATCGACCGTGACCTCCTGCTTTAAATCGACAACTAGATCAACGAGTGAAACATTGGGAGTTGGTACCCTCAGTGCCATCCCATGCAGTTTGCCCTTAAGCTGAGGCAATACAAGCGATAATGCTTTAGCCGCACCCGTTGTTGTCGGTATGATGCTTTGGGCACAGGCGCGTGCACGGCGCAAATCTTTATGCGGATTATCTATGTTTTTTTGGTCATTTGTATAAGAATGAACAGTTGTCATTAGACCATTTTCAATCCCGAATTGCTCATCAAGAACTTTGGCAACCGGAGCAAGGCAGTTTGTTGTACAAGAAGCATTGGAAATGACAAAGTGGTTATGGACATCGAGTGCTTCCTCATTCACGCCCATCACGATGGTAACGTCTTCATTTTTGCCCGGCGCCGTTAAAATGACCTTGCTTGCCCCAGCTCCTAGATGCAGGGCTGCTTTTTCCCGGTCATTGAATTTACCCGTAGCTTCTATCACGATATCTATATTCATCTCTTTCCACGGCAATCTTCTTGGATCCCGTTCACTTAGAAGTTCAATACGGCGCCCCTCAACAATGAGAGCTCCCTCTTCAGCTGCAACCTCTCCATCAAATTTACCGTGGTTGGTATCATACTTAATTAAGTGAGCCAAAGTTTCAGCAGGATAGCTTGCATTGATCGCTACGATATCCAGACTTCCATCCATCATTGCTTTTCGGAAAACCATTCTGCCAATTCTTCCAAAACCATTGATCGCTATTCGTGCCTTCATATTTCGGCACCTCCTGAATTAGTGTTATACTTTATATGGATTAATTGTAAATAGTATAACATAATAAACAGGCGTTGTGATGATAAAAGAGCTTATTTTTTAAAATTTTCCACAAATAAAAGCCTGAGTTTTAACACCCACCCTTCAAATGGAAATCGATGAGCTAGATTAACTTGGGTTATCACGCTGCAAGCTTTATTTACGATTCATTTTACAAAAAAAAGAAGGGACATTTAGCCAGTCCCTTCCATCACGCTTTGTTATGATTTGATTTTTACATCCCAGCCCAGCAGCGTTTCTTTAACCTGGCGTTTTGTGTGTTCCAAATCCCCGTTATTATCAATAACTGCATCAGCCAGGGCCTTTTTTTCAGATAGCGGCATCTGGGAAGTAATTCTCGCCAGGGCTTCTGCCTCGGTATAGCCGTTCCTTCTCATCAACCGCTCAATCTGTACCCGTTCGTCGACATAGATTAATAATGTTTTATCTACCATCGAAGTCAGCTTGCTTTCAAAAAGCAAAGGAATATCCATGAATACAGCATCCTCTTCCCTGTCAAATGCAGCATCCTTCCGGGCAATCATTCTTTTTCTCACTGCCGGATGGACAATGCTGTTTAACAGGAGCCGTTTTTCTTTATCAGTAAAAATGATGTTTCCCAATTTTGCGCGGTCTATCGTTTTATCCTCCTGCAGGATCTCTTCGCCAAAGGTTTCAATGATTCTGGCGTAGGCTTCTTGACCAGGCTCGACTACTTCCCGCGCGGCTATATCCGCATCTATGACTGTGCACCCTGATTCCTTTAAAAATGCGCTTATACTGCTTTTTCCGCTTGCGATACCTCCGGTTATACCAATGACCTGTCTCATATATGGCTCCTTTTCCGGATCAAAATTTCATAATTCCTATAATCATAAGTAAAACGCCGGGAAGAAATGATAGCCTTTGTACGAATTTGCTGGAGGCGAAAACTTTCCCGCTTTGAAGGCCTGCAAAAATGAATAATGAGCTCATCACGGCAATGCTGGCGGATAAGATGACCGGCGAAATCCCGAGCATGGCTGCGCCAATTCCGGCGCCAAAAGCATCAAGGGATAACGCAAAACCGAGTACAAGCGCTTCTATTCCGTTTATAGAGCCTGATTGATCGAAATCTGCAGTCATCGGTTTCTGCAAGATGTTAATCACTACACCGAGAGACTTGATTTCGTAATTGAAAATCATTTTTTCTGCATATTGGCTCTCCATTTGTTTTTCCGGTTTGAAATACTGGAATAACAACCAGATTCCAAGGAGAAGCACTATCATCCCCCCGGTTTTTTCTGCAGCGGCGCTCGAGAAAAACTGTGCGATGAATTCGCCTATCATCATCGCGATTCCCAGGCTAAAAGCCGAACAGCATGAAATTACGGCAATCGATTTAAAAGGGATCCCCATTTTTCTCATGCCATATGTCAAACCAACACTGAACCCGTCTAGACTAACGGCAAAAGCCAGAAATAAAAGCTGTATCCACATCGTAAAAACGGCTCCTTCCTCGCTAATCACAAAAACAGTATATGGAAGGAGCAAATCCGATGTGTAAAAAGATTCGCAGGCGCCTGGAGCATGCTGTTCAAAATCTCAACGTCTTATATAACTGAAATAAAACCTTACGCATTAATCATGAATATTGGTGATTTTATGGCTCATTTAGCTCCCTCTTCAGAGGCCTGATGAAAGATTCTTATTCTTGTCGTATGCACTTTGGAGAAACCTTTCACCTTAGCTGAAAGGCAAATGCCCCTGCTTCACATCAATGAGCCAAAAATTTATGGGCGGGCGGTTTTATTCATAAATACAACTTATTAATCATTGATTTTCTGGCAGTTCGGGCATATCGTCGTTCCCCGTCCTCCGACAACATGCTTTACAAGCGGCGTCCCGCAGCGCTTGCAATCCTCTCCCTTCCGACCGTATACAAGCAGCTCTAGCTGAAACATGCCAATCTGTCCCTGTGAATTGATATAAGAACGGATGGTGCTGCCTCCTTTTTCAACAGCCTCGGATAAGGTATCTTTTATTTCTTTGTGGAGCGCCCTGATTTCCCCTGGGGTTAAAGAAGATGCAATCCTTTCAGGGTGTATGCCGGACCGGAATAGGGCCTCGTCCACATATATATTCCCGATTCCCACCACCACAGTTTGGTCAAGCAGGACAGGCTTGATTTTCCTTCCTGTTTTTGACAGTTTGCAAGACAAATGCTTTACAGTAAATTCTTCTGATAATGGCTCGGGTCCAAGATGTAGCAATGGAAGGTTCTTGACTTCGTCGCCTTTTGAAAATAAATGCATCGTACCGAACTTTCGGACATCCCGATAGCGGAGCACCGTGCCATCGGTAAAATGGAATAAAACATGTGTATGGTTATCATACGGCTCACCAGAAGGGTAAACGCCGTATTTCCCTTCCATCCGTAAATGTGAAACCAGCGAATAAGAATCAAGGTAAAAAATTAAAAACTTCCCGCGCCGGCCTATCGCCTGTATGGTCTGGCCCTTAAGCGCATCCTGAAACTGTTCAACCTGTTCAGGCGCTTTGATGATTTTCGGCCAAAATACAGAAACCTGTTTTATCGTTTTTCCAATCACAAGCTGTTCAAGCGTCCTTCTAATCGTTTCCACCTCTGGAAGCTCAGGCATAAAACCACCTTCGTTCATCAATAGTCTGATAATTGTCTCATGCATTTTCCTATATCATAGTTCTATTTCGCATCAAACCATGTCGGTCCATAAGCATAATCCACTTTTAATGGCACCTTAAGTTCAATCGCCCGTTCCATTTCTTCCGGAACAATTTTCATTAACATTTCCAATTCCCCGCGCGGAGCCTCAAAAATCAGTTCATCATGCACCTGAAGCAAGAGACGGGCCTGCAAGTTTTCCTCTTCTAGGCGCTCGCTCATATTGATCATTGCAAGCTTGATGATATCTGCAGCACTTCCCTGGATTGGGGTATTCATGGCTGTTCTTTCTGCAAAGCTTCGCAAATTGAAATTGCGGCTTGTGATTTCCGGGATATATCTCCGCCTTTGAAGAAGCGTTGTTGAATATCCTTTTTTCTTGGCCTCATGGATGCTTTCCTTCATGTATTCCTGGACACCTGGAAAGCTTTCAAGATACTGGTCGATGAACTTCCCTGCTTCTTTTCTGGTTATGCCGAGGCTCTGCGATAAACCGTAGTCACTAATGCCATACACAATTCCAAAGTTTACCGCCTTAGCATGACGGCGCATGTTTGGGGTTACTTCATCTTGGGAGACATGGAACACATCCATTGCTGTTTTTGTATGGATGTCCATGTCGGCCCTGAACGCCTCAATCAGTCCTTCATCATTTGCAATATGGGCGAGCACACGCAGTTCGATTTGTGAATAGTCAGCCGCAAATATAATCCAGTCCTTTTCAGAAGGAATGAAAGCCTGCCTGATTTTCCTGCCTTCCTCAAGCCGTATCGGTATGTTTTGAAGGTTGGGATCCGTCGAGCTCAGGCGGCCGGTTGCCGTTAGTGCCTGGTTGAAACGGGTATGCACTTTGTGCGTCTTTTCATCAGCTACCTTTAAAAGTCCCTCGATATACGTAGACTTCAGCTTTCCTAGCTGACGGTAATGAAGAATTTCCCTTACCATTTCATGTTCATTTTCTAATTTTTCCAGTACATCAGCAGAGGTGGAATACCCGGTTTTTGTTTTCTTTACAACCGGCAGCCCCAGCTTTTCAAATAAAATAACCCCTAACTGTTTTGGAGAGTTTATATTAAATGACTCCCCTGCGTGTTGATGAATCTTTTCTTCCGCCGCTTTCAGCCTTTGGGATAACTCCACACCCATTTCCTTCAGCCTGTCCACGTCGACTGTGACACCCTGCACTTCCATTTGAGCCAGTATAATGGCCAAAGGCATCTCCAGTTCCGTGAACAATTGATACTGCTCATGTTCCTCAAGCTTTTTAACCATAGGTTCCATCATGTTGAATATTGCTTGGGATTTACGGGCCAGATGCTCACCGAGCCTGTCCTCTTCAGGCACTGAACGTTTCGCTCCTTTTCCGTAAAAAGCTTCATCGGATTGGATTTGAATGCCTCGTTGCGATTTGGCGATGGCTGCCACATCATCCACTGATTCCGAAGGGTCCAAAATATAAGAGGCAAGGAAAATATCAAAATCTACTCCTTTAAGCTCAATTCCCCTTCTTTTTAGGGCAACGATCGATCGTTTCGCATCAAAGACCGCTTTTCTCTTCGATTCGTCGCCAGCCCACGTTTTAAACACATCCGAACGAAGGGCTGCTTCCACGGGGATATAAAAATCCCCATTTTTATTGGACATCGATATGCCGATGATGTCTGCACGGTGGTAATTATCTTCCAATATTTCAATATACAAGGAGCTTTCTGCTGCGATCAGGCTGGAAGTGATTTCTTCCACCTTTTCAAACTTGATATCCTCTTGGACAATATCACCTTCAGCTTCTGATGTGTCCTCCATTTTGTCAAGCAATGACTGAAAGCCTAATTCCTTATACAAAGAAATCACTTTTGACTTGTCCATTCCGTTATAAACCGTGTCCCCAAGCTTTATTTCAATTGGAGCCTGCCTTGTAATCGTCGCAAGCTGTTTGCTTAACACGGCCGATTCTTTATGCTCTTCGATTTTTTCTTTTAACTTTTGCCCGCTTACCTCATCAATTGATTCCAGCAAATTTTCAACCGTCCCGAATTGATGCAACAGTTTAAGGGCTGTCTTTTCCCCGACACCCGGTATTCCCGGGATGTTATCGGATGCATCTCCCATGAGGCCCTTCATATCGATAATCTGCCCAGGACCAATCCCATACTTTTCTTGAATATGTGCAGGAGTATAGACTTCGATATCGGTAATCCCTTTCCGCGTTATCCCCACTGTAGTACTCGGTGAGGAAAGCTGTGTTAAATCCTTGTCTCCGGAAATGATTTTTACTTCAAAGCCCTCTTTCTCCGCCTGAAGTGACAGAGTCCCGATAATATCGTCCGCCTCATAGTTCTCAAGCTCATATTGTGAAATCCCAAAGCGATCCAACAAATCCCGTATGAAAGGAAATTGTTCGGACAGCTCAGGAGGCGTCTTTTGGCGCCCGCCTTTATACTGCTTGAAAGAAGCATGGCGGAAAGTCGTTTTTCCTGCATCAAAGGCCACCAGCATATGGGTCGGTTTTTCCTCTTCAAGGATTTTGTTAAGCATCATGGTAAAGCCGTAAATGGAATTCGTATGGATTCCTTTATCATTATTAAGAAGCGGCAGCGCAAAAAAGGCCCGGTATGCGATGCTGTTTCCATCAATCAGCACAATCTTTTTTTCCAATCTTAATCCCCCTAACTTTAAAAAAAAGCTTGTCCAAAACCCGGACAAAACCAAAAAGCCGTTATGATCCTTTTTATATTCTAACATGAGAATATAACGAAAGAAAAATAACGGCCATCTTCAACTTTATTATGAAAAAGGTGAGGACGGGGTCGTGTCCTCACCTTTTTCGGCTCCTTGGATGAAGGGGTTTTCATAAGTTATTGTAAGCTCCTGATATTAAGGACGCTTGAATTATTTGTTAAAATAATGTAAATTACTTCAATTTACACGATTTCCCCTTCATTCCTTTACATTCTTATTAAAAATCACCGTAAAAGTCGTGCCCTTGCCTGGCTGGCTTTCAACGGATATCCTTCCTTTATGCGCTTCCACTATATGCTTCACGATTGCAAGCCCAAGGCCTGTGCCACCTGAATTTCGGCTTCTTGCCTTATCTACCCGGTAAAAACGCTCGAATATACGGGGCAATTCCTCTTTCTCAATCCCAATGCCGGTATCACGCACGACTGCTTTTACCGAATGGCGATCCTCAGCTACGCTTATATCCACCGATCCGCCTTGTCCTGTATAGTTCAATGCGTTCGTAATCAGGTTGATGAATATCTGCTTTACCCTGTACGAATCTCCATTGATCGTGATGGGATTTTTCGGGGCATGTAACGTCAATGAAATATTTTTCTCATCCGCTTTTCCCTGAAGGATCGTACATGTCTCTTGAAGCAACTGGGGCAGATTCAAGCTCTCGATATTCAAGACGAATTCCTGCTGCTCGATCTTTGACAAATCCAATAACTCCTGGATTAACGCCTGCATCCTGTCGCTTTCTTTTAAAATGATCGATAGGAAATGCTGCAATGCTTCTTCATCCTGCATGGCCCCGTCCAATAAGGTTTCGGAAAAACCTTTAATGGAAGTGATCGGTGTTTTCAGCTCGTGGGAAACATTTGCCACAAAGTCTTTTCTCACTTGCTCAAGCTTTTTTAATTCGGTGATATCATGTAAGACAACCAGGATACCTTTCCATTCATCATGGTTGCCAATGATTGGCGCCCCGTATACTTCAAAGTGTTTTCGTTCAATTGCAAGGGGAATCAGGAGCTGGCGCTTAATGCTTTGTTCAATCATGAAAATTTCTTCAATAATATGAATGATTTCCTTATGGCCGATCACTTCATAATATAACCTGTACAGAATATCTGACGCCCCAACATGAAAAAGTTCCTTATATTCACGGTTGATCAATGTAACATAGCCTTTGTTATCGATCAGCATGACACCGCTGCCGATATTTTCAATTAGCGTTTCAAGCCGGTCCTGCTGCATTTCCCTTGCAATCTCCATCTCCTGGAGGTTTCTTGCCAAAATATTGAGCGAGGTACTCAAGCCCCCTGCAACATCGGAACGGTCTTCGTATGTTCGGGCCCTGTAGTTCCCTTTGGCCAATTCGATAGCGGTCGTAGCGGCGGATTCAATCGGACGGATATATCTTATGGCGATCCTGCTTCCGATAATGATAATCGCAATAAGTGAAGCCCCGATGCTTCCGATCAGGATCCACCACATTTGACGCTGCGCCTTTTGCATGACATCCATCTCATTGCTCAGAACTATATACCCTTCGACTCGATTATCCCTTTCGATCGCTTTCCAATAATAATGAAGGTCGGCAGAATCCTGGACCACTTCATACCCTTGCTTACCGGAGCCTTTGTTTTCCATGATCTGTCGCAATATGGCAGCATGGTTCCCCGGTTTGTTCTTTCTATTGGCATGGGAGTCATACAGCACTGTGCCATTTTCAGACAGGATGGTGAAATGGGATCCGAGCAAAGCCGTCAGTTCGGTTTTGCTGCCTCCTCTTAAAAAATTGTCGACGCCGCCATTCTCTTTTATATAATTAGATATAAAAAGCGTTTCTCTATGGGCTCTTTCATTAAAAAAATCCACGTAATGACTTTTAAATAATTGGCCCAGCAGCAGGCCGGCCGCTATTAAAACGACGGTGATCATGCTGATTAAAGTCAGAAGAAGCTTGGTCCTGAACTTGGTCATTCCGCTCTGGGCTCCTCAAGCTTGTAGCCTAAACCCCTTATCGTCTTGATATAAAGTGGTTTCTTTGTGTTTTGTTCAATTTTTTCACGGAGGTGGGAAATATGGACATCAACGATCCTTGTATCGCCTGCAAAATCATAATTCCAGACAGCACTCAGCAACTGATCCCTTGTTAATACCCTGCCCTTATGCTTAGCGAGGTACAGTAGCAGTTCAAACTCCTTTGGTGTCAATTCCAGCAGATTCTCCTCAAAAAAAGGCTTCATACCGATCAGGATAGATCTGTAAATCGCCGAACTTCAGCCGCTCATCATCTTCTTCGGGCACGGCTTCCTTTAAATCTGATTGAATCTGGGAACGGCGTAGTATCGCCTTGACGCGCGCAACTACCTCACGGGGACTGAAGGGCTTGGTCATATAATCATCGGCACCTAGTTCCAGACCGAGCACTTTATCAAATTCATCGTCTTTTGCCGTAAGCATCAGAATCGGCACCATCACTTTTTGCTGCCGAAGCTGTTTGCATACTTCTATTCCGTCAAGCTTTGGAAGCATCAAATCCAAGACGATCAAATCAGGATTTATTTCTAATGCAAGGTTTTTGCCTTCCTCCCCATCCATTGCTGTGGCAACGGAATAACCGGCCTGTTCTAAATTGTATTGAAGCAGGGTCAGTATTGATTTTTCATCATCCACAACGAGAACTTTTTTTGCCATGGCTTCCTCCTGAAAATATAGTACCCCAATATATAATGTTAGCCTTCATCCACTATCATTATAATGAAAAAAAGTAGACAGGAAAACTTTTTTCACAAAGGTCCTACTTTGTGCCTGCATTTTGGGCCACAGGCGTTCAATCGCATAAAACAAAGCGGCAGCTTTCTGAGGATGTGGGTCACACAGCGCTACAGTACGTAGCGCACTTAACCTGTGTTCTGCCTAATTCAGGTATGAAAGTTTTTTTCATACCTATTAAAAAAAGATGTGTCATAAGGGCTGACCCCCTATGACACATCCCTTAAAAGCCTCCAGGCATAGGAGGCAGAGTGATCACTCTTTTGCAATTTTCTTTTTAAAAATTATCAAGAATGCTTCCGTCGGTAGAAGCGATTTGCTTGGGAGGGCACGCCTTCATGCTTCCTTTTAAAACGATTTCCTCTTCTTCATTAACACCGATAATGTCAATCTCAATAAAATGGTTTTCTCTATTTACTCCTATTACTTCAAAAAAGAATGTTACAGTACCATAATGGTAGACAGGCTTTGGAAATTCCAGTTCCTGAGAAAGAATGTGGCTGCCGGGCCCCGGCAGATATTTAGAAATCGCTGAGGTGATAATTCCGACAAGCATAATGTTCGGAACAATCGGTTTAGTGTAGGACGTAAGTGAAGCGTAATCATGCTGGATATAAAGAGGGTTAGCGTCATTGGTCAAACCGAGATACAATAGAAGGTCTTTATCTTCCATTTTTTCAGTGAGGGTCAATTTTTCCCCGATATTGATTTCTTCAATTTTCCTGCCGAGCTTCCTTTTCCTTAACAGCATTAACCTACCGTCTCCTTTACTAATCGCTTTTTACGGTTTAAAAAAAGAGGGTGCCCTGCAATAATGGGGGCATCGAACCTCAACCCGATGACCATTTGGACATCCTCTTTTAGCTACTGAAAAAGAATAATTACTGAAGTACCTTCATGACGCTTTTTACAGATGCTGCGGATTTAGCAAGTGCCGCCTTTTCCTCTTCTGTAAGTTCAAGTTCGATGATTTGTTCGATACCGCCAGCTCCAAGGATCGTAGGGACTCCTAGATAAATTCCTTCAAAACCGTATTCCCCTTCAAGATAAGCTATGGAAGGAATCACACGGCGCTGGTCTTTAACGATCGCCTCTGCCATTTCAACAAGTGAAGCCGCAGGTGCGTAATAAGCGCTGCCGTTTCCAAGAAGGTTAACGATTTCGCCTCCTCCTTTGCGGGTGCGTTCCACAATCGCTTCCAAACGCTCGCGTGGAATAAGGGTTTCAAGAGGGATACCGCCTGCATAAGAATAGCGGACCAGCGGTACCATATCATCTCCATGGCCGCCCAGTACGAAGCCGGTAACATCTTTGACTGAAAGGTTTAGTTCCTGTGCAACGAAAGTACGGAAACGCGCTGTATCAAGAACCCCGGATTGCCCGATTACACGGTTTTTAGGGAAGCCGGATTCCTTGAATACAGTGTAAGTCATTGCGTCAACCGGGTTAGTAAGTACAATAATCGTAGTATTCGGCGAATGTTTTACGATTTCATGGGTAACTGATTTCATGACCTTCTGGTTTGTCTGCACCAAGTCGTCACGGCTCATGCCTGGTTTGCGGGCAATGCCTGCAGTGATGATCACGATATCTGAATCAGCTGTTTCTGCGTAATTTGATGTTCCGATGATATTTGCGTCAAATCCCATGATAGGACTTGCTTCGAGCATATCAAGGGCTTTCCCTTTAGTTGGGTTTTCCGCTTGTGGGATATCCACCAGCACAACATCGCCAAGCTCTTTTTGAGCTAATAAAAAGGCAGTTGTGGCACCTGTAAATCCGCCACCGATAACAGAGATTTTTTTACGTTTCATGGACATGTCAGTTCCCTCCTTACGATTATGTAGAAATCTTACATTTTAAGCTATCCCCTTGCTGTGGTATATAGTAAAACCATCCGAATGCAAGCTTTTCAGCTGCATCCGGATGATTTTTTCAAATCCTATCGAATCCCAGTAAAAATTAAAGGTTTTTGATCAATTCATCAGCAAATTCGGAGCATTTCACTTCAGTGGCACCTTCCATCAGGCGTGCAAAGTCATATGTTACAACTTTGGAAGAGATGGTCTTCTCAACTGAGCTTATGATGGATTTAGCAGCTTCCGTCCAGCCAAGGTGTTCAAGCATCAACACGCCTGAAAGAAGGACAGAAGATGGATTTACCTTATCAAGGCCTGCGTATTTAGGAGCAGTACCATGTGTAGCTTCAAAGATCGCATGTCCAGTTTCATAGTTTATGTTAGCCCCTGGAGCAATACCGATACCGCCAACTTGTGCAGCAAGCGCGTCAGAAATGTAGTCACCATTCAGGTTCATTGTTGCCACTACATCAAATTCCTTTGGACGTGTAAGGATTTGCTGCAGGAAGATATCGGCAATGGAATCCTTGATGATGATTTTGCCCTCTGCTTCGGCTTCAGCCTGGGCTTTGTTTGCAGCCTCAGTACCTTGTTCTTCTTTAATGCGGTCATATTGGGCCCATGTGAACACTTTATCGCCGAATTCCTGTTCAGCCAGTTCATAGCCCCAATTTTTGAATGCCCCTTCTGTGAACTTCATAATATTTCCTTTATGTACCAAAGTCACGGACTTGCGCCCTTCTTTGATCGCATAATTGATGGCAGCCCGCACAAGGCGTTGAGTCCCTTCTTCGGAAACCGGCTTGATTCCGATACCGGAAGTTTCAGGGAAACGAATTTTTGAAACACCCATTTCATTTTGCAGGAAGGCAATTAATTTCTTTACTTCATCACTTCCGTTTGCATACTCGATACCTGCATAGATGTCTTCCGTGTTTTCACGGAAAATAACCATGTCCGTATCCTCAGGGCGTTTGACCGGGGAAGGAACCCCATCGAAATAGCGCACTGGGCGCAAGCATGTAAACAGGTCAAGCTCCTGGCGAAGTGCAACGTTCAATGAACGGATCCCGCCGCCAATCGGTGTGGTAAGCGGGCCTTTGATTGCAATTAGATACTCACTGATGACATCCAGTGTTTCCTTCGGAAGCCATTCGCCTGTCTGGTTAAAAGCTTTCTCTCCAGCCAGCACTTCTTTCCAAACGATGCTCTTTTCACCGTTATATGCTTTCTCAACCGCTGCTTCAAGAACACGTGAAGCTGCCGCCCAAATATCAGGGCCAATGCCGTCTCCTTCGATAAAAGGGATAACCGGGTTATTAGGTACCTGCAATGTACCATTCTCTACTGTAATTTTTTCACCTTGTGTCATGTCTGTACCTCCATTTCAAATTCAAAGGTTAGTGGTTTTCTATAAACCATCTAACCTCTTTATCTCACAATTATTAATTTACTATATAATCGCTAAATTAAAAAATAAAATTATTATCTTTTTTCCACTGGTACATATTTTTGCATGCCAGGGCCAATATATTCAGCGCGAGGGCGGATCAAGCGATTGTTTTCGTATTGTTCAAGAATATGCGCCAGCCACCCTGATGTACGGCTAACAGCGAAAATTGGCGTAAACAGGTCATGGTCAATGCCAAGGCTGTGATATACGGAAGCTGAATAGAAATCCACGTTCGGCGGAAGATTCTTTTGGGAAGTGACCAAATCCTCAATTTTCACCGACATATCGTAGTATTTTGACTGGCCGGTAAGTTCAGTCAGTTTTTTGGACATTTCTTTTAAATGCTTCGCGCGCGGATCCCCGTTGCGGTATACACGGTGTCCAAAGCCCATGATTTTTTCCTTGTTCTCCAATTTCCCGTTAATGTAGGAGTCTGCATTTTCTACTGTTCCGATTTCTGTAAGCATCTTCATTACCGCTTCATTAGCTCCGCCATGCAATGGGCCTTTTAGCGCGCTGATTGCAGCGGTAAGCCCTGAATAGATGTCGGATAATGTAGCAACGGCAACTCGTGCTGTAAAAGTAGAAGCGTTTAATTCATGATCTGCATGCAGCACCAAAGCTTTGTTAAAGGCTTCTTCTTCAATGGCCGTCGGTTCTTTGCCGCTCAGCATATATAAGAAGTTAGCCGCAAAGCTCAGGTCCGTACGGGGAGCAACAGGCTCAAGCCCCTTTCTGACACGGGCAAATGCTGTAACGATTGTGGGAATCTGCGCCTGCAGCCGGATTGCTTTCCGGTAGTTCGCATCTTCCGACATATCATCAGCTTGTTCATCATACAGGCCCAATAATGATATTGCTGTACGGAGAGCTGCCATCGGGTGTACCTTTTCAATCGGATACATTTTGAAATGGTCAAGCACTTCCTTTGGCAGGCTGGCATTTTCAGCAAGCTGCTTAGTCAGCAGCTCCAATTCGCCGCTATTTGGAAGGCTTCTGTGCCATAATAAATAGATTACTTCCTCAAATGTAGCATTTTCAGCAAGATCATCGATATCATAGCCAACATAAGTCAACGTATCATCTATGATCGAACTGATGGATGAAGTTGTTGCCACTATTCCTTCCAGACCCTTTGTTACTGACATACAAAACATCTCCTTTTCTTGAATATTCCCCTTTTCCCTTGTCCCCCTGCCTGTAAAATTAGAGCGCTTCCAACATGGCGTTGAATTCAGCAACGCCATTATGTAATACAGGAGGTAATGCTTTAAAATGAAAGCGTTATCACTAAAGGTACAAAAATGTTTGATTCTTTCTACCTATTGCCGTCTCTCATTTTTACCCTAATGATATTCTATCAAAACATCTCTATCGAGCGCTTGCTCAGGAATTGGCCTCTATGTATGAAGAAGTGGTGGGGTTAAGATTGAAACATGCGCACTGCAGCAATCCACCGCCCTCCGCCATTCCGTTGCAAGGGGTTCTACAAATCCATTATATACAATTATCAGATTTTTGTGAATGGAAAGAACCTAAAATGTGAAAAATTTATTATTTTTTTAGAAAAACATAAATATTTATTATTATTTGCCGTCCCGGACAGGTGTGTAAAGGGCCATCACTGCAGCCGAATGCAAGCCGCATAGGGTTCAGCGCCGTCATAATGGCCGCCGCAAGGATAAAAATTCCATTGAAGTACACACCTTTTCTGTTATTTTATAAAATTGTACACTTGCATACATAGGTAGGCAATTCCAGCACCAACCAATGGTCCTACAGCGACTCCCTTAAATAGTGCTACGGCCAGGATCGTTCCAAAAACGAGCGCTGTTGTGATATGCGGGTCCGTTGCAAGCAATGAAAGGCCGCCTTTTGCCATCAGCGCCACAGCAATTCCTGAAGCAAGTGCAATCCAGGCATAAGGGGATTTAATTGCCTCTCCCAGCTCTTTGAAGCCGATTGCCCCATTTGCAATCGGGACCAATACGGCAATCGTAATCACCGTCACTCCGAGATTGATTCCTTTAGATGATAAATAGGGGAATACCTTTGCATCCAGGCCGGTAAACTTCAGCAGCAGAAGAAAGCCTGCCGCAACCATAAGCGAATTATTTTTTGCTAAATAACCGATCGCCCCCAGCATAAATAAAAAAAGAACCGATCCGTTCATAAACATTTCTCCTGACCTATTTCTTATTATCGCAACATAATAAAAGACTTATTTTAATTGCAGAAATATTGTTCATTCATTCAATGAATCTTTTATTAGCGGTGAAACTTTCTTTTCATATTCTGCGTATTAAGCATTATAATTAAACGAGCAGATTGGTACCCGGGCTGTACACCCATAGCCCGGAATTTTATAGATTCGATTCTTTCGTATACTGAAACAAGGGGAGGGAAAATATGAATCCTTTCATTGTAAACCGTTTTCTCCGATTTCTTCTAGTAATATGCATTATCATTGCCGGCATATTATCGCTTTTTTACTTATCCAAGTATACCTATCCTTTCATCATCGCTGTGTTTATCGCCTTTTTCATGAATCCCCTCGTCGATTTTCTGGAAACAAAAACAAAATTGCCGAGAGGGTTTGCAGTTTTTATTGCACTCCTGTTGATCCTTTCTGTTTTTGCCGGGTTGATCACACTGTTAGTAGCCGAAATTGTTTCGGGTGCCGATTATCTAGGAGAGATGGTACCTAAACATGTGGAGACGATCATAGACTTTATCGAAGCATTTGTAGCAGGCCAGATTTTGCCGTTCTACAACAAAATCGCAACCCTTTTTAATAACCTTGATGTGGAACAGCAGGATACGATCATGGCAAATATCCAGAACGTGGGCGAGAAAATCGGTTCGACAGCCGGGAATTTTATACAGGGATTTTTCCAGAACATACCGGCAATCATAGGCTGGTTCCCTAACGCAGCCACAGTCCTGATTTTTTCCTTATTGGCGACATTTTTTATCAGCAAGGATTGGTACCGGCTTTCCAGGTTCAGCGGCAATATAATGCCTGAGAAAGTGTTTTTCAGCTTCAAGCGGGTTATCCAGGATTTAAAAAAAGCATTATTCGGGTTCGTCCGTGCACAATTCACCTTAATTTCCCTAACTACCATCATTGTTCTCGTCGGGTTATTGATCCTGCAGGTCAAATATGCAATAACAATCGCCTTGATATGCGGTTTAGTGGATATCCTGCCATATTTGGGTACCGGAACGGTGTTTGTTCCATGGATTATTTATGCTGCCATTACTGGGGATACAGGTCTGGCGATTGGCCTTGGGGTATTGTATGCTGTGGTCATTGTCCAACGACAATTAATGGAGCCTAAAGTTTTATCCTCGAGTATTGGACTGGATCCGCTAGCGACTCTTATCGCTCTTTTTGTCGGTTTCAAATTGATTGGTTTTCTTGGGCTGATTGCAGGGCCGGTTGTGCTCGTGATTTTTAACACATTGCACCGCGCCAATGTATTCAGGGATATTTGGAGCTACATAATGGGTAAAGATCCTATCTAAAAAGCATAATGAAAACCCTGCAATTGGCGAGCCTGAAAAGAGATGTCAATCGAACAACCCACAGTTAAACCCTAGAAATAATCCGTGGGGCTGCGAAATAATATTTCTTCAATTCCACAAAAAGGTGCCAGGCATCATCCTGAAAAAGAATGCTGCCTGGCACTATTTCTTTATGCCTTAATTTCTTCCTTTTTTCCGGAATTGAATTGTTCCGCTTCGGTAGAGCCTTTAAGGGCTGTTGTGGATGATGTACCTCCGGATACAACCTGAGCAACTTCATCAAAATAGCCGGTACCGACTTCACGTTGGTGCCTTGTTGCTGTGTAACCAAATTCTTCACTTGCAAATTCCGCTTGTTGCACTTTGGAGTAGGCAGCCATGCCATGGTCTTTATATTCACGTGCCAATTCGAACATACTATGATTGAGAGTGTGGAATCCTGCGAGTGTAACAAACTGGAATTTGTATCCCATTTTTGCGATTTCCCGCTGGAAATTAGCGATCGTTTCATCATCCAGTTTTGCCTTCCAGTTGAATGAAGGCGAACAGTTATATGCCAGAAGCTTGCCAGGGAATTTCTCATGGATTGCCTCAGCAAAACGGCGTGCTTGTTCAAGATTTGGTTCAGATGTTTCACACCAGATCAAGTCTGCATATGGTGCGTATGCGAGCCCTCTTGCAATAGCTTGGTCCAAACCGGCTTTCGTTCTGAAAAATCCTTCAGGTGTGCGCTCGCCAGTAATAAACGGCGCATCTGCCGGGTCGATATCGCTTGTAATTAAATCTGCCGCATCTGCATCTGTGCGTGCAATCAACACGGTAGGGACTCCCATGACATCAGCCGCGAAACGGGCAGAAATTAAGTTCTTTACAGCCGTTTGTGTCGGAAGAAGTACTTTCCCGCCTAAATGGCCGCATTTTTTCTCTGATGCTAGCTGATCTTCAAAGTGAACGCCTGCAGCACCTGCTTCTATCATGCCTTTCATTAGTTCGAAAACATTCAGCTGTCCTCCAAAACCTGCTTCAGCATCCGCTACGATTGGTGCAAACCAATCGATTTCTTCATTACCTTCCATGAAGTGAATTTGATCCGCACGCTGAAGTGCCTGGTTAATTCGTTTTACGACCTGCGGCACACTGTTTGCCGGGTACAAGCTTTGATCCGGGTACATATGTCCGGAAAGGTTGGCGTCGGCGGCCACTTGCCACCCGCTTAAGTAGATCGCCTTAAGCCCTGCTTTAACCTGCTGCATTGCCTGGTTTCCTGTTAAAGCACCAAGTGCGTTAATGAAATCCTCTGTATTCACTAGGTTCCAAAGCTTCTCAGAACCCCGGCGCGCCAATGTATGTTCAATATCGATAGAACCTCTTAAACGGATTACATCCTCTGCGCTATAAGGCCTGGTAATTCCGTTCCACCTTTCGTCATTTTTCCAGCTTTCTTCAAGATTCCTGGCTCTTTCTTGTCTCATAGTATTATTCCTCCTGGTTTAGGTATTTTTTGTTATAATACAGAAACTATTATTTGTTTTTGTATTATAACAATTTCTTATTTGTATTATATAACAATGTTTTTAAGTTTGTCACCATTTTTCTAACAATTTTGATAAATTAATTTATAATAAGTTTACGGATCCTTTAGTATCAACATTCCATTGATTAATAGACGACGAAAAACCAAATAATTCTGTATTACAACAGGAACTGCAGCAAGTAAAAAAAACGACCCGGCCTCTTCAGCCGGGTCGTGTTACCTAATGATTGTGATATTTCCTTTATCGATCATGTTTCTTAGTAATTTAAGCAGCAGCGGTTTGATGATTTTCCTGGTGGGCGGAAGCAATAAGAACAATCCAAAGAGATCCGAAACGAAACCGGGTGTCAATAGCAATGTACCTCCAACGAGAACACAGATTCCATCCAGAAGGGCGCTTCCCGGTACTTGCCCATATCTCATTTGCTCCTGGGCCTTTCTTAGAGTTTCAAGCCCCTGCTGCTTTGCCAGGTATGCGCCAATTACTCCGGTTGAAATCATAAGCGCAAGCGTCGGCCAGAACCCTATTGTCCTTCCGGTGAACAACAAAACTGCAATCTCAACCGTAGGCAGTGCAATCAATATCAGCAAAAAGTATTTCATCTTATTCCTCCAGGGCGATTACAAAGTGGATGTTGCCTGCTACTATCATTATACAGCAATCGGCAGAGACGATTCTAACATTACCCACTATGAAAACTGGAAGGTTCCATGCAAAAAAAAGATGGCTTATCACCTGGTTCAATAACATGTAACTGTTTGGAACCACATAAGCCATCCATTGTTGATTATTTTCGAAGTTCACTTTCAGGATACGGGCTGAAAGAATCCAAAATGATCTTACAGAACATTCGCATGTCCATTGTAGATAACGCCCCTGCTTGCATCAACAGTAATGCTTTGCCCATCTTTTAAAATGGAAGTTGCTTTTTCCGCGCCCACGATGACCGGGATGCCGAGATTGATCCCGACAACCGCAGCATGGCTTGTAAGGCCGCCCTCTTCTGTTATCAACGCTGAACACTTTTCAAGTGCAGGCATCATTTCTTTATCTGTTCCTATTGTAACAAGGACGGAACCTTCGGAAACCTTTTCATTAGCTTCTGCAGCGGACTTTGCGATCACCACATTTCCTTTGGCTGATTTTCTGCCGATCCCTTGTGCTTTTAACAGGGTATCTCCAAGCACATGGATTTTCATCAGGTTTGTGGTTCCCGTTTCCCCTACCGGAACGCCGGCGGTAATTACCACAAGATCCCCATGTTTAACAAGCTCACAGCTTAAGCTGGAGTCGATTGCAGATTCGAGCATTTCGTCAGTTGTTTTAGCTTCGGTGCCTAATTGAGGATATACACCCCAAACGAGGGCAAGCCGCCTTGACACATGTTCTTTCGATGTCACGGCGATAATTGGCGCATGAGGGCGGTATTTAGAAATCATCCTCGGTGTATGTCCGCTTTCCGTCGGCGCAATTATTGCGGCAACACCCAGATTTAAAGCGGTATGTGCTACCGATTGGCTAATCGCATCCGTAACATTATGTCCATTATCCTTGCTTCTTCTTGAAAGAAGGTCTTTATGATTCAAGGCAGATTCGGCGCGGGAAGCAATATTATGCATCGTTTGGACAGCCTCTATCGGATAGGAACCGGCAGCTGTTTCACCGGAGAGCATAATCGCATCTGTTCCGTCAAAAATCGCATTTGCTACGTCGCTTGCTTCCGCACGGGTAGGACGGGGGTTCCTTTGCATGGAATCCAGCATTTGCGTAGCGGTAATGACAGGCTTTCCTAGCGTATTGCATTTCTTGATCAATTGCTTCTGAACCAGAGGCACTTCCTCTGCCGGAATTTCGACGCCTAAATCTCCGCGCGCAACCATCAAGCCATCGGAAACCTCAAGGATTTCATCAATGTTATCCACACCCTCCTGGTTCTCGATCTTCGGGATGATTTGGATATGTGGCGCACCATGCTGTTCTAAAAGTTCGCGAATTTCGAGTACGTCCGAAGCACGGCGTACGAATGATGCAGCGATGAAATCAATCCCCTGCTCGATTCCAAAGATAATGTCCTGTGCATCCTTTTCTGTAATCCCCGGGAGCTTTACCGATACACCAGGAACATTGACTCCTTTTTTATTTTTAAGTGTTCCGCTGTTAAGGATTTTGGTCTTAATCTCTTTCCGGTCCCGGTCGATGCCGGTAACGTCCAAGCCTATCAATCCGTCATCCAATAAGATTCTTGAGCCGACATTGACATCATCAATAAGCCCTTCATATGTTATGGAGAATTTATCGGGAGTTCCAAGCACTTCTTCCATCGATACAATGACTTCGTTTCCTGCCGCTAAGTCAATCGCATCATTCTCCATGTTATGGGTCCTGATTTCCGGGCCTTTTGTATCTAAAAGAATCGCAACCTGCTTACCGGTTTTGCGTACGGCTTCACGGATGGTGATAATTCTGTTTCCGTGCTCTTCATGGCTGCCATGGGAGAAATTTAATCTCGATACATTCATGCCTGCTTCGATAAGTTGAGTCAAATTTTCCATGCTTTCACTTGCAGGGCCGATCGTACAAACGATTTTTGTCTTGCGCATGCTTCATTACCTCCAGTGATTTCTTTTAACACTTGTTTGGCTGATAGGAAAGTATAAAACTTTATTATTGCATGAAGCAGAACACAGGCTACAGGACGCCACGTCCTTATGTTTTCCGCCTGTGTGCTGTGACCCGCTTCCTCACAAAGCTGCCGCTTATTTCACGATATAATTCTGCCGAAGCCTTCCTTATCTTGGCTAAATTGACAATTCCGAAGAGAGATCATACATTTTTTTATCTATATTGTGAGGCATGGCAAGAGCTTCAATGATATCGTAATCGACCAAACGGTTCTTCTCGATCCCGACCGCCCGGCCTCCTTTGCCTTCCATAAGGAGTTCCACCGCAAGTGCGCCCAGCCTGCTGGCAAGGACCCGGTCCGAAGCTGTCGGGGAACCGCCTCGCTGCACATGTCCCAAAACCGTAACACGGGTTTCAAAGCCGGTTGATTCTTCGATTTTCTTTGAGAAATCAACAGCGCTGCCCACACCTTCTGCAACGATAATAATACTGTGTTTCTTCCCGCGTCCGTGCCCACGCTGTAACTTCGAGGTAATATCGTCCATATTGTATTCATATTCGGGTACGATAATGGTCTCGGCACCACCTGCCAGCCCCGCCCATAAAGCAATATCCCCGGCATTGCGGCCCATTACTTCAACCAGGTATGTTCTTTCATGGGAGGTCGCCGTGTCCCTGATTTTATCGATGGCATCGATTACGGTATTCAAAGCTGTGTCAAAGCCGATGGTGAATTCAGTACCAGGAATGTCATTGTCAATGGTACCGGGGACGCCGACGCAAGGGTAGCCTCTTTCTGTTAAGGCCTTTGCACCCATGTAAGACCCATCTCCGCCGATAATGACAAGGCCTTCTATGCCATGTTTCTTTAATTGTTCGATTCCTTTTAGTTGCCCTTCAGCTGTTTTAAATTCAAGACAGCGTGCAGAGTGCAGCATCGTTCCGCCCCTGTGTATGATATCACCGACCGAACCAATTTCCAGCTTCTTTATTTCCCCCTCAATTAGTCCTTGGTATCCACGGTAAACTCCATAAACTTCAATATCATTGTAGATCGCCTTACGGACAACCGCACGGATGGCCGCATTCATTCCCGGGGAATCTCCCCCGCTGGTCAGTACACCTATTTTCTTCATCAACAATCACCTCGATATAACTTCTGAAAAACTGCTGGTTCGGACTGCTCGCTAATATGCGAAAGGTTTGCCCGAATTATGTAAATTTAAATTGGTTAACCCATAGACGTCTGCCGATATCATTTTAAGCAAAAAAAGACCGACAATAATCCAGGATTATTACTTCTTTAATATAGCCATAATTTGCCTACATTATTTGATTGGATCCTATATATCATTTTACTTTTATCTTCCGCGCTTTCATTCTAGAATAGTTGTTTCATTTCGTAAACCTATTTGGTCCCTGAATATTAGTTATTTTTCTAATAAAACGTTTTCATTTTTAATTTGTAAAGAAACTATGTTTTCGGAAAAGTCAAAAAACAGGAACGCGAGAAAAAACGTGCGCCATACTGGCAACACGTTCACTTTACCCTGGTTAATTCCTTTTCTAACGAGTATTCCCCAATTTGTTTGAATTTCAAATATCTTTGGTTGATCAGCTCTTCCCCGTTTAGAGAAAGAAGCTCATCCAAAGAATTCTTCAGGACAGAGCGTATGGTATCTGCCTGATTTTGGATATTATGGTGTGCACCGCCTTTTTCCTCCGGTATGACCTCGTCAATAATTCCAAGCCCCTGCAGATCGGGTGCGGTTATTTTCATCGTTTCGGCAGCCCGTTTCGCCTGGGTGGAGTCCTTCCATAAGAGAGCAGCAGCTCCTTCCGGGGAAATCACGGAATAGGTGGAATTCTCGAGCATGTGAATCCTGTCTCCGACTCCGAGAGCAAGGGCGCCACCGCTGCCGCCTTCTCCAATGACAATGCAAATGATGGGAACTCTCAGCCCTGCCATTTCAAAAAGGTTTTTCGCAATGGCTTCACTTTGTCCCCGCTCTTCGGCTGCTTTGCCAGGATAGGCTCCTTTAGTATCAATGAAACAAATGACCGGCCGATGGAATTTCTCAGCCTGCTTCATTAACCTCAATGCCTTTCTATATCCTTCAGGATGCGGCATACCAAAATTCCGGAGTAAATTTTCTTTTGTGTCCTTGCCCCTTTGATGTCCAATAACCGTTACCGGATAGCCTTCAAACTTCGCTATGCCGCCGACGATTGCCTTATCATCTCCGTAATGCCTGTCACCGTGCAGTTCCAGGAAATCAGTAAACAGATGGGGGATATAGTCGAGGGTGGTCGGCCGGGCCGGATGCCTGGCCACCTGTACCCGGTCCCAAGGCTTCATGTTTTCATATATATCCGTCTCTAGCTTTTCAAGCCTTTTTTCCAGCTTTTCTATTTCAGCAGACAGATCAACTTCCGCATCTTTTGTTATTTCCCTTAATTCATGAATTTTTTTCCGAAGCTCTGTAATCGGACGTTCGAATTCCAACTCGCCTATCATACCCATTCACCACCCGGAACATGGATTTCCAGAATATTGTTCAGTTTATCCTTCATTTCCAACCTGGAAATCACGGCATCGAGCTGGCCATGTTTCAACAAGAACTCCGCTGTCTGGAAATCTTCCGGAAGCTCTTCCCTGATTGTTTGTTCTATGATCCTTCTGCCGGCGAAACCGATTAAAGCCCCCGGTTCGGCTAAATTTATATCTCCTAATGAGGCAAAGCTGGCTGAAACACCGCCTGTAGTCGGATGTGTCATGATAGAGATGATCAGTCCGCCTTCATCACTGAACATTTTCAGTGCGGCGCTTGTCTTAGCCATTTGCATGAGGCTGAGTACGCCCTCCTGCATCCTTGCCCCTCCGGAAGCAGTAAATATCAGGAAGGGAATCCGTAATTCCCTTGCCTTTTCGATAGCCCGGGTTATTTTCTCACCCACGACCGATCCCATGCTTCCCATCCGGAAGCGGGAATCCATGACTGCCACCGCTACCTGACTATCACCGATTTTACCGACTCCCGTCACGACGGCTTCATTAAGTCCTGAATGCTCACGGTCTTTTTCAATTTTCTCCATATAATCAGGAAAATCAAGGGGATTGGCTGATAGGAGCCCTGCATCCATTTCCGTAAAGCTCTCCGGTTCGAACAGGCTTTCTATTCTTTCATAAGCAGTCATCGTAAAGTGATGGCCGCAATGAAGGCATACTTTGAAATTTTTGACCAATTCTTTTGTATACATGATTTTCTTGCAGTTTGGGCATTTAGACATGATTCCTTCGGGAACATCCTGCTTATCCCGTTCGGAAGGAATCGTAGCGTATTTCTTCTTTTTCGATTTTGTAAATAGCTCTTTAAGCAAGATGAAACCTCCCTTTGCCATTAATTCTCACTGGCATTAAACGCTTGTCCTTAACTTTATCAGCTAGCTTGTAAAAATTCTGTAAAAACATGTCAGGTGTCCGTCGACAGTTTTCTGATGCTATGGTAGTAAATGGAACGGGCTTTATTTTCATTCCGCTCCTTCAAAGCCTGAATCAAATTTATGTAACCTTCGAGTGGAATTGCTTGCGCAGGAGCATATGAGGCTTTTGCATAGCTGTTGATGATACGCCATATTCTTTCCAATAGCTTGTTTCGGTTCAATTCCGCAATTTTTTGAAAGAATGATTCATCATCGAATCCGCTTTGCGCCGCCCACTTCAACAGGATATCCAGATCGGCCTCGGAACAATATGCGATAATTGTTCTTATGCAATCCATTTCAATCAAGTATTTTGTTTCCAATAAGTTGCTTTGGATTTGCGGGTTTTGCAGGAAAAAGGCTCCCAACAACTCCACCAGCCTATGCTCCTGAAAATCCTTTATGAAGGTCCCTTCTCCTCTGCGCGTTTCAATAAGCCCAAGAAGCTCTAGCGCCCGCAAAGCCTCACGGACTGAGGAACGCCCCACATTCAGACGTTCCGCCAGCTCCCTTTCCGAGGGAATTCTATCGCCGGGCAAAAGCCCGTCCGCTTCTATCATATTCCTTAGCTTTTCTACAATATCCAAATATATTTTCGAAGATGGATTGGAATGGATCATTTCCGCATCACTCGCTTTTTCCAATAATCGCAAGCTTTCTGGTTTTCTCCTTTACGTCTTCAGGGTCGGCTTTGAGCCTTGCAACCCCCGTTTCCATGGCTGCTTTGGCAACTGCCGCCGCAACTGCAGGAGCAACTCTCTCATCGAATGGAGCAGGAATCACATAGTCGGCATGAAGTTCTTCTACCGTTATCAATCCCGCAATCGCATCCACTGCCGCCACTTTCATTTTTTCATTGATATGGGTCGCCCGTACATCTAGGGCACCCCGGAAGATTCCCGGGAATGCAAGTACATTGTTTACCTGGTTAGGGAAGTCCGACCTTCCTGTTCCGACAACTATCGCCCCGGCAGCTTTTGCATCATCCGGCATGATTTCCGGATCGGGATTCGCCATTGCAAATATAATCGGATCTGCATTCATCGATGCCACCATTTCCTTCGTTAATGCTCCGGCAACGGAAACACCTATAAACACATCCGCTCCCTTTATGACTTCTTGAAGGCTTCCTTCGAGCCTGTGGCGGTTTGTAATCTTGGCTATTTGGTCTTTGACTTCATTCATGCCAAAGGTACGCCCTTCATAGACCGCCCCCTTGGAATCGCACATGATGATATCCCGTACCCCATAGCTGTATAGTAATTTTATGATTGCGATTCCGGCTGCTCCTGCGCCGCTTGCAACCACTTTTATTTCCGGCATTGATTTGCCCGTTATCCTAAGCGCGTTAACAAGGCCGGCAACCGTCACGATCGCTGTGCCATGCTGATCATCATGGAAAACGGGAATGTCCATTTCCTTTTTAAGCCTGTCTTCGATGATGAAGCAGTTCGGGGCGGCAATATCCTCAAGGTTCACTCCGCCGAATGTCGGTTCCAGCATCTTAACGGTATCTACAATTTTATCCACATCAGTCGTTTTTAGACATATCGGAAAAGCATCGACACCAGCAAAGCTTTTGAACAGTACCGCTTTCCCCTCCATCACCGGCATGGCAGCTTCAGGCCCGATATTGCCAAGGCCAAGCACAGCCGTCCCGTCAGAAACAACCGCTACGGTATTGCCTTTCATAGTATAGTCATATACCGATTCTGGTTTGTCATAGATTTCTTTGCATGGCTCTGCCACCCCAGGTGAGTAGGCCAGGCTTAAATCTTCGGCATTCCTTACAGGAACCTTTGATACAGTTTCAAGCTTCCCTTTATTTGTTTTGTGCATGTGCAAGGCTTCTTCTCGTAATGACAATGTGTTCACTCCTCGGGTTATTCAAAAGGAAGATGGGTTGTAAAATCCAGTCGCAAAAAGTGGTCTGACCACGATGCCTTTCTTTAAATATAACATAACTGAACAATTTGTGAATCATTAATCTTGTTTTAATACGACGTTCCCATCTCCTGCGATTGCCTTTAATTTCGTTAAAAGTTCCGCGGTCGGCGTTACCCAGTCCCCTAAAGACAATTGTACATACCTGTCTTCCCTTTCGTAATAAAGCATGACTTTCGTTGTTCCTTTATATTTGAATAATGCTTGTTTGAGTCGTTTTAAATTGGAGGCAGTCTGTTTATCCTTTTCGATTTTTATAAACAGTCGTGAACTTTTTTCTTCCATCATATCTTTTAACTCTTCGAGGGAGTAAATTTCCTGGATAATGAATTGCTTTTTGCTGTCCCGTTCCTCTATCGTCCCGCTTAACATGGCAATATTACCGTTAACCAGCATCGGCATGTGGTTTTTATATACAGTCGGAAAAGCTACTGCATCAAGGTCGCCGGTTTCATCACTTACCGTCAGGAAGGCCATTGCTTCTCCCTTTTTTGTACGTATGCTTTTGACAGAGGAAATATACACCCCCAATAATGCCTTATTTTCTGTTTTTAATATCGCATTGTCTATCGAAACTGCTCCGAAATGACGGAAGATCTTCCTGTATGACGCAACCGGATGATTCGATAAATAAAGGCCCAGTACACTTTTTTCAAAATACAGTTTATCCTCCATCCGGATTGGTTCGACATCCACATATTTGGGCTTTAACGACAACTCATCGGATCCAAACAAGTCGAACCCTCCGTCTTCGGGTTTAACAAGTTCTGCATGGCTTAACGCGACATCAAGGCTTGCGAGCAGGGTTGCCCGGTCTTCCCCGAATTCATCAAAGGCACCTGAATGGATGAGTGCCTCAAGGATGTTTCTTCCTGCGGCTTTGCTTGCAACCCGGAGGCAAAAATCGAATAAATCCTTGAATTTCTTTTGCCTTCTTGCCTGGAATATTTCTTTAAGCGCCGCACCGCCGATCCCTTTAAGCGCCGCCAGGCTAAACCGTATCCCTTCCTTTTCTGCCTGGAACGGGTATCCGCTTTTATTGATCGAAGGAGGCAGGACAGGAATCCCCTTGTTCTTTGCTTCGCCCACATACTGGGCAATTTTATCTTCGTTGCCGATCACCGATGTCAGCAAAGAAGCCATGAAAAATCCTGGGAAATGCGCCTTCAAGAAAGCCAGCTGGTAGGCTATAAAGCTATACGCTACTGCGTGGCTGCGGTTAAAACCATAATTGGCGAACCGGACGATGCTGTCATAAACTTCATTGGCAATATCCGGTGAATACCCCTGTTTTTTCGCCCCGTTTACAAAATGCGCTCTCTCCCTGTCTAGGACGTCTTTCTTTTTCTTGGAAACTGCACGCCTGAGCAAATCCGCTTCGCCCAGCGTAAAACCGGCCATTTTGGAGGCTATTTGCATGATTTGCTCCTGGTAGACGATTACCCCGTAAGTATCCTCCAAAATAGGCTGTAAGTCCGGATGCAAATAATCGATTGATTTCAGTCCATGCTTCCGTTCAATAAACAAGGGGATATTCTCCATCGGTCCCGGGCGATACAGGGCGTTCACCGCAACGATATCTTCAAAGCGTGTAGGGGCAAGCTTCATGATTACCTTCCTGATTCCCTCCGACTCAAGCTGGAATACGCCTGTCGTATCCCCTTTACTTAGAAGCCGGAACGTTTTCGCGTCATCCATTGGGATGTCTTCTATATGCACTTTTTGTCCTGTTCCTTTTTGGATGTTTGATACTATATTATCTATCAGTGTCAAATTCCGGAGACCCAGAAAATCCATTTTCAAAAGCCCCAGCTCTTCAAGAAGATCCATTGGAAATTGAGTAAGATGAATGCCTTCATGTCCCTGTTGGATTGCGATAATTTCCGTAAGCGGCAAGTCGCTGATCACCACCCCTGCTGCATGTGTGGAAGTATGGCGGGGAAGCCCTTCAAGTTTTAATGCCGTTTCAAAGAGTGACTGGTTAAAATTACTCTCATTCACGAAATCCCTTAACGCGTTCGATTCTTTAAAAGCCCCCTTAAGGGTAGTTCCCAATCGCGATGGGATCATTCTGGACAGTCTTTCCTGTTCCTTTGCATTCAAACCGTATGCGCGGCCGGTATCGCGTATCGCCGCTTTAGCAGCAAAAGTACCGAACGTAATGATCTGGGCTACGTGCAGCTCACCGTACTTCGAGGCAACGTACGAAATGACTTCCTCCCTCCGATTGTCGGGGAAATCAATATCGATATCCGGCATGCTAATGCGATCAGGATTGAGAAACCTTTCAAACAAGAGCTTATGTTTAATTGGGTCGACATCGGTGATCTCCAAAACATAGGCCACCATGGAACCTGCGGCCGACCCTCGTCCCGGTCCGGTCAGGATGTGATTTTTCCGCGCATACTTCATAAAATCCCAGACGATGAGGAAATAGTCGCTGAAATTCATTTTTTTAATTACTGACAATTCATATTGCAACCGTTCATAATGTCCAGTCTGCGGATTCCTGTATCTCTTTTGAAGCCCGTCGAGGCAAACTTCCTTCAGAAGCTCATCGGCTGCCATGCCCCCTTCTACAGGGTACTTGGGCAGCAATGAGCGGTTAAACGTAATGTTCACATCACACTCGCCGGAAATTTTCAGCGTGTTTTCCAATAAATCAGGCAAATCGAGGAATTGTTCGGCGATTTCTTTTCCTGTTTTCAGGTAATTTTCTCCCCCGAGAGGCTCGATTCGGTTTTGATCTGATAATTTCTCGCCGTTTTTCACAGCTTCAAGCACTTCCTTAGCCAGTGCATCCTCCTTATTTAAGTAAAAAACGGGATTGGTAGCGGCCATCGGTATGCCTGTTTCTTGTGAAAGACGTTTCAAGAGGGCTTCCATGTCTTCTTCGGGAGCCGGCATGCGCTGCATTGATAGATAGAAAGATTCCCTTCCAAAAATGCTTTGGTATAATTTCGCCGTCTCTTTTGCCTGCTCGAATTCCCCTAATCTTAGAAAGGTCTCAATCCTGCCAGGAGCCCCTGGTGAAATGGATATCAGACCTTTTGAATAGGCACCAAGCCATTTAAGCGGGATTCCGGCAGCCGATTTCGTTTTTATGGCACTGGTGATTTTCAACAGATTTTGATAGCCCTCATTATTCCTGGCCAATAAAATGAGCGGATATGGCTCTTCTTGCCCGTCCAGGACATCAGCCAGCAATCCGATAATTGGTTTTATGCCCTGCTTTTGGCATTCTTTATAAAAATAAATGGAACCATACATGACATTCCTGTCGGTTAAAGCAAGTGCCGGAAACCCCTTGGCCTTGGCCTGTGACACTAACTCGTCTATTTTGACGGTGCTTGACAGCAAGCTGTACGCACTTTGTATATGGAGATGGATAAACACATTTTTCGCCCACCTTTACCAGGCTTTCTTTCTTTACATTATAGAACCTAATCGCAAAAAAAGAAAATATGTTCTCATTTTGGCATTTTTCCGTTAAAGGAAATTCATATATGCCAAAGTTTGTCCATATATATAAACATAAGTCTAATATTTTTAAAACAAGAGGATGGTCAGGATGAACGAAGCTTTTTTTCCTGCTTTTATTAACAGCTATTTCACATCGCTGGGTTTGTTGCTCGGCGGTTCTTTAATGGGAGGGCTTGCGGCGTTTTTTACCGGGCAGGCGCCGCTTACAGCGATTTTCAGGCTATCGGATTCATTGAGGATCTGGGCGATCATTGCGGCAATCGGCGGTACATTCGATACCGTCTATTCTTTCGAACGCGGGCTTTTTAATGGGGAAACAAAGGATATCATAAAGCAATTTCTGCTGATCCTCTCCGCGATGGGCGGTGCCCAAACAGGAGCACAGCTGATAAACTGGCTGACACAGGATTATATTTCGCCATGAGGGTTCCGCAATATCATCATGTCCGTGCCTGGCTGCGTTTTTTTTCCGGTGTGATTATCGGAGCGGTTATAAGCTGGATGGTTTTCTTATTCATGTATGGTGTGCTGCAGGAAAAACAGATTCAAAAGATCAACTACCAGCAGAAGATCATTAAAAATCTAAGTGATAAAAATGATATTTGGGAAGAGGACTATGAAAAGCTGAATGAAGAAACGGAAAAGAAACTGAAGATCCAAGACCTTCAAATCACTATTTTAAATGGGGACACCTATCATTTGGACCATTTAAGCATAGCGGAAGCAGAGGATGCCATCCGGGCTGACTTAGCTTCTCTGATTGCCAAAGACGTAGAAACCATCTATAACGGAAGGTCTCTGTTAAAAAAATCCATTGAAAATAAAATCCTCGACATTAATAAAAGGCGTTACAGATTGGATGTGGCCGAAATATTTTTCTATACAAACATGAAAATAGAAGTCCGCCTTGTACGCCTGTAAAGAAATAAAATTACAAGCATTGTTTAATCTGACTTAAGGGGCCAGACTCCACAACTCGGGTATCTAGATATTAATGCAAAGTCCAAATCCAGAAGGTTCTATGGTGTCAAACCCCTTATAGGTCAGCCTCATTATGCCCTTATTTGCCGCACAGTTCCTGTAAGTCTTTCATTATTTCATCTGCTTTGTCCCACGAATAAATGGATGCACCGGCAGCCATTGGATGGCCCCCTCCATTATACTTTTTCGCGATTCCATTAATGACCGGGCCCTTCGAACGGAGGCGTACCCGTATTTCGTTGTCCTCTTCAATAAAAAACACCCACGCCTTGACCCCTTTTACGGATCCCAGCGTACTGACCAGCAGTGACGCTTCTGAAACCGTAGTGTTAAATTCCTGTAACAGTGCCTTTGTGATAACCATTTTGGCCGTGCCATTTTTCAGGATTTCAAACTTTTGCAGCACATATCCGTTCAAGCGGACGAGATTTTCACTGACGTCATACATATCATTGAACAGTTCCGGCCGGGAGAAATCATAGTGGATCAATTCACCGGCATAGCTGAACGTTTTTTCCGTCGTGCTGGCATACAAAAACCGCCCAGTATCCCCGACAATCCCGGCAAATAATAGCCTGGCCGCTTCATCGCTTAATTTCAAGCCCTTATCTTTTCCAAAGAGGTAAAATTCATATATCATTTCGCTCACAGAACTTGCATCCTCTTCGACCCAAATCATGTCACCGTATCGATCTTCATTTGGGTGGTGGTCAATCTTGATGAGCTTATCGCCAAGGTTGTAGCGCTGATCGCATATGCGGGCTTGGTTGGCGGTATCACATACAATTACAAGGGCACCTTTATAGGTTTCATCTGAAACCGTGTCAAGCCTTTTCAAATAGTTCAGGGATTCTTCCTCTTTTCCGACGAGGTAAATATTTTTTTCGGGAAAAGATGTTCTCAGGATTTCGCCGAGGCCGCACTGGGATCCGTATGCATCGGGATCGGGGCGGACGTGGCGGTGGATAATGATTGTTTCGTATCGCTTTATTTCTTGTAAAATTTCTGCTTTCATCAATTTATCTCCTTCACATGCCAATCTTATAAATCTATTTAAGCAAAAAAAGAAAAGAATGGGAAGGATTGTCTTCTTAATGGTAGCATTCTTCCCGGATTCCCGTTAAAATGGTATGGAATGATTGCAAACTGGAGGCTGGACATCATGCTCATATTTGCTGCATTAATCGTCATTTCCTTTACCTTTTATATTTTTTATAAAGTCAGGTTTTATCGGACTCACCTTCCGATGGAGAAAAAATGGCTATCCGCTAAATCACAGGTTGCCCTCGGTTTATTTGTAGCCCTTTTTGGGGTGAACCAGCTTTTTCTTTACCAAACGACAATGACATATGTAGTTACCGCAATTTTCACCCTGGTCGGAGGTCTAAGCATTTTCGGCGGCTTTAAAGCTTATAAGTTTTATCTTCCCCTCGCCATAGAAGAAGCGGAACATACTGCGAAAAGTTCTTAATAAAAACTCTGTTAAGCATCGTTGACGATAATTCACCAAAAAAGAAAAAAGGACCTTTTTGATCAGCAACCCAATTGTAAGATTCAACTAACAATTGAATGTGCTGCATTGGCTGGTCCTTTTTTCTGTTTTCTCATTCCATTATATATAGTTAATTAAGAACAAAAAATTGAATTTATTGTCAGAAGTAGTTAATCAATCGTTTTATCGCATCTATCACCAGAACAGGTTGATCATTCTGTATATAATGAGCACTGTTTTCGGCAATCATAGCTCACTTTTTGAAGATATACCAAGAATCTCCTTTTGCATATCATTCCATAATTCTTGTGAGTCTTTAGAATAATGGGTCTTTTGTCCGGCAGATAACACAATCAAAGGGACATCGGTTTTCCTTGTGGTTTTTTTTAATTGTTGTAAACTTTCCATAAATTCATTATATGTGCCTTCAAAAATGAATTGATGATTATATGCTTCTTGAAATTCTTTCGACATTGTTGGAAGGAATCTTTCTCTATAGTCTTCCGGAGTAGAATCAACCAAAACCAATCCACAAACCTCGTTAGGATACTCAGTAGTATATATACGTGTGTTGACTCCACCAAAGGAATGTCCAACCAATATATATGGGGGCTGTATGTTTATTTCTTTCAATAGTTCGCGCAGCTCTTTAACCATTTCAATGCTTGTTCTGGGATTAGGGCTTCTCTCGCTCTTTCCTAAACCGGCTCTGTCATAAACTAACACTTCTGTTAACAAAGAAATTTCAGGGATAATATTTTTTCACGCCTTTGATTAGTCTCCATACCCAGCATCCTTTATGACCGTTGGTTTGTCTTTTTTCTCCCCATACAATTTGGCGAACAATTTCAACCGACTAATTGGAACAAGCAGCTCTTTCTCCTTTATGGGTATCCAACTATTTCTCATATAACCACATCTTTCAGTCGGAATTTACATTTTTTCTTCACCTTATTAAATTAAAGCCTAAAAAAGGATAATCAACCAGGAAAAAAGTTTCCTGCTGATTATCCTTTTTTATTACAACACATGTTGTTCAGCTAAGACCGGTCAAGCAGCTGGCAGGTCATCATCGCCTTGCCAACCATCTTCCCTTCATTGAAAACTTCTACATCCACTTTCCCAAACTTCCTCCCGACTTCCAGCACTTTTGGTATGATTTCAAGCATACTGTCTATCTGCACCGGCTTGATAAAATAAATTGTGGTATTTTCAACGACAAGGTCGCCGCGCTTATAGCTTCTCAGCACCCTGTTGGCTGCTTCCGTCACAATCGTCGTAAATACCCCATAAGAAATCGTCCCGAGATAATTTGTCATTTGAGGCGTCACTTCGTACCGGTAAATTTCCTCTCCCTTAGACCGGCTGCCGGTCATGGAGAGATGCCCTGTAATGATATCATCAATGGTCTCGCCGACCTGTGGCTGCCTCTGGCTCATTTGCATCGCTTTCAAAACGTCCTGCCTGCTGATGATCCCCTGCAGAACATGGCTTTCATTTACGACAGGAAGCATTTCAATGCCTTCCCAAACCATCATATGGGCCGAAGAGGCTACACTTGTCTTTCCGCCTACGGTCATCGGCGATTTTGTCATCACTTTTTCAATGAGGACATTTTCATCCTGGCCCATAACATCCTTTGATGTGATCATCCCCTGTACCCTCATGTTTTCATCTACAACTGGAAACCGGCTGTGCTTAGTTTCCTTATTGTAATCGAGGTAGACATATATCGGATCTGTGGTTTGCAAGAAGGTCGTTTCATGGATTGGCGTCAGGATGTCCTCGACCAATAAAATTTCCTTCTTGATCAATTGGTCATAAATGGCACGGTTGATCATTGTGGCAACAGTGAATGTATCATAGCTGCTGGAAATGACCGGCATTTGCAGCTCGTCCGCAAGCTTTTTTACCTGTTCTTCCGTATCAAAGCCGCCTGTTATCAGAACGGCGGCTCCCGCTGTCAATGCCTGTTCATGAGCCTGGACCCGATTTCCGACGATCAATAAATTTCCCGGCCCGGTATAACGCATCATCGCTTCCAGCTTCATTGCGCCGATAACAAATTTATTCAGCGTTTTGTGAAGGCCCGCCCGCCCGCCGAGGACTTGGCCATCGACAATATTGACAACTTCAGCAAAAGTAAGCTTCTCGATATTTTCTTTCTTTTTCCGTTCAATTCTGATTGTGCCGACTCTTTCAATGGTTGACACATAGCCTTTATTTTCTGCATCCTTGATTGCCCGGTAGGCTGTACCTTCACTTACGGTCAGTGCTTTCGCAATCTGGCGCACGGATATTTTCTCGCCAACTGGCAGGCCATCTATATATTTCAAAATTTGTTCATGCTTAGTCGCCAAGCTCTTCACCCTTTTCACGGATTCTCTACTTTCTTCATTATAAGGTGAAAGAGAGCGCTATTCAATGTACCTACTGATAATAATGTATGCTTTTGCGCACCTGCTCCCCTTTCCTGATTCCCGCTTTCTTTCGCTTTTTGGGGGCATAAAGCATTCCAGTCAGATTGCCCGCTGCAGCAAACATTGCCAAAACCAACCAGCTTGCGGCAAACAGGCCTTCCGCTCCATCCGCTGCTGGTGAAAGCCTTGGAACCGCATAATACAGCATAACGCCGATTAGCAGCAGACACAGCAATAACCTTTGTCTCATTTTGAATCCTCCTTATCCCAAGCAATTTTGATACATTTTCCTGCGATATATTTTATGCTTGTCTGGAATAAAAAAGACACATAGCGATACTTCGACAACACAAAAAAACCAGGCTTGTTACAAACCTGGCACAATCTTGCGCTTCATTGTTTTATAGTTCTATAAATTCTCCCGCCTGCAGCACTTTTCCAACACCCTCATCCAGCATTTCAACAAATTTTTGCGGATCCTGCTTAATTGGCGGGAATGTATTATAGTGCATCGGAACCACTTGTTTCGCATTCAGGAATTTGGCAGCCAACGCTGCGTCCTCCGGGCCCATTGTAAAATTATCTCCAATTGGCAAAAAACCAAGATCGATAGGGTGCCTTTCCCCGATCAGCTTCATATCGGAATAAACCGCCGTGTCCCCTGCATGATAAATGGTTTTTCCTTCAGCCATGAATAAAACGCCGGCAGGCATCCCTAAATAAATGATTTGGTTATCGTCTGTAACGAACCCGCTTCCATGGAACGCAGGCGTTAGCTTCACCTTGCCAAAATCAAACTCATAGGAACCGCCAATATGCATCGCATGTGTTTTATTTACACCCTGGAATCCTAAGTATGCTGCTATCTCTGCAGTCCCGATTACCAAAGAATCATTCTTTTTTGCCAGTTCGACCGTGTCACCCAGGTGGTCGCCGTGGCCATGGGTCAGGATGATGACATCCGGCCTGACATCCTCCACCTTCAAATCCGTCATTCCATTTCCGGTAATGAACGGATCGATCACTATCGTTTTACCGTTTGTTTCAATCTTGACTACACTATGCCCATGATACGAAACTTTCAAGACCATTCTCCTTTCATTGCTTACCATTTATTTTTCATTATAAATAATACAGGGTAAACTTTCCAAAAAAAAGCTACTCTTTTTTTACCCTTTTTGCGAAATGTCTAACAGTTTACAACTCAATTTCTTATTGATAAGGTCAAAAGATAAGCTGAGAATTGGAGGAATTCAGATATGAATGAAAGAATTGCAGCCCTGCAGGAATGGTTAACCCAAAATACAATCGACGCTGCGTTGATCACTGCTCCGGAAAATGTATTTTATCTGAGCGGATTTTTAAGCGATCCTCATGAGAGATTGCTTGCACTTGCAATCTTCCCTGATGCCGAACCATTCCTGGCATGTCCCCAGATGGAAACGGAGGATGCAAGGAATTCCGGCTGGGATGGTGAAATAATCGGATACAGTGATATCGAAGACCCATGGGATAAAGTCAAAAAATCAGTGGCTGACCGCTCCATTTCCATAAAAAGGCTTGCCATTGAAAAAGAACATATGAATGTAGAACGATTTGAAAAAGTGAATGCAATCTTCTCTGTTCCTGACATTTTCCCGGCTGAAGAAAAAATGCGTCAGCTGCGTATGGTAAAAACGGAAGATGAACTGGCAATGATCCGGGAAGCTTGCCGCCTTGCCGATTTCGCCATCGAAGTCGGCGTGAATGAAATCAGCGAGGGTAAAACAGAAATGGCCATACTCGCAGCAATTGAATATGAATTAAAAAAAGCAGGCATCACTGAAATGTCATTTTCCACAATGGTTCTTACAGGAATAAACGCCGCCTCTCCACATGGAACACCGGGAATGACAAAAGTCAGACACGGGGACCTGGTCTTATTTGACCTTGGCGTTGTCTACGAGGGTTATTGCTCCGATATTACCAGAACGGTTGCATTTGGGGACATCAATGAAAAACAGCGTGAAATCTACGACACGGTTTTACAAGCACAAGAAGCGGCTGTTGCAGCCAGTATGGCAGGCACATCCTGTTCAGAAATCGATTTGACTGCCAGAAGAATCATTTCTGAAAAAGGCTATGGCGAATATTTCCCTCACCGCCTGGGCCACGGTTTGGGAATCAGCGTCCACGAATTCCCTTCCCTTACTGAAACCAATCCGCTGATCCTGCAGCCAGGGATGGTCTTCACAATTGAACCGGGAATATATGTACCCGATGTTGCAGGCGTTCGAATTGAGGATGACATCTTAATCACGGATGAAGGCTATGAAATTTTGACAAAGTACCCTAAAGCGCTTCAAATCATCTAATATCATAGGAAAGGCAGCCCAGTAGGCTGCCTTTCATTTACCACATTTGTTACTTTTTTCGGTTTCCAATACCCCATCACATGTACCTTGGCGTTTGCTTTTCCACTTTGGTGCAAAGCCCAAATCATCTTTCTTAACTTTGTCCTTCATTGGTATCTTTACCGAACGTTTGTCCCCGGTCCTCGCCGCTGGTATACGAATCTGTAATTTGCTTCACCGTTTCTTTTAATTCTTCCCCATCATATTCATATATGAATTTTCTCGGATCTTCGGGTTGTTTCACCATGTTTTCCTCCTCTGGTTGTTCTATGTTTATTGTTCGCTAAATTGCTACAACTATGCCGGTCAGTCAGTGCGGAACGATTTTATAATATTTACAAAGGAGGAGGATGAAAATGACTACAACATACAAAAAAATTCTTGTAGCTGTGGACGGTTCTGAGGAAGCGGATAGAGCGTTTAAAAAGGCGGTAGAAATTTCCAAAAGAAATGATGCAGAAATCGTATTAGGTCATGTCATTGACACACGAAACTTTCCTACCATCGAAGCGTATGACTTAACAATAAGGGACCGTACGGAAACCTTTGCGAATGAATTAATAGAAAAGTACAAGGCTGAAGCGGCAGAAGCTGGCATCAAAGAAATAACAATAGATATAGAAGTTGGAAATCCAAAAGTAAAGATAGCAAAAGATATGGCAAAGAAGCATTGGGCAGACTTGATTATCTGCGGGGCAACTGGCCTAAATGCGATTGAGCGTATTATGATTGGAAGCGTTTCCGAGCATATCACCCGTTATGCACGCTGTGATGTGCTTGTTATCCGTTCAGAGAAAGAATTAGAAAACTTGCCGCACGGTGAGCCTTTGTCAGCGGCCAGTATAAAAGCATAATATGTAACATGTTCGATTTATACTTCAAGATAAAAAACAACCCGCTCGACTAACGACGAGCAGGTTGTTTTGTTTTTACTCTGCCAACAGCGTGTTCCCTTTTCCTATCGCGATTTTCACCTGTTCAAACCCAGTGCCCCCTGCGCTGTTCCGGCGTTTCACTGCCTCGTAAGGATTCAGGGCAGCATAAATATCGTCCTCAAAAAGGTCGGAAGCTTCTTTAAATTGCTCCATTGTCAAGTCTGCCAAATAACAGCCTTGCTGTACACAGGAAAGGACCAGCTTTCCTACAACTTCGTGTGCTTCCCTGAAGGGCATCCCTTTTGCGGCAAGATAATCCGCCAGCTCCGTTGCATTGGAAAAGTCAGAACTTGTTGCCTTCCTCATTGTTTCCGTCTTGACCTTCATGGTGGAAATCATTCCTTCGAAGATCTTCAAGGAACCGATCACCGTTTTAACGGTATCGAACATTCCTTCCTTATCCTCTTGCATATCTTTATTGTACGCAAGCGGCAGGCCCTTCAAAACGGTCAGCATCCCGGTCAGGTTACCGTAAACACGGCCTGTTTTCCCGCGGATTAATTCTGCCATATCTGGATTTTTCTTCTGTGGCATGATGCTGCTTCCTGTCGAGAAAGCATCATCCAATTCAATGAATTGGAATTCCTGGCTCGACCACAGGATGATTTCTTCACTGAAACGGGACAAATGCATCATTAGCGTCGAACTGTTACTTAAAAACTCAAGGATAAAATCCCGGTCACTGACAGCATCAAGGCTGTTTTCATAAATGCCTTCAAAACCGAGCAGCTCAGACGAATATTCCCTGTCAATCGGGAATGTTGTTCCTGCGAGTGCCCCTGCACCGAGAGGAGAAATATTGATTCGTTTCATGCTTTCCGTAAAACGTTGTTTATCCCGTTCCAGCATCCAAAAATATGCCATTAAATGGTGTGCAAATGAAATCGGCTGGGCCCGCTGCAGGTGTGTATATCCTGGAATCAGTGTTTCCACATGTTCTTCAGCCTGTTTCAGGATTGCTTTTTGAAGGCTTTTTATCAATAGGAGCACATCTTCAGTCTGGTTACGCAAATATAAATGCATATCGGTGGCAACCTGGTCATTCCGGCTGCGGCCGGTATGAAGCTTTCCTCCAACTGGCCCGATTTCTGAAATTAGCATGCTTTCCAGATTAAGATGGATATCCTCCATTTCAACCGAGAAAGAAAGTTCCCCATTTTCTGCTTTTTCCTGCAGAGTGTGCAGCCCTTCGATGATTTTTCCGGCATCTCCAGGAGGAAGAATGCCGCAAGCTTTAAGCATTTTTACATGGGCAAGGCTTCCCTGTATATCCTCCTTAACGAGCTCCTGGTCAAATGAAATCGAAGCACCGAATTCATCTACCCATTCTTCGGCGGATTTTGTAAATCTGCCGCCCCACAATTTGCTCACACTGTCACCTTCTTCTGGTTTACGATGCTCGATACTTTCGTCGGAAGTCCCCAAAGCGAGATGAAACCGACTGCTGCACTATGGTCAAACTCATCGTCGGATGTATAGGTTGCCAGCTTTTCATCATATAAGGAATACTCCGATTTTCTTCCTTCTACAATAGCATGACCCTTGAATAATTTAACACGTACCGTACCGGTTACGGTTTGCTGAGTTTGCTTTAAAAACGCAATCAAGGCATCCTTTAATGGAGAGAACCAAAGCCCTTCATAGATCAATTCTGTTAATTTTTTCTCGATCACAGGTTTGAAATGGGCTACCTCTTTTACAAGAGTAATGTCTTCAAGCTCTTTATGCGCCTGAATTAATGTAATGGCACCCGGGCATTCGTAAACTTCACGTGATTTGATTCCCACAAGCCTGTTTTCGACATGGTCGATACGTCCGACACCGTGTTTGCCTGCAAGCTGGTTTAGTTCAAGAATTAAATCTGAAAGATTGTACGAAACATTATTCAAAGTAACGGGAACACCGTTCACAAAGCCGATTTCGATTATATCCGGATTATCCGGTGTATTTTCTAAACTGGCTGTAAGCTCGTAAGCTTCTTCCGGAGGAGCTGCCCAAGGATCTTCAAGGATCCCGCATTCGTTTGCACGGCCCCAAAGGTTCTGGTCAATGGAAAAAGGACTGTCTAAGTTAACTGGAATTGGGATTCCTTTATCCTGAGCATAGTTAATTTCCTCTTCACGTGACCAGCTCCATTCACGTACGGGGGCAACCACTTTTAAGTTTGGATTTAACGCATTGAATGATACTTCAAAACGCACCTGGTCGTTTCCTTTTCCCGTACATCCATGGGCAACGGCAACCGCGTTTTCCATTTCAGCCACTTCCACGAGTTTCTTTGCAATTAACGGGCGTGATAATGCAGAAACAAGCGGATATTTTCCTTCATACATGGTGTGGGCCTGTAGAGAAACCAACGCAAAATCATTAGCAAACTCCTCTTTTGCATCGATCACATACGACTTTACCGCACCTACCTGTAACGCTTTTTGTTTAATGAATTCCAAATCTTTTCCTTCGCCGACATCGAGGCAGCATGCTACTACATCATATCCTTGTTCTTGTAACCATTTTATCGCAACAGAAGTATCTAAACCTCCGGAATAAGCTAAAACAATTTTTGGGTTCCCCATGTTAGTTCGTCCTCCTTGATGAATAAAAATTCATATAATATTATTTTTATTCAATTTATCTGTTTTTAATTTATCAGCTTTTCCATGGTAATGCAAGGCATTTTTTAAGTTTTTTCAAGATTCATAACAAGATAGGTTTATGATTATTGACCCGTAGGCATGAAAATAAATATAATACACTTACCTTATTACTATATGAATTTCAAGGAGAAGGGTTATGAGCGGAATTTTTTTATTCAACGCGCGGCTAGGCATCG
This sequence comes from Peribacillus glennii, assembly GCF_003429105.1. GTDB lineage: Bacteria > Bacillota > Bacilli > Bacillales > DSM-1321 > Peribacillus > Peribacillus glennii. The sequence goes on from NZ_QVTD01000003.1 coordinate 1,561,947, forward strand.
ATGTTCCGGCATTGAACAAAGAGTGGGATAAATACAGCAATGCCGAGCAGCAGGAGATATTGCTCAAATGGGAAAAGATAAGGGGCGCCATCCCTGACCGGATCAAGGAGCTAGAAAAATCCATCGACATGAAACAGGCAATGCTCTCCGATGAGAGTGACTTTTCTATTTCCTGCCGGCTTAATTCTGAAATTGCCGATCTCGCTTCGACAATCAATGACCTTTGGCTCTGGTACCGGACAAACGAGGATATAAGTAACAAAATGCATTAGAAAACCCGTCGATTCGCGACCCTTGAAAAGGCCTAGAAAGAGGTGGAGTTAGGCCCACAGGCTGTGGGTCATACAGGCGTTGCCACAGGATGTGGCGTTTTAAGCCTGTGATATACTTTGTTCCACTTTGACCACTGCGTCGCCTAAACACCAGTGTTGGAAGTTATTCTTTCTTTAAAGTCCAATTAAAAAGACTTGGACGCACGATGTCCAAGCCTTTCCCTATAGGTCTTTTTTTAATTCTCTTACAACATGGCCCATTTCAGGAAGAATCAATTTGTCCATTGCAAGCCGGACAGCACCGGTAGAACCGGGCATTGAGAATACGGCTGTATCCTGCACAACACCGGCGATTGCTCGCGATAAAATGGCAGCGGATCCGATATCCTCCTTATAACTAAGCATTCTAAAAAGTTCTCCGAATCCTGGAATTTCTTTCTCGATTACATCCTTTACAGTTTCGATCGTTACATCCCTCCTGGCAATCCCGGTTCCGCCATTTGTCAGGATGATATCGATCCGGGGATTTTCAGCCCCGCTTAAGATAGCGTTCCTGATTTCTTCACATTCATCTTTGACGATTTGATATTCCCTCACTAAATGGCCGTTTGCTTCCAGAAGATCTATCATTTGCTTACCGCTTTTATCTGTATCCCTTGTACGTGTATCGCTTACGGTGATAACCTTGCAACAGATGTATTTCGGTGCTTCTTGCTTATGCTCAGTTACGCTCATTTTTGTTCCTCTCTTTTTTCATCCAAATATCTGTATTGATAATATTTTTGGGCAAACTCGCTGACTTTTCTTGTCGTTTGATAATTCGTACCGGCACCGATTGCCATGGAAACCAACGGGATACCCTGGATCAATTTCTTTCGGAAAGCAGTAATGGCCATTACTTTTAATATCTGGCTTAAGGGCTGCTCAAGCCAAGAAATATTCGTCAGTTCGTCATTTCCTTCATAAAAATAACCGTCTTCGGCATTTTTCGTTTCATGGAGAAGCTCTTCCCAGGCTGCGCCTTGTAGCCGCTTCGGCATCATGCCAATATCAAAGACTTTCAGGGCCATCATCATCTCAAAAGGGGAATCCACTTCATACCCGTAACTCATGGCAATAAGCTGAACGGCCCTTACATTAATAATCGCCATGGCGGGGAGGTCGCTACCGAGCATGAGCATCCCTCCAGACCCGCTCGCCCCTCCCTGTGCAAATGAGTAAAGCCGGTGCTTAGCAATATGCTGGCCCGCTATATAATTCAATTGATCAATTTTCAGCGCCTTCAAATCGGAAACAGATGCAATATCCGGGTGAAACATGCGGCCCGTCGCCAGTATCCGCTCACGTGCATCCATTTGTATTTGGGAGCTTTGTACCATTGCATGTAAATGAAATAACGAACTGTCAAGCTTCTCGAAAAACCGCCTCTGAACCCCTTCCGGCAGCATGGAAAACCCTTGCTCCAGCCACCTTCCATAAAGGGCAGCAAAATCATTTGGTTCATATTGAAGCAGATTTTGTTCCCATTCACTAATTTGATTCCAAACCTGTTGTTCACGGTCTGTTAATCCCATTTGCATACCTCCCGCTCCCGCCTTTAGGCAATTTATTTTGTCTAGTATAACATAGGATGAAAATTTCATAAAAAATTCGCAGCCTCCCGAGAGGTGTTAAGGCATGACGGGTTGCCCTTTAATGAGGCGGGAAAACAGAAAGGCGTCCACAAATCACTATGTAACAGACCAGGTATGCTCGAGCTACTGATCTGTAGTTCCGGTTTTAAACCGCCAACGAAACGGAGTTTAATATCTATCAAGTGTGGCCCAGGCATTTGAAGGAACCTCTGTGCCCGGTTAAGAAGTATGGCCGCTCCTGGATCATAATGAAAAAAATCAGTCGTACAGTCTCTGCACATTTGAAGGTAGCCGATTTAAAAACGAAAATTTTGGAAGGCGTGATCAACCCTAGCGTATGAACCCCGTAAATTTCATGCTGTCAGATGAAGGGGAAATAATAGTCAATGTTTATGGGAAATTTAAGCATCTGCAACAAAAAGATTGCGACCTTTAGCAAAAAACACTTTCTGAATCAAATGAGTACCATATGATTACAGGAAGTGTTTTATTGTTGGTCATCATCTAGGTTTTTTTGTGCAAGTACGTGCAGGTAGATTTTTTCAAGATGTTCAGCGACATGTTGAAATTGATGTTTGGCTTCTACCCTTTTCCTGCCCTTTTCGGCCATCTCACCTGCCAGAACCGGTTGTGAAAGAACCTGATCAATTGCACTGGCAAATGCCACAGGCTGGTCATAATTATCGAGAATGATGCCGTTTATACCTTGCTCTATTACTTCTGCATTCCCTCCCCTGTTTGTTGTAATTACAGGAATTCCTGCAGCCAAAGCTTCATAATGAACCCTTGCAAGCGGTTCATGCCATTGCGAACTGCAAACAAAAACATCCCCCATCAAAAGCATCGATGGGATTTGATCAGCTGGCACATATCCCGTAAAAATAACATGGCCCTTATAATTTTCTGCCAAATCATGCAGCTTCTTTACATAATCTGTGATTGTATTATCACTGAACCATTTGCCGCCAATTATCATTAAAACAGCTTCCGGGTGTCTGTCGACCAAGAAATTAAGAGATTCAATCAGTAAATGCGGCCCCTTAGTTTTATTGAGCCTGCCCACAAAAAGTATGACTTTCTTATTTTCAACTTGGTAGATCTTACGTAATTCTTGCCGCTTCTGTTGCCGTTCTGAAGAAAATAGTGGCGGAAAATTCGCCAAGTCCACTCCTGAATAAAGAATATGAACTTTTTCTTCTGCCTGCGGAAACCTTACTGTCACCGTTTGTTTTATATATTTACTCACGGCTGTAATCGCATCAACGGACTCAATAGCCTTTAAACTAGCTTTACGGCCTAATTTAAGCTCGGAAAACATATCATTGTGAAGGCTTAGCACAAATACGCTATTAGGTGCAGCATATTTATAATGCAAGACATTACCCGGCCTGTTAAACACATGTATCAAATCGAATTCCCGCCGTTTCAATTCTTCCGATACGCCCTCTTCATATGTCTCTTTTGGGAAACGAACAAACTCGACGGTTTCTATTATTTCCCTTTTCGGTAAAAGGGGGTCGGTAATGGAGAATACAGTTAATGTGTGATTTGTCCTGAGGAAAGGTATGATTCCATCGATCATAATTTGGATCGCCCCCCCTTTAACAGCAGGAGATGGGAGCTTTTCCGTACATATTAACGCTATCTTCAGTCCATTCTCCCCCTTTCTATAAAGAATAAACGGATCGGATATACTCTATTTCCATTGCTAAGCCATCTCTTAAGGATACCTTGGGATCATACCCGAATAGAGATCGGGCTTTGGAAATATCCGCCCATGTGTGTTTCGGTTCGCCGCTTATTTTTGGAAGATATACAAGGGGAGCCTTTTTTCCAGTCAGAGTTTCGATCAGCATGATCACATCATTTACTGTTGCACGCTCTTTACCGCCGATATTGATTGTCTCTCCAATCACTTTTTGTGCGCGGATGACTGCGGCCGTTCCTTCAACACAATCGCTAATATAAGTAAAATCTCTTGATTGGGTTCCATCACCATAAATCGTTAACGGCTGCCCTTTTAGAATCTGGGCAATGAACCTATGAAAAGCCATATCCGGCCGCTGCCTTGGTCCGTATACCGTAAAAAACCGTACCGTTACTACAGGGATGTTATAACTTTTTTGATATACATTGCACAAATATTCACCTGTCAATTTGGTGATTCCATACGGAGAAAGCGGTGATAATGGCGCAGATTCCGCCACCTTACCATCCTTCTCTCCATAGACCGAGGAGGTGGAAGCATAGATGAATTTTTCAATTGGTTTGTTTTTAGCTGCTTCCAGAAGGAGCTGAGTGGCGACAATATTATTTGTTACATACGGACCAAAGTCCTTCCCCCAGCTGGAACGGACACCAGGCATCCCTGCCAGATGATAAACAATATGAATGCCATCGAGCAGCTTTTCCAAGTCAAACGTCAATAAATCAGCCTGTATGAAGGTAAACCTCGGGTGGGCTTCCAAACCGGTAAGATTGCTTTTTTTCATTTGATCTGGTGTCGGTCCGGTAAATGTATCTACACCGATCACTTCATAATTCGGGTCTGCTAAAAGCTTTTCGCAAAGATGTGAACCTATGAAGCCGGCTGCTCCGGTGACAAGTATCTTCATGGCCGGGCAACTCCAATGTACCTCAGTCCATACTGGCGAATATGCTGGGGATCGATGCAGTTCCGGGCATCCAGGATGGAGTCACCCTTCATCAGTGTTTTCAAATTCCGCCAATCCAACTCTTTAAATTGATCCCAATCTGTTGCGATAACCACACAGTCTGCATTGAAAACCGCCGCATCAACATCAGCATGCTGTATTACATTATCTTTAACCTCGAATGGCAGACTCGCTTGCGGATCATAGGCATTGACTGTGCATCCGAGAGTACTAAGTCTTGCTATCAAGGAAACAGCAGGGGAATATCTTGTATCATCTGTATTAGGCTTGAAAGAAATGCCCAGCACCGTGATATTTCTTTCATGTAAATCATAAAAAAGCCCAGACAGCTTCTCAATATATAAGTCAACCTGGGTTTTGTTTACCTCTTGGACAGCCTGTAAAATAAGCGGAGTCACATCTTTATCCAATGCGCTATATTCTAGTGAACGTACATCCTTTGGAAAACAGGAGCCTCCGTACCCAATGCCGGAAGAAAGATAATGGGGACTGATTCTTGGATCGGTGCCGATGCCGCGTTTTACATCTTCAATATTCACCCCATATTTTTCACATATCCTTGCAATTTCATTGATAAAGGAAATTTTCGTGGCCAAGAATGCATTTGATGTATATTTGATCATTTCCGCGCCTGTCAGGTTTGTTACAATATAGGGAGCGTTTATTTTTCGGTAGATATTTTTCAGAATCGGCAATGATTGATGATCTCCTTCCATTTTTCCTACAACAATTTTGTCTGGCTGAACCATGTCTGAGATTGCTGTTCCCTCCCTTAAAAACTCAGGATTGGAGACTACATGGAATAACTCAGGAATTACGCCTTGATCGATTAATTTTTGATAAATTTTTTCATTCGTCCCCGGTGGAACCGTACTTTTTGTAATGATCGTTTTGTAGGAATCAATTGCCCCTGCGATTTCATCTGCTACGGAAAAAACATATGATAAGTCTGTCCTGCCATTCGGAAGAGATGGGGTTCCTACGGCAATAAATATGACGGAAGCCGCTTTTATATGTTTTGAGATTGACGAACTGAAGGTTAAATTACTTTTGTTTTTGCTTATTAATTCAGATAGCCCCGGTTCGAAGATTGGCACTTTTCCCTGTTTCAGCTGCTTTATCTTTTCTTCGTTTGTATCGACACAGTTAACGATATGCCCAAAATCAGCAAGAACCGCAGCTGATGCCAAACCGACATATCCCGCACCAATCACACAGATCTCCATATCTATTTCCTCCCCATGCGCTTCGAGATTTTATATTATATTAGCGGAGTTATACAGTGGCAGGGCATCCGCCCTTATTTCATATAAAATCTATAATGAACTATGGGCATCATTATTTATTTAGATAAAAAAAAGCCATTCCATAGGGACGGCCTATGAAACAGCTCTCAATTTATTCATCATCGTCGGAAACACTTTGTGAAAGGTTAAATAAAACTTCTTGACCTTCAGTATCTTGATTGCCTTGCTGAAGCTCCACAGGCAAATCCATCGAAACAATTTTTCTCAATGGTATCGGGAGAAGGAAGCTTTTAAACTCATAAAATTGGTCAATTAAAAAGTAACCCACTTTTTTATCCGGATTGTATTTTTTAAAAATTGCATTGTAAAAAGTCTTTTTTTCCGTATGGACATTCACTTCAGAACCCGGCTCAAGGCCCAGCAAAACGTTATCGTAATTTTCTGGCGATTCCATAATCTTTTTGTCTCCTTTCAGATAGGTATTAACATATAGTCTGCAGTCCAGTATATGCAATGTCTGTTGTGACTGCTTGGACGTTCATCTATTTCCTGCCGGTGAACTGCCACCTGGAATAAGGAGAAGCATAAGCCAAATCATTCAGAACCCAAATTTATCCTATCTTCTGCAACCCCAAACAAAAAAAGACCAGCCTGTCCGGCTGGTCTTCTGTTTGCTTGGCGATGTCCTACTCTCACAGGGGGAGAACCCCCAACTACCATCGGCGCTGAAGAGCTTAACTTCCGTGTTCGGAATGGGAACGGGTGTGGCCTCTTCGCCATCATCACCAAACTCATAAGGAACGTTGTTCCTTCAAAACTGGATAACAGGTAAGGATTTTGC
>NZ_QVTD01000004.1 GCF_003429105.1 Peribacillus glennii
TCGAAGTTGTGACACGACATGCCATGATTCAGGGGTTTGGTGAAGAGGAAATAGAGGAGCTCAGCGTCTTTTCCCTTTATATCGGAGTGAATTTCAGCAAAATTGCAGCTTCCGTCATCATAATGAGCACAATAGGAGCGATTACCGATGTTGCAATTTCTATTACGTCTCCCATGCGTGAAATTTATAATCATAACCCTTTGATTAGGAGGAAAGAGTTATTCGCCTCTGGATTTAGCATTGGGAAGGATATATTAGGCACAAATACAAATACGTTGTTTTTTGCCTTTTTTGGAGGATATATGGCGTTGCTACTATGGTTTAAAGACTTATCTTATTCCGTAGGAGAAATCATAAATTCAAAAGTATTCAGTGCCGAGATGATTTCTATATTTTGTGCAGGAATTGGCATCGCTCTCATTATTCCAATCACCTCCTGGATTAATGCCTATTATTTGATAAAGAAAAGAGAGAAATCACATGATAGTTAAAAAAGAATGAATGTTTTTATTTGAAACAACGGCTTTTCGCATTTAAGTGACGAAAGTTATACTTGATTATTAAAAATGAACAGGAATTGAAAACTCAACAGCAGGCGGGTTTCTACTTTGGAATCGTGGATTACAAATGCTTAACGCATCAAGTGGGGGAATCTTTTTCTTCTTTCAACCCTTGGTTGGAACACTGCTCGGATGGCTTATATTAGGAGAGACGATAGGTGTAATGTTTTGGATAGGCTCTATCCTAATCCTCATAGGTGTTTTATTCGTTATCAAACAGAAAGATTAAATTCAAAACCCCCTTCAATCTAATCTGAAGGGGGTTTTGATTTTGGAATGGCAAATAATTAATAAACAAAATATATTTCCTTTTATTTCAACTAAACTGTCCCTTTAGTTTAATAAAATAAGCCGCCCTATAGGACGACTTCAATCCTTTGGTTGATTCCTAACTTGCGATTCTTCCTTAGCTATGCTGTACTTCGCTTGTTCTAAATCGAAAATTTGCTCGATTCTTATGAGTGTATCAATTAATTCATCATCTGCTTCTTGTGCGATGCGTTCTAACCTTTTAATGATTCTCTCTGTTGCCTGCAAATTGATTCCATCATTACGTATTGTTATCGTTTGTATAAGATGTGATTTAATCCGTTCAATTTCTCTCAGTATATCTGTCAATAACTTAAATAGCTCTTTATTCACTACCCTCCACCCTTTTTTTCTCTGGATTGTGTTATTTCCTATACCCACGACGCCAATGACTTATGCAGAGATGACTGTATCATCTATTATTTCCCATTATTTTCACGGAGCTTATCCTTTAATCAATAAAACAAGCGTCTTAATGAAAATGCACTATTAATCTTATTAAACTAACCTGCCCGTTTAATGGAACAAGAAAAACTGTTTCAAAAGCAGCTATGATTTTATAATCAAGCACCCGTTACTTGAATAAGAAAAAGGTATCTACTTAATGAAAATGGCTCCTGCTAAAATTAAAAAAACTTATAATAAAGAACTGTAGAATGTAGTTCTCCATTTGCCGATTTAGCATAATAAGGGATTTTACCAGCCTGAATATAACCAATTGAAGAATAAAGAAGATTAGAAGGGTCACCTTCTCTTGTATCGAGAACTAATAATGACCTGCCCTCCTGCTTGGCTCGTTCTTCAGCTTTGTTCATAAGTGAACGACCAATACCATTACGTCGATAATTAGGATCTGTCATTAGCTTTGCAATTTCAGCTCTATGACCACCATTCTGCTTAGTACATAGCTGTAACTGTACGCTTCCAACAATCTGATTGTTTATTTTAGCGACAAATAAAAGTACTTCGGGATTTAAAACATTCAACCAATATTTATTAGCATCTGAAAATTGCAGTGGTGGTAAAAAGCCAATCGATGCGTCATCTTCTACTACCTTTACCAGAAGTTCGGAAAGTTCATCAACGTGTTTATCAATAATTTTCATTTGTTCAATCTGCACATTATTAATCAACAGAATCACCTCAATAAATATATTGGCTTCCTTAATTTAATAGAAATCTATGTATTCGAATAGTGAACTAATTAGACAAAATACCTAACAATACCTTTTCTTATTAAACAGTGCTAATTCAACTAACGCACCCGTTAGCGTAAGTGCATTCCTTCACAATCTTAAAAGAAGTTGCCAATATGACAGTTCCGTTCCGTTCTTTAATTCTTCCATCTGAGTGGTGAATAAAGTGGGCTTATATTTGATTTTTTAATCTCTTTCCCATTAATTCTGCCATTTGTTTCGAATTTGGATTTAATTCATTTTGTAAATTATTAATAATGTTAATATAATCCGTTTCATTACGATTCTGGCTTAATTTATAAGCAACCTGGATTTCTGCAACTTTAATCTTAAAGCCAACAATCCCTTTTAGTTGATTTTCTAAGAGCTCAGGAGAAAGTTTATCCCATAAAACTGGATTTCCATCTGTACATGGGGGGAATGTAGAATGGCGACATGTGGATGAAATCGAGTTAAAAATTGAACAATATGAAAAGATGATTTCAGACGTGATTAGGCATAAACTGCTCCTTTCCGTCAGTGCGTACGATTCGAATAGAACCAGCCAAAAGTTGAAACAAGCTTTGTTAAGGTGCCACGACATCCTGATGACGGATCAGCAGATTATTCATCTAAGTAATGTGGGCGTATAAAAGGCCTTACTTGCTGAAATTAACTCAAATGTTAGGTTTCCGCTATTCTATAATGAAGCGATTAATTGATAAAGGGTGTTAAAGAAAATGTGCTAAGTACAAACTTGATATCCATGAATTAGAACAAGCATTAGAGGAATTGACTAAACAAATGTCACAGCTCCGAAAAGACAACAAGAGGCTGGAGTCTCAACTGGATGTGGAGAAGAGCCGAAATAAAGTCTTACAGGCCGATTTGAATGAATGCCAGGAGAAAAACAAAAGGCGTCTAGATGAAATTCAAAGATTAAAAGATAGGATTTACAGCTAAAAAACAGTCCGCTGAACTCTTTTGTTTTTTATTCAAGCTTATAATTATGAGTCATCCGCAACTAAGAAAGTATAAAGAACAATAAAGAAAAAAAGCCGCCAAACATGGCCGCAGTATCTTAAAAAATCTTTTGTGTGTAACAAGAAAGAGATTTCTAGTTTTAAAGGTATATTTTAATTCAGGTACAAAACAACCCTTTTTTTGCAATGCTTATTCTTAATAATACTTACCGGAATTACGGAAATGTTCAGCAAGAAACGAATTAACTTCTTCCGGAGTTTCAAGTGCCAGAGAATGGCCCGCGTTTGCAATGACTTTACACATACCATTTCTTACTGTGACTGCAATTTTATTCGACTGTTCAACCGTATAGGCATGATCTTCAGCTCCTGCAATCGCCAACATCGGAACATCCACTTCATTTAGTTCACTCAGGATTCGTTTGCGATGAACCACCTGATACGCAGCATCGCCAATCGTACGATCCAAACCCGCTATGTGATCCTTCCAGAAATTGAGTTCATTCGCAAAAGACGGATCTTCAAGTGACGTGTCTCCAAACATAATGTATATCAAAGTTTGGGACATGGGCTTGCCTCCATAAATCTGTAGATGCTCAACAATTGGCTGAAATTCATCTATTTTATATTCTTCTTCAGCGGATGTCCCCAGCACTGTACATGAAATAAGGAGTTCTGGATGCCTTGCAGCCAGACGCAAAGCAATGAAACCCCCCATAGAGTTACCTACAAAATGACAGGGGCCTAAAACAAGCTCTTTAATAAGTGCTGCCACATCCTCTGTCAATGTATCCAAATCAAGCATGTCCAACGTATCTTTAGCACTTTTCCCTTGCCCCCGATGATCATAACAAATGACTCTGTATTCACCAGCAAACCGTTCCACTTGTTTATGAAACATTCGACTATTAAAGAATAATGAGTGACTGAAAACCAAGGCTGGTGCATCTTTTGGACCGGTATCCTGGTAGTAAAGCGTAGTTCCGTTTACATCAATGAACGGCATAAATGAACCTCCTTTAATAATATTAGTATTCACACTTTCCAGATCCCTTCTTCATGGGATTTTTATATTAAGATAGTGGAATAGCCAAAATCCTGTTCAACAATTCGCGTTGATCGATAGTTTTTCGTTATAAAATGGTTGTAAATAAGGCAAGCGTGAACTCATCGTGTACTTATGGATGGTTAACTAAATCAATGCCTTGATGTAAGGCTTATGACCGGAAACAGGAAATCACAATCTCCCAAAGGTCTTTCGGGTCTTCGCCGTTGCCTTTGATCTTTCCGCTTTTTAAGGCCATTATTTTGATGAACAGGATGATCTTATCCATAAACCCCCTGTCAGCCTATTCCCCGTCCTCGTTTAGCGATGTCTCATCCACCACGATTTCTTCCTTCTCCTGTAAAACCCGCGGGATGGTTTCCTGTAAAGCGGCGTGAAGATTTAAGTCTAAATTCTTTATTATAAAGATTAATTCCTTCTTCCACTAACCTGCCCCGTTTGATTAATAAGAAATTCAACAAAAAGGTGCCTTAATCCTTCTTGGATAAGAGCACTACCATCAAAAAAATACTAATTTTGCTCATCTTGTTCGCATAACTCTTCGGCAAGCTGTTTAATTCGTCCCATTGGTATGCCATTGCTTTGTTCTAAAGCTAAGGGATGCTCAGTTGGCTCCAACTCTATATAAGGGGTTATACCTAATGGTCTGGTGTGAACCATTGTTTTTAGGTTAATTGTTTCGGGGTAACAAGGAATGGAAGTCGATAACCACCCAAACATCGGCTCAAGCTCTTTTTCTCTTCCCTCAATGTCCCAGTTTTCAATAGTTTTATTGAAATTAGCTTCGCTCAATGAAACCCACACATCCCAAATAAAAGGTCCTTCACCGTCAGTTACCGGAAGTTCTATCCATCCACGAATAAAGTAATATTCATCGTCAATGATGCACAAATCATCGTTCATCTCTATTCGACTTTCTTGTTCTTCCATTGGTATATCGTAAGCATAATCGGGAACGGGACTTCCGTAACTCATTGGAAGTTCACCGAGAAACTTCCCGCAACATTTACAATAGAAACCAGTATAATTACTCATTAACATTCCCTCTCCCAAAGAAGTTATGATAAACCAGATCTATATCTGTTTAACCGTTTCTTATTCAACTAACCTGCCCTTTAGTTCAATAAGAAAAAGCCTTACTCCTTATAGAAGTAAAGCACCCGTTAGTTGAAGATGACGTTATTCTTCATAATCACATTAAACTACTGGATATAAACATTGAGGCATCTTGATTAATAAAAGTACGATTTCCATGATAAAATGTCTTAATTTCAATTGATTTATATCCAACTTCGGATAATCTTTTTTTTAGTTCTTCATGCGAAATTTAAAATGTTGAACAACTCTTGTAAAATCTTTTTAGTATCTGGAATAAAGCATATACCACTTCGGTTGTAATCCAATACGAACATGAACATGTGCGATGATTTGCCGTTGTTTTACGAAACCTTCATCAATTCGTCCAGAAAACAATTGAACCAGGTGATGAGTAAGTGTCTTTTTCAGGCGATCTACCGAGCTGTGATCTTCAATGATTTTCGTCAAGCTCGGTTCATGGGCTAAATTGGAGTAAAAATTTTCAACAATCCCGTCTATGTTTTCTTTCCGTATGGCTGCAAAAGTTGGGTTGCTGAAAGATCATAGGTTGTAAAACCGACCATCTGTAACACTTTTTCAACATTAGTGTTTACATCGATTACAACATTTCTTTCATTTAGTTTTATTTGTTCCAAAAGCGTTTCATGATTTTTTTGGTTATTTTTAAAAATGTTCAACAAAGGTTATTCCCCCGATTAAAAATTATCTTCTTCCGTTTATTTATCGGGTAAATTGGATATTAATTAATCTCTGATAAGGATGGGTGACATTTCTTTCTTTAACTAACCCTGCCCCGTTTGTGGAAGAAGAAACGGTTATTAGTAAGATTAAGGTAACATTTTAATAAAATATTTTGGGGGATTCCGTAAACCCTTGCCGCATATAAAATCTATGTGCATCTTTTCTCCTTGAATGGCAATGCACTTCGATTCTATCGCAATTTCTTTTTATGGCTAAATCAGTACAATATTCTTCAATCCTACGTCCAACTCCCTTACTTCTAATGTCTTTATCAACTGCAAAGTAACTTATCCTTGCGAAATCTCCTTTTACAGCTAATTGAGGTATAAAATGAACTGAAATTAAAGCTATAACACTTTGATCTTCTTCCAACACTAATAGTTCCTCATTCGGGTCCATAAGAAGTTTTTCAACTTTTTCTTTTATAAAAGGTTCCGTATCTGGATAGTCCAACTGATTTATTAACAAAGAAATTTGTTCCCAATCCTCAACCTTCGCTTTTCTAATTCCCATTCACTCCACTCTCCAATTTTAGGTAAAAACCTCAGCTATGCGCCAAAGTTAGGACAACATTTCCCTTTTTATGTCCCTTTTCCACATATCGGTGGGCCTCTGCAACTTCTTTCAATGGATATCGTCGATCGATGACCGCTTTGATCTTTCCTGCCTCATAAAGATCTTTAAGATAGTTCAGATTTGCTTGGTTTTGCATAAGTCCCGCAGTTACAAAAATTGCTTTCTTTTTCCCAAACATCGCAGTCTGTAACATGTTAAAGAGAAGGGACAATGAAGGCACCGTGGAAAGGTAGACACCTCTTTGCGTAAGGGAGCATTTACATTGTGAAAAGGAGCGTTTACCCACTGCATCGAAAATAACGTCATATGTCTGTCCGTTTTTAGTAAAATCCTCCCTGGTGTAGTCAATGACCTTATCTGCTCCATGCGATTTTACCAACTCTATATTTGTTGTACTGCATACTCCTGTAACTTCTGCACCCAAGTATTTAGCTATTTGTACCGCATATATCCCGACTGCTCCAGAGGCACCATTAATCAGAACATTTTGTCCGCGCTTTAACTTTGCTTTGTCACGAAGGAACGTTAGTGCGGTAGGTGCACCATCACAGACGGCGGCGGCTTCTTCATAGGACATAGCAGACGATTTGATCGTTAACGGGGTATCTTCGTGCAGACATTTGTATTCGGCTTGAGCACCAAGCGTCCTTGCACTTAAACCAAATACTTGGTCGCCTACTTGATATTTCAATACTCTTTTTCCAACAGCATCAATTTCGCCGGAAAGCTCCGCACCAAGTATTGAGTTTTTTGGCCTTTTTAGACCGTAAACAAGCTTAACAATGGGGGAACCTTTTCGAAAGGTACAGTCTGCTGGTCCAACTGAAGCCGCGTGTATTTTGATCCGGACTTCATGATCTTTTGGGATTGGTGTATCAATCTCTTGAAGTTGAAAAACATCCGGCGTTCCATATTTGGTGCATACGATTGCTTTCATATGGCCTCTCTCCCTTTTTTCATCTTCTTCCTCTTAAAATTACATCTCTAATTAGGGTAAGCCAATAACTCTAGGAATCTGGAAAGCTTTCTCAAAGGGGAGTAATTTCCCTTTTTATTGCTGTGATGGTTAGAAATATTATCCACACTTTATTAGTCAATTCTTGTTGGATTTTTTCAAGATGAGGGTAATGTCAGTTTTGGATCTGATTAGAGGTTTTATTTTTCAAATTCAATATATTACGTAGTAATTGCCTTACATAGAAGTATACTCATGTTTAGAAGCTTCCCTCATTTCAGAAAGGGAATCAATCGCAGTTTTATTAAATCCCTTAATAAGGAGCCATACAGCTAAACTCATTTCATTAGCTGCTACTGGCACAGCCAAAATAGCACCCCAAAAAGAAATTTGAGGAAACACACCGAACATTACGAATAAAGCACAAACAAAAACAAAAGTTGCCCCTGTCATCCCCAGAATGGATATGAATCTCGGCACAAGTTTGGTTTTATAAAATATATAACTATACATCAACGTATTTATACCCAGCATAAAGAGGGGACCGAGCATAAATGTCCAGTCATGTATTGCTTTTAAGATGATACCTGAAGCATGAAAAGATGTGGGATCCTGGACTTCTGCTGCTGCAAATTCCTGACTTAAGGTTAAGAGGGACAATACACTGATTAAACCAACAGTAATTATAATCGCTTCAAGAAACCTGAAGCAAACATGCCATAGTGCGATTGTTTCATTATACATTCTTAACAATGGAAACATGGTAGTAGCAGTACCAACAGCTGAAACGACAAGAATTAACTCCATAAGCGCTCCTAATATCACTTGGTTAGCGTGTTCAGAACCTTTTATTAGGTAATCAGGACCGTTTAAGATAGGATCGTATAAATTAAGACCTATCACAGCCGAAACAGCAGCCAGTATAAACAGTACACCCACAATACTTGCAGCTTTTTTGTTTGAATTCATTCTTTTATCCCCTCACTTAATAAATTCAAAAATAATATTGTTCTTACTGCTTTGTGTTTTCCCCATAATAGAATATCTCTTCCAACGGTAAGTTAAAGGTGTGTGCAATGCGAAAAGCTAGTTCTAGAGATGGGGAGTAGTTCCCCTTTTCGAGAGCCACGATGGTTTGTCTTGTCACGCCCACCTTGTCAGCCAACTGCTGCTGAGTCATTTCATCATGGTTGAATCGTAATTTTCGAATGTGATTGCCGACAAGATTTTTACTCATATTTTATACTCCTCTCCGATAGTGATAAAGTTTTGTAACGGAGCCAATCACATCTGAAATGAACCCTGAAGTAATCAGAATAACGAACATCATATGTGAGGGCTGAAGAATGACCAGCGATCCCATTGCAATAAGAAAGCCGATGATAAATACAAAAAACGAATTACGGTGCGCTTTCAATTCGATTAACCTATCTAATTCATCTGCAAATGTGGGTTCTTTTTCTTTGGTCGTAATTCTAAATACAATGTTGAAAATAATGTTGATAATGATATGTGCAACTATTGAAAACAATGTCAGGAAGAGGACAAAGGAACCCCAATAACGAAAAGCTTCAATCGACTCCAGCCCCCCTCCTGGGAACCGCGGATACATGTACAAACAATAAGAGACGAAAATGAGTATAGCACTAATTACAGATACGATGCTTTTCTTTTCTTGGTATGTCATGATTTACACCTCCTTATCGGGTAAATTTTACAACAGGTAAAGTTTCTTATACATAATGTAAATCAAACTATACATTAAGTCAAGTGTATATTACAAAAATAGGCTGGAACATTACCTAGTGGGCAATGTTCCAGCCTTTATAAAGAAGAAAATGGAGATAAAACACAATACATTACTAGTTTAACTTGCTAAAAATTATCAAAACAAACAAGCGAAACTGAATATATTAAATCTATCCTTCAATATACTAATAATAAATCCTTATTTCTTTTTATTAATGTAGTCCTTCAAAATTAAAGGACACATTGTAATAACGTTTTAACCTAATCTTTCAGTAATAATTAAAAAGAGCACTAATCCTACTAAATTTAATGCTTTCCCAATAACTCTTATTCAACTAAACTGCCCCTTTAATGTAATAACGTTTGGCTCTGTTAAATTTTAATGTTGATAATAATAAATAAGGGAAACCCTCATAATTTTGGGTTTCCTCTTGCTTATTATGGTACATATCCAATAGTATCGTAGGGGCTACTTGGGTTACGCTTTTTTATTGGAGACACAAACTGTTAAACGCCTTAAAACAAAATAAGGAGGTTATGCTGTTAGCCATAGCACCTTTTTTTCTAATAAATTTATATTGTTAATATCCCCACTGATGAAAACGGTCAGTTTAATACTATTCTATATGATCATTATTCTTTATAAGCACATAAATGTTTAGCGATTGCTAGACTTCGCCCTTTTTCATTATAGTAAGTAACTTGTCCTATACCTTAAAGATGGAATTTTAATAATATATAGAAACTCACTTAAGGGGGTTTCTAAATTTATGAAATTCAAGTATCCGCGATGGTCTCGATTGCCCTATAATGGAGAGGACAGCCCTCCTACAAATCCTGAAGAGCCGTTGGCAGGATCATGGCCGCTCTTTTTTCTAAAAAGGGACAAACATGGCTGGTTCACAGACAAGGACGGGAAGGCATTGCCACCGGTTAAGGATCCGAACACCACTGATTGGCAAGCAGAATTGAAGGCTGTGCAACAAACTGCGGCAACATTGACACCCCTGCAGAAGCAGATTGCCGTCTATTGGGGCACAGGTTCGGTAACCAAGCAATGGACACCTATCATTGACCGGTTAATCGACACATATACCATATTCAGGGTAGGCATTCCGCCCATTTCCATCTCAAGCCCGCGAGCTGCACGGATCCTCGCTGTTACACAGGCTGCCATCCAGGATGCACTGGTCGTTTGCTGGGCCGTGAAATACCGTTACGATGTAGCTCGTCCAGTTCAGCAGGATCCAAATTTCGTACCTCTTCTTTGTACCCCACGTCACCCCGCCTATATTTCCGGACATTCCATTGTTTCAGGGGCGGCCGCCGAAGTACTGAGCTATTTCTTCCCGGCTGAATCCGATCGCCTGAAGGAATTGGCTTTCGAGAATGGTATTTCCCGTTTATATGCAGGTGTTCATTTCCCTATCGATATCAGCGAGGGACTTAGGATTGGCAAGGCAATCGGACAGGCCGTCATTAATACAATCAAGGATCAGAAGGACGCTGCTGGCCAGCCTGTGGACGTACCATTCACAGAGGATCTCGATGCTCAGCTTCCTCCTCCTCCATATCGGCAAATTATCCCGTTTGATTTTCAGGATAATTGTGAATCTGCCTCAAGAGGAATCGGTTTGTGGGAAAGAGTGAAAGAATATTTCTGGAGATTAATTCGATAAATTTCACTTGTAATAGCACTAGCCACTTTGGTTGGTGTTTTTATTTTTGGCTCTGTTATCGTTTGTTGTTGATTTTAGGACTAAATAAATAGTCACCTAACAAGGTGGTTAATTTATGCATTTATTCAACTCTCGCACCCTTTAGTTTAAGTGTAATTGTTCACAAACTTATTAATTAAATAGTTACATCTATTTTTTTTCAATCGCCATACGCAAGTTCGAGATAACTCCAATAAGCAATACTAACGAACAAACCATTTTTTCAAAAGGTGTTCCAAACAATTGTTGTATAAATCCAAAAGACCAAAGTACAACAAAAAACCAACATATAACGGTTATTCCTCTTTTGTATTTATATAGTTTAATTCTACCAACAATCAACGTAAAAACTACTCCTATAATAGAAATAACGATATTTATAACAGATATTGGTAGCTGTTCAGCGAATGATTCAGACCTTCCACCATTAACCCATGTGAATGGCATACTTTTGCTTATAATAAGAAAGTGGATTAAGATAGTCAAAGAGTAAAAAATTATTCCCATAAATACAGCAGTTTTCATATTAATTTTCCTGAGTTTTTCTAAAATAAAATCACCTCATTTTTCTTCCTGTTTCAATTTTATTAATCCAGTAATATACTATTCCTATATCTCTTACCATCTGACAGGTAACTGAAAGTAAGATTTCGAAGAGTTATCAAAAATCACCATTATTCTTAAACAGAGCAAAAAACATCGGCTAGGTATTCTTGTTGAACTAAACTGCCCCTTTAGTTGAACAAGAAAAAAGCCTTACTCCTTATTGAAGTAAAGCACCCCGTTAATTGATAACATTTTAATAATCAGTCAGGAACTATACTTCCTATTGGACTCCTGCAAATCCCGATTGGAATACCCTTGTGATTTATTATTTTTTTCAGATTCACAATAGGGTTTCCTAGATAAACTTGGTCCATAATATTTTCTATTTTTTCGCTTTCCTGTTCACTTACGTTTTGCTTTATAAGCATTTTTTGAAACCATTGACTAATCTCTATCGGGGAAACATTGCCTGCAATGGAAGAAAGACGATTGTATCCTTGTAAAACTACTTTTTCTTCTAAATTTACTTCTCCCCCAGCATAAAAATATAATTCGTCTCTATGTGTAGCGTTTTTTATTCGTCCAACTTTTTCTTTATTTCCCGCATCTTTTATTCCAATTACTAAATCTATCTCACTTAATTGAATAATACTTTTTTCTGATAAATCAAATCCAGTTCTTTTAGGATTGTTATATAAAATTGTTGGTTTATTACAAAGCTGAATAATCCTCTTTGAATAAACTATTGCTTCCTCTTGTGTTGGAATTACATATGGTGGATAACCAAGCAAAATACCTGATATTTTTGTGTGACGAATCTTTTCAGCTAATTCCTCAGCCTCTTTCTGTCTAACTGAAGCTACGCCAAATATGATTTCCATATTACTAATGAGATCTTCTTCCTGTTCTAAAGCATTTATTATTTCAATTTTTTCACGGAGGTATAGACTATGTTGTTCTCCAATTGAACCTGAGACAAGAACAGACTTTACTCCTTGCTTATACAGTTCCCTTATATGGCTTATTGTCCCTTGAATATTTAAAGATTCATCATTAAAAAAAGCTGTTGGCACGGCAATATGAACGGTTTCTTTTAACATAAATATTTCTCTCCTTTATCTTTATCTTTTTCTTATTCGTTCCGGTAAGCTTCACAAGTAAGATTGCGATTACAGCCATTATGATAGCCACCCCTACACTTATGCTTACGTTTGTCCCTAGATTATTAGTATTAAATGAATCTATTATGTAATGAATTGTATTTGACTTCTGCCAAAGTAAGATAAAAACAAGATAAATGAATCCCAGAAGAGAAAATGCTCCTACTAAATGTCTAACTTTAAATGTATCTTGATTTTGCTTTTCCATGGCACTACCACCACCTTATACATAAATTCAGTGAACAGGATTCTATATTTAATTAGTATGTTTTTCTTTTGATCCGTTGTAGAGTTACTAACCTTTCTGAATCATTCTTATTCGATATATATACTAAAAAGTGTAAAATCATATAGCTAAAATGGTAAAGTCTAGACGGTTTCCTATGTTTACCTAATACGAGAACCCCGAAGTATTTTGATCATTAAGGAAGTTACTTATTTATCTTCAGATATAAATCATTGGAATCATACGGTTCTCGGCTATTGATGCTAAATTAATTCTTAACTATCCGCCACGAGGGCTGTACATAATTTTAAAAAACACTCTTCAACTCCCTCAGTATGATTCGATTTTCGTCCAAATGCTCGCTCATTCGCAGGATTTCAAACTCCTTAGTCTTAGGTGACCTTTTGTTCGAAGTAAGCTTGGGCCAACTTGGCTACGTGAAGGCTTGGTTAAATAAACAACGATCTACAGGAATGCTAACCTAACAATAATTCATATGCATGAAGAATTGTATTTTTCCCTACCCCTAAATCAATTGCCATTCTTCTGACCGAGGGCAGCTTTTGCCCGTTTTGAAGATCTCCGGAAAGGATTCGATTCCTGATTTCCTTGTATACCTGCTCGAATAATGGCTGAATTGCATTTCGTTCAAGATTTATGAAAAACTCGATCATCAAGTTCCCTCTTTTAATTATGTATTTGGACAAGCAGTGATTTTTATAGTGCTTTTTTACTGCTCTTTATACGTTCTATATAAATACACAATCCCCTTTTCTTTTCCTGAAATAAAGTCCTGGAGCTCCATAGTAAATTAAGTGCAAGCCAGAAAGTGGTTTCCTCCTTTTCCTTATCTTTTGCTATAGTATAAAAAGTGGGGAGTTGATTAGATGTTTTTGTTTGGACTTATAGAGCAGTTGCCCGTAATAATTTTTATTGTGGCACGTCTGATTATGCATCGGTTTATTTGATCGTAAATCGATTAAAACCTTCTTTGATAAAACGAGCTTCTTGGATGAAAAAGCGAAGAGACCTTGATTTATTTCTCTAACCAGGTGACAAAGGTATTGGGCCTCGTGTTCTTCTTTATATATGTGTTAAGTCATTTCTTCAATCTGACCAAGCTTGTCACTCACGGGTTCGGTTGTTGTCGCGGGTGCCTTGGCAGTGATCCTCCAGCATATCATCCGCGATTACATTATGGGGCTGACCTATCTATTTGAAAGGCAAATCCATCATGGTGATTACGTTATTATTAATAGAAACCGTTCAGAAAATTAGTATGCGGTATCTTAAGATCCGGCAGCATGTTGGATTTCTCTATACGGTCTTATATAGCAACATAACGGAACTTCACAACGGGAATCGTGGCAGATGCAGGGTGATTGAAAGCCTAGTGTTAAATTATAGGCAAAATCCGGAAGAGGCCTTTAAGGTAATGGAAGACGTTGCAAATACATGCAACGAGAAATACAGGGAATTCCTGTTAGAAGATGCTGACGGCATTCCTGTTGAAAGTTTCAAATTCAACCAGATCATCGAACTAAACGTGGATTTCAGGGGGCACCGGTACTCATTTTCATGTTTTGTGAATGAAGCTGTGGAAACCGGCAAGAAAGTGAGGTATGAGCTGGCGTTGGCTGCCTTTGAGAACAACTTGGAGATGGCGGAGAGCCTTAGCAGCCATTAAATGCAAAAAAGCAAGGGAACATACTACTGCTTTTTTGCTGTATTCCTAATAGAAATACAGCTTTTGTAATTGGGAAATTCAAAATAAGATGACTATATATTATATTGTCTTTACATAAACAACCCGCAAATTGTACCCATTATTAATATAAAAACTGTCCCTATTATTGAACATGTAAAGATGCTAAACTCGGCCTATAAACAAATTAGAAAGGAGCATCCAATAATATGGCATTAGAAATGCGAAATAAATGTGAAAGTTGTAATGATTCAATTGATGACAATTCTCCCGCTTATATTTGTGTCTATGAATGTACTTTTTGCTCTCCATGCACTGAAGAAATGAATAGTATTTGTCCAAATTGTGGAGGAGAGCTTGTAAAAAGACCTAGGAAGCCACAAATTGTTTGTTCACTTTAAAGTTTTTAAACAGGGATTATCCCTGTTTTTTTATTGCATAATTTCTTCAACTAACCTCCTTCAATGAAAGAAGTTAAAACGCCCGATTTCTCTGGTTTTCTCGGTTTTTTATTAGTAGTAACTTTAGTTCTGAATGTCAGCCCTTAAAAATTGGAGGGCTGCTTTCCCCTCCCAGCTTATAAAGACCGTCAAAAACTCGGGAAAATACCGGTCTATCCAGTTGTGAATTTGCCCTTGCACTGTTTGAAGGTCAACGGTCAGGAGATCACGAATTTTTTTAGCCACCCTTAGTTCTGCATAAACTCCTTGTGGAATCGTAGGTTCAGCGTATCTCCCATCCTTGACCAGCTGTGCAATGACTCTGGCATCTTTCAAAGGTAGCAATTTTAACACCATTACAATGAATTTTACTGTGCTTGCTTCTCATCAACATACTTTATAATAGTTTTTGATTCTTGAAATTCTTTTTGAAGATTTGTAGGCACCCTATTTACTTCTATTGGTCCTTCGTTTGGGTTTAATCCGCTTCGTGCAAGCACTTTTTCATATACCATAAGGGCTTCAATATATTTGTTATATTCTTCAGGTGATAAAACATCGACACTCAGTTTTTGTCCGTTTAATTTATCAAAGTATGGCTGTATCATCATTAAAGCCTGCCTTATTTGATTAACCTTCTTTAAAGGAATTTGATCATAATCAATATTTCCATTTCGGTCTCCATATTTAATCTTAGAACTTGTTAAAACATCAAGAAGTTGCTTAAATTGCTTGTAATCTTCTTCTCCTAAATCCCCCTTGGCTTGTGATAGTTTTGCACTGAAAAGTAAGTAACCTTCCATAGTGGCATTAGTGATATGCTTTTTTAGATTTTCAAATGAACCATATAACTCATCAGCAAAAAAGGATTGTGAGGCAAATACACCAGTCGGGATTAAAAGCGTTGCAGTAATAACACCTATGACCAGGCGTTTTTTCACTTTCCTATTTACTGCATCGATATTGTTTATCACTTTCATTTTTAGTTCGGGCGTTGGAATTAACTCTTTCCCTCTCTCTTTTAACGACTCCATTAACTGAGTTTCAAGATTCATATCCATTCCTCGCTTCCTTTATAATAAATTTTTTATTATTTCCTTTAGAACGCAATTTTTGCAAAGCAGAATTGATTCTTGACTTAACCGTTCCTATAGGGATTTCCAATATAGTAGATACTTCTTCTTGTGAATAGCCATTTAAATAACGGAGAATAATTACCTGTTTCAGTTTGAAAGGTAAATCATTCACTAAATGAACGAGTTGTTTGTTTGTTATTTTTTCTATGATTTCATTTGAGAAATCTAGAACAGTTGATTGGTCCATTTCTTCTGCCTTTTTTACAATACGATAACGCATCCATACCTTTCTTCTGTACGCTTTTACTTGTTTTACGACAATACCCATAATCCAAGGCTTAAATTGTCTGTTACAGTCATATTTTTCAATTGACTTAAATACCTGGATATAAATCTCCTGAACCAAATCATCTACATCTGATTTGTCCTCTAAAAGAAAGTGTACTGTTTTATAGACATCTTGGATCGTTAATTCATAAAGTTCTCCGTATGCTTTTTTGTTACCAGTTAAAATAAGTTCGATTACTTTTTGATATTCATTTTGATGTCCCAGGTTAATCCCTCCCTTACCCTTTGTACTATATATTGGTAAGATTTATAAATTTCGTTCGAAATTTTTGAATAAAATTTACAGTTCTTTAGATAAAAAAAGCCACCAATGGAATGGTAGCATAACATTATAGTTCGTTGAATCTCATTCATACATAGTTAAAGTATATAGTATGTCAATTCAAACCACCTTTTTAATAATAAAATTCTCCAAATAGTTGGGAGTTCCTTCTTCCACTAACCTGCCGCGTTAGTTGAACAAGGATTATGAAACTCTCAATGTTGATAACCTAATTTATCATAAGTAGCCACTGTCGGAAATAGGCAGCTATCGACAATCATCTTACTTACAGTTGTAGAATTGTTTCGGAAACGGATTACATCCAGGAACAGAAACCAGCTCAGATAATGGTTGAGGTACTTGATCGCCACACCATTAAAACGGTCATCCAGCCCTTTAAGCGGCTGTGATAGTTATTGACATTTGGGATATGTTAAAGCCCTTTGACCCGTTCTTTTCCATAGGATTTGAACGGGTAATGCTCGATTCCTTTTTCCTTTACATAGGTTTTGAAAGCCCGCCAAGCATCTATGCAAAGGGTATTCGTAGTGGGTACCTTAGTTCCGATTGCTTGTTCAAGTTTTGATTTAATGATGCGACACTTCCCTAACACTTTTGAGAAAGTTTGCTTTTGGCGGTCTCTCGCAACCAAGACGCAGACCTATTCCTTGCTGATGCCACAAAATTGGGAAGCACCACCACGCTTGCGGGCTTTACGTCCAGTTATCTTCCGTTTCCCTTTTTCTGAGTACAGGAACTAGGTCTCATCCCTTTCGACGATACCTGAAAAATGGTCGATGTCCATTGTTTCAAGGCGAATAAAACTTTGTGCCGCCAGTAGAACAGGGTGAAGTGATGATCACCGATTATCTCCGATGCTTTCCGTGATGAATGTCCCCAATCAATCATACAATGGATAAAATCCAGCCATTTATGGGGAAGGTGGGTTCCCTTTAACGGGGTGTTGGTTACATCCGTAAATGTTTTTCCGCAGTCCTTGCAACGGTACCGCTGGCGTTCAATAACTTGCGTTCCAGCTTTAATTCGATACTTCCCAAAGCGGACGGCGTTAGTTGAATAGCAATTTGTGCAGGTGTAGCCATCTTTATGTTTCTGTTCAGATATTTCTTTAAAGATGGGCTCACTTGCGGAATAAGAGGCAAGTGATTTTATGAAAAAGTCTTTACCGCGGATCTTCTGCGGTGGTTAATTTTTGAATCTTTTTTATAATATCCCTCAGTGCCATAACAAACCACCCGCTTTTGTTCTTATACACCCATTATCACGTTCGTTTATAGCAAATATAGCTTTTTACTAAAAGAAACAGGCTGACTCACATAAAGGGAGTCAGCCTGCTGGCCTATGAAACACAAAGTTGTATCAATGAAAAATATCACTTGCCTTTGCTGCAACCGCAGCTTTTTTTTACTTTGACAGGCTTGACTTTGGTAAGCGGCTTGACGGACATCTGTCCGTTCTGCTTTTTCATCATATCAACTCTCCTTTTAAGAGGACTATAGAATATGGTATGAAAACGAGCCTGCTTTTGTTTCTATCAGGTGCCTACCATTTTACTGACAAATGTCTCAATTATCGAGCCGATGGCCGCAATTGCGAGGACGAAAATGATATAATCCCCAAATGTTGGACCAAATAAATGCAAAGCTGCCAAGAACATGCTCACCCATATGCCTGTGCACCAGTAACAGCTAAGCAACTCCCCCAGCCATCTCTTCAAGCCTGTCTTCTTAGGAATTAGATAGACTTCAGAGGTTCCGTCTTCTGCTATTTCCTCGATCTCATCAAAAAAAGGGCTTCTAAGGAATTCGGTTATTTTATCAAAAACGATCAGCCTTGTAAGCCTGAATGATGCGAGGCCGAGGAGTATAAGTATGGTTAAATTGATGTTTTCGGCCATCAGCTAAATCCCCCTTCACCGGTTGGAGTAGGCTATCGCTTTGAATTACAATATCCGAAGTTCTTTTATATCCGAGACATGAAGGTCATAAATACGCTCACCTTCTTGGACAATCACAATGTCTTTTCGCTTATTCAGCACCCGGAAGCTGATGCTTTTCCCATTTACATTCGCTTCACAGGTCGGTTTCTTTGTTTTTGCAGGATGGCGTGACAGCTTATCAAGCATTGCATCAACATCAAGCTGGCGAGAGCCTTGATCTGCAGTTTCATTCCGGTCGGTGTCTTTTTGCGTTAGGGGCGCAGCATACTGATTCAGCTGTTGTTCTTTTATTTTTTGCACCAAAGCGATCTCATCCGATATTTCCTTGAGGGCATCATAGACACCAAATTCGTGCTTGATTTTCTCCAGTTTTTCCTCTTCTTCCTTTTTCTTTTGCTGGTCCTCTTTTTCTTCTCGATCAAAAGCAGGCATCATTGTTTCCATTTGCTCATCCTGGAAAAATTCAGAATCCTGGTGTTCTACTCCATGTTCTCCCTTTCGATCCCCAACTTTTGTCCGGTAAACCTGCTGCATCTCTGGAGCTTGCTGCGGCGGGAGATTGGGCTGGACGATATATAAGAGGGGGTTGGAAGTTTTATCATCATTTTTTTTCATGTTATTCTCACCTCAGGTATATAATCACTTCCCTTGAATCAACCTCATTAATAGAGATTTGAATGCTTTTCCTGGTGAAAAATGGCCGGATGCGAACCAACGCTACTTTCTATCAGGGAGCCGCCTATATTCCATTTCCCATTTTTGAAAACCCGCAGACAGGCGTGTTCCCTAGGAAGCCGAGCTCTCCCTGTATTCATGTGACTGTAATTTTTCATGAGGGATACTTTCTTTGGATAGGAATCTTTGCTGCCTGCCATTTTCTCTCCTCCCGTCAATGTGTTCAACGATGACAAAGGCACAGAATAAAAAAAAGCAAAAATCTTTTCTTATATATATGGCCCATGGAATCAGATTATGAATCCGATGATTTTACTGGTGCGCTTTCTAATGATAAAACCAGAAAACCTGCGGGCAGGCTAGAAGGATGCTCACGTTTTCCCCCCCTATGAAAACTCGCCCGATTCCGAGCCTTTTAAAGAAGACATAAGTATGTGGTGTACTTAGTCTGTGTACTACTTTTGCAGATTGGAAAATATTCTACTTTCAAACTGCAAAAAAAGCCTGTCCGGTTTGGACAAGCTTTTTTACATATTAGGAGTGAGGGCCTCGAACTGATTCCATTTAGCCTAACTTATTAATTGGCCAGTTGACTTGTATGTCAGCCTTTAATATGGTAACCGGAGTCCACATGGATGTTTTCCCCTGTGATACCGCGTGACATGTCGCTGAATAAGAATACAGCTGTATCCCCTACCTCTTCCGGAGTTGTAGTGCGCCTTAACGGGGCTTCCTCTTCGATCTTTTTCAGGATAGAGTTAAAGTCACTGACTCCTTTTGCGGACAGTGTGCGTATTGGTCCGGCGGAAATGGAATTCACCCTGATTCCATGTTTGCCGAGATCATTTGCCAAATAACGTACGCTTGCATCAAGTGAAGCTTTCGCGACACCCATGACATTATAATTCGGAAGAACGCGTTCGCCCCCAAGGTAGGTCAATGTTACAATGCTGCCTCCCTCCGCCATCAGATCCTTTGCTGCCTTGGCAACCGCAGTCAATGAATAGGAGCTGATATTATGTGCGAGAAGGAAGCCATCGCGTGTTGTATTCATGTAATCTCCCTCAAGCTCTTCCTTGTTAGCGAACGCAATGCAATGGGCAATGCCATTGATCGTTCCGGCTTCTTCTTTGATTTCGGAAAAGCATCTGTCAATATCCTCGTCATTTGTCACATCACAAGGAAGTACAAGTGATGAACCACCTAAGGATTCAGCAAGCTCCCTTACACTCTTTTCAAGGCGTTCACCGGCATATGTAAATATCAATTTTGCACCCGCTGCATGCAGGGATCGGGCGATTCCCCAGGCGATGCTGCGTTTGTTGGCAACACCCATTACCACATATGTTTTTCCCTCTAAAGATAAGGTCATACAATGTGCCCTCCTTTTTATACAAGTTAATAGTACCTACTACTAATTTAAAGTATATCAAATATTGTAATGGATTCAAACATTTTTCCCAGCTTCAGATAGATGAAGTAAGGAAATTTTTTAGCACGAACCTTTTTTCCATTTTTTTCTGATATACTGACCAAAAGGGGGACGTGACTTGGAAACCAAAATAATCGAGACAATGGATGTTACAAAAAAAATCAATGGACATTCCATTTTGGCGGATGTCTCTTTTTCAATTGAAAAAGGAAGCATCACCGGGCTCCTGGGACCTAACGGAGCGGGAAAAACTACTATCATCCGTTTGTTGAACGGGGTGATAGACGCCAGTCACGGCAGGATTTCCGTACTGGGAAAAAATCCGAAAACGGAGGGTGAGGAGATCCGAAAAAACTCGGGGATCGTAACCGAAAGCGCTTCCCTTTATCACGATATGACCGCTTGGGACAACCTTAAGTTTTTCTCCAGGATTTACGGCGTGAATGATGAACGGCGGATCACTTATTTATTGGATCAATTCGACTTGCTCGAAGTTAAGGATAAGCTTGTTGGAACTTTCTCCACCGGGATGAAAAAACGGGTTTCCCTTGCAAAGGCGTTGCTCCATAACCCCAAATTACTCTTCCTGGATGAGCCGACTAACGGGCTCGACCCAGACGGCATTAATTCGGTCATTTATTATTTAGATAGGGTGAATAAAGAAGAAGATGTCACCATTTTAATTTGTTCCCATGTCCTTCATCAGCTTGAGCACATTTGTGACTCTTACTTATTTTTGAAAAAGGGACGAATTATTGAAAAAGGGACAAAACATGATCTGGAGGAAAAATACCTAAAAAAAATCCGCTTATTGGTAGAAACCGGCCTAACGGTCAAGGAGCGGTCATATATGGGTTACCCGATAGAGCACAAAGGACAGGGCCGGATTGAGTTTTCCCTTTCATCCAAAGATGAAATTGCACCTTTGCTAAGGGAAATTCTTAAGGAAACTTGGATTCACTCAAGCGTGATTACAAATAGAAGCCTTGAATCCCTTTATTTCAAGATTGCAGGTGAACACAATGAATAAACATATTATTAAAGCAATTGCCGTAAAAGACATCAAGTCCATCTTTTCTTCTAAGAAGGTATGGATTCCTATGGTCATTTTATCGTTTATCCTATGTATTGCTTGCCCCGGAGTTATAACTTATGTTGGGATCCATACGGATTTATTAAATCAACCATCTGAAGACATTGAAAAGCCGATCCAGGCTGTTATTGAGCAATTCCCTGCCGAGGAGATGCGAAATACCCTGTCCGAGTTGCCAACCTTGGGTTCTAAATTTGTTTATTATTTCATGCATTTTATGTTGATCCCGTTATTCTTGATGACAGCAACCATCCATTCCATGGTAACAGCTTCAAACAGCTTTGCAGGAGAAAAAGAAAGAAAAACATTGGAAACCCTATTGTTTTCACCAATATCCGTCTATGATTTGTTTTTGGGGAAAGTGCTGGCATCCCTTATACCAACTTTATTCATGACCTATTGTAGTTTTATCATCAACATGGCTGTTGTAAATCTAATGGCCAATAAAGCCTTCGATAGCCTGCTCTTTTTGGATGCTGGTTGGATGGTTTTTATGTTTTGGGTCATTCCCGCCGTTGTTCTCTTCAATATCTTGCTGAACATACTCGTTTCGGCCAGGGTAAAGTCCTTCCAGGAAGCACAGCAATTCGGGGGCATCATGATATTGCCCGTTGTCGGGATCATCATCAGCCAGGCAAGCGGACTGTTTTTTCTCAGCCCATTTATATTATTTCTCATTGGAACCGGCCTGTTTATTGGCAACGCCCTGTTGTTAAGATTCATCACCCGGTTCAATCAAAGAAATGCCCTGTTTGAGAGCCAGATCCACTAGAAAAGCGCAAAACTCTCTTTCAGTGGAACGTAGTTCAAAAAACGCCACGCATGTGACGACCGCCGGGGTCAGCACAAGGAATGCTTCACTTCCCATCCAAAAAATGTTTGACTTAATTGGGTGAGCCCTCGAAAAGCTACGCTTTCCTTCGTGCTATATAAAGCTACCGAAGCTTTCCCTGTCCTGTGCAAGATATGGATGTTGTGTCAAGAAAGATAGCTCATGAATAAGGTGGCCATGCCAAAATAGATTAAAATACTGATAATATCATTGATCGTCGTAATGAACGGCCCTGAAGCAACGGCAGGGTCGATTTTCAGCTTATGCATGAAGAGCGGCACAAGCGATCCAGCCAAAGTGGCAACGATAAGCGTGGCAAAGATTGATACACCTACCATCAATCCGAGCACAAGGTCATGCTGCCAGAAATAGACGATAAAGATCACCAAAACTCCGCAGGTTGCCCCGGTAATCAGCCCGGTGCCTGCTTCCCTTAGCAAAAGCTTCCATTTGTTTTCTTCCTCCAGATCACCGGTTGCAATCCCCCGGACAGCAACGGCAAGTGCCTGGGTTCCCGTATTTCCAGCCATGCCGGCAATCAGCGGGATAAATACAGCCAGGATCGCCTTCTGGCTCAATGTTTCTTCAAATCTTCCGATAAGGCTCGCTGTCATCATTCCTAAAAACAGCAGGATAACAAGCCATGGAAGCCGTTTTCTGGCTGCAGCAAATGGATTTTTATCAACTCGGTCCATATCCGAAACACCGGCAAGCTTTGAGTAATCGTCCGAAGCTTCTTCGTCCATGACGTCCATGATATCATCAACGGTGATGATGCCGATGAGCCGCTCCTGAAAGTCCACGACGGGCACTGCGAGGAAATTATAGTCCTTCATTGTCCTCGCTACTTCTTCCTGGTCCTCTGATACGGACACTGCAACCACCCGGTCAAACATTACGTCTGAAATCATGCTCTCATCGTCGGCAATGATTAAATCACGCAAGGAAATGACGCCAACCAGTTTCCGCTCATCATCGACTACGTAAATATAATAAATCGTTTCAGCCTGTGGTGCCTCTTTTTTGAGGATATGCATCGCCGAACGGACCGTTTGTTTTGCTGAAATCGCAATAAATTCGGTTGTCATGATGCTTCCTGCCGTATATTCTTCATATCTGAGAAGATCCTTGATGTCCTGGGCAGCTTCA
Organism: Peribacillus glennii; assembly: GCF_003429105.1. Classification (GTDB taxonomy): domain Bacteria; phylum Bacillota; class Bacilli; order Bacillales; family DSM-1321; genus Peribacillus; species Peribacillus glennii. Next base: position 23,835 of record NZ_QVTD01000004.1, read on the forward strand.
TCATCCATGATGGTCAAATAACTTACAGCTTGATTTTTGTCCAGTTCATTCAGGACATCGGCAGCATCATCGGCATACATATGAGAGAGCATTTCGGCAACATATGCAGGGTCCATTTCACCAAGCAGGTTTTGATACTCATCTTCATCAATTTCAATATTTTCAAAGAGGCCAGCCATTTCCTCCGGTGAAAGGTACAAATAAACCTTCGACCTGATATCGGCGTTTAAACCGCTATACACCTTAGCTTGATCATATGGGTGAAGCTCCATAAATTCAGTCCGGAAGGCATCGATATCCTCACGTTCCAACGCCTGAACGAGCAATTCCCCAATAACCTGATTTTTTTCGTTTTCGCTGGAATCCGTCATTCTTAGGCACCTCCCCCCATTTTTTTTATATCCTCAGAAAAAATCCGGGATTCTTCCATTTTTTCCGGTTCTGTTATTTAATTCCCCTCCAGGGTATTATACTATCAGCTGGCAATATAAAAAAGGTCGTCTCTTGGACAGCAAAAAAATAGGCGAAGATAAATGGCGCGGCAAAAAATTACCCAAAGGGTGGGAAATATGCAGATCGACATTATTGGAGACATTCACGGATGCTTTGAAGAATTTATGGCACTTACCGAAAAACTGGGGTATATGTGGGACAGCGGCGTACCAGTACATCCTTCGGGCAGAATTCTGGCTTTTGTCGGTGACCTGACTGACAGGGGACCGTTCTCGCTTAAAGTAATTGACGCAGTGCATGAACTTGTTGTGCAGCAAAAACTAGCCCTGTATTCCCCTGGAAACCATTGCAATAAATTATACCGGTATCTACAGGGCAATAGAGTACAAGTAACCCACGGACTTGAAACGACAGTGGCCGAATTGGCAGCCCTGACAGCGCGCGAAGAAAAAAAAATCAAAAAAAAATTCATTGATCTTTATGAGCAGGCACCTCTTTACCAGATTGCCGACCAAGGAAACCTGATCATTGCCCATGCAGGCATCCGGGAGGACTACATTGGCAAGAATAACAATAAAGTGAAAACCTTTGTCCTGTACGGAGATATTACTGGCGCCAAACATCCTGATGGCACTCCTGTAAGGCTGGATTGGGCTGCACGTTATACAGGCAAAAGGTGGATTATCTATGGGCATACACCAGTAAAGGAAGCACGTAAAGTAAACCGTACCTACAACATTGATACCGGGTGTGTGTTTGGAGGGAAATTGACAGCCCTCAGGTACCCGGAGATGGAACTGGTCGATGTTCCTTCTACCCTTCCCTATGTTCCGGAAAAATTCAGGACGGTGTTCGACTGATAATGCTAAGCCTGTTTTTTCGCAACTTGTCTGGTGCTGCACCGGACAAAGTCTGAATTCCCTTGCTATGGCTCAATCAACTAACTAAAAGAGTAAATTTATAAAACAGGAACCGATCTTACTGTTACCCTACATATACTATGCAGAAAAGGAAGCAACAGCTACAGCTGTGCGCCAATGCAACTACTACTGAGATTAAGGTAGCGCCGGTCATGTTGGTTGATACCGGCGAATGTGGCTCCCAAAAATCACCCCCTTTTCCCCAGGAGCTTGCGCATATCCTCCGGAAGCGGTTCCTCAAAAACCATCTGCTTGTTTAAAAAAGGATGAAAAAACTTCAAATTGCTGCAATGGAGTGCTTGTCTGGATATATCTTTTGTTGAGCCTCCATATAAATCATCCCCGGCCAGGGGAAAACCATAGTGTGATAAGTGGACGCGGATTTGATGGGTCCTCCCGGTTAAGAGCTGAAGGCTCATCAGGCTATAGCTTGACGATCTTCCGGTCACTTCGAAAAGCGTACAGGCATACTGTCCATCAGCCCTTACTTCCCTCTCGATGATGCTCGTTGGTTTTCTGCCGATAGGTTCTTCTATTTTCCCGGATCGTTCTTCAACGTACCCTTCAGCAATCGCAATGTATTTTCGTTTTACCAGCCCTTGTTTCTGCTGCTCGCTTAATAGATGGTGAACATGGCTGTGCTTGGCGACCAATACGAGCCCTGAAGTATCCCGGTCCAGTCTTGTTACTACATGAATGGTTGAAGGAAGCCCCTTGTCCCTGTAATACCATGCAAGAGCATTGGCCAGGCTGCCTGCCGGATGCTCCCTCGAAGGGATAGTACTCATGAACGGAGGTTTTGCCACTACAAGAATAAATTCATCTTCATATTTGATAGTTAGCGGAATCATTTCTGCGACAAGCCCGGAACTCGGTTCTTCCGGAGGAAAAATCACTTGAATTCTGTCACCGCCCTTCAGGACATAGCGTACAGTTGCTTCCTTCTCGTTTACAAGGATCAGTCCACCGCCGAATTTGATGGCAGCCAAAGCCCTTCTGGAAATCTGGCGCTGCCGGATAAATTCTCTTAGAATCATACCGGACTCCCTTTCGGATGCCACCCAATGGAGTTTGAAGGCTTGCTTAAGTTCTTCATTTGGCATAAACTCGATAGCTCCCTAGTTTGCAATAAATGAATCGTGAACCCTTTTCCAAAAAGGGAATGGCCGGAACCTGGCAAATCGGATTTTCTCGTCAGCTACCCTGAACTGGATCGATTTCACATCTTCATGAAGCAAGGAAAGATGGTCAATGGTAATTTGAAAGTTTACATTATTCACTGGCTTCAGCATGCAGGTATGGTGTGCCGGCAATAAAAGAGGAGACCCGACCGTACGGAATACCCGGTTATTGATGGAAGCCATTTCAGCAAGCTGAATGGCATCGATGGCGGGATGGACAATGGCTCCGCCAAGCGCTTTATTGTATGCTGTGCTTCCGGATGGCGTTGATACACAGAGCCCGTCCCCGCGGAATGTTTCAAAGTGCTGCCCCCGTATTTCGACATCCATGACGAGCGTCCCCTCTACGCTCTTTATTGTTGACTCATTCAATGCCAGAAATCTGGATTCCCTGCCGCCGTGCCTATATCGGATGATCACTTCCAAAAGCGGATATTCGACAACCTGGAACGGTGTTTTAGCAAGGGCAATGACCAGTTTTTCCATTTCATCAGGCGTCCAATCTGCGTAAAAACCCAGGTGGCCTGTATGCACACCGACAAAAGCAGTCCTGTCCAGCCGGTTTTTATAACGGTGAAAAGCATACAGCAGTGTGCCGTCCCCGCCTATTGAAACGACGATATCCGGCTGGTCTTCATCATACTCCAGGTTGAAGTCCTGAAGATATGTGCGCATTTTGTGCATCAACGTATTCGATTTAGCGTCTCCTTTAGAGGTGATAGCAAATTTCATAAGTCCCATCCTATATAATAGATTTTTTGTTCCGAAAGGGCGGCAGACGCGCAAACATTCCTTCAAATCCAATTTCTTATCGGTTTTCTTTCTTTCTTGAAAAGATACGCTGTGCCTCCTGGATTTCCAATCGAATCTTAGACATTTCTTCATCCAGCGAAAATGCGGCTTCAGCTGCCCTTTGAAGGCGGACCCGGATATCTTCCGGAAAATCGCCTTTATATTTATAATTTAGTGAATGTTCAATGGTAGCCCAAAAGTTCATCGATAGAGTCCGAATTTGTATTTCTGCGAGTATCTTTTTTTCCCCGTTGATTGTCTGGACCGGATAGCGGATCACGACATGGTAGGAACGGTATCCGCTTGCTTTTTTCTGGGAAATGTAGTTTCTTTCTTCGATAACTTCAAAGTCGTTTCTCTTACGAAGAAGCTCTACGACTTTTTTTATATCATCTACGAATTGGCACATCATCCTAAGGCCTGCAATGTCCTGCATTTCTGTTTCGAGCTTATCCAGGGGAATATTTCTGTCAGCCGCTTTATCGAGGATACTGACAATCGGCTTTACCCTTCCTGTCACAAACTCGATTGGGGAGTGGACATGCTCCCGTTCAAATTGTGTCCTCATTCCCTTTAATTTTACCTTCAATTCTTCAACAGCCTGTTTATAAGGTGCTAAAAAATCATCCCAATGTTCCAATATTCGCCACCCCTGTTCCAAAACGCTCATCCCTGTCTGTCTATGAAAGAAAAACTTGCTCCACTCTTGAAACAAATTCTTCTCCGTAATTGCTGTTTCCCTGGATATTATCTATTAAATAAGCAAGTTCTTCATATATACCCTCCAATTCAATCTTATTATCCCGTTCAGAAAGAAAGGCAGGGATTTTATCCGCCATGGCTGCTTTCAGTTTTGGCCAGACAGCCTCAGGCAATGAAATATATGTATAGTCATCTTCATTTTCCATTATATAGATAAAAGAGGCCCCGTCCGAATCGACCAGCATTTGCCCTTTCGGGGTTAACCCGGCCACATCCGCGCCACTCGACGTTTTAAGAATAAGTTCTTCATTCATGATTTCAGTTTCTTGGATTGTTAATTTCTCTCTCATAGCTTCAACCTCCCAGTTTTACGGTTATATTTTATCACAATGGAAGACTGATTCCTAAAAAATTCAAGTTTGCCCTCCAAAGAAAATGCAGGGATAATAGTGGAAAAGTATCTATAAAGGCCGCAGAAGGGATGTTCATTATGGGACAGCATATTGAGATTGAATTCAAAAATTTACTGACATTTGGTGAATTTGAAAGAATGAAAAAATATTTCCACTTGGCTGAAGCAGATTTTGTAAGCCAACAGAACCATTATTTCGACACCCCGGATTTCGATTTAAAAAACCAGCAAGCAGCGCTTAGAATCCGACAAAGGAACGGAATATACGAACTTACCCTCAAACAGCCTGCCGAAATCGGACTGCTTGAGACCAACCTGGGTCTGGACGCAGCCCAGGCGGACGAAATTCTAAACGGAAACGGAACCGTGCTGCCAGACAGTGAAATCACAAGAGTTCTTCAATCCATAAATATAAATCCTTCTCGGCTTCGATTGTTTGGTACCTTAAAAACCAGCCGGGCCGAATTCGAATATAAAAGCGGACTGCTTGTGCTGGACCACAGTTCTTATTTAAACCAAGAGGATTTTGAGGTAGAATATGAAGTGACCAAAAAAGATGAAGGACAGGCAATTTTTCTCAATTTGTTAAATACCCTTCAAATACCTGCCAGACAAACCGAAAATAAAATTAGGCGCTTTTTCCGAGCGAAATTCGGCAGGTAGCAAAAGTAATAGATCGGTTGTTCGCATTTAATCATAAGGCTGATTTATTGGGAATCAAGGTTTCACATGCCTTTCAGCACATCAAAATGGATGCTCGAACCACACATGACGGGGAGAAAGCAGCTTGTTCCCGGCTAAATTCAGTCGTAGATTAAATGAGCCAAAAATCAACAGGATTCATTGACAATGCATAAACAGCAACTCAATTAACATAGCACCTTACTCCAAAAAATTGACATTCCAGAGGTGGAAATTAAGTTGAACATACAGGAAGTTAAATCGTTAATGGAACTTCAGGCCCTTCGTGGATTTACCGGTTCACAAAGCCCTGTCCAGGAAGAGTCAGGCAACCTTTTTCAGGAAATGCTGGATACAGCAATCGGGCTGGGGGAGGATAATGCTGTCTCACAAAAACTAGGGGGCCTTGTCGATATTCTAACCAACAAAAACGTCCTCGAAAAAGTGCTGGACAGTAAGCTGGGAGAAAGCATTACGGACGTTTTGCCGATCAAGCTGGCAGATTCCATGTCTCCTGCACCCTTGCCAGCTAAAGATGATGTTCCTTCTGACATAGAACAGATCATTGAAAAGGCAGCTGGCCTTTATAACTTGCCGGCTAAACTGATAAAATCGGTAATCAAGCATGAATCCAATTTCAACCCGGGTGCAACCAGCCACGCAGGTGCCACGGGCCTGATGCAGCTCATGCCTTCTACTGCGAGTGGACTTGGGGTAAAAAATATTTTCGATCCGTTTGAAAATGTCATGGGAGGCAGCAAATATCTCCGGCAAATGCTGGACCGCTATGACGGTGATATAAGACTGGCCCTTGCAGCATATAATGCAGGACCGGGAAATGTAGACAAGCATGGCGGAATCCCGCCGTTTAAAGAAACCCAGAACTATGTCCAGAAAATCATGGGTACGTATAACGGTTAATCTGAAATGATACTGTCCCTTTGAGTAAATCATTAGGCTATCCCTATTAAACGGGAATAATGCTCCATGATTTCGAAAGAGACAGCTTTTTCCGCATTTTTTGAAAGCGGTTTCAATAACATTACTAAGAGAGACTTGCATGATTAGTCCCTGAATCGTTACAAGCGGAAAATTTGAGATATTACATGCCGATTGATAAAATAAGCATACATTACATTTTAAAAGGAGTAATCAGCATGACAGAAGGTAACCCTACACCATACGAAGTAATTGGAGAAGGGCAGCTGCATAGGCTAATTGATTCCTTTTACTCTAAAGTGGGCAAACACCCCGAACTGCAACCGATTTTCCCTAACGATTTAACGGAGACTGCAAGAAAACAAAAGCAATTTATGACACAGTATCTTGGCGGTCCTTCCCTATATACAAATGAACATGGGCACCCAATGCTTAGGGCGCGACATATTCCCTTTGAAGTCACACCGAGCCGCGCTGAGGCCTGGCTTGCATGCATGAGGGAGGCTATGGATGAAATTGAATTGGAAGGAGAATTTAGGGAATTTTTCTATCATCGTCTTAATCTGACTGCGCAACATATGATTAACACACCTGAAAAAGACGGGAAAGGAGAAGGCATTTGAGTTCTCAAAAACCGGTTTTCAATGTAACGGATTGGATTGGGTCGCAAGGCTTCTACGGTCCAGGCAAGAAGCCGATTGAAATCTATATGTTTGTAGACCCATTATGCCCTGAATGCTGGGGTCTTGAACCAATCTTAAAGAAACTGCAAATCGAATACGGCCAATTATTCAGTTTAAGGCATGTGTTAAGCGGCAAATTATCTTCTCTCAATCGAGGGAATAGGAAGAATTACGAAAGCATGGCACAAGTCTGGGAGCGGACAGCCGGGCGTTCGGGAATGTCCTGCGACGGGAGCCTGTGGCTCGAAAATCCCATTTCATCCCCATACGGTGCATCTATTGCGATAAAAGCGGCCGAGCTGCAGGGCCGGAAGCAGGCAATCTGCTTTTTAAGAAAGCTTCAGGAATTCTTGTTCCTTGAAAAACAGGATATTTCCGATTTACAGATTTTGACCCAATGTGCCCGTGAAGTAGGCCTTGATGTCGAGGAATTTACTAAAGACATCACTTCCGAAAGTGCTGCCAGAGGTTTTCAGTGTGATTTGAAGATCACTTCGGAGATGGACGTAAACGAGATACCCACCCTTGTGTTCTTTAACCAAAACATCGAAGAAGAAGGCATTAAAGTCTCGGGATTTTATCCTTACGACGTATATGTACACATACTCGATGATATGTTAAAAGGACTTCCAGAACCTGAAAGCCCCCCACCTCTCGAAACCTTTATGCAATCATTCAAGTTCGTGGCAACAAAAGAAATTGAAGTAGTTTATAATATGAACAAAAATGACGTTGAACGGGAAATGAAAAAGCTTGCATTACAGCAAGTTGTACAGAGAATGTCTGCTAAATACGGGACCTTTTGGAAGTATACAGGTAAATGACCTCCCTTGCACGGGGAGGTTTTTCTTATGATGGAACAAAGCGAAAAGCCCTGCAAATCGACGATATGCAAGGCTTTTCTATTCATACGAACAAAGGGGATGGGAGAAATTTTTTCACGGTCAAACAAAAAGGGGTATATGTTTGCTTGTGAACAACTTCACTATTGTAATATAGCAAAAGACCTCAGCCTTTTTCAAGAGTTTGTATGTTATTTCACAATATTGTCATATTATCGGCATAAAGACTGTCGTTTCCGAATATAAATACCTAAAATGGGTCTGAGCCCAAAATGGAGGTGGCCACATTCATTTCTTTTTGGTTGGTGCTGCTTGCGGCCGTGTTTTTTCTGCAGCTAATGGGATTGATGAAAGTCGTTCCTATTTATATTAGTTCACCAATATTATTTATTACGCTTTTTATCATCGTGTACAACATAAATGAGCGACACCGTTTTAAGGGATTTTAATCATTTAGTGGTGTTTGCTTTGTGCAGAAGCTCAGTCTGACCACAGGAGTCAGGAAAGTGGCACTTCAGCCGAAATCATGATAAAACTGAAACCCAAGAATCCTGATAAATTACGGATTCTTGGGTTTTTAATTTGGTTGAGTTTTACTCGTTAAGGACTTTGCAGACAGCCCATTTCCCTGCATGATTTTCAGTTTTTGTTCTGTATCCTCCATGAAGGACATTTACCTTGATTTTGTCCAAATGAGTTTAACCATCCCTATTACTCAGCCAAAATCGCTGAGTGTTTTAGGAACCACTCGATCGAAATCTTTGGACATACATTAAAACGGCTTTCTTTTTCCAAATAACAAGCAGCACTGCTGTTACTGCTGCACCTATGAAAATAGCCAGGATATAACGCAGCTTATGTATCGGCCCGTCCATATCTACGGCCATCATACGACAATAATGATTCCGAGCAGCAGTGCATTGGCGCCGGACAAGCCCTGCAGCTAGGACTTCAGCACCTTATTGATTGTTGTTACCACATCATTGATGACGTATAACATAATCCAACCGGTTATCAAAATTCCGAACACCGGATACCGGATACAGCAATACCGGCTTTAGCCCTTCAAATCAAAACCATTAAATTACGCTAATAACCCTTCGAGCTCGGACAGTTTTTCTTCAAATACCTTGAGCGCCGCCCTGATTGGTTCCGCCTCTGTCATATCGACGCCAGCTTTTTTGAGTACCTCAATAGGGTAATCGGAGCTTCCGGATTTTAAGAAGTCGATATACCGGTCCACCGCAGGCTGCCCTTCTTCAAGGATTTGTTTGCTTAACGCTGTGGCAGCGGATATCCCTGTCGCGTATTGATACACATAATAGTTGTAATAGAAATGTGGGATCCGTGACCATTCCAGACCTATTTCTTCATCAATGACAATATCCGTCCCAAAGTATTTTTTGTTTAACTCATAATACTCATTTGTCAGCATTTCAGCCGTCAATGCTTCCCCATTTTGAGCTTTTGCATGGATTAGATGCTCAAACTCCGCAAACATAGTCTGGCGGAAAAGAGTGCCCCTAAATCCTTCCAAATAGTGGTTCAACAAGTAAATACGCTTCTTTTCATCATCAATCGTTTTTAACAGATAATCGTTTAACAAATTCTCATTGCAAGTGGAAGCCACCTCTGCCACAAAAATGGAATAGTTCCCATAAGGATAAGGCTGTGTTTGCCTTGTATAGTAGCTGTGTACCGAATGGCCAAATTCATGCGCAAGAGTGAACAGATTGTTAACATTATCCTGCCAGTTCATTAAAATATACGGGTTCGTACCATAGGCGCCGGAAGAATAAGCACCGCTGCGCTTGCCCTTGTTCTCATGCACATCGACCCAGCGATTTTCAAAGCCCTCCTTTAACACGTTCAGATAATCCTCGCCAAGCGGAGCAAGGCCTTTTAAGATCAATTCTTTCGCCTCTTCATAAGGAATCTCCATTTTTACTTCCTTCACCAAAGGTGTATAAAGATCGTACATATGAAGTTCTTCAAGCCCAAGCACTTTCTTTCGAAGGTCTACATACCTGTGAAGCAGATTCAGGTTTTCATTGACTGTATTCACTAGGTTATCATACACGCTCTCGGGGATATTATTGCTGCTAAGAGCGGCATGACGTGCAGAATCGTATTTGCGGACTCTTGCATTGAAATTGTGATTCTTCACAATACCGGAAAGTGTGCTGGAAAAAGTGTTCTTAAATTGTCCATAAGTAGCGTACACCGCATTAAAGGCATCTTTGCGAACCCGGCGGTCTTCACTTTCCAGAAAACGAATGTAACGGCCATGGGTAATTTCAATCTCATTGCCTTCCTCGTCCTTAATTGCCGGAAATACAAGGTCGGCATTATTTAACATACCAAAAGTATTGCTTGATGCCTCCAGCACTTCCGATGCTTCTGCCAGCAATGCTTCCTGTTCCGCAGTAAGTACATGGGGCCGTTGTTTGTTGATTTCCTCCAGGGAATGTTCATAGAGTTTAAGTTCCTCTTTTTCCTCCAAGAATTGCTTTACCTTGCTTTCTTCAATCTCCAAAAGCTCTGGAACAATAAAAGAAAAGCTGCTTGCTGCCTGTGAATAAAGATTTTTGGCACGGTCGTCCATCCCTTGATAGAAGGAATTCGTGGTGTCCTGGTCATAACGCATGTGCGAATATGTATAAACCCTTCCCAGCCTTTCAAAAACGTCATCCTGGAACTGAAGGGCAGCAAATAGTTTATCTGCGCTTTCCCCTAGGGATCCCCTAAAGGAATCTGCTTTGGCAAGATCCTCTTTAATCCCCTTCCATTCGCTTTCCCAGTCCTCCTCCGTCGCAAAAATATCTTCCAGCCTCCATGTATCTTCAGCCGATATTTCTTCTCTTGCAGGCAGCTTTTGAACGCCTGTATCCTGTGTCATGATTATTCCTCCCAAGAATTTTCTATACAAGTTGAATTTATCATTTTAAAGCCGTTAAACGCATATTTTTGGCTCACTCATGTAAACCCCGGTTTTACATGCTTTTTAGTAAAACTCAAATGAGCCAAAAATCAACGAATCTTTTTAACAATCTTCCTTCTATAGCTCAACTTATATTTTATTATTTCTCCCCGCCCGGATGAAATCCTGCTTATTTTCGCTGCCCCTGATACTTCCCCTATATTTTACTTTACTTACCCCATTGAAGCAGGTTTTGATGCACATAATAAAAATTTTTCTCCAATTCCACCGCTTGTGCTACCGTCCGTGGAATCTCAACTTTCTTCCTTACTTTAAAGTATCCTTTTTCCCGCTCTTCTATATACCCAGTGCTCAGCAAGAATGACACATAGCCAAACAGCGGGAATAAGCAGTCTTTTTCAGAAATGAGCGGCAGCACCCTTAACCGAATATGGCCCATGTCTATTCTATTTCTATAGGCCTGGATAAATTCATTCATCAAAACGGGCCGGCCTTCTTCCTTTCTGTATATAGTATCGGTGAAAATATAAGATTGCCATCGGATAGCCGCTGTCTCTACCATATGTATGCCTGGGACAGGTATGCCAATTTCTGGAGGGAGAGTCGCAGGCGTTAATTGATTTATATACAAATTACGGTAAAACGGATCCTTCCAGTTGGCGGATTTTCCATTGTGGAACGACCAGGCCCTCCTCTTTTCCCTCCACCTGGAAAGAAAGGGAAAAACGCCTGATTGCATTTCGAATAAATCATTAAATGATAAACCGGATAGCGGAAAATGGCTATGAAGGGCGAAGGCTGTTCGTGGAGAAAACGGGATGATTTTGTGAAGTTTTGCAAGACGGTGTTTGAGCGGACAATATGCAACAATCGAAGGAGATTCTTGGCTGCCTGATAAAAAGAGCCAATCGAAATGACGCAGGGAAAATTCATTTTGCCCCAATTTGTTAATATTCTTTTCACCAAGAATCCAGACTGGAAAAATTCCCGCACTGAGATAGGAATTTGTCCTCTGAATAAACACTTCTTCCGGAATGCTGGAACACTGGAACTCAATGGCATATTTCTTATTTCCTGACATAACGAGAATGTCAGCCCTTTGTTTTATTTCTGGAATGTAGGCCTCAAGCGTCGCAGGGTATTGAGTGGAAACCCATTGGTACAGGTTCAATTTGCCTAAAAGATGATACTCTGATTCAGGTTCTGAGAACGCATGGCAAGAGGAGTTACGTTTGTGGGCAAAATGGGGAACTTTCATCTTTCCCGCTTTGATGGTTACTTCGTTTTCACAACATGGACAATGGTAATGGCCTTCCTTCTTCATCTCGATAATCTTTTCTTTAGTCTCGATATTAAAGAGCGTAACTAATGAACCGTTATGATTTTTTGCTGTGAGCATAGCCGGCCCCCTTCCTATCTGTAATATTCTATCTGATCGATGTGAATTCCTTTTTATCTATCAGAAAAATACTTGCAGATTGGCAAGCCTTTGTATCAAACGAACATTAAGCGGGACTGGCCCACAGCATGTGGGGGCACGCAGGAGAAGATATAAGGACGTGTTGCACTTAGCCTGAGTTCTGCTTTTGCAGGTAAGAAAGCCATTAACTTTATTACCTGCAAAAAAGATTGAAACCTAAGTCGGTTTCAATCTTTTTTTGCCACTTACAAAAGAGGCGACAATAATCTGCATGTTGATTCGATGATTTTCAAGCCAAGGTTGCGCTTTGAAAATGTCTCGATATGAAGCTCCCGTGATTCGAGGATATCGTGTAAATAATCGTTAACCAGCTTTTGGGTGCTCCTTGTTTTGTAAAGGAAGGCATTTACCTCAAAATTCAAATGAAAGCTTCTCATATCCATATTCGAGGTACCAATGGACGCCAGTTCATTGTCCACAATCACTATTTTGCTATGCATGAAGCCTTGTTTATATTCAAAAATCCGGACACCTGCTTCAAGCATTTCCGGAAAATAGGAGCGGGAGGCATGGAAAACGATTCGCTTGTCCGGGTTTTTCGGGACAAGGAGCCTAACGTCAAGGCCGCTTAAGGCGGCTATTTTCAAGGCCTGGAAAATATCATCATCAGGAATGAAATAGGGTGAAGCAATCCAGACAGATTCCTTTGCCGATGCAATCATCGAAAAGAATATGCTCTTGATCACCGTATATTCATTATCGGGGCCTCCCGCAATCATTTGCACTCCTCCATGTTTATGGACAATCGGCATGGGCGAAAGATATTCATCCGTCAGGAAGCTGTGGTCTGTACTGTAATACCAATCCTGCAAAAATATCAGCTGCAAAGAACGCACAGCCTCTCCCTTCAACATCAGATGGGTATCCCGCCAAAAACCGAAATATTCACTGCGGCCGAGATACTCATCCCCTATATTCAATCCGCCCATGAAGGCCGTCTGTCCGTCAACGACAATTATTTTCCGATGGTTACGAAAGTTAAATTTATTATTCAAGAACGGTAAACGGACTGGCCCAAACGCAACCATTTCGACACCTGCGTTCTTTAAGTCCTGTATATAATCCCTTGAAAGCTGCCAGGACCCGACTGCATCGTACAAAAACCGAATTTTCACCCCCTGTTTTGCTTTTTGGATTAAAACATCCTTTATTTCCATCCCTATGTTATCATGTCGCACGATATAATATTCCAGATGGATATGGTGATTGGCCTTCTTAAGTTCTTCAATTATATGTGAAAAAGTCTCCTGCCCATTTGTTAACACTTGTGTTTCCGTTCCAAAGGAAATAGGACTGTTGCCGATCCGCTGGGCAAGCTTAAAAAGCTTCTGCTGATGCTCTCCCATCTCCATGATTCTTTCATTGCTGATATCGGGCTCGCCATTTACCTTTAAAAACGCTTCCTTATCAAGAAAATATTTTTTTCGGAACATTCTTTCTTTGCGGAAATTCCGCCCGAACAAGAAATAAAAGATAAAACCCACTAACGGGAAAGCGCCAAACACAACCAACCACGTAAGCGTCTGGGTCGGGTGCCTGTTTTCAAGAAATATAATGATTCCAATAATGATAACCGACAGCGAAAGCAATACACTGAAATAACCAAGGATGCCGCCTTTGAAATTATCCCTGAACAAATACCATAAACCCCACATAACCGCGATCAAAAAAGCAATTCGAATCGTATTTTTCACAAAGACCACCTGCCCTGCCAACATCTTCACTTTTTACTTAGATACCCCAAATTAATTTTACGCAATCCTCCCGGGACCTTAGGAGTTTTTACTATGACTGATACCATGATAAAAAAGCCGATTCCTTGAATGAAATCGGCTTGAAATTATGCGAAATATTTATTTACCGTATCAAAAACATCGCTTTCCATTACTACTTTTCCATATTCTTCGAGCATATGGACGGTAATTGGCGATTCCTCACTGTATTCAAGAAGAACACTCAATATATTATCGATTTCATCTTCGTCGGTCTCATCCTCGGAAAACTCAATATACAGGTAATATTTATTTTGGTATGCAAACAGCTTTGTAACAAGTTCATCCAAGCCTTGGCGGTTACTCAATGCAATTAAGTCATCGAAATCCTCAAACTGTGTAATGAACTCCAAGATGCCATCCTCAAACTGAAGAATATGTTCATCTTGGTGCTTTCCCTGGAAATGCTGATCAAGCAGTGATTCAATCTTTTCGTCCACCGGCAAATCCTTCAGCTTGTCTTCTGAAATTGGCAATTCCAGCCTTTGGCCGTCTTTGCTTAGCTGTGCCCGGGTAACAAGAACTTCCAGCCCTTTTTCAAGTGCCTGTACCTGAATCCATAAAGGACCTTCAATCATGAATTCTTCTTCCTGGTGCACTTCATCCATCATTTCCCAGAAAAGCTCCTCACTGCGTTCACGGCTATACCAGATTTCTTCCCGGTCAAAGCCCCGTTCCTCAATATCTATATAAGAAATGTAAAACTTAACGGTATCTTCATTGATCCTTTCAATTTCCACGATAGTCCCTCTCCCTTCTGTTCACATTTTGAAGGGATAATTACCCCCGGGCGACATCGCCCTTTCTAATATCATTACCCTTAAAGCCTGATTTGTAATCACAGCCTCAATGGTAAAAAATATTCTATTTTTCTTTTATTTTATGACAAATCAGTTCATAAGGGAAATAAAAAACATGTCCAAAATGAAAAACAATTGTTTGCCTAAGGTTTCACTAATTTTATTAGAAAATTTTCCTGTTGGCAAGCCCCATTAACGTGGGATCAGGGACTGTTCCCATTGAGCCAGGAAGGCTATATAGTTTCCGGACCGCAAAAAAAATGAAGAATCCGTGAACTTTCGAGACTCTTCAAAAACATGATATAAAAAATAATACTTTAGAATGTCAAAACAGCCCTGCTATGGAATATAGCAGGGTTTCTTACATCATAAGAAAGTATCCTGAGTTCGTTTTACAAGTCTGTACTTGAACTGACTAAGACATGCGGACGCGGCACTCTTGTTCGGCCAGTGCCAGTCTCACGTCAAAATGTTTTGCCGGCAATCCTCAGGTGGGGCGCTTCCGTTATTCTTTTTAGTTCACCATCTTTTGTGCTTCACGCAGCTGGAATGTACGCACCTTGCGTGGCAGGAAACGGCGGATTTCATCTTCGTTGTATCCTACCTGAAGCCTTTTTTCGTCAAGGATAATCGGCCGTCTTAACATGCCGGGATTATCTTTAATCAATTTATACAATTCTTGAAGGGGCAAAGCCTCCAAGTTCACGTTTAACTTTTGAAAAGTTTTCGATCTTGTGGAAATAATCTCGTCTGTACCATCTTCAGTCATTCGAAGTATTTCTTTAATTTCTTCGATAGACAGGTTCTCAGAAAAGATATTCCTTTCCGAATAGGCTATCTCATGTTCTTCGAGCCAAGCCTTTGCTTTGCGGCATGATGTACAGCTTGGTGAAGTATATAATGTAACCATCATTCACTCACACTCCCTGAAAATAGAATCGGTGATCTATGCTGGGAAATCATTTTATTTTGTTGCTACTTATTTCACCCTAATTTGAAATTACTTTAAATAAGTAATTTCTATTAATTATTATACACTAAAACTAGTAAATTGAATACCCTTTTTCAAAAATGTTAAAAACACAATAAAATTCTTATCCAAAGCTTATAAATCCTTCATTTATCACTGCCGGCCGGGTATTCGATTCTAAAGTCTCGCCATAAAAAGACAGCTTTCATTCTCAATTACAAGGACTTTTTGTAGCTTTCAGTGATAATGAAAAAACATCTTTCATACCTTATAACATATACCCGGAGGTTCGCTTCCTAAACATATTTCAATCAATAATGTCAAATGTTAAGACTGAATTTATTAAATTTATAACTGTTGTTTGGCTCATTCATGTTAAACCAACATTTAAATACTATTCAGTTTACTGATTGTTGCTACAGCTGAAAGGCGTGTAAAAACAAAAATTATGTAATAATGGATAATTCTTTGGTTTAACTTATATAATTATTCTAGTGCTTTTTAAATATTTTATGAATGGGAGCTTTTTTTTCTTTTAAAAAGGCAATTTATCAAATAAAATAACATTTAGAAGTAATCCAAGGGCTGCGGCTTCAAGAGCTGCACCTATATCAGGAGGATTGTGATGGCTGCTTATTTTTTTGATTTTATAATCGTAGCTCTTCTTATAATCGGCATAACTGCCATCAATGGTGTTTTGACCAACGGCATTGGCGAGAAAGTATTCGGCGGCAAACGGCATTCAGCCATTGCCGATCATTCCGCAGAGATCCAATCGGGCTGGAAAAGCGTAGGCGGTAAAGAGAAAAAATAACAACATGTATTGCATTAGCTTAAAAACAACGATAAAAGGATACCAAAAAGAGGTCAGGCGCTTTCGAACTGAACCCTCTAACAGGCATCCTTTTTCTTTTATCGGAAAGCAAAAGACTCATACATCTATATACTTACATAATCCATTAACCTGCACGCAAAAACTTATGGGGTATATTCTACATCTGTCGTGTAACGGTTTGCCGCATTCCAGAGCAGGTATTCGTCAATTCCATTGTCCTTCAGTGCCTTTATTTGGGCATCCACTTCCGCTTTTCCATATTTTTTATAATTCCCCGCGCCCAGGTATGAAGCAGTGAAATCCTGGAGCCATGGCCTTGAAACAGGGGGCGTCTTTAATGCTTTCAGTTTTCGCTTTTCAAGCTTTGCATACTCATCAACCAATTTGTAAGGTTCAAGATCCGGTTTAGCAATCCCAAAATAGGAGGTCCAGTGGCTTGGATAGATCATGGACGATATGACATCAACATTTTCTGAGATTTTCGAAAAATTTTGCCCAATTCCGGGTGCTTCCGGCAATGTGGCAGAATAGCCGAAAATATCAACGGATACTTTTACTCCGTATGGCTGCAGTTTCTCACGGGCATAAGCTACAAAATCAGTTACAGCCTGGACCCGTTTTTGCGTATTGTCCATTTTAATGTCCTTATATTCGCCCATTCCATATTTCAGTGTACTGTCCCTTTTTTCAAACCCTTCAGGAAAGCGGACATAGTCAAATTGAATTTCCTGGAATCCCATTTTGGCTGCTTCAATGGCGATTCCTACATTATAGTCCCATACTTCCTTCATGAATGGATTAACAAATGATTCTCCTCTTCCATTTTTCCAGACTTCTTTGCCCTCCATATAAGAGAGACCCGGGTTTTTTTTCGACAAAATGGAATCCTTGAATACAACAACCCTTGCAATTGGATAGATTTGTTTCTTTTCCAGCTGTTTAAGTATTCGGGCGGGTTTCTTTATGTAGTTTTTTCCAATTTCTGCATAAGGGGATTTCGGGTTTTCAGGCCGATAGGTGACATTGCCCCAGTCGTCCTTGATATCAATGACCATTGCATTCAATTCGGTGTTGTCAATGAAATTGACCAGCTGGTTAAAGTTGCTGCCCCCTGCCGAATGCCCCGTTACGTATATGCCTCTGACTGCATCCGGATATTTAAACGTCAGGCCTGAATCATAAATAAACCTGGCCATGCCTGTTGGTATATTTTTGGAGGAAAGTGAAATTTGGTTTTTCTGATGGCTTGACGATGCAACTGCATCGTCTGCGTGAACGGGAATTCCCTGTGCGGCTGCAGCTCCGACAAAAAGGATTCCGCTGATCGCCAGCCGTTTTAAGACATTCATATTGCAGCTCCTCTCTGGGTCTCTAATCTCAAATACTAGTATAATGTAACTGAAAGAAAGTGAAATGCGCTTTTCGTACGATTCTGAGAAAAAAAGATAGTCAGATACCTTTACCACCTACACACATATTTATTCCTACTAGAAAAAAAAACGACCTCCGGTTTGAAGGTCGTTTTTTTTATTTGGCATGGATTGCCTGGTATTGCTTTAACTCCGCTTCTGAGCAATAGACAAAATGCCCGGGAGTCACTTCACGCATCTTTACATCCTCACCCTCTGCATAATCATGAATGTTAGGGTTATACACTTTCCGTTTTCTCGTTCTCTCGCTCTCTGGATCGGGAAGAGGGATGGCTGATAACAGAGATTGGGTATATGGATGGATTGGATTTTCGTAAAGCTCATCACTAGATGCAAGTTCCACAAGCTTCCCAAAATACATGACGCCGATTCGGTCGCTTATATACTTTACCATGGACAAATCATGGGCAATGAACAAATATGTTAATCCCTTTTCCTTTTGCAGCTTTTTCATTAAGTTGACGACCTGTGCCTGAATGGAAACATCAAGGGCAGATATCGGTTCATCAGCAATGATGAATTGCGGCTGCACAGCAAGCGCGCGGGCGATCCCAATACGCTGGCGCTGTCCTCCGGAAAATTCATGAGGGTAGCGGTTTGCGTGCTCCCGGTTCAAGCCTACTGTTTCCAACAGGTCATAAACCATGTCCATACGTTCCTGTTTTGTTTTTGCAAGCCCATGGATATCAATGCCTTCAGCAATAATATCGGACACTTTCATCCGCGCGTTTAAAGAAGCGGACGGATCCTGGAAAATCATTTGCATGTTCCGGTTGAAATCCTTTAATTCTTTTTTGGACTTTTTTCCATGGACATTGGCTCCGTTAAAGATAACTTCCCCGTCAGTGGCATTATAGAGGCGGATGATCGTACGGCCTGTCGTTGATTTACCGCAGCCTGACTCACCGACAAGACCAAGTGTTTCGCCTTTATAAATATCAAAAGTTACATCATCAACGGCCTTTACCATGTTTGGTTTGCCTACGTTAAAGTATTGCTTTAAATTCTTGATTTCCAATAATTTCTCACGCTGTTCCATTATTTCCCCTCCTGCTCTGAAAGGAACTTCTTCATCCGTCTCTTAACAGCCTCTGGAGGCTCCACCTTTGGAGCATCCGGGTGCAGTAGCCAGGTTGCTGCATAATGAGTATCCGAAACCTTGAACATTGGAGGCTGTTCCTCTAAATCAATTTTCATTGCATAAGCATTCCGCGGCGCGAAAGCATCGCCTTTCGGAGGGTTTAGCAAGTCTGGAGGAGTACCAGGAATCGCGTACAGTGCTTCATCCTTAGCATCCAGGCTAGGCATGGAGCTTATCAACCCCCAAGTATATGGATGCTTTGGATTGTAAAACACTTCATCCACTGTTCCAACTTCCACAATCTTGCCGCCATACATAACAGCTACACGGTCTGCAACATTGGCCACAACGCCGAGATCATGTGTAATAAAGATGATGGATGTGTCTATTTTCTTTTGCAAATCCTTCATCAATTCTAAAATCTGTGCTTGTATTGTCACATCAAGAGCTGTCGTTGGTTCATCAGCAATCAATACTTTAGGATTGCAAGCCAAAGCGATAGCGATTACTACCCTTTGCCTCATCCCGCCTGAAAACTGATGGGGATACTGCTGGAACCGTTGCTCAGGGTTTGGAATTCCCACCAATCGAAGCAATTCCAGTGCCCTTTCCTTTGCAGTCGCTTTGCCAACGTTTTGGTGCTTGATGATTGGCTCCATAATTTGTTTACCAATCTTAATGGTTGGGTTCAAAGATGTCATCGGATCCTGAAAAATCATGGATATATCTTTGCCGCGGATTCCCTGCATTTGTTTATCTTTTAGCTTTGCAAGATCTTTGCCATCGAAAAGAATCTGGCCGCCCTTGATCTCGGAATTGCTTTCTGGAAGCAAGCGCATGATGGATTTGGTTGTCACGGACTTGCCGGAACCAGATTCACCAACTATCGCAAGGGTCTCACCCTTTATCAAATCAAAACTGACTCCCCTGATCGCTTGAACTTCTCCGCCAAATGTATGGAAGGAAATCTCCAAATCTTTAACTTCTAAAATTTTCTCCACTATTCTTACACCTGCCTTTAATCACGCATTTTAGGGTCTAATGCATCACGCAGCCCGTCTGCAATCATATTAAATACAACCATTGTTAATGAAATCATAATTGCCGGAATGATCATTTGATATGGGAAAGCCAGCATCGATCTGAATCCGGCCTCAACCAATGTACCAAGTGAAGCCTCTTTTTCCGGCAAGCCGAGTCCGATGAAGCTTAAAAAGGCTTCAAAAAAGATCGCATTTGGAATGGAAAACATCGTGTTTATAATAATGACACCAAACATATTGGGAATAATATGTTTAAAAAGAATTTTAGGAGTGGATTCTCCTAAAGTTCTGGCAGCAAGCACAAATTCCTGTTCTTTGAGTTTCAATACCTGGGCACGCACAACGCGGGCCATTCCCACCCATCCGGTAATCGATAAAGCAATAATAATTGGTATGATGCCCGGAGGTAAAACTAAAATCATCAAGACAACAATAATCAGGTTAGGAATCCCCATAAGCACTTCAATGATTCTTTGCATAAGATTGTCAATCCGCCCGCCGAAGTATCCCGACACGGCGCCAAAGGTGACACCAATCAACATATCCAATAAAGCTGCAACAACAGCGATTAAGAGAGATATTTGAGTCCCTTGCCAAATACGTGCAAATAAATCTCTTCCAAGGCTATCGGTTCCAAACCAATAATAGTTTTCGATATTTCGGTCCTCATAAGGGTGTACAATTGTACCGTCCTTTTTTTCGAGTGTCCCGTCAAAAGGAAGCCAGCTTATATCTTCCAACCCTTGCACACGTGGCGGCAAATTGGAATGTGAAGCGTTTTGCTTATCATATTCATAGGGGGACATCAAAGGTCCGATAAAAGCCATCAACACAATTAAGACTAAAATCACCATACTTACGATGGCTGCCTTATTCTTACGGACACGGAGCCATGAATCCTGCCAAAAATTCAAGCTTGGTTTCTCGATTTTTTCACTTTTGGTTGTATTCACACTTACGGGCTCAAACATGTCTCTAGTTAGTTTCATGTCTTTGTCTGCCATATCATTTCCCTCCCGCAAGACGTATACGTGGATCGATGATTCCATACAAGATATCCACGAGTAAAGTGACAAAAACAAACAACGCTGCAAATAATATCGTTGTTCCCATGATCACTGGATAGTCATTCGTCAAAATTGATGAAACAAACTGCTCCCCAATCCCTGGCACAGAGTATATTTGTTCAACCACCAGAGAGCCTGTCATCAAACCTACTGCTAAAGGACCAAGAACGGTTACAACAGGAATGAGGGCATTTCTTAGCGCATGTTTAACTGAAATCTGTAAATAACTTGCACCCTTAGCTTTCGCTAACGTAATATAATCCGAATTTAATACATCGATCATTTCCGTTCTCATAAAACGTGCGGCAATCGATATTGGAAACATGGATAAGGCAATGGTTGGAAGAATACTATATTCATAACCTTCCCAGAACATGACTGGGAACCAGCCCAGTTTTACTGCAATGTAATATTGCATGAGCCCTGCAAAAATAAATGACGGGATGGATTTACCCACGACTGCAACAAACGTTGAAGTGTAATCTACCCATGTATTCTGTTTAAGTGCTGCAACCACTCCAAGAAAAATTCCTATAATCGTCCCTACTAGCATTGCCTGGAATCCCAAAAATGCAGAAGGACCTACGCGCTCACTGAGAAGTTCCGTGACAGGAGTATTATTAAATTGGAACGAATAACCCAAATCCCCTTGAATTGTTTTTGCCATATAGTTCAGATATTGGACTGGAACAGGCTGATCAAGTCCATATTCCCTATTCATGATTTCAACTTGCTCATCCGTCAGTTTTTCAGAGTTAAATGGAGTACCCGGGACAATCTTCATAAGAAAAAATGTCGCTGAAACAACAACGAAGAGGGTAATCAGCATATAAATAACTCGCTGGACCAAGTATCTTAACACGAAGGAACACCTCCTAATTAATACAAAATTCTACTTATTCCAACAATTCCTCTACAGGTAAAAAGAGAGTATATAAGTATATACTCTCTTTTCTTATAACTTCTAAACTGCTCTATCCAATTAATAACAGTGATCTTACTCTTCAATCTTAGCCCAGAAGTAGCTGAATTCTCCACCAAGATCGTGGTGAACCAGGTTATCAATCTTCTGGTTAACAAGGAAATTCGCTGTACGCTGGTACAGTGGTGCCACTGCAGCATCTTCCTCTAGAAGAACCTTTTCTGCTTCCTGTAGAGTTTTCCATCTTTCAGCTGGCTTTGTAGCAAGATCCACATCTGCTTTCTTAATTAAAGCATCAAATTTCGGATTTGAATAACTCATTTTGTTTTGTCCGCCATCAGTTACCCATAGATCCATATATGTCATTGGGTCTTGATAGTCAGGACCCCATCCGCCCATTAGGATATCGTAATCTTGGTTATCTTCACGATCCAAACGGACAGGATATGGAACACTTTGTACGTTAAGAGTAAGACCAGACAAATTTGTTTCTAATTGGTCTTTAATGAATGAAGCTGTCTTTTTAGCCGTTTCAGTGTCCTGATCGACCATGACTAATTCAAGCTCTTTAATTCCAACTTCTTTCAATCCAGTTTCCCATAGTTTTTTCGCTTCTTCTTTATTCGTCTTCAAGAAATTGTTTTCATCGGTACGGAAATCTTCTCCGTTTTCATCCTTAGCAAATTCTTTAGGTACAATAAAGTCAGCAACAATCGAACCATCTTTTAAGACATCATCAACCAATGACTTTTTATCCACTGTAAGCGCAATCGCACGGCGGATATTTTCATTTTGAAGAGCCTTATTTTCTTTTTGGTTCATTTTCAGCCACCAAAGTGACGGCTCCAAGAAACTAAGCATGTCTTCTGTACCCTCGTATTGGGAAAGAACACCAGAGTCTCCGATTCTTGGTGAAATGTCAGCTTCACCGGCAGAGAACGCGTTAGCTGATGCCTGCGGGTCTTTTGATACATTGAACTTTAGCTTTTCAATCGTAGTTTCTTTGTTATTCCAATAGCTTTCATTAAGTTCCATGCCCCACTCACTATCTGTAGGACCGTTCCAATCCGTCAATTTGTATGGCCCGTTAAATACTAGGTTATCAGAATTCTTAGCGAAGTCCTTACCTTTTTCTTCAACGAATTTTTTGTTTTGCGGATAGAAAGTTTGGAATGTTAATAGAGATGTGAAATAATCAAGAGGTTTTACTAGCGTAATCTCTAAAGTATAATCATCTTTCGCTTTGATTCCTAGTTCCTCAGGTTTTACTTTCTTCTTATAAACCTTATCTGCATTAGCAATTTTGCCAATCATCATATAAGGGCCGTAAGGAGACTTTGTTTCAGGAAGAAGCGCTCTCTGCCATGCAAAAACGAAGTCATGGGCAGTAACCGGATCTCCATTTGACCATTTTAAATCCTGCTTCAGTTTGACAGTATATGTTTTCTTATCATCACTGATTGTAGGCATGCCATCCGCAACACCCGGGATTGGCTCTTGTTTATCGTTCAGGCGGTATAAGCCTTCATTAACGTTGTTTAACATTGTAAAACTTAGGGAATCCTGCGCCATAACGCTATCCATCCCGTGAACCTCGGCGGATTCAAGCACCCTTAACTCTTTGGATGCTGCTGCTTTATCTCCGCCTTTTTTGTCCCCGTCCCCGCTGGCGCCTTTGTCGCCGCCGCCGAAACATGCTGTCAAAAACATGCTTAGCGCAAGAGTAAGGACTAAAAGCAATGAAAATTTCGACTTTTTCATTTAGTGACCTCCCTATTTTTCAGAAAATTGATTACAAAGACTATTATACAATTATACTAGAAATTATGCATTCATTTTTTCAAAAAAAATTTACTGAAAGATATATCTAAAATTGGAAGAAAAGATTAAAATTGTTGTTTTTTAATAAAATTGCGATAACTTTAGGATTTTATCACTTTAAAGGGATAAATTAACTAGGAATTTCAAGAATTTCAGTACCTATTAATAAGAATGCATAGATGGAAGTTTTTATCATTACTGTTATTATTTTTCAAATAAAGTTATACTCGAATAATTTATTGGTGGATAGATTATCTCTTTATGTAATATTTTGATATACTACTTCTATAATCATTATGGGAGCGAGGTAGATGATGTGAAGAAAATCTTAAAATGGACCGGTGTTGCGCTCATTCTCATTTTCCTGCTTTCCTTCCTATTATACAGGGAGATCAGTCTGCTGCATTTCATTAATATATCCTTTTATATTTCAGGAACCCTATTGTGTCTATCATTGTTCTCAATGGTTATTCAAACAGGATTTTTCGATAGAATTTTCTTTGGTTTTCGAACCGTTATGACACGTGGCGACAACAGCGGCAAGGAGAAAATCACTCCCCTTTCCGAGCTTGTAAGCTTCAGATATAATGCGATGCTCGCAAGCGGAATCTTGCTGCTGTCCTTTATGCTCGTTGCTTTGATTTTTTATTACTTATAATAAAAGGAAAATATGGCTAGGCTATTGGCTGCGGCTTTATTTTTGCTAAAACAGTGGAATCCCGCAGGATTTATCCTTACAATAATATAAATGATGTGTTAAGAGGAGTGACTTTGTTCGTGAAAAGAATTTTTTCAGGCATACAGCCTACCGGTTCCGTAACCTTGGGAAATTATATCGGGGCTATGAAACAATTTATCGACCTGCAGCATGAATACGATTGCTTTTTCTGCATAGTCGACCAGCATGCAATCACCGTGCCGCAGGACCGCCTCGAGTTGAGGAAGAACATCAGGAGCCTGGCAGCCCTCTATGTGGCGATTGGCCTTGATCCCGAGAAGAATACCATCTTCATACAATCCGAAGTCCCCGCACATGCACAGGCAGGTTGGATCCTGCAGTGTATCTCCTATATCGGGGAACTGGAAAGAATGACGCAGTTCAAGGATAAATCTGCGGGAAAAGACGGAGTATCTGCGGGGCTGCTTACATATCCGCCATTAATGGCTGCTGACATTCTTCTGTATAATACAGATATTGTACCTGTCGGCGAGGACCAAAAACAGCATCTTGAAATAACAAGGGACCTGGCGGAACGCTTCAACAAAAAATACAGCGATATTTTTACCATACCTGAAATCCGTGTTCCAAAGGTTGGGGCAAGAATCATGTCCCTTCAAGAGCCGGGAAAAAAAATGAGCAAATCAGACCCGAACAAGAAGGCGACCATCTCTGTGCTTGATGATCAGAAACAGATTGAAAAGAAAATCAAGAGCGCCGTGACGGACTCTGAAGGAATCGTGAAGTTTGATAAGGAAAATAAGCCAGGGGTTTCCAATCTCCTTTCCATCTATTCGATTTTCAGCAAAAAAAGTGTGCAGGAAATTGAAGAAATGTATGAAGGAAAAGGCTATGGGGATTTTAAGGCTGGATTGGCGGAGGTTGTCCTTGAGGAAATCAAGCCCATCCAGGAGAGGTATTTTGAACTCCTGGAATCAAAGGAGCTTGATGACATTTTGGACCGTGGAGCTGAAAAAGCAAATGCAGTGGCGAATAAAATGCTCCGAAAAATGTATAATGGCATGGGCCTCGGGAGAAAAAGGTAAAATAAAAATTCATTGAAAATGGGTTCCAGAGCGGAACCCATTTTTTTATTATCTTAATTCAAGCAGATGGGAACGATTGATTTAAGCGAAAACCACCCTGAAAAATGATTACCAAGCGATTTGGAATCCTACATCAGCGAAACTGAGTTTTCCCCTGCACTTACAGCATGGACGGACTGTCCCCTACTTCCATTTCCCAAAGCTTTTCGAAAAACGGCTGCCCTTTGACAAGGTTTTCGCATAGGTGCAAATGCTTATCCGACCACCCAACTTGGGTTTCTTCATATAATTCCTGCCATGCATCCTCAAAATTCAGGGACTGGATATATTCATATTTTTCCGGAGCCCATTCGGTGTACCAGTATCGGATCTCAGCTGTGTTTTCAGCAGTGAAAAGCTGGTCAAGCGCCATGAACAACAGCTGCTTAAGCTGGCGTTCCCTGCGCGTGAGACCTTTCATGAAAGAAGGGGCAGGAGATAAAATGTGATGCTCCTTCCCGGTTTTTTCCTCTTCAGTAAAGGTGTAATCCATCTCATCGTGATTTTCGACCATGTCATACACAATTTGTTCCTGGCGAGGAATCAGCCTGCTTTTCCTGATGGGGATATGGTACCCTATGGTATCGACAGCCAGAATTCCGGAACCATCCGTCACTACAAAGCAGTAATCCATTTGCACCCTTTCATGGTTCTTCCTTGAGTATGCCTTTTGATAAACGTCATTAAGCAAGGCTTGAGGCAGTTCCGATAAATCGTTTTCTATGTACTTAAACAGCGGGGTAGAAATTTTCAGTAGCGGCACCTGGTCCAAAAGTTCAATGCCGTCATCTTTTCTCCATTCATGGAAATGGCAGATATTGTATCCGTTTTCTTCCCCTTCAAACCAATTCACCCACACATCGTGAAGATATAACATGATTAACCCCTCGCTTACATGAATCTATTTGTCCATCATTATAGGCAGAGTGCAGATAAATTATTCCTGTTTTGGCCCTTATATGGCATAAAAAAAGAGGATGGATAAGCCTTATCGGTGTCTTCGATAAGGCTTATTGCCGATCGCCCAGCCGCTTTACAAATATACGTGAAGGAATCGTAAACGATTTTTTTATAGGGATTAGCCCGTAATTGCTCACAAGGTAATATCCCGTGCAATACCCAAGCATGGAAGGATAGGGGCTTTTTCCTAGAAGAAGTGCATCATGCAGCTCATCGGAACGTTTTATGCCAAGCCGATCCTTCAAATACTTCTCATAAAATGAAACAAGTTGCTGTTCCGAATATAACCTGGTCCAGCCTGCAACATGCTCCTTTCCAACATGCTTTGACACTGCATGCTCAGCAAGGCCTTCCATAATAATTGAATCGAGCAGTGTGCTTTGTGAGGACTGCTTCTTCAAACGGTTTAAGCGGCAGACATGATGATATTCATGCACAAATACAGCCTCCAGCTCCTCCTCGATAATCCCGGGGCTGACAAAAAGAAACATCCTGTCCTTAAAAGCGAGCCCGGATTTCGTTTCCTTTGCCCTTCCCAGCACCCCTTGATTCCTTAAAGGAAAAATGTAAATCGGAACATCAAATCCGTCCCATAAATCTTTATATTTGTTAAAAAAATGCTCGGTCTTTCCCCATATATCCCTCTCCAGTAAGTAATGAAAATCCTTTTTGGACCTTGAA
Source organism: Peribacillus glennii (assembly GCF_003429105.1). Classification (GTDB taxonomy): domain Bacteria; phylum Bacillota; class Bacilli; order Bacillales; family DSM-1321; genus Peribacillus; species Peribacillus glennii. Next base: position 51,046 of record NZ_QVTD01000004.1, read on the forward strand.
GAAGGTGAATACATCCCATGCTTTTTCAAATAGCGATAAAACTGCTCACTGTTTTCTTCTGAAAGGGATTCACTGCATTTGGACGCTATTTTCACCGGGTCGGTAAAGTCGTTTTCCAGCCACTCCTTTGTATCGATTACCGCCAGCCCAAACACCTCCCCTCCTGTGAGTTACGTTATTGTATGCCGCAATGCTATTGGCTGGTAAACAATTCCTTATCGTTTTCCGTTTATTTTTTTCTGGGACGGGAATTGTTCCCTATAAACTTTTTAAGGAGGTCATCACATGAGAAAATTACTTATGGGCGGACTGGCGGTAGGTGCAGCCTATTTGCTGAAAAACAAGGATTCCAGGGAAAAATTGATGAATCAGTTTAAATCCCGGACTGCCGGGAAACGTAAATAATTCGTTAAAGTAAAAGGGTGCACCCGTCATGACGGGTGCACCCTTTTGCTTATTCATATTTCTTGAAAACGATCGTCGCGTTGTGTCCGCCGAAACCCAGCGAGTTGCTCATGGCTGCTTTTATATCGGCCTTCCTGGCTTCGTTCGCTATATAATCCAAATCGCATTCCGGGTCAGGTGTTTCCACATTTATTGTTGGAGGCATGATGCCGTCCCGTATTGCCTGTATTGTGAAGATGGCTTCAACCCCTCCTGCAGCCCCTAAGAGATGGCCTGTCATAGATTTTGTGGAACTGATTGCCAGCTTATATGCATGGTCCCCAAACACTTCCTTGACTGCCATGGTTTCGTATTTATCATTATAAGGCGTGCTGGTGCCGTGCGCATTGATATATTGAATGTCTTCCGGTTCCAAGCCGGCATCGCCCATTGCCATCTTCATGGCACGTGCGCCGCCCTCCCCGCCAGGTGCGGGGGCTGTAATATGATAGGCGTCCCCAGTAGAGCCGTAACCGACGATTTCCGCATAAATATTGGCTCCACGTTTTTCGGCATGGTCCAGGTCTTCCAGTACGATGATACCAGCTCCTTCGCCAATTACAAAGCCATCTCTGTTCAGGTCGAATGGCCGGCTCGCTGTTTTGGGATCAGGGTTTGTCGACAAGGCTGTATTGGCACAGAACCCTGCGACGGACATTTTCGTGATTGGCGCTTCGCTACCGCCTGTAACCATAACATCCGCATCACCCCGCTGGATGACCTTGAAGGCATCCCCGATGGAATTTGTTCCTGTTGCACATGCGGTCACGGTACAGGAATTCACTCCTCTTGCCCCAAGCAAAATGGATACCTGGCCGGCAGCCATATCCGGAATCATCATGGGGACAAAGAAAGGGCTGACTCTCTTATAGCCTCTATTTAAAAACGTTTCATACTGGTTTTCGAATGTTTCCATCCCGCCGATGCCTGAACCGATCCACACGCCTACCCGCGGGGCGATTTCCTCTGTGATCTCAAGCTTTGCATCCTTGACTGCCATCATGGAAGCCGCGATTGCATAATGTGTAAAGCGGTCCATTTTTCTGGCATCCTTCTTTTCCACATATTCTTCAATGTTAAAATCCTTTACCTCTGCAGCCACTTTTGCAGGGTACTCGTCTCTGTTCAAGCGGGTCATTGGCCCAATCCCCGACTTGCCGGCAAGAATATTGGTCCAAGTTGTTTCGGCGTCATTGCCAAGCGGGCTTACCGCTCCTATTCCTGTTACAACTACTCGGCGTTTATTCATAAAAACCATAGCTCCTTTCAAACGTAAATCAACCATTTAGGTACCAAAAACAGACTTCAATTTCGAAACATTAGAGGATTTACTAATCACTAAATCTAAATTTTCAGGTGGTATGTCTCTTTATAAACATAACTTTTTCTTGTTCTAATTGAAAGCCAGGAGGCAGTGCGTATACTTTATTTTCCCCAGCGCAGAGCAATCGCTCCCCATGTGAGTCCTCCGCCAAAACCTACCATCACCAACAGGTCCCCATCTTTAATTCGTCCAGCCTCCATTTCCTCCACGATGGCAATCGGGATGGACGAAGCAGAAGTATTTCCGTATTTATGAACGGTTTTTGACATCTTTTCTTCAGGCAGGTTAAGTCTTTCCCTTGCTGCCTCCATGATACGGATATTTGCCTGATGCGGAACAAGCAGGTCGACTTCTTCTTTTGAAAGTCCTGCCTTCTCGAGGACGTTCACACAAGATTCCCCCATTTGGCGAACTGCGAACTTGAATACTTCACGGCCGTTCATGATGATGTGTTCGTCCTGGTATAAATGCTGTGCACCTGACCCGTCAGAACCTAATTCAAAAGAAAGGATCCCGCGGCCGTCAGGCACAGGCCCGATTACCGCAGCACCGGCCCCATCACCAAAAAGCACGGCTGTATTACGGTCATCCCAATTCGTTATTTTTGACAGTTTTTCAACGCCTACAATGAGTACATGCTTATAGACACCTGACTGGATAAATTGCCCTGCGGTTACCATTGCATACATGAAGCCTGCACAGGCCGCACTAATATCCATCGCAGCAGCCTTCTTTGCGCCGAGCTTTTCCTGGAGCATGCATGAAACAGACGGGAAAGGCTGATCCGGAGTGACTGTGGCCACTAAGATCAAATCGATTTCTTCAGCTGCAAGCCCGGAATCTTCAAGGGCCTTAAGGGAAGCTTCATATGCCATATCCGATGTGTCGATATCATCTTCGGCTATTCTCCGTTGCTCGATTCCCGTTCTTGTACGGATCCAATCATCTGAAGTGTCGACGATTTTTTCCAGGTCGAAATTAGTCACTATCTTTTCTGGCAAAAATCGGCCGATCCCTACTATGCCTGCATTCATATTGACAACCCCTTTTTATTTTCAAATTTATTATCAATTATTATTACCTGGTACTAATTTTATTATATTCCTGCACCCTGATGCAATACTTATGAACCAACAAGTAAAGTTTTCTTTCATTTCCCTGGGACGAGTGCCCTTTCAGCGACGCATGTTATTCATATATTGTATGAGAGGCAGATTATGACTTGGAGGTGATCGATAATTGGCACTCTTTAAAGCAAAAAAGCAGGTGCAAAAGAATGACCGCTTCACACAATTGATGTTCGGGAAAAAAGCTGCTCCCCAAAAGGAGAAAACGGATTGGAAGAACCTTGCAAATAATATCGATTATGGACAGCTGATGGATAATGTGGAGATCCTGATGAATGCCTATGGCAAAATCAAACCAGGCCTTTCCAAAATTAATCCGTTGGTTTCAAAACTGATCAAGAAAGGATAATGAAAAAGGCCGGGTTAACTTTTTGTAATGTTAACCCGGCCCCTTTTAATGATCCTAGCGTTTACCGGCCGCTTTGCGCATCCTTTTTCCCCAGCTCATATGCTTCATACATTACCTTCTGGAATAGATCCATAAAAGGCTCAGCCATGTCCATCGATAATGGAATGCCTGCTTCTTCCAATTTCGCTTTCGCTTCAGGGAAATATTTCATAGCAATTGCCATGAATTCCAGTGCTTTTTCGTTTTGCATGATGATTGCTCCTTTTTTGATAAATAAGTGATTACGTGTATGTAACTCAGTTTTCATTCGGCAGCTTACCGGTCTTAATGTACCGCTTAATATGCTGATCGATTTCTTCCCGCAGCTGCTTGCTGACCAACGGGCTATATTTTCCCATTGTTATTACTTTGTCTTCAAAATCAAAAGATAGATTCCCTGAAGGTAATTCTCCTTCAGCAAACTTTTCGGCAGCCAGCTCATACAATAGGTCGACATGCTGGACAGTGCTTGTCAATACGGTGGACTCACCAAGTTCGGCTTGGTCGGAAACAAAGCCAATGGCATATAGCCCCTTTTCTTTTATTCTTTCGATTACAGGAACATTATACCCGTCGCCCGCCGGATAAACTACATCCGTGCCTGAGGCGACCATACCATTAAGCAGTTTCAACGCCTTTTCTTCGGAATCCCAGTCACCGACATACTCGGTTACCACATGAATGTCTTTTTTTTGATATTTTGCGCCTTCTTCAAAACCCTTGACTTCCGGCTGCCAATCAAAGGAAGCCAGCACACCAACCCTGTTTGAACTGGACATTTTTGCAGCGACCATTCCGCCAAAGAAACCCATCGCATGTGCCTCAAAGTTAAGGCTGGTAGTATTTCTTTCGGTTGCCTTCCCATTGAAACTAACAAAATGGATATCACTGTATTCCTTTGCGACTCTATTAAAGATTTCCGCATAATCATTGCCATGGCCAATGATCAGATTAACTCCTTTTTCGTGAAAGTCCTTGACAGCATGTTCCACAATCAGGCTCGAGTTCATCCCTTCCTTATAATACACTTCAACATCGAACCGGGATTGGATATTCAATAATCCCTTGTAACCTTTTGTTCCCCATACCTGGTCATTAATCGTTTCCGGAACCAGCAAGCCCACTTTTTTAAGCTTGCCATCATCCATAGGATGTGCACAGCCAGCCAAAAGCAGGCAAATAATAATAAGCGTGGCTCCTAAATTCCTTTTCATCAAATGCAACTCCCTCAAATAACAGCCCTGCCTACAAAATAGAAATAGCTGCGCTTAGCAAAATAAAAGAAGGTCTCAGAATTGGTTCTTTTTGCCTATAAGTTCTTTTCCATTCTACCTTTTCGACAATTAGTTGAAAAGTTTTTAGCGCATCTTCCATTTTCCGATCGTTTGCATCCGTTTGTGATGGACTTTTTGAAGTTCAATGCCTAACTCCGGCTCTACCGTATTCTTGAGTTGATATACAAACGATGCCTTATCATTTTCCTGGTGCCCTGCCATCTCTGCATCAGTTAGCTCACTGTTAAAAACAGCACGCGCACAAAGTTTCCACTGGTTGGGTTTTGTGCTTTTTATAGTGATTATGTTCTCGGAAAGATTGATTATATCTTCAAAACAGGCCAGGAAATCCGTTATAAATATAGCATCAAGCTTGTATTCAGTTTCCAGTGCCGCTATGGGCAAAGTTTCCCCATTTGACTCTATGCCGCGTTCAAATACCATGGTTTCCGGCTGCCATGGACCATAAATAGTTGGCAAAAAGATGATTTTATCTTGGACATTATCGGTTTTAGACATCTTTCTTTCTTCACCATTATATTCAATCGGATAAAGCACGATAGTGCGGTCAGCAACGGGCATTTTAGACAGCAATGCATCCAATTCATTTTTTAATTCAGCCGTTTTACCGGAATCGCTTTTAATGAAGTCATACCAAGAAATATAAAGCGTTATCTTGCCAGGATTGCTTACTTTCTTCAATTCTTGCAATGAAATATAACTAAAATTGGCGTTGCGGCCGATTTCGAGCTGTTTTTCCTGGGTAGTATGATTCAGATCGTCATCGTTTGTCCAATCGGCCCCCAACACTTCATGCCCCTGTTCCAGTAAAAATTTGCATAGATGAAACCCAATAAATTGATAGGCGCCAATAACAATGGATAATTCCATATGAAGCCCCCCCTGTTTTGGAATCATAGGATAAAGGCAATGTCTTATACTTGCTGTATCGTATGCACCGATCCGGGAATTATTGCTCTTTACAAAGAAGTTTCATATTTCTTAAAGAATTGCCCGATCTGCAAAGGAATTTTATACCTTTTTTCGGGCAGCAAATAGGTTATATTCGTTTCCGTTCTGCCAGGTTGCTGCTCCAGTTTTTTATAAATATCTGTTTGTCCCTTTTCAATACTGCCGACAATATGAATGATCTTAAGGGGAATGTCCTTGTTCGGAAACGGGGATTCGGATGAAAAAATCAGCTGTTCGCATTTTTTTTCCTCGATCCCAAACGCGGCTGCTATTTCCTTCAACTTCCTTTTGTAGAAAAATTTATTATCCTTTTCTTTTTGCATATGTGTCTGCAGGTTTAGGCAAGGATCAAGGAAAACGGCAGACCTTATGTTCTGCTTCATTTCATTCATTAGCTGTATCGCTGTGAGGGCGCCTGTCCCCTCCGCCAATATGTGAATCCTATCGTTTAAAATTTCGCTTCTCATCATCATCCAATATATTTTTTTCGCCATTTCCACAGCAATCGGGCTCCCCCAGCCGCTTTGATAAAAATTCGAGGAAAAAATCAAATATCCATACTCTTTTAAGCGCTCTAATATCTGTGACCTCCCCGGGTGCTGCATCCAATAGCTGTTCCCCTGTTCAACAAAATGGTTCCGATCCCCGATGAGAAGTACGGCGAACCCGCTTGGCTTGGGGGGGTAGTAGACGATATTCCATTGTCCGTCACTTTGAAATGTTCGCTGCTCCATCAGTACTTTCTCCTTTTCGACGCTTATTGCCTTATTTACTATATGTGGTGCGACAAATTTCGATCGTATATGCGCCTATCAAAACAGCCTATATAAAGTTAAATCTATTAATTTATATTTGGCTTAATCGTGTGAGACCAGTGTTTTACACGCCTTTCAACAATTTCCAAAAAGGTTGCTGCAACTGCACAGGTGAAAGAACCAGGCAGCTTTCTTCTGTGCGGTGGAAGCTTTACTGAGCCAAACCTCAAGAAGAATATTTTAATAATGTGTAATTACTTCGTTTAACTTTTTATCAATCATCTGCTGAAAGAGTTCAGAAACCCTTTCTCACATTCATTTTACAATAAGGCTCCCAGCAAATTCCCTTGTTTTTTTCAAACAATTTGAGAAAATATATATGTTATATCAAGCTTAATATGGTACTATTAAGTGGAATGCAGTGGAACGAGGTGATGATCAATGCAATACTTTTGGACGGTATTCTGGAGCTTCATATTAACTCATATGCTAACATATGTGGTTTCCTCGATGATCGGAACAGGCTATGACCTTAACACGGCCAATATCTTGAGTGTGGCGGTAACCATCTTAATTTTGATTGTACCAGCCATTCTCCCTGATGAACCGGTTGAAAATACCCACCATTAATTTTGTTTATTAGAAAACTTGCCGACTTGCGAGCCTTGGTAAAGGCGACGGCAGAGGCGTAGTTAGGGCCACAGCGATGTGGGTCACACAGACATTGCCACAGGATGTGGCGCACTTAGTCTGTGTTCATATTATGCAGATACAAAGTATCAAACTTTCTTATCTGCCATGTAAGCAAAAGGGCACCTGGAATTTGGGTGCCCTTTTGCTATTTTTTATAAGTCAATAAATCTAATCAGTGAATGACAATTATCCAAAATTGTTTTCTTATGCAGGATGAATCTGCAGATCGTCCCCATCAAAATCGATCAACACCCCCCGGTACTCGGCAATCCGGCCGGCAATCAACTCCCTGGCCAGCTTTGTTTCAACGTGCTTTTGGATAAACCTTCTCAGGGGACGGGCTCCATATACCGGGTCATATCCCTGATCGGCAATATGCATTTTCGCTGAATCCGTTATCGTTAGGGAGATATTCCTTTCTTTCAGGCGGCTTTGCAATTCCATAAAGATTTTTCCCACAATTCCAATGATTTCGTGTTTAGCGAGAGGCTTGAACAGGACAATATCATCAATGCGGTTGAGAAATTCGGGACGGAATCGGCTTTTTAATTCAGTAAACACCTGTTCTCTTGCCACCTCCGCTATCAAGCCATCAGGATTGTCCGTTTGCAGCAAATACTGGGAACCTATATTTGATGTCATGATGATTACTGTATTTTTGCAGTTAACCGTTCTTCCCTGTGAGTCAGTGATCCGGCCATCATCCAGCATCTGCAATAAAATATTGAACACTTCCGGATGGGCTTTTTCAATTTCATCAAATAAAATAACAGAATATGGCTGCCGGCGTACAGCTTCTGTCAATTGGCCCCCTTCTTCATATCCGACATAACTGGGCGGTGCCCCAATCAGCCTTGCGACCGAATGCTTTTCCATATACTCCGACATGTCTAACCTGATCAAGTGGGCTTCACTATCAAAAAGCGTGTCTGCCAGGGCTTTCACCAATTCCGTTTTCCCTACTCCTGTCGGGCCCAGGAAGATGAACGAACCAATCGGCCTGTTTGGATCTTTTAATCCCGCTCTTGCCCGTAATACCGCATCAGAAACCAGCCCAATCGCATCATCCTGGCCAATTACCCGTTCTCTTAGAATACTTGGCAATCGAAGAAGCTTATCCCTTTCACTTTCAATAAGTTTCGCGACCGGTATTCCGGTCCATCTCGCCACGATATTTGAAATCTCCTCTTCCGTTACCTCCTGCCGCAGCAATCTGGATTCCTGTTTTTCTTGCTCAAAATCCTCCTCTAAGGCATATAGCTGCCGCTCCACTTCCGGAATCCGTCCATGCCTCAATTCTGCTGCAAGGTTTAAATCATATTCATTCTCAGCTTTTTCCAGTGCCCTGCGATAGCCTTCGAGCTGCTCCCTCTTTTCCTGTACTTCAAGCAGTAACGATTTTTCATTTTGCCATTTTGATTTCATGCTGTCGGCCTGTTTCCGCAGTTCCGTCAGCTCTTTTATAAGTGCTTCCTGGCGCGTTAGGCTTTGCTCATCATTTTCTTTCGAAAGGGCCGCCTCTTCAATTTCCAGCTGCATCACCCTTCTTGTAATTTCATCAAGCTCCGCAGGCATAGAATCGATTTCTGTCCGTATCATCGCACAGGCCTCATCGATTAGATCGATAGCTTTATCAGGTAAAAAGCGCTCGGTGATGTAACGGTTTGACAGGACAGCTGCTGCAACAATTGCTCGGTCGTGGATGCGGACACCGTGGTGGATCTCGAAGCGCTCCTTTAATCCGCGCAAGATGGATACAGTATCTTCTAGATCCGGTTCCTGTACTAAAACCTGTTGAAACCGTCTTTCAAGAGCTGCATCTTTTTCGATATATTGGCGGTATTCATCCAATGTTGTGGCTCCTATGCAATGAAGTTCACCGCGGGCAAGCATTGGCTTTAGCATATTTCCGGCATCCAGCGCGCCTTCCGTTCTGCCAGCTCCAACAATTGTATGCAGCTCATCAATAAATAGCAGGATCTGCCCTTCACTTTTCCGTACCTCATTCAATACGGCTTTTAGGCGTTCTTCAAATTCCCCCCGGAATTTCGCGCCGGCAACGAGCGCACTCATATCAAGGGCAAATATCGTTTTCTCCTTTAAGCCTTCCGGTACGTCTTTTCTGACAATCCGCTGGGCAAGCCCTTCAATAATGGCTGTTTTTCCAACCCCCGGTTCACCGATCAAAACCGGGTTATTTTTTGTTTTCCTTGAAAGAATCCGGATTACATTCCGGATTTCTGTATCACGTCCAATTACAGGATCCATTTTTCCTGTTTTCACTTCGTCCACCAGGTCTCTTCCATATTTTTTCAATGCCTCATAAGAAGTTTCCACCTTATGCCCTCCCATTTAGTGATTTTTTCCTGATCCATTTTATCTCGCAAAAAAGCTGGCAGCTGACAAATACGCTATAAAATAGTTTGTTTGACCATTTTTGACCTTATACATTCATTATAGTTTTTTTGTTCCGTATGTAAAGTTTGAAAAATCGCGGATTGGCAATGTTTAAGAGAAAGTGAAAGGGGTCTTATATTATACAAATAGCAAATGTATGACTTAACTGACCAAAAAAAAAAGCCAGACCCCCTATATTCAAGAGGCCTGGCAATTGCTGCTGCCATATTCAAGGTTTCCGCTTATAAGTCCAAAGGCGGTTGTGATTGGATGTTTCAGGAAAGCGGTCTCCCGTTGCCAGTTTGATCCTTTGAGGATTTACGACCATGCTTCCAGTTTCGCCAATTTCAACATATATACCATTATTGGGCGCTTTTTGCCCTGGCCTGAATTGATGATTCTGCCCCATCGTCATCTCTCCTTTGCTATGGCTGCCCGCTTATTGTTTCCTTATTGCCTCTTCAACATGAATGTTTTTTACACTCAAGATAAGAGATCCGCAAGGATGGCTTTTTGGGCATGGAGGCGATTCCCTGCTTGATGGAAGATAACGGACTGCGGTCCATCGATTATTTCCGTGGTTACTTCTTCTTCACGGTGGGCAGGCAGGCAATGCATGAAGATATAATCCTTATCGGCATGGCTTACTAAGTCTGCATTTATCTGGTAATCTTTAAATGCTTCGAGACGCAATTCATTTTCCTGCTCCTGCCCCATCGACGTCCAAACATCGGAGTAAACAATGTCTGCATTTTTTATGGCAGCCGCAGCAGATGTGTGGACTTCAATTGTACAATTATTCATAGCTGCTTCTTTTTGGGCAATACTTATGATTTCTTCATTTGGCTCGTACCCTTGAGGACAGCCAATTGAAAAATCCATTCCCGTTTTTGCACAAGCAATCATTAAAGAATGCGCCATATTATTGCCGTCTCCAATATAAGCCATTTTCAAGCCCTTGAGGCTGCCTTTGACCTCCTGGATCGTAAGTAAATCAGCAAGGGCCTGGCAAGGATGGGCGGTATCTGTCAACCCGTTGATAATCGGGATTGTGGCGGCAGAGGCGAGCTCTTTTACTTTTTCGTGTTCAAAAGTGCGGATCATGATCCCGTCCACATATTGTGACAAAACCTTTGCCGTGTCGGAAACAGTCTCTCCCCTGCCAATTTGCAGGTCATTGCTGCTCAGGAAAAGTGCGTGCCCCCCTAGCTGGAGCATCCCTACTTCAAAGGAAACCCGTGTCCGCGTGGAGGACTTCTCAAAAATCATTCCGAGCGTTTTTCCTGTTAAAGGGCGAAAATCCTCGCCCATTTCATGTTTGTTTTTAATATTCTTGGCGAGTTTAAGCAACTGCAGGATTTGATCGCCGGAAATGTCCGCGAGTGCCAGAAAGTCTTTTTGCCCGAGAATTTTATATTGGGTTGCTTTCATGCTTGTGCCACCCCCTCTGAATGTATTGCCAGCCACTCCTGCAAAGAGGCAATCCCCTTGTTCTTGCAAGAAAGCCCCTCCAAATAAGCTTTAAAGCTCTCTTCTTCTGTAAAAACCTGCAATCGGTACTTGGCAGCCATCAATCTTATTTTTTTATCTTCGTTACTTGCGCCATAAGACAGTACAGCGGCCCCATTTCCGGATTTTAACCATGCCTCAAATTCGGTGTCCACCATTTTATAGCCTAATTGCTGCAATTTTAATAATGATTTTTCGTCTAAAAGTGCCGAATCAGCTTTATAGATTTCATTTGCCTTTGTTAATAAATGGGCATGAAAAACCTTAGCCAAAGCTTCCGGAAAACTTTCACCAATCGCGATTCCTTCGCCGGTCGATTTCATTTCAGGCCCCACTTTGGAGTCCAGACCGCTTAAAGCGAATGTAGAAAAGACGGGATATTTGACCACGCTGTACCTTATTTCTTCCATAAGCCCCGTTTTTTCGAATAAATCTGACAAAGAATATTTCCCAAGCAATACTTTTGTCGCAGCCTGCACCATTGGGACACCTGTAATTTTACTGATGATCGGTATCGTACGGCTGGCGCGCGGATTTACCTCCAGTACATATATATCATCATTTTTTAGGACGAATTGTATATTCATCAGCCCTTTATATTGGAGTTCTTCCACAATCGCTTTTGAATAAGCCGCCATTTTTTCTTTATGCTTTGCTGTCAGGTTCTTGGATGGAAGCATCGCCATGCTGTCACCGGAATGGACTCCCGCCCGTTCAATATGTTCAGCGACAATTGGAATATACACATTGTTCCCGTCGGCGATCAAGTCGATTTCCGCTTCCCTGCCAGGGATATAGGAATCAATCAGGACTGGATAAACCAGGCTGCTGCCAGCCTCAAGTCTCTTCAGCAGGCTTTCTTTATCCTGAAAAATTTCCATACCCTGGCCGCCAATTACGTAAGATGGCCTTAATAAAACAGGAAATCCTATTTCTGCGGCGCTATCGATAAGCTCCTTTTCATTATCGGCCATCGTACCTGGCACATGAGGTATGCCCAGCTTTTGGAGCAGCTGGTAAAAGCGGTCCCTGTCTTCCAACTGATCAACAATATCAAAAGAGGTGCCCAGCAGGTTGATGCCGTATTCCTCTAAGCCCTTGGCAAGGTTTATTGCTGTCTGGCCACCAAATTGCACAATTACATCCGTCACGCCTTCTGCTTCGATTACATTTAGCACATATTCCATGGTCAACGGTTCAAAATATAAACGGTCTGCCGTAGCAAAATCAGTGCTTACAGTCTCCGGATTGTTGTTGATCATGATCGTTTCTATGTTTTCCTGCTCCAATGCATAAACTCCATGGACAGAACAGTAATCAAATTCAATTCCCTGGCCAATCCGTATTGGTCCGCTTCCGATCATCAGGACCTTTGGCTTTTCTGATTTATTCTGTTCATTTTCGCCAAAATAAGTAGAGTAGTAATAGTTTGTGTGAGATTCAAATTCGGCAGCACATGTATCAACCGTTTTATAAACGGCTACTACTCCAAGCTTTTTGCGCCAATTTCTTACTTCGGCTTCCTTCATGTCCCAAACAGCTGCTAAATAACGGTCAGAGACCCCCTTTTCCTTCATGAATTGAAGCTCTTCATGGGAAAGGGACAGCGGCTTAGTGCCTGATGCCTGTTTTTCTGCCTCGATGATGGAAGCAAATGAATTCAGGAAGAAATAGTCCATCGCAGTGGCTTCATGCAATTGCTCGACCGGCACCCCTTTACGGATCAATTCAAAAATCACGAATATACGTTCATCAGAACATTCAAAGAGCATTTTCCAAAGTTCCTGTACTGATTTTTCCTTTAATGCGGTAAGCTGCAAGCCTAAGGTTTTTAATTCCAGGGAGTCTACCGCTTTTTGCACTGCTCCTTCAAGGTTCCGGTGAAGTGACATGACTTCTCCTGTTGCCTTCATTTGCGTTCCGAGCTTACGGTTGGCACTTCTGAATTTATCGAAAGGCCAGCGCGGAAATTTTACTGCTACATAATCCAGTGCCGGTTCAAAGCTTGCATATGTGCTTTTGGTCACCGGATTAATCAATTCCGATAGTTGGTAGCCAACCGCCAATTTTGCTGCAATCCGTGCAATCGGGTAGCCAGTTGCTTTGGAGGCGAGGGCGGATGAACGGCTTACTCGCGGATTTACCTCGATCAAGTAATATTTCTTACTGTCCGGATCGAGTGCAAACTGGATATTGCACCCTCCGATAATTCCCAGCGATGAAATGATTTTAATGGATGCCGACCGAAGCATTTGGAACTCCTCATCAGTCAGCGTTTGAGAGGGTGCTACCACTACGGAATCACCCGTATGGATGCCGACCGGATCGATATTTTCCATATTACATATCGTAATGCACGTGTTATTGCCGTCCCGCATAACTTCGTACTCAATTTCCTTGAATCCTGCGATGCTTTTTTCTATCAGGCATTGGGTAATCGGGCTTTCCTGCAGGCCCCCCCGTACCAGTTCAGTAAAATGTTCCATATTGTCCGCAATGCCGCCCCCTGTGCCGCCTAAGGTATAGGCAGGCCGGACAATGATCGGGAAGCCTATTTTTTTCGCGAACTCGATTGCCTCCTCGGTCGTATGGACGATTTGGCTTTCGGGAACAGGTTCATTTATTTGGAACATTAATTCACGGAAAAGCTGGCGGTCTTCCCCTTTTTTTATGGAATCAATCGGCGTTCCGAGAAGCTTGACACCATATTTCTCCAGAATGGCCTGCTCATGTAATTGATAAGCCAGATTCAGGCCGGTCTGCCCGCCCAATGTGGCCAGAAGGCCACAAGGCCGTTCCCGTTCGATGATCCTTTCAAGCACATCAGCAGTAAGCGGCTCAAAATAAACGACATCCGCGTTCATATCGTCCGTCATGATGGTGGCGGGATTGTTGTTAACCAGAATTACTTTATAGCCTTCCTCCTTCAATGCGAGGCAAGCCTGGGTCCCTGCGTAGTCAAATTCTGCTGCCTGGCCAATCACGATCGGGCCGGACCCGATCACCAGGATTGTTTGAATGGTAGTATCTTTAGGCATATGCTTTTACTCTCCCGCTGTGTTCATTTACCATCTGCAAAAATTCCTTAAATAACAGGCTGCTTTCAGCTGGGCCGGGATTTGCTTCCGGATGGTATTGTGTTGTAATAATTGGCAATGAGGAATGCTTCAGCCCCTCTACCGAGCCGTCATTTACATTTCGGAAACGGACCGAGAGCGGTGTATGTTTCAAGCTTGGTTCATCTACTTCATAGCTATGATTTTGCGAACTCATATACACACGCTTGGACTCTAAATCAAGGACAGGCTGATTTGCCCCTCTGTGGCCGAACAGCATTTTTTTCGTATTTCCCCCAAATGCCAATGCCGTCAGCTGGTGGCCGAGGCAAATGGCCATTGTCGGGAAACCGGAAATGATGCCCTTGATATTGCCCAATAATCCCTTAAGCTGTTTCGGATCCCCAGGCCCATTGGAAAGCATGATTCCGTCTGGCTTTAAAGATTTTATTTTTTCTAATGTTGTATCGAATGGGACCACCGTCACCTTGCAGCCATTAAAAAGCAAGGAATCGAGGATGGACTTTTTATAGCCGAAATCCATCAGCACGATATGTGTTTTTCCTTCCCCATAGCTTTTTATATCCGCCGATGATACTTCCTTCACGACATTTTTTGTTTTTTCGGTCAGCACGGAAGAGTCATAAGTACTTTCAGTCGTAATTGCGGCCTCCATGGAACCTTGCTGCCGGATATTTTTCACAAGTGCCCGCGTGTCGATGTTCCCGATAAGCGGAATATCCCATTTTTCCAGGTAATCTTTTAAGGAGTACCTGGCCTGGTAATGGGAGTGGCTCATGTTTCCTTCATATACAATCACTCCGGCTACATGCGGTTTTCTGCTTTCAAAGTCATGTTCGTTTATTCCGTAATTTCCGACTAGCGGATACGTAAACACAATAATCTGGTCTTTATAAGAAGGATCGGTCAATACCTCCTGGTAACCGGTCATTCCTGTATAGAAAACGACTTCCCCTGTGATCTCCCCATCGCCGGGTTTAGTGATCATTTTGCCTTCAAAGGAAGCTCCATTAGATAAATGCAAATAAGTTTTCATGATTCCACCTCTGTAGATGACGAATATTTAAAGAAACAAAAGAATTTTTA
The DNA here is from genome assembly GCF_003429105.1 of Peribacillus glennii. Lineage (GTDB taxonomy): Bacteria > Bacillota > Bacilli > Bacillales > DSM-1321 > Peribacillus > Peribacillus glennii. The sequence goes on from NZ_QVTD01000004.1 coordinate 66,092, forward strand.
TACAACTTGCATCATAAAAATTCAGCCTTGTATGACTGTTTTAGTTTTGATGGCTTTAGCTATCTTTTCAGCAGCAAGGCTAAACTCACTTTTTTCTGCCGTTAACGGCGGAAGCAGGCGCAGCACGTTTGGCCCCGCAGTCAATGTTAGCAGCCCTTCTTGCTGCAGTTTTTCGAGAAGGGGCTGTGCCTCTTCCTTCAACTCGATCCCAATCATAAGTCCAACTCCGCGAATTTCCTTTACTGAAGGGTCATATTGAAGCTCTTCTTTAAGCTTATTAAGAAAATATTGTCCCTTTTCGCTCACTTCCGCTGAAAAATCAGCATCAAGAATTTGCTGAAGGACCGCCTTAGCGGCTGCAATGCTTACCGGATTGCCGCCGAAAGTGGAACCGTGGCTTCCCGGTCCAAAATGGGCTGCTAAATCTTCTTTGCCAATCACGGCCCCAATCGGAAGGCCGTTTCCAAGCCCTTTTGCAACGGTTATAATATCCGGCTGAAAGTCAAAAAGCTGGAAAGCGAATGGCTTGCCTGTTCTGCCGATTCCCGTCTGGATTTCATCAACAATGACCAGGGCTCCTTTTCGGGCACAAACTTCCTTTATCGTATTCAGGAATTCTTGGTTTGCCACATGGATCCCGCCTTCACCCTGCACCATCTCCAGCATGACTGCCGCGGTATTTTCATCAACTATCTCTGCCAGCTGAACGCTATCATTAAATGTGGAATATTCAAATTCCTCAAGCATCCGCCCGTATCCCGTTCTTACCTTCTCCTGGCCGGTTGCAGCCATGGTTGCGAATGTCCTGCCGTGGAAGGATTGATGGAAAGTGACAATCTTGCTTTTTCCGGTAGCTTTTCTGGCAAGCTTAATGGCTGCTTCATTCGCTTCTGCCCCGCTGTTGCAAAAAAAGACCCGATTCAAGCCTGTTGCCTTTGCCAATAAGCCGGCTGCTTCCTCCTGGCCCTTGTTTTGAAACAAATTCGAGGTATGCCAGAATTTTTCCAGTTGCTGCTCTACAGCTTGCTTTACAGACAGATAGCAATGCCCAAGATTCAAAACTCCGATTCCGGAGGTAAAGTCGAGGTATCTTTTTCCATCCTGGTCTGTTAACCAAGAACCGTTTGCATTAACCGGTTCAATTTCCCATTTTTGGTAGGTGGGGAACAATGCACTCATTGCAATACCTCCTGTTCAGTAACAAATTTAGTTCCAATAAATTGTCCGTTGTTGAAAAAGGATTCTTTCCCGCTTACGATCAATACCTCATTGATTCCTTTATTCAACACAGACAATGCTGTTTTTACCTTTGGAATCATACCTCCATATATCGATCCTGCACTTATCAGGTTTTGTGTTTGCATTTCGGTAAGCTCTTCTATGATAATACCATCTTTCATAACACCTTTGACGTCGGTGACAAACATGCAACTGTGTGCGTCAAGTGCCTTGGCTACGGCTCCTGCGGCCATATCGGCATTGACATTCAGCTTTCTGCCGCCTTCAGTGATGGCAATTGGGGTCAATACAGGGGAAATCCCTTTATTTAATAACATTTGAAGCAATTCAGTATTTACGCTTTTGATTTCTCCTACTGCCCCAAGGGAAGCTTCATCAATAAAATCCCCGGTCAGCAGATTTCCGTCCGACCCGTTCAAACCGATTGCCTCAATGCCATTAAGGCTTAATTTGTGGACAATGCTGCGGTTTGATTTTCCAGACAGCATCAGTTCAACAATGTTCAAAACTTCATCAGTCGTTTTCCGGAGCCCCTTTTCAAACACAGGTTCAATTTCGTATTTTCCAAGCATCGTATTGATATCGGGACCGCCGCCATGCACAAACACAAGCTGGCAGCCGCTGCTCTTTAATTTTTTTAAACTTTCAAAAAATGAATGAGATAATTCATCGATAATGCTTCCGCCACATTTTATTACCAAGATCTTCACCCGCGAAACCTCCTTATGACCGGTAGCTCGCATTTATTTTTACGTAGTCATATGTCAAATCGCAGCCCCAGGCAGTTCCCTTCTCTTCTCCCTCCTGCAACCCAACATGAATGACAATATTCTTTTTCTCCAGATATGCCTTTGCTTCTTCTTCCGAAAAATCAACAGGGATACCCTTGTTCAGTACATTGATATCGCCAAATGAAATACTTACTTTATCGGGGTTAAAGGTTAGCCCGCTCCGGCCCATTGCGGCAATCACGCGGCCCCAGTTGGCATCCGATCCAAACACGGCGCTCTTGACCAGGCTTGACCCTATGATCGTTTTAGCCATTGCCTGGGCGTCCCCTTTCGTTTTCATGCCTTGCACATTTACTTCGACAAGTTTTGTTGCGCCTTCTCCATCCCTGGCAATCTGCTTGGCGAGATTTTCAGAGGTTTTCCTCAATAACTCCAGAAATATCTTCCAATCTGGATGTGCCGGGGAAAGCTTTTCGTTCCCCGCCTGGCCGTTAGCCAGGACAATGACCATATCATTCGTTGAAGTATCCCCATCCACTGTAATCTGATTAAAAGTAATATCCGTCACCGTGGAGAGTGCCAGCTGCAGGTCCTCCGATTCGATCGCAGCATCTGTTGTTATGAAGCCAAGCATCGTTGCCATGTTGGGATGAATCATTCCCGATCCCTTCGCCGCCCCGCCCATGGTAATGACTTTGCCGCCTATAACCGCTTCGTAGCCGCAATTTTTTGTCACTGTATCAGTTGTTAAGATCGCTTTTTCAAAATTTTCCGCTGCCTCACCGGATGACGCGGGCTCAAGCATGGCGATTCCTTTTTTAATTTTATCCATTTGCAGATATTCACCGATTACACCTGTAGAGGCAACCGCAAACAAATGCTCCGCCAAGCCAAATTGTACGGCAGCATAGCTTCTCATTTCATAGGCATCCTTTAGCCCCTGGTCTCCGGTGCATGCATTCGCACATGCACTGTTTACGACAATCCCTTGAAGTTTTTGCTCACTTGCAATGCTTTCTCTCGTAACATCAAGCGGCGCTGCCTGGACAATGCTTTGTGTATATACGGCCGCACAAGCCGCTGGATTATCAGATAGTATGATGCCGATATCTTTTTTCGAATATCGCAATCCTGCATGAACTCCTGCCGCTTTATATCCTTTCGGCGATAATATATTTCCTTTGGTAACTTGTTGAATGGCTTCAACAGGATGTATTGTTTTCATGAAAGACCTCCAAGTAGTTAAGGATATAACGGTATATTCAAAAGGCCTGCCGATTCTTCTGCCCCGAGCATGATATTCGCGTTCTGGACCGCCTGCCCTGCAGCACCTTTCATTAAATTATCAATCACGGATACGATGGTGGCTTTATTTGTCCTTTCATCGAAAGCGATGCCTATATCACAAAAATTCGATCCAAAAACCTGTTTCGTGCATGGAAAAGCATCCATTGGCTGTACCCGAACAAAAGGGTGATTTTCGTACACCGTGTTATATAAATCTATTAATTCCTCAGTCGATGTGTGCCTATGCAGCTTTACATACATGGTGGCCATGATTCCCCTTGTCATTGGTACCAAATGTGTGCTGAAGGAAATGGGCTGGGATTCTTCATTCCATAACCCAAGCTGCTGTTCGATTTCCGGTATATGCTGATGCGTATGGACCTTATAAATCTTAAAATTTTCATTGATTTCACTATAGTGTGTGCCTGCGGAAGGCGATTTTCCGGCCCCGGAAACACCTGACTTGGCATCGACAATGACATCCTTGCCAGTTGCCCATTTTTCTGTATATAAAGGGGCGAGCCCAAGCAGGGTTGCCGTTGGATAACATCCGGGATTAGCAATAATTTTCGCATGTTTTATCCGGCTGGCATTCCATTCTGACAGCCCGTATACTGCTTCTTGCAGGATTTCTGAAGGAGCTGCGGAATGCTTATACCATCTTTCATAGTTTCCGGGATTCTTAAGCCTTAAATCGCCTGAAAGATCAATTACCTTTACACCCAATTTAAAAAATTCGGGGGCGAGCTGCACAGAGATTCCTGAAGGCGTAGCGAGGAATACGATATCTGCTTTTTTCGCAATGTCTTCAGGGACGATTTCCTCCAATGTATATTCCATGTGAAGCAAGTGCGGGCTGTCTTCATGGATTTGGCGGCCAAATCTTGAAGAAGTATGCAGCGATGCAATTTCTAAATGGGGATGGTTCTGCAAAAGCCTTATCAGTTCCAATCCTCCATAACCGGTCGCACCCACAATCGAAACTTTCAAGTAATCATCTCCGATCCAAAAGTTCACTGACATTCTTTATTTCTCTTATTATATGACTGAATAAAAATAAAATCAAATGTATTTTTATAAAATTATCATACAATTTCAAAAGGCATTATGCCAATGCGGACGTGTTTTTACTTTAAAAATAGTAAAATAGTTTCATGCAGATTGACTACTTCATTGTTTTCCGCTTAGATCATAGTATCCATTCATAAGTTGAATTTGGCCAATTATATTCGCTCATTCATGTGAAACCAGTGGAAAGTCAGAGAGAAATGCCGTTTCTTTCTGGCCTTTCTAAGATATTTGCTTCAGTTCAAACGTATAAGTGCGTACCTATTAAAAGGTAGTTTCAAAAATGCAACATACTTCAATCCCGTCACGTTTAAAGGAAATGGTGAAAGCATCCAACATACAAGAAAAATGGAGAAGGGAAGATTTCTTTTTCAGAAAAGTACAAATGCATCCGAGCCTGGTCTTATTTTAAGCGGGAAAGTGCGGATAAGTAAGCTTGGACCCGACGGAAGGGAATTAACGCTTCGCATCTGTTCAAACGATGGCATCGTTGGGGAAATGATCCTTTCTTCTCCTCGCCTAAAGATTTATGAATGAAAAAGCGATCGAAGAAGGAGAGGCTGCGGTAATCCTGAGGGATGAACTGAAGGAGAAAATAGCGCTTAATGGCGGACTTGCAGTCGATATGATGAATTGGCTCGCCGACCAATACCGAAAAACATACACCAAATTCCACGATCTTATTCTTCCTGGCAAAAAAGGGTGCGCTATACTCGAGGCCGATACGCCCTTCCAGCAGCTATGGCGTTGAAGCGAAAAAACGGAATTTTGATAAACCTTCCATTCAAAAACCAGGAACTGGCCAATTTTTGCAGGGAAATCGTCAATGATTGCTAAGCGAAAAAAGGGATCCTTTCGGTCAATAAAGGTACCTTCGCCACCGATGACATCCAATATTAAAAAATCAGTATCGACTGCGAAAACTGCCCGGTTGACCTATGTAATATGCGAATAAAGCCGGCAAAAGAAATGCCGGCTTTATTTATCTCCAGTCCAGGGACTGACGCCATACTGGACAGAGTGATCAGTCGAGTCAGTAAGCGTGGTGTTCGGCCATAAACATATGAAAACAGGCCAAAATATCCTTCGCGACAACTTTTGCCGGCACTTACCTTCCTAAAAATCTCTGTTCCAAAAAAAGCTTGTAGACATGTTATGGTTTTATACATTAGTCTACAAGCTGGCAATAGCCGCTCAAAGAGGGCCGCTATTTATGAACACGGTAAAGACCTCTGAAAATTTAAGATAATCTGCCCTGGTTTGTAGCTGTCATACCTGCTTGAAAGCTGCTCATCTGCTGCCCGGCACCTTGCTGCTGGCTTCCATACGATAAATCACTGGCAATATCTTGTCTTACCTGCTGCGGATTTGTCCCAAAATTTGGCTGTAGGGCTGCTTGGGCATTTTGAGCCTGCTGCGGCGTCCCCATCATGCCGCGTCTCATTGATGATCCGTCTTGCATGCCGCCTGACATCATGGATGTACCGTCTCCCATCATGCCAAATTGCGTTCCACCTTGCATCGCTCCAGCTTGCTGCGTGTAACCGCGTTGCTGCTGTTGCTGGCTTCCATACGATAAATCACGAGCAATGTCTTGTCTTACCTGCTGCGGATTTGTCCCAAAATTTGGCTGTAGGG
>NZ_QVTD01000005.1 GCF_003429105.1 Peribacillus glennii
ATCAAACTCTCCGAAGAAATGTTTGAATAGCTCATTTTTGCTTTTAATGTCTGTGCTGACTAAAAAAACGTTGGCGCTTTGTTTTGTTCAGTTTTCAAAGAGCAATTTCTTTGTCGTTTCTCTCAGAAGCGACTTTATCATCATAACACCACTCACTCACTATGTCAACATCCAGTTTTAAATGTTTATTAAGTATGTTGTGAAGCGTGTAAGCTTTCGTCTTAGCGACAATAAATAATATATCATGCTGAAAATACTTTTGCAATATATTTTTTCAACATCAATAAGTTTTATTACACACGGGTTTTCTTTTTTATTTTCACTAAAAGTGCATAAAGGTTTTTCTCTATTGTCTTTACCGCATAATTGTGAAGGAAAGCGAATATTATTATTTATACATTAAATACTGGGGGGAAGCAATGGACTTGGTACTAGTCGGACTAATCGTTTCGTTTATTATGTGTTTATATTTGTTTAGCATTGCATTTTTGGAAGCAATGAAAATCAGCAATCAAGAGGGAAAAGTCAGAGGCTCAACATTAATTATGAGCGTGTCAATGGCGTTCATCTTTACTCGCTTTATATATGTTTTTTATGAATAAAAGCAGTAAGTTGAATTTCAGGCTGAAGTGACCCCAAAAAGTTAGAGTTTTATATTAAGGAGCTGATTGGCAGGTATGGATACGGTATTGAACCGGGCTCATGCCTGCCAATTTTTACTTGATACGCTTGTTATAATAATAATAGATATATTTTTCAATTCTCTTCTTTAATTCCTCCAATGAGTACAGTGCTTCTCCATAATACATTTCTTGTTTCAGTAACCCGAAAAAGTTCTCCATCGGTGAATTATCTAAATAGTTCCCTTTTCCCGACATACTCTGCAACACCTTATATTCCTTGAGTGTCTTTCCCCATCTATTATGTTGATAATGACTCCCCTTGATTAGAATGTACAGTAGTTCTGTACTTTGAATCTTTTACAATTTTGGGGTTTCCGTTAGAGGTGTGAGGGCTAATTCTAAGGGTGGGCGCATACTTATCCCATACGAAAAAAATTTACTTTTTCTGTTCTTATCTTTATCAGACATGGATGGGCGTCCTTTAGGTTTATTTTAGGACTTCAACACCCCTTTCATGAAAAGCTTTCTTCCATAAAGCTATCCTAGGAGGATCTGTTAAACCAAAATGAAGGGCTGTTTCCGTTTCTGAACAACCTGTTCTCTTCATAAAGCTAAATACTTCGACCTTGAATTGAACAGAATAGGTTACCCTGTTTTTCTTCCTTCTTAATCCTTTCTCTCCGAATTTCTCATATATTTCTACCCATCTCAAAATTGGAGCACTGTCTTTCATACCATACTTTTTAGCTAGTTGGTTATATGACAATTTCCCTTCTTGATACTCTTTAACTAACAGTAATTTAAATTGTTCACTAAATTCAGCCATAAAAATACACCCCAAAAGTTAGCGTTCACTCTAACTTTTGGGGTGCAGTACCGGCTTACTGCTTTTCCCATCCCCAAGCATTTTCTTTTAAATGTCGTTTTTGTTTTGCCCGCTAACCGCATCGTTCGCCGCTCTCATTTTGTTTTCATTTTTCAGATACATAATAAGACCAGCGATAATGACAAAGCCTCCCAGGCCTTGAGTCCAGACTATCTTCTCTCCTAATAGAAGGTAGGCCAGGATTGAAGCGCCAATCGGTTCCATTAAAATTGCCATGGAAATCGTTGTGGTGCTCAACCACTTTAATGACCAATTAAAAAGGGAGTGTCCCAATAAATTTGGAAATACCGCAAGCAGGACAAAATAAATCCAATCAGCCGCAGGGTATGGTGCCAGTGATTCTCCTGTTAAGATTACATACAACAATAAAGTTACAGTGCTTACCGTGTACACAACAAATGTATAGGTTACCGATGATATCCTTTTTCTTACCGACTGTCCGAATAATAAATACCCAGTGACAAGTGCACAAGCAATTAGCGCAAGAACATCGCCCCAAAGAGCAAGGCCGCTTATTTGAAGGTCACCCCATCCGATCACGATACTTCCGCCAATCGCAATGATCCCACTTAAAATGGTCCGAATCGAAACGCGGTCTTTAAAAAACAAAAAAGCTCCTACAAAAGCAAATAACGGCTGAAGGGTTACTAACACGGTAGAACTGGCAACTGATGTGTAATCCAATGATTCAAACCACAGTATGAAATGAAAAGCCAAAAAAACGCCCGCAAGAATGGAGAAACAAAAATCCTTTTTTCCAAGCTTCAATAATTCATGTATGTTTCTGCTGGATAAAAAAGGGATCGTCAAGCACACTGAGAAAAGTAAGCGGTAGAAAGCTATAACGGCGGAGGGGGCCGTAGAAAATTTAACTAAAATGGCTGAAGCAGAAACGGATGCCACCCCGATGGCCAGCGCTAAATATGGATTGAACATTGGTTCTTGCATTTATATTTCCTTTCTATAATAATGTTTTAATTAAACCTGTTATCCATTGTAATCTTTAATTTTCATGGCAACAATTTATATTTTCATAGATTTAAGTATGTTAATTTTGGGTATAAGGAAAAATTAATCAGCAGGAAATTTCACTAATGGAGGATGGACGGTGTAGCATATGGCAATGGAATGGATATTTGACCCTGAATTAGAAATTCAAATATTGATAAAGCTCGGAATTTCGGCAGTATTGGGTTTAATAATTGGTATCGAGCGAGAGATGAAAAGAAAACCTGTTGGCTTAAAAACCACATTGGTCATTTCAATAATAAGCTGTTTGCTCACAGTTGTCTCAATTGAATCTGCCTACATGTTTCCCGGGAGTGATGATCTAAATGTTACGATGGACCCTTTGCGTCTAGCTGCACAAATTGTTTCCGGCATCGGTTTTTTGGGAGCGGGTGTAATTCTTCGCCGTGACAATAACAGCATTTCGGGATTAACGACAGCTGCCATCATCTGGGGAGCAGCAGGAATTGGAATAGGAGTAGGCGCAGGTTTTTATATCGAATCAATTGCCGGAGTTATTTTATTAATTATCAGCGTAGAGATCATTCCCGCTACACTAAAGGTAATCGGACCGAAACAGCTGAGAGAGAAAGAAATCATGCTAAAGCTTATCATCCATGAAAAAGAGGATATTGCCAAGGTGATGGAAATGATACAAGAGAATAAGATTTCAGTGAAAAATATCCGTATTAAGGACCTTGATGAGAACCGGCATTCGGTTCAACTCAGAATTACAGTCGACCAAAAACTAAAAACGACAGACGTGTATTATACGGTCTCCAATATTGAGGAAATAGCCAAGGTTGAAATTGAAAACCTTTAACTGCCGTTGCATTTTGCATAGCTTTAATTTTTTTTATAAAACTATCTTGACTTTTCCCCAGCACATAGCTAAAATAAATCTTGTGACTTACACGGGGCATTAGCTCAGCTGGGAGAGCGCTACGCTGGCAGCGTAGAGGTCAGCGGTTCGAGCCCGCTATGCTCCATTCCAAAAACCCTTGAGAAATCAAGGGTTTTTTCTTATGTAACTAGAGATCTGCAATATTTAAAGTTCAGCATTACGGTTCCAATAAAAAGTTCTTGCTGTTTTCTTTCTTCCTATGGTGGTACAACAAACAGATATAGTCACATGTATGTCCGGTCACAACAAACTGGACGTAAATGATACAATTCATGACGGCAAAATTTTATCCTTCTCCTGTACCTCACTTATTTATATTCAAAGGCCCCATTATTGCTATATTATTTGCTCTTGTCAAGATTGCTTTATTATATAAATATTACAACCAGTGACTTGAAGATTCGGCTGCCATACTGGCAGCCTTTTTCTGTTGCACTAAATGCAAGGTTACTACATAGAAGGGAATTTTTCCTTTCTTATCGAAATAACAAAAGGAGTAAAATACCCTGTCAAATAGGAGTTGATGAGCGATCTAAAAAATCATTCAGCATTCTATAAATCAGATATTTCATTTACTAAAGAACTTGAGGCAAGAGAAGATCTACTCTGAGTGGGGAATTTCATGTCAAAATGCAAGGGACTTACATAAGGCCTGGAGATCTAATTAAAGCATGTCATGGAGGCAGCCTCTCATAACGCAATTCGGCATGCATTGAACAATCAATCCGCTTGCAATCTTTTGAAGTTTGAGGAGCAGAAAAGCTGGCACCATAGTCAGGCATCGGCAGTTCAGAATGCATTATCGTAATGCAAAATTGATATTTTGAGGAGGAATATAAATGGAGCATATTATCGTGGATACACAGAATGGAGTTCGCACCTTGACACTAAACAGGCCAGAGTGCCTCAATGCCGTCAATGATAAACTTAGTAATGAGATTATCCAGGCTATTGCGGAGGCATCGGCTGACGACGAAGTTCGTGTCATTGTTATAACCGGGAGTGGTAGAGGTTTTTGTGCAGGTCTTGACCTGTCTGATTATGCGAAGAGAGATACATCCATCTATTCCCGTCATAAAAAATTAGATGACTTGGGCTGGGTTGGTCATCAAGCGTTAGGTATCGTTCAATGTGATAAACCGGTCATTGCTGCGATTAATGGGATAGCTGCGGGCGCAGGACTCGCCCTGGCTCTTGCATGCGACATGCGCTTTATGTCTGCTGGCGCAAGGGTAACAGCCGGGTACATACGACGTGGTCTTAGCCCCGATGCGGGAATGACCTATTTTTTACCTCGTTTGGTAGGAACCGCCAAAGCTGCGGAATTGATATATACAGGGCGGGACATCTATCCCGAAGAAGCCGAGCGGATCGGTTTGGTAAACGGAATATTCCCTGATGAAGAATTTCAAGATAGAATTATGAGTTTTGCGAGGGAATTAGCGGAAGGTCCACCCGTTGCGATGACATTTTCCAAAAGATTGCTTGCGGCAAGCCCTGATTTGGATCTTACGACTATTTTAAAACAAGAGTACGCTTCCATCAAAGTTTGTTTCGGAACAAAAGACGTCAATGAAGGGGTTAAAGCCTTTGCCGAGAAAAGGAAACCCGTTTTCCGGGGCGAGTAAATATATATCAAATAGTCGGCACACAAAATTCAGAGCTTAATTAGTGCAAGATAATCGGGAGTGAAAACGATTTGTACTTGAACTTATGGGTCCTTTAGTTTAGTTACAGGCTGCCGTTTTGGCGGCTTTTCCTTGTTATATTGAACTGGGCAGGTAATTAAATAAGGGCTAAAAGGTGATAAACAATTTCATGATTTTATTTTTTGTTAAAAGGGAATGTAAATAATAAAAGGGTAAAAGTGTGGACCCCATAATATTTGTAGCTATTGGTACTATTCTTTCTGTAGCATCGAATGTGAACAAGAGGAAATATTTTAGGATGAAAACGGCTTACTGGACTGTATTGAACCAGGACAGTATAATAATGGTAGCAAAGTAAGGTTTTGCCCCACATTATAGATCCTACGAAAAGGAGTGATCGATATGACCCGCATAACCGAAAATGTAAACGCATACAAATTTCTTACACCTTTGCTTATATCCGGATTTTTCTTCTTCCTAAGTTTTTATTTACGCATTTTAAACGTCTACATTTATGTCTTCACACTTCCATTCTATGCCCTATTCTTATTCATCTCTTTGTATCTTTTTTATCAAACGGACAAAAAAATGAAAAACCATGGCGAAAAAAATTGGAGCCGCTATTCCTTTTATCACAATTGCGTCGGCATTTATTTTGTCTTATCCGTCGTTTTATTCTTCGTTTCAGTTTTTTATATCCCTTTCTACAATGATGGCGGACAACTATTCATCTGGTACTGTGCTCCCATGAGTCTCCTATGTCTAATGAGTTTAATTAATTCCAGGAAGCGGTTAAAAGACAACACCATCGACCCGCCTGCGAAAACAGGTACATGAATTTTGGGAATCCCATTCACTCCATTAATGTCAACAGATAAAAAGACTGGGAAGCCAGCTCAGTCTTTTTATCTCTGTAATATAGTATTTTCTGGCAGCATAGAGGTCACAGGATGAGCCGCTACACTCCATCATTAAACTCTTAAAGCAGTATTGGTTCTAGGAGTTTTTAGTGTCCGGAATGACAGCAAAACAATCACCGCCTGCGATTATCATCGAACTTTAAATTGCCCCGCAATTATATTTTACAAACCTCAACTATGCCGGCATTATTTCAATCAATTTTCACCCACTTCCGCTTTGGACGCCGCTTCCCCAATAAACCCATTAAACACTTAACAATCCGAAAATCAAAAACCTGCCATAAAGTTGCACACCATAGTAAACAGATATTGCTAGCATAATTCACCATGGAATTTCTAATCATAATCAGGAATCAGTTTTTATACAAAAGGAGGTAATGGGATAAATGAGCAAAGACAATCAGAGTCATATGATACATTCGCAATATGTTGATAAAAAGATTGATCAACTTGAGTCACAACAAAAAAATCAGAAAAATAAAACAAGCACTACAAATGAGATTCAGCCAATGGCAACTGAGGATGGGTTGACACAATAACGACCCTCACAAGCCCTGCTGGCGCATATATGCTGGCAGGGTTTCGTCTAACCTCTGTTAGAGCTATCACAAGAAGTATGTTAGCCTTGGGAATCATCCGGATATCTCCACTTTCTAGGGTTCAAGATGTTTATTCCTCAATAGATTCGAACCATCCAAGCTTTATCAATTACTCCCCCATTTGATCAGGCCTTCCTTTTTTCCGCTTCCCACCCTTATGCAGATTGCACCCCGGCCACTTTCGCATGAAAAAAAAGCGGATCTTTGTCACAAAACAAAGGCCCGCTTTTTTATAATTAGTCACCTAAATCTACGTTGTGGTATACTTGCCGCACATCTTCCAAATCTTCCAATGCATCAATCATTTTTTCAAATTGTGCTTGTGCGTCCTCAGGAAGCGTTATATCACTTTGTGCAAGCATGGTTAGCTCTGCAACTGTAAAATCAGTAGTGCCGGCATTTTTGAACGCTTCTTGCACGGCATGGAACTGATCAGGCTCCGCATAAACGATCACCGTGTCGTCTTCTTCTATAATGTCACGTACATCCACATCTGCTTCCATCAAAAGTTCAAGGGCCTCTTCTGCTGTTTTGCCTTCAATGCCGATGACAGCTGTGGCATCAAACATATAGGCTACAGATCCGCTTACCCCCATATTACCGCCATTTTTGCCAAATGCAGCGCGCACATCCGATGCAGTGCGGTTCACATTATTAGTCAGTGCATCTACAATAACCATTGATCCATTTGGCCCAAAGCCTTCATAGCGAAGTTCGTCAAAGTTTTCTTCCGAACCGCCTTTTGCTTTTTCAATCGCACGGTCAATGATCGTTTTCGGTACATTGTAGGTTTTTGCACGCTCGAGTACGACCCTCAATGCCTGGTTGGTTTCCGGATCCGGTTCACCCTGCCTCGCAGCCACATAAATCTCGCGGCCAAACTTTGCATATACACGGCTTGTATTTGCATCCTTTGACGCTTTCTTTTCTTTAATATTGTTCCACTTACGGCCCATCGTGTTCACTCTCTTTCAACTTTAGATCTACTTTTATTAATTATTATGAATAAAGCGGCTGGTTCAACAGATTATATTATACATGATTCTTTATACCATTTACATTACAACCTGTTCTCTATATGACATTTGTCATGTATTATACATGACGCATGCTACTACAAAGCTTATGTTTAGCTGTATATAATAAGTGATAATGATATAGAAATGAAGAAAGGAAATAGATGCAAATGACCAATCAAAACACAAAGACGTTAAGGAAATTTGTCGCCCCTTTTGAAAAATCTGAAACCAACAAGAGTATCAGGCAGATCTTCAACACTATCGTGCCATTTTTCTTGCTATGGTTTCTGGCTTATCAAAGCCTGTCCATTTCTTATTTCCTGACACTTGGATTGGCTGTGGTTGCAGCCGGATTTCTGGTCCGGGTGTTCATTATTTTCCATGATTGCTGCCATTACTCATTCTTTAAAAACCGGAATGCCAACAAAGTCCTCGGAACGATAACGGGAATTATGACATTATTCCCCTACAGCCAATGGCAGCACGACCATGCAGTGCATCATGCTTCAAGCGGTAATCTGGATAAGCGTGGGACGGGAGATATTTGGGTGCTGACAGTGGATGAATATCGGGCTGCACCATTTTGGACACGTTTAGGATATCGATTGTATCGAAATCCTCTTATCATGTTCGGATTAGGACCGATTTATGTTTTCCTTATTACCAACAGGTTTAACAGAAAAGGTGCAAGGAGAAATGAACGCCTTAACACCTACCTTACTAACGTTGCAATCGTTATCCTGGTTGCTTTATTGTGCTTGACTCTCGGCTGGAAGTCCTTCCTGCTGGTACAAGTACCGATCTTTTGGATTTCAGGCGCAGCCGGTATCTGGCTTTTTTATGTGCAGCACACATTCGAGGATTCTTATTTCGAAGAAGACGAACACTGGGAATACGTAAAAGCAGCTGTGGAGGGTAGTTCATTTTATAAACTTCCGAAGTTGCTGCAATGGCTGACAGGAAATATCGGATACCACCATGTCCATCATTTAAGCCCAAGAGTGCCTAACTATAAGCTTGAAGCTGTACACGTCAATACACTTCCTCTACAGAATGTGCCGACGGTCTCGTTAGCCACCAGCTTAACTTCTATAAAATTCCGCTTATGGGATGAAGAAAGCAAAAAATTTGTTGGATTTAAAGACGTAAAGTCAGCATCAAAGGTAAAAAATGTCATGGCCCAGACAAAAACTGATTTATAGAGTAAAACTTCCTCCCCGTGTATGCAAGGACTTTTCATTATCCCGCATATTATGGGGATTTTTACTATCCCTATAGCCACCGTGATTAATAACTCAGGTCAAAGACTTTCCGTTTGACTATGTGATATGATAACAGCGTAATCAACATTTAAACCCCAAAAAGAGGTTCGCAAACATGTTAAAAAGGTATATGCTATCCCTAAAAAGCACTGGGATTTCTCCTTATATATGGACTATCCTTGGTATCTTGCCATTCTATTTTATCTTCCAGTCGACGTCCACGGTCGAAATTATCGTTGGGATTTTTTTAACGATTTTATTCTTTATCTTCTACCGGGCCGCATATATTTCAAGAGGTTGGACTGTTTATCTTTGGACTTGCATTCTCATCGGTTTTTCCATTACGACAACCATCCTTTACAGCTATGTTTATTTCGCTTTTTTTATCGCCTACTTGATTGGTAATATCAGGGGCCGCATCACTTTCCTCACCTTATACGTGATTCACTTAGTCGGTACGACCATATCGATCAACCTTACTTTCTTTTTACAAGAAAAGCTGTTCTTAAAGCAGTTGCCATTTGTTATCATCATTTGGATCAGCGTCATTCTTCTTCCTTTCAGCATCCGCAATAAAAAAGAGCTGGGACAGCTGGAGGAAAAGCTGGAAGACGCCAACAAACGCATTTCTGAACTTGGTAAACTGGAAGAGCGTCAGCGGATTGCCCGCGACCTTCATGATACACTCGGACAAAAGCTATCGCTCATTGGATTGAAGAGTGATTTGGCAAGGAAATTGATCTACAAAGATCCGGAACAAGCTCGGATTGAGTTAAAAGACGTTCAACAGACAGCCCGCACCGCCTTGAATGAAGTCAGGAAAATGGTATCGCAAATGCGCGGCGTCCGGCTGAATGAGGAAATGTTCCATGTAAAACAAATACTGAAAGCAGCCGGCATTAAAATGGAGAAAGAGCCGGATACATCCCTGGCGAATGTTTCCCTGTTCACTGAAAATATATTGAGCATGTGCCTTAAAGAAGCGGTAACCAATGTTGTAAAACACAGCGGAGCAACACACTGCCATATCTCCATTGAACAATCATGGGATGAGATTTCCATTACCGTACAGGACAATGGAAAAGGCACCTTATCTCAAAGAGATTTTGTAAAAGGCCATGGGCTGATAGGTATGAGGGAACGCCTTGAATTTGTAAACGGCAGCCTGGAAATCAAGGCACAAGAAGGAACAACGCTTATCATCACAGTGCCAATCGACGTGAAGCAGGCCGAAAAGGAGGAACTAAAATGATCCGGATCGTCATTGCTGAAGACCAGCGAATGCTATTAGGGGCCTTAGGTTCCCTGCTTAATCTGGAAGAAGATATGGAAGTGGTCGGGCAAGCGGGTAACGGAGAAGAAGCGATTAATCTCGTCCAGCGTTATCAGCCTGATGTTTGCATTATGGATATTGAAATGCCAGGAAAAACCGGGCTCGAGGCAGCTGAAGAAATAAAAGAACTGGGATGTAAAGTCATTATATTGACAACATTTGCCCGTTCTGGTTATTTTCAACGGGCTTTAAAAGCAGGAGTACGCGGATATTTATTAAAGGATAGTCCGAGCGATGAACTGGCAAGCTCCATCCGCAGTGTAATGGCTGGCAGGAGGATTTATGCACCTGAACTGATGGACGATGTGTACAGTGAGGAAAATCCGCTTACTGAACGGGAAAAAGAAGTATTGGTGCTGGTTGCAGACGGAAAAAACACAAAAGAAATTGCCGAAGAACTAAGAATCAAAACGGGCACCGTCCGAAACTATATATCGATGATAATGGATAAGCTCGAGGTGAAAAACCGCATTGAGGCCATCAAACAATCCCGGGAAAAAGGCTGGTTTAAATAAGCTGATTTGTGTTCCTCCGTATTATTGTATAACCGTCAAATGTTGATAATCATGACAATTTCTTTATTGAAAACGCCACGAAGCTGGCCCCTTTGCCTGCTGGGTAGCCCCGCGCCCAGAATTGCGGATTATAAACTCTGTACCTGGTTTCTCCCGTTTTCTTTCGCTTGATAAAGGGCAGCATCCGCGCGGGTTAGCAAAGAATGCTTGTCATCACCTTGCGTGTAAGTGGTCGCACCAAAGCTTGCGGTTACCAATTCTACTCCTGTAAATGAATGGGAGCCGATCATCAATCTGATTCTCTCGGCCTCCTCTTCAGGTTTATAATCCCCTGTCAGTATCAGGATAAATTCTTCCCCGCCCCACCGGCCAAAAAAATAGGTTTCTTGTTTATATTTCTTTAATAAAGATGAAATTTCTTTTAAAACGTTATCACCAACATCATGCCCATGGGTATCATTTATCGATTTAAAATGATCGATATCGAGTAAGATGATGGAAAAAGCGCCCGGAATTGCATCCTCGAACTGTTTCGTCAGAATGTCATCTATTTTCCTTCTATTGGGCAGGCTTGTTAAATGGTCTGTACTTGCAATTTGCTCGAGTTCCTGATTTATCAAATATACTTTAAACAGTTCTTGGATATAAAATAAGGCAAAAATAAAAACATATTGGGAAATAAAGAAGTTCAGCAGAATCCTTGTGATATCTTCCTGATAATCAAAATGAATAAATGCAAATACTGCGGTGGCTGCACTGACTGTGTGAATGACAAGCGAGAATGGTAAAGCCTTTTTCTTATCCAGCGATAAGAAGATTGAAATATACAGAAGCGGTATCCAAAACAGGAACCCCCCTGAATCATGCATATATCCCCGGGGAATTTCCACAAAGAGAATATGTTGAAAATAAAGTAGAAGTACAAATGCGACTACAGACAAAGTTACAATTTCAATGGCTCTAAACCATGCTTTTCTTACCAGCAATAAAACCAAGCCAGTCAAAAACCATGCAAAAAGGAGGATAATCCTTCAGAAAATCCTCGAAATGCAATGCTGAATGGGTAATTTTATAAAAGACCTGATTGATTACAAGTGAGAAGCCAAAAAAGGGGAATGCGACTAAATAGATCTTCCTTTTTAATTCTTCAAACTGTTGCAGCAAAATTAGCCCCTCCTTTCCCCTGACTTACCCAAATATTGGTACGGACTATCCTGCTATTCTAGTTTCCTTCATAAAAATCAGTATGTCTATAGGATTTTCTTTTTTTCGCCACAAATTTCGACCCGTATAGCATACGAACACCTGATACAAATGAAACATATGTTACTGTAGACTATAAAAGCAGAAGGTAATAGATGGTGCCGTTAAAGCGAGCATGCCACTCCACAATACCCCATTCAAAGAATGGGGTTTCAGCAGTGATTTTGCTTTAATACATCGTTCCCGTGCCTTTTATCTTAAGATCTGTATGGACCCGTATATCCATATTTGGGTAAATTCTTTCCCAATCTTTGGTCTGCTGTTCGGTTGCCCCCATTTTTGCCTGATATCTCAATCCCAGGCCAAGCGGATCCGCTTCCATTTTTTGAATGGTTTTTAATACGCGTTTGACCCGTTTGCTTATCGTTGCACCGGCAATTTTCTCATAACGCTTTAATTCTTGATCGGTTGCCAATTTCTCTCCAGATCCTTCGATGAAACCCTTGATGTCCAAGTGTACATCAATGTAGGGCTTTTCCCCTTTCGGGAGCATTACCTGAATCCCCGATTTTAAATCATCAACATTGACGAACAACTGGTTCCCTCCAGAAGCGACATTAATCTGTCCCCTCCTGTCTGTACTCATTAATTCATTCAATATCCGTGTCTCATCCCTGGTCAAGTCAGCTTTGAGGGTACCCTTCGCAAATAATGCAACCTTGCTGATATTATAAGAACCTTTTATAGGTTCAATGATCGGCAGATACGGATCAATGCCATCCTCCCGAACTCTCATATAAAAGTCATTAAGCATTGATGTCATTATGTAAGGCGATGTATTGGTAGTCGGGTCGAAAGAAAGAATGAGAGCATTTCCAGGCAATCGCTCGGATTGGACCCTGGCTTTCAATACATCCCTTGCAGACGGCTTTCCAATTCCGAGATAAGTGATCCCTTGGATGTCACGCCTTCTTAAAAACCAGTTTATCGTAAAGCCCTGATTCTTCCTGATGGTCTTTTCATCAAAAACAACCATCCTGCAATGGCCAAAATCAAACTCTTTATCGACCTTTGACTTCATCACCCGTACCGCCTCAGGAATAGAGTCCGCCTTTTCGGAAATAATCTGAAAATTGGCCTTGCCAGGCCTTATCTCTGGGGAAGGTATCGCGAGTTTTAACGTAACGTCGTATGGCCTTTTTTCATCATTTGACTTATCTATACCCATTGCGACCACGAAGAAGCGCTTGTCTATATCCCTGAATGCGCAGCCTGCAAGTATGGTACACAAAAACAACAGCTCACATAACAGGAAAATAAAGCACGCCCTCTTCATACATTCTGCCTCCTTAAGGAAAATAAATAAACCATTATAACCAAAAGCACTTCGACAGGAAAACGGAAGTTAAACCAATATTTTACAATACTAGAAAATTCCCTGTGATTAACCTGAAGCTGAAAGATGATCGTCAAGATCCCTACAATCAATAAAAAAGACCGTCCCCATGTTTTCTTTTTCATGCTTTGTACGGCGCCCTTTAAAAGTTCCAAACCGATATGCCAGGTTACCATCCCAAACAGGAAAGTCATCAATACGTAAAAAAAGATTAATAAAAAGACTGTTCGCTCAATGAAGCCAAATTGCATCCTCAATGAATCCGCTGACATCAACCAGGGCAGAATGATATCGCCTATCGCATTAATCCCAAAGAAACCAATTGGGACGAAAAAGCTGCTTAGCAATATTCCGGTTCCAAGAATCGGGACGGTCCAAAACCATCTCAACGCTTTTTTTGAGTCAATATACCTATTGAATATAGCCAGGTTGATATATCCTATAAAGAGATATGTAGCTGCAGCAACGGAACTATAGTTGGGCAACTCCCATGTAAAATGAATCATTCTCACAATGTGCACGTAATTGAACAGGTCACTTCTCATTGCTTTAAAAATAATGAATAACACGACAGGAAATGCAATTACCATCGTGATTTCAGCTTTATATAATAAAGATGCCGTTTGCCGGACGGCTCCATAGATATATACGAATACAAAAAGTCCGGAAATTAACTCCAAACTCGCTTCAGGCATAATGTAGGTCTTTATCAAATAACTGAAAGAAATCAAAGCAAAGCTGCCGCTTGCTATCCACATTAATGAGAGGAAAACCAAAAAAGGCTTGTATACATACTTTGGCAAATTGTTTTCAAGGATTGTCGGAAGATCCATTTTTGGGAATCTGCTCATACCCTTTGTGAACAGGTAAGCCAATAAGCTTCCAATGGGGATGGATAGCAGAATGGACATAATGGAGCCGTTAAAACGGTTTTCAACCAACACCATTGGAACATTGAGAATAATATTTAATGTCATATTCATAAGGATGATAAAAAAGTAATAACGGGCCAATTCTGTGTGTCACTCCTTCCTGCTCTCCCTGACCTTGCTCATTTTGTCAGTTGTTCCCCAATACATTTTCAGGTATGGTTTTCCAAAGCTTCTTAAATCACTCAGATGGCAAAGCAGGAGAATGAGGCCTGCCACTACACCAACAATCCCAAAAAAACTGGCAAATACAATCAATGGGTATCTTGCACAACGGACAGCAAAGCTCATCGCATTAATAGGTATAGTGAAATTGGAGATTGCCACAAATGCCGTGATGATGATCATGATCGAGCTGACAAGCTGGGCCTGCTGGGCGGCCTGGCCGAGGATTAATCCACCGACAGTAGTGGCCGTAGGGCCTATCGTCTTTGGCAGCCTGAGGCTTGATTCCACCAACAACTCAACAGCGAACATCATAAACAAGACTTCAAAAAAAGACGGATAAGGCACGCCTGCCCTGCTTCCTGCAATCGTCAAGGCCAGCTGTGATCTTACTATTTCCGGATTGTACGATGTGATGGCAATATATAAAGATGGTAAAATAATCGTGATGAGCAATCCCACATACCTTAGCAGAATCAACAATCTGGTAACCCAGTATGGAAGGGTTTTATCATCCATTGAGGAAAGAAAATCGAAAAAAACGGCAGGAGCAACCAGCCCGAACGGTGTCCCATTCATCAAAATGACGACTTTTCCCTGTGAAAGGTTCAACGCAAGCCGGTCCGGCCGTTCTGTGATCATCATCGTTGGAAAAATCCTGTACTTCTCTTTTGTCATGTAATTATGGAGCTGGCCGGCAGCCTGAATGATGTCCGCTTTTAAACCAGATATTTTCTTTTTCACCTCATCCAGCACGTCCTCCTGGACATAATCGACATCATACAGAATGGCGATTCGGGTTTTTGAAAGCGTCCCCACGGTCTGCTGTTCAATTTTAAGCTGTTTAGATGGGTACCGGTTTCTTACTAAAGTCATATTCATTGTTAAATCTTCACTTAAACCCTTTTGCGCGCCCTGGACCGTTTGCTCAACGGTTGCATCAAGAGGCTGGTCGTTGGTTGGCTTCCTTACATCCACCGAATAAATCTCTCCGGAGAGGGCAATAAGGGCATTGCCCTGAAGCAGCAGTTTTTCCACATCGTCTGAAGCGTTTATGTGCTGGCAAGATGGCATGGATAATAAATGTAATAAATATTTACCTTGCTTTTCGCAGAGTAAAAGTGGTTCTATGATATCTTTTTTTATTTGTGCCTCGTTGCAAAGGCTTTTCATATAAATCAGTGCTATTTTTTTTTCGAAATATTCAAAGCGGTGGACCTTGAAATCGGGATTGTTATCATATTTCTCTTTTACACAATTAATTTCTTTTTGCAGCTCTTCCACGCAGCTCTCACACCCTCTGACATGACATTTTTTACAAAAGCTGTTCCGCAAATCCCGGTTTACGCATAAGAACCAATTAAATTTCTGTACACTTAAATAGTCTTTAGCCTTTAGAATCTTTCAAGCTTTTAATCCCAAATAGGATGCATGTCACTGTTGGAATCGTAACGATTAGTAATGATTCACTTCTGACCCCGCTTAAGATATCTTTCGTGAAAATTTTATATACGGTCCAGCCTATTCCCAGAGCTACAATGCCAAATAGTATAAGGATTAATTTTTTCATGGCAATTCGTTGTACCTTTCTATGTGAGCAATATATGGGTATCATGCGGAGTTTTACAGCAGTTTATGTAAGTATGGACTAAATTTGTCCTGGCCAGTGTGTCTCCTGCGGGAAATGCTAAGGGCTATCGATATTACATCAATAGCCGTGTTTTGTTCAGATTTGTCTTCAAATAAATCTTAGACTAATACGAATAAGACATATTGAGTCAACATGCTGGATTGATATTAGTCTGGTAAAAGGGATGAAAAACACATACTCCTTCACTTGCAGGATCACAAAATTCCTTTCAGTATCCACCAGATACCCAAAAATATGCTCTTCCTCATCATTGCATTCAATTCTCACTTTTACCCGTTATTGCTTTAATTTTCTGATACTGAGCTGAAGGGGGGCCTCGGATTATTTTTGTCTCTCCAGGTTGAACTAGATTAAAATCAGAACAGGGAACTTTTTTTGAGTTCCCTTTTTTCACTGATTTGTGATCCAATCATCCTTATAAAGGTGTGAAGCTAAATGAGAAACGGTTGGACCAGTGTTTTTCTATTCATCTGTTTGGCTGGATTTGCCGCAGTCTATTGGCTATGGCCCCGCAGCAGCGGAAAATTGCCAGTGCTGGATGAAATTTAAGGCTTTGAGTTGGAGAATGTCCACGGCAAGATTATCAAACCAATAATAAAAAGCTAAAACTGGTGGCGATTTTTTATACGCCCGGATATTTGCCCGAGGACGATGAAAGATTTTGCGTCATTGCAATCCATGCTTAAAAAAGATGGGTTATTTGGAAAAAGAGTGGAGCTGGTTTCCATATTTCTCGATCCCGAAAATGACACCAAGAAAGCCATACAAACCTACGGGCTTCTTTTGGAGCCGATCCTCCGGATTGAAATGGTTAAGGGGTCGAAAGAAACGAAACAAGTCGCGGATGCTTTTCAAGAAGTATAAAAAGCTGGATGAGGATTTCCTTACCCATTCCACTACGATGTATCTACTGGATGAAAAAAAATATCCGGCTCTCTATGATATGCAAATTCAAAAAACCCGGCTGTTAGAGACCAGGTCCTGAAAGACATTCACCATTTGGCAGAAGATTAAGCAAGCGCTGACAGCTCTAGCTGCCGAGCTTGGTACAAATTTTCTCTGTAAACTCCTTAATATTAATCGGTTTTGTTAAGTAGTCATCGAATCCTTTATCCAAGGCGAACTTAATATCCTTTTCCATCGCATTTGCGCTTAATGCTATGATCGGTATGTCATTCGTCAAATCGTTCTCCTTTAGTCTATCGAAAACCTGGTATCCATCCGTATCATGAAGGTTAATATCCAGGAGGATTAAATCGGCTTTATGCCTTGTTGCCAATTTTATGCCGTCTTCACCTGTATTTGCAGCTAACAGATTAACACCTACTGAAGCCAATACTTTATTTACCAGGTGGAGGTTGGACTCATTGTCTTCTATATAGAGCACTGTATAGTTCGTCAAAGCCGGTTTCACAATATTTGTATTCACTTCTTTTTCAGATGCACCCTCGGTCCCGCGGTCATATACTGGGAAACTTATGGAGAAAACACTGCCTATTCCGACACTGCTCTGAACCCCAATCTTTCCTCCCATGAGATTAACCAGCTGCTTTACTAAAGCCAATCCTATACCCGCACCTTGTTGTTTTCTATGAGTAATCCTGTAAAAAGGGTGGAATATTTTTTCGCATTCGTCGTTTGAAAAACCCCATCCTGTATCAATGATGTGAATAACCAGGTTGTTCCCTTCCATTATGGAAGAAATGGTGACCTGACCACTTTTCCGGTTATATTTTATGGCATTATCCAGAAGATTAAGCAGGATTTGTTTTAGCCTGACAGGGTCGACAAAAAGGGTGATGTCCTCACAGTGCTCGATTTGTTTGTGGAATGTAATGTTCTTGCTGATAGCCATTGGCTGAAGAGTATTGATACATTCATTAGCGATTTCCACAAAATTGGTTTTATCACAGAATACCTTTAATTTACCCGTCTCTATCCTGGACAAATCAAGCATTTCATTAATCAGATTAAGCAGATGGCGCCCACTGTTCAAAATCTCCTGCACAAAGTCAAGGTGTTTATCCTGCAGGGTCCGGTCCATTTCAAGCAATTGGGCAAAACCGAGTATTCCGTTCAGTGGTGTCCGCAATTCATGGCTCATTTTAGAAAGGAAATCCGATTTGGCAAAATTCGCTTTTTCCGCTTCTTCCTTAGACAAAAGGATAGATCTTTCCATGATCTTCCTTTCTGTAATATCCTGAAGCTCCCACAAATTTGCTATGGCATTTTTGTTCGTCCGGAAAGGGAAGTAATTACATTGAATAATCCTCCCCGCTAATGTTTCAATTTGTATGGAAGCCTTTTCTCGTTTTTTTACCACTTCTACTGTAGAGGCCGCAGAAAAAAAACTATGTAGATATGTAATGTGTTTTCCGATATAGAATTCAACATCTTCCTTTAGCCCAAACATCTCATGGGCCCTCTGATTCATCAAGGTTATATTTCTGTTCCTGTCAGAGGCAATGATGCCATTGTCCAGAATATCCAATAAGTTTTTTTGAAAGGAATGGGATTCCAGCAAGCGGGTTTCCTGTTCCTTTTGCAGGGTGATGTCTTTGATGGAAATAAGTGCAGCAGTTTCTTGATCCAGTGTGATGGGCAGAGGAGTTGCATTGACAGAAATCCACTTGATATTTAGATTCTTTTCTTTCACCCCAAGGACAACATCACTAAAAGAAATCCCTTTTTCGTAAGTTTCAACGCCAGGTAACTGGTCATAAGAAAGAGGTTTGCCGTCCTCTGTTACAAACTCAACGCCATATCTCTCCTTAAGGGTGGGTTGGTCATAAATGCCGGATAAATTCACGCCCAAAATCCTTCCCACATTTTCATTTAACGTCTCTACCCTCTTGTCCTTGCCCATGATAAAAATACCTTCTGACATTGTATTCAAAACGGATCCATACAAGTTTTCCTTCTGGCGGTTTTCCGCGAGCAGGTTTTTCTTGTCCGATATATCGATACAGGATGCCATCACTTCGATCACGGAACCATTTTGTACAACAGGCATTAAAGAGGCCACATAATTCACCTCATTAATTGTGCTCTCGTACTGGACATTCTTCCCTGCCCACGCTTGTTGGTAGAAAACCAGCTTTTGTTTAGCTACGCTTTTTTCCTCAAAATCATCCAATACGCGGCCTAAAATATCAGCTGGAGTGAATCCCATTTTAGATAGCAGCCCACCTTCACAAAAGGTATGGATGAATCTTTCACCTTCCTTTACAAATTTAAATACCAAGCCAATATCTGAAGGGTCGAGCTGTTTAACGTCTCCATATCTTCTCATCTTCTTTTTCTCCTAAAAATTAATGCCAAACATTAATCATTTATATTGTAAAGTATCCCGTTACCTGAACAATTCCCTTTTTTCAGACTATAGTATATATTTTATAGCAATTATTTTTGCTTTTATATATAAACTAAAAAAAGAGTCCGCTTTTTAAGGACTCTTCCTATTTTTCGTATTTTATAATTCTTAGAATGTATTATATACATTTTCACATTCTTCGCCTGTCGGCTGATAAAAGCAATGGAGCTTAAAACGTGCTACCAGCGGCTGATTATACCATGTCGCAGGGCAATTTCCCGCCGGCCTGAAATACCATAAAGCATATTTCGACGGCCAGATCCTCTCTCCATTCACCGCCCTGCGCGCCAATCTCCTTTCTCTTTCTCTAGGACTTTGATAAAAGTATCCCTTTTGCACAGCTTCAAAAGCGTGTTCCTGATAAACCATTTGGGGGATGGTTCTTAATCCCCTAAAATCGGAGCAATTCGCCCGGATGCGGTTAATCCCAACGTTGCCGACCATCAGCATCCCTTGAATGCCCTCGCCTTCAGCTTCCGCCCTAAGCAATCTTGCCAATAAATCGATATCTTGCTGCCTGGCTTTTACAACTGCCATTCCTCCACCACCTAAGGAATTATTCCCTTTATCATATTCCAGCCCACCGGAATGATGACCTCTTATTTGTAAAATTTGCCCATAGAAAGAAGGACATCAAGCCTATTTCTTGTCCATATTCTTTACAATCCCTGTATTAACCCATATGATTTCTTTTGGATGCTTGCCAACGAATTTTATTTTATTGGTATAATAAATAAGTGAAAACATTATCTTGACTACGCCACTTATTACCAGCAAAGGAGAAACATATGCAAAACAAGGGCGAAGATTCACAATTACATAGGGGATTGGAACAAAGGCACATCACATTAATGTCACTCGGTGCAGCAATTGGCGTTGGTTTATTTCTCGGTTCGGCAAATGCAATCAAACTGGCGGGCCCGGGGATTTTATTAGCCTATGCCGTAGGGGGCCTTGTGATTTTCTTAATTATGAGGGCCCTTGGTGAAATGGCGATCAAAAATCCGGTTGCAGGCTCCTTCAGCCGTTACGCGAGGAATTATATCGGACCGCTTGCCGGCTTCATCACCGGGTGGAATTATTGGTTTTTATGGATTGTAACTTGTATGGCGGAAATCACGGCAGTGGGAATATATATGCAGTATTGGTTCCCGGGAACACCTCAATGGGCCTGGGCCCTGGGCGCCCTCATCATCATGGCGTCTGTCAATTTCCTCGCAGTTAAAGCCTATGGCGAATTGGAGTTTTGGTTTGCCTTGATAAAAATTATCACGATTGTCTTAATGATCGTCTTTGGACTCGGGACGATACTTTTCGGAATTGGCAACGGCGGGGTTGCAACCGGGTTTAGCAATCTGTATACACATGGAGGATTCTTGCCGAACGGACTATCCGGGGTACTGCTTTCCTTGCAGATGGTCATGTTCGCTTATCTTGGAGTGGAAATGCTCGGAGTTACGGCGGGTGAAGTCAAAAATCCAAAGAAGGCATTGGCCCGTGCCATTGATTCTGTCTTCTGGCGCATCCTCGTCTTCTATGTACTATCGTTGACTGTCATTATGTCCATATATCCTTGGGATGAAATCAGCCCAAAGAATAGCCCATTCGTTATGACCTTTGAACAGATCGGGATCAGGGGGGCTGCTGGATTCATTAACTTTGTTGTCCTTACCGCTGCCTTGTCATCTTGTAACAGCGGCATTTTCAGCACAGCGAGAATGCTGTTTAATCTCGCGCAGCAAAAGGAAGCGCCAAAAAGCTTCGAGCGTACAACGAAAAGTGGTGTTCCCGGCCTCGCGGTAGTTGTCTCGGCAATCGTTCTATTGATTGGTGTCTACTTGAACTATATTGTATCCGAAAAGGTATTCAACTGGGTTACGAGCATTGCAACGTTCGGTGCAATTTGGACATGGGGGACAATATTGATTTCACAGCTTCGATTCAGAAAAAGGATCGATGCGAAGGAAAAGGACAAGCTGGAATACAGGATGCCCTGGTATCCATTCAGTTCGTATTTCGCACTGGCCTTTTTACTTTTGGTAGTCGTGCTTATGGGCTTTTCTGAAAATACCGCGGTCGCCCTGATTGTCGGTCCGATTTGGATCCTGCTTCTCGTAGCATGCTACTTCGGTTTTGGATTGAATAAGAAAAAAGGCTGACATACAAGGGGTCTTCACCCATAAAACTTCTATATTTAAATCTCAAAGCAAGGTTCAGATCTAAATGTAGAGTTGTGGGGTCTGACCCCTTTGCTTCCTGCGTCATCCTCTTACATGGAATCTTTTTTATTGCCCCTTTTCTTTATCGCCCGGTACACAATCCATATAGCCCCCAGCATAATTATAATCACTGGCAAATTGCCCAGGATAAAAACGCAAATCGCAGAAAGGGTCGCCAGCAAGAAATTGATGCTTCCCGCGAACTGTTTTTTCGTTTTTTCCCAAGTATTTAAGTCTTCCTTATCAATATTAGGGACAATGACTTTCTCTTCAAAAGTATTGATCGTTACCGTTGAGTAAGAAACCTGATTATTGAGGAACTTCATCCTGCCCATGATCGTTTCTATTTCTTCCTGCACCTTTCCCAGATCTGTTGAAATTTGCAGGAGATCTTCTGTCCTTTCTGCTTCTTTCAAAAATTCCAGCAGCCGGGCTTCAACTGTCCTTTTCGATTTCAACCGTGATTCCAGGTCTACATATTCTTCGGTCACATCTTCGCCCTTTACTGAGCGTTCAATTACCTTTGCCGCTGCTCCTTCTGCTTCACCAAGGAACTTCTGAAAGCTCTTTTCGGGAATTCGTGCTACCATGGTTCCACTTAAAAACCCTTCGCTTTCAGAATATACATTCGACTGTACAATATACCCTCCATAACTCTGCACTTTTTCTTCAAGTTTCAGATGGGTCTTTTCAAGGTTTTTCACCTCAAGCTGGAGATCGGCATTATGGATGATCATCCTGTCAGCTTTGGGTTCCGTTTGTTCCGATTCGCCGGAATTCCCCCCCTTTTCGTTGGCTGATTTCGATTCCGAGGTCTGATTCATATCCGCAGCCTGCTTTCCACCTGAGGCTGCCTTGTCACTTGTACTGGATTCATTATTTTCTGAACATCCTGCAAGCATGAACAATAAAAGAAAAATATAAATGGCAGTGGCCTTCTTCCATTTCATCGTCTATTCCCCCTTCTTTATATGAGGAGACGAAATGGGGTAAAAGTTAGTTACAGCTTTTAGCAGAATTATTAGAAAACTTGCCGATTGGCTTGCCTGTAAAGTCGAACACTAAGGACGTGGCACTTAGCTGTGATCTGATTTATACAGATAAGAAATTTATACTCTCTTATCTGCAAAAAAAACCTTGCTGCTAACGCAGCAAGGTTTTCTTATTTATCTTTTATTGGTGATGCGCCCTTCTACTGCTGCCCTAATTTTGCCGCCGTTGAACGTTTCCTTCACATAATTTACGAAGGCATCAAGGTCAACAGAGCCATATGTTCTTTCTTTTCCTTTCAGGACAAGATAGCTATCTCCGCCGTTTGCCATAAAGTCATTCACCACAGCAGTATACTCCTGGTCATCTTCAATTGGTGTGCCATCGGTTTTTGTTAATTCAACCACACGATCTGCTACCGGCTGGCTGAAGTCAGCAGTATATTTCAAGCCTGATATTTGCAGTGTTTTTGGGGACCCTTCAATGGCCCATTGCTGCTGCAGCAATGTTTTTATTTCCGCACCGGTCAGTGTGAGCTTGACAAGCACGTTTCCAAACGGCTGGATTTTCGCAAAATCGGCATATGTGACAGTTCCTTGAGGAATATCTGCACGGATTCCCCCTGGATTCATGAATGCGAAATCAGAGTTCAGATCGGCTTTCATGGAATCGGCAATCAGGTTTCCTAGCGCGGACTCTTCATTATAAGCATTTGCTTTTGTAATCGGAGCATCCGTTGTACCAAGCGGTTCCTTTAACTCCGGGAACATATCAAGATATTTGTTAATCAATGCAGTCGTTTCTGCATCCGGTGTAACGCCATCTTGAACCACTGTGACAATTTCAGCTGACTTTTTCACAATATCATTTGTTGTTGGATCAACTTCAAGATCGACATCTTCAAATGCCGTTCCATAGGAATATGCCTGGACAATTAGCTTGTTATCAATGATGTTATTCAGCTTAGCATGGTTGTCGCCTGCAAATATGACATCGACTTCATCATCAACCGTATTCGCAAGATCCACTGCCTCTCCCGTAACAACACCATTTCTGTCGCTGCCGGGATCATGGGAAATCACCACAATGGATTCAACGCCTTTTTGCTTTAGTTCGCCCACCGCTTTGTTCACAGCCGTTGCTTGATCAATAAACTCTATCTTCTCAATTCCGGCAGGATTTACTTTCGACGGTGTTGCGTTTGTTACGACACCGATAAACCCGATGTCAATACCGCCGACTTTCTTGACAGTATAAGGATCCAAGATTGGTTTTTTCGTATCTTTATAGACTACATTTGCGACAACGTAAGGAAAATTTAATTTATCAAACACTACATCAGAGGTAGGTGATTTTCCGCCATTGATTTGGGCCATTAATGTATCAAGGCCCCTATCAAATTCATGGTTTCCTACCGTACCGACGTCAAAGCCCATATTATTCAAGAATTCCAATGTCGGTTTGTCCTGCAGCTTGGATGAAACCGGCGCGCTTGCACCGACAGCATCACCTGCGGATATCAACAATGTATGTTCTGGATTCTGTGCTTCCCTTTGTTTCAGATGTGTTGCCAGGTAATCCGCACGTCCTTGTTTAACCCCGCCAAATTCGGATGTTGTATCCAATTGGCCATGCAGGTCATTGATTCCTAACAGTTGAACTTTTACGTTTTCAGGCTTCTCGCCTTGAAGATCAAACTTGAAGGTACCGAACCCTTTTTCGTCCGTTTTTCCTGTGTAAGAAATTTTGCTGTCGGCCGGTAAATATTCTGCACCTTTTGGTGATGAGCTGAATGTAACATTTACATCGCCATAAATCGGAGCAATTGACCAGTTGTTATCTGCAGTTGGATTGATTTCTTTTTTCTCGGTGATGTAATCCATTAAAATCTGGCGGTTTTCATCTGGAGAATCGACCACATATTCGCTTCCTTTAACTCCCGGGAAGTTTCCGCCGCCCCCAGCCCGGTAGTTATTTGTAACGACGATAAAGTCCTGTACAGGGTCAACTGGCTGTCCATTATAGGTTAGGTTTTTGATGCGGCTCGAATCTGAAATTTTATTGCCTTTTATATCATAACGGGCAGGCTTTGTAACGTCGATTTGGTACTGTACCCCATCGATAATATCAAAGTTATAAACCTGGAAGCTATCATTCAACAGCTTTTGTTCTTCTGTTTTGGCAGGGTCGATTGTGTTGAATTTACCCGCTGACATTTCAAGCCATTCTTTAACAACCGAGCCTTTTACTTTAATCGCTTTAAGCGTGTTGTCGTAAAGGTACAGGTCACCGGCGCTTCTGATAGTCAAATCGCCTGTCTTGATCTCAGTGTACTCTTCCACACCATTGCGTCCCGCTTTGAAAGGAGCTCCGACTGAAAGGATAGGAAGATCTTTGTATTGTGGCTTGTTAGCCGCGACATACTTTTCTACATACCACTTTTGTGCATTCGTCACTACTTGGACAGAAGGGTCATCCTGTACAAGAGCGAAGAAGCTGTGAATCGGTGCGCTAGTTTTGCCAATCGGTGTGTTCACATATTTAATGGTTGCTTCGTGGTCGGCTTTCACGGCTGCCACTACACGCTTGTCTTCCTCTGTCTTTTGGTTTGTTGCTTTGTCAAAGACAGTCCGGTTGGAAGACTGGGAATCTACGACTTTCCACTTCCCTTTCACACGATGCACTTTAAGGTCGATAATTCCCAGGTTGCCTCCGCCGTATCCAGCCTGTACAGCAGGCACTCCATTAATTGTTCCTTTTGTATTGTCAACTCCAGGCAATACTTTGCCAATGCTGTCTTTAAAAAGGGCATCCAGCGTCTGTTCCGTGGCAGCAGGGAACACTTTATGAGTATGCGAAAAGGTAATCGCATCGATTCCCGGAACCTTGCTCAATGAATAAACGGCATCTTCCGTATTTCCAGTATCGCCGCTAAAGCCGGAATGGGTGAGGGCAATGATGATATCCGCGCCTTTTTTCTTCATTTCCGGAATATATTTTTTTGCTGTTTCCACAATGCCTTTTGTTATGACTTTCCCTTCGAGGTGCGCCTTGTCCCAATCCATGATTTGCGGAGGGACGAAGCCTATATAGCCAATATCAACTTCTAACTCTTTACCATTCTTGGCCCTTACTTCCTTTTCAACGATTCTATAAGGGCGGAATTTATTTTTATCATTGTTGGGATTCTTATCATGATCATCGATATAAACATTTGCATTCACATATGGGAATCTGGCATCATTCACAGCTTCTTCCAAATAGTTCAGCCCATAGTTAAATTCATGGTTCCCGAATGTTGCCATGTCATATCCCAATTGATTCATAGCTTTATAGGCAGGATGTACTTCCCGCTTTTCGAGCGGGTCTACTTTTGCTTTATAAGTCCCCAATGGCGTCCCCTGGATTAAATCACCATTATCAACCAGAACACTGTTTTTCACTTCTTTTCTTGCCTGTTTAATCAGGGTGGCCGTACGTGATAGCCCGATAGAATCGGATGGCGCGTCCTTGAAATAATCATATCCTACCAGGTTTGTGTGGACATCGGTCGTTTCCATGATTCTTAGTGAAAACTCCGAGCTATGGCGAGGCTTTTTTTTATCGTGTCCGTGGGTCTTATCAGCAAAAGAAGGAATAGCAAATTGAGTTGTGGCTAATCCAATGGCAACTGACGAGGCTATCCATTTTTTCAATCGATGCTTCATTAACATGTTCCTCACATTCCTCCCGGAAAAGTATAAAATCCTAGACCAATATACCACGGTTATATTGATGCAGGATAAAAATTTTATATATTTAAAAAATTCAGTTAAAAAGGACTATCAGTGTGATCTTTTTAGATAAACACTTGTCCGTCCGATAGTTCTTAATCCCTGTTTTTTTGAAAATCTGTTATTTTCACGAAAAAAAGGCGGCCCCTTTTAATGGGCGCCAGGTTTTTCGCTGAATTTATCCTTGCATTAAACATCTTAGTTAACTTGGGCAGACGTCATGCATTTAAATAGAATCCAATAGTAATGATACGAGCAAGCCGAGGGAAGCAAAAATGCCAGTTATCGTTCCCCCGTCTTCATATGCTTCGGGCATCATGGTCGAAGAAATCATAGCAATAATCCCTCCTCCAGCAAAAGATGCCAGACACGCTAGTACAGTCTCGGAAGCCTGGTCCAGGAATAAAAAGCCTCCAAGTGAAGAAAGTGCAGAAATCACCAGTACAGAACTCCATAAAATAAAAATCTTTCTTTTAGAATAATGGCTTTTGAGCAAGCCCGTAGTGCTGGAGAGCCCCTCTGGAATATTGCTCAGAAAAATGGCAACGACGAGCAGCCAGCTGACTGATCCTTCTTTTACTAAACTTACGCCGATCATTAAAGATTCCGGTATTGCATCCATTACCGTTCCAATGAAGATTGCCACCCCCGTCCCGGTTGAAGCAGCCTTTGTACTGGAACGCTTCCTCTCATTTGCACCCTTCCTTGAAACCAATAAATCCAATATGGTAAATATAATTGCCCCTGCCAAAAAACCGATTGACGTGGCCATGATGCCTCCATCATGTGCAGAATGACCAAGTAATTCGTAAGCCGCTGCGCCAATCAAAACTCCTGTTCCAAAAGCCATGATATAGCCAATAAAATTTTTCTTGATTGGAATCAAAATTGCAGCCAGGGCACCTAGCAAAACGGATGCTCCTGAAACCCCGCCCCAAAAAAATGCCTGCAGCATAGACTCATCTCCCGTCTTCCTTTTTCTTCTTATCCCCAAGGTTTGGATTAATAAACCGGGAAGGGTAGGATTAGAATCACTTTTTTTATTAACCTTGTTATAAAAAAAGAGACAGGGATGGTCCCTGTCTCTACCGCAAATTGATTATTCATGGAAATTGGTGCCGTCTGTCGTTGCTTCGATGATGCCGGCTCGGACGACATAGTCACCGAAGTGCTCGCCTTCCTGGCGTTCTTTTGCATAACGGGGAAGAAGCATACTCAGTTCGTTTAGAATTTCTTCTTCTCCGATGTTTTCGCGGTACATCTTGCTAAGGCGGCTGCCGTCAAAAGCCGCACCGAGATACATGTTGTATTTGCCCGGCGCCTTTCCGATAAAGCCTATTTCACCAAGTGCATGGCGTGCACAACCATTCGGGCAGCCGGTCATACGGATCGTAATTTCTTCATTCCGCAAGCCGTTTTCATCAACAATCGCCTCAATCTTATCAATCAGCTTAGGCAAATAGCGTTCTGCTTCCGCCATTGCCAATCCGCACGTAGGAAGAGCAACACAAGCCATCGAGCTCCGGCGGAGTGCTGAATGATGCGCGCCATCTGTCAAGCCGTATTGTGCCATGAGCTCGCTGATCTTTTTCTTCTTTTGGCTTGATACATTGCCAATGATCAGGTTTTGGTTTGCCGTCAGGCGGAAATCACCGGTATGGATCTTGGCGATTTCACGCAAACCTGTCTTCAGTTTGTATCCATCGTAGTCTGCGATACGTCCGCCTTCAACGAACAAGGTAAAATGCCATTTGCCTTGGACGCCCTTCACCCAGCCATAACGGTCTCCGTTATGGTCAAAGTGGTACGGCTTCGCTTCATCCAGCTTCCAGCCAAGGCGGTTTTCCAGTTCAGCCTTTACTGTTTCCAGGCCGAGACGGTCAACCGTGTATTTGAACCGGGCATTTTTACGAACGGAACGATTTCCGTAGTCGCGCTGAATCGTAATAACTTTTTCCGCTACATCATAGATTTGGTTAGGCGAACAGAAGCCGATCACTTTGGCTAGCTGAGGGTATGTTGCTTTATCCCCATGGCTCATTCCCATACCGCCCCCGATGGCGACGTTAAAACCAATCAGCTTGTCATTTTCCACAACCGCAATGAAACCCAGGTCCTGTGAAAAGACATCAATATCATTTGATGGAGGAACAGCAATCCCGATTTTAAACTTGCGCGGCAAATAAAGCGGACCGTACATCGGTTCGATTTCTTCCACCTCAGGAGTGCCGGCCACCTTTTCTTCATCAAGCCAAATCTCATGGTAGGCTCTTGTGCGCGGCAGTAAATCATCACTCAATTTCTTCGCCCATTCATATACTTCTGCATGGATTTCAGACTGAAAAGGATTAGATGTGCACATAACGTTCCGGTTCACATCACCGCACGCAGCGATCGTGTCCAAAAGGGCCCCGTGGATTTCCTGAATCGTTTTTTTCATATTCCATTTTAAAATCCCATGCATTTGAAACGTTTCCCGCGTAGTCAATTTCAATGTGCCGTTGCCATATTTTTCGGCAAGGTCATCCATGACAAGCCATTGGGATGATGACGCCACACCGCCCGGAAGACGGACGCGCAGCATAAACTGGTACGCTGGTTCCAGTTTTTGCTTTTGACGCTCATTGCGCAAATCCCGGTCATCCTGCAGGTAGCTGCCGTGGTGTTTCATCAAGCGATTGTCATCATCAGGAATTCCCGCGCTGATCCGGTCCAGCATTACTTCCTTGAGAGAGCCGCGCAAATAATTACTTCTTTCTTTTATTTCCTCAACATCACTTGGCGGGCCATCCGGCGCTTTTAAAATTGGGTTCACCATGACTAAAAACTCCTTTCGATAAATCAGTATACATCACGCTGATAACGTTTTTGCTGTTGCATATCGGCAAGATATTCTTCCGCACTATCACGGCTCATGCCGCCTTCTTTTTCGATAATATCAATGAGCGTATTATGGACATCATGCGCCATACTTTTCTCGTCTCCGCAAATATATAGGACCGCTCCTTCTTGAAGCCACTGGAACAATTCCTTGCTATTTTCCAGCATGCGATGCTGCACATATACTTTTTCCTCCGTGTCACGGGAAAACGCAACATCCATTTTGGTCAGCACACCGTCTTTCAGCCACTTTTGCCATTCAGTCTGGTAAAGGAAATCGGTAACGAAATGCTGGTCCCCGAAGAACAACCAGGATTTCCCTTCCGCGCCGTTTTCTTCACGCTCCTGCATGAAAGAACGGAACGGTGCCACACCTGTGCCTGGTCCAACCATGATGATCGGTGTCTCCGGATTATTTGGCAGCTTAAAGTTTTGATTATGCTGAATGTAAACCGGCAGCATATCTCCTGGATTCAAACGTTCTGCACACAAAATGGAACAAACGCCATTTCGTTCACGTCCATGGGTTTCGTAGCGGACGGCACCGATTGTCAAATGCACTTCTTCCGGATTTGCGGATAAACTGCTTGCGATTGAATAAAGGCGTGCCGGCATTTTCCTTAGAATGGAAATAAAGTCTTGTGCCGACCCGGTCCATGGAGCAAAATCACGCACCAAATCAAGCAAATCGCGACCTTCAAGATAAGACTTCACGTTTTCTTCATTCCCCGGTGTTAGGAGCTCCCGTAAGTCATCACTAGCTGAAAGCTCAGCCGCTTTCTGAAGAAGGGGCTTTGTCAAAACGGTTATCTCGAATTGGGAAGTCAGTGCTTCTTTAAGCGGGCGAACTTCTCCTTGTTTACCTACCGCTACCATTTCTTCCGGATTCCAGTCCATTTGCTCAAGAAGCAGGTTCACCAGACCAGGATCGTTTTCCGGATATATACCAAGGCTGTCTCCCGGTTCAAAGGTAAGACCGGACCCTTCAAGCGATAGTTCCAAATGGCGTGTTTCTTTGTTAGAACCGCGGCCGTTTAAATTTAAATTTTCCAATACTTCCGCTTTAAAAGGATTCGTTCTGGAATAAGACGTTTCAACAGCTTTTGGGGCATCGGCTAAAGCAGGTGCAGCATTTCCCCCCTGCACTTCACTTAAGCTAGCAACCACGCCTTCCAGCCACTCGGCCGCTGGCTCATCATAATCAAGGTCGCAATCTACACGCGGATAAAGCCGTGTCGCGCCCAGCTCTTCCAGCCGGGCATCAAATTCTTTACCCGTCTGGCAGAAAAACTCATATGAGGTGTCTCCAAGTGCCAGAACAGAAAAGTGGAGATCCTCAAGCTTTGGTGCCCTTCTGCCATGAAGAAACTCATGGAACGTCAGCGCGCTGTCCGGCGGGTCCCCTTCCCCGTGTGTGCTCACGATAATAAGCAGGTTCTGAACTTTCTTCAGATTGTTCGGTTTAAAATCACTCATGGACGATACAGTAACCTGAAAGCCCCTCCCCTCGAGTGTCTTTCCCGCATTCTCCGCAAGCCCTTGCGCGTTGCCCGTTTGTGATCCATAAAGAACGGTCACTTCTTTTGATACCGATTGGGTGGTTCCAGCTGGAAGCTGTTCCGCCTGCGCTTCTGGAGTTAAAAGTTCAGAAACAGACTGGGTTGCGGCCAGATAGCCGCTCAGCCAGACCTTTTGTGACTGTGTTAAAGTCGGCAGAAGGCGGTTAAGGAGCTCTGCCTGCTCCTGATTAAATGGACTGTTCATTACCTGAAGTTGCAACGATTTCCACCTCACAAAGGAATATAAACTAATCATCATTAATAATGACTGGTTTCGACAATTCTTGCAATTCACTTTTCATCGATAATATAATAAATTTTTACCATAATTGTATTATCCCTATCAACTAAGTAGGTTTTATGACATAAGAAACACTTTATATGCTGACATGATCCCAGACAATTTTATAAAAACCCTACTTTAACTTTACCGGAAGAGTCAAGATTAGTAAAATACATATAAATTATCGTTACTATTAGGAATACTAATAATAAGGAGGGTTTCTTTTGTACTATGATGAGTTAAAGACATTTGTTACTCTGGCCGAAGTGAAAAACTTTACAAAAACGGCCGAAACGCTTCTCATGTCTCAACCAAGTGTAAGTCTCCATATAAAAAATTTAGAAAAAGAATTCCAAACCCAATTATTTTTACGTTCACCAAAATATTTAAAAATAACTCCAACTGGCCAGATATTATATGACCGCGCAAAGCAAATGATCACCATATATGAACAGACCAGGCAGGATATTCTAGAACATCATAACACAATTAAAGGAGAATTGAAGATTGGCGCAAGTTTTACAATCGGGGAGTATATATTGCCTTCGCTGCTATTTGACCTTCAAAAAGACTATCCGGAACTTGAGCTTCAAGTGATAATTGGAAACACAGAAGAAATTGTTGAATTTGTGCGGTTGTATCAAGTGGATATCGGTCTAATTGAAGGCCAGACAAATGAGAAAGAGGTTTCCGTTCACCCTTTTATGGAGGATGAACTATTCATCGTTTCTGCGACCAATCATAAGCTCGCTTCTAAAGATGAAGTGACTGTAGCTGACCTTCAGAATCAAGCATGGGTATCCAGAGAAGTTGGATCAGGTACACGTGAATATCTGAACCACGTCATCCGTTCGAATGGCTTAAAAGTTAAATCTCTTCTTACAATTAGCAGCAATCAAGGCATTAAAGAAACAATCATAAACGGCTTGGGGTTGTCACTGCTGTCCCGAAGTGTCATTGAAAGAGACGTACAGCATGGGAATCTCTCCGTTATTAAGTTGAAAAATCAGTCCTTTATCAGAACGCTTTCCTACGTTTATTCCCCTATTATGCAAGATAAAAAGAATGTTAAGACGTTTACAGGTGCGTTGAAGAAAAAATGGCCCAATAGCGGATATAAAGTAAAATAATTGACAAAAAATAATCATGTAACTACAATTGTTACACATGGTGGTGTAAAAAATTGATTAATAGCCGGTTTTCTGTAGCGATCCACACTTTATCTTTGATTGCTTCATTTCCGCGTGGACAAATTACTTCCGAGGCAATTGCCAACAGTGTCAATACGAATCCTGTGGTGATCCGCCGATTGATCAGCCAGTTAAAAAAAGCAGGAATTTTGGCCACTCAGCCAGGGGTGGCGGGAGCATCCTTAACAAAAAAAACTTCAGAAATTTCCCTATTGGATATTTATAAGGCTATCCTCAATAAAGATGAGTTATTTGCAATCCATGAAAATCCAAATGTAAACTGTCCTGTGGGAAAGAAAATCCAGTCCACACTTAATTGTACATTTCATACTGTCCAAAAAGCGATGGAGGACGAATTGGCTAACAAAACACTCAAAGATGTAATAGAACATCTCTTTTAAAAATGAAGAGATGTCCTTGTACCGCCAACATGTAACTTTTTTTGTTACAACAATTAATTAGGAGGCATTTCGTATGAAAATTGGGATTATAGGTGCTGCTGGTAAAGCAGGAAGCCTGATTATGAAAGAGGCGCTTGACAGAGGGCATGAAGTTACAGCAATCGTGAGAAATGCTTCAAAAGTGGCTGGAACAAATGCTGCAGTCCTTGAGAAAGACTTGTTTAATCTTACCGGGGATCACCTCAAATCTTTTGATGTAGTTGTAAACGCATTTAGTGCGCCAATGGGGGAAGAACATCTATATGTAGACGCTGGGAGATCCCTTATCGATGCCCTTAATGGGGCCCCTGACACAAAATTAGTTGTGGTAGGCGGTGCAGGAAGCCTCTTCGTTGATGAGGCAAAAACAACCAGGCTTATGGACACACCGGAATTTCCTGACTTTGTGTATCCAACGGCATCAAATGCAGGAAAAAATCTGGAGGATTTGCAAAATGCAGATTCAATCACATGGACCTATATCAGCCCGGCTGGATTATTTGACGCAGAAGGGAAGAGAACAGGATCTTACCAAAATGGAAAAGATCATGTGATCCTGAACAGTAAAGGACAAAGTTATGTCAGCTATGCGGACTATGCGATAGCTGTAGTGGATGAGATTGAAAATCCTCAACATGTGAATGAGCGGTTCACTGTTATTTCTGAAAATTAAAAAGGAGCTGGCCCGCTCACACGGGTCAGCCTCTTGTGTGTTTTGAGGTACCAACTGGGTTTTTAGTGTAAAGCTGTTGACCCATGTATTTGGGTTCCTTCAAGTGATACGTGGGTTTTCACATCCTATCAGCAAAGCGGAAAGGTGGCTCCAATTCAAGGAGGCGGGAAAAAGTGGTTGGTGCTTAAACGAGCCGTTCTTTCGTTCAACTTAGTTCGGAAAATGGAACGCATATAAACAGTGCAAGAATTCATCGAAAAGCAATGAACTTTCCCCTTCCAGCTCTCCTTTTCCCGCAACGCTCGTTTTAATGGTTTTCCCCCATGTCTGGCTGCTGTCATTGTTGGGGTTATAGAAATAGACACGGACTTCGCCTGACGGATCCTTGCCGATCCTCTGAATCAAGATGGCATGCGCGCCCAAAGCTGAATCATCTTGGCTATAAATGATGATGCCTGCCGGCTGGGGAAGGTGTCCGCTGATCTTGATATTGGAGAAATCCGGATGATAGTAGCGGTAAAACAGAGAAGAAAAATCCCCGTTATGATATTTGTCTGCAAAACCTGATAGTACCCCTTGGCGATGGAATTCAGGATTGATCACTTTATGGATATCTCCTCCTCTGAATCCTGCTCTTTTGATCATGTTTCCATAAATTGCATCCAACAATGGCACTAAAACTGCCGAAACCGGATCCATCGGGATGGTGAAATCAAGATCTCTTACAGGGAGAAAGGAAGAATCGATTAAATGCCCTTCAAAAGGAAATATAATATTTTCTCTCTTTACAGCTTCTAAAATCAGTTCCAATAAAAAAACCGGATTTTTCTGTGCCCAATAGCTCAACGCTCTTGTGGATTGGCAGCACGGATTGAATCCCTGCCCGATACCCAGAGGCTGCCCCAGTACACTTACCGTTCCCGCAAGAAGATAAGTTTCGGCTGGTATTCC
Organism: Peribacillus glennii; assembly: GCF_003429105.1. Lineage (GTDB taxonomy): Bacteria > Bacillota > Bacilli > Bacillales > DSM-1321 > Peribacillus > Peribacillus glennii. The sequence continues at coordinate 34,394 of NZ_QVTD01000005.1, forward strand.
GCTATCGCCATATACTGCTATTAGTTTCCTTTCCACCGCCTGGCACGGTTCTGTGTTAAGCAATTCCTCCAATATTTCAACGAAATTTCCCGTAAAGATATCCCTTTCAAGAAGCCGTGACAGGCTATACACAGTCTGTTTCGTTTCCGGTTTTATCGCCGTTTCTATGATTTTCTTTACTAGTTCAGCATGCTTATCAAGCCGCTTGAACCCTTCCTTGCTTAATCCCAGCAGCTTCCTTACTAAATCCAGTTTATAACTTGCTGCTGCAAAGACAATAAGGTTTACATGAAACATGGAAACAATTCCGGTTTCCTTCATGGAACGGCACAATTGTTCCGCTTCCTTATAAAGTGCATTTTCCGGGCTGCGCGCAAGTGCTTCCATATAATTTTTCCCATACTGTTCAGCTAACTGCGATGGAGCCATCAATGCCTTTTCGAAGCTGTGAAACTTTGTGTTTTCCCTCTGGTTCTTAGATGTCGAAGCGATTCCTGAGGCGATCAGTTTTTCAATTTTGTCGGTAATGATTGGCCGTTGAACAGAAAGCTTCTCAATCTCATCCGTTAAAAAAGCGAGGATGTCAGGAGATGAATGCCGCTCAGCAATAAATTCAAATAAAAGCCTAATTTCCTTAGGAACCAGACTTCCTTTAATCCTGGCTTCTTCCGTTTCAGGTACATATAAAACGTCAAGGTTCGCGGCAATCACTTCATCCAGATAGCCCTTTGCTAATTCCTTTGGGATGGACGGCGCATAATAATTTTCGTTTGCCACGGCCAGCATCCTTAGATTGCTTATTGCCTCGGCTGCTGCCATATCGCCGCCTGCCATCAGCGTACCGCGGACCAGGCGAGGCTGCAGTTTATCCGCTTTTTCCCATGGGCCGCCAACAAAAAATCCATACTGATCAAGAATGGGCGCATAATGCAATAAGCACTCCAAGCCAATTTTATCCACTAATAGCTTTTGAGCTTCACCAATCAGGCTTTCTTTTATTCCCCCCCTATTCTTGCTGCTATCCTGTACATATAATTCAACGAGGTGTGAAAACCGGTTATCTTCTGATTGCCATAAAAGGCCCATTGTACCCTTTCCCTTCGTTCAAAAGGTTTACTACATTATAGACAATTATTGGCATATGTCTACATCTTATCTAACGTATGCCATCAAATGAGAAGCAGGGACGAGCCCGTTTTTATCAGCTTGTTTCGATCAGTTTAGTGTCTGATTGGAACGTTTTACGTTTAATGAAGGAAAAAAAGGACTATCGTAGAATTTTAATGGTGTAAAAATCCCGTACCGTCCTATAAAAATAGTAGATTCGGTAAAAGCACCTGAAAATGGGGGATAAAATCCGGTGTTAGGTTTAGATAACCAAGTTCTTTCCAGAACAGAATCGTTAAAAAAGGCATGGAGATAAGCCAAACACTACATAGACCACCAAAGGAGTTAGATAAATGCCGAAAAAGAGCACATTTTTTTCTGTGCTCTTTTTCGGCTGGCTCCTTCACTTATATAAAATTATTCCGCCCAGGTATAGGATTCCCCCCAGCTTTCTCGTGCAATTCCTTCGACCTTTTGCACATATTCATCATCCACCATATAGGTATCTCCCTGTTCGTATGGATTGTAGTGGAATGCGTACATGCGTGACACGAATTCATGGAAAGGAAGTGAAGATTCGCCTTCCCCTTCGCCATTTCCGGTAACACTTGGCTCGATGCCCTGGCCCCAGTTTTGCCCGCTGTCATTGTTCGGATTATAAAAGTAAACACGATATTCGCCGTTTTGGTCCTCTGCAATGCGTTGAATCGAAACTGCATGAAGCCCAAGAAGCTTTCCATGGACATTTGTAATGAAAATGCCTACCGGATTCGGATAAATTAGTTCATAGCCTTCGTTAAATTCCGGATGATGGGTTGCATAGAAAAGGCGGACAAATGCAGGATAATCTGTAACATAGCCGGTTAATTGATCAATGGCATTTATAAAGCCGCGTGGAATCCATTCCCCGTAAAATTCCGGATTTACCCATTTATGTCCGTCTTCGCCCCGCAGAAGTGTTTTTTTCATCATTTCATTATAAATTTTGTCCAAATGCGGCACTAGAACGATCGAAACCGGATCGAGCTCCTGGTGGATCTCGCCTCCTGCAACGCCGCCTTCCAATTCGCTTGAATGGATGACTTCCCCTTCAAACGTCATATCAATATCATGATCCCTTGCAGCGCGGGCAATGTATTCCAATAGCTGGCCGATTCCATGCTGTGCCCAAAGGCTGATAGCCCTCGCGGATTGGCAGGTCGGGTTAAGCCCCTGGCCAACCCCCAGGGGCTGCCCTAACACGCTGATGGTTCCTGCCACGAGGACACCGTTAGCCGTAATACCGTTTCTTTTATATTCAGGCTTTAACAAGGCCCGTTTCACATTCGGATGAATATCCAGCTCGAACAAACGGCGGATTGCGGGCAGGATTGGTTCCTGAGTCAACACACCTCTGTCAAGCATTCTGCCAAGGCCGTAAATGGCCTGGCAAAGCTGGGGATGGATCGCCAGCTGAATCATATCGTGGACCAGCTCTTTATTGGCATTGAAACTTGCTGTTCCTGTTTCAGACAGGTCTAGGGCAACCGGAAGTATGTCTTGGCTTGTCCGATTCAAATATCGGATGAAGGTAGCATGATGTGGAGATATAAGCCCTGTAGCCTTTACAGATTCAGCAAACGCGGTAGCTTCCTCCAATAGCTCCGGTTCATCCAGCTCTTTTAAATGGTTTTGATACTGGCGCAAGTCACCGTACCGTTCACTTACAGGCGTCGGTTTTTCAATGGCTTTTTCGAAGCTGATCAAGGATTTCTTTGCCTTTTCATCTATATCGGCATACACCATTTGCTTCGCCATTTGAATCATTTTAATGATCCGTTCCACCTTGATCGGCCTTTGAACCATCAGCCTCTCGATTTCATTCACAATTTTTCCGGCAATCGCGTTAAAGGATAGTTCATCACCTAAAAACCGAAACAACCTTTCCGCCCGTTCGATGTGTTCCCCTGACTCAACTCTAGCGGCCTCTGTTTCCGGCGGGAACAACAAATCAAGGTTCAAGGCAAGCACTTCATTTAAAAATGATATTGCTTCCTCCCCGCTTACCTTTCCATGCTGATAATCTTCTTTTGCTATTGCCAGCATCCTCATTTCACTAAAAAGCTCAATGATGGAATTAACCCCTTTTAATTTCAGCGAACCGCCCACCAGAGGCGGCTGCAGCTTGGAAGCATCTTCCCAGGGGCCACCCAAAAAAACGCCGGCTTGATCAAATTCAGCCGCATTTTCATAAAGGGCCTTCAGCCCTTCTTTAGTACGTGCAAGCTCCATTCCCAATTGAAAGACATCCGTTTGGTACATGCTTTTTGCAAAAGGCTTAGCATCCCCCAGAATTTTCAACGCCTGTTCAAATTTATCCCTGATTGTAGCTGTATCAGTGCCCATTTTTTTCACCGCCCGCTATAAATAAAAATCATATTTCTCATACTCGTTCATAAGGCTTCTCATCCGCTCGCTGTCTTCTCCGAAAAAGAAAATGGTGCCATAGTGATTTCCGAATCCCACCCTTTCAGCAACCTTTGACGTGGTTGGGATGAACATATCATGCTTTTCGAAATACGGATCATTTTTCAATTCTTCAGGAACGTTCAATTTTTCGATCAATTTCACCCGCGGATAGACCATCAAGCTTCCTGCATATCCTTTTGCAGCTGCTACTTCTTCTGGAAAAAAGGCTTCCAGCTCTTCCTCAGTAGTATCCGGGTCGCTGCAGATAATCTGTGCCTGAAACGCACTAAAACCATACGCCCTTTCTATAAGCTCAAAAATATGTCCGCCAGGCACACGAGCCGCCACCTCGCCGAAATTAAGAGAGCCGTCCGGTGAAATGAAAAATTCCGGATGGATCACACCGTATTTCACTTCAAAAGCATCAACCAGCTTTTTGATTTCTTTTTCGATCTGCGGCCTCCATTCCTCCAGCGCCCGTGAAGCAGGGACAAAGTTGGAGTGGCCAAGCTTTACATATTCGGTAATATTCAGGAAACGGACCTTGCCATCATGGATAAATGCCTCACACGAAAATTCCTGCCCGTCAAGGTGGCTCTCCATCAGGCACGGAAACTCCTGGTCGCTCATGAGATCAATATCCTGTGGATCACGGATCAAACGGTGGCCCACCGTACCTGCCTTATTTAAAGGTTTCACATGAATCGGGTCGTTCGGGTCGCCGTCAAGCTTTATGAGCGCCTCGTTCACCCTTTTTAGGAACCTGTAAACATCCTCCTTTGAGTAGGCCTCTTCAAACACGCCGACCTTCATTCCTGCCATCTGAGCTTTTCTTTTCATCAACCCTTTATCGCGCAAAAGCAGGGAACGGTTGAAAATGCGCGGATCATTATTGATTCTGGCATTAATGGCCCCGGCCCACTCTACCGTTTCCTCATAAATCGGAACCGCCAGTTTCACATTCAAATCTGCCAGTTTTTCATATAGTTCATTGGATCGTTCATTCAACCGCTCAAACTGCCAGTCCACGAATTGTATGCCATTCCTTCCTGCAAACTCGCGGAACTCGGGAGGGCCCACTACCACATACGGCCTGTCCAGTTTATCTATTGCTTCAATGGCCTTTAAACTCCATCCAAGCAATGCGGTTACTTTCGTGTGCATGGTTTCATTGTTCTCCATCCCCATTCCCTGCCTTCTTATAAATTAAAAGACTATTAACGAAATATATATTTCCTAAACTGCCATTTTTTAAACTTATTTATCTACAAAAATGGTTTATTTTTCCCTCGCGGTTGGTATGTAAGATAACGGAGTGATAAAACCCTATAAGGAGAGGGCGTTTCGATGACCGAATGGTATAACAAACTTACCGAATATTTCCCTGCAAGAGAAATGAAATCAAAGGACCATATGCAAGCGTTATTTATGGAAAAAGGACTGATATACAAAAGGGAAGAAGGGCCTGCGCATATTGTTGTGTATCTGGAAAAAGAAGACTTTATCTTTATAGATTATATCCTTGTAAGCGGCAAATACCGCGGCAACGGGATGGGCAGCACGCTGATCAACCGCCTCAAGAAAAAGGGCAAACCGATCATTCTAGAAGTGGAACCCATTACTCCTGCTGATCCAGACACAAAAAAAAGAGTCATATTCTACGAGAAAAACAGCTTTAGGAAAGCCACATCCATTACTTATAAAAGACTGCATATCGTTACTAATGAGCTAAATGAAATGGACATATATTATTGGTCTCCCACCCCGAAAACTACAGAATGGGTTTTTGAAAAAATGAAGGGAATTTATAGAGAGGTCCATGCCTATCGTGCTGCCGACTTTTACGGCAAACCCGCACAGGAAGTCTCAGACGTTTTATCCTATGACGATAACAGGTACAGAGCTGCTAAATAGATTTTCCCTATACTGATTTCAATGGTTAGTTTAAGATTGGGTCAAAAAAGGAATACCATAGTTACGATTCTAAAAAACTACTATAGGAGCAGATAACTATGGGCGATATATCAAAAGGAATCATCGAACGTTTTGAAGGGGAATATGGATTGATAACGGTAGACGGCGAGACCGAGGGCTTTCCAATCAATCTCTTCCCATCCGAGGCAAAGCCTGGGGACGTTGTGGAAATTGTCGGCACAATGATTACAGTAGTCGAAGATGAAACCGAAAAGCTGAAGATTGAAATGGAAGAAATAATGGATGATGTTTTATAGCATGGAACTCTATCAGAAGAGGATGGACGGTATGGATAAGGATAAAAAAGATAACGAGGCTGAAAATATGACGGATTTGGTCAAGATTATCAATTCAAATAATAACAGTCGAAAGATTAACAAAATTCTCGAGGAAAATGAAACGCTCCCTGAAGATAAGTGAAAACAGGAAAGATGCGGTGTCAGGCCGCATCTTTTTCTTTCAGATCAAATTTTAAATGTATTTACCAATGATTCCATTTCTCGTGCAAGCTTCGTCAGTGAGTTGGAAAATGCGCTGAACTCCTGCATGGAAGCAACCTGTTGCTCCGTGGCCGCCAATACGCTTTGTGTAGCGGCTGCAGATTCTGCCGCCACGTTCGAGATGTTTTCCATTGTACTTACGGCAAGTGTCGTACCGGCATTCATTTCCTGGATCGCAGCGGTTACTTGTTCAATCTGATCTGAAACAGAATTGACGGAAAGCTGGATCTGTGTAAATGAACTACCCGCAGTCCCCATCACTTCAATCCCTTCCGATACCTCATGTTTTACCGTTCCCATCGTTTCGACAACCTGCTGCGTTTCTTTCTGAATTTGAGTAATGATTTCACTTATTTGCTGGGTCGCATTGCCAGATTGCTCCGCAAGCTTCCGGACTTCATTGGCCACAACCGCAAAACCTTTGCCCTGTTCACCCGCCCGAGCTGCTTCAATCGCTGCATTCAACGCGAGCAAATTTGTCTGTGCGGCAATTCCTGTTATCACATCAACAATATTGCCAATTTCATTCGAGCGGTCTCCCAGGCCTTTCACAACCCTTGAGAGCTCGTTGACATTGGAATGGATCGACTCCATTTGTTCACCGGCCATCCGAATGGACTCTGAGCCTGAGTCAGCCTTGGCAAGAGATTCATTTACGCTCTCGGTGACAGTGGCGGCACTTGAAGCCACCTGCGAAAGACCTGCAGACATTTGATGTATTAAATGGGAAGTTTGGCTTACTCCATGAACCTGGGTGTCGGCTCCCTGTGCCACGTCTTCGATGGTATTTGAAATATGTTCGGTCGCCTTTGTCGTTTGATCTGCCCCCTGTGTGAGCTGCGCTGAATAATGAGTAATTTCATTGGATGCCTTTTGGACATTGGCAAGGACATTTCCCCATGAATCCACTGTATGATTTATGCTTCTTGCAACCGATTTCAATTCTCCCAGTTTTTCTCCGTCAAGCCTGTCTAGCATATGCCCGCCTGCTAATTTTTCTAAAAACTCATTGATCTTGCCAATTGGTTTGATAAATCGAGTATGATTTAAGATGGAAGACAGCACGCCCACAAGAAAGCCAAAAAGAGTAGTGAAGACGATGTTCATCCAAAACCGTGTCCCGTCTATATCATTGTATAGGTTTACAAACAAGCCGATTAATGCAGTGAAGGGTATTACCACAATACTTGTCCTAATGATATACTGTGCCAGACTCATTATCGATTCCCCTTTACCTGAAAAATTCTATATTTCTATAATTATCACATTATTAATAAAATTAATAGTTCTATCTACTCATTTAGCGGCAATATTTTTATATTTGGAAAATTTAAATAAAAAAAAACTCCCTTCAGTAATAGAGTACGGGAGCAGAACCGAATTAACAGGCCTTTGGTATTTTTTCACTTTCTATTTTTCTCATTATAAGCCAGTATGCAGGAATAGATGATTGTGATCCCGGACATTATACACCGATCCCAGAATAGCTACAATCGGAGTAAGGGGATATAGCGGCACCTTATACGTATTTTCTTCCTGCTTTTGTTTTCGTAAAACAAACACCGCGAAGAAAGCCAACCCTTAAAAAGAAAATACCGCAAAAATGGCAATGTTGGATAACCTGTCTGGATTGCCGGCAAGCATCATTAAAACCGCAATGGCGAGCTGAAGCAATGTCGCGTTCAAAGGTGTCTTAAAGGTTGGATGGACACTTGAAAACTTCTTTGCGGCCGGAAGCAATCCGCTTTCTGCCATCGCGAATGGAATCTGGGAAAATGTCAGGATTTTTCCATTAAGGCAGCCGAAGATTGAAATCAGGATGCCAATCGTAATCAGCTTGTCGCTGCCACGTTCGCTGCATTCGGGCCCAATTCTACAATCTCGCATGCAGCATCGCGATGTTAACGGAAAGATAAGCAATGATCACTACTAAAATCTGTTATGATTGCCCGGGGCATCGTTTTTGCCAGATTTTTCATTTCGCCAGCCATGTAGCCGACATTCATCCAGCCAAAAGCGGCCCTAAGGAAATAAATCCTTAGAGCCGCGGTTAATCAATGATTAAGATTACTGTGCTTTCGAGAATAAACCATATAGACGACGAAGCCTATAGCCAGCCAAATTATGAACGAAATCCAAGTGATCCCTGGCAAGCTCAATGTTAAATAAATGCAGAGGAGTGCTGAAATTGCCGGCAGGACCGGTACAAACGGCACCCGGAAGGATGCTTTTAATTCCGGATGTTTCCTGCGCAACACAATGATTGCCAGTGAAATCAATGTGAATGCAGCCAGTGTTCCCATATTCACCAGATGGGCCAGTGTCGTTAAATCCACGAACCCTGCGATTCCTGCTGCCACGAACCCTGTCAGCCAGGTATTGAAAAATGGCGTTTTATACTTTTTGTGCACATTTGCCATTTTTTTCGGCAAAAGCCCGTCACGGCTCATGGAGTAGGTCAAACGGACCTGGGCATAAATCAATGCGAGCAGGACTGTGGTAATTCCCGCTACAGCTCCCACAGAAATGATTCCCGCAATCGAATCCTGACCGACCACCCTTAGCGCAAATGCTACAGGATCTCCGACATTCAGTTGACGGTACGGAACCATGCCGGTAAGCACAAGAGCGACAAGTATATATAACCCGGTACAAAGGGCAAGGGAAGAAATAATCCCTATCGGCATATTCCGTTTCGGATTTTTAACTTCTTCAGAAGCAGTGGCAATGACATCAAAGCCAATATAAGCAAAGAACACTGTAGCAGCTGCAGTGATAATTCCGCTGAAACCGAACGGGGCAAAAGGTGTCCAGTTTTCAGGCTTTACATAACCCATACCCGCCACGATGAACAATATAATAATCCCCAGCTTTAGGAACACCATAACATTATTAAAGCGTGTGCTTTCTTTAACCCCGCGGCTCACCAAGGCGGTAATTAGAAGGATAATAACCATGGCAGGCAGGTCAACCATGCCGCCTTTGCCGGTCCCCGGTGCCGATGACATACTTTCTGGCACATGCAGGCCAAAACCAGCGATCAATGACTGGAAGTAAGAGGACCATCCCGTAGCCACTGCCGATATGGCCAACACATACTCAAGCATTAAATCCCAGCCGATCAAAAAGGCAAAAATTTCGCCCAGGGTAGCATATGAGTACGTATATACACTGCCTGCAACAGGCACTGCCGACGAAAACTCAGCATAACAAAATGCTGCCAGCGCACAGGCAATTCCGGCAATAATAAACGAAATAGTAAGCGCTGGTCCGGCGCTTTCCGCAGCCACGACACCGGTAATTACAAAAATTCCTGTACCGATGACGCAACCGACTCCAAGGAAAATAAGGTCGAGCAGGTTTAATGATCTGCTCAGTTCTTTTCCCTGGCTGTTGGCCATTAGCGCACTCACTGATTTTTTACGAAAAATATCCATTATGTTTAAACCTCCAGGCTGACTGATCAATGAAGTTTTCTAAATATTCATGTTTTGTAGTATATTGTCGAATTCTGTTTCAGTCAAGACTTTTATTTTATTTCAATAAACTTTCTCGAAGGGATTTTTCATAGAAACATTTTTAAATGCAGGTTGAAGGTCCTTTATATAAGTATCATTCCCAATTGTGTACAACTTTTTTAAAAGTTTTCCAAAATAATTTTTTATGATTAACATACTCTTATCCGCCAAATAAAAAAACTCCCTTCTCTTTCATCAAGATCCGGGAGTCGACTCATTCAATTTCTGATTACAAAGCGAGCAAAAACAAAAGCAAAGCCAACCCGATTCGGTAATAAGCGAATGGTTTTAACTTAATTTTATTGATGAGTTTTAAGAAGAAACGGATGAAAACTAATGAAAATATAAACGCACTGATAAATCCGGCGATAAAAAATGGAAGAACATCCAGTGAAAAATAATCCCAATATTTCACTACCTTAATCAAGCTCGCACCTGCCATGATCGGAACGGCCATAATGAAGGTAAAATCAGATGCCGAACGATGGCTCATCCCTAGCAAGACCCCTCCAGAGATTGTCGAACCTGATCGTGAAAAACCGGGCCAGAGCGCCAGACACTGGATTAATCCGACACCTAATGCCTGCTTATATGTAATCTGGTCCACGGATTCCGCTTTGAGCACCTTCGGCTGAAACTTATCGGCTGCAAGCATTAAAAAAGCGCCAAGCAATAAGCCTACCGCAACTGTATTTGTTGAAAAAAGGTATTCATCGATATAATCTTCGAATAAAACACCCAGCACACCTGCAGGCAACAGCCCAACGATGATTTGCAGAAGGTTTAATTTCTGTGCGGGATCGCCTGATTCAGTCCGGATTTTCCTGACCCCAAGCAAGTCCATGAAACGCCCCCAGAAAATGATCACGACAGCCAGTATAGAACCAAGCTGAATCACAACCTTAAAGGCATTTGCCACTTCATCGCCAAAGATTTCATTCGACTTAAACAGAAGATCATCCACGATAATCATATGTCCGGTCGACGATACCGGGGCAAATTCCGTCAGCCCTTCCACCAGTCCAAGAACAATTGCAACAAAGATTTCCCAGATATTAATATTGCCACCTCATTTAATCCTTATTCACAGATTAGATTGTACCCCCCATAACTGGAAATGTCTAATAAATGTTATGGCAGGCCTTATACACCATGTCCTCTATAATAAAGGGCACTGGATTAAAAAGAGAATATTTTTCTTAAAATGCAACATCATACTTCTATACTTAATATCAAGCTCCGGCGATATTTTAGAAGGAGACGGAATGATGTCAGGCACTGCTGAAATTATCATTAGAACCATTACAGCTTTCATATCGCTATGGATCTTTGTACAGATTCTGGGCAGACAAACCATCGCCCATCGAAGTTATCACTTGTACATCGCCTCCATTACAGTCGGTACTATTGCGGGAAACCTGGCTTTTAACATACGGATTAAATTTCATTATTTTATTGTGTCTTTAATCATCCTGAGCCTGACCATTTTCATGCTGAATGCAATCCTGATGAAACATCGGCTGTACAGGAAATGGATTTCGGGCGAGCCCGCAATTTTAATAGAAAAAGGCGCGATACAAGAAGCAAAAATGAAAAAAATCGGATTTACATTAGACATCTTAAACCAAGCACTGAGGGAAAAAGACATCTTTGATATCCATGAAGTGGATTACGCAATCCTCGAGACGAACGGAATTTTATCAGTTCTAAAAAAATCCCAATACCGAAATGTTACGAAGAGAGATTTACATATTGAGACGTCTTCGGATCGAATGTTCCCCGTCGAATTGGTCATAGAGGGGGAAATTATTCAGGCAAATGCCGGTCATAAGGAATATGGCGAGCATTGGTTAATGACCGAGTTACAAAAGCGAAAATTGGAGCTATCTGAGGTTTGCTACGCGGTAGTAGGTACTAACGGCCAATTATATCTTGATTTATACCAGGATACCCGAGGCGGATTGCATGATTCTTAATTTAAGCATCATCCTCATCCCCAATTCTTCTCTTATTTCTGCAGCGGTAGAACCCACCTATCAAAAATGGCATACCTATATTTATGGCGTCAGTTCCACTATGACAAGCGGCACCCGCCGATCATATGATAAAAAATGCCATTCATCGTCACTTACAATCGACCCTCATAAATCTTTAAGCGCTCTTTCGGTTTCCCTCCTCCTTTTTTATCATGTATCTGCATACATAAACATACAATTGTTGTAGCGTTTACTGTAATTCCGTTTATTCAGGCATTACCCGATAAGGAGGGAGAGCAGTTGCACATCCATGTCGTTAGGCAAAACGAGACGCTAGCCAGCATCGCGCAGTCATATAATGTCAGCGCAGATGAGATCAGAAGGGCCAATGAGCTGCCAAATCCAAACGATCTTGTTGTCGGGCAGGCGATGGTGATACCGATTTCAGGCAGCTATTATTATGTACAGCCCGGAGACACTCTCTGGTCCATCTCACAAAGGGTGGGTGTCCCCTACCAGGAGCTTGCAAGAGTTAACCGTATTTCGGCAGACCAGACCTTAACTGTCGGCTTCCGTCTTTATATACCGCCGCGTCCAAAAACCGATGCGGAGGTCAATGCATATGTGGAACCGAGGGGCACAAGTGTCAGTGCAAATCTTGTAACAAGCGCAAGGCGGGCGGCTCCATACCTTACGTACCTTGCTCCATTCAGTTTCCAGGCCCGCCGTGACGGGTCGTTAAAAGAGCCTCTTCTCAACGATTTTCCTGCAATTGCGAGACAAAATAATGTGGTGCTGATGATGGTAATCACCAATCAGGAGGAGGACCAGTTCAGTGATGAACTGGGACGGATTATTCTTACCAATACAAATATCCAGAACACATTCCTTGATAATATTGTCAGGACTGCCCGCAGATATGGGTTTAGGGATATTCATTTTGATTTTGAATATTTACGGCCGGAGGATCGGGAAGCATATAACCAATTTTTGCGCAAGGCAAAGGCTAGATTCAGAGAGCAAGGCTGGCTTTTGTCTACGGCCCTTGCCCCGAAGACCAGGGCCGATCAGCCAGGGCGCTGGTATGAAGCCCATGATTACAGGGCACATGGCGAAATAGTCGATTTTGTCGTCATCATGACCTACGAGTGGGGCTACAGCGGCGGGCCAGCCATGGCAGTGTCTCCGATTGGCCCTGTTCGTAGGGTATTGGAGTATGCGATTACAGAAATGCCATCTTCAAAAATCATGATGGGGCAAAATCTATACGGATATGATTGGACGCTTCCTTTTGTCCAGGGTTCCCAGGCAAGGGCGGTCAGTCCCCAGCAGGCTATACAGATTGCAGCCCGCTACAACGTGCCCATCTTATACGACACCAATGCCCAGGCCCCCCATTTCAACTATACTGATGGGCAGGGCAGAAGGCATGCAGTGTGGTTTGAAGATGCCCGGTCGATACAGGCAAAATTTGATTTGATCAAGGAGCTGAAGCTGCGGGGAATCAGCTATTGGAAGCTAGGTTTGTCGTTTCCGCAAAACTGGCTTCTCATTACGGACAATTTCAATGTTAGAAAAAGGGCATAGATATATGGGCAGGCTCCAAACACGGGGTCTGCTTTTTTGACGGGTGACGCGGATTTTTTTATGAGGGACATTCCTCAAGCCCATCCTTCCTCAGGCGGAATCACGTGATCAACCTTTTCCGAGAATGCTATTATCCGGAAGGTCGTATCAATTACGGGCATCAGAGAAGGCCAATGGTTATCGAAACCTTCTCTAGAAGTTACAACTCAATAAACATGACGGGTACCGGAGCATCAAGATTGATCGAGCAGCTTTTTCTCCAAATCATGGACGAGCGCTTTTCCCAGGCCGATATAGCTCTCAGGAAATTCGGCATCGGGATTCTTCGGTTCCTGAAATTGGTTGAAGGGTGCCGAAATATTGCCAATGATACCCTCATCATCTTTTTCATCCTGGTATTGGTGCGCAAGTAAAAATGGCTTTAGCAATTGCACGGTGGCCCCGTCTGAATCCAATTGGCCATCTACGGCGCGAAAGGGGATTCGGAGAAATTGATACCCGTCTGAATCATCTATTTTATAGTCAAAATAGCCATGATCGTATTCCCAGTTTCCAGAAATGGTGTAACCCATTGGCTTCATGTTCTCTTCAAGATCGAACAGCATGAAAGTTTTCCCTTCTAGCAACGAAGAAAGCTCAATCATCAGAAACCCCCCTTTATTCCTCTAATTTATCTTAACCGCACCGGCAGAAAATCATGCAGAGCTGGTGTTTTTCAACACATTCGAAGGAGTTATCAACACATCAAGGAAGGTTTTCAATATATTCTTGGAACGTATCAACAACTGGGGGCATATTTCTTAAAATTCCCGATTATCCCCAGAATTTGTGCACAATATTGAAGAAAACACCGAATTTTATCAACAAATCCACAGGCAGTTTTTGGAACAATTCGGCATTATCAACAATTAAATCTTATTTTTTTCGGATTTATTAGCAACAAACAAGACATTTCGCAATTTATCAACAAGTCAAAGTTGATTTAAAAATGTAGGATTGCCGGCAGGACTTTACCGTGTAAAAAAACCTTGCAGATAAGATTCAGCAAGGTTTCTTTGTCTATTATATTCTATTTTTCCAAACGCTTTTCAAGCTCTGCTTTCTTTTCTTCAAAGCCAGGCTTGCCTAAAAGCGCGAACATATTCACTTTATAGGCTTCCACACCAGGCTGGTCGAATGGATTCACTCCAAGTAAGTAGCCGCTCATCGCACATGCTTTTTCAAAGAAGTAGACAAGGTATCCAAACGTATAGGCATCCATTGCAGGAATGCTGACAATTAGGTTAGGCACCCCTCCATCGGTGTGTGCAAGCAACGTACCTTCAAAAGCTTTGTTATTCACAAAGTCGACTGTTTGCCCAGCAAGATAGTTCAGGCCGTCCAAATCATTGTTTTCCTCTTCAATCGTCAATGCATGGCGGGCATTTTCCACTTTAATGACCGTTTCAAAAAGATCGCGGCGCCCTTCCTGTACATACTGGCCCAATGAATGCAGATCGGTTGAGAAGTTTGCGGAAGAAGGATAAATGCCCTTTTGGTCCTTTCCTTCACTTTCGCCGAAAAGCTGCTTCCACCACTCGGCAAAATATTGAAGTCCCGGTTCATAATTAATCAGCATTTCTATTGTTTTGCCTTTATTGTAGAGTACATTTCTTACCGCGGCATATTGGTATGCCTGGTTTTCGGACAATTCCGATTTGCTGAAGTCCTCCCTGGCCGCAGCAGCGCCTTCCATCATTTTATCAATGTCAGCCCCGCTTGCTGCTATCGGCAATAAGCCTACAGCAGTCAATACTGAGTATCGTCCGCCTACATCATCCGGAATCACGAATGTTTCATAGCCTTCGTCCGAAGCAAGTGTCTTAAGTGCTCCCCTTGCTTTGTCTGTTGTTGCGTAAATGCGTGTGCGGGCTTCTTCCGCTCCATATTTCTCTTCAAGCAGCTTGCGGAAAATCCGGAAAGCAAGGGCGGGTTCCGTCGTAGTTCCCGATTTGGAAATCACATTGATGGAAAAGTCTTTTCCCTCCAATAAATCCATTAAATCCCTCATATATGTAGAACTGATATTGTTCCCCGCAAAAAGGACCTGAGGCGAGTTTCTTTTATCTTTTGGCAACACGTTATAAAAGCTGTGCTGAAGCATTTCAACTGCAGCACGTGCGCCCAGATAAGAGCCGCCGATGCCAATTACCAATAAAATATCAGAATCGTTCTGGATTTTCGCCGCGGCCTTTTTGATCCGTGAAAATTCTTCTTTATCATAATCGACAGGCAGGTCAATCCACCCTAAAAAGTCACTGCCAGCACCTGTTTGTTCATGTAAGGAGTGGTGCGCTACCTTAACCGCATCCTGCAAATATGTAATTTCATGCTCGCCGAAAAAAGACATTGCTTTTGAATAATCGAAACGTACATGTGTCATGTTAGTTCCTCCTCTTAAAGAATACCCTTTCACTTTAACGAAAGGCGGACAGATAATCAAGGTTTCCATCATATGTGAGCGTAATCAACCAATAAAGTTTGATTATATTTTTCGATTTCTCCGATTTTGATATTAATTTGTCCATTATAAACGTCATTTAGCCGAAGCCCATCCATTCAGCATAAAAACAGACTTGCCGTTATCCGGCAAGCCTTTTCCCATCCATGCTTATAGTGACGCCCGTAAAATCGCCAGCACATCTTCTCGATCTAGCTTTTTAAAGTTTCCGAATTCCCCGTTCACCATTGCCTTATCGGCCATTGTTTCAATTTGGGAATCATCGATATCATAATCGGAGAGGGTCGCCGGGGCACCCAGACTGCTCCAGAATTCACGGAGCTTTTCGATTCCTTCCAGTGCTGTTTCTTCATCCGTTTTTCCTTCCGGATTCACATTAAAGATTCTAACGGCCATTTGTTTAAAGCGGGCTGTGTCCTCTTTTAACACATGCTTCATCCAGTTCGGGAATAAAATAGCGAGTCCCCCGGCATGCGGAATATCATAAACAGCGGAAACGGAATGTTCAATGTTATGGGTTGCCCAATCGCCGCGGTAACCCATTTGCAAGTAACCGTTTAACGCAATCGTTCCTGAATAAAGAATCGTTTCCCGAAGGTCGTAATTCTCAAGGTCTTCCAGAAGCTTTGGAGCTGTCTCCATAACGGTGACCAACAACGATTCACAGAAGCGATCCTGCAATGGTGCATGTGTCCGCGGGTGGAAATATTGTTCAAATACATGGCACATCATATCAACAATTCCATACACCGTCTGGTTTTGTGGAACGGTAAATGTGTTAACTGGATCCAATATGGAGAATTGCGGGAATACAAGCGGGCTTCCCCATCCATATTTTTCCTTAGTTTCCCAATTGGTGATGACAGAGCCGGAATTCATTTCAGATCCTGTAGCTGCAAGCGTCAGGACAGTCCCAAACGGCAATGCTGCTTGAACGGAAGCTTTTTTGATAACAAGATCCCATGGATCCCCTTCATATTTAGCGCCTGCTGCTATGGCTTTCGTACAATCGATGACGCTGCCGCCGCCAACCGCGAGGATAAAATCTATGTTTTCAGATTTACAGATGTCCGCTCCCTTTCGAACGGTTGAAATCCTTGGGTTTGGTTCAACGCCAGGCAGTTCATGGACATCCACATCGATTTCCTTCAGCTGTGCAATGACTTGGTCATATAGACCGCTCTTTTTTATACTGCCCCCTCCATAGACAAGAAGCACCTTTTTTCCGTATTGCGGAATTTCCTTCTTAAGTTGTTCGACTTGCCCTTTGCCAAACATTAATTTGGTGGGATTTTTATATATAAAGTTTTGCATGATCTCTACCTCCTTTTTTTCATTATGACCTAATTCAGGGATTAATTTCAAAAAATGTGACTGCAGCTCTACAAGTTCAATTCAGGCTGGCCGCCAAAACTTTCGTTCATGTTTGAACATCTTTATCACACACTGCCCTTGGACAAATTATCAATGAATAATTCTTACATTCCATTAAAATAAATCGAACTATTTGTTCTGTATATTAATTGTGCAGCAAATGCAACCTATATATGAACCATTTATAAAGGAGGTAATGAAGGTGAGTGGCATTCAAAGAACAGCGCTTGTCCTTACTATTATCGGAGCCATCAACTGGGGCCTTGTCGGTTTTTTTCAATTTGATTTAGTCGCTGCCATCTTTGGCGGACAGGATTCCGCGCTTTCCCGGATCATTTACGGCCTTGTGGGGATTGCAGGATTAATAAACCTGGGCCTGCTATTCGTGCCAAGCGAAGCAAGAGACGAACAAACTCAGGCAAAGCCATCCCGTTAGTAGAAAACCAGCCGGAAAAAACTGCCGGCTGGTTTTTTTGGACGAATAAGTTTAAGCTAATACGTTTTGAATCCTTTCAATCGCCCAATCAATTTCTTCCTTTGTAATGATTAACGGCGGTGCGAAGCGAATCACTGTATCATGGGTTTCTTTACACAATAATCCTTCTTCCTTTAGCGCCTCACAATATTTTCTTGCCGGTTCCGATAATTCTATCCCGATAAATAAACCGCGGCCACGGACTTCCTTGATAGCCGGATTTTGGATTTGCTTCAATTTGCCGATAAAATACTCCCCAAGTTCAAGGGATCGGTCTGCAAGTTTTTCTTCGACCAGTACATCAAGGGAGGCAATCGATACCGCGCAAGCCATAGGATTTCCGCCGAAAGTTGAACCGTGCGACCCAGGGTTGAAGACACCCAGAATAGCCTTGTCGGCAACAACACAGGAAATCGGGAAAACTCCCCCGCCCAGCGCTTTTCCAAGAATATACATATCAGGGCTGAATCCTTCCCACTCACAGGCAAACATTTTTCCTGAGCGGCCGAGCCCTGCCTGAATCTCATCGGCAATGAAAAGGACATTGTTTTCCTTGCAATGCTCGAAGGCCGCTTTCAGGAAGCCCTCTTCCGGTATCAGGATGCCGGCTTCCCCCTGGATGGGCTCGATCAGGAAGGCTGCAGTGTTCGGAGTGATAGCACCTTTCAAGGCTTCCAGATCCCCGTAAGGGATCAGTTTAATGCCGGAAAGCATCGGTCCGAAGCCTCGCTTGTATTCTTCATCGGAAGAAAGCGAAACAGCTGCCATGGTCCTTCCATGGAAGTTGCCTGTACAAGCGATAATTTCAGCTTTATCAGCAGGAATTCCCTTCACATCATATGCCCAGCGGCGCGCTGTTTTAATCGCTGTTTCCACAGCCTCCGCACCGGTATTCATAGGCAATGCCATTTCTTTGCCCGCCATTTTGCAAATCTTTTCGTACCATGGCCCGAGCTGATCGTTATGAAAGGCTCTGGATGTCAGGGTAACCCGGTCAGCCTGGTCCTTTAAGGCCTGGATAATCTTCGGGTGTCGGTGCCCTTGATTCACGGCGGAATATGCGCTTAACATGTCCATGTATTTATTGCCTTCAGGATCTCTCACCCAAACTCCCTCAGCATCGGATATCACTATCGGCAACGGGTGATAGTTATTGGCTCCATAACGTTCAGACTGTTCAATCAGTTGTTCAGATTTGGTGTTGGCTGGCATAAGATTTCCTCCTGTTACGTTCTATCTTCATTATCCATTCTACAGGGAAAACCAGGAATTTAATACAGATTCAGAGAAATCTTGTGCACTCCAATCCAGTCCAAAACGAGAAGCAATTTTGGAAATCTTCATTTGACATCTCAGTATTCCGGCCATTACGTTAATTTTCACTTTATCTTGATCAATTTTGATTCACAAATTTGTCCAATCCATAAATCTCCTGCGTCATGCTACCGTATATTATTTATAATCCCCCTCATTTATCCCAACGAGTTTATTTTTATTAAAATGTTTATTTACGAATCGGCACACAGTGGCTGCTTCTTCAACATTAATGAAATGTCCTGCATCAGGTATTACATGGACTGTTGCTTGCGGAAAATCTTCTTCCTTGATTTTTATTCCAAATTCATGGGGGAAATGGAATATTTTAATATAATTCCATTCAACTAACAAGACAAGATTATTGATGGTAGCCTCAATTTTGATAAATAAAAAAGCCGGCTTATGGTGGTTAGAAGCGAACCCAAAGCAATCAACCATTACTTTTAGAGTTTCGCGGCAAAACCACTTTAGCCGACTATCCATTATTATTTTTTAATCAAGTCTTCACGCTGGGATTGGTCAATCCACTCTTGAAGCTTGTCTTTCAATGTGTTAAATCCTTCAGAACTATCGTTCATCGTCGTTTTTACAGCAGCCTGGCGCTTTTTAGGGGCCTTTTTAGCAGGCGCTTCGGTACGTTCCGGAGCTTCTTGTGTTGCACGGATGGACAAACCAATCTTCCCTGCCGCTTCATCTACGGAAAGAACTTTAACGTTTACTTCATCCCCGACTTTTAAATGTTCATTGATATCCTTCACATATCCGTGGGTAATTTCAGAAATATGCACTAAACCTTGTGTGGATTCATCCAGGGCAACGAACGCACCGTATGGCTGGATGCCTGTTACTTTACCAGTAACGACACTTCCAACTTCAAATTTTTCAGACATTGTAACACTCCTAATTAAATATTATTTTTCCTCTATACACGCAATAAAAAATTATATCATACTTCGACCGAATTATCAAAACCATTTTCCGCTACCGAATCCGTAATCTGCTCTTTCCTATAATGCCTCTTCCGTTTGTATTGCATCCCTAAAAGAAAAAGAGGAAACCAAGCCTTGTAGGTTTTGTTTCCTCTTTTCCAATCTTTTAAAACATATTCCGAACATTTACTCGACAAACGATGGGTAGGCTAATTTCCTATTTTCATAACCGTCCGGCAACTGGAACCCATTCTTCTTCAGCTTCTCATAATCTGCAAATACTTTCGTTGCTGTCTCCGTGTCAGGTCCGGATTCAATCAGGCTTTCCCAGCCGGGTCCTGGCCTGTAATTAGCTGAATGATCAGGAGCCCGGAAATGATGCCAACACCAAAATGCTGGCCGCATAGGAAAGGGGAACAAGCAGTAGGCGTTTCGGTTTGGCATCGCGGCCCACAGCATGAACTATTGACTTGGGTTTTATCTTTTAGGGCCCCATGTTTCTGGCACTCCTCAGCTTTCACAAATGCGGACTGTTTTTCTTTGGAAATTATGTATAAGAAGGGGGAGAAGTGGCTATAACAGGAATAAGACTTTCCAATAACCAGATTTCTGGTTGCCTGAAAAACAATCGTAATCCATTTTTTGATTGTTTTTCGAGTATTCCCCCTTTTTTGGACAGGATTTCTGTTAATGCAGCTAGCATACAATAAAGCTGCTGCTTTAAGGAATCCTGTTTTTTTATTTAGATAACCTCACAAATTGGCAATATTGTGCAGGCAAGTTAAAAAGCCGCGGATTCTTACCGTTCCAGAAACCGTCCAATCCTTGTAATGGCTTCCTGGAGCTGCTCCATGGAAGAAGCGTATGAACATCGGATGTGCCCTTCCCCGCTTTGTCCGAATACATCGCCCGGGACAACAGCGACCCGTTCATTAAGCAGCAATTGCTCTGCAAATTCCTGCGAACTTAGTCCTGTGTTCGCTATAGAAGGGAAAGCGTAGAAGGCTCCGCCGGGATTGTGGCAATCCAATCCGATTTCATTAAATGATTTTACGATGTAATTCCTTCTCCGCCTATAGCTTCTTCTCATTTCCTCAACATCTTCCATGCCATTTTTCAGCGCTTCCAATGCAGCGTATTGCGCCATGGTTGAAGCGCACATCATTGTATATTGGTGTATTTTCAGCATGGCCTCCGAGATTTCCTTCGGTGCACAAACAAAGCCAAGCCGCCATCCGGTCATCGCAAATCCTTTTGAAAAGCCGTTGATCAATATTGTTCTTTCCATCATGCCGGGGATCACGGCAATGGATGTGAATGCTTCGTCATAGGCGAGCTCTGCGTATATTTCATCGGCAATGACAAGCAGATCATGCTTCTTGATGATCTCCGAAAGCCTGGTCAAATCTTCCTTGCCAAGCTGGGTGCCGGTAGGATTGTTTGGCGAACAAATCATGATTGCCTTAGTTTTTGGGGTGATTGCCGCTTCAAGTACCTCAGGCAGTAATTTGAAATCATGCTCTTTATCGGTCTGGATTGTTATCGGCACACCGCCAGCCATGCTGACGAGGGGCGCATAGGATACAAAGCATGGCTCCACGACCAACACCTCTTCACCCGGATTTACGACCGCCCTGAGTGCAATATCAATCGCCTGGCTTGCGCCAACCGTTACGATAATTTGATTGTCAGGGTTATAGGACACGCGGAACTCTTTCTCCATATACCAGGATATTTCCCTTCTGAGCTCTATGATGCCGGCGTTGGCCGTATAGGACGTACGGCCTTCTTCTAAAGATGCAATGGCCGCTTCCCTTATAGACCAGGATGTCACAAAATCCGGTTCCCCCACTCCAAGAGAAACGACACCTTCCATATTCGCCGCAAGATCGAAAAAGCGGCGGATTCCGGATGGTTTAAGGTCAGCTACCGTTTTTGAAATATAGCTAGTTTTAATCATGGAGACACCACTATCCGCTTATCTTCTTCGACTTGTTCAAAAATGGTTCCATCATGCTTATACTTTTTCAGGATGAAATGGGTAGTGGTCGAAATCACAGAATCCAATGTGGACAGCTTTTCAGACACGAACCTGGCGACATCGTTCATCGAACGTCCTCGGACGACTACTGATAAATCGTAAACGCCGGACATAAGATAGACGGATTCCACTTCTTGAAACCTATAGATTCTTCGGGCGACTTCATCAAAGCCTACACCCCTTTTCGGTGTTACCTTAACATCAATCATCGCTGTGACACCTTCATAATCGTCAACCTTTGCCCAATTGATGATAGTCGAGTATCGTACGATCACTCTCATTTCTTCCAGCTTCTTCAGCGCTGTTTCAATGTCTTCTGTTGCCTGATCGGTCATTTTGGCCAGATTGCCCAGTTCGATTCTGCTATTCGTTTCAATGATTCTTAGAATTTCCAGCTCTTTTTCAGTCAACTGCATATATAAACCCTCCTAGTTTCCCAATGAACATTCTTGCGACCCTTCAAAACCCAGGCTATAAGCCTGCGAAATAAACATATGTAATTATAACAAATTTTCAGTAAACTCCTAATAAAAAAATGAGATTTTATTTAGAAGATAGGTGCATTAGACACCATTCTGACAGGGTAAAATAGGAAAAAACCTTCCTGAGGAGAGAAAATGATGAAAAAAGCTCTACGTAAAAAAGTTGTTCACATCAGGGGAAATGACATCTATTACGAGCGGCATTTCCATTCACGGACCGCCCCAACCCTGGTCCTGCTTCATGGCTTTTTATCGTCAACATTCAGCTATAGAACTCTAGTTCCCTTGCTCAGCAAAGATTTCAATGTGATTTCGGTAGATTTCCCTCCTTTTGGCCAAAGCGGGAAATCACGCCGATTCCAATATTCTTACGAAAACATTTCATTAACCCTTCTGGCTTTTCTGGATGCGCTTGGTATCAGGAAGTGCGTTCTTGTCGGTCATTCGATGGGAGGGCAAATTTGCCTGTACATGCTAAAAAACCGCCCTGAGCTTGCGGACAAAGCCATTTTGCTTTGCAGCTCGGGCTATCTGCCAAAGTCCGGACGCCTCTTGAGATATGCAAGCCTTATCCCTTACTTTCCAAAGTTCGTCAAACGGCGGCTGGAGAAATCTGGAGTTGAGGCGAATCTTCAAAATGTTGTGTACAACAGGCAGCTGATTGATGATGAAATGAGGGATGGCTATCTGCGGCCTTTTTTGAATGATGATATATTTAAAGCCTTGGCAAGGATGGTGCGCGACCGTGAAGGCGATTTATCTGCGAAAGATTTACACGCGTTGGAAACGAAATGCCTGTTACTATGGGGCAAACATGACCGTGTCGTCCCTTTGGCAGTGGGAAGACGGCTGCATGGGGACCTGAAAAATTCCGAATTGGTCGTACTGGACGATGCAGGCCATCTAATTCCTGAAGAAAAACCGGAACTCGTCTACAGCTACATCAAAAAATTTGTTCAAAACGAACAACCGCTCCTGCAGGTTTCGAAACCTGTCAAGATCGGAGCAGGGTCAAACATGCAGCAGCTTCAGAGTTGATCTTTTATAAAACCTTATAGCATAGCGCTGGACAAGCATTGTAATTGGCAAATGAAAAGAGATTGTGCCATAAGGGGTCTGCCTCCCTAAGACACAATCTCTTTTTGCTATTAAAACGAACAGCTCGCATTGTTTTTAATTGACAGTAGCTTTTGGGAAACAGCCAGGCATTCTTTCATGTCTATTTTTTGCTCAAAGGAGAATTCATAGATACCTTGAATTTTTTGGGCCAGGAGTTTTACGTCATCGATATCGCTGACAGCCATTATACAATCCGCTATCTCGGTTTCATACGCGTCTTCTCCCCAACCAAATGGATCCCATTCCTGCAATACTTCCACAAGCTCTAAATTCATCTGCTGTCTATCCATGTTCACATCACCTGCATAACTTATTTCCATTAACCATGTTATCATAATTATAGTATCATTATCTAAAAAATAAAATGGCGGTGATCATATGGTCAGCAATTTATTCGAAACACTGATCGAAAGAAAAAACACGGGGGCGGTCAAATGGGACTACACCGGGGAGATATTTGGCGAAAAAGATCTTTTGCCTATGTGGGTGGCAGATATGGATTTCCCTTCCCCGGAACCGGTCCAGAAAGCTTTGACCGAAAGAATTCAGCACCCTGTGTTTGGATATACTGGGCCGCCGGCGGGGATCTACGATTCCTTTACAGGCTGGATGAAAAAATGGCATGGCTGGGATGTCATGAAGCAATGGATCCTGTTCAGTCCGGGGGTCGTTTCTTCACTGGCCACGGCCATACAGGCATTTACCGATCCTGGTGATAAAGTGTTGCTACAATCGCCGGTATATACTCCGTTTTTTGACATGATCACAAAAAATGGGAGGGAAGTGGTGAACTGCCCATTAACGCTTTCTGAAAATCGGTTCACAATCGACTTTACCGATTTCGAGGACAAATTGAAAAGCGGTGTCAAGCTGCTCCTTTTGTGCAATCCCCATAATCCAGGAGGCAGGATCTGGACCATAGCAGAGCTTACGCAAATAGGGGAGCTTTGCCATAAATATGGCGTCATCATTGTGTCAGATGAAATTCATGCCGACCTTTATATGCCGCCTTTCAAGCACGTCCCGATTGCTTCCATAGACGAGCGGTTCGCAAAGCTGACGGTAACTCTCTCGGCCCCAAGCAAAACGTTCAATATTGCAGGTTTGCAATCCTCGGTTATCATTACGGAAAATGAGGAATTCCGCAAAAAATTGAAAGCCGTGCAGGAGCGGAACGCATTCCACGGATTGAACCTTCTTGCCCTGACGGCGATGGATGCAGCTTACCGTGAAGGTGAGGAATGGCTGACCCAATTGCTCGCGTACATAAAAAACAATATTGAAATCACCCTTGATTTTATCAAAAGGGAATTACCTGACATTTCATGCATGTACCCGGAGGCTTCATATTTGATATGGCTGGACTGCCGAAAGCTGGGGATGTCAGATGACGAATTGAGGAAGGCCCTGATACAAAAAGGAAAACTCGCTCTTGAACCGGGGCCTAAATATGGACCGGGCGGCGAGGGACATGTACGAATGAATATCGGCTGCCCGCTCCCTGTGCTGATGGACGGTTTGCAAAGATTAAAGAAAGCATTCTCATAAGAAAATGCGGGGAAACTATGCACAGGGCATAGGTTTCTCCGCATTTTTTCTAAACTCACTAGTGAAGTTAAGTATTTTAATTAAAAAGAATAAGAAAACATCGACTTTGGGAATTATGGAAAAAAGCCGTATTTTTACCAATCATTCTTCTTCCTCTACATATGGATCATGCTCATAAGCGGGCAGGTCACCGAAAATCGTCATGATGCCTTCTTCATCCAGCATTTCTTCATATTGTTCATGCTTAGGATAAATTGTAATGTTTTTTCCTTCTATATCCACACCGATAAAATTCTCGTAGTCCTCCACATAACCGATGCTCTCTTCCCCCTCCTCATACCAATCGTTTGGATGGTCCCTCGGGGTTGGAAAATCGGAAGGGGAGCTTGAGGTGCCAAAGGTTGCCACCTCCTGCCATGTATCTTCCGCATCGGTAACCACATTTTCGTCATACTCATCCATGTCGAATTTCCCGAACGGAGGCATAAGGACTCCTTCCTCGACAGGGCGGTTATGGGAAGTATCCTGGGCAGGAGTATGGTTTATACAGTATAGAGTGGTGGGTAGGGCTTCCATACGTTCAGCAGGAATGTCAATACCGCATTTCTTGCATTTACCGTATGTTCCGACTTGAATGGCAGCAAGTGCCTCATTTATGTCCCTGATCTCGTTACGGTAATGTTCAAAAAGAGCAAGGTCCTTTTCCCTTTCAAATAATTCTGTGCCCTCATCACCCGGATGGTTATCATAAGCAGATAATTCAAATGATGAGTCACGCAGAATGCTCTGCTTTAAATTTAAATCATTGGACTCATGCAAACGACTTTTCAAGTCTTCACTGGATTGTTGCAATTGTTTTTTTATCTTTGATATTTGTTGGTCTGAAAGCATACGCTCCAATCCCTTCTGCGTTTCTTGATTATAGTATTTTCCATCATCCACTCAGGTATTTAGGTATTTTCTTCCCTCCTGTATTCCTCGTTTAAAACTGTTTATCCATAATTTATTAGTATAAAAAGCATTACCTGCAATAACATTAATGGAAAGGGCATTGGCCATAAAAAGGGGATCCGGATTCAAAGGCTTTCGTGCGAAAAAAAAGCAGTGTAAATCAATTCAGTTCAAAAACAACGTCCTAAGTTTGATGGCATGTATTTATAGACAGGGTTATAAATAAAAGCGGGAACTTCTTAAATAAGAAGAGGCTTTACCCAAATTACGGCAAAGCCTCTTCCCTTCAATTGTTAATATATTTCTCGAAAACAAATCCAAAGTCTTTCAGATGATACTTTTCCTGGCTTTCCATCAGCCAGTTGAAAGCTGCTTCATTTATGTGTTTAAAATTATCCACAAGCTGTGCTTCCGGGGAAGACACACGGCTTAACGTAGCGGAAGAAAGGTCCAGGCTCTTTTGGGCAAATTGAAGCGAATATTCATTTTCGTGGCAAATTTCCGCTATCCTGATCAATGCCTTGTATAAATCCTTAAGCTCTTCAATGAATTTCTTATGTACATCCACGGAAAACGGTACGGATCCTATGACAAATTTTATTTCAACATCCAGATCCACTGTACCAGCGGTTTCCAGTGTAACGTCCGAAATGGTGTGCTCGCTATAACTGTATCGGCGTAACGTGCGTTTTTTGCTCACCGCGCTCGTACCGTCAAGATGGATCAATGCTTTATTGGTGAAGCAGTACTCATCCGTTTTGGATTTAATCAGGAAAAAAATTTTTTCCCCATCCTCATGCATCACATAATCATCAGCATCGACCTTCTCATAATCGGCAGGCTTGATGACACTTCCTACATCGCTCAAACCAAGCATGTCAGCAGCTACTTTTTTAAACATTCAACCATCCTTTCCATAATTATTCAATTACCATTTTACCATTACATGGTAATGTGCAGATAAAGTTTGTAACATTTTAGCCCTTTCATTATTCTTACCGCTGGCTGTAGTGTAAAATCAACTTTATTAAGAAAATTGGTTAGGCGTGGTAAAGGGGAAGACAGAGGCGCAGCCCTGGCCCACAGGATTCGGGTCACACAGACGAAGTAAAAGGGCGTGGCGGACTTACTCTGTGTTCTGCTTTATTTATAAGCAAGCACAAATCTGGGTGGCCGAGAATATAGCTACGTTCTTTGGGGCCGGGGAATACCCAAACCAGCAGGGTGGCTGGCATTTGGTGCATATCAGTAAGATCAGCTCATGGCTGCTTCTGGTCATTGTCAGTTTTCTGGCAGTAGCAATCCTGAAGCATGTGAAAAATAAGGACACAAAAAAAATGCAGATGTAGTGAACACCTTGTCATGACACGGAAAAATCAGGAGATAGTAAAAAGCTGTGAATTCTCTAAGGAACTCACAGCTTTTTCATTTCATTGCCACGGGCCGCCTGGTTTCTCCTCGCCACTTCATCTTCCAGCTCCTTCGTTTTGAGAGCTTCCTTCCGGGAATATCTGATGATCATCCTCATGGTAAATAAAGCAGCGATTAAAAAGATGATGGAGGTGATTGCGGCAGGGATATATTCACTTTTATCTTCCGGAAAATACAGAAAAAGCCCTAGTATGCAATTGTTAAGAAAGTCCATCTGCTTACATCCTTTCTACTATACGCTGTTCCTGAAATTGATTATATCAGACAAGTAACTCTTTCCTCTAGCATACTCTCCATTTTTCCTGACGGTTAATCCGCCTGCCCCCAGAAAAACAAATACGTTTTAAAACTAAAACCTACCAAGTGTAAGCAAAAAAAGAAACGGAAGCTTATGCCTCCGCCCGTCGCTAAAGTATTTTTATTGATTTAATCAGGACATCTTGCACCGGTTTGTCTCCGTAGCCGGTTTCTAATTCAGCAATTTTATCCACAACATCCATTCCTTCGATGACCTGGCCGAAAACCGTGTGCTTATGGTCAAGCCAAGGTGTGCCACCCTTCTCCATATAAGCTGTTATGATCTCATCCGGATAGCCGGCTTGCTTCATCTGCTCGCCCATTCTGCTGTCCATTTGCTTAGCCTGTACAATGAAGAATTGGCTTCCGTTTGTTCCTGGACCGGCATTCGCCATGGATAGTGCGCCGCGAATGTTAAATGCATGCATCGAAAATTCATCTTCGAACGGGGCGCCCCAAATGCTTTCTCCCCCCATGCCAGTTCCCTGCGGGTCGCCGCCCTGGATCATGAAATCCTTTATGACACGGTGGAAAATAACACCTTCATAATAGCCATTTTTTGCATGGGTCACAAAATTCTCCACTGTTTTAGGTGCGATCTCAGGGAATAATTTTATTTTGATATCTCCCTGGTTCGTTTCCATAACGACTGCCTCTTCATTTTCACGGACTTCTGCCGTTAATTGAGGATAGTTCGACATATTGGATAACCTTCTTTCTTTTCCTGTTTATGTAAAGCTTTTTCATTTGGGACAGTTTCTCAGGTTTTTATCTAATTGTCCACTTTACACGATTATTTCCAAAAAATCATCTTTTTAGAAATTGGGATCTTACCGGAGGAGATTCAGGATCCTTCTTCCTGTTAAAAAATCAGTCAATTATGTATCATATAACTAATAACACGACTGAAAGGCGGATAATGGTATGGCAGAGGATATTTTTCAAGTAGGGGATAAAGTAACGGCCATTTATAAAACGGGAAAATACATCGGAGAGGTGACGGATATTCGACCGAACGCTTACCTTGTCAGAGTGCTCGCTGTAGCGAAGCATCCCATGCAGGGTGATCTGCATAACCCTAAGCAGACGGATGTTACCATCTTCCATCAACGGCGCGCCTTAGCTTTCAGGGAACAGGCCAACGTGCCGAAGAATATGGTCAAGCATTATGAGGATGAAATTCCCGAATACAAAGCCTCTTTGCAGGAAGCTGTTGGCACAATGAGGCGCAAGCTTGGCGAGGAAGATAAGGAATGGAACCAAAAGAGCCTGGAGATGCTTGAGGCACTTGAAGCTGATTATTTCAAATGAGCGATCATGCATAAAAGCCAAATCAATTTTCGATGATTTGGCTTTTATAATGCAAGGTTATCAAATACTTTTGACAAATCAATCCGGTCTCCAATCGTAGTGGGTTCGTGGCTTTTCATATAACTTTTATCTTTTTCCACAAGTTTAAAGATATTGAAAGTAGTGAGTGCATCATCCAGGGCCCGGTGGTGTTTTCCCGTTCCTTCCTTGCCGTACGCCTGCACCGCTTTCCACAGCCCGGTTTGGTTCTGGTCGCCAAAAAAGCGCTTATACTCCATGGATAAATCAATATTACTGCCCCTGAACGGAAATGCAATCCCGGCCTTTTGGCAGTTTTGGCCCAAAACCTTCATATCCATGTTTCCCCATGTTACCGTAGTGGTAGGATGCGTTTGATCGTATTTCTTCAATAACGCAACCAGGTCTTCAAAAGACATTCCGCTATCAACCTGGTCCTGTGAGATCGATAGAAAGTTTTTGCAGCGTTCGGAAAGCTGCTTGAATTTAACAGGAATGACAAATGAGGAATACTGGTCAATGATTTGGTCACCCATTACCGCCGCAAATCCCACTTCAATGATTTCCGGGTAAAACCCTTCAGGCCTTAATTTCCCCTCAGGCATGGTAAATTCAAAGTCGATAAACAAATATTGCTTCCCATCCTCCATTTTCGTACACCTCCTTTTCATATTATTCTATCTTACAGGCTTGCCCTGTTAAATATTTGCAACCGTGTCCAGCCCAATCTTTATTCCCACATTATAGCAGAAATTTTCGAATTATTTTTATCTTTTTTACATTTTTCCGTCAATTTCCTATCAGTCTTACTTATTGAATATTTTTCTTCCTAAACCCTTTCTTCCTTAAAGCCTTTGGATTATCATGGTGAAGGAAATGGATTCATGAGGCCAGCCCTCACACTGTGCCCGCTATAAGAATATATTAGATAGGAAGTTGGCCTATGCGCACGTTTCTTGGTTTTCTTTTTACCATAATGCTGGTCCCTTTGCTAATGGGTTTATTCCTTTTATTTTATCAAGAATGGAACAACGTCCATGCCTTTCACGAGGTACTGGACAAGAAAATACCGGGCGATCAAATAGAGCTGTCTCAAACAAGCTATATAAAATCCGGGAACGGGACAGTGATTACTGAAATCTCCGGCCCTCAAAAACGGGTATATATTGCTGACAAAGAAATCCCGCTGTTCCTTAAAGATCTGTTTGTCACCATCGAAGACAAACAGTTCTACCGGCATTCCGGAATTGACGCTGCAGCCATAAGCAGGGCCATGATCGCAAACTCCCGGACCAATTCGATCGAACAGGGAGGAAGCACAATCACCCAGCAGCTCGCGCGCAATGTTTTTCTTACCCATGAAAAAACCTACAACAGAAAACTGACGGAGCTTTTGTATTCCTATCAGCTGGAAAGGATCCACTCGAAAAAAGAAATATTAGAGCTTTATATCAATGTAATCTATTACCATAACGGGAATTATGGCATAGAAGCAGCATCGCGTTTTTACTTCAACAAGCGGACAAAGGAACTTTCAAAAGCACAGCTTGCTTTTCTCGCGGCAATCCCGAACAACCCGAATCTGTATAACCCATTGAAACATTTCCATGCGGCGAAGAAACGCCAGGAACGGATTCTCTCGCAAATGGTCCGGGCAAACAAGGTATCTGCCGAAGAGTATAAGAAAATCATCCGGGAACCGATTAGGTTGCACCCCAGAAAACAGCCTGATCTTTATCACGATTATACCGATTATGTGCAGAACGAACTGAGAGACCTGATTGCAGATGCTGAGGGATTCACAAAAAGGCTGGAAGACCCTGCTACACGCCCGAAAGCCTCCAAAGAGCTTGATAGAAAAGTAGCAAAGGTGCTGGAATCAGGAGTTACAATACATACCGCACTTGATGGCGGGCTGCAGCAGCAAGCTAAACAAGCGGTGAAAAACCGCCTTTCCGGCACCTCGATCGAGGGTGCCACAGTGGTTATACAGCATAATACGCACGAGCTTGTCTCTTTGATTGGGGGAAAGAATTATAAAAAAAATTCTTTCAACCGGGCCTATCAGGCATACCGGCAGCCTGGGTCGGCCATTAAGCCGCTATTGGTCTATGCTCCTTATATCGAAGAAACAAATGCCAGTATCCTTGAAAGGGTCAGCGGCCAACGATACTGCAAGAACGGCTACTGCCCAAGGAATTATGGCGGGGGCATTTACGGCATGGTAACAATCAAAAAGGCCTTTGCCAAATCATATAATACACCGGCTATCCGCCTCCTTGAAAAGACAGGCATCAAAAAAGGCTTCAGCTATTTGGACTCCTTCCATTTTGACAAGGTGACCGTTAAAGACCACCATCTGCCTTCTGCTGTTGGAGGATTTACAATAGGCGTCAGTCCCCTTGAATTAACGGATGCTTTCACCAGTTTTCATGACGGGACCTACCTCCCTGTGCATGCCATCCGAAAAGTAACAAACAGGGACGGGAAAACACTTTATAAATGGAATCAAAAACCAAAAAAGGTATGGACGCCCCAAACCGTTGCCAAAATGCGTCTGCTCCTCCATGAGGTAACCGTGAATGGCACGGCAAAGAGAGCATACTTTCCCGCTGGTTATATCGGCGGAAAAACCGGAACAACCAATAATGTGAAGGATATGTGGTTTGTAGGCCTGACCGATAAATATACAACGGGAGTTTGGATAGGCAAGGATCATCCTTCAAGCATCGAGTATATTCAGCAAGCCTATCCGAACCAGGCAATCTGGAAGGAAATCAATCAGCATAATTAATTATTGCTTGCTGTAGAGCCATAAATTACAATGATTTTTATGTATAGATAATATTCCAACCGCAGGTGCACTATGGCTAAAAAAAGATAGAGATTTAAAAGGAAAGTCATTTTCCGCTTATTATTATTTTTTATCGTGATGTTTTATATTTGGTTGCTAACACTCTTTTTGTTCTCTGGTTACAGTTTGGCTCGCCGCAACCGCTATGCATTGATGACTTACTAGCGAAGCTAACGTGCGATAGCTGCACCAGCAGGCAAGGGTACAAGTTTATCACAACATAAAAACCCCCCTGATTGCTGATCAGAAGGGTTCAATTTGTAATAACAATGATGCCATTACTTTACATAAAATTGTAGTTCTCGGTCGCGCTCGATATAAAACACTATTTACAGCTAACACTACCAGGCTTGGGACGAACGTGACATCATTAAGACACCTAATTTATGTTACTTATTACAGCATGTTCATGTTCGCACTAAGGAAATTCCGTTTTATTAACCGCGCTAATCGTCATGTAATGAATAAATAGCTTTGTAACGTAAGGCAGCTAAATGTATATGCTTAAACACCTGGAGTTGGCGTCGGTTTTGCAAATCCCTTTTCGTATTTCTTGTCAATTGCATCACGAATTTCTTTTACAGATTTACCGTTTTGTAAATCGATAACTGATTGGGCAGCTATTTGTAAGCAGACACCGCATTTTGTTCCGTGGTCGTCCCAAACAACTTTGCCATCTTTCTTGTTCTCAAATACAAAGCAGTCGTAATTATTCTTATGACCGGCTTCTTCCCCGCATCCACAGTAGCATGGGATCTTTTCGAGCAGGTCCCTGCTTTTAGCTGCTGCCAGGTAAATTGTCTTCATATCATCCTCTTTATCATTTAAAAACTTTGGCAAGATGTCAGCATTAGCAGTTTCTTCCCTAATATCGCCATGAGTGTGTGACTGTGTTTCTGCTGCGGCATTTTCTTTTGTATGTTCAGTGTGTCCTTCTTTATTAGCTTCTTTCTTGCTTGATTCAGCTGTTTCAGAAGGATTCGAACATGCGGTTAACAATGCGATTATCAGTGCAAGCAAAAATGTATATTTTAGTTTCATAAAAAAACCCTTCCTGTTTTTTTTGATAATACAAGTTTAGAATTCTTTTATCTTTAAAACAAGACGTGCCCATAAAGATTGCCAATGTTTAAGACAACGAAAACTTATTGGAATAACCTTGCTTACAATCATCCTGGCCGGGATAATTTTTCTATATCCTTGATTACTGACAGGAATTGGCCCACTACAACCGGATCAAATTGAGTTCCCTGCCCTTTTTTCAACTCCTCAATAGCCAGCTCTTCCGATAAAGCATTTTTTCGGTAAGGCCGTGCCGATGTCATCGAGTGAAACGCATCGGCCACGGCAATAATCCGGGCGCCCAGAGGAATGCCATCCGTCAGCCCATGCGGATAACCTTTCCCATCGGGCCTTTCATGATGGTACAGGACGTAAGGCAGGGTTTCCTTCAGCTCCTCGACTGAAGCAAGAATATGATAGCCTAATACAGGATGGGATTTCATGATTTCATATTCTTCATTTGTCAGGCGTCCTTCCTTATTCAAAATGCCATCCGGTATCCCGATTTTGCCTACATCATGCAATAAGCCGGCAATGGAAATGTTTTTAACCTCTTCGTCCGCCAATCCCATACTGCTTGCGACGGCTCCTGCATATTTTGACACCCTCTCTGAATGGTTGTGGGTATAGGGATCTTTCACCTCAACAGCTTTGGCCAGTGAGAGAATCGTATCAAGCAGCCATTTTTGATCGTCCACTTTCCGGACGTAATTTTGTTTCCTGAACGATTTCAATTCACTCGCTAAAACAACCCGGTTCTTTCCATGCCCTTTCGCTGTATACATTGCCTGGTCCGCAGTATGGACTAAATTTTCTTCTTCTGCATCGTCAGGAAAAACCGCTATGCCAATGCTGATCGTGATTGGCGTTAAGACGCTTTGATTCCCATGGATGGCCACCAGATGCCGAAGCTTCTCTGCCTTCGATTTGGCTGCAGGCCCATCCGTGTACGGCATAATTACAACAAATTCTTCACCGCCGTAACGGCAAACCGTATCATCGGGACCGACATTGGAAAGGATTAATTCGGATATCTGTTTTAGCACTTTATCACCGAATAAATGGCCCTCATGGTCATTCAGCTTTTTGAAATTATCAATATCACAGAATAGCAAGGCCATGGATTCGCCTGTTTCTTTTGCTTGTATCATACTTTCTGATAACTTTTGTTTGAAGTAAGCACTATTATAGGTGCCGGTAAGTGAATCTGTAATGCTCTTAACATAACGGTCTTCCAGGTTGTATACCATCTCGTTAAAAGCTGCTGCGAGTTCATTGATCTCCCGGCTTGCATTGAGCTGTACTTCTTCATAATCCTTTCCTTGTTGAATGGATACGGCCGCTTCACGAAGAGACATCAGCGGCAATACAAATAAACGCCTTATGATGTACCAAAGCAAAACGAATAGAATCACGCTGATGATAATACTGAAGATAGCCATAAATTCAATTCTCTGCTGGACCAGTGCTTCATCATCCGTCTCATCTATAAAGATTTCTATGGCACCGATTATCATGCCATCCTCCAATAGGGGAGCAATAAGCCTGACACTTTGTTTCTCCCCTTCCTTCAGATGGGATATCATCGTTTTTCCTGATTCAAGGGAAGGGGACAATGTATCAGGGGTAGCGCTTCCAATAATGCTTCGGTCAGAAGAGGCTAAGACGGTGCTGCGCTCTCCCTTTTTAACATGGAGATTTAAAGCCAAAACATTTTCTTCCTGCTGTTTAATGTAATCAAAAATCTGCTGCACATCCTGGATTGAACGGGATTCCTCGTAACGGCCATTGATTGTGGTCGTAATCCCTTTTAATTGGCTTACATATGTTTTTTTGACAGCATCGGAGATCGTATAAATATTAAAAATGATGCCAGCTGACATCGTCACAAAAATCATGGCAGAGAACAATAAGATAATTTTTGACTGCAGTCCCAGTTTTCTATACACGACTTTACTTCCCGCCTTTTATGTATGATCATTTCATCTCGAAATTAACCGTTCGAAATACGCCATAGGGAGTATGGTCATTATTGTGCAGCGAAACCCGAACCTCGTTCGATCCCTTTTTTACATCTTTCAGTTCGATGCGGAGCTGGGTCACTCCTTGCTTTTGCCCATTATTTACATACACATGGATATGGCCCTCTTTTTCTTTTTTCTCGCCGCCATACTTATCTTTTGAGATTCTGAGATCCGTATCGATAAATAAAATGGCCTTATGCCCCTCCACTTCTACTTTTACATCCAGCTTTGGTTTGTACTGTTTTTTCTTGGCGGCATTTTCTTCAATGACTTCAAGCCTTTCATGGGCGTGGGTATTGCAGGCAGTAATGAGCAATAGAACGGGCAATAAGATATAATAATATTTTCTCATTTTTTTATCCTCTAACACTATTGTTATAGTAAATATGCACTCCACATACTACCATAGAACCATGGATAGATAAACCAAAACCCATCTTCATAAAAAAACGACCTCCCCTTTACGGAAAGATCGCCGTCAGGCTTCGTTACTGCTCCTAACTCCTTTGTA
The DNA here is from genome assembly GCF_003429105.1 of Peribacillus glennii. Classification (GTDB taxonomy): domain Bacteria; phylum Bacillota; class Bacilli; order Bacillales; family DSM-1321; genus Peribacillus; species Peribacillus glennii. Next base: position 69,748 of record NZ_QVTD01000005.1, read on the forward strand.
TGCCCTATGATTGAACCGAGACATACGGCTTTGCTTCTTCTTGCCCCTTTACCTTATCGATTTTATCCACAAACATCTGGAATACCTTTTTCTTTTCCTCCAAGTCCTTGATCTCTTCTTTAAGTTGGTTAAATCTTTGTTCAAATGGCTTATGGTAAAGCTCCCGGATGCTGCGGATGATCTCATCATTCACCGTTGACTGAACCACTTGTTTTGTAATCGAGAATTTATAGGAATATACTTGTAGCTCACGTTTGACCGATTCATATTCTTTGTCTATCTCTGCTAATAAATCACAGATTTCTTCCTTCCATTCCCCTAAAGACTTCTTGACATGCTCCTCCATGAGTCATTCTCCTTTTCCTTCTTCCTCATGTATCCAAGAAAAAGCTTTTCTTACCATTCTATCGGGCAAACTTTTCAATTCTTTGTCCATAGGGTTACATATCGACGAATTTAGATTAAAATGAGATAACAGCGTATGAAAACGATAGTCTTTTAGAAGGCATCCTAAATGATGTTTTGGAAGTCACAGGCAATGGTCGTATGTTTTTATATAAAACCCCGTCGGTTCTGACCACTCGGCATAATAAATATCCTTAAGCTTAATGCCATCCCTGTCAATGCTTTGCGTCAACCATTCTTTGTCCTTGCCAACTTCCCTAAGATTATCTTCATGAACCCGACCTTCATTAACAAGCAGAATAGAGGGCTCCTCAGGTTCGTCCAAATCGGGATATCTTAGCACACTGATTTCCCCGCTGGTTTCCAAAAATACATAATTTACTTCCTTTAACGAAAAAATGTTTTTCTGCCGGAGCATTCCCCTTAGTTGTTCCAGTTCCAGACTTGCTCGCTCCAATTCCCTGAGATTTACTTTCCCGCCTTTTATAAGTATCTGGCTTGTACCTTTTAACGGGGCCCTTAATTTATCGAATTTCATCGTAATCTTTTCAACCGTATAGATTAAAGCTCCCCAGGCAGCAATGGAAAATAGCATTTGCGGAATCGTATGGTCCTGGTGGTAGATTGTTTCTTCCACTGTCCCACCCAGTATCAATGCATATACAAAATCAAACGGGGTTACTTGCGACATTTGTTTTTTTCCTAATAGCCTGGTAACAATGACCAGCGATGCCAGCCCGATAACCAGCTTTAAAACAATAGTGACATAAATCATGGTCCATGCCCTCCTGGCTTTGAGTTCTAGATGATGGTCTATTCCCCATTTCAAGCAGGTAGAACCATATGGAGAAAATTATTCTTGCAAGCAAAAAGAACCCGGGTGAGGGTTCTTTTCGAGACTACAAGGGCAGACTTGCCATGATACTGTTATATAGCTTAATGGAAGAATAGGCTACAACTAAGACCATGGCGGACCAGATAAAAGTGTAAAAGAAGATAAATCCAATCAGGCCGGATGTTGTAAGGCTCGGGCTGATTTTATACACAAGTTGCACAAAAGCTATGATCGTTGTCCCCAAAAAAATGGCACCTAAACCAATGATGGAATTTACGCTGATTAACGAAACAGCACCGCCAACGAAAAAAATCATGGCTCCCAAACGGATGTTTTTCAAATCATTCCCTTCGGAATCCTTTGAAAAAAATAAAAGGGCAAGCAGGGTCACAGTATCCGAGATTAGTTTCAGGGCTGCGAACAGCATAAAGCAAACCAAAAACAACACGATCAATAAAGAAAGCTTGATTCCCGTTTCCGAAAAGAACTCCAGCATTCCATCGAATATTCCGATATTCTTAAGCAGCACCAGTGCCTGCATTTCCCCATATATCGCAAACGAAAGGCTAAAAAGCATGATTGAAATCAGAGGAAAATAGCCAAACAGATATGTATTTTTCATTCGAAGCTTCCCCATCTATGTTCAAGTTCTCTTCCATTATGCAGAATGTTGGGCGGTTCGACAATGGGGTTTTACAACAAGACCTTCCCGAGCAAGGAAAAAGAACTGAATTTCTTCAGTCCTGGTTTACTGCAGGTGTATAAACTTTGATATACTCCCGTGATCCAAATTTCCATTCTTCCGGCAGGGTTTCTGCTTGTGAATCCAAAAGGATTGGATCCTCTGTCATTACGTTTGAGGCAGGCCCATAAATTCCAGACCTTATATGTTCTCTGTTGACTCGTTGCTGCAGTGCCCAAGCCCCCAGTACTAATATCAAAAAAATCGCAAAAGAAATCAACGCTTTACGGTATAACATGTTTTCACCCTCCGATATTAGTATTGCACTATGAGTGAAAACATATTTAAAAATATTTTTTTACGTTATTTTTTCTTGGTTTCTACCTATTTAATAACACGGTTGGAATTATCGTCGGCTACAATGTCCGGTTAATGCATGAACCTGATAATTAGTCTATAATCTGATTACAAACAATTTTCTACTTTTAAAACTTCTTTTGCCATAACATATCAATTAGGGTAAATAGGAAACCCCACTTTTACATAAGATAATGGATATTTGAATGGCTGCTCCATATGGAAATGGAGGGCACTTTATATTGGAATTCAGGGAGGTTGAATATATGTCTTCACTTCATTGGGCCATTCTATCGCCCTTTTTTATTGCATGTTTTATACCGCTAGTGTACAAGCAATTCCACCGAGTACACACCGGTTGGTTTGTGCTGTTTCTGCCTATTGTTCTGTTTATTTATTTTACTGGTTTTATACATGAGGTTGGCGATGGAAGGCATCTATCGGCAAGCCTTGGCTGGATTCCTTCTTTAGGCATTAATTTTGATGTATATGCGGATGGGCTGAGCCTTTTGTTTTCCCTTCTGATTACGGGGATCGGAGCATTGGTGATCCTGTATTCCATCTATTATTTAGATAAGGATAAAGAAAAACTGCACACCTTTTATGTATACCTTCTCTTGTTCATGGGTTCCATGCTAGGTTTGGTATTATCGGATAACTTGATTGTGTTGTATATGTTTTGGGAGTTTACAAGCTTATCCTCTTTCCTTCTCATTGGTTATTGGTACCATCGGGAACGCTCACGGTATGGTGCGCAAAAATCATTGCTGATCACTGTTCTTGGCGGACTCAGCATGCTTGGCGGTTTTGTGCTGCTGTCGTTTATGGGGGACACATACAGTATCCGCGAACTAATGGGACAAACTGGGGAACTCGCCACTGATCCGTTATTTACCGCGTCTCTATTGCTCATATTGCTTGGCGCCTTTACAAAATCGGCTCAATTCCCTTTTCACATATGGCTGCCGGACGCAATGGAAGCACCCACTCCGGTCAGTGCATATCTTCATTCTGCCACAATGGTTAAAGCCGGTATTTACCTTGTAGCCAGATTAAGCCCCGTTTTCGCTGAATCATCGTTATGGTTCTGGCTGATTGCCTCTGCGGGTATTTTGACCTTAGTGTGGGGTTCATACTCGGCAGTAAAACAAACGGATTTAAAGGCGATACTTGCTTATTCAACCATTAGCCAGCTTGGGATGATCATGTCCCTTTTGGGGGCCGGGGCTGCCGCGCTCCATTATGAATCCATGGATAAAAATATTTATATGGCGGCAACAGTTGCAGCCGTTTTCCATCTTATTAACCATGCTACGTTTAAAGGGAGCCTTTTCATGGCGGCAGGAATTGTCGATCATGAAACCGGGACGCGCGATATCCGCAAGCTAGGCGGTTTGATGAACTTTATGCCCATCACCTTCACAATCACGATCATTGGTGCTTTTTCAATGGCGGGCCTGCCTCCTTTCAACGGATTTTTAAGTAAAGAAATGTTCTTTACCAGCATGGTCCGTGTAACGGAAATGGAAATTTTCAATATGGAAACATGGGGAGTCTTATTCCCTGTATTGGCCTGGGTGGGAAGCATATTCACTTTTGTTTATAGCATGATCATCGTCCTCAAGACCTTTACAGGAAAGTTTAAGCCTGAAAAACTTGAGAAAAAACCGCATGAAGCGCCGCTGGGGATGCTAATTCCGCCGGTTATCCTTGCTTCGCTGGTCATTATTTTCGGCTTCTTCCCGAATCTCTTGGCTTCTACAGTCATCGAACCTGCCGTCGCCGCCATTCAGCCCGGGTTGTCCCAGAAGCAATTTCAAATCCATATTAGCCATTGGCATGGCTTTACGATTGAGCTGTATATGACCCTGGGAGTAATCCTGCTGGGATCTCTTTTATACATAACATGGGATAAATGGAAGTGTGTATATCATATCATTCCCGGAAGGCTATCCTTAAACCGCATGTATGATGCCCTTCTTGCTGGAATGGAACGCGGATCGATCGGTGTTACAAAGTTGTTTATGACCGGTTATATCCGGACATATCTTGTTTATATTTTTCTATTTTTTATCGTTTCATTGGGAATCACGCTGTGGCGGGAGGATGCATTTGCTTTTGATGTGGGGAATACGGCTCCCGTAAGGCTTTATGAAGTAATCATTTCAGTGATTATTGCCACCTCCGCCATTGTCATACTGTTTGCAAAATCCAGGTTGACCTCGATCATAATCCTTGGTGCTATCGGTTATATGGTATCCCTATTTTTTGTTTTATTCCGGGCCCCCGACCTTGCACTTACCCAGCTGGTGATCGAAACGATATCGGTTGCCCTGTTTTTGCTTTGCTTCTACCATCTGCCAAAGCTTTCAAGCAGAAAAGAGGAACGGGTGGCATTCAGGCTGAATAACGCGTTAATTTCAATAGGTGTTGGCGTCATTGTTGCCTTAATCGCACTTTCCTCACACAGCAACAAGCTTTTTGAATCCATTTCAAACTATTATATTGAGAACGCCTATGAAGAAGCGGGAGGAAAGAATATTGTAAATGTGATTCTTGTTGATTTTCGTGGCCTTGATACGATGTTTGAAATAACTGTTTTAGGAATAGCGGCGCTTGGAATCTTTGCGTTGATCAAGTTACGGCTGGCAAGGGGGACGTTGAAGGATGAAAACGAATGATATTATACTTCAAACGGTTGCAAAAGTCGCCTCACTGGTAATCATCCTTTTTTCCATTTATATCTTTTTCGGGGGGCATTATTCCCCGGGCGGCGGGTTTGTGGGCGGCCTGCTGGCATCAGGTGCGATTGTCTTGCTGCTTTTGGCATACGATTTAAAAACAGTGGCGAACATGCTTCCGGTTGATTATAAGCTGGTCGTTGCCGCAGGCCTCTTGATTTCTTCCGCAACCGTGTCGGGGGCACTGTTTTTTGATGCCCCATTGATGACGCATGCTTATCAGTACTTTGAACTGCCGCTTTTAGGACATACCTCTTTACATACCGCCGTTCTTTTCGATTTAGGAGTTTATTTGGTGGTTATTGGCATAACGATGACCATTATTCAAACGATAGGAGAGAGTGAATAATGGAAATAGTAATGGCTGTTGTTATAGGAATTTTATTCATGAGTGCTACTTATCTGATGCTTTCGAAAAGCATTTTGCGAATCATTATCGGTACCGGGCTGTTGAGCCACGGAGCTCACTTGCTTATTTTAACGATGGGCGGCTTAAAGCGAGGGTCTGTTCCGCTGTTGGGTGAAAGCGCAGGACCCTATGTCGATCCATTGCCGCAGGCGCTTATATTGACGGCAATCGTAATCAGCTTTGGCGTTACCTCCCTTTTTCTCGTGGTGGCGTACAGGACATACCAGGAGCTCGGAACGGACAATATGGACAAATTGAGAGGGAAGGAATCCAATGAATAACCTTGTTTTTTTGCCTGTTCTGCTTCCGCTATTGACGGGCATCATTTTAATTTTCTTTTCAAAATATATCAAAATACAAAGATTTCTTTCCTTGGTTTCATCATCGCTAGGGATCATTCTTTCCTGTCTGCTTATAGGAAAGGTTCATGATCAAGGAATCCTGGCCCTTCAGGTGGGGAGCTGGGAAGCGCCATTTGGCATATCCATTGTCGCGGATATGCTTTCCAGCCTGCTTGTTCTGACAACGAATATCATCGGGTTTGCCGTTTTGATCTATTCTTTTTATTCAATCGGTACAGGAAGGGAAAAATTCTATTATTATTCGTTCGTCCAATTTCTCCTCGTTGGCGTGAACGGAGCTTTTTTGACCGGTGATATTTTTAACCTGTTTGTATTTTTCGAAGTCATGCTTATGTCTTCTTACGTACTGTTAGTATTAGGCGGAACAAAGGCCCAGCTTCGGGAATCCCTGAAGTATATTCTGGTCAATGTCATTTCATCTGCTCTTTTTGTCATCTCTGTTGCTTACCTTTATTCAGTGGTGGGAACCCTGAATATGGCGGACATAAGCAGAAGGATCGCCGAATCGGGACAGCCCGGGATCATCACCGTTATTGCTGTATCATTCTTAATCGTTTTCGGGCTGAAGGGAGCGATTTTCCCCTTGTTTTATTGGCTTCCAGGATCCTATTATGCTCCTCCCATCCCGGTCATTGCCTTATTTGGGGCTCTTTTGACCAAGGTTGGCGTTTATGCCATCCTGCGTACCTTCACCCTGCTTTTTTATCACGACCAGCAGTATACACACGAACTCCTGGGAATCCTGGCGATTTTTACGATTATCGTGGGTACTATCGGTGCGGTAGGCTACTGGGATATAAAAAAAATCATTATCTATAACATTGTCATTGCAGTTGGCATGATTACATTCGGGATTTCACTGATGAATGAACAAGGATTATCAGGTGCGATTTACTATACAATTCACGATATGATCATCAAGGCAGCCCTGTTTCTGCTCGTTGGGATCATGGCCATGATAACAGGGACCAGTGACTTGCGTAAAATGGGCGGGTTGATCCAAGCTTATCCATATGCGGCCTGGACATTTTTCATAGCCGCGATTTCTCTCGCGGGAATTCCTCCTTTCTCAGGGTTTGCCGGGAAGCTTCTGCTTCTTGAGGGCGCGGTTGAAGGAGAGGCGTATGTTGGGTTTGCGGTCATTCTAATTTCCAGCCTGCTGATGTTGTATTCAGTTATGAAAATATTTATCAACGGTTTTTGGGGCAAGCCCCGTGCGTACAAAGATGCTGATCTTGTACCAGTGTCACGGCTTGCAGTTCCGGCCGCTTTGCTGGTCATTGTTTCCATTGCGCTAGGACTGGGAACCGAGGCCATATATCCATACATCTCCCAGGCAATGGAACCGCTCATCGATCCAGCGATATATATTAATGCGGTGTTAAAGGAGTGATGTACGATGGCCTTTCAAATATTGCTGAACGTTTTCCTCGCATTTATTTGGATGTTTTTGAGAAATGAATACAACGGCAGTGCATTTTTGGTCGGCTATTTCTTTGGTTTGATGATCATCCTCGGTTTCAGAAGGTTTTTTGGGAGCAGATTTTATATGCTGCGCGTGTTTGCTGTATTCTCTTTGCTATGTATCTTTCTAAGGGAGCTCATTCTTTCCAATATTTCAGTATTGAGGGTGGTCCTTAAGCCCAAACTCAATATGAGGCCCGGTATTTTCGCTTTGGAAACAGAGCTAACAAAGGACTGGGAGATAACGATTCTGGCCAACTTGATCACATTGACCCCGGGGACACTTGTCGTCGATATTTCCCCTGATAATAAAACTCTCTACGTCCACGCGATGGATATAGCTGATGTCGATGAAGCGATCCGGGACATTAAAGGATCATTTGAAAAAGCGATTATGGAGGTGAGCAAATAATGTTTGCGACTGTGTTGAAAATTTCGCTGGTATGTGTATCTATCTCCATGCTCGGACTGATTTATCGGATGATCAAGGGGCCCTCAGTTGCGGACAGGGTAGTGGCCCTGGATGCAATCGGTATAAACCTGATCGCGATCATTGCGCTTGTATCCATGATCCTCGATACAAGTGCCTTCCTGGAGGCAATCCTCTTGCTTGGTATTCTTTCATTTATTGGGACAGTTGCGTTCTCCAAGTTTATTGAAAAAGGGGAGGTTATCGAAAATGGCCGAGATCTTTAAATTCATTGCCGGCTGCTTGATACTGATTGGGGCATTCTTATCGCTTGTGTCGGCATTCGGCATCATCAGGCTTCCTGACGTATATACCAGAAACCACGCAGCCTCGAAGAGTTCAACCTTGGGAATCATGTCAATTCTTATCGGTACATTCATTTATTTCTTCCTTGAACACGGACATTTCAATTCCCGTATATTGCTTGGCGTTGTTTTCATCTTTATAACAGCTCCTGTCGCCGGCCATATTATAAGCAGGGCTGCTTATAATACGGGTGTGAAATTATGGGATAAAAGTGTGCTGGATGATCTGAAGCAAGCACATGATCGTATTCCTTCGGAGCAAAAAGATCAATAATCCCAATCTCTATTCATTTTGGCCTGCTGTACTTTTTCAGTTAAGCAGAGTACATTTTCCTCTTTTAGCAAAAAAGATGCAGCCGCCTAAGCGTTTGCATCTTTTTTGGTTGATATCACAGCCAGTGTACAGCGAGATACACAAATCAAATTATCCTCTTCATCGCGGATTTTGATGTCCCATACCATCGTGGTTTTTCCCCTGTGGAGGATATTCCCTTCAGCTGTTACATAGCCGGTTCTCTTTCCGCGGATATGGTTTGCATTTATTTCTAGGCCGACAACCGCCTGCGTCTCTTTATCCACTATTTCAAAGCCTCCCACACTTGCGACTGTTTCTGCCAGTGCCACGGAAGCGCCGCCATGGAGCAGGCCGAACGGCTGCCATGTTCTTTCATCAACCGGCATCGTTGCGATTACCTTGCCTTCTCCCAGCTCTTTAATTTCTATTCCCAGGGAATTCATTAAGGTTTTTTCAAGTTTCATAGTGATTTCTCCTCATTTTCTTTCTTTTTTTACAATGTTCTTCATCTTTCTTAGAAAATCCTTCTTTTTTAAGATTTTTTCATTCAAACACCCTGATTTCCTCAAAAAAGAGGCTGTGTCCATAAGAGTTCTAACCCTTTCGCACAGCCTCTAAATTGTCTAGCTTATTCTGATGAAAAACATTCGACTTGCTGTTTCACGAATTTTGTCCTTCATATCCCTGATGAAAAAACCTTTAACTGCTGTTTCACGTGCTTTGTCCTTCATATCCCCAAATGAAATACATTTTACTAGCTAGTTCCTAGACTTTGTCGTTGATAGCTTTTCACTTTTCATTTGAAAATCTTTCAACCAATAGCGCAAGTGTTCTTGTCATGATACCTGTTGCCCCGGCGGTCCCTAAATCGGATGAACTGCTTGTTGTCGCGGTTCCCGCAATATCCAGATGGACCCAGGGCGTATTCTCTGCAAATTCACCAACGAAAGCGCCTCCCATGATGGCATGCCCCGCACTTCCCGGCGAGTTATTTAAATCGGCAATTTTGCTGCCGCGTACCCGTTCTTTGTCTTTTTCGGTGATCGGAAGGCGCCAAATAGGTTCTCCTGCTTCAAAAGATGCTTCAAGTACATGTTCGAACCATTGCTCATTGTTCGTCATTGCACCAGTCATATCGTTGCCCAACGCTGTAATGACACCGCCGGTCAAAGTCGCAACATCCACTAAATAGTCGGCCCCATGCTGTTTTGCATACGTTACGGCATCAGCAAGCACCAGGCGCCCTTCTGCATCCGTGTTCAATACTTCAATCGTTTTTCCGCTCATTGATGTTATGACATCATCCGGTTTAAAAGCATTTCCGCTGACCATATTATCTGTTGAAGGAATGACGGCCACCACATTTTGCTCCGGCCTTGTTTCACCAATGATCTCCATGGCCCCCAAAACAGCTGCTGCCCCGCCCATATCGGTCTTCATTCCGACAATGCCCGCTTTGGTTTTCAGTGAATAACCGCCTGTATCAAACGTAATCCCTTTTCCTACAAGACCGATTACATCCTTCCATTCATCCTTGCCCTGATATTTCAGGACAATCATTTTCGGCGCTTCCGTCGAGCCTTGATTGACTGCCAGCATTGCCCCCATGCCAAGCTTCAGCATGTCTTCCTTTTCCAGGATCTCCGCTTCAAAGTTGTACCGTTCGGCAAGCTGTGATGCATAATCAGCAAGATCGGAAGCAGTAAGCAGGTTTCCGGGAGTATTCACAAGATCCCTCGCCGAATTGGTAGCCATTCCGAAAACATGGCCTACCGTCAGGCTAGCCGAAATTTCCCCGGCCTCGTGTTCAGTATAAACTGTGATTTGCTCAATTTTCCTTTCGACTTCGTTGGATTTTTGCTTGTATCCCGCAAATTCGTATGTGGCCAGGGCGAATGCTTCCCCGAGAGCGTGGGACACATCAAGTGTGTTGATGTTTTCAGCCGTGAATGTATCGAGCGCTACGGACAGGCTTGTGAATTTCGCATTGTGCAAGGATTTAAATGCTTTTCCAAACGCTTCTCTTAGCGATTCAAAAGTTAGTTCTTTTTCCTTTCCCAACCCGACAAAAATCAAGCGTTTTATTCCCATCCGGCCCAGTGTATGTATCCGCGTTACTGCTTTCTTTCTTGAAGAAATATCGCCTTCCTTCGCCAATTCCGTCAGCTGTCCGTCCAGTTTGTTGTCAGCTGCCTCGGCTGCACCGGTGAACTTTATGGGTTTTTCAAAAACCCCCAGGATCATGCACTCCTCTTGCCGATCTAATCTGATTTCATTTTGAACAGTAAACATATGCGACCTCCCTGATATTCTCTAGACCTATTATAGCTGAGCCATTCCTTTATTTCGAATTTTCCATGCCTTATGTGAATACATATCCACAGAAAAGATTCTTGCACATATACGTTTAATTTCCTCTTGTTTCGTTTATAGACAATATATGAGGAGAACCTGTCTTTTCTGTTTTAAATAGCGTAATCACGTTATCTTAAGGAAAAACTAAAAGAACATGCATTCTTCCATTATGCAGCACAGAATACTGGAGAAAGAAGGTTGGTCCGATGGAAATGCTTTTTAATTTCCCTTTGGTAGCTTCACTGATTTCAATTTTTTTCGCTCAGTTTATTAAAGTGCCCATTCAATATATTGCCTTGAAAAAGCTGGATTGGTCACTTATTACGTCAACAGGGGGTATGCCAAGCTCACATTCAGCAGCCGTCACTGCCCTCGCGACAGGTGTGGGGTTAAAATCAGGCATGTCCTCGCCTGTTTTTGCAGTGGCTGTGATTTTTGCAGTGATCACCATGTTTGACGCTTCGGGAGTCAGGAGGCAGGCCGGGGAACAAGCTGCTGTTTTAAATAAACTTGTAGCAGACTTCAATACATTTGTCGCTGAAGCGAAGAAATGGCAAAATAAAGAAGAAGCCCAAAAACAAAGAAAATTAAAAGAACTGCTTGGCCACAAGCCGATTGAAGTATTCTTCGGAGGGCTGACGGGAATATTCGTTGCACTTTTTCTTCATTTTTATATTTTTTAAGGTTGGTGAATGTATGTGAAGATCATTTCTATTTGCCCGAGCAATACCGAGCTTTGCGCCTATCTCGGGATACAGGACAGGCTGATTGCCGTTGATGATTATTCAGATTGGCCCCAGTCGGTCGCTTCTTTGCCAAGAGTCGGGCCTGATCTTTCTATCAACATGGACATGGTCCAAGGTTTACAGCCTGATTTGGTGCTTGCCTCTTTAAGTGTTCCCGGAATGGAAAAGAACATTACTGAGCTGGAAAAACGAAACATCCCCCATATCGTGCTGAATCCGCAATCCTTAATGGATATAGCAAATGATTTAAGGACATTGGGAAGGGCTGTTGGGGAAGCAGCCCGTGGCGAAGATAAAGCCGCTGAATTTTTACAAATTATCGAACGGTTCCAGGCTATCTCGGACACGATCACCAATAAGCCATCCCTTTATTGGGAATGGTGGCCCAATCCGCTGTTTAGCCCGGGAGGTATTAACTGGCTGACTGAAATCAGCCGGCTTGCCGGTGCTTATAATCTTTTGGAAGATATCGAACTGGCAAGTGTGCAGGTAAAGCCTGAAGAAATCATTCAGCTTAATCCCGACTTTATTTGCCTGGCCTGGGTCGGAGTTCCCGAAGAAAAAATCAAGCCTGATTTAGTAAAAAAACGCAACGGCTGGGCTGAATTGGATGCTGTAAAAAAAGATAACATCCTGGTTCTCGAAGAACCCTTGTATTGCCGCCCGTCTCCCCGCCTCATCGAAGGATTGATCAAGCTCGCAAAGAACCTCCATCCGAAAGAATATATGGATCTGGAAATTCATATGTCTGCTTAATTAAAAAACACGCCGATTGGCGAGACTTTGTAACACCCACAGGATGTAGCGCACTTAGAGTGTGTCAGGTAATATACTTTCATACTACCTGACAAAAAAATCCTTGCCCGTAATCCGGGCAAGGATTTGTCTTATTATGTATTACTTCTTCGCCTTGCCTGTGAACTGCTGGCGGAACACCTGCAATTCTTTCGTTTCATTTAAAGAAGTTAACTGTTTTTCAGATAACTTGCCGTCACCTTTTTTCACTATGTATACATCCAATGTTTTTTTGCCCCAGTGAGCATAAACCTCATGTACCGTATCGTAATACAGATCCAATTCATTTCCGGTGATGGCTGCTCCTTTATCGGCAACTACCCCATATCCGTATCCCGGTATAAAGAGAATCGTCCCTACAGGAAATACGTTTAAATCCGCTGCAACGGTCGAATATAAGTCCCGTTTAACTTTTACTCCGGAAAAGGTAATCCCGTAAGATGGGCTTCCCGGTTGTTTTCCGGTGGATTCATACCCCGCAGTATAGCCGGTGGCGACTACCTTCCGCTTTGGATATTGGGAAAAATCAATGGTATCCTCGATCGTTTTTGAGGTCACGGCCGTATTGGCCGAAATGAACGTTTTCGTTCCCTTTGCCTCTATCAATGTTTTAAATCCGAGCTTCGTATACCTGTGTACATGGCCTGATTCCTGCCATTTTCCACACAATTCATCCTGGCTATTTGGTATACTGGCTGCCGCTCCGGTTATATGGACGAAAGTGGTATACAGTGCCAATATAAAAAGTAAAATGATCGCAACTCTTTTACATAGAGTTTTTATTTTTTTCATATTAGGGTTCCTCTCCTCTCACAAGAATATTTCTTTCCAAAAAACAGAAAAGTATTCTTCTGGAAGAACAGAATAATTTTTTATTAACAGGCTCAGGTCTAGGAAATGTAAAAAACAGGCATTCACAAAATGTGTCAGCCTGTTTTGATTAAAACATCCTGTATCCTTTTTTCCGAAGCATTTTTATTACGATTCCGGCCAAGAATGCACCCGCAAGCCCGCTTGACAAAATCACAATGTCGGCCGTATGCAGGCTTCCAAATCTTTCTCCCAGGTTCATAAACGAGTTTGCCGGATTCCTGAAATACTCGATTAATTTCACTTCATTTACGATTGAAATAGCAATTAAAGGAAATAATACTACCATGATCCAGGAAGACCGGAAAAGCATGTTCAACAAAAAGCCGATTCCAAAAAATAAAATAAAAAATAAAACCACCGATATGATTAAAATGGGTATAGACATCTGCATAGCAGCAAGCCCCTCCTCCGGAAGCATCACTATTAGTGTACTTAATGAGGGGAGGCTCGTCAATAAAGGAAATGATCCAGCATAGTATTACCGTTTTCGCCTGTTAAACCCGCAGATCAACCATTTTTGCATTCCATAATCAATCTTCTTCTTTTTGTCCGCCGCCGCAGCAGCATGAACATGTTTCCGAACCCCCTAAAAGCAACTGGAAATACCTATTGCCGGAACAATATTCACATTCTTTCGCACGTGTAATCACAGAAAATCAGCCTCCGATAAATTTTAAATTTTCTGATGATATATCAAATAAAGAAAGAAATGAAAACCAGCATTTTAGCTGTTGAAAGTTTATTTAAACGGATACAAACTTATTTTACTTTCTTTTGCTTTCATTTGATTAAAAATAGGGTACTTCACATAAATAGTTTATACGACGTATAGCCGAATTGGTTTCCTGGATTTATCCCATCCAAAATAGTTTGCATCCTTTCTTTTTTGAATGAAAGGAAGTGTTCCAGCATCATGGAACGGTTTGGCTCTTTCAATAAAGCCTCGGGAGCGAAGAACCTTGCTTCATATAATTCGTCCAGCTGGACAGTGAGCTCAAATCTGTCGGCTTTCAATAAGAAAATCAACATATTATCACTTATTTCGTCTTGGATAACGCCGCTCCGGACACCGATCAATCCTTCTATCTTCGCTGCGATACCCGTTTCTTCGCGGACTTCTCGGATTACCGCTTCATCAACGGTTTCATTTTTATTCACAAACCCGGCAGGAAGGGACCACATCCCTTTTAAGCCGCCATACTTTTTCTTAACGACCAGCCATTTGCCTTCATCTGAAATGACAAGACCTGCAACAGCCAGCCAGACGTCTTTGCAGCGCTCCTTCTTCATCTTATCCCCACCTTGGCCTTTTACTATATTTAACCATATTAATCGAACCAAAAAGAAATGAAAAGAACGCGGGTATATAAAAAACTGCCAGGAGAATAATCCTGACAGTTCAATGAAAATCGAAATTATAGAACGTTGAATTTTCCTTTTTTAACGACCATTGACGGACCACCGATCATGTAAAGGGCACGGTTATCGATCATTTTCTTCATGAAGGATGCGGTTTTCCCTGTCATTTTCTTTCCAAAAGCCACGCCGATTGCATCGTCCTCACCTAGTGAACATACTGTTCCTTTAATATCAGGAGTGAACGTTTCCAGGTTATCCTCGTTGCGCACCAGGGCAGTAATATTCTTAGCGCATGTTACGCCTTGCTGCATCGCAATTTGTGCTGTTGGCGGATATGGGCGATTGATTTCTTCATTAATGATCAAACTACAGTCACCAATTACGAAAATATCATCTTGGCCCGGAGCACGAAGGTCCGGATTTACTTTCACGCGTCCGCGCATAGCTTCAATTCCTGATGCTTCGATAATTGAGCTGCCGCGGACACCTGCTGCCCAAATGACTGTGGAAGCTTTGATTTCCTCCACTTCATTTTCACCTTTTGCAACAATGATGCCTTCAGGTGTACAGCCCTTGATCGCAGTGCCGATTTTGAATTCAACACCTTTTTTCTCAAGATACGCAACCGCATAGTTCACAAGCTCCGGATCAAAGCCGGGAAGAACTGTTGGAGCTGCCTCCACACATATTACACGCACTTTGTGGTAGTCTACATCATATTCTTTGCAAAGCTCAGGAATGCGGTTTGCCAATTCGCCAAGGAATTCGATCCCCGTGAAGCCGGCGCCTCCGACAACGATGGTCAAACGCTCATCCTTCCTGTCCGCTTCCGTATTATAAGTGGCGAATTGATATTCGATGTGTTCACGGATCTGGCGTGCAGAATTCAGGTTGGAGATGGAAAATGCATGCTCTTTCAAGCCCTGGATTCCAAAGGTTTCCGATTCAGCTCCGAGCGCGACAACCAGGTAATCATAAGCTAATTCGCCTTTTTCAAGCTTTACTGCCTTTCCGGCAGTGTTGATCTCTACCACAGTATCCTGAACGAAATCCACTTTATTTTTATCGATTACGCTGCGCACATCATAACGGACGCGGTCAGGCGCAAGCGTACCTGCGGATGCTTCATGCAGCCATGTTGTTTCATAATGGTAATCATTTTTGTTTACTAATACAATATCCGCCTCGTTTACACCTAAAGATTTTTGCAAACGGGTAGCAGTCATAAGACCACCGTAACCTGCTCCTAGGATGACGATTTTCGGCTTTCTCACGGTATCATTTCCACCTTTACAATGTTTTCTTGCGCTGCGCTTTCCATAATCCTATGGTTTCACATTTAGGCCAACTTCATTATAAAAAGCGACGATCCAAAGTTTGTGAATTACTTCACGAATGAATTCAAAAAAATACACACAAAAAGTCATAAAATCTTAACAAAATAATGTCTAAATAAATATTATTCTTTTTCATTGCGTTTTTCAAGCACAAATTCTTAGCAACTCAATGATTGCTGAGCTTGTTAAGGTACAGTGCCATTGCATTTTAATAGGGGATTTCCAAAACTGTCCTAATCCCATACTGAAACCCAATGTAAATTGCAATATAACAAAATCCATGGTGTCGTTAATAAAGATGTATGGATAAGGGGAGAATACCTCTAAAATCTTCCCCTTTCTGTTCACCTTTTCACGTTGCTCCATATAATTTATGCTACAATATTAATTATGACTTTACATTCAATGGGAGGGTTTAGATTGAAGGAGAACGAAAAAGTATATGATATTACCATTATTGGCGGCGGTCCTGCAGGATTATTCACAGCTTTCTACGGCGGTATGCGGCAGGCATCCGTGAAAATCATTGAAAGCCTCCCTCAGCTTGGCGGACAGCTGTCTGCACTCTATCCTGAAAAATACATCTATGATGTTGCCGGATTCCCAAAGATTCGAGCACAAGAGCTTGTTAACAACCTGAAAGAGCAAATGGCCAAATTTGAACAGACCATAGTCCTGGAACAAGCAGTTGAAAAAGTGGAAAAACAAGCAGACGGAGCATTTAAGCTTACTACTGATAAAGAGATACATTACTCTAAAACGATCATCATCACTGCAGGAAACGGCGCCTTCCAGCCGCGTCGCATGGAGCTTGAGAATGCCGCACAATACGAAGGGAAAAACCTGCATTATTTCATAGATGACCTGAATCAATTTGCAGGCAAACGGGTCGTTGTCTTTGGCGGAGGAGATTCAGCCGTGGACTGGGCGCTTATGCTTGAACCGATTGCCGATAAAGTGATGCTTGTCCACCGCCGGGATAAGTTCCGTGCACATGAACACAGCGTTGAAAATTTAAAAAAATCAAAAGTAGAGATCAAAACCCCTTACGTGCCTGCTGAAATCATAGGCGATGGCAATGAAGTAAAACAAGTCGTTTTAGAAGGCGTAAGCGGCGGGGAGAAAGAAGTGGTTGATGTTGATGCTGTCATTGTCAACTATGGTTTCGTTTCCTCCCTTGGTCCGATTAAAGAATGGGGCTTTGAAATCCAGAAAAATTCCATCGTCGTAAATACAAAAATGGAAACAAATATACCGGGCATTTATGCTGCCGGTGATATTTGCACGTACGAAGGGAAAGCTAAGCTAATTGCGACCGGCTTTGGCGAAGCGCCTACCGCGGTGAATAACGCGAAGCAGTATATCGACCCGAAAGCACGCGTCCAGCCGATGCACAGCTCCTCCATGTTCTCCTGATTACAATATTTTAGTGAACGGCACCTGAAAGATAGCCTTGGCTTCCTTTCAGGTGTTTTTTGTTTTGCTAAAAAAAAAGGGGGTACAATCACTATATATAAGTTGCAATGATGTTAAAACGCTAAAAACGTTTCAATATAACTTCCAAATCTAATCGCGAGAGGATGGAAACCATGAACATACTTATTGCAGGAGCAAACGGCAAAACAGGACGAATTCTCACCGGTCTCCTGGAAAAACAGGGACATTACGTAAAGGCAATGGTAAGAAAAGAGGAACAGTTTGCAGATATGAAAGAATTGGGGGCCGATCCAGTCTTGGCTGACCTGGAGAAAAACACAGACCACGCGTTTCAGGATATAGAAGTTGTCATTTTCGCAGCTGGATCTGGGTCTAAGACCGGTCCTGACAAAACAATTGACGTTGACAGAAATGGAGCGATAGCCCTTATTGATACTGCCAAGAAACATGGCATACAGCATTTTGTCATGCTTAGTTCGATGGGTGCCGACCATCCGGAGCAGGGCGCCATGGAAATGAAGCACTATTTCCAGGCAAAGCATGACGCTGATCAGCATCTGGTAAACAGCGGCCTGTCTTATACAATCGTTCGGCCAGGGCTTCTGACAGATGATGAGCCAACCGGGGAAATCATTGCCCAGTCTAAATTGGAAAACAATAAGGGCGCAATCACCAGGGCCGATGTGGCAGCTGTCCTGGCTTCTTCAGTTTCCAATGAATCGACGCGCAACCGCACCTTTGAAATCTTGGGCGGCAACGTACCGATTGAGGAAGCTCTCAATCATTTATAATGAAGAATTAACAAAAAGGCATCCTGCGATAAAACAGGATGCCTCGCTTTTCAAATTAACAATTCTCCGGTGTACCGGCATTCACTGCAGTGCGGAAGGATGATCCACAGCCGCAGGAAGCGATCGCATTAGGGTTGTCGATTGTGAATCCTCCCCCCATCATCGATTGCTTGTAATCGATCTTCAGCCCGTTCAAAATCGGTATATCCTGTTTATCCACCAGGATTTGGATGCCGAACTGTTCGAGCTTCTCATCCCGCTCTCCTGCTTCGTGTTCAAAGCCCATTCCATATGACAGCCCGCTGCATCCGCCGCCTTTTACCGCAACCCTTAAATAGGAGCCTTCCTCATTGTTGTGTTTCATCATTTCTTTTATCTGAAAAGCTGCTGCTTCTGTTAAGTTTACTACTTCACTCATGTTAACACCCTCCCTAAATTATAGTTTGAGAAAGTATACTTACATTCTAGAAATGCATTTGTTACTGCTAGTATATACTAAAAAAATTGCGTTGCTCAACTTTCCAACCTTGTAAAAGTGGTAAAGTGACAATTATCTTCTGTTAAACCATTACATCAAGCGTTATAATCATTTTATAGGCATAATTAACCAGGAATAAAGAATTAGATACATATTAACAAAGGGTGATGGAATTGGAAGAATTACAGCCGGCATTCGACCGTAATGTGGAGTGCATATACTGCAATCATAAATTTACAACTAAAAAGATCCGTTCCAGATTTATCAAAGTGACCGGATACGATAGCGATTTCCGGCCCCAATACACAAACAGCGGCACCAATGCCCTTTTTTATAATATCTCAGTTTGCGCCCAGTGTGGTTTCTCGTTTTCTGATGATTTCACCAAATATTTTGCACCCGGCACGAGAGAACTGATACAAGAAAGAATTACATCCAAATGGAATCCCACGGATTACAGCGGGGAAAGAACAGCTGAAGATGCCATAAAAGCCTACAAACTGGCAGGCTTCTGTGCCACGCTTAAAAAGGAAAAGCATATCACCATAGCAGGCATCTTCCTGCGTATTGCCTGGTTATACCGGGAAAAGGAAGATCACGAGCAGGAACAAAGATTCTTAAAACTCGCTCGCCATGAATACTTAGAATCCTATACAACCGACGATTTCAAAGGAACGCAGGTTTCAGAAGTCCGCCTCTTATATTTGGCAGGTGAACTCTCTACCCGTATCGGTGATATCCCGGCGGCAGTGAAATATTTTTCTATGGTCATTGAAAAACAAAAACAGACAGTAGAAACAAAACTGGTCGACATGGCGAAAGAACGCTGGCAGGAAATACGGGAGAAACAGAAACAGTAATAGGCAACTGATTAAAGCAAGAAAAATTGTAAGGCTGCCGGTGCTGCTGCAGCCTTACATAAGAGCCAGATTGGCCCCTATATATTGAAAAGAAAATTAACATTAAAACATTGGATTTTCATCAAGAAAATGATATATATTTTCAACAAGCTGTTCAGGGGTTTCGCCTGTAACAACTTCCCCATTTACAAGAGCATATAAGCTAGCCGCACACTTCCCGCAATAACCCAGGCAGCCGTATTCGATTATGTCGAAATTGGGATCCCTCTCTAATATCTCAAGAGCTTTTTGCGATCCGCTGGCAAGGTTGCTTATGCAAAATTCTATGATTGGGTACATGCTTTCACCCCTCCTATCATCAACAGAATATCCTACCTCTTTTTTGATGACTCGTCAATGAATCCGGCTTTGGAAAACGCTTTAAGTTTGATATAGTTATTGTGATTATGTGACAATTTCGTTATACTTTTTATGGATTTACTTTAATTCGCCAACAATAAAGCTTCACATGCAATCATTACTATCCTGAACAAATCCTGAGATACAACAGAAAGGATGCAGGGTTATCCAACATGGTTGATTGTATTTTGGATTATGGGGTAAGTGAAACATGTAACAAGTCATTCAGCAGAACACAAAGGGGAAATTCACATGAAGAACTTAGTCATACTTGGCGGCGGTTATGGAGGAATGAGAATTCTTCACAAATTGCTGCCGGATCATCTGCCTGACGATGTGACCATTACTTTGGTGGATCGAAATCCATACCACTGTTTGAAAACAGAATACTATGCCTTGGCAGCCGGTACAATTTCCGATCAGCACATTCGTGTGTCTTTTCCGGAGGATCCTCGTTTGAAAACTGTATACGGGGAAATCACTTCTATAAATCTAGCCGAGAAACAAGTCCTACTTAAGGGCAAGGAAGCTGTTGCTTATGATGATTTAGTGATCGGGCTTGGGTGTGAAGATAATTACCATCATGTTCCCGGCGCTGAAACATTTACTTACAGCATTCAGACAATTGATAAATCCCGACGTACCTACCAGGCGCTGAACAATCTTGGGGAGGGGGGAACGGTATCCATTGTCGGCGCTGGTCTAAGCGGCGTTGAGCTGGCAAGTGAATTGATTGAAAGCCGCTCTGATTTAAAAATTAAATTATTTGACCGCGGCGACCATATATTATCAGCATACCCTAAGCGCTTAAGTACATACGTAGAATCATGGTTCCGGGACCATCATGTAGAAATTGTATCTAACTCCAATATCACGGAAGTCCAGGAAAATGTTTTATATAACCATGGTGAGCCGATACCTAGCGATGTCATTGTGTGGACTGCCGGCATCCAGCCTAATAAAATTGTCAGGGATTTGGATATAGAAAAAGATAAACACGGCCGGGCCGTCTTGACGCCCCAGCATTTCCTTCCAAGCGATGACAGTGTCTTTGTTGTAGGAGACTGCGCAAGCCTGCCGCACGCTCCAAGTGCCCAGCTTGCTGAAGGACAGGCCGAGCAAATCGTGGAAGTCCTTTTGAAAAAATGGGCCAGCGAACCGCTGCCTGAGAGCTTCCCGACCATTAAACTAAAAGGTGTATTGGGATCACTTGGAAAAAAACACGGCTTTGGCCTTGTGGCCGACCGCGCCATCACAGGCAGGGTAGCCAGATTGTTGAAATCAGGGATCCTTTGGATGTATAAACATCATAATGGATAATATTTAAATTCCAGCCCTCGATGACTCCAAAAAGGAGTTGTCGAGGATACAAAAATGATTCAGTACTTCTTCTTGAAAGTCCCATCCTTACCATAGCAAAAACTGCACCTCCAACTATTATTTATAGCTAACAATTGGGATGCAGTTCAATCTCATGGTATATTTTTCGTGATTTCTTACTAAGGCTTTAAAACAACCTTAATGCAGTTATCTTGCCTCGTATCAAAAAGCTCATATCCTTTTTCCGCTTGATTCAAAGGAAGTACATGTGTAACTACATCGCCGATATCAACCTTGCCTGAAGAAACCAAATCATAGATATGCGGCATATAGTGAATCACCGGAGCCTGTCCAGACCTGATATTTACGTTTCGTTCAAAAATATCACCAAGCGGGAATCCATTATACCTGCCGCCATATACACCGGTAATTTGAATCGTACCGCCTTTACGGACTGCCTGGCTGGCAATAACAACGGCACTCATGGTTCCGCCTTGTAGTTTCAAACCAGATTCAAGATATTCCATCGGGGTCATTTTTCCATCCATACCTACAGCGTCTATAACAACATCCGCCCCGCCTTTGGTGATTTCTTTCAAGTATTCTCCAGTATTTTTATGTTGGTCAAGGTTTACGATTTCTACTTTGTTTGTTTCTTTGGCATGCTGCAAACGATAATCTATATAATCTACCGCAATTACCCTTTTTGCTCCTTTTAACCAGGCGTATTTCTGAGCAAGAAGCCCTACAGGTCCGCATCCAAGTATAACGACCGTATCCCCGTCTTTTACACCGGCGTTATCGACTGACCAAAATGCAGTTGATGCCGCATCTGCAAGTAGAACCAGACTTTCATCTTTTACTTCACTATCTTCGGGAATTTTAAATGGCGTGAAATTTGCGTATGGTACACGCAGGTATTCTGCTTGCCCTCCCGGGTAACCGCCTGTCAGGTCAGAATAGCCAAAAAATCCGCCCATATCTCCATTATCATTGGAGTTGTCACATTGGCTTTCCAAATGATTTTTACAATAAAAACATTCCCCGCAAGCAACGTTAAATGGGATAATAACCCGATCTCCTTTTTTCACTTTCGTCACATCGGAGCCGACTTCTTCCACAATTCCCATCGGTTCATGCCCAATAATATAATCTTCGGGAAAGTTTGGGATCATTCCATGTATTAAATGCAAATCGGATCCACAGATTGCTGAGGTAGTTATTTTAACAATAATATCATCTTTTTTCTCTATTTTTGGATCCGGAACGTCCTTGACCCTAACGTCCTTAATCCCTTGAAACGTAACTGCCTTCATTGTATCTCATTCCTCCTATTATTCGTCATCATCAATTTGGGCCATCATGCCCATGCGGGAAGTGTCACCAGGGAATAGATCCAACTTGCCGATCATCATGGCTCCTTTAGCGGATTTAAGATCCAATTGATATTGGTCATTTACGTTATAGGGATGCAGCCAACCCTTCTTCATCATGAAATTGGACACCTCTTCATGTAAAGCGAGTCCTTCCTCCAACTGCTCCCTGAAGGCAGCCCTTACTTCCGGAGTCCTGGATTCTGTCAAAGCATATGCTGCGTTCCTAACCCCAGTTTTAACGCTGAGTAAAAATTCTAATGCCAATGCTGAATCTGCCATCTCGGGCATGCCTTCAGCATTTTCAACCTCCATATAATCATTGATCATTGAATATCACCTTCATTCACTGGATTTGGAATTTTATAAATTTTTTGTAATTGTTCAACTGCTTTCATCGATTGTTCTACGTCTCTGACCATAAACGCTTTCAAATCTTGATCGAAAACCACGCCTGACATCATTTTTGACTTGATAATGCAAGTGGTTTTGAAATTAAGCATTTCATGGAGTTCCATTGTTTCATGGTAGGCTAGTCCTGTCTGTTCCATTTATATTCACCTCCAGTGTTATCTCAACAGTAGTATTGCCGGACAATTTATCTGTTATGTGACTAATAATTTGGTTAAATTAATTTACATTACATGACTTTGTATAACAATATAAAAAGAATTGTTAAAAGCTACTCAAAAATGTTCTGCCTGATCTGAGTCCTATAGGGTGTTTTAACAAAAAAACCCCACAGATTCTTCTGTGAGGTTCAGCCGTTACCTTTCAAGGGATGAAAGGTAATAATAATATACCGTCGAATGGTTAGTTTTATACATCTCATCTATTTTCCGGAAGCTACACAACTGGTGTTATTCTATTTTTCAGTTGTGTTCCAGGTTTCTTTTGAATCTTTACTCGGTCTTTCTTTCTTTACTCTTCTAGGGTCAAAATTTTCTGGATTCGCGTAACTGTGTGTACCCTTTCCATTTGGCATCCTTCATCACTCCCACTCTCATTTGGATAGTCATTCGCACTTTTATCTTGCAAATAAATCTTCTCGATTATAAGAGGAATAAAGAGGGAATGTTCAAATACCGCACCTAGGTGTTTTTTGAATGATGTAAAAGAACTTTTTTTTCTACGGAACAAACATTTTAGAACTCTGCTCGATAAGGGATTTTGTGCTCATATTAATGCTGCGTAATGGGCGACCCTTTTAATTTCCGTCCTTAAACAACCTGTACCCGAATTTCTCCATTTCCTTGACAATTGTTTTAAGCTGGGGATTTCCTTCTCCGACGATTTCACCTTCTATAACGACAACAGGATAGAAAAGGTCTTCATCAATGACTCTTTTGGAAAAGTCTTGCTTCATCTGATCTTCATGGGGATTGAATATATCAATATATGTAACTGTAAAAGGCTGTCCCGGAAATTTACGGGCAAGGGCCGCTTCAAGCCAATCAGAAGTTTCTTTTGAAGAAGGCAGATTTACACAGCTTGCACATATTTGTTCGGCTCCGTATACTTGTATTTCAATCTCTTTTCTATCCATGGTTCCCCTCCAAGTTTTTACTCTGATGGCAATGATAATACAGCTTCAGCCACGGCTATTCAATATATTTTCTACATATTATTGTAACTGATGATAAATGCGAGTGAAAGAAATTAAAATTATTATAAAGTTTGAGTTGGATTTTTTTTGGTTCTGGCTTTATAATATTAGATAAGAAAGGAGTCGATTGCAATGTCTGAACAGGCAATGTTTGAGGAAGTTCAAGAGGTACTGGATAAGCTTCGTCCGTTCCTACTTCGTGACGGCGGAGACTGCGAACTTGTAGATGTGGATGAAGGAATCGTTAAGCTTCGCCTGCTTGGTGCTTGCGGAAGCTGCCCAAGCTCTACAATTACGCTTAAGGCCGGGATTGAACGTGCCCTTCTTGAAGAAGTACCTGGCGTAGTAGAAGTGGAACAAGTATTCTGATAAGTACCCATAAATAAAGCTGACCAAGTGAAAAGCCTTTTAAAAGAGGCATTCACCAGTCAGCTTTTTTGTTTGTTAAAGGGGTCAAGCCTTTTCTATCGGGCTGATTTTCGAATTCTCCTGCTTCTCTACTTTGCTTCCATGATTATCAATCTCAATTTCTTTAATGAGAAAATCAGGAAAAGCGTCGGTTAGCCTTTGTTTTACTGTTCCTGCGTTCTCGCATAACGTAAAGCAAACTACCGTCGGTCCTGCTCCGCTCAATGCAGTTCCAAATGCCCCGGCTTGGGCGGCAATTTTTTCTGCCTGCGCCAAGTGCGGAACAAGATGGGACCGGAAAGGCTGGTGAAACCTGTCATTTTTCATCATTTGCCCAGCAAGGCTCCATTGCTGGGTAAGCAAAGCGGCAAGGAGTACATTAGAAACAGCACTGGCTTGTACCGCGTCAGAAAGCGGAAGGCTCTTCGGAAGGACATTTCGTGAATCCTCTGTCGGAAGTTCATAATCCGGGATTATGGCGACCACTTTCACATCCGCAAGCGGGAAAGAAAGCACATCCGTCTTATCCTCAATATGCCTTCCTACTACCAGTCCCCCAAATACAGACGCTCCGGCATTGTCCGGATGCCCCTCGAAGGTGGAAGCATGCCGGTTCTTTTCTTCCTTCGTCAATTGCAGCCCAGCCACCGCATCAGCCAATTCAATTCCGGCCACGATTGCGGAGGCGCTGCTGCCCAAGCCTCTCGTCAAAGGAATTTCACTTGATATATAGATGCGGCAGGGGTGGAGTTCCTTGCCATACCCGGCAGCAATTTTTCTAGCAATGGAAATGATATAGTTTTCCTCATTGGAAGGGAAAACAGCTAGCTCCTCAGAAAGTGGAATGACCTCCCACTGATCTGATAGTTGAAGGTCCAATTTCAAATAAAGTCCAAGGGCGAGGCCGATGGAGTCAAATCCGGGCCCCAAATTGGCAGTGCTGGCCGGCACAGTGATTGAGTACATCTCGCCTTCGTTTATCATGGCTTAGACACACCCTGCAAGTGATCAAGGATGATTTTCTCATCCATTGGAAGAAGGACGGGCTTGATTACACTTGTTTCCACTGCAGTTGTCGGGTCCTTTAACCCGTTTCCGGTCAATACTGCGACAACCCTGCTTCCCTTTTGGATTTCTCCGCTCTGCAGCTGTTTTTGTAATCCGGCGATAGAAGCACAAGATGCCGGTTCGGCGAAAATTCCTTCTTTTCTGGCAAGCATACGGTAGGCCGCCAAAATTTCTTCATCCGAAACCTCATCTATTTTGCCATTTGATTCAGCGGCTGCTTCAACGGCAAACCTCCAGCTTGCCGGATTTCCAATGCGGATGGCAGTGGCGATCGTCTCCGGGCTCTCAAAGACCCGGTCATGTACGATTGCCGCAGCCCCTTCTGCTTGAAACCCTCTCATTTCCGGCAGCCCTGTTTCTTTTTTCTCGTGGTATTCTTTAAAGCCTTTCCAATAGGCAGTTATATTTCCGGCATTCCCAACCGGGAGCACAAGTACGTCCGGGGCACCGCTAAGCACATCGCAAATCTCGAAAGCTGCCGTTTTCTGGCCCTCAATTCTGTATGGGTTGACAGAATTCACAAGAGTGATTGGAGACTCTTCGCTGATGTTGCGTACTATTTGAAGGGCGTTATCGAAATTCCCTTCAATGGAAATGATCTCGGCACCGTACATAACCGCTTGCGCAAGCTTTCCCATTGCAATCTTCCCCTCAGGAATGACAACGATGCAACGCAAGCCTGCCCGCGCGGCGTATGCGGCTGCCGCAGCGGATGTATTCCCGGTCGATGCGCATATGATAGCCTCGCTTCCCTCTTCAACCGCTTTTGCGACTGCCATTACCATACCGCGGTCCTTAAAGGAGCCTGTCGGATTGGCTCCTTCATATTTCACATATAGTTCTACACCCAATTGATCGGACAGCCTTTGGCAATTGACGAGCGGTGTATTTCCTTCCAGCAGTGTCAATGTAGGTGTTTGTTCCGTAACCGGCAGAAATGATCTGTATTCTTGTAAAAGCCCTTTCCAGCTCATATCGCTCCCTCTCCTTCAACCCTGTATGTACTTTTAATTTCCTTGACTCTTGGATTATCTATTAATTCCTGCATGATATTTTCAAAATTAAACAGCGAAGCTCTGTGAGTTACCAGGACAATTTCTGACGATTCCTTCTGTTTTAATGGCAGCTGAAGGATTTTATCAAAGCTCACGCCATGCTCTGAGAAGATGGATGTGATGTTCGCCAGCACGCCGACTTCATCACTCACATGCAGACGGATGAAGAATTTGGCATTAATATCTTCAGGGGCCTTCAGTGATTTCGGATATTGCGGCGCCACAGTGCTTCTGCCATTCACTCCAAGCCTCATGTTCTTTATGACCCCCACTAAATCGGAAACGACAGCTGTAGCCGTCGGCAGGCTTCCCGCACCGGGACCGTAGAACATTGTCTCGCCGACTGCTTCCCCATAAACATAAACCGCATTATATTCATCATTGACAGATGCAAGCGGGTGCGTTTCCGGAAGCAATGTCGGCTGAACGCTTACTTCAACCTTCTCTCCCTCACGTGAAGCAATTCCGATTAATTTCATGGTGTAGCCGAGCTTTTTGCTGTATTCCAGATCATCCTTGCTTATTTCTGTGATTCCATGCACCTTTACATCGTCCAGATCAATGGTCATCGAAAACCCGAGTGTAGCCAGAATTGCCATTTTACGGGCTGCATCCATCCCGCTCACATCCGAGGTGGGGTCAGCTTCCGCATAGCCCAATTCCTGCGCCTGTTTCAATACATCCTCATAGGCACTGCCATTTTTGCTCATTTTCGTTAGAATGAAATTGGTCGTTCCATTTACGATGCCCATCATCTTGGTGATCCGGTCTGATGCCAGGCCGTCCACAAGCCCTCGTAAAATCGGAATCCCGCCAGCCACGCTGGCTTCGTAAAACAAGTCACAGCCGTTTTCCGTTGCAGTTGACAGTAGTTCTGGCCCGTATAAGGCCATCAAATCCTTGTTCGCTGTCACAATGTGCTTTTTATTTTGGAGCGCTGTTAAAAGGAGGCTTCGGGTTTCATCAACGCCGCCCATCACTTCGATCACGACATCGATTTCCGGATCCTCCACTATATCTTCCACGCGCTCAGTAAGCAGGCTCGAGTCAACAGGCACCTGGCGTTCTTTTGATAAACTCTTCACTAGTATTTTCTTTATCGATACAGGGCAGCCGATTTGGTGCATTAATTTATCTTGATGGCTCTCAATGATTTTCACTACTCCTGTTCCAACTGTACCTAACCCTAATAATCCGATTGAGATAGCTTTCATACTGCTCCCCCTTGTTATTGTTTTCTCTAAAAAAACATTTGTATTTTCATAGTAGACATTATAAGTTTTATTTGCTTTTTTTTCAATAGTCAGAACTTGAAAGAAAAAGAATGAAAGCGTTTAAATGCCTGATACTATTGGAAATAATTTTTTGGGGTTCTTAAAGAAAACTCGCCTTTTGGCGAGTGTGAATTAGGCAATAATCGATCATATCGTTGCGCTTATACAAATTTATCAAATTGGCCACCTCGTGTATCCAGTGTTGAATGAAGATAATTAAACTTTTAAATATCCCCTGGATACTGTACGATTTTACACAGCAAAACCGAGCAGCCATTTAACCCGTAAAACACTCAGTTGATCTTTGGAAGTGATGCTCGTTGCTGCCTTTTTAAAATGGAAGCAAAAAGCTCTTCCTATACAGGAAAAGCATTTTTTTCACTTCATTTTTTTCACATAATCAACTGTTCCCATCACAATACGCGGATCGCTTTTCGGGTTCAGCCATTTTAAAATCCTGACGACGTTCTTTTCTTCCGTGGCAACGCATCCGGCTGTCGCGCTGTTTGAACCGCGCCATATATGGAGGAAGATCGCGCTACCCTTGCCCTTAACAATTGAGCTTGTATTGTAATTAATTACGGCACCATATTTATATAATGGCTGATACATTTTTTCATGGCTGACCGCAGGCTTTCGTGCTGATGTGTACCATTTGTTGTAATATTTTGATGATGGTGCATCAATCCAATAATCATTTGTCGTTGACTTTCTATATGTCCATGCCATGCCTGATGGCTTTGTAACGGTACCGAAAGCCGTCCCAAATGAATAGATTCCCATCGGTGATTTGCCGTCGCCTTCTTTTTTGCTTACTGCGAATCCGTTATAGCCGATGACCCCCTTCATTTGTGGAAATGCCCGTCTCCATTCACCGTAGACATATTCGAAGGCTCTGATTGTAACTTTCTTATCAGACAACTTCGAATTTGTGGCTGAAAGCACTTGTTTGACGTTCGTCCGGTTTTTAAACTTTGAAACAAGCAGCTTGTCCAGACCGCTAAATACTTCCTTTGTACTTGATGCTGCGATATATGCGGTTTTGCTTTTATAACAAAGCTTGTACCAGCCGCCTGCACGCGATATTACGCCATACGTTCTGTTTTTAGCAAGTGTGCCTATTGTTTTGGATTTGGTGGCAGGTGTTTGCTTTATATCAGTTTTTTGTTTCAGGACAACCTGAAAGCCGTTTTTCGGACAGCTTGTTGGCTGGCTGACCGCTGCCTCGGCTTTGCCAAACATAGTGCTTGTGAAAAGTAAAATCACAATAGCCGCGATTCCTGTCAGTTTCTTCAAATGTTATCTCTCCTGTGCTTATGCAGTTTCATGAGTTCTGGGAAAGCCATAATTTATTTACGAGTGTTTCCGGCTCACGCCCGTTAAGTATCAGCGTTATATTTTTCGCGCAAAGATTCATCATTCCGAGTCTTGTTTCAACGCTTGCGCTGCCAATGTGCGGCAGGGCAACGACATTTTTCAAGGTTAGCAGCGGATGGCTGGCGTCAATTGGCTCTTTTTCAAAAACATCAAGGCCAGCTCCAGCTATTTCCTTTTTGACTAACGCATCAAATAAGGCATTCTCATCAACGACAGCCCCCCGCGAGGCGTTGACAAAGATGGCTGAATTTTTCATTCTCCTGAACGCATCAGCATTAAAAATCCGGAATGTTTCATTGGATAATGGGATAAGGGAAACAACAAAATCGGACCGCTGCAACAGTTCGCCGAATTCACAATAAATCGCACCAAGCCCGTTTTCTGCTTCGGTCTTTCTGGACCTGTTATGATAAAGCACTTCCATGTCAAAGCCGGCTGCGCGTTTGGCAACTGCTTCCCCGATCTTGCCCATGCCGACAATGCCAATCGTTTTATGATGGATATCATGTCCCGCCAAGAAAAACGGGCTCCAGCTTTTCCATTCCCCATTTTTCACCGCTTCCGCTGATTCCACAATGCGGCGGGCCGCAGCAATCAATAATCCAAAGGTTAAGTCGGCAGTTGTATCCGTCAATACATCAGGTGTATTGCAAACGGCAACCCCTCTCTCAGAAGCGGCATTTACATCGACATTGTCGAATCCTACAGCCATGTTGGCGACAACTCTAAGGTTCTTGGCGCTTGAAAGGAGCTCCTCGTCAATCTTATCTGTCAGCATTGTCAAAAGCGCGTCCGCTCTCTTAGCTTCCTCAATAAGAATCTCCCTGGGAACAGGTTGGTCTTCATAGTCCCACATCTTTACTTCAAACTGTTCCCTCAATTTCTCTACGGTTTCAGGTGCAAGTTTTCTTGAAATAAACACATACTTTTTCGCCATTGCTTTTCCTCCTTCCTATCTATTCCTTGAAAGTTATAATTATCATAACATAGGAAAATAGAGGATTGAATGCACGAACAAGGAAATTAATTAAAAAGTTTCACTATTTACAAAAGAATACTTTTATAGCCAGGTCAGCAAAGGTAACTTCATCTTCTTTACCGGCATGCTGGCCATTTCGTAAAAGTGCCGCAGGAATTCTTCATAATGAACACTTTTTTCGGTATAGAGCGTTAATTGGTCTTCGAGCTGGAGCGAACGGGCTTCAGAAGGTTCGCTGTAATATTCTTCGACGGTTTCGAAATAGTGTATCGGAAAAATAAGCCGGGCATACAGCAGCCTGGAAGAAAAGGCGCTGAGCGGGTTGATGGTTTGATAGTCGTTTAAAAATTGCTGCAGTCCCGGCTGGTATGTATGAAGGTTGGTGAAGTAACTTTGCCTCGTCCACTCGGCTATGTCCCTGCTTCCGTGGTCAAAAATCCAATCGAATGGATTTTTAATGCAATATTTGCCGCTCCACGTATCATTTGTAAATCGTTCATAGCAGACGGTGCCTGCATCAATTGCTTCAGGGCTTGCATCAATTTCAGTATCCACCAAATATTGAATGGCATTTTCACCCAGCGCCATATAATAGGGGAATGTCTCCACAAAAAGCTTTTCAAAATGATTGTTCGGATGTGATTGAAGTTTCTCCCCCCACATTTTTTCGAGCTGGTCAATCCTTTGCTCCCAGAGGGTTTTCCAATTCCCCATCCGTGAGCATTGTTTGATTGGATGAGAGATGGAGCGGGCCCGGGCATGGAATTTTGCCAGTTTCCTTCCGAGAAGTTTATCTCTCCCTTTCGCAAGGACTGTGTTCGCAAGCAGAATAAACATTTGGCCATCCGCTTCAGAAATATAGCTTTGGTGATTTGCCAGGACAAATTCCGAAACGTAACGGTCCCCAGTCTGAATGAGATGCTCAGACATTTTTAGCCGCTCCACTAATTCTTCCTGTTCCAATTTTTCAAGCGGGATAATATTATATATTACATTCCCTGACAGAAAGGAAGGATAACGGCCAACCGGCTCTTCCCTCTCTACATGTACCCCGTAATTTTTAAGAATGATTTCTTCAATCATAACAAACACCTGCTTTCAAAAACGTGTAAAGTCCCTCTAATTGGATACTCTATCCTTATATATATGAAGAAAGCGTGAATTTCTGAATGAAAAATGATCCTTTGAATAAACATTTCATTACACGATTTATTCCTGCAGGTTTTTTAAGGATATGGCTTGTAAACCATAGAACTATATAGAAACGGGTGATCATATGGCAGAAAAAGAATTAAATCCCACCGAACAAACAGCCAGGAAATGGTTAGGGGAGAGAGGGGTGACAGTACAGGATATAGCAGATTTGGTTATGTACCTGCAAAAGAATTACCATGATGATTTGAAGATGGAGGACTGCATCCATAATGTAGAAAGGGTGTTATCCAAACGTGAGGTACAAAACGCAATCATCACAGGCATTCAGCTTGATATGCTGGCAGAAAAAAAGATGCTTGAAGAGCCTCTTCAAACGATCATTCAAGTTGATGAAGGATTATACGGAGTCGATGAAATCCTCGCCTTTTCAATCGTCAACGTTTACGGCTCGATCGGTTTTACCAATTATGGCTATATTGATAAACAAAAACCCGGTATCCTTAAATATTTAAATGATAAGAGTACAGGTATGGTGCATACATTTTTGGATGATATCGTAGGGGCCATTGCCGCGGCCGCATCAAGCAGGCTGGCGCACCGTGTGGAAAACGCAGAGTAATCATCCCCTTCGGAGTAACTTCCCGCAAAAAGACCATTCCCGCTGCTAAGTAAGCCTGCGGAAACGGTCTTTTTCATCTTATTCAAACCCCCAGAAATCCAAGGATTCGATTGTATAGGTGGGCTGTTCTTTATAAGTTTGAAGCAGCTCTCTTGTGGTCACTCCTGTATGAACCAACACCGTATCCATTCCTGCATTGATGCCTGCGAGGATATCCGTATCATAATTATCGCCGACCATGATCGTCTCCTCTTTCGGCACACCAAGGACTTTCAGGGCCTGTTCTACAATCACCGATTCCGGTTTACCAATGAAAATCGGCTGTACCTTCGTGGAAACGGCGACAACCGATGTCAATGAGCCATTTCCCGGGAGCAGCCCCCTTTCAGTAGGGATGGCGATATCTCCATTCGTTGAAATGAACACAGCCCCATTACGCACCGCAAGGCATGCCTTTGCGAATTTTTCATAATTCACGCTGCGGTCAATCCCAATCACTACAAAATCAGGGTTTTCATCATCAAAGGCCATACCCTTTTCCTCAAGTGCCTGGATAATCCCTTCTTCACCAATCACATAAACAGAAGCGTTTTGTTTCCGTTCAGCGATAAAATTGGCAGTCGCCATGCTTGTCGTAAATACCTGTTCATCCTCAGCCGGAATATCAAAGCTCCGCAGTTTTTCAGCTACCTGTGCGGGGGTTCTTGATGAATTGTTCGTCACAAAAAGATAGGGTATTCCCCTCTTTTTCAGCTCATGGACAAAGTCCCCGGCTTCTTCTATTTTTTCGGTTCCCCGATACATTGTGCCGTCTAAATCGATTAAATAACCTTTATACTGTTTCATTCTGTTCACTCCTAAATGCTGCATCAATTGAGTTTTCCAGCCACCTTTTTAGTTCTTAAACGCGGAAACGGGGCCTAATTCATTTGTTATATAACGACGTACCAAATCTGGATATGCCCTAAAGGCTTCCTGGATTTCAGTAAAAGTTCCCAGCAAGTCTTGATGTGATATGTTTATATATTCCTGCACAAGCATCTTTCGCAGTAACAAGGCCTGCTTGAACCCATCTGCGACAGACGCATCAATCACTTTTTCATCAAGCAGTATATCAACAATATCCTCGAAGCTTCCAGGATCGCGCATGATAAAACCATCGATCATCGCGTTGCCCACATCAAGCACTGCATCGATCGAGGTCTGGATAATTCTCTCCACTGCAGTCCTGGAAATTTCTGTATCCCAAGAAGTCGTGCTTTCAAAGAGGCTCATTTGCCGTTCAAGATAAACGAGAATATGCTCAATCTTTTGTCGGTCTACAAAATACATAATTCCCAGATCCTTTCTGTTTGACGCCTTTTTCATTTTTGAAGAATTGTTTTCCGGGTTCTGACAAACTCCCCCATATGTAAAAATCACAATATAATTCGATCATACCATAGTTTGCCCTGCACACTCAATTACACCTCAGTGCACAGGGCCGATCGAATTCTTTTTCCTGCCCCACCCCGTTTTTTGTTATGATGAAAGCAGGAAAAATCGAATAGTCTAAGTGTTTCGAAAGGGGACATTTCTTTGGAAGAACGATTTTTTTTGTATAATGATTTGATTGATTCAAAAACCCGGTTTGTAAGTTTTATGGGTGAGCAGTCGAGGTTCGACCTTGCTATCATTGCGACTGACCGTTTTTACGGAAAAAAGCTTGTGCTCGACATGCAAAGCAACCGTTTTGCAATCATCGGCCATGACGACCTCGAGGAAGAAGGCTATATCGAGCATGCCTTTCAGCTTGAAGAGGAGGAAGCCACCGAGCTGCGATCATTTTTATATGAAGTAGTGTAATTTCACTGCAGCTGGGAACCCTTTTAGAAAACGAACGCGACGGCCGTTCGAACAAAAGGGTGATAGCATTGGAAGGGAAAGACTCGTATTCCGATTTCGCGAATGTGGGAAAGCAGAGGGATTATATAATTCCGGAAGAATTCCCGGAGGGGCCTTACGGCACACCAAAAGGAGAAAATCGGGCGGTGGAAAATAAAAGCGGACCCTGGGAGAAAGGGCAAAGACAGTACACCGCTTTTAATTATGAAAATAAATCCCTGCATGAAGGTATGCCGCGGCAATACGATGGGGCACATCCGACACACGATGATCCGGACGCAGGCGGACAGCCTCCCTATACACAGA
Source organism: Peribacillus glennii (assembly GCF_003429105.1). Taxonomy (GTDB): domain Bacteria; phylum Bacillota; class Bacilli; order Bacillales; family DSM-1321; genus Peribacillus; species Peribacillus glennii. The sequence continues at coordinate 103,926 of NZ_QVTD01000005.1, forward strand.
CCGATAATCAAAGTTAAGCACAAAGGGCCGGGATGACAACCGGCTCTTTACTATTTCTTTATTTTTTTCACTACAAAATAAGGGCATCCAAAGTTGCAGTATTCATATAAATATTCATTAAGCGTGCTTATTTTTGTGTCAAAGGTGGCCTTTTGGTTCTGGTCATCAAAAAAACCCCGGAGCCTGAGCTGGCCATATCCCCAATCCCCGACTATATAATCGTATTTCGTTAAAATTTCACTGTACCGGGCACGAAATGCTTCTTCTTTAAAGCCTTCCCTGTAATCCTTTGCTACTTCATAGGAAATATTATTGATGCTTATCATTTTTTTCACCTCACAAAATGACAATAGGCTATCTTAAATTATAACTCATTCCCCATGAATTTCTAAGCCGGAATTTTTTTAAATGGTTCATCCTAGATAATGGGGGGTGTTTTATTTGCGAAAAGCTCTGTTGGCAGCAGGAATAGCATCATTAGTAATTCTAAACGGCTGTGGTGAGGACGGCGATGGACGGGGCACCGGGTTGCATGATAACGCCAATCCAAGCAGCATGGATTCTCCGACTCAATATTATGAAGAAGACTACCGCGGCCGGAATCATGACAGTGATGATTTCGGTTTTACCCGCGTGAATAATACGACAGGCGAGGATCAGAACGGGGACCACACTCCATCGATTGACAGGGAGCAGCTGGCCGATATAATTTCCCGCCTGAGCAACCAAATCCCGAACGTAAACGATGTTTCCACACTTGTCACAGATGAAGAAGTGTTAATCGTTTATAGTACGGATTCAAACAACCGAAATTACACTGCAGACCAGGTCAAAAGAACCGCCATGGCCACTGTACCTAGATATTATCATGTTTACGTCAGCGACAATATGGCCTTAAGGCAGAATATCGAAAACTATGCCACCTTGGATTCAAGAAGCCGGGACATCGAATACGCCCTTGATAAAACCATAAAGCAAATGCTGAAATCCCCTCAGGGAAGCAAGGTCAGCGATGAAGAAAACGCGAATGGCGAGAGTGTCGGTGAGCATAGGTGACGGGCTTATTCATGTTGATCTCAACCGGAAAACCAAAAAGCGCAGACGGAAAACAGCCTAGACGCGTGAACAGCAAGAAAGTGCCGTGAAAAACGGCACTTCCTTCATTGTTCCGGTTAATTCGCCTCAAGAACTTTTTCCCCTTGCTGGTGCAACTGCTTTGACGCTGCATTTACCTGCTCGTCCGCATGGTAGGAGGAACGGACCAGAGGCCCTGCTTCACAGTGGCTGAATCCTTTTGAAAGTGCGATTTCCTTAAGCTCGGCAAATTCTTCCGGACTGTAATATTTCTGTACTTTGAGGTGCTTTTTCGTCGGCTGCAGGTACTGCCCGATTGTCATGATATCGACCTTGTGCGCACGAAGGTCATCCATGGTTTCAATGATTTCTTCCTTCGTTTCACCAAGGCCGATCATAAGGCTCGATTTAGTAGGAATTTCAGGATACATTTCTTTTGCCCGTAATAATAACTCCAATGAACGGTTATATTTGGCTCTCGCGCGGACGCGGTCGGACAACCGCCTTACCGTTTCGATGTTATGGTTGAGAATATCCGGCTTCGCATCCATCAGCGTTTTAAGGTTTTCATATACTCCACCCATATCTGAAGGGAGTACTTCTATTGTAGTGAAAGGGTTCTTTCTGCGGATTGCCCTTACTGTTTCGGCAAAAACTGCAGACCCTCCGTCTTTTAGATCGTCACGGGCCACTGCTGTAATAACCGCATGCTTTAGATTCATGGTAAATACAGAGTCAGCAACCCGTTCAGGCTCAGCCAAGTCCAATTCACTAGGAAGGCCGGTCTTAACGGCACAGAAACGGCATGCCCTCGTACACACATCACCGAGGATCATGAAAGTAGCAGTTCTTCTTACAGCCCAGCATTCATGGATATTTGGGCATTTTGCTTCTTCACATACGGTATGTAAATTCTTCTCACGCATCATTTTTTTCAAGCCAGTGTAATTTTCGTTCGTATTTAATTTTATTTTTAACCATTCCGGTTTGCGCACATGCTCTTCTTTTGTACTCATGGAAGATATCACTCCATTTCTGTAATTTCATGTCGAGTTTGTTTTATGTATACGTAGTCACTTTATCATAATAAATTGTATCCCGACAAGTTTCAGGGCTTATTACCATTATTTAATTTCATTATTTTGTCTCTAATTTAGCAAACTAATTCCATGAAATAATGCAAGAAAGGAGGACCTCGCGTGTTGTCAAAATGGATCCTTTCATCGATGGTATTCTTTTTATTATGCGGCTCTTTCCAAATGGAAGCAGAAGCCGCGATTGGCCAACCGGAATTGACGGATGAAGAACGGGCAGCGAAAAGGATGCTGCTGTATAAAAATATTGAAGCAGCCATGCAAATTCCCTGGTACTATATGGCAGCCATTGACCAATATGAACATAGCCTTCGCGATGCGAGAAGGGATTTAGATAAAGCAAAGGGCGCTGTCGGGATTTATATTGAACCCGAAAAGTGGAGCGGCATCATGAACCCGGACAAAAATGATAATAATCCTCTGTCTATCACGTTTTTTGGTGGAATTGGCCAGGACGGCAACGGGGACGGAGTGGCAGACATCAGTAGTGATGAAGATCTGCTGTATACGCTTGCGAACCATATTTTAGCTTATGGGACGGATCAAGATAATTTCCGAATTGCTTTATGGAATTATTATAAGCGGGATAAAGCGGTCGGATTCATCATGGGGAATGCCGCACTCTTTAAAAAGTATGGCCGTATCGACCTGCAGGAGAAAGCCTTTCCGGTTCCGGTACGAACTCATTACAGCTATCGAAGTACCTGGGGTGCCGGTAGAGGATGGGGTGGAAGGCGGATCCATGAGGGAACCGATATTTTCGCTGATTATGGCTTGCCGGTCAGGTCCACATGCTTTGGGATCATTGAAATGAAAGGCTGGAATAAATATGGGGGGTGGAGAATCGGTATCCGCGATATCAATAATACCTACCATTATTTTGCACATTTAAGCGGGTTCAAAAGCGGCCTTAATGTTGGCCAGATTGTTGAACCGGGAATGGTAATCGGCGGTGTGGGCAGCACAGGATACGGGCCGCCTGGCACCTCTGGCAAATTCCCTCCTCATCTGCATTATGGAATGTATAAGGATAACGGCTTCATTGAATGGAGCTTTGACCCCACTCCGCATTTACGCATGTGGGAACGGAAAGATCTAGCCAAGAGACGCAAATGATGAAACTAATGCTGGAGAGCGAATTTATGTGATAAGGGGTGAGCCCCTTATCACACAATTCCTTTTCTTATTTTTTGTTTTTCGGCAATTCTATGGCCGGACTTGAATTTCCTCCATTATTATAATACTGAGGCACATCTCCAGGTATTAATGCCCCTCCAAGAGGAATATTGTGTTCCACCGTGGTCATCTTCGTTGCGATGGGGAGGATTACTTGTATATTCACCACGACATGGATATGGAAGTCAACCGTTGTATTGTTAATTCCCGAGGGTACCGTTTTCCATTTAACAGTTGCCTTGGCATCTCCCAATGCCTCAAATTTTACGGGTATTTTCGGGCCCACATTTCCCAGTAAGGCAATGTTTGTCGCCTGCCCCAATGGGACATGGAAGACCAAGCCGGATGATTCTGCCTTTTCATCCATTTCGACATCTATATCCGTCAATGATTCTAAACCAGAAAAGTTTCCTTTTTCCGCTTCTTTTAAATTCATTAAAATTAAATTTTGCGTTTCTCCCTGGATACGGTTGATCAATGCTGTATTCCAACCAAGAGAGGGCCTTCCGTTGCTATCACTTGTTGGGATCTCTTGAATCAATGCATTTGTATCTGTAGCATCAACGATTTTCTTATTGATCGCCTTATTGATAACAAGAACGGCTATTTTTCTTGATTGGGCTTCGGCATAACTCATTAAGGCCGGCTCTATTCCTTTATTGATAAAGAATAACCCGCCCGCTGTGGAAAAAATAAAGAACACAAACGTAAGCAGGAATACATAGCGTAGCGGCAAAGGGCCTTTCTTCATACGTTTCAGAACCAAAAAAAATCCCCCCTTACAAGCTATGTGTATGCTTGCCAGGGAGATCATCATTCTTATTTTCTCGGAAAGTCTATTGATTTAATTGTGTGCGATTCAATTATTGATTTTTGCTTGAGCAGTGTCACATCCGGCAATAACAAGATGATTATGGTTATTTAAATCCAGTTCATAGGGAGCTTCAAGTTGTTCACCGTTTTCTTCGAGTATCTCAATAACCGGCCTGTCACTGCAGCCAACATTCTGGCGCGAAACTATACCTTTGCGGCCATCATTCAACGTCACACCAAGCCCGTTCGGGTAAACGGCGACAGCCCGCCTGAACGCCTCAACCACTTTCATTTCGAATTGAACGCCTGAACCGGCATACAAAATTTCCAGCCCTTCATGTGGAAGCATGGCGGATCGGTATACCCTGTTTGATGTAACAGCATCAAATACATCTGCAACAGCGATGATTTTCCCAAAGAAATGGATATCATCACCTGTAAGCCCGCGTGGATAGCCTGAGCCGTCAATCCTCTCGTGGTGCTGATAAGCGCAGTGTGCCACCAACAGCGGAAGGGTCTGTACGTTCCTGATCAAATGAAAGCCTGTCTCGGAATGCTTTTTTATTTCCTCAAATTCTTCTTTTGTGAGCCGTCCCGGCTTCATCAGAATTTCAACAGGAACAAGCATCTTTCCTACATCATGGAGGATAGCGCCGAGGCCTAGCGTTTCCAATTGCTTTGAACTAAGCTTCAGCTCCATGCCAATAGCCAGGGAATATAGCGTAACATTCAATGAATGCGTGAAAATGTAATTATCATATGTATAGACATCAGCCAGCAATGTAAGCAGTTCGTCATTGCTGCGTATGTCATTCATAATATGGCGAATTAACCCCGAAAAACGCCGGTAAGCTTTCTCTATAACAAATGAACTTGAAAGCGAATCATTTTTCTGCAGGTCAGTGAAGGTATTTTCAATTGTGCTTATCGCTTCTCTTCTTAATGTTTCAGTAATGTTCTTTCCGGGCTTAATATGTTCTGTCCTTGGATCCTGTATATATACAAACGGGATTCCAAGCTCCTTCAACCGCCGAATCAGCTTCTCATTTAGTTCGATGCCTTCGTTTATTAGGATTTGCCCGCGTTCATTTCTAATACTTTTCCCAAGCCTCATCCCTTGTGTGAGTGATTCAGTAGTCCATAATCTCATGTTCGGCGCTCCTGTTTAACCTTGAATTGACTTTGTCGGGCATCTGCTACTGCGACACAGCCTTTATTGATTTTATCGGTTACAGGGTGTTAAGTATGAAGATAAATTTCTAAAATAGCAAAAAAAGATGGACAGCCATGGCTGTCCATCGGATATATCCTTATTCAAGCATTCTTAATAAAGCGGCTTTACCTTGCATGCCTATCGTAATTCCGACTCTTTCCGCCTCATGCGTGACGGACTCCAAAGGTGCTTCCATCAATTCATCCAACGTTTTAACCCCTACGGCCCTTCCAGCTATTATGTTCCGGTCTTTCAATCGATCGTTCAGGAGACCGACATCTAACGCTCCGCACATGATATAACCTTTTCCGGTCGTGATTGCGATTAAATTCGTTTTTGGCAGCAAAACGGAAATGCCAAGAACTGTTTTGCCCTCGATCACGATGGGGGTAACGTTTATCATTTGCACCGCTCCTTCCCTCTTCATTCCTATTTTATGAAATGAACAAAGGATGGGTGTCTGGATTTCAAGAATACGATTGCTTTAACTTCCAAGCCATGATATCCCTCAAAAACTCGGGCATGAAGTATTCCTTATCCTTGGAACGCTGGATTTGCGGGAAGAAGGAACCAAACGTATACATATCTGGAATAGCCAGTTTATAGAGTCTGCCCGGAATAAGTGCCTTCCCGTCCACCAGTACTTCCCGTATGATTCCATTTTCCGCTTTTTTGAACTCAACACGGTCATAGACAATAACTCCCATAATCTTTCCCCTAAAACCAAAGCCTTTCAGCTGGATATGCGGCCATTCTTCGTTCAATGATTGCAGCAGGATTTCCTTCAACTCGCTTCCGCTTAACTCAACAACACATGGATTAATAGGATGCGGGAGCATCTGATGGATGTCTCCTTTGGTTACTTCCCCTGCTTGCAGCCCTTCCAAAAGAAGCCCTGCATTCAAAAAGGCACAGTCCGCCCTGCACCATTCCCTTAAGGCTTCACATAACATATTTGACAGTCTTGAAGGCTTAAACCACTCAGATTCAAGGTTTTCAGGAAGCAAGACACATGGATCTTGCAATTGTTCACGGCCTTCGTGATACATGTTATCAATCCATGCCCTTTCATCGGGAGCCTCCTGTAATTCATTTGTGTCATATATGCGGGCAATTTTCCGTACCACATTCTTGCTGTCATCCACCGTAATCTCGACATGCCCGACATACATACCATATTTGCCCGCGCAGCATAGAAGAGTATTTCCTGACATACTGCCTTGATGAAGGATGTGGTGCGTATGCCCACCCAGGATAATATCGATTTCCGGAAAATCTTCTGCCATCCTTTCATCGTTGGGAAGTCCGAGATGGGAGAGGATGACAATCAGATCGCTCTTTTCTTTAAGGATGCCCATCTGCCTGCTTAGCTCCTCGAAAGGATCGGAAAGGCTCCACCCCAAACCCGAATAGAACTTTTGAAAAAATGCGGTTAACCCAATCAAGCCTATCTTCGTTCCAGCTTGTGTTGTATGTATCGCATAGGGAAGAGCCCATGGAGGCCTTTCTCCGCTAGTTTGGTAAACGTTGGCGGCAAGAACTTTGAAATCTGCTTCATTATATAAAGAATCCAGTCCCTCATGCGGCAGGGTGATGCCTTCATTATTTCCGATTGCCGCATATTGGTACCCTGCTTCATTGAGCAGATCCACATTCACTTTCCCAAGCGTCCCTTCTGTAAATGGATGCCAGCGGTCAACATGGTCGCCGATATCCAGGAAAATCGATTCCTCTCCAACTTCTTTGTGAAGCTTTTTCCTTTCACCAAGAAGCTGTTTGATCCGCGGCCAATTTTCAAAATGGCTGTGAAGGTCATTTGTATGATATAAATGGATAGTTTCTGACATAATTACTCCCTCTATTCACTAAAGCCCCGACCAAGACGATTACCTTGGCCGGGAATCACTTTTCAGTTAAAATAAACCAAGCTGCCTTGGGGCAAGCCCTTCATATTTTATATCAAGAAGGCGGATCATCTCCTTTGCATTAAGGCTCGCGTCCCCGCCTGAATTATTATTGAATAGAACATAAATATTTTTTGACTGCTTTTCCAGCTCCCTTAGCTTTTGGACCCACTCTTCAAGTTCTTTCCTGTTATACCTGTATAAATACCGAACTTCGCGCCAATTTCCCGCACCCGGCTTTTTCCACCCATTCACATTACGGCCGTGAAAACGGACTAGTGTTTTGTCAGGATCCGTTGCTTCAGGTACGATTGGAACGGATCCCTCGCCAGCTTGGGGTTCATCGCAAACTGTATGGATCCAGCCTTCTTTTTTGATAAACGCTAGTGTTTTATCATAGAACCTGGGTTGGTACCAGGTATTATTGCGAAACTCAATGGCAACTGGTGTATTCCCCATTTCCTGCTTGCACCAGCGGAGATACTCGACATTTTCTTTTTTACATTCAAACCATGGAGGAAACTGGAATAACACCATTGATAGTTTCCCGGCCTCTTTAAATGTTTGGAGAGAATCGGAAAAGGCAGCAAACATCTCTTGCTGATTTCCGAATGGGATTTCACCGCGCTGATGCCCTGTCATGCCTTGGTAAGCCTTGACAATGAAACGGAATGATGAAGGCGTGTCAGCAATCCATTTTTCCGCATTGCGTATCGGCTGTATCGCATAGAACGAAGCATCAAGTTCCACGATTGGAAAGTGGGAAGCGTATTCCTTTAATTTATCCCTCGATGAAATCTTGTCCGGGTACAAGCTATCATGGTCACCCCATCCTGTAACCCCGATATATATCATCCGTATCACATCTGCTTTCAAAAGTTTTATAACTTATCTTAACATATCAATCGAAATGGTCTGCTACTATTAGGTTTAGGCCCACAGGATTTGGGTCACACAGGGGAAGACATAAGTATGTGGCGTACTTAGCTGTATTCTGCTCAATGGGGATAGGATGTTTTATAGTTTGCTTATCTGCCTTGTAAAAAACCCGCTGAAGGAACTCTCCAGCGGGTTGGTGTAAGCATAAATTTTGTTGTTAACCAATAGAACCTTCCATTTCGAACTTGATCAAGCGGTTCATTTCAACCGCATATTCCATTGGCAACTCTTTCGTGAATGGCTCGATGAAGCCCATTACGATCATTTCAGTAGCTTCCTGCTCGGAAATTCCGCGGCTCATAAGGTAGAATAGCTGTTCCTCAGATACTTTGGATACCTTCGCTTCATGCTCTAACGAAATGTTATCATTCAGGATTTCATTATATGGGATTGTATCAGATGTAGACTGATTATCCATGATTAAGGTGTCACATTCGATATTGGCTCGTGCACCATCAGCTTTACGGCCGAAGTGGACGATTCCGCGATATGTTACTTTACCGCCGTGCTTGGAGATCGATTTAGACACGATCGTTGAAGACGTGTTCGGTGCAAGATGCGTCATTTTTGCCCCTGCATCCTGATGTTGGCCTTTGCCAGCGATCGCAATGGATAATGTCATACCGCGTGCGCCTTCACCCTTAAGGATAACAGCCGGGTATTTCATTGTCAGCTTGGAACCGATATTTCCGTCGATCCATTCCATTGTAGCGTTTGCGTCACAAACCGCACGCTTTGTAACCAGGTTGTATACATTGTTTGCCCAGTTTTGGATGGTTGTATAACGGCAATACGCATCTTTTTTGACAATGATCTCAACAACCGCACTATGAAGCGAGTTTGTTGTGTAGACCGGTGCTGTACAGCCCTCTACGTAGTGAACATGAGCGCCTTCATCCACAATGATCAGAGTCCGTTCGAATTGGCCCATGTTTTCTGAATTAATACGGAAATAGGCCTGAAGCGGAGTATCAACTTTTATACCTTTTGGCACATAGATGAATGAACCGCCGGACCAAACTGCAGAGTTTAAAGCAGCAAATTTGTTATCAGTAGGAGGAATCGTTTTCCCGAAATGTTCGCGGAAAATATCTTCATTTTCCTTTAGCGCCGAATCCGTATCCTTAAACACGATACCCATTTCTTCCAGGTCTTCCTTCATGTTGTGATAAACAACTTCAGATTCATACTGTGCAGAGACCCCGGCCAAGTACTTCTGTTCAGCCTCGGGAATGCCAAGTTTATCAAAAGTTTGTTTAATTTCTTCCGGCACTTCATCCCAAGAACGTTCCGATTTCTCAGAAGGTTTTACATAATAAGTGATTTCATCGAAGTTTAAACTGGCCAAATCCCCGCCCCATTGCGGCATTGGCATGTTATAGAAATGCTCAAGTGATTTCAGGCGGAAATCAAGCATCCATTGCGGTTCTTCTTTCATACGGGAAATTTCTTCGACGATTTCCCTGGTCAAGCCGCGCTTTGAACGGAAAATAGAAACATCTCTATCCGCAAAGCCATATTTATAATCACCGATTTCAGGCATTTTCTTTGCCATAGCTCGTTTCCTCCATTTCGTGAAAGCAGGCATAGCGGTCTCATGCGCCATTCTGCTTTCTTATTTATTCTCCTGCAGGCCCTTTTCCATCGCCTTCCATGCAAGTGTTGCACATTTAATGCGTGCAGGGAATTTAGATACCCCCTGAAGGGCTTCTATATCACCAAGGTCCATCCCATTGTCATTATAATCTTTGCCCTGTATCATATCGGAAAAGATCTTTGACAGCTTCATGGCTGTTTCTGTATCTTTCCCTTTAATCGCCTGTGTCATCATCGAAGCCGAGCTCATGGAGATTGAACAGCCTTCGCCATCGAACTTGGTATCGGTCACTTTCCCGTCTTCGACCTTCATCGTTAACCGTATCCGGTCACCGCAGGTAGGGTTGTTCATATCGACTACAAGGCTTCCGTCTTGCAAGGCACCCTTGTTGCGGGGATTTTTATAATGGTCCATAATCACTTGACGGTATAGTGCATCCAGATTATTAAAAGACATTACTGAAATACTCCTTTGTTTTGACAAGCCCTTCTACAAGCTTATCAATGTCTTCTTCCGTATTGTACAGGTAAAAGCTGGCTCTTGCCGTTGAAGAAACATCAAGCCATTTCATAAGGGGCTGCGCACAATGATGGCCTGCCCGCACGGCAATTCCCTCAGCATCCAATACGGTAGCTACATCATGCGGATGGACATCTTCTATATTGAATGTTACCACCCCTGCACGCTGGCTCGCATCCTTAGGGCCGTAAATGGTAAGGCCTTCAATCGCTGACATTTTTTCAAGTGCGTATGCCGCCAGTTTATGCTCATGGGCTTCAATATTCTCCAAACCGACCTCTTCCAGGAAGTCAATGGCCGCACCAAGTCCAATCGCACCTGCAATAATCGGCGTTCCGCCTTCGAATTTCCACGGCAGTTCTTTCCATGTAGATTCATACAAACCTACAAAGTCGATCATCTCTCCGCCGAATTCAATCGGCTCCATTTTTTCGAGATGCTCCTTCTTTCCATAAAGTACCCCTATGCCAGTCGGGCCAACCATTTTGTGGCCGGAAAACGCATAGAAATCACAATCTAAATCACGCACATCAATTTTTAGATGCGGTGCGCTTTGGGCACCGTCAACAACCATTACAGCTCCATTTTGGTGGGCAATCGCCGCGATTTCCTTAATCGGGTTAATTACGCCAAGAACATTTGAAACATGCATAATCGATACGATTTTCGTATGTTCTGTAACGGTCTCTTTCATATCATCAAGAGAAATGGTTCCATCCTGCTGAAGCGGTACGTATTTCAATGTGGCACCGGTTTCCCTGGCAATCTGCTGCCAGGGAATGATATTGCTGTGGTGCTCCATATAGGAGATGACGATTTCATCCCCTTCTGAAAGGTTGGCGCCGCCGTAGCTTCTTGCTACCGTGTTGATGGAGGTTGTGGTTCCTCTTGTGAATATAACTTCTTCCGTAGAAGCTGCGTTAATGAATTTTCTGGCTTTTTCACGTGCCCCTTCATACGCATCCGTAGCTTTCGTGCCAAGTGTATGCACCCCGCGATGCACATTTGAATTATAACCGCGGTAGTAATCCTCGACTGCCTTAATGACCGAAACGGGCTTTTGCGATGTTGCGGCGCTATCCAGATAAACCAGCGGCTGACCGTTTACTTCCTGATCCAATATGGGGAAAAGCTTACGAATTTCGTATGGGTTCATTATCTGACTTTCCTTTCAATTACCTCTGTCAGCTGCTTTTTAACTCCTTCGATTGGAAGTTCATTCACAACCGGTGCAAGGAATCCATGGATGACAAGCCTTTCTGCCTCTTGCTTCGCAATGCCCCGGCTCATCAAATAATACAGCTGAATCGGATCCACACGTCCGACAGAAGCAGCATGTCCTGCGGTGACATCGTCTTCATCAATTAAAAGGATCGGGTTTGCATCCCCGCGTGCTTTTTCACTTAGCATCAGAACGCGCGATTCCTGCTCAGCATTTGATTTGGACGCACCATGTTCGATTTTGCCGATTCCATTAAAGATGGACGAAGCGCTGTCCTTCATAACACCATGCTTCAGGATATATCCTTCTGAACGTTTACCATGGTGAATGACCTGTGTGGTAAAGTTTTGCTTTTGTTCTCCTCGGCCGACCACTACTGTTTTCGTATCGCCGAAAGAACCGTCTCCCATGAGATAGGTTGTATTATCCGAAACCGTATTGCCGTCATTCATCAGGCCAAGCGCCCATTCAATGCGGGCATCACGGCTGGCTGTGCCTCGACGATTAACATAAGTAGTGTAACCTTTGGATAACGTATCAACCGCACCATACGTAACCTTCGCATTATCACCAGCAATTACTTCAGTGACAATATTGGCTACTCCGTTTTCTGCTTCTACAGTAGAAATATAGTTTTCCACGTATGTCACCGAGCTATTGACATCAGCAACGACCAGCACATGGTTAAACAGCGCAGTGTCAGCGTTGTCTACAATAAATACAGACTGGATTGGCTTGCTGATTTCAACATTCTTAGGCACATAAAGGAATGCACCGCCATTCATCAAGGCTGCATGGAGCGCAGTCAACCGGTGCTCGTTCACTTTCACGCCGTCTTTCATGAAATATTTTTGGACAAGGTCGCTATGTTCACGAGCTGCTGTTACAATATCCGTGAAAATCACGCCTTGATTCTTTAATTCTTCATTCAGGCTGATGAAGGCTGCCGTATTGTTGCGTTGAATATATAAATTGCCTGCTTCTTCTATATTAATCAATGACTTCACTTCTTCCGGAAGCTCATCCAAGGAAGAGAATGCCTGGCTCTCGACTGTATGGGATTTAAAAGAAGTGAAATTCCATTTGTCAATTTTGGTTTTATCCGGTTTAGGCATCGGAAGGTTTTCAAATTCAGCCAATGCCTGAACTCGAAGTTCCGATAGCCAGGATGGTTCATTGTTTTGCTGTGAATAGGAGCTGATAGTCTCCTTTTCGATCGGTAGTTTCGTTTCCGTAGTCATTTCTGGTCCTCCTGTTTACGCTTCTTGGCCAACTGTTTCGTCTTCGATCCCTAATTCTTGTTTAATCCAATCGTAACCTTCTGCTTCCAGGCGCTGTGCCAGCTCAGGTCCGCCGGATTTCACTACGCGGCCTTGCATCATAACGTGTACGTAATCAGGAGTAATATAATTTAATAGACGCTGATAGTGAGTGATAATCAAGCATCCGAAATCTTCCCCGCGCATTTCATTGATTCCTTTTGAAACTACTTTTAAAGCGTCGATATCCAAACCTGAATCGATTTCGTCAAGAATAGCGATCTTCGGCTCGATCATCATAAGCTGAAGGATCTCGTTCCGTTTCTTTTCACCGCCGGAGAACCCTTCGTTCAGATATCGTTGGGCCATATCTTCGCTCATTTCAAGGAATTCCATCTTTTCATCCATTTTACGGATGAATTTCATTAATGAAATTTCGTCGCCTTCTTCGCGGCGGCTGTTGATGGCTGAACGAAGGAAGTCCGCATTCGTAACACCATTGATTTCACTTGGATATTGCATAGCCAGGAAAAGACCGACGCGCGCGCGCTCGTCTACTTCCATTTCAAGTACATCCTCGCCGTCAAAAGTGATGCTTCCGCTCGTTACTTCATATTTCGGGTGGCCCATGATCGCAGAAGACAAAGTGGATTTCCCTGTTCCATTCGGTCCCATGATCGCATGGATTTCCCCGCCTTTTACTTCAAGGTTAACCCCTTTCAGGATTTCCTTTCCCTCGATTGATACATGTAGATCTTTGATAGTTAATGTAGAACCTGCCATTTTAATACCTCCGTGGACTAATTCCTTATTTATAGCATGGACAGCCTTTTACTATCCTTCTATTTATAATGTTTGGTGCTCATTCTCATTTTATTCTCATTACAATCTTATAACAAATGAAAAGTGGAAGCAACTAATATGAGCAGATTTCCCCTATAAATGTAGTGTTTAAGAATAGTGCAGTGGATTTCTTTAAGCGTATAGGAGAACTGTCTTGATTATTCCCTTTTAATTCATAACCGTTTCCCACGCCATAGCTTTTGTAATAACGTTATTCTTCATTCTGAATTATCTATATTTGTTAAAAAACCCGGATTTGGCGAGCCATTATTAAAGATGAACACATAGGGGTAGTAGGGCCCTCAGGATGTGGCTCACATAGGCATTGCTCCGAGTGCAGCGCACTTAGCCTGTGTATTTACTCTAGCAAGTTCTAAATGATTCATACTTTTTATCTGTCTGGAAAAATGAAAAAGGCCGGCCTGTAAACCCTTGTTTAATGTCCGGCCAAAAGTTTTCGCTTTATAGAAAACTTTCGCCAGGACATACATCACTTGAGCTTATTGGCCAGCCTTATATCGTATATTCATGCAAACTTACGGGTGAAGCCTGCGCTGGAGATCATTCACGATTCGATTACATTGTTCATACTCTCTTTGTCTGCGTTTTTCCACCTGGATGCGGAGATCTAATTTCCTGCTGTATTCGCTGTAGCCAAATCCATGAGATTGCTGCATCGCCTTTTCCATTTCGCTTGTAACGTTCAAATCTAGAGAGTTGATAATGAATCAATCCTTTCCATTTTTCGGTTCGCTTATATTCTATCATTGCTTATTTTGTTTACACAATGTTCTTTACCCACGATAAACTTTGATTAAACATGAAATGACCTGCTTTAGAAAAAAAGGATATATGATGCTTTACATATGCTCAGGATTGCTTTGTTTTTCTTCCATATATTAGTCTGCCATACTGTATGAACAAAAAAACCTAAGCGGAATCGGACATGCATGCATAACGCAACATTCTGCTTAGGTTTATTCTTCCTGGATAAAAAGTATACAATTTTCAACATGCATTGATGCCTAGCTTCGACCTACAAAGATGTACTAATGACGGTGTTGCGAAAGGGCGTGGCAATTCGCTAGCTGACGTTCTTATGAAGGATAGTGCACCTTTTCTTTAATGCAGCTCTGATAATTCCTGTACAGCATCCTGGACGAGCGTAACCGCCTGGCTCATGACTGCTCCGCCTCCAAAGGCAGCGGAAACGCCTATTGCTTCCATGATTTCCTGTTCACTGGCTCCATGGTCCAGGCATCCCTTGACATGATATAGGATGCAATACTCATCCTGAGTGTAGACACTTATCCCCAGCGCTATCAACTGTTTTTCTTTATAGCCAAGTGCCCCTTCCCTAAAGCAAGCTTCCGTAAAGGCATTATAATGCTGGGCAAGATCCGGCATTTTCTGCATAAAAACCCCAAGGCCCTCTTTATAATCATGGATGGCAGCTTCAGAAGGATTTCTCGGTTCATTACTCATATAATCAGCTCCTTCGAGTCAATATCTTGTTTAGTATTTTACATGCTGAATTCATATATGCAAAGAACACAACTATAAGGTAAAAGTTAAAAAGGATATCAGGAAGAAAAATTCATAAATCGAGGCTTGAACTAACAGGAAAAGGGGGCGGCTTTTTTAAAGCCACCCCCTTGTTTCACTTTTATTCTGCAGGCAATACTGCGCCTTTGTATTGGTTTGTGATGAAATCCTGGATTTCTTTAGAGTGCAATACCTCAACCAATGTTTTGATTTCTTCGCGGTCTTCATCGCCTTCACGGACAGTGATGATATTTACATATGGATTGTCCTCTTTCGATTCAACTGCGATAGGGTCATTAACCGGGTCCAATCCTGCATCAAGGGCATAATTGGCATTGATGACTACTGCATCACCTTCATTGTTATTGTATACCTGCGGCAATAACCCAGCTTCAACATCAGGCTTGAATTTAAGCTTTTTTGGGTTTTCAACAATATCATCGATTGTAGCTTCTGTCTTATCAACACCATCTTTGAGTTTGATGAGGCCTTTTTCTTGGAACATTGTTAAGATACGGCCGTGGTCAGCAACGGAGTCCCTCATGATGATGGTTCCGCCTGCCGGGATATCCTCAAGGCTTTTGTGCTTCTTGGAATAAATGCCGATTGGCTCGATATGGACTCCGCCGGCATTGGCGAATTTATAGCCTTCATCCTTCATTTGAAGTTCCATGTAAGGGATGTGCTGGAAATAGTTTGCATCAATTTCCTCGTCAGCAAGTGCCTTATTTGGAAGGATATAGTCCTGGAACTTTTTGATTTCAATATCCACGCCTTTTTCTTTCAGGATTGGCTTAGCCTTTTCCAGGATTTCAGCATGCGGGATATTGGAAGCACCCACCACAAGTTTCTTTTCATCAGATTTTGACTCAGTTGAGCCGCCGCCTCCTTCATTGCTGCCGCAAGCGGATAAAGTAAGTGCCAGCGCTGCAGAAGCAGCAATTGCAGTAAACCATTTTTTCATGTTCTTTCCTCCTGTAATTTCATATTTCACTTACCTTTTATCTATTTTAGATGTGATAGCATCCCCGATAAATTGGATGATAAAAACAATGACCAGTATAAGGATTGTTGCCAACAATGTAACATCATTATTATTTCGCTGAAAACCTTCCAGGTATGCCAAGTTTCCAAGGCCGCCGGCACCGATTGCGCCTGCCATGGCCGTGTAACCGACGAGGGCAATGGCCGTGACCGTTATCCCCGATACCAATGCAGGCATGGATTCGGGAAGTAGCACCTTGAAAATGAGTGTGCTTGTTTTTGCACCCATGGATCTTGCGGCCTCTATTACACCTTTATCAACCTCGCGCAGGCCAATTTCCACCATGCGCGCATAGAATGGTGCGGCACCGATAATCAGCGCTGGAAGGGCAGCGCTGGCTCCCAGCATTGTACCGACTACTATCCGTGTAAACGGTATAAGAAGAATAATCAATATAATGAAAGGAATCGATCGGAAAATATTCACAAACGCCGCGATGATTATATTAATAAACTTATTCTCCCACAGCTGGCCCCTAGAGGTGAGGAACAGCAGCAAACCCAGCAGGATTCCAATAAAGAAGGTTGCCACAAGCGAAATTGCTGTCATATAGAGGGTTTCCCGTGTGGCTATCCAAATGTTTTCCCAGATGACATTCGGAAACATTTCACTCATCATTTGAAATCACCTCCACGCCAACCTGCTGCCCTTTAATAAATTCGATGGCACGATTGATTTCATCCGCATTGCCGTTTATGTGGATAAACAGCGTTCCGTAAGACCCGTTTTGGGTTTGGGAAATTTTACCCTGCAGGATATTGACCTCCAGGCTGAAACTTCGAATAAGCTGGGTAATCAAAGGATTATCAGCACTGTCCCCAACAAAGGATAACTTGATCAACTGTCCATTTGGATATTGATGCAAGATATGCTCAATCGCTTCCTTTGTTTCTTCCGGTTCCGTAACCTGTTGAACAAAACGTTTTGTTATTTGTTCGGCTGGATTTCGGAACACGTCCAGTACAGGCCCCATTTCTACCACCCTGCCGCTTTCCATTACAGCCACGCGGTGGCAGATCTTGCGGATAACATGCATTTCATGGGTGATCAATACGATGGTCAATCCTAATCGATGATTGATATCCACCAGCAAATCCAAAATGGAATCAGTCGTCTGGGGATCCAGCGCTGAAGTGGCTTCATCGCAAAGGAGAACTTTTGGATCATTTGCGAGCGCCCTTGCAATGCCCACCCTTTGCTTCTGTCCGCCACTGAGCTGGGAAGGATAGGCATTTGCCCTGCCGTCAAGCCCGACAAGCTTGATTAGTTCCTCTACCCGTTTTTTTCGTTCAGCCGCCGGAACACCTGCAATTTCCAGAGGAAACGAAATATTTTCAAATACTGTACGTGACCATAAAAGGTTGAAGTGTTGAAAAATCATGCTGATATCCTGGCGCGCTTTTCGAAGCCGGGCTCCTTTGATCCTTGAAACCTCGTTGCCGGCAACTGTAACGGAACCTTCCGTTGGAGTTTCGAGGCCATTCAGCATCCTGATCAGTGTGCTTTTTCCTGCGCCACTGTACCCAATAACACCAAAGATTTCCCCTTCTTTTATAGTCACATTTACATTATCAACTGCTTTTATCGAATCGCCTGATGCACCACCAGAACGAAATATCTTGCTTACATTTGAAAGAGTAATCAAAGTCAACTCACCTCTATCCCGTGAAAACTATGAACTTAATATATTGCAGTCAGTTTTTAACGACTACAACTGCCGGCACCACTTAGGCTAAAGGTACCAGCAATAAAAAAGCCTTTCCGCATGAGCAGAAAGGCATGTATATTGAAAGCCTTCCCTCATCTCCCAAAGCATCCGCTTTGTGTGAATTGGCACCTTTACAAGGTGTTAACCTTGCCGGTTGCCGGGCTTCATCGGGCACATCCCTCCACCTCTCTTGATAAGAGCAATAATATATTCGTTTTTATTAAGTTCATGTTTTAGTACGATAGTGATTTTATCACGGTAAAAGAGAGAGTGTCAATGTATATGGCCTCATTGAATAATTTAACATCAGTCTGTTGCCGGTTTCCGAGAATAAGAGATAGGCAATTTATTGAGTTTCTGCCTTATCTGGATTTTTCCGTAAGGGAGACTTTGCCTGTTGCCTTCTCAATGGCCTGCTCCAAATCCTCGATTAAGTCGTCCGGATTTTCAATTCCGACCGATAAGCGGACCATATCCTCACTGACACCGGATTTGATAAGGTCTTCGGAATTCAATTGCTGATGGGTTGTGCTTGCAGGGTGTATGATCAGGCTCTTTGCGTCCCCTACATTCGCCACATGAGACCATAGCCTGATTGAGTTGATCAGCTTTGCACCCGCATCTTTTCCGCCTTCAATTCCGAAAATGACGACAGAACCGGCGCCTTTTGGCAAATATTTATCCGCCAAAGCTTTATCAGGATGGCCGGCATTCCCGGGATAGGTTACCCATTTGACTGCATGGTGATTTTCCAGGAATTGAATTACCTTTTTAGTATTGGCGATATGTTCTTTCATTCTAACATGGAGGGTCTCAAGCCCGAGTGTAAATTGGAAGGCATTCTGCGGACTGATGGCCGGTCCAAGGTCACGGAGCAATTGGACACGTGCCTTTGTGATATAGGCTGCGGCTCCGACTGCCTCTGTATACACGATTCCTCCGTAGCTTTCATCCGGTTCAATGAATCCCGGGAACTTAGGAGAATTCCAGTCGAAATTTCCCCCATCGACAATAATTCCTCCAAGGGTGGTCCCATTTCCCAACAGCCACTTGGTTGCTGAATGGATCACGATATCAGCACCAAACTCGATTGGACGGCATAAATATGGAGTGGCAAATGTATTGTCTATGATTAACGGTATTCCTGCCTCATGAGCTATGCCAGCAACCTTCTCTATATCAAGGATCTGCAGGCTCGGATTGCCGATTGTTTCTCCAAAAATAGCTTTTGTGTTTGGAGTGATGGCGTTCCTGAAATTTTCAGGGTCAGAAGGGTCGACCAAATGTACCTTAATTCCGTACTTAGGAAGCGTATTGGCAAAAAGATTATACGTTCCACCATATAACGCGGAAGCAGCCACAATATCGTCACCCGCCCCTGCAATATTCAGGATGGACAAAGTGATTGCAGCCATGCCGCTTGCAACCGCCAGGGCTCCGATCCCGCCTTCAAGCAGTGAGACCCTTTCTTCAAATGTTGTCACAGTCGGATTATGGATCCGTGTATAAATGTAGCCCGGCTCCTTTAATCCGAACAAGTTTGCGGCATGATCGGTATCTTTAAACAGGTACGCATTGCTCATGTATATTGGCAATGCTCTTGCACCCGTAACAGGATCGGCCTCCAGCCCGCCGTGGATGCTCAAGGTTTCAAACCGGTAGTTTTTTTGCTTTTCTGACATTTCATTACACTCCTTCTTCGCATTGTTTTGCAGGTTACGTGCGGCTGTGTACATGAGTACCGGCCAAACAAAAAGTCCACTTCATAAGAAGAGGACCTATCTCTCCTTATCTGCCAGAGCCAATACTCTGCTGGAATTAGCACCGTGTATGTTATTACCGGTTGCCGGGCTTCGCAGGGCCAGTCCCTCCGCCTCTCTTGATAAGTTATACTGAATATTCAATTAGTTCTGCTTACTGGGAATATATCACACTGCCACTTAACAGTCAATCTATTTTAATCCATTGTTTAGCACTTTAAAGCGACGGGGGTCTGACCCCCAACGACATATTTTAACGCTTTAGATTGCCCCCTTTAGAATATCATACAGGTAAGGGACGGATTGGAAGGCGTATATCTTCTTTTCCGGCTGGCCTTCTTTAAATATCAGCAGGCAGGGTACGCTTTCTATTTCATATTGTGCGGGTATGTCCTTAGCAAAGTTCATATTCATTTTGCCGCATGTGATATCCGGAAACATTTCCAGCACAATGGAAAGCATCCGGGACGCGACCTGGCAAGTCCCGCACATAGGTGTATATAAATAAACGCAAAAGGTTCTTTTCCATTGTATCGCTGTTTTCAATTCCTGTTCTGTCCAATCCTGCATAAGCCGCTAACTCATCCTTTGTTCTACAAATTCCATATTCACATCAATATTGGCGCTTAATAATACAGTTGCTATATGATAGGCGGGCGCCGTGGCGACTTCCCTGTACATTTTATCTATATACAGGTGTGAAGCCTCAGGGAGTTCCCTTTTGAATTGCTTCCTGAGTTTTTCACCTGATTCATCTGCATCCACCAGGATATACACATCCTTGTTGTACAGTTCATCAACAAGTTCATCAAGCCTGGATAAAGAAATCGTTCCATTCGTACAGATTACTTCTATGTCTTCCTTTAGCACACTTAATACTTTCCGTTTATCAGAAGTACCTTCAACAATGATCACTTTGTCATCTAGTCCGCTTTCCATCGTTATCACCTGTATTGTGGCCCCATGGGACAGGGCCGGAATGAAAGAATCTTTCTCTTTACCATTATAATTTCCTAAATCGCAGTGTGACTGCTTCAAGAAACTATTTCCTTTTTCCCGATACCCTATTGTTGAAACCATGGAAAGGCTTTATAAAAATGGAGAAGGCATATTACAGCCTTCTCCATTGGTTTTATCCTTCGTTCGTCATTTCTTCATACTGCTCGGCAGTCATTAAGTTATCCAGTTCGCTTCTGTCGGAAGGCTCGATAACGACCATCCATGCTTTTTCATAAGGAGATTCGTTTACAAATTCCGGATTGTCATTAAGGTCTTCGTTGACCTCAACAACCTTTCCGCTAACAGGTGCATATAGTTCAGAAACAGTTTTTACGGATTCAACGCTGCCAAACGGCTGGTCCGCAGTCAGCTCATCTCCTACTTCAGGAAGCTCAACGAAAACGATGTCACCTAATTCGGATTGTGCGAAGTGTGTAATGCCCACCCGAACATTGTCGCCTTCCGTTTTTACCCACTCATGCTCCTCAGAATAACGAAGTTCCTTTGGTGTTGTCATTATTATTTACCTCCAAGCTTATGTAATAAAAAATATATCTATTTCTTAAAATAGATTTAGTTATTGTTGGCAATGGATTATGATTGCCACGTTTCCTCATACTCTTCCTCTTTAAAGCCGACTGTTACTTTATGGCCGTCAGTGGCAATCGGTCTTTTGACCAGCATGCCATCGCTTGCTAACAAATCGAGCATTTCCGCTTCAGTCGCAGTCTTTAGCTTTTCCTTTAAACCAAGTTCCCTGTACTTTTGTCCACTTGTGTTAAAAAACTTTTTCAGTTCCAGTCCACTTTTGCGGTATAAATGTTCCATTTCAGAACGGGAAGGAGGGTTTTCCGCGATATGGACTTCATTGTATTCAATATCACGGCCGTCGAACCACTTTTTTGCCTTTCTGCATGTCCCGCATTTTGGATACCAGTAAAATGTTAAGGCCATTGTTTCACCACCTACTGATAGAATACCCGTTTTCTTTTCTCAATACAAAATATATGATGTAATTATTTTCTTTTTGTTTTGATAAAAACGAGATGATACAAAATAAAAAATCAAAACGGGAATACCCTAGAAAGGATATTCCCGCCAGGCAAGTTTCTGCCATTAAGGCTAAATTATAATGCGTATTTTTCTGTTTCGATGATTTTCACGGATGCTTCACGTTTCTTGGCGATTACATTGATAGGGCTGTGCCTTGTCAATTTACGAAGTGCGGACAGCATGATTCGCAATGTATCTCCGCTTTCAGAAGCGATTAGTGTTTCTTTTGCATGCTGTTCAATTTGGTTGAACGCTTCCTGACAGAAGATTTCAGTGTATAGCACTTTTTGCTGGCTCTTTTCAAGTCCAGCTGCTGCGATTGCTTTTTCCGTACGCAACACTACAGATTCCATGGCATATGCAAATGATGCAATGTCAGCGATATTCACAAGGATTTCCTGTTCTTGCTCAAGCTTTGTGCCAAATTTTTGTGCAGCAAGCCCTGCAGCCAACAAGCCGATTTTCTTGGCATTCCTCACCAAAATCTTTTCTTGTGCCAAAGGCTCGTCTCCTGGCTCTTCCGGCATCATCATCATCAATTCTTCCTGCAGCGCCTGTGCTTTTTGAAGAAGAGGCAGTTCGCCTTTCATTGCTTTCTTTAAGAATGTTCCCGGAACCAGCAGGCGGTTGATTTCGTTCGTACCTTCAAAGATACGGTTTATGCGTGAATCACGATATGCGCGTTCGATTTCATATTCCTGCATGAAACCATATCCGCCGTGCAGCTGAACGCCTTCATCAACAACATAATCCAATACTTCAGAAGCAAAGAACTTGTTCAGTGAGCACTCAATCGCATACTCGGCAATGGAGTTCGCCACTTCTTTCCCGTCTTTGACTTCTTCATCAGTAAGCCTGCTCATGCGTTGTTCAAAAAGGCCGACTGTACGCCAAACAGAGCTTTCCGATGCATATATTTTCGATGCCATTGTGGCAAGTTTTTCTTTTGTAAGGTTAAAAGAAGAAAGCGGTGTCTTGAACTGCTGGCGCTGGTTTGTATAAGCCGCAGTCAATGCCAATGCGTTCTTCGCTCCACCGACACCACCGACACCTAATTTATAACGGCCGATATTGAGGATATTGAAAGCGATGACATGGCCTTTCCCAGCTTCACCAAGAAGGTTTTCTACAGGAACCTGTGCATCTTCCAATATCAATGTACGGGTGGATGAGCTTTTAATACCCATTTTCTTTTCTTCAGCACCGGTAGAAACGCCTGGATATTCGCGTTCTACAATGAATGCTGTGAATTTCTCGCCATCGATTTTTGCATAAACCACAAATACATCAGCAAACCCTGCGTTAGTGATCCATTGCTTTTCACCGTTTAATACATAATGTGTTCCTTCGGCGTTTAATTTAGCAGTGGTTTTGGCACCAAGTGCATCAGAACCGGAACCTGGCTCAGTCAGGGCGTAAGCAGCGATCTTTTCTCCGGTAGCCAACGCTGGGAGGTATTTTTGCTTTTGTTCTTCATTACCGAAAAGGACGATAGGAAGAGACCCAATCCCCACATGTGCACCGTGCGTGATAGAGAAACCGCCGGCACGTGCCATTTTTTCCGTAATAAGAGCAGAACTTACCTTATCAAGGCCAAGACCACCGTATTCTTCCGGAACGTCAGCACCAAGCAATCCAAGCTCCCCGGCTTGCTTAAGCAGTTTGACAGAACGGTCGAACTCATGGTTTTCAAGGTGCTCAACCTGAGGAAGAACTTCGTTCGCTATATAATCCTCAGTTGTTTTCGCAATCATAATCTGTTCATCTGTAAAATCTTCCGGAGTGAAAATTTGTTCATGCGTAATTTCTTCAATTAAAAAGCCGCCGCCTTTGATTAATGTTTCTGTTTGATTCGACATTTTGTTACCTCCTGGAAAGTATCATTTTTCGGTATGAAATGTAAATGTTCCGCTCTGGAAGCTTCCCGTCCAGAGCGGATAAATTTTAAATACCTTAAGCCATCAGTTCAAATACGCCTGCAGCACCCATTCCGCCGCCGATACACATTGTGACGACCCCGAACTGTTGGTTTCTGCGCTTCATTTCATGAAGAAGAGTAAGTGTCAACTTAGCACCTGTACAGCCGAGTGGATGGCCCAGGGCAATGGCGCCCCCATTAACGTTAACCTTTTCTTCATCCAGTCCAAGTTCGCGAATGATCTGTATGGATTGGGAAGCAAAAGCTTCATTCAGTTCGAACAATCCGATATCCGACAGTTCAAGGCCGGCTAGTTTCAATGCTTTCGGAATGGCAGCAACCGGGCCGATTCCCATGATTTCCGGCGGTACACCCGCAACGGCAAATGAACGGAATTTGCCTAATGGCGCCAGGCCTAAAGATGAGGCTTTTTCCCCATCCATAACCATGACAGCTGCCGCACCGTCACTTGTCTGTGAAGCATTGCCTGCTGTGACCGATCCAGTCACGGAGAATGCAGGACGCAATTTCCCTAAAATACCGGCAGTAGTACCCGCACGCACTCCCTCATCCTGAGCAAACTGGAATGTTTTTTCCTTAAGCTTGTTATCCGGGCCTATGGAACGGAGCGTTACGTCGACAGGAACGATTTCATCTGCAAACTTTCCTTCTGCTATGGCCTTCGCTGCCTTTTCATGGCTTCGGACAGCAAATGCGTCCTGGTCTTCACGGGAAATCCCGAATCTCTTTGCAACCTCTTCAGCCGTATGGCCCATTCCCATGTAATATTCAGGAGCAGTTTCGGCCAGCTTTGCGTTCGGACGTGTGATGTGTCCCATCATCGGTACAAGGCTCATGGACTCTGCTCCGCCTGCGATGATCGTATCGCTTTGGCCAAGCATAATTCTCTCAGCACCGTAAGCAATGCTTTGAAGGCCGCTGGAACAATAACGGTTAATCGTGATTGCTGGTACATCATGGGGCAGGCCGGCCAGCGCCCCGATGTTTCTTGCCATATTCAAGCCTTGCTCTGCTTCAGGCATCGCACAGCCAATAATCAGATCATCAATATTTCCTTCATAATTTCCCGCGCGCTTTAATGTCTCTTTAACGACAAGAGCACCTAAATCATCCGGGCGTACTGTAGCAAGAGAACCCTTTTTTGCTTTCCCTACCGGAGTACGCGCCCCGGCTACAATTACCGCTTCTCTCATGAAGATCCCCCTTACCAATTTTTTTCGCAAGCAGTCCATAAAACTATCGATCATTTAAATGAATTAGTTACGCAATGGTTTTCCTTTTACGAGCATGTGCTGCATCCTAGCTTGAGATTTAGGCTGGGCGATTAAGCTTAAGAAAGCCTCCCTTTCCAAATCAAGCAAGTACTGTTCATCAACTTCAGTACCGTATGGAACTTTCCCGCCTGCAATAACGTAAGCAAGCTTTTTGGCAATATACATGTCATGGTCGGAGATATATCCGGTTAAGCGCAATGATTCCGCACCAAGAAGAAGCGCAGCGTAGCCGGTTTCGCCCACTACAGGAACCTTGGCTCTTACCGGAGCCGTATAGCCTTGCTCATAAAGGGCAAGTGCAGCTTGTTTTGCATCATGCAACAGATGGTCCGGATTTATGGATATGCCATCCGCGAAATTCAGGAAATTATTTTCACGTGCTTCTTCTCCTGAAGTCGATACCTTCGCCGTGGCTATGGATTCAAACACTTTGTTGGCAACCTTTTGCAAGTCGAACTCTACACCCTTAGGCATGCTCTTCAAATGCTTGATATACAATTCCTTGTTTCCTCCGCCGCCCGGGATCAGACCAACGCCAACCTCTACAAGACCCATATACGTTTCACTGGAAGCCTGAATGTGCGCTGCGGGCAGGCAAACTTCAGCTCCGCCGCCAAGAGCCATGTTGAATGGAGCCGCTACGACAGGTTTAGAGCTATATTTGATTTTCATCATCGCCTGTTGGAAGTGGCGGATGACCATATCCAATTCAAAAACATTGTCATCCTGGGCTTCCATCAGCATCATGGCAAGATTTGCTCCAACGCAGAAGTTCTTTGCCTGGTTACCTATGACAAGGCCCTTGTAATTCGCCTCGACTTCTTCTACCGCAAAGTTGATCATTTGGACGATATCCAGGCCAATCGCATTGTTTGGTGAGGTGAACTCTAATAGAGCCACACCGTCTCCGATATCGATCAAGCTTGCACCGCTATTTTTCTTAATTACTTTGCCTTGTTTTTTCAAAGTTTTAAGATTGATTACCTTTGGATTTTCAATTAGCTGTTTATATTCGCCGTTCGCATAGTATGAGATCTGGCCTTCTTCCGATTCTTTATAGAAAGAAGTAATGCCTGATGCGAGCATGTCCTTAATCCACTGCGGTACCTGAGTTCCCTCTTCCTCCATGCGAGCTACTGATTTTTCAAGACCGATTGCATCCCATGTCTCAAATGGTCCGGCGCTCCAGCCGAAGCCCCATTTCATCGCATTGTCAATGGCCACAATATCATCGGCAATGGTTCCAAGAAGCTCCGCAGAATAAGCAAGCACCGGGCTGAATATGTTCCAGAGCAATTCCCCTGCACGGTCTCCACTGTAAACAAGCGCTTTCATTTTGTTCGCATGGCCTTTTTGCTGCTTGCTTGCTTCGATTGAAGCTGCCTTCAATTTCTTTCTTTCAACATATTCCAATGTTTCAGGGTCCAATTCAAGGATTTCCTTGCCCTTCTTCAGGAAGAATCCCTGTCCTGATTTGCTCCCAAGCCAGCCTTTTTCAATCATTTTTTGCATGAAGCCCGGGATTTCAAAGACTTCCTTCTCCGCGCCTTCAACCTGGTCATAAACGTTTTTTGCCACATGCGCGAAAGTGTCAAGCCCTACTACATCGAGCGTCCTGAACGTCGCACTCTTCGCTCTTCCGATTAGGGGCCCTGTAATGGAATCCACTTCTCCGACGCTATAACCGCCTTTCAGCATTTCGCGGACGGTTACAAGCAGCCCGTATGTACCGATCCGGTTTGCAATGAAGTTCGGTGTGTCCTTGGCTTCGACTACTCCTTTACCCAATACATCTTCACCGAAAAGCTTCATGAACGAAAGCACTTCAGGGTCCGTATCTTTTGTAGGAATCACTTCCAATAGCTTCAAATAGCGTGGCGGGTTGAAAAAGTGCGTACCGAGGAAATTCTTTTTAAAATCTTCAGAACGCCCTTCAGCCATCGCTTCAATGGATATTCCAGAAGTATTTGAGCTGATGATGCTGCCCGGTTTGCGGTACCGATCCACTTTTTCAAAAACTTGTTGTTTCACATCAAGCCTTTCAACGACTACTTCGATGACCCAATCCACCTCGCCAAGGCGCTCCATGTCATCTTCAAGGTTCCCTGCTTCGATCAACGCCAGGTTTCTCTTCGATGTCAGAGGTGCAGGCTTTTGCTTTAAAAGCTTTTGAATTGCAGTCTGGCTTATACGGTTTCTTACTTGTTTATCTTCTAATGTCAATCCTTTTTTCTCTTCATCCTCTGTCAGTTCCCGAGGAACAATGTCTAATAATAAAGTTGGTATGCCGATGTTCGCAAGGTGTGCAGCAATCCCTGATCCCATAACTCCTGACCCTAGAACCGCAGCCTTTCGTATTTGTCGAACCAAGTTCATATCCCCCTTACATAGTGTATTGAATGAATGCTCATTCATTTTACTGTCAAAAAAATTTATTCATATTTTTCCTGCTGATATTAATATAAAATATTTTCGAAAATTCCGCAATTATAAATACTGAAAAAATTATATTTTCTTAGTATATTGTGTTCGATGATCACCAATTGGTGTACGATCAAAATAAATCTACGATAAATGATAGATCCAGTTTACCCGCGCACCTGGTTATTTGCGGTCGGTTTGCGAAAGATAATACGAAAGAACAGGAGGTGATTAAATGGCGAAGGTAGAGAAAAACCCTTCAAAACGCGGGGTAAGTTCAGCGAGCGTTAAAGGCAATGCCGGCCCCGGGGGCGAACCAAGCAGGATCAATAAGGTGAACAGCCAGAATAACCAGTATCCTCGATGAATGACCAGTAAGTAAGAGAACATATCGGGGATTAAGCGAGTATCTCGAAAATCAAGCGAAAGAAGTTACGATTAAAGCCAAAACTATTATTTAAGCAAAAAGTGTATTCAATAAAAAATCCCGCGGAAATCGTCCGGAAAACCTTGTAAGGTTCCCTCACTAATTCCCGCGGGAATCTTTCACTTAAACATGCCTTTCAAAACAAAGGCCACATTCGCAGGGCGTTCTGCGAGACGGCGCATGAAATAGCCGTACCAGTCCGTTCCATATGGAACATAGACACGCATTTTAAAGCCTTCCTTTACTAATTCCAGCTGGCGTTCATTGCGGATGCCGTATAGCATCTGAAATTCGAATTGGTCTTTCGGAATATTATATTCTGTGACAAGCTGTTTTGTATATTCGATGATTGCCTCATCATGGGATGCCACTGCCGTGTAGTTTCCATTCAGCAGGTGTGTCTTAATGATTTTTTTAAAATTGTCATCCACATCCTTTTTTTCAGGAAAGGCAACCTCAGGGGATTCTTTATATGCCCCTTTTACAAGGCGGAGATTCGGATGGAGGCTGTGTAAGCTCTCTATATCCTTTTCACTTCTGTAAAGGTAAGCCTGTATAACTGTCCCAACATTTTGATATTCATTCCTTAATTTCTTAAAAATATCTATGGTTGTTTGACAGTGGGAGTAATCCTCCATATCGATTGTTACAAATACGCTATTACTCTCTGCAGCTTCAAGGATTCTTCTCATATTTCCCATGACAACATCTTCAGAAAGATCCATTCCCATGGAGGTGAGCTTTAAAGAAAGCTGGGATTTCAAATTATGCTGGCTGATGGCTTCGATAGCCATGATCGAATTTTCAGCCATTTCATTCGCCTCTTTTTCATTATCGACAAACTCTCCAAGATAATCGATCGTGACCTCAAGGCCTGATTTGTTTAGTTCTTTTATTTTTTCCACAGCCATTTCAATCGTTTCCCCGGCGACAAAGCGGGATGCCCCAAGATGCAGTCCCCATTTTTTCGCGATCTTGGTCAAGCTTTTATTTTTAGAAAGAAAGAGAAAAAAATCTCTCATCACTTGCTCCATGACAATGCCTCCCCAAAAATAAGTAAAGAAAGAAAATAGCTAAAACTTAGACAACTTTATGGTACCATCTATCATTCTGGTTGGGTATGAAAACAGTAGAACAAACCGGAGTTACATAAGACATTTGGGTTATACTGCCAGTATATGACTCCAACAACGCCCCGGTGTCATTCTTTGCAGCTCCTCTTGGCCAATCATGCAGCACTCTACCTTTTTGTCCCCAGTTAATGCTGGAATAATAAAAAAACCCGAATAAGGGACCTTTTAAAAAATGTCCCTTATTTGGGTTAGTTCGAAATTTCACTAAAGGAAAAACCATTCCTATTGAGGGGCCTTTTCCCTTTGTTAGTGTTGATCGGGCAAATCCTTAAAAACGATTGTATCAGCTAGAGAATAGTGTGTGATAGTAAGATTTTTACCAGTATTAATTTCTTCTAATGGAGTTACTGATTTAGCTGAAAAAAGTAATGCAGAAAGAATGATGAACCTGATTATGAACTTTTTCATAAAAACACCTCGAAATTAGTCTTTTTGAATCTTCCATATTACACTAATTTCATTGTAACTTGGATTCCAAAATGAAGGATTCCGCCTATTATGCTGTATTTTTGAATATTTATCACATGAACGTCCGCTAACTATAGAACGTGAGTCTCTTAATAATAATTGGAATATTTTCGACAAAAAAACCTACACATCCAAAAGGAAAAAGGAGGATAAATAGAAACCCCGCCTATTTTGCAGGAATATCCAACGTTCCTGTGTTTTTAAGGTGGATTTCCATTAATTTTACAGACTCGACCATTTTATCATTTCCCTGAATATCGAAAGTAGTGATACTTTTCTTTATGTAAATATCTCCATTCAAGAAATCATCTAATCGGAAGTAATTGGATGCACATTGATAATACAATTCACCCAACAGATATAGAACTTCATTCTTCAAAGCATATGAAATCCCTTTTTTACAAATATCCAAGGACTTTTCATATTCTCCAATATCCGTGTACGCTTTGCCTAAACCGTACTCAATTCTCAATCTTATGGTTAGGTCCCTGGGATTTTCAATAAGCCTGATATGTTCGAGTAAACTATTGTAGAGAGTTATGGCTTCATCGTAATCCCCTTTTTCTTTATAGAGAATAGCAATGCTATTGCTTATTTCTATTTCCCTCTCTTTCATTAGCCTATTTCTTGAATAATAGGTAAGGCGGAGGGCAAAATTTAATTTCTCAATAGATTTGGTGTCATTTTTATTCAAATAAAATTCACATATTGCTTCGTGCCATAGAAAAAATTGCTTATGCTCTGTCGAAAAAAATAAAGGATTTTTCTGTTCAGCCTTAATAATGTTATGAACTGCTTCATAATCCCGCTCTCTAATATAGTATCTAATAAGATGATAAACATCCCGGATATAATCAAGTCTTGGATTTTCAGCAATATCAAAAAAGTAATTCATATCAACACCAAGCTTTTTAGCAAGTTGGTATAATAATATAGCAGAAGGTACTTCATTTGAATTCTCGATCTTGCTTATATGTGCCTGTGTACAAATTCCTTCGGCAAGATCTTTTTGGCTCATATTTGAGAATTTTCTTAGATTCTTAATTACTTTTCCGATATCAATATTCACTATCAACTTTTGGCACCACCATAACAGCAACATCTATTGGCTATTTGAACTATATAAGTTGCCTAAAAAATTAAGCATTGTGAAAAATTCAATTGATTCTTGGGCTCATTTAAGGTCGAACCGTATAGGCCGGGCAAAAAGCAGGGCTTCCTTCTCTGCCTATATTGGGGCAACCTTTCTGCTTTGATGAAAGACGTATGAAACTCGTGTTTCACATGAATGAGACAAAGATATATTGGACATTATATTTCAATTAATAAATGAAACTTATATAATTATTTAGATTCTTGGCTGCACTATTTTTCAAACGGTTTATGAAGCCCATGCTGATACAAACGTTCTGGCAAAGATAGGAAATATTTTGTTATAAATATCCCGTAATTTTAGAAATATATGACTATTTTACCATAAACGAAAACAAGCTGCCAGGCATACGATATTCAATGTGCGGCACCAAGAAATATATAAGGAAACTGCGACCTGGACATCTTTCATTGGGCTTTTAGGGCGGTTAGTTATCCTCGCTCAGTTCTTTTCTTTCTTATCATCATAGTGGTAATGCAGGTCTATCTGACTATTAATAGAGAATAAAAAAACAGGCTTGATTATCAATCAGCCTGTTTTCCATCCGCTTTCTGCCCCGAACGGTGTGCATCATTCAATTGTTTGATTTCCTTAATGATTTCCATAAGGCTGCTTTTTGCGTCCGGATGTGTTTCATTCCAATGTTTTGCAAGAGCCGGCATGGACTTCGCAATGTACGTGTAAAGTGCCCAATATCTTACCTTCTCCTGCAGTTCTGGCCCCTTTTCACCGGTTAGCAGTTCCGTGTACTTTTCCAAAAGTGCAGCAAACTTCGAATCGAACTCTTTATCCATTGAATCTCCCTTTCTATTTGCGCGAAAACCTAGGGCACCCTCCACACATTTTTTTTGCCCCTGCTTTATAAGATAAACAGCATGTTTGACGAATTCTGGCCGGTTTTTCGCGTTCAGGCAGCAAAACCTTTTCAGAGTAATAGCGGTGCAAGGGATTAGCGTGGAGATTTCCGAAAATACTGCCTGGCGCCTCGTATACCAAGTACTGGAAATCGGATTCTATCCGTTCAGTTACTTCCAAGTCCATGTATTGTTCGAGCTGCGTTTCATACAGCCAAAATATATAGATAGCAATATTCTCCCAAAGGATCAGTTTTGATAATTTTGTTTCTTTTGAAAGCATATCAATAATGGGGTAAAGATGCCCGGCAAAGGTCTGCCGGCATATTTCTGCACGTGCCTTTAAACGGTTACAGCCAATCGAGTCAGCCGATATATCGCTATATTCGATATCAGGGATAAAACCCGGTTTTCCATTGTCATGAAAAGAAATATTCTCTATGGCCCCATTGATACTCTTATTCAAGACAGACATGGCAAACAAATTAATGACCACATAAAAACTGTACCGTTTCATTAAAATCGAGGCCGTGACCTTTAGATCCGGTGCTCTCAGCCTTTCTTGAATGGCCAGCAGGGTGCCATGTAATCTCTCGCCACTAAGCAAATCAGCAGCATGAAAAGAAAAAGCGGAAGATTCAGCATTACAAGCAAAGCGGTAACCTGCTAATATCTCTATTTCATGTTCTGTCAGTTTGCTATGCATTTATGGGAGTCTCCTTCAAAATACATCTTCCCTTGCCATACGGGATGCAAAGCGGCGTGCCGAAAAGCGGATCAACAGTAACCTCACAGTCCATTTGAAACACTTCCTTCACCAGGGAACAATTAATAATATATTCCGGTTTTCCCTGAGCAAATACCGTTTTATTTTTTAATGCGACAATATGATGGGCATAACGGCTGGCCAAATTAAGGTCATGCAGTACCATGATGATTGTCCGGTTTTCCTTTTCATTCAAGTCAAACAATAAATCAAGAATCTCAATTTGGTGGGTCATGTCCAGGTATGTCGTTGGTTCATCCAACAGCAGGATGTCTGTATCCTGCGCAAGAGTCATTGCAATCCAGGCGCGTTGCCGCTGCCCCCCTGAAAGGGAATCTACGGGATGATATTTCAGATCTGAAAGACCGGTTGCACGCAGGGCTGCTTCCACCTTTTGCTCATCTTCTTCCGTCCATTGCTTAAGCCAGGTTTGGTAAGGGTATCTGCCTTGCTTTACAAGTTGCAAAATTGTCAGCCCTTCAGGTGCTACAGGTGCCTGGGGGAGAATGGCCATTTTTTTTGCCACTTCTTTAGTCGGCAGTTTCGCTATTGCTTCCCCATCGAGCAATACGGAACCTGAAACCGGCTTCAATAAGCGGGCGATTGACCGCAGAAGGGTAGATTTCCCGCAGCCATTACTTCCGATGAACACCGTTATTTCCCCTTTAGGGATGGCTAAATCGAGGTGGTCTATAATTGATTGTTCACCGTAAGATAGTGTTAAAGCTTCGGTTTTTATCGCACTTTCCATTTCCCTTACTCCTTTGCTTCTAGAATAATGTTTTCATGTGTTTCTGGTTTTATATAATAAATAGATAAAATATGGTGCCCCAATACTTGCAGTGAACACACCGGCAGGGATTTCCAGAGGAGCGAACAGCGTCCTGCCTATTAAATCGGCAACAAGTACCAAGACAGCTCCTATCAAGGCAGCTACCGGCAATAAAGCACCAAAATCGCTCCCGACCAGACGCCTTGCCATATGAGGAGCCATTAATCCCACGAACCCGATTCCTCCGCCAAATGCCACAGCCCCTCCGGTCAAGGCAGTAGCAATGACCAATAAAAACAGCCTTTGTTTCTCCACTTTAGTTCCCATTCCTAGAGCAATGTCCTCTCCAAGCTCCTGAACATTTAAATTGCGGCCTAGTGCAAACGCAATAGACATGATGATCAACACCAGTGGTACGAGGATATAAACGTCTGTCCATTTCGCCCCATTAACGGAACCTGTTATCCAAATATTCGCTTGGGACGCCCGGTAAATAGGCCCCAAAATCATCATCATTGTTGTCCCGGCCTGCATCAAGGCGGAGATACCTATTCCTATCAAGACCAGCCTGGTTGGAGCTGCCCCATTTTTCCACGCAAAGGAATAGACGATAAAAGCGGTGATTGCTGCTCCGGCAAACGCCGCCAAGGGAAGCCAGCCAATGCTTACCGTCAAGGAATTGTTCTTGTCGCTGAACAGGGCGAGGAAGGAAACAACCGCAAAGGATGCACCGCCTGTCAATCCGATTATGTCAGGTGAAGCAAGCGGATTTCGGATGATCCCCTGCAGGATTCCGCCAGCAACAGCAAGGGCCATCCCCACCATCATCGCAACCACTATGCGGGGAAGCCTGAATGAAGTAATAACCATCGTTTCCAGTTCATTTCCGGCACCCAACAATGCTTTCGCAACCTGTAATGGTGATATAAACATCTGCCCGGCACTAGCGCTAAGTAAAAATAACGCCAAAAGTAAAAGGAGCAAAACAGCAAAAACATTAATAGCCTTTTTATCCAGTAAATAAGAGATGAAACCACCAAACAAACGAAAACTTTTGTACTTATTCATTTTGCGTTGAACCCCTTTCTCGCAATATATATAAAGAAAGGAGTACCAATGATTGCAGTCATGACTCCGACTGGAATTTCCTGCGGCATGATTACATACCTGGCCAAGATATCCGCTGCTACCAGCAGAATCGCTCCAAGCAGCGCACTGTATGGCATCACCCACCTATGGTCGATGCCAACAGCCGCCCGAGTGACATGCGGAATGACTATGCCGATAAAGCCGACAGGACCAGCAATCGCCACAGCACCGCCGGCGAGTAAAATAACACAGAGTGCGGCAATAATTTTAATGGCGCCAACTCTAAGGCCAAGGCTTTTCGCCACATCATCACCCATTGAAAGAAGGTTCAACCTTGACGCAAGTAATAAAGAGATAATCCAGCCAATTACTAAATAAGGCAGTATACCAGCCAATGTTTCGAGTTTTCGTCCCTGGACTGAACCAGCCAGCCAGAATAGAACCTGTTCAAGAGCTGTCTCATCTATAACCAGAAGCCCCTGGGTCAATGATGAAAACAATGCCGCAATGGCCGCTCCTGCCAGCGTCAATTTCATTGGGGTAAGGCCTTCCCTTCCAAAGGAACCTGCGCAGTAAACTCCTATGGCAGCAACAGCCGCGCCTAAAAAGGATAACCATGTATAGGCCTGCAAACTGCCGACGGAAAAAAGTGTAGCTGCAGCAACTACAGACAATCCAGCTCCCGCATTAATGCCAAATGTACCGGGGGATGCAAGCGGGTTCTTGGTCAATGTCTGCATCAACACTCCGGCCACGGCCAGGCTTGCCCCTACGCAGGCAGCGATCAAGGATCTCGGAAGCCTTACGGATTGCAGGATGATATGTTCATTCGAGCCGTTAAAATTGGTGAAGGCTTCTTTCGCTGTACTCCAGGAAGTATCGGTATATCCGTAAACAACACTGGCACACATTATAAAAAATAAGAACACTAGTAAAAAACTAAAACCCAACGTTTTTTGGGATACGGTTTTTAAAAGCATATACGCGTTTCCTCTCTTAAATAACCTGTTTAATTCCACGTTTTAAATATCTATGTAAAAACAGCTTCTCTTAATCGCGGAAAAACTCTCTTAATATTTTTAGTCTATTGAATTTCAAAATACCTGTCAATGACAATGAAAATCGTTTTCAATTAATTATTGACATAAGCTCCTTTTGATTTTATTATCAAAACAAAGGTGATGATAATGATTATCATTAGCAATTCAATTACATAGTATTTAGGAGGAATATCATGTCAAAGAAACATGCCGTTTTATTGGCAATGCTGTCAGTTATCTTTTCCATCATTCTTTCAGCTTGCGGAGCTAAGGAGCAAAATGCGGAAACGCAAGAAGAATCTGGTTCTAAGGAAAAAGGCTATACAGTAGAACATGCCATGGGCACAACCGAAATCCCGGCAACGCCTAAAAAGGTTGTAATTTTAACTAATGAAGGAACTGAAGCCCTTTTATCCATGGGTGTTACACCAGTTGGGGCAGTTAAATCCTGGATTGGGGAGCCTTGGTACAATCATATCAAGGACGAAATGAAAGATGTCCAGGTTGTAGGAACAGAAAGTGAGATCAACCTTGAGGCCATTGCAGCCCTACAGCCCGACTTGATTATCGGAAACAAGCTGCGCCAGGAGCCCTTCTACGAAAAACTGAATCAAATTGCCCCTACTGTGTTTTCAGAGACATTGAGAGGCGATTGGAAAGAGAATTTTAGTTTATATGCGAAGGCATTGAATCGTAAGGAAAAAGGAAACGAAGTGTTAGGCCAATATGACCAAAAAGTGGCAAACCTGAAGGAAAAACTGGGTGACCAAGTGAATCAGGAGGTGTCTGTAGTACGTTTTATGGCCGGAGTCACACGTATTTATTACACCGATTCCTTTTCAGGCGTGATTTTCAATGAACTAGGCTTTAAACGTGCGAAACAACAAGAAAAACTGTTTACGGACGAGAATAAGCTTGGGAATCTTGCGGTTGAGGTAGGCAAGGAAGCCATCCCCGAAATGGATGCAGATCGCCTGTTTTATTTTACATATGCCCCTGCAGGTGACAAAAAAGCATTGGCTACGGAAAAAGAATGGCTTAACGACCCGTTGTGGAAGAATTTGAATGCTGTCAAAAAGGGAAATGCACACCAGGTTGATGACGCCATTTGGAATACAGCCGGTGGTGTTAAAGCCGCCAATCTTATGCTGGATGATATCGAAAAGATATTTATTGGTAAATAAGCTAATAAAAAGAGGAAACACAGCGCCCGTGTTTCCCTTTTTGTTTTGCATTATGTTACTGTCCTGCTCATTATGTTTAGCCAATACCTGGCTTACTGGATATATCAACAATTTGTTTCCAGTTTATTAAGCCGTCACATTGAGCTAGGTTGCATTACAAAAAAAGCAAATGCATTTGCACTTGCTTTTTTTATGTGTCAGTCGAAAACATGTACTTCTTATAGTGATACCTGATGCTGAAGATAAGTCCGATAGCAAGCATATTTCCCATTAAAGAACTTCCCCCGTAGCTTATGAACGGAAGCGGGATACCAGTGATCGGCAGGACACCGATCGTCATTCCGATATTCTGGAACACGTGGAAGGTAATCATGCTGATCACGCCTACACATACGTAGGTGTAAAAATTATTTTTTGTTTCCATTCCAATTTTGGTGATGTGATAGATTAACAGGAAAAATAAACTAATGACGATGCTCGAACCGATAAATCCAAATTCCTCGCCAATGACGCTGAAAATAAAATCGGTTTGGCTTTCGGGAAGATACACTTCCCGGGAACCGATGCCCTTTCCACCGGTTTGACCGGATCCGATCGCAAGCAGAGATTTTGTTAAGTGATAACCTGCGCTGCTTTGGTAATTATAAGGGTCAATCCAGGAATATATCCGGCCAAATTGATACTGTTGGACACCTAAATACTTCTCAAGGATCTCTGGATGCCAAAGCACAAAATACATGACCGTTCCAGCCAAAGCTGCTCCCCCGGAAAAAATCGGCAATAAAATACGCCAGGAAATGCCCGAAATAAAAACCATTCCAAGCAATATAGCCAAGAGGACGAGCGATGTCCCCAAATCCGGCTGCTGCATGACGAGCGCCAAGGGCAGCAGCGTCACAAGTCCCAGCTTGCCCAGAAGCCATAAATCGGTTTGCATTGTTTTCACAGGGGTTTTTGTATGGTGGCCCGAAATCACATTAGCAAGGGATAAAATCAAAAATACTTTCATAATTTCCGAAGGTTGCAGAGATCCCATAAAAGGGACTTGATACCAGCTTTTTGCTCCATTGACCGGTTTTGCAATACTTTCTGGGGCAATTATCAAGAACGCAAGCAAAAAACATCCGAATCCATATGCGTACCAGGAGATTTTTTTCAGTTGGTCAGAGTCGAAGGTAATGACCCCGATGATGATGCCTACCCCTACGATATACCAGACAATTTGCTTCAGCAGAAAGTTCTGTCCGTATTGGCCTGTAGTCTGGGCACTATAAATCGCAATCGAGCTTGCGATGAACAAAAGAAATATGATAAATGCCAATCCGAAATCGACACGGGAAGATATATTTTTTTCTGATTGCATGGTAACTCTCCCTTTTAAAAAGGATAAAGCAAATAGCGAACTAATTTACCCTATATCATTATACTTGATAGAGATAAAATCACAACAATATTGTAGGATGGGATTTTTTCCCCGATGACGCAAGAAATTTGTCGAACGGAAATGATTTACTTCCCTTTGTTTATTCACCATTTCCTTCTTTAATTCGATTGCAAAATAAGCGGCAGCGAGTTCAATGGAACAAAGGAAAACAATACTCAACAAACCATAAAGCATTTCAGGTTCCCCTTCCTTTTATCCTCATTTTGATGATAGGACATGAAAGGCAATCTTCCCGTCGGTCAGCCTTGATCATTATGCGGCGTTTTCTTGTGCGATGGAATTCCTCTATGAAAAGGGCTGTATGACTTACACCATTTATGTTAAAAATAGCTATTATTTACTAGTCTTCCATAAAAATATATTGCACACATTCCGATGTTTAATTATACTTCAATAGTATCAATTGAATACTTCCTCATTAACCGATGAGGTAGAGGCTGCGGCTTATATGAGTATGGCGGACGAGGTACAGCGAATATCGTTGACTCCACCAGAAGGGATAAGTCGCCGAAGTTTGGATATATTCACTGTATATCCAGGCTGGCGGTGTTTTCCGAACAGGAACACCACTGTCACGTTCTCTGTAATCGAGAACGTGGGGAGCTACTTTCGGAAGGGATTAAACGGGTTATTCAAACAGCCGTCGATCTTCTTCGACGGCTGTTTTTTATTGACCTTTCCCTCCTAAACAAAAAAGGAGTGTTAAATATGAGCAATACAAAAGCACCAAACAATCCCACTCAATTGAAAAGGGGATTGAAAGCCAGGCACTTAACGATGATCTCACTCGGGGGCACAATCGGTACCGGGTTATTCCTGGCAAGCGGCGGCAGCATCCACACGGCGGGACCAGGCGGAGCCCTTGCCGCTTATTCTGCCATTGGCATAATGGTTTACTTCCTGATGACAGGTCTTGCTGAAATGGCCGCCTTCATGCCGGTGGCCGGTTCTTTCCGCGTATATGCATCCAAGTTCGTTGATCCTGCCTTGGGATTTGCCCTGGGCTGGAATTACTGGTACAACTGGGCCATCACCATTGCGGCGGAACTGGCTGCCGTAGTCCTGATCATGAAATTCTGGTTCCCGGACAGCCAGTCCATACTTTGGAGCGCGCTTTGCCTTGCAATTATGTTCCTTTTAAATTACATGTCTGTCAAAGGGTTTGGCGAAGCTGAATACTGGTTCTCCCTCATCAAGGTTGTCACAGTCATCGTGTTTCTGATTACCGGGTTCCTGATGATCCTTGGAATCATGGGCGGTGAAGCTATCGGCTTCAAAAACTTTACAATTGATGATGCACCGTTCAATGGCGGGTTTATGACGATCATGGGGATCTTTATGGCTGCCGGCTTCTCCTTCCAGGGTACAGAGCTGCTCGGGGTTGCCGCAGGAGAAAGCGAAAATCCAAGAAAGAATATTCCAAAAGCAATCCGCCAGGTGTTTTGGCGAATCCTGTTGTTCTACATTCTTGCTATTTTCGTTATCGGACTGATCATCCCTTATACTACGGAAAGCTTATTAAGCTCCGATATTGCAGTGAGCCCGTTCACGCTCGTTTTCGAAAAAGCCGGACTCGCTTTTGCCGCTTCTGTCATGAATGCGATCATCCTCTCGGCTATCTTATCTGCCGGAAACTCAGGGATGTACGCTTCAACCAGGATGCTTTGGGATTTGGCCCGTGACGGAAAAGCCCCTAAATTCTTAGGAAAGCTTGATAAAAGAGGCATTCCGGTCAACGCGTTAATCGTAACATCACTGGTAGGTACACTTGCATTTTTAACAACCTTCTTCGGTGACGGAGTTGTGTATGTATGGCTATTAAATGCCTCAGGAATGTCAGGCTTCATTGCCTGGGTCGGAATTGCTGTCAGCCATTATCGTTTCCGCAAAGCCTATGTAGCACAGGGCCGTGATTTAAAGGACCTTCCGTATCGTGCAAAATGGTACCCGTTCGGACCGCTTTTCGCCCTGGTTGTATGCATCATCGTCATCCTCGGCCAAAATTACAGCGCATTTACCGGCGGTGCAATTGACTGGGAAGGCGCTTTGGTATCCTATATCGGCTTGCCTCTGTTCCTCATCCTCTGGATTGGATACAAGCTTATGAAGAAAACCAAAGTGGTTCGTCTTAAAGAAGCCGATTTTGATGTAGAGTAGGTAAAGGCCCTAGGCCCGGCAATATTTGCAAACAGAGACTGTGTAAAGGAACTCTTTTGCAAAAACTGCCGGGCCTTTTGTATACTCTCTTACCCTTATTTTTCAGTACGCATTATCCAAACCGGGTCCATGTGCCTTCCATCCTTGGTGGTTAAAAGCTCAGTTATTCCGTAATCCCCTCTTGGACAAGCTTTACTTTTACATGAACGGTAACAGGGATAGAGGGATAAATATCATACCAATGTTTTTTGTCGAACCTCCTGATTTGGCTTCGTGCTTTATCACCTAACGCAAGCGGGTCAACATCATTATCTTGGAACATTCGGACCATTTTCTTGAGATTCTTTTGAAAAACTTTTTCCGCATCCCTCTCCAATTTCGAAATCACAGACCTTTTTTTTAAATCAACATCCTGAACTTCCACCACACTGCCCTCGATGTGAACGGAGATATTGGCCGCCGGTTTTTTATTCGTGTTAATGTTATATTCAACACTGGAACTAATATTTTGGATATTCATATAAGAATTTTCTTTCAGCCTGATTTCGTATATTCCGTTTTTGAAATTTCCGTAAAGCATTTTAAATAAAAAACCATCCTCGTACGGGATATGTTTTCCGATGTATTTATCATTTTTAAAGAGTGCGATGCCTTTCACTCTAATATGGTCTTTCTCTTGTTTCAGCAACGGCATGACCGGGTCCATATTATCTCCATAATAATAATATAAAAAAGTGTGGAGGTTGGTTTCAGGGAGATTCGCCTGAGAGTTCTGTTCAATCAGCTCTTTCGTTTTTACATCCGGTGTTTTCAACATCTTCGACTCAATCTTTACAATGTCCTCGGCTTTCCCATCAACGACAGCTAAATACAAATTCCTCCCAATCGCTGGATCTCGCCTGTATGTATCTACATAATCGTAGATTCCCTGTTTGGCAAGCTCCTCACCGTACACAACTGCTTGAAGCCGTCCTCCTACAAGGCGTTTCGATGCTTCCGCTTCCGTTTTCTGTATAAAATTTTTTCCTGTATGGGTAGTTGCCGCATATACTTCCTTTCCCATCTGGGATTTTTCACCCGATTGGGAAACTGCCACGACTGTCGATCCCCGGATTTGATTTTTCCCTGCTGCATCATACCCGGTCACTTCAGCAAGAAGAAGATCCTCTAAAATATTATCCTGAACACCGCAGCCGGTTAAAACCAGAAAAGATATTATAAAAATAATTAATTTTTTCGTCATGGTGTTTTCTTCCTCACTTTATGGACAACTGTGTACAAGACAAACAGTATTGGGATATAAAAATACATTATCCAGAAACCCATTCGCGATAATATGGTATTGATCAGGTCTACCTGCTGGCGCGTTTCAAAATACATGCTGCACATAAGGACAATTGCCAATAGATAGATAAGAGATTTCCGTTGTTCAAAATAGAATAGCCGCTTGACCGCCCTGCTCGCGGCCCATAGGCCCAAGCATATATTTGGAATCACCCCGAACAGCCACATAGAAATTCCAACATATTCAAACCTTTCTACAAATGGCAAGTCTACAATTTTCCATAGCGTCAATGTTGCCCAAACAGAATGCTTTAGCTGATCCTGGCTGAAATACACAAATGACACCAGTGCGGATACCAAATAAATAAAAATGGAAAAGGCATGGCCGAAATGCGCCCATTTTTCAGCTTTTCGAGGTTGGTTGAGAAACGGGTAAAACATAAAAACCAGTTCAAACCCGATATAATTCAACGTCATTGTTTTAGCCGAGAGCAAGATATCTTTAATGGAATGATTAAAGACAGGGGCCAAATTGGAAAAGTGCGCTTGCTGAAGAGGAAAATATTTTAACAATAGTAGAGGAAGAGTAATTAATATGCCCATAAAGGCCGCTCCGGCAATAACCCTGAATCCTCCTATTACAAAGCTGTATACCAAAAGCCCTAATACGATCATCAGCACATAAGCGTTTAGACCCGGAAACATCCATACTTGAATGACTTCTATATATGTCCTTAAAATTGTAACTGTGATCAATAATATATAGAGAATGAAAAAAACCGTCACAACCCCGCCAATCCACTTTCCAAAAGTGAATTGGTGGATGCTGACAATATCATTCCCGTCCTTATGAAGTATTCGGAAGGACAGCCAAAGAATAACATGCACACTTAATCCGCCAATTATAATGGATATCCAGGCATCATATTCTGCATATTTGGCGATAACCCTCTCAAACCCAAGTATGCCCACACCCAATTGCATTTTATGTATGAGGAACATTGCATAGTAAGCGGAAACTTTTCTATTTTCTTTCGGCTGGATGTCCATGCTTTCCCAACTTTCTACTCATCGATATCCCTGGGCTTTGGTTCCTGCTTCGGTTCGAAACGTATAGCCTCCTCAGGCCTTAAATTGACAGGCCTTTTCTTTTGCCTTGAAAAAGGCAGTCGTATGAAGCTGTCCTTCATATCTTGCAACCGCAAAGGATACAGCGGCTCTAAATACGGGCGCCCAAGAGATGTAAGTTTTAATAGGTGGCTAAGAAAAAAAGCCGCACAGATGGCAACACCCAAAAGGCCGTAAAGCTGGGCCGCTATCAAAAATGGAAAACGGATCAGCCGGATCGTATTGCTGATCTGATAAATCGGGGTCGTGAATGATGCAAGCGCAGCCAAGGCGACAAGCATCAATAGTACGTTACTGACAAAGCCCGCCTGTACAGCGGCAGTGCCGATTACAATACCTCCCACGATACCGATTGTCTGTCCAACCTTTGTCGGCAGCCTGGCACCAGCTTCCCTAAGCAGTTCGATTGTACCCTCCAAAATCAGCGCTTCCAGGATAGGCGGGA
Organism: Peribacillus glennii; assembly: GCF_003429105.1. Classification (GTDB taxonomy): domain Bacteria; phylum Bacillota; class Bacilli; order Bacillales; family DSM-1321; genus Peribacillus; species Peribacillus glennii. The sequence continues at coordinate 146,667 of NZ_QVTD01000005.1, forward strand.
AAGGGACGGCTCCCCGTGAAGCAATTAAGGTTGGCAGTAAATCTTCCGGTATGGATTGATAATGATACGTAATAACCGCAACATACATTGATGTTGACATTACGGAAAATAGTACAGCGAATAACCGAATTAACCGGAAGCCCGACGCAATATGCCAGTTTAATAAGTAATCTTCAAATGCAGAGAAGAATTCACCAATAGATGCCGGGCCAATAAGGGCATGGGGGGAGCCATCGACCAATATGACGACTTTCCCTTCTGACAGGACACTTGCAGCCCTGTCAGGACGCTCTGTATCGATAAACTGGGGAAATGCCGAGTTTTGGTTGTCCGCAATCATCTGCGCGATATATGAGCTATCAGCAATCGTATCGTAATCCAGTTCCGATATTCTTTGGCATACCCTATTTACATTTTCATGATTAGCAATTCCATCAATATAAAGAATCGCTGTTCTCGTTTGTGAAATCTTCCCGACCTTGATTTCTTTCAGTTGGAGTTCAGGCACAGGCAGCCGTTTCCGGATCAAATTTACATTTGTCTCCAGTGATTCCACAAAGGCTTCTTTCGGGCCTACGACACTAAATTCCGTTTCAGGAACGGAAATCTGTCTTTTTTCTGAGCTCACACATGGCACGAGCAGGCAGTTTCCATTTCCCTTTTCCAACTGAATGATCACGGCCCCCCGCATTGCGGCATTTTGGATGACCTTAAGATCGGTGGATATCTTCATGTTTTCAATTGGTATAACTTTTTTTGCTTCTATAAGAGTAGAAGGTTGTTGTTCTGCCAGGACAAGCAGGATTTCCTTATGTACTTGATTTGGGCTTACAATCGTTTTGAAATAGGAAACGGTAAAAGCACCTTCTGATGGATACTGAAATGAGAGGAAATCCTTTGAAGCTTTAAATTTTTTAAACAGTTCTTCGAAGTCTTCTGCTGGGTCACCCACATGTGGAATGGCTTTATTTTTCGGCAAAGGGGGTATTCGTTTTTTCTTTTTTTTAAAGAAATTCATTTTCAGGCCCCTTTCCACAGGAAAACATATTTTCAGAACAATAGACTAGAAAAACTAATGTTTTTATATTTAAATGTCCCTCTTTCTATCACCAATCGGGCTCTCACAATCATTGAGCATCAGGAAAAATCCGCCTTACTGTATCACTAAATTCATCGGATAATCCACGCATTTGCCTGTTATCCCCCACGATCCTGGACATAACTATCCACTCTGCACGCGAATTCAGGATTGGTTGAAATATAAACATGTTCAGCTTTTCGGTCCGCTTGTTTAACCAGCCTGACAATATTGTCTGTTAAGCCATTTGTCATTTCCATTCCTTGTTCCACCAGCACCCACATAGGCATTATTATCAGTTCGACGGCGGCATGCTCTATCTCCGGCAAGTTTTCTACTTCCTTTGCCGCATCTCCTGATACGATTAAATGACCATTACCTTGACTGCCTGCTCCTAAAATGGCCAATACATCTCGATTGTGATGTTGGTCATTTATCGTTGCGCCTACGCCCGCGCGTTCATTTATATTGATGGTACTGTGGCCGATATTATTTCTTCCCTCAAGATTGTCATTTGTCACCCGACAATCAGCAAAACCTATATTGCGCATACACTCCCTGACGATTTCATCTATTCCATTCCCTTCGAAGTATACACTGTTACTATTTGTAATGAGTGCGGTATTATTCAGTCGAAGGAATAAAAAACAGCATTCCAGTAAAAGGAATGCTGCTATATTTCTTTTATAACGTACTTCCTGCCCGGCGTCCGGACGAAAGCCTTTTTACGTTTTTTTTCTCTTTAAAGGTATGCCATATATCCATAAAAGCCTTCGGTGTCTGCTTCACGTTGTTAATTGTTTGCTGGATTGCGTCTTTTTTGAACTGTACATCTGAAGTAATTTCCTTTTGGGTTAATGCCAATTTATCCGTTTCGGTTTTTACCTGCTCTGTCTTAGCCTGTATCATGGCAGTGGTTTTTGTAATCCTGTTCATGACAGGCTTTGTATCTTTGAATATTTTTACCGCTGAAATGGCTAAGTAAATGAGTGAACCGACCACCAGGACTATACTTAAGTAAACAATAATCACGGGATGCCTCCTCCATAATGTGTTTACATATCTTTACCCACAATCCTCCATTGCAAACGGAAAACGTGCTACCCTTCAAAACATGGTTTGCTATCGCTTGCCGGCACTTCTGTCCCTATTGTCTTGGGTTTCAATCACAGGTGCTTCCTTTAAGCTTTCTCTATCCCATTTGCCCAAACCCCTGCCGGCACCGGGTGCAATGTGTGCCATCGGCAGCTGTTCCAATTCTTTTCCCCTTGGCATATTCCTCATCACCGCCTTCCTATATATACTCTTTCCTTCCGCCTTTCAATAAAATCAGGCATATATGACGCATGCTGAGACATCGCAGAAAGATGTTTTCCAAAAATCAAACGGTCCGGCACCCTAACCAATATTATCCTTTTACATTCATCGAGGATTTTAGTAGGCAAGCTTTTTATGGGTTAATGACTTTTTTCGAACAATGAGAAAATACACGAAAAGAATTTCAGCAGAAAGCTATACTTAAAAAACAAGTTCGTATTAGGGCTTTACCGCCTATATCGATTGGCCAGATTATTTAAATATAAAAAAAACAGGCAAGAAGAATATATATCTTCTTGCCTGTTCCCTATTATTACGGTGTGGTTGTTGCCTTGGAGTCAGCATCCCCGTTCGGATAGTCAAAATCATTCGGATTGATCGGGGTAAAACCGTTAGGTGTGTAGAAACGCAACAGGTCTCCATTCACTACTTCATCAGATAGCCTCAACATGGTTTCAGCCGTCTTTTGATCCTGTGAAATTATTTCGTTTTTCTCGATCAGTTCTCCCGTTGCATTATCATAATATTTCCCGTTCAGAGCAGTAACCTCTGGCGTGATAAAGTCACCATTCCGGAATGGGACGATTTCCACATGCTCTTTTGATAATAGGTCAGAGCCGAATTGTACATATTCCTTGGTGTCTATTCCAAGCAAGTGAAGCATTGTCGGCATCAGATCGATTTGTCCGCCGTATTGGTGCATTTCTCCGCCTTTGACACCCGGTACATGTATCAATAATGGAACACGCTGCAATTGTGTATTTTCAAATTTGCCCACTTCTTTCCCTAGAACCTGGGACATCGCTTTATTATGGTTTTCTGAAATGCCATAATGGTCGCCATACATGATGATCACTGAATTATCATAGAGCCCGGAAGCCTTTAAATAGTCAAAGAATTCCTTTAACGCTTCATCTGCATAACGGGCTGTCTGGAAGTAATTGTCCACAGAAGCGTCGCCGGTCGTATGCTTTTCAATCGTGGCATCCTTCTCATCCAATGGATATGGGAAGTGGTTTGATAACATAATGAACTTAGAATAAAATGGCTGCGGAAGTGTGTCCAGCATTGGGATAGACTCTTTGAAGAAAGGTTTATCCTTTAAGCCATAATTCATCACGTCTTCAGGTTTCATGCTGTAATAGCTGGCATCATAGAACTTGTCAAAGCCAAGGGATTTATAAATTTTATCACGGTTCCAGAATGACTTATAATTCCCGTGAAAAACCGCGGATGTATAGCCATGCTGCCCTAAAATAGCAGGAGCTGCATGGTACCTATTCTGGCCCTGAGTTGTAAAAGCTGCCCCCTGAGGCAAACCGTACAATGAATTCTCAAGGAGGAACTCTGCATCAGCCGTTTTCCCCTGTCCTGTCTGGTGGAAGAAATTATCAAAATACATAAAGTCTTTACTGCTGGCCAATGAATTAAGGAACGGAGTAACTTCCTCACCGTTCAATTTGTAGTCGATTATAAAGTTCTGCATCGATTCAAGATGCAGATAAATGACGTTCTTTCCTTTTGCTTTTCCAAAATAAGCCGGGTTGGGCTCTGCTTTTGTGGCTCTCGTATAGTTGACCACCTCGGCGATATCCGTGCTGTTGGCAGTCGCGCGCTGGGCATAGGTTTTCGTATTCTGGATAGCATCATATACCGTGTAGTTATACATGCCAAGGTATTTCACGATATAGTTGCGGTCAAATGTCCTTGACAATAGCTGCGGACGGTCCTTTTCTGCCAAAGCAAGGTTGACAGTAAAAGTCATAATGGCAGCCACAAACACAGTAGCAACTGTGCGGCGCTTCAGCTTGTCTGCTTCCGGCCTTACGATTTTAAATGCAAAAAGGGCAATTAAAATAATCGTATCCAGGAAGTAAAAGATATCATAGGCATGGAATAAGGCTGTGACGCTTTGTCCCAGATCCCCTGCATTCTTTACCTGTGTCAGTGTCGGCAATGTAATAAAGTCACTGAAGAACCGGTAATACATAATATTCGCATACAAAAGGAAGGAGAGCATGAAATTCAGCCCGATGATCCATTTATAGGCTTTCTTCCCCTTAGCTAACAAAGCAAGGCCAAACACAAAAACCGCGGAACTTAACGGGTTGATAAACAGCAGGAACTCCTGCATGAGATTATCTATACCTAAGTTGAACTCAGCCCTGTATGCACTGTATGTTTTAATCCAGAACAAAATGACAGCGACCGACAAAAACCCGAGTAATTTATTTTTCAATAGATGCTCGCTCTTTTTCAAGAATTGTTTCATTCAATCACCTTCTATCAATCTATTCTTAAAGGTCTTAACATTTACTCAACAATAAAAAACTCCCTTACAAGATAAGAGAGAATGGGCATGAAGTAAATAATAACACCGGGGATTGAACATTACAAGATGTTCATGGCTTTTCCCTGTATTTTACTGAATCCCATCTCTATTTCATTTACAAATTATACCAGGGGCGAATTGGACAAGATACAGTCCTAAATACTCATAATCATATGAAGCCGGCTGTCAATAAATGACAAGCATTTTTTACAAAAAGAAAATGTGGACGTAACAAGCATAACGTAAAACCATTCTATTTTACAAAAAAAAATAACCGGCAATTAAATGTCATGGATATCATGTACGCATTTAATTGGCAGCTCATGCTCGTCATGGGACAGACCATCCAACACTTTTACCATTATATAACAGCCTTAATCTTTTTGCCACTCTACTTTCATAATTTCTTTACATTGTAAGATTCATACTTAACGATAAATCCGTTCAAATCTATCCCGCCAAACACAATTCAGGGAATAGGGAACGGCTTTCTCCCATGCACTCTTGAGCCGAACTAGCCCATTTCGTTAAAGCTGCAAGGTGTCATTTTTCTTCAGGTAATTCCATCGTACTAAGCACAGGTGCTCCATCTAAATACTCCTGCATATTAGCTAGAAATCCCATTTGGATCGTGTATTGCCGGTTTATATTATCGAATGCCATCCTTGTCAGCGGATGCATCCCCATGACTCTTTCTTTAGCCTTCTGCCCGGCTTTCAAATCAGCGAGCTCCCGGCTGATTGTCTTCAGTTGTGCATCAAGTCGAGTCTTGAAGGTCTTCTTTGGAAATGTCATGGACAAAAGATAATGCAGTATATAAAGAGCTTGGCAGCATAACGGAAGATTGTTGAAACGCTTCTTTCAGCAGCCGTTTGAACTCGATTTCCCCGGTTTCCGTAACCTTATATATCGCTTTTGCCCGGTTCCCGGTATGCTCGACTGATTGTAGCTGTACCAAGCCTTCTTTATCCATTTTTTTAAAGCATGGTAAATTGAACCCGGTAGGATTCCTGCCCACTTGTCTGGTTCATCCGTAAACCCTCCTAATTATTTTGTAAAGAGCAAACAGTAAAATTTTTTTTAATTTTTTTCAGCAAAAAATAAATACCAACCGTGATAACGGGTGGTTTTCTCTGTTTTATAATAAAAACTGCCCAGCACATAGTGCTGGGCAGTGGATAAGCCTGCTATTATTTTATTCCTTCTTCCGCTTCCTTTACCATTTCCGCTAACGAAATCAAACCGCCGCCTGATAAGTACCAGTAGCCTGGATCGAGATAAACGATATTATCGTTTTTGTAAGCGTTCGTTTTCTTTACTAAGTCGTTTTCAATGACTTGTTTGGCGTTATTTCCTTCACCTACGGCAGCATCCCGGTCGATTACGTAAAGTATGTCGGGATTTTGCTCAGCAATGAATTCAAAGGAAATATTTTGGCCGTGTATCGGATCGGTTTCCAAGTTGTCAGTTGCCGGCTTAATTCCAAAAACATCATGGATTAGGCCAAAACGTGAAGCAGGCCCAAACGCAGTTACCTTGCCTCCTGACGTCAGTGTGATCAAAGCTTTGTCATCATTGCCTTCTGTTTTTTCTTTAAGGCTTGCAATGGAATCGTCAATTTTCGCAAGCTCTTCCTTGGCTTGGGCTTCTTTGCCGAAAATTTCACCGAGTGTTGTCACGTTTTCTTTAAAAGAATCCATATAATTATTATAGTCGATGCCCATAAATACGGTTGGGGCTATTTCATTGAACTTGTCATAGGAATCTTGCTGCCGCCCAGAAATGATGATTAGATCCGGCTGCAGTTCATTGATTTTCTCGAAGTCAGGCTCCATCAACCCCCCGACATTTTCGGCGTCTTTGTATTTATCCAAAAAGGCAGGAAGATTTTCCGTTGGGACGCCAGTCACGTTAACACCGAGCTTATCCAAAGTTTCCAGCGTTCCAAAGTCAAAAGTCACAACTTTTTCAGGATTCTTCTTTACTTTCGCTTCTCCTAATTGATGCTTGATCGTCATTGTTTCAGATTCCTTGGTGCCCTCTGAACCGCCTCCGTTTTCTGCTGATTCTTTAGGACCGCAAGCAGCGGCGACAATGGTTAACACTGCAATTATTAAAAACAAGGATAATTTTTTCTTCATTTAATTGCACCTCGTAAATTTTTTTATGTAAAGTGATCGACAGATAAGTGTCTTTAATTGCCTGATTGCAGGTCAAAGGGCAAAGCGGACAGCTCCAAAATTATTTGGGCGCCCAGCCATCCTTGCTTTATTCCCATATTCCCTGAAAAATTGACAAGATTAAAAGCAATCCATCGCACCTTTTACCCAATTGAATAACACTATTCTAAGCGTAGTAAACACAAATCCTGTTATCATTGATATTTTCGATACTGATATCCATGTCATAAATATCCTTCAATGCAGGCTGGCTTATGATTGCATCAGTAGGGCCTTCATGCACCACTTTCCCTTCCTTCAGTGCTACGATGTAATCAGAGTAGCAAGAGGCAAAATTAATGTCGTGGATGACAATAACCACGGTCTTTCCCAATTCTTCCGTAAGCCTGCTTAACACCTTCATAATTTGCACGGAATGTTTCATATCAAGATTATTCAGAGGTTCATCAAGCAGGATATATTCAGTATTTTGGGCGATGACCATTGCGATATAGGCTCGCTGCTGCTGTCCTCCGCTAAGCTGGTCGAGGAATTTATCCTGGATATCGCCAAGCTCCATATATTCGATTGCTTCATCTACAAACATCCAATCTTCCTTCGTCAATCTTCCCTGGGAATATGGAAAACGCCCAAAGGAAACCAATTCCCGGATCGTAAGCCGGATATTAATATGGTTCGATTGCTTCAAGATTGAGATTTTTTTAGAGAGTTCATTGCTTTTGCATTTGCTGACTTCCATTCCATCAATCAGGATTTGCCCTGAATCTTTAGTGGTAAGCCTTGCGATCATGGATAAAAGCGTACTTTTTCCAGCTCCGTTAGGGCCGATGAAAGAAGTGATTTTCCCTTTTGGGATTTCCAGGGACACGTTTTCAACAACATACTTATTGCCATATTGTTTCGAGACATTTCTTACTTCTACCATGATTTATTCTCCTTTAACAAAAGATAGATGAAATACGCCCCGCCGATAAAATTGATGATGACGCTGAGCGTTGTTGAAAAGGTGAACACCCTTTCAACGATCAAGAGGCCGCCAACTAGAGCAATGATACTGATCAGGATAGAGCTGAAGATTAAGTAACTATGCTGGTACGTCTTAATAAACTGATAAGCTACGTTAACCACAAGAAGACCAAGGAAAGTAATCGGGCCAACCAGTGCAGTAGAAATGGAAATGAGAATCGCCACCACGATTAAAAGCCTTTTTACGACATAGTTATAGTCCACACCCAGGTTGATCGCCTGCTCCTTGCCGAGTGACAGGACATCAAGGAATTTTACAAACCTGAAAAAATAGATGGAAACAGCCAGCATCAGGACAATCGAAAGCATCAGCAGATCCGTGTTGATATTATTGAAGCTTGCAAACATCCTGTCCTGGATGATCTGGAATTCATTCGGGTCAATAATGACCTGCATGAATGATGAAAAACTTTGGAACAGCGTTCCCATGACCAAACCGACTAATAAAAGAAAATAAATATTCTGTCCTTCACGCTTGAAAAGGAATTGGTATAACAACCCCGCAAACAGTACCATCAACCCAACAGATACCAAAAAGTTAACGCTTTTATTCATAACGGTTAGGTCGGTAGAGCCGAAAACGAATATCAGGAAGGTTTGTATGAGCATATACAGAGAATCCAGGCCGATGATACCCGGCGTAAGAATCCGGTTGTTGGTGATGGTTTGGAATACCACCGTTGAAAATGCTATTGCGGCCCCGGTCAGGACGAGCGCCAATATTTTTATGCTTCTATTTGGAATAACATATCCCCAGTAGTTTCCCATGTCCGTAAAGAGGAAGACGAGGATCAGGATTACGGCAATTGCTGCAAGTATTCCCATTTTGATGTTTTTATGCATATGCCTTTCTCCTCATCAGTAAGTAAAGAAAAATACCGCTTCCTATTACTCCCACCGTAAGCCCGATCGGAATTTCATATGGAAAGATGATGATCCTGCCGAGAATATCACAGAAAATCAGGAAGACTGCTCCCAATAATGCGGTATGTGACAGATTTTTTTTCAAGTTGTCACCATGATAAATGGAAACAATATTTGGAACAACCAGCCCAAGGAAAGGTATCATCCCCACGGTAAGCATCACCGCAGTTGTCGAAATGGCTACTATAACCAGGCCTGTGTTTACCACGAAACGATAATTAAGGCCAAGGTTCGTCGAAAATTCCTCCCCCATGCCGGCAACAGTAAATTTATGCGCAAACATATATGAAATGATCAAAAGGGGAACGCTTATATAAATCATTTCATACCTTCCTGACATGATCATCGAGAAATCTCCATGAAGCCAGGCGGAGATGCTTTGGATCAAATCATGCTTATAGGCGAAAAAAGTAGTGATCGAACTAATGATATTACCGAACATCAACCCAACCAGCGGGATGAAAATCGCATCTTTAAATTTGATTTTATCAAGCAGCCTCATAAACAGGAATGTCCCTGCTAGCGCAAACAAAGATGCAATCAACATTTTCTCCATCATTGTTGCCGAAGTGAACAGAATGAGTGAAACCAGGATTCCTAGCCTCGCCGCATCCATTGTCCCGGCAGTAGTCGGCGAAACGAATTTATTCCGGCTGAGCTGCTGCATGATCAATCCGCAAATACTCATGCTGGCACCGGCCAGTATGAGGCTAACCAATCTCGGAACCCGGCTGATCATCATGATTTCCATCTGTTCTTCGGTTAGACTGAACAAGTCAAGCGGCGTGATATCCTTAACACCGACAAACAATGAAGTAATTGAAAGTAGTATGAATGCTGAAAACAAATATCTCTTCTTCATGGCGGTTCCTGCTCTTCCTGGATAAATCGCATTATCACATAAGTAAATGAGACTCATTATCAATTAATCTCAAAAAAATATTCAATGAGATTCATTATCAATGACGCTCATGAAAAATAATTGAAATCATGTACTCAATGCAGTAATGATATTCATTATCAATTACATAATTATTTTAATTATTTAAACAGTTTCTGTCAATGATTTTTGATTAAAACACGATTGGCGAACCTGGTATACGGCGAAGACAGTTGCATTGGTATATAAATCCTAATATTGGCCTTCTCCGTTTCATGACGCTCCATACTGAAAGTCAGACTTCATTAGTTACAAAAAACTTCCATAAAAAAAAGAGGGAGGAACGCTTTTTCCCTCCCCCCTACTTACCCTTTTAGTTTTCCTTGCAGGAATAAAAGTTCCTCTGCCAGCTCGCTGAGCCTCCGGTTCACATCTTCATTAATGATCTCATTCTCGCGGTTAAAACTATCATTTGAAACAAAAACATTCTTGCTTGCGACCAATGCCTTGAAAAATGAAAGAATCGGGCGCAATTGATTTTCGGCTACAAGGGAATGGTGGTTAGACCCTGCTGTGGAAACAAAACCTACGACCTTTGTCTCAAAAACAGTTGTCGGCAAATGGTCAAACAGGTTTTTTAGGGCTCCGGTAATAGATGCCTGGTAAACCGGTGTGCCGATGACGAAGAAATCGGCTTCCAATATTTTTTCAACGACATTTTTCGTGTCATCATTATAAGATTCAAGCGGCCTGCCATCTACAAATTCGATTTGATAATCACGTAAATCAACAAGCTCAATGTCAAGCCCGGGATTCTTTTCTTTTGCCCGATTTAGCACTTCATTTACAATCTTAGCTGTCTTTGCGCCGATTAAAGCACCTGAAATTCCTACTAACTTCAATGTACTTCCTCCTTGATGATAAACAAATCCAATAAATACATATGTTGTCTTCATTATAAACGGTCGGGAACTGAATTATGTACTTATCTGCTCTAAGAACGACAAGGAAGACGGGGACTGACCCCCAATGCGGTAAAGAATTAATGTGGTTGGGGACTGACCCCGGAGTGGACTCCTGAATGTTTTACGGTTAACCTGAAAGAGGGAAAAACAGTACACTTAAAAAAGATAGAATTTACTTTAATGATTCAGAAATATAAATATGAAGGAAGAAGATATTGTGAAGTCATTCATTACAAAACTATTTTCAAAGGAACAGAAGGTTGTGGTCGAATTTTGCCAGAAAAACCTGGACCGGTTTTTGACGGAGGACAACTTTCCACTTTTCCAGGATTTCCTCGCACAGCCTTCGATTGAGTATAAGGAATTCGAATGTTTAAGCCACTGCAGGCTTTGCAAAAAATCGCCTTATGCCCAGGTTGATGGTGAAATGATTATGGGGGAAAGCCCTGAAGATTTATTGCAAAAATTGAAAAGGCTGAATAATGGATGAAAGATGGCAACCTTAATCGGTGCCATTTTTTTATGAGTAAATTGTAATGATTGGGTTAATTTCCCTAAAAGTTTAAAAATGTATTTGACATTTTTGAATCGGCACCATATAATTATTTCATATTCATATATCTCGAAATTGAGATAAATAATTTAAAAACTTATGGAAATAGGGGGAATTTTTTATGGCAAACATTAAATGGGCAGTAGACCCGGCGCACAGCAGCATTGATTTTTCAGTAAAACACATGATGGTAGCGAAAACAAAAGGAACATTTCACAAATTTGATGCTTCCATCGAAGCTGATCCAACTGACTTAACAACCGCTGATATTGAATTCACCATCGATGTGAATAGCATTGATACACGCAACACTGACCGCGACAACCACTTGCGCTCAGCTGATTTCTTCGACGTTGAAAAGAATCCGGCTATCACTTTTAAAACAACTAAAATCGAGAAGACGGATGACGACGAATATAACGTTACCGGGGAGCTAACGATTAACAATGTAACTCGCTCAGAAACCTTCGCTGTAGTATTCGAAGGCCAAGGGAAAAATCCGTGGGGGCAAGAGGTAGTTGGTTTCAGCGGAACGGGTGCAATCAACCGCAAAGACTATGGCCTCACCTATAACGCTGCACTTGAAACAGGTGGAGTTTTAATCGGGGATAAAATTTCAATTACCTTGGAAATTGAAGCATCTAAACAAGCATAACTGGATATAAGCAGGCAATTTTGCCCTGCACCTCTAATCGTCGGGTTTCCTGACAATTGGAGGTGCAGGGCATTTAGTGCCTGCTTATTTTGTTTCCAATATTTCCTTTCCTGCAAATCTATTTATCTTTTCAGAAACTCTATTGTTTGCCCATATGGCCCCCGAAGAAAATGCTGCTCCCCTGTTTTTGATAATACCCCAGCTGAATACGCCCTCACCTAGTTCCTAGCCAGGAACAAATCTGCTCTAAATCGCTTACTTAAAACCAAAAAAAGCAGGCTGGAGGTTATTGAAAAGAGTAATGACAATCCCCTCTCAAGCCGAATCATTCTGATAATAATCCAAATTCCAAGGTTGATCGCTATATTGCTACAGGACCGGTTCACCCTGGCTGTAGATATCCTTGAAAAAGGATAGAATGTGCCGTGCAACTTTTATCTTAGGGAGGAAACACTGTTTACAGTGAAAGGATGCAGGGAAAATATGAAAGGACAAGGAGGTAATATACATGACAGAGGTAAAAAGCTTTTATCTTGAGGATGACGGGATTATCCCGAACAATCCAAATTTACCGGTCATATTTTATCCGGCAGCGTTAAAGGGGAAGGGCAGCCAGGCAGAAGATATTTTCCATGAAAATAACTGGGGGAACAGCTGGATGGACGGTATATTTGATTTCCATCATTACCACAGTAATGCACATGAAGCTCTAGCCGTTGTAAAAGGTACTGCAACCGTCCAAATCGGCGGTTCTAATGGAAAGGAACTTCAGCTGAGCGAAGGAGATGTAGTCGTGCTTCCAGCCGGCACCGGACATAAAAGGATAGATTCCAGCCCTGACTTTAAAGTAGCCGGGGCATACCCGGATGGAAAAGAGTACAATACAAAAACTGCAAATGGCGAGGATCGGCTGATTGCACTGGAGGATATAAAAAAAGTGCCCCTCCCCAAGTACGATCCTTTATTTGGGACAGAGGGCCCGCTATTAAAATTGTGGAAAAACACCGGAGTCTGATTCCAGCACGAAAAAACCGCTTGGATATCCAAGCGGTTTTTTAGCCTTTTCATAATGGAACCCATCAATGCTCTACTAATCCTAAAGCCACATACTCGATGATTTTCTCCACGATCTCTCCTTTCGAACGATTTATTACCAGGCCGCAAGCATAGATATGTAAAGGAGCCTGAGACCATTTCTCAGCTGTTAACAGACGCAAACAAGGCATTAACGCTAACACACAGTGATTAATCAACTCTGCCTGTTTTGAAAAAGGTGAAGCAGCAGTATAGGAGAAAGATAATCTTCCGGTAGGTCGCCTGATGGCAAACGAAAACTAAATATAAGTTGATCTATCCCGCATAAAAAAAGCCTCCCGACTTGGCAGCCGGGAGGTATTTTAACAGTTATTATGCAGAAATTATTTTCAATTTTCCTTCTTCTACAACCGCTTTAAAGCTTTTGACTTCTGGTTGTTCAAAGATGAAGTCGGCAATTCCATCTTCTAATTGCTCCTGGATGATCCGGCGGAGCGGTCTTGCACCGAATGATGGGTGGTAGCCAAGTTCAGCCAATTTTTCTTTTGCATCCACAGTCACTTCCAAGGACAGTCCTTGTTCAGAGATTGTTTGGTAAAGATCCTGCAGCATAATTTCGACGATTTGAAGCAGGTCTTCTTTCTTCAATGCCGAAAACTCAATAATGCTGTCAAACCGGTTCAGGAATTCCGGCTTGAAGTAATTGCCCAGTGATTGAAGGATTGTTGCCTCTTCCACCACAGCGTCCGTACCAAAGCCCATCACTTTCCGTTTTTCGCCTACACCTGCGTTGCTAGTCATGATGATGACAGTATCCTTGAAATTCACGGTGCGGCCCTGGCTGTCAGTCAAGCGGCCGTCTTCAAGGATTTGCAGGAACATATGCATAACATCCGGGTGGGCCTTTTCAATTTCGTCCAACAGGATGATGCTATATGGTTTGCGGCGCACTTTTTCAGTAAGTTGTCCGGCTTCTTCGTGGCCGACGTAACCAGGAGGTGAACCAATGAGCTTGGAAACGCTGTGTTTTTCCATATACTCACTCATATCAAGGCGAATCATCGCATCTTTAGAACCAAATAGCCCTTCTGCAAGTGTTTTGGAAAGTTCCGTTTTACCGACACCGGTTGGACCCACGAATAAGAATGATCCTATCGGGCGGTTTTTAGATTTCAAACCAGCGCGGCTTCTGCGGATTGCTTTCGCCACTTTTCGAACTGCTTCTTCCTGGCCAATCACCTTCTTGGAAAGCTCTTCTTGCAAATGTAGCATTTTTGCCTGTTCGTCTTCTTGAAGCTTGCCGACAGGAATTCCTGTCTTCTGTTCAATGATTTCATGGATGTGTTCAACCATAACGGTTGGGCGCTTAAATACTTCATTTGATTCAAGCATTTTTTCCAGTTTAGCTTCTTCATCTCTCAGCGTGGCAGCCTCTTCATAGTCTTCTTTTTCGAGTGCTTGCTCTTTTTGTTTATCAATCTCAGCAAGGCGAGCCTTGATATCTTCTTCCTGGCCGCCCTCGATTGTCAGGTTCAATTTCGAACCCGCTTCATCCATTAGATCGATTGCCTTGTCTGGAAGGAAGCGGTCTTGGATATAACGATGTGAAAGTTCAACCGCAGTTTTAAGTGCTTCTTCACTATAAGAGACTTCATGGAAAGCTTCATAGCGCTCTTTCAAGCCATGTAAAATTTCCAAGGCCTCTGCCGGTGTTGGTTCATCGACATTAACTGGCTGGAAGCGGCGTTCAAGCGCAGCATCTTTCTCGATTTTCCGATATTCAGCCAATGTTGTCGCACCTACTAGTTGCAGTTCACCGCGAGCCAATGCAGGCTTTAGGATATTGCCTGCATCCATGGATCCTTCTGCAGATCCTGCCCCGACAATCTGGTGAATTTCGTCGATAAACAGAATAACATTCTTTCTTTCCTGCAATTCTGAAATAAGCTGTTTCATCCGTTCTTCAAATTGGCCGCGGATGCCTGTATTGGAAACGAGAGAAGCTACATCAAGCAGGTAAACTTCCTTTGAACGGAGCTTTGTTGGCACTACGCCTTCTGCTATTTTCAAAGCAAGCCCTTCTGCAATAGCTGTTTTACCTACACCTGGTTCCCCGATCAATACCGGATTATTTTTATTACGCCTATTTAGGATTTCGATTACACGCTTGACTTCTTGATCACGGCCAATTACCGGATCAATCAGGCCTGCCTTTGCGTGCTGGGTAAGGTTTCGCCCGAATTGATCGAGCAATCCATTGCCTCCGCGCCCGCCTTGAGCCGGTTTTTCCTTTTTGCTTTGAATTCCTGAATCCATTTGGTTCGACATTTGGCCGAATGACTTAAAGAACTCATCTAAAGGAAATCCGTTGTTCCCCATATTCATTCCTCCCATAGCTGCCCCCATCTTGTTGCGTTCTTCTTTATAGCAAGTGGAGCACAAATTCACATTATGTTGATGGCCATTAACACTTACATGCAGAGATATCGCTGCTGGATTACTTTGACACTTTTCACAATACATACGTGTACTCCTCCTTAAAATTTTGAATTGAGTTTTCATATTGGGTACGATTTTAACGTATAACTCTCTAGTTTGACTTTGACTTTCTTTGACTTTAATTATATATTGACCTTTTTTGTCTTTCAAGTTTTTTACCTAAGAAGGTTATTTTTCTTAGTCATTACCTGTAAATAAATGAGCTAAAATACTTTGACTTTGACTTTATTTGACCATCGTGGAATTTATTATACTCTGACCTTCTTTGACTTTCAACCCTTTTGCCCAAAAAATTTTGTCATCAGTTATTCCTCATAAATAATAGGAAAATAAGAGGAATTTGACCTGCCGTGTCAAAATATAATGAGTAATATTTCTATCCTTGTCGAAAGAGGGGTTCATATGAATAAACAATTGGAAAGTGTCGGGGAAAAAATAAAGGAACATAGCAATTTACTGGCGGAAAACACCGCTAAAATTCTTTCTGCCGAGATCTCCCCTTCTTTTAGTAATTCCTGTGACGCCCTGCCCGAAAATTGGCTGGAACTATACTTTCAAAGCATTGGCGACTTTCTGTGCAATTGCCGCTATACCGCCCAGAGAAATATTTTCACTTGTGCTGATATATTTGGCCAGAGGGCCGTCGCCTTCGAAGTTCCCCTCGATAAATCCATTTACTTTTTTGTCCATTCCCGGACAGTTATTTTTGACTTTCTATTCGAAGAGATTGATAGTTTGAAAATTACAGCGAAAACCATCCTCCATGCTATAAAAACAATCAACAATCTTATTGACCAAGCCACCATCGCGTTTTCCATCCATTACAAAAAAAGCTTTTCCTCTGCTAAGTATGCCTTGGCCGAATCATTCGAAGACTTAAAGATTACCCTAAAAGAGCTTGATGACCTGAAAAATGCTTTAAATGAAACCACGATCTTTTCGATCACCGATAAGAACGATAACATCATATATACCAACGAGAAATTTTGCGATATTACAAAGTATACAAAAGAAGAACTGCTCGGACAAAACCACGGTCGGATTCTAAATTCCGGCTTCCATTCTGAGGAGTTTTTCAGGAATGTACGGGAAACCATACAAAAAGGCCGGGTATGGAAAGGTGAAATCATGAATAAAGCGAAGGACGGGACCTTCTATTGGGTTGACACGACAATCATCCCGTTTTTGGATAGTGAGGGAAAAGCGTATCAACATATTGCCATACAGAATGACATTACAGAACAAAAGCGGACGGAAGAGCTTTTGCACAAAACGGAAAAGCTTTCTTTAGTCGGGGAGTTGGCAGCCGGGATTGCCCATGAGATACGCAATCCCCTTACTACTATTAAAGGATTCGTCCGGCTGTTATGCCAAGCGGCTGACAATAGGAATCTGCCTTATTCCGATATCATCCTCGGAGAAATTGACAGGATTAACCAGATTGTCAGTGAATTCATGGTGTTCGCGAAGCCACATACAATTGCCTTTTCGAAATGCAATGTATCCTCCATTATGTCCAGCGTGATCCATTTGCTGAATGCAGAAGCAGCGTTGAAGAATATCATCATCACACATCAGTTTTCTTCTGAGAACCTTTATATTTTCGGTGAGAAGCATCAATTAAAACAAGTCTTTCTTAATCTATTGAAGAATGCCATCGAAGCGATGCCTGATGGCGGGAATATCCATGTAACCATCAAAACCCAGGACAATAAAATTTCCATTTACATACAGGATGACGGAGTGGGGATGTCAGAGGAGCAGATTCGAAAACTGGGAGAGCCATTTTATACAACGAAGGAAACCGGTACCGGGCTGGGCCTAATGGTTAGCTACAAGATTATCCAAAGCCACAAAGGAACCATACAGGTGCGAAGCGAGAAAGGCTGCGGAACCAGCTTTACAATAACCTTTCCTGCTTTGTTGGAAAACCCATCGATTGGCGAGTCCTACAAGGTGAAATAAGAACGGCAGCTTTACTCCGTTACGGCTTAACAATGATATAACGTTCCGCTCATCTAAGAAAATGCCAGCGCAACATTATTTTTGTGTTTAGTCCATTTCACAAGAGCCTTTGGGGTCGTCCGGATATGAGCTTCGTCATAAGGTTCTCCATTTGATTCAGGTCAGTGTATTCTCCTTTTCCACGGACACTCATCCATGCTGCGCACATGTCTATTTTTTTATTAATAGCCGTCCAGTTGGATTAAAAGCCCTTGTGTATCATGTGGTATCTTGACGGCTATAAAAATCTTTTCATCTTTTCTTTTTTCCCATCATGACAAATGGCTTTTCTATGACACTAAAGGATGTATCCCCAGAGGAATCTTCATTCATACCCCCTTATTTTCCCCAGTATTTCTAGTGCATTGCAGAAGCTGCTTTTTTGTTCCCTCTGCAAATCCCTCCATTATTATGAGGTAATAATATTTGAATCCACATTTATTGTGGTCAAATTTTGGTAGTGTTTATTTCAAAATAAAGATTTCTCACCCTATTCTCCCCGAAATCCGTTCTTGTTTATTATTCCAGAAAATAGTTGACGGGAATTCACCCGATTTTATTGTGAAAACCTCTTTCCTGAATTATAATTGTAAAATATTAAATTTTCTGAAAAGGAGAGGGATATTAACTTGGAAGAGTTTGTAACTAGTTTAAATGGCATCCTTTGGAGTACCCCTGTGATTTACACTTTACTTGGGGTTGGGCTATTATTTTCTATTTTAACGCGTTTTCTGCAGGTAAGGCACATTAAGGACATGATCATGCTGATGTTCCAGGGAAAGAGTTCGGAAGCTGGAGTTTCGTCTTTCCAGGCACTTTCCATTGCACTTTCCGGCCGAGTCGGTACCGGAAATATTGCAGGAGTGGCAACAGCGATCGCATTCGGTGGACCCGGAGCTGTGTTTTGGATGTGGGCAATCGCATTTATTGGCGCAGCCAGTGCGTTTGTTGAGTCCACACTTGCACAAATCTATAAAGTAAAACAAAATGGCCAATATCGGGGCGGACCGGCTTTTTACATAGAAAAAGGGATCGGCTGGAAATGGTTTGCCGTACTTTTTGCAGCTGCGGCGATCGTGGCAATGGCAATTCTCATGCCTGGCGTTCAATCCAATTCAATCGCAGTAGGAATGAAAAATGCATTTGGGGTTCAGCCTGCGATTACGGGGAGCGCCATTGTTATCCTATTAGGTTTTATAATTTTCGGAGGGGTAAAAAGGATTGCGAATGCCGCCATGCTCATTGTTCCGTTCATGGCCTTAGGATATATTCTTTTATCCCTAGTGATCATTATTTTGAATATTACCGAATTACCTGATGTAATTTCACTTATTTTTAGAAGTGCATTTGGGCTTGATTCAGCATTCGGGGGAATTATCGGGATGGCCATATCATGGGGAGTTAAACGGGGTATTTATTCAAACGAAGCAGGACAGGGCACAGGAGCACATCCGGCAGCAGCAGCAGAAGTATCCCATCCCGCCAAGCAGGGATTGGTACAGGCATTTTCTGTTTATATTGACACACTTTTTGTCTGCTCTGCGACAGCATTCATGATTCTATTCACTGGCATGTACAACACGAAGGCAGAAGATGGCTCTTTTATTGTGCAGAATCTCGCAGGAATCAAAGAAGGCCCGGCCTTCACACAGTTCGCCATCGAAAGTGTCATTCCTGGATTTGGGGCCGGTTTTGTTGCGATCGCCCTATTCTTCTTCGCATTCACTACAATCATGGCATACTATTACATTGCAGAAACAAATATTGCTTACTTATCCCGCAAAGGCAATAAGTTGGCAATGTTAGTGTTAAAGCTTGTGATTATGGGAGCCGCCTTCTATGGGGCCGTCAAAGAATCTGAGCTCGCCTGGGCATTGGGCGATGCTGGTCTTGGAATCATGGTATGGCTGAATGTAATCGCCATTTTAATCCTAGCGAAACCTGCACTCATCACCTTAAAGGACTATGAGAGGCAAAAAAGGCAAGGCCTGGATCCGGTATTTGATCCTAAGGCATTGGGGATCAAAAATGCGGATTATTGGGAAAACGACCATAAGCATGCCGATGAACGGATATCTTAATAAAATTAGAAAGAGCAGAGTAAAACGCTTCCCGGCCTCTTTTTGGCAGCAGAAAACCCCGACTTTCCACAATCCAACTAGTGGATGTTAGGTCTTATACTAATAAAAAATACGGAGGGCGTACATGGGAACCACAACAATAAAGGAATTAACCACCGAAGCTGAATGGAAAGATGCGTTCCCGGTTATGAAACAGCTAAGAACGCATCTCGATGAAGCCACGTATATCAGTCTCGTAAACGAAGCCCAACAAAAAGATGATTATAAAATGCTAGCTTTATTTGATGGGGGAGAGATTGTAGCAGTGACAGGTTTTATGCCCATGATAACTTTGTACAATGGCCGCTTTATCTGGGTATGCGATTTGGTCACCGATGAAAGCCACCGGTCAAAAAATCACGGGGAAAAACTGTTATCCCAAGTCCATCAATGGGCGGCCGATAATGGATATGGACTTGTCTCGTTATCATCGGGGCTTCAAAGGTTAGATGCCCATCGGTTTTATGAACAGAAGATGGATTATGATAAAACGAGCTATGTGTTCGTAAAAAAATTGGAGTAACTATAGGCAACAGCACTTGGGACCACAAAGTGCTGTTTTTTTCTTACATATCCTTTTTCCGGCACACAATATACTTGACTGCTGTTCATAAAAATAGATAGATATATAAATTGATAGATTTTTTACCGGATTGTTCACTGAAAACTGTATAATATAATTGCCTAAATTTTTAGAAAAAGGAGTTTTTTATGGAATCCATCATTAATCAATTTAAAAGTATTGCAACTACATGTATTTCAGATGCCATGCAAGGCCTAAACAATCTTGATCCTGCCATCAAGCCTTTAAAGGAAGAGTATCGTTTTGCGGGAAGGGCCCTGACCGTAAAAACGGCGGTAGGCGACAATCTTGCGGTCCTTAAAGCAATCAGGGAGTCTAAACCAGGTGATGTGATCATCGTCGATGTCAAAGGTGACCGCTATAGAGCAATCGCAGGCGATTTTGTAGTGGGAATGGCTCAAACAATGGGTGCAAGCGCTTTAGTAGTGGACGGGGCGATAAGAGATATTGCGGCTATTAAAGCACTGAATTTCCCTGTCTTTAGCAAAGGGAGCACTGTGGCAGCGAGCGGCAAGGCTGGTACTGGCGAGATCAATGTACCCATTTCCTGCGGCGGCATATCGATTCAGCCGGGAGATATCATTGTCGGGGACACAGATGGCGTTGTTGCCATTCCGCAATCCATTGAACAAGAGGTGCTCGACAAGGCACTCGACAAAATGGCGAAAGATGAAGAAAGGGAAAGTAAAATTGCCGGAAATATCGAAGAAATAAAGAAATACTTGGACGGGATGCTGGCGAAGTGATTATTACCTAACCAACGTGATGTGCCATTCGTCTTTTTGCTCAATTTTGTATCGTTCTGCCTTCCTCATTATGTATGAAGTTGAACGAAAGAATTATGCATTATGAAATACTGTTGTTGATTTTTGGCTTATTTAGCTCCAGCTCCATATGCCTGGTAGAAAGCGGACTTTTCATGACCTATGGAGTTGGAGCAACCATTCGGTTTTGCTGAAAAGCAGTGAACTGGTTTATGAATGAGCTAAACATATATTTTAATTTCGATGATATATTTGGATTCGCTCATATATTTCCATTTCCGCTCATATATTTCGATTTCGCTCCTATATTTTGGATTTCGCCCATATTTCGATTTTCACTCATAAATCGGGGGACCGCTTTCCTTTCAAAAACATAACTTATATTGAAATTTTCTTTCCCCTCTGCACTTGCTATGAAGGTCTAGCTGATTGGTTTTCCAAAGCTGCATTCCTTTCCTAAACCCAATTCGGAAGTAATATTTCACCGTTTATGTTACTTATTGTGGTAAAATACATGATAAGTTACATGGACGAAAAGGTTTTAGCTTTCTTCGAACAGAAAAATGCTCATCATATTAGCCCTATATTACATACGTTAGATTATAGATAAGTATGCCATATCGGATTATAGGGAAACTGATATTCCTCGTTCTGCAAACTTCAAAATTCACTTGACTTAGAGGTGGGAAATGACAAACAACGATATTCAACATGAACATTTACTTAAAAAACAACACCGCCGGCGATCCGCGCCACAGCTTTTCCAAAGGCTTGTTTTCATCACAATCGGCGCTGTATTGATGGCAGTCGGCCTCGAGATTTTCCTTGTGCCCAACCGCGTTATTGATGGCGGGATAACAGGCATTTCCATTATGCTTTCCTCTGTTACCGGTTGGGGAATCGGCGTATTCTTATTCATTTTGAACCTTCCTTTTATCTTAATTGGCTACAAACAAATTGGAAAAACTTTTGCTTTTTCGACTCTGTACGGTATCATCATTCTTTCAATTGCCACTACCCTTTTTCATCCGGTACCGGCATTTACCGATGACCTGCTTCTTGCTACCGTATTTGGTGGAATTGCAATCGGTGTCGGAATAGGAATCGTGATCAGAAACGGCGGTTCTTTAGATGGCACTGAGGTTATGGCAATACTCGCCAATAATAAGCTCCCTTTTTCAGTCGGAGAAATCATCATGTTCCTCAATATTTTCATCCTTGGCAGTGCAGGGTTCGTATTCTCCTGGGACCGGGCCATGTATTCTCTTATTGCCTACTTCATCGCTTTTAAGGCCATTGATGTAACGATAACCGGACTGGAAGAATCCAAATCAGTTTGGATCATCAGCGACCAATATCGTGAAATAGGCGATTCGATATTGAACCGCCTTGGCCGGGGAGTAACCTATTTAAACGGAGAAGGAGCCTTTTCAGGAGATGACAAAAAAGTAATCTTTTGTATCATCACCCGCCTGGAGGAAGCCAAATTAAAGGATATTGTCGATGAGGCAGACCCTACTGCCTTCTTATCGATAGCCGACATTGCAGAAGTAAAAGGCGGACGCTTCAAAAAGAAAGGAATCCATTAGAATGCGGGGTCAGTCCCCCAGAGCTTTACCGAAGTAAAGCTCTGGGGGACTGACCCCATAATTTATTATTTGCTAGAATCTTAGCGTTTAAGTTATAATTTATTTAAACCATGACGTTATGGTTTCGAAGGAGGAGTGATTGCCAATGGGGCTGCAAGACTAAAGATTGGCGAATTGGCTGAATTAGCTAATGTCACTAGACGGACTATTGACCATTACACCCGCTTGGGTTTATTGAAAGCAGAACGTTCGAGTTCTAATTATCGCTACTATGATAGGGAATCGGTATCCCGCCTGCATTATATTGAAGAATTGAAAAAGAATCATATGACATTGCAGGAAATCAAATTAAAATTAAAAGAACAAGAGATTGACAATGTAGACATACAGGAACTTAAGGAAAAAATAAGGGAGCTTGAGCTTGATGTTTCGGCAATTGTTTCTTTATTGAAAGAAAAGGGATTACACAATCCAGACATGATAAAAAAGCATCTCTCACACGAAAGCATGTCCCTGATCCAATCTCTATTACTATTATTACTTTAGGAGGCAATAACATAAGATGATTTTCCATCCAATGGATTTTCTTATCTTTCTGGCATTAGGCATTTCAATTTGGGCACAATTCAGGGTAAAAGGCAATTTTAATAAATGGGCACAAGTGCCAACGAAAACGGGTATGTCAGGTGCTGAAACCGCGCGAAGGCTTCTTGATGAGAATGGGCTCCATTCCATTCCTATCGAAGTGGTGCCCGGCACACTCTCTGACCATTATGACCCGATCAGTAAAGTGGTCCGTCTTTCAGAGGCGGTATATTATGGCAATTCAATCGCTTCCATTTCCGTGGCAGCCCATGAAGTGGGCCATGCTATCCAACATAAACAGTCTTACGGAGCCTTGGTTCTTCGCCATCGGATTTTCCCTGTCGCAAGCATCGCTTCAGGTGCTGCCCCGTTCCTTTTCCTGGGAGGAATGCTTCTGAACCAGCTCTCCCTGATAGGTCTCGGAATTATCATATTCTCAGCAGCTGTTGCATTCCAGCTCATCACATTGCCGGTAGAATTCAACGCCAGCAGCAGGGCCAGAAATTTGATGTTGGCTGAGGGTATTCTTTATAATAATGAAGAAGCTGGAGTTAAAAAAGTATTGAATGCCGCTGCGCTTACCTATGTGGCAGCAGCATTACTGTCACTTTTTGAATTAATTAAGTTTGTCATGATCTTTTTTCAAGGACAAGAAGAAGACTAATATTTTGCATCACTTGGAGGTGAACGCCTTACTTATTGTAAGGCAACTTTTTTGGACATATTAAACTTGATCTTTCTGGTGGTTTTGATTGCCATGACCGCTTTTTTCGTGGCAACCGAATTCGCCATTATCAGGGTAAGAAGCTCAAGGATTGAACAGCTGATCGAAGAAGGGAGAACGGGTGCTGTCGCTGCAAAAAGGGTAACATCCCATCTGGACGAATACTTATCGGCGTGCCAGCTGGGAATCACCGTAACCGCATTGGGAATCGGCTGGCTCGGGGAACCTACCATCGCCCATATGCTTGAACCGGCTTTCCTAAAATATAATATCGGTGAATCGACTTCCCATATTATCGCTTTCATTATCGCTTTCTCTATTGTAACCTTTTTGCATGTGGTAGTAGGGGAACTCGCCCCCAAAACAGTTGCAATCCAGAAGGCAGAAGCTGTTACACTTGCGTTTTCAAAGCCCATTATTTGGTTTTATAAGATCATGTTTCCAATTATTTGGGCACTTAACGGTTCTGCCCGATTCATCACTGGCCTTTTTGGCTTAAAACCGGCGTCAGAACACGAACTTGCCCATTCTGAGGAAGAACTTCGTTTCCTCCTTTCCGAAAGCTACAAAAGTGGGGAAATCAATCAAAATGAATTGAAATATGTAAACAATATATTTGAGTTTGATGAACGGATCGCCAAAGAAATCATGGTTCCCCGTACGGAAATTGTGAGCTTTTCCATTGATGATACTCTTGATGATATCATCGACACCATTCAGGACGAAAAATACACCCGCTACCCTGTTGTAGATGGTGATAAAGACAATATCGTAGGGATGATCAATATAAAAGAAATTTTGACAGCGAAGATCTCCCGAGAAACATTAATGGAGGAAACCTCGCTAAAGCCGTTTATTAAACCGATCATCCGTGTCATCGAAGCGATTCCGATCCACGACCTGTTAGTGAAAATGCAAAAGGAACGGACACACATGGCCATACTCTTTGATGAATATGGAGGCACCTCAGGTCTTGTGACAGTAGAAGATATCCTCGAGGAGATTGTCGGTGAAATCCGCGATGAATTTGACGCGGATGAAATACCGGAAATTCGAAAGCTTAAACAGGATCACTATATTTTCAATTCCAGAGTCCTGATTAGCGAAGTGAATGATATGCTGGGCATTCACCTTTCTGAAGAAGATGTCGATACACTGGGCGGATGGTTCCTAACCCAAAGCTTTGATGTGAAACAAGGCGACGAATTAGAATCTGAGGGATATTCATTCAAAATAAAAGGTTTGGACGGCCATCATATTTTGTTTATTGAGGTAAAAAAATTACAGTAAAATTCAGTAATAACTTTTAACCCCTCGTATGGGTCATACGAGGGGATTTTTTTATGATGAAAATCAACTGGACATGACTCTGTATTTATTTTTTCAGATGGTACGGAACTGTAGTCACAATCACATTCCTTCTATAAAGAAGATACGCACGGATCAATAAGCTTGATTGGTTATGAAGGATATTGTGCCAGCTTTTCTTTGGAATGAACTGCGGAATCAACACAGTCACCCGATAGCCTGATTCACTCGCCTTATGCTCGACTGTATCAATGAATTTAGTCAAAGGCTGAATGATGCTACGGTAATACGAGTGCAAGGTGACAAGCCGAACATCGGGCTGCCATTTCTTCCACTTCTCTGCGAATAACTTTTCATCTTCCCTCTCAAACGCTACATAGACAGCAATGATTTGATCCGGATTCAGAGATTTGGCATAATTCATCGAGTTTTCCACCACATGGGTGATTCCCGCAACAGGTACGATAATCACATTTCCTTTCACCTTTATAGCCGGTTCACAGGTTGTCACCCTTAACTGGTCTCCAACGGATTCATAATGGTTTTTAATTTGGTGGAAACCAAAAACGATTAAAGGCAGAAAAATCAACACCGCCCATACCTGGCCGAACTTCGTGATAAAGAAAATCATCATGACCGTGAAGCTGATAAATGCGCCTGTAAAGTTGATTGATAGTTTCATGATCCAGCCTTTAGGCTTTTCACGGATCCATTTCACCAGCATCCCCGTTTGCGATAGCGTAAAGGGAATGAATACGCCTACCGCATAAAGCGGTATCAGCTGTTCCGTTTGCCCTTTAAAAGCGATGATCAACAGAATGGATGTTACACCAAGGAAAATGATCCCGTTTGAATA
This sequence comes from Peribacillus glennii, assembly GCF_003429105.1. Lineage (GTDB taxonomy): Bacteria > Bacillota > Bacilli > Bacillales > DSM-1321 > Peribacillus > Peribacillus glennii. The sequence continues at coordinate 172,644 of NZ_QVTD01000005.1, forward strand.
TCCTAAACGGTCTCCTCTTATTGTAAACATCCTGGCGATATATTTATCCTTTGCCAGGTTGAAAGCAAGTAAAGGAAAAGCGGAGTAACCTGTGTTAGCTGCCAGCACCAGGATCAACGCTGTAGTTCCCTGGATAAAGAAATACACATAGTTCCTTCCGAAGGTCTCGGAGGCAATTTGTGAAACCACGGTTTCCTCCGCTTTAGGAGCAATGCCGTAGTAATATGCCAAAAACACAATGCCTGAGAATAAAATGGCAAGCAACCCGCCCATCGCCAGTAAGGTTTTGGCTGCATTTTTAGGAGCGGGATCCTTAAAATTTGGGATGGCATTGGAAATCGCTTCTACCCCTGTCAAAGCAGAACACCCGGATGCAAACGCCCTAAGCAGCAAAAATAAAGTGACCCCACCAACAGGGGTCCCAATTGGGGCGTGCAAGTCGGGGGATACTTCTCCAGTAGCAATGTTATAAATCCCCACAACCAACAGGATAACTAAAGCCAGCACGAATAAATAGACCGGATATGCCAAAATGGTAGCTGATTCCGTAATGCCCCTCAAGTTTAAAATAGTAATAAAGACAACCAATAAGCATGCAATGATAACATTATGGTAATGCAAAGCAGGAAACGCAGAGGTGATCGCATCCGTACCCGCAGAAACACTCACTGCAACAGTCAGGATATAGTCCACTAAAAGGGAGCCTCCCGCAATCAATCCCGGATTTTCCCCTAGATTTTCCTTTGAGACTACATACGCCCCTCCGCCATGCGGATAAGCATAGATAATTTGACGATACGACAACATAAGAGCAGCTAAAAGAAATATCACTCCAATTGCAATCGGAATGGAATACCAGAAAGCAACAGCACTAACAGTTACCAACACAAGCAGTATTTGTTCCGGTCCATACGCCACAGAAGATAAAGCATCGGATGAAAGAATAGCCAATGCCTTCAGTTTATTTAATTTCTGTTCCCCTATTTCGGTTGATTTTAAAGGCCTTCCGATCAAAAAACGTTTTACTGACGATGACATATAGCACCACCATATTTAGTCTTAGAATAGAATCCCCTGCTCCAAAGAAGTTACCAAGGGAAAAAACGGTAAAAAAGCCCACAAGGCATCGCTAATAGCCCTGTGGACATCACAAAAATCGTCGCACCAGCTCCACCTTCCCCTCTCAAAAACGCTTACGGAGTTAGCTGTCGGATTCGGGCCATAAGAGTAGCCCTACCTACGTTAATAGGATTCACCCCAAGTGAATAAATCACAAAAAACGGGTCCCCCGCTCATAAAGGATTAAGCGATTTAGAAATATGAAACTGATGATAATCTTACTCCTGCCCAAGAAGTTTGTAAATAAAAAAATTCCGCAAAAAATAGTTATTTCAAAATACTTTTCACAGCTATTTACCCTTGAATTAGCTGCCGTTTCCTTTCATAAATGGGCCAATAACTACAAATGCTATTGAGGCAACAATAAAAAAGGAGTGAACAGTATGAAAAATGGGTTAATGATACTTAGTTGTGCTTTATTTCTATCCGGGTTAGCAGGGTGTAATAACAATGATGATAACAACGCAGCTGATAATAATGACGGAAATGGACAAATTCAAACAGCCAGGGTAGGAAATAATAATGAGGGCAATGGAAACAATAACGATCGGAGCATGAGAGTTGCCCACCGCGCCGAAAGGAATATTGAACGCATGGGCCAGGTGGATCAGGCACATGTCATTTTAGCTAATAATAATGCATATGTGGCTGTGAGGCTTCAGGATGACCGGAACAGCGGACAGAATGGCGGCGGCAGAGGAACTGATAATGGAACCGATGCGGGAATCGGAACAGGCTACGGCCTCGGAAATGGCACAAATACGGCTGATGACGAAGAAGACGGAAATATAACCAGGAATGGTGGCGGAAACGGCTTCGCTAATGCTGGTGAGACTGATAATGGTAAAGGCCGGGCACTTAATAATGGCACAACCGGCACACGCGCGAATCAAAATGATAATGGCGGCAATGATACTGGCGGCGGACAAAACGGTGATGGAGAAAATGGCGGGAATGACACCGGAAACATCACCTATAGTGAAATATCAACCGCTTTTGAACAACAAATTGCCGATCAGGTTAGGGCTGCAGATAACAAGGTCCATCGAGTATACGTATCATCAAATCCTGAGTTTTTTGATAGAATGACGACATATGCTAATGACATCCGCGGAGGCCGAAACGGCACCGACCTATTCGATGGCTTTAATCGAATGGTAAACGATTTATTTGGAAGATAAAATTGAAAGTAAAAAAAGCTGTCGGTTTGTTCGGCAGCTTTTCGGCGTTTCTGGATAATATGAATTGTGGCATCAAGAATCGAGATTAACTTTTAAGAATTTTTGAGGTTTAAATAGCGATAATGAGAGGATTTTTAAGTTCAGGCAATTAAACCATAAAGTAAAACTTTTCCGCGTGATTGACATGACAATAAAATATGATATATTAGCATAAGAAATACTTTAACGCATAAAAGCTTAAAAGCGTTCAATCGAGAAAGTGAATCACATTTTTTTTGCGAATAGGGTGTATTTTGTAACAATCCCCTTCTGGGTTCCAGTGGGGTTTTTATTTTGAAAGGTTGGTCAGTCCTAATGGAGAAAAAACATCAAGATTTACAGCAAGGTTTATTGGCGAGGCATGTGATGTTTATTGCCCTTGCCGGAATGATAGGAACGGGAATCTTTAAAGGCAGCTCCGCAACTTTGAATATGGCAGGACCTAGTGTGATAATTGCCTATTTAATAGGGGGGTTGCTGCTATTCATCGTTATGGCAGCCCTCGGTGAAATGGCGATGGCTTTTCCAGGTTCCAATGTACAGAACCTTATAAATAAAGCGTTCGGCTTTCGGATATCGTTTATTGTCGGCTGGCTGTACTGGTTTAACTGGATCATCGTGATCATTGTCGAATTACTCGCAGCCGGAAGCTTTTTGCAATTTTGGTACCCATCTGTACCATTATGGTTATTGAGTTTACTTTGTTCCTCAGTCGTCATAGGGATTAATTTGTTCCATGTTAAATATTATGGAGAACTTGAGTTTTGGTTTGCCGGAATCAAAATAATCGCAATCATTGCGTTTATCGTGTTAGGCTCACTGATCCTGTTTGGATTTTTTCCCGGATCCTCTCCGGATGCCCTTTCGAACTATACGGCACATGGAGGATTTTTCCCGAACGGATTGGAAGGAATTTTCAGCGCCTTTTTAGTCGTGATGTTTTCGTATGGCGGTGCTGAGCTCATCGGGGTTGCTGTTACGGAGACAAAGGATGCTAATCGTGTTCTGCCAAAAGTCATTAAAGGAACAGTCTGGAGGGTAATCTTTTTTTACATCCTGCCGATCCTTATCATTTGTGGTATCATGCCGTGGAATGAGGTTACGGGCGAGGATAGCCCGTTCGTCCAGGTATTCAGCACATCCGGGCTTCCCGGTGCGGCCCACATCATGAATTTTGTTCTGTTGACTGCTGTATTATCCGCAGCCAATTCCGGTATTTTCGCTACTTCCCGCACATTATACTCAATGGCCCAGAGCGGTGAGGCGCCGAAAGGGCTGTCGAAAACATCTGAAAAGGGAATTCCCTTGAATGGCATCATGATGACTGCCACATGTATTTTAGCAGGTGTCTTTTTGGCCTATTTAACGCCGGAACAGATAATCGGACATTTGATGTCCATTCCCGGCTTTACCATTATTTTGTTATGGATTGCGATATGTTCTGCCCAATTGAAGCTGCGTTCCGGGTACACCAGAAAACCCGGCTTTAAGGTTAAATGGTATCCGTATACAACCGTTTTTGCGATTGCCGCTCTTTTGATAATATTTGTTGCATTCCTTTTTAATAAAGCCAATGTTCTAGGCACCGTGGTAAGTGTTGGTACGATAACGACGCTAATCATACTTTCCTTTATCTTCAAAACGGAAAAAAAATAATTTACAAGTAGATTGGGAGAATGATAAGCTGCCAAGGCGCCTTGGCAGCTTATCATCTCCCTTCTTTTATCGAGATTACTTATCCTGAATGCCAAATTGAGCATTTAACTGCCCCCTTAACATCCTTTTTCGAAGCTCACGCTGATCTTCCTTGCCATTTTGCCTGATCATTTCTTGCCTTATCTCGAAGGTCTGCACACCGTCCTCTATTTTGTTGGCAATTTCCATCAACGTTTCCACGTCGGAAAAAGAATACTTCCGGCTGCCCCTCGGCGATCTTTCAGGGAAAATCAAGTTCCTTTCTTCATAATAACGGATTTGTCTTTCTGTCAAACCCGTTAATTCGCTGACCACTCCGATTGAAATCACTTTTTTATCTTTATAAGATGCTTCCTCATACGCCAATTCACTCACCTCACAAAGAATTGCCACACATTTTCCATGGAACCATTATACATTAGATTCATAAAATTCGGCCAATTCATGTAAGAAAATCTAACATAGACTTAAGAAATAAGTAATCTTGTCCTTTCCCTATTGTCACTGGTCTTTGTTTTTGCAAAAAAAAGACAAAGGAAATTATTTAGTTTCAAGTTTTGTCATGTTTATACAGATTATAAAACTTCAAGGAATTCATGCCTTTATGTAAGCAAAGATTAGGCTAGCATGGGTTAAGCAATTATTACAACAGGCTGGAGCGCACTTTGTGTCTTCTGCCTTAAGAAACTATTATTTAATAAAAAAGATGGCTCGGTTGATACCAAAGCCATCTGCTAAATTAATTGGTTCATTATTGTGATGCTGTTAAAAGAACGCTTTAAACCCTGTTAACACTAGCCCGATGATAAATCCGCATACCGCTCCATTTACCCGGATCCACTGTAGATCCTTTCCCACGTTATTTTCCACCATATCAATAAGCGTTTCATTTTCAAGCTTGTCCAGGTTCTCCTCTACAAGCTTGCCTATTTTGGAATGGTTTGCGGCAATGAGGATGGTAATCTGCTCCTGGACCCAATTTTCAATCTTGTCCATTTTCGTATTATCTGTTTTAAGATCATGTAATAGCCCTGTAATAAACGGGAGGAAATAATCATCCATTAACTTTCCGTTCTCAGCAAATTCCAATGCGCGCTGCTGAGCTTTTTGAAGAACTTCGATGATTTTTCCAGCAGGCTGCCAGCCTGACACGAGGCTTTCCGTCAAATTTTCTATTTCCATTACCAATGGCTTGTTTTCCCCTAAATTTCGAACCATTGTCCGAACCTGCAACATGATTGCCTGCCGATTTGTATCCTTTTCATAACGCAGGCTGTAAATGATATTAAGCAGTAAGGTTTGCAGGATTTTTCCGAGCTTTTCTTCATTGACGAGATTCTGAAGAGACTTTAATGCAAATTGCAGGATCCCGTCACCTTCTATGTTGTTGAGCGCCCTTAAGGCAAAGGCTCCCAATTGGTCCCTCCGGTGTTGGTCCATTAACCATTCTTCCGCTTTTTGCAAAGCAGCATCAAATGCCTTTTCCTCATATTTTCTGGCCAGCGCTTGATCGGCAGCCTGCTGCATTACGCTGCCAACATTAATGGTGGAAAGAGATTTTTTGATTTCTTCTTCAATATAGGGCACGAATCTCTCCGGCTTTATCTGCCGGACCACTTCCTTTATAATCCGTTCCAATCCTTTTTTTACTTCATCTGTATGAAGTTGTTTTTCAAGAGCAGAGATTATTTTCTCTGAAATATGGATTTGCTTTATTTTTTCCTGGATGCTCTCCTGGGACAGCCAGTCGTTTTCCAGGGTATTAACAAGTGCTTTTGTGACCCTTTTCCGGTTTTTTGGCAGGAGAGCCGTGTGAGGGATCGGCAGTCCCATCGGATGCCGGAACAATGCAGTAACTGCGAACCAGTCAGCTAATCCGCCAACAACGCCTGCTTCAAAACCGCCTTGCAATAAATCTACAGCCAAGTTACCCTGAAAAGGAAGTGTCGCGACAAACCCGGTCCCCATAATTGCCAGTGAAATCCCGGCTAAGTGTTTTGATTTATTAGCCATATCATCTATTCATCCTTTATTGAAATTAAATTTATTATACCCAATCGGATACGTGACACTCTACTATTATGAATTAATAGAGTAAAAGTCAATACAGGATGTCAGTGATTATCCCTATAGCCTTCGTGCCAAAATGTGAATTCCCCGATTGAGGATCTAATAAATCCGGGCTAGAAAGCCGCTGTACTTATCTAGGTAGTGGGAATACTTTAATTATTTCAACAAAAAAAATAACGGCTCTTCTAATTTCAAAGAGCCGCCAATTGAAAGCATAACTTCCAAGATAGATCATTTTCTTAGACTAGGTGGGCACCGCCATCGATGAGGACTGACGTTCCGGTAGTAAACCCATTTTGGGCTAAATACACGTACGTTTGCGCAATGTCTTCCGGCTGTGCAACACGTCCCACTGGCAATTGCTGGCTAATCTGGCTGTACATTCCCTGCCTTTGGTCCTCCGGCATGCCACTGTAAATTGGTGTATCGACAATTCCAGGTGACACTACATTTACCCTTACCGGTGAAAGGTCTACTGCCAGTCCGCGAACCAGCCCATCAATTGCCGAGTTGATCGAAGCAAGTGTGGAAGCACCCTTTGGCGGCCTTATGCCGTACACGCCTGAGGTCAATGTAATGGAACCTGCTTTATCCAAATAAGGGAGGGCCGCATGAACCGTTATGTATTGTCCCCAGAACTTGCTGTCAAATGCCTCCCTCACTTGTGCCACTGGCAAGTCGCTAAAGTGGCCCATTGCTCCTTCTCCTGCAGTAACAACCAGGTGATCGAAATTCCCCACCTTGCTGAAAAAGCCGGCAACCTTCTCATCGCTGCGGAAATCAAGTTCATATCCTTCCACATTTTCACCTAGCTCCTTTTTCGCTTCAGAAAGCTTCTCAGCAGAGCGGCTTGCGATAATCACATGAGCTGATTTTTCAAGAAATGCTTTAGCGGTTGCCAATCCAATGCCCGAAGTCCCTCCGACAACCACTACACGTTTACCTTGTAATGACAAAATGATAACCCCCTTCTCTAACTATGGATAGTTTGCCCACCTTCCGGGAGGAAAAACCGCCATTGTAACTTGCATCATTTATTTTACTAGTTGTATTTTTTAAGTGGTAATGATGTGCTTAAAGTTATCAAAAGAATATAAAAGAGCCGATTGGAATCCAATCAGCCCTGCTTATTTATTGACTCCCTTTTTTCACCCAATCAGCGACGGTAACAGTGCGTTTAGCCTGGTATTTAACTGCTTTCTGCACATCCTCCTTCATTCCATTTTCATCAACTGTAACACTTGTCCCGTATGGATTTCCGCCGGCCGCAAAGGTTACTGCATCTGAGTAACCAGGAGCGGCAACAATCGCACCCCAGTGATACATTGTGGTATATAGTGAGAGTATGGTCGCTTCCTGGCCTCCATGAGGATTTTGGGCCGAACTCATGGCGCTCACTACCTTATTCACCAGTTTTCCCTTTGCCCAAAGCCCGCCGGCTGTATCCAAGTATTGTTTCATTTGCGAAGGCATATTTCCAAAACGGGTTGGAACGCTGAAAATGATTGCATCTGCCCACTCTAAATCATCCAGCGTGGCCTCAGGCACATCCTTTGCCTCCTCCACATGAGCCTTCCATGCAGGATTCGATTCAATTGCCGACTGTGGGGCCATTTCCGGCACTTTCAATATCCTTACTTCAGCACCGGATTCCCCGGCTCCTTCTTTCGCCCACTTTGCCAGTTGATAATTCGTCCCGGTCGAGCTGTAATAAATCACAGCCAGATTTACATTTGCCATGCTTTAACCTCCTTGAGTGAAAAATTCTGAGGGAATAAAGTAATTATGGATAGGAAACCATTGTCACGCATCCAAAATCACCTCTATCTTCCATGCCCTCATTTTTTTTACGGTAAACCTGTATCTTTGGTTGTCAAATCAAAAAATGAACTAAACAAAAATACACCACCTGGAATTGATCCAAGTGGTGCATGATTGACTTATGCGGTACATTGAAGATAGATTATTGGCGGAGGTAACCCTGATTCGTACCGCCATAAACTAGGCTTTGCGGGGAAGCCGGGTTTAAGTTCGGTCTTATTGCATTGCCCGTATTCCCCACTGTTTGCCTGGTATATCCGGAATTTTGCCCGGCATATCCATTTTGTCCGGCATAACCAGTTTGCCCTGCATATCCGGCATTTTGTCCGGCATAACCAGTTTGCCCTGCATATCCGGCATTTTGTCCGACATAACCAGTTTGCCCTGCATAAGCGGTATTTTGTCCTGGCTGCATGCCATATTGTTGCTGCATGGAATCACTGGCGGGCTGGTATCTGTGAATGAATTCTTTAGCTGTGTGGTCTTTCAGCGTAGGCACCTGGTAAAGCCCCTTTTCATTCATTAATAAGAATACTTCATAAGCCTGGTTGGCACAGTTCACGGCACTGTTCAAGAGCATGCGGCGCAGATTTGGATCCGCACATTCAAGCGTTGCCCACATCCCGTTTCTAGCGGCGTTTTTATGGCAGCAAAGCATCGCAGTGGCAACTTCCCAGTCTTTAAGCTGGGCATCGATTTCCGGTGCAATCCGGGGAGGATTGTTCAGCCCGTACCGGATTTCCTGCGGCTGGATTTCGCGAATGTTCGTATTAGGCGGAACCGGATTAACGCCCGTGTAATCGTGAGTATAGGCCACGAGTTCATTATATGACCGGATTTCTTCCTGCTGGTGGCGGATGATCATGTCAATCAACTGCTGATTTTGCGTTTCGGTAGCATAGAAGTTGAAGTGTGTGATCATATTTATTTTTTCCAGCAAAATCTCATGTACTTCCATCGTTTCATGCGCGCCGAATGGCATAATATCACTCCTATTAATTTTAATAACTGACAAAGAGTAATATTTCCCTTCAACGGCCATTTATGCATCCCGATGTTATTGCGCAGCACGCCCTTCCGACCAAAAAGCAAACAGCACCCCATGCTTTGAGGTGCCGCCGATTATGAAAAGTGGTTCATATATTTTATCTATTTAGCATTTTATAAACCTGCTCGACATCTTTGTCGCCGCGTCCGGATAAATTCACAATCAACACATCATCCTTTTTGAGCTCCTTCGCCAATTTCACCGCGTAAGCCACAGCATGGGAGCTTTCCAGAGCAGGAATGATTCCTTCAGTTTTCGATAGCAGCCGGAAAGCTTCCAGGGCTTCTTGCCCGGTCACCGCAACATATTCGGCTCTTCCGCTCTCCTTCAGGTAGCTATGCTCCGGCCCGACACTTGGATAATCCAGTCCGGCGGCCAGAGAATAAGTTGGCTGCGGGTTTCCGTTTTCATCCAGCAAGGTTAAACTTTTAAAACCATGAATGACGGCCGGGACACCTTTGGATAATGTTGGAGCTTCATCCGGTTCAACACCGATTAAGCGAACATCTGCGTCCTCCATATAATGGCTGAACGCTCCGATTGCATTGCTTCCACCCCCTGCACAAGCGATGACGGCAGCTGGCAACTTGCCTTCTTTTTCAAGGATTTGCTTTTTTGACTCCTCGCTGATGATAGATTGGAAATGCTTCACTATGGTCGGATACGGATGCGGCCCGACAGCAGAACCCAGTAAGTAAAAAGTGGTTTTATAATTTTGGACCAGGTCGTTCAAGGCCTCATCCACAGCATCCTTTAACCGGCCTTGCCCTTTTGCAACCGGAACTACCTTCGCGCCTAGCAGTTCCATTCTGAAAACGTTTAAAGCTTGTCGTTCAGTGTCCAATTTGCCCATATAGATCACGCACTCCATGCCAAACATGGCACATGCGGTCGCGGTTGCGACACCATGCTGCCCTGCACCTGTTTCAGCAATGATCCTCTTGGCTCCCATCCTTTTTGCCAACAAAATCTGGCCGATCGCATTATTGATTTTATGTGCTCCTGTATGGTTTAAATCTTCGCGTTTTAAATAAATTTTTGCCCCGCCAACCTGTTTCGTTATATTTTCCGCGAAGGTCAACGGGTTTTCGCGTCCAACGTATTCCTTCAGATAAAAATTGAATTCTTCCTGGAATTCAGGATCATCTTTATAACGTAAAAATTGTTCTTCCAGTCCATTCATAACTTCCTGGAGATCCTCAGGAACAAAGCTCCCCCCAAACTCCCCGAAATAACCTTTTCTTTCTGTGCTAATACTCTTCATCTCTCAGCTCGGCTCCTTCTAAACAATATGTTTTTTAATGATAGGATTAAACTTATTATAACGACTGATCTGTTTATTTTCCAGAATTGTTTATTGAATATCACTCACAGCTTTATTCGCCATCAATCCGGCCGTAAGCCAATTCAAACAGCTTCATTTGGCTGTCAACCTCTTCCTCTCCAGGCTTTTTCTTTACATGTGTATAGATACCGAATGGGTCTTGTTCCCTTGCTTTTACATTATCAGCCAGCTGGATGGCAAGAATTTGTTTAACCCGGCCCTTCAATTCCTCATCATAAATGGGAAACGCGATTTCTACACGCTTTTCCATATTCCTTGTCATTAAATCCGCCGAGGAGAGAAAGATTTTTTCTATTCCATTATGATGGAAATAATAAATGCGGCTATGCTCCAAGAACCGCCCAACAATGCTGCGCACCCTTATATTTTCGCTGACTCCATCAATACCCGGGCGTAGGCAGCATATCCCCCTAATGATAAGGTCTATCTTTACTCCGGCACGTGAGGCAGCATATAGCTTTAAGATGATTTGCTTTTCTGTTAAGGAATTCATTTTTGCAATGATCCTTCCATTCCCAAACTGTTCATGGTACTTCATTTCCTCCTCGATCAGTTGAAGGAAATCATCCCGGATGTCGGTGGGTGCCAAAGAAAAATGGAAAAAGTCCGGCTTATCCATAAAACCGCTCAAATAATTAAAGAAGTTGGTTGCATCTTCCCCAAATTCGGGGTGTGAGGTAATCACCCCTAAATCCGTATAGACCTTTGCCGTTTTTTCATTATAATTTCCTGTCCCAAGATGGACAAAGCGCTGGATGCTTCCATTGATTTTACGGACAACGAGCGTAATTTTGCAATGTGTTTTTAACAGAGTCTTTCCATAGATAACATGGCAGCCTGATTTCTCAAGCTCCCTTGCCCAATGAACATTATGTTCTTCATCAAATCGCGCTTTCAATTCAACCAGGACCAGTACTTGCTTCCCACTTTCAGCAGCCTTTTTTAAATTTGCTATGATGGGAGAATTATCACTGACCCTGTAGAGCGTTTGTTTGATTGCCAAAACATTTGGATCCTCGGCAGCACACCTTACAAAATCTATTACGGGTTCAAAAGAATCATACGGGTGATGCAGGAGGATATCCTTGTTTGCAGCTGCTTCGAAGATATTCTGTTTATCCCCGGACGGCTCTTGAGCCAAATCTTTGGAAGGCTGGGGAATCAACTTCTCAAAGATTAAATGTTCCTTGTGAGGTGCAATTTGTTTAATAAAGCTAAATAAGAAGGTTAGGTCAAGCGGGCCATTAAGAAAATAGGCATCATTTTCATCAATCTCCAACTGATCCAATAAATAACTGAATATTTCCTGATCGATGAAGTTCTTCGAGACTTCCAGCCGTACAACGTCTCTCCAATTCCTGAATTTCAGCTCTTCCTCTATCTCTTTTAAAAGGTCTCTCGCACCCTCCTCGTGTATTTCCAAATCAGCATTCCTGGTAATCCGAAATGGAGTAACAGATTTAACATCCAACCCAAGAAAAAGTTTATGGACATAGTGGCTGATCAAATCCTCAATTAAAACAAATTGTCTGTTCCCGCTTTCTGGGCTGTCCGATACTTCAACAAACCGGTTAAACCCTCTTGGTACTTGAACAATCGCCAATTTCTTATCTGAATCAGGCATTTCCCCCTTATCAGAAAGAGACACTGCAAGGTTTGTGCTTTTGTTGGCCAGCATCGGAAAAGGACGATAGGCATCAATCGCCATCGGCGTTAACACTGGAAAAATCACTTCATTAAAATGCTTTTCCAGCTTCATCATTTTTACCAGCGGAAGGTCCTTAATATAATGAAAGGTAATTTGCTCCTGCTCAAGCAAGGAAAGAAGCCGTTTTAAATTATCGTATTGCTTGCCAACCATTTCGTGGGTAAGCTTCGTTATTCTTGTGATTTGTTCCTTAGGAGTTAATCCCGCTTTATTTTCGGGCCTCGTAAAACCTGCATTTATTTGATCTTTGATTCCCGAAACCCGGACCATAAAAAATTCATCCAGATTGGAACTGAAAATAGCAAGGAACTTCAGCCTTTCAAGCAAAGGATTCCGTTCATCCTCAGATTCTTCTAACACCCGTTTATTAAAAGCCAGCCAGCTAAGTTCACGGTTATTAAAAAAGGTCGGTTGATTTAAATCAATGTTTTCCGGCAATTTCGTCTCACACCTTTAACTACTGGGATATCGACCACAATTAATTAGAAAACAATCAATTTTGCATGGAGAATTTCAAGCTTATGTTTTTCCCAAGAGCATTTTCTAGATGTTTCATGTGTTTTTCTGCTTCCTGCTGCTCAACAAGCCAGCTGCCATTGCAATATAGCTCCAGATGAACTTCATCATTTCGCATGTATAACTGTATATCCCGGAAAATACTCCTGCCGGTACAATTCACTGCGGATGAAAACTTCAACAGGGACCCAAGAAACTTCATCTTTTGTCTATCTTGTTCAGAAAACCATTCTTTAAATGGTTTCATATTTTGTTTAAAGGAAGCTTTCGAATGATAAGAAGCCAATAACGCAATTTTTATTCGCTCACGATGGGGCAGTCCATCAATATTTCGGTTCAATAGAAGATAAAAGGTATGTTGGCTGACAGATTCGCTGTCAATAAACTCTCCTAAATTGTACACGTAACCTGCCCGTTTTAAATCTTGCAGGTCGCCATCCGAAACATCTGCGATTCCTTCTTTGCGAAACAGACCGAAAAGCTTCGCTGCCGTGGTGACAATGAGTTCTTTTTTCCCCACATTCATATCATAGTCAGCGGCAAGCTCATGAAGGCTTTGGTCGACAGGATCTAGCTGATCCTGTTTGTGATTTTTTCTGTTTAATGCATCAATTATTATCCCGTCCCTGATTCCTTTTTGGCTTAATTGGAAAAAAGGCGCACTGGCAGACCGGTAAAGCGAAAGGAACACTTCCAGAGCCGGAAGGATGATATCCGCGCGTTCCCTCGATAGTCCTTCGACACCTTTTAAGTCCTGGAATGGCAATGAACCCAGTTTTTCTTTAACATTCAAAATGTCCTTCAGTCCCATCTCGTAAAGATGGACGGAGCCAAGCGGATAGTTTTTCATTGCCTGCTCAATCGTCCCTACATTTCTGGCATTTCCACCGATGCCGATTATTGGGAGGCGGCAATTGGACAGCCACTCGACTTCTTGAAAATTTCTATATAAAAAAGAAGATAATTCTCTCAACTCATCAGCTTCTGGAAGCTGCCCTTTGATAAATTCCTTTTTTAACGATAACGCTCCGAAAGGAAAGCTATGGGAGTTCACAATTTTCTTATGCAAAAAGCGGGTAATTTCCGTGCTCCCGCCACCTATGTCAATCGTAATTCCCTCATCTAGATTAGTGGACTGGATAATCCCGAGGAATCCAAAGTAGGCCTCCTTTTGTCCGGATAGCACATTAATCGTTAATCCAATTTCTCTCTTTACTTTCTGTTTGATCTCCTGACGGTTTTTTGCTTTCCGGATGGCAGCCGTAGCAAAAACTTTTACTGATGCCGCCTTATGAAGTGAAATAATCTCGCGAAAAACACGTAACGCTTCTAATAAGATATGTATGCCTTCAGGCGATAAAAACTGCCTGTCATCCAGATGGTTTTGGAGCCGGGCGCTTACCTTCATATTTTCGATCTGCTTAATGCCGCCTGCCGCTTTTATCCGGTAAATTACCAACCTGATCGTATTGGAACCAATGTCGATGACGGCTATTTTCTTTTCCATATATATCATCCCAGTTCTGTACAATTTATTTTTCTAATGGGACCATTTTGAGTAAATCAGATCCCCAGGTCTACCCTTTGTTAAGATATTGCAAATACCGAAAATCAGTGCTCTCAATGAATGAGCCATCAATCGATTACAATCTTACTATTTTTTAAATAACTTAATTTATTGAACCGTAAAGACTTCACCATATTGCTTAGTTTTATTTTAAGTTACTTGTCATTTTAATTACAATCATAAAAATGAGTGATTACTCACTTTACAAAGTCAAGGTTATGCTTTTATACTTCTAGTGAGTGATTACTCACTTTTAGAAAAGGGGAGAGGGAGAGGGAAAATGAATAAAACAGAAGCACTTGTTTCCGTTAATCATGTGTCGAAATCGTTCGGGAAACAGCAAGTTTTGAAGGATATTCATTTAGAAATCAAGCCGGGTGAGATCTTTGGCCTTCTTGGCCCATCTGGTGCCGGTAAAACCACCTTAGTTAAGCAGCTTGTCGGTTTGGATCTCCCTACCTCAGGCGAGAACTATCTTTTCCAAGAGAAAATGCCTTCGTTAAAACTGATTGAACGAGTGGGCTATATGGCTCAATCGGATGCCCTTTATGGAGAATTATCAGCTAGGGAAAATCTCCAATTCTTCGCTTCGTTGTATGGATTAAACGGAAAAAAACAAGGAGAAAGAATTGAACAAGTGATGCAGATTGTGAACCTTTCAAATCACCTTAATAAACTCGTCTCCAATTACTCTGGGGGAATGAAAAGAAGGCTGTCTTTGGCCATCGCTCTGCTGCACGAACCGCAACTTTTGATTCTGGATGAACCGACCGTCGGCATTGACCCGGTTTTAAGAAAAAGCATTTGGGCTGCTTTTTATGAATTGAAGAAAAAGGGAGTAACCATTATTGTGACTACCCATGTGATGGATGAAGCGGAAAAATGTGACCGATTGGGATTAATCCGAGACGGAAGTCTTATCGCGGTCGGTACGCCGGAAGATCTGAAAGCCAGCACAAATGCTGCGACCATTGAAGATGCATTTTTAGTTTATGGAGGTGCCTAATATGAGGATCAAGGCTTTGGTCATCAGAATATTACGGCAAATAGTGCGTGACAAGCGGACGATGGGACTGCTCATTTTTGCGCCGATCCTTGTATTAACCATGCTTCATTTAGTCTTTAACGGGGATGATTATATCCCGCAGGTCGGAATGGTCAATATCCCTGAATCTATCTTGGAAAAAATGGACTTGGATGATGCCGAGATTACGATGTATAAAGATGAACGTCAAGCCAACGAGGATTTGTCCATTCAGGAAATCGACGGATATCTAATATTTGACAACCAAACACCTTCAGTCTTTCTGGAAGGAAGTGATCCAAGTGTCAACGGTGCGACGCTAAAATGGATTCAAACGTCACTGAAATCTCTTCAAACTGGCGTAAATTCTTTACAATTGGACGTCAATTACCTGCATGGCTCCAGTGAGATGGGACAGTTTGATTATTTCGGACCGGTACTTCTCGGCTTTTTCGTTTTTTTCTTTGTGTTTCTGATCGCCGGAGTATCGTTCTTAAGGGAACGGACGACTGGAACACTTGAACGGCTGCTTTCAAGTCCATTGCGCAAATGGGAAATCGTAATTGGATATGTACTGGGCTTTGGAATTTTTACCATGATCCAGGCAGCAATTATTGCTTTGTATGCAATCTTTGTACTGGGAATGCTTATGGAAGGACTGTTTTTATATGTCTTATTGATTACCTTGCTCCTGTCTTTGACAGCTCTCACACTCGGGATTTTATTATCGGCGTTCGCAAATAACGAGCTTCAGATGATCCAATTTATCCCGATCGTCGTCGTACCGCAGATTTTCTTTTCCGGACTGTTCAACCTTGCTACCATTTCAGAATGGCTAAGCTGGATTGGACCTTTCACACCCCTATATTACGCAGCTGATGCATTGAGGGATGTAATGGTCAGAGGTTATGGCTGGGAGGAAATTTATCTGGATGTCTGTGCCATGGCGGGATTCTCGCTATTGTTTATAGCATTGAATATCCTTGCGCTTAGAAAGTACCGGAAAGTGTAGAGGCTCCACCATTTTACCTTTTGCTGCAAATACTTTAATATATTTGTAAATATTTAGTTACTAAGGAGCACGAGATGTCTGAACCGATTAAGATGATCGATGAGATGTTTGATTTTGACGAGGGGTTAACCGAAAAGCAAAAGAGAATTCTTGCTGCCGCTATCGAATCCTTTGCCGAGAAGGGTTACGCTGCTACCTCAACAAGTGAAATCGCCAAAAAAGCCGGAGTAGCAGAAGGAACGATTTTCAGGCATTATAAATCAAAAAAGGAATTGCTTTTAACGATTGTGGCCCCTATGATGGCAAAGTTGGTGGCACCTTTCGTCATTAAAGATTTGAATAAAGTGCTGAATCAGGAATATGAGAATTTTGAAGAATTTCTAAAGGCGATGATCGAAAACCGTGCAAAATTCCTGAAAAATAATATGCCTCTGTTTCAAATATTAATGCAGGAAATTCCTTTCCAGCCTGAATTAAAGGAACAATTTAAAGAGCATATTGGCGCGAAAGTAATTGAGAGATTTCGCACAGTCGTGGAACACTACCAGGGAAAGGGTCAAATTATTGAATTGCCCCCATTCAGTATTATACGTTTTACTGTTTCAGCTATTTTTGGCTTATTAGCGACCAGATATCTGCTCGCACCGGATGCAGACTGGGATGATGAGGAAGAGATCCAGAGAACGGTACAATTGTTGATGCACGGGATATCTGTTGGCAGATAAAACCCACTGTTGATGCACCAATTAAGACCAAAGGCACTGCGTTAAAAGACAGTGCCTTTTTCAGTCTTATTTTGTTGGTGTAAACTTTATTATGGCTTGAGCCATTAAACTAAGGGGAGTGGTATGGAGAAAGAAAAGACACCTCTTGAAACCCCAGGACACCCTTCGTCGGTGTAGTCTGCTATCATATAATATGAATGTTAAACAGGAGGTACACCAAGATGAACAAACAAGAAAGCGGCTATAGATGGGTGGTATTTGGCACCGTCTTATTTGCTTACTTTTTAATGGTAAGCCAAAGAACAGCTCCAGGGCTTATTACGGATCAATTAATGAGGGATTTTCATGTTTCAGCTTCAACCATTGGTCTGATGAGCAGTATTCAATTTTTAGCCTATGCAGCACTTCAAATCCCGATTGGTTTATTATCCGACCGATATGGGCCCAATCGATTTCTTATCATAGGTACGCTCCTTAATGGAGTAGGGAGTCTTCTCTATAGTCTTGCTCCCAATGAATATGTTTTAATTTTCTCGCGGTTTTTAGTCGGTACTGGAGATGCAACCATCTTTGTCAACTTGGTTTTAATTTTGAGTCAATGGTTTAAAGCACAGGAATTTTTAAAATTGATGGGTATGGTCGCAATGATTGCGGCTCTTGGTTCATTATCTGCTACCGTTCCTTTTTCCTTGTGGATTTCACTCGCAGGTTGGAGAGTTCCATTTCTTAGCATAGGAATTATTTTAGTCATATCATCTTATCTTCTATATACTGTTCTTGTATCGAAACCCAACAAACTATTTAAGGATGATATCGGAGGAAAGAAAAGTTCTATCAAAGACCGGGAAAGTGTTTGGAACATACTTCGCCGAATAGTTTCGACCAGACAAGCTTGGGCAACATTCCTTTGCCACTTTGGGCTGGTCGGCACATATATAGGATTGATCGGTTCATGGGCAGTCCCTTATGGAATTCATGTATTTGATTTGTCCCGTTCCGAGGCAAGCCAGCTTATTATGTATGGTCTGTTTGGGGCCATGATTGGCGGTCCTTTAATTGGTTGGATTGCAAGCCGGCTGGGTTCTATTAAAAAAGTCTATACCCTAGTTCATATCATTGTGGTTTTTAGTTGGACCGCATTGTTTTTATCCGGTGTAAATCCACCATTCATCATGGTAGTGGTTTTGCTTTTTATCATAGGAATTGGAAATGGAGCAAGCTCATTAACTTTCTCGGTAGTACGGGAGTCCTTCCCCATGTCAGAGGTAGGTGTGGTGACTGGTTTTGCCAATACGGGTGGATTCTTAAGTGCTGTTTTATTGCCAAGCATTTTTGGAAATGTACTGGATCTTTTTCCTCACGATTCTATAAATATCGGCTATCATTATGGATTTATCATTCCTGTCCTTTTTTCTTTGGCCGGAGTATTAGGTGCCGTTTTGATCAAAGAGGAAAAATACGTTTTACGGACTTCTTAATGGCTTGAGTATTCGCTCGCTGCCATCGATGTGGACAGGGATCCTCAAGAGCATATGAAAAAACCAAGCATTGAAACATGCTTGGTTTTTTTACTAAGAATTGCAATTTTAATCATAAGTGTGCCACTATATGATTAAACCGACATTTTGTTGTGTTATTTAAATCCACTATGTAAGTGGAGACGGTGGGAGTCGAACCCACGTCCAGACATAACGGCACTTAAGCTTCTACGAGTGTAGTCGATATATTCGCGTTTCGCTGGCTCGTTTGCCTATCGACGGGCGGCAGAGCAGCTAGCCTGGTTGTTCTCTTCCTTCATCCTCAGGCGGTGGAATCCGGCGTAGCCCACTTAAAGTGAGTCCCTTACCCTACCACATGGGCAATGGAGGGAGGAACCGCAATCAACTGTTATTAAGCAGCGAAAGCGAGGTTGTTGTTTTGTTTGCCAGTTATAGGCTTTGACGTTTTAACGAGGCCGATCCCCTCGACTCGCAACCTAAGCTCGAACTATCCCTGTCGAATCCGTAACGTCCCCATGATGAAAATGGAGCATACGAGATTTGAATAGCAGCAAGCTCTATTGCTGATATTCAGTTGTTATTGGTACATGAATCATTATACCATATTTGCAGCAAATTTCAATTGTAAGGTACTGTCAAAATTTATATCTTCTGCCGGTCACGGAACGCTCGCTCAATATCCCGTTTTGCTTCCTTCTTCTTTAAATCTTCCCGCTTATCATACTGCTTTTTACCTTTACCGAGACCGATCAATACTTTGGCAAAGCCATTTTTTAAATAAACCTTCAACGGCACGATGGTGTAGCCTACTTCCTTCGTCTCGCCTATGAGCTTATTGATCTGCTTGCGGTGCAGCAGCAGTTTCCGGGTACGGAGCGGCTCATGGTTATAGCGATTCCCCTGTTCATAAGGGCTGATATGCATGTTATGCAGAAAAACCTCGCCCCGCTCAATTTTCGCGAAGGAATCCCTCATATTAACCTTGCCGGCACGGATGGATTTAATCTCTGTTCCCTGCAGGACGACACCGGCCTCAAATGTTTCTTCAATAAAATAATCATGATTTGCTTTTTTATTTTGTGCGACTTGCTTGCCCTCTCCTTTTGGCATCTCTTCTCCCCCCTGACATTTTATTGTATCAAATTTCCTGGCATACTTCAAATATGAAAGAGAGCCTGTATTAAGAGGCCCTCCTTCTTGTTTGTGTATACCGTTAGCTGATAAAAAAGGATTTTCGCTGATCAATCCAAATAAGCGCTGAAAAAATTGAATTTCCACTTTTCGCTGATAATCCACATAACCGCTAATAATAATGGGATTTACGCTCAAAATCCTCATTGTGCATAAAATTCCGCTCGGCATTTATTCCAACACGCTAGAGCGTGCTATCTCTTTTTCGATTTCCTTTTATTCCGCTTGGCTGAAGGAGCATTTTCATAGAACTTCTTCTTTTTCTTTGGTTTCCTTCCCGCTGAGGATCCGCCTTCAGAGGATGAATTCCTGCCCCGGTCGCCGTGGCCTCTTCCCTGGCGCCCTTCGTCATTCCCGCCTTTTTTGCGGCTTCTGGTGCTTGGCGCTGCTTTAAAAACCCGCTTTTCACCCATCTCACGACTGCGGCTATTCTTCATCCCGATAATTTCAAAATCCACGGCCCGCTCATCCTTGTTCACATTCGCGACACGAATGGAAATTTCATCGCCAATACGGAACACCTTTGCTGTTCGTTCCCCGATCATTGCGAGCTGGCGTTCATCAAAACGATAATAATCATCAGACATGGCACTTACATGGACAAGGCCCTCGATCGTGTTCGGCAGTTCGACAAACATTCCGAAGTTCGTCACAGAGCCGATTATACCGTCATATTCCTGCCCAATTTTATCAAGCATGAACTCCGCTTTTTTCAGCTCGTCCGTTTCTCGTTCAGCATCGACTGCGCGCCGTTCCCGTTTTGATGTGTGGTCCGCAATTTCCTGCATCTGTGCATTCCACTTTTCACGTGTCGCTTCATCCAGCTTCCCTTCTATGAGATAAGTCCTGATCAACCGGTGGACGATTAAATCCGGATAACGGCGGATTGGCGACGTGAAATGTGTATAAAAGTCAGTCGATAATCCAAAGTGCCCCAGGCTTTCAGGATCATATTTTGCCTGTTGCATCGATCGGAGCATTACTGTGGATATGACCATTTCCTCCGGTTTGCCTTCAACTGCTTCAATGATTTCCTGAAGGGCCCGAGGATGGACAGAATTCGCCTTTCCCCTTACAATATATCCAAAATTCGTAATGAATTCAAAGAAGCGCTGTAATTTTTCTTCCTTTGGATCTTCGTGTATGCGATACAGGAACGGTACATCCATCCAATGAAAATGCTCGGCGACCGTTTCATTTGCAGCAAGCATGAATTCCTCTATCAGTTTCTCAGCAACTGAACGTTCCCTTAAAACGACATCAGTCGGATGTCCTTCGTCATCGACCAGAACCCTGGCCTCTTTGAAATCAAAGTCAATAGCTCCCCTGTTCATCCGTTTGCCGCGAAGAATCTGGGCAAGTTTTTCCATCTCGTCAAACATCGGAATTAAAGGCTCGTACCGTTTATGAAGCTCTTCGTCTTTATCGACGAGGATTTTATTTACATCCCCATATGTCATACGTTCCGTCGTCTTAATGACGCTCTGGAAAATTTCGTGTTCAACCACTTCGCCCTGCTCGTTTATTTCCATTTCACAAGATAGCGTAAACCGGTCCACTCTAGGATTCAACGAACAAATCCCGTTCGAAAGGCGGTGCGGGATCATCGGAATTACCCGGTCCACGAGATAGACACTGGTCCCACGTTCGAACGCTTCACGGTCGATTGGAGAATTTTCAGTGACATAATGGCTTACATCGGCAATATGTACACCGAGTTTGTAATTGCCGTTTTCAAGCCTGGTGACGGTGACTGCATCATCCAAATCTTTAGCGTCGGCACCGTCAATTGTAACAATCGTTTCATTTCGCAGGTCCCGCCTGTCACCAATCTGGCTTTCTTCAATCGTATCAGGTATTTCATTCGCCTGGGTCATGACATCATCAGGAAATTCCATCGGCAATCCATGCTTGTGTATGATGGAAAGGATGTCCACCCCAGGATCATTTTTATGCCCGAGTATTTCGATAACCTCACCCTCGGCACTCACACGGCCTTCTGGATAAGATGTTAGCCGGACAACTACCTTATGCCCTTCCACCGCACCGGCAGAAACATTTTTTGCAATGAAGATGTCATTCGGGATTTTCTTGTCATCCGGTATAACAAAACCGAAATTTTTGCTTTCCACATATGTACCGACGATCTCGGTTATTCCGCGTTCGACGATCTTTTCAACCGTTCCTTCCCGCCTTGAACCAGAACTTTCCGAGGAAACCCTGACTAGAACGGTATCGCCATGCATCGCATTTTTCGTTTCCGTAGGCGGAATAAAAATATCATCCGCTCCCGGCTGATCCTCAGGGGTCACAAATGCGAAGCCTTTCGCATGTCCTGTCAGCTTGCCTCGTATCAAGTTCATTTTTTGCGGCAATCCATAGCGATTGCTTCTTGTCCTCACGATCAGGCCCTTTTCTTCCATTTTCACAAGCGCCTTAACAAAATCCTTAAAATCTATTGAGTCTTCCACACCCAAAGCTTCCTCGAGCTCCTGGACCGTCAATGGCTTATATGCTTCCTCCTTCATATAAGAGAGAAGCCTATCCATATGGTTACGGATATTTTCTTCCATATTAAAAACCCTCCTTTATCGGGCAAATTGCTAATTATTTTTTCGGCTATGAAGGAGAAAGCCGGCAGCGATCATTCAGTCCAATCCAGCTTTTCTAAAAAACGATACACATCTTCATGAAGCTGCTCGCGTTCCTTATCCAGTGTAATGACATGGCCTGACTCCTCATACCATTTCAAATCCTTCATATCAGATTCGACTTCATTATAAATGATATTTGCGCTGTCAGTATTGATCATCTTATCATGCCTTGCCTGTGCAACGAATACCGGAGCATAAACATGATCGATATGATGGCGGACATCGGAAATGAGGCCCTGCAGTGCTTTTAACGTTTCCATAGGTTGAAACTGTCCCATTTCCATTTCGATTTGCTCAGGGTCTTTTGCTTCACGCTTCTTAAATTCCCTGGCATACTCCAAAACTCCTTCATACATGGTTTCCTCACTTTTTATATACATCGGCGCACACATAGGGACGATACCCTTTATAGGCACAGTGTAACCTAATTTAAGGGAAAATACGCCTCCTAATGAAAGTCCGGCAACAGCAATTTCATCGTGCCCCCTGCTTTTCAGGTAATCATAAGCCATCATGACGTCCTTCCACCAATCCTTTGGACCAGACTTGACCAATTCCTCAGGCGGCACCCCGTGCCCTTTATATTGCGGCGCGTGGCAGGTATAGCCTCGTTTCTCCAAATAGCGGCCAAGCATCCGCACATCGGAAGAATTGCCTGTAAATCCATGAAGGAGCAATACCGCCCGTTTTCCTCCTTCAAAAGTGAATGGCTGCGGCAGTTTAATTTTCATAATAAAACAATCCCCTTTTTATACTTCTTGTTGAATCCCGGTGCATTTCAAAATGATGGGCCAAGTCCGCCAGATAGGTATATTTTATCCGCGGATTGGCATTTAAAACCTTTCGAAACTAACTTCTATTAAAACAAACATCTCGGTTTGAAGCCATATGTTAGCTTAAAAATGGTGACATAAAAAAGTCGGGAGATCCTTAAACTGTACCCTGCAGAGTAGACACTAAAAAAAACGGCTCTACAGGGTCTTTTTATGTTGAATGAAACCGGGGAGCTTGGTGATACCAGGAAGGTTAACTCACATTCGAAGAAAAATACGCCAGGCAGGAGGCGGACTCCACCTTTTGAGGAGCACGAGGTCGTGCCAAACCTGCTTAACAGGGAGTTCAAACAGGAGGTCATCTTTACTGACATTACCTACCTGTTTTTATATTAGGATGTTACGAATGAAATTTTGGCCTATGAGGTCTCAGAGGTTTCTTCCACTACCATCATACCTTCGAACTGCTCGAAATCCGTTCATTAAGACATTTAGCAACTTGTATTGCCAATAGAATATGTCATTCAAGTCACTCATCAAAATACCGGACGACTATAATAGACACCAATATTGAAAAAGAAATAACGATTCTTCAAATAGAAGAATCGTCAAATTCAAACTTTATTATTGATCAGTTAGTTCAGCTCTTACTTAGGAAGGAGTATTATAGTGTCAACATTTTTATCATTTTTGAGCTCCAATGCTCATTTTTCAGAGCAAATAAACCCGAGTTATATCCTGCACTAAAAAACATTTTTTTCAAGAGCCTTTCTACTACAAATTTTTCTTAGCCCTGAAAAACAGATGAGGTAATATTATTAGGGTTATCAGCTAAAAAATTCTTCACTGATTGTAATGCTTTCCATTTTTCATTCTCTACTGCAATTGGATCACGTCTTAATGAAGCTCTATTTTCAATCAAATATTCCTGTAGTTTCTCTACGTCAAGATCTCTTGGATGTACATTATTTAATACACTCAAAGCTGCTGCGGATCCGGCTGCTTGTCCAATCGCCATGACACCACCCTGCGTTCTGAAAGAACCATGAGCTTCGCTTGTGGCAGAAATACACCTTCCCGCTATGACTAATCCATCTACTCCAGTCGGAATAAGGGCTCTGTATGGTATATCATATGAATCTTTTAGATCGGTCCATACACCTGCGTCATCGGATTGTCCGTAACCTTCTCTTCCTACCATATTATGAACGTCAATTGGAAAGTATCCTCTAGCTATGACATCTTCTTGTTTTCGTCCATTAGTAACATCATCAGCTGTAAGGACATAGTTTCCGATAATATGCCTCGTTTCCCGAACACCAATTTCATTCCCTGTAACGCTCAGAAACGCATTCTCAAAACCAGGGACATACTTGGTCATGAATTTAACAATGGATTCAACCTGTCTGCGTCCATCAATCTCCGCTTTCGTCCGGCCGTCTCCATCCGTTGCATCAATATTAACCACTCTTGTGGAATTAAAATGAATGATTCCAGGATGAATCGAGTTAAGAAGCAATATAGAATCTCTTCCAATATAGAGTTCTTCCTTATTAATGGCCTCTCTTACAAATCTATTAAATCCTTGAGCAACAAAATACTTTTTGGATAATTTATCAGAGAACTTCCTTACTGGAACAAAATCAGATTTCCACTCGAATTCATCCGGGTTTTCCAACATAAATTGGTAAAGCTTTTCGGTATTCACATTACCCATTTCGAACATAAGGGTTGCTGGCTGTGTTTTTCCATCTTTCATTCGTCCAAAAGTAAATTCCGCCCCTGCTTTTTCTGCCACATCACCGTCACCAGTCGCATCTACCACTATTTTAGCTTTTAATATATTTTCTCCTGATTTGTTTACTACATTTATGCCTGTGACACGATTCCCTTCAACGATGGTACGGTTGAAAAAAGAATGAAATAATACATCAACTCCTGCTTCCTTCACCATTTCATAAGCGATCCACTTATATCTTTCTCTGTCATAGAAACAAGAATAAGAACCACTTCCATGCTCATAAAGAGTTTTCATGTGCCCTGTGCTTGCCCCATATTCCACCATTCTATCAATGAATTCCTGAGGAATTCCTTTAACCACTTGTTCATCTCCAAAATGAAATGGGGATATAGGCCCTAGAGCTGCCGAAGTAGGTGCCCCTCCGAGAAAACCGTTCTTATCTACGAGTAGCGTCCGAACCCCTGCCCTCCCGGCTGCAATAGCGGCAATAAACCCAGAAGGGCCTCCCCCCATTATGATTACATCATATTCTTTAGAGATCATTTCCTCTTCACCTCCAATAAATATTTACTGTCCCTTTGATTAAATAGTTAATTATTTAGATGATGTACAATTCGAATCTCACTTTTCTATTAATGAGTTAAGCATATTTCTAAATAAAAATTTCAGCGTACTTAATAAGAGAAGTCTTAAATTTCCGAAATCTTTATATAATGATAGATTATATTTTTCCTGTTCCATGTGTAGGTCACATGGAGCTCATCATCAACGCTTATAATGGCTGGATAGGAAAATTCCCCTTTTTCTAGTTCAAGATGATGCGGTTCAGTCCAAGATGCGCCATTATCAAGGGAGAGGCTTATTGAAATAGGGGACCTTTCCGTCCAATTTCCGGAAACCGGATTATATACTAATGCCAAATCTCCATTATTAAATTTCACCACATCTATACCGCTATTATTATTGGGCAACTGAGTCGGATATGCCGGGCACCAGGTGGCGCCATAGTCCTTAGAGTCGCTTCTGTAGATTTTCCCCCTCGTGCTCCTAAGCAACATATGCACACGCCCCGGTTCGGACTCCCATAACGTCGGCTGGATGACACCGTCCCATTGAAACACTTTTTCTAAATCGCATTCCCATAAGGCTTCCTCTTTTAGTCCCTCCCAAATCCTATCCGTATGTTCTTTCTCCATCTTATGATCAATTGGGACGTCTTTCTTTAACCAAGAATGGCCTTTGTCTTTAGAAATGTCCACAAAAGCATCCCATTCACGATCATCTTCAATAGATCCAGGTGCTATCCACCATCCATTGGAAAGAACGATCACTTTATTTTTCACAGGTCCTCGTGGAAGGATATCCCCTTGCACAAGTTCCTGGCTTTCGGTCCATGAATGTCCAAAATCCTCAGAAACGGTATACATTGTTTTCCAGGTGTGAACCGTATCCCCAACTTTATAGTACAAGTGAATTTTATTTTCGTTGAGATGAAGCACTGGATTCCAATGTGGAATGCCCTCTCTATAGATTTTCCGTTCCGGTTCCAGCCACTTGCCATTCACTTTCCTCGATAACCAAATGGCGGTATCCCCTGTGCCTTCCCGAGTGCCTGCAAAATAAGCGACAAGTAATTCTCCATTAGGAAGTTTAGTAATGGTGGATGCATGGCAATTGTTGAAGTAATCTTGTTTTTGTTTCATAACTATTTCTTTTTTTATTTGTTTTATTTTAGGCATGGCTTTCCCTCTTTTTAAACCGATTCCATAGAATTGGCCCAAACAGCGTTAAGACCGTAAGCAATATAAGGCCGGCACTGATAGGTCTCATCATAAATATACTGTAGTCCCCTTGAGACATGACTAACGATCTCCTAAAGTTCGATTCCAGCATTGGGCCCAAAACAAGAGCTATGATGATTGGCGAAATAGGGAAATCCAATTTTAGAAGAAAATAACCAATAAAGCCAGCAGCAACCATAATATAGACATCAATGATATCGTTATTCATTGAAAATGAGCCAACTACGCATAATACTAAAATAATCGGTGTCAAAATGGGTTTTGGTATATTTAGTACCTTTGTAAAAGGCCTAATGAACAAAAACCCCAAAATAATCATAAAGATATTTGCAAGAATAAAGCCTGTATAAATGCCGTAAATTTGATCAGGATGTTCCGTAAATAGCAAAGGCCCTGGCTGAAGTCCTTGAACCATAAGTGCCCCTAAAATAATAGCCGTAACTGTATCCCCTGGTATCCCAAGTGTAAGCAGCGGCACCATTGCTCCACCGGTCACACTGTTATTTGCCGCTTCTGGAGCAGCAATGCCTTCAGGTGCCCCCTTACCGAATTTTTCAGGCTCTTTGGAGGATTTTTTCGTTTGATTATAAGAAAGAAAGGCCGCGATATCCCCACCTGTTCCGGGAATTGCTCCGATAATGGATCCAATCAAGCTTCCCTGAAAGATTGGGTAATTCGTTTTTTTGATATCTTCCTTCGTCGGCAATACTCTCTGAATTTTCACTTTAATTTTTTCAACATTTTCTCCAACGCCTTCTTCTACGGTCATTAATACTTGTGAAAAAGCAAATAATCCGATAAGGATGGGAATAAAGGAAACCCCGCCCATGAGATACATTGTATCAAACGTAAAACGTGTCATCCCGGTAATACTATCCAGCCCAATGGTGGCGATAAACAACCCAATCGCACCTCCAATCAATCCTTTAAGAATGGATTTACCGGAAATACTGGTAATGATGCTTAAGCCAAATATCGCAAGAGCAAAGAACTCCGGCGGGCCGAATTGAAGGGCCACTGTTGCTAATAAGGGTGCTAAGAATATTAATACTAAAGCGCTAAACATTCCACCAACACCGGAAGAATACGTCGAAATGGCTAGTGCCCGGTCCGCCTCACCCTTTTGAGCCATCGGATATCCATCCAATCCAGTGACAACAGCACCTGGGTTTCCAGGTGTATTAAGTAGAATGGAGGAGATCGATCCTCCATAACCGGCACCACAATATATGCCAAGAAGCATAAGAATGCCAGTTATGCCCTCTAAGTTGAATGTTAAAGGGAATAAAAGGGCAACCCCCATAGTTGTTGTTAACCCTGGCAAGGCCCCAATAATGATGCCGACCAAAACACCTAGAAATATAACGGTTATGGACGTAAATGAAAACACATTGGAGAAAGCAGCCATTAAATTTTCAATCATATAATCACCTCAACATGTTACTAGGTTGGTAATGGTGTTCCGAACAAAACAGCAAAAACAAAATAGATGAACAGGGTAAAAAGAACTGATACCGGGATTAGATACATTTTCTTCCTATACCCCATAAAATAAATAGATGTTAATAAAAAGGCAATGGTAGTCCATAAAAAACCAATAAAATTAAGTGAAATTGAATAGATTATTACAATAGCAACCAAGCCATAAACCTGCTTGTTTTCTTTTGTAAAAAAATATATTTTCTTAATATCCTTATTCTTTAAATTGGATATAAACAGAAGAACCCCTAAAAAGATACTGAGATATCCTAAAATAGTTGGGAAAACCCCCGGACCTGGGGCGTCCGATACCACTCTCGGAAAATCTTTTGAAAGATATATGACAGCCACTCCAAAGATCATGGTTAAAATCGCAACGATAAAATTGCCTTTTCTCATGCATACCCTCCTTAACTGGCGCTAGATGATGCATGATCCCATCACCTAACGCATTTTGTATCTACAATTTCATATCCTTCAATAATTCCCCATAGTAATTGTGATCTTCTTCGATCATATTTTTAAGCTCTTCGCCCTCTATTTCAACCGGTTGAATCCCTTGTTTTTCCAAGAACTTCTTAAATTCAGGATCCTTTGAAGTTTTACTGAATATCTCATTCAAAGAGTCCATGATTTCATCCGGTGTATCCGCCGGAGCGTTTAATGCTGCCCATGCTCGGATGGTGATGTCATAACCTAGTTCTTTGAAAGTTGGTACCTCTGGGAACAGTGGAAGTTTCTCGTCACTCATAATAGCTAATACTTTTATCTTGCCAGCATCAATTTGTGCCTTAGCAATTCCAGGTGCCACAGATACGGCATCAAGATGACCGCCAACTAAAGCTGCAACCGCTGGAGCGCTTCCTTCATTGTAGGGGACGTGTGTAAACTTAACACCGGTCTTATCTTCAACTGCGACAGAAGCTAAGTGGAAAATAGTGCCTACTCCTGAATTTCCAACCTTAAGTTTCCCAGGGTTTTTCTTGGCATGTTCAAGAAATTCCTCTAAGGTGTTATAAGGTGCATCTGCAGGAACCATTATGGAAGCCGGATCGGCAATTGGAGCTACGATAGGACTAAAGTCTTTGTAATCTACAGGTGAGCGATTCATGTGTGGAAGCATGGCCAATTCTACTGTGGTCATTGTTAATGTATAGCCGTCCTTCTTGGCTTTTGATCCTTCGACCATCCCGGTAACACCATTGCCGCTAGGCTTATTTACCACTACAATATTTTGGTCGATTTGCTTTTTGGCATATTCAGCTAAACCTCGTGCCGTAAGGTCGGTTCCTCCTCCTGGAGCCTTAGGAACGATAAGCGTAATATCTTTTTCTGGAAACTTATTTTCCTTTGTCGCACTGCTGTCACTGCTGCATCCAATCAGTAGTGTAGCCATAAAAATAAAAACAATGGTTGAAGCTAACTTTTTCATAAAACTTATCCCCTTTTTCTTATATTTTTGGCTAAGAAAGCCTACATGCTGTTTTTAAGGTTTTTCAACTCCACCATGACATCGTTTTCCCCATACCCAAAATAATCGTGGAGTTTCAAATAGTGCTTATATAGCTTGTTATATTTGTCTACATGTTCTTGAATTGGGACGAAAAATTCTTCTTTCACACGCGCCATCTTTTCTGCAGCTTCAATTATATTGTCATAGCCCCCCTTGTCTTTTCCAGCCGCCACTGCTCCAAACATGGCAGCTCCAAGGGCAGGATCCTGTGACGATTCAGCTACTTTGATTTCCCGATTGGTCACATCCGCATAGATTTGCATCAAAAGCCTGTTTCGCTGAGGAAGTCCTCCGCAAGCAAAAATTTCTTTCACTTCTAAACCAGATTCCAGAAAGCTGTCTATGATTTTACGAGTACCAAATGCGGTAGCTTCTAAGAGCGCACGGTAAATTTCTTCCGGTTTAGTGGCCAAAGTGTAACCAAGGATCAAACCCGACAAATCCGCATCCACAAGTACCGAGCGATTTCCATTCCACCAATCCAGAGCGAGAAGCCCGGTTTGGCCAGGTTTGTAAGCGGATGCATTTTTCTCCAGCCATTCATGAATGCCCACATTTTCCTGATCTGCCTGAAACTTAACATACTCCGGTATTCCGTGCTCCACAAACCAAGCAAAGATATCTCCGACTGCGGCTTGTCCAGCCTCATACCCAAAAGTGCCTGGGATCATTCCGTCTTCTACTACTCCGCAAACTCCTTCGACCTTCGTTTCTTTATGCGATAGAAGCATATGGCAGGTGGAAGTGCCCATCGCCATGACCAACTGACCTTCTCGGACCGCCCCCACCGCAGGAACAGAAGCATGGGCGTCAATGATTCCAACTGCAACGGACGTGCCTGGCAGTAGCCCAATTCTTTTTGCCATCGCCTCGGTTAACTCGCCTGCTCTATTTCCGACAGGAACGATCGGCCCGCCCATCTTTGTATCCAGAATGTTCTCCAGCCGAGGATCCAACTCCGAGAAAAAATCTTTGTCAGGATATCCATCCTCTTTGTGCCAAAAGCTTTTGTATCCGCTGGTTGAACTGCTTCTGGATATATTTCCTGTCAATTTGTATGTAAGCCAGTCACACGCTTCAAAAAACACATCGGTTGCTTCAAACACATCCGGGGACTCTCGCAAAATTTGAAGAATTTTGGGAAGCATCCATTCAGAGGAAATTTTCCCACCATATCGACTTAAAAATGCTTCTCCTCGTTTCTCCGCCAGCTCCGTAATCTCGTCCGCCTCGCTTTGAGCGGCATGATGTTTCCAGAGCTTAACCCAACTATGGGGGTTATCCCTCCATTTCAGATCCAAACATAAAGGCTCCATGTCCTCATTCAATGGCATCATCGTACAGGATGTAAAATCGATTCCGATCCCAATAACGTCTTCAGGTTTCACCTGAACCGATTGCATAACCTTCGGAATCATTTGGTACAGCACTTCCAAATAATCGTCAGGGTGTTGCAAAGCCCAGTCATGTCCAAGAACCGTTCCACTTGGAAGGACGTTGTCTATGACACCACTTTTGTAAGGGTTTACACAAACCGCTAGTTCCTCGCCTGTTTGAACATTAACAAGTAAGACCCTGCCCGACTGAGTTCCGTAATCGACACCTATTGCATATTTAGCTGTCATTTCTTCCCTCCTTATCCTTAGTGGTTACCTTTGGCCTTATAATTAGTTCCAATCAAGTTCGGTAACCAAATCCTATATAATCGAAAGTCTTTAACGCAGTCGAAACCCTGGGAAGATAAAATTAGTACTTCTCTATTGTAAAATGAAATCGGGATTCAAAGCAGTGAGACGAGAATCGCCATATTACAAGTATGATTAAGATAGGTAAAACGTTTTAGCATCATTACTTATCTAAAAATACTCCCTTGTTCTGCATCTTGCCACTGCTTATATACTTCGTAGAATACATCAACTGCTTTTTTGGCCTCAGGGTTTAGTTCGACCGGCCATCGGCAGAACGTTTCCATTGATATTCCTTGCAACTTGGCTAAGTATTTAGCTGTTGCAGGATAACCAAAACGCAAAACGCTATCTAAAAATACCAAATATTGATGCAATTTTTTAGCATGAAGTGACGAATGATCTTTACTTGCTTCTTTCCAAAATTCTACAACTAATTCATTGAAGGCAGCTGAAGTAATGGCCATGATTCCTTTTGCGTCAGCCGCAATGGCATCGAGCATAAATGGTGTGTTTGCCTGATAAACCAATGAATTGCCATTGGTTTCGATTATTTTTGCTTTGATCCCTTCAAAGGTGCAAGTTGTGTCTTTGATTCCTTTTATCCCAAACTCGTTTGTCAGTTTCCCCCATATTTCTGGCGAAATAAAGTAGGGGTTAGTCTGGGGCCACTCATATAGGAAGACAGGAATATCGGCTACATTAGCGAGTTGTGCAAAGTAATCCATAAGTCTATCTTGCTCTTCTCCAAGGCCTTCAGGTGGAACTAATACGATTCCAGAGACCCCTGTGTCTATCATTCTACGAACCTCTTCCTTATGCTCCAAAATATCATGCTGAACATTGGCTGTTGCGAGAACCGGAGTGCCCCCTGCACGATTTACCGTTTGTTGAGAAAGCATCAATCGTTCTTCCAGTGTCAACCATTTCATCTCACTGCTTCCACATACGGCAAATAGACCGTGTGGTTTTGCCGCTAATTGCCAGTCTACATATTCATCATATGTTTTCCAGTCAATTTCCAAATTTTGTTTAAATGGAGTAAGCATAAGAGAAAATACGCCCTCATGCTGTATTTCTTTTTGATTTGTCATTCCATCAGTCTCCTTTGCTTGATTCATTCTTGTCTAAAAAGTCCCCACAGCTCTTACGGATAACAATAGATGTGTCATAAATCGTAGAAACAGGTGCTTTCACTTTGTGTTCTATAAGGTCGAGCATAAGATCCACGCACCTGGCAGCCATATCTTCTACCGGCAGATGCACAGTCGATAAAGAAGGGATGGAAAATCGAGTTTGACCGTAATTATCATGACCCATGATCTCTATATCTTGAGGTACACTCACTCCCATTTCATGAAACGCGGCTAAAGCTCCGATGGCCATTTGATCGCCGAGAAAAAATAGCGCGGACGGCAGGTTCCCGTTTTCCACCAGCTTTTTGGCTGCTTGATATCCGCCTTCCTCTGAGTAATTTTCAAAGATAATATGTTTAGGGGAAACTTGGATATTGGATGATCTAGCTCCATCCAAAAATCCTTCTTTTCTTAGATGTACAGCTTGAGAAGAAACATTAGGGATTACCATGCCTATTTGCTGATGTCCTCTATTTGCAAATAAATCAGCTACCATCATTCCATTTTTATAATTATCTATACTCACAGTGCTGTATTTTTTAGAATTTCGATGGTAAAGCACGATTGGCACATTGATTTCCGCATTCTCAAGATAATGCTGGTCCCTTTCCGATGCGTTTGCGATAATTGCGCCATTAAACCTCGTTCCCGTTATCAAACTCTTGATTTTATCAATCTTTGAACTTTCATAAGGCTGAATCAATAATTCAAATTCACGGGTTTGGTTAATGAAATGATCCTGGATGCCATTTAAAAAACGACTAACAAGAGATGCACGAGTATCCAAGGTCCAAAGAACCGCAAGGACAGGAACAACTTTTTCCCCTCCACTTCTGAGTCGTCTAGCAGAAATATTAGGGCGATAGCCTAAAGACTTAGCAACCTCAATAACCCGCCTTTGAGTTGCTTCAGAAATTCTCATCTGATCACCTTTGCCATTTAGAACAAAAGATGCCGTTCCTACCGATACCTCTGCTAATTTAGCGATTTCTTTTATACTGGTCATGATTTTCTCTCCATCTTTTTAGCTAAAACATTTTAACAAAAGAGCTAAAACCTTTTGCTAAAACGTTATAGTTATATTTTTATCTATTTATTTTTTATTTGTCAACACATTTATGAATATTCTAAATAATTTATTTTGCCAGACTGTTCATTAAAAGAGTAGGGTTCTTGGGCTGAATATATTAGACTAGCGCCTGTATTTTAGATTTTTAAATGTGGTTTAGCGTTTTACACACAAAAAACCTTAGGTTACGCCCTCCCAGATTCCTATTAAGGGAATATTTATGACTTTATTGAACAATTAGGATAACTTTAAGAGCTGGTTCCACAACTAATTACATAGATAAAATCCAAGGTAACATAGTTTTAAGAGTTATTGCGGGGCTTATAATTGGTTTCTTCTTAGCCTGATCTGAATTTTGAATTCATGATTGCCATCCAGTAACTTCATTACTCTCTAGTATTTAATAAGTTCCGGACTTGGTGCTTTTCAGTTTCGAAAAAACGCAATGATTGGATGTAAATTACATGGAATTCTGATGATGACAGTTTAGTTTCCCGGTCAGATTGAGCGATGGGGGGTCTTAGATCCCCTCTGTTAGGAAGGCCATTATCCTAGTCCTGTTTATCAAAAGACGGTGAAGAAATATTATTGGGTCAGACCATGCCGAGAAGAGGCAACTGTTGGGACAATGCCCGCCGAGGGGTCTTCAACATTTTAAGGTTAAGGCATACATTAAGCAATGTACAAAATCCGGAAGAGTTTAAAAAGGAAATTAAGAATTACATAATACTACAATACTAAAGAACCCAGTGGGATGTAAAAAAGATGACCCCTGTTCAATACAGAGATCATCTTCTTAAAGCATCCTAGCTTTTTTAAAGTGTCCTTTACAAAGGGGACAGTTTATCCAGCCCAGGCTTTTTTGTATATAAGATTATAGGCCAAAATAAGTAACCATCATCGTGAGAACAAAGAAAAGGATCGAAAGAACGACCGTGATACGTTGAAGGACCAAATCGATACCACGTGCCTTTTGTTTGCCAAAAAGCTGTTCAGCACCGCCGGCGATGGAACCGGATAAACCAGCGCTCTTCCCTGATTGCAGCAATACGCTGACGATCAGCCCAATACAGACGATGACCAATAGTACTACTAGAAATGTATGCATACTGTTATTCCTCCCGAATACCGAAAAAACATTATCTTTACTGTACCACAATATCGCCATCACTACAACGCAATTCTAGTTGAACTCCGCCTAATTCACAATAGCCTGCGTATTGGTATATATCCTCTCATATGAGGCCAAAATATACCAAAAAGAGTATATTTGTAGGAGTTATCACTATGAAAAAGCGTATCATCAACATTTCCGCCATCATTTTTGCAGGACTATTTTTTGTTTATTTGAGTGCCCAAATTAATAGTTGGAACCAAGAGCCTGCAGAAAAGACATCACCTCATCAAGCAATCATCGGGAACAACAAAGCAGGGTCCAGCTCCGGACAGGAAAAAGAGGCAAGAGTTACGGTTGCAGTCCCTCATGACATCCCTGTGCTGGTCAATAAAGACTTCATATTGCCTGCAAACTATCAACCAACTGATCTGATTTATCCAGATGTTCCTTTTCTTTTTGAGGAAAAGATTGAAAAAAGGATGTTGCGCCGGGAAGCGGCTCACGCATTGGAGATGTTATTTCAGGCTGCCAGAAACGATGGGTTGTACTTAGCAGGAGTGTCCGCCTACCGGTCACATGCCACACAGAAAAAAATATACCAGAACAATATTGAACGCGATGGCGTTAAACTGGCCGCAACATATAGTGCATCCCCGGGGACCAGCGAGCATCAGACCGGGCTCGCCATTGATGTCAGCGGCAGCAGCGGCACATGTGCGACAGTTGACTGCTTCGGCGGAACAAAAGAGGCTGAATGGCTGGCAAATCACGCGCATGAACATGGATTTATCATCCGCTACCCTAAAGGCAAACAGCATGTTACCGGGTATAAATATGAACCCTGGCACTTGAGGTATGTAGGAACCGAAATTGCACAAGAGCTCTTTAGCAACGGGATTACTCTCGAAGAATTTTCGGATGCAGTTCCGGTGAGTAAATAATACTGTTCTGTTTCTCAGAAATGTCTGTGAAATAGCTTCGCGCATATATTTCAGGTTTCGAGCTTATTTCTCTGCTTATACTCATCATTTCAGATTCCGCTCATATCTCTGATTTCACTGATATATTTTAGATTCCGCTGATATATTTAAGATTCCGCGCATATCTCTCAGCTTTCGTGCATAAATCACAGATTCCGTCTATATATCTGGCTTTCAAGCATATTTAAGTCTCTCACATATAACTCGAATTTTAAGAACTTATCAAAGAAATGATCAAATGTAAAAGGAACCGTAATTTAATTGAACAACAGCTTACTCACTTACCAAAAAAGCTATAGATACCACGGCAAAAAAACAGCTAGTTAAAAACCCTGCCTCTCGTCAGAGGCAGGGTTTCATTTTACCTTATTTCTTTAAGTTGTAGAAAGATTTCAAGCCGCCATATACCGCTAGATCTCCGAGCTCGTCCTCAATCCGGAGAAGCTGGTTGTATTTAGCAACACGGTCTGTACGTGACATTGAACCTGTTTTAATTTGGCCAGCGTTAGTAGCCACCGCGATATCAGCGATAGTGACATCTTCCGTTTCACCAGAACGGTGGGAAACTACTGCAGTGTAGCCTGCTCGTTTAGCCATTTCGATTGCGTCAAATGTTTCAGTCAGTGTACCAATTTGGTTTACTTTGATAAGAATAGAGTTGCCGACGCCTTTTTCGATACCTTCCGAAAGTTTCTTTGTGTTTGTAACGAACAGATCGTCACCGACTAATTGAATTCTGCCGCCAAGACGGTCAGTCAATAGCTTATGGCCTTCCCAGTCGTTTTCGTCCAGTCCGTCTTCGATCGAGATAATTGGGAACTCGTTAACCAATTCCTCATAGAAGCTGACCATTTCTTCAGAACTTAAGCCAGTGCGGCCTTCTCCGGCAAGGTCATATTTGCCTGTTTCTTT
Organism: Peribacillus glennii; assembly: GCF_003429105.1. GTDB lineage: Bacteria > Bacillota > Bacilli > Bacillales > DSM-1321 > Peribacillus > Peribacillus glennii. Next base: position 209,065 of record NZ_QVTD01000005.1, read on the forward strand.
ATTGAAGAATTCAGAAGATGCAACGTCCATGCCAAGGTAGACATCTTTTCCTGGCTCATAGCCAGCCTTTTTGATGGCCTCGATGATTACCTCCAACGCTTCACGGTTTGAACCAAGGTTAGGAGCAAATCCGCCCTCATCACCTACAGCTGTATTCAACCCTTTAGAAGAAAGAACTGATTTTAATGCATGGAATACTTCTGCTCCCGTACGGATGGCTTCCTTGAATGTAGAAGCGCCAACAGGAAGGATCATGAATTCCTGGAAGTCCACGTTATTATCAGCATGGGAACCTCCATTGATGATGTTCATCATTGGGGTAGGAAGCTGTTTCGCATTAGAGCCGCCGAGATAACGGTACAATGGAAGGCCGACAGATTCAGCAGCTGCGTGAGCGCAAGCCATTGAAACGCCAAGGATGGCGTTAGCTCCCAGTTTTCCTTTATTGTCTGTGCCGTCCAATTCGATCATTGTACGGTCAATGCCGACTTGGTCGGTGACGTCCATTCCAATAATAGCTTCTGAAATGATTTCATTTACGTTATCAACCGCTTTTTCGACCCCTTTTCCAAGATAACGTGACTTGTCTCCGTCACGAAGTTCCACGGCTTCATATTCACCAGTGGAGGCGCCGGAAGGGACAATTGCGCGGCCAAAGAAACCTGACTCAGTCATGACCTCTACTTCAACCGTTGGGTTACCGCGGGAATCTAGTACTTCACGTGCGTATACATATTGGATAAATGGCATAAAAAATCTCTCCTTTTATTTGGGTTTTATTTATTAATTAAAGAAGTTCCCGTCATTTCAACAGGCTTGTCTACATTCAACAAATCGAGCACAGTCGGAGCCAAATCCCCCAAAATCCCATCCGTTCTCAATGTTATCCCATTTTTTGTAACAATAACAGGAACAGGGTTGGTAGTATGGGCTGTCATCGGATTTCCTTCCAATGTTACCACTTCATCTGCATTCCCATGGTCAGCGGTGATGATGGCCGTACCGCCTTTTGAAAGGATCAAGTCAATAATTTTCCCAAGGCATTCGTCCACAGTCTCGACCGCTTTAATCGTAGGTTCAAGCATTCCGGAATGCCCAACCATATCCGGGTTTGCAAAATTCAATAGAATCACATCAAATCTGTCATTCTCGATCTGCTCCATCACTGCATCTGTCACTTCATAAGCGCTCATTTCCGGCTTCAAGTCATATGTCGCCACCTTTGGCGAATTGATCAGAATACGTTCTTCACCCGGGAAGGCATCTTCCCTACCACCGCTCATAAAGAAGGTGACATGCGGATATTTTTCCGTTTCGGCAATTCGGAGCTGTGAGAGATTGTTCTGTGATAGAACCTCTCCTAGCGTGTTATCCAAGTTGACTGGCTGGAACGCTACATACCCGTTTACTGTTTCCGAAAAATGAGTCAAGCATACAAAATGAAGGTTCTTCGGATGTCCGGGCCCCCTGTCGAATGCGCGGAAATCTTCATTCGTAAATGTATTGGAAATCTGGATTGCACGGTCCGGCCTGAAATTATAGAAAATGACCGCATCGTTGTCTTTAATCGTGGCGACAGGTTTTCCATCTTCAGCTGTAATGACAGATGGGATGACGAATTCGTCAAAAATCCCATGCTCATAGGAATCCTCAACGCATTCCATTGCGGAAGAGTATGCAGGGCCATCGCCATAAACGATGGATCGGTAAGATTTTTCCACGCGTTCCCAGCGCTTATCGCGGTCCATGGAATAGTAGCGCCCAGAGATCGTGGCAAATTTTCCTATGCCAAGTTCCCGCATTTGGTCTTCGGCTTCTTGAATGAAACCCTTAGCGGTTTGCGGCCCTACATCCCGACCGTCGAGGAAGCCGTGGACATATACATTCTTCACGCCTTCTTTAGCCGCGAGCTTTAGCAATGCGTATAAATGATTGATATGGCTATGTACGCCGCCATCAGAAAGCAACCCGAACAAGTGCAGGTCCGTCCCCTTATTTTTTACATACTTCATCGCATTAAGGAAGGTTTCGTTTTCAGCAAATTGACCTTCGCGGATCGCCACATTGACCCGGGTTAAGCTTTGGTAAACGATCCGTCCCGCACCAATATTTAAATGGCCTACTTCGGAGTTTCCCATCTGCCCTGCCGGAAGTCCTACCGATTCACCACTTGCTGTCAATTCAGCGTGGGGAAACGTATTCCAAAAACGGTCGAAGTTTGGCTTCTTTGCCTGGGAAACCGCATTTCCTTTTGTTTCGCTGCGGCAGCCGAAGCCATCTAAGATGATTAACGCTACTGGTGCTTTGCTCATTTGCTTCCCGCCTCCAGCAATTGAAGGAAAGATTGTGCTTCAAGACTTGCTCCGCCCACCAATGCTCCATCGATATCAGGCTGACCCATATATTCTTTGATATTGGAAGGCTTCACACTGCCGCCATATTGGATGCGTACAGCATCGGCAGCAGCCTGTGAAAATTGAGATGCCACAACAGAACGGATATGTGCACAGACTTCATTTGCGTCATCAGCAGTAGAGGATTTCCCTGTTCCGATTGCCCAGATTGGTTCATAAGCAATGACGGTCTCTTTCACCTGGTCTTCAGTCAGTCCTTCTAATGCTTTTTGAATTTGGCTGCCAACAAGCTCGTTTGTTTTTCCGCTTTCACGCTGTTCCAGCGTTTCGCCGCAGCAAACAATCGGAGTTAGATTGTATGTAAAGGCTGCAAGGGTTTTTTTGTTCACTGTTTCATCGGTTTCATTAAACATTTCACGGCGTTCGGAATGGCCGATAATCACATATTTAACCCCGATATCTTCTAAAGCTGCCGGGCTGATCTCGCCTGTGAACGCACCGCTTTCTTCAAAATGCATATTCTGTGCGCCGATTGCCACTTCGCTTCCTTCAGCGCTTTGTCCAAGTTCATTTAAAAATAAAGCGGGTGCACAAATTACGGAAATAACTGCTTCATTTGAAGGGACAAGGCTTTTTACTTCTTCTAAAAAACTTTTGGCTTCAGAAAGCTTCTTATTCATTTTCCAGTTTCCTGCAATGATAGGTTTACGCATTTCTACCATCCTTTCGCTGTTAGACGGTTTTTAGACATAATCAATAACCGTTAAACATGTCTTATTTATCGTTTAGGGCTACAACACCCGGCAATTGTTTGCCTTCCATGAATTCCAGGGAAGCCCCGCCGCCGGTTGAAATATGGGACATTTTATCGGCAAGGTGGAATTTCTCAACCGCTGCAGCAGAATCGCCGCCGCCGATCACGCTGTAAGTATCCCCTGCTTCAGCTAGTGCTTCGGCAACCCTCTTCGTTCCGTTGGCAAACTTCTCTAATTCGAATACACCCATTGGACCATTCCAGATGACAAGCTTTGAGCTCTTAATCACATCTGCATAGGTTTCCCTTGTTTTCGGGCCGATATCAAGAGCCTCCCAATCAGCAGGAATCGAGTCAATTGCTACTTCCTTTATATTAGCGTCATTTGAAAAATCATCTGCTACCACAACATCAACAGGCAAATAGAACTTGACGCCTTTTTCTTCAGCCTTTTGCATAAAGGAATTCGCAAGGTCAATCTTATCCGCTTCAAGCAGGGACTTCCCAATCTCATATCCTTTAGCTTTAACAAAAGTATAGCCAAGCCCGCCGCCGATGATTAAGTTGTCCACTTTATCAAGCAGGTTCTCAATCACGCCGATTTTGTCCTTAACCTTTGCTCCGCCAATGATAGCCGTAAACGGTCGGTCCGGATTTGATAAAGCTTTGCCCAGCACATCAAGTTCTTTTTCCATCAGAAGTCCCGCAACAGCAGGCAGGTGCTTTGCAATTCCTTCTGTAGAGGCGTGCGCACGGTGGGCCGCACCAAACGCGTCATTCACATATACATCTGCCAGTTCAGAAAATGATTTAGCCAATTCGGGATCGTTCTTTTCCTCTCCAGGATAAAAACGTACGTTTTCTAACAACAGAATATCGCCTTCCCCGAGCTTTTCAACTTCGGACTTTGCAATATCACCATACGCCTCATTCGATTTCGCAACGTTCTTACTAAGCAATTCACTCAATCTTTTCGCCACAGGAGTTAGGCGCAATTCTTCTACCACTTTCCCTTTTGGGCGTCCGAGATGGCTTGCCAGAATGACTTTAGCGCCTTGGCCGATCAAATACTCTATGGTTGGGAGGGCCGCACGGATACGCGTATCATCCGTTACATTTCCATTTTCCATCGGTACGTTAAAATCCACCCGGCAAAAAACGCGTTTTCCTCTGACATCAATGTCCTTAATTGACTTTTTATTCATGACCCTAACGACCTCCTTTGATTAGACGAACCTGCTGTAATAAAATATCAGTTTAAAGGGGAGAGGGCATATATCCCATCTCCCCTTTTTCTCTTTTTTCATTATAATCTCTTTGCGGCAATTTATCCAAATTTCCACAAAGACGGCAGTTTTTTGGAATAAATTACAACCCTTTTGAAGCGATGTAATCTACAAGGTCAACAACACGGTTCGAGTAACCAGTTTCGTTGTCGTACCAAGAAAGAACCTTGACCATGTTGCCTTCCATTACCATTGTTGATAATGCGTCAATAGTGGAAGAAGCAGGGCTGCCATTGAAGTCTGTGGAAACTAATGGAAGCTCGGTGTACTCAAGGATGCCTTTTAATTCACCTTCTGCTGCCGCTTTTAATGCTTCATTCACTTCTTCAGCTGTAACACTCTTGTCAAGCTCAGCAACAAGATCCACAACTGATACGTTTGGTGTAGGCACGCGCATAGCCATACCGTTCAGCTTACCTTTCAGTTCAGGCAATACAAGCGCAACTGCTTTCGCAGCACCGGTAGTTGTCGGAATGATGTTTTCCGCTGCAGCACGCGCACGGCGGTAGTCTTTGTGCGGCAGGTCAAGGATTTGCTGGTCGTTTGTATAAGAGTGAACTGTAGTCATCATACCGCGTTTGATGCCAAACTTATCATTAAGGACTTTCGCGAATGGTGCCAAGCAGTTTGTTGTACAAGATGCGTTAGAAATAACATGGTGGTTAGCAGCATCATAAGTTTCATTGTTAACGCCCATTACGATAGTAATATCTTCATCGCTTGCTGGTGCTGAAATGATTACTTTCTTTGCTCCTGCCTCAAGGTGTTTTGCTGCGTCTGCACGCTTTGTGAAGCGCCCTGTCGATTCAACAACCACTTCAACGCCAAGATCTCCCCAGCCCAATTGAGCAGGATCGCGCTCAGCCAGCACTTTTACCTTATGGCCTTCAACCAGCAGGTAATCTCCATCTACAGAAACCTTTTCATTTAGAGTTCCGTGTACAGTATCATATTGCAACAGGTGCGCAAGCATGTTCGCATCTGTCAAATCGTTAATCGCTACTATTTCTACATTTGGATTGTTAAGGGCCGCACGGAATACGTTCCGTCCTATACGTCCAAATCCATTAATTCCAACTTTAACTGCCATGATTGGTTCCTCCTTTAATTAGGAAAAAAATTTATATAAAAGGATATTACCCTTTTAATAACTCTTTTGCTGCTGCTTCATCCGTAATCAACACAGTGGATGCAGGAGCTGTTTTCATGTAAGACCGGATCGCTTTTGCCTTGGATTTCCCGCCGGCCACCGCGATGACGCTTCTTGCTTGGTCAAGATCGGCAAGCTGTATGCCGACCGTCTTCACTTTATGTACCACATCGCCATTTTCGTTAAAATAGTAGCCAAACGCTTCCCCAACAGCATTGCCTTCTGTTATTACTTTCATAACTTCCGGGCCCGTCTTTCTTCTTTGGGCCATGGCCAATGCGTCCCCGATGCCATGCACCACGATATTAGCCGATTTGATAAGCGAGATCACTTCCTTGATCGTCGGTTCCTTCATAAAGGACAAATACGCCTCTTTGCTAACCTGATCGGGAATATAAAGGACTTTATAAAAAGCATTTGCTTTTTCCGCCATTTTTGAAACAATCATATTGGCCTGGTTGTGGACATCTTCACCAAGGCCGCCCCGGGCAGGAACAAACATCAAATCCTTGCTTTCATGATCCGGCGTCAACATCTCGGCAACTTCTGCCATTGTTGATCCACCAGTCACAGCGATGATATTCTTCCCTGTCCATTCCTGTTTCATACGGTTTGCGCACGCTTTCCCTAGCTCGCTTTTCACCCATGGTGATTGGTCACTGTCTCCGGTTACGATAATGACTTCACCTAGACTTAATTGGCGCTTTAAATCCTGTTCCATTAAGTCTATACCCATTACTTCCCGCATTATTCCCTCTAACTTTTCCAGGATAATTTCCCCTTCTTCAGAGAGCAGCATACCGGAACTGGAAACGTGGATTAGCTTTTGATCCTTCAGGAAGTCGACTTCGCTTCTTAACGTCCTTTCTGTCAGGTTCAAGCTTATTGCCAGGCTTCTCCGGCCAACCGGCTGCATATTTTTGATATAACGCAGGATATCATATCGTTTTTGCATAACCGTAAGGAAATCGGGTAATAATCTCCTTTGTACGTCAAGCAATGAGCGCATCCAGACAACTCCTTGCAAATTTTCTGTCGGGACTTTTTATGTCCCGGTTATAAAATTAATGTCCCACTAGTGGCAAAAAAATATTCCTGCTTCAAAATTCATTCTAGCAGGAATGTATATCTGCTTCAACAATAATGCTTTATTATTTTTTAAATATTTCTAACAAGCTATATTTATCAATATTCCCATACTGGATGATTCCACCTTTCCATTCCAATACAGGGATCATCAATCCAAACCGTTCTATTAAATCATCATCCGAGTAAATATCAATCTCCCGAAAAGAAATGCCCGTTTCACTTGAAAGTTCTTCCAATACCACTTTTGCTTTATCGCATAGCGGGCATTTTTCCCTCGTATACAGCAATAATCGTTTTTCATCCATAGCTACATCATCCTTCATAATCTATGCATGCGATCCCTGTGCCAGGTCGCTCAATCATACCTCTTTCTTTTTGAGGAAGGAGGGATTCCCAGCTGGTCCCGGTATTTTGCCACCGTCCTGCGCGATAAGACAATCCCCTGTTCTGCCTGTAGCTGATTGGAGATTTCCTGGTCGGACAGCGGCTTCCGCTTATTTTCTGCCTGTACAGCATCTTCTATGGCGCGCTTTGCCATCCGTGCTGAAACATCCTCATCGGCTGTCGACTGCAAATTGTTTGTGAAAAAGGCCTTCATCTCCACTGTACCAAATGGAGCCTGCACAAACTTGTCCTTGACTGCCCGGCTGACCGTGGATTCATGGATACCCAATTCTTCAGCGATTTCTTTCATAGTCATTGGCCTCAAAAAAGAGAGCCCTTTATAAAAACATTCCGGTTGCTTTTCAACGATTTTCCCCATGACCATCAGGATTGTCTGTTTTCTTTGCTCAAGCCCGCGGGAAATCCACTGGAATTCCTGCCATTTCTCCTGCAAAAAACTGTTTACCTGCCGATCGTTGTACTGCTTCATTTGTGTCAAATACGTTTCGTTTGCGGCAAGCACTGGTGTATTTTTCTCAAAAATGCCAATTGAAAATTCCCCGTTCAAAAGCCTGACCGTGACATCGGGGATGACATAAGAAGGCTTTTCTTGGACATATAATGATCCCGGCCGGGGGTTCAATGTTTGAATATAATCAGAAACAGTTTGGATTTCTTGCAGGGTAATCTGTAAAACCTTTGCAAGTCCCTTCCATTTTTTATCAGCGAAGAGGAGGAAGTGTTCCCCGAGAATTTTTTCCGCCAATTTATGTTTTCCTTGCCGTGCCTGGATAAGCAAACATTCCTGCAGATTCCTTGCTCCAATTCCATAGGGTTCAAGCTGATGCAATATGCCAAGGCATTCAGCAGCCTCTGCTTCATCCGTTCCCGTGGAAGCAGCAATATCATCCAAATCCGTTCTTAAATAGCCATTTTCATCGATATTCCTGATGAGAAGCAAAAAAACCTTCAGCCGGTCGTTCGACAGCTGGCCGGGTTTCAATTGCGATAATAAGTGGGTTTCAAGGGTTTGTGTTTCCTGCCCGATTTGTTCAATCCAATATTTGGGATCGTGCTTGGCCGGCCGATTCCCCTTTACCTTTTCTCCCCTTTGGCGAACGGAAAGCGACCCGGGATATTCCAGGGAAATCAAGGGATTATCCAATGATTTATTTTCCAGAAATGATGTCAATTCCTGGGCCGAATATTGCAAAAGCGCAATGGCCTGGCTTAACTCCTGGGTCATCGCCAATTTCAATGTTTGCTGCTGAAAAAGCCCCGCTCTCATATCCATACTAATCCCCCCGTGTTTTCATTTTACAATATACGGAGATATTTCTGTATAAAAAGCTGATGAAAACGCTTACTAATTTATTCCTTGCAGCTCTATATTATATATACGCCAAATACCACGGACTACAGTACAAATTATAAAACCTCCTGCAATTTAATAAGCAGGAGGTTTTTTGAAAAGGCGCCCTCGTCCGGATTCGAACCCAGTATGAAAGACAAAAAAAGACAAAAATAAGGATGAATATCGAAGTTAGTAAGCCGTACTTTCTCCCCCGATAGTTGTAAGATCTCTATTCAAACATCCCATAATAGTTACAATCAAGTTATTAAATTAACTCTGTCTGAACAGGAAGCAAAAGAAACATAAAAAATACACCTGCTATTTGCAGGTGCCCATTTTTACAAAATCAGTTATAACTGAAGGACGAAGACAAAGGCAATCAACATAATCCCAGGTGCCCATTTGTTGGTTCAGCAACAGACGTTTTCACTATTTCAATTATTAGACTCCCATTTTTCTTCGGGTATTACTCGGTTTCTTGGTCATTTGGCTCGTTAATTTCTTAGTATTCTTAACAAGGCCATTTCCTTGTTTATCCTGTGCCTGACCTTGCTTTTGTGCCAATTTCTGTTTGACTGCATCAGCCAAGCTTATTTTCTTATTTTCCGCCATTACGCATCCCTCCTTCGGGTGGAAAAAATAATAGTAATAATCTAATTAATTTTTAATTTAATCATACAGTTGGGCAGGGAAACGCGTCAAATCCATAAATGCTAATTTTGTTTGTTAAGGACCGTTTATGATTTTTACATGAACACATAAATCCCCTATATAAAAGATTCTTTTATTAGCGAAAAAATACACCGTTTCAGGCATTCATACTGATCACACTACGACATTAGAACACCAACATTATGAAGGCTGACTTTCAATCACCCTTATCTGTTTTTTTAGTGCCTTTGCTTATGTAAGGTTTGGCACTTTTCGCTCTATTCGCACTAGCTTGCCAGCGATTCCAGCCCTTTTTGTCTGTCCCTCTGCCTGTTCCGCCTTTACTCTTAGCTTTACTTATACTAACACCCCGTCATTCTTGCTTTTGATTGAACTACATTGTAATAGGTTCATTTTATCCATTTTGTTTCTTGATAAACGAATCAGATGAAATATTCAATGTAAATAGGTTATCCGAGTTCTGTATTATTTTGCAGGATATTTATTGCAAAGATTAGAAAAAATTAATTATGAAATTTTATACGTAACCGGCAGAGAAAATAGAATGAAATGAAATAAGGGTTTTTCAAGTACTCGGACAAAACCAGGATATTCACCCCCGAAATACTTGAAAAACCCTTATTCATCAATAATTTAGCGCCCTCGTCAGGATTCGAACCCGAATTTCAAGAACCGGAATCTTGCGTGCTATCCATTGCACCACGAGGGCATTTTATAAAAACGGAAGCGTCTCACTCATCCCCGACAAGTATAAGCCACACCTTGAGGGGCTAGATACTGTAGCTAGACAGTGAAGAATCGAAAAAACATTATCTCATATTAAATAATGATTTACCGTTTTATTAGCCAACGAATTATATTATATGATAAAATTCCTTGGTTGGCAAGTGGCTTTCATGTTTTATTTAAACTTATCTTGGGTATGATGGTTAAAGCCGATAATTTTTACCTGGTTGGAATATTGTCGAACAAATTATTGACCCTTCAGGGGTGTTTTGTTTGACCTAAATTGACCAAACAGTGTATCATAACTTACATAGAGGATTCCCAGTTAGAACAACTCGCCGATTGGCGAGCCTTGTAAAGGCGAAGACAGAGGCGTAGTTAGGCCCGCAGGATGTGGGGCACACAGGCGTTGCCTGAAAGTGGTTTACTACCTGTGTTCTGATTATTGCAGGTAGGAAAGATTAATACTTTCTTACCTGCCAAGGAAAAACCTATCAATTCCCTTAATAAGGAGGAAGAAAGAATGAACTTAATTCCTACAGTCATTGAACAAACAAACCGCGGAGAACGTGCATACGATATTTATTCACGCCTTTTAAAAGACCGCATTATTATGCTTGGAAGCGGCATCGATGATAACGTGGCAAACTCCATTGTCGCACAGCTGTTATTCCTTGAAGCCGAAAATCCGGAAAAGGATATTACCATGTACATCAATTCGCCAGGCGGAAGCATTACAGCCGGAATGGCCATTTATGACACCATGCAGCACATTAAACCGAAAGTTTCGACCGTATGTATCGGTATGGCGGCATCAATGGGGGCTTTCCTTCTTGCCGCGGGTGAGAAAGGCAAACGTTTTGCCCTTCCGAACAGTGAAGTAATGATCCATCAGCCGTTAGGCGGAGCACAGGGGCAAGCTACAGAAATTGAAATCGCTGCCCGCCGCATTCTCTTCTTGCGCCAGAAATTAAATGAAATTCTTTCTGAGCGTACCGGCCAACCTCTTGAAGTCATCGAGCGCGATACAGAACGCGACAACTTCATGATTGCAGAAAAAGCAATGGAATATGGCTTGATCGACAAAGTCATCTCTCCTAACCATGGAGAGGACAAAAAATAATCATCAAATATTAATTGATAATGAAAACCCGCCATCGGCGGGTTTTCTATTATTATATCTCCTGTTCGATAAAGGCCTGCAGCGCTTCTATGGCTTCCTCTTCATCCCTGCCCTCTACACTTAGTGTAATGAAGGCACCTGAACTTACAGCAAGGCTCATTAAACCCATGATGCTTTTAGCATTGACCTTTTTTCCATCCTTCTCAAGAAACACTTCTGAGCTGAACCGGTTGGCTTCCTGGACAAAAAGTGCGGCCGGGCGGGCCTGTAATCCGCTCCTCAGCCGGACTTCCACTTTTTTTTCTACCATTCTTTATTTCCCCTCCCATCCTATACTTTTAGCGGGAAAGCAGACTCACTGGCTCTTAGCTTCTCCGCAATTTCATCAATTTTCCTAAGGCGGTGGTTGATGCCGGACTTGCTGATATGCCCCCCTGATACCATTTCTCCAAGTTCTTTCAATGTCACATCCTGGAATGCTACCCTCAACTCTGCAATTTCCCGAAGTTTATCAGGCAATATGCCAAGGCCGGCTGTTTCCTCTATAAATCTGATATTTTCTACCTGCCTAAGGGAAGCTCCGATTGTTTTGTTCAGATTGGCCGTTTCACAATTGACCAGGCGGTTCACTGAGTTGCGCATATCGCGGACGATACGGACATCCTCGAATCGCAGCAAGGCATTATGCGCCCCGACTATACTTAAGAATTCAGCGATCTTTTCCGCTTCCTTCAGATATGTAATATAGCCTTTCTTGCGTTCGAGTGTCTTTGCTTTCAATCCGAATTGATTCATCAATTCGCAGAGTGCGTCATTATGCTCTTTATACAATGAAAATACTTCCAGATGGTATGACGAGGTTTCCGGATTATTGACAGATCCTCCCGCAAGGAAAGCACCTCTTAAGTAAGCCCGCTTGCAGCACTTCTTGGCGACAAGGGCTTTGGAAATGCTATGCTGGATGGTGAATCCATCTCCCAATATTTTTAAATCTGCAAGAATCTGCTGGCCGCCTGAAGACATTCTTACGATGTATACATTATTTTTTTTCAGCTTCATTTTTTTACGGACAAGCAGTTCTACCTGGACCTCATAGCTTTTCTTTAACAAGGTATATATTCTTCTTGCGATTGCAGCATTTTCCGTTTGTATATCGACAATGAGTTTTCGATTGGAAAACGAGAGTGAACCGTTCATTCGAATAAGGGCACATAATTCCGCTTTGCCGCAGCATTCTTTTTCTTCAAGCGTTGTTAGTTCTTTTTTTGTTTCCGAAGCAAAAGACATAGGTCCCCACCTCCAATTCAGAAAAGATCATTTCTCCGCCAGCATCTGTCTATAGTTTACGGATGGTGATGGCTGTTGGTTTCATTTAATAGCAACTTGTATAGGATATCTGCAACTTTCTTTGTATCGTGCCGGATTACATTATTATCAAAGTTATAGATTTCACCTTCTATGATATCCAGGCCTAGTGCCTTTAAGCTTTCCAAATCGAACTTTACCGGCTTTGCATATTCTTCTTTATAACGGTCTAGCACGGCATCCGGAATCGCTTTATTGTTTACTAGTATGCTCGACATGAAGGAGCAGCTCATGTGGTTGTAAATGGCCTTGACATGGTCGCTGGCGGTGTAGTCCAACGTTTCTCCCGCCTGGGTCATTAAGTTGCATATATATACTTTCTTGGCCTTTGATCGGCATATCTCTTCACCAAGACTCGGAACAAGCAAGTTTGGAAGGATGCTTGTGTACAGGCTTCCTGGGCCAAGCACGATTAAGTCGGCCTGCTTGATTTCCTGTATCGTTTCCCTTAGCGGCATGATATCAGCGGGGGAAAGGAACACTCGTCTTATCTTCTTGCCGGAGTAGGGAATCTTAGACTCGCCCGTGACAATGCTGCCATCTTCCATTTCTGCATGAAGGATGACGCTTTGGTTCGCAGACGGCAATACCTTCCCCCTTACATTCAATACTTTGCTCATCTCCTGGATGGCGTGGACAAAGTCACCTGTTATGGAAGTCATTGCAGCAATGATCAAATTGCCAAGGGAATGTCCGGTCAACTCGTTAGAGCTTGCAAAACGGTGCTGGAACATTCGTTCAATGAGCGGCTCTACGTCGGATAAAGCCGCCAGAACGTTGCGGATATCCCCCGGTGCTGGTATGTCCAGTTCATTCCTCAGCCTGCCTGAGCTGCCTCCATCATCCGCTACAGTGACAATGGCTGTGATATCGACCGGATAGTTTTTTAAACCCCTCAGCAAAACCGGGAGGCCGGTACCGCCTCCAATGATGACGACTCTCGGTTGCTTAGTTATTGTGGGCATCTACTTTTTTCCTCTTCTCTATATCACGATGTGAAACATGTGTAACATAATCTTTTTTGAAATAATTGGAAATATATTCAGCCAGCGCTACCGATCTGTGCTGGCCTCCTGTACAGCCAATTGCAATGACCAGCTGGGCTTTTCCCTCCCGTTTATAATGCGGCAGCATGAAGCTTAGCAAGTCGATTACCTTTTCCAGGAATTTATTCGTTTCATTCCACTTCAACACATAACCTGATACTTCTTCATCAAGGCCGGTTTTTGGCCGCATGTGTTCAATATAATGCGGGTTTGGGAGAAAACGGACATCAAAGACGAGGTCTGCATCGATTGGGAGTCCATGCTTAAACCCAAAAGACATTACATTGACCGTAAAAATCGCTTTTTTATCATTAGAAAATTCCGTTAGAATCTTTTCCCTCAATTCACGCGGCTTTAACTCCGATGTATTGTATATAGTCTGCGCCCTTCCTTTCAATTCCTCAAGAAGGCTTCTCTCCTGGAGGATTCCCTCCATGGGCCGGCCGGATGGGGCGAGCGGATGAGTCCTTCTCGTTTCCTTATACCTTCGGACAAGCGCAGAATCATCGGCATCAAGAAAAAGAATCTGCGGGGTCAGCCAGGATGTCTCCGCCAAATCATCGAGTGCCTTAAATAAATGGTCAAAAAATTCCCGTCCCCTTAAGTCCATTACAAGAGCGACTTTATTCATTTTATTGCCGGATTCCTTCATTAATTCAAGAAATTTTGGCAGCAAGGTGGGCGGTAAATTATCGACACAGAAAAAGCCTAAATCTTCAAAGCTTTGGATGGCGACCGTTTTCCCTGCACCGGACATGCCTGTAATAACCACTAATTGTATTTCGCTTACCGAACCAGTACTCATATCCGTCCCCCCAGTAGAAAAGCATAAATCCTCAGGCACTGCACGTTAACCCGGATAGCTCCCCATTTTCATTTCATATCAGCCTGGATCAAGCCTGTATGAAATCAGTTCAAAATCCGGTGTATATGTAAACGTACCGTAAATAATGCCGTTTCCGCGGATCATATAGTCCAAAATATGATGGTCGCCGGAGGCCATCGGCAGCTTTTGAATCTCTTGAACATCGTGCCAGCGAAGCTCTCCCTCTTCACTTTCATCAACATTTACGCCGTCGGATTCTGTCGATAGGAAAGTGAACATCATCCACTCGGAAATGACTTTATCCCCGTCTTTCATAATAAATGTAAAGATTCCCTTTATGGCAGGGTTTTTTAAATAAAGTCCTGTTTCTTCCCTGTATTCCCGGATGCAGGCATCCCTGACCGATTCCCCCGGCTCCATCTTCCCGCCGGGCGCTACCCACCAACCGCGGCGCGGTTTTTTCAAGAGCAGGACCTGGCCATCTTTTATTAACACGCAGTTTGTAACACGCTGCACTCTATTTCACCTCGGGCCGCCCGGGTCTGCACAAAAATTTCATAAACCCCTTTAACTCGGTTGCATACCAGGCAAATCTGCTATCGTCACTTCATGTATTATTACCTAAAAATAGAAATGGTTTAAAAATAAAAGAAAAAGATGAATTCTTATTATTATACTATTTTTGCAAACTGCCCACAATGAACAATGGCTGACAATTTGTTCACCCCAACAGTTTGTTGCACAAAAAAGGGCACGGAACAAATGTCCGTGCCAGCAAGGTCTATATTTTTAAAAGGGGGTCAATTTCTATCTATACTATACCCAACGTACATTTCACATATGTTACAGCATAATTAAAAGGCAGTTACGATTTGTAAAATATATGAAATTGTCCCCGTGCAATAAGAACCATGGCATGTAACATGGGGTTTTTCAAGCTAAGCTGGTTTCTCTCATCGAGAGTTGGCCTCAGCTGTTCCGCTCCCTCTTTGATAACTTGATAAGGCATTGTACTATGCCTTTAATTTCATCTGTTCCTGAAGTTCTTCTACATAATGCTGTGCAGCTTGGGCCGCTATACTTCCATCCCCAGTCGCTGTCACGATTTGGCGGAGCGTTTTTTCACGGATATCGCCCGCAGCAAAAATGCCGGGGATTTTTGTTTCCATTTTCTCATTGGTTTCAATATAGCCGTTTTCATTGGTGATACCCAACTTCTGAAATGGCTTTGTCAATGGAAGCATACCGATATATATGAACACTCCATCTGCCTTAAACTCCTGCTCTTCCCCATTCACGGTGTTTACAAGGGTGACACTGCCGACTTTTCCATCTTTTGCATTGATTTCTTTTACTGTATGGTTCCAAATAAAATCAATTTTTTCATTTTCAAAAGCTCGGTCCTGAAGGATCTTTTGCGCACGGAGTTCATCACGGCGGTGTACAATCGTCACTTTTGAAGCGAAACGGGTCAGGTACACGCCTTCTTCGACAGCAGAGTCTCCCCCGCCGACAACGACAAGCTCCCTTTGCTTAAAGAACGCCCCATCACAAACCGCACAATAAGATACGCCGCGTCCTCCCAATTCTTTTTCGCCCGGGACACCGATTTTTTTGTATTCTGCGCCGGCGCTGATAATAATTGCGCGTGCTTTGTACTCTTTCGATCCGGCGATTATGGTTTTATATTCTTGTCCATCGATGATTTCTTTGACATCTCCATACGCATATTCAGAGCCAAACTTCTTGGCATGATCGAACATCTTGGTAGAAAGCTCAGGACCTAGAATATGATCGAAGCCAGGGTAGTTCTCCACTTCTTCCGTATTGGCCATTTGGCCGCCGGGAACTCCCCGTTCAAGCATTAAAGTGGAGAGGTTGGCACGGGATGTATAGACAGCGGCAGTCATGCCTGCAGGACCGGCACCGATTATGACCACGTCATAAATTTTCTCTTCAGTCACTTTTTTCACTCCTTCAATACAACAATCATTTACATGGTGAAATCGAACGTTTTTCTATTGTTTAGTATTTCCTACCTACTATCCTATATAACAAATATATATCAGTCCAAACATTTGCTCACTGTAAAAGGGCATTCACCATTTTTACATATTTAGACAGGGAAGAGACTGAAATGATATGCTTTTTGGCGATTTCCTGCTGGCTCTTTTTTTCGTTGCGGAGACGATGCCATACATATTCGAGCGCTGCTGCCCATGCAGTCGGGTTATTCAGTTTCTCGTACGTTCTTTCCGCCTCGATAAATATAGAAAACCATGTTAAATATAAACCCGCCTCAGTTAGCTGGATTGGGCGATAATGATGATACAGCAGTTCTGCAACCCGGTCGGCAAAATCGATGGCAGGCAGTATTTCCTCGTTGGAAACATCCAGAACGGCTTGTGCATAGTTCTCTTCAAGAGGCGTAAACAGCGAATTCTTTTGAAATGAAGGATGGTTAATTACACTATCCTTTTGACTGGAATGTTTGGTCAAAAATATCGCAAACATCCTTTCTTCGATAAATTCGCTGTCCAGCCTTTTTAAAATCGATGGCAGATCCTGTTCAAAGTCGTTTTCCGCAGGATTTATTTCTCTCCATGGCTCCAAACCTTTTTTGTCAGGGTTCAGCTGCAGCATTTTTTTCCATGCCTTTTGCGCCGTTGCTTCGTGCCCCAGATGAAAAGCTGAAAGAGCGAGCCAATAATAGAAGGTACCGTCTCCTTCATAGCCGTTTTTTTGAAGCTGCTTCAACCATTTGTATGCGAGGGCGTACTTTCCGGTTAATGCAAAGGTTGCTCCCAGCTTAAAGCGGTGCTCCATCAAAATCGGCCTGACCTTATCAAGCGCATTTACTAATTCTTGCACCTTATCTCTGTTTTGCTGATAATGATGGAATACGACAAGATTGCAAAGGGCATGGAGGTTGCCAGGGCTCTTTGCCAGGACATCATCCAGTGTGCTGAAAGCATTTTCCGTCTCGCCCAAGTAAAAGTAAGCAAGTGCCAGGTTGTTGTAAGCGGACCAGAACTCCGGGTGCTGCCCAATTGTTTCCTGTAGCACATCAATTGCTTTTTGAAAACTTCCTTCTTCGAGGTATTCACGTGCTATTTCCTGCTTGTGAATCAATCCATCCTGCTGCTCAAGGCTTTCTTCCGTTTCCTCCGCCTCAAAAGTGATCAAATCAAGCAAGTCTTCCGCATCATCGTGGAACTCCCCGTCTTCTTCTTTATCAAGGTACGCATTCGCATGGCGATAGGCTTCCTTAAACATACCTAAATGAGCATAATTGTTAGCCAGGAAATAATGGCACTCCGTCATATAGGGATCCAATACATTCAATATGTTTTCAAGCAAAAGGTTGGAATAGTTGTATTCCCCGATTTCCGTGCAGGTGATAGCCAGTTGGCACGCGATCATCGGCTCTGCAGGTTCGAGCTCAAGCGCCCGTTCAAAAAATTTTTTAGCTTTATATAAATCACGTCTGTGATATGCTTTTAGACCCTTGGTGAAATAGTATTCTCCTGTCGGGTGAAAGGTCAGAATTTTGGCCTGCTGGCCTGCTTGAGAGTCTTTTCCCATGAAATCCTCCATCTTCAAGTTGTTTAACTATAGTAGTATACCATAGCAACATGGGTTTTGAGTAACTTTTCCCTGACCGGAAGATTGCGTGTACCAAAGGATTTTCTTACAGCATAAACAGCAAGAAACAATTAAGCTTATCTCAGGCCTTTTTTTAGAACGGGACTATTTATCTATATCCTCACCCGCTATGATTAAAGCAACGGAAATCAGGTTATTTAATTAAGAAATGCCTGTTGGTACACCGACAAGAACGGAACAGGCTCCAAATCTTATATATAAAGAAGGATTTGCCATGTCAGAGAACAAGTTGAGTAGAAAAAGAGATTTATTAGGTTTGCTCGCCTTCCCCGTGCTGGGGTTGATCTATGGCTGGTTAAACAACAATCATCAAGGCGCGGTGGCTTTATCTACAGAGTTTGATAACTCTATCCCGTTCCTTTCCATTTTCATCATTCCGTATATCACCTGGTATGCCTATATCGTTTGCTATCTAATTTATTTTTGGCGGAAGAGTGTTTCTGTCTACTGGAAGACCATTATTGCGATCACTCTTGGTGAAGTTATCTGCTTCTTCATTTACTATTTCTTTCAAACCACGGTTCCGCGGCCCCGGCTTTCAGGTGATGGCCTGCTTATCCAGCTAGTTTCGCTAATCTACAGCAACGATGAACCATACAATTGCTTTCCGAGCATTCATGTCCTTACCACGAGTGCTGTTATGCTGTCCTTCCTTAAATTGAAAGGCGAAAGTACTGTGCAGCAGTATATTTGCTTGTTTATAGGTTCGCTGATCATCCTGTCCACCATTTTTGTAAAGCAGCATATAGTGTATGATGTACTCGGTTCAATTGCTCTTTCAATAAGCTTAAACACCCTTTTATATGGCTCAAAACAGAGAATGCCGAAAGTGGGACGAAAGAAACAGGAAGAATACCAGACTAACTAGACAGAACGATGGCTATAGGTGTCCGGTAATTTGTCTGATTCAATAGTGAATTGGCCCGCTTTGCGATTTATCTGTCCATTTTGGCCATTTGTGTTTTGGTGGCTGCTATTACACTCTTTTTGCTTGTTAGTTTATTTGCAAAAAAAATAGGAGGGGGCAAAAAACCCCTTCCCACTCACCCCTTAGACGCATGTCTTTCCTTAAGAACGGAAAGAACTGTCTCAAAAGGCAGCTCCTGTTCTTGGAGCAATACAAACAGATGGTACATTAAATCAGCCGTTTCCCACGATAGTTCCTCATGGTCCCTGTTCTTGGCGGCAATAATCACTTCGGCTGCTTCCTCGCCGACTTTTTTCAGGATTTTGTCGACCCCTTTATCAAAGAGATAGGTAGTATATGATCCTTCAGGCATTGACTTTTTCCGTTCAGCGATAAGCGCTTCAAGCTCTGTTAAAAAGAAAACATCGGCCTTCTCCAGATCCGCATCATCCGTTTGATAAACAGACTCTGTAAAGCAGCTGGTTGTTCCCGTATGGCATGCGGGCCCATTTGGTTTTACCAGGACAACCAAGGAATCGCTGTCACAATCGAGTTTCATTTCGACGATTTTCTGGGTATTCCCGCTTGTGGCCCCTTTATGCCAGAGTTCATTCCTCGACCGGCTAAAGAACCAAGTTTCCCCTTTTTCAATTGAAAGCTCAAGCGATTCTTTGTTCATATAAGCCAGAGTCAGGACTTCTTTCGTGTCTGCATCCTGGACAATCGCAGGAATCAGGCCCTTCTCATCAAATTTAGCGTCTTTTACATTCATCTTACGACCACTCCCTGTTGTTTAAGAAACGATTTTACTTCCTTTACCGAGGTTTCTTTGTAATGGAAAATAGAAGCTGCCAATGCTGCATCTGCCTTCCCCTCTTTAAAGGCATCCTCGAAATGCATCGCGTTTCCGGCTCCCCCTGATGCGATGACCGGCACGGTTACTGCTTCACTGACAGCTTTCGTCAAGTCGACGTTGAAGCCGCTTTTTTCACCGTCACAATCCATGCTCGTCAGCAAGATTTCACCGGCTCCCCGTTCTACCGCCTCTTTGGCCCAGGTAATAACATCCCGCTCTGTCGGCTTTCTGCCTCCATGCGTATACACTCTCCATGTTCCAATCGTTTCATCATATTTCGCATCGATGGCAATAACGATACACTGTGAGCCAAAATAACCGGCTCCTTCATTGATTAGTTCAGGACGAAGCACAGCAGCTGTATTTAAAGAAACCTTATCAGCGCCGGCGCGCAAAATCCGTTTCATATCTTCCAGCGAATGTATGCCTCCGCCTACCGTAAAAGGAATCGCAAGGCTTGCAGCTACGGCCATTACTACATCAACCATCGTCTGCCTGCCTTCGTGAGATGCTGAAATATCCAGGAAAACCAGCTCGTCCGCACCTTCTTTATCATAAAAGGCAGCGAGTTCCACCGGATCTCCGGCATCCCTCAGCGAAACAAACTGTACACCTTTCACGACTCGTCCTTCTTTTACATCCAGGCAAGGAATGATACGTTTTGTCAGCATGCTATCCATTCACCCTCTCTAACGCATCCTTTACGGTAAAACGGTTTGTATATAGAGCTTTACCAATGATCGCCCCGATAATGCCATGCAGGTGCACAGCCTTTAGCGCAGTCAAATCTTCCAGGCCGCTGATACCTCCGGACGCAATGACATCCCGTCCGGTCTCTTCCGCCATCCTGACTACTCCTTCAATATTCGGGCCGGACAGCATGCCATCCGTTGCGATATCGGTAACGATAAAAGTTTGGGCACCAGCATCGGCGACCGCTTTACCGAGTTCGTAAGCATCGGTTTGGGATGTTTTTAGCCAGCCATGCGTCGCAGCCTTTCCATCTTTTGCATCGATTCCGATCGCGATATTGCTTCCATATTTTCTGATCATTTCCTTTGTAAAGTCCGGGTCGGAAACGGCAACGCTTCCCAATATGACACGCGAAACCCCATTCTCGAGGTAATGTGCTATATCTTGCTCCGTACGGATGCCTCCGCCAATCTGGATGTTGGCCGATAGCTCCTTGGCTGCCCTGATGACATAGGTATCATTTACGCGCTGCCCTTCTTTTGCACCATCCAAATCGACCATATGGATCCAATTTGCGCCCTGGTCAGCGAAGCTTTTTGCCATATCGAAGGGGGAGTCTCCATAAACCGTTTCCTGGCTGTAATCTCCCTGGATCAGGCGCACACACTTCCCTCCGCGCATATCGATTGCCGGATAGATTGTAAAATTGCTCATGGTCAAACCTTCCCTTCCACTAGCTCCAAGTAATTTTCCAGCAGGGCCATGCCCATCCCGCCGCTTTTTTCCGGGTGGAATTGCATGCCATACACCGATCCCCGCCCGACTACCGCAGGAACTTCAACGCCATATTCCGCGGAAGCTGTAATCACAGTTTTATCATCTGTCTCCACATAAAAGGAGTGGACAAAATAGACGTAATCTTGCTCAAGCCCGTTTTGCAGCTCCGACCTATTGGTGAACTTAAGCCTGTTCCAGCCCATATGTGGGACTTTGTAACTTTCCCCATTCCGGTCCGTTCCTGAAAAACGGACCACTCTGCCAGGCAGCAGGGCTAACCCTTTTGACGGACCATTTTCTTCACTTTCCTCAAAAAGCAGCTGCATGCCGAGGCAAATCCCTAGCAAGGGCTTTCCGCTTTTTGCATAATCCTGAATAAATCTTGTCAGCTCCTGTCGATCCAGCAGCGCCATCGCATCCTTAAAAGAACCCACTCCCGGAAGAATGAGACCCTTCGCATTTTGCAGCTTTTCCGGATCATCGGAAATGAACCATTCCACCCCAAGCCGGTCAAGGGCACAGCTTACGCTGAACAAATTGCCCATGCCATAATCAATGATTCCGATCATCTATAACATCCCTTTCGTCGAAGGAATTCCTTTCACCCTTGGATCGATGGTTGTCGCTTCATCAAGGGCGCGGGCCAATGCCTTAAACACCGCTTCAATCATATGGTGGGTATTATGTCCGTAGTGTACGATGACGTGAAGGTTCATTCGTGCTTCAAGGGCAAGCTTCCATAGAAACTCATGCACCAATTCCGTATCGAAAGTCCCTACTTTTTGCGATGGAAAGGAAGCCCGGAATTCCAAATGCGGCCGGTTGCTTAAGTCGACAACCACCTGGGCAAGCGCCTCATCCATCGGTACAAAAGCATTTCCATAGCGTTTGATCCCCTTTTTATCGCCAAGAGCTTTTACAAGGGCCTGGCCTAGGCAGATCCCGATATCTTCGGTTGTATGATGGTCATCAACATCCGTATCTCCCTTTGCATCAACAGCCATATTAAAATGTCCGTGCTTCGTAAACAAATCAAGCATGTGAGTCATGAATGGCACACCCGTCTCAATGGACGACTGTCCCTTCCCATCAATAGCAAATTCCAATTTAATATTTGTCTCATTTGTTTCCCGTTCTACCTTTGCAATGCGCTCCATTTTTCGCGAAACCTCCTAGCGATAGGGGCCAGGCCCCAGGTCAAATCCATTTATAATTCATAACAATTAATGCACAAGTTTAGATATATCAGCAAATCCGAGGAAATATAACATATTATCCGTGTATCTCAATAAATATCTGGATATTCCAACAAATCCCCATACATATCAACAATTATGTAGATGATATCAACAATTCATAGGCAGACAACAAACCCCTGCTAAATCGAAACACCTTTTCTACCCCAGAAAACACTAACCCGATTCCTGTTATTTTCTCGCCTCAATGGCGCGGGCATGTGCCTCTAAGCCTTCCAATCTGGCGAATGAGGCAATCTTTTCTGAATTAGCCCTGAAGGCTTTTTCACTGTACATGATAATACTTGATTTCTTTTGGAAATCATCAACGTTCAGCGGGCTTGCAAATCTGGCTGTCCCATTTGTAGGAAGCACATGGTTCGGTCCTGCAAAATAATCACCAACAGGCTCTGGGCTGAAACGGCCAAGAAAAATGGCGCCAGCGTGCCGGATTTTGGCCATGGCCTCCATCGGATTCTCCGTGAGGATTTCAAGATGTTCCGGTGCAAGCTCGTTTACGGCCAGAAGCGCCTCACTCATATTTGCACAAACGATGATTCGGCCGAAATTCCGGATAGACTGTTCAGCTATTTCCTTTCGCGGCAGCAGTTCCAACTGTTTATGCACTTCTTGGGAAACTCCCTCAGCCAGTTCCATAGACGTTGTCACCAATACGCTGCATGCAAACGCGTCATGCTCCGCCTGGGAAAGCAGATCTGCAGCAACTTCTGCGGCATTGGCTGTTTTATCCGCGAGGACGGCTATTTCGCTCGGGCCCGCAATCATATCGATGGAAACGTCACCGAACACCTCCCGTTTCGCCAAAGCGACATAAATATTCCCAGGACCCACAATTTTATCCACTTTATCAATGGAATCCGTACCGTAAGCAAGTGCGGCTATTGCCTGTGCACCGCCCACCGTGTAAATTTCCGTCACACCGGCAATTTTTGCGGCGGCCAGCACAACAGGGGCCAGCTTGCCGTCCTTTCCGGGCGGCGATACCATTACGATCCGCTTCACACCTGCTACGAGCGCGGGCATGACATTCATCAGCACCGATGAAGGATAGGCTGCTGTTCCACCGGGTACATACACACCCACAGCATCGAGCGGCGTAATTTTTTGCCCGAGCATCGTTCCCATATCATCTGTTGTGATCCAGGAATTTCGCTGCTGTTTCTGGTGAAAGGATTGAATGTTTTCCGCAGCTTCCCGAATGACCGCGATATGTTCTTCACTCAGCGCAGCCAAGCCTGCATTAAGTTCTTCCTGTGTTACTCTCAAATCCGTCAATTTCACTCCATCGAAACGCTCAGTATATGAAAACAGGGCCGCATCCCCATCTTTTCTCACTTCCGATATGATACCCTGAACGGTTTTTCTTTGTTCGTCAGTACCGGAATCAACGGACCGTTTTAAGGAAATTCCTTCATTATACCTTTCGATTTGCATGCTCTCATCCCTATCTAAAGCGAATTATTTATTCTCAGCCAATGATTCGATAACCGGCGTAAGCCGCTCGACGATCTCTGTGATGCGCTTTTCTTTCAGGCGGTAGCTTACTGGGTTCGCAATAAGCCTCGAAGTCACTTCTGCAATCCGTCCGTATTCCACCAGGCCATTTTCCTTCAGTGTCTGTCCTGTAGACACAATATCGACAATCCGCTCAGCAAGGCCGATCAATGGTGCCAATTCAATCGATCCGTTCAATTTAATGATCTCAACCTGTTCGCCTTGTTCGCGGAAATAACTTGAGGCCACGTTCGGATACTTGCTTGCGACCTTCGGGGCCACATCACTCAGCTGTGTATCCGGAAGTCCCGCAACCGCCAGATAGCATGCACTGATTTTCAAATCGAGCAGTTCGTATACATCCCGGTCCTCTTCAAGCATGACATCCTTCCCTGCAATTCCGATATCCGCCACGCCATGCTCGACATATGTCACAACATCCATTGGCTTTGCCAGCATGAAGCGCAGGTTTTCTTGTTCCACTTCCAGCATTAATTTCCGTGAATCATCAAACTCGGGAGGAAGCCGGAAATCAGCTTTCCTTAACAGTTCAAGCGCCTCTTCGAATATCCTTCCCTTCGGCATCGCTATCGTTAAAAAGCTATTCATCTCTCGACGCTCCCCCTTTCCCTATAAAAAAGTGCACACCGGAAAAAGTAGCGGTAAACGCATCTACATCCTGGACTGCATTTATATCCTGAATCACAATTCTTTTTCCATCCGCACGTTTATCCTTTGCAAACACAAGCGCTTCTCTTTTTTGTTCCCGGCTGAACAGGACGCATTCAATCGGCTCTGCTTTGGCCGGTTCCCCTAACGCTTCAGTCAGTCCGTCCATCCTGATTGCAAAACCGGTTGCCGGTGTGTTCCAGCCAAATTTTGCGTACAGGCTGTCATATCTGCCGCCATTTCCAATCGGCGAGCCTACTTGTCCTGCATACACTTCAAACAACGCACCGGTATAATAGCTCATATGGCTGACAAGGGTTAAATCGAAGCTGATATATTGTTCAACGCCAAATTCCTTTAGCTGTACATAAAGCTCTTTTAACTCGATAAGCTTTTCTTTCCCCCTGCCGTTTTCAAGCAGTTCCATCGCCTTTTCAATTGCCTCTTCCCCGCCTCGAAGCGTAGTAAATTGGATCAACCGCTGCTTATCAATTGAAGAAAGCGGAAGGGATTTCACATGTTCCCGGTAGCCGACATAATTTTTTTCATATAAAAACTTCCGCAATACTGCAGCTCTTTCCTCATTGCCGAGGATGCTCAAGAATAATTCCTGAAGAAAGCCTACCTGCCCGATGGAAACCTTGAACTCCCTAAGCCCCGCTGTCTGCAGCACCGATACTAAAAGAGCGATAATTTCCGCATCTGCACTGATGGAATCGTTGCCGATGCATTCAATTCCAATCTGCTCAAATTCAGCCGGTTTTCCACCTTCACGCTGCTGGGCCCGGTACACATTTTCCGAATAAGCCAAGCGGATTGGAATTTGCTGTTTCAACAGCTTGGATGCAGCCACCCTCGCTATCGGGGCCGTCATATCCGGGCGCATGACCAGCGAATGGCCCTGCTGGTCGAGGAGCTTGAACAACTGACGGTCCAAAATGGCGGAAGCCTCACCGATCGTATCGTAAAATTCAAGTGCGGGCGTTTCGATGAATTGATAACCCCACAGCTTGATTTCGTTGCTCATCTTGTTTCGAATTTCTGTTTTTGTTTCATATAAAAGCGGAAGAGTATCCCTCATTCCGAGCGGCTTTTCAAACATAAACGGCTTAGTCACACGGCCACACTTCCTTTAAAATTAATAAGGTGTATTTTTTGCATCAATGCTTCTATTATAATTCTTTTCAAGCGATAAAAATATTAATTTTTCTAAAATCCTTTAGTTCGCTAATGTGCTAATAAAGTAAAGTTAAACACAGTTTACCGCTAACGCCTTTATCCGTCAAGGGAACGACACCCGTAACCAGTTTAAATTTCGGAATAATTAAAACCCAACTATCATTCCCTAAAATTCCCTTTAAATATAGCTATCTCTATCACACATATCAGCTTATACTTTAATACAAATAGCCTTAAAATGCAGGAGGAAAATATGGAGGAAAAACAGCTCTCAAGGAAAAAAACATGGCTGCTTGCGTGTGCGGTATTGCTGTTTTGCGGAGGAATCTATTTTACGTCTACCAATGCGTTTACACTATTAAAAGGGTATGCATTATATAAATTCAATAAGACAGAGGCGGAAGCTGTTACGAAGCCTGAGAGAGATATGAAACAAGAAAAAAAGGGAAATGAAGCGCAACTCTATGACGTGAGGCCAAAAACCGGAGAACTGATCGGGGAACTGTACATCCCGAGGCTTGAGAAAAGCCTGCCGATTTTTCACGGCACCGATGAGGATGAGCTGGAAAAGGGGGTTGGCCATTATGCAAAATCGGTTCTTCCCGGCGAAAGAGATAATTCCATCCTATCGGGCCATCGCGATACCGTATTCCGCAAGCTTGGGGAAGTCGGAAAAGGTGACTTGCTAGTGGCTGAAACAAAAGCCGGCACGTTTACGTACAAAGTGAGGAAGGTGCGCATCGTGGATGCAGATGACCGGACGGTAATTGTCCCAAAGCCTAAGGCGACTCTCACGGTAACGACATGTTATCCGTTTAATTTTATTGGCGACGCACCGGAACGCTATGTTCTTGTGGCGGATTTGTTAAAAAGTGAAGTAAAGTAGGAAAAGGGCTGCTAGCGATTGGCAGCCTTTTTTTATTTTATGAAAAAAGGGCTATGCACCTAATAACCAATGTGAAACGATTAGGTTTTTGTCGATGTTTGAAAAAAAATGAATCGGGGAAATAACCTGAACATGTAGTTCACATTTGGAGGAATGACAAAAATGGATAAGGATAAACAGGAAGTTTTTTTTCAACTTCTTAAGAACACCTATGAAAAAACACAATCTCCTAAGAATGTTTCTTTGGACGAAGTCATGGAATCATTAAAAAGCGAGCTTTCAATTTTAATTACAAGGCAGTAGAGGGTGGCTGCCGGAACGGTACCTTCTGCCTATCAATAACTAAGGACTTGCACAGATCAGCGCAAGTCCTTTTCATATAGGCCAGGTTTTTCCAGCAGCCCACGATTGGCCACTTCTTCTTTCGTATAAATAACCCGCATCGGATTCCCGCCCACAAACGCCCCCTCAGGCACATCTTTGTGGACGAGGGTGCCTGCTGAAACGATAGCCCCATTACCGATCACGACTCCCGGAAGAATCGTTGAAT
Organism: Peribacillus glennii; assembly: GCF_003429105.1. Classification (GTDB taxonomy): domain Bacteria; phylum Bacillota; class Bacilli; order Bacillales; family DSM-1321; genus Peribacillus; species Peribacillus glennii. Next base: position 236,127 of record NZ_QVTD01000005.1, read on the forward strand.
TGGCGCCAATCATCACCTCATCACCGATGCGTACGTCGCCGAGCCGATACTCCTTGATTAAATATTCATGGGCAAGAATCGTAGTATTATAGCCAATCACCGTATTTTTGCCGACTGATATTTTCTCAGGGAACATGACATCAAGCATGACCATGAGCGCAAAGGAAGTTTGTGTGCCAACATTCATGCCCAGAAAGGTCCGGTACATCCAGCTTTTTACTGATAAAAATGGGGTATACCTTGCCAATTGGATGACAATGAAATTTTTCACAACCTTCCAAAAAGGCACGGTTTTATAAACATGCCATAACGAATTCGCACCTTCGACAAAATGCCTTTCGGTGCGCCTCATTTCACTGCAGCTCCAACAATCGTAATTAAATCGCCCATGTGATCCAGGATATAATCAGGCTCAAATTCCTCCAGGTAATCACGGCCCTTCACTGTCCAGGCAACACCTGCCGTCAGGGTTCCCGCATTTTTCCCGGCCAGGATATCATGATGGTTATCGCCGACCATGATCGCTTCCGCAGGAGAAGATCCCAAAAGATCGAGTGCCTTATAAACAGGCTCAGGATCCGGCTTGGCTCTCTCGACATCATCGAGTGATACAATCACTTCAAAAAACTCATCCAGCCCGCTGAGTTTAAGGCCCTTGAGCACCACATCGCGTTTCTTGGTCGTAACAATACCAATCTTATATCCCAGCTCATGCAATGTTTTGATTGTTTCGTACACACCCTCATACTGTGTCACCATCGCATCATGGTTTTGAATATTGTGCTCACGGTAGCGGACAATCATTTCATCCACCCGTTCCGGATCGATCGAATAAAAAGTATCGTGCAATGAAGGCCCGATGAAAGGCAGGATATCTTCCCGGGAATATTTATCGGGATAGTAATGATTTAAAGTAGCCGTAAACGAAGCAATGATTAAATCGTTCGTATTGATCAAAGTTCCGTCCAGGTCGAATAGCAGCGTGGTAATCTTATTGCCCATAGGTAGCTTCCTTTCTTTGGGATATATCAGCACGATTCCATAAGAATCCTACAATTAAGGTTAACAACAAAGCAACGGTAATCCTTATTAACAACAATGGCAGGACCGGGATCCCAAGCGGTATGAAAATGAGTGTATCCTCCACAACGGCATGGCAGGCGACCAAAAAGATGAACGCAAGGGTAATATCCCTCTTGCTTACATTATCTTCCTTCACAGCCTGGATCATTACTCCCGCCCCATACGCGAGGCCGATCGTCAACCCGGCCACGAGCGTCATGGAAGCATTCGGCTTCATGCCAAGAAACCTGGTAAACGGAGCGAGCCGCCGGGAAAATGCCTCAAGCCAATTTAGATCTTTCATGATTTGGATTACTGCCATAAGCGGTATAACGATGATTGCCAGTTGTGCAATCCCGGACACCGCCTTCTGCAAGCCATATAACAGAATGGCACCTATCCCCTCCAGCTCAGGTACAGTGGAACTGATAAATCCATACTGGGCTGTTTCACTTCCCCCGTCCCAGACCAGGTTAATGGTAACGGCAGAAATAACCGCAAGCCCAATCCTTACTGCAAGGATGATCCACAATTTTACCCCTACTTTGAGGGCTACACCCGATTCAATCAGCATATTGTGAGAAAATGATAGCATGGTGGCAATGATAAATACCTCTTTTACTGAAAGCTCGAGAGTAAGAATACCTGCGATTGCCGCATATAAGTTTAAAAAATTTCCCAAAACGAGAGGGATTGCCGCATCACCTGGAAGGCCAAACAGCCCCATGAGCGGGGCAATCATATCAATAACCCAATCAAGCACCGGAGTATATTGAAGTACAGAAATGATCAGCGTGATCGGGAAGATAACCTTCCCGAGTGTCCAAGTCGTGTTCAAGCCGGCAAGCAAGCCCTTTTTTATAGAGTCTTTCATCAATCTCCTTCTCCCCTTGTCAGTAATCTTGCTTAAGACTCTAAGTATCTTTTATCTGCATACCCTCTTACTCTTCTAATCACTAGTAAAACAATTGCCAAGATGATCAAAGCAACGGAAATGACCTGGGCCATACGAAGGGTTTCTGTAAGCATCAGGCTGTCTGTTCGAAGGCCTTCCACAAAAAAGCGTCCGATTGAATACCAAATGACATACCCCAAGAACAGCTCCCCCTGCCGCAGATTCGCTTTCCTTACTAGCAGCAGGATGATGACACCTGTGATGTTCCACACGGACTCATATAAAAAAGTCGGGTGATAATAGGAGCCATTTATGTACATCTGGTTAATAATGAATTCTGGAAGATTCAAATTTTCCAGGAACGACCTGCTGACTTCGCCGCCATGCGCTTCCTGGTTCATGAAATTCCCCCAGCGGCCTATCGCCTGGCCCAGCAGGATGCTTGGCGCGGCAATATCCGCAATCTTCCAAAACGACAGCTTCTTAAGCCTGGCATATACAACGGCCGTGGCAACGGAACCAATCAGGGCTCCATGGATCGCAATCCCGCCATGCCAAATGGCGATGATTTCCCCGGGCCGCTGGCTATAGTAATCCCAGTTGAATATAACATAATAAATCCTTGCAGAAATAATGGCTATCGGGACCGCATATAAGATCAAATCAACGAACGTATCCTTGCTGAGCCCTCTTCTTTCAGATTCCCTTACTGCAAGATAAAGCGCCAGCAGCACGCCGGCCCCAATAATCAGGCCGTACCAGTGCACCTGGAGCGGCCCCAATTCAAAGGCTATCGGGTTTAGCGGCTTTATTCCTTCTTCCATTTACTGACTCCCTCTTTCTGTCTCAGCTTTTTAAAACATCATGAGTTACATATCCTCTACAGGCCCTTCGGAAATCGCATGATTTAAACGTTCTGAAAATTGCTCCGCAGCGTTGACCCCCATCCGTTTCAAGCGGAAGTTCATGGCGGCGACCTCGATAATGACAGCCAAGTTCCGACCCGGTCGCACAGGAACCGTCAGCTTGGTGATTTCGGTATCTATGATTTTCATCGTTTCCTCATCCAGGCCTACACGGTCGTATTGCTTATTTTTTTCCCATAGCTCAAGGTTGATCACGAGTGAAATTTTCTTATTGCTGCGGACAGCACCGGCACCGAATAAGGTCATTACATTAATGATGCCAAGGCCGCGGATTTCCAGCAGATGCTCAATCAGTTCCGGGGCATTGCCGACAAGCGTATCCTGGTCCTCCTGGCGGATCTCCACACAATCATCCGCGACAAGCCGGTGCCCCCGCTTGACCAATTCAAGGGCCGTTTCACTTTTACCAACGCCGCTTTTACCTGTGATTAAAACGCCGACTCCGTAAATATCAATTAATACACCATGTACCGCCGTAGTGGGGGCAAGCTTGCTTTCAAGATAGTTGGTCAAGTGGCTGAATAACCGGGTGGTTTTCATATTTGATCTTAGAACGGGAACTGATTCACGTTCTGAAGCCTGAATAAGTTCTGCAGGAACTTCCTGGCCGCGGGTAAGGATAATTCCTGGAGTGATGTCAGTGCACAAGCCTTCCATCCTGATTTTTTGCTCCGGCTCGCTCAATTTGTCAAAAAAACTCATTTCCGTCATGCCAAGCAGTTGGACACGTTCCGCCGGATAATAATCGAAAAATCCGGCAATCTCCAGGCCCGGACGTGAAAGATCACTGGTGACGATGGGCCTGCTAATTCCCTCTTCCCCGCTGATCAGTTCTAAACCAAAGGTATCCATAACATCTTTAATGCGAACTTTTGCCATTTTATGTAAATCCCCCTCTTGGAGTTCTATTGTTAGTAACCTGCCGATTGGCTACGGCGAAGACAAAGGCGCAGCCGCCCCCTATGTTGCTTGGAAACTTACTTTCCTATCAGCCAAGAAATGTACAACTTTCTCTATTTTAGCATTTTTTTATAAAGAACCAAATAAAGCGAAACAAAATTGATTGTTAATTCCTAGTGGTTTCGGGCCTTATTTTAATTTTTTTTATCGGAGACACTTCTTTATTCCATTTGATTAGTATCATAAAAGAAAAGATGAAGCCGGCACAATCTGTTAGTTCCCGGTATTGAAAGGAGAAATGGATATGAAAGTAATGCTTGATGCAGGACATGGGTATCAAACACCTGGGAAACGGTCCCCCGATGGAATGAAAGAATACGATTTTAACCGCGCTGTCGCAGCCTATGCCAAACTGTTTTTGGACAAGCATAAAGGGGTTGAGGTTTACTTTTCCCATTCCGACAAGGAGGATGTGCCCCTCCATAAAAGGGCCGCGCTGGCGAATTCCATCGGCGTGGATATATTCATTTCCATACATGCGAATGCTTTTGGCGACGGCACATGGAACAATGCGTGCGGGATTGAAACCTTCGTACATACTTCCAAACCAAAGCAAGCCATAAGCCTCGCGAAAAAAATCCAAAGTACGGTGACAGCCATGACAGGGCTTCCCGACCGCGGCGTAAAAACGGCTAACTTCCAGGTCCTGCGTGAAACAAAATGCCCCGCCGTTCTTGTAGAATGCGGATTCATGACAAACCGTCAAGAAGCAAAACTCCTCCAATCCAACCACTATCGAAAACTTTGTGCCAAAGCCATTACAATCAGCATTGCGGGGTCAGTCCCCCGCTGAAGGAACGCTTTAAAGCGAAGGGGGACAGGCCCCCGCCACGGTGAAGTGTTAATATAATGGGGGAATGACTCCGTTAAAAAATCCAGCAAAGGGATTTTCTTCTTTGCTGGATTTTTTAGTGAAGATTTTTTATTAGTTAATGCTGATTGCTCCCGTTTTTGTATCGGCAAAAATATGAAGTACCGATTCCGGAGAATGCCCCGTTTTAAAAGTAAGAACCTTTTGTACCACTTCATTTTTTTCTTCGACGACCTCAATGCCTGGGAGATTGGCGCTGAGGCTTCCTATATTGGACTTTAGCTGCCCGTTGACTGCCGTCCCCGGCTCAAGGTTCACGTAGATTTTACCGGTAACGGTCCTCGCATGAATATATTCTCCCCGGCCGGTTGGCAGGTCGCACAAAATATCACCGGTAAACGATTGGGCATCCACCTTGTTTAGGATGCCCTCAGCCACAATTGAGCCATTTAAAGTTTCGGCCTCTAATTTTTCCAGGCTGGCATGTTCAATGGTGATTCCGCCATTGGCCGTCTCAAGCTCGGCTGTTTTACCTGAAAGTCGCATGAAGTTTATCGGACCATTAGCGGTCTTAGCCTTTATCTTCTCTCCTTGCAGATCAGTCCCGTTGATGGAACCATTGAACATTCTTACGGTGATACGGTCATAATACGCTTTTGGAATATAAATGTCCGCTTCGACCTTCAATGTCTTTTGCCTGGAAGCAAAACGGAATGACTCTCCGTGCACTTGAAACATAACATCCCGCAAAAAGTTCTTCCTCGCTTCCTCCTGATCTTTAACCCGGTATACCTTTGCTTTGCATTCGACACGCAATTCGTGCTGGTCCCATGGAATCAATGATGCTTTCCCGTTTGCTATTTCTATATTGATTTCTTTGAGAAGGACTTCGCTTTGATGGAAAATATGGGACATCTCTATCATCGAGCCAAAATTAAAATCCAAATCGGCTTCCTTCATTTTTTTTATGGCACTGTCGATAAAATCAATTAGTTTTTCTTTTGAGGATTGAATCTTTTTCTGAAAGGAAGCATCCGATTTCTCATAGGACTCTTCCTTCCCGTTAATCGGCACAAGCTCGTTAAGCAGAGTTTCTTCTTTTTTTGCACTGGCCTGTTCAGCTTTTTCCAATTCTTCCAAAAGGCCAAGTGCTTCATCAGCCGATAACTGGCCATCCTGTACCAATTGCAAAATCCGTTTTTTTTCCTCCTGCATTCTTCATCCCCGCCTTTCGCTATGTATCCACTTTATTACAATCTCTATCTATAATGTGTACGCAACATTAGCATGAAAGTTTCATTGATTTTGTTTTATTAGGGAGAGTCCAGGTTCCACTGATGATTCGACAAGGAAATCGACAATATTTTCCGGGAAATGATAATTTACTCTCCGGGAATTTACATTTTCTGCAGCTATTGAACCGTTGATTAATAAAACAAACTCCACTTCGATGTAAATTCAACTAAACCAGACATCCTGAAAAGGCAGAATTAAAGAAATTTCATTTGAAAACAGTGTCCCTTATAACTCATTGACACCATTAAAGTGAATGACAAAAAAGAGCCTGCATCAAAGGAATCTGAGCCTTCCTTGATGCAGGCTTTAAGTTTAGAGGTCCATTCCATTAAACCTTTTGTTTGTGTTTCCTCATTACTTTCGGGAAATACACAAATCTCGCTTTACATAAAGTGATCAGTCATGGCGTAGGCTTGGGAACGGAACCGTGTTCCAGAGAAAGTAGAAAGGGAGCTGTTTATAAAAATGATAGCGGGGATGTGCTCATACACATTTTTATTAATTAAAATTGCATGTGTTAAGCAGGCTTACATGGTGACTGTTTTTAAAGACGTATAAACAAGTCAAGGAAATCAAGGAAATGAAGTGCGCTTAAAAAAAAGCACCTCCAATTGTTGAATAACAATGGAAGGTGCAGTCAGTATCTGCTGCTCTTTATACGTGTTCGTGCTCTTTTTCCTTGATTAATTTCTCCATCCGGATCTGGTCACGTGTAAGAATTGGTTTAAGGTATCTTCCTGTATGCGACTCTTCTACCTTTACCAATTGCTCCGGCGTACCTGCAGCCACAATCGTTCCGCCTTTGTCCCCGCCTTCCGGCCCAAGGTCGACAATATAATCTGCCGCTTTTATGACATCGAGGTTATGTTCAATCACCAGCACGGTATCGCCATTCTCGACCAGTCTTTGCAAAACGGCAAGCAGCCTGGCAATATCATCAACATGCAGCCCGGTAGTAGGTTCGTCCAGAATATAGAACGAGCGGCCGTTGGACCGGCGATGCAGTTCCGATGCAAGTTTGACACGCTGGGCCTCCCCTCCGGAGAGAGTCGTAGCCGGCTGGCCAAGCGTTACATATCCAAGGCCGACATCAGAGATCGTCTGCAGCTTTCTTTTGATCTTCGGGATATTTTCAAAGAATGAAAGCGCGTCTTCAACAGTCATATCGAGGATGTCAGAAATATTTTTCCCTTTGTATTTCACTTCCAATGTTTCGCGGTTGTACCGCTTTCCATGGCAGACTTCACATGGCACGTAAACATCCGGCAGGAAGTGCATCTCGATCTTGATGATGCCGTCCCCACGGCAGGCTTCACAGCGTCCGCCTTTTACGTTAAAGCTAAACCGGCCCTTTTTATATCCTCGTATCTTTGCTTCATTGGTTGCAGCGAATACATCGCGGATATCATCGAAAACACCTGTGTATGTTGCCGGGTTGGAACGAGGCGTTCTTCCTATTGGTGACTGGTCAATGTCGATCACCTTTTCCAGGTGTTCGATTCCTTTGATTTCACGGAATTGTCCCGGTTTCGCCTTGGCTTTATGCAGCTTTTGGGCGAGTGACTTATGGAGTATTTCGTTGATCAGAGTGCTCTTTCCCGAGCCCGAAACACCCGTCACTGCAATAAAGGTTCCAAGAGGGAACTTCACATTTACATTCTTTAAATTATTTTCTTTGGCACCCTTGATTTCCACGAATCTTCCATCGCTCTTGCGTCGCTCCAGGGGAAGCGGGATGAACTTCTTCCCGGATAAATATTGGCCCGTCAACGATTTCGGGTCTTCCATTACATATTCAGGTGTTCCGGCAGAAACAATACTTCCCCCGTGAATACCCGCTCCGGGACCAACATCGATCAGATAGTCAGCAGCAAGCATCGTATCCTCATCATGCTCGACAACTATTAAAGTATTTCCGATATCCCGCATATTCTTTAATGTATCAATCAATCTGTCATTATCACGCTGATGGAGTCCGATAGACGGCTCATCCAGAATATATAGGACACCGGTCAACCTGGAACCGATTTGCGTCGCCAGGCGGATCCTCTGAGCCTCCCCGCCGGAAAGGGTTCCGGCTGCTCGGCTGAGCGTCAAATAATCAAGCCCTACATTTTCCAGAAAACCTAAGCGTTCCTTAATTTCTCGGAAAATCAGATTCGAAATCTTCTTTTCTTTTTCGGTCAATTCCAAAGTGTCGAGTGATTTCAAAGCTTCCTCAACAGAAAGGGAAGTGATCTCGCTAATGTGCCGGCCCTGGATTAAAACGGCAAGGCTTTCTTTCTTCAGCCTGTGGCCTTTACAAGTCGGGCAAGCATGCTCAGACATGTATTTCTGCATCTGTTCCCTGATATAATCTGAGCCTGTTTCCTTGTATCGGCGTTCTACATTCTTTAAAACGCCTTCGAACTGAAAATAGTTTTCACGAATTTGCCCGAAGTCATTTTCATACCTGAAATAGATTTTGTCATTCTTCGAGCCGTACAGGATCTTATCCAGTGCAGCTTCGGATAAATCCTTCACAGGCACATCCATGTCAATGCCATAATGATTGGCTATCGCCTCTGTCAGTTGAGGATAATATTGCGAGCTGGTCGGCTCCCAAGGGGCGATGGCATGCTGCCTCAAAGTAAGGTCCTTGTTTGGCATCACTAGTTCCTTGTCCACTTCAAGCTTTGAACCCAGGCCGTCACATTCCGGACAGGCGCCAAAAGGGCTGTTAAAGGAAAACATACGGGGTTCCAGCTCGCCTATTGAAAATCCGCAATATGGGCAGGCATGATGTTCACTGAACAGCAGCTCTTCCTCCCCCATCACATCGATGATTACTTTCCCTTCACCCAGCTTCAAGGCGCTTTCCAATGAATCCGCAAGCCGCGCAGACACGCCTTCTTTCACGACAATCCGGTCGATAATGACTTCGATGGAATGCTTTTTGTTCTTTTCAAGGCTGATTTCTTCCCCTAAATCATGCATTTCCCCGTCAACTCGGACGCGGACATAGCCTTGTTTCTTAATATCCTCCAGTACCTTTGCATGTGTTCCCTTCCGGCCTGATACCAGCGGGGCCAGCACCTGCAGTTTAGTACGTTCCGGATATTCCATGATTCTATCAACCATTTGTTCAATCGTTTGGGAGGTGATTTCAATATTATGGATCGGACATGTAGGCCTTCCTATCCGGGCATATAATAACCGCAGATAATCATAGATTTCCGTAACCGTCCCTACAGTGGAACGGGGATTCCGGCTTGTCGTTTTCTGGTCGATGGAAATCGCCGGCGACAGCCCTTCGATTGAATCGACATCCGGCTTGTCCATCTGACCCAGAAATTGCCGGGCATAGGCAGACAGCGACTCTACATAGCGCCGCTGCCCTTCGGCGTAAATCGTATCGAAAGCCAGGGACGATTTACCAGAGCCTGAGAGGCCGGTTAAGACAACAAGCTGGTCCCTCGGAATCGTGACGTCTATATTTTTCAGATTATGGGCCCTGGCGCCTTTTACAATCAGTTTTTCCATTGCCATTCTCTCGTCATCCTTCCGCTTTTAACTCCAGCAATAAATCACGCAGCTCCGCAGCCCGCTCGAAGTTTAATGCCTTCGCTGCTTCTTTCATTTCTTTTTCCATGTCCGCGATCATCTTTTCGCGTTCTTTTTTCGTCATGCTGGCTAAACGAGGAGACGGCGTGTATTCTTCCTGTTCCTCGGCCGCATGGGTTGCACGGATCGCATCCCGGATATCTTTTTGTATCGTCTGCGGTACGATGCCATGCTCTTCATTGTATTTTTCCTGTATGGCACGGCGGCGTTTTGTCTCGCCAATCGCCAATTCCATCGAATTCGTCATTTTATCCGCATACATGATTACCTGCCCATTCGCATTCCGCGCGGCACGCCCTATCGTTTGGATTAACGAACGCTCGGAACGCAGGAAGCCTTCTTTATCCGCATCCAGTATGGCCACAAGTGACACTTCCGGTATGTCCAATCCTTCCCTAAGCAGGTTAATGCCAACCAGAACATCGTATTTCCCCAACCGCAAGTCGCGAATGATTTCAATCCTTTCCAATGTCTTTACCTCAGAATGAAGGTATTGAACCTTTATGCCGATCTCTTTCAGGTAATCGGTTAAGTCCTCGGACATCTTTTTCGTCAAGGTAGTCACAAGCACGCGTTCATTCTTATTGATCCGGTCCTGGATCTCACCGATTAAGTCATCAATCTGACCCTCAATCGGACGGATGTCAATATTCGGATCCAAAAGTCCGGTAGGCCTGATGATTTGTTCTACCATCTCAGGTGTATGTTCCAGTTCGTATGGCCCTGGCGTGGCCGAAACAAATACCGCCTGGCCGACTTTCTTTTCAAATTCTTCAAATCTTAAAGGCCGGTTATCCAGCGCCGAGGGAAGGCGGAACCCAAAATCTACAAGCACCTGCTTGCGGGCCTGGTCCCCATTGAACATTCCGCGTACTTGCGGCAGTGTGACGTGCGACTCATCAACCACGAGGAGAAAATCGTCCGGAAAATAGTCAAGAAGCGTATAGGGAGTAGAACCCGGCTCCCTGAGTGTCAGGTGGCGGGAATAGTTTTCAATTCCTGAACAAAATCCCATCTCGCGCATCATCTCAAGGTCGTATCTTGTCCTTTGCTCGAGCCTCTGCGCTTCAAGAAGCTTATCGTCCTCCCGCAGTTCTTTTAAGCGCACTTCCAGCTCATTCTCGATGTTTTCAATCGCTATCTTCATTTTTTCTGCCCTTGTAACGAAGTGGGATGCCGGGAAGATCGCGATATGGTCCCGTTCAGCGATAATCTCCCCTGTCAATGCATCTACTTCACGGATCCGGTCGATTTCATCACCAAAGAACTCAACCCGGACACAATGTTCATCCCGGGAAGCCGGAAAGATTTCCACGACATCGCCCCTGACACGGAATGTCCCGCGCTGGAAGTCTATATCATTTCTCTCATATTGAATGTCCACCAATCTGTGAAGCAGTGTGTTCCTTTCCATTTCAGCACCGGTACGGAGCGAAACGACCATTTCCCGGTACTCTTCCGGTGAACCGAGCCCGTAAATGCAGGAAACACTGGCGATAATGATTACATCCCTGCGTTCAAATAAAGCGGATGTAGCTGAGTGGCGCAGCTTATCTATTTCATCATTTATGCTTGAATCTTTTTCTATGAAGGTATCTGTGGAGGGTACGTATGCTTCCGGCTGGAAATAATCATAATAACTGACGAAATATTCAACCGAGTTGTTCGGGAAAAATTCTTTGAACTCACTATAAAGCTGTCCCGCCAGCGTTTTGTTATGGGCAATGACAAGCGTAGGCTTGTTCACTTCTTTAATGACATTGGAGACAGTGAACGTTTTCCCCGTACCCGTCGCACCAAGCAAAGTCTGATGCTTCTTTCCTTTATTGATCCCTTCGACAATCTGCCGGATTGCTTCCGGCTGATCTCCCCCGGGCGAATATTTTGAGACTAACTCAAATGTATCCTTCAAGAGGCAGGCCCTCCAATCGTATTAAAAATTCATAAAAACACCATATATATTTACAAATAATAAGAAGGCAAAAGATGTCCCCATTGCCTTAACTACTATATTTATAGCCAACCCTGAATTCCATATACACATTGTACCATAAAGCAATCGAAACAAACCAATAAAAAGCGAACGTTTATTCGCTTGTTTTCCGACAAAGACTTCTGTGATTGAAAACAAAAAAAGCACCTGTTTCAGGCGCTGCGGGACGCTTTTTTGCTCATCCTTAAAGAAAGCCAAAAGCCAACTGTCAATGAAAATGCGTCTATGATGATCAGCCACCAGGTGTGTGTGTAGCCTTTGTAGGCAGAGGCAGCTATCAGGGCAACAGTCAATACAAGCCCGACCACTGTATTGTAGGTAACCCTTGAAAAAAGCATGACCAGCAAAGCCGGGAATACGAGAGCAGACAAAACCTTAATCATTTTCTTCCCCTTCCGGATACATAAAACTCGTTAAACTGGCAGCCGATTTCAGGCCTGGACAAAGGAAAAGTTGCATTTACCTGAATTAGCCGCTGCATATATGCACATCCGAACTGAAATATCTTCAAGCAAACAGAATCCATCCCCTTGCGACAGGGTACAGGAATAATATTCTTGCATATTTAGTTTAAATGATTCCTACCCTTTTGCCAAACATAACGATCAGGTAAGTTATAGAAGATTTTTGGCCGCCCGGTTGAAAAATGGCAGAAAGAAACCTTGCCTCTTTTTAGGCCGGCAAGGCTGGTGATTTGTACTAAACGAATATTAATAAGGATCCTGGGAATGTCCTTTTTCTTCCGCTTGCCTTGGTGCATCTTCTGCTCCTTCTGCTCCAATAGGCTCCCTGCTGGACGTATTGCCCGGATCGGAATTCAGCAGCCCTTCCTCGACCCTGCGGCCATACTCGGCATCACATTGCTTGAACATATCGATCATCTTCGTTTTAATTCTCACATCACATGGTGCAAGAGTGTTCACCAGGTTCGTGATCAGTTCTTCCCTTTCCCATTCTTCAAAGTGCCTGTAAGTTTCCCCTGCCTGGCCAAAATTGTTTTCCCGTTCAATGCCTTCACGGACCAGTTTCCCCTCGACATACGGGGTGTGCACTTTTCCTTCTTGCTTTGCTTCCTTCAACCCATTAATGGTAGATGGTTCATAATTAATATGAGGGCTTTGATCTTCACCTTTATCAGGCCTATACCGCATTCTGCCTCCCTGTTGGTTCGTTGCCACGCGCTTCTTTGGCGAGTTGATCGGGATCTGCAGATAATTAGGGCCTACTCTGTACCGCTGGGTGTCGGAATAAGAGAATGTTCTTCCCTGAAGCATTTTATCATCGGAGAAATCCATCCCATCCACAAGTACTCCAGTACCAAAGGCCGCTTGTTCTACTTCATTGAAATAATCATCAGGATTCCGGTCAAGCACCATTTTCCCTACTGGCAGCCATGGGAACTTATCCTCCGGCCACAGCTTTGTATCATCAAGCGGATCAAAATCCAATTCCGGATGTTCCTCATCGCTCATGATTTGTACAAGAAGCTCCCACTCCGGATAGTCTCCTCTTTCAATCGATTCATACAAATCCTGGGTGGCATGGTTGAAGTTCTTGGCCTGAATTTCCTCCGCTTCCTTCTGTGTCAGGTTTTTAATGCCCTGCTTTGGTTCCCAGTGATATTTAACAAGTACCGCTTTCCCTTCTTGATCGATCCACCTGTAGGTATTCACCCCGGATCCCTGCATCTGGCGGTAATTTGCCGGTATGCCCCACGGCGAGAACAAGAAAGTAATCATGTGCATCGCTTCAGGGGTATTAGAGATAAAATCAAAAATCCTTTCGCCATCCTGGATATTCGTCACCGGATCTGGCTTAAAGGCATGGATTAAGTCAGGGAACTTCATCGCATCGCGGATAAAAAAGATTTTCAGGTTATTCCCGACTAAATCCCAATTTCCGTCTTCCGTGTAAAACTTGACGGCAAAACCGCGCGGATCCCGTAATGTCTCCGGGGAATGCGTACCATGGATGACTGTTGAAAACCGGACAAATAACGGCGTCCGTTTTCCTTTTTCCTGAAAAAGCTTTGCCCTTGTATATTTAGAAGGATGCTCCTCGCCGACTTTCCCGTATGCCTCAAAATAACCGTGTGCCCCTGCTCCCCTGCCATGAACTACGCGTTCGGGGATCCTCTCACGATCGAAGTGGCTTATTTTTTCAATAAAATCATAATTTTCTAAGGTAGCAGGTCCACGATTGCCTACTGTTCTGATGTTTTGGTTGTTTGTTACAGGATGTCCCTGACCGTTCGTGAGAGTGTCGTCCGTCTCCATTTCCGATCTCTTATGTTTTTTCTGCGACTCGTCCTTGTCCATTTAGATTCCTCCTTCAAAAAAGCTAGTAGACACGCTTAATACTGTCCCCATCCACATGAAAAAAATCCCTTAATTTACAAAGAAATTAACATAAAGGAAAAAAGTTGCTTTAGATACACAAAATACACCTACAAAAATAGTAAAATGTTCCTAAATTACTGCATAATCCTAAAGAACATGACAATTTAACCGATATTTTTTATATACTTTCCCAGATAAAGCTGTAAAAAAATAAGGCAAAAGATGCAATTTGCCAACACCTTTTCTCATCATTTACGGTTTGCCTGATTTTTTAATGGCTTTGTCTAGCAGCATGTTGGAACTTGTAGAAATTTGGGAAAAACTCTTTTGAAAGGCGGCACAGCATGATAAAGAAAATCACAACTATATTAGCAGCCACGGCACTCACAGCATCGTTATTCATTTTCTCTGTTCCCGGCACACAGGCATCGGCTTCCACGCAGGCCAAAGTAAATGCTTCAATACTCAATATCCGGGAGAAACCCGGTACAACCTCGAAAGTCTTAGGAACGTTCAAGAAAGGACAGGTCATTACGGCAATCCAGCAGCAAAACGGATGGACTCGGGTATCCTTCAGCGGAAAAAACGGATGGGTTTCTTCCAAATATCTATTGCCCGTCAAAGCAGCTGCGAAAACGCCTGCTAAACCTGCCACTGTTACAAAGCCAGCTACATATTATGTAACAGCCATTGCATTAAATATCCGCAAAGCACCGGGAACTTCTTCCACCGTACTGACGACGGTTAAAAAGGGGGAGGCGGTTACTTTTTACGAGAAAAAGGTGATATCCGGAAAATCATGGGGCAGGGTAAAAACAGCCTCCGGAAAAATGGGATGGGCTTCACTTTCGTATCTGACATCCAAAGCCCCGGCAAAACCGGCTTCAAAACCGGCTCCAAAGCCGAAGCCAGAACCGGAGCCGTCTACACCGACTGCTGAACCGGATGTCAAATATTATGTCACCGGCGCGAGTGCCCTGAACATCCGGAAGGAGCCAAGCACTTCATCCTCAGTTGTAACAGCTGTCAAGAAGGGCGAAGCGGTAACCTTCTTCGAGAAAAAAGTCGTATCCGGCAAATCTTGGGCCAGGGTAAAAACAGCTTCCGGCAAGACGGGGTGGGCTTCCATGTCATACCTGTCGACGAAGCGGCCGCCAGCATACTCTGTGTCAGGAAAAACAATCGTTATTGACCCGGGCCACGGCGGAAGTGATCCTGGCGCTATCGGAAAAGGCAAGACACAGGAAAAAACCATCAATCTGCAAACTGCAAATGAACTGAAGCTTTTATTGCAAAATGCAGGGGCAAAAGTAATCATGACACGTACTTCAAATACAAGCCGAAAACTTGAACTAAGCGAACGAGTCGCGATCAGCCATAAATATAAGGCAGATGTCTTTATCAGCATCCATTACAATTCCGCCTCAGATGATGGAGCAACCGGCATTGATACTTTCTATGATAAAACGTATGGAAATGAAGCAGAGCTGGCGAAATCCATCCAAACTGAGCTTATCAAACAGACGGGGATGAGGGACCGCGGTGTAAAGACTGCTGGATTTTATGTGGTGAAATATAATAAAGTGCCTTCGGTTCTCGTGGAGCTTGGCTTTATCTCCAACCCGAACGAAGAAAAGTTGATCGCTACAAAAGCTTACCAGCAAAAAGCGGCCAGGGGAATATTCAACGGCTTGAATAAGTATTTCGATTAATTGATGAAAGAATCCCGCCTTCGGTAATTGCCGAGGCGGGATTTTTTGGCGATTGCAGAATACAGACTAAGTATGCAACGTACCGTGGTAATGCATAGGTAACCCACATTCTTCTGGCCCGGGTCTGCTCCGTCATCGCCTTTACAAAAGCTCGGGAATCCGGAGTGCCTAATCCTGTATCGCGGTTTCCACGGCTGTATTTTTTTCGTTCATTTTCTCAAGGCTCTTCCTGAAATAAACAAAGGTCCTCTGAAAGACAGGGCTTTGAATAAATGTATAAAGAAAAGTGACGATAAAAACAGGTCCGCCAAGCAGGAAGCCAATCAGCAACACGAGGGATTCCACGATAATCCTCGCCCTGCTGACAGAAAGCCCGGTCCTATCAGAAACCGTGAGCATGAACCCGTCGCGAGGACCCGCTCCGATACCGGAAGCGACATACACTCCTCCTCCAAATCCCGCCAATAGGATTCCAACAAAAATGATTAAATAATCCATCCATGTATGCGTTGCATTTGGGAGAAGATCCGTCCACAAAAAGAAATCCATGATCGGGCCAAGCAACAAGGCATTCAAAAAAGTTCCTATATTAATATATTTCCGGTCGATAAGAAGCGAAACCGCCACAAGGAAAAACCCGGATAGAACAGACCAGGTACCGATTGTGAAGCCGAAATTTTGAAACAGGGCCACGTTTAATACCTCCCACGGATGAAGGCCAAGAAACTTTACCTTAACCGCAATCGCATTCCCCAAGCCAAGCAGCGTCAAACCTGTGAAAAACATGAACCATTTGATAAACAAGAACATCTTTTTTGCCTCCGCACCAAAGTATTCAAACAATTCAATTCCCTCTGATAATATTTCTATATAATAGCACAACAGACATTCATGGGTAAGAATTATTATGTAAAATTTTCTTGCTCCGAAACTCATCCATAAGACGTTGCAGTAATTCATGTTTACCAAGGGTTAGCAGGTTTTATAATCAGCAAAATCCCTGACGTATTCTGTCAGGGATTTTTATTTCGAAGGCTGTTCCATTGGTCCTGCCATTTTATTGATGTATCCTTTAAAATTGATGTACATTGTCATTTTATTGATATACACTGCTCTTTCATATAAAAGACAAATAGCTATATTCATCCTCAAGGTGGAACGATATTTCCTTTGCCGCTTGTTCGGCGATTTTTTTTGCTTCTTCTATGGAAGTGTCCGAAGATGCCAGCACATACCCATACCGGTCCCCCATTGACAAAGGCGGACGCAGGAATTTCCCTTTTCTCGGTTTTATGAACACTTCTTCGACTCCAGGATAGTTCGAGGCTCGCTCTCTTCCGGTTACTTTAGACAATGTTCCCTCGCATGAAGCAGTCAGGTAATGGGCGTATACGTATTTGCTATGTTTTCTCGCAAGGCGGGGCTCATTGCCCAAATAAAGCTGAATCGTTTCCTCTACCAAATTTATGCCGTATCCAATTTCAATGATCCGATTCATCGCACCGCCTGAAATCCGTGGATTGACCTCAATTAATTTCCATTGCCCCTCGGCCAATCGCATTTCAAGATGGCAAGCGCCATTTTTCAGTTTCAATGCTTGTACAATCGAAGCAACAGTATCATGTATACTGTCGTAAAATTGTTTTTCCATGTGCGGAATCAAAGAATATCCCGTGACGATGAATCGTTGCTGGAATGTGATTTCTTGTGCTATCACTGCTATTATATGGACTGTTGCATTATGGACGACAGCTTCGATTAGATATTGCGGCCCGGATATAAATTCTTCCAACAAGACAGGTGTATCTCTATACTTCTTTGCTAGTTTTTTAATGGCCGATTTTAATTGCTTTTTGCTGGTCGCAGGCAATACATCCTTTGAACCTGCAGATTTAGGGGACTTTACGATAAGAGGCAAATGCTTCTCTTGCCTGGGAAGGAAAGATTGCAGCGAATCCTCCGGCTGGAAAATAGCGAAGTACGGCGATACCGAATGGTTCTTTAGAAGCCTGCGGGTTAATGTTTTATCTTCCATATTGAGAATTTGTTTGGAAGACACAATGCTCGTGCATATCTGTTCGGCCAAAGCAGCTGCTACGTGAACATAAGGATCGATAAAGCTTAAAATGCCCTGAATTGTTTTTCCTTCTTTTTTCAGCTTGAGGATGGCCGTTTTTAGAGTGCTGCGATTTGAAAGATCTGTCAATATCATCTCGTCCACATCAGGAAACTCGGAAATCTGTTCCATGAATTGAAGCCTATCCGTGAACACAATCGTATAAAAACCAAGCCGTTTTGCCGCCCTGACTGCTTCCCTGCTTGAACCCGATTTGTTGGTTCCGATAAACACTATAGAATCCATAAGTTCATTTTCTCCCACCCGCATGAGCTAATTTAATATCTACCTTTGATATTTATAGAATATTGAAATAGGACAAAAATGGTTCATGGTTTGGCTTAAAAATAGGGAGATTCACTAGATTCGGAACCGGGCGGCTCCAATCCCCACAAAAAAATCATGGCAGCAGTCACGGCTCCATGATTTTTTCATATAAAATTCGAAACGATGCGTCGCGGTCGTTTCTGTCAAGGAAGTCTTGTTCCACAAGAGCGGCAAGCAATTTTCTTTTTTTGCCGGGATCTTTTACTTCTTTGATAATCCGTTCCCGCCAGGCAAACAAGAAATCCAGATAGTCTTCATACCGCTCATCATACAGTTCGGCGATGTCGCGGGTGATTTTCCTTGAAAGCATGGGACTGGCCCCGGATGTGGAAACCGTAATCACGAGGCCTCCCCTTCTAATGATGGATGGAGTATGAAAGTCTGAATCCTCAGGGTTATCGGCAAGATTTACGAGCTGGTTAGGCTTTATGATGGAAGCAATCCATTCATTAACCTGAGCGTCATTTGTCGCGGCTACCACGATAGCCGCATCCTGCAGATCTTCTACGGATACTTCTTTTTTGCGCCAGGCGATGGCATCCTGCACTTCCCATTGCCTCAATCCTTCTGTTATTTCCGGGCTGATTATGGTAACATCCGCCCCAGCTTCCAGCAATCCCTTCACCTTTCGCTCAGCCACCTTCCCGCCGCCAACGACAGCTGCTGCCTTGCCCTCAATATCAAGATTGACAGGATAGTACTTTTTCATTTTCTTTCATTCCTCCCACTTCTTTATCGTGAGGGTGCCAAATTGGGTGTTATTTTTTTGTATGTTCGGGCGTGATCGACAGGAATTGTACAAGAGCTTCTTTTGTCGGGGAATCCGGCATGCCCTTCGGATTAAAACCGTATTCTTCGGCAGTATTATAAGTATGTTCACCCATACAAACAACGTTCAACCCGTTCATCACATCCTTCAACAACAGCCCGGAGGATTTCAGCCCTGAGCTGAATTGCTGAACAGATGCACTGCTCGGAAATACAGCAGTATCCAGTCGCGCTTCTTGCATCATCCGTGTGAAAATCGGCAGATACTGCCCATCCAGTTCAATTCGGGAGGTCAAGAATATATCTAAACTACCATATTTGCTGATATAGAATGCTCTATCGGTCTCCAGACGATCATCCCCGATAATCAGAAGCTTACCCGAGTTGTTGCTGATGTCCCCGGCAATTTCAGCCAGTAGGCCTCGTTTCATCAAGGCTTGCTTTGATTTATTAGAGCCGGCGTACAAATCACCCCTGATTAGACGGATGTCGATACCGCGTTCAACCAGCAGCCCAAAGAACTCATGGACACTTTCTGGTGAAGTGAAGAGAATCTTATCGTAGCTGCCAATCCGGTCCAAAATGTCCTTATCCACTGGCACTGCGGCACGTTTCCATTTCGGGAATTCGATAACATCCGCTCCTTGTTCCCTGAGTTCAGAGGCAATCATGCTTTCCTCTGTACCCGTTCTCGCAAGCAAAATTTGACGCCCATACAACGGCTTTTTATCAAACCAGCTAAGCTTCCCATGGAGCGAGACAATATCGCCTACGAGCGTAATCGCCGGATTGCTGAAATTCACGCTTTCCGCTTTTTCCGCAATCGTGTCAAGCGTTCCTTCCAGTGTCTTCTGCCTGCCCATTGTTCCCCATTGTATCAGGATGACGGGAGTTTCCGGTACTTTTCCGTACTTCATCAGGTTTTCACATATATAAGGAAGGTTGGCAACGCCCATATAGAACGAGATGGTGTCGATGCCTTGTGCGAGGGCAGCCCAGTTTATATTTGGTTTTCCATTTTTTGATTTATCATGGGCGGTCACTACGGCGAACGAGCCTCCATACTCCCGGTGAGTCACCGGTATCCCCGCATACAGGGGAGCAGCGATTCCGGATGTAATGCCGGGGACCATTTCAAAGGGTATCCCATTTTCGGCAAGGCCTGCAGCTTCTTCCCCGACCCGGCCGAATACGCCTGGATCGCCGCCTTTTAGTCGGACAACAGTTTTCCCTTCCAGCGCTTTTTCAATAAGAAGTTCATTGATTGCATCCTGGCGCAGGAAATGGCGGTCCGGAAGCTTTCCGCCATAAATCAGCTCACAATCGCTCCTTGCAAAATCCAGCAGCTTCGGATTGGCCAGCCTGTCATACAGGATTACATCCGCGCGGCGGACCGCTTCCATTCCCTTCATTGTAATCAGGCCGATATCGCCCGGTCCGGCCCCGACCAAATACACCTTTCCTCGCTTCATGTGTAATGACTTCCTTCCCCTTTAAAGCTTTTGTTTGCTGGCAGGGAAAGAGTAACCATTTCCCATGCTGCATAAATGTTGGAAAATCCCGACTTATCGCCGGTATGGCGAAAGTTGATGTCTTGTTCATATATTTTCAAAAGATGCCAACTTTGTTAAATATAAAAATCAATGCTTAATCGCCACTTACAAAAAATCCGTAAAGCGGCATTTTAAATTCCTTTTATCTTATTGTACTATAATAAGATAAACCTTATCTGCTTGCACCACAATTTTATAGATTTTTTACCTGTCCTTCATCCGGGGCTCGAACTTTCCCGTCCAATAAGGGCCGGCTCCAAGCCGTGTTAGTGCAGTAATCATTCTATTGTCCCTTCTCTATTTCAATGCATTGGGATGTTCGCTCAATCTTTGGACTTTCGCTCATATATTTGGTTTTCCGCTTATATACTGGAATCTTCTCTAAGGTGTGGATTGGGCGAGGGAATCCGCTGCTTTAAATTTAATTGTGAAATTCGTCACATTATGTTTAGATATTTTAACCGGACACACCCTCATCATAATGTAAAGACATTACCGGCTTAAGAAAACACAGTATACTTTCCCTCACTATGTAAAATAAAAGTGCGTACTTCCAAAAAAATGTTATAGATGTATACTATATCTGTTCACTTGCAAAACAGTTCAAAAGCCTCAGTACTTCTATGCAAGGAATGGAGTTTCATGGGGTATATTATTTTTGTACATAATGTGCCTTTTTGTGCTCATTTTAATCTTAACAACAAGTAGGAGGGGTAGAATGGAATCATTAAAAGGAAAAACGGCTTTGATTACCGGGGCAGGCAGAGGGATAGGAAGAGCTGCTGCAATTGCGCTGGCAAAGGAAGGCGTACATATAGGAATGATTGGGTTGAACATGGACAACCTTGAAAAAGTAAGCGAGGAATTGGCGGAGTATGGGGTGACCGTATCAGCGGCTGTTGCAGATGTGTCAAATCTTGATTCTGTAGAGCATGCGGTGGAGCATATCAAATCAGACCTGGATTCGATCGATATCCTGATAAACAATGCCGGGACTGCCAAATTTGGCGGTTTTCTTGAATTGTCTCCGGAAGAGTGGGAGAAAATCATCCGCGTTAACTTAATGGGTGTTTATAATGTCACAAGGGCTGTGTTACCTGGCATGATCGAAAAGAAATCGGGCGATATCATCAATATTTCGTCAACGGCCGGACAAAAAGGAGCACCCGTTACGAGTGCTTACAGCGCGTCCAAGTTTGGTGTCCTTGGCTTGACCGAGTCGCTAATGCTGGAGGTTAGAAAGCATAATATCCGTGTATCCGCATTGACGCCAAGTACCGTTTCAACCGATTTAGCGTTCGAGAACAACCTGACCGACGGGAATCCGGAGAAAGTAATGCAGCCGGAAGACCTAGCTGAACTGATTGTGGCCCAATTAAAACTGAACCCAAGGGTATTGATCAAATCAGCGGGAATGTGGTCTACAAATCCATAAACATGTAAAGATTTAGGATGTGAGATGCTTAAGCAAATGGCTCCCATTTCTTTGATAAGCAAAGGTCCAACGGAAACTATCTCTTCCTTGGACCTTTTTTTCGTAAAAAAACTAAAAGAAAGAACAGAGAAACAATACCCGCAATAACTTTCCCCTGCCATTCCCAATGAAGCACCTGCTGAACCGAATAGGCTTCCAGCAATAACGCCGGCACCTTCCCAATCGTGCTGGCAATAGAAAAATTAACAAGAGTCATTTTGCTTGCGGCACCAGCTAAGGTTACAAACCCCGATGGAACAAGGGGGAATAATCGCAGAGCAAGTATCAATAAAAACGCTTCAAGCCCCTTGCTTTTTTGCAGCTTTTTGATATACCTGTTTTGATGCCCATCTTCCCGCAAAAACCTGCGTATGCCCTTTCGGTACAAATAAAAGCTTATAATAGCGCCGAGTGCTTCTCCTAGAATGGAAATGGTCACTCCGTTTAAAAAGCCAAAAAACATGATATTGGCCGCCGTTAAGAAAACGCTCGGGACAATGCCCAGTAAAGAGATTATAATATTTAAAAAAATACTGAGCCAAATGGCGTATCCGGAATACTCTGCAAACCAGTTTGCTACCTGATCCTCCATATCCCCCACCTTCCCCTTTCTGTAATAAAAATATAAACCAACCAGAAAAAACAGTCCCGCCAAAGTTACCAGAAACAAAAAATGCCCCACTCATGTTTTCCATAAGTAAGGCATTTATTATCATTCGAGAATATCCGGTGGTGCATGGAATTTCCGGTCTTCCTGGCATGTTTCACATAGATGGAGGTGGGAGGCGCCAACCAGGTCCTCGGCGCTCTCCATTGCTTCTTCATTTCCGCAAATTTCACATTTTCTCATAGGCCGCCTCCTTAAAATAATTATGAAAGTGGTTACTGTTCAAAAGAACCGGACGCAACTTCATAGCCGTTATCTAAAAGTCTCCGTTCAAAGTCCTGTAATTGGGCCATCCTGTTGTCAAAGGTTAATTTCGCCCGATTTCGTGAAAGATCCACCTCAACTCTTCCAATCCCCCATACATCTTCCAGGGCGCTCATAATTCTGTCAGCATCGGCCTGGTCTTGCATATTCTTGATCACAATAACCGCTTCTTCCACTGCCGTTCACCCTTTCTTTTGCTCCTTGTTCTGTAGAAACACCTCGCCCATTCCTTCCAATAAACCAAGCATGGATGTCATAGCTGCCCTGCTTTCCGGGCTTCGCAGCCTTCTGCTAAGCGCCCAAATCGATTGCTTTTCGCCATTTTCGCCTGTGTTTGATAGCCGCTTTAGGCCGCTGCCAACCGCATCGAGTAACGTATTTAACTGACCGGGCTGCAGGGCTCCCAAGAACCCCACAGCACCCATTGCATTCTTAATAATATTGTGCATGCCCGGCTGGTTTATTTGCTGAATGGCTATTGCGCCTACTTCAGTGCGCTGTTCCAGGAGAGCGTGTACAGCTTCGAGCGCTTTCATTTCATGAAGTCCCTTTAATATCCCAAGAGTTTTCATGATTGCTTCCTGGTTTTCGGCAACCTCCCTCATGATGCTGGCTATTGCCTGATCCTGTTCTTCCTGTACATTCGGGACAGTTTTACTAATTTGCCTGATTGCTCTGGCCATAATCATCCCCCTTTATCTCAAACAGTTGATCAATCGGTTTGTAATCTTCCCTCTGCCATTTTTCTTCCACCCTGACGCTGATTTGCGGCATCCGGTTTCCGTACCGGTGATTTTCCCTCGGCAGCGGCCGTTCGCCTTCCTGTTTGATTACCTCCATTTTGACACCCATTTCCTTATAGGCAGGCGTATGGGTGATTAAATCATGGTAGCTGCTCGTCAGTTTGTTTACAGCCTCGATATCCTCTCTCGAGTGCATTGGCAAGTACAGCTCATCGCCTTTCACCCGGTCAGTCACAATCGCACGCACCTCAACGTAACCATAAGGAGACGTCAAGCCAACCAAGGTGCCGTCCTGAATATTGCGCTCTTTCGCCAATTGATGCGAAACCTCCAGCCACAAATCCGGCACCTTATGGGTAATGCCTTCTGTACGATATGTCAAATTTCCTTCGTGGAAATGTTCCAGGATACGCCCGTTATTCAAATGCAGGTCAAACTCTTCCCCTGCAAAAACAGGAGGTGTCCAGTCAACCGGTACGAATCTTGCTTTGCCGTCAGCGAAAGCGAATTTCTCTGTGTATAGCAATGGAGTATCTGTTCCATCCGGTGCTACAGGCCAAACAAGGCTATTCCATCCCTCAAGACGATCGTAGCTTACACCTGCAAAGAGCGGGGCCAGGCTTGCCGCTTCATCCATAATTTCTGACGGATGGTTGTAATTCCAATTCGCACCCATGCGATTGGCAATCAGCTGGAAGATCTGCCAATCAGGCTTGGCCTCACCTAGCGGCTCGAAAACTTTATGGAACCTTTGAATCCTGCGTTCTGTATTAACGAAAGTGCCATCCTTTTCAAGGCTCGGGGCTGCAGGCAAAACAACATCAGCAAATTGAGCCGTTCTGCTAAAGAAAATGTCCTGGACTACAAAAAAGTCAAGCTTTTCAAAAGCAGAGTGCACGTGATTGATGTTCGAATCCACCAACGCCATTTCTTCCCCGAAAAGGTACATCGCTTTTATCGTGCCTTTATGGATGCCTTCTACCATTTGATGGTTGTTATAGCCGGGATCTTCAGGCAAGGATACTCCCCATGCTTTTTCATAACGCTCACGCACTTTTGGGTCTTGAACAGCTTCATATCCCGGGAACCAGGCCGGCATTGTGCCGAAATCACAGGCGCCCTGGACGTTATTGTGCCCCCTCAAAGGATAGGCACCGGTACCCGTACGCCCATAATTTCCGGTAACCAGCAATAGGTTGGATATTGCAGTACTCGCATCAGTAGCACCGGAATGTTGCGTGATTCCCATCGCCCATAAAATACATGTTCCTTTTGACTCGTGAATCATGTTTGCGATGGTTAGCAGCTCATCCATGGAAATTCCTGTTTTTTCAACGGCATATTCCAGAGTGAATTTTTCAAGGCTTTTTCTCAGTTCCTCAAAGCCGTTCACTCTGTTTTCAATAAACTCCCGATCCTCCCATCCTTGATCAAGGATATATTTTGTGACGGCGTTTAACCAAATAAGATCGGTACTTGGTTTTGGATGAATAAATACATCCGCGCGTTGTGCGAGCTCGTTTTCCCTTAAATCGACCACAATTAATTTTTGCCCGTGCAGCTTATGGGCTCGTTTCACCCGTGTGGATAAAACAGGATGGGATTCCGCCGGGTTTGCACCTATAACAATCACCAGATCGGCTGCGACGATATCCTTCATCGTCCCTGAATCACCGCCATGGCCCACAGTTCTAAGAAGCCCGGCTGTGGCCGGTGACTGGCAATAACGTGAGCAATTGTCAATATTATTCGTCCCCATGATGCTTCTGGCAAACTTCTGGAATAAGAAATTCTCTTCATTGGAGCACTTGGACGAAGCTATGTATCCAATTGAATCTGGTCCGTGCTCTTTTTTAATTCCACCCAGCTTTTCTGCTATTAAATCAATAGCTTCTTCCCAGGTAGCCTCGACAAACTCATCACCACGCCGAATTAAAGGTTTAGTCAAGCGATCTTCGCTGTTCACAAATCCCCAGCCGTACTTGCCTTTTACACACGTGGATATACCGTTCACCGGTGCTTCCTCAGAAGGCTGTATTTTTAAGATTTCCCTGTCCTGTGTCCAAACTTCAAAGCTGCAGCCTACGCCGCAATACGTACATACTGTTTTTGTCCGCTTAATTTTAGCCTTCCTCATGGAGGCCTCTACTTCGGAAATCGCAAAGATTTCTCTATATCCCGGCTCTACTTCTTTGGTTAAGTCGATCATTGGCCCGAGAATTTTCGGAGGGATTCCGGTTAAGAACCCTGCTTCACCAAGCATTGATTTATCCATTAACGCATTACATGGACACACATTGACGCAGTGGCCACAAGATACGCAGGAGGATTCGTCGATCGGCACATCGTTATCCCAAATTACACGGGGTACCTCCCGGCTCCAATCAATACTCAATGTTTCATTTACCTGCAGGTCCTGGCAGGCCTCCACGCATCGGCCGCAAAGAATACATTGATCCGGTTCATAGCGGTAGAACGGATGGGACATATCAGGCGGATAAGGCTTAGCCTCAAAAGGGTAAGCCTGATGGGAAAGTTCCATATATTCTACCGTATTATGAACCGTACAATTGCCGTTATTGTTATCGCAGACGGTACAGTATAATTCATGATTCTTCAGGATTCGCGACATCGCCTCGTACTGGGCTTCCTTCACAGTTTCTGAATGGGTATCCACAGTCATCCCTGGCTCTACCTTCGTCGCACATGCACGGACCATCTTCCCACCCGCATTCACAAAACAAGTATCACAGCTTTGGATCGTCCCAAGGTTAGGATGATAACAAACACTCGGAATAAACAACTCCTGGGACTTGGCCACATCCAAAATCGTCTGGCCCGCCTCGGCAGTAAACTCCTGCCCATCAATCTCAACCGAAAACTTCCCTTCGTTCATTACTCAAACCTCCTTATTTTGGGGATACACCCCCACTCCTTTAACGCATTACCTTACCGGGGGTCAGTCCCCCATCCCTTTAACGCGTTACCTTGCCGGGGGTCAGTCCCCCATCCCTTTATCGCGTTACCTTGCCGGGGGTCAGTCCCCCATCCCTTTAACGCATTACCTTGCCGGGGGTCAGTCCCCCATCCCTTTAACGCATTACCTTGCCGGGGGTCAGTCCCCCATCCCTGTAACGCATTACCTTACCGGGGGTCAGTCCCCATTCTTCAACCGCATTCTTTAACCCCGTCTAGCTATTTCTTATTTGGTTGATGCTCGCGGTTCGTTCTTGAGATAGGCTAACCAATAAAATAAAGAGACAAACATGGTTCCTCCTATTACATTGCCAATAAATACAGGAACAAAATTTTTCAGATAATCCATCCAAGTCAAATGGCCTGAAAAAATCGCCGCAGGAATGACAAACATATTGGCGACAACGTGTTGGAAGCCTACAGCGACGAACCCCATGATCGGGAACCATATCGCCAGAATCTTCCCGCTCATTTCTTCAGATCCATACGAAAGCCAAATCGCTAGCCCCACCAACCAATTGCAGCCGATCGCTGAAACAAGTGCGGCCCAAAATTCCTGGTCCACTTTGGACTGTGCCACGGTGACCGTCTTTGCCAGATAAGGCTCAGTATTCGTCAGTCCAGCGATATGCCCAAAAAAGTATGCTACAAAAAGGGCGCCAATCAAATTTGCAATCGTAATGATTATCCAGTTTTTCAGGAGACTCCCCAGTGAAACCTTTTTAGTAAAAAAGGCCATTGAAACAGCCATCATATTCCCGGTCACCAACTCAGCCCCCGCCAGTATAGTTAAGATGAGGCCGAGCGGAAAAACCGCAGCACCAATAAAGCTTCCAAACGTTCCCCATTCATGAGGCAAATTGGCGATAACCCGTATGTCCAGAAGATAACCCAAAGAAATAAACGCCCCTCCAAGAAAGCCAAGGACCAGCATGCTCAGAAGCGAAAGGTTCGCTTTATGTGTCCCAGATTCTATTGCGGCTTCGGCAATGCGATGCGGCGGTCGATATCCCATTTCATTCACTCCCTTTCGTCGGCGTACCGAAAAGCACTAAGCTTCTCAATCCGCACTAAATCTAACTACGCTCAGGTTTCGCCTGAAAAAGGCTTGCCAATCAGCGAGCGGTCTAATACGTATAATCTTTACTTCTTCGGGGAGAATTATGAATAATTGTCAATTAAAAAAACAAACTTTATCAGGAAACAGTTCAGATGCAGCCAGAAAGGGGGGATTTATGATGGATATGGAAAAATTGTATCAACGCGTTCATACAATGATTATGTCATCTTCCAAGGCACCAAAGTATATGTCTATATCATCTGTGAAGGTTGCGGATATATTCGGCGTGACGCCAGGGGAAATCGAGAAGGGGTTGCAGGAGTTGGTGGAGTCGGGGAGATTGACGAAATCAAAACTGCAGGACCCGCCGCACAATGTGATTTACCAGATTCCCGGGGTAACCACAAATAGAGTTGGAGGCAGCGAAAATAGCATTCAACAAGCTTAATAACAAAAATTAACATGCGTATACAGTAGGGATCCTCATTTCTAAAAACCTATTTCAAGCATGGATCTCTGTCCCATGCAATAGCGGCATCTCGATTCAGGTCATATTTCGTGCAAATATTCGAGAATTAAACTGAAATTGATGTCACGATGTTCTCATGATTTCAAAGCTGTACTTCACAAAAAGAAAAAACCCCTTCCGATTAAACGCGAAGTTCCGCTAATCTAACCGGAAGGGCTTTGCCCTGAAATATTTTGTATTATAAAAACTTTCGCAGTGCCTCTTCAATCCTGTCCGCCGAAAAAGGCTTGACTAAAAAATCCTTGGCACCGGCCTGTATTGCTTCAACGACCATTTGCTGCTGGCCCATTGCCGAACACATGATGATCTTTGCTTCCGGATCATTTTTCTTAATTTCCTTCACCGCATTAACCCCATCCATTTCAGGCATGGTGATGTCCATTGTCACAAGATCAGGCCGAAGTTCAATGTATTTTTCAACTGCTATCCTGCCGTTTTCAGCCTCACCTACGACTTCATGGCCGGCCTTTGTAATCATATCCCTTAACTGGAGTCTCATAAAAGCGGCGTCATCCGTAATTAATATTCTTCCCATTTGAACAAATCCACTCCCTGCTATCGGACTATGCGTTATCCCTTTTGTATGTTATGAAGCTCTTCTAAGCTAATTAACCGATCAAGATGGACCATCATGAATAAGCGGTCCCCGATTTTCACGACACCTTTCAGGTACTCCCTGTCCGTTCCGGAGATGGTTTCAGGCGCCGGCTCAATCTGATCCTGGTGAATATCGATAACATCATTTGCTGTGTCTACTATCAGCCCGATGATAACACCGTTTACTGAGACGATTAAAAACCTTGTTTCCTTCTGGTATTGGGATGGGCCCATCCCGAATCGTTCTTTCAGATCAATAATCGGAGTCACCTCGCCTCGCATATTCATGACCCCTTTAACAAAAGGAGGCAACCCGGGCACCCTAGTAATCTTTTGTACTCGCTCGATCGATTGCACTTGCCTGACATCAATAGCATATTCTTCATCATTTATTTGAAAAACAATGACCTTTAAGGGAACCATTTCGTTCCTCCCTACTTGATTAAATCATTTGTATCTAGAATAAGAGCAATATTTCCGTCTCCCAAAATAGTAGCCCCTGAAATCGCAAAAACATTTTTTATATAATCGCCGAGCGATTTTAATACAATCTCTCTTTTTCCAATAAACGAATCCACAGCAAGTGCGGTCATCTGGCTGCCTTTTTTAACGACTAAAATGGAATAGGTATTTTTTTCGGGCTGCTTTTCAGTGGTTTGCGGCACATTTAATACGTTCCGAAGCGTTACCAAAGGGATCACTTTATCCCTGTAGTCGATTACTTCCTGGCCATGAGTCTTCATGACTTGGGATCTGTCGATGGTCGCCGTTTCCAGTATTGAAGATAATGGCACCGCATATGTTTCATCTTCGACTTTCACAAGCATGGCAGACAAGATGGAGAGCGTCAGCGGCAATTTAATAGAGAAAAGTGTGCCATTACCGGGTTTAGATTCCGTTGTTATGGTGCCGCCCAATAGCTCGATCTTATTTTTTACAACATCAAGTCCGACACCGCGCCCGGAGATGTCTGAAATTTGTTCAGCCGTACTGAAACCTGAAGAAAAAAGAAGCTGGTAAACCTCGCTATCAGTGAGACTTGGCGCATCCTCTGGAGCAATGATCCCTTTCTCTACTGCCTTATTAATGACAGCCTCCCGGTTAATGCCGGCCCCGTCATCTTCAATTTCAATGAATACATGATTTCCGCTTTGATAGGCCCTTAACGTAACATTTCCTTCAGGATTCTTTCCGTTCTTTTTTCGCACTTCGGGTGCTTCGATGCCATGGTCGATTGAATTCCGGATTAAATGGACTAGCGGGTCGCCAATTTCATCAATCACCGTACGGTCCAATTCCGTTTCGGCACCGATGATGGTCAATTGGATTTCTTTATCCAGGTCCTTTGCCAGCCCGCGAACCATCCGGGGGAAACGGTTAAAGACCTGTTCTACCGGGACCATTCGCATTTTCAGGATTAAGCTTTGTAAATCGCTGGAGACACGCACCATTTTTTCTACTGTTTCATTTAACTCAGGATCTTTCTTTCTAGCCGATATGTCTTCCAATCTGCCGCGGTCAATGATCAATTCTTCAAAGAGATTCATAAGCTGGTCAATCCGTTCTATGTTGACCCTTATCGTTTTTGATGCTGCCTGGTTTGCGGCTGATGAAGGCTTTGTTTTTGGTTCATCCCCGCTTTTTTCGGCCCTGGCGCTTTCATCCGGCTGATTCAGATTTGCTTGCTCCGGTTGAAACGTATCAACCTCTGCCTTCACGACCTCTGATATGTTCAAAAGTTTCAGCTTTATTTCTTCTTCAATAGCCTTCGATATCAAAAGGACCCGGAATTCGTTATCAAACTGTTCGTTTTCCAATGCTTCAACATCCGGCACGGTTTTAATGACTTCACCGTGGTTCTCCAACTCCTCAAAGACCATATATGCCCGCACACCTTTGAGGACGCAGTTTTCATCAATGGTTACACTTATCGCATATGCTTCAAATCCTTGGCTTTTCGCTTGGGTGATCACAGTGTGTTCACATTCAGAAACAGGGCCCAGGCCATCCATAAGTACGGGCTTTACAGGAGCCGCTTCAACGTCTCCTTTTTCAATCCGGTTGAGCAAGTCCACCAATGCGCTGACATCCTTGTTGCCTTGTCCACCTTCCCTTATGGATGCTACCATTTCCTCTAATGACTCCAAGGACTGGAAAATCACATCTACGACATTGGTGGTTACATGTATTTTTTCATTGCGCAAAAGGTCGAGGACATTTTCCATTTCATGGGTAAGTTCTGCGATATCGGAATATCCCATAGTCGCTGCCATGCCTTTCAAAGTATGCGCAGACCGAAAAATTTCCCCGACTACCGCGGTATCTTCCGGATGGTTTTCCAGTTTCAACAAATGGTCATTGATCGCCTGTAAATGTTCCGTACTTTCTTCCAGAAAAAGATCTAAATATTGATTCGTCTCCACTTCATCAACTCCTGATATATAAAGGCCAAGGATTTAATCCAGTAAAAAGTACATGAATAACTCGCCTTTTTCTTGAAAAGTAACGGGCAATTCCATTGCTTTTTTAAATCCGGAGATTCTCGATTCCCCTTCCATAATCGTCGGGGAAGTAATATCAATTGTCAGGCCCTGTTCAAATACATTTGTGCATAGTCCGCCGGAGATCATATTGCCAAGTTCCCCTGCAAACGAAACCAGCATATCACCCTCAAGCGGCATGCCAAACATGGCTTCTCCCAGAAAACTGAAAACCTCCCTGTCGGCTTTGAAAAGGATCTTTCCTTTCAGGCCGCCTGTAAACCCAATAAGCACACCAAATTGCAGCTTCAAATGTTCTTCATGAAGCCGGGGATCGTGGCTGACATGTGGTACGGGAATGACTTTGCTTATAGAAGCTAGTACGCCATCAAACAGCATAGTAAACGGTGCAGATTCAGTTGCAATCATTAATCTTTTCCTCCCTAACGGTCTATTGGGTAGTTGGGGTTCGATCCCCCTAATACATTAACGCATTACCGCGCCGTGGGTCTGACCCCCAGGCTTTTAACGGGGTACCGCAGTGAATGGATCATTGAATTTTAAATATTGCTACCGAGTCATTCAGTTCTTCTGCGAGATGCGCCAGGGATTCCGCTGTCGTCGCGGTTTGTTCGCTGCTGGCAGCCGCTTCTTCAGTCGCAGCGGAAATGCTTTCGATGGAATTCATGACCTCCGCTGTTTGGGCTGCCTGTTCTTCACTCGCTGCCGCAATTTCGGTCACTTTGTTTGCTGATTGGTTCACCATCTCAATGATGTTTTCGAACGCTTCCCCGGTCTTTTGTGAGGACACGACACCTTCCCCAACCGCTTTGACACTTTGTTTAGTATTTTCCTGCATGCCTTTAATGATGGCGGTAATTTCCTTGGTCGCTTCACTGCTCCGTTCTGCCAGTTTCCGGACTTCATCGGCAACGACCGCAAATCCGCGTCCCTGATCGCCCGCGCGTGCTGCTTCAATGGCCGCATTCAACGCAAGGAGATTGGTCTGGCTGGCTATGTCGTCGATGACTTCAATGATTTCCCCAATCTGGTTTGAATCCTCTTCAAGACGGGACATCTGCTGATTCACCTGGATCATCCCTTCAATGGAGGAACGGATTACGGTTCCTCCATCTTTGGCAATTTCGGCGGTAGTATTCGACATTTCAGATGCCTGTTCTGCACTGCGGGCTACTGAATTGATCGCAACCGATAATTCCCCAAACAATTCATTCATTGATTGGGCCTCATGTGCCTGGCTCGTACTGCCGCTCGCTATTTCCTCTGTAGTTGCGGAAATTTGCTGTGCCGCAGCTGAGACGCTCTCCGCTGAAGACAGGATCCCGCCGACGGTTTCCCTTAAACTGAGAACCATTTCATCAATGGATTTAGCCAGCTGCCCGATTTCATCTTTCGTATCCATATCCATGGTTTCAGTTAAATCACCTTTGGCTACATTTCCCACTACACCCACCACACGGTTCAATGGGCGCGAAATGATTTGGGAAATGAAGTAACCGAAGCCGATGCTGATGATTACCGCTGCAATGATAATGGAAATTGTTACTGTACGCGAGCTGTTGTACAAATCATTTCCATCGGAACTTGATTTTTGTGCGAGTTCGTCATTAATATCAATTAGCTCTTGTAAAATGCCTTCCGCCTTGTCACCCGCTGCTTTAAACTCCGGTGCGATTCTTTTATATTCCGCAACGTCACCCTTATAGGCAGATTCTATTGCATGATCCATAATTCGATTATATTCTTCCCACGCCGGTTCAAATTTGTTAAGCAGTTCCCGTTCCTCATCAATGATAAGCGTGCTATTATACTTTTCAATATTTGCTTCAATTTGTTCCCTGAAGTCATTGATCATTTGTTCCCGTTCTGTTTTTTCCTGCTTCGTCTCCGCAATGAAGTTCATATCCCTGATCTGGACCCTCATGCGCTGATACAAAACTTGTGAATCCGAAATATACTGAACCGGAACCAGCCTCTCTTTATACATAAACTCCAGCTCTGTATTTATCTTTTTAAGATTATTTAAGCCATAAAAGCCGACAAGACCCAATATGATGGCCATAATTGCAAATGCAGAAATCAATTTCACGGAAGTTTTCAGATTATAAAACCATTTCACAGACTTACACCTATCCTTTTTTAGTTTTGTTTTAGTAGTTACCTGTTTGTTTTCTTCCATTTCGAGGTCATTTAAATATCTCTTTCATTGCTTCCCCCCTCTTGATTTTTGGAAAAAATGCTTCACCAGGCTCTATCTAAATAATCAGGAAAATCTGACTATATAAATCTCTTGCAAGGAGAAAACATAGGAATTTATTCCTGCACATACTTTTTCTTATAAAACCATAGAGAAAAAAATATGTCCAATTTGTTTTAGACACACATTGACACCATTCGACATCCGATTTCGTCCTATCATGAGAAACATTTATCCAATCAGACAAATGAACCATAAATTTTACAAATTATTTCAAAAAATCAAGTCTTACTGTTTGAATTTCATTGTGTTATAGTCTAAAAGTTATTTCTTTTGGAATCTACTTGGGAATTCCCGAAATCATTCAGGATCACATTACATAAAGCGAGGCCTAAACATGTACCCTACCATCCAGTGCAAATCAACGAAAAAAATCCACATAGTCAAGGACAAACATTATAGCGAATGCGGTGAAAGGTTTAACTGGTTTTATAATCAAACACGGCGGGATTTGAGGGACATAAAGTTCCGTGAGTCAAAGGATATAACTTGTGAAGCATGCAAACTACATTTCATCTCGTCCAATGGTGTAACTCTCCATGCTCAACTGGTCCAGAACACAGAATATGTACGGGAACAAAAACAACCCTTATGAAATTCATAAGGGTTTCTTCTTCTTTCCCTATCAAAATTCGAAACGAAAATCGCCGGGTTTCTAGTGCGATGAAACTATTATTTATTATGAATGAAAAATCCCATAATCCACTGGAGGAAAGCTGAGTACTATAATTTTCAGTACGTTGGCGTCCCCGAAACTTTTAATTCCCTTAAAATTAAAAAGACACTTATCAAGAATATGCCCGCTATAACAAACGGCAAGGTTTCAAAAACGAGGGATTGAAAGAAGCCCCCCATGACCAGCGATGCAAGGGCCATGGCAAATGTCTGAAATAGATAGGCTTTGCTGTCATAAATCCAGTAATATACCAGAAAATGAGACCCGCCCAACAGTCCGATGGTAAAAGGAAGCCATACCGGGTTTTGTTGCAGCACCATAATATAAACGGGAATATAGAAGGCCTGGACACCTGCCATCAATCCACCCAAAGTCCCTAAAGGATTGTTTTTAGTAAAGTAATCGACCCCGACTGTTTTGCCAATCATAACCCCGAGGGGAAATATACAGCCCATCCCTATCACCCAAATAAGCTGTATTGTTTCCAAATCCAGCATCAATGTTAATACACCCAATACTACATGATAAATTGCACCCGCCAATAAGATGCTGTAGCCTTTCTTCGCATCCTTGATCAATTCATTCTTATAATCTTTCAATGTACGTTGCAAAATACATCCCCCCTTGTCTAATATTTCTCTAATAGATGGACTATCTCCTTTAAAAGATTGCTGATGATTACAGCATAGAATCTCTTCAAAAAAATATGAGAAACAACTTATGTCGCTTCTCATACATTTTAATCATTATATTTTTCAATTTTAGACAATTTCCATGAAATTATGGAACTGCTACCATTAAACCGCCCGGCCTCTTTCTTTCTTCATGCCCTCTACAAACAGGATCCCAAGCTCGTGATGCTCCCCTTCAAAAAGGGCTCGCTGGACGAAGCGGATTTGATCATTATTTCCCACAACTTCAAGCTTGCAATGGGCCCGGTTTTTCAGCAGGGCTTCATAAAATTCCCGTTCATCCCTAACCGTCACACCGTTCACTTTCGATATGACCTCTCCCATTTGAAGTCCCATCTTATCCGCAGGGGAATGCGGAAGGATGCCTAAGATTCGGACACCAAGCTTGCTTCTCGAAAAATAAAAAGGCCTTTTTTCATCAGCGGCGTTTGTAAAATAGGTTATGAGCTCCCTTCCCAGCACCGCCAAAACAACTGCTGCCATGGATATAACAGGATACCAGTGCCCTGCGGCGGCTATGGCAGTAATCACGATTCCAAATATCAGTACCTGTTTTCCATAAGCCCTGATTGCCTGTCCGGGAAGCATCCCCTTAATCTGATGGGAAAAGCCGATTAAAAATGGAACGAACATTGGTGATACATGCACATTGCCGACTGAAAAAACCGGCCACCATTCAAATAGTGCAGGCAGGTTTCCACCGGGAACAAGAACAAACATTGGGACCAGCCACATTCTTTTTGACACATAGGAACCAACGGTAAAACCCCGCTTTGAAATGAGCAGCTTTGGCGAAAGCTTTTTGTGTCCGCTTCTGCGAATCAAAGCTCCTTCTGCGATCAAAAGCAGGCCGAGCAAAATCGGAAGGGCGGAGTAAACAGGCCGGTCCAGATTATGAAACGTTTCTTCAAACAGCGGAAGCTGAACATCCCTTCCATACATGAAGAATATGAGGAAAAAAGCAAGGCCAATGCTGTAAGCAGGCGAAAGGAACCTAAAACGTAAAGTAACCGACAGCATAAGCGATAAAATACCGATCAGCAACAGGGAAGCGAATGGAATCACAAGGCCTGCCGCAAGCGTTATGAGGGACAGAATGAGCCCATATGTAATGCCCCGCGGAAGCAAAAAGCGCATCTCCTGGAACATATCATGGATGCGGATATGAAAATCGCTTCTTTCCCGTTTGACACGAAGATATCCGATTAAGACGGAAAGGAAAACAGAAACATAGAAAACTGGATGAAGAAAAAAAGTTCCCAATCCTTTTAAACATGCAAAAAGCCATTCTTCAGTCAAGCTATGTTCAGCCCCCTCTTCTATTTCCCGCAAAAAAAGTGCAGATGTTTTAAAAGCTATCTTCTATTTTAACAAAATCGCTGTCCTATGTATCTAGCAAATGAAAGAAAAGTCCGGCACCAATTAGGGCCGGACCTAAAACATTTTCTCTGCGAGTAGATGCTATTCCGAGAATATATTGAAGTATGGAAACTATTAGTGATATTCCTTATATATATGCATTTTTGACTATGAGTGATATTCCTTATACATGTGCATTCTGTGATTATGAGCGATTTTCTATATACATGTCCATTCTGTAATTATGAGCGATTTTCTATATATATGTGCACTCGATGATTATGGGCGATTTTGCGGATATGTTTGGGCAAACTAATAGATTTATGGGCGATATTGGGACAGATATGTGCGAAATGTTAAATGTATGGGCGATATTTTTGATATTTTAGCGATTGCCTCCATTTGTATCGGCCAGTCAAAAACGGCATCATTTAGCTTCAGATGCAATTAGCTTCGCGACATAAAGCAGGGCTGTTTTCAATTGCACATCATTGGCTTCATCCTGAACTTTTTGAATGATGGCTTTTTCCAATTTTTCAGCGGTTTCTTTATCCAATTCCCCGGTCACCTTCAGCTTTTGATGCTGTTGAAAAGCTTTTATGGCAATCTCCGTTTTTTCATCATAGTAACCGTCATCACGTCCTGGCTCAAATCCAATTCCTTTTAGCATTTCCTGCGCGTATTTGATCTGCGGATTGTTCATATCGCGCTTGAATACCCTTTCCACTTGAAGGGGATGGGAGGTGAAGTAATCAGGCTGCTGCACGTCGATTGTCGGCTGGATTCCTTTTTTATGGATCCAATTGCCATCCGGGGTGAGCCATTTAAATACTGTGAGTTTAATGTTGCTGCCATCCTCCATCGGAACAGCATGCTGGACTGTGCCCTTTCCGAAAGTTTTCTCACCGACAATCGGATAATCCGCTGCCTCATTCATAGCCCCTGCGAGTATTTCAGATGCTGAGGCGCTTCCCTTATCGGTCAATACCGCAACCGGATATTTTTTTTCTTGTTTAAGCTTCGTGAAGAAGGCCTCGGTATCTCCGTTTCTTTGCGCAATTTGAAGGTACGGTTTATCTTTTGTAATGAATAGCGCGAGGACCTCCTGGACACTCGTTAACAGGCCTCCCGGATTCCCGCGGACATCGATTACCAGCCCCTGAATCCCTTTGTTCTCCAACCCGTTTAATTGCTTCGTGAAATCGGCCGCCGTCTCTTTAGCGAAGGTGGTCACTTCAATATACCCGATATTCTTGCCGTCTTTTTCCTTTACGGAGGAAAAGACGGTTTCCAGAGGTATTTCCTTCCGAAGAATGTGAAAAGTGATTGGTTCAGACACACCGGTGCGCTGTATTTCAAGCGTTACCTCCGTTCCCTTTTTGCCGCGAATCCTTAACCCTATTTGATGCAGGTCCAGTCCCTCTACGCTCTCTCCATTCACCTTAAGCAGCTCGTCCTTAGGCTTTAAACCGGCTCTTTCGGCAGGGGAATCCTTGTAAGGAGCCACAATGATAATCTTCCCGTCTTCCATTCCGATTTCCGTTCCGATTCCGACAAATGATGAATCAAGAGTCTCATTGAATTGCGCTGTCGTTTCTTTATCCATATAAACGGAATAAGGATCTTTCAAAGATGAAAGCATACCCTTAATCGCCCCTTCAACGAGCTGCTTGTCCTCCACTTTCTCAACATACTGCTCGCGGATCAAATCGTAGGCCTGTCCTACCTTTTCTAAATCATCATTCACTTGCCTATCTTCTTTTTCACTTTTTTCCCCGCTTCCCGCTCTGTCTAAAATAGGAGTAATATCCCCTCCCGCCGATTGGGAAGTTATGTAGAATCCA
This sequence comes from Peribacillus glennii, assembly GCF_003429105.1. GTDB lineage: Bacteria > Bacillota > Bacilli > Bacillales > DSM-1321 > Peribacillus > Peribacillus glennii. Next base: position 274,127 of record NZ_QVTD01000005.1, read on the forward strand.
CCTGCCGCACCGGTTGATAAAGAAAGGATTACAGCCAAAGGGAGCACCCATTTTTTGCCCATATCAAATTCTCCTCTTCCTTAAGGAATTGCAAATGAAGCGAACTTCAATGCAACGCCCTGTTTAGTCCATCATATGAACAGCTTGTACGAAATATACTCCGCAATATCCGTTTGGCCTGCAGGAAACTAAAATAGGAGACATGAAGCAGGTAGTAAAAAAATGGCTGGCTCAAAATCGTCTATATTCCATGTAAAAAGCAGCCGGGATTCTTCCGGCTGCTTGCAAAAAGTTCAACTATTAATATAGATTTTCAGGAATACCAGTTTATGAAATGTGGTATATATTCATTAATAAGAGACGTAGTCCAATGGATTTACAGCATTTGTTTTTGATACATTCCAAGGTCCCTTGTGAATCTCGAAATGCAAGTGCTGTCCGAATGAACGGCCTGTGTTCCCCATGATGCCGATTTGCTGGCCTTTTGATACAGTCTGGCCCTGGCTCACATTCTTGGAACGTAAATGTGCGTAAACCGTTGTATACAGCTGGCCATTGATAGAATGGCTGATCATTACGCAATTTCCGTATGTGCTGGATGTGTAAGAACGCATAACTACACCACCGGCTGCTGCCACTACAGGAACTGTTCCGCCCTGGGCAATATCAATACCTGCATGCATCTTGTTCCAGCGAGCTCCCATCTTCGATGTTACCCTGCCTGCTGATGGCCTTGTAAAGCTGCCGGATGAAACGGCCGGCGCTTTGCTGACATTGCTGGAATTTCCACCGCCGGAGTTGGTTGTGTTGTTTGTTGTGTTATGGGTTGTGTTGTTTGTTGTATTGTTTGTTCTAGGTTGGGCAGCGGCACGCTTTCTTTCAGCTTCCTGCCTTTTTTGTTCCAGCTGAATCGCTTTTTCGACCGCCGCTTCCTGGGCTTCAAGTGTATCCACTTCTTCTTCGAACGACATTTTCATATTATGAGTGTGCTCTTCTTTGTCTTCAAGCCGATGCATCAATTTATCCTGTTGCTTTTTTTGCTTTGTAAGCTTAGCCTTCATTTCTACCATCTCGGCAAGCATGTTCTTTAATTCGGACAGTTTCTTTTCAATGGATGCCTGCTTTTCTTCCAGCTCTTTTTTGTCCAGTTCATGCTGCTTCAATAATTCCTGGTCTGCCTCCACAATGGTCGACACCGCGCTCATGCGTCCGACAAAATCGCTGAAGCTGCTCGAACCAAGCAAAACTTCCAGATAGCTTACATCTCCACCGCTTTCCTGGAAAGAGACAGCACGTTCCTTTAAAAGCGCGTTTCTCTTTTTGATTCTCTCTTTTAATATAGCAATCTCTTTTTCTAATTCTTTAATCGCTTCTTGTGTTTCTTTGATTTCTTTTTTCTTTGCAACAATTTTTTCGGCTGAATCGTTAATGGCATTAGCAATGCTGGAGATCTTCGCCTCCAAGCTTTCCTGTTTGTTCTGTAATCTTTTTAGTTTCTGTTCTGCCTTATGTATTCCGGCTTCAGCATCGGCTTTCTTCTCCTGGATCGCCTGCTTCTTCTCCAGGTTGGTTTGGGCATTTACACCCGGAATGGCAAACACACTGCTTAGGCCAAGCACTAACGTTGTATTAATAACCAACAGCTTTTTCTTTAACATTCATTTTCCCCTTTCTTTCTCTTCCCGCCAGATTTCGACAAACATGGTATATGGTACATAAAAAGAGAAGGTGAAAGCCGGTTTCCCGGCCCTGCCTTATATTTTCAAAAACTTCCGGACTGACATCATGCTCCCCCAAATGCCGATTAAAGCGCCTAACAGCACAAGGATGGCAGCGATTTGGTAGATAAATGGGTTTACCTGCAGCAATTCCACAAACTTTATATCTATTCTTGGACTGATTGTTTCATATAAATAGTAATAACCGGTACCGATCAGAACCATTGGAAGAATGGCTCCAAGAATCCCAAGCCATAAGCCTTCAAGGAAGAACGGCCAGCGGATGAAATTATTTGTTGCCCCTACCAGTCTCATAATCTCAATTTCGTTCCGGCGTGCAAAAATCGTGATCTTGATCGTATTCGAAATAAGGAACATCGCAGTGAACAAAAGTCCGAGGATTAACACAATCCCGACATTCCTTGCCACATTTACGACATCAAATAATTTTTCAACATAGCCTTGGCCATATTTGACTCTTTGCACATAATTAATGTCTTCGATTTCCTTGGCAACCTTCACGACATCCTGCGGCGACTTTGTTTTTACGACATATACATCGCGCAGCGGGTTATCCTGCTCGAACAGCTTGAACGCATCCCCATCTTCCCCTAAGTCCTTGATCAGATTGTCCAATTCTTCTTTTTTTGGGGAAAAAGTAACGGTATCCACTTCAGGCATTTGTTCCAGCTTTTTGCCGATTAACTCCTTATCCTGCCCATTTGCGGCAGAGTCGAGATGGACCCGGATTTCCACGTCTTTTTCTACATTGCCGGCAATATGGTTCAAGTTCATCATAATGACAAAGAACACGCCGACCAATAGCAATGTCACAGTTACCGCACTGACAGAAGCGAAAGTCATCCAGCCATTCCGGCTGAGATTCTTGAAGCTCTCACGGAAATGGCGGCGCAGTGTATTAATATTCATATCCGTATTCACCCCGCTGCTCATCCCGGACAATCTTTCCATTCTCAATGGCAATAACACGATGCTTCATGTTGTTTACAATGTCCTTATTATGTGTCGCCATAATCACCGTAGTTCCCCGCTTGTTAATTTCCTCTAATGTGTTCATGATTTCCCAAGATGTTTCGGGATCAAGATTACCGGTAGGCTCGTCTGCAATCACCACTTTTGGGGAATTCACGATCGAACGGGCAATCGATACCCGCTGTTGTTCCCCCCCTGAAAGCTCATCAGGAAGCATGCGGATCTTATGCTTGAGTCCTACTAAATCAAGAACCTGCATGACACGCTTCTTAATCTCGGCCGGATGTTTTTCAATGACCTCCATCGCAAACGCCACATTTTCAAAAACGGTCAGCGTTGGAAGCAATTTAAAGTCCTGGAACACGACACCGAGGTTTCTGCGGAATAAAGGCACCCTTGAGTTCCGCAGTTTCGAAAGGTTTACTCCATGTACCGTAATGCTCCCCTTCGAAGGCTTTTCTTCACGGTACATCATTTTGATAAAGGTAGATTTCCCGGCACCGCTGGGACCTACCACATAAACAAATTCACCTTGCTTGATCTTGGTCGTAATGCCGTTGAGGGCAACTACGCCATTTGGGTACGTTTTATAAACGTCAGCCATTTCTATCAATTAAAAAACCACCTAATAAACGTTTTAATATATAAGTTGAACGTAAGAATGTTGATTTTGATTCATGTAAGCTCCATTTGAAGAGGCCGGGGGAAAGGCGGGCTTTTACTGGACTATGAAGCTGGATCACACTTTCTGCTTATGCTTCAAGGGATGGAAACCCTGATTTCCCAAACCGAGCGTTAACTTCTATAACTCAACTTATTTAGTATGCTACAATTCTAGATTCTGTTTTAAATTTCGACTCCGCTAGCCAAAAAGGCCGAAAAAATAACAGGTTTCTATCCTGTTTTCCAGTACAGAACCAATTATAACATCTATTTTTTTCAAAAGAAGGCGAAATTTATTACATTTACATTTCAAATCGTTAGAAAGCGTTTAAAATTTCATGAGGAAAAAGTCGTATTTTTTGGTGGGAAATAGAAGTATTCTGAAAATTATTGAGGTATATGTTAAAATAAGGAAAAAAGGTAACAAATGAAAATTAATGTTTTTCTTAACAATCTTGCTTGCATGATGATTTTAATATTTGGAGGCACTTTACTTTTAAGGTACTTCAGAACAGGAGAACTACTAGTAGACCAGGTGATCGGGATTTTGATTGGAGTTATCCTTCTGATGGCGTCATTTATATGGAGAAAAAAACTAAGGAGGGAGAAAGATGGAACGGCAAAACCGGCCCATTTTGAAAATCGAAAAAACCCGGCTTGAATCTGTTCTTAATATGGTTTCATTGCTGGTTTTCTGTGGGATGCTTATGTATTTGTTCCTTAAATGGGCTTCGCTTCCGAACCTTATACCGATTCATTTTGACTCAGCCGGCAACCCGGATGGATGGGGAAACAAAGGGGTAATATGGCTCCTCCCGCTTTTAGGGGCCGTTTTATGGATTTCCTTGACGATTCTCGAAACGTTTCCTCATTTATATAATTACATGCGTTTAACGAAAGAAAATGTAAAGGTCCAATATAAGAACAGTAGATTGTTGGTAAATGTGTTGAAAAATGAAATCCTGCTTATTGTTGCTTATTTGATTTGGGACAGCGTACAACTTGCAAGCGGGAATGAAGCAGGATTGGGTGTTTGGGATGTGACTGTCTTTAGTATCATTGTTTTTGGGTCAATAGGATTCTTTTTGATAAGGTCTTATCGTTTATCGTAAAAACAGTACGAATGAGTTATGATTCGTACTGTTTTCCACATTTTTTGGAAGTTATTTTTTCTCAGCCAGCCAGGCTGCCACCTGTGATGCTTCTTCACCTTGCAGCAATCCGGCAGGCATTTGGCCTTGACCGTTTGCAATGATTTTCTCAATATCTTCTTTAGAATGTTTTGAACCTACCTTGGTCAAGTCAGGGCCGACACCGCCTTCAAGGTTTTGACCGTGGCAGCTTGAACATTTATTTTCATAAGTCTTTGCCTCATCCCCGGCATCTGCTGTCGTTGTTTCATTGTTTGCAGAATCATTATCTGCATTTTCTTCTTCCCCGCCACCACAAGCAGCCAGTAGAAGCGATGTTCCCATCAATAAAGCCAGCAGCTTCTTTTTCACACAAAAACCTCCCCAAAACCATGATTATGAACACAAGAATATTATACCAGTCTCAGACGTTTTTAAAACCTTCCCCCAAAACCTCCGACGCATCCATAACGATGACAAATGCCCTTGGATCAACGGTTTTTACCAATTGTTTCAATTTGGTGAATTCCGTTTGGTCAATGACGCACATCAGGATCGGCCGGGTATCATCCGTGTAACCACCCTGCCCTGACAGCCTTGTTACTCCACGGTCAATTTCATGGAGAATGGCATGCCTGACTTCCTCCTCATTGTTCGTAATGATCATCGCCATTTTCGAGCGCCCAAGTCCGATTTGCACCAGGTCAATTGTTTTGCTGGTAACATATAAGGCAATCAGCGCATACAAACCTCTTTCGATATCAAAAATCAACGCCGCACTTAACACAATTAAGCCATCGATGATTGCCACGCATGTCCCGAGCGACAGGTTTGTATACTTATGGATAATTTGGGCCGCTAGATCTGTGCCGCCCGTCGACGCTTTTCCCCTGAATACAATGCCAAGCCCAAGACCAACGCCAATCCCGCCGCAAATCGCGCCAAGCAGCGGGTCGCTGGTCCAAGGCTCCCAGTCATTTGTCATAAAAACGATAAACGGGAGGAACACAGTGCCTATAAGCGTTTTAGCCCCGAACTGCATACCAAGATAAATCAGACCTGCAATAAATAAAGGAATATTGAATGCCCATTGCACATAAGCAGGTTCAAACCCGGCAACAGCCTGAAGAATCGTACTGATCCCGCTCACTCCGCCCGAGGCAATCCTATTAGGCAGCAAAAACACATTAAACGCAATGGCAATAATCGCCGAGCCAGCCAAAACCAACCCATACTCACTCATTCGTGTGAACACTGGATGCTTTGGCTCCCTATATCTTCGTTTCATAAAAAGCCCCCTCTGAGTGTGAAGTATATGTCTATGAAAACAGGTTTTAATTGCGAAATCTTTTGATAAATTAAGAAAACAGTATTGAATTCAGCGAAAAGCATGCTGAATTAAGCGGAATTACAACTAATCAAGCGAATACAATCGTCAATTAAGTGAAACACCGAAAGTAGTATAGCACCGTAAATTATGTAATGTAAATGGCATCGTGGTAATGCGTTAAAGCAGCGGGGGTCTGACCCCAGGAACAGTAACGCGTTAAAGAATACCAGTACTTCACCTTATTACTCATCGTTTATCAATAACAACCGAAAACCGCAAAAAAGGAGCCCAGTCCCCCGATTCAGAGAGAGCCGAACTCCTTATTAGATAAACTATTTAGTTCAAGCGTGAACGCAAGTAAGAATCAATGAACTGGTCGATATCCCCGTCCATAACAGCCTGTACATTCCCGGTTTCTGTAGATGTACGATGGTCCTTAACCATTGAATAAGGATGGAACACGTATGAACGGATTTGGCTTCCCCAGCCGATTTCCTTCTGCTCGCCGCGGATTTCATCCAATTCTGCCTGCTGCTGTTCAATCTCTCGTTGATACAGCTTCGCCTTCAGCATGTTCATCGCCTGGGCGCGGTTTTTAATCTGTGACCGTTCAGATTGGCAAGTTACCACCACGTTTGTCGGAATATGGGTAATCCGTACGGCGGAGTCAGTTGTGTTAATATGCTGGCCGCCGGCACCGCTCGCACGGTAGGTATCAATTTTGAGGTCTTCCGTACGGATGTCGATTTCGATATCGTCGTTAAATTCCGGCATAACTTCACAGGAAACGAACGAGGTATGGCGTCGGCCCGAAGAATCAAACGGAGAAATACGCACCAAACGGTGTACGCCTTTTTCCGCTTTTAAATATCCGTAAGCATTGTGTCCCTTGAATAAAAGAGTAACGCTCTTGATTCCAGCTTCATCACCAGGAAGGTAATCCAGTGTCTCCACTTTAAACCCTTTCTTCTCGCCCCAGCGGGTATACATACGGAGAAGCATGGAACCCCAGTCCTGGGACTCGGTACCGCCAGCACCCGGATGCAATTCAAGGATTGCATTGTTTTTATCGTACTCTTCGCTCAATAGCAGCTGAAGTTCGAAGTCATTCATTTTTTGCGAAAGCTGGGTGATTTCTTCTTCCAGCTCAGCCTGCAGCTCTGCATCGCTTTCTTCTTTCACAAGTTCATATGTCAAATCAAGGTTTTCAAAGGTTTCATTCAGCTCGTTTAACTGATTCACCTGATCCTTTAACGCATTGGCCTCATTAATGACCGTCTGGGCCTTTTGCTGGTCATTCCAAAAATCCGGATCGGTCATGATGTTCTCAAGTTCTGCAATACGGGCTTCCTTCTCTTCTAAGTCAAAGAGACCCCCTAAAGTCCGCTAAACGTTTAGCTGTTTTTTCAAGCTCATTCCTGATATCTGCCAATTCCATTTTTCTTCACCTCATAGTAATTAAAAAAATCATTATAGTAGTAAGTTATTTTCCATGTTACAAAAAATGCCTAAATCAAGCCGTATTTGCAACAAAATTCTCACAACAAAACCAAACCTTCGAACCTTCGAAACCTTCGGGGGTCAGTCCCCCAGTGTATTAACGCTTTACCATGCCCGGGGACTGACCCCCAAAAGAGGAGGGCAAAACAAGCTGTTTTGCCCTGCGTCTTGGTTCATGGTCTGTATTAGGCTAGCTGGCCATGGCAGTTTTTGTACTTTTTGCCGCTGCCGCATGGGCAAAGGGCATTGCGGCCGACATCGGCTTTTTTGCGGGCCGGCTTTTTCTTGGCGCTTTCTCCGTCTTCTTTCGGATTCACAGCCTGTCCTTGGGCGACTTCCTGCCGTTCCAGGTTGTTCTGGATTTCGGCTTTCATGATATACATCGCGACTTCATCTTCAATCGATGCAATCATATTTTCAAACATTGCAAAGCCTTCCTGCTGGTATTCCTGAAGCGGGTTGATCTGGCCATAGGCGCGGAGATGGATGCCCTGGCGAAGCTGGTCCATCTGGTCGATATGGTCCATCCACTTACTGTCAACCGCACGCAAGACGATTACTTTTTCAAACTCGCGCATTTGCTCCTCGGAAAGCTGCTCTTCTTTCTCATCGTACCGCTCTTTCACTTTGGTGAGGATGGTCTCGGCAATTTCGTCGGAAAATGTCTTATCCTTCAAATCCTCTTCCGTTAGGTCACCTTCAGCTAGAAGATTGCCATTCACGTAGTCGATGAGTCCGTTCAGGTTCCAGCCCTCTTCCTCGTCATGGCCAGGTGCAAAGGCAAGCACATTGCGGCGGACAGAGGAGTCGATCATTCTTTCTACAATATCGCGGAGGTTTTCACTGTCCAATACCTCAAAACGCTGTTTGTAGATGATCTCACGCTGTTGGCGTAACACATCATCATATTGGAGCAGCTGTTTACGTGCATCAAAGTTATTTCCTTCAACACGTTTTTGCGCTGATTCCACAGCCCTTGTCACCATACGGCTCTGGATTGGCTGAGTGTCATCCATGCCAAGGCGTGTCATCATCGCTTTCATATTATCTGAACCGAAGCGGCGCATCAGTTCGTCTTCCATCGAAAGATAAAACTGGGTGACACCCGGGTCTCCCTGACGCCCGGAGCGCCCCCGCAGCTGGTTATCAATACGGCGGCTTTCATGGCGTTCCGTACCGATCACAGCAAGTCCGCCAAGCTCCCTGACGCCTTCGCCGAGCTTGATATCCGTACCGCGTCCGGCCATGTTCGTCGCGATGGTTACCGAGCCCTGCTCGCCGGCATTCGCGATAATCTCCGCTTCACGCTCATGGTTTTTCGCATTCAATACATCATGGCGGATGCCTTTTTTCTGCAGGTATCTGGAAATAACTTCTGATGTTTCTATCGCCACTGTACCTACCAGCACAGGCTGTCCGTTTGCGTGGCGTTCGGCGATATCCTCGACGACGGCACGGAACTTCCCGTCCATGGAGGCATAGATTAAATCGGCCCGGTCATCACGGACCACATCGCGATTCGTGGGAATGACTATAACGTTCATATTATAAATGTTGCGGAATTCCTCTTCTTCCGTTTTGGCTGTACCGGTCATGCCGGCAAGCTTTTCATACATACGGAAATAGTTCTGGAACGTGATCGTCGCAAGCGTCATGCTTTCATTCTGGATTTCCAGGCCTTCCTTTGCTTCGATTGCCTGGTGCAATCCTTCGCTGTAACGTCGGCCCTTCATCAAACGGCCGGTGAATTGGTCGACGATGACGATTTCGCCGTCCTGCACAACATAGTCCACATCGTTGGCCATTGTCACATGTGCCTTCAAGGCCTGGTTGATATGATGGTTGAGAGCAACATGGCCAATCTCGAATAAGTTATCGATATGGAAGGCCCGCTCCGCTTTATTGATGCCTTCTTCTGTAAGCTGGACGCCTTTCGTTTTTTCATCATAAGTGAAATCGGTATCCTTTTGCAGTGTCCGGACAAAAGCGTTCGCCTGGAGATATAGCTGCGTCGACTTTTGCGCCGATCCTGAAATGATAAGCGGTGTACGCGCCTCATCGATCAGGATGGAGTCAACCTCATCAATTACCGCATAATGAAGCGGTCGCTGAACCATTTGCTCCTTATACAGCACCATATTGTCACGAAGGTAATCGAAGCCAAGCTCGTTGTTCGTGCCGTACGTGATATCCGCGGCATACGCTTCTTGTTTTTCCTCTTTGGATAAATGATTCAAGTTAAGGCCAACCGTCAAGCCCAGGAACACATAGAGCTTGCCCATTTCTGTAGCATCACGGGTTGCCAGATATTCATTTACCGTAACAACGTGCACGCCCTTACCGGTCAGGGCATTTAAATAAACAGGAAGGGTCGAGGTCAATGTTTTACCTTCCCCTGTTTTCATCTCGGAAATATTGCCGTCATGAAGCGAAATGCCCCCCATGAGCTGAACATAGAACGGGTACATGCCTAGTACGCGCTTAGCAGCTTCGCGGGCAACAGCAAATGCTTCAACAAGCAAGTCATCAAGACTTTCCCCATTCTGGTAACGCTGTTTGAACTCGTCCGTTTTTGCGCGCAACGCTTCATCTGACAATGCTTCCGTCTCGGCAGCAAGCGCCTCGATTTCATCGGCAAGCTTTTGAAGGCGTTTCAACTCACGCTTATTCGGGTCAAACACCTTATTTAGTATATTAAGCATTCACAAACGCTCCTCTTAAAAATTATCGAAAAAAAGTACTCATCTATCTGAAAATATTCCATAAAAAAAGAATAAACCTTTATAAAATAACAGGCACCCTTAATTTTAACATTTCTGGAGTATGGGCACAACTTAAGGTACCTAGTGAAAAGTAATAGATAAACATATATAAATGCTGTTAAAATGAACTTGAACTGCTTATATGTACTGCCCTTACATAAATTTTACTTTTTAAAAACACGACTTATTTCCATAAAGGTGAAAGTCTGCGTCTTTTTTTTATACTTTACTCCTACATAGAAGTTAAACTTTCTAAAGTATAATAAAACAGAAACTACATACAGGATGTGATTGACATGATAGGCGACCGTGTAAAAAGGTTGAGGGAAGAAAAGAGAATGTCGATGACTGAGCTTGCGGATAAAGCCGGCGTCGCAAAGTCATACTTGAGCTCGCTTGAAAGAAACCTGCAAACCAACCCATCGATCCAGTTCCTTGAAAAAATTTCGGCCGTACTGGACGTTCCGGTGGATTCCCTTCTTCATGATAAGGTTGACACCCAGAGCCTTGATTCCGAATGGCTCAAAATCGTCCAGGAAGCAATGGAATCCGGTGTTTCCAAAGAACAGTTCCGTGATTACATTGAATACAATAAATGGAGACTAAATAAAGAATAGAGGGGCAGAATAGGGGGTCAGTCCCCCTGTGCGTTAACGCGTTACCGAGCCGGGGGACTGACCCCAAAAAAATAAATCCCTTAAACAAAACGCCGACAAAAAGCATCTTGTTTAAGGGAGTACTTCCTGTTCTTCATTTTAAAGCAGCTCCAATTTCTATATGATTTCTTTTTTGTTAGTGTTTGCCTGTAAAAATTCCCTGATCTCTTCGACATTCAATCCAATTTCCTTTGCCTGCACAATAAGTTCCACCCACTCCTCGTCCAATTGGAGCAGCTCCGGCATTTTTAACCCCACTCTTATTACCCTCCTAAAATACCCCCGTATTTCAGGCAGACCGGCCGCCGTAGTAGAAACCCTACCTTAGACCCGTGACTTTGCGTCCCTCTTTTTCAACAGGTTTGCCTTTTTCTGTCTATAGCTGACACTTCTCTCTTTGCACTTGTAATTATATAGCATGATCCTATAAATAATTTGGAGATTCATGTCGTCGGTTCACAAAATATTCAGACTTTTTATTATAAGATTCTACAGGATAACAGCGTTATCCCTGTAAAAGCTTTTTAAATCATCCATTCTATTAAAAACACGCTCGAAAACAGAAGAAAATCCGGACTTATTACCTCATTGATTTCGTTAAACTAACATACAGGACCATTTGCCTACGGTGTTTTTGCTTGTTCTCGTCCTTCATAGCTTTCTCGTCCGTCAAGTCATACCCGCAGGTTGGGCAAAGCCATTCCCCGCTCTCACAGCTGCTGAAGGAAGGCTTATGGCACTGGCCACAGTTTTTTCGAAACATTCACTCCACTCCCAACACAAAATTGTATTCAAACTTCTATATTCTCAACATGAACGGCCAACTATAATTTATTCCCCATAAGCCCTAAATAAAACATGAAAAATAAAAATATTCCCGCATATCTTATGTTCTTTTTAAAGAACTATTAGATATAGTATAGTACAAAGAATTTATCTTCCAAAATATCACAAATGGTTATTTTTGCAATAAAAATAACGATTTCCGTTCGTTATCTCGAATTGCCTCTGCCTGCCTTGTTTTTTCATATTTTTTAATGAACAAATTGTTCTGTATAATGAATAGAGATAGCACTATATTAATGAGGGGAACCTGACATGGTTGGAGACAAAATAAAAAATTTCCGTTTGAAGAAAGGGTATTCTTTAAATCAATTAGCTGCAGAAACCGGCATCTCCAAATCTTATCTAAGCTATATCGAGCGCGGTATACAGAAGAATCCCTCCATAAAGATATTGGCAAAAATCGCAAAAAGCCTCGATACCCTGAGGAATTGTTGGGAGAGCAGCAGGAGAACGGCTATCTCGATCCTGAATGGCTGGACCTGCTGTCTGAGGCCATCCAGTCGGGAGCAAGCACACAGGGGTTTTCGTTTTGGCTGGAATTTATCAAGTTTAAGAGGAACAGCGAGGAGGAGCAGTAAAAAATGCCTTGAACACGAAAAAAGTCTCCGTTTATGGCATAAACGGAGACTTTTATTCTACTAATCTAACCAAGGAAAATCCCTCCGTAAATCAGTGCCCCTGCAATCACATATGCCGGATGCACCTTGACCCTTTCCATTAACACGTAGCTGATGGCTCCTATAACCAAAGTCTGGATCCATCCGAGACCTTCATAGGATGAAAAAAAGAAATCATACGTCATCACACCGAGGAGTACAGCGATAACAGGCCTGACCACAACGGTCATACGCTTCACCCTTGGCGATTCTTTATACCGCATCAACAGGCCAAGCAGGCCAAGCATCAGGATCAAAGAAGGCGCAACGGTCGCAAACACACCCATGAACGCACCGAGGATGCCGCCCTGTTCATACCCAATATACCCTGCCATTTTGGTCGCAATGGGTCCCGGCAGTGTATTTCCCAGCGCCAGCACCTCGCTGAATTCGTTCACGGTAAGCCATCCATAACGGTCCACGACTTCATTTTCAATAAGCGGGATCGAGGCAGGGCCGCCCCCATACCCAAGAATCCCCGGCACAAAAAAAGCCCAGAAAATTTGTAAATAAATCATGGCGATGGAGTCCCCTTTTCTTTGGCAGGAGAATTCTTTTTCAAAAGAGCTCCCAATAATAAAGCAAAAATAATGATAGCCGGATGAATATGTACCGCTTGGATCAACACTAAACTGACCACGACGAAAACAAACGTCCCAACCCAGCCTAAACTGGATTGTGTGGACTTTTTAAAGAACTCCCAGGTCATCGTCAAAAGCATCACGGCGACCACAGGGATTACGGCCTTAGACATTCCCTCAACCCATGGCTGGTCTTTATAGGAATTCAAAGCCGTCATCAATAAAATCATTAAAAAAATCGTCGGCACCATGGTCCCAATAAGACCGTTCAAAAGCCCCCTAAACCCGCCTACCCTATAGCCGATATACCCGGCCAGCTTTGTCGCTATCGGGCCCGGCAGCGCATTGGCCAATGCGAGGACATCCCCGAACTCATCCGCTTCCATCCATTTATATCTATCGACTACTTCCTTCTTCACGAGCGGTATCGAAGACGGCCCTCCGCCGTACCCGAGCATGCCGGCCCGAAAGAATGCCATAAAAATGTCTCTTTGCTTCAATTGTATTCAACCTCTCTATCAGCCCTCTAATAAGCAAGGTGAAAGGGTTACAGCCATATCTCCGGTTGTACCCTTTTTTATTTCTATATTACCACGCAGTCTTTGCTCCCGTCAGTACACAGTGCCGGCAGATTATTCAGTCATCCGTTTTTAACACCTGAATCAACTAACCCCGTTTCAAGTCCAAATTGCCCTTATTTCAACAAAAATGCTATGTACTCAATCATTTTGTTCCTTGCAAAAAAGGTTGTCGATTTGTCGGAATTTTGACATAATCCTGCTTTTTTCTCATGAAATCGAAAAACAGGATTGCTATAGTAGAGTAGGAATATTTACCAAAAACTCATCAGTTCTGACTAAACAGGGAAAGGAATGCCAATGTTCTATCCAACCTATCAAAGCAAAAAAGACCAAACCGTACATATCGTCAAAGACCAGAACCAATGCCTATGCGGACTGAAACACAATTCCTTTTATGAACTGAACAGACAAGACCTGCGCAATATTGTATTTAAACAACTCGACGAGGTCACATGCGAAACTTGCCTGAAAAAGGTGGAGAAAATGCAAGAATAATATTCCCTATTATTAAGAAGAGGTTTCACCACAACCTGGCAATATAAAACGCAGTCCTGTGAATACAGAACTGCGTTGGCCGTATCATTTCAGTGAATCCTTATTTAGTCTCAATCAATCCGTAACGACCGTCTCTCCGGCGGTACACGACGTTGGTCGCATTCGTTTCAGTATCCGTATAAACGAAGAAACTATGGCCGAGCATATTCATCTGAAGGATCGCTTCCTCGCTGTCCATCGGCTTTAAGTCAAAGCGCTTATTACGGACAACTTCAAGCTCATTGTCTTCCTCATCCTCCACAGCCACAGTTCCGCTCTCCTCAATTGTGGAAAACAGCTCAGCAGTGCCTGCAGTTGCCCGGAACTTCCGGTTTACTTTCGTTTTATGTTTACGGATTTGGCGCTCCAGCTTGTCGACAATCAAATCAATTGCCGCATACATATCAGCATTAGCTTCTTCAGCCCGAAGAACCAAATTCGGCATTGGAATGGTAACTTCCACTTTAGACGTACTATTATTAACCTTCAAATTCACATGCGCATCAGCATTGGACGTATCGCTGAAATACCGCTCCAATTTCCCGATCTTTCTCTCTACATATTCTCTAATTGCTGGAGTTACCTCGATGTTTTCACCACGAACGTTGTAATTCATAAACTGAGTCCTCCTTTAAATATGGCTATGTTAAATATATTCTACGATACCCTTAACATTACCTTCACAAACCGGGAAAAAAAATTGTCGAAATTGTGGAGGGATTGTTGAGGAAAGGAAATTGAAAGGTACTGTATTTACACCTATCATCACATTGTAAGATGGTTGAAAGAAATGAACTCCATATAAAAACCGCCTGGAGATCAGACGGTTAAGACTCGATGTAAGGTTTTAATACATTTTGAATATTTCTAGACCATGCTGTAAAAGCAGGACTTAATTTATCATTGATAATCTGTTGTTTCAATACTGGGTCTGTCAAATTAATTTCTGCCGGGTTGAGTATCTTAATGACACTTTCAAATTCGTATACTTTTTCTTGTATTGAACGGTTCTCAAAATACAAGTTTGCGACCTGGACATTAGTGGACGCAAGCTGGCCAAAAGCTGAGAAAATGTCCCCTAAAATACGATCTCCTTCGGTCAGCTCGTAGTTCTCGAAACTCTTGGATACATAGTCAAAGGCTTCTTCAATCGTTTCCAGCAAACCTGTGTATTGCTGAAGTAGCTGATGTTGAATTTCTGTTAAAGTAGTAGTCAAAGATGTTCACCTATTTTCGTTTATCGTAAAACATACCATCAGTTGAAAAAGATTGATAAGGATTAATATATTTACTGGTTGATTCTTTTTTTACACTTAACTGTTTGATGTCTTTTTGGATGGCAGCTTTTTCTCCAGTTAGAAGGATATTGAGCTTATTGTTAAGTGCAATTAACTGCAATCCCAGTTCTTTTTCTTCCTCGGTATAAGGAGGATGTATCGACTTGATCAACTGGTCGCGTAAGGAAAGCAATTCCTCTATCAACACAATCTTTTCGTCCCGTTCCCGTTGTTCATTGCCTTCGAGCAGGTCAATCAGTTCAAGCGTAGTTTCATAAAACCTTCGCAAGGGGCTCACTATATTTGGCCACCTTGTGCAAACTGCTTCTGGCGGTTGATTTGTACAACTTCCTTCCAGGTATCCCGGAACTCTGTCACAAACCCCTCAACCTCTTCAATAATGGATATATCATTTTTCAGATTAGCTTCCACCAATCTACGATTTAAGTAATCATAGAGAGACATTAAATCTTTTGAAACAGCAATATCCATATTCAAAGTAACCATCAATTCCTGGATGATGTTCTGGACCTTTTGGATATTTTTATTTCTTTCCTCAATAGAACCTGTCTCGATTGCTTTTTTAGCCTGCAGCAAAAACTTCAGGCAGCCATTATAAAGCATAAGTGTCAGTTCACCCGGAGATGCGGTGTTAACAGAATTTTGTTGATATGCTTGATATGGATTTCCAATTGCCATTTAAAACACTTCCTTTTTATTAAGCTCCTCCGCCAAACTGCTGCATCAGATAACTCATCTGTTCATTTGATTTCTGGATTGTTTTTTCCATTGCTGTGAATTGGCGCCAATAGCGATCCTCCGTCCTTGTTAATTTTTCCTCAAAACGGTCTATGGATTTGTTCATATTGTCAAGAAGCTTACCGATTGTGAATTGCTGATTTGTTGAAAATGAGTTACCAGCTTTAACTTTCAATTTATCCATAGTAGCTAAAACCGTATCATATAAACGGTGGACCAAACCTTTTTGGCTTTCAGTCGTTCCAGTTCCTGTAAAAAGCTTTTCGACGGATTCCGGGTCAGATTCGATGGCTTGTCTTAGCTGAGCTTCATTCAACTCCAACTTCCCTCCCTCTAAATAATTAGAGGTGGTTTTGATTCCAATCTTAGCTAACTGGTTAAAAGGCGTTTGAACACTATCATTGATAACGGGTTGATAGAAATCGAGTCGCATCGCATTTATAGCAGTAGATATTATAGGGTCTCTTTTAAGCAAACCACTTTTTGCTTTTTCTTCCCATGATTCCTGTTGTTTGTCACTCAATTGTTCCCGCTGTTGGTCTGTAAGCGGTAAATAACTGCCATAACGTTCCTCTGATATTTTTTTGCGCATCGTTTCAATCATTTCATTATATTTATTAACAAAGTTTTTAATGTTTTCAACGACTTTTTCGGCATTATTACTGATTGAAGTACTGACAGAATCAGTGAATTCTTTTTTTAAAGTAAAAGTGACCCCATTCATTTGAAAAGTATTGGAAGTTCTCTCTGTTGTTAGCCCATTAATTTCCAATATTGCGTTTTTACCATCTACTTTGATCGTATGATTTCTAAAGCGTAGAACATCGTTGATTAAACTTCCATATGTATTCAACTCCGCCCCAGCATCATTATAGTCGCCAGTTTCCGATCTAGTTAATGTCATCTGACCTGTAAAAGTGTCATAAAACATAGTTGCCCCAACACTCGCAGAGTTAACTTTTGACATCACATTATTTAATGACTCACTACCAGATACTAGAAATTGGTCATACCGAGTTCCATTTGATGTATGGCTGCTCATTGTAAAATTGGTAAACTTATGTGAATATGTTGCTTCTAACTTGTAAGATATGTTGGGAGTGTTATCATCTGGCTTAGGTAATTTATTCTCTAGAAAAGTTATTTTACCAGTAGTCATGTCAATAGAACCTACCGTGACACCTGATTGTTTGATGTCCGTTCCTTCGACAGTATACGCAGTTTCCTCTTTTTGTTCTGTTGTTGTATTTCCACTTGTAACCTTTGTCGTTGTAACTAGCTTAAAGGATGAAATACTATTAATTGCTCCCTGCGATAGTTGCCAGGAGCTAGTATTTTTAGACAAAGATAAGGATTCAGTCATATCATTTGCAATGTAGTCGACCTTAATCGTACTGCCTTGTGCAATTTCTTTTCCAAATTGGAGTTTACCAGCATCTGTAATAAGGACCTCATCCTGCTTCAATGCCCTTTGAACGCCGTTCGCATCAGTTATTTCAGATGCAACAACTGCCTTAAATCCTATTCCGTTTACTTTCACACTCCAGTTGGTTCTTTCATCAGCTATCATATTAGCCTGACTAACACCTACATCTATAGTTTTGTCAGTTCCAGTAGTTTCCGTTAGGTTATAGGATATGGATTTTAATGCACCACTTCGCCAAATGTTGGTCGCTGGGTTAGTAAAGTTCGTATTCTGCGCATATAAACTCTGGCTCGGATCAAAACTAGTGTTATAGATTTTTCCTTCATTCACCCGAGTTTCCGCACTAGCCAACTGGGTGACATTTGAAATCGTGAAAGATGATAGGTTTGCTGCACTGGTGGCAGAAACGGAGACCTTTGTATCATTTGTTGAAGCCGCCTGGCGCACCCGGTAATTGGAACTCAGTTTCATCTGCGTCAACTGACTTCTGAAATCTAAAAGCAAGGTATTAATAGAGCGAAAATCATCTCGCTGCCACTCAAGAATCTGTTTATTCTGCTTCAATTTATCAAGAGGTATTCGTTCCGCCTTCATTAAATCCCCAACGAGCTGATCAATATCCATCCCGCTAGCCAATCCGCCAATTCGTACCATTGTTTAAATCACCTGCTTAAATCTTTTTATCTACCAGCAACCCCACAAAATCAGTCATGGCCGCATAAATGTCCAGCATCTTTTTAGATGGAATTTCCTTGATAACTTCATGGGTTGTGTCATCCACAATCGTCACATAATACTCATTTAACTTATCGTGAAGCTCAAATTTCAAAGAAGTATTTGAAGGTTGGAGAAACTCATTCATTCCCTCAACTATTTTATCAAGTTTCTTCTTTTTATTTTCCGAGCTATTTGTAAAAGCCTTTTCTTCATGATTCGAATTATTTTTGCTATTGTTCGTTTGCGTCTCCACATTATCTAAAGCTGTAGTTCGTGTTGAATAGGAACCGCCTTGTGCTGAAACCCTTTCAATCATTTAGGTTCCTCCTATTCTTTGTGATATCAGTAGTTATATCGACAGCTTTATTAAAATTTCCAGTGTGTAAAGAAAATATCATGAAGCTTAAATCTGATTGCAAATAGATTATAAAATAGTTATATGAGGGAGAAATGTTATGGTGACAGATAAGAGAACTCATATTGGAGACAAATTGCTTGAAAATAAGTAGAGGTGATGAAAACTTCACATAATAACGATAAGTTTATATTTGGCCAGTATTAGAAATTATTCCAGGATATATTCTGTTTTTTGAGGGGCGCTTGCCGAGCGAATTCAAGCCTTTGCCCGAGGGACTTGCCGAAAAAAGGCGGTACGGTGATTATGTATAAGTCCCTCTCCAATAAATAAATAGTTGAAGTACTCCTTGGGGTTGCTGATTTGCTTGAGCCAATATTGCTTGTACTGCCTGGGAAAGAATTGAATTCTTCGTATGTGCCATCATTTCTTTAGCCAGACCTGCGTCACGAAGTATTAATGGTTTGTAATAGTATCGACGTGAAATACATTTAGTAGCGCTAATAGACATAAAAATGATAAAAAGGACTTCCCTCCGAAGAGAGAAGCCTAAGTATAATGAAAACTCTTGACCAATAGTTTATTAGTTTTTAATTAAAACTGCCATGTAAGCCATGGTTGTTAAGTCATTCTCTCTTAATAGTGTGAAGATATTATTTAAGTATGCAGTATTGTGTTCCACAGTTTTAGCAAAAGATTGGATTAGTTTAATTATATAGTCCGTAGTCATCCCCTTATGGTAGCCGGACATACCAATTAAGTGAAGTTTGATCATCGCATAATGGACAATAAGCATAACATAATCATCGTAAACAGTAGCTTGCCCTAATGGAAATAGGTTTTTAAATACATGGTTAACTAAATAATTTTCTAGGATATAATTATGTTCATCCATAAATGGTTTGTAATAGCTAATGTAGGCGTGTTCGTATTTTCCAGCCACGTCTTTCATTGACGCATCATTCGTAAATCCAAGTCCTACAAGCATTTCGGTTAGACATTCCTTATAACGCTGATTGTTTATTCCTTGACTGTACCTGTGATCGACTAGCTCTTTGCACAATTTCATTTGAATATCTGCCAGCGCAGGAATCTCTTTTAAAGATGGTATTAAGCTGCCATCCTCTATCAGACGGGTAAAGGAGTCAATCACAGCTGGTATTTCTTCAGTCTTGTGTTGTTCTATATATTGCTGGACTTTATTATAAAACATGCCTAAAATCATGAGGCGTTCATCCACGGAATATACTCGGTTTTGCAACAATTGAATGGTAAAGATTCTTAAATCCCAAAAATAAGAATGATAAGCTGTAGTTAGCGGTGAATGACGGGTATCCAACCTTTTTCCTATAAATGTCCGTGAGCCCATTGGCTCCGTTGTTTCAATAAATTCAATACCGTCTTGATTAAGCAGCACTTGTCTAGCCGCTTCTGGGCACGACAATGTTATTGATTTTTCAACCACTCCATTAATTTCGTTTATGTGCCGCGGATAAATAGCACATGTATTTGAAAGAAACTCCTCACCTAAATTCAACTGGATCTTACATAACCTGTCTTCGCTTAAAAATGAACAACACCCCGACTGGTCCATTTTGATTTTGGCATAGGCCTCGGTGGATGAATTTGCTCGAGTTCTTGCCAACTTATTATGAAAAAGTGGCTTTAACTCTAGATCATGCGATTTTTTATATTTCTTATATGTTTTTTGATCAATATTGACCTGCCAGCCTGCACAACATGAATCTTCACAAGCAGATCCGATACAACTGAATTGATTCATATATTGAGGGATTAATAAAGAGCGAGTTTTTTGAGACATAAGTACTCCTTTTGCAATAAGATTCGGAATAAAAGAATAAAAACAGTTTATAATCCTTAAATTACTATTTTTGTCGAAGTATATATCGGATTCTCAAAGAAAATGTTAACTTAATCGGGGATTCATTTTTTGGTGAGGTTTAATAGGATAGGGGTCTAACGAATAAAGGATCTTATTCATAAGATAAAAAGTAAAAATTAGTAAATAACACAGAAAGACATGTCCGTAAACATGTCTTTTTCTATTATTACCGTAAAAGCTGAAGTACTCCTTGTGGCTGTTGATTTGCCTGTGCCAGCATTGCTTGTGCTGCCTGAGAAAGAATAGAGTTTTTCGTTTGAGTCATCATTTCTTTCGCCATATCCACATCACGAACTCGGGATTCTGCAGCTGTCAGGTTTTCTGCTGAAGTACCCAAATTATTGATCGTATGCTCTAAACGGTTTTGATAGGCACCCAATTCCGAACGGAAAGATGATACTTTTTTAATGGCATCATCGAAAATTTCAATTGCAGCAGTCGCGTTCTCGTGGGTAGTTACATCAAGAGCATATTCCACAACAGTATTTTCAGTTCCATTCGTTACACCCATTGAAGAATCCGCTGGATCAATAGCTGTGTACTTCGCTTTTGTGGTCGCATTTTCTGCCGTCGTTTCAACACCCGCTGCACCACTAATATTCAAAGCATCGGCCCTCATGTCTTTCAATTGAATGGTAAAGCTTTGGGCCGTATTTGCACCAATCTGCAGACTAACTGAAGATGACACGCTAGATGGATCCGGAAATGTCGCATTAAAGTATTTAGATACTTGTCCAGCAGTAACACCTGTTGTGTTATCAAAGACATTTTCAGCATTAAGAGCTGAACCACCATAGTCTGAACCACCCACTGCACCTGTGTCAGCTTCAGCCCCGTTTGTAAAACTGATATAACTGGAAATGCTGGATGCTGCATTAGTGGAGAAATCCGAAACAAAATCAGAGAACGTTCCGCCTGTCGTGTTGGCAATTGCAGTTTTCAGAGCATCATTACCTGAATTAGATCCCACTAAACTTTTGATATTTGTCATTAAATCTTTAATGTCTGTGCTTCCGTTATTAGCTGTTATTTGATTATCTAAATACTTTACAATCATATATCCAGCCGCATAATCCTTGCTATCGCCATTCCATTCGGCACCATTTAGAAGCGCAGTAGCCCGAGTTACCATGTCATTTACTTTTGCGGAGTCAAAACCGCCGTTACCGTCAGAGATATAATATTCCAACCGTTCGTCTCCACCATGAATAAACTCAGCGGATCCTTCCTTGAACCACTTAGCCATGTCGATTGTATCTTCCACGCCAAACTCCGAGTTCATAACAGCGTGAACCATTTCATGTGCAAGGACACGATCACTGTAATTCGCACCCCCGGAGCCATTGTCTCCACTAGCACCCGAGCTTGGAGTGAAATCACTAACATCAATTGTCAATGTTTGATCGGTTGTTCCTGTCGAACCGGTCACATAGGCCGCTGTTCCACCCGGTGCATCTGTTTTTAAAATAATGGATAGATTCTCACCACTGCCTTTTAAACCATATTCAGCAAAGATTCGATCTTCCGCTTGGGTTAACCATCCTTTGTTCTTGATTCCGTCCAGGATGTCATTCACAGTAGTGGAATCACTCACACCAGCATTTAATAGTTTCTTCGTATTAAATTCTGTAGTGTTACCAATTCTATTAACCTCAGAAGTTAATTGATTAATCTCTCGTTGAATTTCTTTACGGTCATCTGCTGTATTTGTATCATTGGCGGCTTGAGTCGCAAGCTCACGCATACGTTGTAAAATAGAGTGAGTTTCGTTTAACGCACCTTCAGCCGTTTGAACTAATGAAATCCCATCCTGTGAGTTACGCTGAGCCTGGTCCAAACCACGGATTTGTCCTCTCATTTTTTCTGAGATGGCCAGACCTGCGGCATCATCGCCAGCACGGTTGATCCGAAGTCCAGAAGACAGTTTTTCCATGGATTTGGATTGGCCAGCAGATGCACTTGTCAGTTGGCGATAGGTATTCAACGCCGCAATATTATGATTGATTCTCAATGTTATTTTCCCCTCTCACAAACCATTTTTATAAATAAAAAAAGATACCGGGGGAAATCCCCGGTATCCCCGTCCTCATTGATTAACGAAGTAACTGAAGTACTCCTTGAGGCTGTTGGTTTGCTTGAGCAAGCATCGCTTGAGCAGCTTGAGAAAGAATTGAGTTCTTTGTTTGAGTCATCATTTCTTTTGCCATGTCAACGTCACGTACACGAGACTCAGCAGCTGTTAAGTTTTCAGCAGATGTTCCTAAGTTGTTAATTGTATGGTCTAAACGGTTTTGGTAAGCACCCAGTTTAGAACGCTCTGCAGAAACTGCATTAATTGCATCATCAAGAATTGTGATTGCCGCTGTTGCATTTGCATGTGTTGAAACATCAAGAGCTTTTTCAGCACCTACATTAGACGTACCATCCGTAACATCAGTAGCGGTTGTATAAGTAGCTGTTACAGCTGAATTAGATTTAGATTGCACTGTTGATTCACTAGATGCACCACTTACCCCTAGAGCTTGTGAACGCATATCTGCGATTCCAACCTCAAAGCTTTGGCCAGTGTTAGCACCGATTTGGAAGCTAGCTTTGAAACCATTTCCTGCAGCCTGTGTAGTTGATATTGTAGGTGTAGTTGCGCTTTCTTGTCCAGCTTGCTGAGTTAAAACAACATTCGCACCTGTACCAGATGCTGCATACTTAGCATTCAAAGTAGCATTTTTAGTGATGGCATCTTTTAATTGAGTCGCTTGATCAGACGCAGAAGTTCCAGCTAACACTTTTGTTCCGTCAGCAAGTCCTGCATCGTTCGCATCATCTGTGACAGTGATTGTAGTATTATCGATTTTGAAAGAGTCGCCTGCTTTTAATGCGCTAACGTCAAAGCTGGATACTCCTGATGTTGCTGCTGCAGTAACATTCACCGTTGGTACCGAAGGTGCTGGAGCTGCTGTTCTTTGAGTAAGAGTAATCTTGCCAGCTGCATCAGCTGTTGCACTGAATGTATTAGTAGCATCACCATTAATTGCAGCCGCTAAAGCTGTTGCAGTTGCTTTCTCGTCAGCACCGATTTGAAATTCTCCAGCACCTGGTGTTCCCGTAGCTCCTGTATATGTTTTACCGCCTACCGTTACGGACTCACCATTAGCAAGGTTCTTTGTAACATCAAATTCAAATTGAGCTTTTGTATCGGCTCCTCTAACTTCTGCAGTCAAACTCTGAGTCCAGCTATCACCTGTTACAGCATCTGATATACCAGATACATCAACCGTCATACCTTTATGAGTAAATGTTCCAGCAGATAAAACAACATCTGATGAGCCACCATCAATAGACCAACCAGTAGATGTCTTTTGAAGTGTTAATATTTCATCACTAGTACCAGTAAATGTACCACTAATTTGCGCTTCTGCAGTTGCAGTATTTAATGCATTTTTAGTCATACTAGTAGGTGAAGAAATGTTTGTTGCAGGTGTAGTCACCGCTCCTGGAGCATAAGTAGTTTTCTCTGTTACTACGCCCACTGTTCCTACCGCTGTTCCTCCGGCAGCTACACCAGTAGTAGTAGCTGTTACACTAACAGCCGATGTTGTTTGTTTACCACCGTTAAGCAACTTTTGTGTATTAAACTCAGTAGTATTACCAATACGGTTAATTTCAGAAGTTAACTGGTTGATCTCATTTTGAATTTCTTTACGATCGTCACCAGTGTTAGTATCGTTCGATGATTGAGTTGCTAGCTCACGCATACGTTGAAGGATTGCATGAGTTTCGTTTAATGCACCTTCAGCTGTTTGGATTAGAGAGATACCATCTTGAGAGTTGCGTTGCGCTTGATCCAGACCACGGATCTGTCCACGCATTTTTTCAGAGATTGCAAGACCTGCAGCGTCATCACCAGCACGGTTGATACGAAGACCTGAAGATAATTTCTCCATTGATTTAGATTGAGCACCTGAAGCACTTGTTAACTGACGATATGTGTTAAGCGCTGCGATATTGTGATTAATACGCATTGATTTTCCTCCTTGAATATCGGGTTCACATCCTTGTGAACCAACCATTTATTTGAGAGTTGGCAAGGTCGGCCGCCCCTGCTTTCTCTTACAATATTATTATCGTCAGTTGAGATTTTCTTTTAATAGATTTTCGTAATTATTTTTTCTTGTTCTTATTTATAAATTCCTGCAAGGCGGATATTTCTATTGCGGCTTGTTGATTCTCTCTTAATACTTCTTCAAAAAGTTCTTTTCTAACGATTTCTATTTCCTTCGGGGCTTTAATGCCGATTTTCACCTGGTCATTTTTCGAAGAGATGATTGTTATTTCGATATCGTTGCCGATTTTGATTGTTTCTCCGTTTTTTCTTGTAAGGACGAGCATCTATTTCACCCCTTTGAAGCTTTTTTAGTTTGATGGAATATTTTATGCTTCGTTGTATATGGAGTCTGATTTAGGATGACTTGTTTCCCAATATTACTCGATTTATTTATAATAATGGGAGCTTGGAGATTAGCGGTTGTTTTATCAAAAGGCTCTTGTACTGTCAGTATTGAATAAACCTGCACCTGATCTGGCGAATCGAGCTTCAATTGTTCGATTGTCGCTTCATCAATTGTGAAATCATAATCTGTAAAAAAAGAAAATGGGTTGGCGATGACGAATGCAAGCTGTGCGTTCTGGATGGATTGAAGGGTCATTAAAGTGTCATCGTCTGCTAATGGGATTATCGCAAACTTTTTTTGATCTAAGAAGCCCGGCAGTCCTCGGTCAAAGGAAATGATTTGAGTTTCCTCGATTTCAATCTCACCGTGATATATACTTTGTATTTTCATTGTCTCACCCTTTATATAGTTTGCTCATAATTGGTTCCAACAAACTTTAAATTATCAAAATCAACATTTAATGAATTGTACTGTTTTAAGCGTATTTCCACTTCACCAGGTTCGTAAGAAACAATAGGCTTGTTCGCTCTGTTATTCATAACAGGTTTATTGATTTTCACATTGACTTCTACATTTCCTGGCTGATAGT
The DNA here is from genome assembly GCF_003429105.1 of Peribacillus glennii. Classification (GTDB taxonomy): domain Bacteria; phylum Bacillota; class Bacilli; order Bacillales; family DSM-1321; genus Peribacillus; species Peribacillus glennii. Next base: position 299,551 of record NZ_QVTD01000005.1, read on the forward strand.
CGATTGATACCGAACCATGATGGGGCACCCATCCAACATTATACTCATAAATTGGTTTGCTGCCATTTCGTTTCGCCTGATTCGCAATGGCATTGCCTCCGTTTTCAATCTTCATTAGTTCCTCGCCGTCTCGCACTCTTCTTTCAATGCCTTCCAGCCATTTTTGTTTACCTAACTGTGCCGCCTCCTCGATGCGGCTCCCGATACTCTTTAAATCAACATCCTCTCTTGCCTTTGTCTGATCTATTGTCAATTTGGATGGGGTTCGGTTAATGGTAAGTTCGGCTTTAGGCTGCTGGATATCAAGTTCAGCTTGCGGCTGCTCGATACTCTGCCTGCCTCGTTTTGTACTTATTTCAATTAACGCTGGGCTTGTTTGTAACCTTACTTGAGGAAAATTCATTTTTCATCCCCTCTATCTCGGAAAATTAAAAAAAAAGCCATTTCATTATGAAATAGCTCTTATCTTAAAAAGTCTAAAAGGGTCGGCTGTATAATTCTCGAACCTACACTGAGGGCGGCCCGGTGGACACTCTCTTGCAGTGTTAAATCGGTAATCACTTTTTCAATTTCTGCATCTTCATTATCGGAAATTATACGTTTGGCCATCACTTCTTGTTGATCGATGCGTGCCTCAAGCATATCCAGGCGATTATACCTCGCACCAAGTTCCGAACGTTCTGCTGAAAGGATGTCCATTCTATCATCAAGATTAGCCAGTTCCTGATCTAGCATTTCGATTGGTTTTTCTCCACTAAGTGCATCCTGAATATTTTGCAAGGTAGTAAATAATTCATTGCTAAAAACGTTTGTTGGCATGACATTTGCCTTCAATAGAATGCCACGGGACACTTCTACCTTATAGTCTTTCGTATTAAAATCAGCTGCAAGACTTGGTGGTTCTCCCTCAACTACCGGTGCTTTATCAACATTTGTACCGTTGAAAATAAATCTTCCGGAAACATTCGAATTAGCAACGGTAACGATATCCTTCTTTAGCTGGTCTATTTCCATGGCGACCGCTCTCTGGTCATCTGGGGCGAGTGTACCATTTTTCCCTTGAACAGTAAGCTCCCTGATTCGGTGGAGAGCATTATTCACCTGTTCAATTCCAGTCTCTGAGTTATCCATCCATAAATAAGCCTCGGAAAGGTTTCGCTTGTATTGTTCGATTTCGGTCAAATTGGAACGATAATGTATCCCTTTCATAGCTACGACAGGATCATCGGAAGGCTTGGTGATTTTTTTACCGGTGGAAAGCTGGTCTTGGTAAATTCCCAATCTGTTATAGCTGTTGCTTAAATTTTTCAAAGAATTCGCTGTAAGCATGCCTTGCGTAATTCGCATATTTATTTACCTACCTTCCTACCGTGCCCATTCCATTGATGATTTTATCAAGAAGTTCATCCTGTAATGTAATCATACGGGCAGATGCATTGTATGCGTGCTGGAACTGAATCATATTGGACATCTCTTCATCCAGTGAAACAGAGCTCATTGACATTCTACGGTCTTCAACAGCTTGGCGAAGCACTCCACTGTTGCTGGACAAACGAACAGCTTCCTGGGAATCAACGGCCATTCCACCCACAATTACTTCATAATAATTTCTTAAGTTAGAATTCATTTGATTGCCATAAACATACGGTGTATTAATTACTTCTGCCAATGCCAATACATTGGCGGCATCTCCCATTGTCGGATTCGACACACTTGCGCTGGCAATGTTATCAAGACTTTCCATAATGCTGTTATCTACTTTTATTCTAGATGCAAAACCGGTTTTATTTCCGAGTGTTATCTGAGAATTCCCGGAGTCAGCAAAAAATGGAGGAGTAGGGTCCGTTGTCCTTTGATTCATTTGATTCGGTGTGACACCAGCCTTATGCTGATCATTAAACTTAATTGCAAAGGTATAGGCCATGTTATCAAGTTCACTCAGCATATCTGAATAAATGCCAGTTACCTTATCAATAGTTACCCCGTCTACCTCCTGAGTGTCACTCACATATCCATACGACTCTATAAGGGCTTGAAGCTTCCCTTGTGAACCGAGGCCCTTAAAGCCAAAGTTAGTTGTTCCAACGTCAAAGGTCTTTACTGACCCATCTGTACCATCGAAATTGACTTTGATAGGCACAGATGCGTTTATTCCAACCAATTGACCGATTGTCGTTCCATTGTCGTTGACCATACTTATGATGGCTTTTCCTTCAGCTATCTCCGACGAATTGCCGCTATTTTTGACATAGTCTACTTTAATATTAACCAAGGAAGACAACTGATCTATTAACCGGTCCCTTTCATCGTATAAATCGTTGGGTAAGTACCCATGTGGCTCCACATCACTTATTTGTGCATTTACTTTATTAATTTGCTCGGTTAACGAGTTAATCTCTTTTTCGGCTACCATTATTTCATTCTTGATATCCTGTCGGACACCCTTTAATGCATCTGCCAAATAATTAAACGTTTCTGAAACGCCAACGCCCCTTTGACGTACAACGGATCTTGCTCCTGGATTTTTAGCATTGACGGCAAGGTCCTGCAGGGATTGCCAAAACATATCCATTGTTTTGGCTAACCCTGAATCAGAAGGTTCATTCATGATTTCTTCAATTTTTTCATAGGATTCTGCCCGCGTCTCCCAATATCCCAGCTTATTGTTTTCGCTTCGATATTGTACATCAAGAAAACTTTCCCTAACACGCTGTACTGAACCCGCTTTAACCCCGGTGCCCATCTGACCTGGCAGCATGGGTGAGTTCATGCCAATGCCCGGATAGGGCTCTGTTTGAACAAAATTTACTCTTTGACGGGTGTATCCGGGTGTATTGGCATTGGCAACATTATGCCCGGTAGTATATAAAGCACCTTGCTGCGTAAACATCCCGCGCCGTGCCGTTTCCAGTCCCATAAAGGTTGAACGCATGTTGGTTCCTCCGTTCCAAATATAAATGTCTATGCTCTAGAATCAAACATGCTGTTCGAACCTTGCTGCTTTTGATGTGAAGGTTTGTCGTAGTTGAACTGCTGGTTTTGCGGCCGCAGCATGTCAAGTGTTATGTTTACGAATTGCAGTGATTGGTAGATTAATTGTTGGTTTAGGTGATTTTGTTCTTTTAGTTTCACTGCTTCTTCGATTAGTTCGTCTTTTAATCTATTTAAAGCTTCAGCTTCTGTTAGTGAAGATAGTTCTATTACTCTGGTTATCGTCGACGGTTCTGCCGGCTGCCCTTTGCTTTGCAAGAAGGCCGTTACCGCTGATTGTCTTTCTTTTTCCGTCATATCGATTGCTTTTATGTGTTTTTGTTCGTCCACCAGCAGCTGGTTGAGGGCTTCGGTGTCCCCTAGCTTGACGATTTCTGTTTTTTTGTTCGCCAGTATGTTAAGGCTTTGATGTAGTTTGACCAGCTTTTCCAATGATGCAACAATTTTTTCGGCGGACATTCCGTTACCCCCTCAGCTGTTTTTGGCGGTTTGGTAAACATGTGTACGGACGGTCACTCAGTGCAAGGAAAACCGTCCGCTTTTTCTCTATTTGTTAAAGTAAAAATCGATGATGCTTTTGGCTGTCGCGCGCGGATCCACCTTGTATGTGCCGTTCTCAATTTGGACCTTTAACTCTTCTACCCTTGCTTGCCTTTGCTCCGGGATTTGCGATGAATGCTGGAGATCTTTTGCCTGTGTTGAAATCTCCAATTTGTCAGCCTTCATGCCGGATCCTTTTGTTTTATCTATTTTGTTGTATTGGCGATTGTAAGGGTTAACCCCTGAAGAACCAATGTTATTAATTTTCATTTTGCAGCCCTCTCTTTCGACCGAATACTATTCTCCCTGATTATTATATCGGTTGTGCGTTCATTTTTTTTAAATGTTAATAAGAGTTTTTGTTGACAAGTTTTTCAAATACGCTGTCGAAGCAGGACTTTTGAAGTGGAAGAGGATTTAATATCCGGTTTATTATCCGTTAAAAGTCATGAAAAACCGGAGTGTCTCACTAAAGTATTTCCCCATGGGTGGAATTAAAATAAGAATAATGAACTAAAAAATGCTCATCTTTTTTTGCAGATGGGCATTTTCCATACATTATGATTTTATTTTTTTCTTTTTGTCTTTTGTTTTACCTTCTGGTTGTCGTACATCAATAACGAGCCGGTGTTCTTTTACCACCTTCTGAAGATGGTCGGTACTGCTTTTTAATTCAGTCAAAACGCTTAGACTATAGCACCCGTTGTACACACTTGAGATGAAGTAAACCCGGCTAATAATCCCCTAAATGCAATTATAACGTTTTTCAATCCCGATGCGTAAAATAAGCACCCTTTTTATCCCGTTCTTCTATTTCCCGACGGCGTGCTTCATCTTGTTCGTGGTGTTTGAGCTCGGACTGGAGGCTGTTCTTGCATTCAGCACACATCCTGCCTTCACGGATGGTTTTGCCACATTTTTCGCATGGTATTCCTAAATTGGGAAACTGGGTTGTCCTTAGTTTTCCGGTTTTTATGAACTTCAGGATTAAATCCTCTTCAACTCCTGTAGCTTCTACCACCTGAGATAGCACGGCAGTCCGGTTTTCCCGCTTCCGGATATACTGATAAACCAATTCAAATTTCTTTTCTTCTTCTTTATAGCAAGCATCGCACACATCGCGGAATTTATTTTTGACAAATAGTGCATCACAGCTTGGACAGTTCGATAATTCCATTACTTCTTCCCCCTATAGCGGAAACTTCTTTTCCTTATGCATTTTATATCGAACGTTTGTGAGGGAAAATTTAGGCCTTATGAATATATTTTCAAAGTTAACGGGCTAAAGTAAGAGAATATATTTCTTCAGCTCCCGATTGTTTAAGGATTTTTGCGGCGTGCCTCAGGGTGGAACCGGTTGTGTAGATGTCATCGATGAGAAGAATTTTTTTGCCTTTAATCGTGTCAGGGCCTGTCACCTTAAATACTTGCGCCAGCCTAATTCGCTCTTCTCTCGATTTTTTGGACTGCTTTTCCGTGTGGGTTCGCAATAACGCGTCGTATGTTTTCAGACCAGCCGTTTCAGCTAACGCTTTTGCCTGGTTGAAGCCTCGTTCCGCCATGCGCTCATTGCTCAATGGGATAGGAACTATAATATCATGGCTCATGTGCTCTATTTTTTCTGCCACAAATGATGCAAAGGCTTCGGCCAAAGCGTAATCCCCGCGATATTTAAACTTCGCAATTGTTTCTTTTAAAAAATCGTTGTAATGGAAGAGCGAAATGTTTGCAGATAAAAATCCTCTCCATTCACTGTCATTTTCCCATCGCACACAATCGAGGCATAGCCCATCCTGTTGATACTTTTCCTCAAGCTCCCGTGAACACATTTTGCATCTTTCCCCGGAAAGAAACGCCAGCTTCCCTCTACAGTCGCTGCAAATTTTTTCATTATCAGACGACACCCAAATATCTTTCCAGGAAAAGACAGATTCGACTTCTTCATTACATATGAGGCATTTCTTAATTTTAAACATCCAGAAGGCCTCGGTTTCGGGCTTCTTCATTCATGCCCTGGATATGCCTGATGGCCTGTACCATGTCATTGCTTTTTCCATAATGAAAAAAAGTGACCGTTCCAGTTGGATGTTTTGCGCTCCTGCCGACCCGGCCGGCGATTTGGACAAGCGCACTTTCGCTGAAAACCCCATGTTCCGAGCCGATCACTGCTACATCCAGCTTTGGAATGGTCACACCGCGTTCCAAAATGGTAGTGGTCAATAATCCTGGTATCCGCCCCTCTCTGAGCGATGTTACTTTTTCCTTCCGTTTAGCATCCTGGGAGTGGACTGCAAGCAGGCCTCTGTTGAGCTGCTGAAATAATGGAAGGGCTTGTTCCATCACTTTAATGCTCGGAAAAAATAATAGAATCGGGGTTTTAGATTTAAGTCGTGTTTCTACCCATTCAGCTATGATGGGAGGAATGTTTTTGTTCTCTAATTGCTTTTTCCAGTTTCCGCACCAGTGCATAGTTGGAATCGGGATAGGATGCCGGTGGAAGCGAGCCGGGATCGTAACGGCCTGGAGTTTGCGATTCGCATAGGCTATTTTCATTTTCTTTGAAGGAGTCGCTGTTAACAGGATGGTTGCGGAAGTTTCTTTTTTGGCTTTGTTGACGGCAAACTGCAGTGATGTGTCCATGGAATAGGGAAAGGCGTCTACCTCGTCAATGATGATGGCATCGAAGGCCTCCTTGAACCGGAAAAGCTGGTGGGTGGTGGAGACTGTGAGAGGGGCAGGGCGGTGTCTGTCTTCACTGCCGCCATAGAGGGCAGATACCTCGATAAGTGGAAAGGCTTTTTTTAGCCTCGGGGCAAGCTCCAGGACAACATCGGTGCGCGGCGTTGCAATGCAGAGTCTTTTTCCTGACAAAAGCGCGGCTTCAATTCCTTTGAACAGGACTTCCGTTTTCCCGGCGCCACATACTGCCCAGAATAGAAGCTCCTCATTAGTGTGGATGGCGGATGTGACCCGTTCCGAAGCAGCTTTCTGTCCTTCTGACAGAGTTCCTTCCCATACCAGCACGTTTGCCGGAATGTCGAAGCAGAATTTCGGGCCGCACCATGAATACAATATGGTGCATTCACTGACCCTGCCCATCATGATGCATGCCCGGCAATAGGCACACGATTTGCCGCAGCGGCTGCATGGGAATTTATAAAACATGGATGGTTCTTTATTTCCGCAACGCGTGCAATAATAGCGGCCTTCATCCTTTGTTAGCCCGGGAGTTGAAGAGACGTAGCCATTTTCAACATGGTCATCGAGAACTTTAAAAGGTATCTCTTCAGGAAGCAGAAGACGGCCATAGAGATGCTGCTGGAGTTCAGGTGAATATTCGAAGGCTGGATTAAGCGGGATGGATTTCTTGGGTGAGGCTATTCTAGCAGGGGAAGCTGACGGAGAAGAGAACATGGAAATGAATTTTTGCAACAAAAATGAAGACCTCCTTTGTATTTGTCATTACCAGTATTCGATGTGTTTTTGCTATTTACCTCTATTTCTAATAAAAATGTCCCGCCGGGAGGGCAGGACATCAATAAGCAAAATTTATGATAGCTAAATGATAGTGATAGTCTAGATAAATCGCCGGGAACTCTTGTTTGCAGCCACATTAAAATTGTAGCCAAAGCCTTAATAAACACCGACTTCTACGTACTTATTTCACCTTATACCAACCCAACCCCATCCCGCCTTCTCCAAGATGGGTTCCGATAACAGGACCGAAATATCCGATGTCAAATTTGACATTAGGCAGCCCAGGTTCAATCTCTGCTTTCCATTGCCGGGCCTCTTCTTCCCGCTTGGCATGGATGATGACCGCTTGATACTCGCTTCCATCAGCCGTGGCTTCCGTTAGCAATTCAACGATCCGTTTCATCGCTTTTTTGCGGGTACGAATTTTTTCATAAGGCACGATAACCTTATTTTCGAAGTGGAGCAGCGGTTTTACCTGAAGGATGCTCCCGATCAGGGCCTGGGCACTGCTCAGGCGGCCGCCCCTCTGCAGGTTTGTAAGATCATCAACCATGAAATAGGCACGCACAGACTTTTTCATTTCATCCAGTCTCGTAAGGATTTCGGAAGGCGGATTGCCGTCCAGTGCCATCTGCGCAGCCTCAATCGCATAAAACCCCTGTACCATGCAGCTGATTTCTGTATCGTAGGCATGAACTTCGATTCCATCCACCATTTCCCCAGCTGAAACGGCTCCTTGGTATGTGCCGCTAATCCCGCTGGATAGATGAATAGAGATGACGGCATCATAATCTTTTGAGAGCTCCTCAAATAACTCCACGAACTGCCCGATCGCGGGCTGCGACGTAGTGGGGAGCTTGTCCGCCTTTTTAATTTCTTCATAAAAGTCATCAGCGGATAGGTCGATTTCCTCCCTGTACGCTTCCTGGCCAATGATCACATTCAGGGGAATCATATGTATATGATACTTTTCGCGGACATCTTTCGGTATATATGCAGTACTATCCGTAACGACTGCCGTTTTCATAGAATAAAACCATCCTTATTAATAGATTTCTTCTAAGCAACATATTCAACATTCTATCGGAAAATGCCTTTAAATGCATAAAAAAGAGGTCCGCCGTCGCTTTAACGTATTAATGTGCCGGGGGTCTGACCCCCAATCCGTCACAGTGTTAACGCACCACCGCATCGGGGGACTGGCCCCACAAGACTCAAAAAAAGAGAGCCAACCAAAGGGAGGGTCTCCTCCATTTGCAGGTTCTCTGTTCTTTAGGTATATTTATTTCACTTCCACCCATCCGTTTTTGATGGCAAGAACAACGGCCTGGGTACGGTCGTTGACGTTCATTTTTTGGAGAATGTTGCTGACGTGGTTTTTGACGGTTTTTTCGCTGATGTAGAGGGTTTCGCCGATACCGCGGTTGCTTTTTCCGTCTGCGAGGAGCTGGAGCACTTCGCATTCGCGGCGCGTTAACAGGTGGAGCGGCCTCCTGATTTCGACAGGTAGTGAAGAATCGCCGTCAGCTCTTTCGTCTGATGCGAGCCTGCGATATTCGCGGACCAGGTTGTGTGTTACCTTTGGATGAAGGTAAGAGCCCCCGTCTGCGACGACCTTTACAGCTTCGATCAGTGCGTCAGCGTCCATTTCTTTTAGCAGGTAGCCTGAAGCTCCTGTTTTTAGAGCATGCTGGACATAGTTTTCGTCGTCATGGATCGACAGAATAATGACTTTAGTATCCGGATAGCGGTCTACGAGCATTTTCGTTGCTTCGACACCGTTGATGTTCGGCATGTTGATGTCCATAATGACGACATCCGGGTTATGTTCTTCAACAATGTCCATTGCCTCGCTTCCGTCATCGCCCTCTGCCACGACTTCGAAAGATGGTTCAAAATCCAAAATCCGCTTAACCCCTTCGCGGAACAATTGATGGTCATCAATGATAGTGATACTTGTTTTCAATGAGTTCGCCCCCCTAAGTTCACTTGTAATCTATTTTTTTCTATTTCGAAAAAACTTCCCGTCCGCCTCTGGATTACCCTTTAAAAAGGGCAGTCCAAATCGGTGGGTTATCTACTATTTGCAAAAGGAATCTCTTATTTCTTTAACGGCACTTGGATAAACACAAGCGTTCCCGTTCCGGGATGGGAATCGATGGACATTTCCCCCTCAAGCAATTCCACTCTTTCCTTCATTCCCATTAAGCCGAATGACCCTTGTTTTTGCTGGGTGGAATCGAAGCCTTTGCCATCATCCTTTATCGAGACAGAGATCATTTCTTTTGTCATCGATAGTTTGACCATGATATGCCTTGGGCTGGCGTGCTTCAATGCGTTTTGTGCCGCTTCCTGGATAAGGCGGAACAGCGCCACCTCCATTTCGGAAGGAAGCCGTTTTTCCTCTCCAAGGTTCTTGAATTCCAAAGTGACGCCATCATTATATTCTTCGACTGTTTGCAAATATTTCTTGAGGGTAGGAATCAAGCCTAAATCGTCCAGCGCCATAGGCCGCAGGTCGTAAATGATCCGGCGCACCTCGTATAGTGCATTCCGTACCATCGATTTCAGGCTGCGAATTTCCGTAAGCGCCTCATTCGCCCCCCGCTCGCGGTACACGCGTTCGATCAGGTCGGAACGCATCATCACGTTTGCCAGCATCTGGGCGGGGCCATCGTGAATTTCCCTGGAGAGCTTCTTCCTTTCTTCTTCCTGGGCCTCGATGATCTTCAAGCCGAAATCCTGTTTCCGCCGCGCATCCTCCAGCGCTTCCCCAACCTGTCTTAAATCACTCGTCAAGTAGTTCAAAACAACGGATATTTGCGACACGAGATGTTCCGCGCGGGCAATGGTTTGCTGCAGCCCTTTCAGCCTTCGTTCCAGGTCATCCCGCCTTAACCGCAGCTGCTTTTCCTGCTGGCGGTTCATTTGAAGGTCGACCTGCATGTTATGGGCCCGCTCATAAGCATCGCGCACCTGTGCTTCATTATACTTGGCGAAATGCATGCTTACTTCCGATAACCTTTTTCTTGCAAAGCGTGCGTTTACTTCAAGAGCATCGCCTTCCGCAATCGTGATGGCCACCTTGCGCTTCACTTCATCAAGCTCTTTTGTTATGTCTTCATAATCCCGACGGCACTGCTCTTCGATTTCAAATATCTCTGATTTGCTTTCGCCGACCGTCGTTACCATTGTCTCTAAAATGCTGTCAAGTACCTTGGCATCTACTTTTTTTATGGCCATGTTGATTTCCTCCGTTTTATTCCAACAGGAGTGTCATGTTTTAATAGATTGTTGTTTTGCATTATTGGAAGTGCCGCTTTTAAAACGCGGCTCCTTATGTATGTCGCTAACGATCCTGGAGCTGTCGCAGGGGAAGCCGAACCAGGTAAAAAACTTTTTAGTCAGCTATTTATTTAGTATACTTTTATCCTAATGCATATGGCCTCTAACAATCAAATGGTAGATTATATCATCTTCCTGCAAAAAAGGAGCGGATTCTTGAAGAGTTCTTCACAAAACCCTTATAAACACTGTATTCATAGAGTTAACCCGGCTGACATAAAAGAAGAATCTCGCATTTCTTGCAAAAATTATTCTTTTAAGCATATGTTACTATTTTAAGATAGTACTTAATACTCCAAGAATAGTTAACATTATAGCATGTAGATAGTCTTTTAATATTAAATTTACTTTACGGTACCTTACTGTTTTATTACGAAAACCACTTCATTTTCGCGATATTCGGCGCCATTCTTGCTATTTGTTTCAATCAGCCCTAATCCCTATAATATGATATAAAAACCGCAATCCACCGGTTGCGCAAAGGAGGTCCACCATGCTTCCAAGCTATTTGACCGTCAAAGGTGAAGGCGGGCATGAAATCATTATCCAAAAGTCCCGGTTCATTGCCCACATCACCCGCGCTGAAACGGAAGAAGCAGCACAAAGCTTTATCGCATCCATTAAAAAGAAGCACCATGACGCTACCCACAATTGCTCAGCCTATCTGATTGGGGAAAACAACCATATCCAGAAGGCCAATGACGATGGGGAACCTAGCGGAACAGCAGGCGTGCCTATCTTGGAGGTTATTAAGAAAAAAGGTCTTAAAGATACAGCCGTTGTGGTCACTCGCTATTTCGGGGGCATCAAACTTGGCGCAGGCGGCCTCATACGGGCGTACGGAAAATCGGCTTCTGAAGGGATCGAACGGGCGGGCATCGTCGAGCGGAAGCTTATGCGCGTCATGCACTCAAAGGTAGATTACACCTGGCTTGGAAAACTCGAAAACGAACTCCGCTCCTCTATCTATGAGATAAAAGAAATTCAATATCTTGATAATGTCATCATTCAAACTTTCGTGGAAGAAGGGCAAAAGCAGGAGTTCACAGATTGGATGACGGAACTGACGAATGGACAAGCGGACATTACTGAAGGGGACATCCTCTATCTGGAGAAAGAAATCTAGAAATCACCCTCCTTTGCAGCCAAATGTAGTTTTCCAATAACTTTCATGTGTAAAAAAGGAAAATTCATTTTACGTAATAGCCATTTCATTGTAAAATTAAGTTTGGTCTATTTTTCGCCAGTCTTTTTAAGAAAATTGAAAAATAGTGGCGGTTTATGCCATGTAAAGGGGAAATAAATGATGTCTAGTACTAGACGAACAATATATAAAATAAAAAAGAAGAAGAAAAAGCGCAGAAGGATTTTGTTGGTTTTAATACCGTTTCTGATTTTGGCTTTAGGCGCGACCACATATGGTGCGTATCTTTATACAAAAGCTCAGTCTGTTTTCAATAACTCGTATGATCCACTAGCCGGTTCGGACAAGCGTGACGTAGATCCGATGGCGGATAATATATCATTATTGTTTATCGGTGTCGATGACAGTGAAAAACGGCAGTTTCAAGGAAATTCCCGTTCCGATGCCCTGATGCTAGCCACTTTCAATAAGAAAGAAAATAGCATCAAGCTGTTGAGCATCCCTCGTGATTCCTATGTTTATATTCCGGAACGCGGCTCAAAAACAAAAATCAATGCCGCCCATGCTCTTGGCGGTCCTCAGGCTACAATGGACACTGTCGAGGAACTCCTTGATATTCCTGTAGATTATTATGTCCGGATGAACTTCAACGCATTCATTGATGTTGTCAATGCTTTAAACGGCATTGAAGTGAATGTACCTTATGAATTAAGGGAACAGGATTCAAAGGACCGTGCAGGAGCCATCCACCTCCAGCCGGGAGTCCAGACGGTAAATGGCGAGCAGGCACTCGCACTGGCCAGGACACGTAAACAGGATACGGATATCATGCGGGGTGAACGCCAGCAGGAAATACTGAAGGCGATCATGAAAAAGGCAACATCCGTGGGTGCTGTCACAAAATATACCGATGTGATGCAAGCTGTCGGAGATAACATGACGACGAACCTTAAGTTCGGGCAAATGAAGTCCTTTATCAGTTATGTTACGAATGATTCTGGTTTAAATATCGAATCAGTGAAGTTAGAAGGCAGCGACCTTCGTCTGAGCGGTGTATACTATTACCAAATCAATGAAATGTCGTTGATAGAAGCGCAATCAGCGTTGAAACAGCATTTAAATATAACGTCACAGAACAGCCCGTCGAGCACGACCCAGGACACCCAGTCGGCCACGACCCAGCCCGCACAGGAAACGGCAGAGGCACAAAATTAAGGTCACAGGATATGTAAGTGTTGCCGGAAGATGCTGGCACCCTTAGCCCGTGTTCCGAAAGTAAGCAAAAAGGCACTTCCTTCATAATAGGAAGTGCCTTTTTCGTTTCGTGATACTTCCATCAAACAAAACAAAACACCTTTGCCGCTGGGCAAAGGTGTTTTTAACCTTTATTCTTAACATTTGCGTTTTTAGCCGTATTGTACATTTTAAGCAATGGCTGATAATTCGCACCGACCAACCCGATTTTTTCAACAATGATTTCAATGGTAAGAATCAGGATGCCAAGGATCAGGAGCGCGCCCCATAACGTAGCCAGTGAGAAAATAATGGCTGCCAGTCCAAAGCTTGCGGCTAACGCATAAATAAGGATGACTGTCTCCCTATGAGAATACCCCACCCTGACAAGGCAATGGTGCAGGTGTGATTTATCCGGAGCGGCCAATGGCTGTTTATTGATTACCCTGCGAATAATTGCGAAAAACGTATCTGAAAGCGGTACGCCTAAAATGATGATTGGCACAATCAAAGAGATCATCGTAACGTTCTTAAACCCGAGCAAGGAAATCACGGCAATGATATATCCCAGGAATAACGATCCCGTATCGCCCATGAATACTTTTGCCGGATAAAAGTTATACTTTAAAAAGCCGAGTGTCCCTCCTGTCACAATCAAAGCAAGCGTAGCAACAAAAAGGTCTCCCATCAACAAAGCCATCACCGATATGGTAATAAGTGCGATGGAGGACACTCCTGCAGCAAGGCCGTCAAGCCCATCGATCAGGTTGATTGCATTCGTGACTCCCACGATCCAGAGAATCGTGATTGGTATGCTCAGCATCCCAAATTCCAGCATCCCGCCGAATGGCAGGTTGATAAATTCCACTTCAAGGCCGCCCATAAGGATAATGATAAGGGCAGCAGCAATCTGGCCAAGTAATTTTGTACGTGCTCTCAATTCATATATATCGTCAATCATTCCTATTATGATAATCACCAATGCACCTAATAGGATAGGCACTTGATTTGGAAAGTTCCCGCCAAAAATGACATAAGCGATGAAAAAGCTTAGAAAAATGGCGAGGCCGCCCATGCGCGGCATTACTTTTTCATGGACTTTCCGTTCATTCGGTTTATCAGTAGCCCCCATTTTATATGCCAATCGGATAACAAATGGAGTTAGTATGATTGACAAAATGAAAGCTGTCAAAAAGGCCCACAATAACATTAGACCCACCTCTTAACTGCAACGTAGAGATTACATACCCTGTATGTAAAGGAATGTAAACCAGTTCCATAATTTATTGATCTTTTGTAAAGCAATCTCAAATATTGATTATAAATGGTTTTTTAAAAAATCTCTACAAAAAGTTATTGAACCCATGAAAATTTTTGTCAATTTTTTCCGAGTATTGTCTAAAAGCCGATGAATAATCATAGTGGTATTAGAAACTGCCCCATAAAACAATATAAATCCTGTCCAATACATTAGACGTCGAAAAGTATAAAAAGTTTCATAATCATTACTTTGTTAATTTTCCCGGAATCGATTTTAATTAGTCCGCACGGAACTCCCCTTTATTTGCCTGTTACCCTCTTTTTCATCACTTTCAGCATAAAAAGCGGGAGGGCTGACATCCTTCGCCAGCGTCTCGGTTCCTGGATCAACCGGTAAAGCCATTCCAGATTGGCTTTTTGCCAGACCGCCGGAGCCCGGTTTACTTTTCCGGCCAGCACATCAAAGCTGCCGCCAACCCCCATAAAAATCCCTTTGTCAAAAAGATGGAGATGCTTGTTGATCCACTGGTCCTGTTTCGGAAATCCAAGTGCGATGAAGACGATGTCCGGCTTGAATTTACTTATCTGCTTCGGAAGGGCTTCATCTTCAATATCGATGAAGCCGTGATGGTATCCGGCTAGATCGATGTGTTTGTATTGCTTTTCCACATTCTCTGCGGCCAATTGGACAACTGATTCCTCAGCTCCAAGCAAAAACACCTTGTAACGCTTAGCATTGGCCATCCCCAGCAGCTCGGTCATAAGATCAAAGCCGGCAATCCGCTCCTCAAGCGGCGTATTTAACACCTTGGAGGCATATATGACCCCGATGCCATCCGGAATCACAAAATCGGAGCTGCAGATTATATTCCTGTAATCGGTATCTTTTGAGGCATGTTCAACAATTTCCGGATTAGCCGTTACAATGTATGTTTTTTTGCCATCCTGCAATCGTTCACGCATGATTTCCTCAACAAGCGCCTTCCTTGTTACATTTGCAAAAGGAATGCCCATTATATCAATTTTATCGATTTTCATTCTTTTAGCCTTCCTTGCCTTCATGATCATTAGCTGCTATCAGTTATTTGACGAATTTAATAGGAAATTTGTTGCTGGAATTGACAAAAAACCTGCCAGGACCACAAAGGGAATCGGCAGGTTTTTATGCCACTCACTATTTTACCGTTTCAAGGGGCCTGCTTTGCTTCTCCATGGCCCGTTCCCTGAACTCTTTTCGTTCTTCACGGGACATGGCCCTGTACTCTTTGAGGAATTTCTTATATTCCGGCACGACAATCTCTGTTTTGTCAAACGCCCTAATTTCCCCATATTCGAGCCACATCACCTTCGTGCAGAACTGTTTGACCTGGCTGATCGCGTGGCTGACAAAGAAAATCGTCTTGCCTGAATCGCGAAAGCTGAACATCTTTTCCTTCGATTTGTCTGCAAAAGCCTGGTCACCCACTGACAGCGCTTCGTCAATGATCAGGATGTCAGGGTCGACAGTGACAGAAATAGAAAAACCAAGCCGCGATTTCATCCCGCTGGAATATTTCTTAACGGGCTGGTCGATGAACTTCCCTATATCGGCAAAATCAATGATTTCGGGCTCAAGCTCTTTAATTTCCTTTTTATTGAAACCAAGCATTAAAAGCTTTAGCTCAATATTTTCCCTTCCGGTAAGCTGATTGTTCAGGCCGGACTTAATGGCGATTAAAGAGATCTGCCCTTTTGTAGTTACTTCCCCATGAGTGGGCGGTATGATGCCCGAGATAATATTGGACAAAGTAGATTTACCGGAGCCATTTACGCCCACGAGCCCGATGACATCGCCTTTTTTTGCAGTGAAGGTTATATTCTGAAGGGCATAGAAATCCTCTCCATATCCATTAGGCAGAATGATATCTAGCAGCTTTTCAGATGCCTTCCTATGCAATTTAAATTTTTTGGTCACGTTTTTAACAATAACCGTATCGCTCATCTATATCACATCCAATTACAAGTAATCCACAAAATGTCTGCGGAATTTCACATGCAGCGCGGATCCGATAGCCAGGATCACGATAACCACTGCCCAAAAATACAAGGTATAACGCCAGTGGTCGACAAAATACCATTCTGTCCCTAATATCGCAGCACGGTATCCTTCCACAATATAATAAAACGGATTGATTTGCATCACTGTTTGAATCCATTCGTATTTCCCATCAAATCGATAAGGGGGCCATAATAAAGGCGTTAAATATAACATAACCCTCATTATGGACTGTATCACCATTTGCACATCCCGCACAATGGTCGAAAGTGTAGACGTGACCAGAGCCAATGCCAGCAAAAGCACAAGCAATGAAAACATAAAATACGGCAGCTGAATTATATAAGGTGAAATTTTATAGTCGGTAAATTGAAAAATGATCAGTATGATTCCAGTAAGCATCAAATGCTGATAAAATTTCGCAAAAATTACATAACTGGGAATGACACTCATCGGAAAACTCATTTTCGAGATAAAATTGATCCTCGTATAAATCGATTTGGAGGATTCCAGTACAGCCGGATTGATAAAAAACCAAACCATGATCCCCGAGAGCATCCAGAAGATAAACGGGATATCAAAGGGTTGAACGTTCTCACCCCGGCGGATCCCAAAACCGAACACGAACCAATAGATCATGATCTGAATCCCCGGGTTTATGATTTCCCATAGGATTCCCAGATAGTTATTATTATTTGCGCTCCTCATTTCAAACATTGAAAGGCGCCGAATAAGATAAAAGCTTTGAATCTGTTCTTTAATCACCGTAAACATCGATTTCATGTCATGGTCCTTCCTAACGTTAATAAAAAGAAATGCGCGGACCTCCGCCATTCGGGAGCCTAGCAAGCCATCCTTTCCTTTGGATGGGCTTGTCTCCCTTATATTCTGCCCATGAGCCATCATATCATAGGGAGTGATTTTTCGTGTGTGTACAATTGGAAAACCCGTAGAGTAGCGCACCTTTGTAAAGACGCGGATCAGGCGAAACCGTGGCCATGCAGAGTGTGGGTCACACAAGCGTCGATATGTGGCGCAATTAGTCTGTGTTCTGCCTTAGTGCAGCACAAGAAAATGTAATGCTTTCATTTCTGCAAAAACAAAAGCTTCGAAGCTCTCTTACCTCGAAGCGGCGGAATCCGTTTCATGAGAAATTCTTTTGTGATCTGCTCCTTTGCCATCATGGGATGTGCTAAACATATACTGAAGCAAATTCTCAGATGAATGGCCAAAAGAATACTTATTATGCTCCCTGGCGAACTTTACTATCGCATCGATATCAAAATCCCCGGCCTTGATTAATTCGATAATTTCCCCGGTAGTCGTAACCACAGGACCGGGAACCATATTTTCATACTCGCCCCATAAACCACGTTCCTTAGCATAAGACTCCAAGTCATATGCAAAGAAAATCATCGGCCTTTGCAGCAATGAGTACTCATAGGGAATCGAGGAGTAATCGGTAATTAAGCAGTCGGCGGCCAGGAGCAGTTCGTTGATATGGAAGCCCGACGATGAAAGATCAAAAACAAATCCGGGAAACTGTCTCTCATAGTCAGTCCTTTTTTTTATCGCCGGATGAAGCTTTAATAATATGACATAATCTTGCCCAATTTCCTTTTGCAGCCTTTCGAGGTCAAGTTTCAATTCAAACGAATTCAACTCATTATCCCTGTATGTCGGGGCGTACAGAATTTTCTTTTTCCCAGTCCATGATTCCGTATAGGATTCAACTTTTTTCAGGCTTTTTGTTTTAAGCTGCTCATCATAAAAAAAGTCTGTTCGGGGAACGCCCGTCCTCAATATATTCTTGTCTCCGAGCCCAAACGCTTTCTTGAAAATCTCGGCCATCTCTTCAGATCCCACTGCGACTTTATCAAATTTGCTGTAAACCTTCCGGAACCGCTGCTGTGCCGCCGGACTACGGTTTGCGGCTGACGCATCCTCCAGCCCGAATTTCTTGATGGCTCCGCCAGCATGCCATAACTGAATGCACTCGACACCTTTTTTAAATTGAGCGGAAGCCAGAAAACCGAAATAATTATCCACCACGATATAACGTGAGGTAGCCAGATGATAAATGGCCTTAAGATTATCAGAAATGACGGCAGTCTCAAATGACAGGATGGTTGTATCCGGATAATCCTCAAACTGTTTCGCCGTTTTTCCGTTGCTCAAAAAAACAACCTCTGCCTTTATATGCTGGCGGACCATTTCCTCATACACGGATCGGATATTATCGCCAAAGGAAACGACAAAGGTAATCTTATTCTTGGTTGGGAACAGCTTGAAAACCCCGAAAATCATTTTAAAAGCTATCAAATAAAGCGAGATAATAAAATCTTTACCCATTGATATTATATAAGTCCGTTTTTATTTTGGTTGTTGAAATACCGATTGTTCGGGGAAGGTAAAGGACTTCGCAGTACGGTTTAAGAAAGTCGAATTTGCCCTTCCAATCATCTCCCATGACAAACAAGTCAATCTCTTGGCCAATGACATCCTGGATTTTTTGATCCCAGTTATCTTCCGGAATGACTTCATCGACATACCGAATGGATTCGAGTATACGCTTTCGGTTCTCGAAGCTATGGTAAGCCTCTTTCTTTTTCTCTTCATTAAAACGGTCCGTTGAAAGCCCGACGACCAAATAATCCCCCAGTTCCTTCGCGCGGGAGAGAATATTTATATGTCCAATGTGCAGCAAATCAAAGGTGCCGTAAGTGATCACTTTTTTCAATATTTTCAACTCCTTACCGCTTATAAAAGGGTACGGCCAGTATAAAACAATCCATTTTAGAAATTGTAGAATCATAGATTCAGGTAACGCATCTCCAATATTATATAGCCTGATGAGTGTAAATACAAACCCAAAGTCGAAATATGTCATGCCCAATTATGGCAATCGTTAAGAGAGGGCTTTATGCACCGTTTAGTAAAATTATCCCTCAGCCGCTTGTTTCTTATCCATAATAAAATATATTGTCACGAAGTTAGTAATGTACCTGGCAGTCCCGTTTCATACAGCTTCCGGCCTATAAAAAAAGCATGTGGAAAGCAGTCAGACTGGTTCCACACGCTTGGTTATTTATCGTTACTTTTCAACGGCATCTTCATCTGTATTTAAAAAGATCCGGTCCACTACCCGTGCACTCGCCTTGCCGTCCACATCTTCAAAGAAGTAATGCACAAATGGATGGATTTTCTCCATCTCAAAGTCTTTTTCGACAATGGCATCCACAATTTCTTCGGAAGACCGTACAAGCGGGCCAGGGATGAACGAGTGGAAATCATAGTAGAAATCCCTTTTTTGGACATATTCTTCTACATCATAGGCAAAGAAGAGCATCGGCCTGTTCAATAAGGCGAATTCAAAGCATACTGAAGAGTAATCAGTAATCAGTATATCCGTTATAAATAGCAAATCATTAATTTCCCGATAAGAAGAGAAATCATAAAAGAAATCGCTATATTGATAAGGAATGCTGAAATCATTTTTTACAAACGGGTGAATCTTGAACAAGAAGACGTATTCATCACTTAATTCTTTATACAAGTCCTCCAAATCCAGCACTTCCATTGGATAATGGGCGGATTGCTGGCCGTTTCCACGGAACGTAGGCGCAAACATGATAACCTTCTTGCCCTTCAGGAATGGAAACTCTTCGTATAACCTTTCTTTGACGCTATTTTGGTACTCTTGATCAAAGAATACGTCTGTACGCGGTATCCCTGTCGGAATCACATTTTCCTTATCGATGCCAAAGCCTTCCGCATAATGCTTCCTTACATTCTCAGAGCTTACGATGGCCTTTGTGTAATTGCGGTGATTCCTGGATCTTGGCGATGGGCCTCCAGGACGCCCAAGCCGGCTGAATCCAAATGTTTTAAAGGCACCCACAGCATGCCACAGTTGGACTAATTCAGCATTCTCCCTGATCGTCAAAGGATAGATCATCGGGTAAAAATCATCGAGGACGATGAATTTTGAAGTAGCAATATGATAGGCTAAAGCAATAATCTCTTTGTACGTCTTTTTCTCTGCCACTCCCCGTTTCAGCATGAAGTGGTAATCGAAATCAAGATTCCGCCTTAGCATTTCATCATATACAAATGCGAAATTGCCGCTCATATCATTCCGGCTGTCGGAAGCAAAGAGAATTTTATTTTGTTTTATCGGCAGCATACAGAACAACTTGTATAAGAATCGGAAAACGGTGGTAGAGAAAAAGCGGTAAAACACTCCGCGTTTATACTCCTCGCTATCAAGGCCCATTTCAGTAGGATCCATATCCTTAAGCTTGGTTGACGTGATTTTCAGCGTTTTTCTGGATAAATCATAAGTAACCAATAGATTGAATTTCAGTTCCCTTTTCGCGGTGAAATGTTCCATTTTTGAAGAATGAAAGCCCTTATTCAAGAACCTTTGGATATTTCCAAGAGGGAAGCTTTTTTTGTATATTTTATCGCCAAGGACATGGACCTCTGTCTCGAGGTAAACCCTGTATTCCGATTCAGGAAGCGGCTTATTGTCAAGGATGGTGGCGAAATTGATTTTCCCTTTATAGCCCGCCCATTCATACATGTCAGGAATATCTTCATCCAATTCTAAATCATGGAAAGATATTTCCTGCAGCGGAATCGAGATTTTAACGCCGGTTTTCCCTAATAGGATGAGTCTTTTTTTAACCAAATCCTCATCAGTCATCGGGATATCTTCAATATAGAAATATCCTTGGATAGCCATGATCGGCCCGTTCCAGGATAGGGAAGTGACCTTCCTTCTCGGGATCAGGTTTTCTTCAATTCCTGCCAGCTCATTCAGTACCGGCAGAGATTCAACGATATTTTCCTTTTTTATGATAATTTCATTTTCGGTCACGACAGGTTCAGATAAATAACCCTCTTCATACGTTACTTTATTTAACGTTACTGGCGGGTTCCCGCCCCTGATCAGCCGTTTAATTTTGCGCTTGATTCTCGTTAACATTACGTTCTCCTAACTATGCCATATGATTTTCAGAAATCATTTAATATATCCATAGACCAGTTTGAATTTAGAAAACTCGCCGATTGGCGAGCCTTTTTATGATTAAGACAGAGGCGTATTCCGCCCCCGGCACATGGGTCACACAGGCGAAGACTACTTAGCCTATGATCTGCTATATGCACCAAAGAGGTTTAACCAATCCTCCGCTTTTCTCCCGTTAATAAATGGTCAACAATCCTGGCTGATGCTTTTCCGTCCGTATAGTCAAAAAACCTGTGTTTAAACTCAGCGACTGCCTTTATATCAAAAGCTCCTTTTTGGATCCATCGGGTGAGCTCAGTCGTTTCTGTGAAAATAGGCCCGGGAATTTCAGAGCGGTAATCTATATAAAAGTCCCGTTCTTTTATATATTCTTCCAAATCATAGGCAAAAAATGCAATTGGCCGTTCAAGTAAACTGTAATCAAATATCACAGAAGAATAATCAGTAATCAAAATATCCGACACAACCAGCAGTTCTTCGATACTAAAGCCCTCATGGATATGATATACAAAGCCCGCGGTATGTTCGGGGAAATCCGCACCTGCATTCATGTAGGGATGCAAATGGACCAACACGGCATATGAGTCCCCAAGCTCCTCTTTCATCTCCCCGAAATCGATCGGGCTTTCAAAGCTCTTTTGGTAATGGCTTTTGCCCCTGAAGGTTGGCGCATATAAGATCAGCCTTCTCCCTTTTAGTTCAGGGTACTTTTGGAAAAACAATGCTTTTGCCTTTTGTACTTCCGTTTCGTCAAAAAAATAATCCGTCCTGGGTACGCCAAGAGGGAAAATATCTTGTGGAGGCATGTCAAAAGCCTCCGCGTAAAAGGGAACAATATCGGAAGAGCTGACATAGACCCGGGAGTAATTAGAATGCACTTTAATATGCTTTAAATAATCGTCGCTTGGCCCGAAAGCCTTACCCCTTGTACTCAATCCGAACTTTTTAAATGCGCCTGCGGCATGCCAAAGCTGGATGATCTCAGTTTCTTCCCTCGGCTTTATGGCATAGACCGGAAAATAATAGTCATCTATGATAAAGTAACGGGAAGTGGCCAAATCATAGCAGCTGCGAATCAAGTGGATTGCATATGCCAGTTTTCCGGTGAATGAACTATTGAATTTTTTCAACTTAACCGTATATTCATAGTCTTGATGCCGCAGGCTGAATTCCTTCCAAATATAGTACAGATTCCCGGTCAATTCCTCTGATCTATACGAAGCAAAGGTGACTTTACGGGGTTTCACTGAAAAAAGCAGGCTGAATAATCTATAAGCTAAAATGATAAAACCTTTTATCGCCAATGTCGGTATCCATTTCAATTGCCGCAAATCAAAAAGCCTGCCTTTCAGTAAATGTGATCCTTATATCTTCCATTCCATAACTGTCTTGCCCCAAGAAGAGGTTAGATCCTTTTCAAAAGCCTCGATAATATTTTGGATATTTTTTACTTCCTGTACTTCACCAACTAAAGTTCCGAAATATTCTACTACCTCGGGGAATTCCTTTAAAAAGTCGACGGTGTTGACAAAGTCGGCACGCCCGCTCCGGCTGCTGCCAATCATTGTGATTCCCTTTTCCAATACCATTCTAGTATTGATCTCGACCGGATATTCAGAGACTCCCATTAAACAGATGGAACCTTCAGGATGAAGATACTCAATCATCTGGTCAATGGCGCTTTGGCTCCCCCGGCCCCCAACTGCTTCAAAAGCATGGTCAATCCGCAGATCCTCGGGGATTTCGTCAATTTGGTATGCTTCATCAACAAAGGAGAAGTTGTCCATTTTGTATCCGGTTTTCCCGAATAAGATGACCTTGCTGTCTTTATAACGCTTTTTCAATAATAAGCAAGTAATGAAGCCAAGATTTCCGTCCCCCCACACGCCAAATACATTCCGGCGGGTGTGTGCCCTTGCTTCGAATCTGGATAGAGTATGCATGCTGATCGTGATCAGTTCTATAAACGCTGCCACATGGGGGTTTATATCTTCCGGCAATTCAACGACCCGGTCCCTGTCCAAAAAGACATAATCCTGCATAAAACCATCGTACCCGCTGGACCGGAACCTGCTTGTCCGCAGGTAATTTTCACCGATGATGTCATCCTTCTCCACAGGGGAATTAGGAACCATGACAACAAGTGTTCCGTTCTTGAACTCACCTGCCGGATCATATACCACTTTGCCGATTCCTTCATGGATCAAAGCCATCGGAAGCTTTTTCGCCATCGCTTCTTTTCCGCGGGTGCCTGTAAAGTAACGCTGATCCGCTGCACATATGGATAAATGCGTTGGACGGACGACGACAAAGTCTTTTGAATACGTAAGCGACCTGTCTGTATACGTTACTTCAAACTGTCTCGGCGAAACTAAACGGTAAACTTGGTTAATCATTTGGACATCCGCTCCTGTATAATGGCGTTGGCAACCTTCAGGTCATACGGAGTAGTCACTTTAATGTTAAACACTTCACCTTTTACAATTTTGACCTTTTCACCGCTTAAGGCACAGATTTTACATGCATCTGTCAGAATGCCCTTTTGTTCTTCAGACAAGGCATTGTAATGGGTGACGAGCATGTTAATGTTAAAGCTTTGCGGGGTTTGGCCCTGATACATGACATCACGGACAGGTATTTCGGAGATGGTATCTCCATCCTCGGACTTAATGATCGTGTCAATTGCTTCGATAACCGTATCAACAGCACCGTATTCCAGGACGGCGTCAATATTTTCTTCGATGATCCTGTGGGTAAGAAATGGCCTGACAGAATCATGGGTGACAATGACATCATCATCTTGCAGCCCGAATTCCTTCTCGATGTATTTAATCCCGCTCATGATGGACTCGTTCCGGTCTTTTCCGCCTTGCACAACTACAATCCGGTCTTCATGGCCGATATGCTTCTTAATAATATCTTTTGTATGATTGATCCACTCTTTAGGGGTAACAACAATAATTTTTTCAAAACGGTCATTCAATACGAATTTCTCAATTGTATGAACGATGATTGGCTTATTATTTAATGACAGATATTGTTTTGGCATATTGACATTCCCCATGCGGGTACCTTTGCCGCCAGCTAATATTTCTGCATAAATCACGTATATTCGACCCCTTTTCTTAAAAAAAAATCTAATCGTTCATCTTTGGAGTTTTGTAAATTAAAAGAATATGTCTCATAAAACGACAATAAACCCAAGCTAAACTATACACGTTTTGATATGGTTTTTCAAGAAACCATATATTGCTTAAAAATTTCATTTATAGGAAAGTCAAGCGGTTTGTTTAGAGTTACTGTAGGGAAATTAAAAAGAACGTCACGGAAACGTCCTTTATGATAAGAAAAAAATATTATCGCTTTTCCGAACGCGGCTTTAAAGAACCCACATATTCATCAGACATCTCAAGATACTTGATCATTTCTTCCAGGTCCTTCAAGGAAGCTGCGTTTGCGGTTGACTCTTTTCTATTATGAAGGTTCGTGATTTTACCCGAGTTTTTCATTTTGCCCGGGGAAAAACTGAATTGTTCATTGATGTAGGTTCCCGTTGGCGCATAGAAACGGATGCCAATCAGGTTGTGGCTGGTATTAAGCAAATCCGTTCCGAATACGACTTCGTCACGGATATCGAGTCCCAATATGTTCGCGATCGTGGGATAAATATCAACCAGACCGCCCGTCATTTGAATAACTTTCCCCTCCGTTATGGATGGGATTTTCATAAACAATAGAACATTCAGGTGGTCAAGAACCGGATGATATTGTCTTCCCAAAACTTCGCGGACCAGCTGCTTGTCTGTGTCGGTCTTTGTTTGTAACCCTTGATGGTCCCCGTAAACCACAATTACGGAGTCTTCATAAAGCCCTTCCCGTTTTAAACCATCAATAAACCTGCCAAAGGCGAAGTCTGCATAACTGACAGCCTCCAAATAGTCCCCGACAGAAGATCCATCGAATCGATCAGGCAGGTCCACGGCTAGTTTCTTTTTTTCCTCGGGAAGTTTATAGGGAAAGTGGCTGGAAAGGGCTATGGCATGGGCATAAAACTTTTTGCCCTGCTGTTTATATCGGGAAAGCTGATCAATCAGCTTTTCATAAAAAACCTCATCCGATGCCCCATACGAAATCACATCTTCATTCCCGAAATATTTTTTATCATAATACTCGTTAAATCCGAGTGAGCGGTACATCTCTTTCCTGTTCCAAAAGGAAACACCATTCGCATGGAAGGTAGCGGTATGATATCCTTCGCCGATCAGTTCCCTTGGCAGCCCAGGGATATCCTTTCCTTGTGCAGCTGCGGACATTGCGGTATCTCCCAACGCGTAAATCGACGTGTTTGTAATAAACTCTGCATCAGAAGTGTTACCCTTGCCTACCTGGGTATAGGTGTTCGGGAAGTAAAAAGCTTCCTTTAGAAGTGCATTCAAGTTCGGCGTCACAGGCTGTCCATCGATCTTTTTGTTGATAACAAAGTTTTGGACTGATTCCAATTGTACGATGATGATATTTTTGCCTGCCGCGATTCCCTCGTATTTCCTGTTTCCGGTATCAATCTGCTTGTATTGCTGAATGGTTTCGGCACTAATGCTTTGTCCGCCGTTCCAGGAACGGGCCAAATCAGCCCCACCCTCAACCAGCTGGTACCCAACAAGCCCCAACGTTTCATATTTATTAATTTCACTAATCATGCCGGAAACATTTCGAACACCCAGGGCAATTAGAAAACTGGCAATCAATGCAATCAATAACGGTGATTTATTTGGAAGAGGGATATGCCTTACAGAAATTCGCTTGCCTATACTGAACATGAACCCCGCCAAAACGAAATCGACAAAAAGGAACAGATATTCAATCTCTAAGAGGGCGAATACACTATCTTTTATTGTTACAATCTGGTCTAACTCAGCCAGCGCTTTATAGGTGAAAATCGTATGATAATAATCAAAATACATAATGGCCGCCAAAGAAAGAAAAGAGATTGTCATATTAAAAAGGAAAAATAAAGGAACGGAAATACTGTGTTTCAAGAAGCTTACCAGCATGATAAAGATGGCCAAGAATGAAATCTCCGTAAGATAACCTGCTATGCCAATCTCCTCCATGATGGAATCTCTGACATACAAGAGTTTTAGGGCAACTGAAAAAAACGTGTAAATTCCGATGTTAGATAAAAGTTTTGCCATTGTACACCGCCAAGTTCTGCTATTTAGATACCGCAGCCGCAGGTAAAGTGATAACAGTATTCCATATGTCAGAAGGTCATATACCTAAGCCGAATAGAATGTGCCCCTGTTATTTTTGTGCAAAGAGTATCATTCCCCCGCATTCAGGAAATAATGGAGACAAAAAGGCTCTGAAAATTTGCCAACCAGAGCAATGAGGTGGTTTTTATGTTCAGTCTCATCATTTTTATAGCCATGGCGATCGCCTTTGCTTATGGAGTGTTTACACAAGGCTGGGGAAACGCCTTTGAGTTGGGTTTATACATTTTTTTATTAGGCATTCAGGGAGTGGCCCTCTTTTTCGTGGGGTACCAAACCGTGATGAGTTATTCAGGCCTGCGAAAGTTCAAGAAGACGGTAATTAAAGAACCAAAAAACAAGTTTGCCGTCCTGGTGGCGGCCCATAACGAAGAAGAAGTAATCGGCCAGATCTGCGAGAATCTGAAGCATCTGGATTACCCAAAGGCCCTTTATGATGTTTATGTGATATGTGACAACTGTACCGATGCTACTGCTGATGAAGTCAGGAAAACCGGTACCAACGCCATGGAGAGAAGCGACCCTGACAAAAGAGGAAAAGGGTATGGGCTTGAATGGATGTTCGATCGGCTCTGGGAGCTTGAAGAAAAAGGCGTTATCTATGATGCCGTGGTCATGTTTGACGCGGATAATCTGGTAAGCAAGGATTTCTTAAAAATCGTAAATTCCAAATTAGTGGACGGTTGTGAGGTAATCCAGGGTTACCTGGATTCTAAAAATCCTGAGGACACGTGGGTCACAAAATCTTATTCCTTCGCCTATTGGTCAACGAACAGGATTTATCAACTGGTGAGGGAGCATCTTGGCTTGACTGCACAGCTAGGCGGCACCGGGGTGACTGTATCAACGAAAGTTTTAAAGGAAATTGGCTGGGGTGCAACTTCTTTGACGGAGGACCTGGAGTTTACACAGCGGTACATCTTGAAGACCGGAAAAAGGGTGGCCTGGGCCCATGATGCCAAGCTATATGATGAAAAACCGCTTGGATTCGCCCAGTCTTTCAAACAAAGGATCCGCTGGATGCAAGGACATTTTGATTGTATGACAAGATACACTCTTCCGCTTATAAAAGAAGGGATCAAGCAAAGGAAATTCATGCTCATCGACTCGGCGATTTATCTCATGATGCCTTCCCGTTCTCTTTTGGCAGGAGTTTTATTGATTTTCACCATTCTGTCATACACTGGCGTCTACAAGGTTAATGGATTTCTTGGAGATATCATCAATCGTTCCGTTTTACTAAATGCATGGATGTACGCATGTTTCATTTTATGTTATATCTCACTGCCGATCATAGCGATGCTGCTTGAAAAGAAAGGGAAGAAACTTCACTGGTTTGTAATTTCCTATATTTTCGGCCTTTCCTGGATACCGGTCACCATAATGGGATTTATTAAGAAAAATCAGCGGGAATGGAACCATACGAAGCATACGCGCGCCGTTTCCATCGAAGACCTGGAAATGGAAAGCGAACAGCCGGAATTGGTACTTGACCGGGAGCCTGTGAAATAAAACATTCTTTATTAAAAAGTGAATTCCGAGGCTTAAATTATCCGCAAATAGGGACAGCAATGAGTGCCCTACTTGCGGTTTTTTGTTATTTCACTCCTGTTGCCGCATCAACCGGTTGAGGGGTAAATCAATAAACTAAACAGGATATCAATAAATCTGTGAAGCATTTCAACAATTGAAACGTTATATCAATAAATTTGCAAGGTGTTGCAACAGTTGACACGTTTTATCAATAAATTCGTGGAGCGCTTCTACAAGTCACACATTTTATCAATTTACCATTTATATTTATAAGTTAGCGGCTCATGCAATCATTTGGAAAGGTTTATACTTTCCTTTCTGCCAAAAAAGATGCTGGGCCTTCTTTTATTTTTCCGTAATGGTGCAGGATTGCCTGGACAATACGATAAGAAGCCTGCCCATCTCCATACGGATTGGAAGCTTTCGACATTCCTTCATATTTTTCATGGTCGGTTAGCAATTCGTTTGCCAGATTGAAAATCGTATCTTCATGCTTTCCTGCCAGTTTTAATGTCCCGGCAGCTACCCCTTCCGGCCGTTCTGTCGTGTCCCTCAGTACAAGTACAGGTACGCCCAATGATGGCGCCTCCTCCTGGACACCGCCTGAATCAGTTAATATAAGATAAGCCCTGGATGCAATGTTATGGAAGTCTATGACCCCTAACGGTTCGATGAGATGAATGCGGGGGTCATTGCCGAGTAATTCATCCGCTATCTCCCTGACTGCCGGGTTAAGGTGTACTGGGTAAACCACCTGCAAATCACTGTGTTCCTGCAACAGCCGTTTGATCGCTTTAAACATATTTCTCATTGGGTTCCCTATGTTTTCGCGGCGATGTGCGGTGAGCAGCAGCATCTTATCATTACCTATTTTTTCTAACACCTCATGCTTATATGTACTTGTGATAGTCGTATTCAACGCATCGATTGCTGTATTGCCAGTAACGAAAATCGTTTCCTGCTTTTTATTTTCCTGCAATAAATTTTGCCGGGAACTGTCAGTAGGCGCAAAATGGAGATCTGCAATTACGCCGGTCAACTGCCTGTTCATTTCTTCCGGGAATGGGGAATATTTATTCCAGGTTCTTAGCCCTGCTTCTACGTGCCCAACGGAAATTTGGTTGTAGAAGGCGGCGAGGCTTGCAACAAAAGTAGTGGAAGTATCGCCATGTACCAGGACAAGGTCTGGCTTTACTTCTTTCATCACTTGGTCCAGTCCCTCCAATGCTCTAGTAGTGACATCCACCAACGTCTGGCGGTTCTTCATAATATCGAGATCAAAGTCAGGTGTAATCCGGAACACATCCATCACTTGATCTAACATTTCCCTATGCTGGGCTGTAACAGTGACATAGGGATCAATCATGTCAGGATATTTTTTCAATTCCAAAACTAGCGGGGCCATCTTGATTGCCTCCGGCCTCGTACCGAATATGGTCATTACTTTAATTTTCTGGTCCATTTTTTTCTCCTTTTCTTGCAGCTGCACGATTGTAGCTTCTCTAATCTGTTAATCAATCGTTTGATTAAATTCTTTAATGGTCGCGATTGGCTATGTACAATTGTATTTTTAACCTTAATCAATCGTTTGATTAATACTGCCTGGCAATTGGGGTTAGTCCCCCATTGCTTTAACGTATTACCTTATCGAGGGACTGACCCCCGGTGCTTTAACGCGTTATCTTATCGGTGGACTGACCCTCGCCGACATATTTATATTTCGATATCTCTGATTTTTACTAAGTATTCAAGAAATTGGGTTCGGATGTCTGGCCTTCTGAGGGCGAATTCTACCGTAGCTTGTAAGAACCCTTGTTTGTCCCCTACATCATATCGTTTGCCATCAAAGTGGTATGCATACATGGCTTCTCGTTTAGCAAGTTCTTTCAGTGCGTCGGTCAATTGTATTTCGCCGCCTTTTCCCGGCTTGGTATTTTCCAGGATTTCAAAGATTGAGGGGCTGATAATGTACCTTCCAAGGACCGCAATCCGGGAAGGTGCATCATTGATTGCCGGTTTTTCAACCAATCCTTTCACTTTGTAAATGCGGTCTTCCACATGTTTAGCTTCAATTATACCGTATTTGTTCACGTCTTCCTTTGCTACCTCTTGTACGCCAATAATCGTTGTCTTATATTCTTCGTACTTTTCGATCATCTGCCCCATACACGGCTTTTCCGCATATACTATATCATCGCCCAATAATACAGCGAATGGCTCCATTCCTATAAAACTCTTCGCGCAATATATGGCATGGCCAAGCCCCTTTGGCTCTTTCTGGCGGATATAATGGATATTGACCATTTCAGAGATTTGCCTGACCTGCTCTAAAAGGTCAAGCTTCCCCTTCGCCTGCAGTTCAATTTCCAATTCGATCGATTTGTCAAAATGGTCCTCGATCGATTTCTTATTCCTTCCTGTAATGATCAGTATTTCTTCTATACCCGATTCAACCGCTTCTTCAATAATATATTGTAATGTTGGTTTATCTACTATAGGAAGCATTTCTTTTGGCTGTGCTTTAGTCGCTGGCAAGAAACGCGTTCCCAACCCGGCAGCCGGGATAATCGCTTTCCGTACTTTCATCGCTTGCTCCCCCCAACCTCTGCTCTGCCCTGCAACATTTGCCGTCCTTTTCGGTATTTATTGTTTTTTGCCCGTATGAAAACTGCCCGCCCCGTATTCGAGCGTTCACAATGCGCCTGATTGTAATCGAAGGGAAAAATCAATTCATCGTGTTGTTTTATCTTATGTGGCATAGCTAATACAAAGTATCATTTTCATGATAAAGGCAACTAATCACATAAAGAGGGATAGAGGCACGGTTTATACGAAAGCAGGATTTTCCTTTCTATAATAAACAAGGAACCAGCGGGCCGCATATAGTGCAGCAATCCGCTGGTTCCTTGTTTACCCCTGGCTGCCTATGCCAGAAGCATTAATCCGGGTATTGTTCGTTCACAGAGGTGTCTCCTATTTAAGTTCCCTTACGATGTAATGGGCACTTACCCACCCGGTTGTTTTATCATCAAGCCTTAGTTCATACCATTTTTTCGTGTTATCCATCTTCGGTGTACCATCCTTTTTAAGGACCAGTTCTACAAAGCTATTTAATTTTATCCCGCTGCCGATTATAGCTGAAGATGTATTTGGTTCCTTTCTCACATTCAACGGATTGCCTGTGGACCTGCCCAAATTGGATACAGAAATAAACTGGTTATACACATCGAATTTAATCGTATTTGTCCAATAAATTTCTTCATCGACTCTTATCTTCACCCAGAAATCATTCGTCTTTTCAAGGAGGAGGAATTTCGTTCCTTTATCGATTGGTTTATTTACCGGTTCTTTTCCTTTTTCTTTATAAATCGCCAGATCCTTTTTGGCTATAGCCTCGATATTTTCCGGGAATTTATCTGTTCCCTGAGGGCGGGTTGGCATCGAAACACCATTGGCATTAATTTTTGCCTTGGAGTAATGGCTGCTGCTATACCGCACAATTTTCGCCATGTGGTCCGCTATCTTCCTGCCCCACATCGGGTCGCTCGCATAAAAATAATTCATTCCTGTGCTATTTTCATTCACCCGTGCATTCTTCATGGTCTTTGTACTATATCCCAGATAGGCTCCCTTGTACTTCCAGTTTTGCGGATTCAAATAGGTGGCCTTCATTTCACGCGCAATATATTCAATATTCTGTTCAACGCTGGAAAAGCGGACAGCGGCTATGTATGGACTTGCATCGTAAGCCCCAAAACCGAATAGGTTCTTCTTTCCGAGCGAGATTTGCGAGGTCCCAAAAGCACTTTCATGAATGGCATGCGCTGCCAGGTAAACCGAATTAACTCCATACTTCTTGCCGGCATCAATGAAGGCCTGGCCCTTATTGGTCAATACACTTGGCTTTTTGGT
This sequence comes from Peribacillus glennii, assembly GCF_003429105.1. GTDB lineage: Bacteria > Bacillota > Bacilli > Bacillales > DSM-1321 > Peribacillus > Peribacillus glennii. The sequence goes on from NZ_QVTD01000005.1 coordinate 331,323, forward strand.
CGCTGCCACATATGACGCTATATAATCATTGATTTGTTTGGCAGACACGCTTGCCGGTTTCCGAAGGTCGACAAATTGATAGCCTGTCCTTGATGACAGCGGGTCTCCCGTTGTAACCTGCTGCAGATGGGATGCCGGAACATAGCCTGTTTTTTTGCTATAAGAAACTTTATACCATCCATTGGAGGTTTTATGGCTTGGCACGATGATTTTCCCCTTTGGCACCACCACAGTGCCGCCGGAAGACCAATTTGCCAGTTTTCGAACGTTTAAATCCGCATTAATGAGATATGTCTTTCCTGAATTTGCATACTCAACCGGTTTCGTATATTTAGTGAAATCTCCCAGATAAAAATAACCTGTCTTCCCGCGGTAGGTCACTTTATACCAGTTTCCTACACTCCTTTCAGAAGTCACAGAAACCCCCTGCGGTATTTTCATCAGCTTAGTGTAAGCATTTCCATGGCTGCGGTATACATAGGCATCCTTTTTCGCGATGAAGGTTGTTCTTGTAAAATTCTTTATCGGACTCTGGCTCACATAACTCCCCTTAACATATAAGGTTTTCCCATGATAAGAAACCCGGTACCATGTATGGCCGATGCTATTGATCACTTTTTGTGTGGAGTGGAAGCCATTATCCGCGGCAACTGTATAAACTGCTTTTTTCTTCATGTCTGGAGAAGAATAGAGGCTGCTTTGTTTTTTTGTAATGTAATAGATTCCCTGTGTTGTGATATACCTGTAGTATTCTTTCAGGCCGCCTTTTACCCAACCCGTTTTTGTAGCACTTTTGCCTTTGTATGTATATACGTATGACACTTTATACCAATCGCCGCTTCGTTCAGTGGATGTTACCGTCTTTCCTTTAGGTACCTTTATTACGGTCTTAAATTTCGTTCCCGCCCCCGACCTTACAGCCAAATCGCTAGTTGCAAGATAAGTAGTTTTAGAGAACTTTACCAGTTCGCTTGCTTCTGTCATCCCTAAATCTAACGAATTAACTGGTGCAATGGCCGGGCCAAGCAATAGAGCAGTGGATAAAAACAATGCCTTGCATGCCTTTTTCATATACTCACATCCTTACTTGATAGATTCCTAGGTAAAATTGATAATTTGGCACTTTGCCTGCCTGCTAATTTTTTTACAGTTCACATAACATATCGGTCTTACTGGGATAAATTTAAGGTATAATAAAAAATCCCTTTATTAAACATGATTAGTTAATTTTACCAACAACAATTTCAGCCTAATACATACACTTACCATGGTAAAATAGTTTTACAGTTTATAAGATCATTCTGACATTTTTTTGATATAGTACCTGTGGATGTTTAATAGAAAGGAAAATGTAAAATGAAACCATCAATTTCCATTGTTGCTCTGTTGGCCTTCCTGTTGATTGGTTATCCGGAAGCACATGCAGATTCAGCTCCATCAATGCAAGAAAAACACAATACGAATATAACAATGTCGTTTAAGGAACCAGAGAAATACGATGAGCGGAATTTAGTGGTTAAATTCGCACCCGATGCGGAGCCAGCCTTAAAAAGGAAAATCCTGCAGGGCATTTCCGCCCAGGAACTTGACTCCACGATAAACGGTTTTACCCTCGTGTCTGTTCCTTCAGGTTCTGATTTAACAGCCCTCTCCCGGAAATTGCTTAAAAACCGTGCTGTAGAACTGGTTGAACCAAATTATGAAATTAAAAGTACGTTTAAACCGACAGACCCAGCCTTTGGGAAACAGTGGTACCTAAATAAAATCAGCATGCCCGCTTCCTGGGACATTACGAAAGGAACAGCGGGGGTAACAGTTGCAGTCGTTGATGGCGGATTCTCCATGGTCCATCCGGATTTGAAGGGAAGATTTGTCCACCCCTATAATGCCGTGACAGGGGAAACCAAGCTTCCGTCAGGCGATCACGCAACACATGTCTCCGGAATCATCGGTGCTTCCATGAACCGAATCGGCACCGCAGGTATCGCCCCGTCTGTAAAAATCATGCCAGTCAATGTATTTCTTGGCGATGCGGCGGATAGCTACTGGGTTGCTGATGGAATCAGGTATGCAGTGGATTCGGGAGCCGATATCATCAATTTAAGCTTAACAACCGATGTCTACTCATCAGTGCTTGATCATGCGGTTAAATATGCCGCTTCAAAAGGTGTAGTGGTTGTAGCCGCTGCAGGCAATTCGCATTCTAGTAAAAAGTTTTACCCGGCTGCCCTCGATTCAGTTATAGGTGTAAGCGCCGTTGATTCAAAAGATCAGCTTGCCCCTTTTTCGAACTATGGCAGTTACATCGATTTTTCTGCACCGGGCGTTAAAATCTATTCGACGATTTCCCAAGGCAGGTATGCCATGATGGATGGCACCTCCATGGCTTCTCCGGTCGTATCCGGCGTTTCCGCGCTTATCCTTTCAAAAAATCCATTCTTAAAGCCGGCGGAAACGATGCAAATCTTGAAAAAATCAGCTGTCGACCTTGGAACAAAAGAGCGTGACAACAAATTTGGCTATGGCAGGGTTGATGCCTATAACGCTCTGCAAAATACACCGAGCCCGATGTCAACGGTTTCCCTTTCAGCCAAAACGTTCATTGAGGATGGAAAGAACCAGCTGGACATTTCATTCAGTGCCCATAAAAATACATACGTATCGCTATATGTCAAGGATGGCAAAGGCAGGATTGTAAAGAAACTGATTTGGAACAAAGCCTGGAGCGGAGGAAAGGTTTCTTATCATTGGAATGGCAAATTGGATACAGGGGCTTATGCACCGAGCGGGACATACAAAATTTATGCAAAGGCAAGCAACAAGAAACATAAGTTATACAAAACGGCCTCTGTGATGATCCAGGATGATATACTTCCGGCAGTATCTTTTTCAAAATCATCTCTTGTATTCTCGCCTGCAGTGAAGACAAAACTCGATATACCATTCACCCTTAATAAAAATGCCAATGTAACCGCAGCGGTTTATGACAGCCAAGGGAAATTAATCAGGACGCTGCATGAAAAAACAGCATTTACAGGGGGTACCCAGTTAATTGCCTGGGACGGAAAGGATGGAGGCAACAAACGGGTGAAGGACGGCATCTATAAGCTTACTGTGAGTGCGGACGACCAGGAAGGACGCCCGGGAGAAAAGAATTCGATGGCCATTGCGGTCGATACAGCCGCCCCGGCTGCAACAATCGCTGCTTCAAGTAAATTGTTCAAAATGGACGGCAAAACGAAACTGAACGCTAAAGGAACAATTAAGGAAACAGCGAGAGTTACTGTAAAAGTTATAGACACTACAGGGACTGCCGTCAAAACTCTCGTTTCCGTTCAATCATGGAAAACGGGAACCTCAACAATCGCCTGGGACGGCAAAACAGCAAAAAACACCTTTGCGAAGGAAGGAAATTATCAATTTGTTTTGGAAGCAACGGATGCCGCAGGCAATAAAAGGACCGCCAAAAGCGCTTCGTTTAAAGTAGACGATATAAGATAATTCTGCCAAGGACAATCCACGGGATGTTAATTCCCCCTGGATTGTCCTTTTTTTTCGGTTGAAACTTATTATTATTCCTGGTGTTTCATAATAAAAAACCGAATATAGTATTTTGTAACACAAATGTAATATAAATGTAATCATTCTATTTGGTAGAATTATCACAAAAGATGTATAGAGGTGAAAGATTTTGAAAAAACATATTGTCACTCTATCAACCGCAGCCGTTCTATCCTCAACTCTCGCTACCTCCGCCATGGCCAGTACATATACAGTAAAGAGCGGGGACAATCTGTCGAAAATCGCAAAAATCCATGATACTACAGTCACAAGACTTAAACAGCTTAATAACTTGAAATCAGATGTCATTCATATCAATCAAAAATTACAAGTCTCAGAGAATCCAAGCCCTTCCTCTTCGAAAAGTAAAATTACCGTACATAAGACAACTACAGCTTACTATACTGTCAAAGCAGGCGATACACTGTTGAAAATCGCCAACAAGCAGGGAATTACGTTAGGCGAACTTAAAAATTGGAACAAGATCAACGGCCATTTAATTTATCCCGGACAGAAACTCATCGTTTCCAAAAAAGCAGCCTCAACGACCATTGAGCTTCCGGCAAATAAGCCCTCAAGGGGGAAAAAAGAGGAAAAACAGTCCACAGCTCCTGCAGCAGGCACTGTCTATACCGTCAAACAGGGCGATTCCTTGTCGAAAATTGCTTCCAAGTTTGGGCTCTCGGTAACAGAACTGAAATCAATAAACAAGTTGACTTCTGATGTTATTTATACCGGCCAGCGCCTTGTGGTTTCAAAAACCTCCGGCAAGCCTGTTCAAGACACCGCCGTATCCGATCAGCCCGCAAGCAACGGTGAAAAAGTTGGCATATTGCTTGCTGAAGCAAAAAAACAGATTGGTGTCCCTTATTCGTGGGGCGGGTCTTCACCTTCCGGTTTTGATTGCAGCGGTTTCGTATATTATGTGTATAAAAAAGCGGGCTACCAGATTTCCAGGTACTCTTCTTCTACCTATTTTGACATGGGAAAAAGGGTCACTGCGCCCCAGCCGGGCGACCTTGTATTCTTCTCCCCCTCCGCAGACAAAAAATACTTGATCACTCATATGGGAATCTACATGGGCGGGCAACAGTTCATCCATGCAAGTTCGAGCAAGGGAGTACGGATCAGTTCACTCGATGAATCCTATTACAAAACAAGATTCGCCGGTTATAAGAGATTATAAAATGATAGATATATAGCACCTTTAAGATTGATAGCCTCGATTTTCATCGAGCTCCCAAACATAACCATTGTAACCTTTAAGCGGTAGTCTACGTCTAAAAAATAGTGATTCAGAACAGGAACCATTCAGAATGAAAACGAAGAAGCCAGTTTCAAGGGGTCTTCGTTTTTTTGGGCAGAAAAGATTCTTTTCTGGAAGCAGAACACATACTACATGGCCACATCCTTATGTCTTTGTCCATGAATCTACATCCCATGGGACCCGCGCCTTCACAGGCTTGCCAATCGGCGAGTTCCCTAATGACGCCGGAATTATTTTCTAAGCAGACTAAGGATTAGTTATTTCCAGAAACATGGCAAGCGGCAATCACCAAAAGATATGCATCGTTGTGTATTATTCAGGGGGAAAGACATATATGAGGGCAGAAAGAAGAAAAAAGAAAAAGAATAAAAAACTAAAAATATTTGGTTTTGTTTTCCTTTTGTTATTGTTCTCCGGTTTCGCATACGGGGCGACGGTTTATACCTCACTGCAAAAAGCAGTGAACACAATGCAGGGTTCTGACCATAAATCGGAAAAACGCCAGGAAGAGGTCGCTTTTACGGAAAAAGATCCCCTTTCCATTCTTATTCTGGGAGTCGATGAGAGACAGAATGACCGGGGACGTTCGGATACTATGATCGTCATGACAGTGAATCCAAAGAAAGAGTCAATCGAATTGCTCAGCATTCCACGGGATACACGCACCGAGATTGTCGGGCACGGAACAGTTGAGAAAATCAATCATGCGTACTCTTATGGCGGCGTAAAGATGTCTCTTAGCACAATAGAAAACTTTCTTGATATTCCCATCGATTATTATGTGAAAATGAATATGGAAGGTTTTACGGATATTGTCGATGCGGTAAACGGAATCAATGTGGAGAATGACATGTATCTTTCCCATAAGGGTTATGAATTTCCCAAAGGGAGCCTCACTTTAAACGGCGAAGAAGCATTGGTTTACTCCAGAATCCGTAAAGAAGATAAGCAGCGCGGGGATTTTGGGCGTCAAATGAGACAGCGCCAGGTGATTCAGGCAATTATCAAAAAAGGTGCCAGCGTAAACAGCCTGACGAATTTCGACGATATATTCCAGGCACTGGGCAAAAATGTCGAAACGAATATGAATTTCGATGAAATAAAGGACATCCAGAAAAATTACCGGCCTGCAATCAACCATATCGAACAGTATACTATAGCAGGCGAAGGATCCCGCCTGGAGGATGGTTTATGGTATTACATTGTTCCTGAGGAGGAAAAACACAAAGTTCAAGCCCGGTTGAAAAAACATTTGGACCTCTCTATATCTACAGCGCAACAGCCCGGCTGACCAGCCAGGCTGTTTTTTTCATAAAATCCAGTTATTTCAGGACTATGTACACCCAATTGATGTCGAACTTCCATTTTTAATAAAATATGATGATTACAACCAAAATCAGCCGAAATTCCAATTAAATTGCACTTATTTTACAAGTATGTTACTCTTTAAGAATCTTTGTAATGTATTCGGCCGTTTTATGCTACTCTAGAATGGACATATATGCATAGCTTAGTTTTGGTGGAGGGAGTAAGTAAATGAAAAACCAAGATCAAACAAGGGATATTTTAGAAGACTTAAAGGAGAACCCTCCGAAAATAATCGGGGGTTATAAAAAACAGGGATGGGCTGTAAAAATACTGGACAAGATCAGCAATCCTTCCATAGAGACTGAAAATAATGGCATGGTCACGGCCAAGGCTGTTCTCGAAGCGAACGACCAAACGTATTATCCTGCCTTTTTAACCTTAAATATGAACAATGCCGGCCAAGTTGAAGGCGCGTATTTCATTTCTGAAAAGGAAAACGAATTTGAACTCATTCCTTTCGAATTTGCAAAGGACTTTACCGGAAAGAACGAAAACGACTTAACCCCCTTTAAATACCGTACCCTCGAAAAGATTGAGGGCGACAAAACTCAGGTCAATTGGCCGGAATTTTCTTAAAACTGAAAAAAGATAGAAAACCCGTACCTAAGACTAATGCGCAGTCTGGCCCTTAGATATGGGGACAATAAGGGAGCGGCGCAGTTTGTCTGTATTCTGCTTTATTCAGGTAAGAAACTTTTATACTTTCTAATGCCAAAAAACCTCCTTTTCGGTAAAAGGAGGTTTTTTTATCCTGTTTAACCTATTAGGAAGGTGGATACACCTTCCAAGTCCGCAAATTAGGGTTTTGTTTTGCCATTAACTGCGCAGGAAAAATAAATGTACGCGGTTTGCTCGTCTGTGCTTTGACAAAGAAATCATCGAGGGTAAACCCCCCCTGGCAAATAACATCTCCATCTGCATCTTCCACAGCCAGGGGAAGCTTTTCAATTTTGATTTGCTTCTCGCTGCCGTTACGTATTAATACCGTTACCGCAAAGCTCCGGTCTTCCATGAATCCTGCTTCGATACCCATGAAATTTACCTCTCCCGGATTAAGTTTAGGCAAGTCGGAAACTAATTGCTCCAGGCGCTCACGCTGAACCTCGGAAAGGGAATTTTCCCAGCTTATATCCAGGTCGAGCTTATGCTCCTGTGGTTTAGCCTTCAATTCAAATGCAATCTTCCATCCCTCTTGTGGAATATCCTCAGAAAGAATATCCGTCTCCTCGAACAGAAAACGCCAAGGCATCGCAGACATCGGCGGGATCTCGCCGATGTCCGAAAGATCGAATTGTTTTTTTGCAAGAGGACGTCCCTGTTCATCCAGAAGAAGCAGGTCGACGTGCTCAAAACGGACTGCTTTTTCAAGGGAGTTCCTGATAAAGGCGACCACGACGACATCGTTATCATACTCGACCAGCCGAATGCCGGATATGGATATCTGGTTTGGGTTTAAAGGCGGAAGCTGCTGATGGCGGAACCGATAAACGTATTTCTCCTGCGCTTCCAAATCCCATTCTTCATGAAAGGTGAGGGTTGTATAAACAGCATGATCCTTTGTTCCGGTTTCTTCTATTGGATTCTGTACTTCCTGCTGTTCCGGTTCCTGTACAGCTGCTTTAGCTTTTCTTCGAAATAACCCCATTACTCTCTTCCTTCCTCAACATCTTCCTCAAAAACAAATTCACTTTTCACGAATTCCATAAAACGCAGTGTAATCCCGCTCTCGATCCCGTCCAATAGATGGTCAAATTCATGCACGCCTTCTTTTTCAAAAAGGATGTACGGGTCTTGTTGGCCATATCCGCTTAAATTGATGCCTTCTTTCAGATGATTCATATTTTCAAGATGGCCGATCCAATTTGTATCGATCTGCTGAAGCATAAATAATCGCAATTGGCTTCCAAGGGTCTCTTCATCCTTAAGGCTTTGCACAAACTCCTTCACCCGGATAAATTCACTGACTACTTTTTCTTTAACCTGCTCCGGCTCCATTTCTTTCAATTCTTCAAGATCCCAATGGCCGGGAAGAAATACAAAGGACAGCTCTTCAATCAGAGCGCGGGGATTCCAAAATTCAGCATCCTCGGGATAGTGCTTTTCAAAAAGGCCAAGAACATATTTCTCCATGTATCCCAAAAGCTCCGAAAACATTTCCTCCGGAGACAGCTCAAGGATCCGGTCTCTCATCGAATAAATAACCTTGCTCTGCTGGTCCAGGGAATATTCCAGCTTCAGAAGATGGTTCCTGCTTGTGTAATGGAGATTTTCTATAGTTTCCTGTACCTTTTTTACATACTTTTCCGGATCCGGAGCGATAACAAGCCCGGTGTCATCGGTTTTCACTTTCTTCATATAGCGTTCTTTCTCTTCTTCATCGTAATAAGTAAACAAATCATCCTCCAGAGAGATAATGAATTGTGTTGAACCAGGATCACCCTGGCGCCCGGATCTTCCGCGCAGCTGCATATCGATCCGGTTGCTTTCATGTCGTTCAGTCCCGATTATATGAAGGCCGCCAAGCTCCTTGACACCTTCCCCAAGCAGGATATCCGTTCCGCGCCCGGCCATATTCGTCGCCAGCATGACCTGCCCCTTCTGGCCTGCCATTGAAATGATCCGCGCTTCATCTTCTTCTGTCTTGGCATTTAATATTTGGTGCCGTATGTTTGCTTCATTTAAATAGGAAGAAAGTATTTCGGACTGTTCAATTGAAGTAGTCCCAATCAGGACAGGCCGGCCTTCTTTGTGCAGGCGTTCCACTTCAGAGACAATTTTTTTCACTTTTCCTGAAAAATCCTTGTATATTAAATCGGGATGATCGATGCGATTTACGTCCTTGTTGGTCGGAATCGGTATGACCCGCAGGTTGTATGTGTCCATAAATTCGGTTTTGGAAGGTGTCGCACTTCCTGTCATACCTGAAAGTGTGCCGTACATTTTAAAGTAGTTCTGTATGGTTATGGTAGCCTGGGTTTCATTTTCTTCAGAAATCTCAAGGCCTTCCTTCGCTTCGATTGCCTGGTGCAGGCCTTCACTGAAGGTCCGCCCCTCCATGATCCGGCCGGTGAATTTATCAATGATCATGACTTGGCCATCCTTCACGATATAATCCACATCTTTTTTCATTAAAACATAGGCCTTCAGCGATTGCATGACGTTATGGAGAAGCTCCTGGTGTTCCGCATCATACAGGTTTTCGATGCCAAAAGCTTTTTCAATTTTACCTGCGCCCTGGTCTGTAAGGTATGTATGCTTTGTTTCCTGGAAGACTTCATAATCCTGGTCTTCTTTGAATGCCCTTATAATTTGGGCGGTAATATAGAATAGCTCCGCTCCTGCACTGGACTTATTCGCAATGATCAAAGGGGTCCTCGCCTCGTCGATCAATATGCTGTCTATTTCATCGACGACCGCATAATGATGGCCTCTTTGCACCTTGTTTTCCATTGAATAAACCGTGTTATCGCGAAGGAAATCGAAACCGAATTCTGTTCCTGTTCCGTATGTGATATCCGCTTGGTAGGCTTCCTTTTTTTCAGCAGGGGAAACCTGGGAAATATTCAGGCCAACTTTTAAACCAAGAAACTCATGAACCTGGCCCATCAGCTCTTTATCCCGCCGTGCCAAATATTCATTTGCCGTGACGATATGGACTCCTTTGCCCTCCAGGGCATGGAGGTAACTAGGCAAGGTTGCGACCAATGTTTTTCCTTCACCAGTGTTCATCTGTGCGACAGAACCCTCGTTAAGCACAAATCCGCCAATCAGCTGAACATCGTAATGGCGCAGGCCCAGGACACGCTTTGACGCCTCCCTCACCACCGCAAACGCGTCCACCTGAACATCCTCAAGCCTTGTACCTTTTTTCAATAGTCCTTTAAACTCATTTGTCATCTCTCGTAATTCCGTGTCTGAAAGACTCTCATACTTTGGTTCTATCTCATTCACTTTTTCTACAAGTTTAATAATCTTTTTTATATCTTTAGAACTCTCATTAAAAAGCCCTTTAACTTTGCTTAGCATCGCTTTCTCTCCCGTTACAGATAAATGATCATCTAGTCGGATTATATCATATTAAGTAATATCTTGTTCATATAACAAAAATTACCATATAAAGATAGAAATTGTTCCCCATTGCTTTAACGCTTTACAAGATTGGGGGTCAGTCCCCCAGCCGTTTAACGCTTTAACGTGCTGGGGGACTGACCCCTTGTTGACCCTTTTGGAATTTTTTGTAGGTATATGTATTTATTTGTAATATAAATGTAATGAAATTTGGCGTTTTTTGTAACATTCATTTATTAATCTAGGTATAAAGAATGAAGTACGCTTAGGGGGATATTTTCACATTGAGAAAATGGATTGCTACTACAATTATCGCTGCAGCTCTTTTGATTTCGCCGTTTCAAGCATCAGCCAATAGTGGGGACCAAGCTTTAAAGCCATCAATGAAGCAGGACGTTCGACAAGCCTATAAAATAAATGTTTCCCGTTTGGTCAGCACCGCAAAAAAATACAAAGGCGTGCGCTATAAATGGGGCGGCATGTCTCCAAGCGGGTTTGATTGTTCCGGATATATCAATTACGTTTTCCGCAAGTCGCAAGGAATCACCCTTCCCCGGACAGCAGCAGACCTGTATGCAAGAGCGGGCAAAAAAGTGTCCAAGCCTTCAAAAGGAGACCTTGTGTTCTTTACTACCTATAAAAAAGGCGCTTCCCACGTCGGGATTTATATCGGCAATGGTGAGTTCATCCATGCTTCTTCTGTAAGAGGCGTTACCATTACAAAGCTTAACAAGCCTTACTATAAGTCTCGCTATTTAGGTGCCAAGAGTTTATAAACCATTCCTTATAAATCGATTTGATACATGGGTAATAAACAGGGTACAAAAAACACCTCTGCTGTCGCCAACATAGACTCGCGGCAGGAGGGGTGTTTTCATTTTGGAATTGACCCGTGGGCAGATCGTTTACTTGACGGGAATCGCTTCAATCTCCAACAAGTCTTTCATAAGGGATACAATCTCCTTTTTTAGTGAAGCATCCTGCATGGCAAATTCAATCGTTGTTTTAATAAATCCCACCTTTTCACCAACATCATAGCGCTTGCCTTCAAAATCGTAGGCAAATACCCGTTGAAATTTATTTAACTGCTGGATGGCGTCCGTTAACTGTATTTCCCCGCCCGCACCTGTTTCATGGCGGTCGAGAAACATAAAGATTTCCGGCGTCAAAATATACCTTCCCATGATCGCCATGTTTGAAGGCGCCGTCCCTGCTGCGGGCTTTTCCACAAAATTTGCAACTTCAAACCGACGGCCATTCTGTGACGCCGGTTCTATAATTCCATATCTTTGTGTTTCTTCATCTGACACACGCTGGACGCCAATGACGGAAGAAAGGGTTTCCTCATGCATATTGATCAGCTGCTTCAAGCATGGTACGTCGCTTTTCACAATATCATCTCCCAAAAGTACGGCAAACGGCTCATCCCCGATAAAGTTTCTTGCGCACCAAACTGCATGGCCAAGGCCTTGTGGCTCCTTTTGGCGGATATAATGAATATCGACATTCGATGTTTGCTGCACCTTCTCCAAAAGCTCGAATTTCTCCTTCTGCATCAGGTTCTGTTCAAGTTCTGATGCGCGGTCGAAGTGGTCTTCGATTGCCCGCTTTCCCTTACCCGTCACGATGATAATATCTTCAATCCCGGATTCGATCGCTTCTTCAACGATATACTGAATGGTCGGCTTATCGACAATAGGCAGCATTTCCTTGGGCATTGCCTTAGTGGCAGGCAAAAACCGTGTGCCTAAGCCTGCAGCCGGAATAATAGCTTTTCGGATTTTTTTCATGTGATCACACCCTTTTATATTAATACTTGGACAAATTCTTCACCTGCCCCTTACAGGGGCTTATTTGATTTTCTTCGTATTTTTGCGTGTAAACATGTAAAAAAAATAATGCCAAAGCAGGTTGATATATAAGCAAGGAACAAGCCATTCAGAAGATTAAGCATCTTTTTACCTCCTACCAGAAATTTCATTTTTAGAGAATACTGGTATTACTAGGCTATGAGATGACGCAGAAACATTGCTTTGCTTTATCTTACCGTGGTCATGTTAATATATATTTAATTACATGTTAATCTTTCATAAAACTTGCTTTTGGGTTCGATTTTCTTTACCTGTTTGGACCAATTCCATCATCCGTTTAAACAAATCCTCCCAATTTCTCGTTTTTGCCAACTCTTTTCTCTTTTGTTCAAGGCCCTTATCACTTTTATTCAATTCCAGCTTTTCGCAAGCGGCTATGAAATCTTCGTAATGATCGCTTTCCAAATGGGCATATACCGATTCTTCCGCATACTTGCTGGTGGATGGCAAATGCATGCCGACAACAGCTTTTCCAGCGGCTAAAAACTCAAACAGCTTAAGAGGGAAAACAGCCTGATTATATGGAGAGGGTTTGTATGGCATGATGCCAATATCGATTACATTCATATATTCAGGAACCTCGAATGGGTTTACGCTTCCAGTCCACAACACATTTTTTTCATTCAGAAGCTTCTTAAAATCCTCATGCCCGTTCGTGCCATCCGGCCCGACAAACAGAAAAAGCCAATTCCGCTTGTGCTGTGCCGCTTTTCTGATGAGGGCGAGATCCAGCTTTGGTTTAATGCCGCCTATAAACCCTAAAACTGTTCCATTGAAGCCATCAGGAATGACATTTTCCTTTTGCGCTTTCTTCCTGGCAAACAAATCGAATTCCACGCCATTTTCAATTGTGTGTACATGATCTGACCGCCCGCCAGCCAGTTTATTTATTACCTGGTCACGAAGGTGATCCGATGTGCAAAAAATGAAATCAGCCCTCTGTATGATTCGCTTTTCCGCCGCAGAAATAATGTTTTGCCGGACAGCGGACAAGGGTGATTTTGCCCCGCTGATCGGGGAAGCCCATAAATCGCTGCAATCATAGATGACTTTATCCCAGGGAAACAAATCAGCGAGCAGCGGGAACCCCGGAAAGGTGTACCACAGGTTCCAGTTATACGGTGTGTGTGAATCTTTTAAACCTTTTAGGAAGGCTTGTATCTTTTTTTTATAAAAACGATCCATATAGCGGCCAAACCGAAACACGTTGTGTGGAAAAAGATCGCGGACCGTCCATTGTTTAATCCCGTTGGGCAAAGCAGTCAAGGATTCTTCGCTTTGATTTGGAGCGGGACATAACCAAATCACTTCTTTTGTCTCAGGCAGGGCTCTTAGAAATTCCGCCAGCCGATGGCGCCTGTAACGGAGCCGGTCCTGTCCCCATTCGCCTGTCGCTACAATCACATGTATGTTCTTCAACCCTTTTCTTCCTCTCTACTTCATATTCTTTTTAATACAGCATGGACTGCATAATGAGAGAAACACCAAAAGGCCTTTACCATATTTAACTTCTCGACTTTACGGTACACAAACCAGTTCATTTTGGCCGCCTTCCACTTATTTTTAGAAATGGAGGCATTCCCGACGCGGTATTCCGCCAAATTTTCATTTAACCCGTAACCAATGACACCTTTTTTTAGAATTCCTAACCACGTAGCCAAATCTTGCCTTGTCCGTATATTGGGCATTTCGATTTGCCCGGTTTGTTCCCTGTCTATCATCACGGTCAAACAGCCAACAATCGTATTTTTCAGCAAGTCATCATACGTTATCAGATCGGGAGCGGGAATGGTTTTGTTTAACCGGACACCGTCACTGGAAATACACTCGTAAGCAGTGAACGTAAAGGCATAATGGTTCTGCTGCATGAAATCCAGTTGTTTATCCAGCTTCCCGGGTTTCCAGGAATCATCGCTATCCAGAAACGCAACATACCGTCCGTTTGCATGCTGTAAAGCGGTATTTCTGGCGACAGCTGCACCGCCGTTTTCATGAAGGTAAATCGCCCGGATTCTTGAATCCGATTCGCTATGCCTTTTTAATTTTGCCCTTGTACCATCAGTCGAACAATCATCCACGATGATCATTTCCCAGTCTTTGAACGTTTGCTTCTTTACAGATTCGATGGTCTTGTCTATAAATTCACAGGCATTATAACAAGGTGTAATGATAGATACCAATGGCCGGTTGTCACCCATAAGTTGACCTCCCATTCATTATGGTCGTTCACGTACAAATTCCGGAATGGCAATCCCAAAAAAGGCTATGGTTATTCCGATCAGCACACCCAGAATTGCTCTTGATTTTGAGTTTAAAGCCCCGCTTTCATCCATTTGAAAATCGGCGCCTTGCAACAATGATGCTGGTTTAAGATTCAATTCTGCTGTGTTCAGCTCATACAAAAACCGTTGCTGATCAACTTTTGCCTCCGGTGCCACTTTTTCAGGTTCAATCGCTTGAATGGATTTTTGGATAACGTCCTTTTTTTGCTGGAAGCGTTCCTGGTCGAGTTCGAGGAAGGCTTCTGTTATTTCATTAACCGTCCGCACGGATTCTTCTGTGCCATTATTTTTAAAGGAAAGTTCAATAATTTCATCTGTCACAGGCTGTACATTTAAATCTGCAAGCAGCTCTTCTCCCTTTTCCTTCCATAACTCCGGTAAATGCTCCTGGTAAAAAAGGATATTTGTTAATAGCACCCTCACCCGCTTAGGTTCGTTCAAGTCCGGATTTTCATAGCTGCCCAAAGAAATCGTTGTTTCAGCCGGCTGCGCGGGACCCTGCTTGCCTATCGGGAGAAACCACCCAAGGGCACCCAAAATGAGCGGGGTTGCTATAAGCACGAGGAAATATTTTTTGAATCTTGCTAGCAATCTTTGAAAAATCGGTTCCATTCCTGTCTGGCTCCTTAGACGGATTTTCATGTCGCAAAATAGAAAAAATACATCTTCCTATTTATATAGACTCAACTGCCCTCTTTTACATTCTGACTCAGGAGAGCTTTTTTCTTTAAATACGGAAACAACAGCCATCACAAACCCAAGAAATACCCAGTGGAAATAGAGGTTTATGACTGTGCTGGGACTGATGCTGGACACAAGGAATGCGATTAAGGCAATCAGGCAGGCTTCGAGCAGCATTTTTTGGCTCCGGCTCTGCAGCTGATTTGCCCGATGTAGCTGATAAAGGCTCCACCATAGGTAACCATACATCGTCACATAACCCAGAAAAACAACAATGCCGAAATTCCCTAAAATTTCCGCCAGCCAATTGTGGACTTCAATCACATAATTGGTATGGTACACCGGCTCATTTTCCAAATAGTATGGGAGATTACCCGCTCCAACACCGAATCCGAAAGTATCCAGCACATAGTGAAATGTATTTTTCAGTAAATTGGATCTGGCTAAACTGGAAGGCAGAACCTCGTAGCCCGGATAATAGGCTGAAAGGGAAAATAATCGATAGAACCATTCTGTTATCTTGCCGAATAAAACGGCAGTTCCCAATACCACTGCAGCTATACCCGTCATCGCTGCTGCTTTCATTACACGCTTCGGAAGCAGAATAAATAGATAAGCACCCGAACCAACCATGATCGCAAGCAGGCTCGCCCTGGATTCAGTTAGATAAATGATGTACACAGAAAGAAAAGCAAGCAGTAACCCTGAGACCTTTACCCACGCACTTCTGCCATTCCTGACCAGGGCTAAGTAAAAAATGAATGAAATGGTTAAAAACGTAGCAAAATCGTTTTGGTTATAAAACACTGCCGTTGGATAGCCTAGCTTGTATTCAGATGCCCCGTATAACGATGAACTTGGCAGCTGTAATTCGAAAACATGGTTCAACAAACCGATAAACAACAGCAGGACGGTCATCCCCATCCAGATTCCATAAAACAGCAGCAACCTCATTGTGCCGGTAAACGTAAACACAGCCAAAAAGACAAACAATACCCCTATACCTAAAAGGAATAAATATTTGACTCCATCACCGACTGATTTCGCCCAAATCAGGGAGGCCGTTCCATAAGCCAGCCAAAAAAGCAAAAACAGCAAGGATCCTTTCACCTGGACCCGATTCCAATACTGCGGGAGTTCTTGATCTGTGAATGCATGTACAAGAAAAAATCCTGCCGCGGCTATCAATACAATCCTGTATAGAAACAAATGGAAGAATCCAATGTTTATATCAACAACCGACTGATTAAGAAATGTCGTTATAACCAAACAATACATGAATAATGTAAATAGCTGTTTAGAAGACACATAAGGCCTTGTGAACACAGCTAGAAAAACGGCGCACCAAATCCCAAGAAAAATAAGAAATTGAACCTCCATCCCGGAAAGGGAACAGATGATTAGAAGCCCTATCATTAGGAAAGCTGATGCACTCGTCACGATCTTACCGTTGCGGATACTCTCCATGGCTTTCCTACTCCTTTTTCAACCTACCCGTTGACTTTTTGAAGCTTGTTGGCCCGATTGGAATAAAGGATTGTTTCTTCGAGACCTTGGGCCAACCCAACCATAGGCTCCCAATCCAGGATTGCTTTAGTCTCCTGATTACAAAGGATGCTGTGGCGAATGTCGCCCTGTCGCGCTTGTTCATACACTGGATTTACCTCGCAGGCGGCAACGGCCTTCATTGTTTGAAACAATTCATTCACCGATATGGATGTTCCCGAAGATACATTAACGCATAGATTATCTTTTGCGAGCAGCGCCTTTACATTTGCTGCTGCTACATCTTTGACAAAAACAAAATCCCTTGTTTGCTCGCCATCCCCATAAATGAAGGGTGAAATATTATGGCTCATGCGATTCGAGAAAATCGCGACAACCCCGCCTTCACCTTTGGCGTCCTGCCTCGGCCCGTAAACATTGCTGTAACGCAGGATACAATAGGGCAGGTTATATAAGGAATTAGACATCCTTAAATAATTTTCGACTGTCAATTTCGTCAGGCCATAAGGCGACTCAGGCTTTAATGGATGTTTGGTTGAAACGGGCAGCTCCACAGGATTCCCGTACACAGCTGCTGAAGAAGCAAAGACCACTTTTTTTACGCGTGATTTAATCGCGGCCTTAATAATGTGTAAAGAGCCTTTCACATTGACATGTTCATCAAATAAGATATTCTGAACCGATTCAGCCACACTCACTTGGGCCGCTTGATGAATGATATAATCGGGATTTAGCGATGCGATCAAGTCCATAATCCCCGGATTGGTAATATCGTAGTCATACAGCTTAATAGGAAGATGCTTGATATTTTCATGGTGCCCTGTTGAAAAATTATCGATAACCGTTACTTGATAATGGTTCCGAAGCAGTTCTTCGACTATATGGGAGCCGATAAAGCCCGCCCCGCCTGTTACAATCACTTTTTTCATCAGAAATCCCCCTAAATGGCATTTGAAATGACTGTTTCTTTCTGTACTGCCGGCCTTCCCATAGAAATATAAGTGAACCCCAGCTGATCCATTTGCTCCAGGTCAAACAAGTTGCGTCCATCGACAATCAACGGATTATTCATCAATCGTTTCACTTTCATTAAGTCCAATTGTTTTACTTCCTGCCAATCGGTCAAAATGACGCATGCATCAGTATTCTTTACCGTTTCATACACATTGTCAGAATAAATGCATTGATTTCCGAGCTGTTTTTTTGCTTCGCCGATTGCAATCGGGTCGAATGCCTTTACCATTGCCCCCATGTCCCGAAGTTGCGGGATGATATCCAATGCAGGAGAATATCTCGTATCATTGGTATTCGGCTTAAAAGCCAGCCCCAATACGCTGAAGGTTTTACCCTTCATGGATCCCAAGGCCGTTTCCAGTTTGCTCACTAACCGTGCCCGCTGGCCCTCGTTCGTTTCGATTACTGCCTTGATCAGGTTAAAGTCATAGCCGCTCGACTCTGCAATATGCAGAAGAGCTGCAGTGTCCTTTGGAAAACAAGAGCCGCCAAAACCAATGCCCGCCTGCAAAAACTTATTTCCGATCCGGCTGTCCAGCCCAATTCCTTCCGCCACTTTCGTAACGTCTGCTCCTACACGGTCGCATATATTGGCGATATCATTTATGAAGGATATCTTCGTTGCTAAAAAGGCATTTGCTGCATATTTTATTAATTCCGCACTCTCGACTGTTGCTTTCACAATGGTTGAGGTAAAAGGCTTGTGAAGGTCCGCGATAATTTGAAAAGCCTTTTCGCTGGCAGTACCGATCACTGCGCGTTCCATATTCATGGAATCCTTTATTGCCGCACCTTCCCGCAAGAATTCCGGGTTCGAGACAATATCAAAAGCCTGGTTATCCCGCGACCTCTCGCGGACGATGGATTCTACCGTTTTGCCCGTTCCCACAGGCACGGTACTTTTCGTCACAATCACTTTGTAGCCAGTGAGATTGTCACCAATTGTTCCCGCTGCTTGCTTGATATACGTCAAATCAGCTTCACCTGTGGCTGACATAGGCGTTCCAACAGCGATAAAAATGACTTCCGCTTCCCGGATCGCCTCTTCGGTATGACTCGTAAAATACAATGTCCCCTTTTCTACGTTTTGTTGGACAAGTTCTTTTAGTCCCGGCTCGTAGATGGGCATAATCCCATTCCAAAGGTTAGCAATCTTTTTTTCATCTATATCACAGCATGTCACCCGGTTACCTGCCTCAGCAAAACAAGCACCTGATACAAGACCTACATAGCCTGTTCCAATCACTGCTATTTTCTTCATATCGATCACCTTTCTTGTCATTTTACTTTGGGGATTAAAACGTTCAATGAACGGACTTTAACGTCCTTTTATATTCCTCCAAAAGCAATCTTGCGTTGTTTTGTGAATGATATCGTTCCTGGATATGTGAATGAAGTTCCTTCTGAATCCCTGCTGTATCTACCCTTCCATACATAAAATCTTGTATCCGTTCCACCAGTCCCGGCACGGACCTAGGCTTTATCAAAAGGTTTCGGTGCTTGCCGAATAACTCGGGAACGCCGCCGACCGCTGTACATACGACCGGCACTTTAAGGGCTAACGCCTCAATCACTACGGTAGGCATCCCTTCTGTATAGGAAGGGAGCGCGAATATATCACTGGCAAATAAATAATCTTTGACTAGTTGATTTTCCACTTGGCCGGCCAGGAAGAGCCTGCGATTGAATTCAGGATGTGAACGCAACTTTTCTTTGGCGGGTCCATCCCCTACAAATACAATCACATTTTCCTTAGGCAACACATCCAAAGCATGAGCCAATTCAAAAACCCCTTTAGCTTTAGTCAATCTCCCGACATAAAGAATGATGTTCTTTTCATGGGGAAGATTCAGGTGTGTCCTGATTTGTGATTTTGTTTGTTCCGGTTGCCGAAATTCTGACAGGTCAATCCCAATCGGGAGTACTCCACTGTCCCTGCCTGTCATTTGCATAGTTTTTCTTTTTAAGCTATCCCCTACAGCCAAGACCCTATCTGCTGCCTGTACTGTGTGTATGAATGCTTTTCTTGCGCTCTTACTATAGTGGGGATAAACATTTACATCACTGCCGTGCAAAGTTAATACCCACGGAATCTTTATTTGGTCGGCAATCAGCCTTGCCGCTCCCCCAGAAGGCATTGCAAAATGCGCATGAATCAAATCAGCCTCTAAGCTGTTTTCAACGATCGTCTTCATAACGGTTTCAGCTATTCGCTTATCCGGCTGCGCCCATCTCAGTTGGCCCGGAAAAGCTGTATACGCCGGTCTGTAGACAGTAATGCCCTTTCGTTGATATACAGCGGGCGTTCCGGCATTACGGCGGTATTTTTTGCGTAATACCCGAAATACCGACGGGTTTGACGGTACCGGGCAAATGACTGTCACTTCCATGCCTAACCGTTTCAATGCTTGGACCTGTGTTTCATGAAAAACTCCGTTTCCAGGCTGTTCAGTACTGGGGTATACGCTTGTAATCCATAAAACCTTCATCACCATCGTCCTCTAAAGCGTTTTTTTGTGCTGCTATACCTGTTTTTAACGTGCTCCATCGCCTGTCAGAATCACTTTGAATGTTTTCAGGATTATTTTCATTTCCAGAGCGAAAGAAAGATTTTTGATATATTCCAAGTCATAGTGAAGCTTTTCTTTTGGCGAAATGTCATAACCCCCATTTACTTGTGCAAGCCCGGTAAGGCCCGGTTTAACAAGCAGGCGGTTTTCGAACCCATTTATATCACTGTTAAATTGCTCCACAAAAACCGGTCTCTCCGGCCTGGGACCCACGATCGACATATCCCCTTTCAACACCATTAAAAATTGGGGAAGCTCATCAATCCGGGTTTTCCTGATAAATGCGCCCACTTTCGTAATTCGCGAGTCATTTTTTTCCGCCCATTTCGCACCATTTTTTTCAGCATCCACTCTCATTGATCGAAGCTTGATAATGTTGAAACACTTCCCATTCTTCCCTACCCGCTTTTGGATATAAAAAGGAGAACCCGGTGTTTCCGCCATTATTAGAACTGAAAATATCAATATAGCCGGCAATGAAATCAGAAGCCCTGCGGCCGCTAAAATCAGGTCAATGATGCGTTTTATATATAGGTATTGCATCACTTGCCTTGATAGTGAGAGTTTTGAAGACTTGACGATCGAATAGTCGTGATAGATATTGAAAATCTTTTCTGAGCTCACCTGCTACACCACCCTACAAATGTTGTGACCTAAGAACCTTATGTCGAATTATAGGGTGATAATTTGTAGGAAATATTGAGAGTTCCTAAAGCTTTATTAAAAACTGTTAAAATTTTTCAAACAATGTGACAACGTAAAGATACGGTTCGGGCATGGTTTTTCATTCTTTTTTTAAGGTAGGGCAAACCACTGCCAAGATTAATTTTTGTGGGTTTCCCGCAAGGTAAATTGAGGCTTGTCAGCAAAAAAACCGTAAGCATATGTACAATTTTTTTGCAAAGCTTGTAAAAGGTTGACGTTCTTCCATTGATTTTGTAATGAAAATGTAAACAAATGCGGCGTTAGTTGTAACAAGCATGCATTACTATAATTGTAAATAAACGCTAGATTACTAGGGGGATAATAAACACTAATGAAAAAATGGATCGCTTCTGCCATTGCCGCCGCTGCCCTTGTGACTTCGCCATTCCAAGCATCTGCCAATATTGGCGACCAGACATTAAAACCTTCCACGAACCATTCGGACGTCCGCCAATTGCAAACCTTGCTCAAAATAAAGGGATACTATCCCGGCTCAAGTTCTTATACCAATACATATCACTCTGCGACCACAGCTTCTGTGAAGAAATTCCAGAGTTCCAGAAAGTTAGCAGTTGACGGCATTTCCGGAAGGGCTACCTTCAATGCCCTCGGAGTATATAAAATCAACAAATCCAGCTTGATCAGCACTGCAAAAAAATACAAAGGCGTTCCCTATAAATGGGGCGGCATGTCGCCAAGCGGATTCGATTGTTCGGGTTATATCAACTATGTATTCCGCACCTCGCAAGGAATTACCCTTCCAAGGACAGCGGCTGACCTGTATTCAAAAGTAGGATTGAAAGTTTCCAATCCATCAGTGGGAGATCTCGTATTTTTCACTACATATAAAGCTGGCGCTTCCCATGTCGGAATTTACGTCGGAAACGGTGAATTTATCCACGCCTCATCTTCAAAAGGCGTCACCATCTCACAGCTCAGCAACCCATACTATAAAGAACGCTATTTAGGCGCCAAAACTTTATAAACACCTACTGTTCCCAAAACCCTTCATTAATAATGAAGGGTTTTTTTGCGGGGTCATTCCCCCGTTGCTGTGAAGCGTTAAACTGCTGGGGGTCAAGCCCCAGTCACGGTGAAGC
>NZ_QVTD01000006.1 GCF_003429105.1 Peribacillus glennii
AGTATAAAGAAATTGGGTGTTTGCGTGTTTTTTCATGCACTCCCGAATTGTGCCTGCACCCCAACAAATATTATAGAGCCTTATTTTAATAACTAGAATGCAAATCAAAAAAAAGCCAGCACCTGTTTTTCAGGGCTGGCTTTTGGATATTAATGATTTTTTATTTTTTCAAGTTCCATAAGAAACTTGTCATTCAGTACCTTAATATAGGTTCCTTTCATTCCTAGCGAGCGGGATTCAATGACTCCCGCACTTTCAAGCTTTCTTAAGGCATTGACGATCACGGATCGCGTAATGCCGACACGGTCCGCGATTTTGGAAGCAACCAATAGCCCTTCTGAGCCCTTTAATTCTTCAAAGATGTGTTCGATTGCCTCAAGCTCACTGTATGAAAGGGAGCTGATCGCCATTTGAACCACAGCCTTGCTTCTTGCTTCTTCCTCGATCTCTTCCGCCTTTTCGCGCAGGATTTCCATACCGACAACGGTTGCCCCGTATTCCGCCAGGATCAGATCATCATCGTGGAATTTTTCTTGAAGACGGGCAAGGATTAATGTACCTAAGCGTTCGCCGCCGCCAATAATAGGCACTACAGTGGTATACCCGCTTGCAAACAATTCTTTATTCTCGACAGGAAATGCTGTATACTCGCTCTCGATGCCCAGATTTGGCGATGTTTCCTGGACATTGAATAGACTTTTAGTATATTCTTCAGGAAATTGCCTGTCTTCGAGCATTTGGATCATCCGTTCATTTTCAATTTGCTGATTGATCGCAAACCCCAACAATTTTCCTCGCCTTGATACAACAAACACATTCGATTCGATTACTTCACTAAGGCTTTCTGCCATTTCCTTAAAATTGACCGGTTTCCCGGCTGCGTTTTGAAGCATAGCATTAATCTTTCTCGTTTTTCCCAATAATTCCATTACAAAATTTCCTCCTAGAAAATACAAAATTCCTTTTGCTGCAGCTGTGATCATTACTTATTCGCCGAATTATTTCGTACGATTAGAGGAAATCTCACTTTCATTCCGAACGTACCCGCTATCCGGTTCATCATTGCCAACAGCTTCTCCAACTTGCTGGAAGATGGCTTACAAAATAAACTGGCTGAGATCTTTGTCTCTCGAAATAGAGCCAAGTTTTTCTTCCACATACTGAGGCGTGATGGTTATTTTCTCCATCGTAATATCAGGAGCTTCGAAGGATAGATCCTCCAAAAGCCTTTCCATGATGGTATGAAGCCTTCTTGCCCCGATATTATCCGTATTTTGGTTAACTTCAAAAGCCACTTCTGCAATCTTACGTATAGCATCGTCAGAAAATTCAATTTCTATACCTTCTGTTTCCAATAATGCTGTGTATTGCTTTAATAATGCAGTATCAGGCTCATGCAGGATACGGACGAAGTCTTCCACGGTCAATTTTTTGAGTTCCACCCTGATCGGGAATCTTCCTTGCAGCTCGGGGATTAAATCCGATGGTTTGGCGATATGGAAAGCCCCTGCAGCAATGAAAAGGACATGGTCTGTCTTAACTGATCCATATTTGGTGACGACCGTTGACCCTTCCACGATCGGCAGTATGTCACGCTGGACTCCCTCTCTGGAAACATCAGCGGATGAACCGCCGGATTGCTTGCTGGCAATTTTATCAATTTCATCAATAAAAATAATTCCAGCCTGCTCAGCCCGGAATATGGCTTCACTTGTAACCTCATCCATATCGATAAGTTTGCCTGCCTCTTCATTGGCCAGGACCGTCCTTGCTTCACTTACCTTCAACTTGCGTTTTTTTCGTTTCTTCGGCATTAAGCTTCCTAACGCGTCCTGCATGTTCATGCCCATTTGTTCCATTCCCGAACCCTGCAGCATATCAAACATTGATGGCTGCTGTTCTTCCACTTCAACGGTCACGATTTCGTCTTCCAATTCACCATTAAAGAGTTTTTCTTCGACTATCCGTCTTTTTTGGTACAGGCTGGAATCGTCATCACTGCCATTATCACTTTCCGGCTGTCCATTTCCTGCCCCGCCAAAGAATACTTCAAGCGGGTTTTTAAAATTGTTCTGCTTCTTCGCCGAAGGAACAAGAAGCTCCACGAGCCTTCTGTTGGCATTTTGTTCTGCCCGTTCCTTCACACTGGCTTTCTTTTCTTCCTTTACCAATCGTACGGATGTTTCCACAAGGTCACGCACCATTGATTCAACATCTCTTCCGACGTATCCTACCTCTGTGAACTTCGTAGCCTCGACTTTAACAAAGGGAGCCCTTACCAATTTAGCGATGCGCCTGGCTATTTCGGTCTTCCCTACTCCTGTGGGACCAATCATCAGAATATTTTTGGGAACAACTTCATCCCGAAGCTGTTCCGTTAACAGACTGCGGCGATACCGGTTTCTGAGGGCGACAGCGACAGCCCGTTTCGCTTCCTTTTGTCCCACGATATGTTGGTCGAGTTTCTCGACAATTTGCCTTGGGGTTAAATTCGCTTGGTTATCTTTCATACCGGCCTCTCCCTTCTACAATTCTTCAACGATGATATTAGAATTCGTATACACACATATCTCTGCTGCAATTTCAAGCGACGCCCTCGCTATTTCCTTCGCAGAAAGATGGTCGCCCGAGAAACGCTTCAATGCCCTTCCCGCTGAAAGGGCATAATTGCCTCCTGACCCAATCGCAAGTACGCCATCATCAGGTTCTATCACTTCACCGGTTCCGGAAACAAGCAGTAGATTCTCTTTGTCCATCACGATCAGCATCGCTTCCAGCCTTCTCAGCACTTTATCGCTTCGCCATAGTTTCGCCAATTCCACTGATGCGCGCTGCAGGTTCCCATTGTATTCTTCCAGCTTTGCTTCGAACAATTCGAACAATGTAAAAGCGTCAGCAACAGAGCCGGCAAAACCAGCAAGCACTCTACCGCCAAAAATCTTTCTTACTTTCCTTGCCGTATGTTTCATCACAACAGCATTTCCCATCGTCACCTGGCCGTCTCCGGACATGGCGCATTCTCCTTTGTGGTGGACAGCGAATATCGTCGTTGCATGAAAATTTCCCATAACAGTCTCCTTTCAAGGACATCTAAGCACGCGGGTGAGTTGCATTATATACCTTTTTCAGCTGGTCCTTTGTCACGTGCGTATAAATTTGTGTTGAAGAAATTTTTGAGTGGCCAAGAAGTTCCTGGACAGTCCGCAAGTCCGCACCGTTATTCAGTAAATGCGTAGCAAAGGAATGCCGGAGCATATGCGGGTGAAGAGTTCCTTCACTGGCAGCCTTTTTAATCAGGCCATTTAGGATATAACTCACGCCCCTTGGAGTCAGGGCATCGCCGCGAAAGTTGACAAATAAATGGGAGTGCCCATTCTTGGCGGAATCATACAAGGCATCCCTGCCTTCTTTTATGTAACACTGAATGGCATCCTTAGCAAAACTGCCAAACGGTACGTAACGGTCCTTTTTGCCTTTTCCATGTATTAAAACCGTACCAAGTG
Source organism: Peribacillus glennii (assembly GCF_003429105.1). GTDB lineage: Bacteria > Bacillota > Bacilli > Bacillales > DSM-1321 > Peribacillus > Peribacillus glennii. The sequence goes on from NZ_QVTD01000006.1 coordinate 3,504, forward strand.
AAAAATCGATATCCTCCATTTTAATGCTGCAGCACTCGCTGACACGGATACCAGTAGCATAGAGAAGCTCAAGCAAGGCTGAATCCCTGAGGCCCAGCGGAGTATCCTTATCCAAAGAAGAGAACAGCTTATTCATTTCCTCTTCATACATGAACCTTGGAAGCATTTGGTCTTTTTTTGGCAGGGATACGAGCGCAAAGGGATTTTCTTTTGCCATTCCTTCCCGCATCATAAACTTATAAAAGCTGCGAAGGCACGAGGTCTTCCGCGCCACGGAACGTTTGGAAAGGCCCCTCCCATACAGCACTGTTAAATATAATCTCGCATCTGAATATTGAACCGCCTGCAAACCTTCGATTCCTTGTTCAGATGTGAACAAGGAAAATTCCCTAATATCCTTGCTATAGTTATCAATGGTATATTGCGAGCAATTTTTTTCGATTTGCAGGTATTCAAAAAATTGTTGTAAGGAAAGGCTTTGTTCTTCCATGACTTTTCCCCCCTTGTCGCGAAGGCTACTAAATATTATCATATTTTAAAAACGCAGGCAAATGAATTTACAAACTCTTCACAAAATTCCGAATCATTTCCAACGCCCGGTTTGCATGCATTTCATTGCGTTCTTTCTTGCCTTTGATCTTCTCTTCCAAATCAGGGAACAGTCCAAAATTTGCATTCATCGGCTGGAATGTCTTCGCGTTTGTTGAGGTAATATAGCGTGCCATACTGCCCATCGCCGTTTCTGCCGGAAACACCACCGTATCAAGACCTTCAGCGATCCTTGCAGCGTTTATGCCCGCAATCAACCCTGATGCCGCTGATTCAACATAACCTTCAACACCGGTCATCTGGCCGGCAAAAAATAAATCCTTCCGGTTTCTGAATTGATACGTAGGGAGTAAAACCTTAGGTGAGTTGATGAACGTATTCCGATGCATGACACCATAACGCACAATCTCAGCATTCTCAAGGCCTGGGATCAACTGAATGACTTCTTTTTGAGGCCCCCATTTTAAATGTGTCTGAAACCCGACAATATTATATAATGTCCCTGCGGCATCGTCCTGCCTTAGCTGTATAACCGCATATGGCCTTTTACCTGTTTTTGGGTCCTCTAATCCAACCGGCTTGAGCGGCCCGAACAACATCGTCTTTTTCCCTCGTGATGCCATGACCTCAACAGGCATGCAGCCCTCAAAGAAAATCTCTTTTTCGAACTCTTTTAACGGTACGGTTTCGGCGGCTATCAGAGCCTCATAGAAGCGATTGAATTCTTCTTCGTTCATCGGACAGTTTAAATAGGCGGCTTCACCCTTGTCATACCTGGATTTCAAGTAAACCTTATCCATATCTATGCTGTCTTTTTCGATAATCGGGGCTGCGGCATCATAAAAGTATAAATACTCCTCTTCCATAATCTCCTTTAATTTGTGTGAAAGCGACTCGCTCGTAAGCGGCCCGGTTGCGATCACGGTCGGACCTTCCGGAATCTCGGTAACCTCCTCGTTCAGCACGGTAACATTCGGGTGATTTTTCACCATTTCCGTGACTCTGCCGGCAAATTCATGGCGATCTACAGCGAGTGCGCCTCCGGCCGGAACCGAAGATGCGTCCGCCGAGGCAATGATCACTGAGTCAAGTTGACGCATTTCTTCCTTTAAAACCCCTACAGCATTTGTCAGTGCATTGGCGCGAAGCGAGTTGCTGCAGACAAGCTCGGCAAATTTATCCGTATGATGTGCCGGAGTTTGTTTTACCGGGCGCATTTCATATAGCTTTACCTTGAGGCCCCGTTTAGCAAGCTGCCACGCCGCTTCACTTCCCGCAAGCCCTGCACCGATAACATTAACAATTGTTTCTTTCATTGTACGAACCTCCCTGTAAACATATGCTAAAACTTGCTTCTTTACGAATTTATTTCCTTTCATTATTGTTGCCAAAATAATTATGTATGAAAATGCATAAATGCACATGGCAGCAAAGAAAAATTATATACCGGGCGACAGCCGTGTGTCCACTGCATTGTACAATACGTATAAAAAAGAAGAAAGTTTCACGCTTGAATCGAAGGCATTGTTGATCACTAGTATTTAATGATTTTTTGTTTACCTTGCAAAGAAACAGGGATAGATGACCAGTGCCAATTACGAATCAACAGGATGCACTTTTAACATTGTTGGATTCTGTGTAAAACCTCGGTTTCACACAAATTAGCAATAAAACGGGTATTGAACTTAGCAATAGAAAAAGACGAGCGGTTGCTCGCCTTCCCTTAACTTTGCGGCGCTTCCTTGTAGTCACACTGCATGCACTGCACCTGGACGCCTTTTTTCAGCTTTTTCTCAACCAGGGTGCCTTCGCATTTCGGGCATGGCCGAGGCAGCGGCTTATCCCAGGAGATGAATTCACAGGCAGGATAACGGTCACAGCCGTAAAAAATCCGACGCTTTTTACTTTTTCTTTCAATTATATTGCCTTCCTTGCAGTTCGGGCACTTTACGCCTATTTCCTTGACGATTGGTTTTGTATTGCGGCAATCTGGGAAATTGCTGCAAGCCATGAATTTACCATAGCGTCCCATTTTAAAGACCATCGGGCTTCCGCAATTCTCGCAATCCTCACCTGCCGGTTCATCTTTGATTTCTACCTTTTCCATTTCTGCTTCCGCTTTTTCCAAGTGGGTTTCGAACTTTCGGTAAAACTCATCGATTACTTTGATCCATTCGACTTTTCCCTCTTCAACACTGTCAAACTCCTGCTCCATTTTGGCGGTGAATTCAACATCCAGTATGTCAGGAAAGAATTCGAGAACTAATTCAAGTACAATCTCCCCAAGCTCTGTAGGAACAAAGCGTTTATTATCAAGGGCAACGTAGCCCCTTTTCTGAATGGTATCCAACGTAGGCGCATAAGTCGAAGGTCGGCCTATTCCAAGCTCCTCAAGTGTTTTTACCAGCCGGGCTTCGGTATACCGGGGAGGGGGCTGGGTAAAATGCTGTTTTGGTTCGATATCCTTGCCTATGACTTTATCGCCTTCCTTTAAATCAGGCAGCATATTCTCTTTTTCTTCTACGGAATCGTCAGAACCTTCAACGTACACTTTCATAAAACCGGGAAATTTCACTTTTGATCCGGTTGCGCGGAAAATGACTTCCCCGTTTTTTAGGTCAACGCTCATTGTATCCATGACGGCCGGAGCCATTTGGCTTGCAACAAAGCGTTCCCAAATGAGCTTGTATAGCCTGAATTGATCCCGTGAAAGAAAATCTTTTACCGTGTTAGGGTCCCTCAAAGTGCTTGTTGGGCGCACCGCTTCGTGGGCGTCCTGGGCACCCGTTTGCTTTTTTTCTTTTCTTTCATTCGCTTGAAGGAAGTCTTTCCCGTAGGTTTGCTCAATATAGCCGGCTGCTTCGGCTTTTGCAACCTCGGATATACGCGTTGAGTCGGTTCTCATATACGTAATCAAACCGACGGTCCCTTCCTTGCCAAGCTCAATGCCTTCGTATAGCTGCTGGGCCAGCATCATCGTTTTCCTCGCCCGGAAGTTTAATTTCCTTGCAGCTTCCTGCTGGAGGGAAGAAGTCGTGAATGGAGCGGCAGGGTTGCGTTTGCGTTCTTTTTTTGAAACGGCTGTTATTTCAAAATCATTGCCGCTGATGCTGCCTACTACTTTTTTTACATCTTCCTCCGAATGGAGGTCTTTTCGTTCACCGTTTATACTGAAGAACGACGCTTCAAATTGATCTCGTCCCTTAATGAAATCTGCCTTGATTGTCCAATATTCTTCCGGCACAAAATCTTTGATTTCTTTTTCACGGTCAATGATCATCCTGACAGCAACCGACTGTACCCTGCCCGCGCTTAAACCCTTTTTGACCTTTTTCCATAGAAGCGGTGAGATATTATAGCCTACCAGGCGGTCCAAAACCCGCCGTGCCTGCTGTGCATCGACCAGGTTCATGTTAATCGGCCGCGGAGTTTTGAACGATTCCTTGATTGCATCTTTAGTTATTTCGTTAAATACGACGCGGCAGTCTGAATGGATATCGACATCAAGGCTGTGTGCCAGATGCCAGGCAATAGCCTCTCCCTCTCTGTCGGGGTCAGCCGCGAGATAAATTTTCTTCGCTTTTTTTGCCGCTGATTTCAATTCTTTTAACACGGGGCCTTTCCCGCGGATCGTGATATATTTTGGTTCATATTCGTGTTCCACATCAACGCCCATTTGGCTCTTGGGCAAATCCCTGACATGGCCCATTGAAGCCCTGACCTTATATTTCTTTCCCAAATAGCGTTCTATTGTTTTCGCCTTGGCCGGCGATTCTACAATCACTAAGTAATCAGACATTCAAAAAATCCTCCTCAAAGAGGTAATATAAATCTTCACTATTATTAATCATTGAAAATTCTTTTGTCAATAAACTTTATTTCAAGTCTACTCTTGCAGACAAGAGAAAAATTTCAAATAGCTTGCCATAATCAGTGCCTGCCTGCAAAATTTATAACAGTTTACTGATTATTTCAACCTTTTTATAAAAAAAAATCAGCCGCCTTTAGAAACATCTTTATAAATAGCCATTTTTTAAGCATTATATAACGTCTTTTTTCAAATGATACACGTTTCTTTTGCGAAAATGAAGAAAGAAAGAGTTCAACCCGTCGATCATCATTTCAATGCCTTTTGAATTCCACTTCGATATCTCCTGCGTGCAGTACCATTTTGGCCCCATCCTGGATCATTAAGTTTGAACCATATGAAAGTTCGCTAGTAACATTACCCGGCAGGGCGAATACATCCCTGCCATGCTCTAGGGCATACTGGGCGGTAATGAGCGAACCGCTGTGCTGCTTTGCTTCTATTATAAATACACCCTGCGATAGACCGCTGATGATACGGTTCCTCATTGGAAACATCCATGGCTCGGGGCGCCGCTGGGGCGGAATCTCTGAAATCAGCAAACCTTTTTTCATGATTTCAATGGCTAAAGGCATGTTTTCCTTCGGATAGATATAAAAATGCCCTCCTCCAAGCACTCCTATCGTCTTTCCTTTTTCATCCAGGGAAATCTTGTGTGATAGGGCATCAATACCAGCCGCGGCCCCGCTATTGATGACAAAACCTTTTTTGATAAGAGGCGGCAAAATCAATTTCAGTGCTTCCTGCCCATACAAAGAAGGTTTTCGGGCTCCTACTACCCCCAGGGCTGGAGTATCCCCCAATAAACTTCTTCGGCCTTTCAAATAAAGCACCCAGGGAGGGTCATATATTTGTTTTAATAGATAAGGATAATCACTGTCCATAATGGTCATGCATTCAATTTCGTTGCTGGCATATTGCCGGATTTGCTTTTCTATTTCAATGGAGTGAAGGTCTGAGAGAAATGGTTGAAGATTCGATGGGGAAAGGGTAAGGATTTCCTGCCATTCGGCTGTGGTCCAATGATACATATGCGTGAGGGATGGATCGTGTGACAAAACCTTCCTGATAGACTTCCAACCGATCCCGCGGCAATGGTGCAAGTGGATTAATCTTTCGCGGATTTTCATGAAACGGTCACTCCTTGTAAGAGAATGGAAAAAATAAACACCGAGTGGGAGAAATATGGGGGCTATCGGGGGATGTAGTAAAAGCCGCCCCCCAAAAACGAGGGACGACTGCCATCTGAATTAGTGTGTTTTACATTTATCGTAAATGCCTTTTTCTTTAAGGACAGAAATTAAAGTTTCTCCCATTACCGAAGGAGTCTCTGCAACCTTAATGCCGCATTCGTTCATGACGCGGATTTTTTCATCAGCTGTACCTTTGCCTCCGGAAATGATGGCACCAGCATGGCCCATGCGTTTTCCAGGAGGGGCAGTACGTCCGCCAATGAAGCCGACAACAGGTTTGGTCATATTATCCTTAACCCACTGCGCCGCTTCTTCTTCGGCAGTACCGCCGATTTCACCGATCATGATGACCGCATAGGTTTCAGGGTCTTCATTGAATGCTTTCAAAACGTCGATAAAGTCTGTTCCGTTAACCGGGTCTCCACCGATGCCTACCGCTGTAGTCTGTCCGATTCCGGACTGTGACAGCTGGTGAACCGCTTCATATGTCAGCGTTCCGGAACGGGAAACAACGCCTACATGCCCTTTTGTATGGATGTATCCAGGCATGATGCCGATTTTGCATTCATCCGGAGTGATGACACCCGGGCAGTTCGGCCCGACAAGGCGGGTCTTTTTGCCTTCCATATAGCGCTTCACTTTCACCATATCCAGAACAGGGATGTGCTCTGTGATACAAATGGCGATATCCAGTTCTGCATCTACAGCTTCAAGAATTGCATCAGCTGCGAATGGAGCCGGAACATAGATGACCGATGCATTAGCGCCTGTTGCTTCCCTAGCTTCGGAAACTGTGTTGAAAACAGGCACTCCTTCCACTTCTGTACCGCCTTTGCCCGGTGTTACGCCCGCCACGATTTTTGTGCCGTATTCAAGCATTTGTTTTGTATGAAATAAAGCCGTTGAACCAGTGATACCCTGAACAATGACTTTTGTGTCTTTATTAATAAAAACGCTCATTATGGTCCCCCCTGCCTATTATCCTACAAGCTCTACGATTTTTTCTGCACCGTCTGCCATAGATTCAGCAGGCGTAATGTTCAAACCAGATTCTCTTAAAATCTTTTTGCCCAGGTCCACGTTCGTGCCTTCCAGACGGACAACAAGCGGTACCTCGAGTCCAAGCTGGTTGGCAGCCTCCACTACACCTTCCGCGATGACATCACACTTCATGATGCCCCCGAAAATGTTTACAAAAATCCCTTTGACATTTTCATCGGAAAGGATGATTTTGAATGCTTCGGTAACCTTTTCGGCTGTAGCGCCGCCCCCAACATCAAGGAAGTTGGCAGGATCTCCACCGTAATGCTTAATAATGTCCATCGTTGCCATTGCAAGACCGGCACCATTGACCATACAGCCGATATTTCCATCAAGGGAGATATAGCTCAGGTCATATTTGGAAGCTTCTATTTCCTTTGGATCTTCTTCTTCCAAATCACGGTATTCCAGAATATCTTTATGGCGGTAAAGGGCGTTTGAATCGAAGTTCAACTTCGCATCCAATGCCATTACGTTGCCATCACCCGTAACTACAAGCGGATTGATTTCTGCGATAGAGCAGTCTTTTTCAATGAAAGCAGTATAAAGGCCGGTCATGAATTTAACGGCTTTATTAACAAGTTCTTTAGGAATGTTTATATTGAATGCGATTCTCCTAGCTTGATAGCCTGTAAGGCCGACGACCGGATCGATATATTCCTTGAAAATCTTTTCCGGTGTTTTTTCTGCTACCTCTTCGATTTCAGTACCGCCTTCTTCAGATGCCATCAGAACAACACAAGATGTGGCGCGGTCCAAAACAAGGCCGACATAATATTCCTTCTTGATGTCACAGCCTTCCTCAATCAGTAAGCGCTTTACTTCTTTGCCTTCCGGTCCTGTCTGGTGTGTAACAAGCGTTTTTCCCAGGATTTCCTGTGCATATGTACGTGCTTCATCAAGATTCTTCGCAACCTTGACCCCGCCGGCTTTACCCCGGCCACCCGCATGGATTTGCGCCTTGACGACTACTACTTCCGAACCCAGTTCCTTGGCAGCTTCCACTGCTTCATCAACAGTAAATGCCACACGGCCATTCGGTACAGATACCCCGTATTGTCTGAGGATTTCTTTCCCCTGATACTCGTGGATATTCATTTCCCATCCTCCTTGTCAACTATTGCAATTTTGAAAAATGATTATATTTTCAGGCATTTAAAAGCCTGATAAACCATTTCACATGCCCGAATCATTTTTTTGCAAAATAATGTCGAACAATATTTAATAGACTGCTTTCTAATTGTATAAAAAGTAAAAAAACTTGTCCACTATTACCTCTAAATTCGCTATAATAATTTACGCTTTTTTAATATATTCAACCATAAAAACAGAATGCTTTTCATTTTTCTACAATAATGAAAGGATGACAATTATTAATCCTTCATGGCCTTATCCAGTTTATAAACAAACGCAAAAACCTCGGCAACTGCCTGGTACAATTCTTCAGGAATGGATTGGCTGATGTCAAGCTTGCCGAGCAGTTCAGTAAGTGTTGGGTCTTCCCTTACCGGGATATCGTGCAGCCCAGCTGCTTGAAGGATATTTTCCGCTACTTTGCCTTTTCCCTTTGCTATCACTGTGGGCGCTGAATCCTTTTCTGATTCGTATTTCAGCGCCACCGCTTCTTTTCGTTTTTTCTCCTTCATATCCGGATATCCACTCCACTATATGGTTTATTTCCTGCCCTAACAGCCCGCCCATGGCCTTCTGCCAGGCTTGCCCTTTTTGCGTCCACAGTCGCTTCACTTTCAAAAACAACGGTCGAAAGCTTGTAATCCATATCTTCCAGATTCGTTTTCAACGTTTTATAGAAAGGCTGGGACAGCTTTTCCAGCAGTGCATGGTTTTCATTGATTACGCTAACCTTGATGACCCTGTTTTGGATTTGGAGGTCAATCACAGTTTGTTGCATTTGCTCCAGGTCCAGGTAAAATAATACCCGGCAAAAGTTCGGGTCGATCGTTCCATCGCTTTTCTTCCTGCCGCTCCATTGCAGCGTTAAGTCTGTTTGAAAACCTGAAATGGCGAAAGGGATCTGCATAAAAATATTCTGGATCGGCCCGGAATCCTGTGACAATAGTTGCTGGGCAGTGATCCTGTTCAGGATTTGTTCAGCTGATTCTTTAATGGATGAATGCTGATTTTCAGCTAAAAGCTTCATAAGCATCGGTTTTAGGGTTTGTAGATGTTCCTCTGGAATACCGGTTTCCATTCGGCCGGCGTTTGCCAAAAAATGCTCCAGATTGACACCGAGCATTTTGGCCATCTCTTTGAGAAATCCAGCGAATGTTTTTCCTTTTGTAAAATCCGGAGGTTTATCTCCCTCAGCAAGGATATCCATTAACAGCTGCCTCTCCATTGTATCTAACCGGCTCGGTCCGGCCTCAGTTTCCTCCTCACCAGCCATCATTGCTGCCAATTTGTTATGAATTTGCCCAAAACCATCCTTGCCTCCACCCGAGGCTGACAATAATTGGCCTGGAGTGAGCGATTGCCTGTCCGCCTGTCCACCGTCACCTTCCTTCACAAATAGAGCCTGAAGAAGTTGTTTAATTAGCTGTACAGATTCCTGTCCGCTAAAGACCCGGGTTTGGTTCAAACCTCGATTTATGTTCGGGTCGCTTGAAAACGCATTCAGGGTGTTAACGGAAAAAGACTGAATGGATGCTGTTTTTACATCCGCAGGATTCTTGAGCAGCCTGTTGAATAATTCGAGTATTCTACCTGCGGCAGGATTTCCGGATTGTTTAGCAGCATTATAGTGCATGATCAGTGAAAGGCCATCTTTTAGTGCATCAGGAAGCTGATTTTTGCCGTTTTGGAAATTCGCAGCCATTTTCTCGATTGTCCCTTCTTCACTGTTATCAAGTGGAAAGAAACCAGCCTTCTGCAATATAGCAAATGCTGATTTTTTGGCATCCGGGGATATTTCCGTGCTAAGCCAGCTGGAAATCAATTTTTCTACGGGATAGGAAGAAATATGAAATTGTTTTGGGACAGTGATTTTCTCTAAAAGGCTTTTAACATTTTGCAGCGTCTCGGAATTAGAACCGCGTTCGTTAATTTGACCAAGCAATTTACTGGCTGCCTCATGGAATGTGCCGCCATTTTCCAATGACTGCAAGGCATGAAACACCTCATCTATGAAGGGAACATTCATTGTATGCATGGTTTTGATACCGGCAAGCGCGCCGCCTAAGTTGTCTGATGTTTTCAGCCATCCCAGTGACATAACAAACGAGTCCTTCGTTACCGGAAGCTGATTTCTCAGCAGATAGTTTGCAAGTTCGACGGATTCCCTGTTTTGCGGCACAGCCAAATGGGCCAACAGCTGAATAGCGGCTCCCTTTATACCGCCCTCAGCAGCCTTATCCGAACCATGGAGCACTTTTAATTGCAGCCTTCCGCCCCCCGGCTGTACCTGCAGCCAGTATCTTTCTCCGGCTTTTAGCGGTGCGTCGAGACTCGCCATGATCTTTTGGTTCCCAATTTGGACTTCGGCGGTTTGATTCGGATAAATTTTGTTTATTTTCCCATGGATGATCTGTCCCGCCTGTAATTTTTCCGGCTGCTGCGAAGAGGTTCGAGACAGTGCCTGAGGCATGAAATTTATAGGCTGCATGATTCCCCTCCTTTTAACTTAACGATCCTTCCCGGCGATTTCCTTTACTGGGGCAAAGCTTCTCCGGTGCCATGGTGCAGGTCCGTATTTTTGCAAGGCTTCGAGATGCTCTGCCGTTCCATATCCCATATTTTTTTGAAAACTATATTGAGGGTGCTTTAACGCGTAATCCTTCATCATTCTATCCCTTGTTACTTTCGCAATGATCGAAGCTGCTGAAATAGAAATGCTCTTTGCGTCACCTTTAATAATCGACAGCTGGGGCATCGGCACGGAAAGCTCCATTGCATCGATAAGCAAATGGTCGGGAGCAATCTTTAGATCGGCTATTGCCGCAAGCATCGCTTTTTTTGTAGCTTGATAAATATTGAGACGGTCAATCTCTTCGCTATGTATGATTCCTAAGCCGACTGCCGCCGCTTCCTTTAGAATGGCTTCGTAAAAAATCTCCCTTTTTGGTTCAGCGATTTTTTTTGAATCGTCCAGTCCCTCCAAATAAAACCCGGCAGGCAAAATGACCGCACTTGCTACGACAGGCCCGGCCAACGGCCCCCGGCCTACCTCATCAATTCCTGCAATATATTGAAAACCCTGGTTACGAAGAGTTTGTTCATACATTGACATTTCTTCGAAGTGTTCCTGTGCCCTCCGCCGTTTGGCATGGGCATGATGCCATTTGATCGCCAGGTCTCGAACACCAACCCTTTCATCTTCCAAGCATTCGGCAATGAACGGATCAAATGGATCCTTGATTTCTTTCAGGGCACGGGCTACTTCTTTTATGCTCTTGGTTTGTCTCATTTCCTATTTCACCATCGTCTGTTATTAGTATCGGCATGACCGTATAAAAATTTTATTCAAAAAAAAAACGGGGCCAAGGCTCCAGGATAAAATGGGAAACTCCTTAAAAAGGGGTTACTCTTTTACCGAAAAGCCCGGGTACCCGCATTCATCTTTGCTCTTTATTCTTCTTCTTTTGTTTCATTGGCTGGCATTTCAAAAGTCAGAGGACCGAATTTTTCAGCGCGGATCTCCCTGACAACCAATTCTGCCGTTTTATCGTAGTCAACCATTCCGCCACCCATTAAACAGCCCCTGAGCGAACCGATGGCGTCAAAAAGTTCGACTGTTTCTTCAGGTATCTCTTTAAGATTGTACCTTTTCTTTAAACGCTCCGGATACTGATCTTCAAGGAATCTGAGGCCGTACAGGGAGATATCGTGAAGGTTCAGCAACGTATCTTTTATCGCACCTGTCAAGGCAAGCTTCAGGCCGACTTCCTGATCTTCAAACTTGGGCCACAAAATGCCGGGAGTGTCCAACAGTTCAAGTTCCTTGCCGACCTTAATCCATTGCTGGGCCTTTGTTACGCCTGGGGTGTTTCCGGTCCGGGCGATATTTTTTTTCGCGAGCCGGTTGATCAGGGTGGATTTTCCGGCGTTCGGAATGCCAACGATCATTGCCCTTATTGCCCTTGGCTTGATTCCTTTGGCCTTCATGCGGTCGAACTTTTCTTTAAGCAATTCCTTTGACGCGGACGTAATCTGACCCAGCCCGCTGCCGGCCTGGGAGTTGATCGCAATCGCTGTCAACCCCCTTGATTTATAAAAGTCAAGCCATTGTTTTGTCTTTGCGGGATCGGCCATATCCGATTTATTCAATAAAATGATCCGCGGTTTGTGCTGGATGATTTCATCAATCATCGGGTTTCGCGATGATGAAGGAATCCGCGCATCAACAAGCTCATAGACGATATCAATCAGCTTTAGTTTCTCTGTTACTTCCCGTCTCGCTTTGGCCATATGGCCCGGAAACCACTGTATTGTCAATATGACTCACCTTTTCTCTTTACTTTTGCTTATTCAACCTTCCGGAAATCTTCTACCGGCCAATAGACCATATTGGTTTCACCCAGGACCTTTTCCAGCGGAACGGCCCCGATATGGCGGCTGTCCTTGGAGAAACGCCTGTTATCTCCCATTACAAACAGATGGCCTTCAGGGACGGTTTCCTGCCCTACAGGGGTTTCCTCAAGGGTAAATGGATCCGTCAAAGGCCCGTCATTGACCTGCTTTTTATATTCATCCAGGTAAGGCTCGTTGTATGCCTTTCCGTTCACAAACAACGTGTCATCTTTGTACTCGATCCGGTCTCCCGGCAGTCCGATAACCCGCTTTATGTAATCCTTTTTTTCAGGTGCATGGAATACGATGATATCAAATCGCTTCGGCTCGCCTAGAGTATAACCTATTTTATTGACAATCATACGGTCCTGGTCATGCAAAGTCGGCATCATCGATAAACCGTCCACCACAATCGGGGCAAATAAAAAATATCGGATGACCGCCGCCAAGCCAATGGCAATGATCAACGCCTTCGACCATTCCCAAATTTCATTTTTCTTTTTCGCCATTATTATCACCCTTTGAAAATTGCATACTAACATCTTACAATTTTATTTTCCAAATAGGAAGGAAAAAAACCGCCCTGCAGGAAATAAGGAAAATCATCCTTACGCCTTAAACAGCTTCCCTGACAAATAGTTCCCATATAAAATAGTTAGGATATGCCATCGCTCTAAAGCTATATCAGAACGTGAAAAAAAGGAGCCTGATGAACAAGCTCCTTTTCTAAGTTTGATTACCAGTCTTTGGCTTTGTCCGTATCGAGTAAAAATTTCGCGATTAGCGGCGGATTTCTTTAATACGGGCTTTTTTGCCGCGAAGTTCACGAAGATAGTAAAGCTTGGCACGGCGTACTTTACCGTGGCGTACTACTTCAAGGTTCGCGATTTTTGGTGTGTGTACAGGGAATGTACGCTCAACTCCGACACCGTAAGATACCTTACGCACTGTGAAAGTTTCGCTGATTCCACCACCACGGCGCTTGATCACAACACCTTCAAACACCTGGATACGTTCGCGGGTTCCTTCAACGACCTTTACGTGAACACGTACAGTGTCACCAGGACGGAAAGAAGGAAGATCAGTGCGAAGCTGTTCTTTTGTAATTTCATGAATAAGTTGTTGCATTCTTTTCTACTCCTCCCGGATGCTCTTACAAATCCATTTGTTTGCAGCGGAACATCGTTATAAAACCTGAGCCTTTTGCCCAAGTCACAAAATTTATATTAACATATTCTTAGTCTTGTTGCAATAGCGGTCAGCCTTCTTTTTTCAGATCCTCAAGGAGTTTCTTTTCTGTTTCGCTTAAGGAGTATGATTCAAGCAAATCCGGTCGGCGGGCCCATGTTCGGCGCAGGGACTCCTTCATTCTCCACTCTTCGATATTCTTATGGTTCCCGGATAGAAGGGTATCCGGAACCTTCATGCCACGGAAATCTGCTGGACGTGTATAATGCGGATGCTCAAGGAGACCAGAAGAATAGGAATCAAGCAATGGAGACTCCTCATTCCCGAGAACACCCGGCAGCAATCTGACAACACTGTCGATAATCACCATGGCCCCCAGCTCCCCGCCAGTCAGCACATAATCGCCAATTGAAATCTCATCGGTGACAAGATGCTCCCTGATACGCTCGTCATAGCCTTCATAGTGGCCGCAAATAAAAATCAAATGGTCCTCTTTTGCAAGCTCCTCGGCCTTCTTTTGGCTGTGCCGGACTCCTGTAGGACAAAGGAGGATGACCCTTGGCTTGTCCCCGGCCCCTTCGCTCAGGTGCGTTACGGCGTCAAAAATTGGCTGCGGCTTCAATACCATTCCGGCTCCCCCGCCATAAGGATAATCATCGACTGTCCCGTGCTTATTGTCCGCAAAATCACGAAAATTGGTGACATTGTATGTTACGGCTCCCTTTTCGGCCGCTTTTTTCAATATGGAGGATCCTAACACGTTTTCGAACATTTCCGGAAAGATAGACAGAACATCAATCTTCATCAGTCAAGCAACCCTTCCATCGGTGTTATGATAATCTTCTTTGTCTCTACATCAATGCTTGTCACAATGTTATCAATATAAGGGATCAGGACGTCCTTGCCGTTTTTACCCTTGACGACCCACACATCGTTTGCACCAGGCGTCAGTATTTCCCTGATTTCCCCTATTTCTTCTCCTTCATCCGTATAAACGGTACAGCCGATGATTTGGTGGAAATAGTATTCCCCTTCAGGAAGCACACCGAGCTGTGATTCGGGAACCTTCAAAATCCCGCCTTTAAGCGGCTCGGACATATTCACGTTTGTATAATTCTCAAAAGTAAGCAAGTCGAAATTCTTATGGGTTCGGTGTGAAGTGATTTTCAGTTCGATCGGTTCCCCGCCATCTTCCTTGAATAAATACAATGTATTTCCTTTTTTATACCGTTCTTCATGAAAATCGGTTCTTGAAATGACGCGGACTTCGCCGCCTATTCCATGTGTATTTACAATCTTGCCTACATTAAACCATTTTTCCATTTTCTCACCTCTAACGAATTTCTGAGACGATTCCATCTTTGATAACAATTGTTTTCGTTTGGATGAGTTCATCCCAATTTGCGCCAATCTCAACATCGACAATGCTTTGGACTTCCCTCTCCTTTAACTCGCTGCCAACCGGAAGGATGTCCAATTGCTCGATCTGGAAATCAAGCAGCTTGATCTTCTCCTGCCTGATGTTGATTTCTTTTTCAAAATGGGCGCGCAAGGAAGCAGGCTGAAACTTTTTCGTTTTCTCAAGCTTCTTCAATTCAAACCGAAGTTGGTCCCATTCCTTTTGCAGCCGGGATATATCGGTTTTATATTTCTCAAGGAGCTGATTCTTGCTGGAGTCGGTCAACACTTGATTCACAATGACATTTTGGAGAATTTTCATCTTCCAGCGCCTCCTTTTTTACGGATTGATACGGATAAAACGGATTATGTATGAATTTCCCTTAGTTTAAGATTTCCCTGTGACAAAAATCTTACTCTTTTCCAGCCGGCATATGCTACTATTATGCACTGAATGGCTATTCATAAAATAGGGAAAAATTTTTGAAACCAATGTTACAATATACGAAAAGGCTGCATTAACGAGTCAACAAATTGATTTACTATGCGTATTAAAAAAGGAAGGGTGCTACCCCTCCCTTATTCGGAAATCTCCAAATAGATTTTCTTTTGCTGCGAGTATCCTGCTGCGTAAACCACAGTCCGAATTGCCTTGGCAACACGCCCCTGTTTTCCTATGACCTTGCCCATATCTTCCTTATTGACAGAAAGGGTGTAGGTGATCCGGCCATCTTCTTCCTTTGATGTCACCCGGACCTCTTCAGGATGTTCGACAAGAGGGGAAACAATCGCTTGAATTAATTCTTTCATCGATTATAATCGATTACTTGCTGTTTTTAGCATTGTGGAATTTTTCCATAATGCCTTCTTTTGAAAACAAGTTACGAACTGTGTCAGATGGTTTCGCACCGTCTTGCATCCATTTTAGAGCAAGCTCTTCGTTGATTTCAACTTTAGCCGGTTCTGTAACCGGGTTGTAAGTTCCAACGATTTCAATGTAACGACCGTCACGCGGTGAACGGGAATCTGCAACTACGATACGATAGAAAGGAGACTTTTTAGCTCCCATACGTTTTAAGCGAATTTTTACTGCCATTTTAAATAGCACCTCCGAATAGTTTCACACAAGATAGTATAATACCAAATGTTATATATGTTTGTAAAGGTTTTTTTCTTAACAGTAACGAAAAGTGTAAATGCCTCGAAAGTCAAGGACCGTCGAACATCTTCTGCCGCGTCCTGTAGCATACATCGACGTGTATAGATCCTGTACAATGAGACTTGCATAAAACCAGAAACGTGAAAAACCTTTACATGAAAGGGAATTTGAAACCGCCTTTTTTCTTTCCTTTTTGCATGTTTGTCACTTGCTTCATCATTTTCTTCATTTCTTCGAATTGCTTTAAGAGCCGGTTTACTTCCTGGATGGATGTGCCGCTTCCCTTCGCAATCCGTTTCCTGCGTCCCGCGTTGATCACTTCGGGATGTTCCTTCTCGTTCTTTGTCATGGAACGGATAATCGCCTCGACATGGCCGATCTGCTTTTCGTCAATGGAGAGGTTATCAATGCCTTTGATCTTGTTTGCCCCTGGCAGCATCTTGATTAAATCGTCCAGCGGCCCCATATTGCGAACCTGTCCCAGCTGATCAAGGAAATCGTCAAAGGTGAAGGAAGCTGTGCGCATTTTCTTTTCAAGCTCTTTTGCCTTTTCTTCATCCACATTTGCCTGGGCTTTTTCAATGAGTGTCAGCACATCGCCCATACCCAGGATCCTTGATGCCATCCTCTCCGGGTGAAACGCCTCAAGTGCATCCAATTTCTCACCCATCCCGACGAATTTGATCGGCGTGTTGCTGACGGCACGGATGGAAAGCGCGGCACCGCCCCGTGTATCGCCATCAAGCTTGGTTAAAACCACTCCGGTCAAGCCGAGCTGTTCATTAAAGCTTTCAGCGACATTAACTGCGTCCTGCCCGGTCATGGCATCGACCACGAGGAAAATCTCATCGGGCTTTGTCAATTCCTTGATTTCCTTCAATTCACCCATCAGGTTTTCATCAACGTGAAGGCGGCCGGCTGTATCGATCAGCACATAATCATTATGGTCTTGCTTTGCTTTTTCAATCGCCTGCCTTGCGATTTCAACGGGGTTCACCTGGTCTCCCAGAGAAAAGACTGGCATGCCGAGCTGTTTTCCAAGCGTTTCGAGCTGCTTGATTGCCGCCGGACGGTATATATCCGCCGCTACCAGCAGCGGCTTACGATTGTATTTTTTTCTGAGCAGATTCGCAAGCTTCCCGGATGTCGTCGTTTTCCCGGCACCCTGAAGACCTACCATCATGATGACCGTTGGCGGCCTTGAAGCTGTGGCAATTTTGCTTTGCTCTCCGCCCATCAGTTCAGTGAGCTCTTCTTTAACGACCTTGATTACTTGCTGGCCGGGGGTTAAGCTTTTGAGCACTTCCTGCCCCACCGCCCGCTCGCTGACGCGCTTGACAAAATCCTTGACGACCTTGAAGTTAACGTCGGCTTCCAATAAAGCAAGCCGCACTTCCCGCATCATTTCTTTGACATCGGATTCATTCACTTTTCCTTTGCCGCGGATCTTTTGCATCGTATTTTGCAGTCGGTCGGCCAATCCTTCAAATGCCATTCTTGCCGCCTCCTAATCCAACTTCTCAAGCTCAGTGACAGCGGATAAAAGCTCCTGCTTCGAAAAGTTATCCTTTTCGGCCATCGCCTTTAAATCCGATATCCATTTGTTTCGCTCTTGAAATTTTTGAAATAATAAAAGCTTCGCTTCATATTCTTCAAGCATCGCTTCTGTTCTCTTTATATTGTCATAGACTGCCTGCCTGCTTACTTCATATTCTTCGGCAATCTCGCCAAGAGAGTAATCATCCAGATAATAAAGGGCCATATAGCTCTTTTGCTTTTCAGTCAACAACGATTGGTAAAAGTCGAACAGATAGTTGATGCGCGTTGTTTTTTCAAGCATATCGCCCACCCCTTATGTGTTAAGTGAAAACCCTTTACAACGTATTAGTCTATATAATTCTGGCGCTGTTGTCAAGGCGCAACCTTAACATAGAAAGCGTGCTGCGCTTATTTTGTTGAAACATTAAGATGTTTGTTGCGGAATTGTTATTGCTGCGAATCCTGAAAAGTTTATAGAGAAATTCACTTTCGGCATTGTTGCTGCCGATGGCCTCTTTGTTGAAAAAAACCGAAGGGATTCTCCCTCCGGTATACAGTCATGCTTCTTCTTTTTCTACCAAATCAGCGAACAGTCCGTACACATACTTTTCCGGATCGAATTCCTGAAGGTCGTCCATGCGCTCCCCAAGACCGACGAACTTAACCGGAATCGATAATTCATTGCGGATCGCAAGGACAATGCCGCCCTTCGCGGTGCCGTCAAGTTTTGTAAGCACGATCCCTGAAACATCGGTTGCTTCCTTGAACGTTTTCGCCTGGATTAATGCGTTCTGTCCTGTTGTTGCATCAAGCACAAGCAGTACTTCATGCGGCGCACCTGGAACTTCTCGTTCAATCACGCGTTTGACTTTTTCCAGCTCTTTCATCAAGTTCACTTTATTCTGAAGCCGTCCTGCGGTATCGCATATGAGAATATCAGCTTTGCGGGCTTTCGCCGATTGGATTGCATCGTACATGACAGCAGCTGGATCAGAGCCTTCCCCCTGCTTGATAACTTCGACTCCGACGCGGCTGCCCCAAACTTCAAGCTGTTCAATGGCCCCGGCACGGAATGTATCTCCCGCAGCAAGGATGACTGATTTTCCTTCTTCTTTAAACTTATGGGCCAGTTTGCCGATGGTTGTCGTTTTCCCGACACCATTAACACCAACAAAGAGAATGACCGTAAGTCCTTCACGCTGAATATTCAGCACTCTTGACGCATCGTCCTCTCCCTGATAAATCTCCACCAGCTTTTCTGAAATGACCGATTGCACTTCTTTCGTATCGGAAATATTTCGCCGCTTGACTTCCGTTTTCAGTTCGTCAATCAGCTCCATCACCGTTTCAAACCCTACATCGGCCCCGATCAGGATTTCCTCAAGCTCCTCAAAAAACTCCTCGTCCACTTTGCGGTAACGGGCCACCAGGTCATTCACCCTCCCAGCAAATGAATCCCGCGTTTTTGTGAGACCCTCTTTAAATTTTTCGGAAACGGAATCCGTCTGATTCGTAAATTTTTCCTTCAGCTTCTTAAAAAAGCTCATAAAATCACTCCTGTGCTAAATAGTAATGCAACGATTATCATCACCGTAATATCATATCCGGTTATTGTTAAGCCTTGGCAAATTCGTTCGTTTCTCCCAACCGCACCGACACAAGTTTTGACACTCCTGATTCCTGCATCGTTACGCCATACAGGACATCAGCTTCCTCCATTGTCCCCTTGCGATGGGTAATGACGATAAATTGCGTGTCAGTGCTAAACCGTTTTAAAAAGTGGCTGAAACGAACCACGTTCGCCTCGTCGAGCGCAGCTTCGACTTCATCAAGGATACAAAATGGCACAGGCCTGACCTTCAGGATGGAAAACAAGAGTGCGATTGCGGTCAAAGCACGTTCTCCTCCTGACAGAAGCCCAAGATTCTGCAGTTTTTTGCCCGGCGGCTGGGCGATGATATCGACGCCGGTGTTCAGTAATTCATCCGGATCCGTGAGCTTTAATTCCGCTCTTCCGCCGCCAAAGAGTTCTCTGAAAACTTGTCCAAATTGTTCGCGTATGGAAAAAAAGCTATCCGCAAACCGGCGTTTCATTTCATCATCCATTTCTTCAATCACCTGGAATAACGTGTCCTTCGCCTGCTGCAGGTCGTCTTTTTGTTCAATCAGGAATTCATATCGTTCAGAAACCCTCTCATATTCTTCAATGGCCCCAAGGTTGACCGTCCCAAGCTCCTCGATTGCAAGCTTAATTAATTTAACCTTTTTCTTCGCTTCCTCAGCATCAATTTCCAGAGGGAATTTCTCTTTCGCCCCTTCAAACGTGAGGAGATATTCTTCCCTTAAATGGTCGAGACGATTTTCTAATTCAACGTCCAGCCTGTTCAATTTCACTTCTTCATCTTTTACAATCTCTGAAATCCCTTTATGCCGGCGTTTCAATTCCTTCAGCCCGAGTTCAAGCTTATCGAGGTCTTCCTGGTAAATTGCACGTTCCTCTTTGTTGGAAGCTAATGATCGCACAGCCTGCGTTTTTTCTTCCAGCTTCTTCTTTGCCGCCTGGTCAAGCGATTCTTCCCCGCTGGAATTATCGAACATTTCATTAGTAAGCAGCGATAGATCTTCCCTTTGTTCCGCGGACCGTTCCGAAACGTTCGACAGCTCCCGTTCCAGCCTTTGATATTTTTCTTGTTGGTTTTGCAACTGTTGACGTTTTGAAGCTAACATAACCCTTAGCTCATTCGTTTCTTCAGCGAGGACTTCCTTGGACGACTGCTGTAATTGTTTCTGCCTGGTAAGCTCTTCTATTTGCTCATCAAGTTTTTTGGTCTCCGCTTCGCAGTTTTCCAGCACCTTTTGCAAGGTCCCGACCCTATTATTTTTTTCACGCTGTTCTTCTCTTAAAGTTTTTTTATCGAGATCATACAGATGGAGTCTCTCGTTTACGTTCTTCTCCTCTATTTCCACTTCACGGATTTCGCCCTTAAGCGATTGTTCCCTTAAGCGAAGGGCTTCCCCTGATTTTCGGATTTCTTCAATTCTATCTTCCTGTTTGGCTGTATCGATCTTCAGCTGCTTTACATGCCATTCAAGTTTGCCCGTCTTGTCTTCCATACCTGCGAGCTTTTCCTTTAATTCCTCAAGTTCTCCTTTTCTCGAGAGCAAAGACGACCCCTTCTGCCTCAGGGAACCTCCCGTCATCGAACCTCCGGGATTGACAATATCGCCATCAAGGGTGACAAATCTGTATTTATGCCCTACTAGCTTCGCTAACTCATTGGCCCCTTTTAAATCCTCAGTAATGACAACCGTTCCCAAAAGATTAGTGGCAACCTGCCTGTATCGATCATCATACTTGATTAAATCAGCGGCGCTTCCGATAAAGGATTGGTGGCCTTTCATTACTGAAAGCTGGGAACCTGGAATCTCACGGCCTTTGATGACGGAAAGGGGAAGAAACGTTGCCCGGCCATAGCCATTCTTCTTCAAATAGGCAATGGCGCCCCTGGCATTTTCTTCATTGTCCATGACTATATGCTGCATCGATCCCCCAAGTGCTGTCTCAATCGCGGTCTGATACTCCTTTGGCACTGAAATCAACTCGGCAATTGCGCCTTCTACACCAGGCAGCGAGCGGTTTTTTTGTTTTAAAACTTCCTTAACGCCCTGGAAAAAACCTGTGTAATCATCCTCCATTTCCTCCAGGATTTGCTTGCGGGATTTTGCCTGCTGCAAGAACTGGAGAGCCTGGTACAAAGTCGTTTCCTGTTTTTGAAAAGTAGTCTTTAGCTGTTCGGATTTTCTCTGTTCCTCTCTATAAAGCTGAACGTGTTGCTCTATCTGCTGGTGCACATCCTCAAGCAGACCCTGCAGGCCGGCCTTCTTTTCAACTATTTCCTGCCGCACGGAGAGAAACTTTGCATTATCCTCGTCAAGCCTGGAATTACGGTGTTCATGCATGCTTTGCTGCTGTTGTAAAATTGAGAGCTCGTTCCTTGCTGTAGCCTGCTTATTCAGCCATTCGATATAATCGGTTTTCAGGGCTTCTATTGCCTCATCAGGATTCGTCTTGAAAAGACTAAAGCTTTTTTGTTTTTCAGCCAAGCTTTTCTGAAGTCCCTCCACTTCTGAAACGAGCCGGGCAAGATGTTTTTTCTCCTGCTCCTTTTCCGCTGTTAATTCGATGATCCTTTTTTCTGCTTCCTCGATCGACTTTTGAAGCTGGTGTTTATTTTGACTGGCGTTTTTCTTTCTCTCCTTCAGTACTTCCCTGCGCCCTTCAAGCTTTTCAAGCTCTTCACTCGCCTTAAGCAATTGCTCATGGAGCTGGGATGCTTTCTCATCCAGTGCAAACATGTTATTCCGGATTTCTTCCACACTGGATTCCTTTTGTTGAAGTTCAAGAGACATCTTCATCTCCAGATGATGATGCTCCTCCATTTCGCTTGAGAGTCTTTCCCACTTTTCGTGGAGTACCTCGATCTCATGGACGGTCAACGCCACTTCAATTTTTTCGAGTTCCTCTTTTTTTTCCAGAAACTCTTTTGCGAGGGAGGATTGGATTTTAAGAGGTTCAACCTGTCCCTCGAGTTCGGACAGGATATCGTTGACCCTGTTAAGGTTTTCCTGTGTCTCCGTAAGCTTGCTTTCCGCCTTTTTTTTGCGGGTCTTGTATTTTAAAACTCCGGCTGCTTCCTCGAATATGACCCGTCTCTCTTCGGATTTGCTGCTCAGGATTTCTTCGACCTTTCCCTGGCTTATGATGGAAAAGGCTTCACGCCCGAGCCCCGAATCCATGAATAAATCCACGATATCCTTCAGCCTGCAGGACTGGTTATTAATAAAAAATTCACTGTCCCCGGATCTGCTCACTCGCCGGGTAACACTCACTTCATGGAAGTCGATCGGCAGCGAATTGGTGCTATTATCAAGCGTTAATGACACTTCTGCGTAATTAAGGGCCTTCCTTGAATCACTGCCCGCAAATATAATATCTTCCATTTTGGCTCCGCGCAGCGACTTGGCAGACTGCTCACCGAGCACCCAGCGAATCGCATCCGTGATATTGCTCTTGCCGCTTCCATTAGGCCCTACCACAGCTGTTACGCCTGGAACAAAGTCTACAGAAATTTTTTCTGCGAATGATTTGAATCCTGCCACGTCCAAGCGTTTGAGGAACATTTCATTTCCCCCCATCTTTAGAAAAGCGCAAGCGCTTATTATAATCCACATCGACTAACATCTGCCACGTCCTCGAAAAGCTATCGCTTTCCTTCGTCCGATATTATTGCTGCCCCAGTGTTCCTTGTCCTGTGGCAAAAGTCTACCTGAGCTCAAGGAGTACTTCAGGAAACTCCTCGTAGCCAAAAAGTCTTTGGTTTTTTTGATGACATCCTCGAAAAGCTTCGCTTTCCTTCGTGCAGTGTATCGCTCCCGAAGCATTCCTTGTCCTGTGCATTCGGCTTTTTTAATGCCTTTTTTCTTTTATCGCATTCAGCGCTTGCTGTGCTGCACTCTGTTCTGCTTCTTTTTTCGATTTGCCGGTACCGCTTCCCATTGTTTGACCGTTTAAGGTTACGGTTGAAACAAATTCCCGGTTGTGGGCAGGGCCCTTTTCCTGAAGAATGCGATATTCCAAAAAACCTGTTCCATCTCTTTGGACCAATTCCTGCAATTGGCTCTTATAATCCATCACATGAGAAAAAGCACCCTCGTTGATCTTGGGAAACACGACTTTTTGCAAAAACTGGACAACAGCATCCAGACCCAAATCCAAATATAATGCACCGATGAAGGCTTCAAATACATCAGCAAGCAAAGCTGGCCGTTCCCTTCCGCCAGTCAATTCCTCGCCTTTTCCCAAAAGGACCAATTCCCCGAAGGAAAGAGAGTTGGCAAAGAAAACCAGCGAAGGCTCGCAAACGATTGCCGCCCTAAGCTTTGTAAGTTCCCCTTCACTCATTAGTGGATATTTGTTATATAAAAAATTGGAAATGGTAAGCTCCAAAACCGCGTCACCTAAAAATTCAAGCCTTTCATTATCCTCGTATGGCTTCCGGCGATGCTCATTCACATAAGATGAATGGGTAAATGCTTGCTTCAGCAGCTTCTCGTCGTGAAACTGAAAGCCGATTTTTTCCTGAAATTGTTTAAATGTATGTTCCGATCCTTGTCTACGATTGGTTCCGTTCCTGCGCATACAGTCCTCCGTAATTGTCAAAAAAATCAATTGCCATAACGGCCCAAAGCCGGTCCTCCGTTTGTTTGTCCAGTATTATCTTACCCAAATGCCGGCATAAGAGAAAGCCCCGTTTAAAAAAACGGAGCTTCACGGCCCTCCCGAGAGCATTAATTACATAGTGCTTTGTATGTAATTCACAGCATCTCCAACTGTGACGATTTTTTCAGCATCATCATCTGAAATTTCCATTCCAAACTCGTCTTCCAGTTCCATAACCAATTCGACTACATCAAGTGAGTCAGCGCCCAGGTCTTCTTTGAATGAAGCTTCAGGCTTCACTTCAGACTCTTCAACGCCCAATCTGTCTACAACGATCTTCGTTACACGCTCTAATACATCTGCCAATGCATTCACCTCCCCTCGGGGACATTATAGTGTATTTCGCTGAAATAATAAATATTTTATTGCGGAAGAATCATGCACCAAAAGCAGGTTAACATAAAGGACTACATCACCATGCCGCCGTCGACATGAAGTGTTTGTCCTGTCATATAAGCTCCAGCTTCAGTAGCAAGGAATGCCGTAACACCGGCGATATCTTTCGGATCACCGAACCTGGCCAGCGGAATCTGCTTCAGCATAGCCTCTTTGACTTCATCTGCCAGTTTATCTGTCATATCAGTGGAAATAAAGCCTGGCGCCACCGCATTCACGGTAATTCCCCTTGATGCAAGCTCCTTTGCAGCCGTTTTTGTCAATCCAATGACTCCCGCTTTCGCTGCAACATAATTAGCTTGTCCGGGATTTCCGCTGACACCTACAATTGAAGCAATGTTGATGATGCGGCCGCTCCTTTGCTTCATCATTTGGCGCGTGACAGCCTTGGTGCAAAGGAATACGCCCTTCAAATTCGTATTGATGACATCATCCCATTCATCTTCCTTCATTCTCATCAGCAGGTTATCACGGGTAATTCCCGCGTTATTCACAAGAATATCAAGGGATCCAAATTCATCGATCACACTTTTTACCATGGATGTGACAGATTCCGAATTGGAAACGTCACATTGGACAGTGATCGCGGATTTCCCCATTGCTTTGATTTCATCGACAACCTCATTCGCTTTTGCCTCGCTGCCTGAGTAATTGACTGCAACGTTTGCGCCCTGCCGCGCAAGTTCAAGCGCAATTTCACGGCCGATGCCTCTCGACGCCCCGGTAACAAGCGCCGCTTTGCCGTTCAGCGTCATACATTCGTCCCCCTTACTGATTCGACTGTTTTTAGCAGGCTCTCCTTATCTGAAACCGAAAAAATCCGTGCAGAACGGTCAATTTTTTTAATCAAACCGCTGAGGACTTTCCCGGGGCCGACTTCGATAAAGGTACTAACCCCAACGGACAGCATTTTTTTTACACTGTCCTCCCATAAAACCGGCGAATACAACTGCTCGATAAGCTTCTCTTTTATCTCTTCCGGTTTATATATCGGCGCAGCTATCACATTGGAAATTACCGGTATATTGGCATCTATGACGGTAACTTCTTCCAGGACTTCTTTCAAGCGGGATGCTGCAGGCTTCATTAATGAAGAATGGAACGGCCCGCTTACATCAAGCGGTATAGCACGCTTTGCCCCGTTCTCCTTTGCGAGTTCACTGGCTTGTTTAACACCATCTGTGCTGCCTGAAATGACAATCTGCCCTGGACAGTTTATATTAGCAAGCTGAACCGGATTCCCTCCCTCTGTTACCTGTCTCGTAATTTCATTTAAGGGTTGACGGCCCATCCCAAGGATCGCCGCCATGGTGCCTTGCCCGTTCGGAACAGCTTCCTCCATAAATTCACCGCGTTTCCTGACAGTATAAACTGCGTCATCAAAGCTTAAGGACCCTGATGCGACAAGAGCGGAATATTCACCGAGACTGTGGCCGGCAGTATAGTCGGGCTTAATTCCCGCTTCCGACAGCGCCTGGAACATAACATAGCTGGCAGTCAATAACGCAGGTTGGGCATTTGTTGTTAAAGTAAGCTCATCCTGCGGACCGGAAAACATCAATTGGGACAGCGAGTAACCTAATTTTTCATCTGCCGCGCGAAAAATATCTTTCGCGGCCTCGGACTTTTCAAATAAATCTTTCCCCATTCCAACAGTTTGTGAACCCTGGCCGGGAAATACAAAAGCGATTTTTCCCATTTACTCACTTCCTCCCTAGAAAGGTTATCGATTTTCGACCATGGAGCTAATATTCTTTATGACATTATGCTGCACCATTTCCCTCGTTTGCCTGATTGCATTAAATATCGCATTGGCATCAGAAGAGCCATGGGCCTTAATGACCGGTGCCTTCAATCCAAATAATCCGGCACCCCCGTATTCGGAATAATCCATTTGGTTTTTGATGACTCTAAGTTCCGGCTTCAAAACGGCCGCAGCAAGTTTGCTTTTCAGGTTGCTTGTCAGTGCCGTTTTCAGCATTGAAAAGACAGACATCGCTGTCCCTTCTATCGTCTTCAATACCATGTTGCCGGTAAATCCGTCCGTAACGACGACATCTGCAGCTCCCTCCAGCAAATCCCTGGCTTCAACGTTGCCAATAAAATTGATGCCGGCTTCTTTTAGCAGGTCAAAGGCATGCTTTGTGAGTTCATTGCCTTTCTTTTCTTCTGTACCTATATTTAACAATCCGACACGGGGAGCGGCAATCCCTCTCACATTCTGGGAATATACCGATCCCATGATCGCAAACTGCAGCAAATGCTCAGGTTTTGCATCTGAATTAGCGCCAACATCTAACAGCACAAATCCTTTTCCGTCGATGGTCGGCAGGGTCGGAGCCAGTGCAGGACGTTCGATGCCTTCGATGCGGCCAACCACAAACAATCCTGCCGCCATCAATGCTCCGGTGTTTCCGGCTGAAATGCAAGCATCGGCTGCTCCATCGGCAACCTGTTGTGCAGCCAGCACCATTGATGCTGTTTTTTTCCGGCGGACAGCGCGTACCGGCTCGTCAGTTGCCAATATTTTTTCTTCTGTATGTAAAATAAAAACTCTTTCACTTTCCGTTAAATGGTTATTAATTTCAGTCTCGTTTCCCACAAGCAGGATTTCAAGATCGGAGAATTCCCGAACCGCTTTTATGGCACCGAGTACGACTTCTTTCGGAGCATTGTCCCCGCCCATTGCATCAATGGCTATTTTCATTCATCTTCATCCTTTTCTAAATTCGAACGGAACATTTCAAATTCCCCTTTAAAAACCATTTCCGGGCCGACAAAACTGTTCACTTCTACGATTGTTCTGCCCCCGGGAGTTCCGGAATTCAGCACTATAGCTTTTGCAACAACCCTTTCATTCTCTCTTACCGAACGGGAGAACAATATATTTGCCTTTGCCGTAAGCGCAAGCTCATCATTTATGACGGCCACTGCCAAAGAATTGGCCTGAGCAAATAAGTGGTGGCCCCTCGCAATGCCATTCCGCTTAAAAACATGTTCTTTTTTTATATCTAAAATGGAAATAGCATTCTTATCCAGATTAATATCGATTACTTCTCCAATCACTTCGTCGAGAGGCAGGGCGCGGATTTCGTCACTGAACCTTTTTTCGGCAACGCTTTTAATCCTTTCCCTCAGCTCAGGAATCGAAAGCTCCAGACGGTCAAGCCTGACTGTCTGGACACTCACAGAGTATCGATCAGCCAGCTCTTCATCTGTTATGAAAGGATTTTCCTTAATCGTCTCCATTAACAGGCGCTGGCGCTCCTTCTTATTCATTCGCATATGAAGGTCACCATCCGTAGTATTATGACTAGGTACTAATAGTAGTATATATATTTATATAACAGATTGCAATAAGAAAACCGGAAACGCCCGACATTGGAACATCGGCTAAAACTGCCACGACCAGTGGCAACGTAGTCAATAGCACTCCCTGTATACGTCGGGGTTCGGCCCGCTGGCCGGTTAACCCCCTGTCCTGTTGAAACGCATCTGTATACGCTGAAGCCAGAAACTAAAAAGCTTATGTAGCTAATTTCTTTTACTAGTACTGATTCTTGCAACCTGATTTTGCTTAGTCGAGTTTATCCCCGTTTAGTACGCCGTTTTGTTCAAGATATTGCCGGAGCGGCAAGTATTCCTGCTCCGTCCAGAAACTCTGTGAAGCAATCAGTTTTGCTGCATCATCCCGCGCGACTTCCAGAGCCCGGTAATCATGGACCATGTCCGCTACCTTGAACTCAGGAAGGCCGCTTTGCTTCTTCCCAAAAAAATCCCCAGGACCTCTCAGTTCAAGGTCTTTTTCCGACAACACAAACCCATCATTTGTTTCGGTCATGATTTTCATACGTTCTTTCCCGAGTTCGGATTTAGGGTCGGCGAGCAAAATACAGTAGGATTGTTCGCTCCCCCTCCCTACCCGGCCGCGAAGCTGGTGGAGCTGCGCAAGCCCGAACCGCTCTGCGTCGTATATGACCATCACAGTTGCATTCGGGACATTTACGCCTACTTCAACAACAGTTGTCGATACAAGGACCTGCAGCTGATTTTCGCTAAATTCCTTCATGACTGATTCTTTCTCGTCCGACGGCAGCCGGCCATGCATCAAACCAACCTTGTAACGGCCGTTATAATACTGGGTCAGGGCGGCATGGACATCGAGTGCATTCTCGAGATCAAGCTTCTCGGATTCTTCGATCAATGGACAGATGACATATGCCTGCCTGCCTTTACGGAGTTCCTTTTCCACAAATCCAAGGATCCGGTCAAGCATATCATGCTTTGCCCAATGGGTTTCGATGGCTTTTCTCCCTGCCGGCATTTCATCGATGACGGATACATCCATTTCCCCAAAAACCGTAATGGCTAGTGTCCGGGGTATCGGTGTCGCGGTCATGAACAGCACATCGGGATTCTCTCCTTTTTCCCTGAGCACCCGCCGCTGTTCCACACCAAAACGGTGCTGCTCGTCGGTTATGACCAATCCGAGCTTGTTGAAGGCGACTTCTTCCTGTATTAATGCGTGGGTGCCTATCAATATATCAATTTCTCCTTCATTTAAAGATGTAAGGATCTCCCGCCGCTTCTTCCCCTTGACGGAACTGGTCAAAAGCGCAGTTTTCATTCCGGCTGGTGCCAGCATCGAATGAAGGGACCCTGCATGCTGCTCAGCCAGAATTTCAGTAGGCACCATAAGAGCACCCTGATATCCGGCCGTAACAGAAGCAAAAAGGGCTATCGCGGCTACCGCGGTTTTGCCCGATCCAACATCACCCTGAAGGAGCCTGTTCATTCTGTAGGGGGATTTCATATCTGTCAATATTTCATTTACCACCCGTTTCTGGGCATTGGTCAGCGTAAATGGCAAGGAATCTATGAATCCCTTTACACGGTCTAGTTTGTATGATTGCCGGATTCCTTTGGATTGCTCTCTTTGGACTTTCCGGATTGCCTGCATTTTCAGCTGGAAGAATAAAAATTCTTCGTAAACAAATCGTCTCCTGGCGTGTTTTACATCAGTGGCTGACGCAGGGAAATGCATGGCAAAAAGCGCATCTTGCCGGGAAGGGAGCTTGTAGCCCAGCAAAAATTCGCGGGGCAGGTTTTCTTCAATATACTGGCCATATTGTGAAAAAGCATTTGAAATATAACGGCGGAGACCTTTAACGGTTATGTTGCCTTTTATTGAATAAATCGGTTCAAATTCCTTTTCATTATGGTACGGGCCAATCCGGCATTCACTTCCGTTAATGCTCTGGCGGTGGCGGTCCCATTTGCCTGTGATGGTAACTGCATCACCAATTTTTAATTTATTTTTGAGATAAGGTTGATTGAAAAATGTGACAGTGATTAGATACCGTCCGACCAGCAGCTTAAACATCAGCCGGGATTTTTTTTTGCCAAAGTAACCAAGTGTCGGCTGGCTGTGTACTTTACCTTCAACGGTAACCCTTTCATCATGCCCGACTGTCTCCAGGTCTTTTAACCTGTAGTCCTCATACCGGTACGGGAGATGCTCCAAAAGGTCCGCTACCGTATGGATATTCATGTCATTAAGGGTCGCTGCCGTCTCATCGCCTATTCCTTTTATAGCTGTTACGGGATCGTGTATTCTTGATATCACTTTTTCGTAAGCGGCAGCCCGTAGATTTTCGCCTCCAGCTCCCTGCCGGTCGGTGTAGCCGCTAACCCTCCCTGCGCCGTTTCTCTTAATGCTGATGGCATTGATTGGCCGATTTTGAACATTGCCCCGATTACTTCATCGCAGGGAATCCGGCTTGTTATCCCTGCTAAGGCCATATCAGCCGCAACCATTGCGTTTGCTGCCCCCATGGCGTTCCTTTTCACGCATGGAACCTCTACAAGGCCCGCTACCGGATCACAAACAAGCCCAAGCATATTTTTCAGCGTGATTGCCATTGCCTCGGCACTTTGTGAAGGAGTGCCGCCCGCCATCTCTACGATTGCAGCCGCCGCCATTCCCGCTGCCGAACCCACCTCGGCCTGGCAGCCGCCCGCAGCGCCGGAAATGGATGCGTTATTCGCCAAGACAAATCCAAAAGCCCCTGCCGTGAATAAAAATTCCAGCTTTTGATCCCGCGTTGGATTCAGCTTGCGCTCGACGGCAAATAATGTACCGGGCACTACACCGGCTGAGCCTGCGGTGGGAGTGGCACAGATCGTTCCCATCGCAGCATTAACTTCATTCGTCGCAACAGCTTTACTTACAGCGTCCAGGAGCATCTCCCCTGAAAGATAATTCCCCTTTCGGATATATTCCTGAAGCAATACGGCATCCCCGCCTGTCAATCCGGAATGGGATTTTACACCCTTCAGTCCCCTTTTGACGGCCTTTTCCATAACATCCAAATTAATTTCCATCTTCCCAAGAATTTCTTCACGGGTCTTTCCTGTCACTTCCATTTCTTGCTCAATCATGATTTGTGAAATCTTGACGTTTTTTGACTCTGCTAATTCAACAAGTTCAGCTACATTGCGAAACATTGGTTTTCCTCCCTCCATCTTTTTGAAACCGTTTTCATATTCTTTCACTTCTTAATCCGCTATTCTAGAAACCTGGACAATGTTTGGAAGAGCTGAGATTTCGTCAAGTACCGCTTGTTCTAAATTTTGGTCAACCTCAATGGTCATCAAAGCCAATTTCCCTTTTTCCTTACGTGACACGTCCATTTGTCCGATATTAATCTGATGCCTGGCCAATACATTCGAAACGTTGGCAATAACCCCGGAACGGTCGTTATGGACAACAAGAATAGCGGGATGGTGTCCGGAAAGCCTTAGTACAAAACCGTTCAATTCGATAATTTCGATTTTGCCGCCCCCGATCGAGATTCCTGCTAATTCCATTTCATCTTTTTCATCGCCCATCGCTATTCTGACAGTATTAGGATGGTCGGTGATGGCATCTTCCTCGTTAAATTTTATTTTCATTTTTCTTTGTTTGGCTATTTTAAGAGAGTCTTTGATTCTATCATCGAATGTATCAAAATCGAGAAGGCCTCCTACTATTGCCACATCAGTTCCGTGGCCTTTATAGGTTTTTGCAAAAGAACCGTAAAAAGAAATCGCCGCCCATTTCGGTTCCCTTCCGAATAAATCCCGGGCAACCCTGCCAATTCTTGCAGCACCGGCTGTATGGGAACTGGATGGACCGATCATGACAGGGCCGATTATATCAAATACGCTTTTATATTTCATGGTCTGCCTCCTGGTTTACATATTGTCATGGCAAAACAGGGATCTCCCCCCCTCTTGCACATTATGATAATATTTTTTTACATCCATCCGCTTATCATTATCATACACCAATCCAATAAGAAACTGCACGGCCAAATGACACCGTGCAGCATTCGCGGGATTATTCAATTGAAAAAATAAAAGGATAGAGCGGCTGGTTTCCATTGTGGATTTCCAATTCCGCATCTTCGAACGTTTCTTTACAGAATGAAACCAGTTCATCAAGTTCCTCCGTGTTTACATCCTCACCATAAAGAATCGTGAGAATTTCAGAGTCCTCGTCCATCATATTGGATAAAAGTTCTTTTGCAGCCTCCAGCTTGTTCTTGTTTTTCACCTGGATTTTACCCTCGGCAAGACCCATGAAATCACCTGCTTCAATTTCCAGGCCTTCAATGCTTGTATCGCGAACGGCATGAGTAACTTGGCCTGTTTTGACATGCGACAGGGCTTCTTCCATTGCTTTTTTATTATCTTCAGGTGATAGCGCCGGGTTGAATGCCAATAAGGCGGCCATCCCTTGCGGTACTGTCCTTGAAGGGATTACGATGACATTGCCTTCGATCACCTGGGCAGCCTGCTCAGCTGCCATGATAATGTTTTTGTTATTAGGCAAAATGATAATATTCCTTGCATTAGCATCTTCCACAGCCTTGACGATATCCTCTGTACTTGGGTTCATCGTTTGTCCGCCTTCAATAACCGAGCTTGCCCCAATACTTTTAAATAACTCGCTTATTCCTGATCCCATGGCAACGGATACTACGCCGTATTCTTCTTTATCCTTTTGGGTTTTTCCATTGTCAGCCTTTAGGGCCGCATGGGTTTCGCCCACAATGCTCGAGTGCTGTTCTCGCATATTTTCAATCTTAAGCTTGATCAGGCTTCCGTATTGCTGGCCATAATTCAGGCAGTTTCCCGGCTCTTCGGAATGGATATGCACTTTCACGACTTCATCGTCAGAAATTACCAATAACGAATCACCGTACCCACTAAGGTCTTTACGGAAGGTCTCTTCATCAAAGGGATTCTTTGCAAGCTTGGCTGCTTCCAATTTCACCATGAATTCCGTACAATAGCCGTATACAATATCTTCCGTATTAATATGCCCCTGAACGTTCATATGGTGTTCAGCGCTGACAAGCTCATCCATGCTTGGCATATTCAACGGGGTTTCCGGGAGCTTTTCGCCTCTAAGCTCCGCCAGGAAACCTTCATAAACAAGCACCAATCCCTGGCCGCCGCTGTCGACGACGCCAACTTCCTTCAAAACAGGAAGAAGGTCCGGCGTCCTGTTAAGAGATGCCTTTGCTTCCTTAACAATATCGTCCATTACAAGGATGATATCTTTGTGTTTGTTCGCTGAAATCACAGCCTGTTTGGCCGCATCCTTTGCGACAGTCAATATTGTACCTTCAACAGGCTTCATGACTGCTTTATAAGCAGTTTCGACTCCAGCTTCAAACGCACCTGCAAATTCCTGACTGTTAATTGAATCCTTATTTTCAATTGATTTCGAGAAACCCCTGAATAATTGTGACAGGATTACACCCGAATTGCCCCGGGCCCCCATCAGCAAGCCCCTTGATAAAGAAGCGCCAACTTTCCCGATATGTTCCTGCACATTATTTTGAACTTCCTTTGCTCCGGAAGTCATTGACAAATTCATATTAGTCCCGGTATCTCCATCCGGGACTGGGAAAACGTTCAATGCATCAACCATCTTGGCATTGGCTGCCAAGTGGTTGGCACCCTGTATGATCATTTCCGCAAATCGTTTTCCGTTTATGCTTGTAATCGACACAAAACTTTCCTCCTAGTCCTAAGGGTTCGTCACACGGACTCCCTGTACAAAGATGTTTACGGAGTCAACAGCTAATCCGACCGTCTTATCCAGGGTGTATTTCACTTTAGATTGTACATTATGCGCAACCTCGGAAATTTTCGTTCCATAGCTTACGATAATGAACATATCGATATGTACTTCATCGTTTTCCTGGCGGACGATCACACCCTTAGTGAAGTTCTCTCTTCTCAATATTTCCGCGATGCCGTCCTTTAATTGCTTTTTGGAGGCCATCCCCACTATTCCGTAGCAATCGACAGCCGCTCCACCGGCAATTGTCGCGATTACATCGTTGGATATATCAATTTGCCCGAATTTCGTTTGCAATTCTATGGACATAAAACGCTCCCCCTTCTCTCAAATCTGCTTGGCTACAGTCATTTTACTATATTGTCACTTGTTTTAAAAGCGGGTAGTCGCACGTATACTAATAAACAATTCATTACGGGGGATGTCAAGGTTTTTTTCTTTAAACTCTTTTGCACAAGTATTGCATTATGATAGCGGATATGATAAATTATTAAAGTATTTCTAATAAGACTTAAGATAATTTGAAACTTAAGGTTGCGTAAGTAAGGAGGGAATAATACAATGGCACGTCAATGTGTGATCACAGGAAGAAAAACTCGTTCTGGAAACAAACGCTCCCACGCTATGAATGCAAACAAGCGTACATGGGGCGCTAACCTTCAAAAAGTACGTATTTTAGTTGACGGTAAACCTAAGCGTGTATACGTTTCTGCAAGAGCTCTTAAATCAGGCAAAGTAGAACGCATATAATGTTAATGGCATCCTTTTATAAGGGTGCCTTTTATTTTCCCCCTATAACGAATGTGAATTTTCCACACTCTCAATCCTAAGATGGAAACTAGGATTAGCTTTTTAATCAGTCTGTATGTGAATGAAGCAAGACTCTCATTTTATACAAAGCTGATGGGTACTTTCTGGAAACAGGCAGGATCGCTATTTAACGAAGTGCCGCTTGAGCCCCATTCCCACAGAAAAAAACACCCCGCTACAGGGTGTGATAAACCGAAGAATAAGGCCCGTCAACCTTTCTTGAACGCACCAAGCATTGCTCTGACAAGGCCTCCCAGCACTTTTGGCAGTTTGATTGTATAAAATTTCATAATGCCCCTCCTCTGTACATCTCGCCTTTCCGAAGTTCACTTATTAAGCTTATTAGCTGAATCCGGGATATATTATATTACATGGCAGTTTCAAGCGTGAATGCTAATCACTGCTTCTTATCACCATTAATATGCCTTCCGAAAACGAAAAAGTACCACATTCGGAAATAAGTTCATTGCTGATGCATAATGTGGAGCCCATCTTAATATCGCGGTTTTTCAGAGGGTATTTAAAGCCTTTTAAGGTGATGCCCTTTACCTCATTGGTAGCCGGGACAAATGACACATACTTTTTTTCGCTGTATCCTTTCAGCTGATGGATGCCTGGCCTTTTAACCGTTAAAATATTTGTTTTATCAATGATGAATATTTCGGAAGCTGGTTTTTTATCCAAAATATCCTCTCTCAAAAGCATTTGGACGTTCGCCAACAAATGGTCCAGGCGCCCGCCTGTAGCCCCAAAAATATAAAGCTTTGCAGGATTTTGTGAGATGGCCCAGTTTAAAGCAATTTCAAGGTCGGTTTCATCTTTTTCTGACGGGTAAAGATGGATATCCCTCATTTCATTCTGTATCGCTTCAAGTTCGGTTTCCGAAACCGAATCAAAATCACCGAATGCAGCGCGGGGTGTGATACCGTTTTCCAGCAAGGTATAAACACCCCTGTCCACTCCAATCCACGAAGCATCCATTTCTTTGTATATGTTCAGGTTCGGCACACAATCCGGAGGGCCGCCCGCTAAAATGCAGATGATCATATTATCACTCTTTCGTAAGAAAAGCGCATGTAAAGGAACGTGGAATAACAATGCCACGTCCCCACGTCCTGTGGCAAAACTCGACGCCATCACATCCTGTGGAAGGCCGCCAGAGTCGTGAGTTATAAACTCGAGCCCAATTAAAGCCGCCACGTCCTCAGGTCTTCGTCGGCACTGACAGATGGAATGCCTTTCTGGAGAACTTAGCAGCTGCAAAAATGTTTGATTATTTGTGGCGGGCTCTTGTGCGCCGTGGCTTGAAGCTGGCCGATTAAGAGCGCCACTTCCTGCCGCAATATCGCACTGGTAAATCCTTGTACGTCAAAGCCAGAAAACAATAATGTTGAAATGTCTATATCGTCTTATCTTTTTAACGGCAGCTATAATCCCCTTATTGCTTGAATGGCTTTTTGCCTGTCAGGCTGGTTGTAGATGGCGGAGCCGGCAACCAGGACGGTGGCACCGTGTTCGATGCACTGCCGTGCAGTTTCTTCATTTATTCCGCCATCCACTTCGATTTCAACGGTGCTGCCGTTTTGTTCGGCAAGTCTCTTGACTTCGGTGATTTTCCGCAAGACGGAGCTGATGAATTTCTGTCCGCCAAACCCGGGATTGACCGACATCAATAGGACCATGTCGATATCATCTATAACATGTTGGATTGTGGATACCGGCGTGGCCGGATTTAGCACGACCCCCGCCTTGACACCAAATGACTTGATCAATTGAATTGTACGATGAAGATGTTTGCATGCTTCCACATGGACTGTCAT
Organism: Peribacillus glennii; assembly: GCF_003429105.1. Classification (GTDB taxonomy): domain Bacteria; phylum Bacillota; class Bacilli; order Bacillales; family DSM-1321; genus Peribacillus; species Peribacillus glennii. The sequence goes on from NZ_QVTD01000006.1 coordinate 39,407, forward strand.
ATAATCAGCACCTGCTTTGGCGAAAGCTTCAATATACGAATCGGGGTTCTCGATCATTAAATGGACATCTAGCGGCAGCTTGGTTACCGGCCGTATCGCCTCTACAATCAAAGGCCCGATCGTAATGTTCGGCACAAAATGTCCATCCATTACATCCACATGAATATAATCGGCTCCGCCTTTTTCTACATCGATAATCTCTTCAGCGAGCCTTGCGAAATTGGCAGATAAAATAGAAGGGGCGATTTTAACCATAGTCAGTACCTCGGCTTTCTCTCCTTAATTTCTTCCAGGAATTGCATGTAATGCTTATAGCGGTATGGTCTTATTTCACCGGCCTCTACCGCTTCCTTGACCGCGCACTTCGGCTCTTTATCATGCAGGCAGCCGCGGAATTTGCAATTCTCCCCCGTTTCATAGATGTCCGGAAAACAATACGATAAACGCTCGGCCTCAATATCCATAAACTCCAGTGAACTGAAACCGGGTGTATCCGCGACCAGCCCCGTGCCGATATGGATTAGCTCTACATGCCTTGTTGTGTGCTTCCCTCTCCCTAGATGCGAGGATATATCATTTGTCTTCAATTCCAGGTCAGGATTGATTGCGTTTAACAGGGAGGACTTGCCGACACCGGATTGGCCGGCAAAGACGCTTATTTTATCCTGCAAGTACGGTTTCAGCTTCTCAATGCCGTCTGACGTGACGGATGAGGTCACTAAAACAGGGTATCCAATCGCTGTATAGTCCCTCACATATTCCTCCAGTTCGGCTTGTTTTTCGTCAGGAACAAGATCCATTTTGCTGATGCATATGACAGGGTCGATTTCTTTATCCTCAATCAGCACAAGAAAACGGTCAAGAAGCGCCGTGCTAAAGTCAGGCTCGACAGCGGAAAAGACAAGGACAGCTTGGTCAACATTCGCGATCGGCGGCCGTACAAGCTCATTTTTGCGATCATTGATTTCCAGAACATATCCGTCTGTCGGATTTTCAGCTTGATAAACGACATAGTCGCCTACAAGAGGTGTCACTTTATTTTTCCGGAAGACTCCGCGGCCGCGGCACTGGATTGTGTCTTTCCCGTCAAGGACATAATAAAAGCCGCTCAACGCTTTAATGATTTTGCCTTCAGGCATAGGTTTACTCCTTTATATTTAGAATCACTCCGGATACTCAACCACTTCATCGATGATCACAATATTATCCCTCATTACCTTGTAGCCAGCTTTCCTGTCAGGTGTAACGGTCAATGACAGTGTCCGTTTGGCAGGCTCCACTATCGAAAACGTTTCTGCAGGCACCGTCATGCTCAGGTTCATATCCTCTATGAAAATCTTGATTTGCTGAGGCTTGCCAGGCTCTTCCGGAGCGTATGGGATGTTAATATCCTTATTTACAACCTTAGGCGGGATTTTTTCTTTTCCTTTTGACAGGACCACATTCACGGTGCTACCTTTGGAAATCCTCGTGTATGCCCGTGGAGATTGTGAAACTACCGACCCTTCGTCGATTGAATCATGGTATATTTCCTTTTCGACTTTTATATTGATCTCAGCCTCGTTCTCATAATCATCAAGTTTGTCCCTGTTATAGTTCGTCAAATCTTTTAACTCAAACTTATCAGGACCTTTGCTTACAGTTATTTGAAACTCGGTTTCTGACGGAACCACTTTACTGCCTGGAGCGGGGTCCTGCGAAAGGATCGTCCCTTTTGCACTGCTATCGAATTCTTCTTCAGCATTCACATCCTTGAATCCTAACTCTTTAAGCAGCGGCTCAACACTTTCTATGTTCCTCCCTGTATAATCGGAAACCTCCAATTTTTCTTTCCCAAGGCTCTGGTAAATGTTCACTGTTGCGCCTTCTTTTACCACAGTTCCGGCATCCGGGTCTGTTTTCATGACTTTGCCGTCTTCGATTCGCTCATCCTCGATCCGGATCGTTTTTCCTATATCCAAACGGGCTTCAAGGAGCGATGTGATGGCATCGTCCATTTCCTGCCCTGATACGTCAGGGACTTTTAATTCTTCAGGGGCAAAGACCCTGGGAAAAACCGTGAATGTTAAAATTATCAGTATTGCAAGTATCAAAAATGTGGACACTAGGAAAATCGGCAGCTTGCTTTTCTTTTTGCCGTCTTTAGGCTTTTTATTCTTGTTTTTTTGTTTAGCGTCCTTCCCGGCAAGCTTGGTATCTTCATCGATAGCTGCAACTCGTTCAGGCCCCCGTATAATGGTTTCATCCCTGTTGTCAGGAATGCCGTCATCATTTGTTATAATGGGAATTGCCTTTGTGGCCTCTTCATCTTCGGGAATATGAAACGGTTTCTCGCTGATCCTTTCGGGATCCAATGCTGTCCTTATATCCTCCTGCATATCATCAACACTATCGTACCTGTAAAACGAATCCTTTGCAGTTGCTTTCAGGATAACATTCTCGACGCTTTGAGGTATTTCCGGATTCCAGCGTTTCGGGGATGGCGTTTCTGATTGCAAGTGTTTCAGGGCAATGGAAACAGCGGATTCACCTGAAAAAGGCAAACGCCCTGTAATTAGCTCAAACATTACGATGCCCAGCGAGTAAATGTCGGATTTTTTATTGGCCATGCCCCCGCGCGCCTGCTCAGGAGATAGATAGTGTACAGAACCAAGCACAGCGTTTGTCTGGGTGATGTTAGTCGCACTTAGTGCCATCGCGATTCCGAAATCGGTAATTTTTACATTTCCCTCTTCATCTATCAAAATATTTTGCGGCTTGATATCCCTATGGATAATTCCATTTTGATGGGCATGGGCAATGGCGGCCGTTATTTGTTTCATGATATCGAGGGCTTTCTCCATAGGTATCGGATAGTGCTTCTGTATGTATTGTTTCAGGGTCAACCCCTTCACATATTCCATGACAATATAGTAAATATCATCCTCTTCCCCAACATCATAAATGCTGACAATGTTAGAATGGGCAAGGCTCGTCGCTGATTGGGCTTCCCTGTTGAAGCGTTTAATGAACTGCTCATCATTAGAAAAGTCCATCCGGAGAATCTTCAAGGCCACATCACGTTCGAGAATCATATCACTGGCAAGATAAACATTGGCCATTCCGCCACCGCCAACCATGTCCAAAAGCTTGTACCGGCCGTTAATTCTTCTCCCGATTAACATCCGTTTCACCCGCTTTCACTTTCATCTTGGTACCCGATAATGGCGAGTGTGATATTATCTTCGCCGCCGTACTGATTGGCCAGATCAATTAGCAAGCCGGCTTTTTCATCAAGGGGCAGGTCATCTGTTACGATGGAAAGCATTTCGGATTCGGAAACTTTATTCGAAAAGGCCATCCGAGCAAAGAATCAGTATGTCTCCTTCTTCAAATATGATGGTCATGACATCCAATTCGACAGCCGGTTCCGTCCCCAAAGCTCTCAGTAAAACATTCTTCCTTGGATGATGCTCAGCATCCTCCTTGGTAATTTGGCCGGAGCGGACAAGTTCGTTTACCAAAGAGTGATCTTCGGTTACTTGCTTAAAACCGGATTCGTTATTCAAATAACAGCGGCTGTCGCCAATATTGGCAATGGTTGCAAATTTATCGGTGCAAATAGCTGCGACTATTGTCGTCCCCATGCCCTGGCATTCGGTGTTTTCCCTGGCATGCTCAAAAAGAATCCGATTCACTTTTCCAATATTTTCAGAAAGCCAGATTTCCGCATCCTGGGCTGTATTTATCGATTTACTTTCCATCCAGTGATTGCTCAAATGCTCTACCGCCATCAGGCTTGCCACATCACCGGCGCGGTGTCCGCCCATGCCATCTGCAACTATGGCAAAGCGCACACCTTCCGGATTGATAAATACCCCGCCATTATCCTCATTGTGCTGGCGGACCTTCCCGCGGTCTGTCTTAAAAACTGCATTCATAGGTTCACCTCGTTTCTTCTTTGCGCTCCTTCGCGCGAAGCTGTCCGCAGGCCGCATCTATATCATGGCCTTGTTCTCTGCGGATTGTCACATTGATTCCGCGCTTTTTCAACGTTTTCTCAAATTCAAATATTTGTTCACGAGGTGTCCGTACATAGTTGCGTTCAGGTACATAGTTAACAGGTATTAAGTTAACATGGCATTTGATATCTTTAATCAGGTCTGCCAATTGTTCGGCATGTTCCACCTGGTCATTTTCACCGCCGAATAACCCATATTCAAAGCTCACCCTTCTTCCGGTCTTTTCGGTGTAATATTTTACTGCTTCGATAAGGTCAGGAAGTTTATAAGCACGGTTGATCGGCATCAACTTTGTTCTTAATTCGGAGTTAGGGGCATGCAATGAGATTGCAAAATTGATTTGCAGACTTTCATCGGCAAATTTGTAAATTTTCGGTATGATGCCGCTGGTTGATACAGTTATATGCCGAGCTCCAATGTTAAGCCCTTTTTCATGGTTGATATTTTTCAAAAAAGACATCATTTCATCATAATTATCGAAAGGCTCGCCAATTCCCATAATGACAACCGAGCTGACCCTTTCATTTGTTTCATCAAGCGCCTGCTGTACTTTTACGACCTGGGCAACGATTTCTCCTGCTTCCAGGTTGCGTTTTAATCCGCCAAGTGTGGAAGCACAGAATGTGCAGCCAATCCGGCAGCCAACCTGGGTAGTAACACAGACTGAATTTCCGTATTCGTGGCGCATCAATACCGTTTCAATGGAGGAGCCGTCATGCAGTTCAAACAGAAACTTCATCGTCCCGTCCTTGGAAGTCTGCTGGATCAAAGTATTGAGAGTTGTAATCGTAAAGTTGCCTTCAAGCTTATCTCGCAATGATTTAGAAAGGTTCGACATATCCTCGAAGCTCTTTACCCGCTTTTTATAAAGCCATTCAAAAATCTGTTCTCCCCGGAAAGGTTTTTCACCGTTTTCTTGTAGCCACTCCTTCATTTCGTGAAGCTCCAGGGAATAAATCGATGGCTTCTGCTGTGTGGTTTCTTTCTTTTTCCTCGTTGTTGTAATCTCTGCCATTATTGCACCTTCTTCCTAAAGCTTGCGATGAAAAATCCATCGCTGCCAAAATATTGCGGGAATATCTGGAGGGAATTACCCTCTACAAAAGGGCTGACGCTTTCTGGCAATCTCTCTGCCAAAGTAGCATCGGCTTCAAATTCTGGATGCTTTTCCAAAAAGCCTGCGGCTACCCGCCCATTTTCTTCCCGATCAACCGTACAAGTGCTATATATTAATCTTCCCCCTTTTTTCAAAAGAGGGGCACTTGCCTCAAGAAGCTGTTCCTGGATTACGGATAACCTTGAAATATCTTCCTGTGACTTTGTATATTTCACATCGGGCTTCCTTCTCATGACTCCAAAACCTGAGCACGGGGCATCCACCAGTATCCTGTCAAAGCCTTCTTTATGAAAAATCTCCCCAACTTTGCGGCTGTCCATAGAATATGTTTTAATATTTTTCAAGCCAAGGCGTTCCGCCTGCTCTTTGATAAGTTTCACTTTGTGCTCATGAAGGTCGATAGCATTTACCTGTCCAGTCTCCAACCCTTCGGCAATATGTGTCGTTTTGCCCCCGGGCGCTGCACAACAATCTAATACCATATCATTGGCTGAGGCCCCCAAAGCATGGGCGACCAGCATGGAGCTTTCATCCTGTATTGTCAGGTAACCTAACTTATGGCTTTCGGAATGTGCCAGATTACCTCTTAAAGAGAGGATGGCTTCAGGGGCGACATCACTCTTCTCAACATGGTAGCCCTCTTCGGTCAAAGCGCTGATTGCCTCATCCCGGGAAATTTTTTTGACATTCACGCGTGCTGATTGAAGCGGGGCAACAAGATTGATTTCGCACATTTCTTTTGTTGTTTCAAACCCGAATTGCCGGGTCCATCTTTTCACCAGCCAAAGGGGATGGCTGGTTGCAATCGACAGCCGTTCTGTATCATCCTCGATTGCATCCAGTGATGGGATGCCTTTTCGCTGGATATTTCTGAGCACTCCATTAACCATGGAGGAAATCCCTTTGTGCCCGCGTTTCTTTGCGATTTCCACGGCTTCGAAGAGGATCGCATGGTCCGGGACCTTGTCGAGAAAGACCATTTGATAAAGCGAAAGCCGTAGAAGGTTGATCACCCAGGACATTGTCTTTTTTTGATTCTTAATAAAAGGCTCCAAATAATAATCCAGTGTCATTTTTCTTTGGATCGTCCCATAGGTGATTTCGGTCAGCAAGCCGCTGTCCGCTCCTTCGAGATGGTGTTTTTTAATCATCGAATTCAAGAGCAAATTGCTGTATGATTGGTTTTTTTCCACCGATTCAAGAACATCGAGCGCTATTTCCCGAACGTTCATTTTAGTTTCTTTCATTGCTTACTCCTAACTTCATCCCCGGCTTGATAAATGAACCGGCTCCGTGCAGATAATCAGCAGCCTTCATTTTTTTCTTGCCTGAAGGCTGCAGTTCGGTAATTAAAATGGAGATTTCGTTTCCCGTTGCAACTAACAGCCCGTCCGCGTTTACGGCCAGGATTTCACCGGGAGTACCATTCTTGTCGGACTTATGTTTCTTTGATTCCCATATTTTTATGATATCCCCATTACATAATGTATAAGCAACAGGCCACGGGTTTAGTCCGCGGATATGGTTATAAATGTCTTCCCCGTATCGTTTCCAGTCAATTTTCTCCTGTTCCCGTTTTATATTAGGGGCAAAAGTCGCTTTATGCTCATCTTGCTTAATCGGGGTGATTTCACCATTAATAACCAAGGGGATGGTTTCCGACAATAAATCGGCACCAAGTGTACTCAGTTTATCATGGAGTGTCCCGACATTATCGTCTTCCTCGATGCTTACTTCCTCCTGCGTCAAAATATCGCCGGCGTCAAGCTTTTCTGCCATGTACATGATGGTAATGCCCGTTTTTTCTTTCCCTTGCAATATGGCGTAATGGATTGGGGCTCCTCCCCGAAGCTCAGGCAGAAGGGATGCATGCACATTAATGCATCCGTATTGCGGAGCCTCCAGCAGCCCATTCGGCAATATTTGCCCAAATGCAGCAGTGACGATTAAATCTGCATCAAGGGCAATGATTTCATCCATTTCTTTTTGATTCCTTAGTTTTTCCGGCTGAAAGACCGGGATGCCGTGTTTTTGCGCCTCAACCTTTACAGGAGGAGGAGTCAGTACCTTTTTTCTGCCAACCGGCCTGTCGGGCTGGGTCACGACACCGATCACTTCATAGCCGTCCCGGATGATTCTTTGGAGTACCGGAACGGAAAAGTCGGGAGTACCCATAAAGACTATTTTCGTCATTCATCCCCATACCTTTCCAAATCTTCTTCAGTAAAATATTTGCTAACCTTGCTCGTGAATAAAACACCATTCAAATGGTCGATTTCGTGCTGGATCGCCCTGGCTAGGAAATCCTCGGCTTCAAGCTCAAAGCTGTTTCCGAAACGGTCCTGGGCACGGATCTTCACTTTAGATGGGCGGGACACTTCCCCGTAAATACCGGGGAAACTGAGGCAGCCTTCCGGATCCGTCTGCTCTCCTGTTGCCTCCAGTATTTCAGGGTTCATCATTTCAATGATCCCCTCATCCCCGCCAATATCAACCACTGCAATTTGTTTCTTCACTCCAACCTGTGGAGCGGCAAGGCCAACGCCGTCCGCTTCCAGCATGGTTTCATGCATGTTATTTAACAGCTTTGCCAATTTTTTATCAAAACTTGTTACTTTCGCGCATTTTTGTTCCAGAATTTTATCCGGAAACAAAATGATCGGTAAAATAGCCAAAGAATAATAACCCTCCTAAAAGAAATACGGAAACGCCCTGAATAAAGGACCGTCGACCCACCTCCTCCTCGAAAAGCTGTGCTTTCCTTGGTGCGATGCGATGCCAAAGCTTCCTTGTTCTGTGGCAGCCCTAAGATGGGTGACCTATGACCTTGACCGCACGTCCTGGGGTTGGTGTCCCAGCGTCGGTGCCGGGCACTGTAGCTACTCATCATTACATATGTTGAAAAATTTATACTTTCTTAGTTTTAGAAAAGCGGAAGCGGCATGTTTAAAAGAGCAGATCTGGCTGGCCGCCCCCGCTTGACAACCAACTGGTTCAGAAAAATATCTTTTATAATGGCAATGTAAAAAATAATTTCTTATTATCCTTCTATGTTAATAACAGAGATCTGTCACATCATGATTTGTGGATTCATATCTATTGAAATTTGCAGCAAGTTTTGAGCTGTTTCCTGCTGATAGTGTTCGAGGACCGTCCGCAGCTGTTTCTTCAATTCCGGTTCCCGTTTGTATTTTATCAAACATTGGTAACGATATCTATTGTTGATCCTGCTGATCGGCGATGCGACCGGCCCAAGGATGATTGCTTCCGGGCTAAGGCTGGCGGTAAGATATTTTGTAATTTTTTCAGTGACGGCGACTGCTTTCATCAAATCTTCATGCGATACATTGATTAATGCCAGATAATAATAGGGCGGGTAGTGGCTTTGCCGTCTGATATACATTTCCCGCTCATAAAATACATCAAAGTCCTGGAGGCCTGACAACTCAATGCTATAATGCTCAGGCGTATAGGTTTGGATGACCACTTCCCCGGGAAGCTCATGCCTCCCTGCTCTTCCGCTCACCTGGGTCAACAGCTGGAAGGTCTTTTCTGAAGAACGGAAATCCGGCAGGTGGAGCATCGTATCGGCCGATAGCACGCCCACAAGGGTAATATTCGGAAAATCAAGCCCCTTGGCAATCATCTGGGTACCAAGCAAAATATCGGCATGCCCCTCTTGAAACGCATTCAGGAGCCTTTCATGAGAGCCCTTTTTGCTGGTGGTATCCACATCCATTCTGATCACCCGTGCCTCAGGAAGTATTTTTGCCAATTCTTCCTCCACCTTTTGTGTTCCCGTTCCAAAGAATCTGATATGGTCGCTTCCGCATTCAGGGCAAGCCTGGGGCATTCTTTCTTCATGCCCGCAATAATGGCATTTAAGAGAATCATTATAGCGGTGGTACGTTAATGAGATATCGCAATTTGGGCAATTCGTCACTAGTCCGCAGCTGCGGCACATGACAAAGGAGGAGTGTCCCCTTTTATTTAATAAAAGGACGGTCTGTTCGCCTTTTTCAAGCCTGTCCGTTAATTTAGAAAAAAGAGTTTTGGAAAACATCGACCGGTTGCCATTGCGAAGCTCTTCCCTCATATCAACGATGTCAACCCTTGGAAGCTTGCTCTCATTCATTCGTTTGCTCAAGGTCAACAACTTGTATACATTCTTCTTTGCCCGGGCAAATGACTCCAAAGCAGGCGTCGCACTGCCCAGAATAACCGGGCAATTATGATGTTTTGCCCGCTCGATGGCAACTTCGCGAGCATGGTATCGCGGTGTTTCTTCCTGCTTGTAGCTGGACTCGTGTTCCTCGTCAATGATAATGATTCCCAGGTTTTCAAAGGGAGCAAAAATTGCGGACCTGGCCCCTACCACAACCTTCACTTCTTTGCGATGGATCTTTCGCCACTCATCGTATTTTTCCCCGATTGACAATCCGCTGTGCATGACGGCAACCAGATTTCCAAATCTTTCCTTGAATCTTTTTACAGTTTGCGGCGTCAAGGAAATTTCGGGTACCAGCATGATCGCCTCTTCGCCCTTTTTAATTACATCGTCAATCGCCTGCAGGTAGATCTCCGTTTTTCCACTCCCCGTCACGCCGTATAACAAGAATACCGCATGGCTATTATCATGAATGGATTTTTTCACTGGCCGAAGTGCATCCGCTTGCTCTTGAGTCAGAATAAACGGCTCTGTCTGCTTAAATACCCTGTTTTCATATGGATCCCGGTATATTTCTTCTTCTTTTTCCGCAAGGATTCCTTTATCAATAAGAGCCTTGACCACTGCGTTTGACACGCGGACATCTTCCAGTAATTCCCTGAGTTGGATTTTATCGGGATGGTTTATAAAATGATGTAACACCTCATACTGCTTTCTGGCGTTTGGTGGTAAAATGCCTGCATAATCCTCGAGCCCTTCCTTATTTAACAGAGGCTGGATGACGCGCACCGTCTTTTTCTTCAATTTGTCTTTTACAAAATACATAACCTCCAGGTTCCCCTTTCGGACATGCTTTTGCAACAAAGCAGCGTGGTCGGATTCCAAAACATCCTTCCACGAGATCATATCTTTGTTCTTGAATAGCGCTTGAACTGTCGCTTCCAGGTGTTCTTCCCGTCCTGTACTGATACGCAGCACCTTTTCATATTTGGCTTTAAGGGCAGCGGGTAGCATTGCTTGAAGAGCGGTAATCCTGAAACACATCGTTTCTTCGGTCAGCCAGCTCCCAAGCTTTAGCAGTTCTTCATTCAATACGGGTTCCAAATCCAATATTTCTTTGACTTCTCGTATTTTTTTTACATTGGAATCATTTTTCAACGCTGTGATAAAGCCCTGTACCATTCTCGGACCAAACGGGACAATTACCCTCATGCCGGGCTGAACGATATGTTCCCATTTGCCGGGAATCGAGTAGTCAAATTCGCGGTCCGTTTGTTTCGCTGGCACATCTACAACTACAGATGCAATTCCCATGAATCATCAGTCCTTTTTAAGCATCCGGCTTACTTCCAGTAAAATATTCACGGCCACTTCTGCCTTCGGCATTTTGGGCAATTCTGTTTTGCTGCCATCCCGCTTGAATAAGGTCACGATATTTGTATCCGTCCCAAAACCGGCCCCAACGGATGTCACGTTGTTGGCAACAATCATATCCGCATTTTTCTGTTCAAGCTTCCCAAGTGCATATTCGTCAAGGTTTTCCGTTTCAGCAGCAAAGCCGACAAGTATTTGCTTGTCTTTTTTTGATCCGAGTTCTCCCAGGATATCCACGGTCCGCTTCAGCGCAATGGCATTGTCACCCGGCTGTTTTTTGATTTTTTGTTCATGATAGCTTTTTGGCGTGTAGTCTGCTACAGCAGCGGTTTTGATCACAGCATCGGCTTCAGGGTACAATTTCATTACTTCCTTGTACATATCAGCAGCTGATTCGACGTTTATCACAGACACATTCGGTGGAGGGTCCAGTGACACAGGTCCGGAAATCAATGTGACATGTGCGCCCATTTCTTTTGCCTGTTCCGCAATCGCATACCCCATCTTCCCGGTTGAACGGTTGGAAAGGAAACGGACCGGGTCAATATTTTCCCTCGTAGGGCCTGCAGTTATAAGAATCCTTTTTCCTGCCAAGGGCTTTTCCTCTTTTTCCGAAAAAAAAGCCGATAGATTGGCAACGATTGTTTCCGGCTCTTCTAACCGGCCTTTACCTACGTATCCACAGGCAAGATAGCCTTCTGACGGCTCGATGAATTGATAGCCGAACGTTTTTAAAGTTTGCATGTTTTTTTGCACGGCAGGATGGGCATACATATTTACATTCATTGCAGGAGCGATCCAAACAGGGTGACGCACTGCAAGCAAGGTGGTGGTAATCATATCATCGGCAATTCCGTTCGCAAGCTTTCCGATTACATTTGCCGTTGCCGGCGCAATCAATGCAATGTCCGCCCAGTCAGCAAGGTCAATATGGGCGATTACTTCAGCATTTTTTTCGTCAAAGGTATCCGTGTACACATCATGCCTGGAAAGCGCCTGAAAAGTAAGCGGGGCAACGAATTTACAGGCTGATTCACTCATGATTACCTTTACGCTCGCACCCGCCTGAGTAAGCTTGCTTGTCAAAGCGGCCGCTTTATATACAGCGATGCCTCCCGTAACACAAAGCAGAATGTTTTTGTCTAAAAGCATGGTCATTTCCCCTTAACTAATCGTTCTTTTGTCTTATTATGAAGGATTTCGGCATTTTTTTCACCTTTAAAGAAAACAAATAAAGAAAACCCGCCGATTGGCGAGCCTAGAAAAGGCGAAGAAAGAGGGGAAGTTGACTTTATTCATAAACTTGGCCGCTACGTCGCCTGAACATCATTTCGGCCAAGTTATACTTACTTAAAGTGAACAAAGGGCCGGAACCCGTGCCCCGTATTTTCAGCAATGCTGAATCCGCGGTTTGGAAGGTGTCCGACCCTCGAAAAGCCTTATTTTTCTTCGTATTGGTTTTTGTATTTAAGTTTTCCTGAGTTTATTTCCTCGAGCGCCCGGCCCACACTTTTGTGGGAAACAGGCTTTTCAATCCTGGTATCATCGTTGATCTGCATTTGTCGGGCCCGTTTCGCAGCAACGGATACAAGGGAATACTTGGAATCAATTTTTTCCAGCAATGAATCAATAGAAGGGTATAACATATCAATTTTCCTCCAGCATTTTTTTATATCGGGCAGATACTCTTTCCCTGCGGCAGTGCTCGGCAATGACAATCGCGCCTATTCTGTCGCATGCGGCCGCTACTGTATCATTTTCCACTACATAATCGTATAAATCCATCATTTCGATTTCTTCCTTGGCAGCCGTCATTCTTCTCTGGATGACTTCCGCCGTTTCCGTTCCCCTGGTGACAATGCGGCTCTGCAGTTCAGAGAGGCTTGGCGGGGCGAGGAAAATGAATAGCCCTTCCGGGAATTTTTCACGGACCTGCCTTGCTCCCTGGACTTCAATTTCAAGGAAAACATCTTTTCCGGCTTCCAGGGTTTCCCTGACATAATCAACGGGAGTGCCGTAATAATTGCCGACAAACTCGGCGTACTCGAGCAGCTTATCCTGCTTGATCAATCCTTCGAATTCCTCACGGGTTTTAAAGAAGTAATCCACGCCGTTAACTTCTCCCTCGCGCGGCTTTCGGGTAGTCATGGAGATCGAATATTCAAAAGCAGTGTGGGGACGCGCAAATATTTCTTTTCTGACCGTTCCTTTTCCAACACCGGATGGACCAGATAATACGATTAGCAAGCCTTTTTCTCTCATATTCTTTCTTTACCCCTCTTCCACGCTGTCATCCCGGTCATGCAGGCGGGCAGCCACGGTTTCAGGCTGGACCGCTGACAGGATGACATGGTCGCTGTCAGTGATGATCACAGCCCGCGTCCTTCTTCCATATGTAGCATCCACCAGGGAACCGCGTTCGCGGGCGTCCTGGATAATTCTTTTTATTGGAGCCGATTCCGGACTCACAATCGACACAATCCGGTTCGCGGAAACAATATTTCCGAAACCGATATTGATGAGCTTGATAGACATTTTTGTCCCCCAATCATATTCTATTGTGACCTTGAAATAAATACCATAAACAAGCTACTCGATATTTTGGGCCTGTTCTTTTATTTTTTCAAGCAAGCTTTTCAGTTCAACCACTTCTTTGGTGATGGCTGCATCATTTGCCTTGGAACCGATTGTATTTGCTTCACGGTTCATTTCCTGCACGAGAAAATCGAGTTGCCTCCCGATTGGCTCTTCTTTTTCAAGCGTGGCGGAAAATTGGATAAGATGGCTTGAAAGGCGCGTAAGCTCTTCATTTATATCAGCTTTATCCGCAAAAATTGCAACCTCGGTCAAGAGCCTTGTTTCATCGATTATCCCTGTTGTGAACTCGGATATTCTTGCTTTTAGCTTTTCCATATATTGCGCCGAAACTGCAGGGGCATATGTTCTAAGGCTTGAAATGATCATGTTGATTTTTTCAAGCTGTCCGGACAGGTCATTTTTAAGCTCTCCGCCCTCATGGATCCTCATATTGCTCACATTGATAAGTGCCGCTTCACAAGCAGCCAGCACAAGGATTTCCAGACTTTCATTTGCTGCCTGCTCTTCTTCCACGGAAAAAATATCACCGATCTGCAAAAGATCCTGAACAGAAGCGGAAGAGTGAAGGCCGTACTTGGCTTTTAATTCATTCATGGCTTCGATATATTGGTCAACAAGCGGCCAGTCAATCTTGAGGCGTTTGTCCGCCAGGGCCCCGCCTGCAACCGATATTAATATTTCAGCCCGGCCCCTTCTTATGTATTCATTCGCTTTCTTTTTGACTTTATCCTCTAAAACGAATAGCTGTCGCGGCATCCGTATATGATATTCGCAGAAACGATGGTTAACGGTTTTTATTTCAACGGTCACCTTTATGTCCGCGTTTTCCGCAAGACCAATCCCGTAACCTGTCATACTTACAACCATGGCACCACTTCCTATCCGGCAATATTGCAATTTATTCACTTTGTTTCAATCGATCAGTATGTCTGCATGCCAAGCTTGCGCCCTGCTCTTTGCCGTATTAGAAAACTCGGCGATTGGCGAGCCTTTTAAAGGCGATAGATATGCGAAGCGCGCATTCTACAGGGTGTGTGTCACACAGGCGTTCCCACGGAAGTGGCGCACTTAGCCTGAATTCATCTTTATGCATATAGGATAGTTTTATTTCTGCAAAAATAAAAAGGTAATAGAGAAGGCTCTACTACCTTTTGAATTATACCATAATTTATTTTGATTTACTCACCAAAAATGAACCTGCCAATAAAAAAGTTGGAATCGATGCCATGCCCACTATCAACAGCCAGTCCCTAGGCTGGATCGCCACTGTATGGAAGATTGTCTGAAGCGGCGGATAGTATAAAACGACAAGCATTAAGGCAAGTGAAGAAATGACCGCCCATACGAGGTATTGATTGCCAAATGGGTTGCGCGAGAATATTGATTTTTCACTGCGGCAATCAAACACATGTATCAGCTGGGCCAAAACGAGTGTGGCAAAAGCGACTGTCTGCGCATATTGCAGGTTATCCGGATTAGTCTTGTAAACGACGATGAAGGCAATTAGCGTGGAAATCCCAATTAAAAATCCGCGAGAAATGATTTTCCAGCCTAGCCCGCGTGCAAAAACCCCTTCTTTTGGGCTTCGCGGACCCCTTTTCATTACATCGCCCTCCGGTTTATCCAGTCCCAGGGCCATAGCCGGCAGGCCGTCTGTCACCAGGTTCACCCATAGAATCTGAATTGGGACCAGGGGCAATGGCAGGGCCATGATCATCGCAAAAAACATCACAAGGATTTCACCGACATTCGATGCAAGAAGATACCTGATAAACTTGCGGATATTCTCATAGATATTTCGGCCTTCTTTTATCGCTGATTTGATCGTTGCAAAATTATCGTCAAGCAGGATTAGCGAGGAGGCCTCTTTGGCGACATCAGTACCGGTAATTCCCATTGAGATCCCGATATCGGCTGCTTTAATCGCCGGGGCGTCGTTTACCCCATCTCCAGTCATTGCAACAACATGTCCCTTATTTTGCAGTGCTTTGACAATTTTTAGTTTATGTTCAGGGGATACGCGCGCAAAAACTGAAACGTCCTCAACCACCTCTTCCAACTCGCCTACGGACATATCTGATAAAGTTTTTCCCTCGAGAACCTTGTCCTTCCCTCTTAATATGCCTAATTGCTTTGCTATCGCTTTGGCCGTGGAAACATGGTCACCGGTGATCATTACTGTTTTAATTCCGGCCTCTCGGCATTCCTTAACCGCGTTATGGACTTCCGGACGCGGAGGATCGATCATGCCGTGCATCCCAATGAAGGTAAGGCCTTTTTCAGCTTCTCTCTCATCGAGCAGGACGGTTGCTGCCCCTATCGGCTTAAAGCCCACAGCAATTGTCCGCAGAGCCTGGTCGGCAAGCCCGTCAATCGCGTCTTGCACAGCCTTTTTCAAGTCCCGGTTCATGCTTTGGGACTGCCCGTGCCATAATATTGTTTCACACTGCGAAATCAGTACATCCGGCGCCCCTTTTGTCACTACAAACTGTTTGCCATTTTCATCCTTGGCTACGACACTCATCATTTTGCGTGTGGAGTCGAAGGGAAATTCTTTTACAATGGTAAACTTTTGTTTTAGAACTTCACGCGTTAATCCAGCTTTCATTGCCGCAACCAAGAGTGCTCCCTCAGTCGGATCTCCGTCAAGTACATATTGGCCTTCATGGTCAACAAGCTCCGAATTATTGCAAAGCATTCCGAATGTCAAAAGTTGGTGGAGCGATTTCTCCTGCTTCGGATTCACATCCGTGTTGTCTGACATAAAGCTTCCGCTTGGTACATAACCCGTCCCTGTAACATTCCACGTTTTTCCGCCGCTCCATAGATGCGTGACCGTCATTTTGTTCTGGGTCATCGTCCCGGTTTTATCAGAACAAATGACAGAGGCACATCCTAGTGTTTCAACAGCCGGGAGCTTGCGGACAATCGATTTCTGTTTGATCATCCTTTGTACGCCGAGTGAAAGCGCGACCGTCACAATCGCTGGAAGCCCTTCCGGAATGGCCGCCACAGCAAGAGACACACCTGCCAAAAACATCGTATACAAGTCATTTCCTTGAATGACGCCGATGACCACAACCAGAAGCGTCAATAATAAAGCTGTGATGATGAGAATCTTGCCAAGCTGTTCCAGACGCCGTTGCAGCGGAGTGGCCATCGCTTCAGCAGATTGGAGCATATCTGCGATCTTTCCCATTGCGGTATCCATGCCTGTTGCAGTCACTATCCCGATGCCGCTTCCCCTGGTCACCATCGTTCCCATGAAGGCCATGTTTTGCTCGTCGCCGATGCCGTCAACATCATGCTGCACAGGGTGGGCAAACTTAACGGCCGGGACAGACTCTCCCGTAAGGGCTGATTCCTCTATTTCAAGGCTCGATGATTCCATGATTCTCAAGTCTGCACCAATCCGGTCACCGCTTGTGAACTTCAACACATCTCCGACAACCACTTCCCTTGAAGGAATTTTCGCCCACTTTTCATCACGTAGGGCATGTACTTGCGGCGCTGCCATTTCTTTAAGTGCATCCAGCGACTTTTCCGCCTTGCGTTCCTGGAAAAAGCCAAGGAATCCATTTATCAATATGATGGCCATGATTGCAATCGAATCAATATATTCGCCAAGCAATCCAGAAATCAATGTAGCCGCAAGCAATACCAGCACCATGAAATCCTTAAATTGAGCGAAAAATAACAGGAGGGCAGATTGTTTTTCTCCTTCTTGAAGTTCATTGAATCCTTGCTTTTGCTGTCTTTTTCTTGCCTCGTCTTCTCTTAAACCTTCTTGCATGCTGGTTTCAAGAGCTGCTTCAATATCCTCTGTATCCATTTCACGGAACTTCATTACGTATCACACATCCCTCGCGAATAGAATAGAACTTTTTCTCTCCTTCCATGCTTATTCAGACTCGTCCAAAAAAATGCTATACTTTAGTGTGAATGAATCAGGGAAATTATTTTACACAGCCGCAGCACACCCTTTATAATGAGGGAATATGCCTATAGATCTTTTACTAATTTAAAGGGCTTAAGCTGCACAGCCAATATATTTTGGGCCAATCATATGAAACCGGGATTTCACAAACCCTTTCAACTACGCTGAAGGGTGTTCCAATTGCCACGGGCTATACAGTTTGAGCTTAAATCAACCAAAAATTAACACTATTATTTTCAATGCGTAATTCTTTGGTGTAACTGATATATTATTTTATTGCAAAGGAAGTAACGAGAAATGTCTTTCGATGGCTTATTCACAAAAGCAATGACCGAGGAAATATCTGGCCTCTTAACGGGCGGCCGTATCAATAAAATACATCAACCTTATAAAAATGAAACAATACTTTCCATCCGAGCTGGCGGGAAAAACCATAAGCTTTTGCTTTCCGCCCATCCAAGCTATGCAAGGATGCAAATCACACAGGAAACCTACGAAAATCCGAAAGAACCGCCAATGTTCTGTATACTTATGAGGAAGCATCTTGAAGGTTATGTTATAGAGAATATTTATCAATCAGGTCTGGACAGGGTTATAATTTTTGAAGTAAAAGGACGGAATGAACTGGGCGATGTATCAGTAAAACAGCTTATCGTAGAAATCATGGGAAGGCACAGCAATATAATCCTTGTTGATAAAGTGAAAAATATGATCATAGACAGCATCAAGCATGTCTCATATGCAGTCAGCAGCTATCGTGCTGTGCTTCCCGGCCAAATTTATAAAGCCCCGCCGGCACAGGAAAAGGCTAATCCATTCGAGGCTACAGAAGAAGATATTCTTCGAAAGCTTGATTTTAATGCCGGCCAGGTTGATAAGCAGCTAGTCAACCATTTTTCCGGTATTTCGCCATTGTTTGCGCGTGAGGCCGTTCATCAGGCGGGCCTGGCCAATCGTTCGACATTGCCTGGGGCTTTCCTCAGCTTAATAGGAAAGATTGCGAGAAAGGAATATAGACCGACCCTTATTGCCGATGGCACTAAAGAATCATTTTACATGCTGCCGCTCAAGTCTCTGAAAGGAGAGAGCCGTACATTTGCTTCTTTAAGCGAATTGCTCGACCGTTTCTACTTCGGGAAAGCAGAGCGGGACAGGGTGAAGCAGCAAGGAAACGACCTTGAACGCTTTATTGCAAATGAAATCGATAAAAATGAAAAGAAAATTCAAAAGCTTGGGAGAACGCTTTTGGAAAGTGAAAAGGCGCAAGCATACCAGTTATTCGGTGAGCTTTTGACGGCCAACCTTTATCAGATGGAAAAAGGGATGAAGGAAATCAGCGTGAGCAATTATTATGAAGAAGACGGGCGGATGGTCACAATCCCTCTTGACCCGCAAAAAACGCCGTCGGAGAATGCACAGAAGTACTTTTCCCGGTATCAAAAAGCAAAGAATGCGATCGGTATCGTCCAGCAACAGATTGATCTGGCAAAAGGGGAGTCCGCCTATTTCGACACCCTCCTTCAGCAGCTTCATTCCGCATCTCCAAGGGATATTGAAGAAATCCGCGAAGAACTGCAGGAAGAAGGCTATCTAAAACAAAAACAGAAAAAAGGCATGAAAAAACCAGCACATGTAAAGCCTCAGCTGGAAAGATATTTTTCTGCAGATGGAGACGAAATACTCGTCGGCAAAAACAACAAACAGAATGATTATTTAACCAATAAACTTGCGAGAAGAGATGAAATTTGGCTTCATACAAAAGATATTCCGGGCTCCCATGTCGTCATCCGCAATGAAAGCCCAACAGAACAAACCATTCATGAAGCGGCCGTACTTGCAGCCTACTTCAGCAAAGCAAAAAGCTCAAGCTCCGTGCCGGTGGATTTCACCAAGGCCAGGCATGTGAAAAAACCAAGCGGTGCCAAACCGGGATTCGTCATCTATGAGAATCAGCAAACGATTTATGTAACCCCTGATGCCGACCAGGTCATCAGAATGAAGCAAGCGTAAATTATGGGGTCAGTCCCCCACTGCGTTAATACAGTGGGGGACTGACCCCTTCTTTAATTGATCCATGCGGTATCTGCAGGGTTCTGTCTCCACCTGCTTAGTTTTTCAATGTCGCTTTCCTTAATGAGCCCGAGGTTTTTTGCCACTCTGATGAGGGTGGTGTAATCAGAAAGGGAAAAGGATTGGATGCCTTCCGCAGCCATCTGGTCCTTTCCTTTTTGCAATTCATAGGTGAAGATGGACACGACTCCCAAAACAATGCAGCCATTTTCCCGTAATGCATTTACCGCCTCGATCACACTTCCACCTGTAGAAATCAGGTCTTCGACGACGACAACCTTTTGGCCAGGTTCAACTTTTCCTTCTATTTGGTTTCCCTTTCCATGTCCCTTTGGCTTGGAACGGACATAGCACATGGGAAGGTTTAAAACATCGCTCACCCACGCAGCGTGGGGGATTCCGGCCGTTGCTGTTCCTGCAATCATTTCTGTT
The DNA here is from genome assembly GCF_003429105.1 of Peribacillus glennii. Taxonomy (GTDB): domain Bacteria; phylum Bacillota; class Bacilli; order Bacillales; family DSM-1321; genus Peribacillus; species Peribacillus glennii. The sequence continues at coordinate 59,104 of NZ_QVTD01000006.1, forward strand.
TCCGGAAAGTGCTGTTCAATCAATGATGCCAAGCCCTTTGCTATTTCTTTTCGGATCTTCGGAAATGAGAGGGTCAATCTGTTATCGCAATAAATGGGCGACTTAATGCCCGACGCCCACGTAAAGGGATTGTCAGGCTGTAGGGAAACAGCCTTGATTTCTAATAGATGCCCCGCCAGAGTTTCTTTCATATTTTTACACCCTCCCAAGCTTCCAGAACTTTTTTATAAGATTGATACGGATTTTCCGCCGCTGTGATTGACCTGCCAACAACAATTGCGTCTGTCCCGAGCCTCCTGGCCTGTTCAGGCGTTGCCACTCTCTTCTGGTCATGTGTTTCTCCCTCTGCCATCCTTATGCCTGGTGTTACCGTTAAAAAGCCTTTCCCGATTCTCTCATGAATCCTGCTTACTTCATGTGTTGAACAAACCACTCCATCCAGACCGGCACATTCCGTCAACCTGGCATAATGCAGAACTGATTCTTCAATACTTCCAATGATCCGTTGTTCTTCATTCATTTGTTCTTTTGTGGTACTGGTCAGCTGTGTGACAGCAATGCATCTCGGCCTTTCCTGTCCGGCCGGAGTACCTGCAACCAAGCCTTCCAGTGCTGCTTCCATCATATTCGCGCCGCCTGCTGCATGAACATTCACTAAATCGACATTCAAGCCTGCGAGGCCCCGCATCGCCTGTTTCACTGTATTAGGGATATCATGAAGCTTTAAATCAAGGAAAACGCCATGCCCCTGCTCTTTTATGTAATCGATGATTCCTGGACCGTATTGATAGTATAGTTCCATGCCCACTTTCACAACTAATTGCTCTCCGCCAAACAAGTCCAGAAAATGTTTCGTTTTTTCCATATTCGGGAAGTCAAGCGCGATGATAAGCGGTTTGCGCATTCTTTTTCCAGCTCCTTCCGGTACATTCGGCGATATGGCCATATCCCAGCTTTTCTAGCAAAAGAGGAAGTTCTTCGATGATTTTCGGGCATACAAAAGGGTCGACAAAATTTGCTGTCCCGACCGCCACAGCGCTTGCCCCCGCATAAAAAAATTCAATCACATCTTCCGCACTTGCAATGCCTCCCATCCCGATAATCGGAATGGACACCCTCTGGCTTACTTCATGAATCATTCTGATCGCAACAGGTTTAATCGCAGGGCCCGATAGGCCGCCTGTTCCATTTGCAATCACCGGCTTTCCTGTTTTAATATCCAGCCTCATTCCAAGCAATGTATTGATCATCGTCAGCCCGTCTGCCCCGCCGTCTTCTACCGCTTTTGCAATTTCGGTTATATTGGTAACATTAGGGGAAAGTTTAACGTATACAGGTACCTGGGAAACTTCCTTCACGGCTCTTGTAACGCTTTTTGCCGTTTGGGGATCCGTCCCGAAAGCGATGCCGCCTTCTTTCACATTTGGACAAGAGATATTTAATTCCAGCGCCTTCACATTGCGAGCCTTGCTGATCTCCCTGGCTACCTCTTTATAATCTTCGACTAGCGACCCGGCAATATTTGCAATAATAGGTACGTCGTACTTATCAAGAAAGCCCAGTTCATCCTCCATTACCTTTGAAAGGCCCGGATTCTGCAATCCGATTGCATTCAACATACCTGCGGAAGTTTCCGCAACCCTTGGAGTCGGGTTTCCAAAGCGCGGTTTGGGGGTTGTCGCTTTAATCATGATGGCCCCGAGCTTGTTTAAATCATACATGCCGCTGAATTCTCGCCCAAAACCAAAGCAGCCTGAAGCCGGCATAACAGGATTTTTCAATTGGAGTCCTGGCAGATTAGTAGCAAGCCGATTCATAAAATTACCTCCCCTGCCCGGAAAACCGGGCCGTCGCTGCACACTTTCTTATAAGAATGGCCATCCGGGTCGGCTGCACTATGGCAAACACAGGCAAAGCAGGCGCCAATCCCGCAGCCCATCCGTTCCTCCAATGACAAATACAGTTTTTTATGGCCGTATTCAGCTTCCAATGCCCGTAACATTAGGGTTGGCCCGCATGCATAAATGACTGGAAAATCCTCTTCAAGCCGCTTTATCATATCAGTGACAAACCCTGCACCGCCGTATGAGCCGTCAGCCGTGACAACATATGTTTCTCCCAAACGGGAAAATTCTTCTTCATAAAAAACGTTGTCTTTCGATTGGAACCCCAATACGTGAATGACAGAGCAGCCTTTTGCTGACAATCTCTTTGAAAGTTCAAATAAAGGAGGGACCCCAATGCCGCCCCCGACCAAAAGGACCCTGCCTCCATTTCCGTATGCCGCCTCAACAGGAAACCCATTGCCTAAAGGGCCAAGTACATCCACACTTTCACCGTTATTTTTTTGCGAAAGGAGCTGTGTTCCCCTTCCTTCGGCACGGTAAATCATCTTGAATTGTTTTTCTTCTGCCATTATGGAGGAAATGCTTATCGGCCGCCTTAGCAACGGATCGAATCCGCTGCCTGCTTTCACATGGACAAATTGTCCGGGCTGGTGCATTTCAGAAACAAGCTCACCCTCCAAGGTGAGCTCATATATGGTTTTGGCAATTTTTCTTTGGCTGATGACCCTCATATTTTCGTTTTTAATCATGTATAGGCCACCTCTTGGCTTTGGTCGGCTTTGCCCATCGCTTCAGCTGAGAACGTCATCGATTCGATGACCCGTAAAATTGCTTCTGCCGTGTCCAGCGAAGTTAAACATGGTATCCCGTTTTCCACAGACTCCCTCCTGATGCGGAAGCCATCCCGTTCCGGCTGCTTTCCTTTGGTTAATGTATTGATTACCAATTGAGCTTCGCCGTTACGGATTACATCAAGAAGGTTATTATCTGATACACCGATCTTCTCCACAACCTGTACCGGGATGCCGGCTTTTGTCAAAATAGACGCCGTTCCGGATGTTGCGATGAGCCGGTATCCACAATTGCTGAAACGGTGTGCGATTTGAAGGGCTTCCTGCTTATCCTTGTCCGCTACAGTCAATAGGACAGATCCATGGTCTTTTATTTGGATGCCTGATGCGACAAGGCCTTTATATAAGGCTTTTTCCAGGGTATAATCCTTGCCCATTACCTCTCCTGTAGATTTCATTTCCGGCCCTAAGGTGATATCCACCCTCCGCAGCTTTGCAAAGGAGAATACAGGCACTTTTACGAATACCCCCGGCTTTTCAGGGACCAGCCCGCTTGTGTAGCCCAATGATTGCAAGGAGTTTCCAAGGATGGCCTTTGTGGCCAGGTTAGCCATCGGGACGTTTGTAATCTTGCTTAAAAAAGGCACCGTACGGCTTGAGCGCGGATTGACCTCAATGACAAAAACTTCATCGCCGCTCACAACATATTGGATATTTAATAGTCCGATAATGTTTAAGCCCTTTGCCAGCTTTGATGTATAATCCACAATTTTATCTTTGATTTCGTTTGACAGACTCTGAGGAGGGTAAACCGCAATGGAGTCGCCTGAATGGACTCCTGCGCGTTCGATATGCTCCATAATCCCTGGGATAACCACATCTGTTCCGTCTGAAATAGCATCCACTTCAATCTCCTTTCCGGTCAAGTAACGATCGATCAATACCGGATGGTCCGGATTGATTTTCACTGCATTTTCCATATAGTAAAGCAGTTCATTTTGTTTATAAACGATTTCCATTGCCCTGCCGCCAAGGACATAAGAAGGCCTTACCAATACTGGATATCCAATGCCCTCAGCTATCTGGACAGCCTGATTAACCGAAGTGGCCGTTTTTCCTTTTGGCTGCGGAATGCCCAGTGCCCGGAGTGCCTGTTCAAATTTATCCCGATTTTCTGCCCGGTCCAGGTCCTCAAGGGATGTTCCCAGAATATTCACTCCTCGTTCTACAAGCTTTGCAGCTAGATTGATTGCTGTCTGGCCTCCGAATTGGACGACGACACCCATTGGTTTTTCCAGATCAATGATATGCATGACATCCTCAATTGCCAATGGCTCGAAATAAAGCTTATCGGAGATGCTGAAATCGGTTGAGACTGTTTCCGGATTATTGTTGATGATAATGGCCTCATACCCCGCTTCTTTTATCGCCCAGACGGAATGTACGGTCGCATAGTCAAATTCGACCCCCTGCCCAATCCTGATAGGACCTGATCCTAAAACGACCACACTTTCACGGTTTGTCACAACAGACTCGTTTTCTTCCTCATATGTCCCGTAAAAATAAGGAGTTTCGGATTCAAATTCGGCAGCACATGTATCTACCATTTTATAAACCGGAACAATCCCTTTGCCTTTACGCCATTCGTAGACGGAGCGTTCATCAGTTTTCCATAGCCCGGCAAGTGTCGCATCCGAGAAGCCCATCCCTTTCGCTTTAATGGCAATTTCATGGTCAAAAGGGTTTTCCCGCAATGTTTCTTCAAACGCGACAATTTTATGGAGCTTATGAAGGAAAAACAGGTCAATCCTGCTCCATTCATGAATGGCGTCAATACTGGTCCCTCTTCTTAACGCTTCCCCGATATAAAATAACCGTTCATCCCCTGCTGTCCGGATTCGTTTTTCGATAAGGCGGTCGCTGGCTGGTTCGCCCAGTTCTATATGGAACAATCCCCCCTCAAGCGAGCGGACTGCCTTTAAGATGGACTCTTCAAACGTCCTGCCGATAGCCATGACTTCCCCGGTCGCTTTCATTTGCGTCCCGAGTTTGCGATTGGCCGACTCGAATTTATCAAATGGCCAGCGCGGAATTTTCGTCACCACATAATCTAGGGCAGGCTCAAAGCTGGCATACGTCTTTCCTGTTACCGGATTCATCATCTCGTCAAGCGTCAGGCCGACTGCAATCTTGGCGGCAAGCTTTGCGATAGGATATCCTGTCGCTTTTGAGGCGAGCGCTGATGACCGGCTGACACGCGGGTTGACTTCAATAACATAATACTGAAAGCTGTATGGATCCAAAGCGAGCTGTACGTTACAACCTCCCTCTATTTTAAGTGCCCGGATAATTTTCAAAGAGGCATTGCGCAGCATCTGATATTCCCGGTCGCTAAGCGTTTGGCTCGGTGCCACCACAATGGAATCCCCTGTATGGATTCCTACAGGATCGAAGTTTTCCATATTACAGACAACAATCGCGTTATCATTTCTGTCTCTCATAACCTCGTATTCTATTTCCTTGAAGCCGGCGATGCTTTTTTCAAGCAGGCATTGATGCACCGGACTGCTTTTTAATCCGCCCGTTACGATTTCCACCAGCTCTTCTTCGTTCGCGCAGATGCCCCCGCCTGTCCCCCCAAGCGTAAAAGCAGGACGAACGATGACCGGATAATCTACCCGTTCGACAAATTGGAGGGCTTCTGCTACAGAATGGACGATATCACTGTCAGGAACCGGTTCCCCCAATTCATTCATGAGCGTCCGGAATAAATCTCTGTCCTCAGCCCTTTCAATTGCTGAAAGCTCTGTTCCAAGAATTTTGACTCCGCATTCCTCCAGCACTCCCGCGTTTGCCAGTTCCACTGCCATATTAAGGCCTGTCTGCCCGCCCAATGTCGGCAGCAAGGCATCCGGCCGCTCTTTGCGGATGATTTTGCTGACGAATTCCAGCGTAATCGGTTCAATATACACTTTATCCGCTATTTCCGTATCGGTCATGATTGTTGCAGGATTTGAGTTGATAAGGATTACTTTGTAACCTTCCTCTTTTAAGGCGATGCATGCTTGTGTGCCGGCATAATCGAATTCAGCTGCCTGTCCGATGACGATAGGGCCGGAACCAATGACCAGGATGGTTTTTATATCTGTACGTTTTGGCATTTTGCTTCCCCTTCCTCTTTTTCAGATTCAATCATGCTCAAAAATTCATCAAATAAGTAATTGGCATCAACAGGGCCCGGTGACGCTTCAGGATGGTATTGGACTGTAAAGGCCGGATATTCTTTATGTTTTAACCCTTCGATTGTTTTGTCATTTAAAGCAATATGTGTGACTTCGAGATTTGTACGTTCAATAGACTCACGCTGGACCGTATACCCATGGTTTTGGGAGGTTAACGCCACTTTTCCGGTTCTAAGATCTTGGACCGGATGATTGGAGCCGCGGTGTCCAAATTTCATTTTTTCTGTGTCGGCCCGGTTCGCAAGGGCAAACAGCTGGTGTCCGAGGCAAATCCCGAATAATGGCACCTTACCCTGGATGCCCTGTATCATTTCTATCGCTTCCGGCACATCTTTCGGATTGCCTGGCCCATTTGATAGCATCACGCCGTCCGGGTTCAAGAGCAAGATTTCGCTGGCGGTGACATTGTATGGCAACACAACGACATCACAATCCCTGTCATTCAATTCCCGCAGGATACCATGTTTCATTCCGAAATCTACCAGGGCAATCCTTTTGCCTCTTCCCGGGCTTGGGTAGGCTGTTTTCGTAGAAACGCGTTTGACTTGGTCGGTAGGCGCAACCGTGGCTTTCAGTTGCTCAATAATTTCCTCCGGTTTTTTTTCAATTCTGCATATCGCGCCTTTGAGCGTTCCGTGCCGTCGAATGATTCTTGTTAATTTTCTTGTATCAATTCCGCTGATTCCGGGTATGCCTTTCGATTTTAACATTTCATCCAACGAAATCTCGTTCCTCCAATTGGAAGGGCAGTCTGCTGCTTCCTTGACGATAAACCCTGAAATGGCAGGATTGATTGACTCAAAGTCATCCCGGTTTATCCCATAATTGCCGATGAGGGGATAGGTAAGTGTGACAATCTGTCCGCAATAGGAAGGGTCAGATAAAATTTCCTGGTACCCTGTCATCCCGGTATTGAAGACAACCTCCCCGATTTTGTCCGTATCACTCCCAAAAGCTTCGCCTTTAAATACTGTGCCGTCCTCCAAAATGAGCTGCCTTTTCATTGGTTTACACGTCCTTTTTCCCAAGCTATTTTGCCTTCCGCAATTGTCATCACCGGCCATCCAGCGCAAACCTTCCCGTTGAAAGGAGTGTTTTTGCCTTTTGATGCAAACTCGGTGCTGTCGATCCGTTTTTCTGTTTCAAGGTCCAGCAGGACAATATCTGCCTTTTCTCCCACACGAAGCTGCCCAAAAGGCAGAGAAAAGCTTTCTGCAGGCTTTACAGTCAAGAAGTCGACCAATTGTTTCAGGGTGAAAATTCCATTCTCTACAAACTCGGTATACAAGAGTGGGAATGCCGTTTCCAACCCGACAATTCCAAAGGGCGCGAGGATCATTCCTTCAGCTTTTTCTTCCTCTGTGTGGGGAGCATGGTCCGTCGCGATAAAATCGATCGTTCCGTCGAGCAGGCCTTCTATGAGAGCCTGCCTGTCGTCCCTTCCTCTTAAGGGGGGATTCATTTTATAATTGGGGTCAAGCCCCGGAATATCTTCATCACAAAGGAGCAGGTGGTGAGGGGTTACTTCCGCGGTAACTTTGATGCCGGCCCGTTTTGCATCTCTTACAACTCTTACAGATTCCTTAGTACTGATATGGCAAACATGGTAATGGCAATCCGCCGCCTCGGCCAAAAGTACATCCCTGGCAATTTGCACGGATTCACATACAGATGGGATCCCGTTCAAGCCCGCAGCCTCGGAAAATGTGCCTTCATGGACAGAGCCTTTATTAATTAACGTATTATCTTCACAATGGGCCACGATCGGCATATTCAATGCAGCTGCTTTTTTCATGGCAGAAAGCATCATTCCTGCCTCCTGGACGCCTACTCCATCATCTGTGAAAGCGAATGCACCCGCTTCCTTCAGACCTTCGAAATCCGTCATTTGTTTGCCAAGCTCACGGATCGTAATGGAAGCGTAAGGGAGGACCCTTACATGTGCCGTTTCTTCAATTCTGTTCATCAGCCAGTTCATTTGCTCTTTACTATCAGGCACCGGACGCGTATTCGGCATCGCGGCGACTGTAGTAAATCCACCCCTTGCAGCTGCCATTGTTCCAGTCTCGATCGTCTCTTTCTTCTCTCCGCCAGGCTCGCGCAAGTGTACATGGAGATCTATAAAGCCGGGGGCGATGAAATTCCTCCCTGCATCAATTACATCATTTTCCGCGGCAGGGATATTTTCTGCAATTTCGGTAATTACGCCGCTATCAAAGGCCACTTCTGCCTTGACAAGGTTTCCTTCGTTATCGAGCAATACTCCATTTTTGATGATTGTTCTCATAAACGGTTCCTCCCTTTGCCTGTTCTAACGATCTTTTCAAAACAGCCATCCTGATATAAACGCCGTTTTCCATTTGTTTAAAAATCCTTGCGCGTCTGCATTCCACCAGGTCACTATCGATTTCCACACCCCTGTTAATCGGGGCCGGATGCATGATAATCGCCCTTGGCTTCATGCTTTTTTCGCGTGCCTTTGTTAAACCGAATCTTTCCAAATAATCCGCATTTGTTCGATGATGGTTTTGAGCGTGCCGTTCATGCTGTATCCTAAGCAGCATGACGACATCAGCAGTTTTAACGGCAGTATCCATATCTTCGTAAGCACCATTGCCAATCCTCTCATCAAACCATTCAGGCGGGCCTGAAAAGACTACATTGGCCCCGAGCCGCTTTAACGCATCGGCATTTGACCTGGCTACGCGGCTATGGCGGATATCCCCGATGATGGCAACCTTGATGCCATTAAAGCCGCCAAACTCTTGTTTGATTGTCATTAAATCAAGCAGCGATTGTGTGGGGTGATGTCCGCAGCCATCTCCTGCATTGATGACAGCGATGTTCAGCCTGCCAGCCAGTTCTGCAAAATAAGCATCCTGTTCATGCCTGATCACCAGTGCATTTACCCCAATGGCTTCGAGCGTCCTGGCAGTATCGTACAGAGTTTCACCCTTTAGGACACTTGAAGTTCCGGCGTCAAAAGGGATCACCTGCAGTCCCAATTTCCTTTCCGCCATTTCAAAGCTGCTTTTTGTGCGGGTGCTTGGCTCAAAAAAGAGATTGGCCACATAAGTTGGTCGATCGGGGAACCAGCCTTCCCCGGCAGCGAAATCCTGGGCCTGCCCGATGATTTCCTCGATCTCAAGTACGGATAGTGCATTCATAGTCAGTAAATTCCTCATGAATCTGCCCCCTTTGATTACTTTCATCCCAATTCCAGGGCAAAAAAATACCCTGGGCCAAAGATTGGGTCCAGGGTGAAAAAGTGCGGGAAAAGGATTGGAAGGATGCAGAAACCCGTTCTGCAGTCCGTCCAAACTTCTTTTTCGCACCCACCCTTTTAAGCCTCTCTGGACTTCTTTTAAAAGGTGAATATTCTATTAAAGGTTTACTTCTCTTCTACAAACATCTGGCCGGCATTGGACCTGCCTGGAAGGATCAGGTTCAAAAGAACACCGATGATTGCTGCAAGCGCCATTCCTGAAAGCGAAACTGCATCCGACAGCTTTACATATGCACCGCCTACCCCAATGACCAGGATTACGGACGCAATGATGAGATTTCTGTTGTTTCCAAAATCAACTTTATTATCAATCAGCATACGCAGGCCGCTGGATGCGATAATCCCGAAAAGCAGAATGGAGATGCCCCCCATGACAGCCTGAGGTATGGAACTGATTACTGCTGAAATTTTCCCGATGAAACCGAACAGGATCGCAATGACTCCTGCCCCGCCGATGATGTAAACACTAAAGGCGCGGGTGATCGCCAAGACCCCGATATTTTCCCCGTAAGAGGTGAGAGGAGGTCCGCCGATGAGCGAGCCGATCATGATCCCGACACCGTCACCTGCAATGGAACGGTGGAGGCCCGGCTTTTCGATGAAATTCTTTCCGACTACTTTACTAAGGACCATTTGGTGGCCGATGTGTTCAGCCAGCGTGACGATTGCGACCGGCACCATGATGATGATGACTTCCCAGGATACATTTGGTGTATATGACACAAACGGAATCATGAATTCAGGCATTTCGAACCATTTGGCTTTCGCAATCCCGCTGAAGTCGATTATTCCTGCAACATAAGCTGAGATATAGCCTGCTATAATGCCGATCAGGATTGGTATCAGTTTAAGAAAACCTCTTAAAAAGATGGAGGAGATAATGGTTACAGCAAGCGTGATAAGCGCCACAGTAATATGCGTTGTGCTGTAGACAAGCTTACCGGCCGGCGCACCCGGGTTTTCGTACATTGCCATATTGACTGCCGTACCTGCAAGCCCCAATCCAATTACGATGATGACGGGGCCCACGACAACCGGCGGCAGCAGATTCATCAGCCAATTCAGGCCAACCCTTTTGATGATCAAGGCAATGATCCCATAAACAAGGCCTGCGAAGAAGCAGCCGATCATGGCTGATTCCGGTCCGCCCAGCGCTTTTGCAGCTATGATCGGCGCTATGAAAGCGAAGGAAGACCCGAGATAGGCAGGAATCTGGCCTTTTGTGATCAGCAGATAGGATAGTGTTCCAACGCCGCTGGAAATTAACGCTATGCCCGGGCTTAATCCAACCAGGAAGGGCACTAAAACCGTCGCACCAAACATAGCGAATAAATGCTGCATACTTAAAGTTATCCATTGGGCCGGTGAGGGTACATCCCTCACATCAAGGACAACATTTTTTCTAGTTTCTTCCACGATAAATCCCCCTAAAACACCTGATAAGAGTCCTTTCGCGGAGAGGTAAAGAGAAAATGAAATAAATACATTTATATTCCTCTTATCGGCCTCTCCGGACTTCCACAGGATGTGGTGACGCCAGCATTCGTCACGGATGTGACGATTTTTAGCTAACGACCCTTCTCTTTTAGTTTTCTAATATGCTAACTTGATCAATTCCATCGACTTCCGTCAATTTCACGGCGATTTTTTCCGTGAGAGATGTCGGGATATTCTTGCCGACATAATCAGCTCGGATTGGCAGTTCACGATGTCCCCTGTCAACTAGGACGGCCAATTGTATTTGATTTGGCCTGCCTATATCCATCAAAGCATCCATTGCAGCCCTGATTGTCCTCCCTGTATAGAGTACATCATCGATCACTATCACCTTTTTGCCCGTAATATCCACCGGTATTTCCGATCCCTTTACCACCGGCTCGCCGTCCGTGGTCTTTTTCGTTAGATCATCACGGTATAAAGTGATATCCAATTCGCCTACCCGAATGTCTTTGCCCTCGATTTGGCTAATTCTTTCCGCCAGGCGGTTGGCCAAAAAAATGCCCCGCGTCCGGATGCCTATCAAGATGCAATTCTCAATGCCCTTATTTTTTTCAATAATTTCATGGGCTATTCGTGTCAATGCCCTTCGGATTGCCTGTTCATCCAAAACAATCGCTTTTTCACCCATTTTGTATTCACCCTTATCAGTTAATTAAAAAATCCCCATGCCAGAGGGCATGGGGATTGCGTTGTAATCCAGGGAATCTGCTTGCTTTTTAGTCCCCTTTGAAAATCCGCTTCCTTCCCAGCCTCTCTGGACTGTGTTAAAGGTCCTTATTTCATTAAGTCTATCTTAAAAGTTATTAGCTGCCTTGTCAATCACTATTTCTCAAAGAATCCAACACCCGTTCGAAATCCTCCGGAAGGGGTGCCTCGAACTCCAGATACTCACCAGTCCTTGGATGGACAAACCCTAGGATGCCTGCATGAAGGGCCTGGCCCTCTATAGTTGTCAAGGTTTTTCGCGGCCCATACTTTGGGTCTCCCGCAAGAGGGTAGCCTATATACTTCATATGTACCCGTATTTGATGTGTACGTCCGGTTTCAAGCTGGCATTCCACGAATGTAAAGGATTTGAATTTTTCAAGCACCCTGAAGTGTGTTACAGCATGCCTGGAATTCTCGTCGGTGACGGTCATGCTCTGCCGGTCTTTCTTGTCCCGTCCTATCGGTGCGTCAATCGTTCCGTGATCATGCGGGATTACGCCATGAACAATTGCCTTGTACTTTCGGGTGACCGTTTTATCGACAAGCTGTTGGACTAGGCTTTCGTGGGCCATGTCATTTTTCGCTACCATCAACAGGCCTGATGTATCCTTATCGATCCGATGCACAATCCCCGGACGCATCACGCCATTGATTCCGGACAGGTCCTTGCAATGTGCCATCAGGCCGTTGACAAGAGTACCTGTTGTATGCCCCGGAGCCGGATGGACCACCATGCCCCGCGGTTTGTTCACAACCAGGACATCCCCATCTTCATAATAAATTTGAAGGTCCATTTCCTCAGGCATTATATCCAGTTCTTCAAGTTCAGGAAGCTCGACTTCGATTTGGTCCCCCTCGTTGCATTTATAGTTCGTTTTGATGGCTGCTCCATTCACAAGTACGCGGCCGTCCCTGATTAACTGCTGAACAAATGATCTTGACCATTCCTCGTTCAATCCGGCCAGTACCTTGTCGATCCGCTCCCTGCCATTTGTTTCATCCAAGGTGTATCTTATGTTATCCATTCTTCTTCTCCTTCGAACGCTTTTCTTCCAGCAGCATGTAGATGATCATCAACCCCACTCCGATGGTCAGGGCCGAATCCGCAATATTGAAGATCGGGAAATTATAACTGAAAATATAGGTATTAATAAAATCGACCACTTCTTTTCTCACTATACGGTCAATAAAATTTCCAACCGCTCCCCCAAGCATCAAACCGAGCGATACTCCCAAGAGCACGCTTTCCCTGCCCATTTTCTGAAGGTAATAGACAAGGCCAATTACGACGACGATCGTAATGATATAAAAAAACCACATCTGACCCTGTAAAATGCCCCAGGCCGCCCCACGGTTCCGGTGGGATGTTATGTATAAGAAATCCTGAATGATTACAATACTCTCCCCAAGCTCCATGTTTTTGGCGACAAGCCATTTTGTCAATTGATCAAGCATTATCACAAACAGGGCAATGAAATAATATAACACCTTTTATCCCCCAAACTGTCTAAAAGTTTCCTACTGAATTGTAGCATAATCTGAAAAAATTGCCTAATTAAGTATTCAAGCGTTAAAACGTATAATTTAACGATAATTACGATAAAAGTGAAAATCCCCTTAAAAAACTTCAGTACTTTGAAGTGAATTACAAAAAAGAAATGCCCCTAAAAAAACAGAGCAGGAGCTTATTACGCTCCCACTCTTTATCAGCATATTATTATGCGTTTTGTGAATAATGTTCTTCAACAACTGCGGCACAACGCGGGCAAAGGGTTGGATGCTCCTCCACCTTGCCCACGTCTTCAGAAACATTCCAGCAGCGTTCGCATGTTTCGCCTTCAGCTTTCGTAACAACGATGGCCGCTTTTTCTAGCTCAAGCGCCTGTTCCGGAGCTGATTCCAGATTGCCTCCAACCTCGAATGCCGAAACGATAAATAACTGCTCAAGGCTTTCTTCAATGCTTTCAAGCAATTTCTTTACTCTGTCATTTACATAAACCGTAACTTTTGCATTTAATGATTTACCGATGACCTTTTCGTTCCGTGCTTCTTCCAATGCTTTTAAAACATCATCACGAAGGGACATGAACGTGTTCCACTTCTCTTCTATTACCGTTGCATTTTCAACTTCGAACCCATCCGGCATCAGTGTCAATTGCACACTTTCCTCCGTTACGCCCGGTATGAATGCCCAGACTTCATCCGCTGTATGTGACAGGATTGGTGAAACCAATTTCACAAGAACGAGCAGGGATTCATAAAGAACGGTCTGAATCGCGCATCTTTCCTTGCTGTCAGGGGCTTCACAGTACAAGATATCCTTCGCATAATCGAGATAGAAGGCGCTAAGGTCGAGCGTACAGAAATTGTTGACCAAGTGATAGATCGTCGCAAATTCATAGTTGTCATAAGCCTGCTTTGCATTTTTTACGAGCCTGTTCAATTTAATGAGCATATACTTGTCAACTTCACGGAGCCCGTTCAAGGAAACTTTATCGGTTTCTGGATTGAAGCCTTCGAGATTTCCGAGAAGGAAACGGAAGGTATTCCTGATTTTCCGGTAAACCTCGGCTACCTGCTTTAAGATTGGATCGGATACACGGACATCTGATTGATAATCTACAGAAGCCACCCACAGCCTTAGGATATCAGCGCCAAGCTGATTCATTACTTTGGCTGGGACAACAACATTCCCGATTGATTTGCTCATTTTTCTTCCTTCGCCGTCCAATGCAAAACCATGGCTTAGAACGCCCTTATATGGCGCTTTTCCGCTGACTGCCACACCGGTGGACAGGGAAGAGTTGAACCAGCCGCGATATTGGTCGGAGCCTTCCAAATACAGATCTGCCGGACGCTCCAGGCCATCGCGTTCGACAAGTACTGCCTGATGGGATGATCCGGAATCGAACCATACGTCCATGATATCCGTTTCCTTGGTAAATTTCCCGTTCGGGCTGCTTTCATGCGAGAATCCTTCAGGAAGCAAATCCTTCGCTTCTCGCTCGAACCAGATATTTGATCCGTGCTCTCGGAACAGGTTCGAAACATGTTCAATGGTTTCATCCGTTATAATCGGGTCGCCATTTTCTGCATAGAATACAGGAATTGGGACACCCCATGCGCGCTGGCGGGAAATACACCAGTCACCGCGGTCACGGACCATGTTATGCAGTCGGGTTTCCCCCCATGCAGGAACCCATTTAGTCTCTTCCACTGCTGTTAAAAGCTCCTGACGGAAATCTTTGATGGAAGCAAACCACTGCGCTGTTGCCCGGAAGATGGTAGGCTTCTTCGTACGCCAGTCATGCGGATAAGAGTGGGTGATGAACGTAAGTTTCAATAGTGCCCCTGCTTCCTGGAGCTTTTCTGTGATTGGCTTGTTCGCTTCATCATAAAATAATCCAGCAAACTCGCCTGCTTCACTGGTCATATAGCCTTTTTCATCAACAGGACAAAGGACCTCCAGGCCGTATTTCTGCCCGACAATGAAATCGTCTTCCCCGTGGCCCGGCGCTGTATGGACGCAGCCTGTACCGGCGTCCGTTGTTACATGCTCACCTAATACGACAAGCGATTCACGGTCATATAAAGGATGCTTTGCAACTGCTTTTTCAAGTTCTGTACCCTTCACGGTCTTCACGACTTTTTTGTCTTCCCATCCTACTTCACTGGCGACGGACTCGAGCAGGGCTTCGGCTACGAGGTATTTTTCACCATCCGCTTCCACTACTGCATAAGTTAAGTCCGGATGCAAGGCAATACCCTGGTTAGCAGGAATGGTCCATGGAGTAGTCGTCCAGATCACGATCTTTACGCCTTCCTCTACAGCTCCTTTTCCATCGGTAACCTCAAATCCAACATAAATGGACGCTGACCGTTTATCCTGGTATTCGATTTCAGCTTCCGCCAGGGCAGATTCACTGGACGGTGACCAGTAGACAGGCTTCAGGCCTTTGTAAATATAGCCTTTCTTCGCCATATCGCCAAAAACTTTAATTTGCTGCGCTTCATATTCAGGCTTTAACGTAATATAAGGATTTTCCCAGTCACCGCGAACTCCAAGGCGCTTGAACTGCTCACGCTGGTTATGGATCTGTTCATAGGCATACTCTTCACAAAGCTTACGGAACTCAGCTACACTGATTTCCTTGCGTTTTACGCCTTTTTTTGCCAGAGCAGTTTCAATTGGCAGACCATGCGTATCCCAGCCGGGCACGTATGGCGCATGAAAGCCGCTCATCGATTTATAACGGACGATAAAGTCTTTTAAGATTTTGTTTAAAGCGTGGCCCATATGAATATCGCCATTTGCATACGGTGGCCCATCATGCAGAATGAATAATGGCCGGCCTTTTGTGTGCTCCTGCACCTTATTATAAATATCCGTCTTATTCCAAGTTTCCTGAATTTCCGGCTCGCGCTTTGGCAAATTGCCCCGCATTGGAAATTCGGTTTTCGGCATCAATAACGTATCTTTGTATTCCATTTCCATTCCTCCATATTTCCTGAACATCATAATCGATCAAACCGGTGTCAGCATTTAACAGACAATAAAAAAAGCCCTCTCATCCCACAATAGGGACGAGAAAGCTTATTCCCGCGGTACCACCCTGGTTAGATATGGGTCAAGGCTTTGACTGCCGACTCCATATCCTCTTAAGCATCCGTAACGTGAATGATGCGCCTCGTTTACTTCCATAAGGGTTCAACTCGGAACTCAAGGGTGATCTTCGGATTCTTCGCCTATGCCGGGCTTCCACCCTTCCCGGCTCGCTCATTGCAAGGAATTTCCTTCTTTCATAGGGAATTGAAGAAACGTACTGTCCCTCTCATCGTATGATATCGATATGAATGATTTTTTTAAAATTATATGCGAAATAAGTGCGAAACGTCAAGCGAACGATTATACTTCCTCGTTTACCTTCAATTCGGTTGCATCAATTTCATATTCCAAAAGCTTATCCCAGTCATCATTATCCAGCAAATCCAACTGGGCTTCAACAAGCATTTTGAAGCGTGTGCGGAACACCTTGGACTGTTTTTTCAGTTCTTCGATATCCATGGCGATTTTCCTCGCCTTTGAAAGGGAATCGTTGACAATCCGGTCGGCATTCTTCTCCGCTTCTTTTATTATCAGCTTTGCTTCCTTCTGGGCGTTCCTTTTTACTTCTTCTCCCGCTTCCTGGGCAATGATAATTGATTTGTTCAACGTTTCTTCAATACTTTTAAAATGGCCAAGGCGGTCATAAACTTCATTTAGTTTATTTTCCAGTTCCTTTTTTTCTCGAAGGATTATTTCATAGTCTTTAATGATCTGATCAAGAAACTCATTTACTTCGTCCTCATCATATCCACGGAATCCCTTACTGAATTCTTTATTATGTATATCTAACGGAGTCAGGGTCATAGGGGCACCTCCAAAACGATTTTGCGCTCTTTTATTATACTATTCTACGTTTCGACAACAAATTTGTAAATCCTTCTTCGTTTTTAATTATTTAATTTATGGGTTAGGATATGGGAAGTTTGGGTGGAGTGAGCTTTTTCATTTAAGCCTGCCCACCGTGACCTTCCATTTTTCTTTTTTTGTTTTGCCGTCTACCGACAGGATTCTACACCGGCCAAAACCGCGGATTGACAGAATATCTCCTTCCAGACATTCAATGGATGAACTTTCCGTTTGCTTGAAATTCAATTTTACTTTTCCGGATTCAACCAAAGCCTGGGCCTTTTGCCTGGAGAGATTGAGGGCTGAAGAAATGATAGCATCCATTCTCATGGAGCTTACCGTGATGGTCTGTTCATCCCATTGTTCATCTGGCTGCAGGATTTCTTCAAAGTCGATTTTTTTCAGGCTCACGGAGGCTTTGCCTATTTTCTCGAGATTTGCAAGTAAATAGTCCTCGATTTCTGCGGCCGCCAAAAATTGTATGTGATCACCGGAAATGATAATATCCCCGAATTTTTCCCGTTTCAGGCCGAGTGACATTAAAGTGCCAAGCACCTGCCGATGGTCAATCGAGACAAATTTCTTCGGGTAGGCAAGTTCAAATAATG
Organism: Peribacillus glennii; assembly: GCF_003429105.1. Lineage (GTDB taxonomy): Bacteria > Bacillota > Bacilli > Bacillales > DSM-1321 > Peribacillus > Peribacillus glennii. The sequence continues at coordinate 76,538 of NZ_QVTD01000006.1, forward strand.
AAACCTGAAAGTCGTCGTCAGCGGGAATAAAATAGTCAGGGCAAAGAATCGCTCTTTTTCTTTCTGCATCCGTAATGACGCTGAACGTGTAAAGGGATATCTCGTGATCGTTCCCCAGCAAAGTTCGTAAAATGTGCAAGGCGCGTGGATCAAGAAAATCCGTCAATTTAGGAGAGTACAGGTTTCTTGCTTGTCCGATCCAATTCAGGGCCTGGTCGATGAATTCCTTTTCTTCCGGCCTGAAGTGCTGATAAATACTCATATACGCCTTCTCCTTTACGTGTATGTTCCTGGAAGTAAAAAGGACCAACCCCGGAAGACAGGCAGAGGAGGGCATACAATTGTTATTGCAATCCCTTTATCGCGCAGTCTTTAAGGTCGGTCATGGAAGCCCGTCTATGCAAGCCATCTAAAAAGCTGGAATAGACCGTTTCCGGCAAATTGCAGGACGAGCAGTGCCACAATTGGCGAAAAATCGATCATGGCAATGGGTGGAATAAATCGCCTGAAAGGCTCCAAATATGGTTCACATATTCTCGCTAAAAAACGTCCAATCGTTGTCTCCCTTGCATTCGGAAACCAGGACATCAATATGTACGCGATTAAGGCATATGAATATATCCTAATCGCGGTCGATAGAATGTCAAATAACCACAACATTAAATTTTACCACCTCGTATTGTCGTACTCATCTTCAAGAGCAAAACCGGTAATGTTTCCAGATACATCCACATTATCCGGAGTGCATAGAAAAATGTCCGTGCCTATTTTTTGGATATCTCCGCTGATTGCATACACTGTCCCGCTAAGGAAATCGACAATCCTTTTGGCTTGGTCGTGCTGGATGCGCTGAAGGTTAACGACAACCGCACGGTGATTTTTCAAATGGTCTGCCACTTCCTGGGCTTCGGCGTATGCTCTTGGCTCCAATAATACCACTTTTGAAGATTTTTGTATGCTATGAAGACTTACAACGTTCTGGTTTGACCCGGAAGAGCCGGACTGCTTGTTAGCCGGCTTGGCCATTTTTGGTTCCTGTACCTCTTGTTCGACAACTTCTTCCCTGTATTCATATTCGTCGTCAAGTGCAAAAAATGATTTAAATTTAGATACGATTGACATTAAAGGTACCTCCTTAAGAATCTTCGCCGACCAATGCAGTTCCTATACGGATCATGGTTGCGCCTTCTTCGATGGCAATCGGGAAATCATTGGACATGCCCATCGACAATTGCTTGCAGGGGGCATTGCCAAGGGCTTGGTTTTGGACTTCGGCCTGAAGCTGTTTCAGCTTTCGGAAACAGTCCCTTAATAAGCGTTCATCCTGGGTAAATGGCGCCATGGTCATCAAACCGTCAACAACTACCTTATCGAAACTTTCCAGGCTTCTGACGAATTCGACTGCCTCGGAAAGGTCGATGCCATGTTTTGAATCTTCCCCGGAAACATTGACCTGGACGAAGCATTTCACAGGTGTCTTCGCCCGTTTTTGAATTTCTTCAGCTAATGAAATACGGTCTAGCGAATGGATATATTCCACTTTATCGATGATGTTTTTTACTTTTCTCGTTTGCAGGCTGCCAATAAAGTGAAAGTCGGCACGGCCATGCAATTCGGTATATTTCTCCAATAGACCATCTTCCCGGTTTTCCCCAAGGTTTTTGATACCCGCATCCACTGCCTCGATCGCTCGAATGGTGGATACATACTTGGTAACGGCGATGATAGTTATTTCTTCACGGCTCCTGCCGCTTTTTTCACAGGCTTGCCGGATTTTTTCTTCGATGTTCGCTAAATTATCTGCTACTTTCAATGACGCTAATCCTCCTTCCAGCCGATGAAGCTCATCATGCGACCGGTCTTGCCTTTATCCCTTCGGTGTGAGAAGAACTGGCTTCCCATGCAGCTTGTACATAATCCTGATACTTCAATCCGGCTTTTTGGCACGCCGGCTTTTTCCAAAATCAATGTGTTTAGGGCTTGCAAATTTAATTGATATTGGCCTTCACTTATTAAAGTATATGGCTTTTCGTCATTTTCTTCCAGCATATTTTTCACTAAACTGACAACTTTGTCGTCCACAATATAACAATCACCGCAAATCGACGGGCCGATCGCGGCATAAATATCAGATGACGAAATTCCTTCAGCGTTCCACAGCTTTATCATTTTTTGCGCTATTGCGCCCACTGTCCCTTTCCAGCCTGCATGGGCTGCTCCGATATATCCCTTTTTCGGGGCAAAAAAATACAATGGAACACAGTCAGCGAAACACAATGTCAGCAATATGCCTTTTTCATCCGTAAAGATTCCGTCAGTTGCCTTAAGGGCGGATGCATAATCCCGTGAACCACTGCCCCTTTCAATCCGTCCGGCTTTGATAATATTCGTTTGATGTGTCTGTTCCGCTCCAATCCAAGAGTCCAATGGAAAATGGAGTTTACCGGCAAGGATTTCACGGTTTTTTACCACTGCCCCGATACTGTCGCCTACGTGGAACCCGGTATTTAATTCCGCAAATCCGCCGCTTGATACGCCCCCGTTTTTTGTGGTGAACCCGGCAATGAGACCGGGCCATGCCGATTGCCAGCTTTCTATTTCATAATATTGGTCTTTTTTTAAAATAAATGCTTCTTTCATACTAATACCTCTGATCATTTTTCATTTAGTTTACCATATTCATCCGTTAATTTTTACGTAAATCACACAGTCAGTTTAAAGAAATTACGGTTTTTATCAGATGTTGTGGTCGACCAGAATAACATCTGCACCTATTTTCCTGATTTTCCTCCATGGGATAATGATGTCCTCCTCCCGCCCGAAGAAACCCATCAGTTTCCCGCCACCCGAAACGATAATTGCTTCAATTGCCCCCGTCGCTATATTAATATCCAGATCCGATAAGTTGCCCAGTTTCTTTCCGTCCGCAATATTGACGATATCCTTCACCTGGAATTCCGAGATTTTCACCAAAGATCATCTCCCGCTGTTTTTTTCTTCCTATGTATATGATGAAACTGTAATAAGCATGTTGCAATATTAACTAACTGAACCGAGGGCTTTTTTCAAGCCACAAAAAAAAAAGCCTTCCCCTAAAATGAAGCTGGAGTCAAAGCCAAACAGGCCCTGCCCCCGTAGCTCTCATTTTCAGGTAATAGCTTTAATGTTGGATATTTTTATTCATTTGCCGGATTGCCGCTTTTTCCAGCCGTGACACTTGAGCTTGGGAAATGCCGATTTCGTCTGCCACTTCCATCTGTGTCTTCCCTTGGAAAAATCTTTTCCGAAGAATCATTTTTTCCCGCTCATTCAACCGCCTCATGCCTTCATTGAGGGCTATTTCATCAATCCATTGGCTGTCGCGGTTTTTCTCGTCACTCAATTGGTCAAGAACATAAATCGGGTCACCGCCATCATTATAGATCGGTTCAAATAAAGAGACAGGATCCTGGATGGCATCAAGTGCAAAAACAATTTCTTCATGCGAAACGTCCAATACTTTAGCGATTTCTTCTGCGGTCGGTTCCCTTGAGGTTTGACTCATAAGCCTTTCTTTAACTTGCAATGCCTTATAGGCTATATCCCGTAAAGACCGGGAAACTCTTATCGGGTTATTGTCACGCAAATATCTTCTTATCTCGCCAATTATCATTGGTACAGCATATGTGGAAAATTTAACATTCTGGCCTAAATCGAAATTATCGATGGATTTCATTAAGCCGATGCAGCCAACCTGAAACAGGTCATCCACAAATTCGCCCCGATTATTAAAGCGCTGGATCACGCTTAATACAAGCCTCAGATTCCCGTTTACCAGCTTTTCTCTTGCTGTGATATCGCCTTCCTGCATTTCTTTAAAGAGTTTTCTCATTTCGTCATTTTTCAAAACCGGTAATTTTGATGTATCAACACCGCAGATTTCAACTTTGTTTCGAGACAAAATATTCCCTCCTCACAGGAGCTGCTGTACAAAAAACAGTATCTCCCCGGGAGGGAACAAATATGCACCACGTTAGCGGGCATAATTTTTGTCCTCTATGCCAAATCCGGTAAAAACATTGATATGATTTAGTTCGTCCGGCAAAAAAATTTATTTAAACCATTTTGTTAAACTCTTTTCTAAGTCTTTTGATAATTCTTTTTTCAAGACGGGAAATATAGGATTGGGAAATGCCCAGCATATCCGCGACATCTTTTTGTGTCTTTTCTTCCCCGCCGGTAAGCCCAAACCTTAATTCCATGATTTGCTTCTCACGGTCAGTCAGCTGGGTAAGCGCCTTTGAAAGGAGTTTCCGGTCGACATTGGCCTCCAAATCCTTGGTAATGATGTCTTCTTCAGTACCGAGAACATCGGACAGAAGCAGCTCATTTCCATCCCAGTCGATATTGAGAGGCTCATCGAAAGAAACCTCGGAGCGGATTTTATTATTCCGGCGCAAATACATTAGGATTTCGTTTTCAATGCATCGGGAAGCATATGTAGCAAGCTTGATTTTTTTTTCGGGATTAAAGGTATTGACCGCTTTTATCAACCCTATCGTACCGATGCTGATCAAATCCTCGATATTAATGCCGGTATTTTCAAATTTCCTGGCAATATAAACGACGAGCCGGAGGTTCCGTTCGATTAGGATTGATCGTGCGGCTTCATCCCCCTTTGGCAGCTTCCCGATCAGCAATTCCTCTTCATCTTTGGAAAGCGGCGGCGGAAGGGCTTCACTCCCGCCTATATAGAAAATTTCATCAGATTTCAATCCGAGCTTGATTAGCAATTTATACCAGTAATACGTGAATCGGAGGACTAATTTTTTCACGAGTATTCTCCCTTCTATTTTTCTGAATCCGGAGTATAGATTAGTAATGCTTTATTCAGGATGCACTCTCCGCGTGGGTTCCCGTTAACATTTTCGGATGTATAATGCAATCGTATGAGCGATCCGAAGACAGTTTTTGAATGGTGAATGAAATCAACCCGCTATGAACTTCATACTCTTTGCCGTCATGGCAAATTTTTATCCAATCAGGCTTAATGGCAGTCAATAGTTGATGGTCGTTGCCGACTACCTTTGCCGGAACAATCCGCATTCTATTCGACCAGCTGTATTGGAATGACTCCTGCTGCAATATTGAATCTGGATTCCCGATCAGGTCAAGTACATCACTCGGGATCGCTCCCTTGTTTATTCCTTCTATCGACACAATCATGACAGGTGACCTGCTTATTGGGTCATACAGCTGGTTTCCGCTGTCAACCAAGCCATCCATACTGCATTCAAAGCCTTCAATTTTAATGAACACCCTTGCTAATTGTTCGTAGGTAAGCTTTGCCATTTCAATACCGGCGAAGGCCCGCTTGGAAAATTGCCACGCAAGCGGAAAGCCGATTATGACAAATGTCCAGCTTACCGGGTCTCCGAACTTGTTTATGCCTGCAGCCATGCCCGGATGAAGCGAATGGATTTTGAATTCGAATAAATAATGGAGCCCCAAAAGGATTCCCCCGGACAAAAAAGTCACCAAATAAAGAGAGGCAAGTTTTTTTAAAAACACCTTCAGCCTGATGAAACCGAAGGCAGCCGCTACCATGAAAACGGAAATAAGAAGCTTGATTAACACATTGTCTGCAAGAAAATAGTATGGCGTGAAAGCAAAAAGGATAATCGATGAGCCTACCAACCCTGCCAGAACAATTCGCCATGCTTTCGTCCGCTTCTTTAATAAAATTGCGGTCCAATATAAGAGGAGGCAGTCAAATAACCAATTTAACAGCCAGATTACATCTAAATATAAAGTCAAGCACTCCCCTCCCAAAGACTCGTCAATAAGTCTATGTTTCCAAAAGTATAACGTACATCCTTCCTGAAAGTGTGTCACTTTTTGTATAGGAAACCTGAGAGTTTTTTAGTGAATTGTTCAGATTTTGTAGAAATATCTTTATAGAAAAGTTACATTCAAGCAGTATATTAGTGATCAATCCTCATTCATTCCGGGTAGCAAGGATTGACGAAAACAATGATAGTGGTAAAAAAATATATTTTTAAAGTCCATCAGTTTATAGAGGGCCCCTTCTATAGAAAACCCGCCGATTGGCAAGCCGTGTTAAAGCGGAGATCAGAAGTCCGGCTAACAGGATGTGGGTTACTTAAAGCGAAGATAAATGGATGTGGCGCACTTAGTCAGTGTTCTGCTTCATCAGAAAAGAATATTTAACACTTTACTTGGAGCAAAAAAAAGCTGTCCATTGTTTGGACAGCTTTTGTTATAAAAGTGGATTATGAGTTTTAACGGCGTCTGTTCCGGTTGCGCAGGAATGCTGGAATGTCCAGGGCGTCTTCAGCCTGGCTGCCTGCATTGCTACTGTTCCTGACAGGCTCGTTTATTTCCTCGCGCTTTACTTCGCGTTTTACCGGCTGTGCCTGCGGCCTTGACTGGCCGAATGACGGACGGTTCGTTTGGCGTGGCTGGATTTCGGCTTCATTAAAGCCTGTTGCAATCACAGTCACGACGATTTCATCCTTCAAGTTTTCATTGATGACAGATCCGAATATCATGTTCACATCCTGGTCAGAGGCAGTCGCCACAATATCAGCTGCTTCCTGGACTTCAAAGAGGCTAAGGTTTGTGCCTCCTGTAATATTCATCAATACGCCTTGCGCCCCGTCGATCGAGGTTTCCAACAGCGGGCTTGAAATGGCTTTTTTCGCTGCTTCTGCCGCACGGTTTTCTCCGGATGAAATGCCGATGCCCATTAATGCAGAGCCTTTGTTGGACATAATCGTTTTAACATCTGCAAAATCCAGATTGATTAATCCCGGTACAGCGATCAAATCTGAAATGCCTTGTACACCCTGGCGGAGTACATTATCTGCTTCACGGAATGCTTCCAGCATCGGTGTGCTTTTGTCCACAATTTCGAGAAGGCGGTCATTTGGGATGACGATCAACGTATCAACGGCTTCCTTCATTGAAGAAATGCCTCCCTGTGCCTGGGTGGCGCGCTTGCGTCCTTCAAATGTGAAAGGTCGGGTTACAACCCCCACCGTCAAAGCTCCCAAATCCTTCGCAATCTGTGCGATGACCGGTGCAGCTCCAGTTCCTGTGCCTCCGCCCATTCCGGCAGTTACGAACACCATATCAGCGCCGCGAAGCGCTTCCTCGATCTGTTCCTTGCTTTCTTCGGCAGCCTTCTTCCCTACTTCCGGATTGGCACCCGCACCAAGTCCGCGAGTCAGCTTGCCGCCAATCTGCATTTTTATTTCAGCTTTTGATAGATTAAGAGCCTGGGCATCTGTATTGACCGAAATGAATTCAACACCCTGGACGCCATGCTCGATCATACGGTTCACGGCATTGTTTCCGCCGCCGCCGACGCCAATGACTTTTATTGTAGCTAATTGATCTAAATTAGAATCAAACTCTAACATTGCAATCCTCCTAAATTAACGAATTCCTGTCACTTGCGCTCACTCAAAAAAGTAGCCTATGATCTTCTTGAATTTAGACTCGCCTTTTTCGGTCTGTTTCTTTTCAGGCCGTTCCTTCGGCTGAGAGGCAGGCTTCGGATTTCTCGGTTCACTTTTGTCATACGAAGCACTTTGTTCAGCAGGCTCCATACTGTTTTTATTCATTCTGCCCTTTTTACAGGCATGCTTAATCAGTCCTACGGCAGTTGTAAATTGCGGTTCACGTACACCGATATAATTCGGCTCGGCAGTCCTCACCCGATTCTGGAATACATATTGTGCAAGTTCAAGCACGCCAGGCATCTTCACGACTCCACCGGTAAGCACAAAGCCGCTTGGTACATCCTGGTATCCTAATCTTCCCAGCTCTTCCTGGATAATTTCAAAGATTTCCGTCATGCGGGCCTCTATGATTTCCGAAATCATAAGCTGATTGCAGGGCTGCTGCTGGTCGCTGCCGATGATCGGGATATTGAACACATCATCCTCCCGGGCATCGTCATAGAAAGCATGTCCATGTTTGAGTTTGATTTTTTCGGCATCTTCCATCGTAGTCCGCAGAACGATTGATAAATCCTTCGTAATCGTATCGCCGCCGATTGGGATGACTGTCGTGTATTTCAGATGCCCTTCCTCGAAGATCGCCAGAGTGGTAGAGCCGCCTCCGATGTCAACGAGCGCCACACCCAGTTCTTTCTCATCTTTTGAAAGGACAAGGGATCCCGCTGCCAAAGGCTGCAATGCTATGTCGGTAATTTCCAGCCCTGCCCTCTCTACGCAGCGCAGGGTATTATGTAATAATGTCCGAAGCCCGGTAACAAGGATCCCCCTCATTTCGAGACGGACGCCAATCATTCCCCGTGGGTCGCTGATTTCGTCCAATTCGTCCACTTTATAATATATCGGCAAGATATCTATGATTTCCCTGTCTGAAGGAATCGTAATTAATTCCGCCGCTTCCCTTACCCGTTGGACATCGTGTTCTGTAATCTCCTTGTTCTCGCTTGACACGGCAACGACACCATGGCATGGCTGTAACGTCACGTGGTTGCCGCTTATGCCGACAACTACTTTTTTGATATCCATCCCGACCATTCTTTCAGCCTGTTCCACTGCCCGCTGGATGGAATGGACCGTTTCATCTATTCCGACGATCGAACCCTTTTTTAAGCCTTCGGATTTTACATTTCCCACGCCAATGATGTTAAGTGTGTCATTGACCATTTCCCCAATGATAACTTTTACACTGGATGTACCGATGTCAAGACTTACGTATATTTCATTGCTGCTCATTCCATGGCACCTCCTTTTAGAATAGAAACCTATCAATTTCGAAAAACAAATGTATGTGTGAATGAACCTATAGTATATAGAATAGTATACCCGTATACAAATTACTACTGGAAATACCATATGATCGTGCGATACATAATGATTGATGGAAAAATTAAAAGTTTTATGGATAACGGTAAAATTTCAGCTTTTTATCCTTTTTTTATTCGTTCACGTTCTGCTGTTTCCCTTTAAAAACCTTTATTTTTTTCCGGCTTTTTACCTGTTTAGCCCTTGAATAACAATATCTGCCTTGTTGTTGCCAGCAGTTCATCAAACCCTGCCAGGAAAGGCAAACTTACGTCTAAGTACAAGTCTACACCAAGATGCACGCCTAAGAAAAGCTAAACTTGCAGTAAAGCATATTATAAAGAATAGCGGAAGCTCCTTTTGCAAGGAAAGTCGACTAACCACTTCAACATCCTTTAAAAGCTACCGCTTTCCTTCGTGCGATGTATCGCTGCAGCAGTGTTCCTTATCCTGTGGTAAACGTCGACGTCAGCACATCTTTGGAAGTCCGACCAGAAATAAGGCGCACCTGGCAGGAGGGCCAACCAAGTAAGGAAATTCAGCTAGAAGCCGTCACGTCCTGTGACGAACGCTGACGTCACCACTTGCTGTGGAAGCCAAAGCTTTCCTTGTGAGGCCAGCCGTATTGCTTTAACTGTCCCCGGCTCTTGTTTGGCCTTCCTTTTGATTGTTTGGGGCCGGCTTGTCAAACGCCTTGAAATAAGAACCTACTTCAAGGTCGATGACTCCTTTTATGTCTGGATCCAATTGGCTGATGATTGATGGGTAATGCACCAGTTTTTCGGATAGTGTACGGCTGGTTGCACTGACTTCAAAGCCGTCGTTCATGTACATCGTAATATGATAGATGTCCGTTTTTGTAGAAGCTTCATGAATCTCGGATATCGAATTCAATATCTCCTGGGGAAGCTGTTCAAGCTCACCAAGAAGCTGATTTAGCTTGTTGCCTTCCCCAAAACCGACAAGCACCGGTGCATAAACCGGAATATCCCCTTTTTTTATGGGCCCTAAAATTTCGCCATTCTCAAGAATGGGCAGGAATCTTCCCTCCTTGGCCATGTATGCGATGCGGTTTCTTTCGTTGATCTTTATGACCACGGAATTCGGGATTTTGGCTCTGATTTCCGCTGTTTTGATTTCCGGATTTGATTTAATGTTTTCTATGCTTTGCTTTTTATTGATTTTCCAGATACTCGTATCATTTGTCAATCTGCTGAGCCGGACAACCTCCTCTTGCGAAATATACCGGTTGCCCACTACCGTGATCGAACGGATATGGCTAAGTGGAGAGAGAAAATACATAACGGAAGCAATAAGCACGAAGAATATCGAAAGCAAGGCAATCAACCGCCTGTTTGCCTTCCTTTTTCTTATTTGTTTAAGCTTGGGGATGCGATCTTCAATGGAAACCACTTTCCCTTTCTCCATCCTCGGAGTTCACCTCTTTCCCCGCGAAAAAAAGTGGATATATCTAAATACCCAATGCTTGGCCAAGCCGCAGATAAGGCCAAATGAAGCAGTGGTGCAGACTTGTGGCCAAGCTTTATCAGGATATCATTATACCACAATATTTGGATGTGAAAGTGCGGTTATTCGTTATTTCCGTCCAATTATTTCAACTTCCGTTTCCATCTTTATGCGGAATTTATCATAAACGGTATCCTTAACATGCTGTATGAGCGCCAACACATCCTCGGCAGTTCCGCCTCCTACGTTGACAATAAAATTCCCATGCATTTCGGATATCATCGCTCCGCCTATTTTATGCCCTTTTAAACCGGCTTCTTCCACCAGCTTTCCGGCATGGTCCGGAAGCGGATTTCTGAAAATGCTGCCTGCGCACGGCAGATTGTATGGCTGCGTGTCTTTACGGTAATTCTTGTTGCTTTGCATTCTTTCCACAATTTCTTCGCGGTTGCCAGGTTCGAGGGTAAATACGGCCTCTACCACGATCCCCGGCCTCTTTGTCTGCAGCACGGATGTCCGGTAGGAAAACTCCATTTCCTCATTCGTTAACCATTCAAGGCTTCCGTCTTCAAATAACACATATGCCTTTTTTAGTATTTTTGAAATGTCTGAACCGTGGGCACCCGCATTCATATAGACGGCTCCGCCTACCGAACCGGGTATTCCGCTTGCAAACTCCAGGCCGGAAAGCCCTTTTTTGCTGATTTGGACAGCAAGGCTTACCAAGGAAAAGCCAGCGCCTACAGTAAGTTCCGCTCCGTTTATGTCAAGGCTGTCAAGCCCTTTTCCGAGCTTGATCACGGCGCCTTCGATGCCCATATCCGATACAAGGAGATTGGAGCCTCTTCCGATGACAGTCCATTTCAAGCCGAACTCTTTAATGACCTCCATCGTTTTCCCTAGATTTCCGATTGATGACGGCTCAATGAAGAGATCTGCAGGACCCCCGATTTTCATTGTAGTATGGCTAGCCAAAGGTTCATTTTCGATAACCTTTCCTACCTGTAATGTTTTCAGTTTTTCAACTGCTTCTTTCATCATTATCCTCCCAAGATAGTTGCCTATTAATGTTATGTGTATGCCGAACTTGTAAATCAGTTCTTTTTTGACAGGTCCTTTATCACCTGATAAACCCTGTCGGCAGCATCCGGCATGCCGATGGCCCTTGCCGCGGTTTTCATGGCATCGAGTTTTTTTCCGTCGGTAATGACAGAGTCTATGGTCGCTATGAGTTTACTGCCGGTAAGCTCTTTTTCAAGGACAAGTTCAGCTGCACCATGGTCGCTTAGGGAACGGGCATTTTTTTCCTGATGATTATTCGTCACGTATGGACTCGGTATTAAAATACTCGGTATCCCCAGTACAGTCAATTCCGCAAGAGTTGTAGCCCCTGCACGCGTGACCGCTAGATCTACTCCGGATAGAATTTCAGGCATATTATTCACATACGGCTTAATTACGACATTTTCGGGGTTGCCGATCATTTCGATCTCCCTGGCTACCTGTTCAAAATGGACCTCGCCAGTAACATACAAGACCTGGTAAGGCTTTTCGCGAAGCTCTGACATTACCTTAAGGACGGCTTCATTAATCGGCCTGGCTCCCCTGCTTCCCCCAAAAACCAGGACAGTGGCCACACCCTGCTTCAACCCAAGCTTTCTTAAGCCTTCCTTTCCCTTATAGTTCAGGACCTCGGAGGCACGCGGATTTCCGGTCAGTACCGTTTTATTTTCCGGAAAGAATTGCTTCGCTTCTTCAAAACAAATGGCAACCTTATCCACATACCTGCTCAGGAATTTGTTGGTCAACCCCGGTACGCTGTTTTGTTCATGGACAATGCAGGGTATGCCGAGTTTTGCTGCAGCGTAGACTACGGGCCCGCATACATATCCGCCGGTGCCTATGACGGCGTCAGCCTGAAACTCTTTTAGCATTTTCTTGCTTTCACGGACTCCTTTTAGGAATCTCGCGACTGTCCTCACGTTATCAAAAGACAGCTTCCGCTTGAAGCCGGTAATATGTATGGATTTAAACGGGATTTTTTCTCTTGTGACAATTTCCTTTTCAAGGCCTTTTTCAGTGCCGATATATAAAAAAGAGCTGTCTTTATCTTTGCTTTTAATTTCACGGACAAGAGCAAGGGCCGGATAAATATGGCCTCCTGTGCCGCCACCACTGACAACAATCTTCATCTTTTGTCACCCCAACATTGATCTGTATTAGAAAAACACGACTTAACGCAATGACGAAAGCCGATGTCTTTTCTTATACTTTAATCCTTTAAAGAAATTGAACTTTCTTAAAGTATAAAAAGAGAAAAGTAAAGCCCTGTGGCGCTTTACCCTCTTATACTATAGTCTAAACAGCGGTTTGATGCCAAGTATTACTTACCTTTACCAGCAAAACCAATAACGGGAAAGAAGCCATGTAGCCGTGCTCGTTATTCTCAATTGAATACAATCCGGTTACATATTCCCTGTTTGATCCTAAGGAAAAATTCCTGCCATTTTCCAAAAAGAGGCTGACTCAGGAACAAAGGTGTCAGACCCCGCAACTCCAAAATTAGATCTAAACACTCATTTAAGATCTAATATAGAATGCTCCTTCGGTTCAGACCCCTTATGAGTCAGCCTCTCTAACTTTTCATTAATACCTGGAATATCTGCTTATATTCAATAAAATGCCTATTGCCATGAGCATGAGAGTCAACGAAGAACCGCCGTAACTCAAGAAGGGGAGGGTAATTCCAGTAACAGGCATAAGGCCGGTTACAACCCCTATATTGATCATCACCTGTATCGCCACCATGGCAATGATCCCGACCGCAAGAAAGCTGCCATATAAATCAGGTGCCCCTAATGCGATCCTTATCCCCCTCCATAACAGAAGGGCAAATAAGAGAATGACAAGCGATCCCCCGATAAATCCCAGCTCCTCCGATAAAATCGCGAAAATGAAATCCGTCTGCGGCTCCGGAAGGTAGAAGAATTTCTGCCTGCTTTGCCCAAGCCCCAAGCCAAACAGCCCGCCGGGTCCAATCGCAAATAAGGACTGAATGATCTGGAACCCGCTGTTCTGGGGATCCTGCCATGGGTCCAGGAAAGAGGTGATCCTCTTGATCCGATAAGGAGCCGACAGAACCAACGCTGCAAAACCGGCTACACCCAAAAGTCCCAAGCCTGCAAAGTGGCTGATCCTTGCTCCTGAAATAAAAATCATGACGATACAAGTCCCGACCATAACAGTGCCCGTCCCTAAATCAGGCTGCAGCATAATGATGCCGAACGCCAGGAAAACGAGGGAAAGCGAAGGCGCCAATCCTTTCCTGAATGAGGTGATCAGCTTTTGCCGTTCGGACAGGTATTTTGCAAGGAACATAATCATCGCGATTTTCATGAACTCGGAGGGCTGTATTGAAAAGGCGCCTACCCCAATCCAGCTGCGCGAGCCGTTCCTCTCCATCCCAATCCCTGGTATCAATACTGCAACCAACAGGACAAAACAGACAATAATAAGCGCCTTTGCCCATGTCCTCCATGTCCAGTAATCAATATTCATAATGAAAAACATCGCCGCCACACCGACACTGGCGAAAAGCATTTGCCTTTTTGCAAAGAAAAAGGAATCATCAAATTTGTAATCTGCCCAAATAGCGCTTGCGCTGTATACCATAATGAGACCAATGGAAAGCAAGCTCAATGTCGCAATGATCAGAATCAGATCGGGGTTCGATTTTTTTAATGGCACAGTCATACACCTCTAGGAAGATATTAGAGCCGTTCCTCATGCCTGTATTGGCAAAGGACAGATAAAGACATCTGCCAATCCAAATCTGCGAAAAAAAAAGCGATAAAATGCCTTATCGCTTTTTCTTTGGTGTCGAAGGAGGAAGAAAGTAGTGTTCTTCCTTTATGCAAAGCCCTGGAATGTTGGATGAACAAGCTCTTATTTCAGTTTATGCACCGCAGCCATAAACATGTCTCCCCTTATCTCAAAACTTTTGTATTGGTCCCAGCTAGCACAAGCTGGGGAAAGGAGGATGACATCGCCCTCATCCGACAATTCGAAGGCGGCCGGCACGGCACTCTCCACATTATCGACACGTTTTATATTTGTTATTCCTGACTCCCGTGCAACACGTTCCAGTTTTTCGGCCGTTTGTCCAAACGTTATGAGCGCCTTGACATTTGTGAAATACGGCTTCAACTCATCAAATTCATTACCCCTGTCAAGGCCGCCGGCGAGCAGGATAACCGGCTCCGTAAAGGAGGAAAGCGCCATGGATGCCGCCAAAATATTGGTAGCCTTTGAATCATTGTAGAATTTCCGATTCCCGACCGTCGCTACATATTGCGTCCGGTGCTCAACGCCTTGGAATGTGTTTAACACCTTCCTGATTGCTTCATTGGATACACCCTTTAGCTTACTGACGGCCACGGCAGCCAGGATATTTTCCAGGTTGTGCTTTCCGGGAAGCACAATTTCAGACGTGGATATAATTTTCTCACCCCGGAAGAAAACATATCCGTCTTCTATGTATGCCCCTTCCGGGAATTTTTTTACAGCGGAAAAAGGAACAGGCTCCGCTTTTGAACCTTTAGCGATTTCTGCAACTTCTGCCTGGTCGCCATTATAGACAAAAAAATCTTCCCCGCTCTGGTTCCTTGTGATATTTGCTTTCGCCGAAGCATATTCCTGCTTGGAGCCGTGATAATCAAGATGGGCGTCAAACAAGTTGGTCATCACGGCAATTTCCGGCTGAAACTCCTCCACTCCCATAAGCTGGAAAGAGGAAAGCTCGATGACTATCGTATTTTCAGGTCGCGCCTGTTCAGCTACTCCGGATGCAACCGTGCCGATATTTCCTGCTATCAACGGAAGTTTCCCGCCCTCTTTCAGCATTTCAAAAATCAGCGTAGTGGTTGTCGTTTTTCCGTTTGTTCCAGTGATCCCCACAAACGATGCCTCACTGACCTGATAGGCGAGCTCCACTTCGGTAATGACGTTAATGCCTTTTGCGATTGCGCCCTGGATGAGCGGATTTCTATAAGGGATGCCAGGATTCTTTACAATCAATTCAAAGCCTTCATCCAGCAGTTCAATGGGATGGCTTCCGCAAATTACCTTTATGCCTTGTTGAAGCAGCCCTTGTGCTTCCGGGTTTTCCGATAAGGGCTTCATGTCGTTAACCGTTACGAACGCACCGAGCTTATGTAAAAGGGTTGCGGCACTGACGCCGCTTTTGGCGAGCCCCAGCACCAATATTTTTTTTCGTAGGTACTTATTTGTCTGTTTCACTTATAACCACACCTCTAAATAGATTCCGAGAATTGCACAAAGCAGGCCGACCGACCAGAAAGTCACGACGACTCTCCATTCGGACCAGCCGACAAGCTCATAATGGTGATGCAATGGGCTCATCTTGAAGATCCGCTTTCCGGTCATTTTAAAGGATGCGACCTGAAGGATGACAGAAAGGGTTTCAATAACAAATACAAGCCCGATAATGACCAGCAGCAATTCAAGCTTCGTAAGAAGCGCCACCGTTGCGATCGCCCCTCCCAGTGCAAGGGAGCCTGTATCTCCCATAAAAACCTTGGCTGGGTGTGCATTAAAAACCAAAAAGCCTAGTACCGCGCCTACCACGGCTACAGAAAAAATCGCGATGTCATAATGTGACTGGTTCCACGCAAGAACGGCATAGGCACCAAAAGCGATGGCGGACGTTCCCGACACAAGCCCGTCCAATCCATCCGTCAGATTTACGGCATTCGAAAAGCCGACCAGCCAGAAAATAATGATGAAAACATAAAACCAGCCTAAATTGAATGACAAATCGGTACCCGGTATCGAAATATCCGGCACGAAATTATCCGTCTGCCTGTATACGAAATAGAAAACGACCGCTATAATGACTTGCCCCATCAATTTCTGGCGTGAGGTCAATCCCAGGTTTCGTTTCATCACTACTTTAATAAAGTCATCAAGGAATCCCAACAGCCCAAAGCCCAGTGTCACAAAAAGCAGCAGCCAGGTTTTTACGGACGGTTCGGAAAACTTGAATGTCATCACAAGCGTAGCCGCCGTTAGTGAAAGCAGAATGACGATCCCGCCCATAGTTGGCGTGCCAGTTTTCTTCTGGTGCGACTGGGGGCCTTCCTCACGGATGCTTTGTCCAAATTTCAGTCTTCTCAGGAATGGTATAAACAAAGGAGAGAGAAGAACCGTTATTAAAAACCCCATCAATATTGTATAAAAAATCACTTGTTCCAGCATGCCCTAATTCCTCATTCCTAGCACAATTAAAATATTGATACGTTCGGTGCTCATTTTATCACTTTCATGATATGTTACAGATGTTTTTTTAAGAATGCAATTGTTATATTTGACCTGAAAAACATTGCCGCGAAATTAAAAGAAAAATGAAAGCTTTTATCCAAACCTTAATGCGATCGCTTCTTTTGCGGCAACCCGGTCATCAAAATCAAGAATCTTATCGCCGATAATTTGATAGGTTTCATGGCCTTTACCCGCAATCAGGATCACATCGCCTGCGGTGGCTTTTGAAACGGCGTAACCAATCGCATCTTTACGGTCAGGGATCACCTGGTATGTTTTGCCTGCGGCACCCGCTTCCATATCCTTCAGAATTGCTGCAGGGTCCTCGCTTCTCGGATTATCAGAAGTGAATATGGGATCAGTTGCCAGATCACACGCGATTCGGGCCATGATCGGCCTTTTGCTTTTGTCCCTGTCCCCTCCGCACCCAATAACCACGAAAATCTTCTTTCTGGCGAATTCACTAACCGTCCGCAATACATTTTCCAGGCTGTCCGGTGTATGGGCATAGTCAACGATCACAGAGAAATCCTGCCCGGCATTGACCAGCTCGAAACGTCCAGATACGCCTTCAACATCTTCGATCGAAGCAATGATTTCATCGAGCGCTATACCTGCGCACAGGGAAGCGGCGATGGCTGCCAGGACATTATAAACGCTGAATTTACCTGCCAGCTTCAGGGTCACTCTTCTTAGCCCTTGTGGTGTCTCAAGGGTGAATTCTGTACCTTTTGCAGTAATGGAAATATCCCTGGCACGTAAATCCGCCGGCCTGTCAATTCCATATGTCAGTATGTGGGCAGCCGTCCACTTGATGAAATCCTCGGAAGCTTCATCATCCGCATTTAAAATGGCAAATTTCGGCCGGTTTTGTAAAAAGGCATTGCCAAGCTGTGAAAAAAACAAGGATTTGGCATGCTTATACCTTTCCATTGTTCCATGAAAATCCAGATGGTCCTGGGTCAGGTTCGTAAATACGGCGATATCAAAATCACAGCCATGCACCCTGCCCAGCTCCAGCGCATGGGAAGACACTTCCATCACAGCCGTATCGACATCATTTTCACACATTTCATGAAATGCCTTTTGCAAAGTTATGCTATCGGGAGTGGTATTCTTCGTATTATACGTTTTGTCCCCGATTTTGGTAAACATCGTGCCAATAAGTCCTGTTTTTTCGCCTGCATCCCGGAAGATTCTTTCAATTAAATGGCTGGTTGTTGTCTTGCCGTTGGTTCCGGTGATGCCGATCAAACGCAGGGCTTGTGTGGGATGGCCATAAAAAGCATCTGCCAGCACAGCCATTGCCCGCTGGGTGTCTTTCACCACTACGACCGGCACCGTAAGAGGCAACGGCTTCTCTGCCAAAACGGCGACGGCACCGGCCTTGACTGCTTGATCCGCAAAATCATGGCCATCCACCGTATATCCTTTTATGCATATAAACAAACTCCCCGGGACCACTTTCCGGGTATCATGTTCAATGCTTGCAATGTCTGGATTTTCTCCTTCAAATTTTGTCAATGAGTGCAAATTGGACAATAAAGTATGCAGTTTCAAATTTTCCATTCCTCTCAAACCCTCACCCCCCGGCCTCCATATGACCAAGCAGCAGGAAAGTCGTTAAGTGAACAAACACAAATTGTATTATATTCGCAAAGCATGATGGTTGTGAATAAGAGATTTATCCCTTTTTAGGCGTCTGATTTCAGAAAACAAAGCGGCTGGAATTTCCCCAGCCGCTTTGTTCCATCTACTATTTTATACTTAATCTGGATTTTCGCCAAGATATAATCTGATGGTTGATCCTTCTTTCACCTTTACTCCCGGTTCAGGAGCCTGTTTTAAAACTTTATCACCGTAGCCGGCTATATCGGCCTTCAGCCTTAATTGCTGGGTTTGCAGATCTTTTCTGGTCATGCCCACAAGGTCAGGCACTTCTACCATAATAGGTTCGCCATACCTTATTTCTTTTTCAATTTGGTCCTTACGCGGCTTCACTTTCATCGCCCGCAATGAATCCTCCATGATTTTGCCGACGATTGGCGCAGCAACGACACCTCCAAATTGGACAGTCCCTTTTGGATTGTCGACGGCAATATAAACTACGATTTCCGGTTTATCAGCCGGTGCAAAGCCTATGAATGAGACAATATGATTATTTTCCAGATATCTGCCTCCCTGGGCTTTCTGGGCAGTACCTGTCTTTCCGCCTACACGGTATGATTCAACATAAGCGCCCCTGCCGCTCCCTTTTGCCACTACCGACTCCAAAGCCCCGCGAATCTGCCTGGACGTTTCCTCTGAGATCACTTTTCTCTTCGCCTGAGGACTTTTTCTCATGACCACTTCACCCGTCTCTGGGTCCACCAGCTCTTTGGCGATATAAGGCGTATAAAGTGTTCCCCCGTTCACCGCTGCCGAAACTGCGGCAACCTGCTGGATCGGCGTAACGGATACACCCTGCCCAAATGCCGTTGTTGCATGTTCTACAGGTCCTACCCTGTCCATTTTAAACATAATCCCTTTGCTTTCTCCTTGCAGGTCAATTCCTGTTTTCTGGCCGAAGCCAAAATTATTGATGTATTTAAAAAGGGTATCTTTTCCTAACCTGTTTCCCAGCTCCACAAAACCAGGGTTACAAGAGTTTTCGACGACCTCCAAAAAAGTCTGTGACCCATGTCCGCCCCTTTTCCAGCAATGCAGGGTAGCCCCACCTACCTTCACATGGCCGCCATCAAAAAAATGGTCATTCAGCAAATCTACCTTCTTTTCTTCGAGGGCCGCGGCTAAAGTAATAATTTTGAAAGTCGATCCAGGCTCATACGTACTCCATACCGGCAGGTTCCGGTTATAGATTTCCTGGGGCACATTCCGGAAATTCGCAGGATCGAAGGAGGGCCTGCTTGACATTGCCAGCACTTCCCCGTTATTTGGATCCATGGCGATTGCGACGATGCCATCCGGATTGTAAGTGGCCTCGGCAATATCCAATTCCCGTTCAATGATCGTTTGTATTTTACTGTCAATCGTAAGGTTGAGATTCAATCCATTTTTAGGGGGCTTGTAATCATCCGCCATGTTCTTCATCCGCTTTCCCTTGGCATCTGAATAGAACTTTACGTAGCCCCTTTCTCCCTTAAGCTCTTTATCATAGGACAATTCAATCCCCATAAGGCCCTGGTTGTCGATTCCTGCGAAGCCAAGCACATGGGATAAATAAGAACCGTATGGATAATGCCTTTTTGAATCCTCGGCAATGTATACGCCTTTTAACCCCAGTGCTTTAATTTCCTTGGCCTTTTCGTGGGAAATCTTCCTTCCTTTGGAAAGCCGCGAGCTCATCGCTTGAACAGTTATCTCTTTATATGCTGTCTCTTTTGGCATGTCCAGTATATCTGCCAGTTTTTCCGCCGTTTTGGCCGGGTTTTCTACCTGGCGGGGAATCACGTACACAGTCGGCGCGGATATATTTGTGGCAAGAGGTACATTATTCCGGTCAAGTATCTCTCCGCGCTTCGGCTCAAATGGAATATTCCGGCTCCATGAATCCTTTGCCTGACCGGTAAGCCAATTGCCCAGGTAAAATTGGACAATCCCCAACCGGATATCAATAACAAGAAAGATGATCAATCCCACCAATAAAGCGATCGACAGTCTTTTGCGGACCGTAACATTAGAAACACGCAAAAAAAGTGCACCTCCATTTTAGGCTTGTTCAACTATATGCTTGTACAAACAAGACTAGAACGGACAAGATATCTAAACGCACTCTACTAGCCTTTTTATAAATAAAGAGGCTGACTTTACCAGTCAGCCTCTTTCAAATTCCGTTATCTAATCATAGACCTCTTCTTTTTTCTCCGTTTTCTTCGATAAATCTTCCGGTTTTTTCAGTTCGACGATACAGTACTCGCCCTGTTTGATAACGCTCCCCGGTTTCAAGTTTTGCTTAGCGACATAACCGCTGCCAGCGGTATTCAAGTCCAGCCTTGCAACACTGGCAGCCTTCATGACATCCCTTAGAGACCAGCCCAGCATATTTGGGGCGGTCATTTCGCCATCAGTTTTAATGATGACCTTTTCACCTTCAAGAAGGATGCTGCCAGCTTTAGGAGCCTGGTCAGCAACTGTGCCGCCTTTGCCGATCGTAATTGCTTCGTATCCGGCTTTTCTTAATTGGGCAACTGCCTCTGCTGCCGACCGCCCCGTAAAGTCGCTTATTTGGTCAATATCAGGCTTTTTGAGATTTGATGGCTTTATGTTCAAGTACTGCAGACTGCTTTTCATGACAGGGTTAAAGATTTCCGATAACGGATCAGCCCCAACCTCTGCCCCTTCGAGCTTCGGCTGTTTCACCGCCACATACATGACTAATTGCGGGTCATCCTTTGGAGCCATGCCCAAAAAGGAAAAAACATAGTTGTTAAATCCTGTCAAGTACTGGCCTCCCGGGCCGGCGAGCTGGGCCGTACCGGTTTTTCCCGCAACTTCATACCCATCTATTTTATACTTTTTCCCTGTACCTTTTTTAGCTGTGATTACCGTGCCTAAATAGTTCCTGACTTTTTTGGCTGTCTCAGCTGAAATTGGTTGCCCCGCAGCGACAGGTTTGGTTTTTTTGATGATTTTCTTATGATTTGGTTCCCTGATTTCCTTTATGACATACGGCTTCATCATCTTCCCGTCTCCTGCAATGGCAGATGCTGCCTGAATTTGCTGGATCGGGGTGACGGTCATTCCCTGGCCGAAAGAAGCAGTTACTTTTTCAATTTTGTATTTATATTTGATTTTTCCGGTAATTTCATTGGGCAGATCGATGCCGGTTGGCTTTTCAAAACCAAACTTCGTCAGGTATTCCCTGAAATTATCAGGACCAAGATGATCCATAGCGAGAGTGGCAAAGCCAACATTTGATGAGCGTTGAACCCCTTCAAGGAAAGTTATTCGTTTTCCGCGAGGGATTCCGCTATGGTCATTGATTCCCCTTGTGCCCGGCACATTATATGAACCGGTAACAAAGGTCGCGTCCGGATTGAATTTCCCCTCTTCCACCGCCGCTGCAAGCGTAAATGATTTCATCGTCGAACCCGGTTCAAACGTTTCTTCGATTGCCAGATTGCGCCACGTTTCCGTCAATCCTTCCTTCGTTTGGGGATGGAAGGTCGGCCTTTGTGCCATTGCAGCGATCTCTCCGGTTTTCGGGTTGGATACAATCGCGATGATTTCTTTTGGTTCGTACTTTTTCTGCACTTTAGTGACTGAATCCTCCAGAAAGGTCTGGATTTTCTTATCGATTGTTAATGTAACATCCTTCCCGTTTTTTGGAGGCGTAACAGATTCTTCTTTACCAGGAAGCAGTATCCCCCATGAATCGCTGTCGTAAGTCACCTTGCCGTCCTTTTCTTTTAAGTAACTGTTCAAATAGCGTTCAATACCCAGCTTGCCGATTACTTGTTCCTCATTCTTGCTGTCTCTTTCTACATAGCCAATTAAATGGGAGGCAAATACGCCGTTTGGATAAAAGCGCTTCGTATCTCGCAGAAAAGTAATTCCTGGAATATTCAGCTTCTCAATCTTTTTTTTCACTTCATGGGACAGATCTCTTCCAGCTGTCCCGAACTCAACCTGGAATGCCCCCTTTTTCGAGAGCCGGGCATAGATTTCCTGTTCGTCCATTTTCAGGTATTGTGCCAGCTGTTTTGCTGTTTTTTCAGGATTCACAACATGCTTGGGGTTTTTCGGATCTGTCGTCACGGATGCATCCAAAATCGCGATAATAGAATAGGAAGAAGTATCCTCCGCTATTTTTTCCCCTTTGGCATCATAAATCGTGCCTCGCTCCGCTTCTATCGTATGCTGTTTTTTGTATTTTTTCTCAAGATTGGCAGCCAGCACTTCCCCTCCTGCCGTTCCGCTAATCTGTATATAAAGAAAACGACCAATCAATACAAAAAAGAGCAGGCCGAAAATTAGAAATAATCCCGCTGCTCCCGCCTTCATATTTTTTTGTTTTTTCTTCATTATTCCTCGACAACCTTCACGTTATTTTCATTTAACATCAGGCCGTTTTCTGCAGCCTTTTTCCATATCCGTTCATATGTGCTCAGTTCGCTTACTTCGACCTTTAAGTCGTTGTTCACCTTTACCTGCTCATCAATCTTTGCTTCTACCTGCTGGATGCTTTTATTCGTTTCATAAATGGCAGTCTGGTTTGACACGATCTTGACGCCGGCCAGTGCGATAGCGATGGCGAGCGCACAAAGCAGCACGACTTCCCCAAAAGAAATTTTTGCTTTATGGACAATGACCGTTTGGACCGTCCTTTGCTGTTCTGCTTGCTGCTGTTCCTGGATTTTTTTTGCTATGGAGCTCAAACTGGTTTCCCCCTTATACATTTTTATCTGTCTTTTCGGCTATCCTTAGCTTCGCTGACCTGGAGCGGTTGTTCCCTTCCAGCTCTTCTTCACTCGGCAATATCGGCTTTCTTGTTATCAATTTCAAAGCAGGCTGAAATTCCTCAGGGATAACAGGAAGCCCCGGGGGCAACTGCGGCAAATCGCTGTATTTTTTAAAAACTGATTTACAAATCCGGTCTTCAAGTGAATGGAAGGTAATGACAGAAATCCTTCCGCCTGGCTTCAAAAGTGAAATGGCCTGTTCCAATGAATCTTCAAAAACTCCTAGCTCGTCATTAACGGCAATGCGGATCGCTTGAAAAACCCTTTTGGCCGGATGGCCCCCTTTTCTTCTTGCGGGGGCAGGGATGCCCTCCTTAATCAATTCCACCAATTCAGCAGTGGTTTCGATCGGATTCTTTTCCCGCGCGGCCTCAATTTTCCTGGCGATTTGCTTTGAAAATTTTTCTTCTCCATATCGAAAGAAAATTCTGGTCAAGTCTTCAAAAGGCCACTCATTCACTACGTCGTATGCGGAAATTCGTGCACTTTGATCCATCCTCATGTCTAACGGCGCATCATGATGATAGCTGAATCCCCGTTCCGGCGTATCCAATTGCGGGGAAGAAACCCCTAAATCATATAAAACCCCGTCGATTTTATGTACTCCCCTGGTGGCTAATTCTTCTTTAATATGTTTGAAATTGTTCTGTATGAGGGTGAAACGCCCGCCGAAGCGGCTTAATTTTTCTTCAGCATTTTTTATTGCCGCAATATCCTGGTCAAAGGCATAAAGCTTACCCTCGCCTGAAAGCTGCGATAACAAATATTCGCTATGGCCAGCCCCTCCAAGCGTACAATCAACATAAACTCCATCTGGCTTGACGTTTAACCCGTCAACCGTTTCCTTCAGCAATACAGTTGTGTGCAAAAACATGTGAACATCCTTCCAATCGATAGTCTGAATTGGATTCTCCCTCCGTTGTATACGCCATGCCTATATGTCAAAGCCAATCA
Organism: Peribacillus glennii; assembly: GCF_003429105.1. Taxonomy (GTDB): domain Bacteria; phylum Bacillota; class Bacilli; order Bacillales; family DSM-1321; genus Peribacillus; species Peribacillus glennii. The sequence goes on from NZ_QVTD01000006.1 coordinate 100,584, forward strand.
TATTTTCGGCAATCTCGGCGAAAGAATCTTCTGAGGTTGAAAAATAGTCTTCCCAAAGGGACTTGCTCCAAATCTCAATTCGATTGGAAACCCCGAGCACGACGCATTCTTTTTCGAGCTTTGCATAGGAAGTGAGCGGAGTGGGGATATTGATTCTTCCTTGCTTGTCCAATTCGCATTCGGTCGCTCCTGAAAAGAAGAAGCGTGTAAAAGCGCGGGCATCCTTCTTAGTCAAAGGGAGGGCCTTCAGTTTTTCTTCAAGCTGTCTCCATTCGTCCATCGGGTAGCCAAATAAACATTGATCAAGTCCCCTGGTAAGAACAAATTCTTCACCAAGATTGTCCCGGAACTTTGCCGGTACAATCAAGCGGCCCTTATTATCAATGTTATGATGGTACTCACCCATGAACATACCCGCTACCCCCACATTCTATTTCAAATGTACCACAATCCCCCACTTTCCTCCACTAATTTTTACATTCTCTGCCTAGAAAGGTTTTCCTGCCTTTACATGTTTTTTAAAAGGGAAATTCGTTATCCAAAAAAAGACAAATATAACACGTGGAAATAAGAATTACATACGTTTTCCAGTTATTATGGCAAAAGCCATCGATTTAAAAAGCGCAATTGCTTTGTATTATAGCAACGTCGACTACCCACTGCCACATACTGTGGAAGTCCGATTGGCGAGCCATCTTCTTGGGGGATACTCGGCGGAACCAGTGCACGCACGATGAGGTCATACAGAAAGCCATAAGGCCGCGGCGCGCTTAATCTGTTTCTGCTTTATGCAGATAGCAAAGAGTGATACTTGCCTTTTGGCCAAAAAAACCCGCCGATTGGCGGGTTTTCTATCAAAGGCATATTACTTTGTGGGTATTATCAAATTCATAATCAAGCTCCATGAAATCATCAATGAATTCCGGTCCATATTTATTAAGATAGTAAAAGATGTTCCAGATCCGTTCCTGCGGGGAACCAATCGGAAATAGAGAGGTTTCTACCCTATTAAACTTTCTCAGTATTACGGAATGCTTATCCATTGTGCTTTTGACGATTTTGCCGTGGATAAAATCAAGCTGCCCTATCAGCAAATCACGGTTCTTTGCCAGCATCGGCCCTAGTCCCCTGTCAAGCTCCATCGCCTTTTCCGAAATAAGCCGATGCTTTTCTGTTAACAAAAGCTTCGTTTCATTGAACAGATTTTCAACATGGTCATCCTTTACAGATTCGAGAAACAATTTTTGTTCTTCTCTTGTACCCGCTGCCAGTACGTTCCCAAGTTCAAGGCCGGTTTCAGCCAGATCGGTTGCAATGCCGCGCTCCAAAATGGTGATGTTTAACCTGGGAATGATCGGGGGCATCTTCATGCCAAATTGTTCAAAGGCTTGCTTTAATTCTGCCCAATAAGCGATTTCCCCGGGACCCGAAATGAACGCGAGCACCGGAAAGAGCATTTCTTGCATGATTGGCCTTGTCACAACATTATTGCTTAAGTTCTCTGGCCGTTTTTCCGCCACATCTATCAGGTCTTCCTCCGTAAATGACAGTTCCCCATTTTTCGCCACAAATGAGGAGTCCGACCGTTCAAGCAGCGTCCGTTCCTTCTTTTTGCGGTCATAATAGAACAGGTTTGCAGCGTTTTGCTCCATTTCTATTGTACGCTTGTATCCATTTTCCTGTATTAATGTTTGTTGTGTCAGAACGGAATCCGTTATTTTCCCGCTCTTTTCGATGAGTTCCTTAAAGTAACCGGACTCGATTTTCCGGAGAGCGGGATCCCCTGCATCCATGAGCAGCAGCCCGTACTTATGGAACCATTCATTCATCAGGGCTGCAAAAAAGCCGGCAAATGTTTCACCTTTTTCAAGAATGGCCCGGACATTTTTCAATATATCATTAGTAAAGGCGCTTTCCCCATATGATTCCAAGATCTCCTCAATCCATGACATCGCCGTACCGGCATCTAATTCCATGTCGGTGATCATCGTCTTAAAAGGGTGGTATAACGGATAGGATTTTTTTTCGGGATGCCCGTCTTTCATCACATACACATGATTTACCTCTGCTAAATCATGGTCTTCGCCGGCAATCCAAAATACCGGGATCACTCTCTTGCCGAGGGACTTTTCCTGTTCTTCGGCTAACTTTATGATCGATATCACTTTATGTATGGTATATAAAGGGCCGGACAATAGTCCTGCTTGCTGCCCGCCGATGACGACCACCGAATCCGCTTTTCTTAAAGCTTTTATATTCTTTTGCACGATCGGCGCAGCCATGCTGAACCTCGACATATACTGCTGTATGTAATCCGCCAATTCATCACGTAAAAAAGAACGAGTCATAAGCTCCTTGTATCTTTCTTGGAAAAGGCCGGGTTTTGACAAGTCATAATGAAAATATTCCTCCGCTTGCAGATTTCCCTGAAGATAATCAGAAGCGAACTTGTTTAAAGATGGCAATTCGAGATTTTTAATCTCCATTAAGGTACTTCCTTTCTACGCAAATCAATTCTAATGTAGTATATCATTATGCCTTTATAAAACAAAAAATCTTGCCCGGGCTTTCGCAGCCTTTTTTTCCGAAGATTAGGGCGGATAGGCCGCCTGGTCAGGAAACCAAAACAGCGCTTATCCGGTATACAACGCCAAAGATGACAAGGATGAAATAGGCACAGAAGAAAACGGCAAAATTTATTCTCCAGAACCCCCTGAATACTTTACGAATATCGATTTCTTCCTTTACTTTATAGTGGACAATCACTACTAAAAAGGCCAAGGCGATCATAATGATCAATAGCAGCCAAAACACCGACCGCCCCCAGATTGCCAGAATCAGATAATGTACGGAAAAAATAAAGAGAACGGCGGAGATATCCATTGCCAGATGCACTGCCCGGCGGTGGTTTTTCGTCAATTGCTTAATCAGAATAAAGAGAATGATATAGGCGAAGACCGGTATTGTAATAAATGTAGCCGCCAATGAAGAAAATATGCTGATCAAGAATGATCCTCCCCCTGACATTCCTTTCCTTTAACCATCCAATAAACCGCTTGTGCAAGCTCATGATTCTTGCCTTTTTCCTTGGCAACTTGGATCACATAGCCTAAGATCGCTTCAATCTCCGTCTTTTTTCCGCTTTCAAGATCTTTTAATAGAGAGGATCGATTTGACGAGGTTTTCCGGCACACCTGTTCCACATGCTTCTGGGTGGTTTCTCTTTCCAAATCCAAAATGCTTGAAATCTCTTTGCAATAATTAGTAAAAAGAGTGAAATAATGTGGATTTTCCAATAAAACGCCATTCCTTATGCCGAGAATACCTGTCAACGGATTGATGACGGCGTTGACCACAAGCTTTTCGAGCAGCATCTGCCGGTAATCTTCGGACCAAATAAACGGGAAATTTTCTATTTTGAAGCCCAAAAGGGGCATTCCGCCGCACTCACCTTTGTATGCAGCTACCTTGGTCTTCCCCTCCCCTGTATGTTCCACAATGTTTCCCTTATGCTTAAGGGCGCCATGTTCTACAACACCAAGAAAAATATTTTTCGTTTGAAGCTTTTCCAACATAGGGACATGGGAATATCCATTTTGGATAAATAATAAGGGCGTTTCGGGCAAGTGGATTTTTTCAAACAGAGTCTTTAGGCTGTACTGCTTTACTGCGACGATCAAAAGCTCCTCTTCGCGACTTACATTTTCTGAAATCCGTACCCTTACCCTTTTCTTAAACGTCTTGCCGCCTTTAATAAGTAAAATGCCCTCCTCGGTGATTAGCTCTTCCTGTTCTCTTGTTCGGACATAAAGTGTGACGTCATGGAAATCACTTAAGTATGCGGAAAAGAGCAGGCCCAGCGCCCCTCCACCTATAATTCCTATCTTCATGAAACCACCGCTCCGTTATGTATTTTGTTTTATATATTAGCAAAATAATTCTATTCATAAATAATGAATCCGGGAATTTCAGTAAGGAGTCCCAGTAAACAGCTATCGTTTCGGTTCACTTTTACAGAATTATTTGATGATTTATTATATAATAAATTTTAAGCGGTTTCTAACATTAGAAAACTTACCGTTTGCAGGCTTTTTAAAGGGCGAAGACAGAGGCGAAAATGAGGCGCTCAGGATCAGGGTCACACAGGAGAAGACATCAGGCTGTGGGGTGTTTTGCTTTCGCCTGAAATTTTTTTACAACACAATGAAACTGCCCGAGTGAGGGGGATATTTATGGAGCACAAGGTGGAACGATTGCTTGTGAACTACAAAACGCTGGAAGAATTCAAGAAGTTCAAAGAATACGGGCTTCAGGAGTTGTCCATGCTCGATGATTTAGAAGCAAACATTATTGAAAATGATAGCGAGTCTCCTTTTTATGGTATTTACTTTGCAGACAAACTGGTAGCACGGATGAGTTTATATAAAAGGAACGCCAGGTTTGACAAGTACTTTGAACCAAAGCAGGATTTCCTGGTTCTATGGAAACTCGAAGTGCTTCCTGATTTTCAAAAAAAGGGACTGGGGACATCACTTGTTGCATTTGCCAAAGCTTTTGGTCTGCCAATCAAAACGAATCCGCGTGTACAATCCCATGAGTTTTGGAAGAACATGGGATTTAAACCGGCTGAATATGATATGGAAAGGGATTTCGGCGAAAATCCGCTGCTCTGGCATCCGGCAGGCCTTTAAGATCGTCACCGCAATCAAAAGAAATGGGGCTGGCTCATGCAGGAAAGGGGACTGGACCGCAACTCTATATCTATATTTGAACATTTATCTAATATAGAGTTTCTAATGGCAATCCCCTTATAGGCCAGCCTCTATCATTTATTCACTCTTTCCAGGTTACCGTTTTTATCCATTTGGAATTTTACTGACTGGCTTTTTTTGTCTTCCTCGAGGATAATCAGCTTCCTGGCCCGATCCATAATCTGCAAGAGGGAATTGTAATCATCCTCAATAGTTTTTAGCTGCCCCTTTAACGTTCTGTTTTCTTCCTTCAGAGCCTCATAATCTTCTTTTATCTCATTGAACCGATTTGTTAGCTGGTCCCTTTCCTTGCTGAACAGCTTTGAAAGTTCATCAAGCTTTTTCAAATACTGAATGACTTCTTCGATAGAAAAGGATGAAGATTCTTCATGAGCCTGGTTTTCAACTTGTAATGCATCCTGTGTGGAAGCAGGGGCAACATCTGTTCCTTCCGATTGTCTAGCCTTTGACTTATTGTATTCTTTGCGTTGTTTTTTAGCAAGCTCTATTCCTGATTGATATTGTTTCCTCACATAGGAATTCCATCTGAAGCCGCAGGCAGCTGATGTCCGTGACAATTCCCTGCCCACTTCTTCGAATGCTTTTAACTGTGTGCTGCCTTCCCTAATATGCCTTAATACTACTTCTGCCAGTAATAGATCTTCATTTTCGGTCCATGCATCCTGCCTTGCTATTGACATCGTGATACCCCCAAGCAAGTATTTACTTCATACATATGCACTTGCTAGAATAGATAGAAGGGAAAATAGATGTCCTATTAAAAATTCCCGTATTTTTTCTTGTTCAGGAAGCTTTGTACAGCAAGGCGATAGGCTGCGGTTTCCCAAAGCGTTGCACATTGTGCAATTTCTTGTTTTATTATTCCTTGCAGCCCACCCAGTTCCCATTTCCTGATGAGCATTTTTTTGTATGTACTGATGACAACGGCTTCAAGAAGAGTGAGTCCAGTTATCTCGCTATCCAATGGAGCCGCTCGAATCCGAAACAACCGAATCGATGAACCCCAGATCTTTTCCTGCGGATGCAGAGACTAAGGAGTGTTAAAAGTAGTTTTAAAGCTGTTTGATGTGGAAGCTTTTCGAATAAAAGCGTCCCGCCTCCCCATCCTGTCGTAGCGGCCTATTTCCCCTGGATAAAGCCAAACCGTGAGTTTTCCCTCGCAATCCTGTAATCACAAGCTGCCGCGAATTCAGCCCCTTCCCCAACGGCGGTTCCATTTAGGAAAGCTGCTGTCGGTTTTGGGAATGTTGCTAGTTTATTAACGACCATGCCCATTTTGGAAAGCATTTTATATGCCTCTTTTTCAGTAGGCAGGGTGTGGAATTCGCTTAGATCCCCACCAGAGCAAAATGCGGCGTCCACCCGCCCAGTTAACATAAGCATTTTTACGGTTTCATCACTTTCCGCATCGGACAATACATCACCGAGCCTTTCCATTACTTCATAATTTATGGCATTCCTTTTTTCCGGACGATTTATCGTGATCAATAAACTGCCATCACCCTGTTTTTCACCCAATACCACATTGCTCATTCCAACGCCACGGCTTCCATTTTTATCTAAGAATACTCAAATTATATTAGAAAACATCCAGGCTGGCGAGCCTATTAAAGCAAGGACAGAGTGGCAATGAACTTTGAGAGGGAAAGGAAGGCTGCATTTGGGAGGCCTCCAACGAAAAAAAGCACAGGGGGTAATCCCCTGTGCTTTTTTCGAAAGAAGAAATTATTATTTGTTAACAACTTCTTTACCTTTATAAGTCCCACATTCTTTGCATACACGGTGCGCAAGTTTCATTTCACCGCAGTTTGGGCATGCCACCATACCTGGCACTTGAAGCTTGAAGTGCGTACGACGCTTTCTTTTTACAGTTTTGGACGTTCTTCTAAAAGGTACAGCCATTATTCCCACCTCCTTAAAAAATAGATAAAGAAGCTGTGAAAGCCTGAATTTCCCGGCTCTCCAAGTTTCCAATCAAGATTCCTTATTGTTGTCAAAAAATTTCGAAAGGCCTGCTAATCTGGGATCGACCCGTTGTTTGCTTTCTTCTTCCGTCACAACCGCCCAGTCCGTCCCCGACATAGGTGCACCATCTTCGCTATCCTCGCAGAATACCTGCATTGGGATTTCAAGCAATAAATTTTCTTTGATTACCGGTATAAGGTCTACAACATCGCCTTTAACGACAGTTACATCATCATCTTCAAGATCATAATTCTCTGCTTTTAGTAGAAAGGTTTCCGTTGTGTCAATATCAATTGGATATTTAACATCTACCAGTGTCCGGGAACAAGGCAAAATCAAATGGCCGGATAAATGCAGATGGAAAGTAACCTTTGCGGAACTGATATCAGCCCTGCCGGTCACTTTAATGGGCGAGACTTCACGAATTTGTTTATCCCGTTCCTTTATATCCGCAACATCCACCGTTTCTTCGATTTGCAGGTCTTTTTCCCGTAATTTTTGAAGTTGGCTAATTGTCCATTGCAAATGAATCACCTCTAAGCGCAACAAAAGTAATTATAGCTGTCATTATACTGTTTGTCAATATTTTTTCTTTACAGTCTATACCCTGCCAAAATGCTTATTTCATGCGTTTCTTCGAAAGTGCGAATGGAAGCTATTATAATAATAACCGTTTCTGTATTCTTTGCAATCATTACGCTGTAATTTATTCATTGCCGGGGTTTTCTTTCAAAGGCACCCATAGTTGTTCGATTGGGAGCGCCATGCACTCTTCACATAGCAACATCGTATATGGGGGGCTTAATTCTTTATTGCAATTTGTACATATGAAAATGCAAATCGCCTCCTTGCGGTTTCAGACTATCTTCTTTATTATTCAATAACCGCCAAGGGAAAATACTTCCTTAAAGTCGACTTTTGGCCACAAATATTGTAAATTCATAACAATACCCCATTTTTACGAGGTGAAGCGATGAAAGCTTTGGGATTAGTCGTTGAATACAATCCTTTTCATAACGGACATTCTTATCACTTGCAGAAAAGCAAAGAAGTCATAAATGCTGACATAGTCATCGCCATTATGAGCGGGCCGTTCCTCCAGCGGGGTGAACCTGCTCTTTTGAGCAAATGGGCCAGGGCGAAAATGGCTCTCGCAGCAGGAGTCGATCTTGTCTTTGAACTGCCCTATGCGTTCGCGCCGCAAAAGGCGGAGATATTTGCACGCGGCGCCATATTCGCACTTGAAGCATTGCAGTGCGATTCATTCTGCTTCGGCAGTGAGAACGGAAGGATTCAACCCTTTCTAGAGACTTATCATTTGCTTCAGGAGAAGCAGGACAACTATCAGGCTTTGGTCAAAAAGCATATGAAGGAAGGAAACAGTTATCCGCGCGCTGCATCTCTTGCATTCAGTGAACTTGAAAAAAACCTTTATGCCCTGGATTTGTCAAAACCAAACAATATTCTCGGCATGGAATATGTCAAGGCCGCTTTATCCAATGGTTTTAAAATCAAGCCCCTGACCATCAAGCGTGTACAGGCCGGATATCATGATGCCGCGCTGCCGGAAAATTCGATCGCCAGCGCAACGGCCATCCGCAAATCGATTTTTGATAGCAAATCGAATATCTCAAACATCAGTGGATATGTCACTGATTCAACATCATCCGTTTTAAGGGATTACATTAGGGAATATGGACAGTTTCACAACTGGGAAATGTATTGGCCTTTGCTAAAATACAGGGTAATGTCGGCTTCGGCAGCTGAATTAAGGAAAATTTATGAAATAGAAGAAGGCATCGAATACCGTATCCAGCAGGCCGCCGCACACGCTCTTAACTTTGCCGGCTTTATGGCAGCATTAAAAACGAAACGCTATACATGGACAAGGCTGCAACGGATGTGCGTCCATATCCTGACAAACACAACGAAAGAAGAAATGATTCCATTGCAGGGAAACCCCACTTATCTTCGGCTATTAGGGATGTCAAGTGCGGGGAGGGAATATTTGCGGAGCAAGAAAAAACATATGCCCATTCCATTGGTGTCCAGACTTTCTTCCTTCGGCTCCCCGGAAATCCGTCCTGATATACGGGCTGCCCGCATTTATGCCCTCGGACTTATGGAACCATATCAAAGCATGTTAATGAAACGGGAATTCGAGGCCCCGGTCATTATTGAAAAATCCCCGAGTTAATCGCATATCAAACTCGCGGATTAGGAGCTCTTGTAAGTTCTAGATTAGTTTAAGCCTGGGACCTGAGGTGCTGGACCACACAATCGAAGCCATAAGGACGTACTGCACTTAAGCAGTGCTCCACTTCATACATGAAGAAAAGATTCAATCAATCGTTACTTTATGCCGCCAGAAAGCCGTTCAACCGTGTTCATCACGAGATAAGCGGCTTTCTTATCTAATCTCTTTTAATGTTTCAAGGTAGTTGAGGGCATCGTCGACAGTATCCACCGGGACAATCTTCATATCCGTTTCAATATCTTCGGCGGTTGCCAGCGCCTGGCGGTAGTTAGATTGCTTATTCCCTTTTTCATTAGGTGCAAAAAAGATTTGTGCACCTGAATTGTCGGCAGCGACGATTTTTTGCTTTATGCCTCCGATCGGGCCGACCTCGCCTGACTCTGACATCGTTCCCGTTCCTGCAATTTGATACCCTTTTGTAGTATCCCCATCGGTCAGCTGATTGAAAATTTCCAAAGTAAACATTAATCCGGCGGAAGGACCTCCGATCTGCTCGGTGTTTACCTTAACAGCCGGTTCGGTTATCGGCTTTTCATGGTCATCAAGCGAAATGCCGATGCCGGCCCGCTTTTTATCCCTATCGAAATTCTTTAAAGGCAGTGTGGTCTGTTTGGTCTTTGAATCCCTTTTAAATTTAAGCGTGATTTTGTCACCCGGATTTTTACTACCGACATAATCCATAAATTGCTTCGCAGATTCTATTTTGAGCTCATCAACCCTGGTAATTTGGTCCCCAGGCTTTAATTCTCCGTATGCCGGCATCCCTTTGAGCGTATTAAGGACATAAACGCCCAGATATTGAAAAGAAATCGGCTTGCCTGCTTTTTCATAGGCCACTTTAATTGCATTATTTTTTGAATCATCCATCATATGGAGTTGTCTCACATTGTATTCTTCATCACTTTCATTTTCACTCTTGATCGCGTTCTCTGGATACAACTCCTGGTATTTGCTCATTTTTGCCGCCATATATGAATAGATATTGGCCCTTCCCATCCTTACGGTTGTCAGCATAAAGCTTCCGGAGGCATCGTCCCCTCCTTCAACGTTTATAATTGGCTCCAATTCTTGTGCCATGCCTGGTTTTGCTACGTAATATGGCAAATAATAAAACGATGAAGCTATGATTAGAACAGCTGCAATCAGGAAAGAGCGCATATAGTACTTACGACTCACCTGTTCAAGTCTCCTTCCAGTTTTCAATAGATTCTTTAATCCTGCTAATATTTTTCCTTGCCTCTTCTTCCCCAATACTGATAATTTCGGAAATGTCAGTGAACGCCTTTGAATTATATTTCTCAACCGGCGGCCGGATCATGATATCTGCAGCAAATTCCCTGCTCTTCACCAGTTCCATCTGTAAAATATCAAGGCTTTGGATTATCACATCATAAATGGAGGTGATTTCCTGATCTTGTTTCACTTTGGCTACATCAACCGCAACCACAATATCTGCCCCCATTTCCCTTGCCACCGAAACGGGAACCCGGTCTATTACACCTCCGTCAACCAACAAGCGGCCACCAATCCTTTCGGGGACAAAAATACCCGGTATGGAAATGCTTGCCCTCACGGCTTCAGCGATTGGGCCTTCACGGAATAAGACTTTATCGCCGCGTTTAATATCGGTTGCGACAACAGCAACGGGAATGTCTAGCTCCTCCAGCCTCCTTCCATATGTAAAAACCCGAATAAGCTCTTTTACCCTTTTTCCGGAAATAAACCCCATTTTAGGAACGGTAAAATCCAAATAATACTTTCTTTTAAAAACCCGTGCCAGCTTATAAAGCCGTTCGATATCTAAGCCTGCTGCATAAAATGTCCCAATGAGGGCGCCCATGCTGCTTCCGGCAATCATATCTATAGGGATTCCTTCTTCCTTCATCACCTTTATCACACCAACATGGGCAAAGCCCCTCGCTCCGCCCGAACCGAGTGCAAGGCCTATCTTAGGCTCCCGCAAAAGAATCCCTCCCCAAATAGCTTGAACTCTCTTACAACCTTATGGCCATTAAAGATTTTGTATGAAGCCGTTTGACGATTTGTTAAAAAAACGCACCGGTAGTGCAGTTCTATTTTATCACTTGAAAAGTTGGATGCCCAGCGGATTCATTTACAGAGGAAACATTACAAGGGTAGTTGAGATGAACAGGATCTGAACCACAACACACAGGGATGTTGGCGTACTTGGTCTATGTTCTACTTTATTCCTGAATTTGGCCACTCATCCTGCTACAGTGGTCTCAAGTTATACTCTTAAAATGCAAAAAGAAACCCACCACATGGATGGGTCCTACCTTTTGGTTCATTGACCGTATTTTGTGAGCAGTGCCGCCCTTACCCTCTCCGGAACAAGTTCAGAGATATCGCCGCCATATTTTGCAACTTCTTTAACAATGCTGGAGCTTAAGAAAGAATATTGGTTTCTGGTCATGATGAAAAAGGTTTCAACCCTTTCATTCAGCAGCCTATTCATGGAAGTAATCTGCATTTCATACTCGAAATCGGACACGGCACGGAGTCCGCGGATGATGGCATCAGCATTAACCTTGGTCGCATAATCGGCAAGCAAACCTTGAAAAGAGTCCACTTTCACATTAGGAATATGCGCAGTAGTTTCCCTAATCAATTCTAAGCGTTCATCAACGGTAAACAGCGAATTTTTCGAAGTATTGTTTAAAACGGTTACATAAACTTGATCAAAAACCTTTGCCCCTCTTTGGATAATATCCAAATGGCCAAAGGTGATCGGGTCAAAGCTCCCTGGACAAACGGCTATCCTGGCCATAGAAATCCCCCTCTAATTTTCATCCCTATCCCACCGATAAATTGTAATAGCGATGATTCCATATACTTCTTGCCGAGTTTTCGTGAAACTGCAGACACGATCCGGAAGGACAACATCATGGCCGTGTTCACATACGATAAACCCCTCATGGTCAAGAAGAGCTGCATTATGTATTTGCTCAAGCATTGTGACGAGCTTTTGTTTTTTATATGGTGGATCGAGCATGATCAGACTGAAGTTCAGTCCCCTTTTAATGATTGCTTTCAAAGCTCTTTCCGAGTCATTTCTGTAGACTTCAGCCTGCTCTGAAAAACCGCATGCCTTAAGGTTATCTTTAACTGTTTGGACAGCCTGGTACTCCCTGTCTACAAAAATAGCGCGATCCATGCCACGGCTTAACGCCTCAATCCCAAGGCCCCCGCTGCCTGCGAACAGATCGAGGACATCCCCGCCTTCAAAATAAGGCCCGATTATATTGAACAAAGCTTCCTTCACTTTATCAGTCGTAGGCCTGGTTCCTGTGCCCGGCACTGATTTTAAAGGCCTCCCTTTGCAAGTTCCAGAAACGACACGCATGTTTTCACCACATTTTTTGACAAATTTCTGTTACCCAATAATCCTATCATATTAGAAATGCGCAGCCAACTTCAAAAAATTTTTTTCGCGCCTGTTATTTCAGAAAAAAGTGGGCCTGGTTTGAATAATAAGGATAAATTTGGCCATACTGATAGTAACAACATCACTATCGTAGGTGTTGTTGCCAACCGCGGAGAAGACTTACGTTTCCCCATAAGTTCTTCCTCCGGTTTCTCCTCTCCCTTTGCCTTCTACCCTTTTTAGGAAATAGAAGGACCCTGCAGAAGATGACCTGCAGGGCTTTTTTTTTGCAAGAAACGATTAAGTTTTTTGTCAACAAAGGAGAATGCAGTCTTTGTGCGCTACATGCTTATCTTTTCACATGTGTGATCCACATCTTGCGGACTAGGGCTATGCCTTTGTCTTCGACGTTACTTGATGTCCAACAGGCAAATTTTCTAAAAAGCGGCCAGCTTTAAAATTACCTTATTGGTAATGGAGCAAAGTAGTGATAAATTAAGAATAGACTTATTTAAGGAGAGATTTATTTGATTCAGCGATTTATCGAATTAGGGGAAGGTTATTCTGATATATATGAACTGATTGAAATTGGCAAGGCAAACGGTGGCCGTGTAGCCCGCCTTCTTGCGCTCCATACAACAATGTATGAAAAAAAGCTTACTTCCCTGTTGGTGGTCCTGCATCCAACCGATCCGGGCAATTTTCAACCTTTATACATGTGCAGGGAAGGCATCCCCAATCCAAACTTCACGCCGAACAAACGATTCGAACTCTTCAGAGAGCTCGCATTGCAGCTCGGAAAAGATATCATCGAACTAAATGTCAAGCCCTCCACGGCCTTTTCGGAAAAAGAACTTTATTTCCAATATCTTACCGGGATCCTGCGAATGAACCGATATCTTCCCCCATTAAGCTAAATACACTGCAATGCTATAAAAAGGCGCAGACTTTTATTTTAAGAAAGCCTGCGCCTTTTTGTAAGGAACCTCGACTAACATCTGCCACGTCCTGTGGTAAATGTCGACGTCACCACATCCTCGAAAAGCTACGCTTTCTTCGTGCGATGGGATGCTTTCGAAGCGTTCCTTGTCCTGTGAAAATCAAATTCCCATTTTATAATCATATTCCTTCGCTTTATCCGGTTTGGAATTCTCATATTCCATTTTTAAGAACGGTTTATAGGAGAGCTCAACCCGCTTTACAAACGAATAGCTTCTTAACTTTTCGGAAAGTGCCTCAACATCCTCCATATTTGTATAAAGGACAGCGTACTTCAGCTTTTTTGACACATAATGGATATTGCCAAATTTCCTTAGCATTTTTGCCTGCTTCAATGTATGTAAATATACAATTATTCCCTGTCTTTCTCCAAACATAGCAAGTACTCCCCTTTTACAATGAAACTCCAGCTCATCCCCACCTGTAAGGAATCTTATCAAACAATTGATCCTGACCGGGAAAGGGTAAAGGTTTTCATTAAGTGTAGCATGCATAAACTTTGCTATCAACCTAAAAAACCACCGTGGTTCCTAAGAAATCACAATCGGTTTAAGGCTGATCAATCAAAGGGTATTCAAAAGTGAAACAACAGGGGGATAAGCCATGGATTTGGATACGATTTGGGCTTCGTTCATAAACACATTGGCCGCTGAGGAGGAAATCGTACATGCTGCACATAAAAAAGTGGCCGGAATACCCTTTCTTTATGTCAAGCATTCGGAACAGAACGATATCGATAAGGTAATAAAGGCAATAAAAAAGGCATCGGCAAAATCGATGCGCGGCCACAAGCTGCATAGCGTGACTGTTTTCGTAAGAAGCGAGAAAAATTCATTGGTTTTTCGCCATCGTTTTTTCGTGCCGCAAAAGAAAATGTTCTGTTGCGGGAATTTATGCCCAGATTGCATTCGGTTTGAGAATGAATCATAGGAGAAAGGCAATGGAGCCGGCTGCATTTCATAGAGCCGGCCCCATTTCTATTCGGACAAATGAACGAATCTGTCAATTTCCGCTGAAGCATTCAAAAAAGCTTATGCGGAACATCCACAGCTGCCTCCGGAACCGCATCCTCCGCCACAGCTCGAGAGCGACTCAAAGAAGGGATTCCCAGCGGGAACTTTAATATGCTGGGAAACGGCATGTCCGACTTTCATGCTGATTTCATCGAGGATGCCTTGTATTTCTGTTTCCGCCCTTTTAAATTCCGCGATAGAGGGATGAAGATCCATTTCACGCTTTACCTCCCGAATTTCAAGATTCACTCTCTTATAATCCGGATGATACTTCCCAAAACGCTGGGCCTCTTCATACAGCTCCTTAAGAGAAGCAAATTTGCGTATTTTTTGCTGTGCTTCCCGGTCATTCTTCATTTTATATAAAGTAAGGAGATAGTTTTCCCCTGCTTCAGATTGCAATACCATTTCCGCCAAAGAATCGGCAGTTTGCAAGATGTTAACCCTTTCCATCGTAGCAAGCATTGACCGCTCACCTCCACCAACATTCTACCATTTTTGCAGTTTAGATGCTAATGCTTTTCCTTAGATGTCAGAATTGACTTCAACGGTGAAGCCTTTTTTCAGTCCGGCGGGCTGCCCATTTGCCTTAAGAATTTCTAATAGCATTTCATGCCGGCCCTGGGGCATCTTTTTCACGATAAATGCGGCAGTTTGATAGTCAGCGATCCTTTTCCCGTCCATATAACACCTAATCTTCGCCCTCTCTTTGCCGTAGGAAGGAGATAAGGAAAATCCTCTTAAGAAACAATCAACATAAAGGGAGTTTCCTTTCATAAAATATTTGGCTTCAAATCCTCTATCGCCGTCCGGCTTGATAGATTCCGCTGAAGCAGAATGGCCGCGGCCAAGAACTTCCGGTGTTTTCTGGTTATATTGCGGTTCAGGTATTTTGTTGCCACAACCTGAGACGATCAGCACCAATAAAAATACAGTAACCAGCCATTTCATATAATCTGCCTCCTTTGCCAACTAGTGTTTGCAAAAAAAGCCAATTTACTCACAGAATAACAATCATGGTTCCTTCCTGAGTGTTAAAGAACTTTATGGATCATTCTTGGGTTTTGCATCGACTTGCAGCTAAATCAGGCCAAAAACCCAGTAAAATAAAAATGGCTGTTCCCAAAGGATCAGCCATTTTGATATTTCATTGCCTGGAACATCCCAAGCAGCATAGAAGCCATCTGGACGCCATCTGAAAACTTATTTATTCTTTGCGGGATCGTTTTATTAAAATGATACGCGGCTTCGGTTTCCAATTTATCCAAATCCTGAGGATTTCTCATCAATCTCCGGTACCAATACGGCTGACCACGCAGAAACTTTTTCAAATCCTGGTTTTCTTCAATCAAGCTATATACATCCTGCCTCATAAAAACCTCCTCATTCAGACGGATTTCTAGTCTTTTCTGAATACAAATGGATTGGACTTGGGTTTTTGTTCCTGCACCTCTTCTTCGTTTTTCGGCTTTTCTCCCTGGAATGAAGAAATAATCCCCTGGATTGCTCCCAGTGCCTGGTTTGCACTTGATATATACTGCTGGACCTGGTTAACATCCAGGTTCTTGACTGACTGAAGAAGGAGTGCCAAGAAATCCGTTTTGTTCATTTGGCTGGTTTTTATTGTTTGATTTGTTTCGATGGACTTGCCCTTCTCGGGTTCTTCCTGCCTCGTGCCAACCCCATCCTTGGCCTTGTATTCCTCCCACTGTTCATGGTCGCCTCCAAAAAGCTGCCACTCCTCAAATAACTCCTGCCATGTATAGTTACCGTCTTTGACTTCCTGCCTTAATTTAGGATGCTTCTTCACGAATGCCTTGAATTTTTCAACTGATGTGCGCCCTTTTTTTTGAGCCATATACGATCACCTCACGCCATGACATACGCCTATTCCCATCTTATGAACAGAAATCGAAAGTGTGACGGCGGGCGTATACCACAAAAAGCACATTAAAAAAAGGACCAGGGTCAACACTACATTCATCACCCGAACTAAAAATGCAGAAATTTGACCCGAGGCCCGACTCACTAGTGAAGGCTCCTTATTTAGCGATAAAATTCTGTGTGTAATATTTCCGGTAAACTCCAACACCTACATGGGTAAAATCTTTATTCAACAGTGCATCGCGATGCCCTTTGCTATTCAGCCATCCTTCCATTGCGGCAATCGCATCCACATAGTTTGCTGCAATGTTCTCTCCTGCAAGTGTGTAGGATATGCCACCCTCGGCAAGCCTGTCCTCAAGGTCCCCTTTCGTAGGGGAAGTATGGGAAAAATACCGGCTTTCCGACATGTCGCTGCTATGATCATAAGCAACCTCGGAAGTTTTCTCATCCCATTTCAATTCTGCAAGGTCAAACCGTTGTCGCATGATATTGGTAATATCAAAAATTTGATGGCGGCTTCCGGCCTCCACCTTTTTCCATTCTTCCTCACCGAGGGGCCGTTCTTCCTTCAACTTCCCGCGGTATGTCAATTCATAAGGCTTCTGTTTAAGTAGCGTTTCCTCGTTTAAAAACCGGACACTGGATACACTCCCTGTGAACTTATCCAGATATAACTGAGCGTATACATCTCCAAGCTTTATGAGCGGCCTCATATTCATATCTTCCTCTGAAAGCTCAAAACGGTAAGAGCTTCCATGCGCTTCAATGTCGACTGACGTCTCTACAAAAGCACTGGAATATATCTCATCAATCGTCTGCCCGATTTTAAATGGTGTTACATTGATTTTCTTGCCGATCCCATAGGCCGAAACAACCCTTCCGCTTTCAACAGCAAGCTGAAAATACCTTCTGCTGTCCTGATTATAGATCCACCATTCATAACCGTAAGAGGATGGATCGACCCTTGAAGGCTTTCCATAACGCTTTTCTGCTTCAGCCGCTTTTTTTCCTATTAAGCCAGCCAGACCCTCTTTCGGGTTCTTTAAAGCTCCATTATCACTGGGGGCCATATTTCTTTGAATGTCTTCCTGATTTTTTTGCTTGATGCCGTTCTCCCCCAAGAGAATCGAGTTTTCACTACTGTCATGAGCTAAATTTAAATAAATTCCAATAATAAATAAAATAG
Organism: Peribacillus glennii; assembly: GCF_003429105.1. Taxonomy (GTDB): domain Bacteria; phylum Bacillota; class Bacilli; order Bacillales; family DSM-1321; genus Peribacillus; species Peribacillus glennii. The sequence goes on from NZ_QVTD01000006.1 coordinate 118,048, forward strand.
CTGAAAGTATGATCGCCCTTGCCAATATGCGCAGAGGAAGTCTCCCCCTCTCGAAATCTATATATAGATGTATAAGCTTTATAAACCATTTTTTGATTAATTATATCATTGTTTGAGCGGCTTTTATATCAATCATGACATGCAATAACCCCTATTACATTAAGTTTTTATGAAGGAAAAACATATAATTTTTGTGAACGTTAAAATAACGGAAAGGTACTCATTGCAAGTTGCATAATTTCGTACTATTATAAAATATGAGGGAAATATGTCTATATGTAAATAATATTGGAGAAAATAGCATTTTTATACATACCTTTCTCCATCTTGTTTTTATCCTGCGTTGAAAAGCAAAATTAGGAGGGTTATCCGTGAAATTCGAAAGCTTTGGTTTGGAAAATGTAACAGCAGATTTAAACCGCTTGGATCAGTTAATGCCCGAGCACGGTTTGGTTCGCGCTGAGCAATGGGATTATGAAAGAGTTAGCTACGATCGAAAATTCGAATTAAAAGAAGGCACCTTCTATCTGCGTGTCCTGGGCCATGCCGTTGAGGGCGATGTTGGCGCACACAAGGCCGTGATCAAATTACTTACTCCTCTACTGGGCAAACACTATTATCCGCATGGCATCGAATACGGCGAAGGCGAAAGCTTCCCTGCTTCCCTTGTTCAGCAATGTGAGAAAATCCTTTCAGACATAAAGGCAGAGCTTGATCAATTCTCAGGCATCTGATATGACCCAAGAAAGCGCATGAACCTTCATGCGTTTTTATTTTTTCCCTCAAACCGTCTAAGCTCAGCTGACCATACGAGAGATTCATACCAGATAGTAAAAAAGCAACGGATTTAATTTCAGTCCGCTGCTTTTTACTAAGTTAAAACCCCAGAATTGCTTTAATGACGGATGTCGTCTCACCGCCGTGATAAAATACATAAAGCAAAAGGTACACGGCAACACCGGTTATGGCAGTAAAAAACCAGATAATGCTTGTGATCGGGCCAAGCTTTCTATGCTTGGAAAGTTTGTTGTTGAAACCCGTCAATAAAGTCACAATTCCGAAAACAGCCCCTGTTGTAGCCAAAAAGATGTGAAACACTAAAAAAACCGTATAGTAGATTTTTAAATCGTCTGGTCCCCCAAACGCTGTATTTCCGATAAAAATGGTCCTCGATGCATATATCAGAAAGAAAATTAACGCAAAGATTGCAGCCGTAATCATTGTTTTCTTGTGTGTTTCAATCCTGCGCTGCTTGATCTGGTACCAGCCGATGGCTACGGTTATTGCGCTTAGAACGATAAAAGTTGTACTAATAGTCGGAAGTATCGGTAAAGACATGATAATTAATAACGTCCTCTCTATATCTAAATATCCCATCTTATTCATTTTATAAAAGGCATCAGGAAAACTCAACGAAATAGCAGATTCTTAACAGAATGCTCAATAATGTCCAATTTTTTCGATGTTCCCAAAAAAAGACCTTGCCAAATATGGACAAGGCTGGTCAAAATATTATTCTATCGTTTGTACATCAACGGGCAGCGGATCAACTTTATCCACTGCGCCGTTTTCCTTTCGAAACCACGCGAAGAAAACATAAGCGAGCACGATCCCATATACGATTTCCTGGATGATCTTCATTAGGACGCCGCCAAGCTGCTGGTCCTCCAAGAGAGGAAGGCCGTTAAACATCTCGGGTCCGCTAAGCTGCAAACCGGAAAGCTGGGATGCAGGGACACACAATTCCATTGCCTTCGCCCACGCAGAAGCATTAGTGAAGGTATCATACATCGGATTATCGGCGAAAATGATCAAGGCACACGCAGGCGTCAATAAAATACCGTTACCGAAGATATATCCGATCTTATACAAACCTGATAAGCTCTCCTTCTCAGGCAGCTGATTGACAAGGGGATACCACATGAAAAGGGCCGTAAAGAAAAGAACAACCGTATAAAGCGCGTGCAGCCACATATCCGTTTTGACAAAATCAAAAACAAGCGGAATATGATAGAAAGAGAACGTAAGATTAAAAACGAGCAACGCGATTAGAGGCTTTGTTAATCTTCTAAATATACTATCGATAGCTGAAAAGGAGAAAACCTGCCTCCATAGCCAGTCAGGGATGCTTAATATGAGTAAAGGCGGCATTACTAAATATAAGAAAGCCATCTGAATCATATGGGCACTGAACATGATATGACCCAATAAATCTATCGGTGATCCTTTTATGACGTACAATAATGCCATGAAAATAACAAAAAGGGTACTTTGCTTCTTCGTTACCGGCTCACTGCCTGAAAACTTTGTTCGATACCTCGTTACCAGCAAGAAATAAGCAAGCGTAATCAAGACCAGGGCGACAAGGAAGTAAGGGCTCCACAATGCTCGGAAACCAAAAATATCGATCGACATTATATCACCTCTGAAAAATTCCTTCATTTTAAGAATATTATACAACATGGCTTCAAACATGGACAATCTAAAGGATAACTTAAAGAAGGTTATTATTACTTCTGTATGGATAAAGAATTCAAATCTGTTCACCAAGTACAAAATAATAATATCATTTTAAATTATAAACCGGCCTAAAAAGAAAATCGGCTATAGATCATAGCCGATTTTCTGATTTACTTAAATCCAGGTAATGGTTATAAATGTCAGAATCGTAATTGCCCCGACTAAAGCCCCTGAGTACATGAACAAAGCAATCGTGTTATGGCCTCTATGCTTCATATGCATGAAGTAATATAGCTGGAAAGCTACCTGGACTGCAGCAAGCAAAAGAATAAAAGGTACAATGAACCAATGTGAGAATCCGTCATAGGCAACTGCCAAAAACGCAAGTAAGGTAAAGAAGATCATCAACGTGAAGGTAATTACTTGATGTTTCATTTCCTCAGCATTTTTTTTGCGCCGGTATTTTAAATTCACATTCGGGTTAGCTGAATTTGATTGATCATTCGCCATCAGTTTATCCCACCATTCCCATTAAATATACTACAGTAAAGATAAATACCCATACAACATCAATGAAATGCCAATAAAGACTCGCAACATAAAACTTAGGTGCATTGTATAGATTTAGGCCGCGTTTTGCATTCCGCAGCATCAATGTCAGGATCCAGGCTAAACCGACAGCAACGTGGGCCCCATGGAATCCAACTAGAGTGTAGAACGCAGATCCAAATGCACTGCTGGTAAAGGTATGTTTGAATTCATGGACATAATGGTTGAATTCATACACTTCCAGTCCGAGGAAAGCCGCGCCAAGCAAAACAGTTATCAATAACCAGGCCTGCATTTTCTGGAAATGGTTATTTTTCATATGGTACATCGCATATACACTCGTCAATGAACTGGTTAACAGCAGCATTGTCGCAACAAATGTTAATGGAAGTTCGAAAATATCTTTAGCCAGTTTATGGCTTGAATCCGGAACTTTATCCTTCAATGCCAGGTAGGTAGCAAAAAGTGATGCGAATAATACAGTCTCTCCTCCCAGGAATAACCAGAATCCCAGGAATTTATTCTTGCCTTCCAGGGTTGCTGTTTCAGGAGAAGCAGGCCAGGTGGCATCTGTGAATTTTTCTTCTGCGTGCATTATGCCTTAGCCCCCTTATCATCGTCATCTAACAGATCTTCCTTGTGGATATGGAAACCATGGTCATCCTTTACCGAACGGATAAACATCGCCCCAAAGGTAATGAGCAGGCCAATTACAAGTACAGGTATTGCCCAGCTCTTATCATCGACATGGTACATTGCTCCGAAAGCAGCAACGAACAGGCCAAATGACATCACCAGAGGTAGAATGGATGAGTTTGGCATATGAATATCACCAAGCGGTTCAGCCGGGGTCATTCCATTTTTACCTTCCATCTTTTCCACCCAGTAAGCATCCAGGCCGCGTACGAGAGGAAGCTGTTTAAAGTTATAAAATGGCGGAGGAGATGGAATCGCCCATTCAAGTGTACGCCCATCTTCCCATGGATCGTTACCGACTCTTTCATTTTTGATAGAAGTCATGATTATATTTATCAGTAAGATAAGAACCGCAACCGCCATAAAAAATGCTCCTACCGTACTTATCAGGTTTCCTGTTTCAAAGCCTTGTCCTGGAAGATAAGTGAATATACGGCGAGGCATACCCATTAATCCAAGGAAATGCTGGATAAAGAATGTTAAGTGGAAACCAATCAAGAACAGCCAAAACGAAATCTTACCCAATTTTTCATTTAGCATTGTACCAAACATCTTTGGCCAGTAGAAATGCGTACCAGCTAATAAACCAAATACTACGCCTCCAACTATTACATAGTGGAAGTGGGCAACTACGAAATAGCTGTCATGATACTGATAATCCGCAGGTGCTGCGGCAAGCATGATACCTGTTACACCACCGGCAACAAACGAAGGAATGAAGGCTGTAGCGTACAACATTGGTGTTGTGAACTTGATGCTTCCTCCCCACATCGTAAACATCCAGTTGAAAATTTTGATACCGGTTGGAACCGCAATTGCCATCGTAGCCACCGCAAAAATTGCGTTTGCAATCGGGCCCATACCTACCGTAAACATATGGTGAGCCCAAACCATGAACCCTAAGAAACCAATAAGGACTGTCGCGAATACCATTGAAGAATATCCAAACAATCTTTTTCTCGAAAATGTAGCAAAAATTTCTGAAAATATTCCGAAAGCCGGCAGGATCAAAATATATACTTCAGGGTGACCGAAAATCCAGAATAAATGTTCCCAGATAATTGTATTTCCGCCCGCTGTAGCATCAAAGAAGTTAGATCCGAACATACGGTCAAACATCATTAAAACCAATCCAACAGTTAATGGAGGAAAAGCGAATAAGATTAGAGCAGAAACTACGAATGATGACCAGGTAAACAATGGCATACGCATATATGTCATACCTGGAGCCCGCATATTTATTATCGTCGCCAGGAAGTTTATCCCTCCGATTAACGTACCAATCCCGGAGATTTGAAGGCCGAGCACATAGAAATCCACATTGTGCCCTTCAGAATGCAAGGACAAAGACGCATACGATGTCCAGCCCGCATCCGGTGCTCCCCCCAAGAACCATGATAGGTTAAGGAATACACCCCCAAAGAAGAATAACCAAAATCCTAATGCATTTACAAAAGGAAATGCAACATCACGTGCTCCTATTTGAAGCGGTAAAACAGCATTCATAAATGCGAAAACTAAAGGCATTGCTGCCAGGAAAATCATTGTCGTTCCATGCATTGTTAATATTTCATTATACAATCCGGCACTAATAAAATCATTGTCCGGGACTGCGAGCTGAATTCTGATGAACATCGCTTCGAGTCCTCCGACAACGAAGAACAGTCCGCCAGCGATAAGGTACAAAATGGCGATTTTCTTATGGTCTACCGTTGTAAGGTAATCCCAAACCGTAGCGCCAAATCCTTTTTTCTGAGCGTAGGTACTCACAGTTTATCCTCCCTCTGTCTATCAATCTATGATTTTATCCCCTATTTTTCTTCCACTTTAAGACCCATTAAGTACGCAGCAAGTGCGTCAACCTGTTCATCGGTTACTTTATAGGTGCCCGTCATCGTGTTGCCCGGCTTAAATTGTTCAGGATCTTTGATCCAATTTTTCAGATTTTCTTCATCATGTTCCAACACTCCAGCGATTCGTTCACGTTCACCGAATGTGGCAAGGTTCGGCGCCTGTCGAGCTTGTTCAGGCCTGCTGTCATTAGGTGTTACAGCATGACATCCGATGCAGCTCTTATTGAAGACTGCTTCACCTTGTTTTGCTAAGTCACCTTCTGCAACTGGCTTTTTAACCTTTTTCATGTCAGCCGCCCATTGGTCGAACTCGGCACGGGATTTCGTCTTTACTTTAAAGTCCATCAAAGCATGTGATGGTCCGCAAAGCTCTGCGCACTTTCCATAAAACACATCTTTGACATTTTCTGCTTTTTTGCTATCAAATTCCAGCCAGAATTGATTTTCTCCCTCAACGTTCGTATCCATCTTGCCGCCGGCAGCAGGTATCCAGAAGGAGTGCTTAACATCGGAAGCAGTTAAATTGAAGTAAACCTTTTCATCTGTTGGAACTACTAAATCCTGGCTCGTTACGATACCCAGATCCGGATATTCGAATTCCCACCAGTAAAGATTTGCCCGCACATTCACAACAAGGGCATCTTTTGTTTTGCCATCCTTGTCTTTCTTTTCCATAGCTTTGGTATCAGCAAAATCAAATGTAGCAGTTACAGTTGGCACTGCCAAGATCAATAAAAGAAGGATAGGGATAACAGTCCATATGATTTCAAGTTTGTGGTTTCCTTCAATTTGTTTAGGAATTGACTTGTCCCCTTCTTTGCGGCGGAAACGAAAAATCACTATTAAAAATATTACTACTACAGCAATAATTACCAATACCATGATCGATGTACTTAGGATCATGAGGTCGTATTGCCTCTTTGCAACTTCACCAGCTGGCTGTAATGCAGATACAAATGGTTCTCCACAACCGGCCAGCAAAAGTGCCAATATTGCAAATAATGAAGCTATACGCCATTTTTGCAGCCTTTTCCTCATAGCTTTAGAAACCCCTCTTTCGTAAAATTTCTCACAAGTCAAAAAGATTTGCGCTGATTTTGAAAATTCTCTCTATATCAATTTCTAACAATAAGAAAGAATTCCTATAAAAAAGGAATCATCTCAGGACGCCGTTCGATGACAGCGTTTTAAATTTTGTGAATCCCACACCAGATATGTATGAGGTACAGCGCTTTTTCCTGCCAGACGGCAGGGGTACAAGGTGTTTCCCCAATAATTATGATTTGATTGCCTGATGCCGAAAAAAATATCCAGACCATCAGGCAATCCTATCTTATAAATACACATTGTTCTGTATTAAACCAATGTAACTATTACCATCGCAACGTAAAGAATGGTCATATGATTTAAGGAATATACAAACATCAACCTAGCCCACTTCAGGTCATCCTTCATCCTGTACCCACAGATTCCAAGAATAAGCCACCCGACATTCAAAATGCTTGCCAAAATGACAAGGGGTGTTCCAAGCGGAACAAGGAAAAAAGGAATCGGTAGCAAGCAAGCGACCCATAATACCATAGACCTTTTCGTCCTTTTGAAGCCTTTTACAACCGGCAGCATTGGAATGCCCGCTGCCCTGTATTCTTCACAGCGCTTCATGGCGATTGCATAGAAATGTGGAGGCTGCCAGATGAACATAATTAGAAACAGCATCCAGGCAAGCAAACTTAAATCCGGATCAACAGCTGCCCAGCCAATCAGTGGCGGCACCGCTCCGGACACACTTCCCACAATCGTGTTAGAGACAAACCTGCGTTTAGAGATTAGCGTATACAGCACAACATACGAAAAAACGCCGAAAAGCCCGATGGCTGCTGTAGTAAAGTTTGTGAAAGCAAGCAGGATTGTCCCTGCCGCTATCAATCCCAGGCTGAGGGCCAGCACCTTCGCCGGATTTGCCTTCCCGGTAACTGTCGGCCTGTTTTTGGTCCTCTCCATCAAATGGTCTATGTCTCGGTCAATATAATTATTTAAACTGCAGGATCCCGCAACGATCAACGAAGACCCAGCAAGAACAAAAAACATCGTATCCAGGTTATTGAAAAAATGCTCGCCTGAAAAATGAAGGGCCAGCCACAAACCTGTAAATGTTGTAATCAAATTGGAATTGACGATCCCAATCTTGATAAGGGCCATGAAATCCTTCCAGGCCGTCGTTGCCGACCCTGGGGTATGAAGGGTTGAGTCACTGTCCTTTATGCCAGGTTCAGTCAAAGCCCTTGTACTAGACATTCTATTCACTCCTTCAACAAATTCCGCAAATAAGAAATCATATAATCAATACTATAAATCATTTTTTCCAACTTTTCTATATTAGCGACTGAGGAAGTCCATTAAAAATTAAGCTGGCATTTATTTCCTATTTAAATGCTAAGAATAATATTTTCTATAATTTTGAATAATTGCCACCCTTCTTCTGTATATTAAATCACACTTTACTATTCTTTTGTGAATTTTTTTTGTATAATTCTTGTCTTATTTGTGAAACCGCTTTTCCCGGTCTGTCACAGTATATTTTCCGCAATCGAGAAGCAATGGAACCTTATTGGACGTCCGTGATTTCCCAGCAAACCTCTAGAACAGGGAGAAGATAAGCCCAGGAAACCGGAAAACAGCACTGGTCTTTTAGGCATGTTTGTAAACTTTCCATCATAAAAAATGGAAAAATCGATGGTTCGGCAAATTTTTTAAAATCTTGTAAATTCGTAGCAAGTTGTGTAATATCTAGAAAGAAAAGAGAACGCTTTATTGTACATTTAATAAATAGTAATCTTGTAAAATACACTTGATGAGTATGAGAGAGAGAAAATCCACTGATTTCCTGCCTTTTTAAGGGTTGGACATAGGGAAGTTCCACTTTTTGCGTTAGGAAAGCCGTATGCTTACCTAATTAGCCAAGTATGAAGAAGGTGAAAAACAATGCATCGAGCGTTAAAATGGTTCGCGGTTTTAACAACAGTCGGCATGCTCCTGATCCTGCTCGGGGGAGCGCTGGTAACGAAAACGGAATCCGGAATGGGATGCGGCAGGTCTTGGCCATTGTGCAACGGGCAATTCGTTCCAACCCAGATTACCGCGGAGCTCATTATCGAGCTTGCCCACAGGCTCGTTTCCGGCAGTGTCGGCTTGATGGTCCTAATCCTTTCCATATGGTCGTGGCGAACGATCGGACATATAAGGGAAACAAAGTTTCTCTCCCTGTTATCATTCTTCTTCCTATTGGCACAGGGATTGATTGGGGCGGCGGCAGTCATCTGGGGGCAATCCGATTTTGTGTTGGCTCTGCATTTCGGCATTTCCTTAATTTCTTTTGCATCCGTATTCCTGTTGACTCTTTTGATATTTGAAGTCGACAAGAAGTTTGAAGCGGAGAAGCTGGTCATTGATAAAAGGGTGAGGTTCCATATTCAAGGAATCATGATGTACTCATTTATCGTAGTGTATACCGGAGCTTTGGTCAGGCACACAAACGCCAGCCTGGTTTGCAAGGATTGGCCTCTCTGCACTAACTCTGCCAACCTGCTTCCAGACAACTTGTATGAGTGGGTACAAATGGGCCACAGGGCTGCTGCCGGGCTCATATTCCTGTGGGTAGCCTACGCAACGGTCCTTGTTATCAGGAATCATAAGCACCAAAAAGTTTTGTACTGGGGCTGGATCTCATCCATGGCATTGGTATTCTTACAGGTAATCGCCGGGGCGTTTATCATTTTTTCAAGGCTTAACCTGTATATTGCTCTTGGACATGCCCTTTTCATTTCATGTTTTTTTGGCGTAATGAGTTACATGCTCCTTCTTTCATCCCGTAGCAGAAAAAATGAAAATGCTTTGGAACAAGCAGCTACCACGTTCAGGGAAAGGGAAGAGCGGGGTGTTGCTAATAATGCAGCAGCCCAATAACCTTCCAAGGCAAAGAGCCATCTTTCAAATAGAAAGATGGCTCTCTTTATTCTCACTTCGAAATCTCAATTAACAAATCACCAGTACTGATCGCTTCGCCGTTTGAAACATATATATCCTTGATTGTACCGGAGAATGGCGCCTGCACGGTTGTTTCCATTTTCATCGCTTCTGTGATTATCAAATGGTCGCCCTGGTTGACCTTTTCTCCCTTTTGGGCCACGACTCTTATAACAGTACCAGGCATTGTTGCCCCAATATGGGACTCATTTTTAGGATCTGCCTTCATCTTCGCCTGTACTGCGGATTTGATGCTTTCATCCTTAATGACTACTTCACGTTGCTGGCCGTTCAATTCAAAATAGATGACCCTGGTTCCATCGACCTGAGGCTGTCCGATTGAAACCAATTTCACAATTAAGGTTTTCCCTGTCTCGATTTCCACCTCAATTTCCTCACCCAGTCTCATTCCATACAGGAATGTGGCAGTATCAAGCATCGAAATGTCTCCAAACTGCTCGATCGTTTTTGCATAGTCGAGGAATACTTTCGGGTAAAGGGCGTATGCCAAGGCATCAAAGCTTGTGACCGGCCTTCCAATTTCTTTATACAATTCTTCCTTCAAGGTTTGGAAGTTCACATCTTCCAGCAGCTCTCCGGGCCGTACTGTTATAGGCTTCTTCCCTTTTAAAATAACCTCCTGGAGTTCCTTTGGAAACCCTCCATACGGCTGTCCCAAATATCCTTCGAACAATTCAATCACAGAGTCCGGAAAATCGATCGACTTGCCTTTTGTCAATACAGACTCTTCGTCCAATTCATTTTGGACCATGAATAAAGCCATATCACCGACAACTTTGGAAGATGGAGTTACTTTGACGATATCTCCAAAAAGAGCGTTGACACGGGAATACATCTCCTTTACCTCTGCCCAGCGCTCGCCTAATCCCACTGCCTTAGCCTGCTGCTGGAGATTGCTGTATTGCCCTCCAGGCATTTCATGCTTGTAGACCTCGGAATGAGGTGCATTCATACCGCTCTCGAAATCAGTGTAATACTTCCGTACACCTTCCCAGTAGTGGGAGAGCTGTTCCATTGAATTAACATCCGCTTTAGGCTGTCTGTCGGACCCCTCCAATGCGTAATAAAGCGTCTCCGAACTTGGCTGGGAGGTCAATCCGGCCATGGAACCAAGTGCAGTGTCAACGATATCGACACCGGCAGCAATCGCTCTTGCATACATATAAATGCCATTTCCGCTTGTGTCATGAGTGTGCAAATGAATCGGTATGGAAACAGTTTCCTTTAACTCGGAAATTAATCGGTAAGCAGCTTCCGGCTTTAGCAAACCAGCCATATCCTTTATCCCGAGGATGTGTGCACCTTGATTCTCCAATTCCCTCGCAAGGTTTTTGTAATACCCGATATCGTATTTTCCCCTGTTTAGATCGTTGATATCTCCTGTGTAACACATGGCAGCTTCCGCAATCTTTCCTGAACTTCGGACCGCATCAATCGCCACTTCCATTCCCTTTACCCAGTTTAAGCTATCAAAGATGCGGAATACATCGATTCCGGCATAGGCTGATTTCTCGACAAACTCCTGTATCACATTGTCTGGATAGTTTTTATAGCCCACCGCGTTGGAAGCGCGCAAAAGCATCTGGAATAAAACGTTTGGAGCTTTTTGACGAAGGTGCAGAAGCCTGTCCCACGGATCTTCTTTCAAGAACCGGTACGCTACATCAAATGTCGCGCCGCCCCACATTTCAAGCGAAAACAGGTTTGGCAATAGCTTTGCTGTCGGCTCAGCGATATGCAGCAAATCCGTAGTACGGATCCTTGTCGCCAGCAGGGATTGGTGCGCGTCACGGAACGTGGTGTCCGTCAACAATACTTCTTTCTGCTCCTTCACCCATTCTACAAGCCCTTCTGCCCCTTTCCTGTCAAGTATCTGTTTAGTGCCATTCTGGACAGAAACATCCTGGCCGACGATAGGGACCTGCGGCTTATCGAAAATCGGTTTATTCTTTTTCTCGATGCCCGGGAAGCCATTCACAGTGACATTGCCGATATAGCTAAGCATTTTGGTACCACGGTCTTTCCGTACCGGGAAAGCGAACAGTTCCGGTGTCGTATCGATGAATGAAGTGTCATATTCTCCTGTCAGGAACTTTTCATGCTTTACGACATTTTCAAGAAACGGAATATTTGTTTTTATTCCACGAATCCTGAACTCCTTTAAATTTCTTACCATTTTTGAGGCTGCCTGTTCGAACGTATGGGCCTGTGTAGAAAGCTTCACAAGCAACGAATCGTAATAAGGCGTGATTACCGCCCCTTGAAAGGCATTGCCTGCGTCCAAGCGGACTCCGAAACCGCCTCCGGACCGATAGGCCATGATTTTTCCGGTATCCGGCATGAAATTATTTAAGGGATCCTCGGTAGTTACACGTGACTGGATCGCATAACCGATCGTGTGTATGTTTTCCTGTACAGGAATATCAAGCGGTGCCTCATGGAGGTTATGTCCTTCTGCAATCATAATTTGAGATTGGACAATGTCAATGCCGGTAATCATTTCGGTGATGGTATGTTCCACCTGGACCCGGGGATTGACTTCGATGAAATAAAATTGATCGTTTGCAACGAGAAACTCTACAGTTCCGGCATTTACATAATCCACATTCTTCATGAGGTTAACAGCTGCATCGCAAATCTTTTCCCTTAATTGCGGGGACAAAGCGACGCTTGGCGCTACCTCTACAACCTTCTGATGCCTTCTTTGGACTGAGCAATCACGTTCATAAAGATGGACGATGCTGCCATGCTTATCGCCAAGGATCTGCACTTCGATATGCTTAGGGTTTTGGATGAAGCGTTCTACATAAACCTCATCATTCCCGAATGCAGCTTTGGCTTCCGATTTTGCCCTGTCATATGCCTCGCGGACCTCTTCCATATTGTTTACGATGCGCATGCCCCGTCCACCGCCGCCAAGCGACGCTTTTATGATGATCGGGAAGCCGTATTTTTCCCCGAATGAGATAACTTCGTCAAGTCCCTGAACAGGCCCGTCACTGCCCGGGATAACCGGAATCTTTGCAAGCACCGCCTGATGCCGGGCTTTCACTTTATCTCCAAACATATCAAGATGTTCCGTTTCAGGGCCGATGAATATGATGCCTTCCTCTTCACAGCGGCGGGCAAACTCGATATTTTCTGACAGGAAACCATAGCCGGGATGTATGGCATCTACCCCGCTTTTTTTGGCAATTTCTATGATCCCTTCAATGTCCAGGTATGCATCTATCGGTTTTTTTCCCTCGCCCACCAGATAGGCTTCATCTGCTTTATAGCGATGGTAAGAGCCATAATCCTCCTTGGAATAAATGGCTACTGTACGTATTCCAAGCTCCGTACAGGCCCGGAAAATCCGGATGGCAATTTCGCCGCGGTTGGCGGCAAGTACCTTTTTTATGCGTGTTCCCATTACCTACACCTACCTAATCTCATGTTTTTCAAATTATTATTGAAAAAAGAGTGAGAGATTTCTCTCACTGCTTTGTTTTCATTATTATTTTTCTGATATAGAAATCGTACTCTTTTATGTAAACATTTGAAAGCGATGGATATTGCAGCAGATTCATTCTTGCAACTCTACCCATTACTTTAAATCATAAAACCCTTTTAGCACAAAAATAAATGCATGCTCTTGCTATAAGATATTACCGAATTATCGCAATCTTGTAAATATTATTATTAAACTATCATAGTAAAAAAATGCAAAGCTGCTGTTTTTTTATGAGTACATTAATAATACCATATTCTGACCAATATGCCATACTTTTAACGAAAGTGTTATACTATTCAACTTTCCTGCCAAGGTACTTTCCCGGCAAAAAACGATATAAAAAAACTCAAACAATCTTTCGATCTGTTTGAGTAATTTATTATCTTTGCACCTTCATTTACGAAGGGAAGCTTCATGCAGAGCCGATAATTCCCTTTCAAGTGCTTCCAGTAGGGATTTCCCGTCAGCTTCTCCCACTAATCCCAACCGGACAGCAAAATCAATTTCCCGGGATAAGCCGAACATTTGTGTATCAAGAACCTCTTCATAAAGAGGACATTGAGGCATTGTAAGATTATCCATTTGTACCTTTATGAGCTTTAATATCTTGTCAGCATCAGCTTTAAGCAAAGCAAAGGCTTTTTCTCGATGATTGACAAGCATTTCAGATGCCATATTAAATCCCCCCGCTTGTGAAGCGATTAAATCTTATCTATAAATTCTACCCTTACTTTTGCAAAAAAGCAAGAACATAGAAGGACAATTTAAGAGGGTACGCCGCATTAAAGAGGTCATTTGGATGCAGAGTGCAGAATTTTTGTGCAAAATCGGTCGGATATATTGTTACTCCCCCTCTTTTGCCGCTATACTAAAAAGGCAGCGTGCAGCAGAAAGGAATGGACGAATTGGAATCAATACTTTTTATAAAGGGCGATGTAAAATATAATATCACTTTAGATCCGGGAGTATGGATCTTTGATGACAGAAAAGTGGACCTGGATACGTATTTCCATGAGGAACCCCAACAAATAAATGAACTCGAGGAGTACACGATTTCTACGTCCAAACATTGGGAAAGGGAGATCCGCGAGGGTGCCATTTTTCCGCCAACATTAAAGACAGAGAAAAAGTTCGAAAAGGAAAAAGTATTATCAGGTACATTCGGGATACCGTTTAAACACTTTCTACAGAATGCGGAACCACATGAAGGAGCTTCTTCTGTCATCATTGAAACGGAAACAGGCGAAAGCGTCCATTCTTTAGAGGCCGCAAAAGCTTTTATTCTCGGCTTTTCCATAAAGGGCCAGCCTTTGCGTGAAGACGGGCCCGTCTATGTTTATTTTGGGGATGGTGCAAACTTTGCCACTCCAATTAAACAAGTTAGATCGTTCCGGGTCGAATGACGTTTTTCGGCCCATTCCTTTAAGCTCCCATTAAAAGGAATGGGCGAAAAATCTTTCATTACACCCTACAAAATGTTGGCCGCCAGCTGGGCAAGGCCCGAGCGCTCTCCTTTGATAAGCTTAATATGGCCGGCAATCGACTGGTCTTTAAACTTTTCGACAACGTAAGTCAGTCCATTATTATATTCATCCAAATAAGGGTGGTCGATTTGTTCCGGGTCACCCATCAACACTATTTTGCTTCGGTCCCCCACCCGTGTGAGTATCGTTTTCACTTCATGCTTTGTCAGGTTTTGCGCCTCGTCAATGATGATGAACTGGTCCGGTATGCTCCTACCCCTGATATAAGTCAAAGCTTCGACCTCAATGGAACTCATGCCTGCGAGAATGGCATCCAGCTCGCCAGGTTTTTTCGTATTGAATAAATACTCCAGATTATCAAAAATTGGCTGCATCCACGGCCTCAATTTTTCTTCCTTCTCGCCCGGCAAATATCCGATATCCTTGCCAACCGGTACAATCGGACGTGCTACAAGCAGTTTTTTATATTGCCCGAGGTCCTCTGTCTGCATCAATCCCGCAGCCAATGCAAGCAGTGTTTTCCCCGTTCCCGCTTTACCGATCAAGGACACCAGGGGAAGGTCGGAACGAAGGAGGATTTCCATAGCCATCGTCTGCTGTACATTCCTCGGCTTTATCCCCCATATATGTTCCTGGTCGAATACCAGCTTTTTGACTATCGAGCCAGACTTATCAACAATCGCGATTGCTGAAGAAGATCCGCCCAGCGCATCCTTTAATATGACGAATTCATTGGGGTAAAACGGTTTGTTGGTAATATCGGTGGCGGGAAGGCTGCCTTTTTCATAAAACCTGTCCAAGACTTCTTTCGGGACAAAAAACTCCTGGAGGCCGTTGTATATATGGTCCATTTCCACAACCCGGTCATTCAGGAAATCCTCTGCGGTAAGCCCGATTGCATCAGCCTTGACCCGGACTAATGTATCTTTTGACACCAGAATGACTGTCCTGCCATTTTCTTTTGTTTGTTCTTCGAGGGACAAATTTTTTGCTACAGCCAATATTCTATTATCATTTGTTTTTTCAACAAATATTTCCTGGAGTTCATGAAATGACCTGTGATTTAATTCGATTCTGAGAAAACCGCCATTATGAAGCGGTATTTTTTCATGAAGCTTTCCTATTTCACGAAAGCCATCAATCAATTTCGATACTTGTCTTGCGTTCCTCCCTATTTCGTCCATATACCTCTTTTTCGAATCCACTTCCTCAAGTACAACTGCTGGAATGACTACTTCATTGTCTTCGAAGGAAAAAATCGAATAAGGGTCCTGCAACAAGACATTGGTATCTAATACATAGATTTTGCCCAATATGACGCCCCCTGCCTGTTCATTCTGGAAATGTCCACTATGCCCGTATTTATTGCTACTTTAGTTTATGCCGTGGACGAGACTGTTGCTAAAATATATGTCTATTTGCATAAAGATAGAAGAACATTTGAATACTATGAACAAAATGCCAGGGATGGAGGATATGCACGTGAAGAAATATTGGTATGCGGCAATTGCTTTTTTGTTTATAGCTGGATGCAATTCAGACAATAATGCCGTTGAGAACAGGGACAATCACCCTCAGACGTCACAGGTGCAAAATACAGCCATAAGAGACATTGACAAGAAAAATGGCAAGCAGGTAGCGGGAAGGCTTGCCCGCCTTGCCGAGGGGGTTGGCCATGTCAATGATGCAACGGCAGTGGTTCTGGGGAATTACGCGGTAGTCGGGATCGATGTGGACGCAAATCTCGAGCGCTCAGAGGTGGGGACAGTCAAATATTCCGTGGCCCAAGCGCTAAGCGAAGATCCTGCTGGAGCAAATGCCGTGGTAGTTGCTGATGCGGACACAAACGCGAGGATAAGGGAAATGGCCCAGGATATCCAAAACGGCCGTCCAATCCAAGGGATTATGAATGAACTCGCCGATATAACGGGACGTGTCATTCCCGATGGTCCCGGTGATCACTTTGGCCCACCCCAAACAAATTCCTTGGAGGATGAAAAAAAGGAAATGGGCAGCCAAAAGGAAAGAAGGATTATGGAACGGCAGCAAGATAAGCAGTCTAATCATTATAAGGATAAGGAAAGGTAGAGGCCCGCACTCCGCGGGCCTTTCTTTATGAAAATTGCATGGGTTCAATGTTTTATCATCGCTTCTTTTACTTGTTTATCCAGCTTTTCCGCCGCAAGTTCGTCATAGGTTTTATCATACCGCGGTTCAACAGTGATTTTTGAGCCATAAAACATGATATCCCTTACTTCCTTCACCGAAATTTCAATAAGGGCGAGTTTGAGGGGGACACCCTGTAAATATTCCTCTTTCACCTTGGCGTTTCCACTTATTGAATAAGTGGACTCATTCGCAATAAGGGTAATGACCGCATTTTTATTCACTTTAATATTTTCGACAATTCTTGAACGGTTATCCACAGCAAGGTATATGAGTTTCTCGCTGCGTGCGGTAAGCCAGGAAATCGCATTTACATTCGGACCACCTGTTTCATGATCGACCGTGGCCAATATCACATATTGGTCCTGCTGCAGTTTTTCAAATAACGGGCGGATTAATACGGGTTCTACCAGATTAGCCATTGTGATAGCCTCCATTCACTAAGCGGAAATTGTCTCTGTATTGATCAGATTGCAGGATGATAATGTAAGTATATGAAATCCTTTTGCCTTATACAAATATTCGTAAAGCAGTAAACATGTTATACTTTTATTATGTAAATGAAAATGCAAGTTTAAGAATGCGCATGCAACAGAAATTATATTTCAAATCAGAAAAGAGGTTATTGCCATGCGGGTAAAATGCGTAATTTGCGATACCATCGAGACGATTCCTGATTTTTCCCCTGAAGCCAAAAAGCTCAGGAACCGGCCGATCCATACATATATGTGCAAGAGCTGCCATCAAAGAATCGAAGAAAAAACAAATGCCCGGATTGAATCAGGAAATTTCCGCTTATACCGGAGCGCGATCAAGGATGATGAATGGTAGGACTCATCTTTGCCAAAAAGAAAAACCGTGGGTCCACTGGACTCACGGTTTTTTCATTCTTCATAATTCATATATTTCTCCGGCTCTGCTTCTATTTGCCCAAGCATCACATCAATCAGCTCAATAGGGAACCGTGCTGTCTTTTCCTCCTGATTGACAAAATACTCGACATAATAAAAGGGTTCTTCTTTTTGGACACCTAAGATTACTGCTTGGTGCTTTTCCCGCAGCATCTGCTCAAAAAGCAGTCTTGTATCTCTTGCAGCAGTATCATCAGGACGTGCCTCACAGACAACTTTAATGGTAAGCCAGTTATAAAGCGTATCCTGTAAATATTGCATGCTTTAGGCCCGCTCTTCTTTTTTATGGTTATGCAGGCGATATTTATATATGCCGAGAACCAGAGCGGCAATGACAAGCCCTTCGCCGACAGGCAGGAATACGGCAAGGAATGAAAGAAGCGAGCATCCTATTGCCATTACGGCATAGATGATGACATTTTTCAGTACGGGCAGTTTTTTCGCAAATCCGAGCTTATAGACGATCACACATAGTACAAAAACCGTGGCGTATAAATACCACATTCCGGCCTCTGGATTTTTATCTACATTAAACAGTGCCGCAAAGAAAGACAGCCGCTCCTCGACATTCATTCCTTTTCCCCCCTGGATAAACCTTAGTTTGTTTCAGCGTATTTTTTCTTTTTTGCCGCTTTTTCCCGTTCATTTTTATCCAGAATCTTTTTACGAAGGCGAATCGATTCCGGTGTCACTTCACAATATTCATCGTCGTTCAGATATTCCAATGACTCCTCTAGAGACATAATTCTTGGTTTTTTCATGGAGGTTGTCTGATCTTTGTTCGCTGAACGCATGTTAGTCATTTGCTTCGCTTTTACGATGTTAACCGTTAAATCATTTTCACGGTTATGCTCTCCCACAATCATACCTTCATAAATTTCAGTGCCCGGCTCAACGAAAATGACGCCGCGGTCCTCTACACCCATAATCCCGTATTGAGTGGATTTACCGGTTTCCATGGATACAAGCACACCCTGCCTTCGTCCGCCGACTTGGCCGGTCTGCATTGGCTGGTAGCTGTCAAATGAATGGTTCATGATCCCATAGCCGCGCGTAAGCGTAAGGAATTCCGTTGAATATCCAATTAAACCGCGTGCAGGCACGTTAAAAATCAGACGGACCTGGCCGCCTCCATTATTAATCATATCAAGCATCTCGCCCTTACGTGCACCGATTGATTCCATTATTGCACCTGTATGCTCTTCCGGAACATCAATTTGCACTCGCTCAACAGGCTCACAGCGGACGCCGTCAATTTCCTTGACGATAACTTCAGGCTTGGAAACCTGAAGCTCGTAGCCTTCACGCCTCATGTTTTCAATTAAGATAGACAAATGAAGTTCACCACGGCCGGATACAATCCACACATCAGGTGAATCTGTATCTTCAACCCGCAAGCTAACATCTGTTTCTAGTTGGCTCTTTAACCTTTCTTCAATCTTTCTTGATGTCACATATTTACCTTCACGGCCAGCAAACGGACTGTTATTGACAAGGAAAGTCATTTGCAAAGTAGGCTCATCAATACGCAATACTGGAAGTGCTTCCTGATGTTCTACCGGTGTTACGGTTTCCCCTACGTTGATGTCTTCCATACCGGAAACAGCTACAAGGTCTCCGGCAACCGCTTCTTCGATTTCAACACGCTTTAAGCCGATAAAGCCGAAAATCTTTGTCACACGGAATGACTTGACAGTGCCATCAAGCTTCATTAAAGAAACCTGCTGGCCGACCTTCATCGTTCCACGGAATACACGGCCAATCCCGATACGTCCGACATAATCATTATAATCAAGTAACGCCACCTGGAATTGCAGCGGCTCTTCACGGTTATCAACAGGAGCAGGAATCGTGTCTACGATTGTTTCAAATAATGGTTCCATTGTTGGTTCCTGTTTGGCCGGATCCGGATCAACGCTTGCTGTACCGTTTATGCCTGAAGCATAAATAACGGGGAATTCAAGCTGCTCTTCATCAGCGCCAAGCTCGATGAATAAATCAAGGACCTCATCAATAACTTCCTCTGGACGGGCGGAGTCTTTGTCAATTTTATTTACAACGACAATCGGAGTAATTTTTTGTTCTAATGCTTTTTTTAATACAAACCGTGTTTGGGGCATTGTACCTTCATAAGCATCCACAACAAGCACTACGCCGTCAACCATTCTCATGATCCGCTCCACTTCACCGCCAAAATCGGCGTGGCCAGGTGTATCAAGGATATTGATTTTTGTATCTTTATATTGAACGGCTGTATTTTTCGCCAGGATCGTGATTCCACGCTCTCTTTCAAGGTCATTGGAATCCATTGCGCGTTCTTCAACGTGCTCATTCGCACGGAATGTACCGGATTGTTTCAATAGTTCGTCTACCAGCGTCGTTTTCCCATGGTCAACGTGGGCAATGATCGCTATATTGCGTATATCATTACGAGATTTCAATAAATTCACTCCTAGGTATATAATGTCTGTCCCATTAACTTACATATTATATCACAATCATAGTAGAAACAAAGAAAGAAATTCTGTACAATCATAAGAAAAGAGGATGCCACCTGTTTAAAAGAAACTTCGACTAACTTTTGGCACGTCCTGTGGCGAACGCCGATGTCACTAACTCCTCGAAAAGCTACGCTTTCCATCGGGTGATGTATCATACCGGAATCTTTCCTTGTCCTGTGAAAGACCGGAGACGGGCGCTGTGCACTTCGGGGCCGACTAAAACCGCCAGGACTTCATCTGATCGTCGGCGCCAGTAAATCCATGTACGTGCACATCTAAAAATGACAAGTCGAATTACTTATGTTTTAATAAAATGAGGTGAAGATTATGAAGGAAATGCAATGGAACTTCCTGCTTCTTGCACTCCTTGCCGCAGCAAGCATGGCCTGGACAGGCATCGCAATAGGCGAGGGGAGCACAATCGGGATCATTCTTAGTATACTCGCTCTTTTTGTTATTATGGGCTACGGCTTTACGAAGAAGAGAAAATTGCGTGAAAAAGAACAAAAAAAGATTGAATAATAACCCTGAAAAAACGCCGCTTGCATGCGGCGTTTTTTCACAAATTCTTCAAGTAGTTCTCCCTAATTTCTTTATGGAGGCCAGGCTTGGACACAAACAAGGAGCCTCCCTTTATATAATCCAAAGGGTTCCCATAGAGATCGCTTACCTCCCCGCCTGCCTCTTCAATCAAAATCGCCCCTCCTGCAAAATCCCATGGAGAAAGCCTTGGTGTAATATATGCATCCAGCCTGCCAGCTGCCACGAAGGCCAATTCAAGCGCTGCCGAACCATATGACCTTGTCCCTCTTACGTCCCGGACAAGCGGCGCAAGTATGGATGGGTCGAGTTTCTTATTTTCGGTAACCCATGTCGCATTTAAGGAAAGAATGGCTTCCTTGACGGCCACTTCCTTAAGCTTTGGAATTTCCTTGTCGTTCATATAGGCGCCTTGCCCCTTGAATGCATGATATAATTCGTCATGGACGACATCATACACGAGCCCTATTTTCCCAATTCCATCTTCAAGGATGCCGATGGATATGGCGAAGTTCCTTTGCTGGTGAATGAAGTTCATCGTTCCGTCAATGGGGTCGATAATCCAGACGATTCCTTTTAAATCACTTACTGCATCTCCCATTCCTTCCTCTCCCAGAACCCTGTGGCCCGGGAAAGTTTCCGTTATCTTATCCAGAAAGAATTGCTCAGTTTCCCTGTCCATGTTCGTAACAAGATCATTCGGATTCGTTTTTGTTTCAATGTTCAGCTTTTTTTCAAAAGAGCATCTAAGCTTTTCCCCCGCTTCTTCAATCCATTTCTTCGCATATGTATCAATTTGCTTCCAATTCGTCATACCTGATCCTCCGCTCATTTGATCAAACATCCCTACTATTAGAAAAACACATATTTATTATGGCTATTTACAGTGGCAGCCAATAAGAAAGAATATTGGTCCATTTACAACCGGTTTTATTCAGATTACTTTATGCTGCCAAATTCTTCAACATTGCAGATTCTTGAACTTACCTTTTTTGCTTAGTACCAAATCAAACCGGCTATGGTCCGCCTGCCCATTGTTCTTTTGCGCTTTGTCTGCTTTTTCTTCCAGCCTGAGAAAAACTTCTGATTGGAACAAATTCTGCCAGGTTTTTTTGTTCTGATTACATATTTCAATATTTTTGGCTTGCTCCAAGTAGATTCAACTCCCACCTGCTCATCAGCGCTTGGCATCTATGTATTCTGTAGTGGGATGATAAAAGACGGACACTTTATTTTTACAAGAAAGTGTCCGTCCTAAATCTTCATTATTCCGTTAAGATTGTAAATTCTCATTTCCGGCTTTTTTTCTCCTTATTTTCTTCCAAAACCTGTTGCTACAGCGCTTTAAGTCTCAATAATTCCAAGCGGATGCGCTCAAGCTTCTGTTTGCATTGATTTTTTTTCTGCTCATTTTTTTCTCCGATAGCCTCGAATAAGGTAGCAAGCTCATAATCCATTTCCATTCTCAATACTGCTGCTCTATGTTTTTCAACTTCTTTCGCTTTTAATGCCTGATTCATAACTTGTTTCATCCTGTATCTTCTCCTCTCGAATAATTAACTAAATTTTCAGATATATTTTTTTACTATATTATGACGTCCCTCGCCAAATCGCAACAAATTTGTGCAATAACCTAAATCGAATCCGGCGAATCCATCATCTATAGTAATTTTTTTCATTTAAGCAACCCCTATGCTACAATATATGTAGTAAAAGTTACAGGAGGAAGGAAATGGAACAATTTATTGCCAGCGATTTTAATGTTTTTAAAATAGATGGCCTAGACGGCCGAATGGAAGCATTACAGGACCGGATTTGGCCAAAGCTTCAAACGCTTGGCACCCATTTTTCACAGGAGTTATCTGCCAAGACCGGGGATGAGATGTTTGCCCATGTTGCTAAGCACGCAAGAAGGACGGTGAACCCCCCGAAAGATACATGGGTTGCTTTTGCCGCCAATAAAAGGGGATATAAAATGATGCCCCACTTCCAGATTGGCTTATGGGAGACCCATTTATTCATTTGGTTTGCAGTGATTTATGAAGCACCCAACAAGACCGAGTTCGGAAAAACCCTGGAACAGAACGCCCAAAAAGTAAAAGATATGATTCCGGATGAATTTGTTTGGTCACTCGACCATACAAAGCCTGAGGTCATTCCTCATGAAGGCCTTTCTATAGAGGAATTGAAATCCATGTTCAAACGTCTCCAGTCCGTGAAAAAAGCAGAAATCCTTTGCGGCATTCAAATTCCCCGCGAAGAAGCGGTCAAACTATCAGGCGATGACTTAGTAAAAAAAATCAGTGATGCGTTTGACCATTTAATACCCCTGTATAAACTCGGATAAACATATCCTATGACAATTCGACATCTACTGCGGATTTCATATTATAAGTAAAGGGCTGGATCCGTATCCAGCCCTTTTTACATGTCACAATTTGAAAGTACAAAATTTTTAAGACAGCACTTTCCCTTTTGCCGCTTGAATCAAATCGGTAATCTCATTAAATGCTGCAGCAGAAAGCAATTGGATGATCTTGCTGCCAACAACCGTACCATCGCAATATTTACCTGCTTCGCGAACGTGCTGCGGGGTGGATATCCCAAAACCCGCCAACACTGGTACGTTGCTTACAGACCGTACCTGCTGCAAAAAGCGTCCGGTTTCCTCTTCAAAATGATCCCTTGCCCCTGTTGTGCCTTTGATGGTCACTGCATACAGAAACCCTTCCGCTCCGTCAGCGATTTTCTTTATCCGCTCTGCCGGGCTTGTCAATGTCACAAGCCGTACCAAAGCAATACCCGATTGTTTTAACTCCCCGGATATGATTCCTTCTTCTTCCAGCGGCATATCGGGAATGATACATCCGTCCACTCCAGCAGCCGCGCAATCAGCAGCAAACTGCCCGGCCCCGTATGTAAACACCGGGTTTAGATAGGTCATAAGAATAATAGGAATTTTAATTTCCGTGCGAATGGAGGTTAAAGTCTCTAAAATGCCTCTCAGGGAAACTCCCTGTTGAAGGGCGCGCTTGCCTGCCTCCTGTATGACCGGCCCGTCTGCAACCGGATCCGAAAAAGGAATACCCAATTCGACTGCATCAGCCCCCGCTTCTTGCAGAAAAAGCAGCTGCTGCTTTAATATATCAAGGCCTCCGTCACCCGCCATAATATAAGGTATAAAAGCTTTTTCGCCTTTTTGGCTGCACTTTTCAAATGCCTGTTCCAGTCTTTCCTTACCCAATTGAATGTCCTCCCATCAGCTTCTGGATTGTTTCCACGTCTTTGTCTCCCCTGCCTGACAGACAAATCACAAGATTTTGTTCAGGCCTCATCTCCTTTGCGTGACCAACTGCATAGGCAACCGCATGGGAGCTTTCCAAGGCTGGGATAATCCCCTCTGTACGGGAAAGCAATATGAAAGCATCCAAAGCTTCTTTATCAGTCACAGATGCATACTGCACCCTGCCCATGTCCTTTAATAAACTGTGCTCAGGTCCTACTCCCGGATAATCAAGGCCTGCTGAAATCGAGTGCGCTTCCTGGATTTGGCCATCATCATCCTGTAATAAATACATCAGGGAACCATGCAGGATTCCTTTCTTCCCTTTTGTTAATGTAGCTGCATGCTTCTCTGTGTCTATTCCGCTTCCTGCCGCCTCTACTCCAACCAAAGATACTCCTGAATCCTCGATAAATGGATAGAACATCCCCATCGCGTTGCTGCCGCCGCCGATACAGGCTACAATGGCATCCGGCAGGCCGCCGGTAATTTCTGAAAACTGCCGTTTCGTTTCGTTTCCAATTACGCTTTGGAAATCACGGACAATTTTCGGGAACGGATGCGGTCCAAGAACGGAGCCCATTATATAATGGGTATCATCCACATTGGCAACCCAATATCTTAACGCTTCATTGACGGCATCTTTAAGTGTGCCGCTCCCCTGGTCCACCGAGACTACCTTGGCCCCAAGAAGTTCCATCCGGAATACATTCAGCTTTTGGCGGGCGACGTCTTCCTTGCCCATAAAAATGATGCATTCCAAATTCAACAATGCACAAACCGTCGCAGTAGCAACGCCATGCTGGCCGGCACCTGTTTCAGCAACAACCTTTTTCTTCCCCATCCTGGCGGTCAAAAGCGCCTGGCCGATTGTATTATTGATCTTATGGGCACCTGTATGGTTCAGGTCTTCCCGTTTTAAATATATTTTTGCACCGCCGGCATATTTTGTGAGATTTTCAGCATAATAGAGTGGATTTTCGCGCCCGATATACTGGGTCAGGTAATACTCCATCTCCTTTTGAAAATTATCATCCTGTATTGCTTCGTCATAGGCTTTTTCGAGTTCCAATACGGCGGTCATTAGTGTTTCGGGAACGAACCTTCCTCCGTAAGGGCCGAAATGTCCGTTTTGGTCTGGCTGTACATAGGTGCTCATCTTATTCCATCTCCTTTAATAGACTGTTAATTTGGCATTGTTAACAAATCGGTATATCTTATCCAAATCCTTCATGCCATTTGTTTCCACTCCGCTTGAAACATCTACACCGGCCGGCTGGACGGCTTTGATGGCCGAGCTTACATTTTCAGGCGTAAGCCCTCCTGCCAGGATGACCTTATTCAAGGGAAGAGCGTCCGGGTCAAGTATTTGCTGATCAATGGCAATCCCGTTTCCTCCTTGATATTTTCCTTTCGGGCTATCAAGCAAAAAATAATCCGCCTGGTATGAAGCAAGCTTATTCAGGTCTTCCTGCTTGCCGATGCCAAAGGCTTTTATAACCGGCAGCCTCAAACCGTTTATATAATCAGTACTTTCATCGCCATGCAGCTGGATATAATCAAGTCCGGCGATGGACTGGATCCGGTTTATTTCATCTGGATGTTCGTTCACAAAAACACCTGCTGTTTTGGCCTTGCCCTTGATTCCGGCAATAATCTCCGCTGCCAATTCCGGTTCAATGCGACGCTTGCTTTTGGCAAATACAAAGCCTAACAGATCGGCACCTGCATCCACCGCAGCCCGGGCAGCTTCATGTGTTGTAATTCCGCAAATTTTTACGATCATCTAAAAACTCCTAATATTCACAGTTGAAATTCAACTAATTTATTTGCCAGGTCATCGCTTTTCATAAAGGTTTCACCTACGAGAATGGCATCGGCACCGGCCGATTTTACCCGGAGCACATCTTCTTTCGTCTTCATCCCGCTCTCGCTTATCAGGGCACTTGATGACTTGCCAAGTTCTTTCGCAAGCCTTTCCGTGACTGCCAAATCGACTTCGAATGTCTTTAAATTCCGGTTGTTGATCCCGATCATTTCCACCCCCATGCCCGCCGCACGTTCCAGTTCGTGCTCGTTATGCACCTCGGTTATTACCTCAAGGCCGACGCCCTTTGCGAAGTGATAGAGTTCCTTTTGCCTTTCGGCGCTAAGGGCTGCGACAATCAGCAGAATCACATCCGCCCCTGCTTTCCTCGCCCGGTCGATCTGGATTTCATCAATAATGAAATCCTTGCAAAGAAGCGGAACGCCCACAGCAGCACGCACGGCCTCCAAATCTGAAAACGAGCCTTTGAAAAACTCGGAATCCGTCAAAACGGATATCCCTGCTACACCATTCGACTCATAAATGGCGGCCTGCCGGGCAGGGATGACATCCAGAGAAATATTTCCCTTGGAAGGGGATGCCCGTTTGATTTCCGCAATAATGTCGATTGTAGGGTTATGCTTTATCACGTTGAATAAAGACCTGCATTCTCTGGCATATTCATTACTCATCATGTACCCGCTCTCCTTTAGAACAGCTACTTCTTTTGCTTTATGAGCCAGAATCTTCGATAAGATATCTCCCATTTAAATCACTCCGCTTTTAGTTCGATTATAAGAAATAAGTGTTTCCAATTTATTCAAAGCTTTTCCGCTATCGATGCTTTCTTTCGCTAGAGCGACTCCCTCTTGAATCGTCTCTGCCTTGCCATTTGTGAAAATCCCGACACCGGCATTCAGCAATACCGTATCTCGGTATGCCCCCTTTTTTCCTTTTAACACGTTCAACAGGATTTGGCTGTTTTCCGCAGCATCTCCTCCTCTTATGGCCTGATTGTCATAAACAGGAAGGTTTACTTCTTCGGGGTGGAGGGTGAAGCGTTTGGTATTCCCGTTATCCAGCAATATAAGATTGTTTGTGCCCTGAAGGCTTGCTTCATCCATATTTCCTGCCCCGTTCACAATAACCGCTCTTTTCCTTCCTAGGGAATGGAGCACCTTGGAGAAGGGCTCCAGCATATCTTGCCGGTAAACCCCAAGCAGCTGTGATGTCAATTCCACAGGATTGGTCAACGGGCCGATTAAGTTGAACACGGTCGCTATTTTTAATTCACGCCTGATTTTCATGATCCTGGCCATTTTTGGGTGAATATGCGGAGCGAATAAGAAAGCGATCCCGTTTTCGATTAATAATTCTTCCACCTCAGAAGGTCCTGCCTGTAAATCAACCCCTAGCTTTTCAAGTACATCGGCGCTTCCTGTCTTGCTGGAAACACTTCTGTTACCATGTTTTGCGATTGTGATGCCGGCTCCTGCGATAACAAAAGCTGATGTCGTACTGATGTTGAAGCTTTGCGACCCATCCCCGCCTGTTCCGCAGTTGTCCATAACATCATCAAACCTGCGCGTGATACGGAGCGCTTTTTTCCTCAGCACCTGTACAAGGTTTGCAATTTCATCGGAAGATTCGCCTTTCGACTTAAGGGCAATCAGAAAGGCCGCAATTTCACTGTCCGATATTTCTTCAGAAAATAAGGACTCAGCCGCAAGCGTCATTTCTTCTTCAGAAAGCGTCGTTCTATCCGTTAATTTTTCCAGAAATAATTTCATTGTCTTTTAGCCTCCCAGCCTGTTTGATAAATTCATGCAATAATTTTTTCCCTGATTTTGTCCCAATGGATTCCGGGTGGAACTGGACCCCGTACACCGGCAGTGAAATATGCCGGATGGCCATGATTTCACCATCCGTCATATCGGTTGCCATAATCTCAAATTCTGGAGGAACTGTATTTCGGTCCACCACCAATGAATGGTATCTCATTACCTCAAGAGGCTGGGGCTGATATTCAAAAAGCCCTTGGCCATTGTGCGTGATTGGCGATGTTTTCCCATGGCATATCCGCTTAGCCTGTATGATTTCCGCTCCAAAAGCAGCGGCAATTGCCTGGTGTCCAAGGCACACACCGAGTATTGGCACCGATTCATAAAACCGCTGGATCAAAGGGATGCAAATGCCCGCTTCTTCAGGCCGGCCAGGCCCCGGGGAAATGATGATAGCTTCCGGGTTCAGGATTTCTATATCTTCCAATGTGACGGCATCGTTTCTTTTGACCAAAATGTCATCATTCAGCTCGGCCATATATTGATAAAGGTTATAAGTAAATGAATCATAATTATCAATTAACAAAATCATGTTCGGCTTCCTCCATCAGTGTTAGCGACTTCGCTTTATTAATCGTTTCCTCATATTCTTTTTCGGGAACGGAATCATACACAATTCCCGCTCCGGCCTGTACATAAGCAATGTTATCTTTAATGATCATTGTCCTGATTGCAAGGGCCATATCCAGGTCACCGTTAAAAGAAATATAGCCGATTGCCCCTGAATAAAGGCCTCGTTTTACATTTTCGAGCCTGTTGATAATATTCATCGCTTCAATTTTTGGAGCCCCTGACACGGTTCCGGCAGGCAGGCACACTGCCAATGAATCAAGTCCGGTTATGCCGTCAAGCAATTCCCCTGACACTTCTGACACTAAGTGCATGACATATTGATAGCGTTCAATCACCATAGAGGAAGTAATATCGATGGAACCTACCTTGCTTACCCTCCCAAGGTCGTTCCTTCCTAGATCTACAAGCATTTGATGTTCCGCGATTTCTTTCTCATCCGATAACAGTGTTCTTTCCATTAAATGATCCTCTTCCTCATTGCTTCCGCGAGGCCTTGTACCCGCGATTGGATTCAGGGTCACCGTCCTGCCCCTTGCCTTCATCATGCTTTCAGGAGAGGAGCCAAGCACCGCATATCGTTCAAAATCCAGATAGAACATGTATGGTGAAGGATTTTTGACCCGGAGCCTTCGGTAGACCTCGAATGGGCTGCCATGAAATTCGGAAGTGAAGCGCTGCGAAAGCACGATTTGAAAAATCTTACCGGCAATGATTGATTCTTTTGCTTCTTCCACCATTTCTTCAAACCGTGATTTGGTTACGGATGGCTTGAAGATCAAGGAACCTTTCTCAAGTCCGGAAACCGGCGTCTCTGCCTCCAGCAGCTTCTTCAACGTGTCCATACGGCCTGTTAGCTCTGATTCTTTTTCATCAAGCACAACCAAATGGATTTTTTGACGGGCATGGTCGAAAACGACCAGTTCCCTAAAAACCATGAAGTGTGCGTCCGGCATTTCCAGCTCATCAGAAGGGACCGTGCCGATTTCTTCATATTGGCGGATCACATCATAACCGAAAAATCCGATTGCCCCTCCATGGAACGGGAATGGCAAATCTTTGTCCGTTTCGGCTAAGATTTCATGTTTTAAGAAATCGATGATTTTGCCTTGAACCATTTTCTCTTCATCGTTTTTCAAATCGATGACAGTAATCTCGCTTCCTGATGCCAGAATTTCAACAGTGGGGCTGCTTCCCAAATAAGAGTAGCGGCCGTCTCCTTCATGCTTATTTGAGCTTTCGAGGAGGAATTTCTTTTTTCCTTTCAGCCTTTGAAACAGGGAGACAGGGGTATGGGTATCCCCTTCCAGCGTCTCCACTCTGGATAATAATTTGTTATTCACATCTATCACTTCTCCTTTTTTCCGTATAAAAAAATCCCCTGCAAACAGAAAAATCCTGCTTGCAGGGGACGATTCATTTACCGCGGTGCCACCCCTGTTGGAAGGCCTTGCTTCATATGCCCTCCCACTTTGTCAGGTACAGACAAAGTCTGATACCTTATCCCGTTAACGGTGGGTTCCGTGCTCCACTACTTATTGTTCAGGGAGCCTCCCGCAAGTCCATTCGCCCTATTATATCGTGCCGGTTCCCAGCTACCCGGCTCTCTTTAACGAATCTAAAAAGGTTACTTGCTCCTGCGGTTCGCGATTTATCTTTATTAAAAAAACACAAAAAGGGCCCCCATCCAAAGGACGAGGAACCCGTGGTACCACCTTTATTAGCATAAAAAGCTCACTTAAACAGCATCCAAAAAGAATGCCTGCCTCTTGTAACGATGAGACCTGTTCGCCAAAGCCTACTCTCCTGATGGGTTTCGGTTTGGAGCTCGGAAGCCCATTCACAATACGGTACAAACCGGTTCTCACCAACCACCGGCTCTCTAAAATTGCACCCGTAAAGCTACTATTCTTCTTCAACGCCGTTTTATCATTTTCTTATTTAACATCATAAAACTTTTCAATATTCCCTGTCAAGAAATATTTCTGAAAAATAAAAAATTACTTCATGGAAACAGATTCACCGTCAGACATTTCCTTTGCCTTCTTCATGACCAAAAAGGCGGAATAGCCGCTTGATTGCTGGAATTCATCCGTATATTTTTTTTCATCAGCCTTTCCGGGTACAATCTCCTTGAACCGCCGGTAGGCAGACATCAACTCCACTTTTTGGATCTTGCTCTCATACGCCTTTTCGACTGCTTCAAAAAAACGGATTACATCGACGATTTCTTCGGTCGTCCAATCCATTTCCATTGGATATTGATAGTCCATCAATCATCACCTGCTTGCGATTTTATTTGGGGCATGTCGTGATAATTCTTTATACGCTGCATTTGTTACCTTGCCCATTTTTCCCGGATAGCTTCCGCTTCTATTATCATCCTTTCAAAAAGCTCGGCCACCGTCGGAACATCATGAATCAATCCCATCACCTGTCCTGCCCAGGCAAATCCATTATCCGGTTCGCCATCGTGGATATACCGTTTATTCGCTTCACCGCTTATGTAATCTTTCAATGCCTCATACGTGCCTTGTTCTTTTTCCATCTCAAGGATTTTATCTGTCCAGGAATTGGAAATCGTTCTTGCCGGGGCGCCGAGCGTTCGTTTTATGACGACAGTATCCGTTTCAGTCCCCTTTATTAATGCTTGTTTATAGATATCATGGGCATCAACGCATTCTTTTGTGGCGATAAACCTTGTTCCCATTTCTATGCCTTCTGCCCCCAATGATAAGCCTGCCATCAGCCCGCGGCCATCCCCAAATCCACCTGAAGCGATCACTGGAATTGACACTGAATCAACCACCTGCGGAATCAAAACTGTCGTGCCGATATCATCCCTTCCTAAGTGGCCGCCGCCTTCCTGCCCGACAACCATAACTGCATCGGCCCCTAATTCCTCCGCTTTTACTGCCTGCCTTCTGGCCGCAACCAAAACAAGCTTCTTGACATTTGTTCCTTTCAATAGCTCAAAAAAGGGAGCCGGGTTCCCGCCTGTTACCGAGATAACGGAAACTCCCTCATCGAGTGCGGCTTCCACGAAATCGGCGTATGTCCGGTTATACTGTCCGATTGCAAAATTTACGCCAAACGGTTTGTCTGTCATCCTGTTTGTTTTTCGGATCTCTTCCCGCAGCTGCCCGGGATCCTTGAGGCTCATTGCGGTGACCTGCCCCAGTCCGCCTGCATTCGAGACGGCAGCGGCAAGCTCTGAATATGCCAGATACGCAAGCCCTCCCTGAATTATCGGATATTGAATGCCAAGCAGTTCTGTAACCCTGGTATTCCAATCCATTAGGTTTCCCCTCCCTATCATATAATCCTTCTCTATCCAGTCTAAATAATCCAGGATGAGAAAACCAGAATTTTCTCTCAATTCTCTTTAGAAAATCAAATTAGCAATATTGTTGAGTTTTTGGCTCTACTACAGCGAAACCGCACAGGCCAAGGAGCAGGCAAGCTTTTTCACCTGTGTTCAGTTGGCCTGTCCCATTCAGCTTTCCTGAGAAGCATGTGACACTATCGTTCTTATGATAGAGCCGAAAAATATATGGTAGGCGGTTAGTTTAAATTCATATATTAAACTAAATTTATATGTCATGCTCCGTTGTAAAAAATAATTTCTTTGCAAACACTACCATTGATGCTATAATTCATTTGTTTTGTTAGAAAATCGGAAGCGCTGTTAGGAACGTCGGCTAATCCCTGCCACGTCCGTGGCTAACATTGACGTTAACACAAGGTATGCGTCCACCAAACGTTTGGCAGCCAAAAAAATCTTTAACTTACATCCGTGTGCAAGTGAGAGAGGCATAAGACGAACTGCGCAGGAAAACTAGTAAGCATGGACTAAAGCTTTTCAAGTGCTGTTGCTAACGCCGACGTCAGCAGAAAGAATGTTTTTCCCTGAAGGCTTCGGTCAAAAAACTTTGATTTTTTGGTGACATCGTGCGGCAAGCGAGAGGCTGGGCGCTGTAGCTAGACATTATACTATTAATAGTAAATAAAAAATAAAAGAGGTGTTACGAAGAATTGTCTCAAAATGATACACCCTTGTTCACTGGTTTAATCCAGCATGCTAAAAAAAACCCTGTCCAATTCCATATTCCCGGACACAAAAAAGGAACCGGCATTGACCCTGAATTCCGCGAATTCATCGGCGATAACGCGTTAGCCATCGATTTAATCAATATTGCTCCATTGGATGACCTCCATCAGCCAAAGGGCATTATCAAGCAAGCCCAGGACCTGGCAGCTGAAGCGTTCGGCGCGGACCATACCTTTTTTTCCGTCCAGGGTACAAGCGGAGCAATCATGACGATGGTTATGGCTGTTTGCGGACCTGGGGATAAAATCATTGTTCCGAGGAACGTGCATAAATCCGTCATGTCCGGAATCGTGTTTTCAGGGGCTGTCCCTATTTTTATCCATCCTGAAATAGACGAAAACCTTGGCATTTCGCACGGGATTACTACAGAATCTGTTGAACATGCACTTGAACAGCATCCGGATGCAAAAGGATTGCTGGTCATCAACCCGACGTACTTTGGCATATCAGCAGATTTAAGAAAAATCGTAGAAATCGCCCACTCTTATGATGTACCAGTATTGGTTGATGAGGCGCATGGCGTACATATCCACTTCCACGATGAGCTGCCAATGTCCGCAATGGAAGCAGGTGCCGATATGGCAGCCACAAGCGTACATAAGCTCGGTGGATCCATGACCCAGAGCTCCATCCTTAATGTGCGGGAAGGGCTTGTCTCTGTGCAGCGTGTCCAATCCATACTAAGCATGTTAACGACCACGTCCACATCATATCTTTTGCTGGCGTCTCTTGACGTTGCAAGAAAAAGGCTTGCAACTGAAGGCAGGGAATTAATCTCACAGACGATTGCACTTGCTGATTATATCCGTGATGAAGTAAACAAAATCCCTGACCTGTATTGTGTCGGAAAAGAAATTCTCGGAACCAAGGCGACCTATGACCTGGATCCGACCAAGCTGATCATTTCCGTCAAGGATGTCGGGATAAGCGGTTATGATGTAGAAAAATGGCTAAGGGAGAAATATAATATCGAGGTTGAAATGTCGGATTTGTACAACATCCTATGTATTGTCACGCCAGGGGACACAAAAAAAGAGGCCGATTTATTGGTTGACGCCTTGAAGAACTTATCCGAAGAGTTCCGCAAATATATTGGCGATGAAGAAAAAGCTGAAACACAGGTGCTGCTCCCTAACATTCCATCCTTGGCGATGTCACCCCGTGATGCGTTTTATTCCGACACCGAAATCGTTCCTATAGATGATTCAGTAGGACGGATCATTGCTGAATTCATCATGGTATATCCGCCGGGAATCCCCATTTTCATACCGGGGGAAATCATAAATAAAGATAATGTTGAATATATCAAGAAAAACCTGGAAGTAGGCTTGCCTGTACAGGGACCTGAAGACAGTGACCTCAAGTTCCTGCGGGTAATCAAGGAATTTAAAGCAATTAAATAAAAAACAGAAAAAGGCCGACTGTGAAAGTCGGCCTTTTTGACAATTTATCCTATTCTTCAGTGACATCTTCCGGACAGCTTCCACATTGAGAATAGAGAACGCTTACTTTTTCATCCTCAAAATGATCAATTGTGTCATTGCAGTGTTTACATACGATTGTACCCATTTTCCATTCCCCTTTCTAATAATAAAAAGTATTAGAAGCACTCAATGAAAACGCTTTATCTTATTGATTCTATAATAATATAACACAATTAATATTTCAAGCCTATTTTGTATGTCACATTAAAAAAATTATTTACAAGATTTATATAGTTTTATTAAAAGTATGTCATAAATTCTGTAATTATGAATAATAAAAAGGCCATACGGCCTTTTTATTATTCATATTGAGATTGAAACGGAACCTCTGGCAGCGTCTCTTTAAAAAACTCTGCCAGTTCCAGTGCATCGGCGTAATTAATCTTAAAAGCGGCCTGCAGAAAATCCAGGTCTTGAATATCCTTTAATTCCAGGAGGGTCGAACGGCCTGTTTGCATACAAACGACCAAAGGCTTTCCAAAGAACATATTCGTGTATACGATTCCGAAGTCAAACCTCGTTTCGCCTCCCGTAAACCCGACAAACCGGACCTTGACTGTCTCATTCTCATCATACAATTTTTCGAATAGTTCCATACGATCCCCCTTTTATTGTTTGAATATTATTATAATTCAATTAATTGTATATTTCAACTGACAAGCCTTTTGATTCTTGTTGCCAGCCCTTTTTAAACAATGCTAGAATGAAAACGGATACATGGAATATCTGGAAGGGGATTGATTATGGCAGAAACAGCTTATATTAAGTTAGTTCCAGGTTCGGATAAAGAAACGGTAACACTTGAGGAAGTGAAAGAATTGTTTGCCTATTACAAGGAAATCACCTCGAAGACTGGAAGCCAATTGGCGTGGAATTATGAAAACCGCGCATTTCCCTATGAAATAAAAGAAACCGATGATTCCGGGGGCAGGTGGATGTATTTACAATCGGCCTCAGATGGCTATCATTTAATTTTAATAGGAATAGACCAAGAAAAAGCATTCGACGAGTCACAAAATGAAAGAATCCAGACATATATACAAATCACCCTCCCCGAAACATCTACATTTGGGGATAAAGGCAAGGCAAATGAATTTTGCAAGTTTCTCGCAAAAAAACTAAAAGGGGAACTTCATTTATTTAATCAACGGGTCATGTATTACTACCCTCGGAAGTAGAAAACCGGCCGAAAATACGGCCGGTTTTGACACAAAAGCACAAAGTTTTGATTTCAAGGTGTTTCAATAAGGGCAGGGTCAACAGTTTCAAACCCTCTCCGTTTCAGCCCCTTGATAATGCCTGAAATAGCATCACTTGTCCATTTCCTGTCATGCATAAGCAAATTCGCCCCACTATTTAAATATGGCGAGTTCACCATGATATCCACAAGAGCCGCCTTGTTTTGATATTCCTTTTCCCAATCGTAACCATATGTCCAATTCATGACAAGCATATTTTCTTTGGCGGCCAGTCGTTTCGAAAAATCGGTGTTCATCCCGAATGGCGCCCTGAAAAATTTCGGTCTTTCCCCGGTTATCGCTTCCACTGCGTCATTCAATTTTACAATTTCCGCCGCCTGTTCATCTTCACTCAAACCCTTAAGTGTGGCGTGACTGTAGGTATGGTTCCCAATCGCAAAACCCATTTCATGAATTTTCTTCAAAACGGCTTTCTCCGGCTCTGTGTCGATGAAATGCCCGTTTACAAAGAAAATGGCCTTGGCACCGTGTTGTTTTAATGTGTTTGCAATGGTTAAAGAATATTCATGAGGGGCATCATCAAAGGTCAAAAGCACAACCTGTGCATCCGCACTTTCTATAGGATGGACAGACCAGTTTGCAGGATTGATGCGGTATTTAGGCCGTTCATTTTTCATCGCCGGCCGCGCTTGTTTATTTTCTTCCTGCCTTTCTTTTGACCCGTTATTATCGAATTGCCCTTTTATTTTTTCCTCGCTTGATCCGTTTTCGTTCCCAGCTTCCTGCTTTTCGGTTTTTTCTCCATTCCGATTCTCCGTTGAAGCAGTCTCCCCGTTGCAACCTGTTAAGAACATACAAAATAAAACGGTTACGATCCATATTTTTTTCAGGTTAGTCACCCCGCAAGCAATATGTTTGTTGTAAAAGAGATTCGTCAGTAATAGAGTAAGGTGGCCAACAATCAATCTGTTTACTAATAATCTTGCTTTATTCATTGAGGCAGGTATTTGTTAAACAACAGCTGCAATAATGCATAGCTAAGGAGACTTGTGCAAGTGACCAGTATCGTTCCCCTGTTTGACTTCAGGATCGTTTTGCCAATGTAGGCTGCAAAATAGCAAAATACCATGAACATGATAACTTTGAACATTAAGCGGTCGTGTGATGACAGCCATTCCGCCAGGGTGTACCCGCTCCAGACAATGATTTGAAAGAGGAATACAATATAACTTTTCAAAGTATACAGCCTCACTTTGCCAGTGGTCTATTCATTTTATAACCCAACCACAAGCCCGTAAACGCTTTTTGAAGACTTTTTTGAAAGGACCTGTCCAGGATGGATTTCGAAAAAACTTTTTCCATTAATGAATCATATATATGCCTGTACAGGAGATTTGATGAGGCTAAACCTGAAAAAAGCACACCTACCTTTTCGGTAAGTGTGCTTTTTAAATGTATTACTTAATGATATGGATTGGACTTCCCAAAGCAACTTCGGCAGCTTCCATAGTGATTTCTCCCAATGTAGGGTGGGCATGGATCGTCATGGCAATATCTTCTGCAGTCATACCTGCTTCAATAGCCAATCCAAGCTCAGCGATCATGTCGCTTGCCCCAGGTCCCGCGATTTGCGCACCGATAACCAGTCCGTCTTCCTTGCGTGTCACGAGCTTCATAAATCCGTCGGCGCTGTTTAAGGAAAGAGCGCGGCCGTTTGCGGCGAACGGGAATTTTGCCCCAATAGCTTCAATTCCTTCTTCCTTGGCTTGCTGTTCAGTATAGCCTACAGAAGCAAGTTCAGGCTCAGAGAATACAACCGCAGGGATGGCTAGGTAATCGATTTCGGAAGCATGTCCGGCAATTGCTTCAGCTGCTATTTTACCCTCATAGGAAGCCTTGTGAGCAAGCGGCGGCCCTTCGACAATGTCTCCGATTGCATAGATATTGCTAACACTTGTACGGCATTGCTTATCGGTTTCGACCAAGCCTCTGTCAGTCTTTTTGATGCCGACCTGTTCAAGGCCTAATTCATCGGTGTTAGGGCGGCGTCCAACTGTTACTAGAACATAATCCGCTTCGACTTTCTTTTCTTCGCCTTTGACTTCATAAGTTACGACTACGCCGTTTTCTGTTTCTTCTACGCCCTTCGCTAAGGCTTTCGTTACAATTTCCGCACCCCTTTTCTTAAGGTTGCGCTTGACAAGAGCAGACATTTGCTTTTCAAAACCGGCAAGGATTTCATCTGCACCTTCCAAGATTGTGATCTTTGTACCAAAGTTAGCGTAAGCTCCGCTCAGCTCGGTTCCGATATATCCTCCTCCGATCACTACCATTGACGAAGGAACTTCATCAAGAGCAAGTGCACCGGTAGAATTGATAATGCGCTTTGAATATTTGAAAGCAGGCAGTTCAATAGGTGTTGAACCTGTAGCAATGATTGCATTTTTGAATGTATAGGTTTGTGCGGATGTTTCACTCATTACGCGCAAAGTGTTCGCATCTACAAAATATGCTTCCCCGCTTACGATTTCAACCTTGTTTCCTTTTAATAAGCCGGAAACACCGCCTGTAAGCTTGTTTACCACAGACCCTTTCCATGCCTGTACCTTTGAAAAATCAACCTTTACGTTTTCTGCTGTTATCCCCATTTCTTCTGAGGATCCAGCTTCATGAAAACGGTGGCCCGCAGAGATCAAGGCCTTTGATGGAATACATCCGACATTCAAGCATACCCCGCCAACAGTCCCTTTTTCTACGATTGTCACTTTCTGGCCAAGCTGTGCTGCGCGTATTGCGGCAACATATCCGCCAGGGCCTGCACCGATGACTATAGTATCTGTTTCAATTGGGAAATCTCCTACTACCATGTTATTACGCCTCCATTAACAATAGTTCTGGATCGTTAAGCAATCTCTTGATGTGGTTTAATGCATTTTGTGCTGTGGCACCGTCAATAATACGGTGGTCAAAGCTTAGTGATAATGCCAAGACTGGAGCGGCAACTATTTCACCGTCGCGTACAATTGGCTTCTCCGCGATGCGGCCGATTCCAAGGATGGCAACTTCAGGATGGTTGATGACTGGCGTGAACCATTGACCGCCTGCAGAACCGATATTTGAAATAGTGCAAGAAGCACCCTTCATCTCATCAGGAGCAAGTTTCCCGTCACGGGCCTTTCCTGCAAGTTCATTAATTTCATTGGAAATAGCAAAGGTTGATTTACGGTCCGCATCCTTGACGACCGGAACTAGAAGCCCTTTTTCAGTATCTGCAGCGATCCCGATATTGAAATAATGCTTATGGATGATTTCACCTGCTGCATCATCAATGGATGTGTTCAAAGCAGGGAATTCACGCAATGCGCTGGTTAAGGCTTTTACCACATAAGGAAGGAAAGTAAGCTTGATTCCCTTTGATGCTGCGATTTCCTTGAACTTCTTGCGGTGAGCGACCAATTTGGTCACGTCCACTTCATCCATTAATGTAACGTGCGGTGCAGTATGTTTGGAATTCACCATCGCTTTTGCAATCGCTTTTCTGATTCCGCTCATTTTCTCACGGGTTTCAGGATATTGGCCTGCTGGAACTGCTGCAGCCGGTTTTGCTGCCGCCTTCTCTTCAGCCTGTGCAGCTTGCGTTTCGGCAGCTTCGGCTTGTACAGGCTGTGCTGCTCCGCCAGACAGGAACGCATTAATGTCTTCCTTCATGATCCGGCCATTGTCACCGGAACCTGCTACCAGGCGAATTTCGACACCTTTTTCGCGTGCATACTTTCTCACTGAAGGCATGGCAATGATGCGGCGGTTTGAATCGACCTCAGCTTGAGGTGCAGCACCCGCT
The DNA here is from genome assembly GCF_003429105.1 of Peribacillus glennii. GTDB lineage: Bacteria > Bacillota > Bacilli > Bacillales > DSM-1321 > Peribacillus > Peribacillus glennii. The sequence continues at coordinate 156,881 of NZ_QVTD01000006.1, forward strand.
CCCGTTGCGCCAGCTGCTTGCTGTGCAGGCGCCTCTTCCTTATTCACTTCCTGGCCGGCTTCTGCAGTAGCCTGTACTTGGGCTTCTGTTTTGTTGTCAGCCGCTTCCTCTGCATGGTCGCCTTTGAACTGCAGGTTCTCATACCCTGGAGCGTCAAAAGTGACAAGGACATCGCCGACTGTAGCTACTGTACCTTCTTGTACCAGTATTTCTTCAACAGTACCTTCAACCGGTGATGGGATTTCCACCACGGCCTTATCATTTTGAACCTCGCAAAGCACATCGTCTTCCTGTACTTTGTCCCCTGGTTTTATGAACCATTTTACTATTTCACCCTCGTGAATACCTTCTCCGATGTCAGGGAGTCTAAATTGGAATGCCAATGGATTCAACCTCCTATTATTCAATCATATATACTTACAACAAAAAAGTCTTTTTTCCGGGCTGCTAGATTTTAAGCATGCGAATTCCATATAACTAAACTGCTTAACAGCCATCATAGAAGCCGTTAAGCAGATCGTTCAAACATGCTTAGAAGTTTAATACTTTTTTCGCTGTTTCGATAATATCCTTGAAATTCGGCAGCCAAACACCTTCTGCTTGGGAGAAAGGATAAATGGTATCAGGAGCAGCCACACGCAGAACAGGTGCTTCTAGGCTTAAGATAGCCCGGTCATTGATTTCGGCAACAACCTGCGCACCTACGCCTGCCTGTTTTTGGGCTTCTTGTACCACAATGGCACGGCCTGTCTTCTCTACCGAAGCAATAATCGCCTCAATATCCAGAGGCTGGATTGTACGGAGATCGACTACTTCTACCGAGTGGCCTTCCTTCTCGAGTTCCTCCGCCGCTTTTAAGGATTCGTGGACCATTGCTCCATAAGTAATGATGGACAGGTCAGTTCCTTCGCGCTTAACATCTGCCTTGCCGATTTCGATTGTATATTCCTCTTCAGGCACTTCCTGGCGGAAAGCGCGGTACAATTTCAAGTGCTCAAGGAAGATAACCGGATCATTGTCACGGATAGAAGAGATCAGCAATCCTTTAGCATCATAAGGAGTGGATGGAACAACTACTTTTAGTCCGGGAGATTGTGCCATCAGCCCTTCCAGTGCATCTGAGTGCAGTTCCGGAGTATGTACACCTCCGCCAAACGGAGAACGTACCGTGATCGGAGCATTATATCGACCTCCAGAACGGTAACGCATGCGGGCCATTTGTCCTGCAATCGAATCCATTACTTCGAAAACGAACCCGAAGAACTGGATTTCCGGTACCGGACGGTAACCGGTAAGGGCAAGACCGATCGCTAGGCCCCCAATGCCTGATTCTGCAAGCGGCGTGTCAAATACACGGTCCTCGCCGAATTCTTTTTGCAATCCTTCTGTTGCGCGGAATACACCGCCGTTTACGCCAATGTCTTCCCCGAACATCAGCACTTTTTCGTCATTGCGGAGTTCTGTGCGCAATGCATCAGTGATTGCTTGAATCATTGTCATTTGAGCCATGGCTTACTTCGACTCCTTTTCTTTATAAATTTCATATTGTTCTTTCAAGTGGTAAGGCATATCTTCGTACATGATTTCCATTAGGTCGGTTACTTTTTGTTTAGGCGTTTCATCCGCAATTTTGATTGCTTCCTTAATATCATCTTTCGCCTGATCGATTGTTGCATTTTCGAGCTCCTCGCTCCATAATCCTTTCTTTTCCAGGAATTTACGGAAGCGAACAAGCGGATCCTTCTGTTCCCACTCATTATCAAGGTCGGAGGTGCGGTAGCGTGTCGGATCATCGCCTGCCATTGTATGAGGCCCATAACGGTAAGTCAATGTTTCGATCAATGTTGGCCCTTCCCCATTTATCGCACGTTCCCGGGCATCCTTGACGGCTGCATATACAGCTAACGGATCCATACCATCAACCTGGATTCCAGGAATACCTGCAGCCACTGCCTTTTGAGCGATTGTCTGTGCAGCGGACTGCTTTTCAACCGGTGTTGAGATTGCGAAACGGTTGTTTTGTACAACGAAGATTGCAGGCGCTTTAAATGCTCCCGCAAAATTCAGGCCTTCATAGAAGTCCCCTTGTGAAGCACCGCCGTCACCTGTATATGTAATCGCAACCGATTTTGCACCGTTTTTCTTCATTCCAAGCGCAACACCTGCAGCCTGGATGATTTGGGCTCCGATGATGATTTGTGGAGAAATAACATTAACGCCTTCTGGAATCTGGTTTCCTTTGAAATGGCCTCTTGAAAATAAGAATGCCTGGGATAAAGGCAGCCCGTGCCAGATCAATTGCGGGACGTCACGGTATCCGAGCAGGATGAAGTCTTCCTTCTCCAAAGCAAACTGGGATGCTAATTGCGAAGCCTCCTGGCCTGCAGTTGGTGCATAGAAACCAAGCCGGCCCTGCCGGTTTAAAGAAATAGAACGCTGGTCAAGAATCCGTGTATACACCATGCGCCTCATCAATTCCTGGAGCTGTTCATCGCTTAAGTCAGGCATTGCCGCTTCATTGACAATCTCGCCTTCTTCGTTTAAAACTTGAAGTGTCTGGAACTGCTCTGCCACAGCCTCAAACTGTTTTTTGACATCAAATTGAGCTTTTTTTGTTTTCGAAGCCATCTTGTGCCACCTCATCCTTTCAATTAAAAGGTTATATTTTCCATAAAGCATTTTTCCCAATATTCAAAGGGCCGATATGGACGCCAGTTTATATTTTCCACAATAAAAAATTAGTGAAACATGCAGGCATTTTCCGGATTTAAATGATCGTCTGTATCAATTTAACCAGAAAATTAAATAGTACAATGCTTTATTCCGTTTTTAGTTTACCTAACAAATACCTATTCGTCAAATACTATGATCTTTAATTTTACAACATTGGCAGCGTTTTTATATGACGTAATACACAACCCCCGATTTCACATCTGTTATACAATAAATATAAAACTGTATTACAAAATTCTCATTTCCAAATGAATATCTGCCTTGAAGAGTTAATTTAATATAATTTTTTCCTCTCCTGATAAAGGGTATCCAAACGGTTTTTCCTTTAATCATCATCTTCCAATCCCTAAAGGTTATTATAGAAGAAAAGAAAATCCCACAATGTGCTGTTGTATATTGAAAAAAAAAAAGCAAGTCCTGTTAGGACTTTGCCTGGTTTATTTTTTATCGGAGCTTTCTTCGACCTTAATATCTGCGCTCTTGTAAAATGCTTCTTTCTCTTTATTGTACCGTTCTGTTTCTTTATTGAACGTTTCATTTGCATCCAATACTTTTTGATAGGATTTGTTAATTTTGTTGATTTGCTCCTGGAGCCTATCCATTTTCAAATCTTCCTGTTTGAATAGCCCGTACAGTTCTTTATCGAGAGCTAGGCTTTCCTTATAGGCTTTATACAAGTCATCGTGTGCTGCGTATCTTTTTTCCATCGTTTCCTTAAGCTTTCCCGCACGCTGCTTCACTTCTTCATCTTCTATTTCGCCGATTTGATCCTTAATATTATTAAATTCTTCTTCCGATTCAGTTATGCTCTCATGTTCTTTTTCTATTAGTTTCTCACGTTCTTCAATATTGGCCAGCGCTTGATCGGAAAGTTTCACGATCTGGTCAAATTCCTTCATGCTCAAGCCAATGATTTGCTCATATAGTTGTTTTTCCTTTTTTTCCGACTCGGTAATGGGTCCTTGCTGTTCTTCAAACGCATTTTCTTTCTGGACCGCTTCCTCAAGAATGGTGTGGATTTGTTCTTCGGGTGACGCACTGCATCCTGTAATAAAAAAAGTAAAACATAAAAGAATAGCTGCTAGGCTTAGTTGTTTCAACACTGATAACTCCCCCCATTTGTTCACATTTACTACTATAATGGAAAGCCGAAGTATTTGACAATAGGAGACAAACTTCATAATTTGTCAAAACCCGGCTAATCCATACTATATCTGTTTGTGTTCTGGAAATTTTAATATATAAAAACTGTTGGGCTATAGCCTATACAACACTCAATACAAAGCATAGGCTGTAGGGAGTCGTTCCTAAAGGAATGAAAAACTCGAGGAGGAATCCCGTATGTATCAAAATGTTTACGGCAGCAACATCCAGGGAAGCCCTTATTCCGGTTATGACTGCTGCTACCCGGTTGCCGGTCATGGGTATTGCGGATTTGGACGCGGCAGAAACTTCACTTTAATCATCGTGCTATTCATTTTATTAATTATCGTCGGTGCGTGCTGGAGTTTTTAACATAGGCCGCTTTCTTTTGTATACCCGTAAAATTATTGATCGTAATCGTCTTTTCTAATAGCATCGATAATCTTTAGCTTTATCCAGGTGGCCGATTTGTGTCAAAAATTGCAATCGGCCTGTTCTTGCAAATCTCCCGGATTACTTTTGGGGCCTGATTTGGTAGACTACATAATATATTATCTTGTGAATTTCGAGGTGCAATCATGATTACAACGAAAGATATCATCAGGGAAGGGCACCCTGCCCTCCGCAAAACAGCAGAGGAAGTACAGCTTCCAGCTTCAAAGGAAGACAAAGAAATCCTCGCTGGTTTGCTTGAATATGTCAAAAACAGCCAGGATCCTGAAATGGCCGAAAAACACGGCTTGCGGCCAGGAATTGGCCTGGCCGCTCCCCAGATCAATGTTTCAAAAAGAATGATCGCGGTTCATGTGAAAGATCATGATGGCATACTTTACAGCTATGCGCTATTTAACCCTAAAATTATCAGCCACTCCGTGGAAAAATCATATTTGACTGCCGGGGAAGGCTGCCTGTCTGTCGACCGTATGGTTCCCGGCTATGTGCCGCGTCATGCCAGAATAAAATTGTCCGGTACCACATTGGAAGGCGAAAAAATCACCCTAAAACTTAAAGGTCTGCCGGCAATTGTGTTTCAACACGAAATCGATCACTTGAACGGCATCATGTTTTATGACCATATTTCCCAGGAGAACCCCTTTACCATCTCGGGGGACGCTATCGCAATCGAGAGATAATGGAAGCCGCCGACTTAGGAAACAAGGGTCAGACCCACAAGGACATTTACAGATGTTCTTCGATATGAAGAGCTAATGTAAAAGGGCCGATGGGGTCGGACCCTTATGAGTCTGCCCCTTAAATTAGGCCAAAATGCTTCAAGCCATTATAAATCCCATCGTTATCGACATCATCAGTCACATGGTTGGCAAATTTCTTAACTGCTTCCGTTGCGTTTCCCATGGCAATACCAGTCCCTGCCGTTTCGAGCATTTCAATATCATTTAATCCATCCCCAAAAGCGTAAACATCTTCCATGGCAAAGCCTGCCTTTTCGATTAAAATTCTGATGCCCTCTGCCTTTGAGCCCCCCACAGGAAGGACATCCATGCTGTATTCATGCCACCGGATAAAACGGAACTTTTCATATTTCCCCACATATTTGCTTTCCTCATTCTCATTGCAAAACAATAAAGATTGGTAAATATCCCTGTCGTGGTAAAACGTCTCATCCTTTTCAGGGTGTGGAAAATGAAGTGTCCCTAATGAAATTTCGATTCTTTCGTCATGCCGGACATTTGCCTTCATTGTTTTATCATTCATGAAAACGATTGGTGTATTGTTCGTTTCGGCATCGCCATGCAGCTGTTTAAGCTGTTCCCTGGAAAGAGGATTTTTATATATCGCTTCTCCCTGGAAAACTACAAATTGGCCATTGTAGCTGACAAAGGTGTCAATATCGAGTTCTTCACGCAAGTGTTCAAACATAAATGGGGCCCTGCCGGTCGAGATTGCCACGAAAACATCATTTTCCTGAAGCTTTTTGATCGCTGCCTTTGTAGAATCAGGGAGTTTCTTATCATGGTCAAGCAAGGTTCCATCTATATCAAAAAAAACAATCTTCATTAGTCCACTTCCTTACATTCTTGTAAAAGTTCTGCCTTTCTTTATTTTGCCAATAGCAGACAGAATATGTACCCATTTAACCGCTGGCCGGGGTTTCATGTCAAGAAAACATACCTGTATCCCAATATATTTTCCAATATTAGTAATGAAAAGACTGCGTAAACTTTACATATACTTGGAATACAAAATCAACATACTAAGAACGAAGCTTCCGAGATTTTACGCCAACCTGCGGTATTTGTAAAACCAGAGAAAATTTTGCCGATAAATCCGCTTTTGCCCATAAAGACTTATTTACTTTATTTCATATTCCATTAAAATAAAAGATAAGGGGAGCGTGATCCGCCATGTTGAAAAAGCTGCGCAAGAAGCTGCAAAAACAATGGAATGGATTATTAAGAAAGAAGTCAATCGCATAAACTTTTGCTTATCGGCCCTTCAAAAACTTGCGGAGGGCCTATTCTTATTGTACAGTCTTTAAGTGTCCATCTTTTTTCCATTAAATGAAATTCTTACATTACCTGACAGACGATAGGAAAACATGAAAAAATTGTTGTTTTTATATATAATGAAAAAAGCAATTAATTAGAGGATAGGAGAGATATTATCATGATTTTTAAAGTTTATTACCAAGCGGATGCATCAGAAGTTGCCATTCGTGAGCATACTAAAACCATGTATATAGAGGGAGAATCAGTGAGGGATGTGCGCCTGAAGATCAAGCAGGAGCCTTTCAACATTGAATTCATCCAGCCAGTAACCGGCGCATATCTGGATTACGAAAAGCAAAATGAACACTTTAAAGTATTGGAGCTATAAAAAATGAAATTTGTAAAAAACGATCAAACGGCCGTTTTTGCCCTGGGCGGTTTAGGCGAAATCGGGAAAAATACTTATGCAGTACAGTTTCAGGATGAAATTATTGTCATTGATGCCGGCATTAAATTTCCAGAGGACGAACTTCTTGGCATCGATTATGTCATTCCTGATTACAGCTATTTAGCAAAAAATGTAGAAAAGATTAAAGGCCTGTTCATTACGCATGGCCATGAAGACCATATAGGAGGAATCCCTTACCTTTTAAGGGAAGTGAACATTCCTGTTTATGGAGGGAAGCTTGCCCTGGGATTATTGAGAAACAAACTGGAAGAGCACGGCCTGCTCCGTCAGACAAAGATGATCGAAATCCAGGAAGATGATGTAATCAAGTTCAGAAAAACGTCCGTAAGCTTCTTCCGGACAACCCATAGCATCCCGGACTCATATGGTATCGTAGTGAAAACACCTCCGGGCCAAATCGTTCATACGGGAGATTTCAAATTCGACTTTACCCCAGTTGGCGAACCAGCCAACCTCACAAAAATGGCGGAAATCGGCAAAGAAGGCGTGCTATGTCTGCTTTCGGACAGCACAAACAGTGAGGTTCCGCATTTTACGATGTCAGAAAGGCGCGTCGGCGAGACGATTGACAATATCTTCCGCAAGGTGGATGGCCGCATCATTTTCGCTACATTCGCGTCGAATATTCACAGGCTGCAACAGGTTGTCGAGGCTGCCGTAATAAACGGACGCAAAATAGCCGTTTTTGGCCGAAGCATGGAAGCGGCGATTAATATCGGCCTTGACCTAGGATATATCCGCGCACCGAAGGATACCTTCATTGAAGCGCAGCAAATCAACCGGATACCTGCAAACCGTGTAACAATCCTTTGTACAGGAAGCCAGGGTGAGCCTATGGCAGCCCTGTCCCGTATCGCCAACGGAACTCACAGGCAAATCCAGATCATTCCGGGGGATACGGTTGTCTTTTCGTCCTCTCCCATTCCGGGAAATACGATCAGCGTATCGCGGACAATCAATATGTTATACCGCGCCGGTGCCGAAGTCATCGCCGGCAAGTTAAGCGACATCCATACCTCAGGCCACGGTGGGGAGGAAGAGCAAAAGCTCATGCTCCGTTTGATCAAGCCGAAATTCTTTATGCCAATCCACGGTGAATACAGAATGCAGAAAATGCATTCAAAACACGCCATAGATTGCGGCGTGCCTGAAGAGAATTGTTTCATCATGGATAATGGAGAAGTGCTTGCACTAAGCGACAATTCCGCACAAGTTGCCGGAAAAATACCTTCAGGCAATGTGTACATTGACGGAAGCGGTATCGGGGATATCGGAAACATCGTTCTGCGCGACCGCCGGATTCTCTCCGAAGAAGGACTTGTCGTAGTCGTTGTAAGCATAAATATGAAAGAATTCAAGATCTCCGCCGGACCGGACATCATCTCCCGTGGTTTTGTCTATATGAGGGAATCCGGGGACCTGATTAATGATGCCCAAAATTTAATCCAAAAGCACTTAAACAGGGTGATGGAAAGAAAAACAACCCAATGGTCAGAAATCAAAAACGAAATTACAGATACACTTGCACCATTCCTTTACGAAAAAACAAAACGCCGGCCGATGATTTTGCCGATTATCATGGAAGTGTAATATTAGAAAAACTCGTCGATTGGCGAGCCTTTTGTAAAGGCGAAGACAGAGGCACAGTTAGGCCCACAGGTCTGGGTCACAAAGGCGCTGCTACGGGACGTTGCGTAACTTAGCCTGTACTGTGCCTTATGCAGGCAAGAAAGTTATATAGTTTCTTACCTGCAAAAAAAACCCGCTCTGCCAATAGAGCGGGTTTTTTCTCATCTCCAAGCCCGTAGTGGTACGAGCCTATTGGTTAGGCTTTTTATTTACAACCAATTGTTAGTCAAATGCTTTTTTTCATTCCGCAGTTTCTACATTTTCTAAGGAACTTATTATCTTTGGCAAGAACTTTTAAACATTGTGTGACCACAGTTATCATCGTCCATAATTAACATCAGGATTTTTTTTATAGTCATAGATAATGGTTGTGTCATAGCCGTTGTATTCTTTTGTTTCTTCCGTCAATGTAATCATCTTCGTTTTTTTAATAATATAAATGCTTCATTAAGGATATTTTCTTTCCATTTATTTTTATCCGGTTAAAAAATGGTTGATTTAATGAAGACAAGCACCCTCTCACTGATGAAGAGTCAAGCATATAAATACAGTAGTAAAAAGGAAAGGGGGAAAAAATATGTCATATTGTTACGATAAAGATTACGACATTATGGAAAAAAAGGCTAAGGAAATTTTAGCTTTTATCCAAACGCAGAAGCAGCAACAAGCTCAAGCACAAGCACAGGCTCAAAGCAACGTTGACACTGATACTGTATCAAACAAAGTTGAAAACAATGCTCAAGTAAATGTTAAAGTGGACTTCGATATTTTGATTGTGCTCATTGTGTTTCTTTTTGCCAATAAGGACCACGATAAGCATGACTTATCCCAATTGATGGATATGGTAAAATCCTATAAATAATATAACATGGATAGAAGGCGTGACTGCTTTGTCAGGGTCCGCTTTCTATTTTTTCAGGGACAAGGGTCAACTGCTTGTCGGTTAAACTCATATATCATATCAAAGCGCTTATCCAATGGGTAGGCGTTTTTTTGGAGTAATAACTCTTTGAATGAGTAAAAGTCCGAGAACAGAAGCGTAAGTTTTATGACAGTGGAGCGAGGAAGTAGTTACGTGCGGAAGTAAAGCATCGTGACAACTAGGAATGTCAAGAATGTAAACGGTAAGGCATAGTTCGTATTGATACGAACAAATATAGCCAAAGTGCTAAGCGAAGAAGATTCAGTTAGTCGTTCACCATATAAAAGAACTGCAACACTACCCGGAACTTGCACTGGATATTGATAATCTTGAAACTGTTTGTGTTGAGTGTCATATCAAAAAACGCAACAGGGATTTTGGGCAGAAGGAAAACAAATGGTGCGATGAACGCTGGTAGAAATACCCCGCTCAAAATATGTCAGGATTTTTCCGGCAACGGGCACCGGGGAGGGGACTCGATTTTCCAGATTTAACACTATATATCACTTGTGGAATACTGTATCTCAAATAAAGTCAACAGTAAAGTTGGCTTTTTTCTGTCCTCATGTAAACAAGTATTTGGCATTGGGCTGTCTCATTCTAGAAAAATCAAGAAACTGCTCGATGGGGGCAACCCGACATTCTTCCTGGATACCATGCTATAAAAGTATAATACGCATTGATAATTAAAATCATGGGCTTTGGTTCATGGTAAGATTCGATTGCAAAGGCCAAGGAGAAAGCAAGCTTTCCCGTGGCCTATCAGTTGGATCAACCTTTCAGCTTTACTGAAAAACATTTGAATCCCAGGTTTCACATGAATGAGCAAAAAGTATATGCTGAGTTCTAAATTCTTAAATTCAAACATATATAGTTGCTATTGAAGGACTTTTTTCTCGAATCGGTTGATATCGCTATCAGCTCCGATGACGATCAGTATATCCCCTTTTTTAATAAGGTCATTCGCCTGGGGAGAAACAATAATTTCATTCCCTCTTTTAATCGCTACGATGTTAATCCCGTACCTGGCCCGGACATCCATTTCGATGATCGAACGGCCGTCCATTTTTTCACTTGCAACGATTTCCACGATTGAATGTTCATCGGATAGTTCTAAATAATCGAGGACATTATTGGATGAGATATTGTGGGCGATCCGGCGTCCCATATCCCGTTCCGGATGGACAACATGGTCAGCGCCAATCTTTCGCAGCACTTTTTCATGATAATCATTTTGAGCCTTCACCGTTACATTGGTCACGCCTAATTCCTTCAACATTAACGTAGTCAAGATACTGGCCTGGATATTATCGCCGATTGCGACGATGACATGGTCAAAATTGCGGATCCCGAGGCTTTTCAGGACATTTTCGTCAGTCGTGTCACCCACAACTGCATGCGAGGCAATCATCGCAAATTCATTTACCCTGTCCTCATCCATATCAATAGCCAAAACTTCCATTCCTTCTTCGGCTAGGGCCCTGCATATGCTCCCGCCAAAGCGTCCCAATCCGATAACAGCGAACTCTTTTTTCACGACGTTACCTCCAGAAATGCGTTAACTTTAAACATGATGATATTTTATCACATAACCATTTGTTTAAGCAGCTATATAATATAAAGTAAAAATTACACTTTGAAAAAAAATACTGTTGATTGGCTCGCGAGAAGCTAGCTTTCTCTTGGACGATGCAGTTGGATCAACCTTTCAGCTGTGCTAAAGGGCATATTAAAAGCCTGGTTCACCATCCCCAAGCCAGAAATCTCCGGGAAATCTGTAATGCATAAATTCAACATATTTAGATAGTATATATCATCAGCCGTCAAGCCAGGAAAAGCTTTTCCAACGGCCAAAAAAAAGCTGATGAAATCTCCATCAGCTTACCTTATCACTATTTAAGCTTTCTCATTTTCATCAAGCACGCGATTCACACGCTTTTCGAGCATCTTCATTCCGCTTCCTCCAGCCTGAAAGTGGCGAAGTTTTCCTTCTTTATCGAAAACATAATAAGCGGGAACGTATTGGTTTTGGAACGCATCATTCAGCTTCAATTCGCTGTCAACAAAAATCGGCTGGCTGATTCCATGTTCCTCTGCCGTGTTTTTGATATCATCAAGATCCAAATCTTTTTCAGAACGGGGCATATGGACAGCCACAACGTTCAATTTATCTTTGTAGTTATCCCTGAATTCATTTACTTGTGGCATAGCTTCTTTACATAAATGGCAGCTTACTGACCAGAAATGTATCAGTGTAGGCTTTTCACCGACCAATTCATCTTTGGTAACTTCTCTGTTTAGCCAAGCTGTTGCTCCAGTTAATTCAGGCATTAATTCACGTAATTTCATTCCTGCACCTCCATAAAATCTATGTCACTATTCTATTTAAAAAAGGCCTAACATGGGAGTTAGGCCCTTTATTCAATTTCAATGCCGGATTAAAGTGTTTCTTGGCCAGGTCTCCAGTTAGCCGGGCACAGTCCGCCTGTTTGAAGAGCTTGTAGAACACGAAGGGTTTCATCCACGTCACGGCCGATGTTATTGTGGTTAACCACCGAATACATTAATTCACCCTCTGGGCTGATGATGTACAAGCCGCGAAGCGCAACACCTTCTTCTTCAATTAACACGCCGTATTCACGGGAAACAACGTGGTTTGTATCAGCAGCCAATGGATAATTAAGATCTCCTAGGCCATTGTCCTTGCGGTCAGTGTTAATCCATGCTAAATGTGTATGAATAGTATCGGTTGAAACACCGATTACTTCTGCATCAAGATCGTCAAATTCTTCGAAACGGTCACTCATCGCAGTAATTTCTGTCGGACACACGAAAGTGAAGTCCATTGGATAGAAGAATAATACAGTCCATTTGTCATTTTTCATATTTTCTTCTAAACTAACTTTGCCAAACTCCTTATTGGCCATTACAGCATCCATCTCAAAACGAGGCGCTTGTTTTCCTACCATACGCTCTGGCATCAAGAAATCCCTCCAAGTAAGTATTTTTCACCAGAGAATCCAGTTAAAGAATTCCCATCTATGTTTGTTTCGGGCAGTTAACAATATAGACAAGCAAAAATTGAGAATCGACCCTTCATTAATAGCTGTTAAGAAGGTGTTATCATCAATACCAGCTAATCCACTTTCTCAGCTTACCCTTGTTTGGTGCGTCCTAATCGAAAATGAGACAAAATCATACTTTTTTCGACTTTATTATTTTATCATTTACGCTGGCGGTGAACAAACTATTTGCATTTCAATTTTTCATTACCTTTTTGTAACAAAATCGTATTCACAGGTAACAAGCAGATTAAGCGTATGATTATTTTGCAGAGCCTTTGAACGTGAAGTATTCTTTCAAAAGTGATATTGCCTTTCCTATCGCCCTTTCATCAGGCGACAGCTTCGCGTGATGCAGGCCGTATTCTGAATCTACTCCCAGCCAAAACATAAAACCCGGGATTTCTTTCAGCATATAGCCAAAGTCCTCACCTGTCATCGCTTCCCGGCATTCATGGACGGTAATGCCGGCAATACTATTTGCAAACTCCATAAATTCCCTTGTGAGCGTTTCTTCATTGTATACCTGATGGTACATACTGCCATAATCGATGGTAACCTCACACCCGTATGCGGTCCTGATACCTTCGACAAGCTGCTCGATACGCTTCTTGACCTTCTCCATGGAAGCAACCGATAATGTGCGGATTGTTCCTTCCAGCCTCGCCGTTTCTGCGATGATGTTCTGAACTGTCCCGCCTGTGATTTTGCCAACGGTAATGACAGCTGAATCCAACGGGTTTATGTTTCGGGAGATAATCGTTTGAAGCTGGCCGACAAGCGTACAGGCTGCAACTACCATATCGTTTGTTTCATGCGGATACGCGGCATGGCCTCCCTTTCCCTTCAGGTCAATAAAAAGCTCGGATGTGTTGGCGAACAGCAATCCTTCCTTGATGGCGATGGTCCCGACAGGATATTCGGGGGCGATATGGAGCGCTGTTATGATATCAGGCTTCCATTCCTTCATGATATCCGTTCCCAGCATCGGCTCTGCTCCCCCTGGCCCCTCTTCGGCAGGCTGGAAAATAAACAGCAGATTATCATCAATGGGATGGTAAATGAAATGGGTCAGGACTCCGAGGGCAATGCTCATATGGAAATCATGGCCGCATGCATGCATGAATTCCCCATGTTCTGATGCAAATGTGAGTCCAGTTTCCTCTTTGATCGGCAACCCGTCGATATCCGTACGATACCCAATCGTCTTTGACGGATTGTGCCCATGGATTTTAGCAAAAATCCCCGTTTTCCAAGTCTTTATTTCTAGCCGGTCAGATGACAGGCCTTTTAAATAATTCAATAAGTACTGCTGTGTTTTAAATTCCTGAAAACCCGGTTCAGGAATTTTATGTAAATCCCTTCTTATCGCAACAAAAGAATGACCTTCTTCCATTTTATGTTTCCTCCTTATAAAGAAGGCGTGGATCATGGATCCACGCCTGTCCCAACTTTATGAATCGCCGCGGGGAAACCAATCCCTTATAATTGGCGAAGCTCTTGCATAATTTCTGTTTTCGATTTCGTTTTCTCATCTATTTCCTTGATTACTTTTGCAGGCGCTCCTGCAACGACTGAGTACGGAGGAACATCCTTTGTTACGATGGCACCAGCTGCAACTACAGAACCCTTTCCAATCGTGACGCCTTCAAGTACCACAGCGTTAGCTCCAACCAACACATCATCTTCAACAATAACCGGTTTAGCAGAAGGCGGCTCAATTACACCCGCAAGAACTGCGCCTGCTCCGATGTGGCAGTTTTTCCCGACTGTTGCCCGTCCGCCAAGGATTGCGTTCATATCGATCATTGTGCCTTCACCGATCACGGCACCGATATTAATCGAAGCGCCCATCATAATAACGGCATTATCACCGATTTCCACCTGGTCACGGATAATGGCACCAGGCTCGATTCTTGCTGTTATTCCTTTCAGGTCAAGCAACGGAATCGCAGAATTTCTGCGGTCGTTTTCGACAACAAAATCCTCGATCAGGGATTGATTGGCGTTGATCGCTTCACTGATGTCTGCCCATTCCCCAAAGATGACGCCAGTGTTTCCGGTAATGAACGTTTTTGCATTCTCGCCAAAGTTAATGCCTTCAAGCTGGCCTTTTACATAAACCTTGACCGGTGTCGACTTTTTGCTGTTTTGAATAAAAGAAATAATCTCATTTGCATCCATCATTTTCATGTGTAAGGATTCCCCCTGATATGTATAATTGCTTTTTATAATTTACCAAAACAAAGCATGAAAAATCAAGCAAGAATGGCATTTTCCTGTTTTTATGCGCTTTAATGCTTTTCACGTATATGTTCCTGTACAATCCCGGTAAAAGCCTGGACCTGTTTTAATTGAAAGGAAGATTCATAACCGCACAGCCATGTATCCCGTTCCAAATAATGATTATGTTCATCAAACAATGGGATCTTAAAAATATTTTCATCTTTATCATGCAGTGTAATCGCCGGGAGTATCGCATATCCGATCCCATTGAAAACCATCTGCTTGCAGGTTTCGATCTGGTCGACCACAATCGTGTTTTTGGGAGCCGTCTGAAAGTGGCGAAACCACCAATCCTGGATTTCTTGATAATAATTGGAATCGCTCTTAAATTGAATAAATGGCCGGTCGGTTTCCAAAACCTGCTCAAGTCTGACCATTTCTGTATCCACAAGATAAAGCATGTCTTTGAATAAATGCTTTTTAACACCTTTCCAGTCCGGCGTACCCCTAATAATCCCGATATGGGCCTGCCCATCATAAAGCGACCTTAAAATCTCACTGCTCCAGCCAGTGATCAAAGAAATTTTCGCATGCGGATATGTTTGCACGAATTTCTTCAATACTTTCGGCAGCCAGTTTTGCCCGACAATAGTGGCACAGGCGATTTTCAATGTCCCATACACTTCATGCTCCATTGCCTGGATACTTTCCTTAATCTTTTCTTCTTTCGCAAGCATCTCATTGGCGAGCCGGACAACCGCTTCCCCAGCCGGAGTCAGGGAAAGACCTTTTTGCGAGCGGAGAAACAATTTCGTCCCCCACTCCTTTTCAATTGTTTGCAGCCTCTGTGACAGTGCCGGCTGTGAGACGAATAATCTTTCCGCAGCCTTTCTCATATTCATTTCCTGGGCGAGCACTGACAATAGCTGGTATTCTGAAAACGACATGGTCTTCACTGCCTTGATTAATATTTTTTATCTTGGATATTTGCCCTCTTTATTCCGGAAAAACCATTAATCCTCTTTCTGTTCCTTCTTTGGCAGAAGAAGCAGCAGGACGAAGCTTATTACCGCAAAAAGGAGAATGATTAGATAGACGGTATGGAGGGAAAGAGTAAGTCCTGACTGCAGAACCTCCACAGCTTTTGCAGGGAGACTCTTTCGCTCTTCGCTGTTTAAGAGAAGGTTTGCGGAATCAATCGTCAAATGTTTACCTGAGCCATTATTTTCAGCCAAATATTCCGCGAGCCGCGAGTTCATGATCCCCCCCAGCAGGGCAGCCCCTACCGTATTCCCGATATTTCTCATGAACATATTCGACGCTGTGGCAATCCCTCTTCTTTCCCAAGTTACTGTATCCTGGATCATGACTATGAAAGATGTCGAGGTAAGCCCCATGCCGATACCAACAAGAAAAGAACCAATTGCCGCAATCAAAGGACCCGCATCCGGAGGCATACAAACCAATACCACGCTTCCCGCGATCAGTGAAACCCCTCCAAGGACAGAAGTAGATTTGAAGCCTATTTTCATAAGCAAGTAACCCGCAATCGTGGAGGCGATCGGCCATCCAATCGACATAGCCGTCAGCGTGAATCCTGCAACCGTCGGGGAACGTTCCATCACACCCTGGACGAACGTCGGAAGAAATGTCGATAGCCCAATGATTATGACTCCAGTAGCAAGAGATACAATGTTTGCAATGAGGATCGATCTTTCCTGCCAAATTTCAAAAGGCATCATCGGTTCGGACACTTTCTTTTCCTGCCTGACAAATAGTGCCAAGGCAGCGGCAGCTAGCGCAGCCAGTCCAATCACCTGAGGGGAAGACCAGGCCCAGTGTACCCCTCCTTCCACTAGAATCAGCATGATTGCACAGACCGCCAGCGTTAGCAGAAAAGCACCCTGATAATCGATGTTCTGTTTTTTCCTTTCGATGTTTTCATGGAGGAAAAGCCAGAGACCCAACATGGATAATAAGCCAAGCGGGATATTGATCCAGAATACGAGCCGCCATGTCAGGGATTCCACAAGGATTCCTCCTAACGCGGGCCCCAAGACGGCGGAGATTCCCCAAACGCTCGATAAATAACCCTGGACACGGGCTCGCTCGTGTTTTTCATAAATATCGCCGATGATCGTGGTTGCTACCGGGGCCACTGCGCCGGCACCGAGCCCCTGGATAAAGCGGTACATGATAAGCTCCTCCATTGAGCCGGCAAATCCGCAAAGCACTGAGCCTATCAAGAAAATGATGATTCCAATCGTTAAAATCGGCTTTCGGCCAAATAAATCGGATAGCTTTCCATATATGAGCACCGTAACAGCATTCATCAATAAATAACCGGAAAACACCCAGGTATACAGGGAAAAACCTCCAAGATCACTGACAATCGCCGGCATGGCTGTCGAAACGATGGTTCCTTCTATGGCCCCCATGAACATGGCCAGCATAATGGCGGCCAGGATAAACGGCCGTTTCAGGATCCTGTTTTCATCCGAGGAAGCGCCTTTTGTTTGTCCCATTTTCATAAATCACACTCACTCGTAAAAATAAACCAGCCCCCGAAATGGAGGCTTTTAAACGGTTTTTTGTTAGTTTTCCTTATTGGTGTCGTAAACCTTTTTCAGGACTGCTCTCCTTGTGAGGATTCCTTCAAAAACACCCTCCTCATTTTCCACACAGACAAAAGCGTGGTCAATCAATAGCTGCAGCCCTTTTTCCATGGCATCCTCCGTACGCAGCCTCGGTATATCCCGATTCATGATTTCCGATACTTTTTTATTTTCCAGCGTTTCGAATTCTATTCTCTGCAATCCTAAAATGGAATCAAGAATTACCGGAGTACTGATCAAGCCTTGAAGCTTATACATCGGATCAAGGACAGGAATGGCCGTGTAACCGCTTTTAGTCAAAACCAGGAGCGCGTGCTCTAAATTATTGGCAACCTGAACGTGGGCAACTCTTTCAGATGGAATCAAAAGGTCCATCACGCTTGTTTCCAGCAGCTCATCATCATGTGTACCGATCATGTTAAAACCCCTTACCATATGCTTGTTTTTTTATTCTCCACTTCTAGTTTATCACAGGAATGGCAAACTTTCTTGTGATAGTTTACATATGGCAAGGAAATATGGGGGCCTAATATATAAGTTGATTTTGGCATTTTTGCAGGAAATATCTTTTCATCCCTTGCTGGTTTCAATGTTCTTCCGTACATAACCGCAGTCTGGGCAATCGTAAATGACGTTTTGGTTGGATTGCGCCGTGAGGACAGCATCCATATTACGCTGGGCCTTACAGACCGGGCATATCACAACCGGCATATCCATATTCATATTGGCATCCCTCCGCCATTAGGTTGTGTATTTAGTAGTATTTCATTCGGAGCCGGTTTTTCCGGCATGAAAAAACCCGCCTGCACTGGTTTTGGCAAAACGGGTTATCAGAAATTATGTTTGGTTGATTAAGACTGAAGCAAATCAAAAATTTCGATGGTAATCATATCGATATTATCAAACTGATATTTCGATGATTTCGTTTTTTCATTGAATACTTCCAATTCGAACATTTCCGTTTTGCTGAAATATGTAACCTGGCATTTCTTCTCTCCATCTATTTCAAAAAAACGCTGAGCCGATTCAGTTTCTTTCGCTTGCTCCTGAAGATTCTTTAATCTGGTAAGGATGCCTTGCAATTGAGACATGTTACCTCCCCTTTCTAATTGAAACCTTTTTCCATAGGTTTCACTATATCATATATTTCTATCCAATAACCACAACCGGCCTGAATTCAGAATAATTCAATTAGTTTTCTTTACAGGGCCTTAATAACAGAATAAAATATTACCTGTAATTTGTACAAGAATAAATGAGTCGGGAGTGTTGTTTTTTGGGGAAAATAATCGAAATTGACAAAAGAATTTCATTAATTGACGGCAATGATTTAAACCGGAAGCTCCGTACAGGGACCTATTTGCTAAGGGAACGGGATATCACGATTGTAGAAACATCCGCGAGCCCATCCATCCCTTATCTTTTAGACGGGCTGTCACAGCTTGGAATCAGTCCGGAGGAGATAAAATACATTATTTTAACGCATATTCACCTCGACCATGCCGGTGGAGCGGGGCTGTTGCTTGATAAATGCCCGAATGCAAGCGTAATTGTACATAAAAAAGGAGCCAGGCACCTGGAAGACCCATCAAGGCTCATTGCAGGAGCAAAGGCTGTTTACGGCGATGATTTTGATACACTTTTTGACCCGATCATCCCAATTCCTCCAGAAAGAATCATCATAAAAGAACACAGGGAAACACTCTCCATCTCAGAAACATCCATACTTACTTTTTTCGACACACCTGGGCACGCAAACCACCATCTCAGTATTTACGATCAGGTCTCAAATGGAATGTTTTCCGGCGATACGGTAGGTATCTATTACAGGGAACTGGATCCGGATGATATTGAATTTTATCTGCCAACCACGTCACCTAACCAATTTAATCCTGGGGCCATGCTTGCTGCTGCAGATCTTTATGAAGACTTGGGAATCGACAAGATTTACTTCGGCCATTTTGGTGCCTCATCCAATCCCGGCCAAGTATACAGGGATTTAAAGTATTGGCTTCCGATTTTTCTTGAAACAGCTGCAGATGCCCATGCAGCAAACGGGGCATTCGAAGATAAGCTATCTTCCCTTTCCGAAGGGCTCTATGACAGGGTAAGGGATTTTTTAAGGCAGAAGGGAATTGCGGACAGCCACCCTGTATATGAAATATTGGCGCTTGACCTGCGGGTATGTTCAATGGGTTTGCTTGACTATTTACTAAAACAGGAACAACTTCAATCTTGAAGCTAAGCAGGAGTTGCCCCCAAATCATTCTTTTTAGAGTATAATGACAGGAGAATGAATGAGAAATTGGAGGCCGATTTATGGAGAAAATCACCTTATATACACAACCAGACTGCCCTCCCTGTAAAATCGTGAAAATGTTCTTGCAGGAATACAATCTGAGTTTCACTGAAAGGGATATAAAAAAAGACAATAAAGCCCGTTCTGAATTAACGGACAAATACGGTTCTTATTCAACTCCGACAACCGTCATTGGCGATACAGTGATAATCGGATTCGACCAGGAAAAATTAAAACAGGCGCTTCGCATTATCTAATAGGCGTCAAAAAAGCCTTCTGGCATCGATCAGAAGGCTTTTTTCTGTTAATCAATTCCATTGCCGCTTGCACTTCTGCCGAGAATGAATCATTTAACAGACCAATATAATATGTATCCTAAAACTAAAATGAAAAAAAGAGCAAATGAAAGGAATACCGGGTTTCGCAAATATGGATGTTGCTGGATCTTTTCATCGATTTGTGTATCATACTCCCCTTTTAGAGCTTTCTGCGTTCTTCCAGCGACCAGCGTGTATACAAGGGAAACAAGGACAATTCCGACAGCAAGAGCCATTAACACCCAGATGAACGTGCTCACGATTCATTCCCTCCAAGGTATATTTATGCTTAGAGTGACTCGGGCCTTTCCATTTTATTCAGACGTGTTTCAAAGAAGCGCTTCATTTTCGTATAGATAAGCGTAAGAAAGGTCCATAAAGAGAAAGTCATCGTTTGTTAACGGATAGGAGAAAGTACGGATCATTTCGCCTGTCTCGATGTCACTGTACAGGTCTGAGAGGATTCCCCTTTTCTCGTACGTCATTTTGATGATGTTTTCCAAAAAATAAGGCCGCCAGCTCCAGTTTTTATTTAGATACTCCTTCTGGATGATCCAGCTTCCGCTCTTGTGCAAGAGGATGTTAGGAGACTTTTGGAACCCTTTTTCATCACAAACATAAAAACGGAAACACATCGATTCCAGGGACTGCGCAAGAGCCATCAACAATTTCTCATAATTATCCAGCTTTTTATGCTTGGTGATTAAGGATTGGATTTCTTGGTTAAAATCCAGCGTTTTTTGATAGATCGCGTTTAATTTCTTTTTTTCATAACCTATGAAGCTTTCACATTCACTGCGGAATTTTTCCATTAGCAGATTTTTATCGATCAAGTTTGCAGAAGGGTGGGCAAGATAAAAACCCTGATAGTAACGGGCGCAGTTCTTCCAGGCAAACATGAGCTGGTGTTCTTGCTCAATATGCTCAAATAACAGATTTGCACCAATCTTTCTTGCCAGCATGCTGAGTGAAAAAAGAATGACCTGATAGGAATCAACGCCAGTTTTCCTAAGTTTATCCAAATTCACCTTCAAAATATGTGGTGATATTTGGGCAATCCGATTCAAATGGCTTTCTTCGCCAAGATGGTCAAGTGCAATTTTTATTCCGTACGTCTTATAGTATGTCAGCAAATGCTGCAATGGCTCCAGGTTATGTGAATAATCCGTATCGGAAATCTCCAGGACAACCCGCTGCATTTGATCCGGTTGCAAATATTTCTTCAGAATATCCAAAAAATTCTCGCCATGGTCAAACAGCAAAAGATTAGGGTCCCGGTTAATGAAAATCAGGAAGTTTTCTTCATTGGCAAGGATTTTCCGAAGGGCTGATTCGAGAACATAATTATCAACATCAATCCTGTATTCTTCCGGAATGGACGGATCCTGAAAGAAAGGTCCAAGGCTGATATGCTCCTTGCCTCTGGAAAACCGGCCGAGTATTTCATAACCGATTACCCGGTGTTCATCCGCACTGAATATCGGCTGGTAAAATGGCTGAATCCTTTCAACTTCCGTCAATATTTCCATAGCATCCATTTAGGTACCTCCTTCACGCTTCCTCACCAAACTCTAATCCCTGGCCAAATCATTGGGAAACTTGGATCGGCTACGCCTTCAGCTAAATTATACCATTGTCTCGAAATAATATATGAACCAGGTGCTTCGCAAAACCAATATGTAAGAACCCTGGGCAGCATAAAAATAAAACCGGTTCCCTGGCTTGATTTTCAGAATGGCCTCCAGTGATCACAAGGAGGATTCTTAAACCACATCCGGGAACAGGTTCCTTTTACTGATGCGCTATGAGTTTGTTAAGCTGCATAAAGGTCTTTAAAATAATCCTTCTTTTATAGTAGCCTCTTTTCTTGACAACCAGGTCATTTAAAACGGCAACAACTTCGCCCGAATCCTCGAAGGTTTCAAATCCGGAAATATGAATCCTGATCAAACCAAGATTAGAGGGGATAAGCAGGATTTCATAAATACGCTCATTTCTCATGTTATCCCTCATTTCTCTCATTTGCCTTGCCATTTCCATGGGAGGGCCCGGATAAAAGCCGCGCAGGTTAGAACGGGAAAAATAGGGGTATGACAAAAATCATGATGATGCCTATGAGGATTTGCAATAAAATCCCAATCAGCGCAAAATCCTTATACTTATATTCTCCAGCCGTCATTGCCAACGCATTGGTAGGGGAGGCAACTGGCGTGGAGAATGCCATGGACGCAGCTATGGCAACGCATAGCAAAAACGGGTAAGGGCTGTAATGCAGCGAGACAGCGCTTAAGAATGCAATGGGCGCAATTAACACAGCAGCGGCAGCATTTGAAATAAATTGGCCAAGCATCATCGTAAGTATATAGAAGCCTGCAAGCAGGGCATAAGGGCCATAACCGCCCAAAATGTCATTGATCCCGCCAGATATGAGTTCCGCCCCTCCCGTCTTTTCAAATGCGTGTGTTATCGGTAGCATCGCTGCAAGAAGGAAGACAGCTTCCCAGTTTATTTGTTGGTACGCCTCCTCAATGGACCTGACACAGCCTGCTGCAATCATCAGGAAAGCGGCAACTAAAACAGACATCACCGGAGGTATGATATCGATCGCAAGCAGAACCAGCATCAACCCCATTATTCCGGCAGCAATCGGTGCTTTCCCTTTCGGAAAGGCCTCTTCCTTAACCTCGGATTCACTGCCAACTACAATGACATCCTGCAAATCCTGGGAAATCCTGTTAATATTCTCCCATTCGCCGTGAATCAAGAGAGCATCACCTGGCTTTAACTGTTCTGTACCCACATCCGCCTGGATATATTCCCCTTTTCGGTTGATCGCGAGAACGCTGCACTGGTATTTTTCACGGAAATGTATGTCTTTTAGTGTCTGGTTTTCATAATCAGAGTGTGGGACAATCAAAATTTCTGTCAAGCCGAATTTGCTGCCGAGGAAATGTTTCCTGATTGCCTCTGCGTTGAAATTTCTCAATTCCAATTCGTAATCCTCTGCCAATCGCTTAACGGATGCCCCCTCTCCAAAAACAAGGATGATATCCTCCGGATGCAGCACTTCATCCGCATTGACTGAAAATGTATGGTTTTGCTCACCCGGAGGAAACTGCATATCTTTTAAATTCCTGGTGATTTCAATAACAGTGATTTCATACTTTACCGGCAGGATAAGATCGGATAACCTTTCGCCCACTATATCTGAATCTGCGGGAATATTAAGGTAGAACAGCCGGTCATAGACCTTGTACATACCAGCAAGCTCCGAAGCGGAAATATCTTTACCGCTATTGTTTGTATTCACGGACTCGTCCGGAAGGAGTTTTCGGCCCAATGTCAACATAAAGATAATTCCGGCCGCAAGGACAACAAGGCCAACCGGAGTGAAATCGAACATACTAAATGGATCGAATCCATTTTCCCTTAACACATCACCCACAATCATGTTAGGAGGAGTTGATATCAATGTCAGGACCCCGCCCAGGCTGCTTGCATACGCGAGCGGAAGCAGAAATCGCGACGGGCTTGTTCTTTGCTTAAGGGCCATGCTTGTCACAATGGGGAGCAGTACAGCAACGGTCGCAGTCCCGCTCAAAAAGCCGCTGGACAGCCCGGCTGCAAGCATCACAATCACAAGAAGCCTTCGTTCACTTCGTGCGCCCATCCTCAGGAAATAGCTGCCAAGCCCTTCGGCAACGCCAGTATTGAAAATTCCCGCACTTACGATATATAATCCCGCAATCATTAATACAACGGGATTGGAAAAGCCTTCCAGAGTCTCCTCGACGGTAAGGACGCCCGAAATTCCCAGCGCTAAAAGGGCCGTCAGGGCGATTAAATCAGATCGGAATTTTCCATGTATGAACATAGCAATAGTTACGACAATGATGATAATTGTAAAAAGCATTGGCTGAGTCATTCTATACCCCCGGGGTTGTCTTGGCAGAAAGGAAAGTTATGAATCTTTCCTTTCTGCATAAATCAGAACACAGACTGTGCCTTCGTCTGTGTGACCCACCTCATGTGGGCCTCACTGCGCCTTTTGTCTTCGCCTTAAAAAGGCTCACCAATCGGCGAGTTTTCTAATATCTGCAAGGATATTTTGTCTCTATATTTTAATATCCCTGTCGCATAAAAGTAATGAAGAAAAGTATAATATATTCTTCTTTTTATGTATATTGTTTGTTAGTATGAGGAAGTAACGTTTTTTTAGATAGGTTGATTATCATGGAAAAGAATATATCACGCAGAACCTTTATAAAACGATCGCTTGCCTCCATCCTTGCTCTCGGCGGGATTGGCATAGGAGGGCGATATTATTCACACGAAATAGAGCCAAAATGGCTCGATATACACACGGTCGAAATAAACAGCCCCCGAGTGCCGAATGGATTCAGCGGCTTCAGGATTGTTCAGTTCAGCGATACACATTTAGGCTTCCAGTTCCAGCTGAAGGATCTTGAATTGACAATCGAAAGGATCAATAAATTAATCCCGGACCTGATCATTTTTACTGGTGACCTGATGGATGCCCCCAATCAATACCCTTCCCAAAAAGAAATCAAGCCTGTTTTAAAAAGGCTCGAGGCCCCGATGGGAAAGCTGTGCATATACGGAAACCACGACCATGGCGGGTATGGTTCGGAAATATACTCCAGCATTATGGAACAATCAGGCTTTCAATTGCTGCGCAACTCGAATAAGAAAATATCGCTTTTAAATGGAGACAATTTATTTATCGCAGGCCTGGATGATGCGATGCTCGGCCGTCCCGATTTCGGAGCAGCACTTAAAGGCATACCCGATGATGCATATACCATCCTGCTTTCACATGCTCCTGATGTAGCCGACATAGCAGCCAAATACAACATTCAGCTCCAGATAAGCGGGCACAGCCATGGCGGACAGGTGCAAATTCCTTTCGTTGGCGCCCTTGTCACACCTCCATTTGCAAGAAAATACAAAGAAGGCACATTCGATATCGGAAAATTGAGGCTGCATGTAAACAGGGGATTGGGCACCACCCGTCTTCCTTACCGTTTTTTGTCCAGACCTGAAATTACGGTGTTTGATTTTAAAGCGAAATGACCTTTCTTTGATTCGGTCCTTCAGTAGATCCCTTTAAACCTATATGTAAATTATATCATTTGAAAAGGAAGGAAAAAACTTCTTTCAAAATTTACCTTCCAAACATATTAAAAAGATATCAAAAACTCTGCAGTAATCCAGCCGGACTGCAGAGTTTTTCTATATTTTCGATTCAAACTTTATTAACGGATTCTTTATACTGGAATGAGGTGCTTGAAAAGTTCTTCAGCCGGTACTGGTTTGCTGAACAGGAATCCTTGTGCTTTCGAGCAATTGGCGTCCTTTAAAAATCCAGCCTGCTCGGTCGTTTCTACCCCCTCAGCAATCACTTCCAGGCCAAGACTATTCGCGAGATGTATAATGGTGTTGGTTATCGCCGCATCCTTTTTATCAAATAGAATTTCTTTCACAAAGGACTGGTCTATCTTCAAGGTATCTAAAGGAAATTGTTTCAGGTAGCTTAAGGAGGAATACCCCGTCCCGAAATCATCAACCGAAATGGATAAGCCGATTTCTTTCATTTGATCCAGGATTTTGATAGTTTCTGCCGTATCCTGCATCGCCCCTTCGGTGATTTCGATTTCCAGGCTTGACGGTTTCAGAGAATACTTTTTTAATAAATACGCGATCCTTTCACACAAGGAAGGCTGCGTGAATTGCTTGGGGGAAAGGTTTACTCCGATTTTGAGCCCGTGAATCCCTTTATCCTCCCAACTCCTTAACTGTCTGCATACTTCTTCGATTACCCAGTCCCCTATACTAATAATTAAACCGGTATCTTCCGCAAGGGGAATGAATTCGCCGGGCGATACAAAGCCCAGTATCGGATTTGCCCATCTTAGCAATGCCTCGAAGCTTGTTGTTTCATTCGTATGGAGATCCACCTGCGGTTGATAGTAAAGGATGAGCTCTCTGTTTTCAATAGCACGGCGTAACTGGGATTCCATCATGACGAGTCCAGGGAAGTGGACGGTCATGCCGGTATTATAAAACTGGTAATGTGCTTTTCCTTTCTCTTTCACCTGATACAAGGCGCCATCGGCTTTCCTTATCAACATTTCACTATCATGTCCATCAAAGGGGTACATACTAATGCCGATGCTCGGTGTAATGAAATATTCCTGGCGCTTTAACTGAAATGGAATATTAAACACCTTGAAAATCTCGGCAACAAATTCATTAACCAGTTCTTCGTCCGTATTTTTCAGGAGGATATTAAACTCATCGCCGCCTTGCCTGTATACTTCAAAGTTTTTGTATTTCATCGACAATAGCCTTTGGCCGACGTTTTTAAGCAGCAGATCCCCGGCCTCATGTCCCATCGTATCATTTAAATACTTAAATCGGTCCAGATCGATATTAAGCAAGGCGAATTCTGTATTTTGCTTTTGATTCTTTTTAATTTCGACTTTCAAATCCCTGATCAATGCTGCCCTGTTCAAGAGACCGGTCAATTGGTCATGGAATGCCATGTAACTGATTATTTCCAAGTTCTCGGTATAGTCGGTAATATCACGCATAATGGCATAAATACCGTCAATTTCCCCATTAATCACAATCGGGACGGTCTTTAAGTGTACCACCAGCTCCGTACCTTTTTTATGGATAAACCTGCATTCAGAAAACTCCTGGGCGTATCCGTCATAGGTTTTCCGGAACATTTTGCGGAATTTGTCACTGTCACGATCATGAAACAGATGGAAAATGGAACGGCCTGTCAATTGCTTCTCGCTATATCCTGTAATATCATATGTAGCGCGATTGGTAGATAATATCACGCCTTTTTCATTTAAGGAAAAAATGGCATCAAGGTTATGGTCGATTACCGATCTATAGCGTTGCTGGCTCTCGATAATCCGTTTTTTTTCGCCCACCGATTCGGTTATATCCCTTGCTGCACACACGATATAACTGATTTTTCCATACTCATCCTTGATAGCATTGAAAATGGACTCGCTGAATAAGTAAGTACCATCCTTTTTCTTTATCTTTTCTGTGAACTGTACATCTTCCTCCCCGTTAAAAAAACGGGAACATTCGAGGTAGATTTGCCTAGAGATTTTTTTCGGGAGCACTTCCTCAATCAGTTTGCCTATGCTTTCCTTCGTCATCCCTTCAATTTGTAAAGCGTTTTCATTTGCGAACAAATAACGGAACTTTGGGCCTTCTTCAACCTTGATGATGAATAGCAGGTCTTTTACATGATTAAAAATGATATCAAATATAATTCCTTCGATTTCCCGGCTATTTCTAGAGAATTGAAGCTCATTCTTCAAGATTTTCCTTAAATGGTCCATTATATCCACCCTTATAGTTTTCATTGCTTGTCCGCCGATATATCTTGCTCGTTGCCTAAAACTATTTAACTATAAAATTTGCATAGATATTGAAAAAAATATGGCATATTTGGTAATATTTATGCGTTTTTCATATTATAAAAGAATTCAACCAGCTTGAAAAGCCTCCTGCTGTAAAAAAGGTTTTCAAGAATAAACGGGTCCTCTCCCCTTTTACATGCCATTTTCCCTTTTGCTTTAAAAACAGCCGTGAAATGGTATAATATGTAGACAAGATCAAAACAAGAAAGGAGCCCCCTTTATGCAGCAACCAAAAGGGCATGGCGAAAACGCAAATCCCCCCGCCAATTTCCTTGCGCAGGCAATCTTCGTTGTTAATAAACACGCAAAAACAGCTCCTGAGCCAAAATATTTGTATAATTTAAAGCGCACAGCCCTAAACAAAATGCTGGGAGAGGGAAAGGCCCAAAAAATGGGATTGCATTTTTCGGACAATCCCAGATTTTCAGCCCAACAATCTGATGTGATAATCAGGTGCGGCGACTTCACTTTCCACCTGCCCCCTACCCGTGAGGATCTGAAGACACTGCCGCACATGGGAAGCCGGGAAGTAAATGTCCGTAATCCAAAAGCCTCCTTATCATTATCAAGGGCAAAGAAAATTCTTCAGGATTATGTAGGGAACCCGGAAGGCGTCAAAAAGGACAAGCAGGAACAAAACAAAAAGCAGCATGCCAAATCACGTCGCAGTCATTCTTTCGAAAATACATTCCCGTCGTCATTCTTGGGAAAGGGATTTAAATATTAATCCATGATTCCCCTTTCTTACGCTCATGTGCCTTTGGGTAAGCACCACCCTAATCTAAAATGGCAGTCTTTCTATCTTAACCGAATACCCCGGGAGTGCGGATGAAAATTGGACTTAATAAAGAAAACTGTCCCATAAGCTGTATAACGCTTGAAAGAACAGTCCATTGAAATCCTATAAGATAAATTGGTCGACTAGATGGATCAGCTCGGCGATTTCAGGTTTGCTAACCTGGGCGTTGGCCCCGACGACCTGTCCTTTATGGCGCAGGTCATCGGTAATAAGTGAAGAAAATATGATGACCGGCAATTTCCCGAGTGCAGGGTGTTCCTTAATCCTTCTCGTTAAATGGTGTCCGTCCATTTGCGGCATTTCCACATCTGTAATCACTATCTGAACTTCGGAGGTTACATCTTTCCCTGCAGAAACCAGCCCTTCCAGATAGGAAAGCGCATCGCGTCCATTTTCAAAAAACTCGACATATTGAAAACCAGCCTCGTCCAATGTATCATTAAGCAGTTTTCGGAGCAAAGGGGAATCTTCGGCAACGATTATACGCTTGTTCGAGCGCTCACGTTTACCCAATTTCTTAACCTGCTGAATATTAATTCCTGATTCAGGATTGATTTCAACGACAATTTTTTCAAAATCCAGCAATAAGATCATCTCGCCATTCAACTTGATGACTCCAGTTATCTGGCTGTCGCTACCCTGGTACATATCCGAAGGTTTCTCAATCTGTCCCCATGAAATCCGATGTATCTGAGTAACATTATGTACGTGAAAGACCACTTTCTGTTTGTTAAACTCTGCAACAATGAATTTATCCTGGGAAGGGTTTTCTGAAGGAGGAAACCCCAGTGCATGTGCCACATCAACCACCGGCAAAACTTCTCCCCGCAATTCGATAATCCCTTCCACATTTGCGTGTGCCTGGGGAACCAAAGTAATCGGAACAGGATTGATGATT
Organism: Peribacillus glennii; assembly: GCF_003429105.1. Taxonomy (GTDB): domain Bacteria; phylum Bacillota; class Bacilli; order Bacillales; family DSM-1321; genus Peribacillus; species Peribacillus glennii. Next base: position 185,915 of record NZ_QVTD01000006.1, read on the forward strand.
TCCTTAACTTTAATGACATTGATGCCAAATTTATTTTTTCCGACTCCAAACTCCACAATTTCCAATTCATTTGTGCCGCTTTCAAGTAAAATCCCTTTTGTATTTTCCATTTTATTCGCCCTTCCTGATTTCTGGCTTATGGTGAATAAACCATGCATTTCAATTAGCTTTTAAACAATTTTGTATTGTGAAAAAAACAAGCCTTTACAGGTTTTTTCGGCAAAAACACGGATTTGTTTATCTGTTTAACTTGAATTTATGAATAATAGCTGTGAGACAATATATTTTTGGCTCATTTTAGTGAAACCAAGGTTTTTTACAGGCATTTCAGAAGATTGCCCCACTTTAAGAGGCTTGGGGAAAGCAGCTTTATCTCCTGAACTGCTAAGTGGGGCAAAAAAAGCCAAAAAACAACAATATTCTTTAGTAAAACGGATATCCTTCGTTCCACTTATATTTTTTGGGTGCAAGCCTGAGAAAGCCGCAGTGAATAGGCCCAGTCGTATATATCCTCTTATTAATTCGTTTCGCTCTTATGGAACGGCAAGGTTATGATCGCCTTTGTTCCTTCCCCGGGTGAACTTTCATAGGTTATGCTGCCATTATGGCTTTCTATGATCGATTTTGTGACCATTACCCCTAAACCTGTGCCCGTTTCTTTACGGGTATAGAAAGGCTCACCGATTTTTTCCAGCTGGCTCTGGCTCATTCCAATCCCATTATCGATGATCTCTATGACGGCATCCTCCCCTTTTTTTAATACAAGGATGGATACCTCCCCGCCTGGGTGATTGATTGATTCAACAGCATTTTTAATTAAATTGTAGAATACCTGCTTCAGCTTGTTTATATCACCGTGTAATTCACCATCAGCCTCTAACGAAAAAAAGAGATTCACACCGTTCATATTCGAATAGGATTTCATGACATTCATGACATCTTTGACCAGGCTTGAAATCAGAAAAGTTTCCCGCCTTTCGGTATTCTTCCTTGCCAGATTTAAAAAATCGGAGATAATCGATTCTGCCCTCGATAATTCAGACAATACGAGCTTCATATAATCCTGGTTTGCCGACTTGTCATCTTTCACTATCAGTTGGATAAAACCCTTTACGACAGTGAGTGGATTCCGTACTTCATGGGCCACGCTCGCCGCCAGTTCGCTGACAACATTCATCTTTTCTGAATTTAGGATTTGGATCCTCATCAACGTATTCTCTTCCATATATTCCTCATAAAAAATGATGATGAAAAGGATGGCCACGTAAAGTAATCCACCAAGCAGGAATGACGGAATCGAATTGTCTGGGATAAAACCGTGATCCCCGACTTTTGCTTGAAAAATGAACAAGATAAGATAAAATACGGCCACATTGGCTGTACCAATAAGAACCGCACATAAATATTTCTGCCTTTTTGAAAATTTGTTCCACAGAAACGAAAAGATAAAAGGCACGGTATAGAAAAAGGGCAGAAATATAAAAGAAAGCAGCAGGCTTTCCCCTCCCAGCAAGAAACGGAACGTCGAAGTCACCAGAATCAAGAGAAAGGCGTAATTTCTTCCCAGATATAAGAAAGTGAAGATAATGATCAAGGATCGAAAATCATATGAGATTTGGCCGATGCTGGCCAGTGGGAATACCATGCTCAAAATGGCAGAGATGGACAGGAGCAAAAATTTACGAAATTGATTTTGCCTGTTGTTCGGAAAGTAGTTCAAACTGCCAAAAAAGCCGTGGTATAGGAACACTGGTAGAACTATGAGCAAGAAATGCAACAAAACATTTTCCACGTTCAACATTTTACCAATCCCTCAAAATGTTATTTAAAGTAATTATACAACTCCTTAGCGGAAAATGTTTGAAAATTTCCCAAAATTTTGTCGTTTTAAACGGAAAAGCTCCAAAACTGACGGAATTATCTGCTTTTTTCCCGTTATTCTTTTTCCGCTACCTTTCACCTTTTTGGCTCAGATCGTTTCTTCCCAAGCCGGAGCCATCCTTTTTTGACAAAAAAGAGGTACATGTACACCCCGATGGCAAACATCGCTGCCAGAACCACAAAATAGCCATAGTGCCAATGAAGCTCAGGCATATAATCAAAGTTCATGCCATAAACTCCGGCTATGAATGTCAGAGGCATAAAGATGGTCGTGATCACAGTCAGCGTCATCATCGTCCTGTTCATATTATTTGAATTTAAGGATAAATAGCTGTCCCTGATATCCGAAGAGAAATCGCGGTGTGATTCAATCATCTCTACAAGCTTTAACAAATGGTCATGCACATCATGAAAGTACAGGTGCTGCTCCATTATGGAACCAAGACGTTCCGAGTGGATAATCCGGTAAAGCAAATCCCTCATCGGGAGTATGGTCCTCCTCAATTTCGAGAGTTCTGCCCTTAAATCAAAAAGCTGCTCCATAAGCTCACCGATCGATTCATTCTCCGTATTATCCTCGATGGTATTCAGCTCCTCTTCAATCCGGTATACATGAGGGAAGTATTCATCGACCATTTTATCAATAAGCGTATGCATAAGGAAAAACGGCCCTTTGATACGCGACTGGCTTTCTTTCAAACGTTCCCAATTATATTCCAATTCAGCAAGAGGCTGTTTATGGAAAGTAACAATGAATTTTTCGTTTACAAACATATCAAGCTCGATGGGCCGGGGAATTTCCCTTTCCAGCGCATGGATAACCAAGAATTGATAATCCGGATAAAAGTCGATCTTCGGGCGCTGATTCAAATCGTCCAGGCAGTCTTCAATTGCGAGCGGATGAAATCGAAAATAATCAGATAGAATTTGAATTTCCTCTTCCGTCGGCTGATAAAGGTCGACCCAAACCCATTTGACACCGTCACGGCCTAACTCTTCTAAAGGCAGGTTGTAAAAAATCTCTTCAGATTCGTCTATTGCGTAATTTCTTATCACGATGCAAAAACCCCATTTATTTTTTGAAATGTTTTAGATCCTATTATACTCCCTGTTACCAATGCTTTAAAGTTTCCTCCACAATGCTGAAAGTCTTTAGCGGATCAGCTTTTTTTACGCTTTTCCCTTTTCTGTAGTGTAGAATAAAAGATAGAACGAAGGAGGAACGACAGAATGGAACATTTGCTTAATCCACGAGTAAAAAATATCGAGATATCTGGAATCAGAAAGTTTTATAATATGGTCGCCAATATGGAAGATATGATTTCCCTGACAATCGGGCAGCCTGATTTTGGCACGCCTGGCCATATTAAAGCGGCCGCTAAGAAAGCGATTGATGAAAACTTTACCGTTTACACGCATAATGCCGGCTTCATGGAGTTACGCGAAGCTGCTTCCGTTTATTTCAATAAAAAATATGGCCTGGATTACCGATCGGAAGATGAAATCATTGTAACGGCAGGTGCCAGTGAAGCGATAGATGTAATCCTACGCACCATATTGACTGAGAAAAGTGAAGTCATCCTTCCAGGGCCTGTTTATCCAGGCTATGAACCGGTCATCCAGCTTTGCGGCGCCCGTCCAGTATACGCGGATATCACCAAAAATGGCTTTAAGCTTACCGTGGATATTCTCAAGCACTACATAAATGACCGAACAAGATGCATTATATTGCCTTACCCTTCCAATCCTACAGGAGTAACACTTTCGCAGGAGGAACTCAGGGATATCGCAGAATTGGTCAGAGGCAAAGATATTTTTATCCTTGCTGACGAGATATACAGCGAACTGGTTTTTGACCAGGAACACACTTCGATAGCCGCCTATCTAAGGGAACAAACGATAGTGATCAATGGGCTTTCGAAATCCCATTCTATGACGGGATGGAGGATTGGCTTCATTTTGGCGCCCAGTGAAATCAGCAGGCATATCCTGAAAGTCCACCAGTATAACGTCACTTGTGCCGCCTCCGTTTCCCAGCAGGCCGCGCTGGCAGCATTGAAGGATGGGTATGATGATGCCATTCCGATGAAAGAAGAATACGCCAAACGAAGGGACTATGTATACAAGAGATTATCGGATCTGAAGTTTAGAGTCGTTAAGCCTGATGGTGCTTTTTATTTCTTCGTCCAGGTGCCTGATGGATTCGGCAGTTCCCTCGAATTCTGCCTGGATTTAGTCGAAAAGGCAAAGGTTGCCGTCGTACCGGGCGATGCTTTTTCCCCGCTCGGAGAGGGTTACTTCCGAATCTCCTTTGCATATTCGATGGAGACGCTTAAAACAGCAATGGACCGAATGGAAGCTTATTTGCAAAGATAAAAGAAAGCATATGCCGCCAAAAACGGGCATATGCTTTTTTCTCTGCAATGAAAATGTATACATTTTTTCTATATTATCCTACAGCTCGTTTATTCGACGCAACGGCAGGATATAACGCCGAATTCCGCACAGAAGTCCACCACAAAAATGACACTTGATTGTGGCTCCCAACTACTTTCGGCCGTTATTCCTTGGGTTAGTCCATCGCAGCATTGCATATGACATTTTTTAGCTTAAGGTCCTTATTTTGCCGCTCCAACAAAATGTGCCTTATGCTGCCTGGACTTTCACTAGGACAAAGACAATTCTCCCAACGTTACATCCGCCAAGGCATATGCAGCTTTTCGATCATCCTGTGATGTCTGCGCTTCCAATGACATTGCCACGGTTAGGCGACGTTCATTACAATGGGGGGGCTGCTGATCTTTAATAAAGCTTCCGTAAAAATCTTACTTCACGGTAATCTTGATATTTATTAGTTGTAAAAACGCTCACCTCGACAATTGAGCCTTTCAGATCTGATAGGATTTCTTCGCATTCCCGAGCGGAAGCCGGCTTGGCGTATCCTAAATTTTTCAGTTCCCTCATCAGAATTTGAAAGCCGGCATCCGTTTGGATATGGCTGAATTTAGTAGGCAAAATGAGCGGGCTTTCGTTCATCAATTTCAGGTCCCACCTGATCGGCGTCATATTATGTACCGTCTTTTCCCTGCGATAGTCCTCAATTCTGACAATATACCTTCCATCTTCAAGCTCTTGGAATTTCGGGTTGATATCATCGAATAAGCCCATTTTTCTCCCCCCTGGATAGGTTTATTAAAACCTATTCAGATATGTTGGAGCCTATTCCGTCATACCCTATCGCTCTCCCAGTATTTATAAAGTGCTTGTGTGCCGCTTTGTTCCTCCCCCGCCTCTGCAAGCTGTTCATACAGCGATTTTGCAAGGGACAGGCCAGGAGTTTCCATGCCCAATTCTTTCGCTTCCTCGAGTGCAATCGCCATATCTTTTAAAAAATGTTTAATATAGAACCCTGGTTCAAAATCACCCTTAATCATTCTTGGCGCCAAGTTTGAAAGGGACCAGCTCGCGGCTGCGCCCGAGGAAATGGTTTGCAGCACTTTATCCGGGTTAAGGCCTGACTTTTTGGCATAGACCATCGCTTCGGTTACGCCAATCATATTTGATGCAATCGCAATTTGATTGCACATTTTGGTATGCTGTCCGCTGCCGGCAGGCCCCTGGTATACAATATTCGAACCCATGATGTCGAAGAGGGTCTTCACTGCTTCAAAATCCTCTTCTTTGCCTCCTGCCATGATCGATAACCTAGCCTCTTTTGCGCCGATGTCTCCTCCTGAAACAGGGGCATCAATGGCATGCATCCCTCTCTTTTCGGCCGAGGCAGAAATTTTTTGTGCAAGTGTGGGAGTGGATGTTGTCATGTCAATTAGATAGGTTCCCTTTTTGCCGCTATTGATAATGCCATCTTCACCAAGATAAATCGCCTCTACATCATCTGGGTAGCCGACTATCGAAATGATTACGTTCGCCTTTAGCGCCAAATCCTTTGGGGAATCCGCCCATGATGCACCTGTGTCAAGCAAATATCGTGCTTTTTCCTTTGTCCTTGTATAAACGGTCAGTTTAAAGCCTGCTTTAAGCAAATGGCCTGCCATGCTCCTGCCCATGACACCGGCTCCTATAAAGCCAATTGACGCATTGTCCTTATTCAACATTATAATCTCTCCTCTCCTTCCGCACGCATTCATGATTCAAAGCAAGGAACCCTGTGTTGGTTAGATGGATTTCACCATGCCGCCATCAACGAGGAAAGCGCTGCCAGTCATGTATGAATTTGCATCAGAAGCAAGGAATGTGACCACCCGTGCAAACTCCTCAGGTTTTCCGTATCGGCCCAGCGGGATGTTCTTTTTCACATTTTCCTCGACCTCCTCTACCGAAATCCCCTTTTTCTGTGCATTTACTTCGTCGAGGTGGCGAACGCGGTCCGTTGCAATACGCCCGGGAGCCACAGTATTGATCAGGATACCGTGCGGTGCCAGTTCTTCCGCCAATGTTTTTGACAATCCGATAATTGCTGTCCGGAAAGTATTTGACAAAATCAAGCCTGGAATCGGTTCTTTTATGGAGGACGAAGCGATATTGATGATTTTGCCGCCTTGTTCCTTTAAGTAAGGCAGGCTTTCACGGATTGTCCGTATGTAGCTTAACAAATTTAATTCAAAGGAGTGCTGCCAGTCGTCATCGGTCATTTGTTCAAAAGAACCCGCCGGGGGGCCGCCAGCATTGTTGACGAGAATATCGATCTTGCCAAATTCAGCTGCTGCTTTTTCCACCATCGACTTTATGTCAGCGGGATTCTTAACATCGGCAGCTGTATATAAAACCTTGCCCTTACCTAATGTGGACAGTTCGGTTTGAACAGCGGTCAGTTTGTCTTCATCCCTGCTGGCAAGCAGTACGTTAGCACCCTCTTTTAACAATTCAGCGGCAATCGCTTTGCCGAGCCCCTGGCTCGATGCCACGACAATTGCATTTTTTCCCTGTAACTGATAATCCATCTTCATTGCTCCCCTCAATTGTTAGTAAAAAATTGCCTTAACGGTTACATTATACCTTTTGATTTTGGATGTGTATTCTATTAAATACCAGCGACAAAAAAAAACCGGCCGATAATTACCGGACCGGTATAAAAAGGGGGAAATGAGAATGTCAGCTGCTTAAATAAAGCTTAAATAAAGCTTAACAACTGTGCTTATGCTTACTATACCCGCTTAAGAAAAAAGCAAACCTGTGTATTGGAAAATTTTTTTAATAAAAATAAAAATGGCTGTGCTGCAATTATGCAACCAGCCATTTTCTGTTACTTGACCGCTTTACCGACGGCTTCCATGACAGCTTCATTTGTATCCAGCTGAAGAACGGATTCAGCGAGCTTTTCCATTTCTGCTTTTGATAATTTGTTAATTAATGAACGTGCTTTCAAAATGGAGGTGGCACTCATCGAGAATTCATCCAATCCGAGCCCTAAAAGGATAGGGATTGCTGTTTCATCACCGGCCATTTCACCGCACATACCTGCCCATTTACCTTCCTTATGGGCTGCGTCGATAACCATTTTAACAAGGCGGAGGATCGCCGGGTTATACGGCTGATACAGATATGAAATCCGCTCGTTCATCCGGTCGGCAGCCATCGTATATTGAATCAGGTCATTTGTTCCGATACTGAAGAAATCGACTTCTTTCGCGAAAGTGTCAGCCATCACGGCCGTAGAAGGAATCTCGACCATGATGCCAGTTTCGATGCGGTCGGCTACTTTTGTACCTTCAGCCATTAACTTCTGCTTTTCTTCTTCAAGAATCGCTTTAGCCTGGCGGAACTCTCCAAGCGTCGCAATCATTGGGAACATGATTTTCAAATTCCCGTACACGCTTGCACGAAGCAACGCACGAAGCTGGGTACGGAAAATATCCTGTTGGTCCAGGCAAAGGCGAATGGCGCGATAACCGAGGAAAGGATTCATTTCCTTTGGCAGGTTCAAGTAAGGAAGTTCCTTGTCGCCGCCAATATCCAATGTACGAACTACAACCGGCTTGGTTCCCATTCCTTCGAGGACCGCTTTATAGGCTTCATATTGTTCATCTTCCGAAGGCATCTGGTCCCTGCCCATGTAAAGGAACTCTGTGCGGTACAGGCCGACGCCTTCTCCGCCGTTGTTGACTACACCTTCCAAGTCCTTTGGCGTACCGATGTTTGCAGCAAGTTCAACATGCTGACCGTCTGCCGACACCGTCTTTTCGTTGATCAGCTTGGCCCATTCGGCCTTTTGCTGTTCATATGCAGCTGCTTCTTGTTTATATTTCTCGACAAGCTCAGGTGTCGGGTTGATATGTACCTCACCCTTAATCCCGTCAACAATCACTAGATCGCCGTTTTCGATGGCAGAAGTCGCTTCTTTTGTTCCGACGACAGCGGGAATTTCCATGGAACGTGCCATAATGGCCGAATGTGAAGTGCGTCCGCCAATATCCGTCGTAAACCCTTTTACATATTGACGGTTTAGTTGCGCTGTATCCGAAGGAGTTAAATCCTCGGCAATAATAACCACTTCTTCCTGGATCATGCTTGGATTCGGAATCTGCACACCCAAAAGATGGGACAGGATGCGTTTCGTCACGTCACGTATGTCAGCAGCGCGCTCCCTCATGTATTCATTATCCATTTGCTCAAACATGGAAACGAACATATCCGCCGTATCCTTCAGCGCGAATTCCGCGTTAATGCCTTCTGACTGGATTTTATCTTCAATCGGTCCCAACAATTCAGGATCGCTGACAACCAGCAAGTGGGCATCAAAAATGGCTGCTTTATCGGCCCCTAGATCTTTTTCCGCTTTATCACGGATCGTTTGCAATTCAGATTTTGAAGTTTCAACCGCTTTGTTAAATCGAGAGACTTCTGCTTCTGCAGACTCGACTGTTTGTTTCGATACAGTCAAATCTGGTTCAATTAACCGGTATGCTTTTGCAATCGCAATGCCATTTGAGGCAGCAATGCCGTTTAATAATGTTGACATTATTCAGCCAAGCCTTCTTTTGTCAAAGTTTCTTCGAGCGTATTCAAAGCGTCCTGCTCATCTGAGCCTTCAGCAGAAATCGTGATTTCCGCATCTTTGCCAACGCCTAGTGACATCACGCCCATAATGGATTTCAAGTTTACTTTTTTGCCTTTATGTTCAAGGTTGATCTCAGAATCGAACTTTCCTGCAGCCTGTACGAGCAAAGTTGCCGGACGTGCATGGATCCCTGTTTCTGCGATAACTTTAAAAGTTTTTTCTACCATTGTAAACATTCTCCTAACAAATAATTTGATGTGTGAAGCTTGTCTAACCTTTAATTTTAATTATAGAATTTTTAATATATAATCATGTTTCCCATCTCGGGAAAATTCTATTTTGATAAAAGTTAAAAAACCCGGCCGCGCGCGGGATTTATCTTAAAGGTTAAAGACAAAGCCAGTGTCCCGGCAGATAATTTCCATTCTGCCACAAAGCAAGCCACAACACTGGAAATGAAAGCATTTCCAGGGTTTACCTTTCTCGGAAAAGCGGTTTTCCATATCCACGGATGGCATTGTTTCCCTTTGGCGGACAATGCAAATCATCATGATTCACTATACCAATTTACATAATAATTATCATCAAATCAAATAAAAAAATTCCGGAATTCCATGTTTTCTTGTGAATGTTCTCACGATATACACAATTCAGGATAAATTTTCAAATTTCAAAAAGGGAATAAGCAATTGCCAGCTTGATTGGATGGGACATATTTGTCATTTTCATTCCCATATGCGTACGGTAATATATACGTACATGCTTGGCGCTGCTTGAAAAAAAACACATTTGGATTGGGGGCAGAAAAATGCATAAGGCTTTTGCTAAATATATTTGGTTGGCGGCGATTCTTATGATGTTGTCTTCTTGCGGGCAACCGAACGAAACAGCAAACTCTCCGCAAACCGGGCAAGAGCAAACAACAAAAAAAACACAAGCTCCCGGGAACCAGAAACAGGATGAGTTTGCTGAAAAAATTACAGATGAAAACAAACCGAAAACTTTTTCGGTAACTGTTGTAGAAGTGATTGATGGCGATACCGTAAAAATAAAAATGAGGGACGGCCGGAAGGAAACCACGAGGCTTTTGTTGATAGACACGCCCGAGACCGTACACCCTACAAAGCCTGTGCAGCCGTTCGGACCTGAAGCAAGCCAATTTACAAAGGAGTTGTTGCCGCCGGGAAAGAATGTGGAAGTAGAGCCAGGAATCAGCGAGAGAGATAAATATGGGAGACTGCTTGCTTATTTCTATGTAGATGGCAAAAGTGTAAATAAGATGCTGATTGAAAAAGGGTTGGCAAGGGTCGCCTATGTTTATGCACCGAACACGAAATATATCGATGAATTCAGGAAACTTCAGGATAAAGTGAGAAAGAAAGCCATTGGAATCTGGTCCATTGAAAACTATGCTACATCGGACGGCTTCGAAGACTCCAACAAAAAACCGTATGCCAGATCCAATCGGGACACAGTGGAAAACACAACCGCTTCAAGTTGTGAAAATCCGCAAATAAAAGGAAATATCAATTCACGCGGTGAAAAAATCTATCATATTCCTTCCGGCCGGCATTATGCCATCACAAAAGCAGAGCGAATGTTCTGCACGGAAGCCGGGGCCAAACAAGCCGGATTCCGAAAATCTCAAAGATAAAAGGCCAGGTTCAAGAATGCACGAAGAATAAACAGCAGGTTCATTCATGGTCAACGCGGCCGGAACACACAATCCATATCTGGTTCCGAGTTCTGAAATAGGCTCTAAAATATAGGATGATTCAGGGATCGACTCTGAATCATCCTATATACATTCATTATTTATAAATCATCTTTTTTGTCATGCCGCCATCAATGGTGATATTTTCGCCATTGACGAAATCGTTTTCCTCCGCACATAAATACAGGCAGGCTTTCGATATGTCAGAAGGCTTTCCTACCCGCTTCGACCAATGCTGGTCATGATCATCATTAGTCAATGCACCATAGTCCCCGGTTTCGATCCACCCCGGGCTTATGGAATTAACACGTATTTTCCTGTCGCTGAGGGAAGCAGCCAGTGCATGTGTGATCGCGATTATCCCCCCTTTGGAAGCCGCATAGGCTTCGGATCCCTCTTCAGACATAAATGCCCTTGTTGAAGACATATTCACAATACTTGACCCCGGCTTCATGACCTTTGCCGCTTCCTTGGATGCAATAAAAACACTTCGCAGGTTGGTGGCAATGATGTCATCCCATTCCGCCGATTCCAGTTCAAACAGGGGCTTGAATTTGGACACCCCCGCATTATTGATTAAGATATCAATTCTGCCAAATCTCTTCATCGCTTCATCTATGGCATGCTTTATGTCGGCTTCAATCCTCACGTCCGTTTTCACAAACAGGGAGCTGCTTCCGGCTTCTAGTATTTGCGCAGCTGTAGTGCTCCCTTTTTCCTCATCCATTTCAGCAACGATAACATTTGCCCCTTTCCTGCCAAATTCAAGGGCAACCTCCTTACCGATACCGTTGCCTGCACCAGTTACGATAACTGTTTTATTTGAGAAACCCATTTTTCTTCATCTCCTTATTTTTAGCTTATGAAACATCACGATATAGAAATAAAAATAGGCACCGCAAAACTTGCTAGATTTTGTTAGCTTCTTGGTTCATCTAAATATCGGTAAATGACATCGCCGCCATGCTGTGCAATCCCTCGGTAATGCTTAAAATCAGCCCTTCTTACCAAAAATTGCCGAAAAGCCAGAAACTCTTCTTTCGAAATTCTGTATTCCTCCAATTCCCTGTTCGCAAGCTTGTCAAGAATTTCATTCGCATCTAGCTCCTGCATAATACCCCTCCTTATTTATATGGAAAATGGTTCACGAAAACCATGACGATTTTTTTAGTGTCCCATGAAGCAGACAAAACATCAAATGAAAATCACCTTTTAACAGCGTGAAAATCTATAGAAAACCCGCCGTTGGCTAGCCTTTGTAAAGGCGGAGACAGAGGCGCAGCCTGGGACACCAGGAGGTTGGCCACACATACGAAGACATAAGGACTTGGTGCACTTAACATGTGTTCGGCTTTATACAGAAAATAAAAATTTTATATTTACTTTTCTGGCGAGGAAAAAAATGTATTTTTATGAATTAAATTCTTTACGAACAGAAAAAAATAGTGCAAACTGTATAGTAAAATATTTAAGTTTAATATTTCACCAGTTTATACATATCTTTTTGGTAAACGCTGTCACTAACGTATAAACTATTTTGAGGCCGCTGTATTTATCCAAAAAAGTGCCAGTTTAATTGGCTGGAAAAACGGAGTTTCTCGCTTGGCAGTAAGGAAGGTGTAAAGCCCTTCTCCTGCATAAGGAGAACACAGGCTCAATACGCCACATCCTGTGGAAACGCCTGTGTGACCCACATCCTGCGGGACTAACTACGCCTCTGTCGTCGCCTTTAAAAGGCTCGCCAATCGGCGAGGTTCTAAAATGAATGGAATCGTAAAGGATGGGTGTAATGAAAAAAGCTGAGGTCGGAAACATCATTGAGTTTCGTGAAGGATTAAGAGGAATAGTAGAAAAAGTAAATGAAAATTCGGTAATCGTTGATGTTACGTATATGGAAAATTACCGTGAATTAGAGCTTGAGCAAAAAACAGTAGTCAACCATAAGAATTATAAAATCATTGAATAACGAGAAATTAGAGAAAACTTTTTAATATTGTAACTTTGCCCGACACGGACTCGTCAATAACTACAGCAGCATACATCAGGGAAACCGTTCCAGAGAGATTCAGGAAATCATACTATTCAACAGGGGGCAAAGAACATGGAAAAATGGAAAGGTATCGTACTAGGTTTTACACTCACCGGTTTACTGTTAAGCGGGTGCGGGACATCCGTGGACGACGAGGCAACGGAAGGCAGTAATGAAGAAAAAATCGGGCAGAAAGCGGAACAGCCGCAAAATAATCAAAACGGTTCTTCTATGGAAAATAAAACGGAATCCGGGATGGATGATTCACAAAAAAATAAAGAGCAATCAGGAACTGTCCGGATCATGGAAAAAAACCTGCAATATGAATTGAACGGCGAAACAAAAGAAGAAACAGCTTTCCTGAAAAGCAGCGAGAACCAGGGGTATACTATGTATATACTTCCGGCGTACGAATTGAATGAAGAAGAACCTGGAAAAGACATTCTTACATTAAAGGGCAAGGAAGAAGTGTCCATGAGAATAGAATTGCTGCCGGAAGATGTAAACTGGACAGAAACAGAGGAAAATACGGTTTCTTTCTTAAAGGCTGTGTCAGATACGGTCAATCCTGTAACTGAAAAGAGCCTGACTGTCGAAAACGGTTTAGTCCAGGAAGCGGAAAAAGGTGATGAAAGGGTTACAGCTGTATTGATCAAGGATAAGGAAACCCCTGTAAGGCTGACAATGTTCACTGTTAAAGATGCGGATCACCGGAAAGCATTTTTGGAAATGGGCAAAACAATCGTAAAAACGAAATGATTATTCCAAGGCTATCCCCATTAGAGGTCAGTGCTTAAAGGTTCTGTATCTCTTGTTGGGGATTGTTTTTTTATGTCCGCTTGTTTGTTTTCTCTTTCCAGACCAGGATTAAAAAGAGAATGCTGATATAGCCAAAAGCTGGATATAAAAGCCCGAGCAGCCTGCCATAACCAACTCGGCTGATCATGTAAGTGATAAAAAGAATGGCAAAAAGTATGATTATATCCGGAACCCTCCGAAATGTGCTGCTGATTTGCCTTTGAAGCCCAAAAATATTTCCGATGACTGACGAAAATATCTCTCCGTAAATCACTAAAATAAAAATCCAATACAAATTCGCAGCGCCGTTTTTCATCAACTCAGCAGTCGGTATCTCGTAAATAGAGGCATCCTGCAGAGAAATGAGGGCAAAATGTCCTGACAGCAAAATCACCGTCAGAAATGTCCCTCCCAACAGGCCGCCTCTTTTAATCGTTTGTTCATCTCCTATTTCCTTTGAAACCGGCACTAAAACAGCCTGGGCAAGCCCAAGATTGAAAGCTGTATACGCGAATGGGGACAGCCAGGATTTCCATGTACCCCCTCCTTCGGGCACCCTCAAAAAAGAATCGATTAATCCGCCCCCTTTGATTGAGAGAAAGCAAAGCATCAGGCTAAAGAGAATCATGAGCGGCACCACGAATGAATTGACTGCAAATAAACCCTTTACACCAAGAAGGAGAACAATCACCGTAAGCAAGATGGTGGCCGCCACCCCTATATGTTTCGATAATCCAAGCTGTTCCTGAAAAACTGCCCCGGCCCCAGAAATCATTACAGAGGTTACCCCCAGGAGCATGAAAAGAAAAATCACATTCACGACCGGAGCAATTTTCGTGCCGAATAAATAGCTGTTAAAGTCTTCATATGTTGCTGCTCCAGCCCTCAATGAAAGGAGCATGATCTTCGTACCTGTAAAAATGAAAATATAACCAGCAATCAAAATGCCTATAAACCCATAAAACCCGTACCGGGTAAAAAATTCGAATATTTCTTTTCCGGTTGCAAAACCCGCACCTACAATAGTACCGACATATACGGCAGCAACCTGGAATGAGCCTGACCATCTCGAGTGCATGTTTTTCCCTCCTCCCTTCATTTATATGAGGCAGGGAAAATTTTAGACAAGCCAATTGAAAAAGCCGGCCAGATCCGTTAAAAAATATGGTCTGATCAGCTTTTTACGTCATGCTTTAATTAGGTTATTTACAAAATCGTATCATCCACGGACGATAACCATTCTTCAATGAACGCCACAACTGACCCGACTGTTCCATCATTAAATGGCGATAGAAGGTTGGCAGATTTAACAAGATCCAGGAAGGACCGGCTTCCTCCCAGGCGGCAAAGGTCAAGATAATCATTCCATGCTGATTCCCTGTCTTCTGTGGAACGTTTCCAGAATTGGAATGCGCAGATTTGTGCAAGAGTATAATCAATGTAATAAAACGGGCTATTATAAATATGGCTTTGGCGATGCCAAAAGCCGCCGTTTTCCAAATACGCATTCCCGTCGTAATCACGGTGCGGCAAGTATTTTTTCTCGATTTCGCGCCAGGCGCGTTTCCTTGCTTCCGGGCTTGCCTCGGGATGTTCATATACAAAATGCTGGAATTCATCGACCGCTACACCATATGGAAGGAATAATAAACCGTTGCTTAGATGGGAAAATTTATATTTGTCCGTATCCTCCTTGAAGAACAACTCCATCCATGGCCAGGTGAAGAACTCCATGCTCATGGAATGGATTTCACAGGCTTCATATGTCGGCCAGTAATATTCAGGGATTTCAAAATCCCGGCTGCTATACACCTGGAACGCATGCCCTGCTTCATGAGTTAATACATCGATATCCCCTGAAGTGCCATTGAAGTTCGAAAAAATGAATGGAGCTTTGTAGTCTTCAATATATGTACAATATCCACCGCCAGCTTTCCCTTTCATAGACACAAGGTCCAAAAGCTCATTTTCTGTCATAAATTCGAAAAATTGATTTGTCTCTGGAGACAGCTCCCTGTACATCTTCTTTCCGTTCTCAATAATCCATTCGGGATCTCCCTTTGGAACTGCATTACCAGTTTTAAACTCAAAGCCTTCATCATAGAATTTTAATTCTTCAAGCCCGATCCTCTTACGCTGGCGGTTCTTGAGGTTTGTTGCAAGCGGCACGATATGCTCTTCCACCTGCTTTCTGAAATTTGCGGCCATTTCGGCGTTGTAGTCCGTTCTTGCCATCCGGTAATAACCTAATTCGACGAAATTGGCATATCCAAGCATTTGCGCAATTTCGTGCCGGACTTTAACAAGCTGGTCATAAATGGCATCTAATTTTGTTTCATTCCCGGCTAGAAAACCGTTCTTTGCTTCATTCGCTTTTTTTCTCATTTCCCTATCCTGCGATTCTGCAAAAGGCTGAAGCTGCGGCAGCGTACGCTCCTGTCCTTCAAACATGATTTTCGCTGAAGCAATGAGCTGGGTATACTCGGTGGAAAGCTTATTCTCTTTTTGAAGGAGCGGGATAATTTCCGGGGAAAAGGTTTTAAGCTGGGCTTCAGCCAGGGCAAATAATTGTTTTCCCCATTTTTTCTCCAGTTCAGCGCGAAACTTTGATTGCACAAGTTCCTTGTAATATTGTGATACAAGATCTTCCACTTCCGGTGCAATTTCATCGATGTAGTCATTTTCCGCTTTATAAAACTCATCATTAGTATCCACGGTATGGCGTATATGGCATAAGTTAAACATAGTGCTCAGGTGATTTCTGATCCCGTTTATCTCATTTATTGCTTCGATTTGTTTTTCTAAACTGTCCGCTTCAATAAAACGCTCCAGCGAGTCGTTAAATTTACCCTTTGCTTCGTTTATATCTGGGCGCTTGTATTCGTATTGTCCAAACTTCACAAAACCACTTCCTTTATTAAATTTTCTATCGTTTATTTATCAAATGCCATCAGAGGTATCCACATTTTTTTCTTTCACTGCCCTATAAAACGCCTGCGGGTCATCAACACGGATATGGATCTTTTCGATTATACGTTTAATTCCATAAGCGGAACCAGCCATTACAGGTTCCTTCAAAAGGATTTCATATTGCGGATGCTCGGGGATAAATTCAGCTAGAGAAACTGAAAAAATCTTTTTCTGTTCTTCCTTTGAAATTGTCCTTTCCTCAAATTCCCTTATATCCGATATCAATTCCAATGGAAGTTCCAGATGTCTGGATATCCCTATTTGCATGGTCATGTTCCCGTCTTTTATACGGAGCGGGCAAAGCTTGACTGTCTGGTAGTCCGCTAATATATACAGGATGCCGTAAACATTCAACGCAAGCATTATCCAAGACGCCATGGGGTTCATTCCGTGTATCCAAAAATGAAATCCGACCGATTCGAGGACCAGTGCGTGTATGATCATAATGACAAAGGCAAGATAGCCCGTATTTTTGTGATAAGTGAAATATTCCCCATCCACTTTCTCCCTTCCGGCCGAACGCCATGAGAAAAGGCCATAATGGTAAAGGGATATATCAAAAGCGATGAAATCAAGGACATTTTTCCCTTCAAATACCTCCCTGCCGGTTTTCTGAAGCGCCAGCATGAAAAACGGTTCCTGGCTGCGGACTTTTTTCCATGTAGAAATCAACTGTGGAACTTTTTTTACAACTGCGGACAATAAATAGATTTCAAGAAGGATAAAAAGGGCCACAACTCCGTAAATAACCCATGTAACAAATTCAAACTGGACTAACTGCCGATCCGGAATGATGAATCCAGCCAAAAAAAATCCACCGGCGATTACTGGCAGAATCCATTTGGCCGAATACTTTTTCCTTAAGACTAAAAAGTAGACTAACAGGGGGATTGAAATGATGAAATCCAGGAGCGAACCAAAAACTGCCCATTTCGGGAGCGGTTCAAGCGCGGCTTGTTGATGCAGTATGATATTAGACAATAAAACAAGCACGATCAAACCAAGAAGAACCCAAGTTTTCCTGCTTTGAAAATTAAAGACCATTGAAATCAACCTCCTTGTTTCCATTATATAACAAGGACGATGGATAAGGCATGGAATAATTATTAGAAAACTCGCTAATGGCGAGCCTGTATAGGGGAAACCAGAGGCGTAGCCCGGGGCCACAGGACAAGGAACGCTTCGGCCGCGTTATATCGCACGAAACAACGCGGCAGCTTTTTGAGGACATGGGTCACACAGACATAGACATAAGGGATGGCGCACCTAGCCTCTGTTCTGCTTTTTGTACAAAGGAATGTTTTAAATTCCTTTGTACAAAAAACCCCCTTTTTTAGGGGGGTGTGTTTACCATTTATTTTTGCTCATCATTGCCCGCCGCATGGAACCCGATTTTTTTCATCAGCTCTATTGCCGTCGATTTCTCATCTTCAGACAGTGTGCTCATGATTTCATCAATCCTTTTCTCATGCTCGGGAAATATAGACTCAATAAAGGCCTTGCCCTTGTCTGTAATTTGGGCAAACGTAACACGCCGGTCGCTTTTGCACGCAACGCGCCTGATATACTCCTTTTGTTCAAGCTTATCCACAACATAGGTGATGCTTCCGCTTGCAAGCAAAATCTTCCCTCCGATTTGCTGCAGCGGCTGGTCTCCTTTGTGATAGAGCAATTCCAGCACTGCGAATTCCGTAGGATTTAAACCTTGATCTGCGATATATTTATTCACCACGTCATTTATAGACCGATGTGCCCTTGATAGTACAATGAACAACTTAAGTGATTGTTTAATACTGCTTTCGTTCAATCAGCTCACAACCTTTGGCAATCTAATTTCCTAATATCTCGAATTCAAAGTTATTATAAGGATTTTGGAACACTTTGTCAATTTAGCATAAGCGGGGAATATTGTTTTGCCTACTCTTTTGATATACTAAGATAAACAAAATAAAGTAGAGTGTTATTATGTGCAAAAACAATCAAAATATGAAGTTATATATTGGAATCGTGATTATACCGCTCCTTATTTTCACAGCAGTTTATATGACTTATTTGGACAGGGCAGCGAGTCTATCGTTAAAGAAAAAGAGTGAATGGGTGGGGTCGGTCCACCACGAATATCTGGATAAGGTATTGAAGGAAACCAAGAATAACCTGGAAATCCTCGCACTCAGTGGTTCTTCCTTGCAAAATGACAAGGAAAAGAGCAAGGATCTTCTGGCCCGGGCAAAAAGTACGGATCCCCGCTATGCAGGAATGTTTTTACTGGACAGGAAAGGTTATTCGATAGCAGGAACGAATGATATGTTTTTGCATATGCCCCTTATGGATGGCAGTGATATCCGGACTTCGATTATTACCAGGAAACCCATTATATCTGAAAAGAGAATGGACGGAAAGGGTACTTTCAGTTATTTCACCATTTCGTCTCCCATTCTTAATGAAAGAAATAATGTAACCGGGTTCTTATTGGCCCAGGTACGCATCGACTATATGGAGAATGTCATGGCCATTCTGACTCCCGACTATAAAGTAGAGGTTGTAAATAAACAGCGCTTCTCCATTTTGCGGGTCAATCACGAAAACAACGGCGATATAAATGAAGGCAAATGGATCACTATTCCAGCTGACGAGGTTTCCTGGAGCATAAGGGTGAAGATGCCCCCAAAAAAAGAATCGATGGATTATCGGTCTGTCATGATCGGCACCGTTTTTGGGCTAATCGTGACCCACATCATCTTTCTAACAATTAAGTACTTGCTCCTGAGAAGAGAGGCAAAAAAACAGACTCAATTGTTTGAAGCACAAAAGATTGAGGTTATAGGGACACTGGCCGCAAGTACGGCCCATGAAATTAAAAACCCGCTCACCGGAATAAAGGGGCTAATGCAGCTTCTCCAGGAGAAGTATACAGATGGGGACGATCAATTTTATTTTTCGGTTATCATGAAGGAAATCGAACGGATAAACAACATTGTCAGCGAGTTTCTGGTGTTGGGGAAACCGATCGCCCAAAAATTGGATGTCTTGGATATCCGGCAGGTGGTTACAGACTTGCAGCCAATCCTGGAGTCGGAAGCAAAGCTTTATAATTGCCAGATGGCCGTTCATTTGCCTGATGAACCCATTATGGTGCGTTGTTCGTCCCACCAGATGAAACAGGTTGTGTTGAATGTAGCAAAAAATGGTTTTGAAGCAATGCCTGACAGAGGAAAATTATCTATAAAAATAACGGCTGAATCCAAAAGGGCGGTAATAACCATCACGGATACAGGATTTGGAATATCCCAGGAAGGCCTCAAAAACGTTTTTCAGCCGTTTTATTCTTCCAAACAGTCAGGAACCGGGCTGGGCCTTTACGTTTGCAGGAGAATATTGAGCCAGTTTCAAGGGAGCATCGAACTTTCAAGCAAGAAAGGCTCCGGAACACAGGCAGTCATCCAATTACCTCTCGCCAATGCTGGTTGACGCGTAAAAAATCGTCCTGATCGGCGAAGACGGTAAATAACAATTAACACTATCATCAGTTAGGAGTTTTATTTATGGCCAGCACAGCACCCGCAGTGAAAAACATATCATCAGGAAATCCAAAGGCTACTGCCTATAATGTCCTCTTTATGATCGGTATCTGCCATTTGCTTAATGACACCATTCAATCGGTCGCTCCGGCCATGTTCCCAATTCTTGAAAAGTCCATGTCGTTAAGTTATACCCAGCTTGGCATGATTGCGTTCGCGCTGAATATCGTTTCATCCCTCATGCAGCCTGCCGTGGGCTGGTATACGGATAAAAAGCCTTTGCCGTACGCACTGCCCATTGCCCTTACCTTTTCATTGGCGGGCATAGTCCTATTGGCGATGGCCCCTACTTATATTGTTGTCATATTGTCCGTATTATTGATTGGTGTGGGCTCCGCCGTTTTCCATCCGGAAGGTTCCAGGGTTGCATTTCTCGCTGGCGGGCCTAAGAGGGGGCTTTCACAATCGATCTATCAGGTTGGGGGGAATAGCGGACAAGCCCTGGCTCCTCTGATCACGGCAGTTGTCCTTGTGCCATTCGGCCAAAAAGGAGCATTTTGGTTTGCACCGGTAGCTTTCACAGCAGTATTATTATTGGGTTATATCGCCCGCTGGTATTCTGATAGGCTTGAAGTGTTGCAGACCAAGAAGGCCTACGTGAACACAAGGGGGCGGTTGTCTAATAAGAAAGCCATTGGACTGGCGCTTGCTTTAATTCTTTTTATCATATTTGCCCGTTCCTGGTATATTTCCTGTATTACTAACTTTTATTCCTTTTACTTGATAGAACAATATTCATTTAGCATCAAAACCGCTCAATTATATATTTTTGCTTTTTTGGCAGCTGGTGCACTTGGGACTTTCTTTGGCGGGCCCCTAGCCGATCGTTACGGGCGGAAAAGAATCATTTTTATTTCATTTGCCGGCAGTGCGCCATTAACGATTCTATTGCCTTTTGTACCTCCGTTCGCATCTTTTATTTTAGTTGCTATGGCCGGTTTTACGATCTTGACGAGCTTTTCGGTTACAGTTATTTATGCCCAGGAGCTTGTCCCCGGGAAAGTCGGCACCATGGCAGGGCTGACAGTCGGACTCGCTTTTGGAATGGGGGCAATTGGCTCTGTGGCATTAGGTTCCATTGCAGATGTAATCGGGATAGACAGGACTATAAAAATCGTCGGATTCATGCCCCTCCTCGGCCTGGCAGCCTTCTTCCTGCCTTCTGATGAAAAGCTCAGGAAGTGGTATTTCAATGCCGGATGACGGATGTTAGTTAAATCAGCAATGCAAATTTCGGGAACAATTTATCCACTTTTGGATAGTATATGATGTATCTTCACTATAGGCGGACGGAAGGCACCGAAGGATTTTACTTAAGGGGGTGAGTGCACATATGAGCGAAGTATTGATTGGCAGTATTTTATCTGCCATGTCCACCGGGGCGGGAGCGCTAGTGATTCTCTTCCTTAAGGGCGCGATTTCACATAGGTTCAGGGATTCACTTTTGGCCTTTACTGCGGGCATCATGATGGCTGCTTCCCTTCAGGGCCTGATTCCCGGGTCCCTGGAAAGCGGCGGTTATATACAGCTTGTAATCGGAGTGTTATTAGGAGTCCTGACTTTAACGGTTTTGGAAAAAAACATTCCGCATATGGATCTAGAGCATACCAAAAGCGGAATAGAATTCGATGAAAAGGCCCTGCTGATTATCGCCGCCATTACATTGCACAATATACCGGAAGGCCTTTCAGTAGGTGTCAGTTATGCTTCCGATAACGCTGATACAGGCAATTTAATCGCTTTTGCAATCGGGCTACAGAATGCACCGGAAGGTTTGTTGGTCGCCCTGTTCTTAATCAATCAGGAAATCAGCAGGATTAAAGCTTTTACTCTTGCAACATTAACGGGAACAATTGAAATCGTTACTTCATTACTGGGATACTATTTAACTTCTTATATCGGTTTTCTTGTCCCGTACGGGCTTGCTTTTGCCGCGGGGGCAATGCTGTTCATCATCTACAAGGAACTGATTCCTGAGAGCCACGGGGACGGGAACGAACGCAGCTCTACCTATTCATTCATCATCGGGCTGCTGTTTATGATTCTGCTGCTTGAAATGTGAACGCGCGCTGCATTTCCCACTTGTTTGCACTTTGAACAACCAGGAGCCAATATATAATCATTGGGATAATAGGGACATACAGAATGTTTTGTCAGCCTCCAAATCCAAAGGGGAGCAGGATGTGGAAGGTCGTTCCCTTCCCTTCTTCGCTTTCCACCTCGACCAGGCCGTTGTGTTCCTCTATGATTTTATAGCTGACCATTAAACCAAGCCCGGTTCCCCGTTCCTTGGTCGTATAAAAGGGCTCTCCAAGCTTTTTTAGCTTTTCTTCCGGCAGGCCCGGACCTTCGTCTTCGATGGAAATCCTAATATAGTCTTGATTTTCCCGCTTCGCTTTAATATAGATACGCCCGCCGTCCGGCATTACTTCAAGGGCATTTTTAATGATATTGATGAATACCTGTTTAAGTTGGTTCCCTTCGCAATAGATCAAGAACTCTTCTTCGTCGAATTCAGTCAGAAATTGAATATTCTGAAATAGCGCCTGCGCCCCTAGCAATTCCAATGTTTCATGCATGATCCCGATTACATTTTGCCGAAAATAGCGCATTGCCTGTGGCTTTGCTAGCACAAGGAATTCGGTAATGATCGTTTCGATCCGCTTTATTTCCGAAGTGATTACATTAAAATAATTTGAAAAGTCTTCCTTGACACTGCCTTGGAGCAGCTGGATAAATCCCTTGAGCGCGGTCATCGGATTCCTTATTTCATGGGCGATCCCCGCCGCCAGCTCACCCACGACATTAAGGGTATCCGATTTGCGGATTTGCTCCTGCAATTCAAGTGTTTCCGTAATATCCCGGAAGATGGTCAAATGCAGCCCGGAATATAAGTTTTTCCTTGTGGAGAATTCAATGTGCTTGATCTTTCCCTGTTCAAAAGTAAGCGGAACGATTGTTTTATCCTGTCCTTTCTGCTGGACATTTTCAATATGGCTGTTAAGCTTATCTATATTGTCCGGAATCATCTCCAGGACCTCGCTGACCGACATGGAAAGAAGCTTTTCTTTTGGCAATTCCAAAATATTGCAGCCTATTTCGTTAATATCGGCAAATCCAGACCTATTCCAGAGGATCATTCCATCCAGTGAACCCTCGAATATTTTCCTGAATTTCTTCTCACTCTTCCTTAATTCCTTTTCAATTTTCCACCGCTCGCTGACATTCCTGAAAATCGTTATGTTATATCCTTCACTTGAATGCATTTTGGACGTTAACTCTAACAGTTTAATTTGCCCGTTCGGCATTTTATAAAAAAGCTCTTCCCGTACCTCCCCTTTTTCGCAGAAGGTTGATACCATCGATTTATATTTCTCATCCTTTTTATAAATATAATCCTCAAGCTGTGTTCCGATCAATCGCTCACGTTTCGCTTCAAAGATCTTGCAGGCAGAGTGATTTACACGGAAAATTTCACCATGTTCATCCCAAAATACGATAGCATCCAATGTTTGGTCAAACAACTCGGAAAATATTTGTTCGCTCTTTTCCAACTTTCTCTCAATTAGCGCCTTTTCCGTGATGTTCCTGAAGATGGACATATAATGCTTATTAAAAATATTTGAGCTCGTTGAGTACTCAAATCGGATAATGCCTTCGCCATCACACATCTCAATGTCGCCTGTTGCTGCTCCCTTTTCCATGCTCATCTGCCAAGTTTTAAGCTGGGAAGGATTGATGAAATCCTGGATTTTTTCACCCACAAACTCTTCCCGTTTCCGGCCCATCGTTTTGCAAAAGGAAACGTTGGCATCAATGATGGCACCTTCCTTATCATAGATGACAATGCAATCAACCGCTTTATTGAACACATCGAGAAACATGTGTGTGGTCACCATTCTTTCTTTCAACAAAGCCCTTTCTACAGACACATCCCTTAATTTGTAAACCACTTTTTTTCCTTTCTCATATGGAAAACCAATGAATTCAACCTGTTTTTGCGCGCCCGCGGCAGGCTGGATCACCCACTCATCCTTAAAGGTTCCCTTTGCAAAAATCAATTGTTCCTGATAAGAAAGAATGTCAGCCGGTGTATCAATTAAGAAATCTTCCAAGTTTTTAGTAAGCACCTCTGCCCTGGACATGACGAATAACGAACAGGCCTCAAAATTCGAATAAATAATTTGCCTGCCTTCATCCACGATGATCAAAGCTTCAAAGGTATGGTCGATCAATTCCTTAAATTGTTCGATTTGGCTATTTAATTTATCAATCTCCTGTTTGTAGCCGGAAACGGATTCTATGCCTGTATACATTTTTCCAACCCTCCGTTAACCACTTTTATACCAATATTCTACATAAATACCGAAATTTCCTATAGACACAAATGGGTAAAAGGTAGTATTTTTTTAAGTGAATTTCAATCCAAAAAAATTTGGTTAATATTACATGTTTATATAAAGGAATTTTTCTTTATAATGTCGGGTATTAAGGGAAGGAGTCTATTATCTATAAACTGCCTGGCCTGGAGGGAAACATGAGACAACGGGATTATTTTTTTGATAATGCAAAATTTATCTTGATCGCTTTTGTAGTATTCGGCCATTTGCTAAAAGCTTTTGTGAATGATAATGAAGCGATATATTCACTTTACAAAACAATATATACGTTCCATATGCCTGCCTTTATCCTTGTTTCGGGCTTCTTTGCTAAAGGATTCTACAAAAAGGGCTATGTTTCGAAAATCACGAAAAAGCTTATTCTTCCTTATATGATCTTCCAAGTCATATACGCTGTTTATTATTACTACTTATACCATAAATCCAGCCTGGCTTTGGATTTCCTATATCCGCAGTGGTCCCTGTGGTTTTTGATCAGCTTGTTTTGCTGGAATATCATGCTGCTTGGATTTGCTAAACTGAAGCCGGCGTCGGGCATCGGGCTTGCACTATTGATTGCCTTATTAATCGGTTATGTCGATTCGGTATCAAACTATTTAAGCCTTTCGAGAACTTTTGTATTTTTTCCGATGTTCTTGATCGGTTACCATTTATCGAAAGACCATATCAACCAGTTGTTCACGTTTAAAGCACGCACCTTTGCTTTTCTTATAATGGCTGCGGTTTTTATCGGATTTTATATTAATCCCGATATCAATTATAAGTGGCTGCTAGGCTCCAAACCGTATTCGGAACTGGAGGCAGCGAGCCTAATTTCCATGTTTAAGCGTTTAGGATTTTACGTATTGAGCCTTGTGATGGTTTTTAGTTTCTTAGCTCTTATACCTGCGGGGCATTATTTCTTTACTCAGTGGGGAAAGCAGACCTTGTATGTTTATTTGCTTCATGGATTTTTTGTCCGGTTTTTCCGGGAAAGCGAAATTCGAGACCACTTTACCAATCTTGAAAACTTCTTGATGCTTGGCGGTATTTCCTTGCTAATAACGATTGTCCTGTCAAGCAGGATCATCGCTTCAATCGCCCAGCCGTTGATTGAACTGGAGTTTTCCCGGACTAAGAAATTAATACAAAGTGTTGGCATGTACATCAAGCTGTATAAAGAAAAATGGCAGAAACAGTCGTCAAGCTATTAATAAGTAAAACGGAAGCACCTGGCAGAGTATATCGGCACAAGTACTTCCTATCGCGTCGGGTTGGGAGCTGGCCGACGAAAAACGCCACATCCACATGTCTTCGCCGGCACCATTATTCCGTTTATTAAGCAAAATTCAGTTACTACTGGAAAATAGTAATCTTTTTTATTTCTATAAGAAAAGCGTCCCGGCCAGGACGCTTTTCTTATTTATCATCGACAACAATATATGCAGCCTTTACCGGGCCGTGAACCCCGACGACAAGGTCCATTTCGATATCGGCAGAATTGCTCGGGCCGGTTACATAGTTGATACAGGCTGGGAGGACTTCCCCTGTTTCCACTTTCTCCTGAATCCTTTGTGCCGCCTGGGTCATACGCGGGACGATGGTGCTTTTCGGAATGATGGAAATATGAACCGTCGGCAGAAGGCTCACCGAACGTCCTTTATCCTTATCGCTGAACAAAACGACGGTACCTGACTCTGCCAATGTGATTTCACTGAAGGTAATACCCACGTTTGCCTGCTCAGCCAAATCAATGTTCTCACGGCCGATTTCATGATTCCATTCATGAACGGAGATATCTTCCGCAGGCCATGCAACATGGATCAACTCAGATAAACCAAACTCTTTAAAACGTGTGTCCTTCGGGATGACCACCGGCCCCCCGCCCATGCTTTCCACGACGAATTTAAGGGTATCCGCAAGCTGGCCTGCCGTGGTTTGATAAAATTCTGTATGGATTCGTGTACAATGGTTTTTAAGTATCAAAACCAGCTCTTCCTGTGTCGCTCCTTTAAGTACCTCATGCTGCGGCTGAAATTTCCACTCGGGGCGCTTGATATGGGTCACTCTCTCTCTTCCAAGCTGCCTTGCGATATTATCTAAAAACGACTCTCTATTTTGGATGTTTCCTGCCATTACGATTCCCCCCTTTTGTCCCGGTTCTTGAACCAATCCCTGAATCTTTCCTTGTTCGGTGCCGGGAAATCGCGAATTTCAGTCCAGGCTTTAAGCGGTCCCGGTCCTTTGGAGATCTTTTCGCCGGCAGTAAACGGGCTCATGGCGGAAGGCGCAATTTTTGAACCCAATTTATAAAGAGCAGGTGATGCAGCCCCTAAACCGAAAGCTTTCATTGCCAATTTTTCAGATACTGGGGCACGCCCTTCCCGTTCGACGATTACCTGCCGGTGTTTATGCAACAGTTCATGGAGCGGTATTTTTACCGGACACGCATCCGTGCAGGCTGCGCAAAGTGTTGATGCATAAGGCAATTCTTTGAAATCATCATAACCTCCGAGCAGCGGGGACAGCACAGCACCAATCGGACCCGAATAGATGGATCCGTAGGAATGGCCGCCAACATGGCGGTAAACAGGGCAGACATTGACACATGCCGCACACCGGATACACTGAAGTACAGACTGGAATTCGGTGCCAAGTATTTTTGATCTCCCGTTATCAACAATGACCAGGTGGAATTCTTCCGGCCCGTCCACATCCCCTTGTGCCCTCGGCCCTGTCAATGCGGTGATATAGCTCGTAAGCCGTTGGCCTACAGCACTTCTGGTCAGCATGCTGACCAAAACCTCAAACTCTTTATGGGACGGGACAATCCGTTCCATACCCATTACAGTTATTTGCGTTTTTGGAAGGCTCGTCACCAGTCGCCCGTTGCCTTCATTCGTTACAAGACCTACCGATCCGCTGTCGGCAATTGCAAAATTACAGCCTGTGATTCCAACATCCGCCGTTAAAAAATCTTTTCTTAGGATTTCGCGGACATGTGCTGTCAATTCTTTTGGGTTCTCTGTTTTTTGATATGCAAGTTTCTCCTTGAAAACATCGCGAATTTGTTCTTTATTTTTATGGAGGGCAGGTGCAACGATGTGGGAAGGGGGATCATGGTCATCTACCTGCAGGATGTACTCGCCCAAGTCGGTTTCGACAACCTCACAGCCGGTCTCCTCCAGCACCGCGTTAAGATTTATTTCTTCTGTTACCATTGATTTCGATTTCACGATTTTCCTTGCATTTTTCGATTGGATAACTTCCTTAACATAAGCACTTGCCTCCTCGGCAGTCTGTGCAAAGAAAACATGGCCTCCAAGCCTGGAAACGTTTTCAGTAAGTTGATGGAGATAGTAATCAAGATTTTCGAGAACATGCTGCCTGATTTCTTCCCCATGCGAACGCCAAGACTCCCAATTTCCGAGCTCTTCAATTGCATCAAGGCGGCGTCCATGCAATCTTTCCTGTGCGCTTGAAATTGCGGAGCGCATGAATTTATTTTCCAATTCGGTACTGACACGCTCTTTAAAATCAACAGAACCAAATTTCATTGGCATTTTCCAAAGCCCCTTTCTTATTTTAGGTTGGATTTTTCTGGAAGGAACAGGGCACTTAACGGCTGTTTAATACTTCCGCAATATGCATCACTCTGATCGGTTTTCCTTTTCGGCCGATTCTGCCCCCGATGTTCATCATGCAGCCTGCATCCCCGCCGATTATGATCTCAGCGTCTGTCTCCTCGATATGCTCGACCTTTTCATCGACCATCTGCTCTGAGATTTGTCCCATTTTAACAGAAAATGTTCCGCCGAACCCGCAGCAATTATGGGCTCCTGGAAGCGGAACGAACTCAAGTCCCTTTACATTGGCCAAAAGCCTGAACGGAGCTTCTTTCACGCCCAATAGGCGCGTCATGTGGCAAGAAGTATGATAGGTCGCTTTCCCGTTCATACGGGCTCCAACATCCTCAATGCCCAATACATCCACAATAAACTGGGTCAGTTCATATGTTTTGTCCGCTACGTTCTGGGCTCTTTCCCTCCATTCCCCATCATCCTTAAAGATATGAGGGTACTCTTTGAACATGGTCGCACATGAGCCGGATGGGGTAACTATGTATTCAGCGTTTTCAAACGTACCAATCATCTTTTTCATGGCTTCTTTTGATTCTTTGACATATCCGCTGTTATATGCTGGCTGGCCGCAGCATACCTGTGAATCAGGGAATTCTATATCACAGCCCAATCTTTCCAACAGTTCAACGGTTGCTTTGCCAACGCCTGATTGGAACATGTCCACAAGACAGGTCGCAAAAAGAGTTACTTTCATCTTAAATCCTCCCTTAACACTTTCATTGGGTATTCGACAGGTCATCGGATGACTTATAATTACTAGCTTCATACACCAATTAATCAGGTACTTGTTTAATACTTGTTAAATAAAACTATAACATTTTAAATTTTCAAAAGATACGAAATTTATACAATAAATAACAAAATATACTGGCAAAATAGCCTAACTTATTGCTCCGCCAAAGAATCCAACAAGGTCACTTCAACATTGCTTAAATGGAGGCTCATCGCATTCCTGGCACCGCTTCCATTCTTGTCTTTAATCGCTTCGTATATGGCTGCATGTTCCTGGTAAAGCGCTTCTGTCGAATATAATAGGATTGTTTCCCTGATTGCAGCCGCCATCATATCGGCGACCTGGTTCGTCAACGTGGCCAATAGCGGGTTTTTCGAGGCCTTGGCAATGGCCAAATGGAATGAAAGATCCGCTTTTTCACCCATTGCTCTATTCTCCTTGGCTGATTTCATTGCTCTCAGCGCTTTTTCAATGTCTTTAATATCCTGACATGATCCGTTTTCTGCAGCCGCTGCTGCTGCCCCTGTTTCGAGGATCTTGCGCACTTCAAATAAATGCGCAATATCCTCACTATTCATTAAAATAGCATTGGATAAAGGAATTGCTATTAAACTCGGATCAAATTGTTTCACATAAGTGCCCTCACCGTGCCTCATTTCCACCAGGCCCATGCTGCGCAAGGCGCTTAACGCTTCCCTTATCGCAGACCGGCCTACCTGAAAATTCAGGGCCAGCTGCTCAATAGAGTCCAGTTTTGTACCGGGCGGCAATTCGCCTTTTTTAATAGATTCATACAAGTGCTCTGCTACTATTTCATAGATTTTCTTTGGTTTTATTCTCTTGAAAGCCATCCATTCACTCTCCATCACCAATCTAAAAACCTAATATGTAATCGCTTGCTTCTTATTATAATGCAAATGATCCGCGATACCGCCTTTTTTTTTCAAAGTGGCAAGGTTCCTTTTTTAAGAACACATTCTGGTTATTTTCATCTTTTCAAATGGCGATACTATGATAGAATATAGTGTTAGAGCTTTAAACATTATAGAACCACAATCCAATTTTGAAAGGAGCTTCCGGCGTTTACCGCCGCTTAAGCATATGAACACAATTATTGCTACTTTAAATGCTAAATATATCCATACCAGCCTGTCAATCCGGTACTTGAAGGCATATGCTGCTCCGGATTTCGATGTCAGCCTTGCGGAATATACGATCAAAGACCCTGTTATGAACATTGTCGGGGACCTTTATTCGAAGAATCCTGATATTATCGGCTTTAGCTGCTACATTTGGAATATTGAAGAAACCATCAAGGTCATCCAAATGCTAAAGAAAATCAATCCCGAGCTTGTCATTATCCTTGGAGGCCCTGAAGTAACATACGATGTAACAGAGTGGCTGGAGAAAATTCCCGAAGCAGATTTCATCGTAATAGGTGAAGGGGAGATTACTTTCAAGAAGCTCCTAGAAGAACTGCATGGAAAAAAGGATTTTCAAACGGTCAGCGGTATCGCATATCGTTCAAACGGCAAGAATGTGATTCAGCCGCAGGCCTCAAAGCTTGATTTAAAGGAGCTGCCTTCCCCTTTCCGTTTTGCGGAGGATATCCCGCAGCTCTCAAAAAGGGTGACGTATATTGAAACCAGTAGAGGCTGTCCATTCAACTGCCAGTTCTGCCTTTCTTCGATTGAAGTCGGAGTAAGGTATTTTGACCGGGAGAAAGTGAAGGAGGATATCCGGTACCTGATGAAAAATGGCGCAAAAACCATCAAATTCGTTGACCGGACATTCAATATCAGCCGCAGCTATGCGATGGAAATGTTTCAGTTTTTGATCGACGAACATGTTCCCGGCACTGTTTTTCAGTTTGAAATTACAGCAGACATCATGCGACCTGAGGTCATCCAATTTTTGAATGATAATGCTCCCCATGGCTTATTCCGTTTTGAAATCGGGGTGCAGTCGTCTAATGACTATACGAATGAGCTGGTTATGCGGAAACAAAATTTCGAAAAGCTTACCCGTACGGTGACTATGGTAAAAGAAGGCGGAAAAATCGACCAGCATCTCGATTTGATTGCAGGCCTCCCAGAAGAGGACTATCAATCATTCCGCAAGACATTCAATGATGTGTTTGCCCTCCGGCCGGAAGAACTTCAGCTTGGCTTTTTAAAAATGCTCCGCGGGACAGGGCTTAGGATCCGTGCTAAAGATCATGATTATCTTTTCAGCGATCATTCCCCGTACGAAATTCTGGGTAATAATGTGCTGTCTTTTGGTGAAATCGTGAGAATTAAACAGGTGGAAGATGTATTGGAGAAGTATTGGAACGCGCATCGCATGGACATGACTGTCGAATACCTCGTAAAAGAGGCCTTCCCTTCACCTTTCGATTTTTTCCAGAATTTCGGTACTTACTGGGACGGACAGGGGTGGTCGCGGATCGGGCATCAATTGGAGGATTTATTTAAAAGGCTGCAGCAGTTTTTAACGGACGTGAAACCGGAAACGCTTGAAATGGCAATCGGTTTGATGAAATACGATTATGTAAACAGCCAAAAATACAAACCCAGGAAACCGTGGTGGAACCAAACTTTCGATAAACGTGAGCGTTCCGCCATTTATGAAAGAATTCTCAGCAAACCCAGCTTGCTTGGAGTGAGGTTTGACTCACTGAAGCTGAATGAGAAGGATTTATTCAAGCATACCTCGCTTGAAGAACTTCCTTTTGATTTAAAGAAATACCTGGAAACCGGAAAGATTGAAGCGAAGCCGTCCATCATGCTTGCATACTTTGACCCTGCGGGAAACGGGTCACAAATATTTTCTTGGACAAAATAATAGGACCACTAACCATGGCCATGAGCAATGCTCACGGCCATTTTTCATTTATTTCCGGGCTTATTTCTTTTCCCGCTAACCAGGACATCGTAAATTTTCGCCGCGTTCAAACCGCCGGTGAATTCTGTGCCGAATTCTTCCCGTGTATTCGAAACAGGACTGTCTTCTCGCAAATGATCCTTCTTCTCTTTCATTGTGCTCTGCCCTTTCTTCCTTGCTTCGAATTTCGGTTGAAACCCTTCATCTCATTTTCATCAGCAGCGAATTCATTGGAAAAATCATGTTCTGCCTGGTTCCGGTACGGAGTATGGCTTGTTTTAACTGCACCATCTACATTTGCTTTTCTTTTCAACTCATTCACCTTCCCCTTTTTTGTCATGTCATGCTGCATCCTTTTTACAGGATGGAAATGACCTCTTTTAACAGAAGCCTTTTATTATGATGGGGTTTAATTCAGCTTAATTATGCAAGCATATTTCAACAATCATGTGGTTAAACTAGTCCTGTAATTTCGGAGGTAGGATCTGAAGAAGAAATTCAAAAAATCGGGTTTCATCACCAGTTTTGGACGAAACCCAGCCTCTTTAAAACAATGCACCCAGCTTTAAAGAAACCGGTTTTCATGTGACTGATCCGTTTGTCAACCTGTATGGGTGGTAATTGGCGACAGTAATTTCGCCTCAAAGGATTCAACACTGGAAAAATGATGTCAGGGGAAGAATGGGTTCATCCTACAAATGACACCGGGGGAACACTGCTGAGAGCCGGGAGCTTTTAGAGAAAAAAGAGCACCTCAAGGTACCCCTTTCATGCTTCCAGATAAGGACGTGGGACAGGGATCGAATTAGATTTACCATAATATGATTAAAATCTACTGGCAAATTCATGTGAGCACAGTTTTAAATGCCTTTCAGCAAGCTAAAAGGCTTGTGAGAACTGCCTAGCCAATAGAACACTAGTTTCTCCACTTTGATAATGCGTAATTCTTCTCAACTTATTTAGTACTTTTTATGAAATGATGGAGAGAACCATATTTTTCAAAAACGATCTTGGCAATAAGGAATAATAGTTATGAAAGGATAGGTTCCAAAGCATAATCTAAACAATAGAATACCAAATATACAAAACCAGCCTCTTAAAAAAGGGAGCTGGTTTTGTTATAACTGAATTAGTGTTTTCGGCCGTTTGCTTTCATTTCACTGCAGTTTCCAGAGCCCTTATCTTTTCACTTCCAATATTAATTTGCCCTTGGTCTGGCGCCCTTGCAATAAGGTATGGACGTTGGCCGCTTCTTCTAACGGATAGACTCCGCCAATCGTCAGTTTCAGCTTCCCTTCGGCCACATAAGTGAATAACTCCTGAATGCTTGGGAGCAGCAGGTCCGGTTTTTTCATAATTTGCGGCAGAAAAAAACCGATGACGGACTGGTTCCTTCGCATTAACAGGGTCGGGTTAAACTCCACCTGTTCACCGCTTGCATTACCGAAAACGACAAGCCTTCCAAAAGTCGCAAGACATTTCAGTGTTTTGTTAAACACATCCCCTCCCGCCATTTCAAGGGCAACATCTGCACCTTTCCCGGCGGTTGCATCAAGCACTTCCTTTTCCCATCCATCCATTGTGTAATCAATCAGGACATCTGCGCCCATGTCCCTTGCAAGCTCAAGTTTTTCGGACGAACTGGCGGTTGCTATTACCTTCCCTGCTCCAAAAATCTTGGCCAGCTGGACGGCAATTGTCCCGACACCTCCTGCGGCGGCATGGATCAGAACGGTTTCACCAGGTTCAAGCCTGCCCATTGTTTTAAGCACATGATAAGCACTTAATCCTTGAAGCGGCAGTGCTGCTGCCTGATGGAAATCGACATTGTCGGGGAGCGGTATGACAGAAAATTCATTTGCCAAGGCGTATTCTGAGTACCCGCCGGATTCAATCAGGCTGACGATTCTCGTGCCAGGCTTAATCCTTGTTACCTTGTCCCCAACTTCAGTAACTACTCCTGCTATTTCCGCACCCGGAATGAAAGGAAGCGGGGTCGGAACTACGTACTGGCCTTGCCGGCGGGCTGTATCTGCATAGTTGACGCCGACCGAATGGACCTCAATTAGTACTTCATGGCCCTTGGGGACAGGCTTGTCTATTTCAATTTTATTTAATACTTCAGGGCCTCCGTACTCTTTCAATTGGATTGCTTTCATCGGTTTCTCCTCACTTTCCTGTAAACACCGGTTTTCTTTTTTCTTTAAAAGCGGCGATTCCTTCCTTATGATCGCTGGTGGATACCATCATTGTTTGAGTGATCCGTTCCTGCTCGAGGATTTCCTCCAGGCTTGCTGTAAGGGAATGGTTGACGAGCTTTTTAATCATTCCATAACTCTTTGTAGGACCCTGCGCAAGTTTTGAGGCAAAAGCAAGAGTCTCCTGATGTAACCTTTCAAGAGGAACAAGGTGACTAATAACGCCAAGCTCGTATAGCCGCTTGGCCGCGACCGGTTCGGCGCTGAAAAAGAACTGTTTTGCAAGATGGGGGCCAATCAGCCTAGGGACAAAATATGAGCCGCCGCCATCCGATACTAAGCCCACCTTGGAAAAACTGAGCGCGAATTGACTATCCTCAGCCGCGATGATTATATCGCAGGCAAGGGCAAGATTGAAGCCGGCACCTGCCGCAAAACCGTGGATGGCTGCAATTATGGGGACTTCTGTTTCCTTCATGGCCAAAATTAACTGGTTCAGGCGCCCGATATGGTCATATACTTGCGTCGCGGATGACGTCCCCATGGTTTTCACATCACCGCCTGCAGAAAATGACCTGCCTGCACCGGATAATACGATAACCCGGATATCCGGGTTTGTTTCAGCTTCCTTAATGGCCTCCTGAATCCCTAAAATCATATCGGGGCTGAAAGCATTCAAGCTTTCAGGACGATTTAGTGTAAGGCTCATGATCGATCCTTCGACTGAAACCAATAGATCTTCTTTTCCCATTTCAATTCCTCCCTTGATAAATTTTCATTTTTTCCAAGATATAGCTGAGTCCATATACTTTTGCTGATATATCTGAGATTCTTCTGATATATTTAGATTTTCGCTGATATACTAAAAAAAATTAACAGCCGCTGGCATGAGGAAAAAAATCCCAACGACTCTCTTTTACTACATAATCAGCCATCCGCCATCGACAAGCAGATCACTTCCAGTCATGTACGCAGCTTCGCTTGAGGCGGCAAACGCTATCACATTAGCAATCTCGTCAGCCCTTCCAACCCTTCTTAAAGCAGTATTGCGCTCGATTGCCTTTTGAAATTTCTCATTTTGCAGCCCTGCCTCCGTCAATGGAGTTTCGACAAACCCCGGGGAAACGGAATTGACACGGATACGGTAAGGTGCGAGCTCGAGAGCCAGCGATTTTGTTAAATTAATCACTCCGGCTTTTGCAGAGCTGTAATGCGGAATTTGCGCCCCGGCCTGATGGCCTGAAAGGGATGCCACATTGACGATGGCCCTGTCGGCTTGATTTTTTTCTTCCTTTGTGAAGGACTCGGCCATTAATTTCCCAAGGTACTTTGAGACCAGGAAAACGCTTTTTAGATTTGCATCCTGTACGGCATCCCAATCCTCTTCCGTAGTTTCCAGCACCCTGGAATGCTTGGAGCCTCCGGCATTATTAATTAAAATGTGCAAATTGCCAAATTGGTTCCTGATATATTCGGCCAGCTCCTTGACGTCCTGTTCAACAGTAACGTCGGCACGGAATATTTCTGCTACAGGATTTTTTTTAGCAGAATTGATTTCATGGGCGGCTTCCTCGAGTTTCGACCTTGTCCTCCCTGTCAGAATGACCCTGGCCCCTTCATTTGCCAACCGAAGTGCCGTTGCTTTCCCGATTCCCGTCCCGGCACCTGTTATGAGAGCTATAGATTGAGAAAATCTCATGATTTCTCCCCCTCCTAGGAAGTGTATTGATTTGCTTCGTACTGTTTTTCTGCAATCCTGCGGTTTCGTTCAAAACTTCCTCCTTCACACGCAAGGCTTGAACAGTGGTGGAAAGCCAGCTTCACGATTTGCCGCTGTTGTTCACCGGACGTCAATTGCGCCGCTAGCGTTCTTGTAATTGATTCTGCTTTCCACAATGCATGCTCCAGATAGGTTTTGGTTAAGTCTATTTTAAGGGATGATTTCTCTTCCCCTGATTTTTGTACCGATTTCACCGTACGGTAAACCGAAGACTCCGCCGCATATAGCTCGATCGCCAAATCAGCAAGCAGCAGTAACGTTTCCTGTTCGTCCCCAAGATTCGAACCGAATGCTTCATAAGCAATACCCGCATTTATCAGGAAAAGATTTCGCAGTATATCGACAGACTGCCTCTCTTTCGCAAGCGGCCCTTCAACTATTGAATCGGGGTGCTGCAGGGAAGCAGCTGCTTGTTCTATCTTTGACTGTAAATCCATATCACCTTTCATAGCTTTCCTGAACAGATGTGTTGGAATCAAAAGCCTGTTAATTTCATTTGTCCCTTCAAAGATCCGATTAATCCTTGCATCACGGTAAATTTGTTCAATCCGGTATTCTTTGATGTATCCCGCCCCCCCATGCAGCTGAAGTGCTTCATCCGCCACATAGTCCAGAGTTTCCGAACCGAAGACTTTACAAATTGCACATTCGGTTGCATATTCGCTGAGCTGTTTTCCGATCAATTTCAAGTCATTTGATCCGTATAAATCCCCCAGAGCTTCTTCCAATAGGTTTGCTGTCCGATATTGGAGTGATTCTGCCGCATAAATTCTTGCAGCCATCTTTGCTGTTTTTTCTTTGGAGGCAGAGAAATCGCCTATAGCTTTGCCAAACTGCTTTCTTTCCTGGATGTACTCCACCGATTTTTTCAAGCCTGATTTAGCTGCACCCATGCATGCTGATCCAAGGTTAAAACGCCCAAGGTTCAACACATTCAGCGCAATGACATGCCCTTTCCCAACCTCGCCGAGAACATTTTCGACAGGCACCAGGCAATCTTCAAGGATGACCGATCTGGTGGAAGACCCCTTTATGCCCATTTTCTTTTCTTCCGGGCCCAAGGACAGTCCTGGGAATCCTTTTTCTACAATAAAGGCGGTGAAATACGATCCGTCCACTTTGGCGTAGACGATGAAAGTATCTGAAAAAACGGCATTGGTAATGAAAATTTTCGTTCCATTGAGCACATAATGTGTACCTTCCGCATTTAGATGCGCTACGGTCTGTGCTGATAATGCATCCGACCCTGCATTTGGCTCAGTCAGGCAATAAGCCCCAATGTATTCTCCCGATGCAAGCTTGGGCAAATATTTTTCTTTTTGCTCTGCAGTCCCGAAATAGGTGATCGGGAGTGTCGCAATGCAAGTGTGGTTTGAATGGGCAACTCCGTAGCCACTGGCAGGGCCCACCATTTCCCCTACAATCCCTTTTGAAATCTTATCAAGGCCCAATCCTCCATATTCCTCGGGAATGCTATGTGCAAGCAGCCCGAGTTCTCCTGCTTTTTTCAGAAGAGAAATGACAAGCTCAAAATCCTGGGCTTCAATTCCATCATTATGACCTGCCACTTCCTTTTCAATGAATTGTTTAGCGGTTGCGGCAATCATCCGATGTTCATCAGTAAAGTCTTCAGGAGTGAACAATGAGTCAGTCTCCAGAGTCGAAAATAGAAAATCAGAACCTTTATTTCTTTCATTAACGCGTTCCATATGTTTCCCCCGTTTAACGGATTTCTGTTTATTGCTTCACGGAAGCCTCTAAGGCGATTTTTCCCTGTTTTAATTTTGGCGCAAGTCCTATGATGCCCTTTTGGGCGGCAAAGCCAAGCTCGTCTTCAAATCGGTGTTTATCAAACATTTTCCCAACATAAGAGGACCTCAAAATGGCAATTGCCTCGTCCTGTTTTCCTTTATAGAAAAAATGGGCTGCCAGGGCTGCATCCGTCAGTTCAACTTCCCCGCCCTTCTCCCGGTACAGGCAATCGATGAAATGTCCTGCCCCATAGAAATCCTCTAAACTCATCTCTCCAGAATTGCCTGAACAAACAACCATGATGGTCTCATCTTGCCAATTCTTTGAGATTTCACTTGCTACAAAGGGATTGTTCAATAATGAAGCAATGAACACTTCCTTTGCGCCTGTCGATTTCCTTAAAGCCACCGTGCCGTTGGTGGTTGATAAAACCAAAACTTTCCCTGAAACTGAATTACGAAGGATGGAAGGGCTAGGATAGACAAAACCTTCTACTGGTTTTGCCGAAAGTTCCCCTGCCAAAATCCAATCTGTCTCCCCGCTTTGTTTGTGCAAGCTGACAGCCTCATCGCAATCTAAAACAGGGATTACCTCTACTGCGCCATCGTGCAATGCAGATACAATTGTTGTGGTAGCAAGCAGGACATCCAGAACGACAGCAATTTTATCGCCCTCGGCCATTTTCTGTTCATTGATTTCTTCTTTTCTGGTCAAAAGATGTATTTTCTTCATATCATGCTTCCTTGCCTGCAATGTTTGAGGCGTGGACGACAAGGCTTCTTACAAAACTGTCAAACTTGGAAAACCGATCATCCTTCGTTTGCCCTTTTTTATATCGGTAATAGATTTGCTGGCAGATGACAGCCAGTTTGAAATAGGCAAACGTCATGTAAAAGTCCATATTTGACAAATCCCGGCCGCTTTTTTTCGCATAAGCTTCTATGAACTGCTTTCTTGTCATAAACCCTTCGTTCACCGTAATCGCGGGCTTTCCGAGTCCCGATTTTAGTGGGGCGGGATCATCTTCTTCCGTCCAATAGCCCATCGCTACACCCAAATCAGCCAAAGGGTCTCCAATAGTGGTCATTTCCCAATCGAAAAGGCCGACCATTTCTGTTAGGCTTTCATTGATCATCGCGTTATTAAGCTTATAATCGTAGTGGATGACAGTTGCCTCACCATCCGCCGGTACATGGCCCGCCAGCCATTTCATCAACGGTTCCACTTCGGGTATATCATCTGTTTTTGCGCGGAGATATCGGGAGATCCAGCCATTCACCTGTCGTTCCATGAATCCTGCCGGCTTGCTGATCTCCGCCAGCTTTGTTTCCTGATACGGGATGGCATGCAGCTCGACAAGCCTGTCGACCATGATTTCCGAAAGCTTCCAGCAATTTTCCTTTGTTGGTGGAATTTCTTGGGGAAATTCAGTATCAAAGACAATCCCATGCTTTCTTTCCATGATAAAAAAAGGGCTCCCGACGATTGTCTCGTCCTCCGAAAATAAGATTGGTTTCGGCGCTGGCGGAAAATGCGGATGAAGCTCGGAAATAATAAGATGCTCCCTCTTCATATCGTGGGCTTTTGGAGCAACCGGCCCTAATGGCGGCCTTCTAAGCACCGCTTCCCATTCCCCTGCCTTCAATTGGTAGGTCAGGTTGGAATGGCCTGCAGAAAATTGCAAAACCTCAAGTGGTGCTCCCGGCAGCCCTTTTATATTCCTTCTCAAGAATGATTCCAGCACTGAATAATCCAATTCCTCGCCTTTTCGTACAGGAATGGTATCTTTCCCGATTTTGTAAGGCATGTTTCCCCCTCCTTATCCATAGTTGAAATATTCAGAATTTCAATTTTGCACAAAGTAGTTTTTTAACCCTTCGCGCAGCAATTCAGGAATTTCCTTGCTTTTTTGTTCAGCAAAATCAAAAAACACCATAACTGCATTTCCTTTCGCTATCAGCTCGCCAGTCTGGGAACAAACAACGTCATGATTGATTTCAAAGCTTTTGGTACCAATCCTTGATACAAAACTCTTAATCTGCAGAATTTGGTTGAAATAACCTTGGTTGATAAAGTCACATTTGATGGAAGCCAAAATAAAGTTCCAATCATCCGCATCCATTTTATATCCAAGTGATTGGAAAAACGTAATCCGCGCTTGCTCCAGGTAAATGAAATAACTAGTATTATTGATATGTCCCAAAGCATCTGTCTCGCAAAAACGTGCTGTTACTTCGGTTTCATGGATCATTTTTTTCACTCCCTTCCGCCTAAGATCAGCCATTAAACCAAACGGTCAGTATGTAAGTATTAAGAGCATGGTCGGGAAGATGGAGTAAGCGAACCCTTCATTAAAGAAATGTTCCGCTATCATCTGCCACGTCCAGCGGCAATGTGTGCGTCACCTCGAAAAACGTTTGCTTTTCTCCGTGCGAGGTAACGCTAACGCAATCGCCCTTGTGCTGTGGAAGCCCATCTTCCCCCCCGCCAATGATTATCCGACTTCTATCCCTTGTAAAATCATATCTACGAAAATATCCGTTACCTCTCTGTCTGTCATCTTTCCATCCGGTTTAAACCATTGATAGCTCCAGTTTGCCGCACCAAGAATGCCGAATGTTACGATTGGGGGGTTGAGGTTGTCGCGGAATTCCCCTTTTATGACCCCTTCCTCAAGGAGAGCCTGAATGTTTAGGCGGAATTTATCGCGCTTCGGAATGATCTGGGAAAGCCGTTCCTCGCTTAAATTCTGCATTTCCCGAAAGAACACCTTTGCGCTCGGCCCCTGGCTTTTAATATTGCTGATCAGCATATAAACGATATCATACAGTTTTTCCTTGGAGCTTTTTGTTTCGTCCTTTAAAATCTTTTCCTGGTGACCAAGCAAATCATCAATATAGCGAAAATGGATGTCCATCAGCAATTCTTCCTTGCTGGAAAAATAGTAATAAAAAGTTCCTTTCGTTACGCCGATGGAATCCACGATATCCTGGATCGATGTCTCACTGAATCCTTTTTTTTCGAATAAGCGAATGCTGTGCTCTGTTATTTTTTCCTTCACTCATGTATCCTCGCAATCTGTTGAAAAGTTTCAGTGAAATTATACCATAACTAAAACCTCTTCCGATTAACAAGGCACCTACTCTTGGCTTTGTTCCGTATTAACCGGGGCAGGCCCCCCATGCAAGAAAACAAACAAGCATTAAAGGGAGCCAACGTTTTCCTTCTTGTGATGTTGCTGCCCAATGTCCTTATCGCTGTAAATCAGGGTAACCATCAGTTGGCATAGAGGGAGTTTCGCTTACTTAGCGGCTGCTTCTTCCCGCAAAGCCCTGCGCAGGATTTTCCCGACGCCAGTTTTAGGCAGCTCCTCACGGAATTCCACACTGGTTGGTACTTTATAGGCAGACATATTCTGCCTGCAGTGCGCAATTATCCCTTCTACCGTGGCCGTTTTGCCGGCTTTCAGGACAACGACCGCTTTGACTGTTTCGCCTCTGTAAGGATCAGGGACGCCGATCACGACTGCCTCCTGAACGGAAGGGTGCTCATAAATCACCTCTTCAACATCCCGCGGATAAACATTATAACCGCTGGCAATGATCATGTCCTTTTTCCTGTCGACTATATATAAATATCCATCTTCGTCCATTTTTGTAATATCTCCAGTATAAAGCCAGCCATCCCTTAAGGTATTTGCTGTTTCTTCAGGCATGTTCCAATAACCTTTCATGACCTGGGGACCCCTGATAATCAATTCACCCAATTCACCTGCCGGAACCTCCTCGGTACCCGTGGCCAAATCCACAATTTTATAATCCGTGTTCGGAAGTCCGATTCCCACGCTGCCTGGTTTCCTTTCAGCAAATGGGGGATTGCAATGCGTGACTGGAGAAGCTTCTGACAAGCCGTACCCTTCCAGGATCTGCGCGCCTGTTTTGCTCTCGAAACCGCGCATGAGCTCAAGAGGCATCGGTGCACTTCCGCTGTTGCAGGAACGGATTGAGTTAATTCCG
Organism: Peribacillus glennii; assembly: GCF_003429105.1. Lineage (GTDB taxonomy): Bacteria > Bacillota > Bacilli > Bacillales > DSM-1321 > Peribacillus > Peribacillus glennii. The sequence continues at coordinate 227,285 of NZ_QVTD01000006.1, forward strand.
TAGCTTTCAGCATTCGGATGGTTGGTGATCGCCACATACATGGTCGGGACACCCGGGAAAATTGTCGGCTGTTCCTGCTTGATCGTATTTAACACTTCTTCAAGCTCAAAACGCGGAAGCATAATAGAATTAGAAGCAGTGAACAACGCAAAATTCATTGCCGAAGTCATGCCGAATACATGGAATAAAGGAATGATCGTTAGAAAACGTTCTTTGCCGAATTCAACGTCATCCTTAAAAAACTCATTAGTCTGGGCAACATTTGCCATAATATTTCGATGGGTCAGCATTGCCCCTTTGGAACGCCCAGTCGTTCCCCCGGTGTACTGCAGGACGGCAACGTCATGTTCCGGTTGTATTTCCACGGGAGTCACCTGACCGTTTCCTTCTTTTAAGAATCCATCAAATGTATGGTCCGGTGCAAAGTCCTGCTCCGTTGGCTGAAGGCTCACGACGATAATCGTTTTCAGGCTGGTATTTGGCTGTACCTGTTTGACCTTCTCGTACAGTGCATCTAATACGATAATGGTCTCCGCTCCTGAATCGCCCAGTATATATTCAATTTCACGCGGGGCTGACATAGGATTGACCTGTGTGACGATGGCACCGCAAGTCAAGATGCCATTATAAGCGATGACATATTGCGGACAGTTCGGAAGCATGATGGCAACCCTATCCCCCTTCTGGACGCCATTCTTCTGCAATCCGGAAGCAAACAGATTAACCGCGTAAGACAGTTCCCTGTAGCTGATTTTTTTGGTATAGAAGGTTATAGCGGTATTTTCCGGATACTTTTTTGCGTTTTCCTGGAGAACTTGCGGAATCGTCATTTCAGGAATTTGAATTTCACTTGCAATTGACTCGGGATACACGGACAGCCATGGTTTCTTTCTCATAATTAACCCCCAACAAAATGATAAAATAATTACTATTCTGCTATGCACTGCTGTCTGTCAAATCGCCTTACCCAATTTGTGTTCCACTCTTACCTCGCTGCTTAGGCGTGTGTGCCGCCATCTACAATCAATACATCACCAGTAATAAAATTAGACGCATTGGATGCAAGGAAAACGGCAGCACCCTTTAAATCATCATCTGACCCAAACCGCCTTAACGGTGTTGATTCAATGATGGGATCCTTGCCTTTTTCGATTAAAACCTTTGACATCTTGGTCGGGAAAAAGCCAGGAGCAATCGCGTTTACATTTATGTTGTATGGACCCCATTTTACCGCCAGGTCTTTCGTGAAGGTAATGACCGCACCCTTGCTTGTGTTGTAGCCGATTGTGTTCATCACTCTTGGATCCGTTCCTCCAAGGCCCGCAACTGATGCGATGTTGATGATTTTCCCGCCTCCTTGCTCAATCATGACCCTTCCCGCTGCCTGGCTCATTAAAAAGGTTCCCGTCACGTTCACATTAATTACCTTTTGCCAGGCTTCCAGTGGCATATCTTCAGCAGGTGCCCCCCACGTTGCGCCGCTGTTATTCACCAAAATATCGATGGAACCGAATTCTTTTTTCGTTTCAACAATGACAGCCTGAACATCTTCTGGATTGGAAATATCACATTTTAACGCGAGCGCTTTGACCCCGATTTGCCGCACACGTTCCGCAACTTCTTCACATGCTTCCTTTTTCCGTGAGCATAAAACGACATTGGCCCCCGCTTCAGCAAAGCCTACAGCGATCTGTTCTCCAAGCCCGCGGCCGCCCCCTGTAACAATTGCCGTTTTTCCGGTTAAATCAAATAATTCCATAACTTTCATTTGCCACACTGCCTTTCCATTCAATTTATGAGCAATTATTGGTGTTTACGGAGTTCCAGCTTTGCAATCTGGGCTTTGTGCACCTCGTCAGGACCATCGGCAAGCCTTAATGTACGGGAATTGGCCCACTGGGCGGCCAATGGTGTATCACCGGAAACGCCAGCACCGCCAAATGCCTGTATGGCACGGTCAATGACCCGAAGAGCCATGGATGGGGCGACTACCTTGATCATCGCAATTTCCGCTTTGGCTTCCTTATTGCCGACTGTATCCATCATATAAGCAGCTTTCAAAGTCAACAGACGGGCCTGCTCTATTTCAATCCTTGATTCTGCAACCCATTCCATAATGACTCCCTGCTTGGAAAGCGGCTTTCCAAAGGCCACCCGACTTTGAATGCGTTTACATAATTCATCAAGCGCACGCTCTGCAGCACCAATCAACCGCATGCAATGGTGGATTCTTCCAGGCCCGAGCCGTCCCTGTGCAATGGCAAACCCTTTCCCTTCTCCCCAAATCATGTTTTCAGCAGGCACTCGTACATTTTCATAAGTGATTTCGGCATGTCCGTGCGGGGCATGGTCGTAGCCGAAAACCGGCAGCATCCTCTCTATCTTCACTCCTGGAGAGTCAAGCGGTACCAGAATCATCGACTGCTGTTCATGGCGGTTGGCATCGGGATCGTTTTTCCCCATAACGATGGCGATTTTGCAACGGGGATCTCCTGCCCCCGAGGACCACCATTTGCGGCCGTTAATCAGATAATGGTCGCCATCCCTTTCGATCCGGGCTTCTATATTTGTTGCGTCCGATGAAGCCACATCCGGCTCGGTCATTGAAAAACAGGAACGGATTTCTCCTTCCAATAATGGTTTTAGCCATTGCTCCTTCTGTTTTTCAGTGCCGTAACGCACCAGGACTTCCATGTTTCCCGTATCAGGGGCATTGCAATTGAAAACTTCAGGTCCAATAAGGGACCGGCCCATAATTTCACATAAAGGCGCATACTCCAGATTCGTCAGTCCCGCTCCATATTCGCTTTCCGGCAAAAACAGATTCCACAGCCCCTCCGCCTTCGCTTTTGCAGTAAGTTCCCCCATGATTGGCGGTATGGCACCCCATCTATCGCTTTGTTGGTTCAGCTGCTGCTGGTAAATCGCTTCATTTGGATACACATTTTCATCCATAAATTGCGTTAATTTGCGCTGGAGTTCTTTGACCTTTGCAGAATAGGAAAAATCCATAAGTATCCCCCTTTATTAAACTAACCGGTTAGTATGTATCACTTTTAAGTATACGTCCTTTTGGAAAATATTCAACTATTAAACTAAAAATTTTAAATATTACAGATAGTTGGAATTTTGATAATCCATATAATTTTTTGATGTATTCCTGAATTTGATGACACCTTTCAATTTATTGATCATTTTATATGAAAAGCCGGCGAACTATTAAAAACGGGTCGGCCCAAATTTCAAGGCCGCCCCTTTCTACTCAACCGATAATGATTCTTTCTTTTGGATAATGGTAATTGTCCGATTTCTCTCTTCTGCCCATGATAAATAGGAAAGAAACGATGCCTACACGCCCTATGAACATCAGGATCATGTCTATGATTTTGCCGGTGGTGCTCAGGTCTGGGGTAATCCCAAAGGAGAGCCCTACAGTACCGAAAGCGGAACAAACTTCAAAAATGATTTGCGTGAGTGAAAAATCCTCGGTTATCGTCATTACTATGATGGAAACGAAACAAAGCACAATCCCCATCAACATTACAGCCGTGGCTTTATAAATGTCTTCCTCGCATATCTCGCGATCGAAAACTTTGATGGACCGGCTGCCTCTGGCAAAATTCCACAAAAATAAGATCATGATTGCAAATGTAGTGGTTCTTATCCCGCCGCCGGTCGAGCTGGGGGATGCCCCAATGAACATCATAAAACTCATCAACAATTGCGTGGGCTCTGAAAAGCTGTTGATATCCATTGTTGAAAGTCCGGCGCTTCTTGTATTGGAAGACATGAATAAAGAATAAAAAAATGCTTCATGCCAAGCTTTCCCTGCCAGAAACCCATTGAATTCCAGCAACAATATCAATACGGTCCCACCGAAAACAAAGCCGAAAAAAGTGACCGAGGTTATTTTTGAGAAAAGAGAAAAGCGGAATTTATAAACTCTTGCCCTGTTTGAAAGAAATTCCTTTGTTTCAATAAGGACCGGAAAGCCGATCGCCCCAAGAATCAGAAGCAGGATCGTGACCGTTTGGATAAAATAATCTCCTTTATAGGGAATCATCGATTGCCCGGTGATATCAAACCCGGCATTTGTCGTAGCGCTTACCGACAGGAACAGCCCGTGAAGCATGGCCTGATTCAAGTCAGGATAATACCTTAGGAAATAAATTCCCAGCACAATGGCGCCGATCATTTCGATGATGACGATAATCTTGATCAGCTGGATCAAAAGTTTAACAAGACCGGAGAGCTGAGTTTGATTTTGGTCAGTCATTATCAACTGCCGTTCCTTCAGGCCAATTTTTTTTCCCAGGATGACCCACAAAAAAGTTCCCAATGTCATAACGCCTATTCCTCCGAACTGCAACACGAACATCAGGATAAATATTCCGGGTATGCTGAAGGTATCCACAATATTTATGACAGATAAACCGGTTACACTTACGGCACTGACAGCTGTAAATAAAGCATCCAGAAAGGTCCACCTGACCTCCGGCTTGATCGCTATGGGAAGGCTTAACAGCAACGTTGAAACGGTGACCGCGATAAAATAATAACCTATTATGATTTGCACAGGACTCAATTTCTGAATCACAGCTTTAAAAAAAGTCCACATATAATTATTCCTTTCATTATGTTGGCCGCATGTGCCAGGTTCTATTATGAATAAAGCCAAAAAAATTGCTGCAAATTATAAAAACTATAGCCCATATTAGAAAGAAACTGATTAGCCTTTTCTTGCTTTCCCTTCCATTATACACATTGTTTTAAATAGCAGGTAATACGATAGAGGGCACTTGTCAAACGGTGAATGCCGTCGCATCCGCGAATCCTCCTTTGTGCAATAACAGGAAGTTTTCCCAACATTATTTATAGTAAAACCTGATCTGGTATCCATACTAGTAAATACAGGGGTTAAAGCCTCTGTAATACATGAATTTCAGGGGGAAAATAACAATGGCAAGCAGAGGAAGCAGGAACAAGCTATTAGTGCCAGGTGCCGAACAGGCACTGGAACAATTCAAATATGAAGTTGCACAGGAGTTCGGCATTCAGCTTGGCGCTGAGCAGTTTTCCCGTGCAAATGGCTCCGTCGGCGGCGAAATCGTGAAACGCCTCATTGCACAAGCCCAATCTGAACTGCAAGGAAAATAATAAAGTAAAAATTTCATACAACATGGATTGGAATCGCTACAATAAAAGCATCCAAATGCTTTCATGGCCAGCTCATAAAAAAAGGCTGTCTTCACGTTGTTCGTGTTGACAGCCTTTTTGCTCATTCATCATCGAAAATCCGGAAATGCCGCTCCTTCAGCAGGTCCGGCCTTTTATGAAGTTCAAGCGTTCGCTCGGCATTTTTATGCCGTTTGTCTTTTCTCTTAACCCTTTGTTGTTGAATGTTCTTTTTCATATTTTTTTCCTTGTCTTTCAATTTGTTTTTTACCTGATTTTTATCCGGGATTTCTACCTTGTGCCTCTCGGGCAACTTAATTTCATTTCTTTCCCGCAAATTATGTTTATCATGCGCGGCTGATGGCGGTGAAGGCTTTTTTATAGTGGCCGTACCAGGCCTGCCCGGTTTAGGTTGTTCAGGTACCTTGGCATCTGGAACATGATGCCGGGGGGCAGCCATTTTTACCTTTGTCTGATCCGTTTGCTTTTCTGGGTTGGGCTTCGCTTGCGTGTTTTCCTTTTCCTTTACAGGGTTTGATGCTGTACCTTGGTTCTCGTTCTCCTTTTGTGATTGCCTTTTTTCTGAGCCATTCGAATTCTGGCCCTTTACCAGTTTCTTTTCAACATACTTTCCAGTCGAAAGGCCCTTCTGCTTCGCCATATTTCGATCGGTTGTGGTTGCATTAATTATCTTTACGTTCTCTCGCGGGACAAGGTCCGACGTATTGAGTTCTGTTACCTGTTTTTTCAATTCCTTTTCCAGGTCCTTATCTTTGTCCATCATTGTGGTCGATACAACGATTTTTCTATGTTCCTTGAAATAACCGAGCTTGTTTATTGTACTGACGATTTCCTCCGTTACTTCTTTCATGTGCTTATCCCGGAGGGCAAGATGCTCCACCACTTCTTTCCCTTCCTTGTTCAAACCTTTTACATCAACTATTTCCAAGTCGTCATCCAAAGCCAATTCAATGCTTGGATTTACGTCTATCGTCATATAGGCGGACACTTTTTCATCAAATGTTCCAGGCAAAATAGAAAGTCCAAGGATCACCGCAGCCGCAGTAACAATGATAGATGTCTTTTTTACGGAAAGGGGAAAGAATGATGAAGTACTTCGCATTTTTGGGTAAATAGGTGTAAATGAAATTTCCGCGCCTATTTCATAGGGCCTTTCCCCGCGCCGGGCCTTATGAAACTCGCCTTCAGGGGTCAATACGGTAACATATTTATTATCTATTTCTAAAATAATCCCTTTTTTCATCATTCAACCCCCCCTTTTATATACTCATGCAGATATAAAAAATCACCATTTAAAATGATTGACACGGCAATAATGTATTTTCGGTTTCTTTCTATCGTCTTCCTGCTCACATTTACTTTCGCTTCAAGCTGCTTTATGGGCAAGCGCTTTTTGGTGAACAGAATTTCATTTAATTCCGGGTCGCCGACAAGCAATTTCGCGATGGAAACAGCCCCCTCTCTCGCATCTGCATGCTTTGGAGAATTCTCGGCCAAATCGGCGAATGTTACCTCAAATTCAGATAATTGCTTTTGATAACGCATGATTTCTTCCCTGCGTTTTTCTGTTTCCTTTAGTTTTTCGTACTCCTGCATTGATTTTTCTGCTTCGAGATATTCCTGGGCAGAATTGCCCTCATTTTCCAAACTAAGGTCGAGGATAAGGTCCTTGTTTCTCGACTGGCTCCTCAAGTAATCGATCACCCTCCGTTTTACCAGGGTTTCAGCAAACGCCAATAGCGAACTTCCCTTTTCAGGGGTGTATTTATCAATTGCTTCATTAAAGGCAATAAGGCCTATGCTAAATTCATCGTCTGATTCATTTATATAACGCCTGCACACTGATGAAACTGTTTTGGCAATAAACGGTTTGAAAGAGCTTATCAATTGATTGCGGAGCGGACCGTCCCCATTTTGTATTCTCAACACTGTCTCATCTAACGATCCTTTTTTCTTAAATGAAGTAAATAAATTGCTTAGCATAAGCTCACCCCGTTTCTATGGCACATTGTAACATAGAAAGTACCAATTCTATTCTTCTAGAGGTGAGTCCAAAAAGAACAGGTCCAAAGGACCTATTTATGACCTTGAATCATCCTGCCCCCAAATTTTTGGAGCGGCTATGTAGTTTCACTCTTTTCGTTTTTGGCACTATAACAACAATACGAACAAGAGGATTGTTTTTCGGGGGTAAATCAATTTTTTATCCGTATGTAAAAATATTGGTCTGGATTGACGCTGGTTAATTATTCCCCTATTGGCGAGGCTTCGTAAAGTTGACGACAGAGGGGTAGTCAGGCTCCAAAGGCATTGCTACATCGATTAGCGTACTTAGCCTGTGTTCTGCATTATGCAATGTTTTATACTCTTACCTGCCAAAAAAAGCCTGCCATCGGGCAGGCCTTTTTTCGCGTTACGTTTCTTGTGTTTTCTTTTCTTTATTGCCGGTGAATAAAAAACCTCCTACAGCGATTCCAATCAATATGGTCCAGAAAATCGACTTCCATATAGTCGACTCTGGGAAGTGGCGGTCCAGCACTCCAATTGCGGGGTGGGCAAGAGTGAATACGGCCAGTTTTACGCCAACCCAGCCTACAATAAGGAAAGCAGCTGTTTCAAGGGACGGACGATCATGAAGAAGCTTGACAAAGGCTGTTGCAGCAAAACGCATCATTACAACACCAATGATGCCACCAAGGAACATCACCATGAATTGCCCACCGTCAATACCGCCGATTTGGAACCAGCCGGATTCTGGCAAGGTAACCGCTAGCGCTACGGCTGCAAGCATGGAGTCGATCGCAAATGCGATATCCGCAAGTTCAACCTTCAACACAGTCATCCAAAAGCCTGGTCCGTCATTCCCTTTGAGATCTTTGGGTTCCCGTTCTTTCCCTGCAGACTGCCTATATATATTCTGAAACGCAATATACAATAGGTAAATCGCCCCGATGGCCTGTACCTGCCACACGTCGGCGAGATAGGAAATAAGGAAAAGGCTCACAAACCGGAATACAAAAGCACCAAAAAGCCCGTAAAACAATGCCTTTCTCTGGGATTCTTCCGGCAAATGCTTGACCATGATTGCCATTACCACAGCATTGTCTGCGGCAAGTAGTCCCTCAAGCGCGATCAGGACCAATAACACCCAGCCATATTCCAGTAACATAGAAGCATCCATATTTATCGCCCCCCTTTGTAATATTCCTTTTTGGGGCAGCAATAACTCTTCGGTATGTACTTCTGCATTCAGGAACTTCATTCATTCCGTTACCAAAAATTAAAAGGGCCTCTGCCCTAATAAAAGGCAAAAACCCTCTTGAATTTTATGAAAAACCAAGCACCAATAAAAGAAGTTAATTGTCCCATTCATTCTTTTTCTTGGCTTTCCCTGAAATTTTCAAAAGCTTGAGATAATGACGGCCGAATTTCGTCCAATTTGTATTGCCTGAAAAATACTCCTTAAATAAAGATAGAAACAATTCATATTTTCCATGGTACGGATACCATTGTATTTCAGTTTTCCGCATGCCGCTGTCTTTTACGATCGCCTTTTCATGGCAGAACATACGCATGCTGTTTTCTCCGTGATATCTCCCGATCCCGCTCTGCTTGGCCCCTCCAAACGGCAGGCTGTGGTTGGCAACTGACACGAGCACGTCATTGATAACGACTGCACCTGTAACCAATCTTCCGGCTACACGGTTTGCTTTGACATCATCCTGTGTCCAAACGCTGGCATTCAGCCCGTATTTGCTGTCATTCGCCAGCGCGATTGCCTCTTCTTCATCATCGAATGGCATAATGGGCAGTACAGGGCCAAATGTTTCTTCTTTCATAATAGCCATGGAATGATTTACATTCGACAATATGGCAGGGGGAAGGAACAATGTTCGCCCTGTTTTCCATTCATCAGGGTCAGTGCCGGTTTCTAATACCGCTCCGTTTTGAACAGCATCTTTAATATGGCTTGCGACGATTCCTACCTGTGCTGGAAAGGTCATGGAACCAACATCGTCCGAAGGTGCTGCTCCCTGCCTTAGTTCCCTCGCTTTCTCCTTCAGCAAAACCAGGAATTGATCATAAATCGGCCGCTCGACGTACAGTCTTTCGACACTCATGCAAACCTGGCCGCTATTTGTAAATGCCCCCCAAAGCGCTCCGTTTACCGCCCGCTCGAGATTGGCATCCTTAAAGACAATCATCGGATCCTTTCCCCCAAGCTCCAGAGTGCAAGGGATGAGTTTTTTCGCTACCGCTTCCCCGATTATTTTCCCTGTCCTGACGGAGCCTGTAAAAAAGATATAATCAGGGTTGTGCTCAACCAGCGCAGCCCCAACTTCTTTGCCGCCATGAGCAAATTGTATGACATCCTCCGGAAACCCTGCTTCGATGAACAGCTGCTCCATGCACTTGCCGACCATCGGAGTGATCTCGGACGGTTTGGCTATGACCGTATTCCCTGCAGCAGCTGCGCTTAGTATTGGCACCATCGCCAATTGCAGTGGATAATTCCAGGGCGAAATGATAAGCACCACACCCCGCGGCATATACTCGATATACGATTTTTTCCCGATAAGAAGCAGCGGTGTGGCCGCCTTCTTCCTTGCCAAAGATTTCACCGCATGCTTTTCGATATGGATGATTCCATCCAAAGTGGGCATAATGTCGGCGACAATTGCCTCCGTTTTGACCTTTCCGGTATCTTTTGAAATGATTTCCGCGATTTCATCCATTTTTTCGGCCATCAGATGCCGCAGCCTTTTAAAATAAACAAGGCGTTCAGAAACAGCCAATTGGGACCAGGTTTTAAAAGCAGTATTCGAACGTTCGTAAATAAATCCCGTTTCTGAAAGGGATGTCTCAGCCAGTTCGCCAATTTCTTCCCCAGTTGCCGGTGAATACACCTTCCAAGCCGGTTGCATTTCTATCATGCCAATCCCTCACTATCGAATTTGGATTTGGTACATTTGTTCGCGTTTATTCCGAAGATAAAAATCGACCATCGAAGGAACTCCATCGCTAAAACGAGGACATTTGATACCTGAGCCATCCAGGTCTTTTTGTGCCTGGGAACAAACAAAAACACCCATCCATGTAAAATAATCCAGGGCTTCTTTTTCAACGCCCAAGAAAGACCTTAAAGGTTTTATCGAAAGCATTGCCCTGCTTACCGATAAAGGAAGTGTCCCTTTCAGTTTGCATTTATATAGTTCTCCCACAAACAGCTCATATATTTCTGTTGCAGTAAGAGGATCAGGGTCGGTCAAATGATACGTCTTTCTTGCCCCATCCTTATATAATGCCAAATAGGCAGTCGCCTGTATAATATAATCGACGGGAACCACATTAACTACACATGCTGTTTTCCCACCGAGCTTAGGGAATATAGGAAGGAAGCTAAGCCTGTCAAGGAAGTTTAAAATAAAGTACGGCCCATCGAATTTAATAGTCTCACCTGTTGTAGAGTGCCCTTTTACGATACCGGGCCTGATTATGGTAACCGGAACTTTCTCTTTCTGTTTCAGCTCTTTCACCAATACTTCCGCCTCGAATTTTGTGCTTTCATAATGATTTTTAAAACCTGCAGGCCGTACCAGCTCATGCTCGTATAATTTCCCTTCGCGGGTACCTGCAACATATGCAGTGCTAAAGTATACATAGCGGAGCACCTTCAATCCCAAAACCCAGTCGTTCACATTTTTGGTGCCGCTCACATTTACAAGGTAAGCTGTTTTCTCGTCGACTGCCAGGTCATAGATTGCTGCCAAGTGGAAAACATGGGTGACTTCAGCATGTAAGCGATTATTCACTTCTTCCGAGAATTGCAGTCCCGCTTTCGTAATATCGCCCTCTGGTATCGTGAATTCTGTCAGCCTTCTGCCTTTGGCTTGGGAGAACTAGAAAATAAGCCCGGGCAAATCGGCCGTCCCTTTGCAACAGTTCCCTGATAAGCTGATTGCAAATGAATCCAGGAAAGCCCGTAAAGAAATAAACACGCCCCATGCACTCGCCTCCTAAAAATAACATTAGTACGATTTCGTACATTTCATTAAAAATACTATAGACTTGTCAAATAATAAATTTGAAAATTCCGAAAAGTACCAATAATTTTATCTTGTATTTTTAAGATAAAGACGCTGGAAAGAAGAAATTTTTATTATCATTAAAGAAGTTTTTCCGTTACTATATAAGAAAGCACTTTAAGAAAGCTTGGTATCAATACAAGAGGTGAATGCACAATTGAAAAGAATACTTAAAGCTTATGATTACCCCATTTTCATAGCTGTTGTGCTGCTCTCCCTATTTGGATTAGTCATGGTTTACAGTTCAAGTATGATTACAGCAGTAGCCCGTTATGAATATTCGATGGATCATTTCTTCCAAAATCAAAAAAATGCGCTGATTCTGTCATTTATCATCATGATGGTCGTGATGATTTTGCCGTATAAACTATATAAACATAAAACATTCTTAATGGCCATGATGGGAGGGATCGCCTTCCTGCTCCTCGTGGTCACAATTATTGGCCATACTGCCGGAAACGCGACCAGCTGGTTTAAATTAGGAGCACGCGGGCTTCAGCCGGCTGAATTCTCCAAGTTGGCCATTATCATCTATTTGTCAGCGATTTACGGAAAGCGGCAGGACAGGATCAATGATATCGATAAAGCTGTTATTCCCCCCATCGTCTTTTTGGCAGGCATCTGTTTCTTAATCGTCCTCCAGCCTGACTATGGGAGTGTAGCGATTATCCTCCTGATTTCGAGTACCATTATTCTCTGTTCAGGAATGAATGTAAAAAGCATGGGGAAATTATTCATGATCTTTTTATTGGTGGCAGGGATTTTCATTCTGGGAGTTGTCGTTACAGGAAATACATCGGATGTTTTTTCAAAAGAAAGGGTCTCCAGGTTCACAGGGCTATCCAATCCATTTGACAAGGGCGATGACGGCTTCCAGCTCGCCAATTCTTTGCTTGCAATCGGCTCCGGGGGGATAACCGGGGTGGGGCTCGGTGATAGTGTTCAGAAATATGGTTATCTACCGGAACCTCATACGGATTTCATCATGGCGATCATTGCCGAGGAGCTTGGCATTTTCGGAGTTTTGTTTGTGCTGGTTACTCTTGGGTTTATTGTATTGAGGGGCTTGATGCTATCCGCCAAATGCAAGGATCCTTTTGGGAGCCTGCTACTGATCGGCATTTCATCCATGATTGGGATCCAGGTAGTAATCAATGTCGGCGGCGTTACGGGGCTTCTGCCAATAACGGGTATAACGATGCCCTTTATAAGCTACGGCGGTTCGTCACTGCTGCTGCTTATGGTATCGATCGGGATTATGGAGAATGTAATTATGAGAATGAACTTAATGGAACAAAAAGAAATTGCAGAGACAAGCCCGGCTAGCAAAAACATGTAAAAAAAGCAGGAATCTTCCTGCTTTTTTTACTGCCGGTTATAAAGATGGCGGTTATCAAATTCCTTTATGTTGCTTCATTATTTGAGCGCCGTCTCCTTAAAAGCAGGTTCGGCTTCGGGCCTTCCAATTAAATACCCTTGGGCCAAATCCATGCCGATATCCTTGCAAAATTGCAGTTCTTCCATTCGTTCAATACCTTCGGCAAGAGTCTGAATATTCAACTCCCTGGCTATATGGACAACATTTTTCAAAAACTCCTGTTTCCCACTGTCACTGTCGCAATTCATGATTTTCGACCGGTCAATTTTCACATAATCAGGCTGTAGCTCTACCATAACATCAAGGGTTGAATAACCTTCTCCGAAATCATCCAGCGCCACGCCCATTCCCTGGTTCTTATATGTACGGAATATTTTTTGCAAATGGCCAATGTCCTCGATTTTTTCCGTTTCCACAACCTCAAAAACGAGGTCTTCAGGAGTTACGCCATATCTCTCAACAATTTGGAATGTATGCCGTAAACAATATTCCGGATTATATATCGTAGACGGCAGGAAATTAATAAAGCTTTTAATTCCGTTTTTAATTTTTCCGCCACGGCTTTTGATTGCCGTTTCCCTTGCTTTTTGATCCAATAGGCTGTGCATGCCGGTCTCCTGGGCAACCCTGAACAATTGGCCTGGAGAAACCCTGCCGAGCGGATCTCTCAGTAACGATTCATAAGCAAATAAGCTATTATCCCTAAGCAGCACGATTGGTTGGAAATATCCCATGAAATCGGTTGATTGAATGATTTGTACAGTTTCATTGTTACTGATCCTGGCACGGATTTCCCTATATGGATACGTAGTAAACGGCTCTTCCAACTTTTTCAACAACGTGCTCTGGAAGGTGTCGGCCTCGGGCAAAAGGCTCAGGATATCAATCTGACGGGACAATTCCGCCATTGAATGGTATTCAATGAAAACACCTTTATCATTTTCGATCCGGCCCGGAATAGCTTCCAGTAACCCGTCGCCAGATTTTCCTTCCAAATATATAAACCCCTCTTCATGCAGTGTAAAATTAACGCCGCACAGGTTGCAGCCATTTTCCATACTTATCCTCCCTTTAAAAAATATCCCAATAAATTAAATGTAACACGAAACTTTAAGCCCGTCATGAGATAAGAATGTCTGAGATCAATCCACGAGGGGAGGGGAGAAAAAAACAGGCTCTGCTCAGCAGTACCTGTAAGTATGAAAAAGACTATGGCAACTCACTGATGCTCAGAAAAAGTCTGCCATTCATAAATGATGGCTAAGAAGCCGTGATCCCTGCCGAAATTTATAATTGGCTATGCAGCCATACAGAGAGCATTGGCAGGAGTTGTGGCAGCAAATGAACGATTGGATGCGGCTTGCGGTTGATTTTCGGTACAGGCAGCCAATGACTGCAGGTCTGGAATTGCCTGGATTAAAACGGCGGGATCCTGATTTGTCAAGGCTTTAGAGAACAGATTTAACAGCTTCTCTTGTTCTTCTTCTGGCCAATAGATTCCGGCACTGCAGGATTCATTTTCATGCCGGGACTTTTCAAGCCTCGACTTCGCCCGATGAAATACGGATTTCACTGCCATTTCGGTTGTCCCAAGTAGTTCTGCAATCTCATTTGCCCGATATTGAAAACCCTCTTTTAAAGCAAAAACCACCGCTTGCTTTGGCGTAAAGTGTTGGGCCAATTGCTCAACCGCTTCGATGACCCGGGAGAGTTTGTTGTCATGCCCCAGCATGTATTCCTCTGCAACATTTTCAAGCGTTTCATGCTTCCTTTTGCGGATGGAATCAATCCAGGAGTTATAGGCTATTTTTTTTAATAGGGCGAAGCTGATGTCCTAATGGCGTATCGCTTTTAAAATGGCTTCCTGTGCGATATCGTCGCCGTCCCACTCGTTGCGGGCCAGGAAACGGCAGTACCGCTGAAGTGCTGGGTAAAAATTAGCGACCATGGTTTCCGACAGCCCGCCATTCTTTTCATCCAGCTGCCCAAGCTCATCTTTCATTTATGCTCACTCCTTTAACACCTCTGTATCCTTCTAACGTATCAGCCTTATAAAACGATACGGGCAGCGATCATTTTTTGTAAGAATATAAAAAGTCACCGGACTTTTGCAAATCTCAGCAAATCACCATAAATGATTTCATCGGACAAATGAAACTCATTCCATACTGTTTCCTGGTATTTTTCACAGGCTTGGGCTTCAATTTCCTGTCCCGTTTTCTTATCATAACAATTATTATCCTGCGCGATCATTGTTTTGCCGACAAATCCACCATCGCGAAAGATGACTGGATGCCGGCTATCCCTTGTAAACAGATCTTGGCTAAAAGACATAAATTCCTTTGTGTCAATGCCCATAAGATGGAGCAAGGTTTCGCGAATATCAATTTCCCCACCTGGAGTCCCGATGGTTTTGCCTTTTTGGCCAGGAATGTGGATGATCACCGGAATTTGCTTGTATCTGGTATCATTTACCGGGTTTGGCGGGTTGCCCAGCATCTCGCTTAAAGCTGGTTCATATTTTTCTGAGATTCCATAATGGTCCCCATATAGCACAAATACTGTGTCGTCATACATCCCTTTTGCCTTTAGCCCGCCAAAGAGCGTTTTGATTGCTTCATCCTGGTACCGTATCGTGGTCACATACCGATTTACGACATCTTGGTCTGTATTGGCAGTAGATATCATTTGGTCTTTTTCGTTCAACAAAAACGGAAAGTGGTTGGTCAATGTAATGAGCTTTGCATAATAAGGCTTAGGAAGCCTTTCCATTTGGTTTATAGATTGTTCAAAAAACGGTATATCCTTAATGCCGTAATTTATGGAATTTTCATGCGTAACCTTGTAATCTTTCTTCGAGAAGAAACGGTCATAACCGAGTGTTTGGTACATTTGTTCCCTGTTCCAAAATGTTGGGTCATTGCCGTGGAATGAGGCCGCATAATAATTGCCGTTTTCCTTCAGGATTTTCGGAAGGCTGATAAATGTATTTTCAGGCCTGCGGACAAAAACCGAGCCTCCTGATAATGGATATAATCCGGTATCGATCATGAATTCCGAATCCGAGGTTTTTCCCTGGGCCGTTTGGTCATAAATCTGGTTGAAATAATAGCTCTCCTTCACCAGGCTGTTTAAAAATGGGGTAATTTCCTTTCCATTCACTTTTTGGTTGACCACAAAATCCTGGGTGGATTCCATGCTGATCAGAACAAGATTCTTTCCTTTTGCCGTGCCGAATAATTCATGCTTTTCATTTTTTTTTCGTGTGATATACTCTTTCATTCCCGCGGTATCTGATTTCCCGGCAAAAACACGGTCGATGGGCGGGCGGATTCCCGTCAAAATATCATAAAAATGATAATTATAAGGCCCAATGGCTGTAACCATCTGGCTCCGGTTGTAGGCTGATGAAAACAAATGCGGGGATGAAGCAAGGCCCATGATTGCCGATACCGCAATAAATGCTGCCCCAATCGCCGCGCATTGCCGCTTTCTATCAAATGAAATGGGCTCAAGCTTCGCCTCCTTCACCTTCCTTGCAAGCAATATTGCGGCAAGGATATCGACAAACAGGAGCAAATCCCAGCCCTTCATCAATTCAAATGTGCTCGGGCCAATCCCTCCTACATTATTAAATTGAAAAAGAATCGAAACCGTCACAAAATCAATATAAAAGCGAAAATATAATAAATCAGCATAAAGCAGAGCGGTAACCAAACTCATGATCATGATCAGCAAGGGTCGGTTCAGCCTGGCCCCGAAGAAAAAACTGCAGCCTAAAAGCAGGATTAATGATCCGGCCGGCCCCGACAGAACCATTAGCACATCCAGCAAATCCTGGACGGGCAAATCAAACCCGGTCAAAGAAACCAAAACCGTTTTAAGCCACATCGACAAGAGGCAGAATAAAAAGAAAAATCGGTCGTTCTTGCTTATTTTTGTTTCTCTGATCATAGTGCCGACGGCCGATCTTTTATAAGGGTATCTGCTTCCTTTTTGAGAATGGCGACTAAAAGAGGCAGATCATCGAATACCTGCTCACCCATGAAAGCTACCTGGATCCAGTTCCTTTTTAACAAATATCCGCTTTCGTAGCTTACAAGGATCTTTTGTTTTTTCAGCCTGTCGCCAAGTTCATTTGACGATATTCCTGAAGGGAGGCAAATCGTAACCACACCGGGTGAATATGAATGGTCCCCAATCACGTCAAATCCTTTCTCCTTGAAGTATTCCCGGATCCTTCCTCCTGACGTACGGACGAATGTTTCCCTTAGGCTAAGGGCGGCCTTCAAAGCGTTCACCAGATTGGATGAATGAGTGAAAGGGGCGCTGCCTGCCGCATGGTAACTGCCCAAATCCAAATATGCAGGCAAAGCCCCGTAAGGCCTGATTTCGTCCCTATGAAAGACAATGGCTAATCCTGGATATGATCCCAACCCCTTTCCGCTTGTGGAAGACGCTAAATAAATACCATCCAAATCAACAGGGATGACACCGATTGAACTGCAAGCATCAACACAAAGCTCTACCCCGTGTTTTTTGCAGACGGAAAGTATGCCTGGCAAATCATATAAAAAACCGGTTGAAGTTTCGCAATGAACCGTCCATAGCCACTTTATCCCTTGGTTATTACATAGATAGCTTTCGACATCTTCAGGAGTCACCGGCTCTCTCCAGCCTTTTTCAATCGTGCCAAAATCAAGGTTGAAACGGCTGGCATGATCGATGAGCCGGTATCCGAACTCGCCATTGGCAAGCAAAAGTCCCCTGCCGGGAATCCTGGTAAGCTGGGCCGCAATGATATCATTCCCAAGCGTTCCCGTGCCGGTGACCACCTGTGCGAAATTAGCATTTACATACTGGCACAGCTTCAGGCGGACCTCCTGCAATGCATTCAGGAAAGTTTGAGAACGGTGGGAAACAGGCGAATGCGCGAAAGCCTGTTCTACCTCCTTATGCAATGGCACCGGTCCCGGGAGAAAATTCATCATCTTATCGCGGGCTTTACGGTGCATCACCCTCTTAAAAGCTTTGGTGGAATTCTCGAACCGTTCTTTCGTCAGGAACATCGGCTGAAACCGGGCACCTTCATTCCCGACCATTTGCCCAAACGGCTCGAACCCAATTTTTTTGTACAAGCGAAGCTGCCGTTCTGTACCTGAGATTACAGCGGTATTATAGTTTTTGTCCAGGCAGTGAGCCGCCAAAAGATGGACCATTTTATAAAAAACATAGCTTTTACGATACTCTTCTTTCACTGAAAGCAGCCGGATTTCACAAGGAACAGCTCCCTCAGGCAGAATCTCATCCAGGTTGGATATTTTTCCATCAAGCGAAAAAGGGCGATTTGCGCGCACCGAAATCATTCCGACCACTTCTGACTGTTTCTTGGCGATTATATAGGTATTCTCTCCATCAAAACGGTCTACAAGGCGGAGCTGCCCGTTCCCGGTATGCTGAGGAATCTCTTCGACGAAGGTCTTATAATTCAGCTTATAAATTTGTTCCAATTCATCCAAATCGGATGCTATTTTATAAATCAGCTGTACTGAATCCATCTATGTCGCTCCTTTATGTACTAGATTTTGGGGATGGATGGAGGTTGATGATATGAGAAAGAATTACTGCGGTAAGCATTGCGAATAATCCAACCGTATAGGTCCAGGATGTACTGAAAAAAAAGGAGGTTATCGGAATGGTAGATAAAGCGGCCAAGCCCGGGATCGTAAACCTACGGAAAAGCATATAACCGGTGCCCATCACAACACCTGTAACAAGGATTGCCACAGGAACTAAATACAGCGTGGCTGAAAGAAAAACCACTACTCCCTTTCCGCCATGAAACCGGAGCTGAACAGGGAAAAAATGGCCGAGCAGGACCGCTATTGCGCTTGCGGCCAATACCGCATCATTTCCATTTGCTAAATAATTTGCCGTAATTAGGGCAACCATCGTTTTGCTTATATCTATGAAAAGTGTAAAGAAAAAACCTTTTTTGCCGAGCAGCCTCCCTGCATTCCGGGCCCCTGCATTACCGCTCCCATAATGACGGATATCCTTACCCGACAAAAATCTGGTGACATAATAAGCACCATTCACACATCCCAGTGCATAAGAAAAAAGAATCAGAAAAAAATACAGGATTTCTATCCCCTTCCTCTTTTATTACCAAGATAATCTCATAATAAGTACATTCTTTACCATTATATAACAATTGGTTTTTTTGAGAAAGGTAAAATAATCGGTTGGAAAATTGAATTTTATGAATGTAAAAGGCTCTCTCCAATATATTTTGTTTTTTGCTCTCTTCCATAAACCCTGGTTTCACACTGACTTTTCAGCAAAGCTGAAAGATTGTAACACTGCATACACCAAGAAAAAGCTGCTTTCTCCTTGGTCTTTGCAGTTGGAGTTTGCATGAGCATCCATAATTATCAATGTGTATCTCTTTCGTTCTATCTAGATATGAAAACCAGGGAACCAAAGCAAGGCCCCCACCAGTTTGGTGAGGGCCTTAAAGCATTCGGCTAAGTATATATGGAATTTATCAATTAAATGTCGCCCGCCAATATTTTTTTGGCTCATTCATATAAAACATTGTTTCACACGCCTTTAAGCTTTAATCCATAGATGAAAGGTGGCTCTATCTACAAGGGCAGAGGAAGAGAAAGCTCGCTTTCTCCTCTATCCATGCAACTACAGCTTACATGACCCAAAATCAAGAAGAATAAGTAATTCTGAATACTAATTCTTTAGGTCAACCTTTTATCTTTTTATCTTAGATCCATAGGGTTATAAAGCTTAACATCAGGATTTTTGTCATTGAACCAGCGAAGGGCAAATTCATTTTCAAACAGAAACGCATATTTATCATAACGGTCTTTAACCAGGATGCTTCTTGAACTGTGCAGGCTTTCGTCCACCTTCTCATCTTCAGCCCAGCGCGTGATCTTGCTTCCAATCCGTTCCATGATGACTTCTACATTGTATTCGTTCCTCATCCGGTGTTCAAATACTTCAAATTGGAGCTGCCCTACAGCGCCAAGAAGATATTCTTCCATTCTTACAGTCTTGAACAGCTGGATAGCACCTTCCTGGACGAGCTGGTGGATTCCCTTATGGAAATGCTTTTGTTTCATTACGTTCTTTGCAGTCACACGGACAAACAATTCCGGGGTAAACTGCGGAAGCCGTTCAAACTGGTACATTTCCTTGCTTGTCGTGATCGTGTCGCCGATCTGGTAATTACCGGTATCGTATAAACCAATAATATCGCCGCTTACCGCTTCATTTACTGTCGCGCGGTCATCTGCAAGAAATTGCGTGGACGAAGATAGATTGATCGGTTTTCCGGTCCTGCTAAGGAATACACTCATCCCCCGTTCAAATTTTCCGGAGCAGATCCGCAGGAATGCGATACGGTCACGGTGCTTCGGGTTCATGTTGGCCTGGATTTTGAATATGAATCCAGAGAAGTCATTGCTTACAGGGTTTACTTCCCCGCTTGTAGCATTTCGCGGCTGCGGAGCGGGTGCAAATTTCAAATAAGCATCCAGGAATGTCTGAACCCCGAACGTTGTCAATGCGCTTCCAAAGAAGACCGGGCTCAATTCACCTTTTGCGATTTTTTCCTCGGAGAATTGATTGCCCGCTTCTGTCAGCAGCATGATTTCCTCAAGCGTTTGTTCATAAAGCGGTGAGTTCTTCAATTCATGGGGAACAGCCAGTTCGCCATCTTCATTAAGCGGAAGGAAACGCTCATCGCCTTCGGATTTGAATTGTTCGATTCGGTTATGGAAGCGGTCATATATTCCGACAAAGTCCTTCCCCATTCCTATCGGCCAGTTCATTGGATAAGATTCAATGCCAAGCACTTCCTCCAGCTCTGCAAGCAGCTCCAGAGGCGTTTTTCCTTGGCGGTCCAGTTTATTGAAAAAGGTAAAAATCGGGATGCCTCTCATTCGGCAAACCTTGAATAATTTAATCGTCTGGTCCTCGATCCCCTTTGCGGAATCGACAATCATCACTGCACTATCTACGGCCATCAGTGTACGGTACGTATCCTCACTGAAATCCTGGTGGCCCGGCGTATCAAGAATGTTCACCCTGAAGCCGCTATAATCAAACTGCATGACAGAAGATGTTACCGAAATTCCCCGCTGTTTTTCAATCTCCATCCAGTCGCTGGTCGCATACTTTCCCGTTTTCCTTGCTTTTACGGTTCCGGCATCACGGATTGCTCCCCCAAATAATAACAGCTTCTCGGTTAGTGTCGTCTTTCCGGCATCCGGGTGGGATATTATCGCAAAGGTCCTTCTTGATCCGACCTCTTCTTGTAGTGTGTCAACCATGAAATCATTACCTTCCTTTATTATAATTACTATCGCTCTATTGCATGTTAATAATGGCCCTCGCACAAGGGCTCACAATTGATTACATTGGAATTCTGCCTTTCCTCATCTACTCCCGGATAAAAAAATGAATAAATTTGCTCGTTATATCAATAAACTGCAGACTTATCAATAAATCCTCCCATTATATCAATAATCAGAAGACTTATCAACAAATTCTCCGGCATATCTATAAATTGAAGATTTTACCCGACAAATCCTCCCGGCACATCTGTAAACCGGTGTTTCCTGAAATCAAGGACGCATCTTTACGTATATATAAGATACGAAAAGTTGTGTTTTCGCACATAAAGAAATATATCATACAGGCTTCACGCTGGCTATAACCATGCAGGATTTAATCTGCCCAAGTCCGCCGTTTGCCCACAAAAAAAAGGCACTTTTGGAAGCGCCTTTTTAATTGACCATATTCATCTTCTGGATGTTTTTAACTCGCTTTTTGTTTTTCAAGTACTTCCTTGCTTCATTGATGATTAATGGAACAGCTGCAACCAGTAGTTTTTTCATCATATTTTTGATCATTCCCATCATTCCTTTCTTGCTACTCTTTACCCTTTTGATCGGGCAGGAAAACATTGAGGATTTTTTTGGGGATGCAGACTTTGGTTGTTATGGCCTATTTGCCGGTTTTTATCTGGAACCGATCCAGCTTACCCTTCGTCTGGTCACTTAACTCTTTGACTTTTGCAAGATCCGGCATTGGTTTTTGCATTTCGGCCATTAAGGGATACAGGCTTTTTTCAATATTTATATAATCTTCCGGGAACTTTGCCTCAACCTTTTTTTCAATTGTGTCCCATTCTTCTTCCAATCGGCTTCCGATTTGATTTAAGGATTTGGGATCCGCAGCTCTTTCCGTGCTTTGCTTGGCTTCTTTTATGATGGACAACACCTTGTCTACACCTAGTACGATATCATCAGTATTTTCATTGCCATTTTCGTCAGCTGCATGTGTTGGCTGCATTGTCTCTATATCTTCAGAACTCTTTGTCCCTTCTGGCTGGCTATTGTGATCAAGGCCTGATGAACAGCCGCCCACCATCAGAATAACGCAAACCATGAATGGAAAAATAAACTTTTTCATAAGTTAAACCTCCTTTATCCGCAAGTCTGTCCGTACATGCAATTTATAAACACTAAGAAACAACAATTTTTCTTTTTTTCCAAAAAATGAAGTTTGAAAAATGGAGCGAATGGGAAAAAGAAATTATAGTAGTGTCTGCATCATCTTCATCTATTTCGATGAAGGTAATCCCTTATCTTTTTTCCTTCCTATCCGTTCAAAAAAAGCTTTGGCTTGTTTTCTATATTCTTGTGGATTTAGAATGGATGGTTTATAATTTGAAGCAACGGGATTTCCTAATTTACCCTATAAAATTCACATATTATCAAGGATCAGAGGGATGCTCTAGGTTAAGGCCCAGGGTACTTGATAATGTGTGAATTATATTTTCCAGATAAGGAAGAAGGTAAGTCACATATTAATTTTTGTGTTTATTTTAGGAGGATTCATGAATGACAGTAACAGGCAGAGTTAAATGGTTCAACGGTGAAAAAGGTTTTGGATTTATCGAAGTTCCCGGCGGAAATGACGTATTCGTACATTTCTCGGCCATCCAGGGAGAAGGTTTCAAAACTCTTGATGAAGGCCAGGAAGTTGAATTCGAAATTGAAGAAGGCGACCGCGGACCTCAAGCTAAAAACGTTGTAAAATTATAATGTGAATTATCCATTCATCAGGATGCTGCTTTTTTGCAGCATCCTTTTTATTTTGCTGCCGAACTATAAAATAGCGTGCACCTGGCATGATCGGATTTTTTTCACTAGTTTAGGCCCTCCATATTCGGGAATTAATAAAATATTATAACTTATAAGGAGATGCATAAATATGAAACCTTTATATACAACTGCTGTAACAGCTACCGGGGGAAGGGAGGGCCATGTACAATCAGAAGACGGAATCATTAATTTCGATGTACGGATGCCAAAAGAGCTCGGCGGTTCCGGGGAAAAGGCCACGAATCCCGAACAGCTTTTTGCTGCAGGATATGCAGCTTGCTATGATAGCGCCTTGAATTTAGTAATCCGTAAAAAAAGGGTCAAGGCTGATAACACTGAAGTTACGGCCAATGTCACAATTGGCAAGGATGAGGCAGATGGGGGCTTCAAACTTGCAGTCCGGCTTGATGTTTCGATTCCCGGGTTAAGCAAGGAAGAAGCGGAGACCCTCGCCCAGGAAGCCCATAAGGTGTGTCCATATTCTAAGGCTACACGTGATAATATTGATGTTACGATTATCGTTATTTAATGCCTCATAATCTAAAAAAGGCAAAATCTCCAGTTCCGGAAACTTTGCCTTTTTGTTTTCCTTTATATTTTTATTCTTTCCTTTTCCCTTACCCTCGACAGAACGACCAGCCCGATTAACGTCAATACCATTAACGAGCCAAGAGCCATGCGGCTTGCGGCATTTCCAAGATCGGCAAAAACCAATGTGATCGTTCCATACAGGAAAGGGCCGACGATGGATGAAACCTTTCCCGAGAAGGTAAAGAGCCCAAAGAATTGTCCCCGCTTATCTTCAGGTGTGAGCTCTACGATAAATGTCCTGGAGGTCACCCACATAGAACCAAGGGCAATCCCAAAAAGGCTGCCTGCAAACCCAGAACCAGGCGGCATTCGGGGCAGCGGCAGCGACTCCAAGTGCCACGAATAAAAGAGTCCCCACATACGTAACAGCTAACTTTGAACCCTTAGCCTTTGCTACATATCCAAAGAGAAAGGAACCAATAATACTGGATACCGTTGAAACAAGATACAATAGAATAAAGCCTCCCGAAGAGAATCCCACCACTGCCTTTGCATAGACCGCCATCATACCGATCGCGGTCGCAATCGCATCATTCAAAAAGAAATAGGCGATCATAAAAGTATAGATGGATTGATGTGCCCTCATCTCTTTGAAGGTTTGGATAATCTCTTTATATCCAGATAAGAACGGGAACCGTCCCTGTCCTTGCTTAGGTTTGTCTTTTATGAATATAAACAGCGGCAGCGAAAATACGAGAAATAACACGGCTGTCGGAATAAAAGCTTGATGTGATCCATTTTCCCCCACAAAAGGATAAACGGCCAGCCCAACCAATGTCCCGATATAACCATCGGCAACCCCAAATCCTGAAATTAGCGGCAGCTCCTCTTTTTTGCCAAAATCCGTGATCATTGCATCATAGAATACAAGGCTTGAATGATAAAAGAATTTCGCGATAAAGAACAGCATCACGACAATTGCAAGCGGCAATGGAACGCCAAACAGTTTTCCTTCAAGCTCGAGACCGCCGAATATTCCCATAAAAAAGGTGCCCGCAACTGTAATTAAAGTGAAAATCATAATGTATTTCTTTTTTCGTCCTGTACGGTCGATCATCACCCCGAATAAGGGCGTGAACAAAACCAGGAAAAAGCTTGCGAAGGCATTCGCGTAAGAAATGAATGTACTGGCAATCTGGTTAAGCACTTCGTTTTCTCCAACCGTTTCCTGCAGGTAAAATGGAAAGAATATGGTATTGATATTCGACGAAAAAATTGTATTCGCAAAATCATAGAAAGCCCACGACAACACCGGCAGCGAGAAAAACAATGCCAGCCTTCCCTTTTTTTTCGGGGGAACGGTTTCTATTTTAGAATCCATGTCCACTCATCCTTTGCTCATGATCTTCCTTTCCACTATTCCATATTGGTACAAAAAACCCTTTCCATTTACAATTTTTTACGATGTCTCACACAAACCTTTATCTTATATGTATAAAAGGTGGCACCAAGAATGCATCTTTTTTTAAAAAAAGCATCATGAACCCATGAAGATTCACAATGCCCTTCCTACAGAAAAATCATCGTTAATTAACCAAACTTATTTTGGAGTTCGTCCCTTAAGCGGTTCGGCAGATTCACCATCGTATCATTCAGCACATCGAGTTTCGCTTCAATTCTATGAAGCAAATATAGAGTGACGACAATTGGAAAGCCAACGTCACCAATAAAGGGCAGAAGTTGATCCATGTTTATTCACCGCCTGTTTCTTCATCTTACTGGAGCAGGGATAGCCATGCTTTCGGCCATCCCTGATTCCATCCGGAACGTTATTTCACATCATATTCATTGACGTTCCTTTCAACAACACGGACGCCTTTTTTGCCGACGAAATCACCGGATGCGGACGTGAAGACATTCGCTGCAATGATCGTATCCATTGCCTGCTTCACGGCATTGATATCGACCGGTTCGATCGGATCCTCGATCGAGATGGAGGATGTCTTTCCTTCCTCCGTCACAAATAACAATTCCAATGTCTTTGCCATTTCATTCACCTCCTCATGTTATTTTGTTAAAATTAAGCAGAAATTGTTGACGTGTCCTGGCGGGCTATTTCGCTTAGTGCATGTGTTTGAAGATTAGCCAGGGACTGCGCAGTTTGAAACAAATCATCAGCCGTCGCACCATTCTTGATGTTGGAAAAGGATTTTCGTTTTAATTGCGGTTCTCCTTTTTCATTTACTCCCGTTTCAAAAGTAATTCTCAATGTACTTGTGTATAACATTTGGTTTGCCATGTGCGCTCACCTCCTTTCACTCTCTATATACCAGGAAAGGGAAGGAAAGTAGCATTCAGGAAAAAAATAATTTTTGTTGCGCTAACATTCAATAAAATAGGAGAATCCAATTATGAAGCTGGTTTTCTTGATTTCGATGTGTTCCCTCATTGTTCTGATCTTATTTATTGCAGGAAAAGGAAGAGAAACGAATAGAAAGCCAGGACGTCATCCCCATGCCCCATTAAAAATAGCCCACCGGGGAGCGGCGGGCCATTGTCCTGAAAACACAATGTCTGCGTTTAAAAAGGCTGTGGAGCTTGGCGTTGATTTCATAGAAATTGATGTCCAATTAAGCAGGGATGGAAGGCTGGTCGTAATTCACGACACAACGCTTGAACGGACTACGGACGGCAGCGGCAATGTACGCGACCACGATTTTTGCGATTTGAGGAAATTGGATGCAGGAAGCTGGTTCCATTCCGATTTTAAAGATGAAAAAATCCCTGCTTTTGAAGAATTGCTGGAACAAATACTGCCGCATGCAGGCATTCTAATTGAACTTAAACATCCTTCTCTTTATCCCGGAATCGAAAAAAGGCTAGCGTTCGAAATTGTGAAACATAATTTGCATTTGGAGAAAGACCCGAGGCTAATGGTTCAATCATTCGACATTGCTGCAGTCAAAAGGTTTCAATCACTGATTCCTTCTCTTCCGGCAGGTGTACTGATAAAGCATCATCCAATGGGAATATCCAATAAAAAACTCAACGAGTTGTCCTCGTTTGCACAATTTGTTAATTTGAAACAAACCATGATGACTTTGAAACTGAAGAAAAAAATCCATGCGCATGGAATGAAAGCTTTTACCTGGACAGTAAACAACCAAAAAAAAATCCAAAGGTTCGAACTGATGAAGTTAGACGGCGTGACTACAGACTACCCGGACCTTTTCAGAAAAAAGCGCCGCTGAATCATGACAGGGTCTGACCCATAAGATCTTCTAACATTTTTAATCTTTCAGCTTAGTATAGGGTCGTTAACGTCTGATTTCTTCAGCCTTTTTTAACAGCTTGCCTTTTTGGGGCTAATTGCATTGGAAGCTTCGAATTTGATTTGTGTCGATTCCGAAGTATACCCATCTGCGCTGATTTTGTCTCCATCGATAGCCTGCAACAGAATTCCTTCCGATATATGTCGGATAGAACCAGAAGGAGGACCCGCTTCTAAGCCAAACATATGTGAAGCGGTATAAACACCTTCTCATCGAACCGGGATCTACAGCGTAAAGTCCAGCTTGCTGCATTTGCGGCACATAAGAAGGAGGTGGTGATGTCGGAGGGCCTCCCAATGGTGAACCTCCAGATTGCGGACCTCCAGATTGGGTACCTCCAGCTTGCATGCCTCCATACTGCGGGCCTCCAGATTGCGGATCTCCAGCTTGCATGCCTCCATATTGGGGACCTCCGTATTGCGGACCTCCAGCTTGCATGCCTCCATATTGGGGACCTCCGTATTG
>NZ_QVTD01000007.1 GCF_003429105.1 Peribacillus glennii
GGCGCTTTGTTTTGTTCAGTTTTCAAAGAGCAATTTCTTTGTCGTTTCTCTTAGAAGCGACTTTATTAATATAACATTTCACAATCAACAAGTCAACACATTTCTTCTTTTTTTTCTGAAGCGTTGTGATGTCCTGCTGTGTATTTAAGATAATAACATGTTTAGAATGGACAAGTCAACAAAGTTTCGTGATTTTATTATGAAAATATATGAAACACTGTTTATATACGCGGTTGGTCAAGAAAAAGAACAGCCTCCCTTAAAGGGAAGCTGCTCTCATCTTACACTTCTTATTTAATAGAGATGATATTCTCTTCTTTGCTATTTACCTTGCCACCTTTCTCAAGCTTCACTTGTTCTCCTTCTTTAAGGTTAGTGAAGACAATTGGAGTCATGATGGAAGGAGCATGATCTTTCACATAGTCCAAGTCAACCTGTAACAAAGGCTGTCCTTTTTCCACTCTATCTCCCTGTGAAACAAGAGCTTCAAAGCCTTTGCCTTCTAACTTAACCGTATCAATGCCCACATGAATAAGGATTTCACGGCCAGCATCCGATTCGATGCCAAGAGCATGCTTTGTCGGGAAGAGATTTACGATTGTCCCACCGACAGGGGAAACGATCAGTCCATCTTCTGGCATGATGGCAAAACCATCACCCATCATCTTTTGGGAAAATACAGGATCCGGCACTTCTGTAATTGGCTTGATTTCACCTTTGATCGGCGAAACAAAACTCTCTTGCTTAGGTTCATGGGTTTGCAAAGCTTCCGGATTCACTTCTTCAATTTGTTGTTCTACTTCTTTCTTTTGAGAAGCCTCGACCATCCTTGGCTTTTTACCGGACATTATATCCTTCATTTGCCCTTTTATCGTTTCAGAGCGCGGCCCGAAAATAGCTTGAATGTTATTCCCCACTTCAAGCACCCCGGCAGCACCAAGTTTCTGCAATTGGTCTTTATCAACGTCCTTAACATCATTCACGGAAACACGAAGTCTGGTGATACAAGCATCCAAGTGAGCGATATTTCCTTCTCCGCCCATGGCGTCAAGAATGTTGCCGGCCAAGCTTCCACCCTGGACAGCTTTCCCTTTATTTTCATTGTCTTCTGATTCAAGCTCACGGCCCGGAGTTTTTAGGTTGAACTTACGGATCGCAAAGCGGAAACCGAAGTAATAAATCACAGCTAAAACAAGGCCAACCGGTATCACTAACCATGCATTTGTTTGCGGATTAATCAAACCGAACAAGATATAGTCGATCAAACCGCCTGAGAAAGTCATGCCGATTTTCACGTCCAATAAGTGCATAGTCATGAAAGAAAGACCTGCGAAAACCGCGTGAATTCCAAATAGTATAGGAGCGACAAACAAGAATGAGAACTCTAATGGTTCTGTGATACCTGTTAAGAAAGAGGTTAAGGCCGCTGATGCCATAAGGCCGCCGACAATCTTCTTCTTTTCTGGACGCGCTTCATGATAAATGGCAAGCGCCGCTGCCGGAAGTCCAAACATCATGAACGGGAATTTACCCGTCATAAACGTACCAGCGGTTAAGTTTTCTACACCATCTTTAATCTGGTTCATAAAGATAGCCTGGTCACCCTTTACGATTTGTCCGGCGTCATTTGTATAGCTGCCGAATTCAAACCAGAACGGCGAATAGAAAATATGGTGAAGCCCAAAAGGAATTAATGATCTTTCAATCAATCCAAAGATAAATGCGGAAAGGGTCAGGTTCGCCCCAAGCATATTTTCCGAGAAAGTGTTGAGGCCATGCTGGATTGGCGGCCAAACCACGATCATAACCAATCCCAATAATACTGCGCTCGCAGCCGTGACGATAGGCACAAAACGTTTACCAGCAAAGAATCCTAAATAGGAAGGAAGCTCAATTTCAAAGAACCTGTTATACATATACGCCGCAATAATCCCGACGATAATACCGCCGAAAACACCTGTTGCAAGGGTTGGAACTCCAAGTACACTTGTATATTCGGTGCTGTTCTTAAGAGCTTCTGCATCAATACCTAAGACTGTACCCATTGTTACATTCATGATCAAGTAACCAATAATAGCTGCTAAACCAGCAACCCCATCTCCGCCGGCGAGGCCGATCGCTACCCCAACCGCAAATAATAGGGCCAGATTTCCAAAGATAATATTCCCGGCATTCTCCATGACAGAAGCGACCATCTCGACACCGCCATTTGCCAAGAATGGCGCAATATCAAGCAAGGTAGGATTCTGCAAGGCATTACCAAATGCAAGCAGGATACCTGCCGCAGGCAAAATCGCTACCGGAAGCATTAGGGCTTTACCGACTTTTTGCAAAACACCAAATAGTTTTTTAAACAAGGTAGACAACCTCCTGATATATTTTCAGTAAACCGATAAAGCGGTTACAATGAACCAAAATTAAAAGGCATAAGCAAAGGAAAGCAATGAGTGGCAGATGGGTATATCTTACCCAAAATAAACCAAATCAATTACCTTTCTTCACTTATGCCTGATCGGATCAGTAACACGTAAAGTAAACGGTTAAATTATTTTATTTTCTTTTGCAAGCGTTGAAGATGCATGGTCAGGTATACAGCTTCTGCATCATATACCGGCCTTTTCAGCGCCTGCTGCATAATCTTTATCAGTTTCCACGACAAAGTATAACACACAGGGTAGGTTTGTTTCAATAGCAATGTTATGTTTTCCGGTTCCTCGACTTTTTCCCCTAAAATGACCCGTTCAATCGTAAACCGCAAATGGCGGATAAGCCTCATATAATCGACACTATCTTTATCTATGGAGGTTTGGAATTGCTCTTCAATCACATTAATGAGGTGAGTTACCAGTTGAGAATGCTGATTTACATCAGTAAGCTCTTTGTTAGTAATCGCGCTATGGATATGAAGCGTAATAAACCCAATTTCACCTTTCGGCAGGTGGATTTCGGTCTTTCTCTTAATAATCTCGACTACATCCTGGGCGACACTGTATTCGAAGGGATATAAATTAATGGTTTCCACCAGGAATGGGTTTTTGATCTCCATTCCTTTAAGCAAACGGTTCATGGCAAATACTAAGTGATCCGTCAACCCAACGTGGATATGTTCATTGAGTTCCCCTGACACTTTGCTGCTAATATGCTGAATCGCTTCAATGATGGCTGCGTGAACCTGTTCATCTATGTCAGGAATAAGCTTTTTATAATTTTCCTGCTCCTTTTCACTCTTTAAGACAAACATCTTTTCGGCAAGTTCCCTGGGAATTTCTTCGCCTTTTCCGCGATTAAACCCAATTCCTTTGCCAATGAGTATGACTTCTCCGTGGGCAGGATGGTTAGCAATGACTACGTTATTATTTAAAATTTTCTTTATAGAAAAGGGCGCCATATTCAATACCTCTTTACACGATAACATTTACATAATTTTTAGCTTCCCTTTAATGTTAGTAAAGTAATCACGCCAAATCAAATAATAAGGCACACATAAAAAAAAGGCCTCCAGATGGAGACCCTTTTTGCAGATTATTCCACTAAGAAAATGAAATAACAAAGGAATACGACAAACAAGAAATACATAAGCGGATGAATTTCTTTTGCTTTACCTTTCACCAACATGGTGATCGGGTAGAAAACGAAACCAATCGCAATGCCTGTAGCGATACTGTAGGTCAGGGGCATTGCAATGACGGTGAAAAATGCAGGAACAGCAATTTCAAAACGGTCCCATTCAATATTTTTCAAGGATGCAACCATTAATACCCCAACTACGATCAAAGCAGGTGCAGTAACCGGAGCTGTTATAACGGATAATAATGGAAAGAAAAATAAAGATAAAATAAACATAATAGCAACAACAATTGCAGAAAATCCTGTACGGGCGCCTGCTGCCACCCCAGCTGATGACTCAACATAAGAGGTAGTGGGCGACGTTCCAAGAACCGCACCAACAACAATGGACATGGAATCCGCGAATAGGCCTTTTCCGGCGCGCGGAAGGACTTCCCCTTTCATCAAGCCAGCTTGATTGGCTACCGCAACCAGTGTTCCAGCAGTATCGAAGAAAGCAACGAACAGGAATGTCAGAATAACAACCAGCATTTGAAGATTGAATATATCTTCTCCTGGATTCGCAAATGCCTCAAACGCGACTCCGAAAGTAGGTTGCAGGCTAGGCACAGCACCTACCACTTTTGTCGGAAGATCGATCAAGCCAAATATCATTCCCACGATGGCTGTAGCAACCATACCGATAAATACAGCCGCATTTACTCCTCTGGTTAAAAGTAACACCGTAATCAATATTCCAAATACTGATAGTAATGTCGTGCCGTTTGTTAAATCTCCAAGACCTACTAAAGTAGCGTCATTATTTACAATAATACCTGCACTTTGAAAGCCTATAAAGGCAATAAACAAACCAATACCGGCACCAACTGCATGCTTTAGCTGAACAGGAATTGCATTAATGATTTTTTCACGAAAACCGGATAAAGAAAGCAAAACGAATATTACTCCCGCGATCAGAACGCCAGTTAAAGCAGTCTGCCAAGGTACACCGTATGTTAAAACCACAGTATACGCAAAGAAAGCATTTAGACCCATTCCCGGTGCTAGAGCAATCGGGAACTTCGCAATTAGTCCCATCATAAGTGACCCAATGGCAGCAGCTAAAGCCGTAGCGACAAATACTGCGCCATAGTCCATACGGAGCTCGTCAGGAAAATCCTTAACGCTGTTTAAGGATAAAGTCAGCGGATTAACAACCAAAATATAAGCCATTGCTAAAAAGGTGGTTAATCCCCCTATGATTTCACGGCGATAGTTGGTGCCGAGTTCATCAAATTGAAAATATTTCTTCATTCTCTTATTCTCCTCCAAATGTATCGACGAATATAAGGAAAGGAAAGGCCCCGAACCTATTGAACGGGGCCTGACTATAGTATGCAATAAGGAGGGGGAATATATACATTGCCCTCCCCTCATATATGCATCGTAGTCAAGCTGTTCACGGCAGCTCGGTAGAAACTTTTGGGCCATATTCCCAACATTATACGACGAAATCATTTTATAGATATTTTTATAAGAACATCCTTAGTCTAGCATCGGAGAAAAATGTCGTCAAGATAAAACACGAATATTTTTTTAACAAATAAAGCGAATGTTCGTAAAAACAAACTTTTAGTTATTCCCACTCAATCGTTGCAGGCGGTTTGCTGGTAATATCATACACAACACGGTTGATATGACTCACCTCGTTGACGATTCTTGTTGAAATAATTTCAAGTACATCCCACGGTATTCTTGCCCAGTCGGAAGTCATGCCATCAATGGACGTAACCGCGCGGATGCCGATTGTATAATCATACGTTCTTGCATCACCCATTACCCCGACACTGCGTATATCAGGAAGAACCGTGAAATACTGCCAAATATCGCGGTCAAGCCCCGCCTTTTTAATTTCTTCACGGAGAATCGCATCGGATTCCCTTACGATCTCAAGCTTGTCCTCTGATATAGCTCCCAAAACACGAATTCCCAGCCCTGGTCCAGGGAATGGCTGGCGCCAGACAATCTCGTCCGGGATGCCCAGTTCAGTTCCCAAGGCACGCACTTCATCCTTAAAAAGGGTATTTAAAGGTTCGATAAGCTTAAATTGCATATCTTCCGGAAGCCCGCCGACATTATGGTGGGATTTGATGGTCTGTGCGGTCGCTGTTCCGCTTTCAATGATGTCGGTATAGAGGGTTCCCTGAGCAAGGAACTCGATTCCTTCAAGCTTTGTTGCTTCATCATCAAACACGTAAATGAACTCATTGCCTATGATTTTCCGTTTTTTCTCGGGATCAGAAACGCCTTCCAGTTTAGAAAGGAACCGGTCCTTGGCGTCCACTTTAATAACATTCATATGGAAGCCCTCACTGAACGTTTTCATGACGCTGTCTGCTTCCCCTTTACGGAGCAGCCCGTGGTCAACGAAAATACAGGTCAACTGGTCCCCGATGGCTTTATGGATTAACACCGCAACCACTGAAGAATCAACACCTCCGCTTAACGCGCAGAGAACTTTTTTGTCGCCGACTGCCTGACGGATTTTTTCCATTTCGATTTCAATGAAGTTTTCCATCGACCAGTCGCCTTTGCAGCCGCATACCTGGAAAACGAAGTTGTTTAATAACTCATTGCCATATACAGAATGGCGCACTTCAGGATGGAACTGGACGGCGTATAAGTTTCTGGACTCATCGCTCATTGCCGAAATCGGGCAGGACGGGTTCGTTCCATCCACAACGAAGCCTGGTGGAGTTTCAACCACAAGATCACCATGGCTCATCCAGACAAGTTGTTCCTTTGGCAGCTCATGAAATAGCTTTGTATCGTTCTGGATGGTCAAAGTCGCTTTCCCATATTCCCGGTTTTTGGCAGGCTCCACCTTGCCGCCAAAATGCTTGGCCATCAGCTGCATGCCGTAGCAAATCCCTAAAATAGGCAAGCCCAATTCAAAAATTCTCTCATCACAGCCAAAAGCGGATGCATCATAGACGCTGTTTGGGCCACCTGAAAAAATAATGCCCGCTGGATTCATTTCTTTAATTTGTTCGGCTGTTAACGTATGCGGATGTAGCTCGCTATAAACTCCAAATTCACGAATCCGGCGTGTAATCAACTGATTGTATTGGCTGCCGAAATCTAGCACTACGATCATTTCCTGGTTTTGCAATTCTGTTTTCCCCGGCACTGTCGACACCTCTTCCTTTATAGAACGAATATAAGTACTACTAGTATGCAAAAATAAACGAAAATAAAAACAAAAAAAGCTAGAATTCCACCTTCAAAAAAATGAAAGCAGAATCCTAGCATGCTTAAACAAGCAGATTCTGCCTTCATAGTCAAATCATTTACGGTGATTCGGTAGAAACTTTCGATCCATATTATCGAGGATATATGAAGGTATTTTAGATAAGCGTAAGCGCTCCTTGCAACATCTGGCAGTAAGGTCGGCACTAGTACGTGCTGTACGTTGTACCTAGATACTTTTCAAAGTTGATGAAGCTACGCTCTCTGAATATTAATTTAAGAATGAAACAATTGTACCAACAGACTAAAAACCTGGTCAAGAGATTGTCTTTTTAATTAAATTTTCCCACAATTTGCGGTTTTGTTCCCATTCCTCGGAATTTTGGCCTCCCCGGTATATGTATTTCTCATAGCTTCGGGTTATTTTGCCCATTTCTCCAGAGTGAAAATAAGAGTCTACATATTCAGCATATTCCCGCAATGTCTGGCCCTCCGGCCGCTTAAGCCCCATCCTGTTTAATTGCGTCAATAATGCCATGTAAGCCTTAGTAAAACTCTGATCATCCTTTTTCCTTTTGTACAACATAATTAATACATTAGGGAGCCACCTTCTCCTGAACCTGTAGATTAGCAGGGTGGCAAAAAGAATGGACGCGATAATGGCAATCATGCTTTTCCAATGTTCGGTCAACCAATTGACCTCGGCCTTTTTTTCTGGTTGTGTTGTACTCTCTTGAGATACTTCCTCTTCTTTTGTCGGGACGGGCTTTGTTGCAGGCTGCACCGTTTGCTCGGTTTGCTGTTGTTTATTAGGAGCCTCTGCTGGCTCAGATGACGCGTAATAAAAGTCTGCCCTGTTGCTGAATCCCTTTGTCGGCTCGAAAGGAACCCACCCAACATTCGGGAAAAATACTTCCACCCAAGAATGGGCGTTATTATTCGTGACCTCATAGACGCGCTCTCCGTTATGATTAATCTGCGTCCCCTCTGTATACCCCTTCGCCCACCTCGCTGGTATATCGATCGAGCGAAGCATCATGACCATGGCTGTAGAAAAGTTATCGCAATAACCCCTTTGCGTTTCAAACAAGAACTGGTCTACGTAGTCCTCGGTTTCATTCGGATATGGGATGTCATTCTGGTCATACACAAATTCCCCGCTATCGAAATAATCCTCGATGGCTTTTGCCTGGTCATACCAATTCTCTTTTCCCGCTGTGATCTTCCCTGCAAGCTGTTTTACACGTTCAGGAAAGGCAGTGGGTATTTGAGTATATTGGTTCATGAATTCAGGGCCCATACCTATCCCATCCCTCATTTTCACCTTTTTCAACTCATTAATATCAAACCTTGGCATAGAATAAGCCAGCTCTAACTGTTTAAGTTTTAGTCCCCCCCCTGTTGCCTTGTAAGATGTAATTCGTTCCGTGATAAAATGGTACCGGTACACCTCACCGGCAGGAGCATTAACCTTGTTCAAACTTGAGGATTCCGGATAAGGAACATGGCTGTAAGGAAGCTTAACAGAAACAGACGCCTTTAAATCTATCTTCTTGACACCCGGAGGGTACACGGTGCCACCTGTGATTTCCTCTCCATTTACAAATTCAGTATAAAGTTCGTCTGACTCCTGTGACACAACCCAGCCCTTTCCAGTATAAAAGTCTTTGTTTTCGACCTTCCAATAATGTCTTGACTGAGCCTCGGCACGGAATACAACGGTATCATCATTTTCAAAGCCGCCGCCAAGCTTTGTATCATCCACTCCATATCCAATCCTGTTGGTTTCCCCGCTTCCCGTCGCCTTTTCCGAATAAGATGTAATGAATGGTACGGGATCGGGCCACTGCGGGTCCAATTTTGGGGCCGCCAAACCGATACAGGAACTAAATCCAACCATAACCATGAGGGGAATGAGCCATTTTCTCAAAGCAGGAACCGAAATGGACAGCTTTTCCAGCGAGGAAAGCCGGAAAAGGGACAGAAAGCCGAGCATGCTAAATCCTATGATTACGAGGCGCACAATGGCGACTGAAGCATCATACACAGTAAATGTGTCCAACACCGAAACAACGATCACTGTGACTATAAAAAATAGGAAGATGCTTTTTTTGACCGTTATCCAGTAATGGAGCAAATACGTGATAAGCCAAAGGAGTATAAAAACGAGCAGAGTTTGGAATTCAAATGAAATCTCAAGGAACCGCGCCTGGAATAACAGCGAAACATCACTGGCAAATTTGCCAAAGAAATCAAAGAGCCAGGTAGTATCAAGAATAAGGGTTTCATAATAAAGAAAATGGATCGAAAATCCCAGGAAACATGCCAGCACAACAAAACGCAGCCATACCCTGACCCTAAAAAAATGAAGGGCCATGGAAAGCGCCATAAAAATGATAAAAACAGTCATATTATTTGCATCAGTCAGCTCTTTCACAGGACGAAGCCACTCCCATAGCATGAAAAATGCAAACACATAAAGAACGAGCTTCATCGTGGATTCATGTTTTCTTGATTGAATCATTGGGCAATCACCTCTGATTTCCCACCTTCGAGTGTGCCTTCATTGACATATTTCACATTGATTCCCTTGGCTTTTGCTAATTCCAGAGCCGCTTGTTCCTCCCTGGACAACGGGTTGTTCTTCAAAAACAAAATGGTCGTTGCCTGGCCTGTTTTTGAGCGTGCGGCAGACTCAATTGTCTTCATAGACAAGTCTGAGGTAAAGATTACCAAAGAAGCATTCGAGGCGACTGTAACCAAAACATTTCTCCCCAAAAAACTGTCAATCGGGTATTCTGCGTTCGGCTCCGCCTTTGCCAAGCTATAAAATATGTTCTGCTTTTGAAGCTCACCGCCCCGAATCGCCAGAACTTCCCCGTTCATACCCGTTCTATAAAAGCCGAACTGGATGCCTTTTTTATTAATGGAATGGACAAAGGAAGCCGCATAGCTCACTATGGCTTCAAAATGTCCGGCAGGGGATTCATCCAGAACAAGAAAGACATCATGGCTTTTCATTTCCTCAAATTCCTTTGTCATGATGTCATTTTTTTTGGCTGTCACCTTCCAATTGATCCAGGAAAGCTGGTCACCGGGCTGATAACCCCTTACTCCTGAGACAATAGAGTGTTCCCGTTGCAAGCGGTTTGCTGTTCCAGCCTGCCCCTGGTCGAACAAATGATCCAATTGTTTATAGGTAAGTTCAGAGTACGACGGGTACACAAGCAGCCGTTCCGGGATGTCAAACGCGGCTTCCTTATCAAACAATCCAAGAAAATCGCCTGTTTTCAATCTTATACCTTCAAAGGAGTGTTCGCCACGGGGAAGATTTTCAAGGGTGTAAGTGAGAGAAAAGCTTCGCTTGAACCATGGAAACACCATGATTTTCTTTGTGCCCGCCATGCTTCGTTCCAGCTTTTGAGGCAATTTTTGTTCTACAAGCAAGAAAAATAGCGGAAACCTGGTTTTCCGGCTGACCTTAATAGTGACCTCGACCCGGTCACCTGCCCTGGCTTCCCTTTTGC
Organism: Peribacillus glennii; assembly: GCF_003429105.1. Lineage (GTDB taxonomy): Bacteria > Bacillota > Bacilli > Bacillales > DSM-1321 > Peribacillus > Peribacillus glennii. The sequence goes on from NZ_QVTD01000007.1 coordinate 10,323, forward strand.
TAAGATTTCGTCCAATTTGAAACTTGTGAATAGGATAAAAAAACAGGATGGAAGAGTAAATGGCGAAAGGGAGAAAGCTATAAAAAAGAAACCAGCTCACAAACCCGCCTTGGAACATCGCAAAAACAAACGACAGGGCAACAAGGAACAGCAGGCCGGCCATCTTCAGGCATGTCTTCAATTTTGTAGGAAGTTTATTCTTAAGCTTTTTCATTATCCATTCACTAGCCTTTTAACGGGAACCGGAATTTTCATTATGATTTCGTTCACGATTTGTTCTGCCGTAATTCCTTCGTACTTCGCCTCTGACTTTAAGATCAAGCGATGGGCAAAAACACTTGGTGCGAGATATTGGACATCATCCGGGAGAACATAATCCCTCCCGTTCAAAAAGGCATATGCCTGGGCCGCTTTCATCAGCGAGATGGACCCCCGGGGGCTTGCCCCTAAATACACACTGTTGTGCGACCGGGTCCGGGAAGAAAGCTCAACAATATAGCGTTTAAGTGTATCGTCTACATGCACTGTTTTTACTCCTTGCTGGAGTTCTCGGAGCTCTTCAAGGGTGATTACCGGCTCCAGTTCTTCAATTGGGGGTACATATTGCGCACGGTGTAATACTTCCATTTCTTCCTGGATATCTGGATATCCAATCTTCATCTTTAATAGAAACCGGTCCAGTTGAGCTTCCGGCAGTGTGTACGTCCCCTCGTATTCAATCGGATTCTGGGTGGCCATCACAAAAAAAGGCTTGTCCAGCTTCCTTGTAACGCCGTCAACAGTTACACTCGCTTCCTCCATGCCTTCAAGCAGGGCAGCCTGGGTTCTTGGGGACGTCCTGTTAATCTCGTCAGCGAGAATGATATTCCCCATGATTGGTCCTGGCCGGAATATGAACTCCTGCTCTCTCGGATTAAATATGGAAACGCCGGTCACATCGGAAGGCAGCAGGTCAGGAGTGAATTGGATCCTCTTGAAAGAAGCGTTGATGGACCTGGCCAGCGCCCGTACCATCATTGTCTTGCCTACACCCGGAACGTCTTCCAAAAGAACATGTCCTTCAGCAAGAAGGGCAACCAGGCTCAGCTCAGCAATATCTCTTTTCCCAATAATGACTTTTTCAATATTTCCCAAAACCTTCTCTAATCTTGGGTGCTTGTCTTCCTGTATCATCTTGATCCTCCTGTAAAGGGCTTATTTTAAAAAATGCATGTATTCATACCATTCTCTATGAAACTTACAATCCCCTCCAAAATTCGATAGGCAAATCAGATTAGCAGAGGGCCCGCACAGACTTTTCGATGGGTTATAGAAATACAATTCCTTCATTAAATTTTACCTGACAACAAATGTTTCACAAAAGAAAAGACACTCCCATAGTCACCAAAATGTAGAATTGGTGCAGATGGAAGTGCCGTATTCGTAACTTATGCCTGCCGTTTGGCGCCCTGAAAATCCCCCTTGCTCATTTTAGGGACAAGAATAAGGAACAGGCATATAACAGCGAGAACTGCGAGAATCCCTAACAAGACGGTCAGGTTAAAATTAAAACCGTCGTCTTTTTCCGTTTTGTCCGTGCCAAAGGACATTCTGCCTTCTGAACTGAATAATTCCAATTGCTCCGCTTTTGCCTTAATTGTGTTGTTATCGGCGGCTGAAGATTGGAAAAGTTCCTGTCGGGCATTTTCATAATATGGATCTTCTACTTTCATAAACGTTAGGGACTTCTGTTCCTCCGGTAAAGACCGCTTTTTTTCCAGCAGCGATTCTTCATGGAAATATTCCGTTTGCAGCTCGATGTCTTTTTCTTTATATTGGTTTGGCTCTACAATAGGCTCTTGTTCTGCACTGCCGATTCCGGGGGAAACCATCAGCAGTAATGGAAGTAAATAGTATGCCAGTCGTTTAGCCTTCATGTGCTATCTCTCTTTTTATGATGGCGCGGTTCCTCATATACGGTACAGCCGCCGCAATAATCGCTGTGATCGCAAGGATCGCAACAGCCGGAACGAAGGAGGACGAATCGCCATATTGAATCGACATATATACGTCCGAAACCGGATGGTTTACATTAAAGTTTGGCATGATTAAATCCAAAAGCGGTGTCGTAAAGAACAATATCAGCGCGATCGTCAGGATGCTTCCGATAAAAGGCCCGATGTAGAAAGCCAGCCGGACAATCGCCGAACAGACAAATAGCAGAAGCACGGTAAATGCTGTCCATTTTAAGGCCTCCATATCTTCCAGCGGATAGATCTTCAGGCCGTAGATGCTGATGATCAAGCCGACAATAAAGTTCAATAGCGAAAATATTGCCGCATGCACAAGCGGTGCAACATGCGAATAAAGGTGAAGGAAGAATCCAATCAACAATCCACTGATCAGAATAATGACAAGCATGATGATCGGCGGTGTATAGTCGGTCTTTTCCTCCAGCACATCCCCGCTGATTTGGACTGGATTGGCAAGGTAATCATATACATATCCATTTTGCTGATCATCCACCAGCGTATTGTTCAGGACATTGTATACGTCCCCTTTAATTTTTTTGGTGGAATCCACATTCATTGCCCAGTTTGTATTTAGGTCGTCCGCCCGCTTCTGGACTGATCCCACCTTTGCCTGAAGCTCATTTGTGTATTCCGTTACCTGGGTCTGGCGTTCTCCAAGAGAATTTATAAGCTCTGAAATGCCCTTTAGGCTGCCTGCTGTATTATCTTGCACTGTCACCAGGATTTCCCCGTTCAGGTTATCTACCGGAGACTGTTCGGTTTCAGCAACCTTTGTATTTTCAACGAGGTTAGCCGTGATCAAGCCGGCATTTTCCTGGATTGAATCAAGCTCACCCAAGATTTCCTGCTGTTCATTGCTGACGCTTTCATCATATTGGGCGATGAAACCGGATACCGTTTCCGCGAACGTGCTGAAGTCCGCTCCGACCCCCGAAATCTTGCTTGCACTGGTATTAAGCCCATCAACAGTTGATTTTAATGTTGCACTAAAATCCTTCTCGATTTCCCCTAGCTCTTCCTGGTTCTCTAAGATGCCATCAATTAGCCTGTCTTTCTGGTCCGTCGAATTTTGGACTGCATTGTGGAAAGAGGAAAGCAAGCCGTGATACAGCATAAGCTTTTCAATTTGGCCATTTGCAATATCTGCCTGGAAGTACTGCGCTAAAGTGTTTTTCCTTCGCTCCGATAAATTGGGAGATCCAAGAATGTCTTTTTCCTTTGTGAGGATTTCCCTGATAATTTGATCTGAAGGGTTTCCAGAATCTAAATTTTGCAGTTTTTCCTCCAGCTTCTTAAGCAGCTCTTTATAGTCAATAATCATCTGTTTTTGTGCAGCCGCTTGTTGGGCTACCTGTCCTTCCACTGCCTTGATGCTGGCTTCAAGGTTTGCAAGTGTTTTATTGATTGCCTCCCAATTATCAGGCTGTTGTTCAGGTTTGGTACTCCCTACATTTTTCTGAAGCAAGGAAAGCTGTTCTTTTAAAGCATCAAGTGTGACCTCGCCAGCCTGTGGGCTAGATGGCTCCTTGATATCAGTTGTAGGACTCGATGGATCCGTATCCCCGGAAGAGCTCGGTAAACCTTTGCGTAATTCGATTAGTTCAAGTTGGAGGTCATCCAATAACACAATGTCTGATTTTTCCTTAAATTCCTTAATTAAATCTTTTTGGATTCTTAATACTTCATCAAATTGTTCGCCGACCTTCGTTTCTTCTATATCTTTGGTTAAGGCATCTAATGAAGCATTACTTTCACTGATTTTTTCAGACAGGCCCGATACGCTTTGCTGCATATCGTTGCCGTTCATATCAAACTCAGGCTTCGGATCATCCTGTTTCATTACAACAGATTGTACCCCTTCGGATAACATCGTTTCATAGTTACTGATGCCATCTTGAAGCATCTGTTGATTTTCCGTGGATGTTTTCTGGAATAGCTCCGTTTGCGCCTCCTGATATTCCTTATAAAGGTTCACGTCTTCTACAAAGGAATTTACCTCGGCTTTTGCCGCTTCGATTTCCCCTACTGTCTCATTGGAAGTCCTGCCAGCATCCTTCGTTGAAGCAAATACGCCTTCCAGCATTTTTTTGTGCTGGCTGATTTCACCTGCAAGCTTTTCTGAACTTGGAGTATAAAAGTTATACATGGTTTCCTGGAAAGCTATTTCTTTTTCCAAGATACCGTCGAACTTCTTCCGGATGTCCTCAACGGACTGGGAAACATAGCTCCAATAAAGGGTCGATACTTTCTTGTTCATTTTATTTTTGGCAATTTCCAGTTCCTTTTGGACTCTTTCCAGGTTTTCTGCATTCAGGTTCGTTTGGATTTTGTATTGAACCCCTGCCTTGATTGGTTCCGTTTCATTAAAAGTCAAAATGTTTTTCGAAAAGTCTGAAGGAAAATAAATCACGGCATCATATTCTTTATTCTCAAGGCCCTTTTCTGCCGTATTCCGGTTGACAACAGACCAGTCATAACCTGAATCTTCATCAAGTATGGCGGCTACTTCCCGCCCGAACTCTTTCGGTTTTTTCGAATAGGCCGCCTGGACATCTTCATTGACAATCGCTATGTTTCTGGTTGCCGTTTCCTGTTTTTTCATTGGGTCATGACCGACGTACGTAAAGAAAAGAATGGGAAGCAGTAAAATGACGATCATTTTTACGATGATTGCGAACGGCTTCATTTTTTCCGGCATTGCCTTCACCTCTCTCTTTAATGGTTTTGCGGGATTTGAATCTTGTTTTCGCTGCCGTTAATGATATAGTAGCCATACCCCGGCTGAATCTCTTCTTCTTTTCTTGTGTATGGAAGAGTAAACAAGCTTTGTTCTGATTTCTTCATCAGGAGCACGGCTTGTCTGATCTGTTTTATTTCATTGGTAAACGAATCGAAGCCTTTCATGAACTCGTTGGCATTTCCGCTGACGATCAAGCTAAAGCCCAGGTGGCTGTACTGCTTGATGAGTGCCGACATTTTATCCTGTATCTTAGTGTCCACACTTTGCTGGAACCTGGAGATGCTATCGATTACAAAAATGATAGGTTCATATGTTTCATGTTTGATTTGTCCAAGCCGGGTGGCTTGTACATAATCCTTTTCTCTTTGTTCAAATATCGAAGAAACATGGTTCAGCCAATCCGTAATCTGATCCTTCATTTCCACATAGCTGACTTTTTCGTTTGCCGCATAAGATGACAATCCCCGGTCTACTGCATCAAATACTCCAATTTCCGCTATCTCTTGTGCCAATAAAGAATCAAGCATCACCTTCAGGACATTGGTTTTTCCTTTGCGTGATTGTCCAAGGACCAAACAGTGGGGATTGGACTTAGTGTCAATATAAACAGGACTGACATTTTCCTCATCCAATCCGATTGGAATTAGGCCTGCCTTATATCCAGGTGTGAGGTACTGCCGGTATCCCGCCATATCGAGTCGGGCCGGAAGCATGCGTATTGCCGGCGGCTTTGTCATTCCCTGATGCTTCTTAATCAAGGCAGCCACTTCTTTTTTCGCGTTTTCCAATACCTCAATATCGTCGTCCCCATCTGCAGGCAAGTAAACCTGGGCAAGATAAGTCTCATCTTTTTTAACCAACGCCCTCCCTGGAACCGGTTCATGATCAAAAGGAGTCCTGCCAAGGATTGAATAACCTTCCGAGCTATCCATCAAGTAATGGACGATTTTCGTCTTCAGATTGTTCATCAGCGGCTGGCGCATGGAGTTAATCCTTGTTGCCGTGAAAATCATAAAAACCCCCAATGACTGGCCATCGCGCGCAAATTGGGTAAACTGGGCTTCTAAATCTGGCATCTCTTCTTTTGCAAGGTCAAAATTATCGACCGTCAGAAAAATAATCGGAAGTTTTTCCGTACTTAGTAAATTGAACATTTTAATGGTGCTTACCTCTTTATCCGAGAAAAGCTGTTTTCGCCTGTCGATTTCCGCCTTGAGGAAGACAATGAATTTCTCAATCTTCCTCTGGTCATCAATCCGGAAATAATCCCCAGTCTGAGGAAGGTTCTTGAGCGGAAGCAAGGAACCATTCCCAAAATCGAACACGTAATAGTGGAGCTCCTCCGGACTGTAACTGCCCGCAAAATGCAATAGCAGGGTCATCGCTGTAGAGGATTTCCCGTATCCGGATGAACCAAATATGCCGATATTGCCATCTTCAATCCAATTGTAAATATAATGGGACTGGCTCTGTTTTTCCGGTTCATCCTTTAATCCAATGTAAAATTGCTCCCTCAGACCGCTGATTGCCTCCATTCTTGAAATGCGTTCACGCAGCGGTGGCAGCCATGGGCTAGCGAGCTTAGTGATATTCATTTCTTCCTGAACTTTAATAATCTGCTGTACCACTGCTTCAATCTCAGTCAGCTTCTCTTTTTTCGTCCCCATTGCCTTCGCGGCAACATCGGATACCCGGACAAGCCCAAGGTCGGTTACAATCGCTATTTCATCTTCCGCCCCCTGGCTGTCCTCCAGATAAGGGGCACCGCTCCAGGCCGACTGGAACAGCTCATACACTTCATTGTTGCCTACCTGCAAATAGCCTCTTCCAGTTACAGTAATGTTGGCCGCGTCGCCATTCTTCAAAACTTCTTTACTATCAGTTGCATCCTGGACTTTTAAAGAAATCCTGAATCTGGCATTGCTCCAGATTTGATTATCTATAACGCCGCCCGGTTTCTGCGTTGCGAGGATGAGATGGACGCCTAGGCTTCGCCCGATGCGTGCCGCACTTACCAGTTCCCTGATGAATTCAGGCTCTTCATTCTTAAGCTCGGCAAATTCATCCGAGATCAAGAATAAATGTGGCAGAGGAGCTTCTGCTTTTCCTTCTTTATACAGGTCCGTGTAATCGTTTATGTGATTCACCCCGTGCCGGTCAAACATGCGCTGGCGTTTTTTCAGTTCACTGTTTATCGAAGCAAGGGCACGGGTACTGAAGTTTTTGCTTCCTTCGATGTTGGTGATCGTCCCCAGAAGGTGGGGCATATTCTTAAATGGCTGGGCCATCCCGCCGCCTTTATAGTCAATCAGCAGAAAAGCCACTTCATGCGGATGAAAATGCACGGCCAGTGACAGGATATAGGTCTGCAGCAGCTCACTCTTACCTGAACCTGTCGTTCCGGCAAGCAAGCCGTGCGGCCCATGGGCTTTTTCATGTAGGTTAAGCTCGACTAAATCCTTTCTTCCCTTAAGCCCGATCGGGACTGCAAGCGATTGGGAAGACTGATTGGTGAACCAATTCCGTTCGATGGCGAGCTCATCCACATCTCGGGCTTTATGAAGCTGCAAAAAGGACACCATCTCGGGTATGGAGTTATTCATCCCTTTTTGATGATCCAATGATCTAAGGAGGCGGGCGTACCGTTCATTGCCTTCCTTCGAATGGGCATCCAAGTTAAAAGGAGTATGGACAGCCTTTCGTTCCTGAATCAGGATCTCTCCCTCACGTTCATTGATATACCTTACAATCGTATGGATATTCTCCGTCAAGCTTTCTTTCGTATCGGTCGCAAAAATCGAAGAAATCCCAATTTGATCTTCTTTTCCTTCTAAATACTCCATGATCACATGTTCTGAAATCAGGTTTTGATCTGCGATGATAAACACAAAATGCGGTGTGAATCTGGCTTTCCCCTTCTCCTCATCCAGGTCCCGATCGCGTAATGTCTGGTATATAGTCGACAACAATTGGTCACGTGTCTGTTCGTTATAAATGAACCCTTTTGCGAATGAATGCGGCAGCTGGAAATGAGGGAGCCATTTCATCCATTCCCATTCTTTATAATCCTTTTCATTAAAAATCGCGATAAAACGGACATCATGGTAGCTATGGAAAAAGGCAAGCTGGCCGATCAATTGCTGCAGTTCATTTTTTACAATCGACTCTTTTCCGACAAGACCGATTGCCCCTGTTGATAACCCGATTGTCAACGGAACCTTGCCTACTTTACGATAAAGGTTTACCAGCTCCTGCGATTGTTCAAGCAAGTCATCGATTTCACGATTTGACATATCACTGCTGCTGGCTGCTACTTCATAGCGCGCCGGCACATCGGCTGCCCCGATGCGAAGCTGGAGGAAGTCATCGCTTTCGATTGTACGTTCCCATATCCTGTCACTGATGTTGAAAGCCAGTTCTTTCATCCTTTCGAAGGCGGGAAAATGATAGCGAAGCACTTGCTTTTGTTTATCGGCGAGCTCATGAAGTTCCTGGCGCTTTTGTTCCAGATATGCAGTGTAAACCCGGTGCCTTTTTTCCTGCCTGTGCTTTTTATTTTTCTTATCCCTAAAGTATTGCACGGTCGATGTCACCATAGTTGTCAAGAACATAACCAGTGAAACCAGTATAAAAATGCCGCGCGGCTGGATCAGGGCAATGATTCCCATTACTATGAGCATAACGAGCGGCGGCAGAATAATGAGCCACAGTCCCCGTTGGTGGTCATCCGATTCCTGGCTGGGAAATGAAATCGTCACCTTATCATCCGGAAGTTCGTATATCATTCTTGGCGTCCTGCGGTAAACCGGATAATTCTTCTTCATTTCTGAAACGGGGGGCAATGTTTGCGGCAGGGAAGTTTCATAAGGTGCCGCGCTTTTGGCCGCAAGTAAATCGTCTTCTGTGAAAGAAAGCATCATGAAAGGCGAGAAGATCATATCTCCATTCTGGAGGATAGTGTGGTTTTTTACTTTTTCCCCATTCAGGTAGAGGGGGCCATTGCCCTTTACGGATATCGACCATTTTCCACCTTGTCTTACCAGGGAGAAACTGCTCTTCCAATTTGTCAGTTCAGGAATGGCTTCCTTGCGTATGTCTGCCCCTTCCTCTCCTGATACGGTGATTTCCTTGCGGTTGCCGACATAGTAAGTATTCTCTTCAAGCGTAGCGGGGGAAAAGAAAAGGATGAAATTCTCACCGCTTGATTCAAACGAAAACGGCTTATCTCCTTGGAGGATACCCAACTCCTTTTCCTCTTCAAAGACGAGGAATCGGTCTTCCTCCCGTTGCCTCTTCAGCTCAAGAAAGCCATTTTTGAATGGAACCGATTGAATTGTGATGGAGTCGCTTTGACCGTTCCCAATCTTGATGGTAGACGTCTGGTTATTCCTTATTGTGTACTGTTGGTATGTCTCTTTATAAAATATCCATAATAGACTCATAGACTCATCTCCTGCAAACTGCCAGCTTTGTGCCTGCTATTCGGTTCCCTTTGCATTTTCTTCTGCCTTCCCATCTTTCTCAGGTTCATCCTTTGGCTGTTTGGCAGAAGCTGGCACCTGCGATTTGTTTTCGGTTGTTTTATCCTGATTTTCGATTAATTCTCCGGTGCTTTGGCCGTCAGTTGTGGAATTCGCATCTTGCTGTTGTTCTTCCAACTGTTCTTTCATTTCATCCTGCTCTCTTCTATACTCCGCTATCTCATCCTCGGCTTTTTTCAATTCCTGCTCCTTCTCTTCCCCGGAAAGGTTTTCGTCTGCTTTAATTTCTTCGACGCGCTTGATCAATCCGAAGACGATCAAATCCTGATGCTCAAGGGACCGCGCAATATCGATCGCCTCTTCATTCATTCCGCGCCCAACATAAATCCAGTAAAGCAAATACTGGCTGTCAGATTGAAGAGTGAGTTCATTCTCGATATTTTTTCTTTGGTAATCATCCAAGTCTTCATTTATCATGTAGGAATAAGCCAGCTCATATTGAACCACATATGGCATATCTTCAGGATCATAGTTTTCCAGGAGGTTGATAACTTCGCTGTATTTATTTTCCATATAGTTTTGTCCGCTATTTACATAGGCATCTTGCTTTGGCTGTAGAAATAACAGGGAATAAAGCGAATAAATAAGAGCAGGAAGCAGTAAAACCACCGCACCAATGAAAGCATACCGCCCAGTTTTCCATTTGCTCATCGGGATATGTATGAAATTCTTTTCCTGCTTTTCCAGCTGCTGTATATTGCTTTGAATGACCTCTGAAAGCTGTTCCATAGAGGTTGCCGCAAAAATTTCCTGAACAGGATTTGAAAGTTTAAGAGTTTGATGATATTGAAAATATTGATCAAAACTGTGCTGCCCATCCACTATTTCCGAAATGGTCGCTTTAGTCTCCTGAAGCAGACGTTCCTGATCCTTGTTATAAGGCGGGATGCTTTCCTTCACTCCGTAATGAAGAAGATATGGAGTGAAGCTCGCGTCGAAAACAATATTCTCCGGGCATATGACCAAATTCAGCCTGTCTAATGTATGATTCTCTATCTTCTTAATAAGCTGGTGGGCAAATATCCATCTTTCCAGCTTATTCTTCTTTCGTATTTCACGAAATGCAGAGAACGATGCGGGGGGATGGATTGAGATCTTGACCTCATCATCGGTCACGACAATCTCTCTTTGAAGAGTGCCATCCATCTCCCGCAACAGCTGGAGTTCCAAGGGATCCTGCATTTTAATCCTGGCTCTCTGAAAGATAAAAGCATAACCGTTATCCTTCGTAATGTCCGCTTCTAGCTGTATTTCCAAATAAGACGTTTTGTTCTCTTCCATTCCTTTGTACTCCTTTGGTCCGGTATATGGGACTGCCAATCCATTTGCGATTGCTCTATAATACTTCCACCCTGTCCCCCGTTGTGATTCCGGCATCTACCAACGAATCGTATCCCGGGCAGACCAATTCTTTATTTTGGACCCTTATCCAATAACCTTCCTTCGGCCGTTCTTCGATTTTCTTCACTTGCCATACGATTTCAATCACTTTTTTTACGGAAAGGTAATTGGATATTTGTAGATCAAACACCTCACCTGTGTAATTCTGCAAATCAACGGTTACCTGAATATACATGTCGATCACCCCATTAAAAGAAGAAGCGCCAGAATCTCCGTAGATTGCAGCGCTTCTTCCTTCCACTTACATTCGATTTTGCTATTATCCGCGGATTTGGCTCGCAATCTGTTGATCTGTCTCTTCCAGGATATCAGCAGATTTGCTCAATTGTTGGGAAACTTCTTCAAGCAAAGTAGACATTTGTACAAAAGAAGGTTTTAGCTCCTCATATTGCTGTGCAAATGCATCACTGGAGGCACCTTCCCAGATATTGCGCAAATGGTCTCTCATACTATCCAACCGGCTCACCAACTCAGCAACATTGCCACTCTCCGTACCGTATTGACCTGCAACAGTTCGAAGTTCACCTGGTGTTACGCGAATATTTCCTGACATGATTCTAAATTCCTCCTTGGGTTTTATTAGTTTAATTGTAAAATAGTTATACATTTTTTGCCAATGGCAAAGGGATAAAACCCCAAAAACAGTAAAATATTACTAAAACCTTTTTCACAATCTAGAACAAATAACGACTAATCTCCCACTATTTCGCTAATTTCCAACTCCAGAGATGCGGATTTCCCTTCACTCTTATTGTTTTATAGGTTCTTTTATTGTTCTTTCCGGTAGGATTATAGCCATGACAGCAGGTAATCTAGCTAATATTACTCCCTGCATGCTTATTCTTACCAAACAATGAATTACCCTTGATTGGCAATGAGGTTTTTCGTATCTTTCCCTTGTTTCCGCCTCTCACGATCACTTTTCAGACCATTTCCTATCGTGATTCCATGGCTAATCCTGATATTTCTCCTTCATTTCTTCTTCTTTCTTTTTAATCGATTCTTTTAACGAATCTCCTTCAGTTTCAAGTGTCGTTTTCAGGTTCTCAAATTTATCTTCTAAATAAGTATTAAGTATTTCATACCGTTGATTAATCAGACTATCGACTTCCTCTCTTGTTTCATAGGTGATTTGTTCCTTTTGCTGCAGATAGTACGCAGCTTCCGTCAAACGGTTTTTTTCATCATACACTTTGTTGAAAAAAGCGTTTTTTGTGTCGTAAAGTGAATTTGATTTCCGGGATTGTTCATCCCAAACGTTATTCCAGTTTTCATTTCCCCAGTCCCACCATTCATTCCATAGGCGCTGGCGTTCTTCTTTCCATATTTGATTGAAGTCTTCTGCCGTATTTACGGTTTCAAACGTGCCGCCTCCTGCTTCTGCAACGGAACGCAGCTGTGTCTGGCCTTTAGTATCTACATCAAACCCAATGATGTTCACTACAGCTTTAATGTTAGAATCATGAAGTTCCCGGGCTGCTTTAACTGGGTTCGCATCACACGTTTCAATACCGTCACTGACAACATAGATAATATTTTGCCCATCATTGCCCGCCTTTTCAAAATCCTTTTTCGTCTCGGAAATCGCTTTAGCGATTGGCGTCCAGCCTGTTGGCTTGAACTTTCCCAAGGAGGCTTTGAAATCAGCCGAATCATATGGAGCAAGATCATATACAACTTCAGTTCTACCGCACGATAATTTCTTATCACTATCACTGTTGCTTCCTTTGTGCCCATATACTCTCAGCATTACATTAGAACCCTCCGGCATGGAAGCCACGAAGTCATCAATTGCCTTTTTGGCCAGCTCCATCTTCGATTTGCCGCCAACCTTTTGAGCCATGCTGCCGCTTGCGTCAAGAAGGATCGCAATATTGGCAGTCAAACCGAGCTCCCCATCATCACTGAGTGTAATGCCACCTGGCATATCTGTCAGCGCAGTTTCGATTTTCGGATTGAAGTCTTCAAGGAATGTATATTGCTCCTCGTAATTTTTCCCTTCGCGCATCAGCATTAAGAGGGAATTATAAACCTGAAAGCTGTCTTTTTCCTGGAAGTTCTTTTCATCAAGCTCTTTATGGATGATAGCTTGGTTATATTTATTTTCAGAGTAATTCCCAGGCTGTTCTTTAAGGATTTCCTCTACAGTTGTCGCTACTTCGGTTCCCTGCTTTTCTTCTGACGCTGCTTTCTCATTTTTGGCTTTCCCTGTTTCCTTGCTATCCGCTTTTCCTGCTACCTGTTGTTCCCCAGTATTGCAGGCCGTTAATGCAAATAACAACAGAGTCACAAGAAAAAAGGTTAACAATACTTTAATTTTTTTTGTTTTTTCGTTCATTACAGATAGGACCCCCCTAAACATTTTTATGGGTTGGTTCAGTTTGTCTTAAATTGGGATTATTTACAATATTCAACTAAACCTCTTTATTCCTATCACATTTGTCTTGTTCATTTCAATCCATAAAACAAATTCATCGAAAAATGGTAAATTAATCCTAAAATACATCAAAAAAAAAGTGTCATAAATAAGGCCATTATCACTTCTTTTCTCCATTTATATATATAAGGTTGTTCCCACGGTATCGATTAAACAAACGTTTGATTAAACATATTAGGAATTTTTTCAAAAAATAAAAAACCTTGGCATGGTTTCACCTTTAATAAAGCATCGACTGGCGTTTCTTCTTTAGTGGCGTGACGGTCGATGTCTTCAAATAAAAAAGGAGGACTAAATAGCCCTCCAGTGCATCCTGTATAGTTAATGGAATGTAGCGATTTTTTCTAAGTCAAAACGATGATGCGGATATCCTTCAGAATCTGCTTTACCAATGGGGAGAATGCCGGCAAATTTGACATGCCCGGGAAGATTCAGGAGCTCTCTTACTTTTTCCTGATCAAAGCCCAGCATAGGGTTGCTTGAATATCCATATCCTTGAACGGCAAGCATTAAGAACCCGAAAGCAATATTTGTTTGGGTTAATCCCCATTGAGCACGATCTTCCACCGTCATACCATTGAAAAATCCTGACAGATTGGCCACTTCTTCTTCCTTGCGCTCTGGAGGAAGTCCCGGATGTACAGTGTCAGCAATATTTGCAAGTACATCCTCCATATCACTTGTAACCACAACAACCGCGGGTGCTGAAGTCACTTGTTTTTGACCATAAGCTGCTTCTTCCAACTTTTCCTTTAGATCGTTATCTGTCACTACATGGAAACGCCATGGTTGAAGGTTCCATGCACTTGGGGATAAGCGGACCAACTCAAAAATCTTATTTAGGTCTTGCTGAGGAATAGGCTCCTGCTTATATTTGCGAATGCTATGGCGTGTTTCAATTGCTTGTTGTACCGGGAGAGATTGTTCTGTTGTGTTCATAGCCATGGTGATCATCCTTTCTAGAAAAAGTCTTAATTATGTTACCCTACCTACAAACACAATAACCTTTTGTCAGTCAAAATTTACACTATGTGTAGCATCGGCCATGTATTTTTACGGGGCATGTAATCTTCAATATATCAATCACACATGGAATCAGGGCTTTGTCAAAACGGATACTCTCTAGGATTTGTTTGGACAGATATCCATTTCGTTGTGGTAAATTCATGGAGTGCCCATTCGCCGCCATAACGGCCTAAACCGGAAGCTTTTTCTCCTCCAAACGCCACAATCGGTTCATCATTTACCCCTTGGTCATTCACATGAATCATTCCTGTGACGATTTGTTTTGCCACCTCTACACCATGTTCAATAGAGCCAGCATGAACCGCCCCGCTCAGTCCATATTCACTGTCGTTCGCTACTCGTATAGCCTCTATTTCATCCTCTACAACAATGACCCCTACAGCAGGCCCAAATATTTCTTCCTGTGCAATCGGCATGTCATTGGTGACGTTTGTGAGGATTGTAGGAGCAAACACATTCCCCTCAATTTCCCCCTTCAAGGCGTAACTGGCACCCATTTCTAAGCTTCTGTCGATTAATTCTTGAATCCGGCCAACTTGCTTGTTATTGATAAGAGGACCTACGACAACATCTTTATCCGCTGGGTTGCCATATTTAATTTGAGATGCTTTGTCCACAAGAACTCTTAAAAACTCTTCATATACGGGACGCTCCACAATAATACGGTTCAACGACATACATATTTGCCCCGCATTAAGGAACTTACCAAATGCAGCAGAACCAGCGGCTCTTTCTATATCTGCATCCTTAAGTACAATCATGGCATTATTTCCGCCTAGCTCCAAAGCCACGCGTTTAAGATGCCTTCCACACAATTCTCCTATATGTCTCCCCACAGGCGTAGATCCAGTAAAAGAAATAATTTGAGGAATTGGATGTTCAACAAAAGCGTCTTTGATTTCAGAGGAACTGCAAACCGTTATATTTAATAACCCTTTCGGAATACCCGCATCTTCAAATAATTTCCCCATGAACAGTCCGCCAGAAATCATCGTTTGCAAATCCGGCTTGATGACTACGCCATTTCCTGCCGCTAATGCAGGTGCAAGGGAGCGCATAGTTAGATGAAATGGAAAATTAAAGGGGCTAATGATTCCCACCACTCCAGCCGGGTTATGGTAAATTCGATTTTCCTTGCCTGGTACAACGGAAGGCATAATTTTCCCATGCATCCTAAGCGGAAACGTCGACGCTTCTTTCATGATGCCAATGGCCCCGTCAACTTCAATGTTTGCTTTCGTATGGGAAGCACCATTCTCAGCGATCAGAATTTTAACGATTTCTTCCCTGCGTTCTTTCACTAACTCAACAGCCTTTTCCATTATAGCTACCCTATCATAAGCATTGATCTCTTCCCATTCCTTCTGTGCCTCCCGGGCAGAACGATATGCTTCATCGATATCCTCAGTATTGGCTAAGCGAATCTGTACAAGGGTTTCTTCACTATAAGGATTTTTATCCTCATACACTCTTTCTCCGTTTCCCTCCCTCCATTCTCCTCCAATAAATTGCTTATTCCACTTTTCGTACATTTGGGATCATCCTTTCTTTTGCTCTTATCTTAAGTTTTTGGCCTGGGTGAATTTATAACCAATAAGAATGACTGCAACAAAAAATCGTTGCCGAAAACATTTGAGAAATACCATTGTTTCTATTTTGAACTGTTTTACAGTTTTTATTTTTATACTTCCTACCCTGAGACTGGGTGCTGTTGAAGTCCTGATTGATTATTGCTTTAAAGCAAAAAAATACACCAACAATTGTTAATGCGTCTAACAATTAAGGGTGCAGTGGTGAACATAGTAGGGTTTGTTGCGAATTCTATTTTTGTTGCGAACATTTAGGTGCTTGTTGCGAAATATCCGTTTTCGTTACCGATATCTGGGATTTTGTTCCGTATTTATATTGATTCACATTCCTCCAGTTTTACTCATGTTCATTTCAAATTTTTAAGCTGTCCAAAAAATATTATTCCTCCCCGAGTATTGCAACCGGACGAAAAACCTCGTAATGCATATTTCCTTTCGGAACGTTCCATTCATTTAACGCCTTAATCATCGCTTCCATAAAAGGAATGGAACCGCAGAAATAAAATTGGACTTCTTTTGTCGGGATGATAGATTGCAGAAAGTCCAAATCAATATATCCTTCCTTATCATAATTTTTCGCTTTTTTATCCTCTTCGGTTGGTGAAGTGTAACAAATATATGATTTTACATTTGCCTTGCTGTTTAATTGCATCACATGTTCTTTAAATGGATGTGTTTGGCTGTTGCTTGTTGCATGAATGAAGATAACTTGCCTAGGGTCTTTTTCTTCGACAATAGAATTTAGCATGCTTAATAAAGGCGTAATTCCAATTCCCCCGCTAATCAGAACAATTGGCAAATTATCATCGGTGAGAATAAAATCACCGGCAGGTGCTGAAAACTCAAGTGTATCACCAGATTGGATATGATGATGCAGAAAGTTTGATACGATCCCATCTGGCGCACCGTCATGCTCATCTTCACGCTTAATACTAATTCGGTAGTAATCTTTATCAGGTGCTTCTGATAGGCTGTAATGGCGAATATGCGTATATTTTTCTCCTGGTATTTTCGTCTTAATTGTTAGATATTGTCCAGCTTTATATGAAGCGATTGCTTCTCCGTCTTTAGGTTTTAAATAAAATGAAATGACCTCTTCACTTTCTTTTTCTTTCCTATCAACATAAAAAGTCCGATAGCCTTCCCAGCCTCCTGGTTGTTGTTTTGTTTCTTCATAAAGTTTCTTTTCAAGACTAATAAAAGCATCTGATATATAACCATATGCTTTACCCCACGCTTCAATTATTTCATCAGTGGCAGCATCTCCAAGGACATCTTTCACTGCCTGCAGTAACGTCTCACCTACAATTGGATATTGTTCGGCTTTAATTCCGATAGCACGATGCTTTTGAGAAATCCGTTCAATAACAGATTTCAGGGCATCCAGATTTGTAATATGTTCTCCGGCTGCATAAACGGCATATCCTAAGGCTTCCTGCTGAAGACCCCTTTTTTGATTCGTTTGATTGAAGATGTTCAATAAGTCAGGAACTTTTTCGAATAATAATTGATAAAACCTTTTCCCTATTTCTTTACTGTGCTCTTTTAGCACAGGAGCTGTAGATTGTACGATATGGATTGTTTTTTCATCAAGCATGTAATGGACCTCCGTGTTTTATCAGTTAACTATTGTCGTTGTCGTTACTAACATGCCCAACTTCATACCAATAAAAAACAATTCTTGTTATTTTCGGCAATAAAATAAGCAGCTGCCTTCCATTTGGAAGTGTAGCTGCCTATAAGTAAAGATGTTATTCCCTTTTGCTCAAAACGTAAAAACTTGATATGTCACAAAGAGTCTACTTTAGTAAGGTGATAAACTCCCTCATGAATGTTGGTAAATCTGGCCATGCCTGACCTGAAACAAGATTTTGATGAGTATGCACGTTCTTGTTGATATACGTAGCCCCACAAGCTTTTACATCCGGCTCGACAGAAGGATAAGCTGTATATTCTCGGCCTTTCATCAAATCTGGAATTACGGTCAACAGCTGTGCCGCATGGCAAATCGCTCCAACCGGCTTATTCGCTTCAAAGAAATGGCCCACAATCCTTGGCACTTCATCAAACATTCGGATGTATTCTGGCGCACGTCCTCCCGGGATGATCAATCCGTCATATTCTTCAGGGTTGACATCCTTGAATGCAACATGTGATTCGAGGCGATACGCAGGTTTTTCCTCAAATGTCTCCATTCCCTCTATAAAATCATGACTTACGGTGCGCAGCTTTTTAACAGAAGGGGAGGCGATGGTAACATCATAACCTTCTTCGAGACAGCGATAGTAGGGATAAAATACCTCAAGTGCCTCTACCGCATCACCCGTAACAATTAATACTTTTTCACTCATGAACATACCTCACATTCATCATTTATAAGACTAGAATGACCAGTAATAAAAACATTTATCCTGATTTTCGCGTCCCCTTATAAAAGAGTATCAATCATCACAAACGAAATATTACAAACTCTTCAGGTTCTCATTAGAAGTTGATTTGATCTCCGTTATAAGCCGCAATGTAGATTTTTTTCATATCCTCCACTGATACTTGTCTAGGATTTGATGGAGTACACGGGTCTTCAACAGCTCCCTCGGCCATCTGGTCCAGGTGTTTATGAAATTCTGCCTCATCCACACCAAATTCCTTTAAAGTGAGCGGAAGATTTAAAGATTTGTTTAAGCGGCGTATCAGTTCTGTTAGTGAATCAATTAATTCATCGTCTGTGCTACCATCCAAACCAAGCATCCTTGCGATGTCAGCATACCTTGAACTTTCAGACTTTCTATTATAATCAATCACATACGGGAGATAGAGTGCATTAGCTGTTCCATGCGGAATTTTAAAAATCGCCCCACTCTTATGGGACAGGCTGTGGACAATTCCTAGGAATCCATTTGAAAAGGCCATGCCTGCAATGGCTTGTGCGTAATGCATTTCTGCTCTTGCAGCTTTATCACCGGATGCGGATTTTTCTATATTTTCTACCACCTGCCTGATCGACTGCATTGCCAACGGATCAGTAAAAGAGTTATGCGCAGTGGACACATAAGCTTCTATACCGTGTGTTAAGGCATCCATTCCCGTATAAGCTACAATGGAAACCGGCATGGAATACGTCAACTCAGGATCAATAATTGCAATATCAGGCGTGATCTCATACCCGAATACCGGATACTTAACTCCCTTATCATAGTCTGTAATAACAGAGAATGGTGATACATCGCTGCCTGTTCCACTAGTTGTTGAAATCGCGATGAAACGCGCCTTCTTACGCAATGTCGGCAGAACGTTGGGAGCCTTGATCTGATCAAATGGCAGCTCAGGGTTTTCATAAAAAATCCACATTAGCTTTGCCGCATCAAGTGGCGATCCACCACCAGCGGCAATGATCCAATCCGGCTGGAATTCTTCCATCTTCTTGCCCCCGTTTTGGGCGGTTGTTATTGATGGATCGTTTTCAACGCCTTCAATTATTTGGGTTTCTATGCCAGCCTCACGCAAATGGGATTCGATTTTATCCAAATAACCGGACTTTTTAATGGATTGACCTCCAATAACGATGGTCGCTTTTTTCCCTTCAAGGCTTTTCAATACTTCCAGGGACCCTTCCCCAAAGTAAACATCTCTCGGAATAGTAAAACGGTACATATGTGCTCTCTCCTATTCTTTAGTAATCGGAACTGTAACAGTTTTCCCCTATAGTTATGTCAAAAAAACAAAAATCAACGAATTGTAAAACTTAAGGTCATCCCTAACTAATTTCTGAACAGACTAAGTCTCACGCTCATGTTACATATAACTAAACTGCCCGTTTTTTGATTATTTCTTGCCGCTACACGCTACCAAGTTGGTTGGTTGCTCCGCTGCGAATGAGATGGGAGGAAAGGTGTTCCAGCGAAATCATTACTTTTTTCTTAACCAGAACATTAAACAATCTCAGGCAATAAAAGAGGGAAACCAGCACTCCCCCAAATGGAGTATAATTCCAAAAAACAAAGGAAAACAGAACCCTGGCACAGAGGTTAGTATAATACCTACTTTAAAATGTGAATAGTACGCACTTTTTTTATATACCAATTGCTGTTGTGATGTTTTTCAAATTTTCCTACTAAAAAAGACCCCCGTCAGTTAACGAGGATCTGTAAGTTTGAACTGGTTTTTTGATAATAGCGATTCAAATATACATTTTTATAGGTGCTTCCTATTTTTCTGAAACAACTAGCTATATGTTCATTCTTCCTGTCTACCGAGTCTTTTTAGGTACAAAAAACGACCACAAGTCTTGACTGATTTATAGTCTTCTTCTTCTGGACGTATATTTTCATAGACGCAGTTTTATTGTCTTATTCATATCAATTGATAGTGTAAAATCATACAAAAATAATCCTAAAATGAAGTAAAAAAATTATTCAAAATAAGGCCCTTTGAACTTCCCTTCTCTTCTTGGTTCATTTGAGTGGCACTTATTGTTTTATTAATCAATCATTTGATTAAATAATAAAATCCTTGTTAAATAGGCATTTCCCTCTTAATCAATCGTTTAATTAAAAACCGTGTTTCCTAGACAGTCCAACATTTAATCAATCGTTGACCAAAATTAATAACAAATTGTGCCAAAATCTATTTTCTGAATAAATTAACAAATAACCTCTGGCATGAAACTGGTTTCATACTTTATCCTATAAAGGTGAACCGGCTGGCGTTACACCTTTGGTGGCGTTACGGCCGGTTTTTTTTATAAAAAACAAACATTAAGTTTAACAAAAAAACCCCAACATTGAAAAAGGATGAACTTATGAAACTAATAATTTAGGTGGCTGAACGAAGCTAGAATCTGTTTGTTGAGTTTTGATGGAATACCCCCTCCCCTTTTCCATAAAAAAAGAGGACTAAATAGTCCTCCAATTCATCTCATATGGTTAACCCCGGTAATGGCCAATGCCTGTTTTAACGAACTGAATGTACGAATTCCGCTCCAGTCCAGCCCTAGTTGAATGGAAGTCTGTGCTACTTCAGGCCGGATTCCGGACACATTTGTCTTCATACCGAGTAAATCAAGTATTTTTATTAAATTAAACATTTCATTTGCAACCATCGTGTCCACTATCGAGACACCCGACACATCAATAAAGAGCTGATTTATGCCAAGTTCTGAACATTTTTGCGGCACTATTTCCAATAAAGACCTTGCACGGGTTGTATCGATATCCCCCACAATAGGCAACACAGCTACCCCTTCCGAAATAGGGATAACAGGCGTGCTTAATTCCAAAATTAGAGATTGTTGGGCAGTTAATCTACTGTTAGACAGCTGATAATATCTTTCAGAAAAATGATAAAGCAGCCGGTCAAAACCAGCATTGAATACATTACTCCATTTCAGTATATTTTGCGTCGTCACCATATCCTCATTCTTATTTACGAAGGTTTCAACGTATTCCCAAATCGTTTCTCGTGTTTTACTTAAAGCTTCCAACACATCATGGATTGGGGTATTGTTTTCAATTCTGCTTTGCGCCACAGTATCCGCCCATATTAATTGCTGCTCATGGAATGTACTTTCTTCTTCTAAAAATGCATACGCTATAGTCTTTATGGTCAAAGCATGTTGTTCCCTTAAAATCTTATCAATTTTTGGATTCGGATTATTCGAATAAAACTCGCCGGAAAAATTGCTTTTCTCATTAAACCATTTCTGCGTAATAGTACTTGAGTTCTCAATAATATATTCATAAAGCTGTTGATTGATCGAAGTCAAATTATACCCCTCTTTCGCATTGACGAAACTTTACATCTATCATTATAAAGATTTTTAATGGTGAACGGTATTTTTAAGGAAAAAAACGCCGGCGAAAAAATAAAAAAATTTATGCCGGCTAGCCAACCTTAAAAGGAGAAATCGGCTATTAAAGCGAAAACATAGACATTTCTGTTTCACTCAATTACATTTTTAAATGTTCCAGCAGGGGTCTTTATCGTCTTATTCAAAGCTGTAATTTTGAAAGTGTGGTTTTTAGGGGTGGGTTTCCACGACTGGCCAACAAATAAGGGGTATTAAGATGAATCGTACTATCTCTTAAATTGGATGAGGTTAACAACCCGCTTTATAAGTTACGTTAAAACTTCCAGTTTTTTTGTTAGTAAAACCTCCTATTTTGGAGAAATTGTTCAAATGTCACTTTTCCTGTTTTTCGTGTACCATTGGTGTTTCTGCCCGCAACATACGCTTTTGAAAGTTTACCTGGTAAAGGCAGGCTTATCACTTTATTCTTTTCCTTATTTACTTTGATTTGAAGCTCTGCCATCTCCCCTAATGTCATTATTTCCGGTCCGCCAAAATCATCAATCCTTCCTTGAGGACCAACATTTATTAAACCAATTAAATGCTGTGCAAATTCACCTGTATCCACACTTTGAAATTTAAAATCTCCCGGAATAAAATACCTTTTCAATAATGGTTTGGATAAAAACATTTTTTGAACAAAGCTGTGGAATTGTGTTGCACGTACAATGGTATAAGGAATCAAACTATTCTTCAGCACTCCTTCTGCCTCGTACTTATGCCTATAATATTTGAACGGTATATTTTCAATGCCAACAATTGATGGATAAATAAAATGTTTTATATGTTGCAGCTGACTTAAAAACTTTTCAAGGCCGGTTACATCGATGGATTTAGAATTTTTCATCGGGCTTGTTGCAGCATGAATAATAACATCAATATCTTTAGCTGCTTCTTCCAAACCTTCCCCGGTTAAAATATCACTGTGAACCCAATTGAAATGATTTGCGTTGTCAGGTTTTCCTCTTGAAGTGATTCTGACATTACAATCAGAATGAATGAATTGATCCAGCAAAGCCAAACCTAGTTGTCCTGTTGAACCTGTCACCAATATATTCAACTTAATCCCTCCCCATTTAATGCTACATGAATCAAAATTTTTCTATTGTTAATATAGTTCACCCTATAGCAATAAATATGGTCAAATGGAATTATTATGAAAAAATCTGGTTGTATTCACCTCCTTGTTATACCAGGCTTTCACCCCTGTAGTCACTATTCCCAAAAACATGCTGCATATTATTCTGAAGGGCATTTCTTCAAATTATCGACTGTAATTTTATATGGCATGTAACAACTGCCTATGTCCATTAAAATATCATACAAACAGAAAAAAAAGCTTTCCAAAAGTGCCGTGAACTCTTGAAAGGCTTTGTTATGGTATCTATTTAGATGGTAATAGTATTTTATTATTTCAACGAAGGAAGAGTTTGATGTATTTTAATCGGTGCGAGTTGTATATTCTATAATCTTTATTATTTAGAAAACAAATTGTTGTCGATTTCAACTCAGACTTTGTAGATATTTCTCGGGAAATTGTTGAAATTTGAAAAATGATGATTCATATAATAAAACAAAGGAAATTCTGTTTTTGATCTGATTGCCTGAGGCTTAAATTTTCATTATACCAAATTACCCGACTCAATTTGATTTATCTTGTTGCGGCATGTCCAAATCGCGTAAATTATAATTGCTTCAATGTGGGATTGGATACAGATAGGCCAATCTTCAGTTTTTTAAATTATTTTGGCTTCGCTCTATGTTTTGCCCTTAGAAAGAAGAAACTCGATGCATTCGGACATACTTCATGTATATATTTCTATCATATCGCCCAGCGATGCCAAATCGCAATTTGCTTCCGCAGGTTTTTAAACAGTTAACAAAAAACTTAACGGGCCCCTTACTTTCTAAATATGGAGAGAAGCCCGCCCCAATACACCCTGCGTTTTTGTATCGTTTCTTCTAAGCGTCTATTAAAATCATTTTGCGAACTCCATTCTTTTTTCTGTTCGTCCCGCATATTTTGTATCTCTTTTTGCAAGAGTTCACTTTTCTGTTTTTCTTGTTGCAGCAATGTTTCGTAATAATTTTTATGTTGTTCAGCCAATTTTTCAATTTTAGCATTGGTTCTTTGTGAAGAATTCCCAATACTGGAGCTTATAATATGATGGTCTTGATGGAGCCGGGAAACCTTTGTTTTAAGCTGTGACATATCGTTTGTCAGTTGGATATTCATTTCACGTGCGGCTGCGAGTTCATTTACCAAAAACCTTAAAACCTCTTTTAATTGATTTGGATCCTGGAGTGAATTTTCGTATGTATCGGTTACCGCTATATCTGTTCCATTATATTCTTCTAACCTTTCTTTTTGTTCATTTACAAGATCTTTTGCTGTATCATCCAGAGGCTTGTCCGTATCGCGTAATGCTATGAGCGCTCTAATGTCAGATTGAACAAAGATACGCCGTTCGCCATCTTTCAAAAACTCATATCCATTCCGTTCCAATATTTGGCCATACTTTCGAACCGTAGGAGTTGCAATTCCTACTTCTTCTGCCACCTCCTTGGAAGAGAAAGCTCGTTCATTCGGTTGTATATCGTGTCGCATATCGCACCTCCTGCCATTCAATATGAAGGGTTCTATATATATTTTCAAGAGTCATATCGCCCATATCCAGCCTAGCTCGGCCCAACTCGGTAGTACTACAGTGCCGTTTGGGACATACAGGAATTACACAAAACGTGATTTGACAACCAGTATTAAAAAATCAAAAAAGGCCTCCCACAGTTCAGTAAACTGATGAAGGACCTTCTGAAAGAAGAAAGTTTTTCGCTTCATAACCTGACTTTTATTTTATTATAAAAAGGTAGGAGCAGGTAATTCACCAATTTTAATACGAAGTAAACTATATGGTTTTTCTCGTAAATCTTTTCCATAATGAAATCTGGCCTGCCTGTGTAATTGGTTCACAATCACGTATAAGTATTGATCCGGGCCAATCGAAAATGTATCCGGCCATAAAATTGTTGGATCATGGGCAATGGTTTCCATTGTTCCATCCGGCAATATCCTTCGAATGCTGTTATTTTCATAGTCACCAGCATAAACAATTCCTTTTGCATCGGTGAACATTCCATCAGATGCACCTTTTTCTCCCCAATACTCCACATGATAAATTAAATCTCTGTCCGGTATAGTACGGTCTCTTAGGACTTCTGTTGAAATCGAGAAAAGATGACGGCTGGTTAGTGGACAAAAAAATAAAACCTTGCCATCGGGAGAAATCGCTATTCCATCAGACGCCAATCTAAATGGGGAAGTGGAGCCGTCTATGTTTCTATTCATCAAAACTTTACCTTCTACCTTCGGTAAAAAATAGGGATCGGGTGAAGTTGATTTTGCACCATCTAACCGCCTAAACGCGTTTCCATTTTCTAATTCTACAACGATAATCGCTCCAGGTCCTCTAGATGAAGAATCCGTAATATATGCATACCCTGCTTTTCCAACACGAAAATCAAAGCGGACATCATTCAAATAAGTTGTTGGCAGGACAACATCCTCTGAAAAGGTATAAACTTTTCTGATTTTATTGGTTTCTAAATCAATTGCGACTAATTTTGCCCCACCTATAATAGGTTCTGAAAAATTTGGTGCGGCAGTATCTAATACCCAAAGTGTCCCCCTTCCATCCGCAACCACACTTTGGACACTTATAAAAGACTGTGCAATATTCTCGGGACTTACTAAATTGGTTTCTAAACTGGGATAAGGCTGCAATTTACCGTTATCAATTTCCGCCACCGTATATTTGACATCATCTCCCCATTTCGGAAAGCAAACGAAAATACGCCCTGTTTCTGAAACAGTAACCCCTGTAGGCATAGCACCATAAAATGCATAAACTTGCTCTAACTTACCGAAATATTTTTCAACAGGTAATATAGGTTTCATAATTTCCTCCTCAACATTCGAATGGGATATTACCTATATATGATTAAAAATCATTTCTTGATCATTACCGTAAAATCAAAACGAATCGTAATTAACCTGCCAAATGAGAACACAGCCATCTATAATCAAATTTTGTGGATTATTTACATATAATAAAAATCCTTTCGCGATAAAGGCCGATGCAACGATTGAGCATACAGATATAAACACAACTATTAACATTTATGCTAATATGACCGCTAATATGAAAAAAAGGTCTCCCACCAGTTCAGTAAACTGATGAAAGACCTTCTCTTGAAGAGGGATTTTTGTGAAGAAAGTGAGCTTTTTCGCTTGCTCTGCAGCAAAATATGGAGCACCATTTACATTATTCCACTTGAAAACCCTTATTTATCATGGCTTTATGATGTTTATTACATCATGCCGCCCGTCAGATGAGAGTGTGTAATATCTTGAACGCTGTGTTTCAAAAGTGCGGTATATCAAGGTTTTAAATAATCTGAGGTGTAACATCCTCAACTATTACACGGCTTTGATGGTGGTGGGAGATGATTACATGCTGGGTTTCCCTATTCTTCTTCCTCTTTGATCCTTCCACTCCGATTTCTCGAATGACTTTAACCCCACCTTTTAATCGGGGTACTTTCTTTCATACCATGCTTCTTAGCAAAATATATCCCAATTTCCCCTTAATTTAAATTCATCATTAAATTTAGCCATAATAATACACCCCAAAAGTAGTTTTCACTCTAACTTTTGGGGTGCAGTACTTGAATAGGTTTACAATTACTTCAGCATGTTAATAAATTCCCTCATGAATGTTGGTAAATCCGGCCATGCCTGACCTGACACAAGATTTTGGTGAGTATGCACGTTTTTATTTATATACGTAGCTCCGCAGGCTCTTACATCAGGCTCAACAGAAGGATAAGCTGTATACTCCCGGCCTTTCATTAAGTCTGGAATGACAGTCAACAGCTGTGCCGCATGGCAAATCGCCCCAACTGGCTTATTGGCTTCAAAGAAATGGCTGACAATCTTTGGCACTTCATCAAACATGCGAATGTATTCTGGCGCACGTCCTCCCGGAATGATCAATCCGTCATACTGCTCCGGATTAACATCTTTGAAAGCTACATGTGATTCAAGGTTGTATGCTGGTTTTTCCTCAAATGTCTCCATTCCCTCTATAAAATCATGGCTAACTGTGCGCAACTTTTTAACAGAAGGAGAAGCAATGGATACATCGAATCCTTCTTCGAGACAACGATAATAAGGATAAAAAACTTCAAGTGCCTCAACAGCATCTCCAGTAACAATCAATATTTTCTTACTCATAAAAATACCTCTCATTCAACTTTTTATTAGAAATATTAGTGTTTACATACACATATGCTTCAATACCATGTGTCAAGGCATCCATACCCGTATAAGCTACAATCGAAGCCGGCCTGACGCAAGTAGGATTCGATTTTATCCAGATAACAGGATTTTTTAATGGGTTGGACTGAGTTTTAGTAACTTGTCCAAAAACCTTAGGGTTCCTAATACTATTTGGATGTCTTCCTCTGTTTGAACGTTTTCCATTTTCTTCTGTTGAATCAGATCATTTATAACTTGGTTAAACGCATTGGTTTTGATGAGCCATTCCCCAACCAGCTCCTTTGTTGCATCTCTCTCAAACTTGTTTTTCACAGCAAATAAGCTTTCCGTCTTTGTTTCCCTTAGTCTCATGCAACTCATATCAGCATTCATACGGATACGAAAATAATTCTTTCTACGGTCATAATATTTTTCTTCCTTTAAAAGAAAATACTCTACCCCTATTGTAATTTCGTAAAATGGGGCTATCTCTGTAGGATAATAAGTTTTTTAACCTCCACATTTTTCACAAAGTCTAAATAGGTTTCCATACCGTATTTGGTATTTATTATTTTTGCATCCAATACATTCATATTTTTCACTCCCTTTTACACCTTGCGGATTGAGTTCATATTTACAGCTTGTTTACTAAAATCTATCCCATATGAACCTAAATGCTTTTTTCGACCGCGTGTCCGCCAAACTCATTTCGCAGTGCAGCAACCACTTTCCCGGTAAACGTGTCAGTATCTAAAGAACGGTAACGCATTAAAAGAGACATGGCGATGACAGGTGTGGATGCTTGCAGATCCAGAGCTGTTTCCACAGTCCACTTCCCTTCGCATGAAGAATGCATGATTCCTTTGATTTGGTCGAGGTTTGCATCTTTTGAAAAAGCACGCTCTGTCAAGTCCATCAACCACGAACGAATGACTGAACCGTTATTCCAAACCCTTGCCACTTTTTCATAATCAAAATCAAAATCACTCTTTTCCAGTACTTCAAACCCCTCACCTATCGCAGCCATCATTCCATACTCTATTCCATTGTGAACCATTTAAAAAAAATGACAGCTTCCTGCCAGACCAGCATATAAATAACCATTAGCCACCGCGGTATCGCGAAATATGGGTTCAAAGATATCCCGTGCGTCTTTATCTCCTCCAACCATGTAGCAAGCTCCGTTGCGTGCGCCTTCCATTCCCCCGGACGTACCGACATCCATAAAGTGGATACCTGATTCCTTCAGATGCCCGTAGCGGCGAATGGATTCTTTATAATGAGAATTACCTGCCTCAATCACGATGTCCCCTTTACTCAAGTGAGGTGTTTTTCATTTATAACGGAATCAACCACAGCGTGCGGAACCATAATCCAGATAATTCTGGGTACCTCTAAGTTTTCAGTAAGTTCCTTAACACTCGATGTTCCTTTAGCAACATATTTACTGATTTCTTCCACTGCATTTACATCTAAATCGAAGGCAGCAACTTCATAATTGTGGTCAATTAGATTTTTTCCTAAGTTAAACCCCCTTTTCCCTAACCCGATTAATCCAACTTTCATCTTTTTATCCTCCCTATTGATTACTACTGCCAACCTATTTTTAATCCCTTTACTAATTTATCGTTTGAAATCAGTCCATCCTTGGATTCTTGTGACTCCCACCAATTAAATCCATCCCTTTGTAATAGCTCATCTGAAGCATCCGGTCCCATCGAACCAGACCGATATGAATGTAATGGCACAGTGTTTGACTCAAACGCTTCTAACACTGGTTGCACCCATTTCCACGATAATTCGACTTCATTCCAGTGTGCAAAGAATGTTGGATCGCCCCGTAATGCGTCAAGAATTAATAATTCGTAAGCTTCAGGTATGTCTCTTTCCCCAATAGAAAAATCAACCGAAATCGGCTCGATCTTCCCGTTTTTCCTAGGATTTTTACTATTCAACTGCAGCGACACCCCTTCAGTGGGATTAATATTGACAATTAATAAATTAGGTTCAGCTTGTTGGCTAGATTTATACAGATCCTTCACTGGATTTTTGAACTCAATGACGATACGTGTTGATTTCTCCTTCATTCTCTTTCCCGTGCGGATATAGAAAGGTACCCCTCTCCAAAAATCATTATCGATCCACAAACGTACTGCAACAAAGGTATCGTTTGCTGAGAAAGGCGCTACTCCTGATTCTTCTCTATATCCAACAACCGGCTTATTATTTATGTCACCTACAGCATATTGGCCTCGAACCACTTGAGAAATTACATCCTCGTTCTGTAGATGTCGCAGTGATTCCAATACCTTTCTCTTCTCATTCCGGATATCTGCCGCACTCATCGACTTTGGCAAATGCATGGCTGTCATCATCAACATTTGCAGCATATGATTTTGGAACATATCTCGAATCGCTCCGGCTTGATCATAATAGCCCGCTCTTTCTTCTACTCCAACCGTTTCACTAGCCGTTATTTGTACGTTGGCAATATGCTTATTATTCCACAAGGCTTGAAGCACAGGATTCGCGAAAGATAAGGCTTCGAGGTTTTGCACCATCGGTTTCCCAAGA
This sequence comes from Peribacillus glennii, assembly GCF_003429105.1. Lineage (GTDB taxonomy): Bacteria > Bacillota > Bacilli > Bacillales > DSM-1321 > Peribacillus > Peribacillus glennii. The sequence goes on from NZ_QVTD01000007.1 coordinate 39,805, forward strand.
TAATGGTCTATTCGATAGATTTCTTCTTCTTTAAAAGATTTGCTTAGCTTCTCATTTAAATCTTGGGCAGAGATCAAATCATGTCCAAACGGCTTTTCGATAATCAGGCGTTTCCATCCCTTCGTAGTGCCTAAACCGCTCTCTTTGATATTAGCAGCAATCTCATCGAAAAACTCGGGAGCAACGGACAGATAGAACAACCGATTTTCTGGAATATTTAAATCCCGTTCACGCCTTTGAATAATATCAAGCAGTTTTTTGTATCCCTGCACATTTGTTACATCCAATTTGCTATAGCGAAACGCGTCGATAAATTTATTTAATATAGCTTCATTCTCGGTAAAACGTCTAGAAAAAATCCGTAATGAATTTTCTACATTGTTTTGAAATGTTTCATCCGATAGCTCTCTCCTGCCTAAACCAATAATCGAAAATGAAGGGGGCAGTTTTTGATCTAAAAACAAATTAAAAAGTGCCGGATATATTTTTCTTTTGGCTAAATCGCCAGTTGCTCCAAACAAAACAAAAGTCATAGAATCCATTTTCCAATCCTCCAGTAATTCTTATTAACAAATATAGGTACCCGTGCATACTCAAATTGTGGTTTTCGGCCTAAATATACAAATCTATTTTTATGCTATATCTACTTTATAGACTTGATTTTTTCTTCCAGCTTGAACATTAAAAATGAATTCCCGTAAATGGTCATGACCACATTTAGGACATTTTTTATCTGTAGTAATAGATAAACATCTTTCGCAAACTTTTCGGTGCTTTGCTTTTGACCTAACCATAGTCGTTTCATTCCTTTCCTCTTAATTGATCTATTTTGAATAAAGCTATATTTTTTACCCGCCAAATCTTTTGGAATGTGTGAGTAAGAAAGATGAAAATATCTTCATTCTTCCTACTAAAAAAAATTGTTATGTGTACTTATTCCTTACGATCTCTTACTTTAAATAAGGTTTGCTCACGGCATAGATGTTAGTATAATACCTACAATAAAATATTCATAGTACGCACTTTTTTAATATATAGTATATAAAAATATATATAGTATACTTTTATATACCGTTGCTTTTGTTCGTTTTAAATAAGATTACATAAAACAAAAAGATCCCCGTCAGTTTTACGAGGATCTTTAAAACTTTTTTAGATAATAGTGTTGAAAAAAATTACCGAGCATAAACGGTTCTTGGAGATGTTTTTGCTTATCACTGCGTCATCGGCCCTGCAGTTTTCTGTAGGTGTAATTACAAAAATCGGTATAATTTACCTACCATCAAATAGTATCCACCTCAAAAAATTATATCAGGTCAAGCAATATTAGGATTTTTCGGAAGGATTTGCATTAGATAATATAAGCGACCTATCTATACCAGATGTTTCACAAACATAGGAAGCCTCCATAATAGCTAATGGATCTTTTGCTAAAACAACACTTTTTAATTTAGAAAAAACGAATCTGTCGGTAATACAATATATAATCTTCTTTCTTTGACTTAAAAACCCGCCTTCCCCATACAAATATGTGATGCTGATGTTTAGATTTTTGATAATACTATCTCCTACTTCATCAGGTTTTTCTGAAATAATCATTACAGCTTTCCCGTGATTAAATCCATCTAAAACATAATTAATCATTTTCGTCACAATATAAAAAACGGCTAGAGAGAACATTGCCTGTTCTAACGAATAGACAAAGGCCGTAACCGTAAAGATGGCAGAATTCACTACTAACAAAAATGAAGCAATTGGGAATCGATAGTTTTGGTTAAACCAAATTGCAAGCATTTCCGTGCCGTCTATTGCACCTCCAAATTTTACAACGATCCCGATCCCGACACCTAAGACTACTCCTCCATATAAGACAATTAATACATCTGACTGTGTAATAGGCGGGATTGATTTAAATAGTACTAAACCAACGGTGGTAATGATATTTGCATACAGAGTTCTAATTACAAAGGTTTGCCCAACTTCTTTGGATGTAAAGATTAAGATAGGAATGTTTAATCCCAATAACACAACATAAATTGGAATTCCCCATATTGCATTCGCCATAATCGATAACGCTGTAACACCACCATCTACTAGCCCGTTTGGTGCTAACATCGTTTCTATTCCTATAGCAACCATTGCCGACCCGAAAGTTATAAACAAATATTCAACAAATTTATCCATGATCACACCCGAAATGTCTATTGTTTTTATTCCTACTATAAACAGTTCCGCAAAAATTTTTTACAACATAAAAATATTATTAGATCATCGATCTAGTGTACTCTTTTGTAAACAAATGAAAAACAACGTCCGTTTTATTGTGTAACCCGCAATTGAGAGGAGTCATTTAGATAAACGCTCCAGGATAGCAGCTCTTTCTGCTTCATACCCAGGTTTGCCAAGTAAAGCAAACATATTTTTTTTGTATGCTTCGACTCCTGGCTGGTCAAATGGGTTAACTCCTAACAGATGACCACTGATCCCGCATGCCTTCTCAAAAAAGTAAACCATCTCACCGTATGTGTATTCATTCATTTCATCCAATTCAATCACGAGATTAGGTACTTCCCCATCTGTATGGGCTATAAGGGTACCCTGAAATGCACTTTTGTTGACTTCATCCATTGTCTTACCCGTTAAGAAGTTTAATCCATCGACATTTCTCGGATCACCCTGAATGGTCACATCAATTCGAGGTTTTTTAACCTGTATAACTGTTTCTATAAGATTTCGTCGGCCTTCTTGTACATATTGGCCCATTGAATGCAAATCCGTTGAAAAATCGACGGAAGCAGGAAAAAGCCCTTTTTGATCTTTTCCTTCACTTTCTCCAAACAGTTGCTTCCACCATTCCGATACGTAGTGCAGGGATGGCTCATAGTTAACAAGCAGTTCAATGGCTTTCCCCTTTTTGTAGAGTGCATTTCGCACGGCAGCATACTGATAGCTCTCATTTGTCAATAAATCAGGATTGTTGTATTTACGAGCAGCCGCTGCCGCACCTTCCATCATTGTATCAATATCAAGGCCTGCTACGGCAATTGGGAAGAGACCAACTGCTGTCAGCACAGAATACCTTCCGCCTACGTCATCCGGAATAACGAACGTTTCATATCCTTCTTCATCCGCAAGTTTTTTTAATGCGCCTTTTTCCTTATCTGTAGTAGCAAAAATACGTTTTCTTGCCTCTTCTTTTCCGTATTTTTTCTCCATATAGTCACGGAAAATACGGAAAGCAAGGGCTGGCTCTGTCGTTGTTCCTGATTTAGAAATGACGTTAACAGAGATATCTTTCCCCTCTAATAGCTCAAATAAATGAGAGATATAAGTAGAACTGATATTCTGACCGGCAAAATAAATATGTGTATTATTGTCCATCTGGTTATGAAAGGTATGGGACAGAGCTTCTATAGCCGATCTTGCCCCTAGATACGAGCCACCAATACCAATTACAATCAGTGCGTCTGAATGATTCCTGATTCTTTCAGCAGCTTGTTTAATTCTCTCGAATTCACTTTTATCATAGTTTAGTGGCAAATCAACCCAACCAAGATAATCAGAGCCTGGGCCTGTTTTTTCATGAAGCCTTTGATGGGTCACTTTTACAAATTCACTTAGATTTTCTACTTCACTTTTTTCCATAAATGCTAATGCATTGGAGTAATCAAACGAAATAGTCATACAGTACTTCCCCTTTCGCTCAACTTTAACTTAGCTATATCAATCGGAAATCCTTCTCCATGTAAAAGGGATCTCTCGGCATATTAAACGTAGTACATTCTTCTTCGCTGCAGTAAGTAAGGGAAGTTCTTTAATGACTCCCCTAGCTATTTTCATAAAAGCATTAGTGCTTAATTTTTCATAGCGTACAGAGAGAATAGGTAGTATCAAGAATTCTCAATGCTCCCTCTCTACTTTGGCACTTAATATCTCTTCGGTTTTGATTTCAAGCAATCTTTCCAGGAATCTTATCGTTCCTAATACTTTTCGAGTGTCTCCCTCATTTTGAACATTCTCCTTTTTCTTTTGTTGGATCAGTTCATTTATTACTTGGTTGAACGCATTGGTTTTTAAAAGCCATTCTCCTACCAGAAGCTTAGTTGAGTCTCTCTCGTGTTCGGTTTTGACAGCAAATAAACTTTCCGTATCTGTCTCTCTTAACGTGATGGAATTAAAATCTTCGTTCATTCGAATCCGAAAATAATTCTTTGCACTATCGTAATAATTTCCATCCCTTAGTAGAAAATACTCTACCCCTAATTCTATTTCATAACAGGTGTCATTATCCGATGGGGAGTGGATTTCTTTTATTTCAATATTCTTCACCCTATCTAAATACATTTCTAAACCATATTGTGTGTTTACGATCTTTGCATCGAATATATTCATGAAGTCACTCCTTATTGTGTCTTGTATGTTCTTGAAACTATATATTGGCAGGAACGCAAAGCGGATCCCAGAGCTATAAATGACTTCCGAAAAATCAACCAAATCTAGGTATTATCAAATAAACTTCAGATATCTCAACGAATTCTTTTATATTCCAAAGACCCGGGATGTTGTCAACGTGATTCCAGATATCACAATTACAAGAGATAACCTTATGATTTTTCCACAGCATGTCCTCCAAATTCATTGCGAAGGGCAGCTACCACTTTACCTGTAAATGTATCACTCTCTAACGAACGGTAACGCATCAACAAGGACATTGCGATGACAGGGGTAGATACTTGCAAATCCAACGCTGTTTCTACAGTCCATTTTCCTTCACCGGAAGATTGCATGATTCCCTTGATTTCATTCAAGTTGGCGTCTTTGAAAAATGCACGCTCTGTCAATTCCATAAGCCAAGAACGGATGACAGAACCGTTATTCCACACTCTGGCCACTTGTTCGTAGTCAAAGTCGAATTCACTCTTCTCCAGTACTTCGAATCCTTCCCCAATCGCAGCCATCATTCCATATTCAATTCCATTGTGGACCATTTTTAAGTAGTGGCCACTACCAGATTTTCCAGCATATAAATACCCATTTTCTACAGCTGTATCTTTGAACATCGGTTCGATAATCCTCCATGCTTCAGCATCTCCGCCAACCATATAACAAGCACCGTTACGAGCACCTTCCATGCCCCCGGAAGTACCGGCATCCATAAAGCTCACACCAACTTTTTTCAATTGTTCGTAACGACGAATGGACTCCTTGTAATGCGAATTACCAGCTTCAATGACGATATCTCCTTCACTTAGAAATGGTGTGATTTCTTTGATAACTGAATCAACGACGGAGTGCGGGACCATAATCCAAACAATTCGTGGTTTTACTAATGATTGGACAAGATCCTGTAAACTGGATGCTCCTTCAACGCCGTATTTTTTTATTTCTTCAATAGCATTTGTATTTAGATCAAACGCCACTACATGGTGTTTGTTGTCAATTAAGTTTTTTCCTAAGTTCAGTCCCATTTTCCCTAATCCAATTAATCCTACTTTCACTTTTGTTTCCTCCTTTAAATTACAAAAAATAGCCTGTATTATTATGCTACCCATTTGTTGTTCTTCATGGTCTCCTTTTGGAACCATAAGGATTCAACAAATACTTTAAGTTCCCTGGGTAATCGAGTAACAATGACCGGTCAAATCCAACCCCGGTTTGCTCTCTTCATACCAATAGCATTCCAGGGAGGTGCGGATTAAACTTCCGCCCTAGTTTCCCACCATTTAAAACCATCCTCCTCCAATAATTGCGAAGCAGCTTGCGGCCCCATCGAACCGGCATGATATAGGTGGAGTGGAAGGGCATTTTCCTCAAACGCCTCTAAAACGGGCTGTACCCATTTCCAAGATAATTCAACTTCGTCCCAATGAGCAAAGAAGGTAGAATCACCGCGCAAAGCATCGAATATTAAGAGTTCATAAGCTTCCGGTATGTCTTTTGTACTTGCTGAGAAGTCAACAATTATCGGCTCCAAATTTCCATTTGTTAAATTTTTGCTATTTAATTGCATCGACACACCCTCATTTGGACTTACTTTGATAACTAATAGATTGGGTTCTGCAAACTGATTCTCGTTAGTATACACATTTTTCGTTGGATTCTTGAATTCAATCACAATCCGCGTCGACTTTTCCTTCATTCTTTTTCCTGTCCGGATATAAAATGGCACCCCATCCCAGAATGAACTATCAATCCATAAACGAGCAGCCACAAATGTATCGTTTGTGGAAGAAGCATTCACTCCAGGTTCTTCTAAATATCCGACTACAGGTTTACCCTTTATTTCCCCCGGTCCATATTGACCACGAACAACGTGGATACCTACAGTATCTTTCTGTACTCGCCGAAGAGAGTCCATAACTTTTCTCTTCACTGTACGGATATCGTTCGTGCTCATCTGTTTTGGCTGATGCATGGCCGTCATCATCAACAGCTGCATCATATGATTTTGGACCATATCACGAATAGCCCCTGCTTTTTCATAATAACTAGCTCTCTCTTCTACACCAACCGTTTCACTAGCCGTTATTTGCACATTGGCAATATACCGATTGTTCCATAGTGATTGCAGCACAGGGTTGGCAAATTCTAAAGCTTCAAGGTTTTGAACCATCGGTTTTCCAAGATAATGGTCAATCCTGAAAATTTCGTCTTCTTCAAAAGCTTTGCTTAGTTTTTCATTTAAATCTTGAGCAGATTTTAAATCACGCCCAAATGGTTTTTCGATCATTAATCGTTTCCATCCTTTTGTCGAGCCTAATCCACTCTCCTTGATGTTCAAAGCAATTACATCAAAGAATTCAGGAGCAACAGATAGATAGAACATTCGATTCTCTTTAATGTTCCGCTCTCTTTCATTTTGTTGAACGAGTTGGAGTAACTTTTTATACCCTTCAGCATTTGTTACATCTAATTGGCTATAACGAAATTGCATGGAAAATTCTTCTTTTTTGGATTTGTCATTTAACAAATGTCTGGAAAAAGTAAATAATGATTCTTTTATACGTGTTTGAAAATCCACATCAGACAATTCCTCTAAACCTACACCAATAACTAAAAAACTGTCAGACAATTTTCGATCCAGATATAAATTAAACAAGGCGGGGAAAATTTTTCTCTTGGCTAAATCTCCTGTCGCCCCAAATAATACAAAAGTCATAGAATCCACTTTTCATTCCTCCACTTCTTCAAAACATATTCAAAAAAAATGCCTTAATTTCTTTATTTCTAATACACAACAACAAGGATTTTCATTAATGCCTTATCCTACCTTTGAATGTAAGTTTCGTTTCACTCTCCCAACCTGTACGATAAAAATTATCTCTTAATTGAGCATGACCACATTTTGGGCTGGGACTCTCCTCTCGTAGATGTTTTGTTAAAGCAACAGCATGCATGCAAAAATTAATAAAAGCGTGTTGCTATATTTTATTGGAATACCGCTATATTCTAATGACCTATCATCATTGATATCCTTTTGATGCTCTAATTAGTTTGTTGTTTTTTACTTGCAGTATCCCCAAATCCAGCAATTACTTGAGCCAAATTAGTATATTATCTATGTTTTATTTTTGTAAGTACGCACTTTATTGACATATAGTTACATTTATATAACATAGTATAAAAAATAATACTATTGATAAGAATGTGAACTTGATCCTATACCAAGAGTAAAAAACCAAGGGCAGCGACTATACATAAATCGCTGCCCTTGGCTTTTTAGTTACTGATTCCTTTAATGAATGTTGTATTTTTTCTCCAATCTTATTTGATGCGTATCGATACGAGATAAAGTGAAACATCCTTTTGTAGGCTTTTACTGCCCGTTATTGCGAATCCTAAAAGAAGGGATTGTTTTTCTACTTGATAGCCTCTTTACTTTCTGCCTGGTTCCCAACGACATTCTCCATATAGTTTTTACCCCAATTATACATAGAATCAAGAATCGGCATCAGGCTTTTACCTTGTTCTGTCAGTGAATACTCCACTTTCGGAGGTACAATTGGATAAACTTCGCGATGAACAATCAAATCTTCTTCCAGCTCGCGAAGCTGGTTAACAAGCATTCTTTGGGTAATGCCCGGCATGAGAGCCTTCAGTTTACCAAAACGCTGGGTCCCTTCCTTGCCGAGGTGCCACAAAATAAGCATCTTCCATTTACCGCCAATAATAGAAAGGGTCAATTCCTTTTCACAGTTAAATGTTTTATCCTGTATCCTTGACATTCATATCACCTCCGACTTGTATTATAACCAATAGTATACTTTTTATCACTATGTAAAAATAAAGTGTGTACTTCCAATAATTTAACACACCCAGTAAAATGGCATCTGTAACATGGTTAAGGAGAACCTTGGTTACACTTGCCAAAGACCTAATTTTGGGAACTGGGCATTATTAATACTGTTATACAAAAAAATTATTAGGAGTGAAGTATAGATGGAATTACAATTAGCATTAGATTTAGTCAACATTCCACAAGCAATTGAACTGGTGAAAGAAGTGGAAGAGCATATTGATATCGTAGAAATCGGAACGCCGGTTGTTATTAATGAAGGTCTTAGAGCAGTAAAAGAAATGAAAGAAGCTTTCCCTTCATTAAAAGTGTTAGCAGACCTAAAAATTATGGATGCAGCCGGATATGAAGTCATGAAGGCTTCTGAAGCTGGCGCTGATATCATCACTATCCTTGGTGCAGCCGAAGATATGTCAATCAAAGGTGCTGTTGAAGAAGCTAAAAAACAAGGCAAAAAAATCCTTGTTGATATGATCGCTGTGAAGGATCTTGAAACTCGTGCTCAAGAAGTGGATGCATTTGGCGTTGACTACATCTGTGTGCACACTGGATACGATCTCCAAGCAGTTGGGAAAAATTCTTTTGAAGACCTTCAAACCATTAAACGTGTTGTTAAAAATGCAAAAACTGCAGTTGCAGGCGGCATTAAATTAGAAACACTTCCGGAAGTCATAAAAGCACAACCTGACCTTGTCATTGTTGGTGGCGGTATCACTGGACAAGCTGATATTAAAGGTGCAGCTGCCCAAATGCAAAAATTGGTTAAACAAGGCTAACCACCAATATGCAGACTACTCAATATTTAGCTGAAATCATAAAAGAACTTAATCGTACAGTAAACTTAATAGCTGACGAAGAAGCTGAAAAACTGGTTAACGGGATTCTTGAATCAGAGAAGGTCTTTGTAGCTGGTGCAGGAAGATCTGGGCTTATGGGTAAATCCTTTGCAATGCGAATGATGCACATGGGGATAGATGCTTATGTGATTGGCGAAACCGTAACCCCTAACTTTGAAAAAGATGATATTTTGATCATCGGATCAGGTTCAGGAGAAACAAAAAGTTTGGTCTCCATGGCTGCGAATGCAAAAAACATCGGTGGGACTATTGCAACAGCAACAATATTTCCTGAATCCACCATCGGGAAATTAGCGGATATCGCAATAAAATTGCCTGGCTCACCCAAAGACCAGTCAGAAGGCGACTATAAAACAATCCAGCCGATGGGCTCTCTTTTTGAGCAAACTCTCTTACTTTTTTACGATGCTGTGATCCTGAGGTTCATGGACAAAAAAGGCTTAGATACCAATACGATGTACGGCAAACATGCCAATTTGGAATAAAGTAGTAAACCATTTATCCAAATTAACAACATTAGTTTTCGGGCTTTCTAAACAATTAATGATAAGGTTCATTCTGAGAAGACACCAGCGAGTCAACGAAGATGTAAAATAAAAAAAACACTTTAAAATAATAATAGTCTTGTTCCCATCAAGTAGACAATGTTCAATTAGCGCGTGCCGATATTCAATTGGCGCGCGTTTTTTATTTTGTTTTGAGTTCGTTTGGTCATTGTGTTGTTCCCGTAAATCCTGTTCCTCCCTAGCCTTTTCTCACATTGTGGCTGAGTTGCTTTCCATTTATAATAGCTTGAACGTTTGATATAGCCGATTTCCAATAACATGGTGATAGGTACGTTCCCCTTAGTCACTGCACAAAAAAGACCACAAGTCTTGACTTTTTAACGTCTACTTGTGGTCTTTAGTTGGGAGGATTGCTATTTAATAGACGCACTTTTATTTGCTGGAGTGCCAATCACATTTTCCATATAGTTTTTTCCCCACTTGTACATAGAATCCAGAATCGGGAGCAAAGTATGTCCTTCTTCAGTTAGTGAATACTCTACTTTTGGCGGAACAACTGGGTATACTTGACGTTTTACAATAAAATCATCTTCCAGCTCCCGCAGCTGATTCACCAGCATTCTTTGCGTAATGCCCGGCATAAGGGCTTTTAATTCGCCAAACCGCTTGGTCAATTCTTTGCCTAAATGCCATAAAATAAGCATTTTCCACTTCCCGCCAATAACCGAAAGGGTCAATTCTTTTTCACAGTTAAATGTTTTGTCATGCATACGTGCCATTTGTTTCACCTCCACGACCACATATTATAACATATAGTATACTTTTCGACACTACGTAAAATAAAGTACGTACCTCCAATTATTTAACATATCCAGTTAACTGGCATCTGTAAGAAGGTTAGGACCATGGATACACTTGTCGGGAGACCTAAAGTGGGGAGCCGGGCATTTTCAATGCTGTTAAACAAAAAAATGATTTGGAGAGAAGTATAGATGGAATTACATTTAGCATAAGATTTAGTCAACATTCCACAAGCAGTTGTACTGGTTACAGAAGTGGAGAGCATTTCGATATGAAAAAGATGGATATATTAATCCTCGGATCCGGTTTCGGGGAAACAAAAAGCTTAGTTTCTATTGCTGAAAAAGCAAAAAAGCATTGACATTAAGAATGCAGCAGTAGCCCTTCCTCTTGTTTAGATGCCAAATACGCATATTCAGATTATGAGTTACTTTTATTCTTCTCGATAGAAAACCATTCCTGCATGATAAAAAATTCCATGTCGAAAATCACCATCTGCAGTAAAACCAGTATCATCTACATAATCGATATGATCGCCTGTAATTGTGTAACTTCCTTTATAAGCACTTTTTCTGTTTCCGCGAGCCTCATTGTATCGGTAGTTAGGCAGGAGTTCATGACGGATGTATCCGTCTTTCGTTATTCTTTTAGATGCACCAGAGGATATTCCCGTACTCGCACCTTTAGTGATCCGTGAAATTCTATACCGAATTCTACAAGATAAACAAGGTGATTCTGTAAAACAGACAGCCATGATCTGTAGTCATGCGCAGCGTATCGCCAAAGTGATTCATATCATAAAGCAAGATTTTGCTAAGCCTTTGCGCATTGAAGAACTAGCTTTAACTGCTAACATGAGTTCTTCATCTTGCATCATCATTTTAAACAAGTTACGGGATTGAGTCCTTTGCAATATCAAAAACAATTAAGGTTACAAGAGGCTCGTCGCCTCATGCTTTCTGAGACAGAGGACGCTGCAAATGCTGCATTCAAGTTGGATATGAGAGTCCTTCTCAATACAGTCGTGAATATGCTCGATTGTTTGGTCTGCCTCCTTTCAGCGATATAAAACGCTTTCGTTAATCATAACTCTTCACTTGTCCCTTTTGATTGAAGCAGGTGTAGCAGTATAGGAGATTAAGGAGAATTCATGACATTCAGCATTAATGGAACTATGATGTTTCTGCTCATACACTGCCAACAATGAAGAAAAGGCCTCCCACCAGTTCATTAAACTGATGAAAGACCTTCTCTAATATAATGAGCTTTTAGTTTATAGAATGAGCATTTTTTACTCACTATGAGTAAATGCATGAGCATTCATTCTTCTTCCACTTAAAAACTCCTATATATCAAGGCTTTATGATGCTTACATCATGCCGCCCATTCCGCCCATGCCGCCCATATCAGGCATTCCGCCGCCGACTGGGTTTTCTTCAGGCTTGTCAGCGACAACTGCTTCAGTTGTCAAGAACATAGCCGCTACAGATCCAGCGTTTTGCAGGGCGTAGCGAGTTACTTTCGTAGGGTCTACGATACCAGCTTCGATCATGTTTACCCATTCGCCAGTAGCTGCATTGAAGCCAGTGCCTACTTCTTCGCGCTTTAAGCGTTCAACGATGACTGAACCTTCAAGTCCTGCATTGTGAGCGATTTGGCGTACAGGCTCTTCGATTGCACGCAATACGATGTTAACGCCTGTTGCTTCGTCGCCTTCTAATTGAATAGCAGCCACTTTATTGTACACGTTAAGAAGAGCAGTTCCACCGCCTGAAACGATTCCTTCTTCAACCGCTGCGCGTGTAGAGTTCAAAGCGTCTTCGATGCGAAGTTTGCGCTCTTTTAATTCTGTTTCAGTAGCAGCACCAACTTTGATTACCGCTACGCCGCCAGCTAATTTCGCAAGGCGTTCTTGCAGTTTTTCACGGTCGAATTCGGAAGTAGTTTCTTCCAATTGAACGCGGATTTGGCTAACACGGGCTTGGATTGCAGCCGTTTCGCCTGCGCCTTCGACAATTGTAGTGTTTTCTTTAGATACGACAACTTTAGAAGCGCGTCCCAAAGATTGGATAGTTGCAGATTTAAGGTCAAGTCCGACTTCTTCAGTGATCACTTCACCGCCAGTTAAAGCAGCGATGTCTTCCAGCATAGCCTTACGGCGGTCACCGAAACCAGGAGCTTTAACAGCTACTGCGTTGAATGTACCACGAAGCTTGTTCACAACAAGAGTTGCCAATGCTTCACCTTCAACATCTTCAGCAATCAACAATAGCGGCTTGCCTTGTTGAACGACTTGTTCAAGGACAGGAAGGATTTCCTGGATGCTTGCAATTTTCTTGTCAGTAATCAAGATATATGGATTTTCTAAGACAGCTTCCATTTTATCTGAATCTGTTACCATGTATGGAGATGCATATCCACGGTCGAATTGCATACCTTCTACTACATCAAGCTCAGTAGTGAAGCCTTTGGATTCTTCGATTGTGATAACACCGTCATTTCCAACGCGCTCCATAGCTTCAGCAATCAATTGGCCCACTTCTTCATCAGCTGAAGAAATAGCCGCAACCTGTGCGATAGATGCTTTGCCTTCGATAGGCTTGGAAATAGCTTTTAATTCTTCGATAGCAGCGTTTACCGCTTTTTCGATCCCTTTGCGTATACCCATTGGATTAGCGCCTGCTGTTACGTTCTTAAGTCCTTCACGGATCATCGCCTGGGCAAGAACTGTTGCAGTTGTTGTACCGTCACCGGCAACATCATTTGTCTTGCTTGCTACTTCAGCTACAAGCTTTGCTCCCATGTTTTCGAAAGCGTCTTCCAATTCGATTTCCTTTGCGATTGTTACACCGTCATTGGTGATAAGCGGAGAACCGAATTTCTTTTCAAGTACCACGTTGCGTCCTTTTGGTCCAAGAGTTACTTTTACTGCATTCGCAAGGGCGTCCACACCGCGAAGCATGGAACGGCGAGCGTCTTCACTAAATTTAATATCTTTAGCCATTTATGAATACCTCCCAGAATTTAATAAATCAGTTAAGTATGTTTGCAATTAGCCGATTACAGCCAAGATGTCGCTTTCACGTAAAATTAAGTATTCAGTACCTTCATATTTCACTTCAGTGCCTGCATATTTTGAGAAGATGATTTTATCGCCTTGTGCAACCTCCAAGGCAACACGTTCGCCGTTTTCAAGCACGCGGCCTGTTCCAACAGCTACTACTCTGCCTTCTTGCGGCTTTTCTTTCGCAGTATCCGGCAATACGATACCGCTAGCTGTCTTTTCTTCAGATTCAACCAGTTCAATTACCACGCGATCACCTAATGGTTTTAACAAGTGAAACAACCTCCTCGGGATTCTTTGAATATTGTTCTGAAATTTGTTAGCACTCTATAACCTCGAGTGCTAACACAATTATTATATTAAATAAATCATTGCTTTTTTGCAAGCCTGAAGATAAAAAAATTCTCATTAATTTCCTGAAAAAATTCGGGAGCATAAAAAAGGATCCATCTCGTTTTTAGAAAAAAGAATGGGCTGCGATTCATACATTGGAGTTATGATGGGAAATTTGATACCCTTTAGGTTAGGGCCTAACTATTATGACCATAATTTCCTTTTGGCAACCATGTTTTTCTATTTGAAATAACGCGGCATCCAACATCAACCCCCGGATGTTCGTATAAAATAAATACGCAGGCGTCACCACCATCCATTAAAGGAGAAATATTAGTTGAAGAGAGAGTACTGGTTTGTAATCATCACCTATATCGCAATGCAATTATCAACCATTGTGGGGGTGCCCATCCTGACCGTTATCGGATTGAAACTCGGATATCCGGCAGATGAGGTCGCCATGAAATCTGGGGCATACTGGATTGTCATCAGTTTTTTTGTGGCACTCCTGCTCGTTCTATTCTTTATGCGGGAAGATATGAAGAATGATGTCAACGTTAGGAATAAGGCTTCAATTCCCGTCTCAGTGGGATGGGCGATTGCCGGTGTATTTCTTGCCCTTTTTTCCCAATCGATTGCAGGTGCGATTGAACAAATGCTTGGCATAAAACCCGGATCTGAGAACACCCAGCAAATCCTTTCACTCATTGAACACGTCCCCTTGGTGATTTTTGTAAGCTCTGTCATTGGGCCTATTCTGGAGGAAATCATTTTCAGAAAAATAATATTTGGTTCCCTGTATAAACGATTTAATTTTTTTATTTCGGCTTTCATAAGCTCAGTCATTTTTGGCCTCGCGCATTTTGAATTGGTCCACATCCTCTTGTATTCAGCAATGGGTTTCACCTTTGCTTTTTTATATGTCAGGACAAAACGGATCCTTGTCCCCATTTTTGCCCATATAGCGATGAACACGTTGGTTGTTGTTTTTCAGTCGGTTTATCGGGATGATATTGAAAAGATGGTTCGGGAAATGGAAAATGCAATGGCCTTCATCGGAGGTTTACTATGAGACGCTCACCATTAACAGCAGGATTACTTTACTTGGGTTTAGGGGTACTGTTTACCATTTTCGCCGTTCAGAATGTTTCTGAGTCCGGCTGGGGATTTTTCTCTTATCTATTCGTGATCCTGGCCACCCTCGATTTTGGCTCCGGGATTCGCATGATCATGCTGCATATTAAAATAAAATCCATCCAAAAGAATAAGAAGTAAACAAAAACGCTGCCCCATACGAAGGCAGCGTTTTGTTTACTTATCGGTTGAAACGGTCTCTTCTTGCTCCGCTACCGGGTAATGCTTTAAGAAATAGACCAATGATTGCAGTTCAACAGCGAGGTCGATATGGTGAATCCTGATTGAGGAAGGCACATTCAGCCTTGCAGGTGTGAAATTCAGGATGCCTTTTATTTCTGACTGGACCAGCCTGTCCGTAATCGGCTGCGCTACCTGTGCCGGAACTGTTAATATGGCAACAGTCACGTTTTGTTCCTCCAGCCTTTTTTCAATCTCGTCCATATGGTAAACAGGCACATCCCCTATTTTTGTTCCTACCTTATTTTCGTCAACATCAAAGGCCATTTCAATCTTTGTATTATTATTCTTTAAAAAGTTGTAATTTAAAAATGCGGTTCCGAGATTCCCTACACCGATCAATGCAACTTCCGTCAATTCATCCTGGTCAAGCGTTTTTCTGAAGAAGGACAACAGGTAATTTACATTGTAGCCATACCCTTTTTTCCCAAGAGCGCCAAAGTAGGAGAAATCCCGCCTGATCGTCGCAGAATCAACTTTTACAGCTTCGCTAAGCTCTGCGGAAGAAACTCTTTGTTTCCCTGATGAATGAAGATTTTGCAAAAAGCGATAGTATAATGGCAGCCTTTTGGCCGTTGCTTGCGGAATCCTCATTGGTTCCTGGTTCATTGTTTTCCCCCGCTTTCTTACATCTTTCCTCCGTATGGACCGTCATTCTTTTTGATTGATTTGCCGTTTATAGTCTGGGCTCGATACTCCGCCTGTCTTCTCTACTAAATAGGTTGGGCCTATGACCATTCCCTTATCGACAGCCTTGCACATGTCGTATACGGTAAGTGCGGTAACAGACGCTGCTGTTAGCGCTTCCATTTCTACTCCTGTACTTCCTTTTGTCTTAGCTGTAACGGTAATCACCAGCCGATGGCCACGTTTTTCTTTTTCCCACTGAAAAGATATGTTAACCCCTGAGAGCGGGATTGGATGGCACATCGGGATTATGGTAGAAGTACTTTTGCTTGCCATTATGCCTGCAACCTGAGCCACAGCAAGGACGTCCCCTTTTTTCATGGTATTCGCAGCAATACTTTCAAATATTTCATCATTCAATAATATACTTGATTGCGCGATGGCAGTCCGCACGGTCTCTGGCTTATCGCTGACATCGACCATCTTCGCCCTGCCTTGCTCGTTAAAATGCGTAAATTCAGCCAAAATGAACACCTCTCAAATTGATAATACACTATTTCTCCATTTTTGTGTGAAGATTGTTGACTTTTTCACAAATCAGCCCTGTTGGCGAGATAAGCCTCAATGAGTTACACTATTAATATTGCATTAGAGGTGAAAATAATGATTTTATTGCAGATCAATCAATTATCCAAATATTATGGTGCAGAGCTTATTTTATCCAAAATCAAGCTGGAAGTACAAAATAGAGATAGAGTTGCATTAGTTGGCCGCAATGGAGCCGGTAAGTCCACACTTCTCAAAATCATCGCCGGGCAAATGTCCTTCGATAGCGGTGAATTGATCCGACCTAAGGGTGTTACAATCGGGTACCTCGCACAGGATACAGGACTGGAATCGAATCTTTCCATTTGGGATGAGATGTTGACGGTTTTCTCCGGGCTTCTTCTAAAGGAAAAGGAACTAAGAAGACTGGAAGAAATGATGGCAGATCCATATATTTTTCAAAACGAAGTTTCCTATCAAAAGGTGTTGAAGGAGTACGATGAATTGCAGCATTCCTTCAAGGATCAGGGAGGTTATCAGTATGAGGCAGATATCCGTTCTGTCCTTCACGGCCTGCAATTTGCCGACCATGATGTCTCAACCCCGATTTCCACTTTGAGCGGCGGCCAAAAAACGAGGCTGGCCCTCGGGAAACTACTGCTAAAGAAACCTGATATCCTCATACTCGATGAGCCGACGAACCATTTAGACATCGAAACCCTTTCCTGGCTTGAGCAATATCTTCAAGGATATCATGGGGCTGTCCTGATTGTATCACATGACCGCTATTTTCTTGATAAAGTAGTCAATCAGGTATATGAAATCTCCCGCAATGCCATCAAAAAGTTCCACGGCAACTTTAGTAGCTACTTGGTGAAAAAAGCGGAAGATTATGAAAGGGACCTGAAACAATATGAAAAACAACAGGAAGAAATCGAAAAGCTACGTGATTTTGTGCAGAAAAACATCACGAGGGCCTCTACCACAAAACGCGCACAGAGCCGCAGAAAGCAATTAGAAAAAATGGATGTCCTGGACAAGCCCCAGGGAGATGAAAAATCCGCCACTTTTTCATTTGAAATAGAACGGCAAAGCGGCAATGAAGTGTTGAACATACATGATTTGGCCATTGGCTATGAACAGGACACCATTTCAAGAAATATTTCATTGAGGATTACAAAAGGAGACAGCATCGCTCTCGTTGGCCCAAACGGTGTAGGGAAGTCGACACTGCTTAAGACGTTGATCGGGAAGCTACATCCGAGGGATGGAGAATTCCGTTTCGGGACAAATGTCCAAGTAAGCTATTATGACCAGGAACAGGCTGAACTTTTTTCAAATAAGCGTGTACTTAACGAATTATGGGACGAACACCCGCTTAAACCGGAAAAAGAAATCCGTACCATTCTTGGTAATTTCCTGTTTTCAGGCGATGATGTCCTAAAAACAGTTTCTACTTTAAGCGGCGGTGAAAAGGCTCGGCTTGCCCTCGCAAAAATCATGATGGAAAAAGGCAATCTTCTGATTTTGGACGAGCCCACAAACCATTTGGACCTTGACAGCAAAATGGTTCTGGAGAATGCACTTATCGATTACCCGGGAACCATTCTTTTCGTTTCCCACGACCGGTATTTCATCAACCGGATAGCTACTAAAGTAATTGAGCTTTCAAACAATGGCAGTGAGGAATTCTTGGGAGATTATGATTACTATATAGATAAAAAACAGGAACAGGCTGAGATCATGGAGCTTGAACAGGCTTCAAACAGTGTCAACGCAGGAAAACCAGATGAAAAAACAAATTATAAAGTTGATAAAGAAGCAAAAAAGCTCGAAAGGCAGCGAAAACGAAGGTTAGATGAAGTAGAGCTGGCGATGGAGAAACTGGAGGATGAAATTAAACAGTGTAATGACGCACTTTGTAGTCCCGAAGTTTTTAAGGATCATGAGAAAGTCCAACAAATACAGGAAAAATTGGACAAAGCACAAACGGAACTTGATTTGTTCATGGAGGAATGGGCTGAACTGGAAGAATTGGTATAAATACAAACCGGAGTCCGAAAGGCTCCGGTTTTTTTAGGACTTATTAACAAGTTATCCACTGATTTATCAACATATTCATACCTTATCCCGCAGCAAATAAATAAGTTTTCCACATTATCCACATTTTTTATCCTACTTATCCACAAAAATGCTTATTTATGCACAGGAGGTTTTGGTTTCCATTTTATTTTATCCACATATTGACTTCATATTGCCAAGTGAGCAATATAAAAAAGCCTGTTCCTATGAACAGACTCAAAACATGGATTGCTCTATATCAAGACCTGGATTCCCATTAAGGGCAAGGCTTGACCTCTTTCCTTTTTGAAACAGGACACTGCCTGCAGCAGCAATCATTGCCGCATTATCCGTACATAAATATAAAGGTGGGACAACCAGTTCAATATCTGACAAGGATTCAAACCCATCAGTGAGCGCCGCCCGAAGGCCTTTGTTAGCTGCAACCCCGCCCGCCAACAACACTTGCTTCACATCATACGCCTGGGCAGCCTGGAGCGTTTTTGTCACAAGCACCTCAATCACACTCTCCTGGAAGCTTGCCGCAAGATCTGCTGGTTCAATATTCTCCCCTCGCTGTTCAGCATTGTGCAGTGTATTGATAACGGCTGATTTTAAACCGCTGAAGCTAAAGTCATACGAGCCTTCAAGCCAGGCACGGGGAAGCTTCAAGCTGGGATTGCCTTCATGGGCAAGGCGGTCAATGTGCGGGCCGCCCGGATATGGAAGATGTAACGTTCGCGCCACCTTGTCATATGCTTCTCCTGCCGCATCATCCCTTGTTTCACCGATCACCGTAAAATCGCCATGCTCCTTTAGCAGTACCAATTCCGTATGCCCGCCTGAAACCACCAATGATAAAGCCGGGAATTTCATCTCGGTAACGAGCCGGTTTGCATATATATGTCCAGCAATATGATGGACACCGACGAGCGGTATGTTATGCGCAAAAGCAATAGCCTTTGCCGCATTTACACCAATCAGAAGGGCCCCGACCAGGCCAGGGCCTTCAGTAACGGCAATGGCATCAATATCACTATACCCAATACCTGCCTGATTGAGAGCTTCCTCCAGGACAATAGTCATTTGTTCCACATGGTGTCTGGATGCTATTTCAGGTACCACCCCGCCAAAGCGTTTATGGCTTTCAATCTGGGATGCGACTACATTGCTCAGGATTTCTTTTCCATTTTTAATAACTGCTGCCGCTGTTTCATCACAGCTAGTTTCAATTCCTAAGATGATTTGATCTTTCTCCACTATATATTCACCCACATTACATAAGCATCTTCTTTATTATCCGTGTAATAATTTTTGCGGATACCGCCTTTTTGAAAACCAAGTTTCTTATAGAGGGATTGAGCCACTAAGTTGCTAACCCGAACCTCGAGGGTCATCCTCGTAACTCCCATGCTCTTGGAGAGCTCCATCATCTTAAGCAGCAAAGCTTCCCCCAATTTCCTTCCTCTATACTCCGGCAGCACAGCAATATTCGTTATGTGGGATTCATCCATCACGATCCATGCTCCACAATATCCTGCAATCCTGCCGCCATCTTCCAATACAAGGTACCTGGCAAACTGGTTATGATAAAGCTCATTATAAAAAGCTTCCCTGCTCCACGGTAAAGTGAATGACTGCATCTCTACAATCATCACCTGGTCGATGTCCTCTTCTCTCATGAACCGAAATGTCATTGTTTTACTCATTGAAATCGGTCTCTTCCTTTTTATATATTTTGATGTAAGATATGCAATCAATCCCGTTGCTGCCCCAACCATTTTGCCTCTGCTTCTGCGAGCCGGACGTAGTTTGGTACAAAGGAATGGATATCTTCCCCTTCCTTTTCCATCCCCAATAATGCAAGCTCACCCGGTCTAGGGTTATATAAGGCAGGCGGTGCGAAAAACGCAGCATCACCCAGAATATTTTGTAGAGCCTCTTTGTGCAGCGGCGTATCGTTGCCAATAAATAAAACAGGCTGGTTATATTGCTTGATCTTGCCTGCCCACTCGGTCGCCAGCATATTAGTATCTTCTAAAATCGTTTCAAGGCGATTACCATTAAAGCGATATAATCCTGTAAAAATCTGTCCTCTTCTCGCATCGAATAAGGGCGAGACAATTCCAGTGAAATAACGGCCATTCGCTGCTAGGAATTCTAGACTGGATACACCCGCTAAAGGGATGTTAAGTGTCCAGGCTAACGTCTTGGCAATGGTTACGCCAATCCGGACACCGGTATAGGAGCCCGGTCCCCTGGCCACCACTATTTTTTTAAGATCGGCTGTTTTTAGATCACAATCGCCTACTAACCGTTCAATCGCAGGCATAACCCGCAATGAATGATTTTTCTTGATATTAGTAATATATTCGCCAATCACTTGGTCCCCTTTGGCCAAGGCAATTCCTAAAGAAAAATTGGATGTGTCAATTGCTAATACCGTCATGAAACAATCTCCTTACATAAGCTTACATATCTTTCGCCACGTGGTTCCAATACCAGGCGCCTGCTTGTCTCGCCAATCCGGAATATATAAATCGTCAATAAATGTTCGGGAAGCTGATCTTTTATCAGATGGGCCCATTCAATGACAGTTACACCTTCCCCTTCCAAATATTCCTCAAACCCCAAATCCTCCCCTGCATCGCTAACACGATACACATCCATATGGTATAAAGGAAGAATCCCCTGATATTCTTTAATAATCGTAAAAGTAGGGCTATTGACATTTCTGGTTACTCCCAGACCGGAAGCGATTCCTTTGGTAAATGCCGTTTTTCCGGCACCTAAATCCCCTTCCAAGGCAATTACATCTCCCTCATGGAGCCTTCCCGCCAATTTTTTTGCAAATTGACCTGTCTCATCCTCATTATTTGAGATGAATTCGAACTGCTGCATACAATCTTCACCTTTATCTATTATTCAACTTACACAATGGACAAAAATCCGTCGGAATTCAAGCTTATAGTTAGTTTACCTTTTTTTATGTAAAGAAACAAATACTCACGATTTATCATTTTTTAGGCAAAAAAAAAAAGCGAAACCAAGTTTCGCTTTTTCTTTGATTGCGGGGACAGGATTTGAACCTGCGACCTTCGGGTTATGAGCCCGACGAGCTACCAGACTGCTCCACCCCGCGATGATAAAAATGATACATTTTTGTTTATGCACATAATTATATTATGCAGTTAAATAACAATTATACATAAAATAACTATAAGCTTGGCGACGTCCTACTCTCACAGGGGGAGAACCCCCAAC
>NZ_QVTD01000008.1 GCF_003429105.1 Peribacillus glennii
GGCTCATAACCCGAAGGTCGCAGGTTCAAATCCTGTCCCCGCAATCGAAGTGGTCCCGTGGTGTAGCGGTTAACATGCCTGCCTGTCACGCAGGAGATCGCGGGTTCGATTCCCGTCGGGACCGCCATAAACAAAAATTCTCCTAAACAAATATGGAGGGGTAGCGAAGTGGCTAAACGCGGCGGACTGTAAATCCGCTCCCTAAGGGTTCGGCGGTTCGAATCCGTCCCCCTCCACCATCCATGATAGGGGCATAGTTTAACGGTAGAACAGAGGTCTCCAAAACCTCTGGTGTGGGTTCGATTCCTGCTGCCCCTGCCAGCATCATGGCGGCTGTGGCGAAGTGGTTAACGCATCGGATTGTGGTTCCGACATTCGTGGGTTCGATTCCCATCAGCCGCCCCATATACTATTGGGCTATAGCCAAGCGGTAAGGCAACGGACTTTGACTCCGTCATTCGTAGGTTCGAATCCTGCTAGCCCAGCCATCTTTAGGAAAAAGCATTGTAGAGGTAAAAACCTTGGAATCACTAGAAATCCACAGATTGGCGGCATAGCCAAGTGGTAAGGCCAAGGTCTGCAAAACCTTTACCACCGGTTCGAATCCGGTTGCCGCCTCCAATATTATGCCGGTGTGGCGGAATTGGCAGACGCGCACGACTCAAAATCGTGTTCCGTAAGGAGTGTCGGTTCGACCCCGACCACCGGTATTTATAATTTTTATGTTTATGCGGGTGTAGTTTAATGGTAAAACCTCAGCCTTCCAAGCTGATGTCGTGAGTTCGATTCTCATCACCCGCTCCAATATGGGCCTATAGCTCAGCTGGTTAGAGCGCACGCCTGATAAGCGTGAGGTCGATGGTTCGAGTCCATTTAGGCCCACCATATTGAAATATTTGTTCCGCAGTAGCTCAGTGGTAGAGCAATCGGCTGTTAACCGATCGGTCGTAGGTTCGAGTCCTACCTGCGGAGCCATTTTTATGTTTATGGGGAAGTACTCAAGAGGCTGAAGAGGCACCCCTGGAAAGGGTGTAGGTCGCGTGAGCGGCGCGAGGGTTCAAATCCCTCCTTCTCCGCCATATAAGCTGCACCTTCTCTCTCAATAGGATAGAGCAAATTGTGCGAAGCTTCACTGGGATTTTTCACTGTACATAACGAACTGTTGGATGAATTCTTTTTGAGGTCAGGACAACGATTCGTGATAAGTTTGCTAAAATTGGTGAAAAACGACCTTTTATATAAGGGTCTTTTTTTTATATAAAATTTTTCGAAAAGTGCGATAAGTGCATATCCAGTACGTCTAAATAAGAAAGAGATGTCAGTCGAGGGGGCTGGGGTGTTGGGCAATAGGGATGTGCTGGAGTGGTTTCAATTATACAGTGATGTTATATACCAGTTCTTGATTTACCGGACGGGTTCAGCCGATGTGGAAGATTTAGTTCAAGAGGTATTTATAAAGGCGATGAAAGGAATTGAAAGGTATGAAGGAAATGCCAGCCCAAAAACATGGCTTTTTAGTATTGCCCGCAATGTTGCAATTGACGAGATCAGGAGAAGGAAAAGGTACCGGATAAAAAACTTATTATTTGAGTCTCAACATACGCGGGAAACTATTAATAATCCAGAAGAAATTCTGCTTTTAAATGAAGAAAACAAATATATTTTCAGGGTCATTCAATCGCTTAAAGCAGCCTATCGGGACGTTCTCATTATGAGAGGAATCCAGCAGCTCTCTGTGGCGGAAGCCGCTGCGGCACTCGAATGGAATGAAAACAAAGTCCGTTCCACTTATCATCGAGCACGAAAAGCGCTAAAGCAAAGGTTGGGAGGGATATCGGATGAGTAATCAAGATTTGAACGAAATCGACCGGAAACTTAAAGGCATGCCTAAACCTGCTTTAAATAGTCAAAGAAAACAGGAGATATACCATTCCTTGGAGGAGTTTTCTTTGGGACGCAGCAAAAACAATAGGACGGCACACATAACGAAGGAAGTGTTCGTTAAACTGGCGGGTGCATCAGCATTAGCATTAGTTTTCGTGCTATCTGTTATATTTACAAATAATGATAATGATGAATCCATCAGTATAAATTTGCCTGACAGCCAACAAGGAGAAGAAAACACTCGGAAGCCTAATCCAACCTTTATAGTTAACGGCCAAACACTTTACGGCGTAAAAGGGAAGCTCGGAATTAGAAAAGTCAACGGGGAACAACATGAACCAGAATTTATTGGCGGGCCGCAGGGGCGTCACTATGAAGTATATTTTTGGGGGAAGAAGGACGAACTGAATGGAAAGAGATACAAAATGACAGGTACACACGCAGAAACCGGGGGAAAAGTTAAACTGTATGAAACAGAGATTTCCGCTTCTGGAAATAGTGTAATTAAGGCCGATGCCCATAGCGCTGCGAAATTTAGCTTGGATAAACCGGGACTTTGGAAAATCGATGTTACTGTTGACGATAAAGAATTCGCCAGTTTTCAAGTAGATGCAAGAAAACCTTTGACTATTCCGAACGAGTATGACCATGCCAAGGAAATGCTGCATTCCATAAATAAATATGGAATCAACATCCAGGGAATACATAACTCTAATTATATGGCCTTTTTTCATACAAAACCAAATTTTTCCATGATCCTAAAAACGGATACCGGATTTATTTCCTTGATCCATCTTGAGAATAAAACTGGTAAGACATATAAAATTATAAGAAAAGATGGAGCAGAAGACCGCTATCTATATCAAATAATACAAAATGGCAAAAAGAAGCAGCTCTTGGACTCAAATGCAAACATATTTTTCAATATAAACGATGAATATATTTCCATGACAAGGGATAAAAAGCTTCATGAGAAAGTGAAAGCGATTTTTCAGCTTGAATAAAATCAAGTATTGACCTTTGATACAACAAATCAGTGCCATTTAAAGGTGGGAGCGGCTGTACTTTAAGAGGGGAATTGCTATGCAACTCTTTTTGATCCCGCCTCTTTACCCAACCTTTATGCTTCCTTATACTGTTTTTCTGCGAATATATATGAGCCCACCCATGAAAAAGATGATAAATCCCCCCATTATGGCAAAAACAATGGATTCAAAAGAAACAAATAAGGCGCCCCATGATTCTTCACCTGGCGGGACCATGGTTAAAAAGGGCTGAATCCATGGATAATAGGGAGCAAACTTTTCTGAGTTGGCAATAAGGATATTAGGGAGCGTGAATATCACATTAAGCGCCAGTGGTGCAGCAAAGCTGGCCCATGCCATTGATACCCAAAGCATAACAGCAGCGAGGGGCAGTGTTGCGATCCATCCTCCCATCAGCACTTTGCTTAATACTTCAAAAGGAAATGGGTCGGAAAATCCCTTCACAAGTCCTATTCCAATCCATCCGGCAGCAAAAAGAAGCTGATTTAAAGCAATCATTGATATGACGACAATAAATTTTGCAAGATAGACCTGTTCACGGCGGACCGGCAGACTCAGCAATTGCTTCCAGCCGCCATGTAGATGCTCATAACGGCACACAAAGCTCGAAAAGACACCAATTAAAAGAGGAAGAAAGATCAAAGCGTGAACGAAAGTCATAAAAATCAAAGGAGTTACCCAATCATTAGGCGAGGCTTCTATTTGTGTTATCGAAAAACCTACCATTGTGGCTAGGATCGGACTTACAAACACCAATGATAAAATGTTTGTTTTTCGGATTTTAAAAAATTCCGTTTGTATAAGTGACGACAGCATTACTTCACATCCCTTCTTTGAAAATCGACCATTCCAATCAGAAAAAAAATAAATCCGACCAGGATTCCGGCTAAGACAAACCGGTTCGGATCCTGATCGCCTAAAATTAGCGGCCACTTCCAGATGAACCAGACAGGGGCCTTATACGATAACATACAAAAAACGGCTCCAGATATCCCTAATGTAAGCGGGTACGCCTGATTTTGAAAGGTAATCGAAAGCCAGATTTGGAGAGCAAGCACTGGCAGCCCGGCTAACAATGGGTAAAAGCTGTTTCCAAGAAGACTTTGGAAGGGGAAATCCCAGCCAAACTTTAAAGCCACACCCAAGAGAATCGTTCCGATAAATAGCAACAAGCATGAAACGATAAGCATCATGACAGCGATCATGAATTTTGATGAAAAAACATCCCTGCGCCTGATGGGCAAACTGAGCAGATGCTTCCAGGAACTTTGCTGATGCTCAATGTTTGCCAGCTGAGAGGCGATAATTGTCATCCCAAGCAACATAGCTGGTGCTACAAACATATTTACATTTTCCATGAGCCCTTTCCAAACATCCGGCTGCTGCTGGATTAAATAGTCATACCTCACCCGGTAATTCACTATTTGAAGGGCGATGACACCAAATGGACCTAGAAAGACAAGGAACCAAAGCCATTTGCGTTTAACTTTAAGCATGTCAGCTTGCAGAAGTTTTAGCATGTTTCGCACCCCCTTCATCTGTAAGGCCTAGGAAGATCTCTTCCAACGATTTTCGCTGTTCTTCGACCCGATAGATCCCAATGCCATTTTGGACAAGTAAATTGATTACCTTGGCTACATTGTGATCCCTTACATCCTTCAGGTGTAACGCATTGTCTCCTTGTTTGAGCACAAACCCTTTGCCTAAAAGCAGATTTTTTGCTTGCTCCGCATTTTCCACGCGGAGTTTAATTTGCGTTTGCGCCTTATTCCTGAGCGCCTCGATGGAATCATGGAATATCATTTCTCCTTTTGAAATAATCCCCACCTTTGTGGCCATTTGATCGATTTCACTAAGTAAATGGCTGGAAATCAACACTGTTATTCCATATTGCTGAGGCATACTTTTGATTAAATCACGGATTTCATGGATGCCGGATGGATCCAGGCCGTTTGTCGGTTCATCCAGAATCAGCAGCTCTGGATTTCCGAGGAGTGCCGAGGCAATTCCCAGGCGCTGCTTCATTCCGAGTGAATATCCCTTTACAGCCCGGTCTGCATCTTCCGTCAATCGTACAATGGATAAAACCTCATCGATCCGGCTTTTCGGAACGTATATCAGCTTCCGGATTGCTTCTAGGTTCTCCCTGGCTGTAAGATGGGCGTAATAGGAAGGAGACTCCACTAAAGAACCGATTTTTTTTAAAGCTTCAAGATGGCTTCGTTTTACATTTTTTCCGAACAACTCAATCGTTCCTGAATCAGGTTTCATCAATCCAAGCAGCATGCGAATCGTGGTTGTTTTACCAGCCCCGTTCGGACCCAAAAAACCATAAATTTCACCTTTTTCAATCGACAGGTTAACCGACTTAACTGCCGGCCTTCCTTTAAATTTTTTAACTAAATCCGTTGTCTGCACTATTATTTCCTTCATTTCCATCACCTCATTTCCTATATTAACCAGCCAAGGTTAAAAGAGAGGTGCAATGAAGTTTAAAAAGAACTTAAAAAAACACTTTATATATTTGATGGAGTGCAAGATTATAAAAGAATTTTACGTCTGTTTTTTTGCGGAATACACCAACTTTTTTGGAACAAAGGAGTTAACCTATAAACAGCTTCCCGAGGCGTCGAGCTTTCTAATATATATCGTTGTGCCTGTGCCAGTTGATTCGATTTCCCATTCCAGTCCCATTTCCCTTACCATCAGGTCAATGATAACCATTCCGATTCCCGCACCTTTTTGTTTGCTCTCCTGGGAAAAGCCTCTCCCTTTATCTTTAAAAATAAGCTGATTATCGGTCAATGATATTTCTACAAATTTTCCCTCTCTCGCATGGCGAACCACATTTTGGAGCAGGTTATCAATGATTCTCTCGATCCAGTTAGGGTCAACGGTCCAAAAGGCCGGTTGCTGTTGCATTTGCAATTCAACTTCTATTTCATGTTCCTCCAGGATTGGATACCAACCAGCCGCGGCTTCCCGGATAAATCGGTTCATTTCAACTCGATTCAGGTGGCATGGATATTTTCCGGCCGATAACAAAGTGTAAGAAAAAAGGTTATCAATGAGTCCGCTTAAGAAGTCAATTTTATGATCGATTGTCTCTAGGGCTGCTTTTCCTTTTGCAGTATCAATTTCTTGGTTTATGCTGTTCAGGTGGCCCCGGATCGTAGTTAGGGGTGTTCGGATGTCGTGGGATAGATTCGCAATGAGTTCCCGGCGTAATTTTTCCTCTTGTATTTCGCGAAGGCGGCTTCCTTCTAATGCTTGCACCATGCTGTTAAAGCTTTCTTCGATTTGGCCGATTTCATCCATTTTTGAAATTTTGATAGCTAATGGGATACCGGACCCCTTTTTTGCTTCCATGGCCTCCTTCAGACGCAGCAGCCGTTTTCGAATACTCCTGATAAATAAGTAAGAAAGTAAAGCAAATAGAAGCATAAAGGCCAGAAAAACGATTATGAATGCATAATTGTATCCCTCGCTAAGACGTTGGACTGGCGGCTCCAACAGTATACGGTCAACCTTGATCACCATAAAGCCGCTATCCTTTTTTTTTCCTAAGAATGCAACCACCGTATAAGGATCGGCGTCGAAGCTGTCTTTCATAAATTGGATGGTATACGGCACAGACCACTTACCTGGAAGGGTTCCTGAGTAAGAAAAGGTGTCCCGGGTCCGGCCAGTGTGATCCACCCAAAAGATTTCCGATTTAGGGTACTTGTCATTTAACTCTTGAAGCCGCTTTTTAATCTTGGAATCTTCTTTTCCCTCAAGATTTCGCGCCTCACTATGCCACATTTCTGTCAGCTCATTAAATCCTTCATACGGGGTATTTTCATATTCAATGAAAACACCGGGTATATATGTCACCATTGAAGTGAGAGGCATCACAATGGGGATAAACATAATCGCAATCAAAACAAATACGGCAAATTTGAACTGGATCGAGTTATGCCACTTCATCCTTTCACCCGATAGCCGATGCCGCGGATGGTTTCTATGATTTCCGGCTCTGATGGATTTTGTTCAATTTTTTCACGCAAATAGCGGATATGTACCATTAATGTTTTATGATCTCCCTCTATATACTGATCTCCCCACACTTTTTCAAAAAGTTGCTCTTTGGTTAATATTTGGTTTAAATGGCGCAAAAAATATTTGAAAATCTGAAACTGCTTTCCTGTAAGAATAATCTCTTCATTTGTGATAGTGTTTATAATGCTATTTGTCTTTTGATCGATTTCCAGGTGGCGTATCCGGAGCTTAGAAGAAAGGGACTTGTCGTACCTTCGCAGATGGACTTCCACCCGCTTGGCCAATTCCTCTGCATGAAATGGCTTTGTTAAATAATCATCTGCAAATTCGAGACCTTCAAGTTTGTCTTCTATTGCTGATCTTGCGGACAACATAATAATAGGCATCTGAGAGTGCTTGTTTTTTAAACGCTTCCCTAATGAAAATCCGTCCAGCCCGGGAAGCATGACGTCGAGAATTGTTAAATCGTATCCGTCCTCGCGTTCAGGGAGATGAAGGCCTGAAGTGAACCAGTCCACTTCGTATCCCCTGGATTCCAAATATTCCTTGACCCACTTCCCGATTTCCAAATCATCTTCCAGATATAATATTTTCATGAATATCTCTCCCAACTCTTATCTGGTTTAATTTTACAATAGATAGATGGAAAAATGTCTCTGAAATTATCGAAACCAAAACTAGGGAGGTCTAACATGCACATTATAGGGGGCATGGTTCCAATCCTATCATGTGCCAATTTTATTTGGTTCGGATAAAATATTATATTGACCTTGTTATTGGGGATTGTTATAATCGGTTTATTATTTTTAAATAGCAAGCAATGATCGTTGTGGGTAACACTATAACGGGAGCAGCTTCTGGAGAGACCGCTTGCATGCGGCGCCGAAGGATTCACAATCTCAGGCAAAAGGACAGAAGAGTAACTTATGCATATCTTAGGTTATTCTGCTGACTTTCGAGATTGGAGTAATTCCAATCTTTTTTTATTATATTCACAATCAGGGAGATGGACAGTATGAGACGTGCGGTAGTAAGTGTCGTCGGACAGGACAAAGTAGGCATTATTGCGAAAGTGACAAGGGTTTTATCAGACAATGACATCAATATCCTGGATATAAGCCAGACGATCTTACAAGATTTTTTTACAATGATGATGATTGTGGACGTTGCCGGAATCGAAAATCTGGATCGTCTGCAAGATTTGCTTAATGAGGCAGGGGAGGAGCTTTCCCTGAAAATAAATATCCAGCTTGAAGAAATTTTTCAAGCGATGCACCGTGTATGAACAGGAGGGGAAAAAGATGACGATTGCACTCGATGAAATGATGGAAACGATTCGGATGATCCAGATGGAAAACCTGGATATACGCACCGTAACGATGGGGATCAGCCTCCATGATTGTGCGGATTCAGATTTTCAGATTATGAACAAGAAAGTGTATGAGAAAATTGTTAGCTATGCCGGCAATTTGAAGGCGGTCGCTGAAGATGTTGAAAAGGAATATGGCATTCCGATCATAAATAAGAGGATTTCGATAACACCCATTGCCGAAATTATAGGGAATGCAACGAAAGACCAGGCAATCGAACTGGCAAAAACACTTGATAAAGCAGCTATAGAGCTTGGTGTCGATTTTATTGGCGGATATTCCGCGCTTGTACATAAAGGAATCACAAAGGGTGACCAGACTTTGCTTGACGCCCTTCCGGAAGCATTAAGCGTCACAGAGAGAGTTTGTTCCTCCGTTTCAGTTGCCACGACAAGGACGGGAATCAATATGGATGCTGTCCGCCAGATGGGCGTGATTATCAAGGAAGCTGCTGAACGGACAAAAGATCAGGATGGAATGGCCTGTGCCAAACTGGTTGTCTTTTGTAATCCTGTCGAAGATAATCCGTTTATGGCAGGGGCTTTCCATGGAGCCGGAGAAGGAGAAGTTGTCCTCAATGTTGGTGTAAGCGGTCCCGGGGTTGTGCTAAGCGCATTGAAACGCCATCCGGAGGCAGATTTAGGTGAAGTCTCGGATGTCATCAAAAAAACGGCGTTCAAAATTACCCGTGCAGGGGAGATAATCGGGAGGGTCGTGGCAGAACGGTTGGGAGTGCCGTTCGGAATCATGGATCTATCGCTTGCACCGACGAATGCCATGAATGACAGCGTCGCTGAAATTCTCGAGGAAATCGGACTGGAGCGCGTTGGCACACATGGAACGATTGCGGCACTTGCCCTTATGAATGACGCCGTGAAAAAAGGCGGGGCCATGGCAAGTTCGTACGTGGGCGGCTTAAGCGGGGCTTTTATCCCTGTCAGTGAAGACAATGGAATGATCAGAGGCATCATGGATAATTCCCTGACGCTTTCCAAATTGGAAGCCATGACATGCGTATGTTCCGTTGGACTTGATATGATTGCCCTGACTGGTGATGTATCGGCAGCAACATTGTCAGCCCTGATCGCTGACGAAGCGGCGATCGGGATGATTAATAAGAAAACGACAGCAGTAAGGGTGATCCCCGTTCCTGGCAAAGAAGAAGGGGAAATGGTTGAGTTCGGTGGCTTGCTTGGCCGTGCGCCTGTAATGGGAGTCAATCCATATAGTTCTGAAAAGCTAATCCGACGTGGCGGGCGCATTCCGGCCCCACTCCAGGCACTGATTAATTGATCGGAAGAAAAAGAGATAAAAATAGAGTTGGCTCTAGGTATTAGAACCAACTCTATTTTACTTGCTATTGGGGTGAATGGTTATTACTTAACTGCTTCAAAAGTAATTACCTGATGTAGACTTGTTGGATATTGTTTATAAGTATAATCAGCAAAAAATGGTGATATCTCGAAATCCAATTTGCATTAATAACCTTTAAAATTCATTTACTCCACACCATTTCAATTTAAAAGTTTCAAATTCACTGTCGATACATTTACCTTCTTTCCACTTATCATAGCGGCGAAGGGAAACCGTAGTCTGGTCGATATGGTTCACTTCTGATTGAATCATTTGCAGCGTGATAAGGTTGCCTTGTGTATTCTTAAACGTCCGATAGTGGATCTCCCTTCCACAAAATCAGACTGTAAAAATATATCTACTAGTAACCGGCCATCCGGCTCCAAGTGGTTATGAAAATTGGCTAACGCCTTTAAAGCTTTTGCCTCATCATCAATTAACAAAAATGCTCCTGTTGGGATAATAATTGCTTCATAAGTTCTTCTGTTTGAAATGTTTCTATATCTGCTTGAAAAACATTAGCTTCTTTCTTGGTAAGGTCCACATATCGTATAATGACCTTAATAAAATTTAAATGGATTAAGTGGATATAATCTTCAAATTACAGGTATGGACTGCGAAATAATTGGGATAAAAATAGAAATATTCAGGAAATTCGCTTGACAGATGACCATTCCTGTCCCAATTATTATAGTATCGTAAATGACTGTGGACAGGAGTGGTTCAGATGGGGTTGCCAGACAAATATATGGAACGACAGAATGTTTTGAATCCGGAAGGACAATTGAAAAAGGGACATTTTTTGCATAATCTAACAACACAGAATGTATCTTCAGGGCTTATTTCCAGCACGATGGTGATGACAGGCCCGGCTATCATTATATTGGAAGCAGCGGCTGCAGGCCGTTTTACAGATCAGCAAACAATCAATTGGATGTTTGCCGTATATTTTTTCGGTGGGATTTTCGGTATCCTTATGCCAATGCTGTATAAAATCCCAATCACTGGAGGCCACTCGATCACAGGGGTTGCTTTTTTGGCAACGGTTACCTCGCATTTTACTTATCCACAGCTTATCGGCGGATATATGATGTCTGGGCTCTTGATTTTTCTTGTGGGCATTTCCGGCCTGTTTACAAAAATCATCAAGTGGGTTCCGAAAGAAGTTATTTCTGCGATGCTGGCAGGTTTGGTGACTGGTTACGTGGTTAAACTCGTTCCTTCCATTAAAGAGTTACCTCTGGTTGGGGGGATTGCTCTATTGAGTTTCTTCTTAACAACGAAATTTAGCAAGCGTTTGCCGCCGGTAATGGTGGCGGTAGCGGTCGGTTTTGCGACCCTGGCATTGACAAATGGATTGAGTATGGGGGCTGCGGATATCCCATTTTCTTTTCCCTCTATACAATCGCCTGAATTTTCTTTGATGGGAATGCTTACTCTGGCTCTTCCACTCGCCATGCTGATTTTGAGCAATGATGCTGCTCCGGGGATCGGGGCGTTGGAAAGTTCCAATTTTAATCCCCCGATTCGAAAAATCGTATCAATGAGTGGGATATTTTCCATGGTTACGTCTTTTTTCGGGGGACAAAGCGCTAATATCGCGGGCATGATGACAGCAATCAGTGCCGGACCCGATTCAGGTCCCAGGTCAAAACGATATATGGCAGCCATCGTATCGGGTATCGTAATTCTATTGTTTGGAATCTTTTCATGGAAGATTGTTCCGTTCATTCAATCCCTGCCAAAGGCATTCATTTCTCTGTTGGCGGGTTTTGCACTCATAGGGGTTTTGCATTCAAGCCTGCAGATGGCATTTGCCGGAACGAAATATCGCTTGAGTGCGTTATCTGCCTTCATAATCGCGCTGTCAAACGTATCATTTCTGCATATAAGCGCACCGGTATGGGCGCTTGTGTTCGGTGCGGTTATAGCACGCACGGTAGAAAACCAGGATGTTTAAATAGCTAGATGCAGAATGAAAACTATGGTAGAATCCAGCCCGCAGGCAAACTCTGCCGACAGGCTGGATCGATGATTGTGGCAAGACCCTGCATGTAAACTCCCTAGGGAATCGACGCGAACCGTGAAGTGCATCAGGGTACTTCCTTGGATTCCTCATTATAATGTTCACTTAAATAAGGATTTTCAGTTGTTGCATAGTTCACAGAGAGAAGACTCGTATCCGGATCGAGCCCATATAATCCTTTTGCTTTCTTATTCTCTGTTTCCCCGCTCTCAAACTGCGGTTCTTTCCCGTTATTATTTACCACTATATTCATCATCCCTTTAATGGAAATTTTTTTCTTCAAAAAATACATTTCCCTTAAAACATATAAATATACGGCTGCTTTTTGTGCGGTCACTTTCAGGAGATTGTTATGCATATATTATTTTTTGCACCCTACTTTAACCAACCCAGAGGAAATTCAACAACGATCAAGAGATTGGTTCATTTCTTGCATAAACAAAATATCAATACATCCGTCATACCTTATTTGGAAAACGATAACTGGTACTATCCCCAAGCAGATATTTATCATATCCTGCATGCTACCCGTTTTCTGCAATGGTCCAGGGAGAACGGGTTCACCTTAGACCGCCCTTACCTGGTTACCATGGGCGGTACGGACATTAATATTGATCTTCAAGAAGACATGGAAGAGGAGATGTTTGCCTTCCTGGATCATGCTAAGTTCATTACCGTTTTTACGGAGGATGCCAAGGAAAAGGTCAATCATCTTGCCCCGGAATGGGGGGAGAAAACGATTGTGATCACTCAAGGCATTTGGATGCCCTGGAATATTTCAAAGAGGAGCCAGGAAATGATCCCTCGTATTCTTCTCCCTGCCGGTTTACGTCCGGTCAAGGATGTTCTTCACGTTCTTCCTGCGCTTGACCGGCTAAAAGAGGATTACACTGATATGGACTTTACGATACTTGGAGCAAATTTGGACGGGAATGTCCATGCCGAGATCCAAAAAGCGGCAATGTCGAGAAATTGGATGAAGTATGCAGGCGTCGTTCCTTATGAGGTAATGAAAATCTGGTACGAAACAGCCCAAATCGTCATTAACACATCGCAATCCGAAGGACAGTCCATCGCCCTTATGGAAGCGATGGCAATGGGCCGCCCTGTCATCGCGAGGAATAATGAAGCCAATCGGGCCTTGATCAGCCACGGCAGGACGGGCTGGATTTATGAAACAATGCCGGAATTTGCCGAAGCGGTCCATAGTATTGTCAATGACCGCTTCATGCGGGAGATGGTTGTCCAACAAGCCAGGGATTGGATCATTGAACATTGTTCACCGGAAGAAGAGGCAATTGCTTATCATCAGCTATATCGAAAGATTTAAATTCTCGCTAACATAGCGATAGAATTTAGTGAAACCTCCGATAGGCTAAGGGGGTTTTTTATCATACAGGAATCTCTTAATACCGCTGATTTTATCTCATTAATAAGAACCCTAATTATTTAGAAAATTCATCTTATGCCGCCATTAATTTTTGCAATTAGCAATATAATGAAGAGATATCACTTTATCTCCCGGGATTGTAGAATAAGAGAAGGGGGGATTGCATGAAGGTCTTTATCGGATCGAGTATCGTTGTGATTTTACTATGCATAGGAATCTGGCTTATGCTGTCTCCATCATTTAAAAAGATCGGTGACACAGCAAAAAGGATTAAGGAGAAACTAGGGGGGGACGAAGATGGAAACGGCAAGTAAAAAAAGAAAGAATGGTAAGGTTCTAGGGGGAATTATTGTAGGTGCAGCACTCATCCTTGCTGTCTTGATTACCACAATGTTTATTGAGAAAATCCCAAATGGGTATGTAGGGGTGGTCTACAGCCCTAACGGCGGGGTCCAGGATGAAACACTTGGCCAGGGATGGCATCTTGTGGGGTTATTCGATAAAGTTACAATCTATCCTGTAAGGATGCAGACCGTTAACTATAATGATATCCAGGTCGCTACTTCGGATGGGAAAAATGTGACCATCGATTTTGCCTATAATTATAGCATTCAGCCTGACAAGGTAGTGGATGTATTTAATAAGTTTGGTCCTATCGAAGTTGAACAGATCGAGGACTCGTATTTGCGGACCAGGCTTTGGGATGCAGGGCGCAAAGCAATCGCTAAATATTCGGTTATTGACACATACGGGGAAAAATCTTCGGAAGCGGCCGTAAATGTCCAGACGATTTTTTCAGATGATATTCGTGATCTGGGCTTTACGGTAGATAATTTGACTCTGGGTGTGCCTAAACCCGATAAAGCAACCCAGGCGGCAATCGATAAACGGGTCGAGGCAGCTCAGGAATTGGAAAGGAAGCAAATCGAGCTGAAAATCGCCAAAGCAGAAGCACAGAAAAAACAAATTGAAGCAAAAGGGATCGCTGACTACAATGACATCATTAAAAAATCGATATCACAGGAAGTCATACAAAATAAATGGATTGAGAAATGGGACGGTAAGATGCCGAAAGCAACAGGAGCTAATCAATTGATCCAGATACCAATTGATGAACAACAAAAGTAACGCTTCCTGATATCGAGCCAGTCATGCAGGCAGCAGAGAGATAAATGTAAACCGAAATTAGTCTGAATTACTTTGGGTCTGTTTCCTGACGGGCCTTTTTTAGTATATTAAACAGTATAAAACTTTCTTACTTGCATAAATCAGTACACAGGCTGAGTGCATTATATCCTGTAATAATACCTGTGTAACCCAAATCCTCACGAAGCTGCCGCTTTGTTTCGTGCGATTGCTGTCAAAGCCTCCCTTATCCTGCGGGCCTAACCAGACCTCTGTCTTCATCTTAACATAGGCTCCCCATTTGGTAGTTTCCCAGGCAAAAGAAAGAGGCTGGCTCTTTTGAGCCAGCCTCATAATTGAGAAAATGAGAATGAAAATGAGAATTAAAAATTCTCTTATAGTATGATTCTTTTATTGCGTAAATATTAAACTTCGACCGGCAATGACAATCCAAGTCCCTGAGCCACACGAGTTCCATATTCAGGATCAGCTTTATAGAAGTGCTGGATTTGGCGAAGCTTGATTTCTTCAAGAGCAACAGGCTTCATTGCTCCTACAATATTTTCAACCAAACGTGCGCGCTCTTCTTCACTCATTAGGCGGTATAAATCGCCTGCTTGTGTATAGTGGTCATTGTGATCGTAAGCTACGCTGTCAGCGACACCTGTAATAGGAAGTGCGGCAGGCTTGTCTTCAGGTGACTCCTTTGGTCCTCCAAAGCTGTTTGGTTCGTAGTATACAGAACCTCCGCCATTGCTGTCGAATCGCATTTGTCCATCGCGCTGATAGTTATTCACTTCTGCTTTTGGACGGTTGATTGGCAGTGCATTATGGTTTGCCCCAACACGATAACGGTGAGCATCTGAGTAAGCGAATAAGCGTCCTTGGAGCATTTTGTCTGGTGAAGCTTCAATACCAGGGACAAAAGCTCCAGGAGAGAATGTTGCCTGCTCGACTTCTGCGAAATAGTTTTCTGGGTTTTTGTTTAATACCATACGGCCCACTTCGATTAATGGGTAGTCTTTTTGGGACCATACTTTTGTTACATCGAATGGATCGAAGCGGTAAGTATTTGCATCTTCCATAGGCATGATTTGAACATAAAGCTTCCATGCTGGGAAGTCTCCGTTTTCAATGGCATTGAATAAATCCTCTGTATGGTAATCAGGATTTTCCCCTGCAAGCTTTGCTGCCAGATTTACATCAAGGTTTTTAATGCCTTGTTCTGTTTTAAAGTGGTATTTTACCCATACTCCTTCGCCTTGTTCGTTCACCCATTTGAATGTGTGGCTTCCAAAACCGTGCTGATGGCGAAGTGTAGCAGGAATTCCGCGGTCGGACATTAAAATAGTTACCTGGTGTAGAGATTCAGGTGACAGAGACCAGAAATCCCAAACAGCAGTAGGGTTTTTTAAGTGAGTTTTTGGATCTCTTTTTTGAGTATGGATGAAATCCGGGAATTTAATCGCATCACGAATGAAGAAAACAGGCGTATTGTTGCCGACGAGGTCATAGTTTCCTTCTTCAGTGTAAAATTTAACGGCAAATCCGCGCGGGTCACGAACGGTATCAGCAGAACCAAGTTCACCGGCTACAGTGGAGAATCGGATGAACATAGGTGTACGCTTTCCTACTTCTGACAGGAAATTTGCCTTCGTGTATTTGGATACATCATTTGTCACTTCGAAATAACCATGGGCACCTGCGCCTTTAGCATGGACCACACGCTCAGGAACACGTTCTCTATTGAAGTGCGCCAATTTTTCAAGAAGGTGGACATCCTGGATCAATGTAGGGCCGCGCTGGCCGGCTGTCTGGGAGTTTTGGTTATCGCCTACCGGGGCTCCCCAGCTGGTAGTGAGTTTATTATTAGTACTCATAAAAAGGATCACCTCTAATGGATTTTTTAGTATATGCCTATAATAGCATCTAGTAATAAAAAATCAATACTTTTTTATAATAATTATAAATAAGTAGTTTAAAGGGAGTTCCTGTGTGCATGCATTAAGGGGAGAAGATACAATGGGTCAGAGGAGTTATGGTCAATCATCCTTACCATAATGAGTACA
The DNA here is from genome assembly GCF_003429105.1 of Peribacillus glennii. GTDB lineage: Bacteria > Bacillota > Bacilli > Bacillales > DSM-1321 > Peribacillus > Peribacillus glennii. Next base: position 16,305 of record NZ_QVTD01000008.1, read on the forward strand.
TATGGAGGAAAACTCGTAAAATCCTATATAATGAAAAACCCCTGTACGGGGTTTTTTCATTATATAATACCTTATTTATTAGAACTGTCGCTGCTCTAAAGCTGCTGGGAAACTTGCTGTGCCAACTGTTGGATTTGCTGCAATTGCTGGGCCGCGTTCATTTCCCGTTGTGCGAACATCTGGGCTTGCATGCCAATTTGAGCGCCGTTTTGGACCTGTTGCATTAACTGTGCATTTTGCTGCTCCTGTTGGCTAAGTACCTGAGCGATTTGTTGGATTTGCTGAAGACATTGCTGTGCTGCCTGCGCTGCTTGAAAAATCTGTTGTGGCATATTCTTCACTCCTTAATAATTTTTATTACAGCAAATAGAATGCCACCAGGCGGTGTAAATATACTAAAATAAAGTAAAGCTGCCTGCTAGGCAGGCAGCAAATCCAAAGATTATAATATTTTGGTGTAGCTTTTTAGCGAGAAGTGTTCGGTGGTGCAACTTGTCCAGATAATTGAGATTGAGCTGTCGCAACAAGACGTTTTACGATCTCACCGCCTACTGAACCGTTTGCACGGGCTGTTTGGTCTGCTCCAAGCTGAATCCCAAACTCAGCAGCAATTTCATACTTGAGTTGCTCAATGGCCATTTCTGCGCCTCGTACTAAAAGGCGATTGCGGCCTCCACTACGATTTGACATGTTTGTTCACCTCCTCATTAAATAAGTTGTCTTTTTTATTAAAACAAATGCCCTGTAAATTTTGGCAGAATGTTCTCAGTTACAAATTTCCATAATAATTTGTGTTGAGAGGAACGAAAGATTGAGTAGCGATTTCTCTACACCACCTTGTAACTCATAATTTTCCTTGGAAATGGAATTTGGCATACTAGCCAGATTCCTTTTTTCATTCGGATTCTCTCAGGTCCAAGAGCCTTTTTCCAATCTTGCATTTTTATAAGGTTGAGCAGCGGATTCACCCTCCTTCCTTAAATCCCTTAATATGGGTAGCATAATTTTATCGTTAATAAAAAAAATATAAAAAAAGTGTATAAAATCATTTGCCTTGCAAAATATATAACTGTGTTTCATCACAATACAAGGAGGAATCAACATGCCACAACGTATTTTTCAGGCAGCACAACAAGCACAGCAATCCCTGCAGCAGATTCAACAAAGAGCCCAGCAATTAGGGATGCAAGCAGGCGGAGGCGTGCAATCCATCATGCAGCCAGGATTTGCTGGAACAGATGCTATGCAGGTAAGACAGGATATCCAGCGTGACTTACAATATGGTGCTTCTCGCCAGCAGCAAGGCGGCTATGGCATGCAAGCAGGAATGACAGGCGGCTATGGCATGCAAGCAGGCGGGGGCGTACAATCCATCATGCAGCCAGGATTTGCAGGCACGGATGCCCAGCAGGTAAGACAGGACATCCAAAGAGACTTGCAATATGGATCTTCCAACCAGCAGCAGGGCGGCTACGGCATGCAAGCAGGAATGACAGGCGGATACGGCATGCAAGCAGGAATGACAGGCGGCTATGGCATGCAAGCAGGAACGGCAGGCGGATTTGGTTCGATGCAAGCAGGCGGAGGTGTACAATCCATCATGCAGCCTGGATTCGCAGGTACGGATGCCCAGCAGGTAAGACAGGACATCCAAAGAGACTTGCAATATGGATCTTCCAACCAGCAGCAAGGCGGCTACGGCATGCAAGCAGGAATGACAGGCGGATTTGGTTCAATGCAAGCAGGTGGAGGCGTACAATCCGTCATGCAGCCTGGATTCGCAGGTACGGATGCCCAACAGGTAAGACAGGACATCCAAAGAGACTTGCAGTATGGTTCTTCCCAGCAGTCAGCCGGCATGCAATCAACTGGCATGCAAGCAGGAATGACAACTGGTTTTGGTTCACAGCAAGTGGGCGGACCAGTACAAGCGATCACACAGGCAGGATTTGCCGGAACAGATGCCCAGCAGGTAAGACAGGACATCCAACGCGATTTACAATATGGATCTGCTACACAACAAGCAGGCCAAACAGGATTCACAAGCGGAACTCAAGGCGGCATGATGCAGTAATACCCTCGTCCGCTTTAATATTAGAAATGCCCTTCTTTGTGAAGGGCATATTCATTAGGAATACGTTTTTCATAGGATTAGGCCTGCCCCAGGGGAGGTCTTTTATTATTTAAGCGAGTTCCCTGCCATTATTTTCTCGTTAAAGTATAATGGATGGATAGAATACGGTTTGGAGGAGAGTTTGCTTGGTGAAAATCATTTTTCCGTTGCTTGCATTATTGGGAGGATTCGCGGTTGCCGTTCAAGCCCAAATAAACGGTGGATTAGGGAAAAAAATAGGGGCCATTGAAGGCTCTTTTGTTTCATTCTTAATAGGGACACTTGCATTATTCTTTTTGGTGTTGTTCTTTGGAAAAGGAAATATATTGGCTGTACAATCTGTGCCGAAATGGCAGCTTATAGGCGGTTTGCTTGGTGCCTTTTATGTCACCGTCATGATTCTTGTGGTCCCCAAAATTGGTGTTGCTCCCACATTGGTTGCGGTAATAGCCGGACAAATCATAATAGGGGCCATCATTGATCATTTTGGATTGTTTGGCGGAGTCAAAATATCAATTGATTTTAAGAAGATTGCAGCCATTGTACTATTATTCGTTTCCCTTTATTTATATAACTACAAATGAATGGAAGAAAACTAAAGAATCAATTTGGGTGGTGGGCGATGGAGAATCTGCAATTTGTTAAAAATTATAAAAATGTTGAGATTCTAAGACACAGCTTTAATGGGCTTGCGGGTGAAATTTTTGGTATCGGATTTGAAAGCTGGTATCTAAGTGGATTTTGCACAGACAAATATAAACCATTTTCTTTTGCAGATGGAAAGCGGATTGTGGCAAACGTTTCTGTCAATGAACTGGACCTTATTATGAACGGCGAGTCAAAACGGGCGATTCAGATCGGGACAGTTATGACACACCGTGATTACAGGAATCAGGGATTGTCACAGGAGTTAATCAACCGGATATTAACGGAATATAAGAATAAACACGATATCATGTACCTGTTTGCGAACCACTCGGTGTTAGACTTCTATCCGAAATTCGGGTTTCATGCTGTGGAAGAAACCCTGTTTACCATCAATTATGATCACGGCGATAGGGAACAAGGATTTATCCGGGAATTAAGCGGGACCAATCAGGCAGATTAACAATTCGTCTTTGAATTTGCGATAAATAGGATTCCAATTTCAAATCCATTTAGCACATCAAATACACCGGAGTTATTGATGTTTTATTGTCTCGATGTATTTAGTGAGGATATTTATTTCCTAGAGGATGAAAATGCGATTGTACTATTTAAGATAGAAGCTGGCTGCCTGCATGTATTTGATATCATAAGCCAGGAAGAAATTGACCTGGCACGGATTATCAATAAGATCGCAAGACCGGAGAATAATAAAGTGGTGTTTCATTTCACTCCGGAGTACGATGGAGTATATATGTCAAAAGAATCTCTTCATAGCAGCAATATGCTTTTTGTAAGATGGAATCATGGCGAGATCCCTTTTCCGGAACATTTCAAGCATCCCATTACATCTCTGGCATAGGATTTTTTTATGCTCTGAATGTTTCAATTAAACAAGTACGGACTGAAAACAGTGAAGCGAAAGCTAAACTGTTTTTTTGTTGGGTTTATTACTTTTTTCACTGTAGGTTATGACTTTAATGCACTACGTGGTATGACTTTTCTCCTGTGATATGTATATTGTTTACAAGAGGAAAAGTAATTAATAGAAAGAAAATATGGAAAATTTTCAATATATGACTTATATTGTAAAATAGATGTTTAGTGCTATTTTCCTATTTTTGTATATTGTGCATGCTGCATCACGGCTTGCTTCCTGCCAGACATAAAAATTGATATAGATTGGGGAAAAGAGAAGATGAAAGCGATAATCCGTTTTAGCATGAGAAATGGAGTGGCGTTATTTTTAATGATTTTATTGATCATTGGGGGAGGAATCTATTCACTTAAACAAATCAATATTGAAAAATATCCGAATGTTGATATTCCATACATGACAGTTGCGGTTCCTTATCCGGGTGCATCACCTGAGCAAATAATGAAAGAAATCGGGGAGCCGGTGGAAAAGGAGCTTATGAATCTGGACGGAGTTGAAAACGTTTATACCGAAGGATATGCCAATGCCGTTTATTTTACTACGGAAAATGCCATGTCCGTTGATATGGAAGAACAAGAGAAGGCAGTACGTGCTGCAATTGATAAAGTAAAATTGCCTGAAGCAGCAGAAGATCCTGAAATCATTCTGCAAGGGCCTGATGGAGACCGTACCGTTTATACAATGGGTGTTTATGCGGAAAAATCAAATGAAGAATTACAGAATATTGTAAAAAATAAAATTGTCCCTGCGCTGGAATCCATCAATGGAGTGAGTGAGGTTGACGTAGGGGGCATTGAAGAAAAACAGATTTCTGTCCGCCTATTGCCCGAGGAATTAAAGAAAAAGGGACTAACCCTGGAGGATGTAAAAAATACAATCCAGGCAAATAATCTTTCTATCCCTACCGGCGATGTTTCTCTATCTGGCCAGGTACTCCCGATACGGGTAAGCAAGGATTTAACATCGATTGATGACTTAAAAAATATAACGGTTTTTACAAAAGGCAGTCCGGATGGAAACAATCCTAAGCCTGGAACAGTGAAGTTGAGTGAGATCGCCAAAATCATATATCAGGCAGAAAATAAGACTGATTTTACAAGGATTAATGGGGAGCCTGGCATCACGATTGGAATTATTCCTGATGGCGGCGAAAACGTAGTGGGGATTGTAGATGAAGCAAAGAAAACGATAAAAGGCTTGGATTTGCGCGAACAGCTTCAAGTGAAAACATTAAGGGACCAATCCATCGAGATAAAGGAATCGGTGCATGCCATGCTGAGGGAAGCTCTGCTTGGCGCATTGATGGCAGTCGTAGTTACTTTGTTGTTCCTCAGAAATATCAGATCCACGCTCATTTCGATTATTTCAATCCCGCTGTCCATTTTAGCATCTTTTACTGTTTTGAACCTGCTGGGGTACACATTGAATATGATGACCCTAGCCGGGATCGCGGTTGCAGTCGGGCGTGTCGTAGATGATTCGATTGTAGTAATAGAAAATGTTTTTAGAAGGGTGAGGGCTTCAAAGGAACGTTCGGAAAAGCTTGTTGAACAGTCAACGAGGGAAGTTGCATCCGCGATTACTTCTTCAACCATTACGACCGTTGCCGTCTTTTTGCCAATGGCTTTTGTACCTGGATTGATTGGCCGCTTTTTTGCACCATTGGCATGGACCGTTGTTATTTCCTTGATATTTTCCTTGGTGGTTGCTATCACAATAGTTCCGCTTTTATCCAGGATTTTCTTGCTTAACATCTCGCCAAAAGAGCACAAAGAGAATAAACTCCAAACCTTATACCGCAAAAGCTTGGGCTGGGCTCTCGGCCATCGTGCCATTTCCCTGATAGCAGCGGTTGTGATCCTGGCCGGTTCGATCGGGCTCATTGCGCCACGGCTTGGAACAACGTTTTTACCTCAGGATAAGGTCAGTAACTACGATGTAAGCATTACGATGGAAAAAGGGACCGCCCCTAAGCTAACAAGCGAGACGGCGTCCAAGGCTGAGCGAATTTTGCTGGATAATAAGAAAGTTAAGCAAGTGAATACCAGTGTTTATGGTGAGCATGAAAGTGCGTCGATTTCTTTTGAATTGAAGAAAAACGTCAGTGATCCAGACAATGTTATTAAAAACATCCGCTCTGACTTTAAACAGATAAAGGCTGCTAAAGAGATTTCCGTTACAGGTGTGGGCGGTGTAGCCGGCGGCGGGCAATCCCAATATGTGCTGATTGTGAAAGGGCCGGATTTTGATGATATTACAAAAGCGAGCAATGACATTGCAGCCGGGTTAAGGGATATTAAAGGCATGGCGGATATTCATACATCCTTAGAAGGGGATGAGCCTGAAATTGTAATGGAAATGGATGAAGATAAACTGGAAGAGCATGGCCTTATGCCTGCGATGGTAGGGAGCAGCTTCCGTGAATTGATCAGCGGGGATGTTGTGGCCACTATTAACATGGACGGCGATAAAAAAGATGTTAAGCTGCTGCTTAATATGGAGAGCGTTAGTTCATTAAAGGAGCTTGAAGAACAAGAGATTCCAAATATAGCGGGCATACCCGTCAAGTTAAAAGATATCGGAACGCTGAAAAATGCAGAAAACCGGACTATCATTACTCACTTGAACTCCAATGAATATGTAATGGTCACGGGTCAAATAACAGATAGCAAAACAGGAGAGATTACAAGCAAAGCTGATAAGCTTGTAAAAGATCTGGATTTGCCTAAAGGGGTCAGCTATTACAAAGAAGGTGCCTCCGCTGCGATGGAAGAGGGATTCACCAATATGGCGATCGCGATTGGAGTCAGTGTCCTTCTCGTATATATGGTCATGGTCATCGCGTTTGGTGAAGGGAAAGCACCATTCGTTATCTTGTTTGCCATTCCGTTCTCGATTATCGGGGCGCTTATCGGCCTCTTTATTGTAAAACAGCCGATTGGCATGCCTGCGATGATTGGGTTATTAATGTTAAACGGAATCGTTGTCACTAATGCGATTGTATTGATAGACCGCGTTAAACAAAATGAAAAGCTGGGTGTTGAAAAGCATGAGGCATTACTTGATGCAGGTGTGGTAAGATTAAGGCCGATATTGATGACGGCTATTGCCACTGTGGGCGCGCTCCTTCCAATGGCTTTGTCAAGCCATGCCGGCATTGTTTCCTCATCCCTTGCTGTGGTCGTAATTGGCGGGCTGACCACTTCAACATTATTGACACTTTTCATCGTTCCGGTGTTGTACAGCCTGTTCCATCCGGCCCGCGGCGTTAAAAATCAGCCGGTTCCAATACGGAATGCGGTTTGAAGGCTTCGAACATGGATTGGCTTTGAGAGCAATTTGAATGAAACTATAGGGAGGTGGACGGGATGTTATTAAAGAATGCGTTTTACTTGGATGAGAACCTGAATGCCGTCCAGGGGAATTTGGTAATTAAGGAAGGAAAAATAGTAATCGGTGAACATGCTGGCTATGATGAAAAAAACATTGAGACCGTGGACTGTGAGGGGTATATCATTATCCCGGGATTGTACAATTCCCATTTTCATGGGTACTCCCTCCTGGCGAAGGGTCTGGCGAAGGATATAAAAATACAGGATTGGTGTAATGATAGTCTTCAAGGGAAAATTCAAGCAGACTTTTTCGGCAAATTGGATCATCTGCCAAGCGATGAATACCGGACAGTATTGATGAAAGCATATGTTGAGATGATCAAGAAGGGAATCGTATTTGCCAGCGAGTCGGAACCGGGCAATTGGCCGGATGTCATTGCGGAAACCATGGAAAATGTGGGGCTGCGTGGTCTGGTGGATTCGCATGAAAAAATTGCTGATTTTTACGGCAAAGAAGTAGGCCGGGTTAGCTATGGAACCCATCTGCTTGAAGAGGAAGATATAACGGATGAAGCTTTATCAGACTGTGAAAGAATTAAGAAATCGTTTGATTCCATCCACTTGGCACATTGTATGGAAAACGGCTGGAGAAAAGATTTAATTTTTGCGAAGTATGGGAAATCTTCTGTGGCGTTGTACCAAGAACGGAATTTGCTCGATGATAAGACTGTTTTGTTCCATGGCGTTCATTTGAATGAGGATGATATTGGAAAATTGGCGGTTAAGGGTGCTTCGGTTGTCCATTGTCCGGTGTCAAACTTTTGGTCCGGGGCAGGGGTTGCACCTGTCGCCAAGATGCTGGATAAAGGCGTTAATGTATGCATTGGCACCGATTATGCAAGCGTAGATATTTGGGAGACCATGAAAGTTGCCTATTATTTACTGAAAAATAATCCATCTGCAAGCAGCTTTACCGCGGAGGATGTATTAAAAATGGCGACCCGGAATGGAGCCGGAGCATACCGTCAAAACTCCGCCGGCTCCATCCAGAACGGCTTTAGCGCTGACCTGGTTTTTATAAAAAAGGATCCTTTCATACCGGATATCCTTTCCGGCGGCTTTTCTACTGTCGTCCACAATCTGCTAATGGAAACACAAGAGGAGCAAATACACCACGTAATGATCGGCGGCAAATGGATCATGTTTAACAGAAAAATCCTAACTGTTGATGAAGAAAAACTAAACACTGACTATCTGCGGATAGTTGACAAAATCTATAAATAGGAATCATATATAGGGGACAGTCCCCCACTGCGCTAACGAGGCGTTGCAGTGGGGGACTGTCCCCCCTTTTGCAGAATATTGTGTTATTATATTTATAGACAACGATTTCTTAGACAAGGGCGTGGGAAAGTATGAGTTCGCTTGAATCTGTTTCTAAATATCTTATCAACAATGCAGCATCACTGGCTGCTGAAATTATAGACTATAATATTACTAAATTGGATTTTACAGTTCCTGATGAAGTCGTAAACAAAGCTATCAATGTCCATACTGAGTTTATAAAGTTGTTGGCCGAGGCTGTTACGAATGCAGATACTTCGATTGTCACCGAAGGGCTCATTGAATGGAGCAAACAGAATGGAGAACGGGAAGCATCGTTAATGGGGAAAATTTCAAGCCTGATTAAACCATATGCAGATACCCGGTTATTCTTTATTAACCAAATCACTAAAATCTCCATCGACCATGGACTTTCAACCGAAGAAGTGGTCATGATCAACAGCCGGGTCAATTATATGCTAGACATCAGTATGACTGAGACCATCCTTGCCTATGAGGAGTACACGGACAACATCATTAAAAAAAGGAGTACGGAGGCTAATGAATTATCAGCACCTGTCGTGCCAATCCAGGATGGAATGGCTGTTCTTCCGTTGATTGGATCCTTTGATTATGACAGAACCGAGCATTTATTAAACAAGGTCGTCCCGAAAATCAGTGAACTGAGGGTAGAATGTTTGATCATTGACTTTTCCGGAATTGTCACCATTGATATGGAGGTAGCCAATCATATATTCAATGTTAATAAAGTCCTTCGACTGCTGGGGATAAATGTAATTGCCACCGGAATCCGTCCTGATTTAGCAACAAAGGCGATTGGCGGTGGCATTGATTTTTCATCAATCAGAACATATGCAAATGTGAAGCAGGCAATAGAAAGCATTGGGTGAAACTATAATATTTGAATTGAAGCCGGTTTCATGGATATAAAATTGATAGGGGTAACGGAGCAAAATTTTCTTTCAGGTAATCAATTTGAAGTTGGATGAGCAACAGGAAAAGCACTTTCAAATTTATGAACGCTGGATGGGCTCCAATGCATTTTTCCTTGCGGCCTGCCAGACCTTCGGCTTCATTTTAAAAGCAATCTATGATGGGGATGGGCTTATTGGCTTCACTTCCTATGGATTTAGAAAAGAAACAAATCGATATCAATTGATCAGCATCATGATCGGGCACCGGTTTCAGGGCAAAGGCTATGGAGTTCCCAGCTTAAAAGCTGTGATCGATGAAATGGTTCAAAAGTGTGGATACAGAGGAATTTACTTATCAGTGATTCACGATAATGAACGGGCCATCCGAATTTATGAAAAGCTGGGATTTAAATCAACATTTGGCTACCAACACTTCTAAAGAAAAAGGTTTTTGGATATAGTCGTCTCCGCCCATATTCATTGCCATCACAATATCCATATTTCCGGTGCGTGAAGAACTGGTAAATTAATATCAAGCAGCAAAATATGAGGTTTTTCCGTTACTACTTGCCGGTCAACATTCTCGAAATCATCAGCAAGGATAGGATGAAAACCCCACTTACTCAAATAATCTTCAATCAATTCCAATCTTTTGGTCATATTCAATTACCAATACTTTGTACATAGCACTACACCTGTTTTTACTCGAAGTATACAAAATCAACCAAATTTTTTACAGGATCTGTTGAGTTAAAAGAAAGTGAAAGTGAATTTAACCTTAAATTATGAGAGTTTAGGTGTTTCATATAGAATTTTTACTTGAGTCGATTGGCGGCTCTTTTTTTCTTTTTCTGTTTAAGGTTTGACTGGGCCGATAGCCTCCCCGCCGGGGATTAGCTGAAATGTGATCGGGTATATAATGGTTGTACGATGACCAACCATGACCCCACTAGGAGTGATAGCCTTGTCAATTTCAAAAACCACAAAAGAGGTGGAAAACGGACGGCCAGATGAAGTCACGCTTGGCCAGTATTTGTTTGACTGCCTAAAAAGCGAGGAAATTCATGAAGTTTTCGGGGTACCGGGAGATTATAACTTTACCCTGCTGGATACGCTTGAAAAATACGAAGGGATTCAATTTATAAATGGGCGAAATGAGCTGAATGCAGGTTATGCAGCTGATGCATATGCCCGTTTAAAGGGGATGGGCGCGCTTATTACGACTTTTGGCGTAGGGGAAATGAGCGCATGCAATGTGATTGCGGGTGCCTACAGTGAAAGTGTGCCTCTTATCCATATTGTAGGATCCCCAAAGTCAAAGGAACAAAAGGAAAAGAAGCTGCTGCACCATACCTTGATGGATGGGGATTATGATGTTTTCCGGAAAGTGTATGGGAACATTACCGGCTACACAGCGATATTGACGCCGGAAAACGCGGAGCTTGAAATCCCGGCAGCAATCAGGATTGCGAAGGAAAAGAAAAAGCCGGTGTATTTGTCAGTCGCCATTGACCTCGTTATGAAACCAATTTTAAGGCACAACATACAGTCGTCCGATGAAAAGATAACAAAAGAAACTTCGTTGCGGGCAGCCATTGCCCATGCGAAAGAAATGTTTGAAACTGCCCGAAGCGCTGTTGTTCTAGTAGATATGCTGGCAGTTCGCTACGGCCTTCAAGACGCTGTCATGCGTCTTGCCGAGGAAATGAATGTACCGGTTGCATCCATGATGCAAGGGAAAGGCGGATTTGACGAGAGTCATCCCAATTATATCGGGACATATGGAGGCCCGTTTGGGAGTGAAAGGGTGTGTGATATCGTTGAAGGAGCCGATTGCGTTATTATCGCAGGGCATGTAAAATCCGATGTGAACCTGGTAAAGTATACGGCAAAGCTGAATCCTTTGAAAACTGTGGATATTCAGCCTGAATTCGTTAGAGTCGGGGCTGCCGAATATGTGAATATTATGGCGGAGGATATGCTGTTTGCTCTGAGGAAAATCGGCTACCTGCAGCCGGAGGCCCCTGTCTGCAACAGGTTTCCATATGATGTTGCCAGCGGCGAACCGGAGCAGCCGATTGCTGCCGCAACTTATTATCCCCGTATTCAACAAATGTTGAAAGAAAAGGATATCGTTATAGCGGAAACAGGTACGATTTCTTATGGGATGTCACAAGTTCGACTGCCAAAGGGGGCAAAGTACATCGCTCAAGGAGGATGGCAGAGCATCGGGTATGGGGTTCCGGCGGCGTTCGGTGCATGTCTGGCGGATAAGAACCGACGCGTATTGCTTTTTACCGGCGAAGGCTCGCTTCAGTTAACAGTACAGGAGATTAGTTCGATGCTGGACTACGAATGCAAACCGATCATTTTCATTCTCAACAACCAGGGATACACGATTGAAAAATATTTGAATGTAAAAAGTGAAAATCAAAAATATAATCAGATTCCCGATTGGAAGTATACACAATTGGAGGAGGTTTTTGGCGGCGATGCTTTCACGGCGAAGGTGCGTACAAACCTTGAATTGGATGACGCGATAAAACGGGCAGAGAGTGAGAGCAAGGGAAAGTTGTCCATCATCGAGATGATCGTCCAAGATTCAATGGATGCGCCTGAGTATCTCAAACGGATGTGGGATTATCTGGTCGAGCAGGAGCAGCATCAGAATTGACTGTACCTTGTTGGAACATCTTGCTTATCTACAAAAAAGTGCAAGGCGCTGTCTCATAAGTGGACTTTCGACTTTGAGACAGCTTTACGATGTTTACCTTTTCAAAAATAAACTGCTTTAGCACTTTAGCGGCTTGGGGGACTGACCCCCAAGCCTTTAAAGCGCTAAAGTGCAATTCCCCTTTTTGGCACAACCCTGACAGGTTATGGTTTTCATGGGATTTAGTAAAATCAAGCAAGCTTTTTAATCTCGTGGCGTTTTTCGATTCGTTTATCAATTTTTTCTAATTCCTGTTTATCATTTAGTAATTCCTTTTTATTTTCTTGGACCAATTCTTCTAATGATTTTGTTAAGCGGCGACGCATACTACTAGCACTCCTTTAGTTTTGAGATAAGATATCAGAAAATATTATATATTTTAAATAATATGATATCCAGCGGAAAGTGCCGTCATTAAATTTGACAGTTTCATGACAATTTGTGACTGTCGTCCATGGCGCTGGCCAAATCATAGTTTTCCAATTCGATTTCCACGTTCCAACCAAGTGCAAGTTTTGCCAGTTGATCTCCCAAGTACGGGCCCATCGTCAAACCAGAAGCACCCAATCCATTTGCAACCAAAATTCCTTTCCATCCGGGTACAGGCCCGATGACAGGGAGAAATCCGGGTGTGTAAGGGCGAAAGCCGGCCCTGGCTTCTATAAAGGTGCTGCCCGATAAGCCAGGGGCAGTTTCAAGTGCTTTATTGAATACTTCATGCAAGCCGCCGGCCGTAATCCGGGTGTCGAACCCGTCTATTTTATTTTCATGGGTTGTGCCGATTACCACCCTCTGGTCTGCAAAAGACAGGAGATATTGGTCACTGGGGGGCATTACAACCGGCCACTTGCTTGTATCAGTCTCCGGCAATTGTAAATGAACAATTTGCCCTTTTTGGACACTGACTTTAAAGTCAATACCCAATGGATGCAGCAATTGATTTGCCCATACACCTGCACAAACGATTACTTTATGGCCGGCAAAAGATTCACCGGCTACAGATACACCTGTTACACGATTGCCGTTAAATAGCAGAGTGGCGTCTCCATAAAGTAGGGTGGCACCATGTTTTTGAGCCGCCCGCAATAAAGAATCCCGTAGAGCGCGCCCATCGACCCGCGCGGCCCCGCTTATATGGACAGAAGCATAGCCTTCAGCCAAAGGAGGAAAACTCGACTTCGTTTTTTCCGGGCTGTACCGGCGGATGTTGCCGATTTCCGGTGCTTCCACCTTACGGGTTTTTGCGCGTTTTTCCATGGCAATAAGTTTTTTTTCATCTGTATGTATGCTAATTGCGCCCACCGGGGCATAACCGGTTTGTGTTTCTCCATCCGCTTCAAGTTCCTCTATCAAGCCTGGATAAAAGCGTGCTCCCGCTTTTGCCAGCTTGTACCAAGCCTGGTTGCGCCGTTGGGATAACCAGGGGCAAACGATCCCTGCCGCTGCATCAGTGGCCCTTCCATTATCTTTTCGGTCAATAATGAGAACTTCAGCCCCTTTTTTTACAAGCTGATAAGCAGTTGAGGCTCCCAGGATACCTGCTCCTACAATAATAAATTTTTTCAAACCTTTGCATCCTTTCATAAACAGTGTCTTTAACATGAAATTAGATCCAAATGAAACCATAAAATGGGCAGTATGATAGATATAAAGGAAGTATGTCACTAAAATGCGGGCAATGTCAAAACCACCATGGATTTCGGGGAGGGATATAAAGTATATGAGTACATAAGGGATGTAGATGTTAAAACGATTTGGAAATCATAAAAATACACACTGCAAATGCTCAACGATGCATTCCGGAAAAATATATATTGACCGAAATTAGAAAAACTCGCCGATTGGCGAGCCATGGAAAGGCGGAGACACAGGCGCAGGACGGGCCCACAAAATGTGGGTCACACAGATGAAGATAAAAGGGAGTGGCGCACTTAGTTTATGTGTTGTTATATTCAGCGTGAAACGTATTATAGCTTCCTGCCTCCAATCCCCCAATACTAAACCTAAGCCCGATGTTCATTCCAACTAAAGCTGTGGACAAAGATATTCTTGGCTGTTCATGCCTATCAGCATGGCTGAAATCATCCAAAAACAAATATATTATTCTGTGGTTCAACTTACACAGTTACTGATTAACATCCCGTACAGAGATAGACTTTGTTCTTATTATGAATAAAGCCAATAAAAGACAGAAGCTGATGCCAATATAGGATATGCCTCCGAAAAAGCCCATCGTTCTAGGGTGGATATATTCAGTGGCGACCCCTGCCATAAACATGGATCCACCATGAATCGTGTTAGAAATCGCTTCTGTAAAACCAAACAGTTTTCCTTGGTGCTCCTCAGGTGTTTCTTTCATGAGCACTGTGTCAAAGCAAGCATTCCCGATACCGGACATAAAAGCGGCGGAAATAAAGATAAGAACGGCCAGTAAAAGAACCTCAATCCTGCTTTGCAGCACAACAAATATGCCTTCTGCCATTAAACAGGCAATGCCAAGCAGGAGAAGATGTTTTTTTAACCGTTTCGCTACAAAAAAACTGAGCATCAGCCCGATTCCTAACGCCCCGTAAAACATTCCGACTCCGATTTCACCCAGTTCATAAATCTTGACGGCATAAACACTAATAAGTACATTATCGATTCCATTTACGCAAGCTACAAAAGCCTGGCACAGAAGAATGATTTGTAATGGAACGGAAGCCAGCAAGATCTTGCTAATGGATGAAAGTTGAGTTTTTTCTTTATTGCCATTATGGGCCGTTTTATCCTCGGCCGGAAATTCAATGTTGGCAATGATTAAAGCCGCAACCAGAAAAGAGAATGCATTGAACCAGAAAGTAAATTGGGGACCGAAGATATATGATACGATCCCGCCTGAAAAGGCTCCCCCAATAAGCACGACTCCAAGCATTACTTGTTCCAGGCTGTTTACCTTTAGCAGACTCGCTTTATTCTCAATGATCTTTATAATGGATGATTTGCGGGCAGGTGCATATATGGCCTCACCCGCCGCCATAACAAAAG
Organism: Peribacillus glennii; assembly: GCF_003429105.1. Taxonomy (GTDB): domain Bacteria; phylum Bacillota; class Bacilli; order Bacillales; family DSM-1321; genus Peribacillus; species Peribacillus glennii. The sequence goes on from NZ_QVTD01000008.1 coordinate 31,330, forward strand.
AAGTAACATAAACAACCCAGACATCTTCTTTTCCGTCCACAACTAGAAGGGAAAGTGCAAACAGGATTCTGGACAAATCTGTGATGATTAAGATACGTTTTCTTGAAAAACGGTCTGCAAGCATCCCGCCCAGCGGCCCGAACACCACAAAAGGGACCAGCCTGATTGCTAAGGTTAACCCGACTGCGAAACCGGATCCCGTCAGTTGAAGCAGCATGGTTAAAATTGCCACTGAACTAAAACGGTCCCCGATCCCATTTATTACACCGGCAAAGAAGAGCCTTCCGTACTTCTTTTCTTCCCTCAATATTTCCACTCCCAAATCTCCCCTCTTTTTTAATGTCTATCTAATTTGAAATTCATCTAATCAGTTGATTAAAAAAATATGAAGTTCATCATATTTTTTAAAAATTACCTTAACCACCAAAGCTCCTCAGGGTTCAACTCATATTCATTATTTTCCCTATACATGAATTGGCACATGATGAGCTCCCGCCGCAACGTCGCATAATCATCATGAAATCTTGTTAAATATTCATTTACCTCTTTCTCGGGATAAACTTTACCAAACTCTAAAGCTTTAATCATATGTGCAAGCACAACCAGCTTCTTTTTCCGCTGGGCCGGCAAGGATTTTAGTTTTCCTTCCTTTGTGAAAAAGTTGTTGATAATGTCCGCTCTTTCTTCCTGGGAAACAATCATCTCATTTGTCGTTCCTTTGCCGACAGAAAGGATGGCTGAGGCACTTGATTCCAATATTTTTGTATTAAGCGAAAAATAAATCGTATTCTTTTCCCGGCGTTCTTTAATCAATCCAACATCACGCAATTTGGAAATGTGATGGGTGATTGTAGGTGCCTTAAGACCTAGCTTCCCTGCAATCGCCTGGCCATGAAGAGGCCCGTGCTGCAATAAGGCGATGATCCGGATGCGTGTCAGGTCGCCCAATGCCTTGTGAAACTCGACGATTTTGTTTAGCTGCATAAAGAAATCCCCTTGGTTTTATATTTATCTAATTTGATATTAATCTAATTAATGTATTGAAGCAAACTGTTTTTTATTATGAGCGGGAGAAAGGACTGCTGAAGCAACGGACAAATGTAGACTTCAACCTTCCGCTCATTTCCCTTTGGGAGCCTTTCACCCTAAAATCAATAGCTGTTCCGGTATGTTTTTGATTTTTACCTGGATTGATTCGATGAGTTCTTTCATTTTTACATTAATCATTGTCGCCTTACTCATGTGAAAAAGAAAATCGGGAACAAAAAGATTATTAGGGAATCAATCTCGACATTTACCGAGGGGAAATCCTGGGACTGCTTGGGCCAAATGAGGCCGGGAAAACGACAACGATCCGAATGATTGTCGGGCGGAGCTCGATCACGGAAGTGAAATAAAAGCAGATACGATAACAAGATGTTCACTCGTTGGACAAGGAAATCACTATTATAATAATGGGATGGGCGATAAAATCAGCATATCTATCGAGATTGATATGATTGCGGATAAGGGCTAGTTTTCTTGTTCTTCCAACCGTGTTTTTCCTCTATTAATAGACAGCTCTAACAAGCAAAGAGTTTCTTTTGCCATGTTTCTTGAGACCGAGTCATGAACCTTAATTAAATGCAGTTTAATCCGATAAAGAAAGGGAGATTAAACAGCAAAAGGAGATAGACCGTTGGGGATTAAGGAATTAATTTTAAAAATAAATCAATCTGTTGAGGAACTTGACTTGGTAACAACGAGAAAGTATATTGAAGAAAATTTAGAGGTACTGAATGGTAACAAGAACCTTCTGAAGGGAAACGCCCGGGAGTTGCTGGTGTTTTTGACAAACAGGCTGGAATCGGGTTATGAACCTCTCACAAGAGGGGAAATGGCTACCGTCAGTGCCATTAATTCCTTCGCTTCCAAATTTGATGTAAGGTCCATCAAGGTAACGATCAAAGACAAGGAGCAGCTTTTCCTGCGGAAAGATTTTATAGATCACTTGAATGCTGATGCGAAGATCATTCTGGAAGGGATGGGAGCGATCCAAAAAGGATAAGCTTTTAATCCTAAAGGACAGGAATACTGTAAAATATTCCTGTCCTTATTTTATTGGCAAGCTTTGTATGTACAGAAACACCTCTATTTAAGGAGGCGGGACCAATTCTGTTCGCTTACTTCGGTTTCTGCAAATTCGAGGGTGGTTCTATATGGAGAAAAATTGACATGCCGGTTCACTGCAAAAATATTTTCCGATGCGACAAGGAATGGCAAGCGCTTCATTGTATAAATATGTGGCAATCTGTTTAGCTATCATGATTAATTGGTCGGCAGCCATTCAGTTCAGAATATGGCATCCAGGTATGGAGGCGGCAAAAAAAGAACCTGCGGAAAATGGATTCGGCAGGCTTTGTTTTAAGTATTGTTCACATATTGCTCAATAACCTTTTTAAAATTCTTTCATAATCATCCCGATCAATGCCGGGGGCAAACTGCTCCGGCTTCTCCTCGAAGTCAGGGATAGGTGCTCCTTCCGGTATTTCGTCAACTACCCGTAATTGCTCACCGGTTTCAGGGTTCTTGCCTTTCCATATCATCCTGATATCTCGATATTCCGGCTCATCCCATGTATAAAGTATATTGTGCAGGCCTTGATCCATATATTTTTTTGCAGCATCAAATTTATAATTGTCCAAACTTGGGACGGGCAGCATCTTGCCTACTTCAACCCCTGTTGCGACCTCAAGTGCTTTGGCATAAGCAAGAATATGCGTGCCTCCGCGAACGAGAAGAAACCCGCACAGTTCCCTTGCAGTAGGGTGATCTGTCATTTCATAAATCCGCATTTTATGGGTCCGTGCACCAATTTCTAACATGTAATTATACAAAAGATCCTCAACTAGAACGCCTGTGTTGGTTACATATTCGCCGTTCCATGGCCTTCCCATTGAATCACCCGGATAAGCTGTTTGTGCCTGTAATGTATAGTACAATGAATACCTTGCATCCTTACCCTCCTGCAAAGGTGCCGCGTCCGGATCTGCCGGATAGGTATTTCCGAAGGTCAGAAGGTTAATGGTATTGGATACAAGCTCTACATGGGCAAACTCTTCTGCGGATATGCTCGCAATTAAATCATGGAAAGGCTTTAATTTTTTCTTTCCGCGAAAGTTAAAGGATTGGAACATATAATTATTCAATGTGGACATTTCGCCAAATTTGCCGCCTAATAAATCCTGTACCGCAGATGCAGCGTTCGGATCTCCATGTTCAGGCCGAGGAAGAGCGACTTGAAGCCTATTTATGCGTTTAATCATAATAATCCCCCCAATCATATTAGGATTTCGTCTACATCAATGCATATGTCGGGGGAAGTTTGTATTATTCCATTTTATATGAGGGATTCGGAACCACCCAAATAATTTCCTTTGTCCGGATAAAAAAGTTATTGCCGCCCATTTCCACAACGATATGGTCAGGCATGACATTTTTCAGGATCCCCCTGACCGAAAACTTTGTCGTTTGCACGGCCACTTGATTTCCAACAACTGAAGATAATGTTTGATAAACGTATGGATCCTCCAGCTTCCATTCAATCTCTTCCATATCATCCGCTCCCTTATGATCATTTTTCACTGTGCATTATATGAGGAAGGGGTTGAAATGGGTATTTGTCTAGGAACGAATTTTTGGTATTGCTTTTATTAACGATGTCAAAAGGAACCATGGAGAAAGCTTTAAACCTATAACAGGGTGGTGGAAACCTCGTGGTTCCGGGCTCTAGTAACTCGTCCGAAAATTTGAGAGGATGATAGGCTACAATCAAGAAAATCATCGGGGGAATAATCTTTGCGAAGAGTTTCACTGGAATGCCCGAAATGCAAACAACACCATACTTACGATCTTATTCCGGATTTGCCTGCTATTCCGGAAATTCAATTGTCGGACAGTGATACTGAATCATCGTTCAAACAAACGATAGGAAATGCTAAATATCATTGTACGGATTGCGGCTACACATGGAAAAAGTATCGGGGCAAAAAGCCTTATGGCCGGATTAAGGTGAATCATGCCTACACCGGAATTCCCAGGGCCATATTTCACAGTAAAGGCGGATTTGGAATCATTACTGGTTGAACGTAGCGGTATTAAGCAGATGGGGTCGGAGGAGAGGAGTTTAACTGCTAAACCTTGTACGGAGGCTGAAATAGAATGGTTCCGTTCTGAGCTGTATAAAGCTGATTTTAGTAAACTGGGCAGAGGAATACATTCTTCCGGCCTGTGATGGAACACATTGGACCGTTCTAATAGAATTTGACACCCACTGTGAAATCAAACAAGGCAGCAATTACTTCCCGCCTAAATGGAAAAAATTCTGCAAAGCCATCTTCGCCATCAGCGACGGAGAATTTTACTGATCGAGGTCTACTGATGTTGGTCCCCCCCAGCGAGGTAATGCGGTAACACGGCGGGGGACTGACCCCGCTTGACATATTTTATGGAATATTTTAGCATTATTTATAATTCATTCGATGAAAATCGAATGAATTATAAAATTCGTTTTTAATAGAACAGGAGGGGGAGAGCGGTTGACATATTCAGTTAAGGTGGAATATTCACCTGCTTATGAATTGGTCATGAGCTTTTATGCTTTTGTGTATTTTAAAAAGTTGAAGCCGTTGAGCCTGGGCAAAGATTGGTACGAGGAAACGAAAGCTTCTCTTCCGAAAAAGACGGCTTCCGAACTGGAGGATGAGAGATGGGGAGTGCTGCACCGGATGGTTTTATTGATTTCCCAGAGTCCGGGCAAGGCTACGGTACCCGAATTTTTAAAGTGGCTGGAACATGTTCCGGATGGGGAAGTGTTTGAAAGGCTCTCTCCATGGGTGGAATCCATTCCGTCAAATATAGGGGAAATTAAAAAGAAAGTTTTATTTTTTTTAAATGAGTGGCATGAATTCTATTTTCAACATTTTAGCAAGGATATAGTGGGGGATTTGGAGAAGAAGGCGCAGATTATTGCCAGTCTGGCAGAAACGACGGAACCGATAGATTTAATCGAGCAGGTAACGAACGGAATTCGGGTTGAGCCGACGGAATCTTTAAAACAGGTCTATTTGCTGCCCCAGTACCATTGCAGCCCCCATGTGATTCATGATTATTTTCATGGGATGGCGACATACTTGTTTTCCTATACCGCAGCACAACAGGATAAAACAATCAATCTCGATAATATTTCAAGCCTGGCTCATGCACTCTCGGATATTAACAGGCTCAAAATCCTGCAGTTATTGGCGGTTAAAAAAAGGGACCTAACTGAAATCCATGGCCATTTAGGTATTGCAAAAAGTACAGTACACCACCATTTAACGATCTTAAGCAGGGCTGGAATTATCAGAAGGCATTATATGGGCAACACCACCATCTCCTTTTATAGCCTTAGGCCTTTCTTTATTGCGTCATTAACCAATGAACTTAATCGCCTGGTGACAGGAGGTTAGTAAAATGAAGAAGCAGAAGCCGCTTTTCTTTTCCCGAATTAATTATCACCCGATTGTTTATATTCTCCTCATCGGCACGATGCTTGTCTCGCTAACGACCTCCATGAGCGTGCCATTTCTGGCTGTGTATCTGGATAATCATTCAGGACTTGGTTATTCTGTGATCGGAATCATCATCGGTGCGGCACCCTTGGCCGCAACATTTGGAGGCTTCCTGGGAGGCGTTCTATCAGACTTATTCGGCAGAAAAAAATTGATGCTTATCTCCCTTGTGTTCCTCGCCATCACCTATTTTTTTATCACCGAAACAGGAAATCCCTATTTACTTACGGCTATTAGCATCTTCCGCGGACTGTCAGCAGCCTTTTTTGGAACGGTATCTAAAACATTAATGGGCGATGTAATTCCGCCTGAGAAGAGATACCGAGTTTTTTCGTTAAAATATTTTTCTACAAACCTAGGGTATGCTGTCGGACCTGTGGCTGGAGTTTATTTTGGGATAGATGGAAGTTCGGTCGCCTTTCCATTGACTGGTTTTGCCTGTCTGCTCTATGCCATCGTGCTCTTTGCCGGGTTTATGTACAAAAAGTCGGTAAACTTTGAAGAAGAGCCTGGAAATAAGGTGGAAAAAGCCACGCTTGGAAACGCTCTGCATACGATTAAGTCAGACAGGGCCTTGCTGTTTTTTATAATAGGCGGTATTATCCTGACGGCCGTTCACGGACAGATGTCTGTATATGTTTCGCAATATTTAAATAGAAACTTCCGGGACGGAATCGAATTTTTCAGTTATCTATTAAGCATCCATGGCCTCACCATCGTTATATTGCAATTACCTTTAACAAGAATGTTTGAAAAGTATAAAGGAATACCCACAATTACGGCCGGTGCGTTGCTTCTGGCGCTTGGCGAAGTAGGTTTTGGTTTTTCAGAGACAAAACTGTTTCTGATTATTTCAATGGTCATCTTTACTATCGGTGAAATATTCATCATTCCCTCTGAATATGCCGTTATTGACAGCATCACTCCAGAACAAACCCGGGGAACTTACTATGGGACACAGGAGCTTACCCAAGTCGGAAGTTTCTTAGGGCCGTGGTTTGCCGGCACAGTCTTTTCCCAGTTAGGCGCGAAACCCATGTTTGTATGTATGGCAATCTTGGCTGTTGTGAGCATCTTATTTTACATGGAGGGGATGGATCGGTATAAGAAGCAGCACGACAATGATTATGGCCTTCGGAATCAGGCAATTGAAAAAGCGTGATGACAGAAGGGGAAAACATGGGCTGTGCGGAATATATGTCGTGAAGAATTATTGTTGAACAAACAAGGGGGAGTTTACTATGAAAATAGTGATTGTTGCTTTTGATAATTTTACAGATATTGATGTGTTTTCCGTGGGATATACTGAATCGGGTAAGGTTGGTTAGCGGGAAACAGGAGTGGGAAGTGAAAATCATTGGAACGAAGAGCAGCCATACTTCAATTGCTGGATTAGAAATACCCGTGAGCGGGAACCTGGAGGAAATCGAAGAAGCAGACGCCGTGATTTTTTCCAGTGGCCGGGGTACAGCAACTGATAAGGGATCAAGAATACTTGTCCCGAATAAAATTTAATTCAAGCCAATTGATCGGTTCGATGTGTTCAGGAGCTCTGTTGCTTGGTACAGTCGGGATATTGAAAGAAAAGATGGCCACAGCATATCCTATGGTAGTGAAGCAATTGGCGGGTTATGGAGTTGAATCGTAAACGAAAGCTTTGTGCTTGAAGGCCGCATCGCCACTACAGCCGGTTGCCTGGCAGCCCGGGATCTGATCTCCTGGTTGATTAAAGAATTAGCAGGACAGGAAGTGGCGGATTTGGTTTTTGATTATGAAATGAAGGTATTGGATCAGTAAATCTATAAAACATAACCATTTGGCCGCAATGGTTATCCGGGAGTGACCAAAATGTCGGTTAAATGGATGAAACGCAGGAAGGCTCATCTCGCATAACTCTGCTTAATGGACCAAAACTGGGTGGGTTTTATAAAAATTTCACCTATATTGCAAAAAAATCAATATAGAATGCATGGATTGAAAATAATTCCAGAAATTCACTGAGTATGGCATATTTTTGACACTAATGAGATGATTAGAGAAGTTTATCATGTTAGTATGAAGGGCAGAGATGGCCTGCATGCTAATAAATCAAGTTTTGCAATTTTTACCCTGTGCAGGCAACGCAGCGCTTAAATATTGGAGGTTGAATGAATGAACCGACAGAAAAAGTTGGGATTGCTGGTGGACGTTGAAACCACCGGATTAGGTCCGGCTACTGACGAAATCATTGAACTGGCTGTTAAATTATTTTCCTTTCAAGAAGATACAGGAGAGGTTATAGAGATTATCGAGGAAGATTCTTTTTTGAGAGAACCCTTGTCGGACACGGCGAAAAGAAACTATCCAAATGCCTATCGGGTTCATGGAATACCCTATGAAACAGTGGAAGGCAAGACCTTCCTGGATGATAGAATTAAAGCTTATTTTAATCAGACGGATGCTGTTTTTGCACATAATGCTTCTTTTGACCGCAGTTTTCTCTATTATATGTATCCGGAAATAAATGATGCAAAATGGTATTGCACGATGAGGAATGTACCCTGGAAAAACTACGGATTTGCTGACAGCAAGCTGCTGACGCTCCTTAAGGCGCATAATATAACAAGTTATCAATCACACAGGGCGATGGATGATATTACATACTTGATGGAACTGCTAAGGAAAAATAATCCCGACGGTGACACATATCTCAAACAAGTGGTTTCTTACGGTCATATGAGAAGATACCAGCCTGCAGCTGCAAAGAGGGGAAACTGGGCGAAAAGAAAAGCATAATTTATGGGATCAATTCCCCATCGCTTTAAAGCAGTGGGGGACTAATCCCATTTTCATACTGCATTCCCTTCTGAAGGAATCGGGTGTTCTTTCAGCAATCTGGCAAAATGTATTAAATTATAGGCCATTATTTTTGCATGCTGCATTGTGAAATCATTTTCTTGGCCATTTGCTTCAATATAGGAAGGGCGGGGTCCTGCCTCTCCCACCCAATAGGTATCGACATTTGGAGGGATTGTAAATCCAATATGGGATAAAGCATAGATAATGGATCGGGACACATGTTTTGCCCCCATCCTCGTTCCCGGTGACGACCACGCCGCCTACTTTGTTATAGTGAATATATTGGCCTTTCTCATTAGTAAGGCTGCTGCCTCCATATAGCCTTTCTATCGTCAATGTAGCCAAGCTGCTTTGTTCAGAATATCTGCAGCTTTCACTTTCTCGAAGATTTTCGGCCATTCATCTTTTTAGCTAACCGCTTCTGATGTAATTCCGTAATCGATCGTATAGTCTGCCATTGTTAAAATCTCGGTCACTACATCATTCTTTTCGAAAACTGACCACTTCATTGATAAGCGCACGGGTATTAGAAGTCTGCGTGCTATCTTACAAAGTGCAATTGAGCACAAGAGCATGAATCGTCATAAAACCGTCACTCCTTTTTAAGACATCACACTTTATGTTCCCTCTGGGTATATCTAAAAACATGTAAAAGGGGCCTGACCCTTCATCGCTTTAAAGCGGTGGGGGTCTGACCCCTTTTTACTATGTCTATGATACTTTCATCTCTGCTTCTTCTGATACTCCAGCCTCACTGCCCAAATGGCTGAGGGCAATTCCGATTCCTGTGCCAAAAAAGGCCGGTACAATCCATTGAAGGCCTACTGAGGAAAGCGGCAAGAAATCTCTCATCGTTTGCAAGGACCCTAAGTCTAGGCCAAACGCGGCCAACCCATCAATTACGGCGAAAACTCCTGTAAATAACATGGCACTGCCGTAAACCTTTTTCGAATTCCTAAAGAACCGGTTGAAGAACGTTAAAGCGATCAGCACGATTGTTAATGGATAAGCCGTAACCAGGAAAGGTACAGAAACTTTCAGGATTTGAGCCAACCCTAAGTTCGATAGAGTAAAGCCTACAAGAGTTACAGCTAAAACTACTGCTTTGTAGCTGGCTTTCGGGATAAGATTTGAAAAATATTGGCCGCAGGCAGTAGTTAGACCGACAACAGTGGTGAAACAGGCTAACGTGAAGATGAAACCCAGCAGCGTTTTACCGCTTTGTCCTAATAATAGTGTGGATGCGGCGGACAGGATATCTGTCCCGTTTTCGAAGGAACCGGCAGCCGCCATTTTTCCGCCGATTAGACCGAGGCTGATATAAACCAATGATAACAACACACCGGCAATCAATCCGGCTTTCAGTGTATAATTTGTCAACTGCTTTCTGTCACGCACGCCTCTTTGTTGAATGGATGTCAGGATGACGATTCCAAACGCCAAAGCCGCCAGTGCATCCATCGTGTTATATCCTTCAATGAATCCTTTGGAGAATGCCCCGGTTTCATATGCTGCAGAAGGTTCTTGTAAAGGAGCGTCCAATTTTACAAAACCGACTGCACACAGGACAACCATTGCCAACAGAAGGGCCGGTGTGATCCATCGTCCCATATACTTCTCCATTTTGGCTGGATTTAAACTGATTACATAGGCAAGGCTGAAGAATATGGCTGTGAAAATCAATAAATAGAGAGATGAACTTTGCGTTTTGTCAAGAAAAGGGTCTATTCCCATTTCAAAAGCCACATTGGCATTGCGCGGGATTGCTAAAAATGGACCAATGCTTAAATAGATGACGACCATGAATGTTGTACTAAATACCGGATGAACCCGATTCCCAATCGTCTGGACGCCGCCTTTTACAAGTGATACGGCATACAATACGGCAAATGGCAGCCCGACCCCGGTCAGGATGAACCCAGACATCGCAAGCCAGTAAGATGTGCCCGATTCCGCCCCCAAGAATGGCGGGAAAATAAGATTTCCTGCTCCGAAAAACATCGAAAATAACATGAAACCAATAAATAAGGTGTCTAATTTCTTCATTGCAATTTCTCCTTTATTGTTATTTCAAAATAGAAAAACCCGTCCCTATATCCAGGGACGAGTTGCGCTCGCGTTACCACCCTTATTCCGTATCTTTCACTTAAAAAAGAACGGCTCTCAGTCAACGTACCATCATACGTGCTCCAAGGTAACGGCGGAAAACCCGTCAAAGCTTACTTAATTCAGCTTTACATCTCAGAGATGATCTTCGGATGGTCCTTGGACACCGGCTTCCACCTAACTCCGGTTCTCTGTTGAACAAGGCTTCCATCTTACTCTTCTCGTCATTGATTTTTTAATATAAAAGTAATTTACCAGAGCGGAAATGTTATGTCAATATATTTTGATAGTTTGAATAATTCCACTTTTTCTTTATAAAAGGAAAAAATGACCAAAAAGTGCTTGGAAAACAGATCTAGAAAAATCTCATTTTTGAAAGACTGTGGGCGAAATGAGAAACAATTAGGTAAATGGCTGAGCCAAAATACTAAACTTTGTTATAATTAGAAAGGGAACCCGGAATGTGTTGCTGTTAAAAAGTAGCTTATTTCCGATTGAAACGTATGAAATAGCACTAGTAAGCTGGTGCAGGAAGGAAATAGCGTGGTCAATTTAAACCCGTTTGTTCCCCGAGCAACTATCTGCCCAGTTGTTTATACATTAGAGGCCTAAATAGTAACTCGTTATTCCTTGGTTATGAGCAGTCAAATGTGGATTCCCAGTTGGATGGTTTCGAAAAACTGCTGAAGCTTGCCCTGCAAATAGAAGAAAATTATTGGGTATGATGGCGGGAATGATTAAGAAGGATGGGTTTTTATGTATTTAACAATAAAAGAAACAGCAGAATATTTATCGCTGACTGAGGCGCATATCGAGAGCCTGATACAACAGAAGCGGATCCGGACGATTCATGATGGCGAACAGTTTTTAGTCTATAAGGAACAGTTTAATAACCATTTTGAACAGCTCGAAAAGTATAAACGACAACTTGCTGACGAACAGAGCGAACCGATTCCTGAAGATCCCGATGTGAAGGATGAAGACTAGAAGCGTGAAGTGGCAATAATAACCGGATGCATTGATAAGAGGTCCGAAAGAACTTAACTATGTAATATTTTGAAATAGTGTGGGGGACTGCCCCCTTTTCCCGGAGTCCCCCTTTACCCCTATCCGTTGTACAAAGACTGAATCTCTTTCAAATCGTATAAAAGCTGCTGTATCTCATGCTGGGTTAGCCTGAGCGGCATTTGATCGTACAGGGTGATGATTTGCCCGTCTTGATCATCCTGGTGCTTCTTCAAATATTCATATAAACTTGCCAGCTGATTTTGATTAATCACTGATTGTGTATGGAATTCTTTAACTTTTTGTATCGCAAACTCATTTGTATACCCATCAAATTCCCCGGACAAAATGTTTCCTTCCAAATAATACATCAAGCATCACTCCTTTTGTGTTATTTTCCCTTAAAATCGGGTAAATATTTCAAAATGGAAAATTTTGAATGGGGGGTCAGTCCCCCGCTGTACTAACGCTTTAAAGTGTTGGGGGACTGCCCCCCCACTGGTTTAACGCTTTACCGTGCCGGCGTACTGACCCTCGTTATGACCGTTATTATTACAATATAGTAAAACACTGATAAGGAATTGTAAGGTAATTGAAATCTTTGTCGGTCATTGTTTTGGTAAAATAGCAAGTTAGAGATTATATGCTTTTTCATTTGAATAACTGTACTAATTATTTTAAAAATGCATAGACATTACTTTCAATATTTTTATGGCGGAGGATAACCATGATGGAGGAAAATACTTTAATTTCTAAAAAGTATTATGAAACATTGCTTGAATCGGATGGCCAGGTGCATCCTATCGAGGCGCTGAGTGATGCTTTTATAGCCGAGCAGAAGAAAGAAATGCCTGATTTCATGCCGCTTCGTTACGCACAGGGAGAGGTATATTTTCATTATAAAGACTATGAGGCTGCCATTTTTAAATGGGGAAATGTGATGGGTGAATTGGAGCATTGGGCGAAAAAGAATATTGCTGACGCTTATTATGAGATGGCCATCCTTCCGACAGCTGAAGAAATGTATAAGAGCATTTCAACTGACAGCCTGGTCCTAAGGTCTGAGGTTGCGCTTCAGCTGTTTTCCCTATACATAGAGGAAGAGAGGTTCGATTTAGCATCGCGTACCATTAAGGAAGTTGTTTCATTCCATCCAGATTATCCAAATGTTACTGACCTTGCCCGCGCCTTCTTTGAAGAACAAAAAGATTACAACAGTGCGATCGAACTTGCAGTGAATGAAAGCATTCGCACTGAATCGCTGCGTTGGTTTGATGCTTTACAGAAATATGTGGATGAAGGCCATACAAAGCAGCTGCCTCCGGAGTATTTTCTTCAGGTCATGCAAACTGTGTTCAAATCCGATCCCGAGCGGTTTGAGAAACTTGTCCTATCGCTTTGGAGCGTTTATAAAAAACAGAAGGTTTATTTTTCCTGGCTGGCAGCTCTTAATCATTTCTTCCTGCAGGCAGAAGTTGGCCCGTACGATAATTATCCGGGATTGTCTCTAGCCTTTAAGGATACGTATCTCGAACTGATAGACGGCAGATATTTCATCAGGGAAATCGAGGGACTCATTCCCGATTTGCTGTCAAATTGGCTAAAGCTTGCTGATGACACCCATTCTTTGTTTGCAGCAGCTGCTGTTCTTTCCTGGAGTGAAATTTTCCCGGATATAGTGCATTCACTTGCTGTCAGTGATGCAGAAAACCAGCTTTTGAAATCCAAGAAATCTATCAATTCCCTCGAGGAATCAAGGGTTTTGTTTGAAGCCATTGAGCTTTGGGCAGGGCAGCGTGAGCTGGAAATAAGCCAAAAGGACAAATGGTTGGTTCGTGAGCTATTGGATCTTCAGACTAGGCATTTATTGCTTACAGGTACCAGCGGGACTGGCAAATCATCGTTTTTGAATACTGTTCTTGGGGAAGAAATCATCCACAATGATACGTCGGCCTTCGTTTTCGTCAAAGACAGCGACCAGTCAGGGATTTTGGAGATTTCCGATAACGAAATGAAGGATGTGCCGGGTCTGGAGAGCATCTCTATGAGCCGCCGCCAGCGGGATTCCCTTTTTGAAATCAAATTCCCATCCCAATTTTTGCATCAGAATGGTCTATCCCTGATCGATACACCCGGATTAAACGGAAGCGATCCTATAAAATATGAGATCTTCAACTTGCTGAACGCGTGTGATGGCCTGCTTTTCGTTCTGGACGCCGAGACGCCGTTCACAGACCGCGAACGCGATACCGTGATAGAGATAAAAAGGCAGTCTCCTTATACACAGGTGCATTTCCTTTTAAATAAAATGGATAGGGTATACAACGATCAGGATGCACTTCGAATCCTTGAAGAAACGACCGCAAGAATACAATCAATTTTGCCCAAGTCGAAAGTATTTGCGTTTTCGGTTGATTACAATAATGGCAAAAACCTGGACGACTTAGCCCAGTTTCTTTCAACAAACTTCCAAGCTGCAAATCTTGAAGAAGAGCGTGCCGAGAAGCTCTTGTATTTTATCAGGAAAACACTCACATCCATGCTGGAGAAACGGGTGGAAATGGAAAACAAGCTGGTTGATTCCATCAATTGGAACGAAGATATGGTTGTTAAGCTGAATGGTGCCATCAATCAGGTAAACGATTTGGAAAAAGAAAAGACGAGGATTATCAAAAACTCCTATCGCCAGATCAAAGAAGATGTGAAAAAAGAAGTGAACACGAAAATCCCTGAAATTCTGCGGGAATGTGCGGAGATGCTTAATGAAGACAGTGACTTCCGCCGGGTGCATATCGATTTGAATGAAGCAATGAATGATCGGATCCAGGAATATATGAACCATACCGTTCTGCCGAAGTTCTATACCTCGCTTAAAGGGTGGATTTCGGAGTCGAAGGAAGAGTTCAGCCAGAGTCAGTACTTTTTAGAGGAAATGGGCGATGGATTTAACACAATGTACGGCAAAGATCGAATGCATTTGGAATGTGACTTCAGGGTACTTGATGATTGGAGCCGCGACGCAGACCGATTGACAAGCGGCACGCATATCGATGACGTAAATATTCTTATGCGGCATACGCCTGCACAATTGCTCCTGAAGAGTGCAGGAAAGTTATTCGGAGCCATTGGCCAAAATAACACCGCTTTGTATACAAGATATAAAAAGTTTTTGGAGACTCAGGATTACGAGGACGTAACGGCTTCCATCTCCCGTAAATTCCTTTCTCAATTCGAGTTGTTTGAAAAATCGATTGACCGGGATATTAGCATGTTCTTTAGAAATGCTTTGGGCGTCCTGAATGATGCGGTGGAAGAAGCTCATACTGAAATCAAAGAAAGCAAGGAATCCCTGGAAAAAATGCGTGAAAAACCTGAATTGATCCGGGATCCGATTAACTTGTTCGAAGTCCGTTTGCGTATGTATGAATGGATGCTGAATGCTCGTGATATCAACAATATACCACAGCTTGATTCCGTAAAATCAAGTTGACGCGTGAGGGGGGAGAGGCATCCCCCCTTATTTTTCATGGCATTAACTTTTGTCCTTTATCGCATTAATCCATTGGGGTAAGACCCCCGTCACGGTAATGTGCTAATCTGTTGGGGGACTGACCCCCAAACCTGGTAAATTTTGAATTATCAGATAAGAATTGATAAACTAGTTTTGAGAATATTCTTTGAAGGAGGAATTTATGAAAACGCTACCAAAATTTTGTGCAGTTGTGGGTATTGTGTTGTGCCTTGTTTTTTCCCAGACGATTTTGGCCTTTGCCAAAGAGGCGGAGCCTGCAAAGAAAAATAGATACCCTATAGTGCTTGTACACGGCCTCACTGGCTGGGGAGAAGATGAAATGTCAGGGTTCCGTTATTGGGGAGGGCAACGGGATCTAAATGATTTCCTCAATAGCAAAGGATATAAAGTCTATACTGCGGCTGTTGGACCTGTATCGAGCAACTGGGACCGGGCCGCGGAGCTTTATGCATTTATTAAAGGGGGAACCGTGGATTATGGGGCAGCCCATGCGAAGAAACACGGACACGCACGATTCGGCCGGACTTATAAAGGGCTTTATCCAGGTTGGAACGGCAAGAGCAAAATCCATCTGTTAGGCCATAGTATGGGCGGCCAGACATCAAGGATGTTGACGGAATTATTAAGAAGCGGCAGTGCCGAAGAACAAAAGTTTCATAAAAAGTATCCTAAAGAAAAAAAGATTTCAACCCTTTTCCAGGGCAATAAAAAATGGGTTCACAGCATTGCGACAATTGGAACGCCCCATAATGGGTCCACCTATGCTGACAATATTGATTTATTTATTCCGTTTGTAAAGGACCTTATACTGGGAATTGGTGTTTTATCTGGACAAGGCCCAACCTCCATGGTATACGATTTCAAGCTGGACCAGTGGGGATTAAAGAAAAAGCCTGATGAAACCTATGCAGAATATGCTGAAAGGGTATACAACAGCCCTATCTGGAAATCAAGGGACATAAGTGTTCATGATCTATCCACTTATGGAGCGAATGATTTAAATGCCAAAATGAAAACATACACGGATATGTACTATATTTCATATACCGGGGAAGCGACTTACAAATCACCAGTGTCAGGGCATTATTTGCCGCGTGCTAACATGCTTCCATTATTTTTTGAGCCAAGCAGGTTCATCGGAAGCTATACGCGAAACCAGTTTGAACCATACATTGATAAAAGTTGGTGGCCGAATGATGGCCTGGTCAGCGTTAATTCATCTTTATATCCTGCCAAGCACCCTGCCAAATCTTTTAAGGGCGCAATCTTACGGGGCAAGTGGAATTATAAGGCCCCGAAAGCTCATTGGGACCATATGGATTTAGTAGGTATCGGCAGGACAACAAATAGCTTAAACATGAACCAGGTTGAAGAATTCTATATTTCCATTGCAAAGGAACTATCTTCTTTGCCAAAATGATAGAAATTGATAAGTTATCATTCCCCCCGCCGCATTGCCGCGTTACAGCGGTGGGAGAATGACACGAAAGCACTAAAGCATTTATATTATTTTAAGATAATTTTTCTGATAATAGTATAAACATAAAATCAAGCGTATGATGTATAGGAAGGTACTCCATTTCTGTTAATCTACTATATTACTTTAAAGCCGCCTCTTTACTAGTATAAAAAAGATGTTATAATACTTTTAAATATACTGATTTGTTGCATGATTATACCGATATGTTGAGGGGGAAATTGAATGAAAAAGATAGCGTTATTCACAATGGTGATGGTATTTGCTTTTGTCTTGGCTGCCTGCGGGTCAGAGAAGACGGAAAGTGATGGGAAGGAGACTGGCGGATCAGCGGCCGATAAGAAAACGGTCAGGGTCGTAACGGATGCGGCTTATGCACCATTCGAGTCAATGAAAGGTGATGAAGTTGTCGGGTTTGATGTTGACTTCACAAATGCTGTCGCCAAAGAGGCCGGTTATGAGGCGAAAATTGAGCACGTCGGTTGGGATCCATTATTCGTGGAAGTAAAGGATAAAAGGGCGGACTTGGGTATGTCAGCTATTACAATCAATGACGAGCGTAAGCAAACATATCATTTTTCTGTGCCATATTTCCTATCAACCAATAAAATATTAGTTCCTGAAGGCAGTGATATCAAATCGGCTGCGGATCTAAAAGGAAAGACAGTCGCTGTGCAGAATGCCACCACGGGTGCGGAAGCGGTTGAAAAGCTATTCGGCAAAAACAATAAAGATATGAAGAAATTTGAAAATACGAATCTTGCGATCATGGAGCTGAAAAGCGGCGGAGCAGATGCAGTTGTTGCCGACAATACTGTCATTGAAGAGTACGCCAAGAATAACCCGAAAGACAAACTGGTCGTCATTGAGGACAGCAATGCATTCGAATCCGAGTTTTATGGACTAATGTTCCCGAAGGATAGCAAAATTAAAGCAGATTTTGATGAAGCCATTAAAAAGATAATAGAAAACGGTACGTATGCAGAAATCTATAAAAAGTGGTTCAAGGTAGATCCGGATCTTGATAAATTAAAAGAACAACAATAAGAAACAGAAAATTGCGTAGCCCATACATGTGTTACGCAATTTTTGACTATCTGGGGGAGAAAACAAATGGATTTTCGCTTTGATATTATTGTGGAATATGCCCCTTTCTTTTTAAAGGGAACACTGCTCACCATTGGCCTGTCACTGGCAGGTATCGCAATCGGCACCATTCTTGGCTTATTCATTGGGTTGGGGAAAATGCTGAAGAACCGGTGGCTGTCATTTCCGTTTGAATGCTACATAACGATTTTTAGGGGAACACCCCTCATGGTTCAGATCTTATTAATACATTTTGCAGTTGTGCCATTTATTATTGACGACACCAATGGCATTGCGGCAGCCATCATCGCCCTTTCATTGAATGCGGCTGCGTATATTGCCGAGATTTTCCGTGCAGGGATCCTGTCCATTGATAAAGGGCAAATGGAAGCGGCCCGTTCGTTGGGGATGAACCATGTACAGGCTATGAGATATATCATTTTGCCGCAAGCATCCAAAAGGATGATACCGCCGCTGGGAAATGAATTCATTATATTGATAAAAGATTCCTCATTGGCCTCGCTAGTTGCAGCACCAGAAATCATGTATTGGGGACGGGCCATGAACGGACAATATTTCGCAGTATGGGAGCCATACCTGACCGCTGCAGTTATCTATCTATTATTAACACTCTCGTTAAGCTATTTATTACACCGTTTGGAAAGAAGGCTGGCAACGGAATGATCAGGGTAGAGAAACTGAAAAAATCATTTGGGACAAACGAGGTTTTAAGAGATATTAATATTTCCATCCAGCCACAAGAGGTGGTCGTTGTTATCGGTCCTTCCGGTTCAGGAAAATCGACATTCCTTAGATGCATTAACAGGCTTGAAACGATTACTGAAGGACATATATACATAGAAGACAAAGATATCACCGATAAAAAAACAGATATCAATAAAATCAGGGAAAATGTGGGAATGGTGTTTCAGCAATTTAACCTGTTCCCGCATAAAACAGTGATAGAAAATATCATGATCTCTCCTTTGAAAGTGAAAAAAGCAAAGGAATCCGAAGCGAAAGAAAAAGGCATGGCGTTGCTGCGGAAGGTAGGACTTGAAGAAAAGGCGAATGTGTATCCTGATTCTTTATCCGGCGGACAAAAGCAGCGTGTCGCAATTGCGAGGGCACTTGCCATGGAGCCGAAGATTATGCTGTTCGATGAGCCCACTTCCGCTCTTGACCCTGAAATGGTGGGAGAGGTTCTTGAAGTCATGAAGCAGCTCGCGAAGGAAGGGATGACAATGGTCGTGGTCACACATGAAATGGGCTTCGCGCGTGAAGTGGGTGACAGGGTCATCTTTATGGATGGCGGTTATATTGTAGAAGAGAATATTCCTGCCGAACTTTTTGGAAATCCGCAGAACGAAAGAACCAAGTTATTCTTGGGTAAAGTTTTATAGAATCATTGACCCGCTACTCTTATTAAAAGAACTTGGAATGAAACAACCAAAAACAAACCCTTGAGATTTTCACTCAAGGGTTTGTTTTATTGGCGGCCTTCCAATAATCGATTAACATAAAAAACCGCTTTTTCAAGCCTTTCCCCGTAGGTTCCGCTAATCGTTTTATATGTCACTCCATGATTCGCCAACAGGCTTTTCAACAGTTTATTATTCTCTTCCCGCTTTTTTTGTTCCCCGAAGCTCCTGGTGCCGTCATCCACCCATTTGACATCCGGTTCGAGAAAAAGCCATAAATCATAATGCTGCTGCTTTGCTATCTCATCAACGATTGGCTGGCGTATTCCTAAGTATGCCATTGAAAAGAACTGGGTAACAATCGCCTCGGTATCAATAAATATAACCCGGTTGGCATCTTTTAATTTTCTGTTTTCATTACGTTTGTGTTCGAAGGCGATTTCCGGATAATCCGCGGCTATCGTTATATCCTCGCAGCTCCCAAGCCTGTCGTAAAAGTTGCGGCCAAATTCCTCGACATAAACGGTATTAAACAGATTCGCGAGATTCCTGACCATTGTACTCTTCCCGCAAGACTCTGTGCCTACGACCACGACTTTTTTCACAAAATAGGGCCGGACTACAGAAGGCACCATGTCCCAATTTTTTAAAATGCCCTTGGTTCGTAATGCAGTGCCGGAAATCGGATATGTTTTTCTCTCGGGGTCAAGGACGATATGTTCGGCATTTGGATAAAGCCTATGGAATATGGGGGTATAAGAGTGTTCCGAACTGAACACGGTATTAATCGCCTTACCGACAACCTTTTTAATGGCTTCAGCACCTTTATCCCAATCTGAGGGAGAACCTGTTTGCTCATCATATACTTCATGAACGAAAACATGCTCCATGTCCTTTGTCAACTGGACCCACCAGCGCACCCTCATCGTATGAGGCACATAATCAAGAACACCATCTGAATCACATAATTCCTTTTCGTACAAAGGATCATGGGAGACAATGACATGCAGCTCATCAACCATGGAAGAGGCTTGGATCATCGCATATACATGCCCCATATGGGGACAAGGGAGAAACTTCCCCCCATACATACCGACTTTGCCTATTGTCATGCTGCTGCCTCCTGGGTTTCATATAGTTTCATCCAATTGTAATAACCATATATGCTGTTGCATAAGAACGCCGTCCACATCACGAGCATAGAATAATCATTCCCGCCCTGTGAGAGGAGGGTAATAAGCCAAAGTACAATAGAAAGAACATTCACCGCAATCCAAAGAAGCCACTGTTCTGCATATCTTCTTAACATCAGGATTTGGGCGGTAACTGAGAGAACTATTGTTAATGAATCAATGTAAGGGCTCGCACCGCCTATCATCTTGAGGAATATGCCGTACAATACAGATGACACAGCTATGGCTGCAGCAAGTAAATACCAGCCTTTTGCAGTTATCCGCTTCACCCTCACATCTTCGCCCCTAATACTGTCCCTTGTCTGATTCTTTTTCCAAAGATAAATCCCGATAAATTGGATAGGGAAATAAAAAAGTCCATTCAGCATCGCCTCGCCGTATAAATCATAAGAATAGGAAATGTAAGCATATGTACCGGTTTGGATGATGCCGAAATAATAGTTTGCTATTTTTCCTTTGGCGACCAAAACTACACAGAGCATTCCCGTAACGGAGGATATAAGGCCAAGTAACGAGTCATCCCAGGCAAAAAACAGATAAATGGTTATCAGGGTAAAAGTAAGTAACCAAATTTTTTCAAATAATGTCCAATCCTTCATGTCAATATTCTCCATAATTAAGTTTTTATTCCTTATTATACCATGCAGGGAGTACTGTGCATTCTATATCTTCATTCAGGAAAGAAAAGAGGTTCATAAGGAAAAGGCCGGACCCCATTCTTACAATATGGGTATTCCGGCCTTTGGTACTGCTAAGAGGTTGGTATTACTATTAATCCGTTTCCATACATTAAAGTAGCAGAATATCAGTTATTCACGGAAAATAAGGCAATCATTGTACTAGAATCCCGCTTGCAGCGTTAAAAGAATAAGTGACTGGTTTTCACTTGAATTTTTGAATTTCCTCATCCTGCATGAATTTGTCTTCTTCCAATATCCCAATCTCTTCGATAAAGCGTCTTGCTTCGGCATCTCCTAATTTATATATGATGGCATATATTTTTTTAATGCTTTGGTCGTATAAATCATTCGCGGGATCCTTATGATATTCGACATATGGTATATGCGACCGGATATATGCCTGCATATCCGCTGTGTAGCTTTCATCCAAACACGATTTTAATTCATGCAGCTCTTCATCTGTCGCTTCTATTTTAAAGCTTGGGTTCTCTTCGAAAGCCGGGCGGTCAAGCACATCACCGCTAACTAGGTCCACATAATACGTATTCTTCACTGGATTCAATGAACTCACTCCTAACCATTTTTATCCTCTATTTACCACCATTTTTGGCGGACTAACCACTGAATGCCCGATTATAAATAAATAAGCAGGGAATCCGGCAAAATCAACGAATTACTAATAGGCAAGGATATCATATTGAGGTTGGAGGGGAGAGTATGGAGGAAAAATACTCAGTATTAGAGGGAGCCGAGCCGTTCTATTTTGAAGGAAACAATATTGGAATCTTAGTTTCCCACGGTTTCACGGGATCCACACAAAGCATGCGGCCATTGGGGGAGGCATATGCAAAAGCAGGCTACACAGTGTGCGGCCCCAGGCTTAAGGGGCATGGAACCCATTATGAAGAAATGGAAAAAACAACGTACCAGGATTGGGTTGCGTCTGTTGAACAGGGATATCAATGGCTAACAGAGCGTTGTGACACCATTTTTGTAACTGGTTTATCAATGGGCGGAACACTTACTCTGTATTTGGCGGAGAACCATCCGGATATAAAAGCGATCATCCCAATTAACGCGGCAATTGAAATTCAAAATATGGCCGCAGCCCAAAACGTCGAGGCAAGATTTTTGGATGCGATCGGGTCTGATATAAAGAAACCTGGAGTGAAAGAGCTTGCTTATGAAAAAACTCCTGTCCGTTCTATAGGGGAAATCATCAAGTTAATGGAAGATGTAAAATCAAATCTTAGTCAAATAACTTGTCCTGCTTTGATTTTAGTTTCTAAGGAAGACCATGTAGTGCCGCCGGATAACTCGCAAATCATTTATGAACAAATTTCATCCAAGGAAAAAAGGCTGATCCAGATGGATAATAGCTATCATGTAGCAACATTGGATAACGACCAAGACGTTATCATTACAGAAACACTGAACTTTATTGAACAGGTACTAAAAAAATAAGACCACAAAAAAGGCTGAAAGCTGCCGGGAGTTTTTCCCCCGTTAGCTCTCAGCCCTCATTATTTTGTTGGATATGATTTTATTTGTCAAAAATCGAATTAGAGAGCAGGCGGAACAGATAGTCCGTGTGGTCACGGAATCCAGGCTCCAAGCCGATTAGCGTAACATCTTTATCTTTCTCCTGAACTACGACAGCCTGGCCCTTTGCCCCATCCCTGTTTGCCCAATGGCCGGCAATGAAGAAGCCTGGTGAATTATCAAGGGTTGCCAATACTTTATCATTTTGTGTGCCGGTATACCATGTTGGCCGGTATACAAAACCGATATCATTACTTGTATAGCCGGTTGTCGCATCAGTTCCCTTGTAGTCAACTTTAACAATACCGTTGCTGTTCCAGTCGCCGACATTTACTGTATCATCCGTTAATCCAAGTGTATAAGAAGCACGTGATGCGCCAGCGCCAACGGCAATATATTTGCCGCCTTGTTTCAAAAAGATTTCCACCTTTGATTTAAATGCATCAAACTGATCATTCGTTTCAAAACCAAATTCTTTATTCGGGGCCGACAGCTTTTCCGGCAGTGCAATTAGATTCTCCGTTCCACTGTAAACAAACACGTTGAAGCTTTGAAGGCCTTGTTTCGCTACTTCGGCAGGTGAAACCTCGGTAACGTTGAAGCCCAGTCTCCTTAAAGCAAGCTTTGTTCCTGAGTGGGATTGTTGCTTGCCCATACCGCCATCCTTTAAGATTGCAACCTTTAAATCTGAGACCCTGACGGCAGTTTTCGGATACTTTGCTGTAGTGACTTGCACGCCAGAAGCTTTGACCTCAGCGGCTATTTTGCTTGCTGATGTTATTGCATAAAAATTCCCTTTGGAATCACGTTTAATATGAACGCCTTTTTGAAGCAGCGCGTTCACCAATGCCACAGCCTTTACTGAACTGTTTTTAATCAGGTAAGGTCCTTTTCCGGTAACTGCACCCTCATAATCAACTTCTGTTACTTTGGAAGTTTTTACATCAATTGAGCTTTTTACAGGGTTTGCCTGGAAGCCCCATAATTCAGGAAGGCTCCATGCCGAAATATCATACATCGCTGGAGTATCATTGGTAATATCTTCTCCATCCCAAAGCATCGTGTTCGCAAGTCCGGCTTTTGCTTGATTCATGTTGACGATATACGTTCCTTTTGGATAAGATTTTCCTTCGGCTGTAAAATTCTTTGAAGCCTTTACAACCTTAACATCGTTTTTCATTAAGTGGTTTACGGCTTTCTCTGTGACAGTTGGATCATTTTTATCAACCGGCAAAACATAAGCTTTCGGGAAGAATCCTTCTTCATGGAATGGATGGTCAAAATTAATGCCGCGCTTGAACATTTCGAGCTGGTCAGTGATCATACCCTGCTTGTTATCAGTGGCATACTGCAGTGCACCCATTATAGCGTCATACTGCCAGCGCACACCATCCAAATCATTCGTTGGCGCTTCTAGTGTATGACCATAAGCACCGTGATACATCGCATACATTGGTGTAAAGATTGGCGGATAATCATCCCATCCCGCAGAATCGTTACGCTGTGGTATGTATGCTCCTTTCATTTCCTTGTAAAGATTTCCAGTGTATTTGTCCTGATTCTTCATAATTTCATCTTCCATGGCTTCTGCTTGCTTATATGCCCATTTATTGTACAAATCATATTCATAATTCGGATTATGCGGTGGCGTACAAGGCTCAATTAATCCTTGCAGGTTTGGTGCATAGTTCTTTACATAGCCATGCGTATCAAGGAAGACCATTGGGTTCCATTCTTTAATCAGTTCAACCGTTTGTTGTGTTTCCGGCTGTGACTGAGTGATGAAGTCACGGTTCAAATCGATGCCTTGGCCATTAAAGCGAGTAGCATCTACTCTTCCATCCGGATTTGCGACCACATTAAAAATTAGTATGTTGTTTTGAAGAATCTTTTTCGTCTGTTCGTCATTCTGAGTCGCAAAGCGCTCAATCAATTGAATGACTGCATCAGTTCCTATAAACTCGGTACCATGGATTGAGCCATTAATCATTACAGGCACTTTGAATTCAGGATTATCATTGATCCACTCCTGAGCTTTTTGTGGATTTTTGAACATTTCCTTTCTTAAGGCCTTGATCTTCCCGAAATTCCCTTGTGCAGTACGGTCAGAAATCGTTACCACGTAGAGTGGATGTCCGTCAGCAGACCTGCCTTTTACTTCAACTTTTACTCTTTTTGAGTTTGCCGCTATTTGCTCAAGCTTTTCCCTGATTTTTGAGAATTTTAGATAATCATAGTGTTCAGAGTTGAATTTACTGCCATTTTGTTCTTCGTATGTGTTTACATTTGTCCATTTTGGTGCAGCGGCAGAAGAGGTTGTCCAAGGAACGGATGTTAGTATGCTTGCTGCGATAATGCCGGTTAACAATTTCTTTTTTTTCATAGTATTCCTCCTGATTAAACATTCATAGTTATGTATAAATATAATTTTAATTTAGTAGAACGATAGTGGCAATAGGACTATTTTACTATAAAAAATCTAAATATTACCTTTTGTTGTTTCTTCTAAACTGGCAGAGAGAAACTGGGCATGCCAGTGATGATTAGCGGATTATAACGAGTTATGCAAGTAGCCAAAACAATATAATTCTAGTAACCTGAGATTCAGTTCGTTTGAATTTTCAAAAAGGAGATTCAAACATAACATTAGCCCTCTTTATATTTTGACAATCAAACAGCGAGACTTTGGAGACATATTCAATGGTAAGGCGAGGGCATTGATTAGTGCCCTTATGGATATTGCCCCGAAAGAGGCGTTGGTGCGAAGGAATGGAACGGAACAAATGATACACGTGGATGAAATCATGATGGGAGATATCGTGATTGTAAAAACCAGGCCAAAAGATTGCAATGAATGGCGTGGTATCAAAAGGGACCTGGGCGCTGTTAATCAGGCAGCGATTCCAGGTGAATCGGTGCAGGTGGAAAAACGCACTGGAGATGATGTTTTCGCTGGAACATTGAATGAAGAAGGATTATTGGAAATTGAAGTAACCAAATTGGTGGATGATACGACCATTGCAAACATTATTCATCTCGTGGAAGAAGCTCAGGCGGAACGTGCTCCGTCCCAGGCCTTTGTCGATAAGTTTGCGAAATATTACACACCGGTCATAATGATCATAGCAGTGTTAGTTGCCATTATCCGACCTCTTCTTTTCAACGGTGGACGTAATGAGTGGATATACCAGGGGCTTGCTGTATTAGTGGTTGGCTGTCCATGTGCTTTGGTCATTTCCACCCCTGTTTCCATCGTAACCGCAATAGGAACTGCCGCCCGACATGGAGTGCTCATTAAAGGAGGCATACATCTGGAAGAAACCGGCAGCGTAAAGGCCATCGCTTTTGATAAAACAGGAACCCTAACGAAAGGTGTACCTGCCGTAACAGATTTTATCGCTTTGCGGAATTTGATGAAAAACAACATTTTTCATATAAGGGCACCGTTAATGACCTCAGGAATCAAGCAGGTGTGAATGAAGTCCATGTGGAGCTGTTGCCTCAGGATGAACTGGATGTAATCAAATCGCTCCGTAAAGACTTTGGAATGGTAGCGATGATCGGAGATGGTGTAAACGATGCCCCGGCATTGGCTGCCAGTCCTGTTCGTGTTGCGATGGGCGGTGCAGGTACAGACACCGTATTGGAAACAGCGGACATCGCCCTTTTGGGTGATGATTTGAGCAAGCTTCCGTTCACAGTAAAACTGAGCTGAAAAGCGTTAAACATTATCAAACAAAACATCAGCTTTTCAATAGGAATCAAATTATTGGCCCTTGTGCTGGTGATCCCGGGCTGGTTGGCACTCTGGATTGCTATTTTCACAGATATGGGGGCAACATTGTTAGTGACGTTAAACAGCCTGCGATTGCAAAGGGCACAAGAGGAAGAATGAGTTAGAGGGTTTCCCGCTAAAACGGGCAGCCCTTTATTTTTGGGGTATATTGATAAAAATATAAAAGCTGACTATTCGGATAAATAACATAATAACGGTTGAACTTTTTTAAAGGATGACTCATAATATATATGAGCATATATTCATATAAAGAGAGAAGTGATAATTATGGGTCATTCTCATGGACACTCCCACAGCCATGGTCATAGTCACGGACATAGCCATGGAACGGGGAACAAAAAAGCTTTATTGACAGCATTGATCTTAATTACAACGTTTATGGTGGTCGAAGTAATCGGTGGATTGGCAACCAATAGTTTGGCGTTATTATCGGATGCGGGACACATGCTAAGTGATGCCGTTGCATTGGGCCTAAGTTACTTTGCCATCATGCTTGGAGAACGGAAAGCGACACTATCCAAAACGTTTGGGTATAGGAGATTTGAAATCATTGCTGCTTCTATTAATGGAATTACCTTGATGCTTATTTCATTGTATATATTTTTTGAAGCCTTTCAACGGTTCACTAATCCGCCGGCAGTGCAAAGTACGGGGATGTTGATGATCTCTGTAATCGGTTTGTTAGTTAATTTGGCAGCAGCATGGGTCTTAATGAAGGGCGATAAAGAAGAGAACTTGAATGTTAGGAGTGCATTTCTTCATGTGATGGGGGATATGCTGGGTTCTGTAGGCGCGATTGTGGCCGCGTTGCTCATGATGTTCCTTGGATGGGGCATTGCTGACCCGATCGCAAGCGTAGTGGTTGCCATTCTAATCATCATCAGTGGTTGGAGAGTCACAAAGGATTCCTTCAATGTATTGATGGAAGGTACTCCATCGCATATAGATGTGGAAAATGTGAAAGCGTCCCTGCAGAAAATACCGCTTGTTAAAGAAGTACATGACCTGCATGTTTGGTCCATCACTCCAGAGCAACCGATGCTAAGCTGCCATATGGCAATAGCGGGAGCAGGTAATCACGATGAAGTGCTACAGCGCGCACAATCCATCCTCCACGATGATTTTGGTATCGAACATAGTACGATTCAGGTCGAACATGAGGACAATGGATGCCCGAGTCCCCACGGTACCTGCAATTAATGATGGTTGGCGTGTTCAATGGTCTGTCTTAAAATATCCATGACATGTTCATCATCATGGGTATAGTAAAGGGATGTTCCTTCCCTCCGGAATTTCACCAGGCGCAAATTTTTAAGGAAACGGAGCTGGTGGGATACTGTAGATTGCATTAAGGAAAGCTTCTCGGCAATATCATTAACGGAATATTCTCCATGAAAAAGTAAATGCAGGATTCGCAGCCGGGTAGGATCTGATAAGGCTTTAAAGGTCTGGGAAACGATGAATAATGTTTCTTCATCCAAATCGCCTTGAGATGCCGGCTGGTTCTGTTTCTCATGTTTCATTCTAATCAACCTCCCTATGCTAATTATAACGATAACAAGGAAGAAAAAAAATCATGGGTGCCTGTAGCCCATGATTTTTTCGATTAAAACTAGAGGGAAAAACTATTCTATTTGTAAAAAAAAGCTTTAACACTTCCGTTATCATCAACAGTTGCCAACAAAATGTCCTTTATATCGGCATGATATCTCTCCGTTACGAGCTTTTTGAGCCACATTTCATTTTTGTTTATTTCTCTTAAGGCATGAAACTCAATTTTTCCTTCCTTAATAATTGTTCTGGGAAAAACAAAAGGCTTTGTTTCGAGATTCATGTCCATTGGCGTAACCGCTTGATGCTTAGGGTGTAAAAAAAATGAAATGGTTCCGTCTGCTTCCCAGAGAGCCAGGGAAATCTTTTGAACATCTTCCACCTTATTTTTCCTCAGCTCTGATAAAACAAAGTCAAGCGGAATCTTTGCTCTTGCCAAATTCTTGGAGATCAATTGTCCATCTTTTATAAGTGGAAAGGGTTCAGGATCAAGAAAGCTTCGGATCATTTTTGATTTAAGGCACAAAAAAACACCAATATTATGTAAAACCACTAATCCAATCATTGAAATAAAGGACCCTTTTAACCCTAAATTGGGATCTGACAGGGGATGGGCAATGATATTTCCAAATACTAATGCAATAATAAAATCGAGTAATCTTAATTGGGAAATGGACCGCTGCCCCATAATTTTGACCGTAACAAGCAGAAAAAAAAAGGATAATACGGCCCTTAAAACCCATTCAATGGCAGTAAGTGATTCTTGGCTTTGGAAAAAGTGCAACAGAATATCACATCCCATGATTTTCATCACTAAAGTTTTTTATTGCAATAGTATTTCCTGGATTATGAATAATATTTCATAATAAAAGTCAAGAAAAAGCTATGAGTAAATACAGAAAAAGTTTGACAATTTTGTGAACCAAATGGAATAATATATGAAAAGGGAGGATGAGTGAAATGGAAGTAAGGATACTCAATGCTGTAAAGTATATTGGTGGGACAGTACTTACAATTGGCACTATTATATTTTTGTTCGGCTTTTTTGAAAGCGGTTACAGTACATTAACTCCTATTGGGATTGGAACGGTTGTGGGCGCTATTTTTATCTTTCTAATGGGTGTGTTCCTGGTGGCAACTCAAGAAATGCTGGAAAAGACACATAAAGGAAAAAGGGTAGTATTAATGAAAAACAAAAAAGGAGCACCATTGTAAGTGCTCCTTTTGAAATTCCGTATTAAATGTAACCCCAGATCATACATAGCAGTGTACCGAAAATGGTGACCAAAGCGATGAATAATCCGTAATATACATTTGTATAGATTGCTGCTTTATCCTCGGATTCACCAGCGTGCATAAACACGACCAGCTGAAGGCCTGCCTGTATGAATGCTGTTACTAGCAGGACCGTCATGCCTAATTCAAAGGACATGTCCATGAAGTAAACCAAAAGGGCGACTGCAGTGAGAATAAGAGAAAATACAAAGCCCATCACTTGTTTGGCAGGGAATAATTCTTTCATATTACATCATTCCTTTCAGGTAGATGAAGCTGAAGATGAAGATCCAAACTACGTCCAGGAAATGCCAGTAAAGAGAGAAGATAAATGATTTATTGGCTGTTTCAGGAGTCAAGCCGCGTTTTTTTACTTGCAGCAAGATGAATAATCCCCAGAAGAAACCAAGTGTAACGTGCGCTCCATGTGTTCCCAGTGTTGTTAATAGGATAGATGTGAAGGCGCTTGTTTGTATTCCTGCCCCTTCGTGAACATAGTGAACAAATTCATATATCTCAACACCCAAGAATCCGGCACCAAGAAGGAGTGTGACACCCAAGAAAGCAAGCATTGCCTTCTTCTTGCCAAGACGCATGGCATGAATTGCAAGTCCAATGGTAAAACTACTTGTTAAAAGAACGATTGTTTCAATCAATACTGGTGTTATTTTGAAAATCTCTGCTCCATCAGGGCCGCCCGCCGTACGATCAACCAATGTGAAGTATGAGGCGAAAAGTGTTCCGAAAAGCATAATTTCGGCACCCAGGAAAATCCAAAAACCTAAGATTTTCAGGCGGTTTTCTTCAGTACTATATTCAAGTGGAAGCGAGTTATCTATTTTCATTATTTAGCACCTCGCAATTTTGTTTCAGTCTCTTCAACCTCTTCAACGGAAATGTAGTGGCCGTGATCTTTCTCAAACGAACGGAGGGCCATACAAACGAAGATACCGATTGTTGTAAGAATCAAAGGAACCCACAGGCCGAACACAAATGAAAAGCCCCATGCGAAGAAGATACAACCCATAATGAATGGGACCCCGCTGCTGTTTGGCATATGGATTTTTTCATATTTATCTTTAAATAAAACTTGGCCTTTCTTCTTTGAATCCCAATATGCTTCAATTGAGTTAACCTGCGGAACAACCGCAAAGTTATATTCAGGCACCGGAGTATGCGTAGCCCACTCAAGAGTACGCGCGTCCCAAGGATCTGCACTGATGTCTCTTGAAGCATAACGAATACTGTAATAAATATTGTACACAATAACTGCAAAACCAACTGCCATGATAAGAGCACCGATAAATGAAACCATATTCAATGGACCATATCCAGTGGACTCAGAATATGTGTACATGCGTCGCGCCTGGCCATCCAGACCTGTAATATACATTGGCATAAAGGCTAAAAGGAAACCGATTGATAGTAACCAAGCTGCCCATTTACCGAGCTTCTCATTTAACATGAAACCGAACATTTTTGGCCAGTAGTAAGTTAAACCAGCAAGCATAGCGAATACTACACCAGGAATAATTACATTGTGGAAGTGAGCAACTAAGAACATTGTATTATGGTATTGGTAGTCAGCTGCTGACATCGCCAGCATAACCCCGGTCACTCCACCAATTGTAAAGAGCGGAATGAATAGAATGGCATATAGCATTGGAGTGGTAATCTCAATTTTCCCTTTCCAAAGCGTGAACAGCCAGTTGAAAATTTTAACACCGGTAGGAACAGCGATCGCCATTGTGGTAATCGAGAAAATGGAATTCGTTAACGCTCCTTGACCCATTGTAAAGAAATGGTGGGCCCATACCAGGAATGAATAGCCTGCAATAATAACCATTGAAAAAACCATTGATTTATAGCCATATAGGTTACGACGTGCAAAAGTAGAAATGATTTCACTGTATATACCGAATGCCGGCAAGATCAAGATATAAACTTCAGGGTGTCCCCAAACCCAGAACAAGTTCGCCCAAAGCATATCCATACCGCCGTTATCCGTTGTAAAGAAGTTTGTTCCAAATAGGCGGTCCATTGTACCCATTGCCAGTGCTACAGTTAATACAGGGAAAGCAAAAACGATGATAACGTTAGCGACTAGGGAAGACCATGTAAACATTGGCATTTTCATCAAGGTCATCCCAGGTGCTCTCATCTTAAGAATAGTAGTCATAAAGTTGATACCAGTCATCAATGTACCGATACCAGCGATCTGAATCGCAATCATATAATAATTAGTTCCAACTGATTCACTGAATTCATTTCCTGCAAGCGGGAAGTATGAAGTCCAGCCTGCATCAGGAGAGCCGCCGATTACAAACGAAATGTTGAACAGCATGGCACCCATGAAGAATAACCAGAAGCTCAATGCGTTTAAACGCGGGAACGCTACGTCGCGAGCCCCAATCTGTAATGGAACAACAAAGTTCATTAAAGCCATGATAAACGGCATAGCCATGAACAGAATCATAACAACTCCGTGAGTGGAGAAAATCTCATTATAGTGCTGTGCATCCAGTAGCTTGGCATCAGGAGTAGCCAGTTGGGCACGAAGCATGATTGCGTCGACTCCACCACGGAATAACATCAGCAAGGCAGATATTAGATACATAATACCGATACGTTTATGGTCTACCGTTGTCAGCCATTCACGCCATAAATAACCCCATTTTTTAAAGTAGGTTAAGCCGGCGAGTACCGCAATCATAGTAAGGCCAATGGCAACCATAGACGCGTAAATCGCAGGGCTTGGATGAGGTATGGCGAATCTATCAAAAAAGTCCATACTTTTGTGACTCCTTTCGGAAAATGTATTTCTTTGCTTGTTTAAACTATCATCTATCAATATTCCAAAATATTAGTGATTTTTATGTTCTGAATGTTCATGAGAGTCATGCTCAGTATGCTCATCATTTGGATGTTCCTCAGATTCATTCGATCCATGGTCATGTCCACCATTTTCACCTGACGGCGGTGGGTTGAATTCCAGGTGAGTTCCAGTATATGTTGACTTTCCAAGGTGGCCTGGCTCTAACAAATCATCGAACTTTTCTTCAGTAAGAGGTTTAGCGGTAGACTTTACTTCTTCTACCCATTCATCAAATTCAGCTTGAGGCATTGCTTTGACGTCAAAGACATTTTCAGCGGTTCCTTTACCACTGAAGTTTGCGTTACGTCCAAAATATTCACCAGGAACGTCAGCGGCTAAATGTAATGTAGTCACCATGTCCGCCATAGCGTATTTTTGTCCTCCAAGCTGAGGAATCCAGAAGCTTGTGATTGGCCCGTATGAATATAGTTTAAACTCAAGAGCGCGGTCTGTTGGAATATACAAGTAGTTAACGGTTTCGATATCTTGTTCCGGATAACTAAAATGCCATTTCCAGTTAGATGAAGAAGCATAAACGATTAATGGTTCTTTATCTTCGTATCCTTTTGGTGTTGCCTCAACTTCATAGTTGGATTTAACAGACATAAAGGAAAGGAAAGCAACGATCAAAATTGGAATCCCGATACAAAGCGCTTCTACAAGCGCACTTCCTTCAATGTGTGGCGGTTCATAATCTTTGCTTTGTTTTGACGCACGGTACTTTACTAACATAAATACTAATAGTGCGAAAACAACAAGGACAATAAATAACATGATCCAAATTGATAACATAATGTCATCTGCTTGTGTTTGGGCTTGTGGTCCTTTAGGATCCAAGACCATTAAGGGTTCACAACCCGTTAACACGGTGGCAATAGTAAAAAGTACAGTTATTAAAGCCCACTTCAATTTCATAATGTAACCCCTTTCGTAAATAGTAGCCAAAGATACTAAACTACAAAATTGTGAAACATTATTTCACAATTACATTGTAAATCTTTGTAAAATTGTTAATGTGTTCACAAATCAACATCTTTATCTTAGTCCCATGTATGTAAAAATACAAATGAAATTGCAGTATGTCACAAAATGTTCAATATTCTCTGGTGAATCGCTGGAAGCTTTATATAAAAATGGATGAATTGTTAATGAGGGAAAAATGGAAAGAAGGAGTGGGGTATACTATTTTATTAATATAATAATAACAGGTATGCCACGTTCGGTACGGGCCTGAAATATGAATAATAGCAAGCAGGTACCTGTAAGGTGGCCTGCTTCCATTTAATCCGTCCATTGTTTTTCAACTTGTTCGAGGGCTTTGCGGAAAATTTCTTCCTCTTCTTCCTCACGTTTTGCCAGTACATTCGTTTGATAGCTCTTTCCTAAATAATCAATTTTTACAGTCACTTGAACCATGTTTGCCATCCTCTCTGCTGAAATATGCTTATGGGGTGTTAATACCTTCTTTTAAGGAACTTCAAACATTCGGGGGTAATGCGCATAATTTTATGGGAATTCTGAAATTTTTTAGAATAATTTAACAAGGGGGATGCTTGTTAATTAATTAAGTATTGATTAGCTTTTCCTCTATGTTAGAAATTATTTTAAAAAAGAAAATTTGTTCAAATCTTATCATTGCTCCAAGTTGGGAGAAAATACATTGACAGTGGCAACGGTTTTAACTATAGTAACAATGATAAAATGTTAATGTAATCCCCGTGGCAGGGAGAGGTTCATAGCAGCAACCCTCTATAAAAAACTATGGCTTTGATTGCATACGAATCAACCATATCGGGGGGAGATATGGTTTTTGTTTTTTACGGCTGCTTTTTATGGATGTGATCCGCTCTTTTTATGGCACGGTCATTAATAGGGAGGTTTTTTTATGCCTGGAAGAACAGATGAAGAATTGCAAGACATTACACTATTGGGGAATCAGGGAACTAAATATTTATTTGAATATTCACCTGATATTCTTGAGTCGTTTGATAATAAACATCCGAACCGCGACTATTTCGTAAAATTCAATTGTCCCGAGTTCACGAGCCTTTGCCCAATGACAGGCCAGCCGGATTTCGCGACGATTTATATCAGCTACATCCCGGGGGAAAAGATGGTGGAATCTAAATCGCTAAAGCTGTATTTATTCAGCTTCCGCAATCACGGCGATTTCCATGAGGATTGCGTTAATATCATCATGAATGACCTGATCGATTTGATGGATCCGAAATATATAGAGGTGTGGGGAAAATTCACGCCAAGGGGAGGGATTTCTATCGATCCCTACACGAATTATGGAAAGCCGGGGACGAAATATGAACAAATGGCTGAGCATCGCATGATGAACCATGATCTTTATCCTGAGAAAATCGATAACCGATAATTTTCAGGAACATGCGGATTCAGCAAAAAGTCCGGGAAATATGTTTAGATTTAAAGAGATATGGCATTCTAAGAGTGAGATTATCTTAGGAGGTGCTGTATGAGGGACGAAAAGAGCAAAATCCAATATGACGCCCAGGGAAATGTGATTCCTGCAATCGCTAAAGGCAAGGAAGCGGAGCTGGATTCCAAACGCGGTATACAGGACGAGAAAAATCCTGATGATTTTGACATTTACGAATAAACATGTTTAGCAAGGAGGGCTAAGGCAGCCTTCCTTTTTTATTTTATGTTGATGCTGGGTTTTATTAACGCAGATACAGGTGAACCTAACGGGTACACTAATGGCCTGGAGGTGTTTATAATGGCAGGAATCAGTCAAGATGAGAGAGGCATGGGAACCCAAGGGGCGAGAAAACGGCAAAGGGATCAAGCTTGTATCAATCAGTCCCTGGATAACTCTGATTACGCTCCAGGAATGGACGCGGCCGCAACCTGTGACAACCAGGGGGAGGCAGCCCAAAACCAAGCAGGCTCTTCGGGGCGGTTTGGGAATGAATTCGCAAGCGTCGATAACCAAGTGAACAGAAAATTAACATAAACAAGGCGCCCTTCGGGGTGCCTTGTTTTTACAGGGTCTAAGCCCTTAAGGAACCGGTAAGGTGAAGCAGTAAAGCGATGGGGGACTGACCCCCAATACGGTAAAGCGGTAACGTGACGGGGGACTGACCCCAAATACTGTAAGCACAAATGCGGTAACGAATGAGGGACACTGACTCTCGCGCTTTCGCACCTACCCATTGCTAAAACAGGCAGTACTTAAAACAGTGAAAAAAGAGTAACCGAATAGGCTACTTTTTTCTAAAAAGTCGGAAGTTTTCACGAATGACTGCAACCTCTTCTTGGTTCAAACCAACATGGTTTAAAAATGAATCGGCATCCATTCCTAATTGGAAGCTATCCAATTCATGATTGCTTAATGTTAAGTCCCTGTGGAAGGTATTTCCCTCAATAGGCCTTAGAATGCCCATTTCTTTCGCCATGGTTACTCACCTCCTGTCTTTATGTTGCGGAGTATATGAGAGATCATGACAAGAAGTAAAAGGAAATGAATGAATTACGATATGCAATTATCTTATTTTTGGACTTTCTTATACTTTTCGTTCAAATTTGTCTGGGTAAGTCGGTCATTGATACAAACCCGACATTTATCGTAAGAGATTTTTTATTAGCGATATTTTTCGTGCTTGAGAGTTTAACACCGTGGGGATATCGTAAATAAAAGAAGTTTGAATTTTAAAAATATTTGGAGGTGCTCTATGGAAGAAAGAGAGCAGGAAGTACAAGTAAGAAGTGGTTTTAGCAAAAAAGCATTTTGGACATCGCTGGCGTCAGGTTTTTTACTTCTTGGTTTACTGCTTGTTTCTTTTGGTATTTCGGGGGTGGCATGTGCTGTTCCGATCGCAGGGGTAGGCGACTTTTATGTAAAATTTGATCAACTGGAAGGTACAGGCTACACATTCTATCCTAAACTCGGCGAAACGAGCTCATCTGATTCATCGCCTCAGGGTACAAACTTAATTAAGGATGTAACCATTAAAAATTTGCAATTATATAAGGACTTTAAAGTCGGCGGGGATACGATCCGGGTATTGATAACAGCCTCAAAGCCTGTCAGGATTACGGGGCTTCACCATGATGCCGGATTAATCCAGGCGAACGCCAAGTTCCAGAATCTTACTCTTAAAGAAAACAATAGTTCAAATTGGCAAAAGCAATTCGAGCAAACATCTTCCAAGATTACACTTGAAAATGCAAAGCTGAAAACACATTACCTTTTCCAGGAAACAATTAATATGGCAGGAATGAAGCTCACTGTAGAAAAGATTAAATAGACCGTTGGGGAGGGATCTTGATGGAGCGTAGAAGCTGGAAAAAATCACGGACGTTTTGGGGATCTGTCGCGACAATTGTAAGCGGTATCATGATGCTGTGGGTGCCACTGAACCTGTATCTCAGCACATTCCTGCCAGGCTCGGTAGCCATGATAGGGCTGTTGTTTGGCGGTCTATTGATTTTAACCGGATTGTTGGCAATGTTTTTCCCGAACAATTCAAAGATACTTGGTTTTATGACAATATTTTTTTCCATCTTATCCGTAATCGGGGCGCTTGGGGGATTTTTGGTCGGCACTGTATTTGGAATTATTGGAGGGTCATTATTGATTGCCTGGGGGCCTGTAGCAGTGCACGAACCGAAAAGCAAAAAATCGAAAAATCGCAAACCGGAGTTGACGGAAAGCCCTGTTAAGGCAGGGTAAAGGAGACGAGGGGATGATGATAAAGCGTCTGACTAACAAATTGTTAATGGGTATTATCATTTTTCATATCTTAGCGCTATCCTTGCTGCCGCCATTTACCTTTACGGAAGTGAAAGCAGCAGCTGATTCGCCAGGATTCATCATCCAGGCAGATTGGGTGGTCGGAAAGAATATGACTCCATCCATCGTCTTTACGGAAACATCAGGGAGCGATAAGACCCCGATGCTCCGTGTCCACTATGAGGAGGCAGTCATATACGGGATGAAGCTTACCAAGCAATTTAGCACGCCGTCCGGTCCGGTCAGCCTCACGTTAAAAGCTGATGGGCCTGTAAGGATGAGCGGTATGACGGTAGATACAAGCTCACTTTCTTTTAAGGGCGCATGCCTGCGGGCTACGGAAAACATTCCTGATGCAGGCCTTGAAGATGTGACGATGGTTGTACATTATATGAATGCTGGAGGAAGCAATATTGAACAGCTTAGTCTTCAGACAGTAGACGGCAATCAAGGCCCTGCCAAACCAAAAAAGACGCAAATCTTAGTGGATTTGGCGCTTCTTCCGTATACCCAGGCTTTAAAGGAAGTAGAAAAAATTTCATCCGGGAAGAAACCGTTAGTCTGTGACGAACCTGTTGCAGACGAGGGTGATGTTAAACCTGGCGAACCTAAAGCGTCCATTCCGGACGAATTGTCTCGTGAAGACCTTGTTCCTGGGGAAGAAGTTATAGAAGATAGAGTAGGAAAAGTGACAGACCCAGTAACAAAAGTGATTGACCCTGCCACAGGCGTGATCGAACCGGTGACGGGAATAACCGACCCTATTACAGATCCGGTTAAAGACATTGTGAAACCAGTAGAAAAAGTAATAAAACCGGTAACAAAACCAGTGAAAAAAGTACTCAAACCTGTGACCAAACCGGTGAAAAAGATAGTAAAGCCAGTAACCAAACCAGTAAAAGAAGTGGTTAAGCCGGTTGAGGAGAAACTCAAGCCTGTAACGGCACCTGTTAAACATGCACTTTCAGAATCTTGTAAACGGGTAAAAGACACAAAAGGGAAAATCACCAAGGATCTTGGATTGGATCTCATTGACCAGGCATTAAAGGAAGGGAAAACATTGCCTGAGTTGTGTAAGGGTGATGCCTCATTGACGAGAGCCCTGGAAGATTTTGAGGATGGTTTGACAGATATCCTGGGCTTGGATTTCATATTTAAGGCGCTGGGTCAGGATGAAGAGGCAAAATTGAAAAGAATGAAAGAAACACTTAAAAACCAAAAGGATAATTTCATCATTTCACTATGAAACAGGGGAATCATCCTCTGTTTTTTCTATATCAGCGAATTTATAGATATATCCAGCGAAATCTTGAAAATGTCATAGGATTTTTAGATATATCAGCTGTATTTTTGAAATATCGGCTAAATTTCGGATAAATCGGCTGTATCCCTGATATATCAGCGGAATCTAATAAAACCGAAAACTCTGTATGTAGATAAAAATAGGTCGCATCACCTGATCTGCTCAGGCGAATTAGCCTCTGCATCTGAAAACGTATTGAATGCTGCTCCTTCTCTCAAACTTTGCGGGGATTCTTCAAGCGGCGGTGGTCCATTCAAAATGAAATAAAAAAGAAATCATAGGCATTTGGAAATTCAGTCTTGTTACAAGATTTTTGAAAACCCGAAGTTTTCCTTCCAATTCCATAAGAATTCCCGGCAAATTCTGGTATGGTATAATATTATTGATTTTTATGAAAGTTAACGTTTTTCATACTCTTTCGAATTAATTACAGTCCGCCATATGAATACATTTGTTTTTACTGTGTGGAATTTTCAGCTTGATTGTTTGGGGAAAAAGAGTAATAATAGATAATAATTTTACTGATAATTTTAACAATTAGGGGATGTAAGAATGAAGGTTACAAAATTCGGCGGTTCATCGCTGGCGTCAGGTGCTCAGTTAAAAAAGGTTTTGGATATTGTTGTGGCAGACCCGCAAAGAAAGGTAGTTGTGGTTTCGGCTCCTGGAAAACGGTATGCTGATGACATAAAAGTGACCGATTTATTGATTGAGTGCGCTAACCAGCATTTGCAATCCGGTGAAGCGCCGGAACTTGAAAACGCAATTGTAAGCAGATATGGCAGCATCGCTAAAGAACTGGATTTGCCTGAAACCATTACAGAACAAATTCGGAGGGATCTTCTTAAGCTTTTGCAAGGAGATAAAAGCAGCCCGGAAAGATATATGGATGCTGTCAAGGCAAGCGGCGAGGACAATAATGCCAAACTGGTCGCAGCTTACTTCCAGAGCGAAGGATTGGATGCCGTTTATGTAAATCCCCAGGATGCGGGGCTTTTTGTCAGCGATGAAGCTGGTTATGTCAAAATTCTCCCTGAATCATATGACAACCTGTATAAATTACGGGATGAGCCGGCGATCGTGGTCTTTCCTGGATTTTTCGGCTATAACAAGGCTGGTGAAATTGTGACGTTCTCAAGAAGTGGTTCCGATATAACGGGATCCATCCTGGCAAACGGGACAAAAGCGGAATTATATGAGAATTTCACGGATGTTGATGCCGTGTACTCTGTGAATCCGAATGTGGTAAAGAATCCAAAAGAGGTCCGGGAGCTTACATATCGGGAGATGAGGGAGCTTTCGTATGCCGGTTTCTCGGTGTTTCACGATGAAGCATTGATTCCGGCTTTCCGTGCGGGCATCCCGGTGAATATAAAGAACACGAACAACCCATCTGCGGAAGGGACGAAGATCGTCAATAATCGGGATAATACGAATGGTCCTGTCATAGGTATTGCCAGTGACAATGGTTTTTGCAGCATTTATGTCAGCAAATACTTAATGAACCGGGAGATCGGGTTCGGGCGCAGGCTTTTGCATATTTTAGAAGAGAATGGCCTGTCCTATGAGCATATCCCCTCTGGAATTGACGATATCTCAATCATCTTGCGCCAGGACCAGTTCGGCCAGGATCTGGAGGATAAAATTGTATCCCGGATCTACGAGGAACTCCAAGCCGATGAGGTAAAGGTGCAGCATGACCTATCGCTCATCATGATCGTCGGAGAAGGCATGCGGCAAAACGTGGGGACCACGGCAAGAGCCTCCAAGGCATTGGCCGGGGCGAAGGTGAATATCGAAATGATAAACCAGGGCT
This sequence comes from Peribacillus glennii, assembly GCF_003429105.1. GTDB lineage: Bacteria > Bacillota > Bacilli > Bacillales > DSM-1321 > Peribacillus > Peribacillus glennii. Next base: position 71,179 of record NZ_QVTD01000008.1, read on the forward strand.
CCTCGGAAGTGAGCATGATGTTCGGGGTGAAAAATAAGGATGAAGGAAAAGCAGTCCGGGCATTATACGAAGAATTCTTCGCCTCTGTGCCGATTTCACGGTGATCTATATTCCGACCCATTGCAGCCTTGTAATGGGTTTTTTAATGCGCACAAAGTTGGCATAATAAAAGGAATATAGATAAGATTGTATAATAAGAAAAAATGTATGCAAAAAGGAACAGCTTGTTTAGGCAGAACACATCCACGTCCGCCACGTCCTTATGTTTTTCTCCTGTGTGATCAACAACATGTAGGCCGAGTACTAAGTCTCGCCAATCGGTGGGTTTTCTAATAACGGAAGGAAGATCTGTGAAAGATATGAGAAAATTGTCTTTTTTTCTAAAGCCCTATAAGCTCCCAATATTCGTCGCACTTTTCCTGATGCTTTTCGAATTGGCCGTAGAGCTCATCCAGCCGCTCTTGATGGCGAAAATAATTGATGAAGGGATATTGCAGAATGATCTCCGAGTGGTTTATCTGTGGGGAAGTGTTCTTGTGGGAGTGTCCATCCTTGCTTTTATCGGGGGTATCGTGAATTCATTTGCTGCGTCCCATGTCAGCCAGGGTTTCGGATTTGATGTGAGGAAGAGTTTGTTTGAAAAAGTCCAATCCTTCTCCTTCACGAATCTTGATAAACTTTCCGCTTCATCTCTGATTACCAGATTAACAGGAGATGTCACCGTTCTTCAAAATACTGTGTTTATGGGCCTGCGAATCATGATGCGAGCCCCTCTGCTGGTAATTGGCGGGACGGTCATGGCTTTGTTGGTTGATGCTAAATTAGCGTTCATCCTATTAATCACAATCCCGGTCCTGATCTACTTCCTTTTCTGGGTCATGGGCCGGGCCGGGAAGCTTTTTAAGGATGTTCAGTCAAGGCTGGACGCCGTAAATGGCATCATGCGGGAAAATTTAAACGGAATTCGCCTGATTAAGGCGTTTATCAGGAGAGACTTTGAGATTACAAAATTCCGGAATGCCGCTGATCGATTGAAGAACAAAACGGCTGCTTCTTTAAGATTAATAGAAACAACATTGCCCATTTTACTTTTGGTGATGAATATTAGCGTTATTGTGATCCTTTGGTTTGGCAGCAAACAAATAATCACAGGGGATATTAAGGTAGGGGAAGTGGTAGCGATCGTCAATTATGTAACGAGAATTACCGCCTCATTTTCCGTGTTTTCCTGGCTGATTATGGCGCTTTCAAGGGCCGGAGCATCAGCAGGGCGCATAAACGAAGTGTTTTCTACACACATAGATTTACTGGATATGGTAAATGCCGACCCTGCTACGGAAATAAAGGCAGGGAGGGTAGAGTTTTGCAACGTTTCGTTCCAGTATCCGGCTGCGGAAAATCACGTGCTGAACCATGTATCTTTTGTGGCCGAACCAGGTGAAACGGTGGCCATTCTTGGAGGCACCGGTTCTGGGAAAACAACGCTTTTCCATTTGATTCCCCGACTATACGATGCTGATGGCGGGAAGGTGCTTATTGACGGTACAGATGTAAGGCAATTCAAGATTGAAACGTTGAGGAAACAAATTGGCGTCGTACCGCAGGAAGCCCATCTCTTTACTGGAACGGTACGGGAGAACATTGCCTGGGGAAAAGGAGAAGCAACAGATGATGAAATCGTAATTGCGGCCACCGACGCACAAATCCATGGCATGGTCGAAAAGCTGCCGGGACAATATGAAACAATCGTTGGACAAAAGGGCGTCAACCTATCGGGCGGGCAAAAGCAGCGCTTATCAATCGCAAGAGCTCTTGTCAGGAAACCAAAGATCCTCCTTTTGGACGACAGTACCAGTGCTCTGGACGCCAACACGGAAACCAACCTGCTTCAGGCCTTGGAAAAGTACCTGTGTACTACTTTTATCATTACCCAAAAAATCAGTACCGCGAAAGCTGCGGATTTGATTTTGCTCTTGGATGATGGACAGCTGATTGCAAAAGGGAGCCATGAAGAGCTGCTTAGAAGTGAGGGGCTTTATCAAAGAATTTATAAGTCCCAGTTTAGAGAGGAGGCCCTTTGATATGAGACGGATCAACCCTTCAACAGGTCCAAGCCACCACCATGCCCCTAAAACTGCAGCAAAGCCGCGCAACTGGGCATCCACTATCAAGCGTATCTGGATGTATCTGGCCAACAGAAAAGGGCTGTTGATCCTAGTTTTGTTCACGGTTGTTGCCAGCTCTGCAGCAAGCCTGCTCGGCCCCTATCTATTAGGAGTTGCAATAGATGACTTTATTGTGGCAGGGAACACCAGCGCTATGCTTACGCTTTTGGTTTCTTTGATCGGTGTTTACGTTTTTCAATCGGTTACTGTATGGCTGCAAAGTTTCTGGATGATCGGCATCGCCCAGGATACAGTAAACACAATGCGCAATCAATTGTTCGAACATCTGCATAAATTGCCCATCAAGTTTTTCGACCACCGGCAGCACGGAGAATTGATGAGCCGCGTTACCAATGATATCGAAAACGTTAGCTCCACCTTGAATAGCTCGGTTATCCAGATTTTCTCAAGCCTGCTGATGTTGGCTGGAACTGTTGCCGTCATGGTCTGGTTAAGTCCATTGCTCACATTGCTGACCCTTATGATCGTGCCTTTGATGTTTGCCGGAATGAAGTGGATCACGAACCGGACGGGCAGGCTGTTTAGGGAGCAGCAGCGGAATCTCGGAGAATTGAATGGATTTATGGAAGAAACCATCTCAGGCCAGCGGATCGTCAAGACATTCTCCCAGGAGGAAAAAGTGCTAGGCCATTTTGTTGAACGAAGTGAAAAACTAAAACATTCCGGATATCTGGCCCAGGCTTATTCAGGATTTATCCCCAAATTAATGAACGTCTTGAACAATCTTAGCTTTGCGATCATTGCCGGTGTCGGCGGGATACTGGCCTTCAAGGGAGCCATCTCGATCGGGACGATTGTCATCTTTACAGAGTATTCAAGGCAGTTTACCCGTCCGTTAAACGATCTTTCGAATCAGTTTAACACACTGCTTTCCGCAGTAGCCGGTGCAGAAAGGGTCTTTGAAATTTTAGATGAGGAAGAAGAAGAAAAAGATGAAAAAGAAGCTGTAGGTTTAGCGAGTGTGGAGGGAAGAGTCTCTTTTGACAATGTATCATTTTCCTATGAAACGGGTTCAAACACAATCAAGAATGTTAGTTTTCAGGTGAACAATGGGGAAACGGTTGCACTAGTGGGGCCGACAGGAGCCGGGAAAACTACAATCATCAACTTGCTTTCACGCTTTTATGAACCTGATAGCGGACGGATTTTAGTGGACGGCCAGGATACCCGAAATGTTACAAGAGCCAGTCTTCGAAAGAATATGGGCTTTGTCTTGCAGGATTCTTTTTTGTTTGAAGGAAGCATTCTCGAAAACATTCGGTACGGCCGGCTTGAAGCCACGAATGCAGAGGTAGAGGAAGCTGCAAAACTTGCGAATGCCCATTCCTTCATAATGAAGCTGCCTCATGCTTACGACACGGTATTGAATCAAGATGGCGGCGGGATCAGCCAGGGGCAGCGGCAGCTGCTCTCCATTGCCAGAGCCTTATTGGCTGATCCAAAGATTTTGATCCTTGATGAAGCAACGAGCAGCATCGATACCATTACCGAACTGAAAATCCAGGAGGCATTGCAGCGTTTAATGGAAGGAAGGACCAGCTTTGTGATTGCGCACAGGCTTGGAACCATCCGAAAGGCGGACCAGATACTTGTCCTGCGTGAAGGCCGGATTATCGAGAGAGGAACTCATGAATCCCTTATGCGGGAAGAAGGGTTTTATTACGGGCTCTTTAATCGCCAGCATGCTGAAGGGCATTTGACCGGATGAAAGGGGTTTTTTATGTCCTTTTTGCTGGCCGGTGTAATTATCAAGATTCCGTATCTTCAAATCTTTCTTTTTCGAAAGCTCGCCAGGAGGCTGGTTTTCTTGTGGGAAAGATCAGGAAATATGTCAGACAGCGGCCATGTTCGGGACAAAAGAACTGTTTTTACAAGGACATGAAACTTAGTGCTTCTATGTTCGTATAATTTTGAAAGAAGGCCCGCCTTCAGACTAACGATGGAAGGTAAATGGAAATAGGATAAGGGAATATGTCTACTTTTTCACAGGTACCGGTCTGTAGAAGAAAGCTTAGGAGGTTGTGAGGGTGAAGCGAATTGGTGAATATGTTTTAGGGATCATCGGAGTTATTTTGTCAGGATTGATGCTGTTATTCGGATTGCTGTTTCTATTTGTAGAGGGAAATGGCCAGTTGAAATTGGAAATGGAAAAAATGATGCAGAGCGATCCGGCTTTGAACGGCACTGATATTACAGCGGTCATGAACATATTCGGGGCAATCGGCTGGGCGTTTACAATTGCATCCATTCTTGGGTTTGTCCTTGGTTTAGTTGCAATTTTTGTATTAAAAGCACGGAAGCCAAAAGCGGCCGGAATATTCTTTATCACAGGTGGCGTCCTTGTAGGTCTGGTTTCAGTGGGGGCAGGCTTTTTGCCGGGGCTTCTTTATCTGATTGCGGGAATTATGTGCTTGGTACGTAAGGAAAAAACCGGGGATTTTAATGCGGGCTGATATCTCTATAAAGACTGACTAAAGAGCAAGCAAAGGGGATAGAAATGGCGACCATTATAATAAACCGCGAAAAACAACTGATGAACAAATTCAGGGACTATAAAATCCTTATGGATGATAGGGAGATCGGATCAATCAAGGACGGAGAAACGAAAGAATTCACGCTTGAACCTGGAGATTATAAACTGCAAATGCAAATTGACTGGTGCTTGAGCAAGGAAATTTCATTTACGGCAGGTGAGGGTGAAAGGGTCCGGTTCCAATGCGGCACCAGGATAACAGGAAAGAAAATGTTTAATGTGTTGAACTTAATGGAAAAGGCAGATGAAGTAGTATATCTTGACAGAAAATGACGTAAGCTCAGTTCCAAGCGCAGCTCTAAGCCTAACTGCCGCTGCCGCCTGAAACATGGAATAGTGCCTGACCGATTTATTTGAGTAAGCTCCCAAAACCAATTTTCGTCTGCAGAATACAACAAAACATTTGTATAATAATTTGTTTGAGCAATATATTTGTAAATCGTAATGATTCCGGTTATGATGTGTTTATCAATAAAAAAAGAGGTGATACGTTTGAAACCGGAAATACATCCAGAATATCGTAAAGTAGTCTTTATGGACATGAACAGCGGCTTCAAGTTTTTAAGCGGATCCACAAAAAGTTCCAATGAAACGGTTGAATGGGAAGACGGGGAAACGTACCCTGTGTTAAAGGTTGAAGTAACTTCGGATACCCATACTTTTTATACCGGAAGGCAAAAATTTGCCGATAAAGGCGGAAGAGCCGAGCGCTTTATGCAAAAATATAAAATGAGTAATATTAATGGATAGAACGAAGCCTGCATGTGTGATGCAGGCTTTTTTTTGAAGAAAAATACTATTTTAGAAGAATGGCTATCCAAAAATATTGTAGAAAAAACGGGAAAATAAATTGCTTTTAAAATAACCGCTATTTTATAATCAATAATAGAAAGAAAATTCTTAATTTATAGAAAAGGGGGGGTTAGCGGTATAAAAAGCTGAATATCATTTAGAGAAAGAAAACTATAATTTTAAGAGAGGTGGGAGAAAGAATGAAAGCGCTTAAATCAATTCTGCTTTGGGGAGTTATTTCTGCTATTGGGGCTGTTAGTTTTGGTTTTGTTGCCTTAAAACGTGGAGAGAGTATCAACGCAATCTGGATTTTGACTGCCGCTGTCTGTGTGTATGCTGTTGCTTACCGCTTTTATAGTAAATTTATCGCGCAAAAAGTTTTTGAGTTAAATGATGATCGCATTACACCGGCAGAAGCAAATAATGATGGAAAAGACTATGTGCCGACCAATAAATGGGTCCTGTTCGGCCACCACTTTGCTGCGATTGCAGGCGCAGGTCCGCTTGTCGGGCCAATTTTGGCTGCGCAAATGGGCTACTTGCCCGGAACCCTTTGGATTGTGGTAGGGGTTGTTTTGGCAGGGGCTGTACAGGATTTTGTGATTTTATTCGGATCGATGCGAAGAAATGGAAAATCACTTGGTGAAATGATAAAAGAAGAAATCGGCCCAATCACAGGGACGATTGCGATGTTTGGAATTCTTGGAATCATGATTATTTTATTAGCCGTACTCGCTTTGGTCGTTGTGAAAGCGCTTGTAGGAAGCCCTTGGGGTATGTTTACAATCGCGGCCACCATACCTATCGCCATTTTTATGGGGATTTATATGCGTTATATCCGGCCTGGCCGGGTCGGGGAAGGTTCGATAATCGGGATTGTTTTATTGCTTCTTTCCCTTTACGGCGGCCAATTGGTTTCTGAAAATACAACGCTTGCTGCCATGTTTACATTCAGCGGCGAAGCAATTGCTCTTATGATGATTGCCTACGGCTTTATCGCTTCAGTGTTGCCCGTATGGCTTTTGCTTGCACCGCGTGATTATTTAAGTACATTTTTAAAGGTAGGAACGATCATTGGCCTTGCAATAGGGATTCTGGTTGTGGCGCCAAATCTTGAAATGCCTGCCGTCACCAAGTTTATTGACGGAACCGGGCCTGTTTTTTCCGGAAATCTGTTCCCGTTCTTATTCATTACAATTGCCTGTGGAGCTGTATCAGGTTTCCATTCACTCATTTCATCAGGGACTACGCCTAAGATGATCGAGCGGGAATCACATGCCCGGCCGATTGGTTACGGAGCGATGCTTACCGAATCCTTCGTAGCCGTTATGGCTATGATTGCTGCCTGTGTCTTGACACCAGGCATATACTTTGCAATCAATAGCCCGCCTGCAGTAATTGGTCCTGATGCCGTTACAGCTGCAGCAACCATTTCTGACTGGGGGTTCAAACTTACGCCGGACGATTTGACTAATCTGGCTGATAAAGTAGGGGAAGAATCCGTTATTTCACGGACTGGCGGTGCCCCGACCCTCGCGATCGGCATGGCAGTTATTTTCTCCGAAGTGATAGGCGGGGATGCCATGATGGCATTCTGGTACCACTTTGCGATACTCTTTGAAGCATTATTTATCTTAACGACAATAGATGCGGGAACCCGGGTGGGACGCTTCATGATCCAGGATATCATCGGTACCTTCTATAAGCCGTTTGCAAAGACTGATGCGTGGGTCCCGAATATCATTGCAACAGCGCTTTGCGTTTTGGGCTGGGGATATTTCCTGTATCAGGGTGTCATCGATCCGTTAGGCGGCATTAATACCCTATGGCCATTATTTGGAATAGCGAATCAAATGCTTGCAGGAATTGCGCTTCTACTGGGGTCAACTATCCTGTTTAAAATGGGTAAGAAAGCATATACATGGGTTACGCTTGTTCCGACAACCTTCGTATTGATAGTGACGATGACTGCCGGATGGCAAAAACTATTCCATGAAAACCCAAGGATTGGTTTCTTGGCACATGGAAAAGTGTTCAAGGATGCCATTGACAAGGGTGAAATATTGCCGCCTGCGAAAACCATGGGCGAAATGAGACAGGTATTGGTAAACGATTATGTGGATGCAGCCCTGTGTGCGTTCTTCATGCTTATCGTCATAACGGTATTTATATCAGCAGTCCGTTTATGGATTAAGGTGTTAAAGGACCAGGAGGTAACGCTCCATGAAACGGTTCATACCCATCGGGCCTAAAAAGGAGGGAGAAGATGCTTAAGAAAATTTCAGAGATACTGAGTTATCGGAAACAGTTTATTAGCCTGCTTGTGGGTGTACCATCCTATGAAACTTACGTTGACCATATGCGTACACATCATCCGGATGCACAGGTGAAAAGCCGGAAAGAATTTTTCTGCGAAGCTCAAGAAGACCGGTTCAACGCAAAAGGCGGAAAAATTTCACGATGTTGTTAATTAAAAGAAAGATGACTTTTCATGAAAATGAAAGTGAAAGGGTTTGATTTTAAAGGTAAACCGCTTTCTTTTGATGTACCCGCATAGGGAAAAGCACATATAAAACTTGGTTTTTGGGGGTCACTTCAAAGTCTCGATGCTTTTAAAATATAAAAGATAATTTGTAAAAAGACTAAAAAAAATTTAATGGATCGGGAGAAAATAGGAAAAGTAGGAAGCTTTGATAAACCCGCTCTTGAATTTTCCCTATTGCTTGTATTGAAGACTTGAAAAAATAACAATTATCCAGAAGATACTCTCCTTGCGAGGGTATCTTTTTTTGAGGAAAAAACACATGTAAGAAAACATAACATTGTTTTTAAAATATCTGAATTTTTACTTGTATTTTTATTATTCAAACTATATGATAAGTTTAACGACAAATCATGTTAGGAAATATAACATGAAAATAAGGTTAAAAGGGGTGCACTGAAATGGAAATGGGAGATGCAGTATTCATGTTTATTGCAACAATGTTGGTCTGGCTGATGACTCCTGGTATTGCGCTATTTTACGGAGGGATGGTTAAAAGCAAAAATGTGCTAAGCACGGCGATGCACAGTTATATGCCTATGGCAATCGTATCGATTTTATGGGTGCTCGTAGGTTATTCACTCTCCTTCTCTACAGGAGGAAACGCCTTTATTGGGAACCTTGACTGGGCCGGTTTAAAGGGGGTAACTTTTGAACCAAACGGGGATTATAGTGCCACAATTCCCCATAACATGTTCATGTTGTTCCAAATGACATTCGCTGTTTTGACAGTTGCGATTATTTCAGGCGGATTCGCCGAACGTATGAGGTTTTCCGCATTTATCGCTTTTATCATAATTTGGTCCTTACTTGCTTACGCTCCGGTAGCCCACTGGGTGTGGGGAGTTGGAGGCTGGTTGAGGGAGCTTGGTGCCCTGGATTTTGCAGGGGGCAACGTTGTCCATATATCCTCGGGAGTGACAGGGTTGGTACTGGCAATCCTCTTAGGAAAACGCAAGGATCTGGAATCCAGTTCTCCGCACAATCTTCCATTAACGTTTTTAGGTGCAACTTTGATCTGGTTCGGGTGGTACGGATTTAACGTGGGAAGTGCCCTGACGATTAATGATGTTGCCATGACAGTGTTCGTCAATACGGCAATCGCTGCGGCTGCGGGAATACTGGGATGGCTGTTAATCGAATACTACGTCAATAAAAAGCCGACGATGCTTGGGGGCCTCTCAGGAGCGATAGCCGGGCTGGTGGCAATCACTCCGGCTTGCGGATTTGTAACATCAGCCTCATCGATCATCATTGGCCTTGTCGGTGGAATCGTATGTTTCTGGGGAGTTACTTATTTAAAAAAGAAACTCGGCTATGATGATGCATTGGATGCGTTTGGCTTGCATGGCATAGGCGGAACTTGGGGCGGAATCGCAACAGGCCTTTTTGCAACAACATCCGTAAACTCCGGGGGAGCCAATGGCCTTTTCTACGGTGATTTCGGGCTTTTGTGGAAACAAGTTGTGGCAATTGTGGCGACGTTCATTTTTGTGGCTGTCATCACTTACATCATTGCCAGGGTAATTAATGTATTTGTGCCAATCCGTGTTGATGAAGAACAGGAATCACTGGGGCTGGATTTAACGCTGCACGGCGAAAAAGCTTACCATGAAACAAATTTTTAAGGGGGACCAGAGATGGGAGAGACGTTAACAAAAATAGAGATTGTCACACGCCCTAATAAATTTGAACAGTTCAAACAGGAACTGGCGAAAATCGGGGTCAGCGGGATTACGGTTTCTGATGTAAAAGGAACAGGACTTCAAAAAGGATTTGTTGAAACCTACCGGGGTGTGAAGCGTGAAATTACGCTTCACGACCGGATCAAAATTGAAATCGTCGTTTGTGAAGTTCCCGTACATGAGGTGATTGAGGTTGCCAGAAAGTTTTTCAATACCGGTCAGCCCGGGGACGGAAAGGTCTTTATCCATGAACTATCAAATGTGATAAAAATCAGGACAGGGGAAGAAGGGCATGACGCGTTAAAAAATGATAAATAGCTTCCCCGGAGACTGGTAATGCAGGAGGGGGCCCATGGGGAAGTTAGTGAATCTGTTCAATGCGAAAAAGTCGAAGATGATAAACCTGCTTATCTGTGAGTAGGCATATGAGCCTGATGACCGAACTTATTTATCTGTTTACCCTCCCGTTAAAAGAGCTGGAGGAAATGGTGGAAGGGTTAAAAAAATAAATATAAGTGAATGAACGAAGCAAAATTTGTGTATTTTGCTTCTTTTCATTTTTTGACGGTTGTAAATTTATTGGATTTATTTTACAATATTATTAAACAGTGGTCAATTACAGGGAGAATCAGCATTCATGACACCAAGAAAATCAGTGGAGACAGAGCTTTCCAGGGAAAGAATTATGGATACGGCAAGAAGTCTTTTTGTGAAAGAAGGCTATCAGAGTGTTTCGATGAGGAAAATCGCCAAAGAACTCGATTACACGCATGGTGCCATTTATTATCACTTTGAGAATAAAGCGGAACTTTTCTACGCCCTGGTTAAGGAAGACTTTTCTTTATTAGACGGGGTATTGGAGAAAATACTGCGGCAAGATTTTGGGGAAAGGGAAAAGCTCAGGAAGATATTACTCGGATTTATAGAGTTCGGCCTGACACACCCGAACCACTATGAAATCATGTTTTTAACCAGGGATGAAGATGTTCAAAGCCATTTAAAAAAAGGACCAGACCAAAGCTATGAGCTATTTGCACATGCAATTTATGAATTGTGCGGAAGGAAGGTTAACATGAAAACAATTTGGTCGATTTTTTTGAGCATCCATGGATTTGCGGCTGTATACTGCCGGTCGGGCCAAACCTATGAAGATGTAAGCGACCTGGCTGAATCGCATGTTTCTTTGCTGCTAAAAGCGATCGATATGTAGACAGCTTTTTTTGCCATTTTATTGACCACCGGATAATTAAAGGAGGATCTGTCATGAAAAAGGCATTGGTGTTAGGTGCTTCGGGGAGTATGGGCAGTGCCATTGTTTCCGAGCTAATTGAAAGAAACATAGAGGTTAGGGTTTTTTCGAGGAATAAGGAAAAATTGCAAAGTCTTTTCAATGATAAGGAAGTAGTTATCATCGCTGGGGATGTTTTTAATAAAAAAGAGTTAAGGGATGCAGCGGCAGGGGTGGATGTCATTTTCCATGCGATCAATATTCCTTATCAGGAATGGGAAGAAAAACTTGCTGACTTGATGAACAACATTGTGGATGCGGCAAAGGAATCGAAAGCCAGGCTCGCTATAGTGGACAATATTTACGCATATGGGCGGAGCCGGGGGATTCCGTTAACAGAGGAAATGCGGAAAAACCCTCATACAAAAAAAGGGAAACTCCGGTTGGAAGCTGAAAACATGGCTAAGGAATCAGGGATACCGATGTTTATTGCCCATTTCCCTGACTTTTACGGACCTAATGCGGGAAGTACATTGTTGAATTATACATTAGAAAGCATGGTCAAAAATAAGAAGGCGCGATTTGTGGGCGATCAAGCTGCGGCCAGAGAGTATATCTTCACACCGGACGGAGCAAAGGCTATGGTCGAACTCGCCCTGAATGATAAAGCGTATGGCCAAAATTGGAATATACCTGGAACAAGCACGATTACCGGTACAGAAATCCTACAAATGGCAAAACAAGCCACAGGCTATAGTCGACACATTTCGAAAGTTTCAAAAGGAATGATCCGGTTTTTTGGCTTCTTTGATAAATTCATGAAGGAATACCTTGAGATGTACTATTTAACGGAAGAGCCGGTTGTACTTGACGGCAGCAAATATGAGCGTGAGATTGGGCCGGTTCCCCGGACACCATACAGAATTGGCATAGAGATAACGATTGCCCAGCTGAGGGGATAGTCCGAGATGAGTTAATCAATTGGAACGAAAGATGGAAAATCCAAAATTTGGTTTTCCATCTTTTTATTTTAAGAATATTATCCTTTTAATAAAAAGGAATTGCCGTCATCATCTTTAAAGGTCGCGAAGGTTCCCCATTGCATTTCATTCAGCTCGCCCTCGAATTCTACTCCATTATCTTTCATTGTTTGGTAGGTTCCTTTAATATCATCGGTTACGAAAACGATGGATGGCTTCAGTTCAGCCCAGTTTTTCATCATGCTTTTCGGATAGATTACAAGAGCGGTTTCCGCCCCTTTAGGCCCTACCTCCAGCCAATAGCTGCCCGGCGCCATTTCTCTTTCGGCGAAAACATCAAAGCCTGCCTTTTCTGTCCAGAAAGCCTTTGCTTTTTGCTGGTCGTCCACATATACAGCAGTGGTTGCGATTTTAGTGATCATGTTTTTGCCCCTTTATAAGAAATTATAATCCATGACTGTTATTTTATCGGTTCTTCATTGATTTAATCAACTTTGCCTTTATATCCGGGTTGGTTACTTTAAAACGTTTTCCGGAATTTCCCACATTATGTTACCATGGAAAAAGGAATGTTTTAAAGGGGGTTTCCGCTTGTTGGATAGAACATTGAAAAAGGATCGCTGGGATGCAAATTTATATGATGGAAGTCACTCGTTTGTTTCCAAGTTCGGGGAGGATTTAGTTGAGCTGTTAGCACCATTCCGGGGAGAACGGATTCTTGACCTGGGATGTGGTACAGGGGATTTAGCCAATAAACTTCATGAAATGGGGGTTCATGTCATTGGTATTGATAAATCGGAAAACATGGTTCGGAATGCAAAAGAAAAATACCCGCACATTACTTTTACTGTTCAGGATGCAGAAAAGTTAACTTTAGATCGAGAATTTGAGGCGGTGTTTTCAAATGCGGCATTGCATTGGATCAAACAGCCCGAACATGCATTATCTGGAATTTATAATGCCTTAAAACAGGGTGGCAGATTTGTAGCCGAGTTCGGTGGGAAAGGAAATGTCCAAACCATAAGTGATGAAATCGAGATACAATTAACGAAATCTGGGCTTCATGATAAACCGGGACAATTTCCATGGTATTTTCCGAGCATTGGGGAATACTCCACGCTCATGGAGAAAGCGGGATTTAGGGTTATTTTAGCACAGCACTTTAACCGGCCTACACAGTTAGAAGGGGATAGAGGGTTAAGGAATTGGATTGAGATGTTCGCAAGCAGCATGTTTGAAAATGTAAGTGGGGAAATAAAGGAGTTGATCCTTACAAATGTGGAAGAAAACCTGAAAGATGTTTTATTTCAGGATGGCGGATGGATCGCCGATTATAAAAGAATCCGTGTGATGGGGATAAAAGAATAACAAGGCTATGAAATAATACAATAATTGAAATTAAATATATATTATTCAATAAAACCACTTGTTGTTGAATTGTTCCTCTGAGGTGAGTTAGATGAAAAGTAATCGCTATTTTGTTGCCATTTCAACACTTGTTTTAACAACAGGTGTGCTTCTCTTAATTGGATATATATTTACTATTCCATTATTAATGTTTCGATATGAAAATACGGATGAGGCAAATGGTGTATTCGTATCGACTGGTTCAATTTTTCCATTCATTTTTGGCCTGGGCGTCAGTTTTTTACTAGACAAAATCTATGTATATAAGTACCATCGGAAGCTCGGTTGATAAAACCGAGTTTTTTGGCAGGTAAGAAAGTATAAAACTTTCTTACCTGCATAAGTGCAACTACGCCTCTGTCTTCGCCTTTACACAGGGTCGCCAATTTTTGAGTTTTCTAACTTTTTTACGTATTTATAAAACATGCTGACAATAACTGCTAAACTAAAATTAAACAATATCTGATTCCTATATGGGAAATATAGAGGAAGGAAATAAATTAGTAAGAGATTCAAGGATTTTAAAGCACTGGTCCGTTTAAAGAGGCAATGTTCACTCTAAAGCGAGGTTGTAAAGCGTGGATACAAGAATAAAAGAATTAATTGATTTTACAAAAACAAAATTCGGATTGGACGACTATTATTTGCAAACCCATCAACTCTACCGCAATATAAATATCTTCAAAGATACGGTATATACACTTTGTATGGAATGGTTCCCTGCCCACATTACTGAACAGGACGAGGATTTCAATCCTGAAGGTACAGCGGTAATTGACATTGATATTCACAGCCATTTTTTTGAGTCTGTTATTTTCGTCGGTGGGAAGACCTATGCTAAAGGGGTTTCATTTCACATTGTGAATAAGGATGTTATCACAATGTGGGTTGAAAATGAGACGGGCTTGGTGTATGGTAAGCAATTTAAATTGGTAAAGGAAGCTGCGGGGGAATTTTGCTTTCAAGAATGCATTGATGATGTGGATGTATCACCGTCCGGATACATCGAGGTCCATTGTGATCCGCAAGGAAGACTTCTTCTATTTTCCAACAATGGCCATTTCCCAACTAAAGATAGGGTGAAAGAAAAAGCGTTTTCAGTTGATATTGGGGATGTGGAGCAACTGGCAAGGGAGCAATTGAAACTTATTGAAGTCCCTTCTTTGAACAGGAAAGGTTTATTTCCCTATATGCCATGGAAGAAATTTATGTCACCAATGATAAAACCGTGACCATACCTTTCAGTGTAAATGAAAGCCCGCATTTGAAAATAAACAAAATGATTACGTGGCAGACGCCTATCGACAAACCGTTTGAGAGACATGAAATAAATATAATTCAGGGTGTTATGGAGGAGCAGGCATTTTCACGCGAGGCACATCCTGATGGGTTTCCGATAACAGAAGATGAGCAAGGCAAATGTAGCTTAGCGGTGGAGGATTTTTTGCGTTGTGTATTTTCTGAAGACACTGGAAAATGGGTTCTTAAAACTTTGCATCGGGATAATGGATTTATTCACGCCTCATTGAAAACGGATGAACAGGATTTTCGTGTGTTCCAGCGGAAACTTTTAATAATAATTGATCCAAATAGCTTTCAGGCAGTGAATTATATGGATAATGAATCCCTTTTAGAAATGATTCAACACGTTCAGGCACCAGAGAAAATAACAATCCATAAACAGGAGGCATTTGAAAAAATCAGGGGAACCATTGAATTGAAGCCTGTATATGTTTATGACCTTAAACAAGACAAATATATCCTCTGTCGGAAAATGGACAGTAAATATGGTGTTAATGCATCAAATGGTGACATGGTTTCATTAGATGACTTGTAAACATTTCCAATAAGAAGAAAAGAGCAGACAAAAATCATCAATTTGAACTGCACCTTAATTGCTAGACACCCTAACAATTAAGGTGCAGATTTTTATCCTAATTTCACTATTTTATAATCCGAGTGAAATATACTTAATCTCCAAAAATTCCTCAATGCCAAAATGGCCGCCTTCCCGTCCCAGGCCGCTTTGCTTAAAGCCGCCGAAGGGTGCCTGCGGAGTAGATGGCAGTCCGTCGTTCAACCCGATAATTCCATATTCAAGAGCTTCGACTACACGAATACCTTGTGATATGTTTTCTGTGAAAACATAGGCTGCCAGGCCATAAATCGAATCATTGGCCCGCTGTATCGCTTCTTCGGTGGTTTTAAATGAAGAAATCGGCATGACCGGCCCGAAAGTCTCCTCCTGCATGCAAAGCATGTTGTCGTTAATATTTGAAAGGACTGTCGGTTCAACAAACAGCTCTTTGCTTGTTCCGCCAGTTTCCAGCTTTGCACCAAGCTTGATAGCATCATCGATGTGGGCCTGCACTTTTTTCACTGCGCTTTGATTGATTAAAGGCCCAATATCGGTTCCTTCGTCCAATCCATTCCCAACCTTCAATTGTTTTACTTTCGGAATAAGGCGATCGATGAATTGCTCGTAAATCGACTCGTGGACATACACTCTGTTTGAACAAACACAGGTCTGGCCGGCGTTGCGGAACTTGGAAGAGATGACCCCGTCAACAGCTTTATCCAGATCTGCATCTGCAAGGACGATTACAGGCGCATGGCCGCCCAACTCAAGCGATATCTTCTTTACAGTCTCAGCGGACCCTTTCATCAACAGTTTTCCAACTGCGGTTGAGCCGGTAAATGTAAATTTTCTGACGCGGTCGTCCTCGAGCCAGGCCTCGCCAATCTCCTGTGCTTCACCGGTTACGACATTGATAACCCCTTTTGGAATGCCGGCTTGTTCACTAAGCTCGGCTAATTTTAATGCAGTAATCGGAGTTAGTTCAGCTGGCTTGATCACTACAGTGCAGCCTGCTGCCAGGGCCGGTGCGACCTTTCGGGTAATCATCGCTGCCGGGAAATTCCAAGGTGTGATAACAGCAACGACACCAACCGGCTGCTTAGAAACGAAAAGTCTCTTATTTCGCTGGGTTGCAGGGATTGTTTCACCGTAAATCCGCTTCCCTTCCTCCGCATACCACGATAAAAATCCATTGGCATATGACATTTCGCCTGTTGCTTCTTTTAATGGTTTTCCTTGCTCAGTTGTCATCGCTACAGCCAGGTCTTCCATATTCTCGTTAATCAAATCGTACCATTTCCGGATGAGTTCTGAACGTTCGTAAACCGAATATGCAGACCAGTCGCCGAATGCCGCGTGGGCAGCATCAACGGCAAGCTTTGCTTCACTTGAACCACCGTTTGGAATTGTTGCAACCACCTCGCCTGTGGCAGGATTTTTTACCTCGATCGTATCAAGCTTTTCACCCGTCCATTCACCATTAATGAACATTTTATACTGCTCCATGAAAAAAACCTCCTTTGAGTTTTAAAATTCACCTATTAATAAGCTGCGGTAACTCCTAGTTTAGATGTGAAAAGCTCTACCTATGTTGGAAATAGGATGACTTTGCATGGTTGTGTCGTTACATGATGCTATTTTTCTTCTATTATAAAGGATTGTGTTTCCAAGCCCTAAAATATTTGCCTTAATAATTTTTTTTTGGCAGAAATCTGACATATATTCCCGGACGTAAAATTAACCACCTTTTTAAATAGGTACGCCCTCCGTAAATTTTAAGGCTGTCTCTATTATCCACAACCGGGTATTTTTTGACAAAAATATGTCGGCCAGGGGGAAGATAGGGGGACCCCCATTTTGACGTTTATTGGAACAAGGATGTTCACCATCGATCTTATAATAGTCCGAAAAACGGGACAAAAAAGAGCGAATGGCCGGAACAAGCCCGAGACGATCGAGTACGGAAGGCCTGAGTTCCCAGGGAATTTCCCTGCCCTCCTTGATCAGCTCAGCCGCCTCATCCTGCTTTTGCCTGAGCAATGGATGATCGATCTCAGAATTAAGCCGATTAATGGTAATTAGATGGCTGTACAGGTTTTGGCCGATTCCATCATGCAATTCCCTGGATAGCCGGAGAAAAGGTCGAAATCATTTCCTCACCGAAAAAGGGACGACGATTATTGGAAGCGCCAAAACGAATAAGGTGAAAAAGTAAACCAAATAGCAACTTCGCTGACTCATGCGAAGCATTTTTTCTTCGGGGCAGCCCTTTTTTATTAATTCCGAGTAAATTAATCAGAAAACTTATTGACATGAGGAAATATTATGATATTATTTTTAATAATTAATCTTATCAAGAGTGGCGGAGGGAATTGGCCCGATGAAGTCCGGCAACCTGCAAACAAGCAAGGTGCTAAATCCTGCAAAGTGCACTCATTTTGGAAGATAAGGAATGTTTGATACATTGCCTGGTCTTGTCTTTCCGAAATGGAAAGATTTTTTAAATGGCCTGATTGGAAAGATTGGGCTGAACAATAATTGATTTTGGGTAACCGCACACATGTCGCCGGAATATATTTTTACAAACAATAAGGATGGCTGACTAGATAAACTAGAGGCGGTATTGACGCATTTTTTGTTGATGCTGCCTTTTTTGGGGGCATATTAAATGGGTAATTTATTGGTTTATGATCGTTTTGATACGTTTTCCCCTTTGGATTTTTCAATAGATAACGACACAAAAGGGGCGTTGGAGGTTTTAGAGTGGGCGTACGGCCATTATGGGGATGATCTGGTTTATGCCTGCAGTTTTGGGATCGAGGGTATCGTACTGATCGACCTGATATCAAAGGTGAATGATCGTGCGAAGATCGTGTTCCTGGATACGGACCTTCATTTTAAAGAAACCTATGCATTAATAGAACAAGTGAAAGAGCGGTATCCGCTATTACAGATTGAAATGAAAAAGCCGGCGCTTACGCTTGAGGAGCAGGCAGGCCAGCATGGTGAGGCCTTATGGGAAACCCAGCCGAATAAATGCTGTGAAATCAGGAAAATAATCCCGTTAAATGAAGCTCTTTCAGGAGCCAAAGCCTGGTTGTCAGGGCTTAGAAGGGAACAGTCAGAAACAAGGAAAAACACACAATTCATCAATAAGGACAACAAATTCCAATCAGTCAAGATTTGTCCGCTTATCCATTGGACATGGAAGGATGTGTGGCGTTATGCCCATAAAAACGGGCTGCCTTATAACATTCTGCATGACCGCGGCTATCCGAGCATTGGCTGTGAAAAATGCACCAAGCCGGCCTTCAATGAGGAGGATTTAAGGTCAGGGCGCTGGAGCGGAAAAGGGAAAACAGAATGCGGGCTTCATACATGATCGGACGCTAAGAACTGATTGGTGAGCCTCACTGATTCTTACATGAAAAAATGTTAATAATACTGGAGGTATAAAAATGACAACAAGCAAAGCGCATGGAGGAACACTGATCAATCGATGGAACCCGGATTATGATTTCTTCCATATCGATAAGGAAATTGAATTGGACGCAACTGCACTTAGTGACCTGGAATTAATCGGAACGGGGGGCTACAGCCCAATCACGGGATTCCTGACACAGAAGGATTATGATTCCGTTGTAAGCGGCATGCGCCTGGCGGACGGAACTGTCTGGAGTATCCCGATTACTTTGCCTGTGTCTGAAGAAGAAGCGGCAAGCCTTACGATTGGCGAAGAAGTCAGACTGGTGAATGACGGAATAACATATGGCGTAATAAAGGTATCAGATATTTATCAGCCTGATAAGAAGAAGGAAGCGGTGGAAGTTTATCGTACAGACAGCGACGAACATCCAGGCGTTCAAAAGCTTTACAGCAGGGGCAAAACCTATATCGGGGGAGAAATCCAGCTTGTAAAGAGAGTTGCCCGCGGCAAATTCGAGGAGTTCCATCTGGATCCGAAAGATACAAGAAAGGTGTTCCGAGAAAAAGGATGGAACACGGTCGTTGGCTTTCAAACGAGAAACCCGGTCCATCGGGCTCATGAATATATCCAAAAATCAGCACTGGAGATTGTGGACGGTTTATTGCTAAATCCTCTCGTAGGAGAAACGAAGTCTGATGACATCCCGGCGGATATCAGGATGGAAAGCTATCAAGTACTGCTTAAGAATTACTACCCGGAAAACCGTGTATTCCTATCGGTCTTTCCAGCGGCCATGCGTTATGCTGGTCCAAGGGAAGCAATTTTCCATGCGCTCGTCAGAAAAAATTACGGCTGCACCCATTTCATCGTAGGCCGAGACCACGCCGGAGTGGGCAACTATTATGGAACATATGATGCTCAAAAGATTTTCAGCAACTTCACGGAAGATGAACTGGGAATTACCCTTTTATTCTTTGAACACAGCTTTTATTGCACAAAGTGTGAAAACATGGCATCTACGAAAACCTGCCCGCACGGTAAAGAAGACCATGTGATTTTATCCGGAACAAAAGTAAGGGAAATGCTTCGCAGCGGCGAGATTCCGCCTAGCACGTTCAGCCGGAAAGAAGTAGTGGAAGTGTTGATTAAAGGAATGAAAAAAGACACGGTACAGGTTTAACTCGGGAGTAGGAGGGCTAATATGGCTAGTTCAAATGTTACATGGCATGAATCATCACTTTCAAAAGATGTACGCAGGGTCCAAAACGGGCACCATAGTTTTGTTATCTGGTTTACAGGCCTATCGGGATCTGGGAAATCGACAGCGGCCAATGCAGTGGCAGCAAAGCTTTATAAGGATGGAATAAGCAACTATGTGCTGGATGGCGATAACATCCGGCACGGCTTAAATAAGGATCTTGGTTTTTCAGAGGATGACCGGAAGGAAAATATCCGCCGGATCGGCGAGGTTTCCAAATTATTCGTAGACAGCGGACAGGTTGTACTGACTGCGTTTATCTCTCCGTTTCAAGCAGATCGCGATATCGTCCGGGACCTGCTTGATGAAGATGAATTTATCGAGGTTTACGTGAAATGTTCCCTGGAAGAATGCGAAAAGCGCGATCCAAAAGGGCTGTACCAAAAGGCGAGGAATGGCTTGATCAAGGATTTTACCGGCATTGATTCTCCGTATGAGGAGCCAAAAAATCCGGAGTTCGTATTGGAAACCGATCGTTTTTCCATTGAAGAGTGCGTCGATCAGTTGGTCAACTATCTGACAGAACGGAATTTTATCTAAGGATAGGGGAAAATATACTAAAATCGGCCTTCAGTGACTTATATTGAAATTTCGCGAGGGATAAAAATGGATGCCATTCTATATATCTGCCACGGGAGCAGGGTGAAAAAAGCCTGTGATGAGGCAGTTTCCTTTATAAAAGCCTGTATGGAGGAAAACCAGGCCCCAATTCAGGAGTATTGCTTTCTTGAACTGGCAGAGCCGACAATCGAAGAAGCATATAGGCGGTGTGTCCAAAGAGGGGCAACCAGAATCATCGTGGTTCCTGTGTTGCTGCTCACCGCGGTGCATGCTAAAGAAGACATCCCAAATGAGCTGAAAAGGATAGGCACCGGATTCCCCGATGTTCATATGGTATATGGAAGGCCAATCGGCGTTCATCCTAATATGATTGATATTCTGGTTGAACGGATAGCAGAAACAGAAAAAAATCTCGATGAAGACTCCATGGTGCTATTAATTGGCAGAGGTAGCAGCGATCCCGATGTGAAACGTGATTTATCAGAAATAGCCGGGGAGCTTAAGCACAAAACAGGGGTAAGCAGGGTGGATACATGTTTTTTAACAGCGGCAAAACCAGGCTTTGAAGAAGCCTTGGAAACAGTAAAAGAAAGCAGCTTCAAAAAAATATTTATCATTCCCTATCTTCTGTTTACCGGCATATTGATGAATACAATCCAACAAACTATCAAAAACAGCTGCCCAGATGGAGAGAAAGAGTACGTACTATGCAATTACCTTGGATATCATCCTTTAATCGGAGAGATATTGCAAGAGAGAGTTAAGGAATTATCGAGAGGCAATTGAACGCCGGAAAAAAACGTTCAGAATTTGGGATTTCCCTGGACGACAGCCTGGCCGACAAAAGGAGGATTAAATGAAAAAATTACTTGTTTTGGCTTTTGTTGGCTTTCTTGCACAGTTAATTGATGGTTCTTTAGGAATGGCTTACGGAGTTACCTCCTCTTCCCTTTTACTGGCCTTTGGCATAGCTCCGGCTGTAGCATCCGCTTCAGTTCATCTATCTGAAGTGGTAACGACTGCAGCTTCGGGGATTTCCCATATCCGGTTCGGAAATGTTGACAGGAAAATGGTGCTTCGCCTAATCATACCAGGATCTGTCGGTGCTTTCGCCGGTGCCTGCTTTTTAAGCAATTTACCAGGACACCTCGTGAAACCATATATTTCAACATTCCTTTTAATTCTTGGAGTTTATATCATACTCAGATTTTTGTTTCTGTTTAAGCCGACCGAGGACCGGGAGTCCCCGCCTCTGCCATACGCCCAATCCATTCCATTGGGATTGATTGCCGGATTTGCAGATGCTACAGGAGGAGGCGGATGGGGACCGATTGCCACTCCGATCCTTTTATCAAAAAAAGGAATGACAGCCCGTAAGGTAATTGGGACAGTCGACACAACGGAATTTGCGGTCGCGTTGTCAGCCACTCTCGGTTTTGTCATTTCGTTAGGCTGGGACGTAGTCAACTGGATGTGGGTTGCCGCCTTGATGATTGGCGGGGTGATTGCGGCCCCGATTGCAGCTTGGCTTGTAAGAATCATACCTGCACAGTTAATGGGCGTTTTTGTCGGCGGGTTCATTATCATTGTGAATGCCCGGACGCTATTAACCTCGTGGCTGCCTGACTCTTCAGAGCACTATCCGATGATTTACACTATCTTTTTCATATTGTGGGCAACTGCGGTAGCAATCTCGGTCAAAAAATATATCTCAGTCACGAAAAATAATAATCTGGTCAGTGAATCAACGATCCAAAAGTAAGCTGAGTCCTTTTCAGGACTCGGTTTTTTAATTTCTATGAATGTTTCGTACTGGTAAAAAGAAAAAACAATACATATATGAAGGCACCGCTAGAAGGAGATGCCTTTGAACTTATCGGACAGGGAATGGCAGCTGGAAAAAGGGACCTTCCTTAAAAATAGTTATGACGAATGGGTGTGACTCCATTCAAGTTGACAGACCCTGCAATAAGCTCTGCAGCAGTGGAACATGCTTCGGATATCCAACGTAATTCCGCGGATTCCTCATGGGAAAAATCATTGTGGAATCATATGGTAGGTATTGTCTGCTGGAGAACATTTCGAGGATACATAGCCAATGCAAGGCCTTAACGACTACACTACGAGTGGATTGGGGAAGTGGATGCAAACACTTGAACATATGATTCCGAAACCTTTGCTGTAGGCGGATAGCAAAGCGACTATAATGTATGTCACACCTGCCTTTTGCCAGCCTTACCCATCTTTCGATTGATGCTATTAAGGGTATTTCTAAGCATATTGAATCCAGGAGTATATAAACATATAGTGATTCCTGTTTGGGTGGAAAGAATTACAGCGAAGCATTCCGGTTTGCTTCCGCACCAATAGAAGCGGATTTTCAGGTCCTGGCTTTATATTTGATGAGATACCCCTTTTTTTATCGAATCAATTTCAGGGGAAGAAACAGCTGATTTTGAAATAGCCGACCAACCATGTGACCTCACCGTAAAGGCGCACTATGCCGACGCCGGGTGTTTCAGCAATAAGAGGATTTAAAGATTGGGAGGCACGAATGCTATCTTACATGGGAATCAGGATTGATTCTGGTAGTGAAAGGTCGTAGTGGCTATATTTGGTCTAGGGAAAATTGGGAATCTTACGTTCGTTTGGCTCTGTGCTAAAGGAATTTAAAAAGCAACCCGGTATTTAGTAAGGGTGAAAAGGATGGTACGCAGGAAAGAAACTAATTCACAGTTTAAATGGAGCGGGGGTGGACGCACTCGAAAATAAAAACAGATTAAAAAAAGAGACTTCCATCCGCTGAAGTCTCTTTTTTTTAAAATATGAAAATCATTAATTTTTTATTTGGCTAGAACAGAACTTTTATCCAAATTGGTTTCGGGCGCTGTTTCTGTGCGAAATTCACCTTCTGATTTAGAGATTACCACAGTTGCTACACCGTTTCCGATTAAGTTTGTGATTGCGCGTGCTTCCGACATGAAGCGGTCAACACCAAGCAGGAGGGCGATTCCTTCTACAGGGATCATAGGGAATGCCGCGAGTGTGGCCGCGAGTGTGATAAAGCCTGAACCGGTGACTCCGGCAGCACCTTTAGATGTCAACATTAACACACCGAGTAATGTGATTTCCTGCCAGATTGTCAAATCAATGCCATATGCCTGGGCGATGAAAATTGCGGCCATTGACAGGTATATCGAGGTTCCATCCAGGTTAAATGAATAACCGGTTGGCACCACCAATCCGACAACAGGCTTAGAACATCCGTATTTTTCAAGCTTGTTCATCATGCTTGGAAGAGCGGATTCTGATGAAGACGTTCCAAGCACCAACAGGATTTCCTCTTTAATGTACTTAATGAATTTAAAGATATTAAACTTGTAGAATTTTGCAATCGCTCCGAGAATGATTACGATGAACAAGAACATCGTAATATAAACTGAACCCATTAATTTTCCCAAATTGATAAGGGAACCCAAGCCGAATTTTCCGATTGTATAGGACATGGCTCCAAATGCAGCAATTGGAGAAATCTTCATGATCATATTTACGATACCGAAGAAAACGTCTGTCATTTTTTCAAAAAAAGATACAAGTGGCTTTGATTTATCTCCCATGGCAGCCATGGATAAGCCGAATAATACTGCAAAAAACAGGATTGGCAGCAGTTCGCCTTTTGCCATTGCAGCAATGACGTTATCAGGAATAATGTTTACAATAAAGTCTATTGCCCCATGGCTTGTCTCCTTGGCAGCGGCCGTGTATTGAGATACGTCTCCGCCTTCCACAGCATCTTTATTGAATCCCTCACCTGGCTTAACAAGATTGACAACGAGGATTCCGATTGCAAGGGCGAAGGTAGTAACAATTTCAAAGTACAGCAAGGCTTTTCCGCCGATCCGGCCGACTTTTTTCATATCACCCATGCTTCCGATACCAATCGCGACAGTAAAGAACACAATAGGGGCAATGACCATTTTAATCAGTTTAATGAAAACGTCAGCGAGCACTTTTAACTGTTCGCCAAATGCAGGGAAAATTAATCCGACAATAATACCTAACACAATCCCGATTACTACTTGGGCTGTTAAGTTCTTTAATATTCTCATATATATCACTTCCTTTTGTGGAATTTTTGACAGCGCTTTCTATACTAACTTAATGATAGCAGAAAGTTCAGAAAATATTTCATTATGGTTATATTGTTCTTATTGGTCTTTTTGGTCATGAGTTTACGGGCGGTGAATGAAGAGAGAATAAAGTTTATATAAGTTGAACCTAAAGAAGTAAATATGAATGAGCTAAAATATAATGGTCCTAAGTGATCCATTCAAAAATTCAACTTATTAAGTTGAAGGGAAATAAAAAAAGTATCGGAAACGATCTTTCCGATACTTTATGCGACATTATTTATTTTTCAAAAGGCTTGATCAAGCCGTAAAGCGTTTCAACCACCGGCAGAGAAATCCCTGCTTGTTTGGCAAGCCTCAATGCTCCGCCTTGAAGGTGTTCCACTTCCAAGGTTAATCCTTTTCGCCTGTCCTGGTGCATGGAAGAAGTGGCCGAGCTTGGGAATTTGCCGAATTTCGTGAAGGCATGTGCCACTTCTTCATCGGAGAGGGTAACTCCCTGTGATTTCGCAAGCTTCTGCATTTCTTTTAGTACTTTATCCAGCAATTCCGCTGTTGGCGGGGAAGAGAGGATTTCCCCGATTTCCAGTCCTGACGCTGTTGTCACTCCGGAAAATGCAGTGATGAACGTATATTTGTTCCATAATTCATAAAGTATTTCACGGGAAAGCCTGCTTTTCATTTTCGCGTCCCTGGAGATGGCTTCAAGCTGAGAACAAATTTCCTCCTGGGAAGGATGGAGCGGCCCGAAAACAATATCATGTTGTCCGCTTGAATGGATAACATACCCTTTATCATCCAGTGTTGCAATAATATAAGCGCTTCCGCCGATGACAGCATCGAAGCCTAATTCTTTCTGGAGGATCGGGATATGCTCGATGCCGTTTAATAGAGGAAGGACTTTTGCTCCCTTAGTTGCAAGGGTTTTTAATAATGGGATTGTCCCGTTTAAATGATAGCCTTTAACTGCCAGGATCACCAAGTCCGGATTTTCAATATCACCAGCATCCGCGGTAAAATTCAAATGATCAAAATGATAGTCCCCATGGGTACTTTTTATTTCTAATCCATTTTCATTTAGTTGGCGCGCCCGGCCTTCCCTTACAAGGAAGTGTATGTTTTGTCCGGTTTCCGCCAATCTGCCTCCAAAATAGGCGCCAACAGCTCCTGCTCCCATGATTACTATATTCATAGACCGTCCCTCGCTTTTTTTACTACTATTATATCATTTCTAAAATTATTTGAATATTCTTTGAAGGTGGGCTGAGGAGAGGAGGTTGTTTTTTTTGACACAAAAACAGCCTGCATTACTGCAGGCTGTTTGATTTTATTTCTTATAAACCTTGATTTTTACCGTTCTTACTCCCCATTGTATAGCTTTTGATTTTGATGGGATGAACAAGTCAATTTTTTTGCCTCTCATGGCGCCGCCAGTGTCACCAGCAACTGCCATGCCATAGCCTTCCACATATACCTTTGACCCAAGCGGAATTAACTTTGGATCAACTGAGATTACTTTGGCATTTGGATTTTTCTTTAAATTGATGCCTGTAGCGGTGATTCCGCTGCAGCCTTTGCAGCTTGCCGTATAAGCAGTCGCTTTAACTGTCATAGTTTTGTAAGCTGCAGTGCTTGCTGCCTTTTTTGTTCCTGTTTTCTTGGCAGGTGCTTTTGATTTTGATGCCGATCCTGAAACCTTCAGTACCTGCTTAGGTTTAATTACATTGCTCTTAAGTTTATTCCAGCTTTTAAGCTGGCTGACTGTTACTTTATGTTTTTTTGATATGCCCCACAAGGTGTCGCCACTCTTTACCTTATATGTACCAGCTGCCGATGCTGCCCCTGAAAATCCGAATACTAAAAAGAAAGCCGAAGTCGTTAACAGTAGGAATTTTTTCAAAATACTAAATCTCCTTTGTTTATATCGTAAGCATAGAATAACAGCTTAATATAACAGGTATGTTTCAAAGGATTACTAATTATGTTACAAAATGAAGACATTGGTAGGTCTTTTGTAATAAAAAGGACGTATATACTAATAAATGGAAGTTATAGAATAGGTTCCGAAATGGAAAAGCACTTATATTTTCTTCGCCCATATGCTGTAGAAAAAGATATGGGGGATGATTATGTATTACGATTACCGCTATTACTACCGCCAGCAGGACCATGATTTGATCACGAATATAGCGAAGGCCATAGATGGGGAATTTAATGCCATCCAGTGCTATAACAAGCTTTTGAAAATGGTGCCGACCACAAAAGAAAAAAATGTCATTTCTGAGATCATTAAGGATGAAAACGACCATTTGGGGAAGTTCACCCAGATTTATTTCAAATTGACTGGCCGACAGCCAGATGTTGCTAAATCGAATGACTGCCCGAAAAGATTGAAGGACATTTTTGAATTTTCGTTTGAAGACGAACAGGAGTCGGTTGATTTTTATTTGGATATCGCTAATGCCACAGATGATGAAAACATCCGGGAGGTTTTTACCCGCGCTGCAGCAGATGAACAAAACCATGCTATCTGGTTTTTGTATTTCCTCACAAAAACCAGATTATAAAGACAGCCTCGCTGATTGGCGAGACTTATAAGGGTATAAAAAATATAGCTGCCATATATCGCCTCCAAACTAAAGAAAACCCTCCATACTGGAGGGCCTGTGAACTTATGAGTGAACATTGCTTTTGGTAAATTCCTTTGCAAAATCGATCAACATATTTCGGTAAATCGAAACCGAATCAAGGTCAACATATTCGCTGTCGCCATGCCAGCCTGCACCGCTGGGGCCAAATTCAATGGCGGGTATGCCGTAAGCGGCAAAAAAGACCGTGTCTGCAGCTCCATGCTGTCCGAATATTTCTGCTTCCTTATTTGTATGTTTTTCAATGACTGGCCGAAGCAGGGAAATGTAAGGATTCTCGACCTTTGTACTTACCGGAATGCTGAACATTTTCTCCATTACATGTCCATCGGTGATGCTCCTTATTTGCTTGATGATTTCATCCTTGTCCTGAGAGGGAAGATAACGGATATCAAAGCTCATCAGACATTTCTCGGGTACTTTATTATAAACTTCGCCTGCTTTGATTTTTGCAAGATTGATAGAGGGTGAATCATAGAATTCCGTCTGGGCTTGGGTAAAAGGTAGATAAAGCATTTTTTCATAGACATCATACGCCTTTTCAATCGCATTGATTCCTTCCCAAGGACGGCTGGAATGGGAGGGCTTCCCGCTTATTTCAATATCTAATTGAATTACTCCCTTTGACTGCAGGGCAATGCCAAGCTGTGTCGGTTCCGAACATATGACGAAATCCCCGCGATAGCCTTGTTTTGCAAGGTACCCGGAACAGTTGAAGCCTCCTGTTTCCTCGTCAGATACGATCTGCAGCTGTATTTTCAAGCCAAGCTCCTCGAATTTGAGCCGTGCCATCGCACACATCATTGCGGCAACACCCGCTTTCATATCGGCTGTGCCTCTTCCATATAATTTTCCATTTTCAATGATTGGAATGAATTGGTAAGGCTGTCCGCTGACGACATCCACATGGCCATTGAAAATCAATGTTTTATCCCCTTTGCCAATTTCACACACAAGCATCTTATACCCGTTGTTTGTTATTAGGTTTACGGTGAGTCCCCGATCTGTCAGCCACTTGGAGCAATATTCCACCGCTTTATTTGCGCCTTCTTTCGTTGAACTGTCGATTGCCACTAATTCTTTCACTAACTCTCCAAGCATGAGAGAAAAACAACCTCCTTTATAACCCTATATGAGTTTGCTGTCCCCCAACCCCAATAAGAAATTTGTACGATGACCTGGCCCGGCCCCTCAATAAACTATACCCTGACCTCAAAAAATAAACATCTTACATTCCAATTTAAAAGGTTTAATTCATAGAAATGTATCATTCTGGGAAAAAATAAAATAAGAAAGCGGTTTCGATTTTTCTTGACTAATTTGTATATACAAGCTACACTGTAATCACATCATGTATATACAAGTAGTTTTGTTTGGGCGCACAGGATATTGGTCATACAGACGAAGACATGAGGCCGTGGCGCAAATAGTCTGTGTTCTACTTTAAAGTCTAAACAAAATGAAAACGTTAACAGAGGGAGGATTTACAATGGCAAAGGATTACAGCCAAGACGTTAAAAAAATAGTGGATGCCATTGGCGGGAAAGAGAACATCGCTTCTGCCACACACTGTGTTACACGTCTCCGTTTTGCCTTGCAGGATGAAGGCAAAGTGGATAAACAAGCTTTAGAAAATATCGACGTGGTGAAAGGATCCTTTTCTGCTAATGGCCAATACCAAGTCGTAATTGGACAAGGTACCGTTGATCAGGTTTACCGCGAAATGGCAAATCAAACCGGCATCGGAATGGCATCAAAGGAAGAAACGAAAAAAGCAGCGGAGAAAAACCTGAACCCGATACAGCGCGCAGTGAAAACACTGGCCGATATCTTTATTCCGATTCTACCAGCGATCGTGACTGCGGGTCTTTTGATGGGGATCAATAACATCCTTACAGGACCTGGAATCTTCTTTGACGATAAGTCTGTTGTTGATGTTTATACTCAATGGAAAGACTTTGCTGGTATCATAAATTTGATTGCAAATACAGCGTTTACATTCTTACCGGCATTAATTGGTTGGTCTGCGGTCAGGCAATTTGGCGGAAATCCGCTATTAGGGATTGTTTTAGGTTTGGTATTGGTCCATCCTGAACTTCTGAATGCATGGGGATATGCAGATGCAAAAGCAAAAGGTGAAATTCCTACCTGGAACTTATTTGGTTTCCATGTTGATAAAATTGGCTATCAGGGACAAGTGCTCCCTATCTTGTTTGCGTCCTATGTACTTGCAAAAATTGAAATTTTCTTAAATAAGCGGGTTGCAGATTCGATCAAATTATTGGTTGTTGCACCAGTGGCTCTATTAGTAACAGGATTTTTGGCATTTATTGTCATCGGGCCAATTACATTTACAATCGGCAATTGGATTACTGCCTTATTCACAGGAATTTTTGATACTGTACCTGTAATCGGCGGCTTGATTTATGGAGCATTATATGCCCCGCTTGTTATCACTGGTATGCACCATACATTCCTTGCTGTTGACTTCCAATTGATTGGCAGCATTGGCGGAACATTCCTATGGCCGATTGTGGCAATTTCGAACATCGCGCAAGGCTCCGCAGCGCTTGCCATGTTATTTGCAGCACGTGATGAGAAACTGAAAGGATTGTCACTTTCTTCTGCGGTATCTGCGTATCTCGGCATCACAGAACCAGCCATGTTTGGGGTAAATATCCCTAACCGTTTCCCATTCTTCTCGGCTATGATCGGATCAGCTATCGCAGCCATTTTCATAACTATGAATGATGTTATCGCTCCTTCGATTGGGGTTGGCGGACTTCCAGCCATCTTCTCAATCGTTCCAGAAAAATGGGCGCCATTTGCCATCGGTATGGTAATCGCGATTGTTGTACCCTTTGCACTGACATTTGGTATGGCAAAAGTGAGAAATAGAAAAAACGCGTAAGTCCAAAAATTTGTTTTCCACCATTGGTTAATTCCAATGGTTTCCTTTATTTCGGGGGTCAGTCCCCCAGTAAGATAACGCGTTAAAGCAGTGGGGGACTGACCCCCAAATTTATTATGGTGGTGTTTACATTGAATGAATGGTGGAGAAAGTCGACAGTTTATCAAATTTACCCGAAGAGTTTTAATGATACGACCGGTAATGGTACGGGCGATATCAACGGCATTATTGAAAAACTGGATTACTTAAAAGAACTGGGAATCGATGTCATCTGGCTGACGCCGATTTATAAATCGCCTCAGCGGGATAATGGCTATGATATCAGCGACTATTATGCCATACATGAAGAGTATGGGACCATGGGAGACTTCAATAGGCTGCTTTCTGAAGCGCATGATAGAGGCATAAAAATCATCATGGATTTAGTAGTCAACCATACTTCAACTGAACACGAATGGTTTAAAAAAGCAAGCGAATCAAGGGAAAATCCTTATAGAGATTTTTATATTTGGAAAGACCCTGTAAACGGAAAGGAACCAAATAACTGGATTTCCAAATTTGGGGGATCAGCCTGGAAGTTTGACGAAAAGACCGGGCAATACTATTTGCACCTGTTTGATGTTACACAGGGAGACTTAAACTGGGAAAACGAGGCAGTCAGAAAAGAAGTGTATGATATGATGCATTTCTGGTTCGAAAAGGGAATTGACGGATTCAGGCTGGATGTTATTAACCTGATCTCCAAGGACCAGGATTTCCCGAACGATGACGGCGTAACGCCGCCAGGAGACGGCCGGAAATTTTATACAGATGGTCCGCGCGTTCATGAATTCCTTCATGAAATGAATGTTAATGTGCTTTCAAAGTATGATAGCATTACTGTCGGGGAAATGTCGTCCACGACAATTGAAGATTGCATCCGGTACTCCAACCCTGAAAGTGAGGAGCTCAGCATGACCTTTAATTTCCACCATTTGAAGGTGGATTACCCGAATGGGGAGAAATGGGCAATCGGCGATGTTGACTTTTCAGCACTTAAAAGCATCCTGTCCAAATGGCAGGTTGAGATGCACAAGGGCGGGGGCTGGAATGCCTTGTTCTGGTGCAATCATGACCAGCCGCGCATCGTAACACGTTATGGAAATGATGGTGAATTCCATAAAGAATCCGCAAAAATGCTGGCTACTACGATCCATATGATGCAGGGTACGCCATACGTTTACCAGGGTGAAGAAATCGGCATGACCAATCCGAAATTTGACCGCATCGACGAGTACCGGGACGTTGAAACATTGAACTATTACGAAATCATGAAACAACAAGGTAAATCGGAAGAAGAAACCATGGAAATCATCAAGCAAAAATCTCGTGATAATTCCCGTACTCCTGTTCAATGGAATGATTCTGAAAACGCCGGCTTTACGACCGGTACGCCATGGATCGGGGTGGCGAGGAACTATCCGGAAATCAACGCGGAAAAATCGCTGGATGATGAGGATTCTATTTTCTATCATTATAAAAAGCTAATTGCGCTCCGCAAGGAATATGACATCATTACTTACGGTGATTACGAGCTTCTGTTTTCGGAACACGATCAATTATTCGTCTATAAACGGGAGCATGAAGATGAGTTATTGATATCAATCAATAATTTCTATGGAAATGAAGCACTTCTCGATTATTCGGAAAACTTCATGAAAGAAGAATATGACATCAAAGTGCTGATCTCCAATTACCCTGACGCTCCCGAGTTCGGCGGCAGGATGGCCTTCCGTCCATATGAATCCGCCGTTTATCATTTGAAAAAGAAATGATAAAATGAAACTGGTGATTATCATTGAAAAATAAATTCATGAAAATATATGAAGAAATTGCGGTACAAATCCAGGAGGGGAGCCTGAAATCAGGCTCCCTCCTGCCATCTGAGAACGAATTGGCAATCCGGTACGAAACGTCCAGGGAAACAATCAGAAAAGCCTTGAAAATGCTTTCTGAAGAAGGATATATCCATAAGGTACAGGGAAAGGGTTCTATCGTACTCGATGTAAAAAGGCTGGATTTCCCGATATCTGGCCTTACCAGTTTTAAAGAATTGACTCAAAAAATGGGCCAGCGCGCCAAAACAAGTGTGGTGGTGCTGGAAAAGGGCCTACCAGATTTGTATATTCGGCAGCAACTAAAATTGGCAAAAAATGAACATATCTGGGAAATCGCCCGCGTAAGGGAAATTGATGGGGAGAAAATCATCCTGGATAAGGATTTTCTGGCTGCGAAATTCGTTCCAAACATCACGGAAGAAATTTGCCGTAATTCGATTTACGAGTATATGGAAGGAGAGCTTGGGTTATCCATCTCTTTCGCCAAAAAAATCATTACAGTGGAAGATCCTACGGAAGAAGATAGACTATATATTGATTTATCAGGTTTCCAGAAAGTTGTCGTTGTCAAAAACTATGTGTATCTTGATGATGCCAGCTTGTTTCAATATACCGAATCGCGCCATCGTCCCGACAAGTTCCGGTTCGTAGATTTTGCGAGGAGAAAATAAGAAGCTGCCAGTGCCTTTGATATCAATAGTAAAAAGTGGAAGAAAGTAGATTCATGTTAGTTGTCCTCAATGACGGGTATGTATAGAGTAGATTCATCATAATTCGCTACAGGAGGATGATAAAAATGGATAAACGAGTAATTGGAGTTTATGACAACGGTGATGATGCGGTTCGCGCGGTTGAGGAATTAAAAGCGCAAGGATATGACCGTGATGATATTTCAGTTATTGCAAGGGACAGGGATGATGTTGACGCTGTAAATGAAGAAACAGGCACGAAAACAGAGGAAGGCCTTGCAGCTGGTGCAGCGACAGGAGGAATCCTGGGCGGTGCTGCCGGATTATTGGCAGGCGTAGGAGCCCTCGCCATTCCGGGAATCGGCCCAATTCTTGCGGCTGGCCCTATTGCCGCTACATTAACTGGGGCAGCGGTCGGCGCCGGAACTGGCGGACTTGCAGGCGCACTGGTTGGCATGGGAATTCCGGAAGATGAAGCAGATCGATATGAGCGCGATGTCAAAGATGGGAAGCTCCTGGTTTTATTGGATCCAGATGCAAGAAAGAACGATTTACTGGTGAATAATGATTTAAATTCCACAAGGGATTCGTTCGTGGATTCGCGTAACCAGTATGACCGCACTGTCGATATGGACCGCAACGATACACTGCGCAGATATTAAAGGCAAATGAAAAGAAGGATAGATGGAGAGCAGAAGGCTTCTGCTCCATCTATCCTTTTTTCATGAGATCTGATATTCGGGGCCGGCTGCTTTTTCCGCATCAACCCTGCCAGAGAAAAATGTGGCTCCACCGCCCATATCAGCGATTCTATCAGGCGTCAGTGCGTTAACCAGCTGTTTGGCTCCCGGCATGTCGGCCCATAGCCCCTGGCTGACCAAAACTCCCGGAAGGACATTTTCCCCAACCGCTGCCTTTAATACACATTCGCCGCGATGATTGTGGATTCGGACCATGTCACCGTCTTCAATACCCAGCCTGCCGGCATCAACAACATTCATGTGCAGCCGCGGTTCTTTTTCCAACGCGATATGGCGCGCATTATTGGAAAAGGTCGAGTTAAGGAAATTGTGGTTTGGCGCAGGCACGAATAAATACGGCAAATCCCCGTCCTCTACGACTGGATTGTAAACAGGAAGAGGATCGTATCCATCTTTAAGCATTTGCTCGGAATACAGCTCTATTTTTCCGCTTGGAGTTGGAAGCTTGACGGAAATAATAGGCGAGACACTTGCTTTCAAAAATTGCTTTTCCAAAAGGCCTTTTAGAGAAATGCCTTCCAAATACGGATTTGCCGGATTATCCAAAGCTTCTTCAATCAGCTGCTCATCAGTTGCTTTGAAAGCTTTTTCATCAAAGCCCATTCCATCAGCAAGTAATCTAAAAACCTCCGTATTCGACTTTGATTCCCCATACGCTTCGACTACCGGCTGTTGTATTTGCATGTAGTGATGCCAATAGGATGCATAGAAATCGACAGTTTCAAACGATGCCGCGGCAGGGAGGACAATATCAGCGAAGGCGGCCGTTTCCGTTAAAAATAAATCATGTACAACGGTGAATAAATCCTCCCGCATCAATCCCGTGCGAACCTTATTTGCTTCCGGGGCAATCACAGCCGGATTGGAATTATACACGAACATGGAGCGGATGGGATCTTCCAGCTCCAGCAAAGCCTTTCCGATAGCGTTCATATTAATAATCCGGGTCGTTTTATCTTTTAATAAATCAGGTCGTTGAAGCGCCCTGGCATTATGGGCGAGATAACCAGAATTCCCTTTCGTGGCTCCGCCTCCTTTGTGAAGCCATTGGCCGGTAACGGCGGGCAAACAAGAAATGGTGCGTACGCACATGCCGCCATTGTCATGGTGCTGCAAGCCATTCCCAATCCGGATATAAGAAGGCGAGGTGGTTCCATACATACGGGCCAGCTTGTAGATATCGTCCACAGGGACGCCGGTGATGGCAGACACGGTCGGAGGATCATACTGGGCGACCCGCTGTTTCAATTCTTCGGCACCCACAGTGTATTGCTGCAGGAATTCCTCATCTTCCATATTTTCAGCAAATAATACATGCATAATCCCGAGTGCCAAGGCCGCGTCAGTGCCGGGCATTATCGGGATAAACCAATCTGCCCAGCGGCCGGTCTGGTTTTTATGCACATCGATTACGACAATCTTGGCTCCATTTTTACGGGCCTGCTGGGCAATGGTGACCTGGTGCATGTTTGTGCTGACGGCATTGATCCCCCAAAAAATGAAAAGCTTTGAATGGATTGTGTCTTCAGGATCCGTTCCGAACGACCCGCCCATTGTATATTTATATCCCGTGCTGCCTGCCGCATTGCATATGGAACGTTCAAGACGGGTTGCTCCCAGGCGGCTGAAAAAACGCCGGTCCATCCCTTCCGCGCTCAAGTTCCCCATATTGCCATAAAAGCTGTATGGGAGGATGCTTTGAGGGCCGTTGTGGACAATAAGATCCTTCCATTTGGAGGTAATCGTTTCTATCGCTTCGTTCCAGCTGATTCTCTCAAATTTGCCTTCACCCTTGGCTCCAACTCTTTTAAGCGGGTATTCCAGGCGCTTGGGATCATAGAGCCTGGCAGTCATATTGCGGACTTTATTGCAGATATTCCCCTTTGTGACAGGATGCGCCGGGTCCCCTTGCACTTTGATGATTTTGCCATCCTTTTTATGCAAAAGCAGCCCGCATTGATCGGGGCAATCGAGCGAGCAAACGGATGGGAAAACGCCATCTGGCTCATGGATATATGAATGCATAAGAAATTCTCCTAAACTATATGATGTAAGTAGCAATGAACCTGAAAAAATATGATAATTTTTATCTTCAATAATAAAATAATTCTTATTTTCAAGCAAATAGAACTGTTTGGAAATCAGTTTAAAACGACCAGCTGTTAACAAACGTAGAATTTTCTGATATCCTGCTAAATAAGTTACTTAAACATCTAAGAGTAAAGGGGGATTTTTATGGAGTATGGTGTTATAGTATCCATTGCAATTTATATGGTCGGGATGCTCGCCATTGGGTATGCCGCGTACAGGCGTACTTCCAACCTGTCAGATTACATGCTGGGCGGGCGAAATCTGGGGCCGGCGGTAACGGCATTAAGCGCCGGGGCATCCGATATGAGCGGCTGGCTTTTAATGGGCCTTCCCGGTGCGATGTACTTATCGGGCCTCAGCAGCGGCTGGATTGTTATCGGGCTTTGTGCCGGGGCATACCTGAATTGGCTTTATGTTGCACCGCGTTTACGGACATACACAGAAGTAGCCAATAATTCCATCACAATTCCGGATTATTTTGAAAACAGGTTTAAAGACCATTCCCGTATTCTCCGGATAACGTCCGCATTAGTGATCTTAATTTTTTTCACATTTTATACTTCTTCAGGGATGGTATCGGGAGGGCAGTTATTCGAGACAGCATTTAACATGGATTATACGACAGGCATTTGGCTTACGGCTAGCGTAGTCATTCTTTATACCTTATTTGGCGGCTTTCTGGCGGTCAGCTGGACGGACTTTGTACAAGGCACGATCATGTTCATCGCCTTGATCCTTGTCCCTGTCGTGACAGTCATGAACATTGGGAGCATGGACACTACGTTAAATGAAATCCAGTCGATTGACCCAAAACTTCTGCAGGCATTCGAGGGAACGACGGCTATAGGTATTATCTCTTTATTGGCATGGGGTCTTGGGTATTTCGGGCAGCCGCATATCATCGTCCGCTTTATGGCGATTACATCCGTTAAAGAAATGAAAAGT
Organism: Peribacillus glennii; assembly: GCF_003429105.1. Lineage (GTDB taxonomy): Bacteria > Bacillota > Bacilli > Bacillales > DSM-1321 > Peribacillus > Peribacillus glennii. The sequence goes on from NZ_QVTD01000008.1 coordinate 107,688, forward strand.
GCGCGAAGAATCGGAATGGGCTGGATGCTATTCTCCATTGTAGGGGCAATGATTACGGGACTATTTGGCATTGCTTATTTCAACAGGAATGGTACGCCGCTGGCAGAAGGCGCGCATGAAACGGTGTTCATCGTCCTGGCGCAAGAATTATTCCCTTCCATGATTACCGGTTTCCTGCTGGCGGCAATCCTTGCAGCCATTATGAGCACTATTGCCGCACAGCTGCTGGTTACTTCCAGTGCGTTGACGGAAGATTTTTATAAATCATTCATCAGGCGTTCCGCTTCCGATAAGGAATTGGTGCTTGTCGGCAGGCTTGCTGTGCTGGGTGTGGCCTTGATTGCGCTTGTGCTTGCCTTGAATCCGAATGAAACCATCCTGAACCTGGTTGGGTATGCATGGGCAGGATTTGGGGCGGCATTCGGGCCGGTGGTGTTGTTAAGCCTGTACTGGAAACGGATGAATAAGATGGGGGCGTTCGCAGGAATGATTGCCGGTGCTGCAATGGTCATTATCTGGGAGCAGATTGATCGATATAAAGAGGTTTACGAGATCATCCCGGGCTTTATTGCCTGCACAATTGCGATCATCACGGTAAGCTTGCTCACTTCAAAGCCGTCTAAGGAAGTGGAGGAAGAGTTTGAATCAGCTGTAAAAGCACTATCTTAATTTATGGACCCTTGCCTTTATGCTTATCAAAGTAAAAGGCAAGGTTTTTTTTCTTAAAAAGAACTTATCTCCCAGGCATTATGTAAATACTAGTATGCATGGTAAAATAATGTTAGCTTCCAAGGAATTATTAAAGGAGATTTTTATGACTGAGACACCGCAATTCATTTCGACTTCAAAACCATTTGTACAAAAAGCCTGGGAAAAAGCAGGGTTTGAACAGGGGACGCCGATTCAGCAAAAGGCCATTCCCGTGATAAAGGAAGGCAAGGACCTAATTGCCGAATCACCGACAGGAACAGGAAAGACGCTTGCCTACCTGATTCCATTGCTGGAAAAAGTCGATCCCCAAAAGCAGACAATCCAGGCCGTGATGCTTGCTTCTTCCCGTGAATTGGTGATGCAGATTGCTGAGGAAATCAGAATCTGGGCCGAGGGCAGCGGAATCACTGGTGCAGCTTTTATCGGAGGAGCCAATCTCAAACGCCAGCTAGAAAAATTGAAAAAACGGCCGCAGGTCATAGTTGGTACACCGGGACGGCTCTATGAATTAATTAACCAAAAGAAAATCAAGATGCACGAGGTGAAAACAATCGTGCTTGATGAAGGGGACCAATTGCTGGTACCCGAGCATATTGGGACGGTGCGCAATATTGTTAAATCCACATTAAAAGATCGGCAGGTCCTGATGTTCTCCGCCACGCTTCCGCCTCACACGGAAAAATTGGCACTGGAATTAACGAATGATCCCGAAACAATCCGAATCGGAAAAAATGAAAACATGCAATCGAAGGTAGACCATATTTATTTTGTATGCGACAAACGCGAAAAAATAAAGGTGCTCGAAAAAATATCACGGCTTAAGGATTTAAAAGGGCTCGCCTTTGCCAATGACATCGCCGAAATAACCGTGATCGGCGAAAAAATGGACTACAAAGGCATAGAACTAGGTGTCCTTCATGGGGAATCCAATAAAATGGATCGGGAAAAATCCCTGCGAAATCTTCGTTCAGGCACATATCCATTGCTGCTTGCGACGGATGTGGCAGCCCGAGGACTTGATATTAAAGGACTCAACACCGTGGTCCATATTGATGTTCCGGCGACCACCGATCAATATATACACCGTTCCGGAAGAACAGGGAGAGCCGGTGCAAGCGGTACGGTGATGTCCATCGTTACAGACAGAGAGGAACGGGAATTAAAAAAGATTGCCCGTGAAATTGGGATTTCCGTCAGTAAAAAAGACTTTTACAAGGGCGAAATCGTAGACGTACGGTAAAGGATGTCAGTCCCCACTGTGTATAGGTAAACGCGTGGGGGACTGACCTCTAAAAAATATGTAAACGCTTCCATTTATCTTTGCTTATACATACTATAAAGCAGGAAGAAAAATGAGGAGGGGAACCATGGGAGAGAAATATAAACATTTCGAAACCGCGGTCGTTCACGAGGGATATGATTCAAAAGACCATGTGGGGAGCCTTGTTGCACCTATTTTTCAAACATCGACATTCACTTTCGACACTGCTGAGCAAGGGGAGAAGCGATTTGCGGGGCAGGAAGAGGGATACATTTATTCACGGCTAGGAAATCCGACGGTTCAAGCGCTGGAAGAGAGAATCGCAGGCTTGGAAGGCGGAGAAGCAGGACTTGCTTTTGGTTCAGGGATGGCTGCGGTTTCAGCTGTCCTGGTAGCCTTGACAAAAGCTGGCGACCATATCGTCTGTTCCCAAGGATTGTACGGCTGTACCTTTGGATTATTACAGCTCATGAAAAACAAATACAACATCAGCCATGATTTCTGTGCCATGGAATCGCCTGAACAGCTATCGGCATTAATCCGACCGGAGACAGCCTGTATTTATATTGAGACGCCTATTAATCCGACGATGAAAATGCTTGACCTGGAGATGATTGCACAGGTTGGAAAACAACAAGGCATTCCGGTCGTGGTCGATAATACGTTTTCTACTCCCTATCTTCAAAGACCGCTTGCTTGGGGCTGTGACATTGTCCTGCACAGCGCGACCAAATACATTTGCGGCCATGGAGATGTCGTGGGAGGCCTGGTCGTGGGCAAAAAAGAGTTTTTGAACAGTGTAGCCATGACTACGCGAAAGGACATTGGCGGGATTATGTCCCCGTTTGATTCCTGGCTGCTGCTGCGAGGCTTGAAAACATTGCCAGTCCGGATGGACCGCCACTCTCAAAATGCCTGCAGGATTTTCTCTAAGCTAAAGAATCACCCAATGATCGATAAAGTATATTATCCGGGGGACCCGAATCACCCGGACCATCACATAGCCCAAAAGCAGATGAAACAGGGAGGCGGGCTTATTTCTTTTGAAATAAAAGGCTCAAAGCAGGATGCCCAGAAGCTGCTTAATAATTTGAAATTAATAAAAATTGCTGTCAGCCTGGGCGATGCTGAAACCCTTATCCAGCATCCGGCGACGATGACACACTCGGTTGTTCCGGAACCATCCAGGCAGGAAATGGGGATCACAGACCAGCTGCTACGCCTTTCATTAGGCCTCGAAGCATGGCAGGATATTTGGGATGATTTGCAGCAGGCATTACATTCTTTAGCTGCTGGATACAAATGAGGAAAAAAATATAAATGGTTTTTAGGATGCTGCCAGCCAACATATTATTTGGCCCTTCATGTGGAACGGTATCCATCTGGCTTTTTTGCCAAGCTCCAATCATCGAAAAAATAATTTAGTTTACCAATTGCCAAATTGTTTAGTTGAACTTATATCAGCGAATAAAGTTTTACATTTTCTTTTGAAAGTGATAAAATTTTGGCAAAGAAGAAGCTTGGGCATTCGCCTGCATCTTCTAAAAACAGAACCGGAAAATGTTGGCATATATCCAGCGTTTTTCTTTGTCCTTCGGGGTCGGGTGAAAATCCCAACCGGCGGTAATGAAGCAATTCTAAGCCCGCGAGCCTGAAAATGGCAGGATTTGGTGAGATTCCAAAGCCGACAGTACAGTCTGGATGGGAGAAGGACAGTATGGAAAATATATAAAGCTAGGAGTCTATTTAAAATAATATTTTTTAATAGGCTTATTTCGCCATATATTTTTGCCGCCATATTCTCCCTTAAAAAGACCCTTCAGGATTTTGCCTGAAGGGTTTTATTTTTAAGGAAGGAGGGTTATAACGCAGCAATCGATTGAATAATAAGGGAAAGTCTATATCACGCTAAACATGAAATAAGGTGAAAAGATGTTTACAGGAATCATAGAAGATATAGGAACGGTTTCATCGTTAAACAGCAGCGGAAACAGCATGGTACTTACCATCACTTCAAAAAAAATTGTCGAAGATGTCCATTTGGGCGATAGCATTTCTGTGAATGGAGTCTGTTTGACAGTGATTTCCTTTACCAGCGAAACCTTTACGGTTGATGTTATGCCCGAGACGGTGAAAGATACCTCCTTAAGGCTGTTAAAAGCCGGGTCGCCGGTTAATTTAGAGCGTGCCATGAGCGCAAATGGCCGATTTGGAGGCCACTTTGTGTCCGGGCATATTGATGGCACGGGTACTATTGTAAAAACGCAAAGGAAGGAAAACGCAGTTTATTATGTGATCCAGCTGGACGATTCACTGAGCAAATACTGTATACCAAAGGGTTCTATCGCAATTGATGGAACCAGCCTCACAATCTTTGATATTCGAGACAACATGGTGACAGTTTCCCTGATTCCGCTTACGCACCAGGACACGGTGCTTGGGAGAAAAAATGCAGGGGATATCGTGAATATTGAGAATGACATGATTGGTAAATACATAATCCATCAAGCGGAAAGCAAGAATCCTAAAAAAGGGATCACATTGGATTTTTTAGCGGAAAATGGATTTTAATAAAGGATGTGGCCAATTTGTTTAATACGATAGAAGAAGCGATTGACGATCTGAAAGCGGGGAAGGCTGTCATTGTAGTGGATGATGAGGACCGGGAAAATGAGGGGGATTTTGTTGTCCTCGCGGAAAAAGCAACACCGGAAGCGATCAATTTTATGGCAACACATGGTCGCGGCCTGATATGCACGACCATTACCGAACAACTGGCCACAAAATTGAACCTGCATCCGATGGTAGACATAAATACAGACAACCACGGAACTGCGTTTACCGTTAGTGTTGACCATATCCAAACGACAACGGGAATCAGTGCTTTCGAGCGCTCAATGACTATCCTTGAGCTTTTGAATCCAGATTCCGTACCGACGGACTTTAGACGACCAGGACATATTTTTCCAATCGTTGCAAAAGAAGGCGGCGTATTGAGAAGGGCCGGACATACAGAAGCATCTGTGGATTTGGCGAAGCTGTCCGGCGCAGCTCCGGCCGGTGTCATTTGTGAAATCATGAAAGAGGATGGATCCATGGCGCGTGTACCGGATTTGATCGAGATAGCGAAGAAACACAACCTCAAACTCATTACAATAGCCGAACTTATCCGCTTCCGGAATAAACACGAAGCACTGGTAAAGCGTGAAGCAGAAGTGAAAATGCCGACTGCGTACGGAGATTTTAAGCTGATTGGCTACTCAAATCCTCTGGATGACCGTGAGCATGTTGCTTTAGTGAAGGGAGAATGGGAATCGGGGGAACCTGTTTTGGTTCGTGTCCATTCAGAATGCCTGACCGGCGATGTGTTCGGCTCTTTCCGCTGCGATTGCGGGCCTCAGCTTCATGCAGCCCTTGCACAAATTGAGGAAGCAGGAAAAGGTGCGTTGATTTATATGCGGCAAGAGGGGCGTGGGATAGGACTCATCAACAAACTTAAGGCATATAAGCTTCAGGAAGAAGGCTTTGATACTGTAGAAGCAAATGAAAAGCTGGGCTTTCCTGCCGAGCTCCGTGATTACGGGATCGGCGCCCAAATCATAAGGGATCTTCGCATTGAAAAGATACGCTTACTGACCAATAATCCAAAAAAAATCTCCGGATTGACCGGCTATGGTTTGGAAATTGTTGAAAGGGTTCCAATCCAGATGCCCGCCAAAAAGGATAATGAGCAATATTTGGAAACAAAAAAAACAAAAATGGGACATCTGTTTTTATAAGGAGGAAGCAACATGGGACAAGTATTTGAGGGAAATTTAATTGGTACTGGCTTAAAAATTGGGATTGTTGTGGGGAGGTTTAATGAATTCATTACCAATAAACTGTTAAGCGGAGCACTGGATGGCTTGAAGCGCCATGGTGTGGATGAAGCTGATGTTGATGTGGCCTGGACTCCGGGTGCTTATGAAATACCAATGATCGCAAAGAAGCTGGTGAATACCGGGAAATATGATGCCGTCATTGGGCTCGGCACCGTAATCCGTGGTGCGACAACACATTATGACTACGTATCCAATGAAACGGCAAAAGGCATTGCTTCCGTATCGCTGGAGACAGGCGTGCCCGTCATTTTTGGCGTGCTGACCACAGAAAATATTGAACAGGCGATAGAACGTGCGGGAACAAAAGCAGGCAACAAGGGGTATGAAGCAGCAGTTTCCGCAATCGAAATGGCTAATCTGGGTAAAATCATCGGGTAAGTAAATTTTGAGCTAATAACATTGTAAAGAATATCGGAAATCGAGAATGAAAAACCGGAAGGAAATAGACCCCTTCCGGTTTTTTGGCGAACAAATGCAGAACCAAAGCGAAATGACGGAGCAAGATTTCCGATGTGTTACGCTTATGATTTTAATGTGCCAATATCCATTTAACTATAAGATTCAATCGCCTGATCCAGTGCGTTAAAGGCTTGGCCAAATGCAGCTGAAGAGGAAACATCACCGGCAATGTCCAAGGCGAGTTGGGCATGATGCGCTTGTGTGACCGCTGTAATAACATTTTCAAGCATTTCTCTCTTTCCACCGGCTGTTTCCTTGGCTTCTTCAAGCATGTCAATGCATTGTACGAGCCGCCCTGATTCAGGATGGTCATAGGTGTACTCCAAGATTTCTTTTGCTTGCTGGAGAAGCTCTTTCACGTAAATCCCTCTTTTCCATCTTAGTCTTCATTATTGTAGACATCCACATGATGTTTATACCGACTTGGATTTACCGCCATAAATGCTACGAAAACAGGGAATAGTATTATTAGTATTTTTTCAGGGGGGATAATATGTACCGTCTTCTAACGCACAATGATTTGGATGGAGTGGGTTGCGGCATTCTTGCGAAAATGGCTCTTAAGGATGAAGTGGAAGTCAGTTACAACTCTATTTCAGCGCTTAATTACCAGGTGGCAGCTTTTCTTGAAAAAGATAACCTGGATATAGAATTATTCATCACCGATCTTTCAGTCAGCCAGGATAATGAAAAAGCTATTTCAAAATTTATTGCTTCCGGCGGAAAAGTAAAGTTAATCGACCACCATAAATCAGCTGAACATCTGAACCAATATGGATGGGCTTCGGTAACGGTAACCCAGCCGGATGGAAAACAGGCATCAGCGACGTCTTTATTTTATCGTTACCTGGTACAAAGGGAATTGCTGAACTCTTCTGCCATCCTTGATGAATTTGTTGAACTTGTCAGGCAGTATGATACATGGGAATGGGATGCGAATGATAATGTCACAGCAAAGCAGTTAAATGATCTTTTCTTCATGTACTCCATTGATGAGTTTGAGGAAAAAATGATGCAAAAGCTTACCGGCACTGCCGCATTTTCATTCGATGAGATTGAACAAAAACTGCTGGACGTTGAGGAGGACCGCGTAGAACGGTATATCCGCAGAAAGAAGCGAGAGGTTTACCAGAGGAATGTGGGCGATTATTTAGCAGGAATTGTCCACGCTGAATCTTATCATTCCGAGCTTGGGAATGAACTCTCCAAGGAGTTTCCGCATTTGGACTACATAGCCATGGTAATGGTTGGGGGCAAACGGATTAGCCTAAGAACCATTCATGATGATGTGGACGTTTCTGAAATAGCCGCAGAATATGATGGCGGAGGACACCAAAAAGCGTCAGGCTGTAATTTGACGCCGAAAGCTTTTCATGAATTTGTGGAGCGGACATTCCAAACAGAACCGTTGAAAAGGGACGCCTTTAGAAACAGGTACAATAATAAAGGTTCGGAACAAGGAAATCTGTACGTTGGCAAACATGACGAGAAAATATTTGTATACCATCAGGAAGGAAAAGGCTGGATTTTCGAAATTAATGAGAAGAAAGGACAACAAACCTTCCCTGGTTTCCGCGACATCGAAAAACACATCAAACGCGAATATTACGCCTATTTGGCAAGGGATGATAAATTTGTCGAATATTTATTGAACTTTCATCAAAGGATGAAGGAGCAATAGGGCGTCCAAACAAGACAGCCGGCATCGGATGCTGGCTGTTTGTGTAGTGAAAGGAACTTACATATTGACCGTTGAAAATAAAGGAATTCTACCCTGGAATTTATTAATTTCATCCAACTCACTCCATAATTCAGCCGATTTTTATATGGATTATCCCTGATTACCAAGATTTATGAGCAAAAACCTTTATTTATGGACCAAAAACCAGATTTATCAGCGAAGATAAAACATACGATCGAAAGTGCTGATTTATGAGCGGAAATTCCGTTTATCAACGGGAAAGCCAATTTATCAATCAACATCCCAGATTTTATCAGCGAACCATCACTTAGTTACTCAGTCAAACCATATTATTTTTCAAATGGCTCTACTTTACATTAAAAATAAAACCCGGCAAATACCGGGTTGTTGTCATGTAGAAACAGGGGGAGTCTTAGTACTCGACGGTTTGCTTGCAAAAGTTGATTGCCTATGGAACAGGGCATTAATTTCCCCGCCTATTACCAACGCAAGCCCGGTCAGGTATAACCAAAGCATGAGGACAATGACACCGCCCAGGCTTCCGTAAGTGGAGGAATAGTTTCCAAAATGGCTCACGTAAAAAGAGAAACCTAACGAAATCAGCTGCCAGATAATGGTTGCGGCCAAGGCTCCAGGAATCACCTGTTTGAACGGATAGTGTTTGTTAGGGGCAAAACGGTACATCAAAGCCAATACAAAGGCGATTACGATGATCGCTACCACCCAGCGCAGGATGCTGAACAAGATTTGCATACTGTCAGGAATAGGCACGACTTTATTTACTAAGTCTAAAATGATGTTGCCGAAAACAGGAAGCGATAATGCTACTACAAATGCAACGATCAATCCTAGTGTCAGCCCGATTGATAACAGCCTGGCTTTTATGAAGCTCCTCGTTTCATCAACATCAAACGCGACGTTCATGGAGTGGATAAACGCGTTCATCCCGTTCGATGCTGACCAAAGGGTGCCGAGGATACCGAACGTCAATAAGCCCCCGTTTCGGTCACTGACAATAGCAATGATATTGTCTGTAAATACATCCGTTGTCTCGGATGGCATGACAGAACCTATAAAATCAATCGCTTTTTGCGGTTCAATTGATAAATACGGCACAATGGAAAGCAGCAGGATCAGCATGGGGAAAAGCGCAAGCATATAGTAATAAGCCTGTTCCGCCGCCAATCCAGTAGCCCGGTCCTCCTTAATTTCCTGGCCTAGCATTTTGCCAAAGGAAGTCAGTTTATTCATATTCCGGCATCAACTCCTGATCAATTGCTATCTACTATAACCCTTTTCCCGATTGTCCACGCAATTAATCCTATGAAAAACATATTTCCTTTGGGGGCAGTCCCCCGTTGCTTTAAAGCTTTAATTCGGTGGGGACTGACCCCCGGTGGTTTAACGCGTTAACTGGCTGGGGGACTGACCCCGAAGTGAATTCATCCTGAAGCTGGATCACGGACCTTGCTTGTTTTCTGGCTCCATTTGAAGGTTTTATCCAAGAATTTGTAAATGTTTTTAGATTCTCGTGTTAACAGCGGCCCGAGGATAGCGAGGATTAAGACATATAGTGCTGAGAAGGGTTTTAAAACAGGCATCAATCCGCCTGCAATACCCAGGTTTGCCATGATGATCGAGAATTCTCCCCTTGAGACGATGGTCAGCCCGATATTTGTGGAAGCCTTATGGGATAAGCCTGCCCGGCGTCCTGCAATCATGCCTGCAATGAAGTTTCCAAGTATCGTCAATATCACGGCCCCTAAAGTAAGCCATATTGCTCCGCCTAAGGTAAATGGATCGATGCTCAAACCGAAGCTAAAGAAGAAAATTGCACCGAAGAAGTCCCTGAACGGAACGACCAGCTGCTCGATGCGGTCGCTGTGTTCCGTCTCGGAAAAAACCAAGCCCAATAAGAGTGCGCCGATGGCCTCTGCCACATGGATCGTTTCGGAAAAACCGGCAATGAAGAACAGTGAAGCAAATACTACAATGATAAAAATTTCATTTGAGGAAATATCAAGCAGCCTATTTAAAATAGGTGTGGCTTTTCTTGCCACGATGAAAAACAACAGCATATAACCGAGGGCAATAAGGATGGACGTGAGGGCCCCCATAAGACTGGCGGCATTCCCAAGCACAAGGCCGGAAACTACCGAAAGATAAACAGCCAGGAAAATATCTTCGAACATAATGATTCCAAGAATCAATTCGGTTTCTTTATTCCCGGTTCTTCTGAGGTCTACTAGTACCTTGGCGACAATCGCGCTCGATGATATGGTTATGATCCCTGCGATAATCAGGATTTCCAAAAGGGGAAAGCCCATGATCCAGGCATAAAGGAGTCCCAGGCCAAAATTGATCAAAATATAGATGGTCCCTCCGGTAAAAATGGACCGGCCTGATTTAATCAGTTTTTTAATGGAGAATTCTAATCCAAGATAGAAGAGCAGGAACAACACGCCAATTCGCCCAAGAAACGAAATAATTTCTTCACTTTCAATAAACCTCAGGTCAATGACGGCGAATTTTGGAGCGTGAGGGCCTACGAGCATTCCAAGAATGATTAAAAACGGGATGATCGAGAAGTTGAACTTACCAGCCAGCAATGCCGCGATTGCGACCAATACCAGGGCGGTACCCACCTCTAAAACCAAGTGATCCATTCTTAATCACCTCTTTCGTTAGTCAATATTTCTTTAATCAGTTTTTTCAGTTGCTGGCGCTCGCCCGAAATTACTACTGTATCGCCTGCCTCAATTACGGATTCAGGGCCAGGGCTCAGCTGTTTTCTCATATTCCTTTTTAGGATGGCAATGACGGTTACATTATAATTGCTGCGGACATCGATTTCCCCGATCGTCTTTCCGATGCTTGTGGCGCCCGGTTCCACCTTAAACCATTCAATGGCGAGCCCTTCAAATGCCATTTCAATCGTTTCGAGAGCTTGTGGCTTATAAACCATCCCGCCTAATATGGCAGCAATTTGCCGTGATTCTGAATCGTTAAAAGTTACACTCGATACGCTTTCTTCATGATCTGTATCAAAATGGTATATTTCCCTCCGGCCATCATCGTGAATAACAATGACCACCTTTTCGTTATTGCGGGTTATGACTTCAAACTTCTGGCCAATGCCGGGAAGCTCGATTTCTCTGATTTTCATAAAAATTCCTCCTTCAACGTTTTAATAATAGGGGGTTGTTCAACTATTGCCCGAACCTGGAAAGGTTATAAATTCACGTCAATTATAGTCTTAATTGTTTCCTCTTTTTCAATGCCCAGATATTTAAGTGTCTCGGAAGGAGTGGAATGATGGAAATGCTTCTGGATAAGAGCAAGAGAAACCCCCTGTTTATAAGCGTGATATCCAAAAGTCTTCCTCATGGAACTAACGCCGAACTTACCGATAATCCCAATGGCATCAACAGCCTGGTGGATGATTCTGTGTGCCTGCTGCCTGGTAATCGGTTTATTTGTCTTTGGGGAGACAAATAAATAATCTTCTCTTGGAAGCAGAGAAGCCTGAAGGTAAGAGGATAGGGCAGTCTTAACTTTTCCATTGAGATAGACTTCTTTTTCAGGATGATTGTCATAGGCGGGAAATGTGTAGAAATTTTTTATTTTTCCTTTTTCGTCAAGTACCTCCCATACTTTCATCTCCAGGATTTCATTCACCTTAAGACCGGTGTTGATGCCTAGAACGAAAAACAGGTGGTCCCTTTCAGAATGGCCTTTCAAATATTTTTTTATTGCTTGGATATCCTTGATATTCCTGAAGGCTTCGACATAGTCCAAGACAATCACTCCTGTTTAAATATTTTACTTAATTATATAATAACATAGGTTTGTGTAACGTTAAAATAAAAAGGCGATAAAAGGAAGAGGAGGGTTTATCAGCATTTAGGAACCTTAATGATGCCATCCACTACAGCCATCCCAATATTTATCTTTGATGAACGGTTCAACAGGCATAGAAAAGACGGCATCGCATCGATGCCGCCTGTATATTATTCCTTTATCGGATAGTGTTTATGATATCTTCTTTTATATGCTTCCACAGAGCCTCATCTGTCGTAAACCGGTTTGTCACAGACTCGATGAATAGTTTAAATCTTGCATCAAAGGCTGGGTCTTCTTTAGCGGGCATCGTACTCCGCATATCATCAACGAAGGATTGCACTTCAGGCGCCCGGGGACCCCATTTTGCGGCTTCCTCTCCATTCTGATCGATAAAAATGAGAATCGGTATGGAACGGGCAGTTCCATTGGTTAAATATTGGTCCATCAATTCAAGGTTTTCGTCACGAATTAAGTAGCGGGTGTCAATATTGGCTTCTTCGGCAATCCTCATCAATATGGGCAGGTTCACCATTGCATCGCCGCACCAGTCTGCTGTAAGGATAATTGCGCGCAGATTTTCGCCTTTTATCGAGGCCAGTTCCACTTTATCTTGTTCGGTCAGCTTGAATCTTTCATAGATAGATTCCAGGCTGTCTTTGTGGGTTTTCATATTGCCGATATATTCTTGTTTCGTCAACCCTTTTTCAAACCAGTCATTAAGTGAACTCATTTGCATTCCTCCGATTATTATCATTCTTTTTTATGATAACTTGCTTTGCGACGATTATGAAAGCGATATGCAATCATATAAATTGAACGAAATAATTATGCATAGATAAGGATTATCCTTGGCTTTTGGCTCATTCAATAGGAGAAAGCAAGCTTTCTCCTATGCCTATGTAGTTATATTAACCTTTCAGGCATTGTATGAATGTCAAAAATTCAACATATATAAATCATTTAGATATGAAGCCGCTACCGATGCATAAAATAGAATGAATGAAGGGATGGATGTTAAAAAAAGAGTCGGACCCTTCAGCGATGGGGCCGACTCTAAGATACTATTTAGCAGCTTTTTGCAGTTTGTGAATCACATCGAGGGAACGGCCCGTCCCGATTGCTACTGATTCAAGCGGGTTTGGGGCAATATGGACAGGAACAACGATTTCGTTGCTCAGCCATTCTTTCATTCCGTTCAGAAGGGAACCTCCTCCTGTGAGGACAACACCCTGGTCAACGATATCACCGCTCAACTCAGGCGGGGAATCCTCCAGTGTCGCCCGGATGGCTTCAAGGATGTGAAGCAGTGATTCCCGGATCGCATCCTGTATTTCATCGGAATGAAGGGTAACGGTTTTTGGCAATCCGGTTACCAAATCACGGCCCCTTACTTCCATCGACTTGTGCTCATGTTCGATTAATGCATAGCCGATTTCCATCTTAATCAATTCAGCGGTACGCTCACCAATGAGAAGATTGTACTTTTTTCTTATATATTGCACGATATCTTCATCCAATTGATCTCCGCCAATCCTGATGGAATTACAGGAAACGACGCCGCCGAAAGAGATAATCGCGACCTCCGTAGTTCCTCCGCCAATATCCACAACCACGTTGGCAATTGGTTCGTCTACTGGAAGATCCGCACCAATCGCAGCGGCAACAGGCTCCTCGATCAAGTGTACCTGCTTCGCACCGCAGCTTTTGACTGAGTCATGGATGGCACGGCGTTCAACCGAGGTGGAACCGCTTGGCGTACAGACGACGACGTTAGGCTTCCGAATTGAAAAACCGAGCTTTTTTCCGGCTTTTTTCATGATTTGCTTCAGCATCTGTGTAGTAATATCAAAATCAGCGATCACACCATCCTTTAAAGGTCGTACCGCAATGATGTTTCCTGGTGTTTTTCCGATCATGTTTTTGGCATCAGTCCCGACAGCCAATACCGTTTTGGTTTCTGTGTCAATGGCCACAACTGATGGCTCATTTAAGACAATTCCTTTGTTTTTGCTATATACAAGTGTATTGGCAGTTCCTAAATCAATTCCTATTTCTGTGCTAGATAACAATATAGCCACTCCTTTAATCAGAGTTTGAACCCCATATAAGCATTCTACAGAAACTTGTCGATTTATGGGTGTAGGAATTTGTGGAAATTGCTAACTAGCTTGTTTAAAGCATTGATAAATAAGGGTTTTATCCATGATTTAGAGAGTATTAAGTTTAGATGACACTTATTACTAGTTATGACATTTATGACATGATGTGCTCGTAAATTAAAGAACAGCACATTCTCCGATGGGGCGTTTGCTCTTAAATTGCATGCTGCAGGCCCTTTTCTTTATCAAAGCGCCTGAACATAATGGAATATAGTAATGCGCTTAATAGAGTAAACACACAAAGGGTGGTAAATGTCCACATGTAACCCATCCATTCTGTCATCGGAATCGCAATGGGAGCAATTGTCCGGCCGAGTGTATACCGAAGGCTGGCTGCAGCGAAATACTGCCCGCGCATGTTCTCCGGCGCAAGCTTGGAAATGAAGCCCTGCTGTATGCCGGCGGTCATTAGTTCTGCCAACGTAAACACAGCCATTGAAAGAATAAGTCCCCAGACCCAGCTAGTAAGCCCGAACAGGACCATGGAAGCCCCATATATCAGCGAAGAAATGATAAAGACATTCTTTTCCTGATACAACGACATCCATTTCGTAATGACGATTGTCAGCAATGCTACGAGAAAGCCATTTTCCGCAATCAGGAACCCGAAGAGCTGTTCCCCACCGATATCGACAGACCAGCTGCCGCCAAAAGAAAACAAGGTTTGAGGCTGTACAGTTTCCTTTACATAAACGGGAATAAGCAAGTCCAGCTGCATAAAGGTCTGGCCGACAAGAACGCCGGCAAGGATGAACAGAAGAAAGGTCTTATCCCGGATAATAACCTTGTAGTCCCGCAGTTGATGGAGCAAAAAGAGATACCAGTTTTTGTTTGTCCCGGAGGCTTCCACTGCTTGGAAAGGTGGAGCGGTTTCTGATATCCATTTTCCAAGTACCAGGCCTAATGCGACATTTAGGATACTGGCCATTAACAAGAGCTCAAATCTGTGTTCCGCATAGAATATGCCCCCAAGGATGGGGCCAATGACAACAGCTATATTGATTGATGTATAAAATACAGCAAATACGCTGTTTCGGTGCTTTTCATCGGTTACATCAGCCACCATTGCCTGGCTGGCAGGCCAATAGAAAGAACCAAAAATGCTGACAAAGGTAAAACAAATAAAGCCAAGAATCGGCGATTCTAACCAGGGAGAGCTTGCATAAGCAAACAACAAGAAAGCGATTCCCTGGCCAATTGAAGAAAGGACCATCATTTTCTTCCGGCCGAACCGATCGGCACAATAGCCCCCGAGTATATTGGCCACGACAGAAAACACCTGGGAAAGAATAAGCAAAAAACCGGCAGCAGTTTTTCCGAACGATTCTGTAAAATAGATGGCCAAAAAAGGGAAGAACATCCAAAAAGTAATATTAACCAGCATTTCCCCGGCCAATCGGATTTTTAAATTGAAATCCCAATCTCTAAGGTGCATAGAATACTCCTGCTTTCTTTATTGAAAAAAGAATTTTTCATTATAAATGATACATTCATGCCGTAGATTAAAACAAGCAAATTATAAAATAGATTTGGATTAATGTTTCCAATGTTGTGTCAGCGTGAAAACCATGTCGAAATATTTCCCGGACAATAACTCACCGGCTGTCAGTAAATGATGAATCGAGCAAAATGGAAGAGTTAGATGTTGCGATATAACAAACTTTGATATGCAAAAGAAATTTTAATACAACCATGTAGAGTGGTTTTGGCGGGGGGAACAAAAAATGGATAAAACGGCGTATTGGAACAACAGGGAACAAATCCTTTCTTTGATAAGACGGCTTGTAAGAGTCCCTAGCATTGCCGGGACTGCAGATGAGAATGTGATGGCCGAAGAACTCCTGGGCGTATTCAAAGAAATTCCTTATTTCAGGGAGAATCCCGACTGCCTTTTTGAAAAGCATATTGAAGGAGATTCGTTGAAAAGGAAAGCTATTGCTGCTTTGCTAAAAGGAAAGAAGGGGAAATCGAATAAAACGGTCATCCTTTTAAGCCATTTTGATGTTGTCGGCGTTGAGGACTATGGCTATCTCAAAGACTACGCTTTTAATCCTGATCTATATACGCAGAAATTAAAGGATACCTCGCTTCCTGAAGATATTATGAAAGAACTGCATTCAGGCAATTGGCTTTTTGCCCGGGGCATTATGGATATGAAAGCAGGCCTTGCGCTGCATATCTCCCTCTTGGAGAAATATGCCGCAAAAAGGGATTTTGAAGGCAATATCCTTCTTCTGTCCACTCCAGATGAGGAACGGAATTCAGAAGGGATGTTTGCAGCTGTCGCATTGCTAACCAGCCTCAAAAGACAATATGGGCTAGAATACTGCATCGGAATTTGTTCAGAGCCTTCGTTCGCCAGTTTTCCGGGCGATGAATCTAAATATGTTTATCTGGGGTCTGTTGGGAAATTGCTTCCGATGGTATTCTGCAATGGAAAAGAAACCCATGTAGGCGAACCCCTGGAGGGTGTTAATGCGTCCTGGATGGCAGCAGTGTTTACGGCGAATATGGAATTATCCATACTTTTTATCGACCAGGACGGAGACGAAAGAAATCCTCCACCCACCTGCCTGAAGCTCACAGACTTAAAGGAACAGTATAATGTACAGACACCGACTGATGCGTATGTGTTATATAATGTGTTGACTTTGCGGCAAACTCCCGGTGAGGTAATGGATAAACTGAAGTTGATAGCCGAGCAGAGTTCGCTGGAGATCTTGGGGAAAATCAAAAATATGTACAATTCACGGGTGCATTCCAAATTGGATCATCTTAAGCCGAGGGTCTATTCATACTCGTACCTTTATATGCTTGGAAAAGAACGGTTTGGGGAAGATTTTGAAAGGGAAATGGCTGATGTGCATGATCAGCAAACGGATACCCAATTTGATTACCGGTTAAAAACAGTAGAGATTGCTAAAAAAATCAGCGGTTACTTTCAGGATTTGTCCCCATTTTACCTTATTATGTTTGCCCCGCCGTATTATCCGCATGTGTCGCTGCTGAAGGATGGAGGAAGGGACGAAAAGATCCGCTCCATCGCAGAGGGAATCATTCACGAGGCTAAAGATGTTTTTAGGCAAGAGATAAAGCTGAAGCAATTTTTTACAGGACTGTCTGATGTCAGCTACTGCAGATTGCTGGATGCAGACCGTGTCATCCCTTCCCTTAAAGATGAAATGCCCCTGTACGGAAAGAAATATAAAATGCCCCTTAAAGAAATAGAAGAATTGAACATACCGACAATAAACCTCGGACCGTTTGGCAAGGATGCCCATAAACGGACAGAGCGTTTAGAGCTGTCTTTTTCATTGGACACACTGCCCCATCTATTGAAATATACGGTCGACTCTGTTTTAAAAGATGAAGCATAGAAAATCAATGAGAGCCGATTGCATTTAGCAATGGTCGTTTAAGCTAAACGATGCCTCTACAGTTAGATTTATGTGTTGTAGAACGTTAATCTGTAAACACCAAAGGGACATGAAAAACCAATATTATTTGTTTTTCCTGCATGTCCCTTTGATTGCTGGCTATGCTTACTTTAGTTCTCCAGTGCGGTTTTTATACGCTTCTAGCGGAACCATATCCGGTTCCTCGTGTTCACCGATATGTTCTTTTTCCTGGGCTATGCTGTTTTTCGGGAATTCACCAGGATGCCCTTTTTTCTTGTGATTAAAATGCTCGCCCCTGCTCATGTGCAAAATCATCTCCTTCGCTTTATGTTCTTTAAAAGTTTGGCTTTTAATATCAAGATTTATGAAAGCAGGATTTCAAAGTAAAATAATTAAGGTTTTTGAAAAACATGTAAGAGGCTGTATCCCTGCTAAACCAGGTTTTCTCGTGATATAATAAAATATCTTAATGCAGGGGGATGAGTGAAAATGGACTTTGTCCATATTGTGGCAGAGGATAAAATCCGCAAGGCAATAGAGGACGGGGAGTTTGATCATTTACCCGGCAAAGGACAGCCCCTGGTGCTTGATGATATGGCGGGAATATCTCCAGAGCTGCGGATGGCATATAAAATGCTTATAAATGCCGGAATGCTTGAAGAGGAGAATGATTACCGGAAAGAAATGATGCGCATCGAGGATTTAATTGCCAGCTGCGATGAAGATGCAGAGAGAAAAAAATTGCAAAAACAGCTGAATGAAAAGCTTCTTTCCTTTAATAAAGTAATGAAAAAGCGAAATGTCTCCAATAGCAATGCTTTTAAACAGTATCAGCATAAAATAGATCGTTTATTTGAATAAGTACATTTAAAAAGACATTTCTCTATCTGGGAAGTGTCTTTATTTCTTTTTTTACTCCATAATTCGCTTGCTTTAGATGAATTTACCTAAATTCGTTCATTTTTTTTGTTTTGCTTCCGATATAAAAAAGAGATTAGAAAAAAATGAATGGGTGAGTTTTTATGGATAAAACATCGTTAGTAGGGATACTTCTCGGTATTGTAGCACTTGGGGTAGGCATGACGCTTAAGGGTGTACCCGTCAGTCAGCTTGCAAATCCTGCGGCAATTTTGATCATTCTTGTAGGTACTGCCGCAGCCGTAACTACAGCAGTACCTGGTTTTGAATTAAAGAAGCTTCCAAAGTTATTTAAAATCCTTTTTAAGGAGCCAAAGCTCGAAAAACCGGAGGAATTAATTCAGACCTTCTCAGAATGGGCAGTCGTAGCCAGGAAAGAAGGGCTGCTGGCCTTAGAAGCGATTGCTGAACAGGTTGAGAATCAATTCTTGAAAAATGGGTTAAACCTTGCTGTTGAGGGTCAAAGCGCAGAGTATATACGTGATTTATTATCTGAAGAAATCGATGCGATGGAGGAAAGACACGCCGCCGGAGCAGCGATTTTTACTCAAGCAGGGACTTATGCGCCGACACTTGGTGTATTGGGGGCTGTTGTAGGCCTTGTTGCTGCACTGGGAAATATGGCAGATACTGAAGCTCTTGGCCACGCGATTGCAGCAGCCTTTATTGCTACATTAATGGGGATCTATACTGGTTATGTACTATGGCACCCTTTCGCATATAAGCTAAAGCGTAAATCGCAGCAGGAAGTCCGCATTAAACAAATGATGGTTGAGGGTATCTTGTCAATTATTGAAGGTGAAGCCCCTAGAACGATTGAACAGAAATTAGCATCATACCTGCCGGCAGAAGAGCGGAAAAAATTGCTTGAAGGCAGTGTGAAGCAGGATGGCTAGGAAGAAGAAACACAAAAAACACGAGGAGCATTTAGATGAATCCTGGTTAGTTCCATATGCGGATATATTGACCCTTCTTCTGGCGCTGTTCATTGTTTTATTTGCAAGCAGTTCGGTTGACGCGAATAAGTTTAAACAAATGTCAACAGTATTCGAGCAAATCTTTGATGGCGGGACAGGAGTTATGGAACAGCAAAGCCCTGTGGAAAGTCAAGATCCTTCTGACACAAAAGATGCCGGAAAAGAACTGCACGAGCAAACTGAAAAAGATGACCTGGGAAAGAAAGAGCAGAAGGAGCTTTCAGATATCCAGAGAAAAGTAAACCAATATATCCAAGCCAAACAGCTGACAAATAAACTGGGTACAGAATTGACGGATGAGGGATTGCTAGTGACGATCCGCGACAATGTTCTTTTTGAATCAGGAAGTGCTGACGTGAGGCAGGAAGACGAGAAAGTTTCCAAAGAGATTTCTGATTTGCTTGTAATGGATCCACCCCGAAGCATCGTCATCAGCGGGCATAGCGATAATATCCCAATTCAGACATATCAATATGAATCCAACTGGGATTTAAGCGTCATGAGGGCTGTAAACTTCATGAAGATATTATTGGAAAATAAGAAACTTGATCCAGCGTGGTTCAGCGCAAA
Organism: Peribacillus glennii; assembly: GCF_003429105.1. GTDB lineage: Bacteria > Bacillota > Bacilli > Bacillales > DSM-1321 > Peribacillus > Peribacillus glennii. The sequence continues at coordinate 127,567 of NZ_QVTD01000008.1, forward strand.
GGGGTATGGTGAATTTAAACCCGTTTCCTCAAATAAAACGGAACAAGGCCGCGAAAAAAATCGGCGGGTAGAAATCCTGATTATGCCAAGGACGGCAATCAATAAATAAAGATGTAAAAAAACCTGTCAGCAAGACAGGTTTTTTTTGCAAATGCATAATAGAGTCAATCATTAGTTGTAATCTCGGATGGGTCCTCAGCCAGGCTTGCATAAATAATCGATTAGGAAGCCGGCACCAGCAATACACACGATCGGAGTGGCAAAATTAAGAACATGAAGCATGGTCATTTCCCATCCTCCGTTCCTATTGGAATTATCAAATTAATAAATTCATCATATTCCGAAATTTGTAAAAATATATTTTTGCCGCTGCAAAGCCCAATTTTTTATTTAATTTGATTAAGTTATTTGCTCATTGTAATATGTTGCGTGAAGAGATACTCTTAGAACGAAAATGGAATTAGTTGGAATGTTTGAAAACATATTTAAACTTAGCCCTATTTCTGTTAAAAATAGAATATGAATTTTGTCAGGGAATTCACCCATATGTGATGGAAGTGAGTAAATGGAAAAAGATTATGTAAATGTAATGGAAGAGATTGTATACACGATCGTGAATTTCTTGATGTCCGGGACAGAATACCAAACATTTTGCAAGTGTGCAAAATGCAGAAGAGATATTATTGCTTTAAGCTTGAATAAACTCCCGAGCCATTATGTTACCACTGATGAAGGAAGAAACCGGATTTATGAACAGCTGAACACCCCGGAAAACAGACAGTGGATCAATAAACGCATCATCAGCGCCATTCATGTGATCGGGAAATATCCGCAGCATGATACAAAATAAGTAGTATAAGCCCAGCTTAAGTAAAGAATTATCATTAATAGAAGAATGAATATTATTGATTTTGGCTCATTTAAGCAGCCATGGAAAAGGCAGAGGAAAAGCTACTTGCTTTCGGCGCTACGCAGTTGAAGCAACCTTTCAGCTTTAATCAAAGGCATGTGAAACTCTGGTTTTACATGCTTGCCTAAAATGTATGGGTCATAGTTATAAATTCATATGTTGAACTTATGAAAACGGCAGGGCATTAAATGGTCCTGCTTTTTTAGTACCAATCTATACATTACGTTTAATATCAAAAACAAAGGGAAGAAAAATAAGGTCTAACCATTACTTAAGAAAATAGGAGGAATAATCATGGGAAAAAAAATTGCATGCGTCATAACAAACATGTTCGAGGACTCTGAATACACGGAACCAGCAAACGCCTTTCAGCAAGCGGGCCATACCGTGGTCGCGATAGAGAAGGAGAAAGGAAAAACAGTTACGGGAAAAAATAAAGAAGCGACTGTAAGCATCGACGAGAGTATTGATGATGTAACCCCTGCTGACTTTGATGCTTTATTTATTCCTGGCGGCTTCTCTCCTGACCAGCTTCGCGCGGATGAACGTTTTGTCGCGTTTGCAAAATCGTTCATGGATGAGAAAAAACCGGTGTTCGCAATATGCCATGGGCCGCAGCTGCTAATCACGGCAAAGACCCTTGAGGGCCGCAATGCCACGGGCTTTAAATCAATTAAAGTGGATATGGAATATGCGGGTGTCACTTACAAAGATGAAGAAGTTGTCGTTTGTGGAGGCCAGCTTGTGACAAGCCGTGAACCTCGTGATATACCGGCGTTTAACCGTGAATCATTAAACCTGCTTAACTAACTGAAACAAGGCTGTGTCAAAATGACAAGGGTTCAGTCCCCAAACTGCATCCAGACCGTATTCATGTATGGTCTAAATGCAGATTTTCCATGGGGGCAGTACCCTCATGGCACAGCCACATCTATTTTCCATATTGACTCACCCCGGATAGGATTTCTCCATATATAATTAAAAACACATCCCACAGGTTACAGCTTCAAACCCTAATAGTTCATATCCCGTATTATTTAGAGTAAAATAGAGAGAGTTTCATAATGAAAAGGGTGTACGTTTCCCCCGTGGAGGTATCACTTATTTCAGCAAAGGAAGTGTCATAGTTGATCGTATTGAAGTCAGAACGCGAAATCGAGGCCATGCATGAATCCGGAAAAATCTTGGCGGCATGCCATAGGGAGATCGCTAAATTGATTGCACCTGGGATTACGACCTGGGAGATTGAAGAATTCGTTGAAAATTATTTACGTAAAGCGGGTGCAACCCCTGAGCAAAAAGGATATAAAGGCTATGAATATGCCACTTGTGCGAGCATAAATGAGGAGATCTGCCATGGATACCCACGAAAATCGCCATTAAAAAACGGTGATATCGTCACGATCGATATGGTTGTCAATTACAATGGCGCCCTGGCAGATTCGGCCTGGACTTATAAGGTCGGCACTGTTTCCGAGGAAACGGAGCATTTGCTGAAAGTGACAAAGGAATCATTATATAAAGGGATTGAACAGAGTATTTCCGGCAACCGCATCGGCGATATTGGACATGCGATCCAAACATTTGTGGAGGCAGAGGGGTTTTCGGTCGTACGCGACTTCATTGGCCACGGGATAGGACCCTCCATCCATGAAAAGCCGGAAGTTCCGCACTATGGACTGCCCAACAAAGGGCCGCGTATAAAAGAAGGAATGGTCTTTACGATAGAACCGATGGTGAATGTAGGGACGTACCAATCTGTAAGGGATCCAAATGGCTGGACAGCTTCAACGGCTGATGGCAAATACTCCGCGCAGTATGAACATACCATTGCCATAACGAAAAATGGCCCGGTGATCCTAACCGAACAATAAGACACAAAAAACATCCAATGCTACATTGGATGTTTTATTGTACAGTTTAATCGGCATTGATTTGTTTCCTGAACCGGAGATTGAGGCAACTCTGGGTATTATAACTTTATTTTTTTATCGGCCGTTCCAGCGATGTTAAATCTTCATCCACCATCATCACTCTGTCTTCAACGACAGTTTTGGCGTCTTGAATCGCTTTATTAAAAATATACGGACCGATTTCATTCATAATAAATTCTAAATGGTTTTCAGCTGCCAGGTCGCCGATTTCTTTATCATATTCTCGAGAGATATATTCCCGGATACTGCGAAGCATCTCGGCCTTCTGGTCCAGCGGGAATTTAATAAACATAAGGCACCTCACTTGTTCATTTTCTCTGCTGCCCGTTAGCTTGAAATCGATATTGCTCAACAAACCAATCGTTAAAGCCATCCAACTTTATGTCAAAGACGGGTAGTCCCGGCATCTCGCCTTCCATACATCCCCTCATTTCAGGCCAGTAAATCACCGCGTGAAGGTTTTCGAGCTCCCTTAGCAATACCAGGTCGCTTTCATACCTGATAATTAATGCTTTCGGAAATGGTTTTCGTTTATAGCCTTCAATAATGATTACGTCCGGATTGAACGTTGACAGGATTTCAATATTCTTGCTTAATAAATCACACCCTGATGGCAGGCTGGCAGTAAGCTGGATGGTTCCGTCCCCTTCAACTAATGCTGCCTGTGCGCCGCTTGAAAAAAGCCTTGTTGAGTCTTTATCGGGCAGGTCTGGCGCACCGCCATGCCCGTGGTGTTTTAGTACGGATACACTAATGCCCTTTTCATTTAAGTGCCGGGTCAGTCTTGAAATCACGGTTGTTTTGCCGCTATTTTGAAATCCAGCTATTTGGAAAATAAAGGGTTCTACCATGGCCAAACGCTGCCTTCCTGATCATCGAGGAGGAGGGCAAAGACCGTATCTCCTTCCGAAAACCCGCGCGTTCCCCCAGGCAGGATGGTAAGCGAATTGGATCCCGCCAGGCTAGTGATTATATTTGATTTATCCATACCGCTCGGTACAACCGCCAATTGCCCATTTTTATAGGTAATTTTAGTACGGACAAAACGCATAAACGGATTTGGTTTTTTGAAATCGGCGCCTAATATAGCCTGTACTTTTTGCAGGTGCGGTTTATCGGAAAAGAGCATCGTCCTGACAATAGGCCTTACAAAAAGCTCGAACCCCACATAGCAAGCAGAGGGATTGCCGGATAGTCCGAATAATATCTTGTTTTCCAATGATGCGATTGTTGTGACGCTTCCCGGCCGCATCCCAACTTTATTGAAAAGGACCTCTGCGCCTAGTTTGTCATAGATATCAGGCAAAAGGTCGTAATCACCGACTGAAACACCGCCTGTCGTGATAAGGAGGTCGACTTTCTCAAGAGCTTGACGGATTGCCTCCAGGCTTACTTCCAGATTGTCAACTAATTGTCCAAAATAAAGAACATCGGCGCCTGCACGTTTGATTTGTGCAGAAATCATATAAGAATTGCTGTTTCTGATCTTGCCTGGTTCAATCGGTTCAGAAACGTCCAGCAATTCCGATCCGGTAGCAAAAACGCCGATCACAGGCTTTTTTGCCACCGGAACTTTATCATATCCAAATGTAGCCAGCACCGCTTTTATTCCCGGGTTAATCATCGAGCCTTTTTTGACAAGGACATCCCCTTTTTTTGCATCTTCACCTTTAAAAGAAACATTTTCTCCTTTTTTCAGGGGTCGTTTGAAACGTATATAAATCCTGCTGTCCTTTTTAATTTCTTCAGTGAGCTCAAGCATGATGACTGCATCGCATTCTGCAGGCATCTGCGTCCCGGTCATGATCCGAACCGCCTGATCCTCCTTTACAGGCTTTTGTGGTACCATTCCTGCACCAAGCTCTTCCACGACTTCGAATTCGAACGGATTCTCCCTTGAAGCACCGGCTGTATCAACGGACCTTAAAGCAAAACCATCATAAGGTGCCCGATTGAAATGGGGGACATCATGGGTTGCAACGATATCTTCAGCCAGGAAACGGCCGTCACAATCGCTGATGGGTACCCATTCCACTGCACCCTCAAATTTCTTGCTCATTACCTTCTCAACTGCATCAGACACACTGATCGGTGTCCTGCGCTCTACCATGCCTTTCACTCCCGTCGTTTTTATAAATGGGCCCTTCCATTTCAAATATGAATCTTGCCAGCTGCACTTAGATACACAATAAAACTATATCAAAATCAATCCCGGGATGGTAATGATCCGGTCATGCCCAACAATATGTAATAAAGGTTGCTAAGAAAGGAAAATCCTTTACAAAAAGAAAAAACAGACAGTGGGGACCGTCTGGATTATGATTGTTTTCTTTCGTTTGTCTTATAGATTACTTATTCCTTAACTTCCCGAGTTCTTCCGCTATTGCCTGCATCTCGTTCGGGCTGAAATTGTTTTTCTTCATCACCATTTCATAAATTTCTACCAGCTCTTCGTACATTTCTGCATTAAAATGAGCGGATTTAATGGCACCGATATTCATTACCCTAAGTTTCTCTTTTATCGCTTCAATTATGTATTCCACATTTTCCGCTGAATTTTTCGTTAAATCCATATAAAATCCCCCTTTCGAAATTCATTTTCATCTTTTCATGATTGACGCGATAAGTCAACTGTGTACTAAAAATTTCGCCTTCAGTAGGTTACCCCGAAAATTAACCAACCATAAGAATTGCGGTTTTCGCAGATAATAAATGGGGAAGAAGCAGCATGACATTATATCGCCTCAGCTTCTCCAAAATTTTATTTAAATAACGATCAATTCCATCACTCCCTTGCTGTACAGGATGACATCAGAAGGAGGCTCCATAAATGGACAACTATCAGCTCACAAGAAGAAACAGATTTATGCAGGCCATTGTTTATGGTGCGATTGCGGGTGCTGCAATCAGCCTGTTAGACAGGCAAACGCGCGATTCTGTGATGAATGGCAGCAGAAGGTATATGACAGATATGAAAACCATGGTCTCACATCCGAACAGTACCATGAATCAAGTAAAGGAAGCGACAAGCAAGCTTCGGACAACGATGGAAAATATTGCGGAGGATGTTGCATTCATCTCTGCCCGCATGGATGAGATAAAAGAGATTCCTCCGCAATTGGCACACATGGTCAGGGAAACAAGGGATGCCTTCGTTTCCGAGGATGGCCTTCATCATGTAAACGAAAGCGTAATGCATTAATATTGCAAAACTCGTGTGTTGGCTAACTTTTGAAAAGGCGAAACCCCGCCCACGGAAATGGGCCATCTAGGCGAAAACGCAAGGACGTGGCGAAATTAGCCTGTGTTTGCAAAAAAACCAAACCGCGTGGGTGTAGCATGAAAAAGAGGTGGGAATATGACAGAAAGACAGGAATCGGGCAGGCCGTCATTCTTTTTGGATTTAATCAACCGCATGTCCGGGGATGACGTGACAGGATTGGCCGCCCAACTAGCTTATTTCTTCCTGCTTTCGCTGTTCCCTCTCTTGCTTTTTTTAGTCTCGATCCTGCCATATTTATCTTTATCCCCTCAGGACATCCTGAATCTTGTTCGGAGCTATGCACCACAGGAGTCCATGCAGGTAATCGAGAGAAATCTCAATCAAGTGATGCAAGGCAATGGCAGCGTACTTTCTTTTGGGATACTTGCAACTTTATGGTCTGGATCCAATGGAATCAACACAATGGTCCGTGCATTTAATAGGGCTTACAAGGTAGTAGAAAATAGGCATTTTTTAGTTGCGAGAGCAATGTCAATGATTCTTACGATTGCGATGATATTTGTGTTTGTTGTGGCATTGCTGTTGCCCGTTTTCGGCAGGCAAATCGGCCTTTTTTTTACTTCCAACTTCGGCTTGTCTGACGAATTTTTACATATATGGAATGCACTGCGCTGGGTGGTTAGCTCCCTGGTATTATTTTTCGTTCTAACGATGCTGTATTGGATTGCGCCCAATAAAAAAATCAACTGTTTAAGCGTGATGCCTGGAGCCCTGGCTGCTACTGTGGGCTGGTGCCTGGTTTCATTGGGTTTTTCATTCTATGTCGAAAAGTTCGGAAGCTATACGTCAACATACGGAAGTCTCGGCGGGATCATCGTGCTGATGATTTGGTTCTATCTGTCCGGTTTTATCATCATCATTGGCGGGGAAATCAATGCCATCAAAAGTGAACGGAAAAAACCCAACTGTTAAAAAAAACCATACTTTCATACGTTAATTCTTCTTCCCAAGGGAGGAAACTGGAAAAGAGTTCGATATATTTAGCGCACTTTGTTTTAAGGGGCATATAGTTATGGGAAAAACAAAACAGAAAGGCAAGAAAAGCCCAAAACATCCTTCCGGTTCAGCCAATGTATCAAACGGATATCATTAAGCGGAATAAATGGTAATGGTCTAATATTCCCTTAAATAAAATAAAAAGAGGCTGGCTCGACAAGGAATGAGATCCTCTGGAGCCAGCCTCTTCCGTTTAGCTCTTTAACAAACGCAAGCTGTTTAAAATAACCAGTATCGTACTTCCTTCATGGCCGATCACCCCATAAGGGAGATCAAGGAACTGCAGGAAATTCGAAGCGATTAACAGCATAATGACACTGATCGAAAAAATAACATTTTGTTTAATGATTTTGTTCATTTTCTTTGATAGCTTTACAGCCTCGGCAATCCGCGGCAGGTCATTCTTCATAAGCACTACATCAGCTGTTTCAAGCGCGACATCGGTTCCTTCGCCCATCGCTATGCCAACAGACGCGGTTGCAAGGGCGGGAGCGTCATTGATTCCGTCCCCGACCATGGCAACCGTGCCAAAACGCTCTTTCAACCTTTTCACTTCATGTACTTTGGTTTCAGGAAGGCATTGCGCGATATATTCATTCATATGGCTTTCTGCCGCAATCGCTTTCGCTGTTTTCTCGCCGTCACCTGTCAGCATGACGGTGTAAATTCCCTCTTTCCTTAAAGCTTCTATGGCAGAAATGGTTTCAGCGCGGACTTGATCCTTTAGGGTAAGGATTCCGGCTATCCCTTTTTCATCGCGAGCGTACACGATCGTTTTTCCTTCAGCGCTCAATGAAAGAGCCATTCCGCCCTGAAACTCTTCTGCGTCTTTACGGCCGACAAAATCAGCTTTCCCGACTTTCCATTGAACACCGCCAACCCGCGCCTGAACGCCGTAACCTGGAATATCTTCCATTGCTTCAGGCCTTATCAGTTCTTTGCTGATCGCTGCTTTTGCGTAACGGACGATTGCAGTGGCAAGAGGATGGTTCGAATAGCCCTCGATTGATCCAACATGGAAGAGGAATTCTTCGGCCGTTATATCCTCTCTTATAATCACGTCGGTTACTTCCGGCTTTCCTTTTGTCAAGGTTCCTGTTTTATCAAGCGCAATCGCCTTGAGATTTCCAAGGTTCTCCAGGTGGACGCCGCCTTTAAATAAAATCCCGTGACGTGCCCCATTTGAGATGGCCGATAATGTTGCAGGCATAATGGAAGCGACAAGGGCACATGGCGATGCCACAACAAGTAAAATCATGGAGCGGTAGAATGTCTCGGTCCAGCTCCATCCGAACAAGAAATGCGGCAGGAACATCATCAAAAGAACAACCAGAAGAACAATTTTTACATAAGTCCCTTCAAATTTCTCAATAAACAGCTGCGAGGGTGATTTTTCGCTCTGGGCCGATTGTACGAGCGTTATTATTTTTTGGAATAGTGTTTCGCTGCTTGGTTTTGTAATTTCTATAGTAATGCTGCCGCGCAGGTTTACCGTGCCGGCAAACACTTCATTGCCCGCCGCCTTGCTCACTGGCATGGATTCCCCGGTTATTGCGGCTTCATCAAGGTTTGTTTGGCCATCGGTAATCACTCCATCGGAAGGAACACGCTCACCAGGTTTTACCAAAATGGAATCGCCGACGGCAAGCTTTGAGACGGGAACCTTTTCCTCCACGCCATTTGGGAAGATTCTTAAGGCTTCCTCGGGCTGCAGGTCCATCAATGCTGAAATTTCTTTATGGCTTTTATTCATCGTGTATGTTTCCAACGCACCGCTTACCGCAAAAATGAAGATCAAAATGGCGCCTTCTGTCCAATATCCAATGATTGCCGAGCCGATAGCGGCAAGCACCATCAGCATCTCAACATTCAATTCTTTATTTTCGATCGTTTCTTCAATGCCTTCCTTCGCTTTTGCATATCCGCCTATGACAAATGCAAACAAGTAAGAAACAACGGAAGCTGTGCCCATATCATTTTTCGATAAGATCCAGCCTGTCAAAATTAGCACACCGCTTATTAATGCTGCAATCAGTTCGAGATGGGGCTTGATTTTTTCATTGAATAAAGAATTCCCTTCCTTTTCGCAGGCCAATGGTTTTGTTTCTGTTGTCATATAATTCCCTCCTGTAGTTTCGCTGGCAAACTTGCAGCCAACGGGTTATGAAGCTATCAGTCTCTTTATTAATTGAGAAAGATATTCAACTTCATTACCCATAAAATGACGAAAGCTGCCATCGAAGCCGATGACAGCGTGTACCCATAAAAAAGATTAAAATTTCTGTTTAATACATCGATACTACCATACATTCTATTCAAAAAAAAGGAGTTTGCTTATTGTTTTACCATAAGATCTAGCCATTTTTGTGAGAGGCAAACGCTTCTGTTTCCTCCAAGTTGACTGCTTGATCTTTGAAAAGGGCAAGAGCGAAAAAGATCAGCAGGAGCATGAAACTAATGACGAAGAAGAAGCTGCCACCTGTTAGATATTCAATTACGAAACCGCCGATGAAGGGACCGGAAATGCTGCCTAGACTAAAGAAAATACCGCACAATAAATTACCCGTCGGCAACAGATTTCTTGGAACCAGGTCAGCCATATAGCTGATTCCGAGCGAAAAGGTACTGCCCACCATCACGCCTGAAAGGAGGAAACATACTAGTAATCCACTCGCAGAGCCATAAAGAAAACCCGCACACAAGAAAATCAAGAATCCGGAAAATAGGATAAATAGTAGAATTTTTCTTCGTCCAAATGTATCACTCATCATGCCGAGAGGGATTTGCGAAAGCAAGCTGCCCGCGGAAAAAGAAGTAATAATTAGTGAGACCATGGTCAACTCTATCCCTGAACGCAGAGCATGGACAGGGAAGTTCCCATTGAGGGACGCTTCAAGGAATCCATATCCAAACGGCGGAAGGAAGGCAATCCAGGCATATTTGCTCACTTTCGAAAATCGCTTCAATGTTCCAAAGAACGAAGATGTTTCAATGTCATGGTCATGGTCGGGACGCTCATTTTTCAGTAGAAATACAGAAAACCAAGTGATGAGGCTGATGGCGGATGTCAGCATAAACGGCAGGGCTTCGCTTGTTTCAACCAGTTTTGTCATTAATGGCCCTACGGCAAAGCCAATACTGAAAAACAACCCGTAAATTGAAATATTCCGCCCTCGCTTATGGTCTGGTGAAATGGCGGTAATCCAGGTCTGTGTAGCAAAGTGAAGCATATGGTCCCCAATTCCGATAGCAAGCCTTAAGATAAACCAAAACCAAAAAGATTTCCAAACCGGGAATAATGCCAATGACACGACAACCGCAAGTCCCCCAACAAGTATGAGAGGTTTATAACCGAATTTTCGAAGCGGTGCTTCCATTAAAGGAGAAGCCACTAATACTCCTAAGTATAAGCCGGTCGCATGAAAGCCATTCAGTGATGAACTGACTCCGTCGTTTTCAAAAATGATCGCAATCAGCGGAAGCAGCATACCTTGTGAAAAACCGGATATCCCAACGATGCTTACAAGTACCCAAAACAGTATTTTTTGATTCATGCGATTTACTCCTAATAAGTTCTGCCTATTTGATGTTACATGGAAAAGGAAGGGTTAGGCAAGGAATAGTAGGGTATATGTTTTTTAGAAAACCAGCTGCGCATTCTGGGAGACTTTTGAATAAAATAGGAAATAATGTAAAGTTGTACATAATGAAAGATGTAGCTTGGACACATTATGACATAATGCAATCATCGAAATTATTGAATGGTGAGGTTGATCAGATGGCGAACAGAATTTTCTTCATTCTCGTATTGGCGGGTGTGCCACTTTCCGTTATCGGTTCTGTCCTGCATTGGCCAAGTGTGCTGATGTTTGTGGTTTATTGTTTAACTATTATCGCCCTGGCCGGATTTATGGGAAGAGCGACAGAAAGCCTGGCATCAGTGATGGGGCCGCGGATCGGAGGTCTTCTTAACGCTACGTTTGGCAATGCAGTGGAATTAATCATTTCAATCTTTTCTTTAAAAGCTGGCTTGATCGGGGTAGTGCTGGCATCCCTTACCGGTTCAGTTTTAGGAAATCTGCTCCTGGTGGCAGGCTTGTCTTTCTTTATAGGCGGATTGAAATACAAGCGTCAGAAATTCAATGTATATGATGCAAGACACAATGCAGGATTATTGATTTTTGCCGTTATTGTAGCTTTTGTGATTCCCGAGGTTTTCTCACAGGGTATGCCTGAAGGGAAAACGATGGCACTAAGCATTGGAATATCCGTGATCTTGATTGCATTGTATCTTGCGGCGCTGTTCTTTAAGCTTGTTACCCATCGTGGGGTATATCAGTCTACAGAAAAAGGCTCAGAACAGGTACAACATGAAGAAGAACCAGAATGGGGAAAAGGAAAGGCGATGGCCATACTTGCCGCGGCTACAATTGCTGTGGCTTATGTTTCAGAAAAACTTGTCCACACCTTCCATGAAGTAGGGGAAGCGTTCGGATGGTCTGAGCTATTTATCGGGGTGATCATTGTTGCGATTGTCGGTAATGCAGCGGAACACGCTTCGGCAATCATCATGGCATATAAAAACAAAATGGATATCGCTGTGGAGATTGCCGTGGGTTCTACCCTCCAAGTTGCGATGTTTGTTGCACCTGTGCTTGTTTTGATTTCTTTATTGTTCCCGACTTCCATGCCTCTGGTTTTTACGCTGCCGGAACTGATCACCATGGTTACAGCTGTATTTTTAATGGTTATCATCTCAAATGACGGTGAAACGAACTGGTTCGAGGGGCTTACCTTACTCGCGGCTTATATCATAATGGGGATAGGTTTTTACTTATTATAAACATAAGAAAACAGCCGATGGCGATGCATTTATAAATGCCAAGATGTTCGCCAAGTTTCAGGACCATGGGACGGTGGCACAGTCGAAGGCATATAATGAACGTTTGCGCTTAGATTGTGTTAAGCTTTATGCTTCCCATAAAAAATGACTCTGCACGTCTTGATTGCAGAGTCATTTTATGGTTTTAAAAAAGTTAAGTACATATATTCATCCAAAATTATTATCGTTTTTTGCCTGGCTAAACAATTCAATAATTCTAGAAAATTCACCCGCCTTTGCCCGAAGTATAGCACGAAGCGAAACCGCTACAAGATAGCCAATGGTTCTTAAGGGATCAATCGATAAACATACCTCCTTCAGAATGGTCAGGTATGAATGATTTCGCCTCCTTTGTTGTAGGGTAAGTTAAGTATATTACATATGCGTAAAATTGTAAATATTCAGAACTTTACAATATTGTTACAAATATAGTTTTTAATATTTGTTACCTTGTGGTTTAGCGAATAAAAACAAGGGCCACAGCGAATTCTAAACATAAACCAGATTACCTTAAAAGGAGTGAGACATCATGAAACGCCTTTTATTTCTTCTTACGATTTTGTTATCTCTTGCATTTCAACCAGGCAACAGCGCGGCTATCCCTAAGGGGGCACTGGATGAAATGCCTGCAGTGTCTAAGGTGAATGTACCGCCGTCGGTCCGGAATATCACAAAGGAAAATACCTATCCAAATCCTACCCAGGACCTGCCGTTTTTGCAGCCGAGCGAGCTTGCAAAGCAGTTGATTGTTTCTTCAGGTACAAAGATCGAAAATCCTGAACTTATCCATATGCTGAATGAATCAAATATTGCAAAAGCACCATTTGCGTTTGGCTATCGCGCCACGATTTATTTGGGCCATTGGGCATTGAATTACCAATCGGCAGAAACATCGCCTAACTGGGAATACCAGAAAATCAATACGAACTATTTTGATAACCGGGGCGCAAATGGAGCGTACAAGATCCATTACGTCCAGGAAGCCCAAAAAACAGTGAGGGGCGGACTCACCGCAAAAATCCCAGCTTCGGATGACGTTCAGAAAATGATGCTTTTAAAAGCAACGGAAAAAACGAATCTCCCCCTTGCGTTTGAAACAATTGTTGGTGCAGGAACCAAAAAAGACCAAGAGTATAACATCCCAGCCAAAAGACTTGGCTATTTAAATGCTTATGCCTCGGCTGTTAATGAGAAAGGAAAAGTCACCTACGGAGAGGTTTATCTGATACTTAAAGGCAATAAACGTGCCATCGCGTTAAAAAATGTGACCTCCCAGGGCATTGGTGCATGGATACCAATTCAGGATTTACTATCGTTTAGTTTCACTTCCAGTACAGTTCCAAGGTAACATCGCCCGGCCACGAGCCGGGTTTTATGTTTATTTTTGGGGTGTGCAGGAAAACCCAGAAAAATAAAAAAGCTGACCCAGTAACAGGGCCAGCGCTAACATATCTAAATATAGACTGAATAGCCGTGTAAACTTTTTTCTTCGGGGTTTCGCCATCAGTTTCGTTTGATCGTTATATATTTGTTTTTCTGTCCATGAAATTTGTTCCTGGATAATAGGCATTTTTTACAAGAACGTTTGGACCGAGGCACTGTACTGAAGGGCAATGGCAGTTCAGTTGTTTTGCCAGCTTGGAATGTACCCAAGTTTCGTATGCTGCTGAAAGCGTCTGGTCAACAATATTGCCAAGTGCAGGAGCATCTCCAAAATCCGTCACTATTACTTCCCCGTTAAAAATATTTACATTCAAGCGTGAACGGCCATCAGGATCATTTCGTACTGTAACGTTTTCAGCAGCAAAAAGCCGCTTAAGAAGGTTCAAATCCTCTTGATTAGTGCTGCATGGGTAAAAAGGCAGAGTCCCAAATAGCATCCATGTATCTTTATCTCGTATATCGAGGAGATGATGGATCGCTGCCCGCATTTCGGCTAATGATAGGGTTTCGAGGTTAGAAGCCCAGTCGCTAGGGTACATTGGATGAATCTCATGGCGCTTGCAGCCCATTTCATCAACGATTTGTTTGTGTATATGTTCCAGATGGGGAAGTGTCCGCTTATTAAGCATAGTCTCGGCGGAAACAAGGACACCGGATTCGGATAATGCACGCGAGTTCTCAATCATTTTTTCAAATAACTTTGCCCGTTGTTCCCTTGTCGGCTTCCGATCCATCACAGCGAAACCGCCATCTATGAAATCATCAAGAGTGCCCCAGTTATGGGAGATGTGGAGAACGTCCAAATATGGAATGATTGCCTTGTATCGATCGAGGTCCAATGTTAAATTGGAATTGATTTGGGTGCGGACACCTCTTTCCCTCGCATATTTTAAAAGAGGCACCACATAATTTATTACACCTTTTTTAGAAAGCATGGGCTCTCCGCCTGTGATGCTCAAGCTGCGGAGTGCAGGTATTTCATCAAGCCTTTGCAGCAGCAAATCAAGCGGAAGGGCGTCGGGGTCTTTAGGCTGAAGAGTATAGCCGACTGCGCAATGTTCACATCTCATATTACAGAGAGTGGTCGTTGTAAATTCTACATTTGTAAGGGTCATATTCCCGTATTGCTCAACATCCATATAAGCTTCCCAGGGATCGTATTTTGGGGTGATCGGATGTAACGTTTTATTTTTTGTTGGTATCATGGTAAGAAAACTCCTAACTTTGGGCTTGCCTAACCCATTATCGATAAGCGGAATAACAATGTCAACATGGAAGGGTTTCATCCAGGGATTCTCGGGCATCCATTTGCATGATTGACCGGTTTTCGGTAGGATAATAGAATCGAAGGGAGCGAGGACAGTGGGAAAATCAATATATAATAAGGATGACCAATTAACATATTTAAAAGAACGCCTCTCCATGTTCATGGAGGTTATAGATAACATAGAACCAGAAAACACGGAACTTGACGATATCGACCGCCTCATTACCATTATCGACGATATCGAAGATAAAGTAGAACAATTCAAAAAACGCTAACCAGCATCATTTTATGTTTTATAACACGTATTTATGTTTAGGGGGTCAGTCCCCCACCGCTTTTAAAGCGGTGGGGGACTGACCCCCTGATGCGTTGAAACAATAAAGTTTCTTGCAATCGGTTGCAATAGATATCTTTTCTATTTTTATCTATAGGAGTATAATGGACGGGGAATGAAAATTTCGATTATTCTATTATTACAATCGCCATAGAACAGCATCCGCCCGCTTGCAAAGAGCGGCTGCAGAACAAAGGGAAGCATGAGGGGGAAAAGTAGCATGAATATTGCAACGCTTCAAGAGAGTATGTACAAGTTGATTGTTGAGACGTCCACGAACCTTCCAAGAGATGTCCGCAGAGCGATCAAATCCGCGAAAGAACGGGAAAACGCAGGGACCCGCTCGGCTATGAGTTTATCCACGATCACACAAAATATTTCCATGGCGGATGATAAGGTATCTCCGATCTGCCAGGATACCGGGCTTCCGACATTTAAAATAAAAACCCCGGTTGGCGTGAACCAGCTGGAAATAAAAGAAGCTATCAAGAATGCCATGATCCAGGCCACAAACGAAGGAAAGATGCGTCCAAACGCGGTAGATTCCTTAACAGGGAAAAATAGCGGGGACAACCTTGGCCTAGGCCTTCCTGTGATGAAATTCGAGCAATGGGACAATGATTACATAGATGTACGCCTAATCTTAAAAGGGGGCGGTTGTGAAAATAAGAATATCCAGTATAGCCTTCCTTGTGACCTGGAAGGGCTGGGTAAAGCCGGCCGCGACCTTGACGGCATCCGCAAATGCATCCTTCACTCGGTATACCAGGCCCAGGGACAGGGCTGCAGTGCCGGATTTATTGGTGTAGGAATTGGCGGCGACCGCTCATCCGGTTACGACCTGGCGAAGGAACAGCTATTCAGGAGCGCAGACGATGTCAATCCGCATGAAGACCTGCGCAAGCTCGAAGAGTACATCATGGAGACAGCGAACGAACTTGGAATCGGTACGATGGGCTTTGGCGGCGAGACCACCTTGCTTGGATGCAAAATCGGCGTCATGCATCGCATCCCAGCCAGCTTCTTCGTTTCCGTTGCCTATAACTGCTGGGCCTTCCGCCGTTTAGGAGTAATACTGAATCCGGAAACGGGAGACATTAATGAATGGCTTTATCAGGAAGGCGACAACATCGACTTTGCCGCAGAGGCGGAAAAGGAGCTCGCTGCTGTCGAAACGGCTGCGGCGGCGGAAGCTGCGCCTGCTCCTACGAACCGGGAAGTAGTTTTGACAGCCCCGATTACAGAAGAGCAAATCCGTGAATTAAAAGTGGGAGATGTCGTTCATATTACAGGCATGATGTACACTGGCCGGGACGCCATCCACAAATACCTGACAGACCATGATGCACCTGTCGACCTTAATGGACAAGTGATCTATCATTGCGGCCCGGTTATGATGAAGGATGAAGCGGGCAATTGGCATGTAAAGGCCGCAGGTCCGACTACATCCATCCGTGAGGAGCCTTATCAGGGGGATATCATGAAGAAATTCGGGATTCGCGCGGTAATCGGAAAAGGTGGAATGGGCCCTAAAACCCTTGAAGCCCTTAAGGAACATGGCGGTGTGTACCTCAATGCAATCGGCGGAGCCGCCCAATACTATGCAGACTGCATCAAGTCCGTAGAAGGTGTCGACCTGATGGAATTCGGCATTCCAGAAGCAATGTGGCACCTCAAGGTAGAAGGGTTCACTGCTGTTGTTACGATGGATTCACATGGAAACAGCCTGCATAAAGACGTCGCACAAACTTCTTTAGAAAAGCTGGGACAGTTCAAGGAACCTGTATTTAACTAAGCATTTCATGCTCACAGCACCTGCTGTGGGCTTTTTTATGCAAAAAAAATTTCAAACCACTGATAAAAGCGCTAACAACCTCTTTCTTCCGGACATATATTGGTATGGAAGGGAGGGATTCATCATGGATGTTAGATTATTGTTTTTTGCCATCTTATCCGGGTTTGCATTAGTGTTATTGCCCGGCCTCGAAATGTCCGGGACTATGGATAGCATAGTTTCCGCTGTTTCCCCTATCACTACAGCAATTGGGGTCATTGATATATTTGTTCTGTCCCTGTACATGATTTGGAGCGGCTTCAAATCATTATTTAAGTAATTTTAAAAGGGCTTCCTTTCATAAATGACAGGGCAGCCCTTTTTGAATATTTTTTTCAGGTTATCAGACAATAAGAGTAAAATTGAAAACAGGAGGTAATCGAATATGCAGACTAGGGCACTCCTGCTTATATTGTTGTGCTTCTTTATGTTGCTTTCCACTAAAGCTCTTGCAGAATCAAGTTCACCGCATAGCTGGGGATTTAAAAAAGGAAGAAACGGGATGCCAGCCGAAGCAGGTCAGGCATATGATGGAATGATTGCCAGATATGGAGCCGTGTATAAGGGTGATCCGGCAAAAAAAGATATTTATCTCACATTTGATAATGGATACGAAAATGGTTATACAACAAAAGTGATGGACGTGTTAAAAAAACATCATGTACCCGGCACTTTTTTTATAACAGGACATTATTTGAATACGGCACCGGATTTGGTGAAACGAATGGTGAAAGAAGGCCACACTGTCGGTAACCATTCGTGGCATCATCCTGATATGACAACGATCACAAATGAAAAAATTCGCGAAGAGCTTGAGATGGTACGTGAGAAGACTGAGTGGCTGACTGGCCAGAAAGAAATGAAGTACCTCCGGCCTCCGCGCGGGGTGTTCAGCGAAAGGACAATGGCAGTGGCAAAAGAAGAGGGGTATCAGCATATATTTTGGTCGCTGGCTTTCAAAGATTGGGTAGTGGATCAACAAAAAGGGCCGCAGTACTCCTATAATGAGGTCATGAAACAAATCCATCCCGGAGCGATCCTGCTTTTACATACGGTTTCAAAAGATAATGCAGATGCACTGGACTCAATCATCACAGATTTAAAAAAACAGGGCTACACCTTTAAAAGCCTGGATGATTTAATGATTGGGCAGCAGCTGCCAGACAGGATGCTTTACTGACATAAATGTTAGTTACAAGTAATTTAAAGAAAAACGTGCTATAATACGTGGAAAACTGCAAAAGGAAGGATTTCTATGTGGACTGAAACACTGGAGGTCCAAGGGCCTTACAATTTCGACCTTGTTCTTGACCGGTTGCAATTGGATCCTCTTCATGTAGTCGACACCAACAACCGCGTGATTAAAGTACCACTTTATATAGAAAAAAAGCCTGTTGTCATAACTGTCCAAAGTAAGGGAAGCACTGACAAACCGGTTTTTGTTGTAAACGGTGGGCCGGATTCTTCGGAAC
The DNA here is from genome assembly GCF_003429105.1 of Peribacillus glennii. GTDB lineage: Bacteria > Bacillota > Bacilli > Bacillales > DSM-1321 > Peribacillus > Peribacillus glennii. The sequence goes on from NZ_QVTD01000008.1 coordinate 145,922, forward strand.
ATCAAGCCATCGAAAAGCTAAAAAAGATTTTTCATTGGCATAAGCCGCTAAGCGAAATATCATCCCATTTCAAAGACACTGACTTGAAGGATATTTTTGAAAAGCATCATGGAACGGCGATTGTATTGGACTTTGATTATTATGACTGCTTAGTCAAAAGCATCATCCATCAGCAGTTAAACCTGGCTTTTGCCTACAAGCTGACAGAACGCTTTGTAAAAACGTTCGGATTCGAAGTAGACGGAGTTTGGTTTTATCCTACACCGGAGCAGACGGCGGCATTGGCAGTAGAACAGCTGAGGGAAATCCAATTCAGCACAAGAAAAGCGGAATATATTATCGGGCTCTCGAAAGAGATTGTAGAAGGAAAGCTTGATTTAAACGAGCTTGCGATGAAATCGGATCAAGAGATTATCGATAGGCTGGTTGAAATTAGAGGAATTGGAAAGTGGACGGCGGAAAGCTTCCTTTTATTCGGAGTCGGCCGGCCGAATCTGTTTCCGAAAGCGGATATCGGCATTCAAAAAGCAGTGCAAAAATTATACGGGCTTCCACAAAAGCCGACACAAGAAGAAATGGAGACATATAGCAAAGGCTGGGCTCCATTCTTAAGCTATGCTTCTTTTTACTTGTGGAGAAGCATTGAAAAACGGAGTGAAAAAGATGGCAAATCACCAAGATACGAAGCTTGAATTGAAGCAAACCTTCCCTTTGACAATAAAACGCCTCGGCATTAATGGGGAGGGCGTCGGCTACTTTAAAAAGAAAGTAGTATTCGTCCCAGGGGCACTGCCCGGAGAAGAAATTGTCGCCGAAGCAACGAAAGTCGAACCGAAATTCTCGGAAGCCAGAATAAAAAAAATCAGAAAGCCATCACCACATCGCGTTAAACCGCCATGTCCGGTTTTCGAAGAATGCGGTGGCTGCCAGCTCCAGCATTTGCGATACAGCCAGCAGCTGATTGAAAAACGTGATATCGTGATTCAATCGATGGAACGTTATACCCGTATCCCGCTTGAGCCACATCAAGTGAAAGAAACGATCGGTATGGAAAATCCGTGGAACTACCGCAATAAAAGCCAGTTTCAGGTCGGCCTGAAAGACGGCGAAGTAATTGCGGGATTATATGGATTGAACTCGCATCGCTTAATTGACCTGCCTAACTGCATGGTGCAGCATCCCGCCAGCAACACGGCGACATCGGTTATAAAGCGGATTTTAAAGGATCTGAACATTTCTATCTATAATGAAAAAAAGAAAAAAGGGATAGTGCGCACAGTTATCACGCGGGTCGGTTTTCAAACAGGCGAAGTCCAGGTTGTAATTGTTACTAGTACGGACGAGCTTCCGAAAAAAGATTTGATTATTAAAGCAATAACAGAACAGCTTCCGGAAGTAAAATCCATCGTGCAAAATGTGAATAATAAAAATACATCCCTTATTTTCGGCGAAAAAACCGTCCATTTAGCTGGTGAACAAGTCATAAATGAAACATTGGGCGACCTTTCCTATGAATTGTCAGCACGTACTTTCTTTCAATTGAATCCGGTCCAAACGGTAAAGCTGTATGATGAAGTCAAAAAAGCGGCCGCATTGACAGGAAAGGAAAGGGTAGTGGACGCCTATTGCGGCGTAGGTACCATCGGGCTATGGCTGTCAGAAGGGGCAAAAGAAGTACGCGGCATGGATGTCATCAAAGAATCAATCAAAGATGCACGTAAAAATGCAGAACGCCACAACCGAAAAAACGTAAAATACGAAGTCGGCAAAGCTGAGCAAATCCTCCCCAAATGGATCAAGGAAGGCTGGAGGCCTGACGTGCTCGTCGTCGACCCGCCAAGAACCGGCTGTGATGACGCCCTTCTTCAAACGATATTAAAAGTAAAACCTAAAAAAGTAGTATATGTCTCATGCAATCCTTCAACGCTTGCAAAGGACCTGCAGACATTAAGCAAGCTGTACAAAGTAGAATACATGCAGCCGGTGGATATGTTTCCGCAGACCTCGCATGTGGAAGTGATAGTGAAGCTTGTTTTGAAAGGTACAGACGAATAAACTGTACCTAACGTTTGAAGCCTCAAGGTGTAAGGTTGTAGTGGATGACAATCTTCTCTTTCTCAAATACTTCGATCTTTTCAATGAGTCGTTGAAGAACCGGTTTAATAAATTGCTGGTCGCTCATGTCGAGACTGAAGAAGCTGTTGGCGATTTTTTTGAAGACCTGGATATTCTTATCTTGGTCTTTTTTTGTCTAATGCAGTTCTATTTTTCGATTAGCTAATACCAATTGCTGTTCAGAAAGCGATTGGTTCTTCTCTTTGAACTGTTCGCTTGTGATGACCTTTTCTGCATGAAGAGAGAGAAGGCTATTAAATTGTTGATTAAGCTTCTCAGACTGCTTCTCCAAGTTTTTTATCTCAGTTAGTATTGTTAGGAGATATCATGTAAATAGTACCTGCATCTTTTCCCTATCTTAATATAAAGATTTCTTAAAATTAACAGTAGAACTCTAATAAATAAGAAAATGATTTACCTTACACAAATATTACACATTGCCACTGAAAAACTTATTAAATCAGTACTTTAACCATTAAAGGCTCAGAGATTATTCTGAGCTATATATTCTCCAAATGTTAATAGTTTTCATTCTCAGCTTTTTCCTATAATTCCTGGAGAATAGTGATTACTATTTTACTTAATGGTCTTAATCGTTCGTTTTCATAATAATAAAATTGTGTATGTTAAGTATTGTAATCCTATTGGACAAAAAGTTGTTAAAGATTAAGAAAAAATCCAATTAATAGGGATATTTAGAGGGAATTGGTGGTGCATGTAATAGTCACGAGAAATCGTCACATTGAACAAAAGGGCTACGGCAATTTTTATAATACTGGTACAGGAGAAAAACTATTATGGGTGATATAAATTATCAAAATGTCTCCAGCTAACATTGATGATTTATTTCTGGTTAGATGTAAAGCGGAAAGAACAACTAGTATATTAAAAGATTTTGGTTACGAGGATACATACAGAGAATTTATTAAACTGAAGGTACTCGAGTTAAATGAGAATGGGTGAAAGCCTAGACTTTATAGTGCTAACGCATGTAGGTTGCCTGAATACTCATAGTAAGGGTTTTAATGTACAACCGATAAACTAAGACAAAGCACAGCAATTTGAATAAACAGGAATTCGAGTAAGAATTATCAAGTTAGATTTGGATCTTAATTTGCGATTAATATATATCAATTTTTTATTGACGTAAGAATATATCGCATGTTATATTTTTGTTGAATTAATCAGATAATTCTAAAAAATATAGTAAAAAAAACTAAATTCTGTTTGATTAATATAGACAAATTTTTTGATTAAAATTGTCTTATATTATTCGGATGTTTTTGAAATAAAGGTGGTGAATTAAGATTAAGACCATTTGGTGAAAGCTGGTTTAACCTATGCAACAAATTGAAAGCGCTTTAATGGTGCTTATAGGCTTCTAGGTTTGAAAATCAAGTTCATCAAACTTTTGCTAAAACTACCTCAAAAGATGATGCTGAGATAAAAATAAATTGAAAGAATAAAAGAAAGCGTTTACTTAAGGTTTTAACAAAGAGAAATGAGTTGTACCCTTTTCTCAACTAGTCACAAAGGCTGGTGAGGTGTGTGGGCTTAAAGTGTCTCAATAAAACCGAAAATTTAGATTTATTAAACAACTTAAAAACATTTATTCTGTTGGATTTTTCGGCACTTAGAAGAAATGGACCATATACAGAAAAAGAGGACCTGACTTTGCAAAAGAGTAAACAACAATTTTTGTGTAAGTAAACCTATCTCATCACTAAGTTTTCGCTGTCCGAAGGAAGAGTTATTAGCAAATAAATTTATACATTGAAAAATGGTAGCCAATGGTTATTTTGCTATTCGGTAAGGTAATAGGGGGGAATAAAATGTCTGCAATCTTGGCAAAAACGCGATTTGGTATGGTGGAAGGTATAAGAGAAGGAGAGGTTAGCATTTGGAAAGGTATACCTTATGCATTTCCACCCATCAACTCTCTCCGTTTTCGTCCACCAGAAGAACCAGAATCATGGGCAGAGGTGAAGGAAGCCAAAGAGTTTGGTCCAGCAGCATTTCAATCAGAGAGCCCAGCTATGAAGTTTTTGGGTGATTCACCAGCGAATATAAATGAGGATTGCTTATATCTCAATATTTGGTCCCCAGGTGCAGATAATAAAAGGCGGCCTGTTATGGTCTGGATTCATGGGGGTTCATTTATGTATGGTTCTGGTTCAAGCTATTTGTATGACGGGAAATCATTTGCGGAACAAGGAGATGTGGTTATAGTCACGCTCAATTATCGCCTAGGTGTTTTTGGATTTCTTCATTTAAGTGATATTGCGGGTGAAGCATATCGAGGTTCAGGTAATTGCGGACTTCTCGATCAAGTGGCTGCATTAAAATGGGTCAAAGAAAATATAGAAGCGTTTGGCGGAGATCCGAATAACGTCACCATTTTTGGTGAATCAGCTGGAGCTGTCAGTGTTGGTAACCTTTTATCCATGCGAATTGCAAAAGGGCTTTTTCATAAAGCCATCCTGCAAAGCGGGACTGCCAGATGTATGGTATCAGTTGAAAAAGCAAATGAAATGACTAAGCAACTTCTCTCTGAACTTCAGGTGGATCCAGAAGACCTGTCAGCATTAGAAAGCATTCCTGCAGAAACGATTTTAAAGGCCATTCAAATTTTTCCACGAACGGCATTCGGCCCTGTTGGAGACGGCATAATTATTTCCGACCAACCAGAAAAAGTGCTGGACGAAGGCTTTGCAAACGATATTCCTGTATTAGTCGGTACTAATATGGATGAATCACTACTTTTTACTCATTTCGATCCCATGTGGGAACAAATGGATCAAAGTAAGTTAAAGAATATTTTTGAACTTTCATTTGAGCCTTTTTGGAAGAATGTTTCCCAATATGTAATCCAAGATCATGAGTTAACTAAAACACTCTTTGAAGAGGCAATGAGCCACTATGTTTTTACAATACCAGCCATTTTATTTAGTGAAAGTCAAGCAAAGCATAGTGCGCCTGTTTGGATGTACCGATTTGACTATGAAAGTAAGGTATTTGATGGAGCATTAAAGGCTTTTCATGCACTTGAAATTCCTTTTGTTTGGAATAATCTGTCTCATCCAGAAACGGCAAATATGACAGGAAATGATCCTCATCGTTATAAACTAGCCGAACAGATGCATCGAGCATGGATTGCTTTCGCGCATCATGGTGATCCGAATATAACGGAATTACCTGATTGGCCAAAATACGATTTGGAAAACAGGGCTACCATGCTTTTTAATACGAAAAATGAGGTTGAAAATGATCCTGATAGTCAAAAACGTTTGGGTTGGGAACAAGTCTTTCAAAATAAAAAATAAAAAAAGGGGGAAATACGATGCCAAAACTAAAGAAAAGTTTTCAAACCATCCTGCTGCTTTTAGTTGCTTTGACGATGGTAATGGCAGGGTGTAGTAGCAATTCTAAAAGTTCAACCTCTGAAGGAAATACGAAATCGGACAATGAAGCACAAGGGCAACCTCAAAAAGGTGGAGAAATAAAAATTGCCTATGGTGTAGATATTACGAACTTTGACCCAATCAAGGGTACTACAGGTAATGACCATGCTCTATTATGGCCAGTATATGAAACATTGGTTAAATTCACTCCAGATATGAAACCTGAACCAGGGATAGCTGAATCTTGGGAATTTCCAGATGACAAGACAATGGTTCTTCATCTAAGAAAAGGTGTCACCTTCCATGACGGAACACCATTTAATGCAGAAGCAGTAAAATTTAACATTGAACGCGTTAATTCAAAGGATTCACAAATTAGTGATTTAAAGAGTATCGAAAGTGTTGAGGTTGTAGACGAAACAACGGTGAAGCTTCATTTGTCAAAGCCTGATTCATCGATCTTGTTAGCTTTATCTGATCGCGGTGGGATGATGGTTTCTCCAACAGCAGTGAATAAATATGGTGCAGATTATTCGCAGCATCCAGTTGGAGCCGGCCCGTTCGAAGTAACAAATCATATTCCAAATGGACAAATTGATTATGCTGCATTTAAGAATTACTGGAAAAAGGAACAGATTTATCTTGATAAAATGACAGTCAAAATTATTCCAGATGCCAATTCACAAATCAATGCCTTGAAATCTAATCAAGTTGATTTTGTTCCGGGGATTGCAGCACAAAATGTTTCTTCGTTAAAGAATAATCCTAATATTGTCGTAAGTAACGAAAACACTTTAGGTTTAGGTATGCTTTATCTCAAAACAAATGTCGAACCGTTTAATAACAAGGCGGTCAGGTTAGCAGTATTGCATGGAATTGATCGTCAGCAATTGATTGATGCTATTAACTTTGGCCAAGGGGAAGTTGCAGCGCAGCCATTCCCTAAAGGTTATTGGGCACATAATGACAGTATCAACATAAAGTATGACCCTGAGAAATCAAAGCAGCTGTTGAAGGATGCTGGTCTTAACGATGTTTCTTTCACATTAGTAACCTACCCAATTGATTGGTGGACAAGATTAGCCAATGCGATTAAAGGACAACTGGAAAAAGTGGGAATAACCGTAAAGATTGAAACATTAGAAGCAAACGCAGCTGTACAGAAGTTTATGACTGATAAGGAGGCAGATGCACTGACAGGCAATTGGTCAGGGCGACCTGATCCACAAATGACCATTAATAGTCTTTACTCAAAAGATAGCTTCTATAATCCAGGTAAAATTTCTACTCCAGATGCTGAATCACTTATTTTAGAGGCAGCTGCCACCTATGATCAGGAAAAACGTGCAGAGCTGTTTGGGAAAATCGTTAACGAGGCTATCGTACAAGAAGGATTCTCCATACCACTATTTACTACACCGGCCATACAAGCTATGAACAAGAAAATAAAAGGCTTTCAGCCGAACTTGCTAGGAAAGCCAATCTTCTCAACGCTTTGGGTAAATCAAAAATAATTTAAATGGTGAAGTGGGATTCCGATCCTGCTTCACTCTCTTTTTAAAGGAGGGTAATCATGTTTTTGAAATTCCTGCTACGACGCTTGCTTTATGTCATCCCGATGCTGCTCATCACGACCCTTATTGTCTTTTCTTTAATTCTATTAATTCCAGGTGATCCTGTTTTGGCAATGCTTGGTGATAGTGCTACACATGAAAAAGTTGAGGAATTGCGCCGCCAATTAGGACTTGATCAACCTGTGATGCTTCAATATTTTCATTGGTTAAATAATGCGATTCATGGGGATTTAGGAAGATCCATCTTTACAGGACAACTTGTTGATGAAGCCTTAATGCAGACCCTTTTTGTTACGATGCAGTTAGTTGTGGTTGGGATGATTTTTTCCATTGTTGGCGGGTTGTTTTTTGCCATTACATCCATTTACTTTCCAAACAGCTGGATGGATTATGTAGCACGCTTTTTCGGAACTTTAGGTACAGCGATACCAAACTTCTTAGTTGCAATGGTACTGATTATATTTTTTAGTTTAAAGCTTAATTGGGTTCCAGCGACTGGGTTTACAAGCATTGTACATGAGCCGGTATCCTTTTTACAACAGATCATCCTGCCGGGGTTTTCACTAAGTTTAGCTGGGATTGCCGTCATTACACGACATTTGCGCTCCTCCTTAATGGAAACGATGGATGCAGACTATGTTCGTACTGCCTATTCCAAAGGTGTAAGCCGCTATCAGGCTATTTTTAAACACAGCCTTCAAAACGCCATGCTACCTGTTGTAACGACCATTGGTCTGTTATTTGGAACGATGTTGGGAGCGACTGTTGTTGTTGAAACTATTTTTGCTATTCCAGGCATGGGGCAGCTTGTTGTTAATGCGATTGGACAGCGTGACTTCACAATCGTGCAGGGTGTTGTACTGGTCATGATTGTGATGGTTATTGTCATTAACTTTATTACAGATATTGTTTATGCCTTATTAGATCCACGAATCGAATATTAGAGAGGAACTTGAGAAAATGAGTTTCAAAACAATTTTCAAACGGTTAATGGCAGAAAGACTTGCCTTTATCAGTTTTATATTTCTCGGCATTCTCGTCATCATTGCACTACTAGCTCCTTATATTGTACCTTATGAACCTTTCAAGCAAGATTTAACGAAAGTCATGTCTCCTCCAAGTACCGAGCATTGGCTGGGTACCGATGGGTTAGGATCGGATATTTTCAGTCAACTGCTAATGGGTTCGCAGACTGCGATTAAGGCAGCCTTGTTTGCCATAATGATTCCACTCTTTATAGGGGTACCTTTAGGGATTTTGAGCGGTTATTTTGGCGGTATTATTGATGATATTTTTATGCGAATCGTGGATGGAATCATTGCCATTCCCGCAATCATCCTTGCCTTAGGAATCACAAGTGCCTTAGGCGTCAATCTCATGAATGCCATGATGGCGATTGGGATTATCTTTACCCCGCAATTTGCGAGACTTGCTAGAGGTCAAACTCTGCAAGTACGTTCAGAACCTTATGTTGAGGCGGCAAAAATATCCGGCGCGGGATCTGTTTGGATTATGGTTAGACATATTATTCCAAATATTTCTCCTCCAATCGTTGTTCAAGCTTCATTTAATCTTAGTATTGCGATTCTGATTGAAACCACTCTTAGCTTTCTTGGCATGGGTGCCCAACAGCCTGAAGTCAGCTGGGGGAATTTGATCCAGCAAGGCTACAGTATGATTGACATGTATCCATGGATGATGGTTTATCCTGGGATTGCCATCCTGCTTACAATCCTAGCTGGGAACTTTCTCGGCGATGGGCTGAGGGTAGCGCTTGATCCAAAACAAAGAAAATCTTAAAAATGGGGGGAGACCATTTGAATACAGAAACATTACTAAAAGTGAATCATTTAAAAGCTTACATCCCGTCATCAAAAGGTGAGATTAAGCCTGTCAATGATATTTCTTTTTCAATTAAGAAAGGTGAGATTGTAGCCTTAGTTGGTGAATCAGGAAGTGGAAAAAGTGTTTCTTCTCTTTCCATCATGGGATTGAATGCTGGTGCCATCAAATACCGTCCGGATAGTTCTATACTGTTTGAAGGCCAAGATTTATTGAAATTAAAAGAGAAGGAATTAAGAAAAATACGTGGAAATGACATTGCGATGATTTTCCAGGATCCAATGTCTTCCCTAAACCCAGTCCATCCGATTGGCAGACAAATTGCAGAATCGATCGTCCTACATAAAAAAGTAAGTTATAAGGAAGCGAAAAAAACAGCCCTGGATTTGCTGAATAAAGTTGGTATTCCTGATGCAGAAAGACGTCTTAATGATTACCCCCATCAATTATCCGGAGGGATGAGGCAAAGAGCGATGATTGCCATTGCCCTTGCCTGTAATCCGAAACTACTCATCGCTGATGAACCAACAACAGCCCTTGACGTTACCATTCAGTCACAAATCTTAAATCTATTAAGAGATTTACAGAAGGAATTTGGTATTTCTATTCTATTAATTACTCATGATCTCGGTGTTGTAGCCGAAACCGCTGACCGCGTTCTTGTCATGTATTGCGGACAAATTGTCGAAGAAGGTACTGTAGAAGAAATCTTTGAAAACCCCCAGCATCCTTATACAAAGGGGCTTATGGATAGTATTCCATCATTATATGGACCCTCAAAGGAAATATTGGATGCTATACCAGGGGTTGTGCCCAATCCTCTTGAACTGCCAAACGGGTGTAATTTCGTGACACGCTGTGCCTTTGCAACGGAAAAATGTTACGAGGTCTCTCCTGTATTGGAGAAACACTCTTCAGGGACTCGAGTCTCCTGTTGGAATCCACTGACCAAGGAGGCGTTGAGCGAAAATGACAGAGAATCAGCCGTTATTGTCACTTAAAGGCATCAAAAAACACTTTCCAGTTGGAAGCGGTCTTTTTGGTAAGAAAAATCAGTTTGTAAAAGCTGTGGATGGTGTCGATCTTAATATTTATCCCGGTGAAACGGTGGGTTTGGTTGGAGAGTCTGGCTGTGGGAAATCAACAATTGGTAGAATGGTTGTTGGGCTAACAAATCCGACAGATGGGCACATCTATTTTGAAGGAAAAAAACTATCTGATTATAAAAGCAAAAAAGAATTGGGTAAGAATCTACAGATGATTTTCCAAGATTCCTATTCTTCACTTGATCCCAGAATGACGATTGCAGATATTATGGCTGAGCCTCTTGTTCTTCATAAAGTTGGAACAAAAAAAGAAAGAAGAAAAAGGGTGGATGAACTGCTTGAAAGAGTAGGGCTGGCCTCCTATCACGGCAGCAGGTATCCGATTGAATTTTCAGGGGGACAAAGACAAAGAATCGGGATTGCGCGTGCCCTTGCCTTACAGCCAAAATTAATTGTCTGTGATGAGCCCGTTTCGGCATTAGACGTTTCCATTCAAGCCCAAATCTTAAATCTGTTAAAAGAAATTCAAAAAGATATGGGCCTATCCTATCTATTTATCGCCCACGGGATTCAAGCAGTTAAGCACATCAGTGATAAGATTGCAGTCATGTACTTAGGTAAAATTTCAGAATTCGCAGAGAAAGAGGAACTGTTTGAAAACCCTCATCATCCTTATACAAAGGCATTATTATCTGCTGTACCTTTACCTGATCCAAAGCTTCGGGATAGAGAGCGGATTCTCCTAAAAGGAGACTTGCCAAGCCCTGCAAACCCTCCGACAGGCTGTCGTTTCCATACACGTTGTCCTGTCGCAATGGAAAAATGTAAGAGCATGGATCCAAGTCTAGTCCCAACCTCAAAAGAGAGTATGACAGCTTGCTTGTTATTTGAAGATGAAATGCCAGCTGCAAATAAGATGATTATGTAACCTTTTGGTTGTTATCTTTAATCAAAGATAAAAATAGCATGGTTACCGCAACTAAATAACCATGCTATTTATCGAAGTACCCGGCAAAGGCCATGGAAAAGGGGGGTAATGGTTTGTCAGAAAATAATATTTTTGAAGGAATACGGGTAATTGATGCTTCTACAGTCCTGGCTGGCCCTTTGATAGCCAACTTGCTTGGTGACTTCGGAGCTGAAGTGATTAAGATTGAACAACCAAGTAAAGTGGATCAAACCCGCAGCTTTGGAGAAGGGACATGGAAGGTTACAAATAGAAACAAGAAAGCGATTACGTTAGTTTTTAACAATGAGAAAGGCATGCAGCTATATTATCAACAAGTCTCAAAGGGCTGATTTGGTAATTACAAATTACAGGCCTGAAACGTTAAAAAAATGGAAAATTGATTACTCTGATTTAGTGAAAATGAAAGAAAATCTTGTCATGATTCATTTCTCGGCATTTGGGACAAATGGCCCATACTCAGAAAAAACGGGATTTGCCAGGGTAGCTGAATCGTTCTCAGGATTAACCTATATGACGGGTTACCCAGATCGGAAACCCATTTTTTCAGGTTATCCAATCGCAGACGCATTGGCAGGGGTTTATGGAGCATTTTCTGTCATATTAGCGCTTTATCACTTTAAGCAGACGGGAGAAGGTCAACTAGTAGATCTATCATTATATGAACCTCTGATAAGAATTATGGAGAACTACATTATGAGCTGGAAGGAAAAATGCCTGAGCGAAAGGGTACTTATAACCCCGTTGTTGCTTCACATGATCTATATGATACAAAAGATCATAAGTGGATTGTCATTCCTGCATCTACACAAAATATTTCGAAAGATTAGTGACCGCTATCGGACATCCAGAATTAGTGAAAGATCCAAGATTTCTTACCAATCAATTAAGAGTAAGAAATCCGATGAATTAGACGAATATTTCATTTCTTTCTTTTCTGAACACACACTTGAACATTCACGTGAAATAATGGAAAAGCACGGAGTTGCTTATTCTCCAGTAAATTCGGTTGCAGACCTTTTTAATGATCCGCATTTCAAGACAGAGAGATTATTATTTCCGTTGTTGATTATGCACTAAATAAGGAAATAAAAATGCAAGGGATCGTACCCAAGTTTTCAAAGACACCAGGTCAAGTCAAATGGGCAGGGGCGCCTCTAGGGTGGCATAATAACGAGATTTATAAAGGCTTACTCAATCTATCCGATGAGGATATTAATGAATAAAAGCAACTTGGTGCCATTTAATATCACACCTCCAGACTATCATATTCCAAGAAAGATAAAAATTGCGGGAGGAAAAGTATGGAAAAATTTGATGCTCTTCGAGACTTTATGGACACGGTACCACAGCTTGGCGTTTCAGGCATCGATTGTATCGTATATAAGGATCACAATTTGATTTTCCGCTATGCGGCGGGTTATTCCGATATTGAAAATCGGATTCCGATGCAGACAAACGCCCTCTATAATATTTATTCAGCAACAAAAATGATCACCTGCATAGCAGCATTGCAGCTCGTCGAGAAAGGAAAGCTCCTTCTCGCCGACCCGCTATATACATACCTGCCGGAATTCAACAATATGAAGGTCAAAAGTGGAACCTTTGTGATGAAACCGGCAAAGCAGCATATTAGAATCGTTGATCTGTTTACGATGTGCGCAGGCCTTAGCTACGAGCTTGACACTCCGGAAATGCGGAAACTGATGGCCGATACCGCTCGAGATTTCAGTACAAGGGATTTTGTCAAGGCACTGGCAAAAGAACCTCTTCTGTTTGAACCGGGCGAAGGCTGGAATTACAGCTATTGCCATGATGTTCTTGGTGCTGTGATTGAAGTCGTATCCGGAATGTCTTTTGGAGAATACTTACAGAAGAACATCTTTGACCCTCTGGGAATGAAGGATAGCGGTTTTTCCGTACCGGAGGAAAAACGTGAAAGAATTGCTCCCCAGTACCAATACAGCTATGAAACGGAATCGGTCGTACGGGTAAGCAGTGATTGTATTGGTGCCGCCGGATTAAGGCATGAAAGTGGAGGCGGAGGCCTGATAACGACTGCAGAAGATTACATATTATTCGCAGACGCACTTGCCTGCGGGGGCATTGGGAAAAATGGCCCAAAGATCATAAGCGAAAATACCATCAATCTCATGCGAAGAAACCAGCTTAAAGGGAAATGCCTTAGCGATTATCGGGAAATGGTCGTAGCTGAAGGTATCGGATATGGGCTGGGAGTGTCCGTGGTGATGGATGCTGCGGCTGCACTTAGGCTTGTACCTGAGAACTCTTTCTCTTGGGGCGGCCTCGGCGGTGTCCAGGCATTTATCGACCCTGCCAACAAGCTTTCCTATTTTGTAGCCCAGCATACCATATATAGCCCTAAACATCTGATTGAGCCTAAAATGCTGAACATCCTCTATTCCAGAATATAAGAACAGTTTATTCTGAAGGGATATCGCAAGCAGAAATGTAGTTTATATGATTTGAAATTTTAATAGTCCGTAAATTACTGGAGGTCACGATTATGGGGAAATTATCAGGAAAATATGCCATTGTTACTGGAGGTGGAAAAGGAATCGGCGAATCAATCGTAAAACGCTTTTTGGAAGACGGTATTGAAGGAGTTGCGGTTCTTGAATATGATGTAAAGCTCGTGGAAAAAATGGTTTCCAACCTCGGTGAAGCCAGTGATAAAGTCCTTCCTATCCAATGTGATGTATCAAGCGAAGCACAAGTAAAAACCGCTGTTTCTCAAGCTGTGGAACGTTTTGGTACTGTTGACATCCTGGTCAATAATGCTGGTATCACTAGGGACAGCATGTTCCACAAGATGGCTGATGAGGCATGGGACGCAGTTTTAAATGTGAATCTCAAGGGAGCCTACCACCTCTGTAAATATGTCATACCGATTATGAGAAATAATGCTTACGGAAGAATCGTCAACATCTCATCGGTATCCGCATTTGGTAATGTAGGGCAAGCGAATTACGCCACCTCAAAAGCAGGTTTAATCGGATTTTCCAAAACACTGGCGAAGGAAGGCGGTCCCAAAAATATTACAGTGAACTGTGTTGCTCCTGGTTATATTGAAACGGACATGTACAATAATGTTCCTCAAGAAATCATCGCAGAACATATGAAGCTAATACCTTTAAGAAGACTTGGACAACCGAATGAAGTCGCAAGTGCTGTATCCTTCCTTTCCAGTGATGATGCTAGTTTCATATCGGGTCAGTGTCTCATTCTAAGCGGGGGAGCTACAACTTAATAAACGTATCGCAGAGGAATTTGTAAGGAGGGGCACGAATTATTATAATACTAAAATTTCAGTCAGGTGATCGGACAAATGAATAATCATATGATAAATATACTTTGGCTTGCTAAAAGTGAATATCCGTCTGGTAGTAGTCTTGAGCCTCATAAACATGAATATTATCAGATTTACTATGTCATTAGTGGAGAAGGAGATTTTATTGTAGGGAATGAATCCGTGAAAATGGGTCGGGGAATGTATCTTTTTACAAGACCAAATGATATCCATGGCATTTCCAACACCCGAGATGTTGACGGAAAACCTTTACGAATGCTGGAAGTAAAGTATGTTGTTTTTGATAACGATTTTCAAGAACGTCTCAACCAGCTTCCGATTGTATGCCAGGGCTCAGATAATATTGAAGAAATGCTTGAGTTGGTTTTTAAAGAAGGAATTGACACACTTCCCTGGTATCTCGAAATTGCAACTCATACCTTCATTACTGCACTATACTATATGATTCGATTTCAACGAATTGAAATCTCGACAAATCCACAAAAGTCAAGAGTGGTCGATCAAATTAAAGAGAATATACAAGAAAGTTATAAGAATGAGATTTCTTTGGACCACCTTGCACAGTTTGTTGGTCATAGTAAAAATTATATTTGCAAAATATTTAAAGAAAATACCGGCATGACCATCAACTTGTATCTCAATAAAGTAAGAATTGATAAGGCCGCGGAGTTATTGGTTAACACCAATTTGGATATAGCAGAAATCAGTAAAGAAGTCGGATACAATAACATTTTTCATTTCATCAAGACGTTTAAAAAAATTGTCGGTACTTCACCTGGGAACTTCCGTAAACATGAACTAAGTGGCAAAGCTCTTGTGAGTTCTAAAGTGAAGGCGATTGCAACGATTCCTGCTCAGCAAACGAGGAATGATGTATAGCGATTCTTAATGAAAAAATTTCTAAAAGATGAGGTGAAATTTATGACTGTTCTATCTGGAGTAAGAGTTTTGGATTTAACCCATTATATTGCGGGACCATATTGCAGCCAAATACTTGCTGACTATGGGGCTGATGTCATAAAGATTGAACGGCTGGATGGGGAAGTTGGAAGGACATCTGCCCCAATGCATGATGATATTAGTTTATATTTTGCCTCAGAAAACCGGAATAAAAGAGGGCTTTCATTAGACTTGAAAAGTTCGAAAGGTAAAGCCATTCTTCACCGCTTAATTGAAACGTCTGATGTTTTAGTGACCAATTATGGTTCCAATGTACCTGAAAAATTAGGCTTTAGTTATGAAACCATATCCGCTATTAATCCTGAAATTAGCATGGTACATATTACTGGATTTGGAACAACTGGACCTTACCGGGATTACGGAGCATATGATGGAGTGATTCAGTCCATGAGCGGATTAGCAGAATTAACAGGACATCCAGATGGTCCGCCGACCTATGTTGGATTTTTCATTGCAGATCATATTGCTGGCTTGCAAGCAACTCTAGGGACTATGTTGGCCTTGTTTCATAAAGAAAGAACTGGAAAAGGACGTTTTGTGGATATTAGTATGCTTGATGGATTGGTTTCATTATTAGGGTTTAGCATCTCTGAAGCCAAGTTACATGGAATCACAAAACAAAGGTGGGGAACGAGTGATCGTTTTCAATATTCGAAAGCATTCCCTACAATAGATGGGTATGTTTTTCTAGGTGCCTATATAAATGCACCTGAAAAAAAGTGGATCGAATTTGCTAAACTAATTGGCAAAAATGAATGGGCTCAAAGTAATTCACCATTCTTCATGGAAGAAGGAAGATTCAAAAACAGAGAAATATTGGATAAGACTATTGCTGAGTGGACAATTCAACATACAAAAGAGGAAGCTTTTCAATTTTTACAACAAAAAGGTATTGCTAGTAGTCCAGTGAATAATTTAGATGAAGTAATAAATAATCCACAAATCCAACACAGAGAAATGATTAAATCTTTAAATATTGGAAATCTTAATGTCCCGGTTCCTGGTGTTGCGATTAAAATAACAGAAAATATAAAAGAGTTTACTATACCTCCAACTCTAGGTGAACATTCAAAGGAGATCTTAGCGCAATTGGGATTTTCTGACGACGAAATAGAGGATTTTATCGTAAACAATATAGTAAGAGTTGACACTTACGATAATTGTATAGTCAACAAAATTTAAATGTATGAATCTGTTCATTATAGAATTATAAGTGGCTTAAATTGGAAGATGTTAGAAAGGGGGGGGATTATATGAAACTCGAAGGGAAAGTTGCCATTATTACTGGTGGTGCAGGTGGACTTGGAAAGGAAACTAGTTTGTTATTTGCCAGCGAAGGCGCTCATGTTGTTATAGCTGATTATCATAAAAATCTAGCAGAAGATACAGCAAAAGAGATAAACGGACTTGGATTTTGTGTCGATGTTTCTAAACGAGACCAAGTGGACAGGATGGTTAGTGAGGTAATTCAACAATTTGGTAAAATCGATATTTTGATTAATAATGCTGGAATTACGATGGACTCCACTCTAGTAAAAATGACACAGGTAGAATGGGATCAAGTTATATCTATTAATCAAACTGGTGTTTTTCATTGTACCCAATCAGTTGTACCCCATATGATTAAAGAAGGGTATGGCAGAATTATCAATACTAGTAGTATAGTAGGAAGAATGGGGAATTTTGGTCAAACGAATTATGCTGCAACGAAAGCAGCAGTGATTGCAATGACTCAAACTTGGGCAAAAGAACTTGGTCGAAAAGGGATTAATGTAAATGCTGTTGCTCCAGGTTTTATCATGACTTCAATGACAGAAAAAATGCCTGAAAATGTTCTTCAAAGAATGAAAGAGAAAGTATCCCTTCAACGGCTTGGAACACCAAGAGATATCGCCAATACATATTTATTTTTGGCAAGCGATGATTCCAGCTATATCAATGGAGCTGTGATTCCCGTAGACGGGGGATTGTCTATATAAATGGCAGCTTTATAGCTTTTAAGAATGAAAGATGCTTTTTAGGTGTCCAAAAGGAGGATTTAGCATGAACGAGGTATTTATTCTTGAAGGAGCGAGAACTCCATTTGGTGCATTCGGCGGAGGGTTAAAAGATATTGATTCCACCCAACTCGGTGTATAGAGGCCCTAAATTGAAGCCATATTGAAACAAGAGAAAATGACTTAATAGTTACGGGGATGGTAATCCATTCGGCTATAAACGCACCCTATAATGCTAGACATATCGCATTAAAATCTGGTGTACCAATAACAAGCCCTGCTTTAACGGTCAATAGGTTATGTGGATCACGCCTTCAATCGGTGGTGTCTGTAGGACAATCCATCAAACTTGGTGAAGCAGAAACAGGGCTTGCATTGGGGCCGAAAACATGAGTAGGGCGCCATTCGCATTAAGAGGCAGTCGATTTGGAATGAGTACTCCTGACCTGGACGATACGTTATCGTCAGCATTAACAGATAATTATATAGGGGCTGGCATGGGAGTAGCAACTGAAAACCTAGCTGTTCAATACGGGATTTCTCGAGAAGAACAGGATGAGTTTGCCTTAGATAGCCAACTTCGGGCTGCGGAAGCGAGAAGAAGTGGAAGATTGCCGATGAAATAGTCTCCGTTGAAGTTCAAACAAGAAAGGGATTCTTACCGTGGATCAGGATGAACATATTCGAGAGAACTCCACTATATGAAGCATGCGAAACTGCGCCCGGCCTTTAAAGAAGATGGAACCGTTACCGCAGGAAATGCAAGTGGTATTAATGATGGAGCAGGTGCTATTGTCCTTGGGGGTGACCCGAGCATTATGGGGATCGGTCCAGGTCCAGCCATTCAAATGGCTTTAAAGAGAGCAAACATGACGATTGGGGATATCGATTTATTCGGAATGGAAGCGTTCGCTGTCAATATCTTGCTGTTGAAAAAGTACTGGGACTTGATTGCTCTATTACCAATGTCAATGGGGGTGCCATTGGACTTGGTAATCCTGTGAGGGCAAGCGGTATAAGGATTTTACCGATTCTAGAAATGAATCGACGCAACAAAAAGTACGGGGTTGCCTCCCTATGCATAGGTGGTGGCCAAGGAATCGCTGCAATTGTAGAAGTTTCATGAAAATTAATTTGTTTTTTTAGAAAAAAATGAAGAGAAGACAAATGGGGAAAATTAACTGCTGTTTAGTTATTATCACTTTCCTTTGGAATAGAAGGGGGCATATAAGAACGAGAAAAAATTCCTCATAGTACTAACTTTGTTGGTCTAGGCTGGGTTACTTTTGTTTTATATATGATGACACTTTCTATTTCAAATGGTTATTTTGAGAAACTAAACAAATCCAAAAATATATTATCAGTTGGAGAAAAACAACTGATTTTCTCCAACTGATTTATTTTAAACACGACAATAACAACAATGTCATTTATTTTAAAACCTTAACAATGTATAACCCCATCCTAAAATTAGGACAGGGTTATATAAGGTTGCTTAATTGTTGATAAAAACCCCTTTTCCGAACATAAAAACATAACAAAAAAGTCGTTTAGAACCAGGTTATTTCTATTTCGACATAAAGTTACTTCTGCACTATCTGAATAAGGTTGCCGCATGTATCGTCAAAGACAGCTATTGTGACTTCGCCCATTTTTGTTGGCTCCATAGTAAACTTCACGCCGTTTTCCAATAATCGTTTGTACTCTTTACGAATATCTGCAACGCCAAACATTGTTGCTGGGATGCCATCGGCAAATATCTTCTTTTGATACTCTTTAGCGGCAGGATGGTCATTCGGTTCGAGTAAAAGCTCGGTACCGTCTTGATCATTGGGAGAAACAAGCGTTATCCACCTAAATTCTCCGACGGGAACGTCCTCCTTTTTTACAAACCCCAGCGTTTCTGAATAAAACTCCAGTGCCTTGTCTTGATCTTGTACGAATATACTGGTAACAATAATTTTCATACTTTTGCCTCCTTTGATATTTGCGTATGGTAACTGCTAACGATCTGGCTACAACTAAAACAACCCACATTCGTCAGAAGTCCTGTTCTGATTTTATAAAGCTACTCTATCCATCCTTTCAGCAAGTTTTTATCGGGCAGGATATGAGCCAACCGTTTCAGAGCAAACGAACAAGCTTCTGCTGCCATCCATGCATATAGTATACTGAATATCGCTACGAGCAATAAAGGCCGAAAATGAAAAGACGTACTAACACCTGATCCTAACACAGGAAAGCGGAAAATAAAAAGGATCGCTATGATTCCTATAAATAAGGTAGCTCCCGCCAAGAAAACAACCAAAAATCTTGTTTTAGGCTTATAGAAGGAAACACCAAGTACCAATCCTAGAATACCCGTTGTGAAGGAAAAAATAATTAGTTCGCTAGGCTGGATAAACAATAAAAGGAGGATCGTAACAAAATAGGAAAGGAATCCGTGCCTGACGGATACAATCGCTGCGAAAAATATTGGTAAAGTCGTCATGGCACTTACAAAAAAACCGATGCCGGGCACATATCCCCCTGCTGACTGGAATATGGCTGCAAACGAGCTTAATACCGCGGTAAGTATTAGTTTTGTGGTAGGTGACAATTCCATACGATCGTGTTTGATTCTTAAGAAAGTGTACCGCCAATACTGTACGGCTTTACTTTTTACCCTCTTCATGAATCCCGCCTCCAACAAATAATAACTACCCTTATGCTATTCACTGTTTTATATAAAATCACTGTATGTTTATCCAACTTACCTATAGATAACTGATTTTGAAATCATAGTAGTTTTATTGACCGCCCCTCTTCCTCTGACGCTGATGCGAATAATGGTCAATTCCTTGTTAGATTCTTCGGCCCTAATTTGGTATTAATAAAACAGTTCTAATCATATTCTTATAAAAGCAAACTAAGAAGGAGTGTAAAGTTTATTGATAAAAGTTAAGGTAAGTTTACTGCCCATTGTAAGTAAGATAAATTTACCGACTGTTTTGAAAACAGCTATACTTCCGGGTGACTCAAAAGAAACATTATTTATTGCAACCCAGGTAGGAGAGATTTTTTACATAAGAGATGGAGTTATACGGACTTTTTTAGATATTCGCCCGCGAATGGTAAAATTAGGTGCTTCTGGCGGTGGATATGATGAACGGGGATTACTAGGGCTGGCGTTTCATCCCGAATTTTATTATAACGGTCTGTTTTATCTTCATTATTCACTAGCTGGAACACAAGGTCCAGGTGCTCTTCCTGAATCTTTTTCACCTAACCCGTGTGATCCAAGAACTTTAAACCTAAGGTGGGCAAATAGAGAAATTCAATATGATCATATTGATACTATGGAAGAATGGATTATGCCATCGAATGGCCAACCTCAAAAACGACGGACATTACTAAACGTAAGAAGACCATTTTTTAATCATAATGGTGTCAATTGCTTAAACTTTTCACCCGAAACAGGAAAACTTGTTTTGACCACTGGGGATGGTGGATCAGCCTATGATCCATTCAATTTAAGCCAGAATGATATGGAAATCGCCGGTAAAATAATTGAAATTGATGTAGAAAAGAATACATTTATCCAGAATCCACCCGTAGTCACACGGTTTAATGAACTTCCCGTACCTATTCAGGAAACACTTACGGTGATTGCCAAAGGGGTTCGAAATATACCGGGCATTTCATTTCAAAGGTTTTATAATCAATATATCAAGAATGTGGGCAATGTCGGACAGGATTTGGTAGAATCGATTTTTTCATTCGTTCATTATAAACCAGTACCGGTAACTCAGCTTATTCAAGCTTCGTTAATGGAATCTGAACCTCACCAAGAAGGATTTATTAACTTTGGCTGGAGGGGTTGGGAAGGAGCTTTTCCTACTTTGATAATCAGGGGCTGCTCTGCAAATCCGACTTTGGATGAGAAAACAATTGCTTATTATGATGAAGCAGTAAAAACTTCGGTGAGGCGGCTTCAGCCTTTAACCAGTTATTTTCATAAAGATTCCCGACCCGATAAGTTTGGAGGAACTGCACTTACAGGAGTGCAAGCCTATGTGGGGAATGGAATCCCTAATTTAACCGGAAGCGTTGTGTTTACCGATCTTGCCCGGAAAGAATCTCAATCCCCGGGTAGAGGGGTTTTAGCTTATACCAGGGTAAGAACAGATTGTAAACTAAATGACTTTAGTGTTATTGAAACCGATTATAATTTTGGGTCTGAATCAGCTTATTATGTTAATTTGGGAACGAATCTGGATCAAACCAGACTATTTTTAGGGGTTTATGGCTCTATGACAGTGACAGATTTTAACAAAGGTACTGTTTTTGAAATTGTTCCATAATACATACCTATAAAATTCGACTTCAACTGATATTGTTATTGAACAACCTGACCGTTACTTGAATAAGTAAAATCCCTTACCTCAGATGAACAGAAACAGTTGTTTCAATCGATGTACAAGGAGTGGGAAAGCTGGGCGAATGACGGCCGTGGAGTTGGCGAAGTTAGCTGGTAAGTATAAAGGAAGAACAAAGAAATATACCGATAAACACGCCGGTATGGCTCATGAACTTGAGCTATATGCCACCGGTGGCAATACGGTTAAGGGGATTTCTGAGATTAACGCAAATAAGTATTTCAGCGTTATATCGTAAAATAAAGAAAGTCCGCCAATAGGTTGGCTTTTTATTATGGATGGCTAACGGGGTATGTTAGTTGAACAAAAATGCTAAGCAAGTGAAGAAATACACAAAATTCCGAACGGTAATGATCAAAAACCAGACACTTCCCAAAGAAGTTATCTTGCATGTCGGTAACTATGCTTTTGATTTCCTAGGAGCGTAAACTACGCATTGTATACAACAGAACTTTGGTCACAACTTTTAGGTAAAAAGGAGTATTTCATCTTAAGCAGTAAACTAATTCTTAAACGGAAATAAACATTTCATCTAAAAAACTGTATTCCCTCCTCAATAATTTCATTTAACAATGAAATTATTGAGGAGGGAATTATTTGTTATTTCTTGAAAAACTTCGGTATCTTCGTGAAGTGTCTACCCAAGGGAGTTTATCTATGAGTACCAAATTGAAGAGTTTGAAAACAAAATATGCCTTGCAATGCAATTCACATTTCCCGTAAAGATTATAACTTAGGAAGGTGGGTTTGAATGGTATTATCAAGGATTAGTTTACAGGTTAAATCCAATACATAAAATGATTTACTTAGAACAGCAGGATAAAGATTGTTACATGATAAAAATTAAATTCGAGGATATAGGAAAGGTTGAAATTAAAGGTTAATAAGCCCCAGTTGATCAACCAATAATGGACTAAGATTACGGAGGTTCATCAATCTCTCAGTAGAGGTTAGGTTCACCGATGCTAGAATGTTTGTTGTACACTTCACGATAATGTCATCCCGGTTACATTAAAGAATTGCCTAATAGCAGCCCCGATCTTACAGTAATGCATCATCAGCTATAGATATGCTCTACAATGATCTCGTTTAACAGCAGGGTCAAAGGGTATAAAAATAAAGACAAGGAGGATGAGACACTATGATTTTAAATAAGATTGTTGGGACAATAGCAATCGGTGGAGCCGCTTACCTTTTGTGGAATAAGGACTCTCGCACTAAAGCCGTAAATCAACTGAAAAGTATTGCCTCTCCCGAAATCATCGAAAAGATTAAGAGCCAAATCCCATCACCGTCCAATACGAAATTAAAAGGAAATAATAACCAATCGAAGTTATTAGAGTCTTTGTCGGACCCGGCATTCCCAGATTATGCAACGACAGAAAGGGCGCAAGCAGGAAGAGCCTGATGTAATCCAACCAATGGTCAAATCTCAAAAAGGAATCAGTTTAATGGCTGATTCCTTTTTTGATTGCTATCTTACTTCTTCGTTCTTGCCTACAGTGTTTTAGGGATCAATATGTCCGGACACAAAGAGATTTTAGGAATTTGGATAGGAGAAAATGAAAGTGCGAGTTTCTGGCTGGGAGTCTGTAATGACTTAAATCACAGAGGGGTGCAGGATATATTTTTAATGAAAGAACAATCAGTAGTTAATATATAAAGAAAAAACGAATGGTTGGCGGCATTTTATAGTAGGAGCAATTTTAGTAATCTTGTAATTTTTAATTAAGCTAACATGGCAGGTTGAAATAGTTCATAATAAAAAATCGAAGGTATTAATAAAAATCGATTATATTCAAAGTTCCTTAGGGCTTCCTTTTAATCACTTGTATATAAATCATCACCAACATGTTATATTCATATTAATCGGAAAATTAAAAACCAACAATAGCGGAAAATTTATGAAAAAATACGATATCTGTATTACTTTCTTCTATGGAAAGCTTTACACAGAGTAAATTAAGTGAGTTCCTGCTTTAAGAAAGCGGTAGGGAGTGAGGCTATAGGAATCGGTAAGGTGTCAAACGTTCGGATTAAAGTACATGTATGATATTAAAAAGGTACTGCTGATGGTAAAAGGTTCAAAAAATAAGCATATAATTAACCAATTTAAATGAGTGATTTTACACTTTCTGCAGACTGCAATTACTAAGATTCTGAGGACATGCTCTTTATAAATAATATAAGGGAAAAATTATGCCTATAAATGGATATAAATTGAATGGAGGAAAACAAATGTCAAAAATTCCGTCAATACTTCAGAATTTGCGTATCCCTGTAATTGGCTCACCGTTATTTATTATTAGTAACCCTAAACTAGTGATAGAACAATGTAAGGCAGGAATCGTTGGATCAATCCCGTCACTGAATGCTAGACCCGCATCCTTACTTGATGAATGGTTGGCAGAAATCACTGAGGAGCTCGCAACTTATAATGCAAAGAATCCAGATCGTCCAGCGGCACCATTTGCTATTAATCAAATTGTCCACAAGTCAAATGAACGGTTGGAATCCGACATGGAGTTGTGTGTTAAATACAAAGTTCCCATTATCATTTCGTCCTTGGGTGCCCGCGAGGAGATATTTGAGGCAGCACATAGCTACGGAGGAATTGTTCTGCACGATATAATCAATAACTCTTTCGCGCACAAGGCAATCGACAAAGGTGCAGATGGCTTAATTGCCGTTGCGGCAGGAGCTGGCGGTCATGCAGGAACAAAGAGCCCGTTTGCATTGGTTCAGGAAATCCGTGAGTGGTTTGACGGTCCGCTCGCTTTGTCCGGATCAATTGCTACGGGAGGTGCAATCCTGGCCGCCCAAGCGATGGGGGCAGATTTTGCATATATCGGTTCGCCGTTCATTGCAACGCATGAAGCCCGTGCTTCTGAAGAGTATAAGCAATCAATCGTTGACTCTACGTCTGATGATATTGTTTATAGCAGTCTTTTCACTGGTGTACATGGAAATTATCTGAAACCGTCAATCAGAGCAGCAGGATTGGATCCTGACAATCTTCCTGAAAGTGATCCCTCTCAGATGAATTTTGGAGAAAAGGCCGTCAAGCCATGGAAGGATATTTGGGGAAGCGGTCAAGGCATTGGTGCTATAAAACAGGTTACTGGTGCAGCAGAATTTGTAGAGAAGCTTCATAATGAATATATTGATGCCAGAGATAGTCTAATCAGCCGAAATATAGTTAGAACAATCTGATCTGAAAAATCTTCTCAAATTAACATTTTATGGCCTTATTCGAGATTAGCCGCACAATGGTTTTATTTACGCGGCTTTTTTTCTAAATATGTTCGTTAGTCAAAATAACCATTCATAAATTTCATCAATTCTCTTAGTTATTAAAAGCGTGCGCCTTACTTACTTCATGTTCGTAGTTAACCCAAACTTCCATTAAACAGATTGTATAGAGGACAGGGCCCTTCCCATCCTCAGTATATTGCTTACTTCTTTAATCTAACATTACCATCAATGATGCCAGTGGCCATGCCAATGATGAAAATGAGGATAATACCCGTAACCATATCCACCATACATAAATGGCGAGTATCCAAAACCCATCACTGGATAACCGAATCCACCAAAAAACGAAGGCATATAAGCACCTGCTTTATCAGAGTTTATACTACACTTTAGACATATCTTGAATCTACAGTAAAAGACCTTGCTCAAATGATTAAAGAATTAAAGCAGGGAATGAAACTTGCGGAATCAGCTGATGATGAAATTACCTGAGATATGTTCCAGTGATCGACCATAAAAGTAATTATGGGTTCATTCTTAAAAATAGTTATGAGATCTTGGCCTTTGGGATGAATTAATTAAAAAACTTTTAAAGCGAAATAAATGTAATAAAGCCACTGTATTCAAAAGATGAACGATACCCAGAATAATGGACATTTATAAAAAAGTCCCTTATTCTGGGTTTTTCTATGTCTATATACGCATCTTCCTTAACAAATTAAAAGAGATTTATTTCTTATAACTATTTATACTATTTACATGGTAAATTTGTATATAACCATACTTTTTTACTGTTTCGTGCCAAAAGCATATTTTGCTATTATTTGTGTAAGCGTTAACAATTTGTTAAAGGAGAGAAAATTATGGATTCAAGAGAATTGAGAAACTGTATGGGTCATTTCGCTACGGGTGTAACTGTTATAACATGTGATACGGAAGATGGAACTCATGGCATAACCGCAAATTCTTTTACTTCTGTTTCACTTGATCCACCGCTCGTTTTAGTTTCTATAGACAGAAAAGCGAAAGCGCTTCAACAGTTAAAAAATAATAATTTCACTGTGAATATCTTAAAGGAGGATCAGGAGGATATCGCTATGCATTTTGCTGGCCGCCCGCTTGATGAACCTACTTTTCAATTTGAAAAAGGTAATCTTTCGACCCGGTTGAAGGATACCCTTGCTTATGTGGAATGTGAACCATGGGCCGAGTATGATGGTGGGGATCATGTTCTATATGTGGGTAAAGTGAGTGATTTTACGTATAATCACGGTCGCCCGCTTGCCTACTATTGCGGCAAATTTTCGGACGTTTTACCAAAATGATTCCGAATTGAAATTATGAAATAGTGAGGGGAGCAGAAAAAATGAAAGCTCATAAGTTACAATTTGATAGTTTAATAGATACTAATCCCCGTACTGGAGTAATAAAGTTTAGTGATAGAAGAATGGCCCTGGTGTCTGTAGAGGCACTGGGCATTCTACGGAGAGATTTGGTGAATACCCTGAGCATGGAGAGAGCTAAAGGTTTTCTCATGCGTTATGGATGGGCATGCGGATACAAGGATGGGCAGACTTTAGAAGAAATGTATGAATGGGATTCGCAAAAGGAATTATTTTTAGCTGGTCCATATCTTCATACTTTAGAGGGAATCGTTACAGTGGAACCTGATATACTAGAGCTAAATGAGGACGCTCTTCATTTTACCGGGATATGGAGGAATTCATTTGAAGCAGTTGAACATATCAATCATTTTGGCCACAGCAGCGATCCTGTATGCTGGATTCTGATCGGATATGCCAGCGGCTATTTAACCAAGGTTTCTGGACAAGAAGTGCTTGTATATGAAGAATCGTGTCAAGGAAAGGGAGACGATCATTGTTACTTTGTAGCCAAAACCTATGATCCATGTAATGAACGGCATAAGCAGGACTTACGTTATTACAAGTCTGAAACATTACTATCAGAATTAGATCGGGTGTATAAGGAAGTTAGAGAACTCAACGAGAACATAATAGAGTCCGAGCGGGTTCAAAACGAATTGACAGATATGCTGCTTGAAGATAAAAATGTGTCAGAAACGGTTGGATTAATATCAAATATTGTTCAAAAAAGTATTGTTATAGATTCTTTTCATAAGCAGATGGATAGCTGTTTCAAGTCCACTATAGATATGGAAACGTATGAGAGATGGATCAAAAGTGAGGGCCGGTATGAAGCGTTAGATACATACATTGATACATTCCCCATCCGGACTCATGATGTGAACCTAGGAAGAATGGTTGTCATAGGTGATAAACCACTTAGTAAAAGGGAACAAATGATTATTAAAAGATCAGTTACTGTATGTACTGTTCAATTGTATCACCAGAGGAAAATCACGCAATCTATATGGAGAAAACGGGAGGATTTCTTTGATGAATTATTAAATAACAAAATTGATGAAAACACTCTTCAACGACATATGCCTGTATTTGACTTTGATCCCCGGGAACCAAACCGCATCCTCACATTGAAGATAGAACCTTTTGATAATAAGAAAGATATTCTTCAATACATAGGTTTAATTTATCCAGATATTGACGCTTTCATAAAAGATCAATATATCGTTCTTCTATTAACAGAGAAAGAAATTGAGATAGAAACCTTTACATCGAAACTCCAGAAAGTTATTCAGGAAGAATTCAAACATATAAAAACCTATATTAGTGTCGGGCGCATAGCAAAAAATCTCAAAGATTTAGCAAAAAGCTATAAAGACGCATGCCGCATATGTGATTTTATACAGCTTGCCTATCCCACTGACAGCAGGGCTTCTTATTACGAAGAATTGGAACCTGTCATTATGTTCCTTAAAGGGATCGATCAGGAGGAATTGATTGATTTTTGTAAAGAAACCATCGGTAAATTGGTTGAATATGACGATACAAACCAAGGGAATTTAGTTATTACATTGAAGTCTTATTTGGATCATAACGGGAATCTTCAGCAAACTGCAGATGACCTGCATCTTTCCATTGCGGGTTTGCGTTACCGGATAGAAAAGATAGAATCTTTTTGCAAGGCTGACTTAAAAACGGGAACTGGACGTTTTAAATACCAGTTGGCTATTCGCATTT
Organism: Peribacillus glennii; assembly: GCF_003429105.1. Lineage (GTDB taxonomy): Bacteria > Bacillota > Bacilli > Bacillales > DSM-1321 > Peribacillus > Peribacillus glennii. The sequence goes on from NZ_QVTD01000008.1 coordinate 173,947, forward strand.
ATTTCGCGATGCAAATCATTAACAATAGACCAGCTTTGACAACCTAAACTTCTAATCATTTTAAAACAAGAGTTTGGATGTTTTTTACTGCTATGTTTATACCGTTTTGTAAAGATCATGAAATGAAGCGGCTTCCATTGCTTCTTTAGTGGTCTTTTTTTAATGATCCATACAAATTTTTAAGGATATCTGCTTAAACCAATCTGTAAACAATAGGCTGTTTCTTATAGTGATTCCATACGACTCATTACTAAAGAGTCTAACATCCGGGATTCATAAAGCCCAATTGACGCGGAGGAGTAATACCGCAAAAACATAAAATAGAACGATATTTGTCAGTATATTTTTGCAGTTCAAAAAATTTAAAAAACTATTCATAATAAAAATATGAAATGAAAGCGCTTCAAAAACATTCAAGGAGGCTAGAAAATGAAAGTTGATCAAAAAGTATTAACAAAACGGCCATTAACTGGACAAGAATATTTGGAAAGCCTGAGGGACGGCCGAGAGGTTTGGATTCATGGCGAGAAGGTGGAAGACGTTACCACTCATCCGGCTTTCCGGAATTCTGCACGTTCCATTGCAAGGCTTTATGACGCTTTGCATGATGAAAAAACGAAGGATATTCTAACGGTACAAACTGATACAGGAAATGGAGGTTATACCCAAAAGTTCTTCCAATTTGATCAAAGTGCCGAGGATTTGTTGAAATCCCGTAATGCGATTGCACAATGGGCCAAATTAACATATGGGCAAATGGGCAGATCACCAGATTATAAAGCCGCCTTCCTGGCTACGCTCGGCGCAGATCCTGATTACTATGCGCCATATCAAGATAATGCAAGAAGATGGTATAAGGAAGCTCAGGAAAACAATTGGTTTTTCAACCATGCGATCATCAACCCGCCGGTAGACCGACATAAACCATTGGAAGCCGTGTCAGATATTTTTATTAGGGCTGTAGGGGAAACCGAGGAAGGAGTAATTGTAAGTGGTGCCAAGATGGTTGCCACCGGATCGGCCCTCACGAATTACAACTTTGTCGCCCACTATGGTGCAGCTCCAATCAAGAAAGAGGAATTTGCCCTTTGCTTTATAGCCCCAATGAATACTCCAGGCGTAAAGCTTGTTAGCCGAGCTTCGTATGAAATGAACGCGGCCGTAATGGGCAGTCCGTTCGACTACCCTTTAAGCAGCAGGTTCGATGAAAATGATGCTGTTCTTATCTTTGATGAAGCTTTGATTCCATGGGAAAATATCTTGATTTATAAAGACGTCGAGAAAATCAATAATTTCTTTGCTGAAACTGGTTTCCTAAATCGCTTTACATTCCATGGAGTAACAAGATTGGCCGTCAAGCTGGATTTTGTGTCAGGTCTACTTTTAAAAGCTGTAAAGGTGAATGGGACAGATCAATTCCGGGGAGTACAGGTTAACGTAGGAGAAGTTTTGGCATGGAAGAATATGTTTTGGGCTTTAAGTGATGCTATGGCACTTAACCCTAACGAGGGAAGAAATGGAACAGTCCTGCCAAATTTAAATTATGGATTAGCCTATAGGGTCTTTATGTCAGAGGGCTGGCCAAAGGTGAAAGAAATCATTGAAAACGTGGTGGCAGGCAGTTTGATTGTCCAGCCTTCCAGCTCACTCGACTTTAAAAATCCGGAGCTTCGTCCTTTTCTTGATAAGCTGTACAGGGGGTCCAATGGTGTTGAGTCAGTGGACAAGATCAAGCTTATCAAGCTGCTGTGGGATGTTGTAGGTACGGAATACGGCGGCAGGCATGAACTGTATGAACGGAATTATTCAGGAAATCATGAAAACATTCGTCTTGAAAACCTTATCGTAGCGAATCAGAATGGGCAAGCAGAAGAGTTTGAGAAATTCGTGGAAGAATGCCTGAGCGACTATGACCTGAACGGGTGGACAAATGATACATGGATCAATCCAGATGATATCAGCTATTTTTCTAAATAAATAGATTCTCACTGCACCACACAAAATGCAGGGTCATTCGTTCTTAAAAAATGGCCCTGTACTCTAAATTCACAGTTATTAAAGTCGAATGTGTTACGGGATTTGCAAATTCCCTTATGAAAATTCACATTAGCTGGAGGACTCACCATGAAAGTAATCAGAAATGGTATATTGTCGCTTAAACACTCCGTCCTAACTATCGGTGCTTTTGATGGCATTCACCTTGGGCACCAGTCATTGATAGTCAAAACTGTGAATCGTGCTCGTGAACTAGCTGTCCCGTCTGTCGTCTATACATTTGATCCACCGCCCCGAGTGTATTTCCAAAAGCAAATGTTGTTGACTACTGTTCAAGAAAAGCTGGTTTTCCTCCGGAAACTGGGGGTGGATTATACAGTCATAGCTAATTTTGACACTTACTTTCTTTCAAAAAGTGCAGCGGAATTTATTGAAGAGTTGAAGAGTTTAGCACCACATGAGATATGGATAGGCCCAGACTTTCAGTTCGGGAAAGGAAAGACAGGTTCGATAAAAGATCTTTCAGAACAGTTTAACACCTATACATTTCCGGTTGTGAAGTGTTCCAAGGGGGAAATCATTTCCTCCACCCGCATTAGGAAATTGCTCGGAAATCAGCAACAACAGCTTGCACATGAGCTGCTTGGAAGAAACAGGTTGCAGAAAATCGATTAGGAACTTAGGGGATATACAAAAGGGGGATTACATGTTTTCCATAGACCCTGCGACATTAAGTGAGAGAGAAATCTACAAGCTGCTCATTGGAAGTATCATTCAGTACCCTTTCAAAGCTGAAGTATATGAAAAATGGAAAATCAGACATGAGGACTCTCTGCTGTAAGCCGGTTAGCCGATGATAACTATGCAGTAGTCGGACATGTATTTTCTCTAAAAAGACCGGTTTAGTGCGGAAAAATACGCCGAAGTGATACTCCCTTCTGGATTAATTCTCTAGCTCGTCTTGCCATAAGAAAACAATCTTTCTTTTCCTATGACAAGATACATTAGTAACAAAGGATTTAAGCCCTATTACTAATACTGCGCTGAGTTATAAGCAGCGGTAATAGTCCGGCTGATTTTTTCTGCAGTTTCAAATAAGAGTGGCAGAAATTCTTCCCGGACCGTGTTTTCACTAATACGACCGGCGTGGGCGGAACAGTTAATCGCAGCTATTACATTTCCTTCTCCATTTTGGATTGGTACAGCGATGGAACGGAGTCCTTCCTCGAATTGCTGGTCAACACCGCCCCACCCATTTTCCTGAACGGTTGCTAACACCTTTTTTAATTGTTCTTTATCGGTGATGGTATTGTTTGTAAATTGTTTGAAGCTTACTTTGTTTAAATAATCTTCAAGTTCGTCCTTTGGTAAAAACGCCAGCAATACATGGCCCATTGATGTGGCATAGGCGGGCAGGCGGGATCCGACTTCGAGATTGATCGTCATGATCCTTTTTGTATGAACACGAGCGACATATAAAATATCGGTACCATCCAGTATCGAAATAGAGCAGGATTCACCCGTTTTTGCGACAAATTCCCTCATGATCGGTTGGGCAATGTTCCATATGTTTTTGGAGGAGATATATGCATAGCCCAACGTAAGAGCGCGAGCTGCCAGTGAGAAACGGCCATTGTTTGATTCTACGAAGCCCAAGTATTCGAGTGTGAGCAGTATTCTTCTTGCAGTCGGTCTGCTAAGCCCGGTAATCTTAGCTGCTTCACTTATAGTGAGCGAAGGTGTTTCCTGTGAAAAAGCCTGAATCACTTTGAGTCCGCGGTCAAGGGATTGAATATAATCACCAGACTGTTCGAAAATGTCGGAATTTTTTATTGACAAAATTAGAACCCCCTATGATAAAATAAAGTTGTGTACGAATACTATAATATTGTACGTATATCGTACAACATCTTAAGGGATCTTGCAATCACATAAACAGAATGAGGCCTTAATCGCTAACCCTAACTATTCGTTAAAATGTATGCGATTACATAAGCTTATTGTGCCTCAGCAACTATTTTAAACTAGTAAAAAATAGGAGGAATTGATGATGGTAGAAACTCAAGTAAAGAATCAACGTGTATTGGAAGTGTACGAAAGCTTTGTCAAACACTTGAAAAACTTTTTGGATGAACAGCAGCTTAACCATGAAGAGTACTCGAATTTCGTGAAATGGGCAGACCGTCTTGGTCGAAGCGGTGAGGTTCCCCTGTTTTTAGATGTGTTCGTTGAAACCCATGTACTGGAATCCAAGTACAAGGATGCGCCTGGAACTCAGCCATCACTGCTTGGGCCATACTTTGTGGAAGGAACCCAGTTATTGGAACAAAAACCATTTGTAATTCCGCAGCGTCCGGATGAAGCGGGAGATAAGCTAATTTTTCGGGGCAATGTTACCTCAGTGGATGGAAAGCCATTAGCCAATACAAAGGTTGAATGGTGGCAGGATGATAATGACGGATTGTATTCAAATTTCGACTCCCCTGCACCTGCATTTAACCTTAGAGGCCATTTTTATACAGATGAGAATGGGGATTTTGAGGTCCATTCCATCGTTCCGATTCCTTATCAGATTCCGACGAATGGGCCGACAGGCGAGTTCGTCCGTGCGGCAGGTTACCACGCGTACCGCCCGGCTCATATTCATATGATGTTTATCCAGGAGGGGTATGAAACACTGATTACCCAAGTGTTCTTTGAAGGGGATCAGTGGCTGGAAACTGATGTAGCGAAGGGTGTCCGTTCTTCGTTATTAACCAAGCTCCATCAAGTTGGTGACCACAAAGAAGCTTCACTGGATTTCGTCCTTCGCCCTTTATAAAAAATAATATACTAGGACCGTCGGGAAATATCCCGATGGTCTTTGTTTTCAGCCATTAAAAACTGGTTGACGATTTATTATGTGAAATATCTCATTTTAATAGATTAATTTTATTGTAACGTAGTATACGAATAAAGTAACAAGGTAAGTTTTACGTACAAATGGTTGGGTTAGTCATTAACTAAAGCGGGGTGTTATTGTAAATGGAACTCTGTAAGTTGAGAGTTAATGGTAATGATATTCAAATCGCAGATTATTACGGAACAAAAGGCACTATCATTGCTATTCATGGATTAACAGGTACACATAAAAATATGCATTATTACGCGGAGAAGTTTAAAGGGGACTACCGTATTATTGCGGTCGACCTAAGAGGGCGAGGCAATAGTGCGGAAACAGATAGGGAAACTTCGATATTCAAACATGCTGAGGATATCATTGCTTTGATAAAGGAACTTCAAATTGAAAATCCGATTTTGTTGGGGCATTCAATGGGTGCTTTTATCTCCGCTATTATCGCTAGTAAATTAGCTTCTGTTAAAGCAGTGATATTACTCGATGGTGCTGCCAAAATGTCTGATAACCAGCGGGCCATTGTCCAGCCTTCACTCGGACGTCTCAGCAAGGAATATGAATCCAGGGAGCACTACGTGGCTGAGATTAAAAGCATTTATCATAATTTAGGCATTGTTTGGAATGAAACGCTCCAGCAAACAGTCGAATATGAGGTGGGGCCTGTCGGTGGCCACTGGGAAAATAAATCTAATGAGGAAAGAATACTTGCAGATTTTAACAGCTTTTATACATACAATCCTCAAGAAATCAGCTCACGGATTGAATGTCCTGTTCTGCTTGTTTATGCCAAAGGAAATATCGGGGCAATGCCGCCTCTGTTTAATTTAAGTGATTATGAAGAAACACAGGAATATACAAAGCATCTGAAAACCGTTGTGTCAGACTGCAATCATTACACCATGGTATTCGAGAATAGAGACGATATTAATCAATATATCGAAACGTTTTTAAGTGAAATTGAAAATTAATAGAGTTACAAATGCAGACAACAAGAAAGGTGGATGATGGAAGTGAGTAAGGGATTGGCTTATTTTAAAGAAGTTTATGATGAAGTGCCAGGCTGGGTACAGAAAATGCATGATTATAGTCCAGGCGTATTGGATCATTATACGGGAATTCGCAGTGAAATCATGCAGGATGGTACTCTCTCCAGAAAAGAAAAAGACGTCCTCATTGCCGTGATGAACGCTGCGAGACTCTATCCACGCAGCATGCTCTACCATACCAAGGGGGCTATTGATTTTGGCTCAACGATTCCAGAGCTCGCTGAGTATTTTCTGATGTCCTATTTGTACGGGGGAATCTCTTCCCTTAAAGTATCGCTTCAGGCCCTTTCATACGCCCTTGAACTTAAAGGCACGGCCGTACAGCAACCCGCAACGGAGCCACAGACAATCAATGAGGTGCTGAACATCATGATCGATTGGATGGGCGATGAAGATAGCAGCTTTGTGAAGGACGCTTTGGAAGTGATCCAGACGAATGATCCTGCCAAGATTGAAAAAAAGCTCCTTTCTGACGGCAACGTATCAACGAGACTGAAACACCTTAGCATGGTGGGTAACTATATAGCACAGCTAAGGGGGGAAGAAGCGGTTGAATGGATTGAAAAGGCGAGACAGGCTGGAGCAACAGAAGCAGATTTGGCAGACATTGGCTATATCTGCATTTTAACAGCAGGAATTCCTTCTTGGTTTGAGCTTAGTGACTCATTAAAACAGGCTGGGCAATAATCTTCGAATGGAGGGAAAGGTATGTCTAAAATTAAACAACAAGTTGAAGATGCGTTATTATGCGTGAAATCAGGCCAAACCATCTTAGTTGGGGGCTTTGGCCTGATTGGCGCCCCGCTAACACTGATTGACGGCCTTACCAAAAAGGATGTTAAGGAACTTACCATTGTTAGCAATAATTTGGGTGAATCAGGTAAGGGACTGGGAATCCTGCTCAATCAAAATAAAATCAAAAAAGGGATCGGTTCCTATTTTACAAGCAATCGGGATGTTGGTGACAAATACCAAAAAGGTGAAATTCAGCTAGAATTGCTCCCGCAAGGAACCTTGGCAGAATCACTGCGGGCAGGCGGCGCTGGACTGGGTGGTTATTACACCACCACTGGAGTGGGAACCAATCTGGCAAATGGAAAGGAAGAACGTGATATAGATGGTGTGACCTATCTATTTGAAAAAGCAATACGTGGGGATGTCGCGTTGATCCGTGCCCATAAAGCAGACCGGTTGGGGAATCTCGTTTACTATAAAACAGCACGCAATTTCAATCCGCTTATGGCAACGGCCGCAAAAACGGTTATAGTCGAGGTTGATGAAATTGTTGAACCAGGTCAGCTGGACCCTGAAGAAATTGTCACTCCACACCTTTATATCGATTCCATCATTTTGGCTCAACAAATCCTTACAAAGGAAGGAGTGGTAGCGAGATGAGTACACAATTAAGCAAACAGGAATTACAGCATCTTATTGCAAAGCGTGTTGCCAAGGAGCTTAAGGGGCCTTGTACCGTTAATTTGGGAATTGGAATTCCGACCCTTGTCGCTGAATATCTGGATGATGACCAGGTCTATCTTCATACAGAGAACGGACTGCTTGGTGTCATGGATGTTGAAGAGGATAAAATTGACCCCAATCTCGTAAATGCTGGAAAGTTGCCCGTAGGCGAAGCAATCGGTTCATCATTTTTCAATAGTGCGGATTCGTTTGCGATGATTCGCGGAGGGCATGTGGACGTTGCCATATTGGGAGCCCTTCAGGTAGATGAAAGGGGGATTATTGCCAATTGGGCCGTTCCAGGAAAGAACATTATGGGTGTCGGCGGTGCGATGGATTTACTGGTGGGGGCCAAAAAGGTGATAGTGACTATGAATCATACTTCTAAGGACGGTCAAAGCAAGATTTTAAAAGAATGTACCTATCCGATCACTTCAACCCGATCCGTCGATATGATCATTACCGAATTAGCTGTATTCAAGGTTGAGGATAAACAACTAAAGCTGGTTGAACTTATGCCAGGGGCCAGCATTGAAGAGGTACGGGAGAAAACAGAGGCCAATTTTATCGAGTAGGGAGCAGTTGATAATGAAAATCCATTCAGTTGATGTTTTTATAGTAGATTTACCAACAGTCCGTCCGCATCAGCTTGCCATGCATACCATTGTCACACAAACAATTGTTGTCGCCCGCTTAAAGGATGACGAGGGGCGTGAAGGCTGGTCAGAGGTAGCGACGATTGGGGGGGCTTCTTATGGGGAATCGACTCCGGAAGCGATAAAAGTAAATATCGACAGGTACATTACTCCGATTGTGATAGGCAAGGAGCCGGTTCACTTTGACAAAATCATGTACGAGGTTAGCAAACATGTAAGAGGTAATTATTTTGCCAAAGCATTAATCGAAGCGGCCATTATTGACTTGGCAGCGAGGGCCAAAGAGGTTCCAGCGTATGAGTTGTTTGGCGGGAAAATTCACTCCTCCTTACCAGTCGCATGGACGCTGGCAAGCGGAGATACAGAAAAGGACATTGAAGAAGCAAAAGAATTACTTGGTCAGAGACGCCATAACATTTTCAAGTTGAAGATTGGAAAAGGTGACCCTAATAAAAATGTTGAACATGTTTTAAAGATTAATAGTGCAGTTGGAAACGAGGCAAGGATTACGGTAGATGTGAATCAGGCATGGGATGAGGATACGGCAAATTACTGCATTGCTGCCTTGCAGGATGGCGGAATCTCGATGGTAGAACAGCCTCTGCCGACATGGAACCATGAAGGAATGGCACGCCTTACGAGCCGCTTTCGAGTTCCCATTATGGCAGATGAAGCCGCGAATACAGTTCAGGATGTTTTCCAAATTGCCAAACACCGGGCTGGAAATTCCATTGCATTGAAGGTATGCAAAGCGGGCGGACTGACGCAGACAAAAAAAGTAGCTGCCATTGCTGAAGGCTCAGGGCTTGGATTGTATGGAGGCACAATGATTGAATCAAGCCTTGGGACAGCAATTTGCGCCCAGCTTTATTCCACACTTCCAGAGCTGAAATTTGGAACAGAGTTATTCGGACCGCTGCTTTTTAAAGACAACCTGACATTGAATAACATTACATACGAGAACTTCGAGATCGTCATCCCGGATGGTCCTGGATTCGGCATGGAAGTCGATAAAGAAAAACTAAAGCACTATACAAGGGAATAATGTTTGGATAAGGGAGAGATAAAAGTGAAAAACGTGGTAATTGTCGATTCCGTTCGTACAGCAATTGGCAAGCTTGGCGGCAGCCTGGGAAATGAAACAGCCGATTATCTCGGATCCCATGTCATCGGTGAATTGCTTCAACGTACTGGATTAAACGCAAATGAAGTGGAAGAAGTGATTTTGGGCCAGGCAAAACAAAGCGCTGATGCGTCTAACTTAGCGAGGGTTTCCATGCTCCGTGCGGGCATACCGGAAACCGTTCCCGGCTATACCATTCACAGGCAATGCGGCTCAGGCGTTCAGGCAGTTAATTCTGCCGCCCAGCAAATTCAAGCTGGCATTTCCGATATCATTATTGCTGGGGGAGCGGAATCTATGAGCACCGCTCCATATTACGTAAATGCTGTGCGCTTCGGAACGAAATCGGGAGATGTGTCTTTGAAGGATCCGAATACGGCCAGCCAGCCAGGTTCCCAGCCGAGGGAAATCTATGGGGAGTTAAATATGGGAACCACGGCAGAAAACGTGGCAGAAAAATATAAGATTTCGCGTGAGGAACAGGATGAATTTGCCTTAAGAAGCCAGGAAAAAGCCAAAGCTGCCACATCCAAGGGTTACTTTGAAAAAGAAATCACAGCGTATACATTAAAGTCCAGAAAAGGGAATGTTGAATTCAAAGTTGATGAACATCCACGTGAAACAAACATGGAGAAATTATCAGCATTAAGACCAGTGTTTAAACAAGGAGGAACGGTGACCGCCGGGAATGCGAGCGGAAGGAATGACGGCGCTGCCGCCTTGCTGGTCATGTCGGAAGATGAAGCATTAAAACGAGGATACAAACCAAAAGCACGCATCGTTGCCCAGGCTGCAGCCGGCTGTTCACCTGAGTTGATGGGAATGGGGCCGGTTAATGCAACTTTGAAGGCATTGAAGCAAGCGAATTTAAAGATAAATGATCTGGATGTTGTAGAATTGAATGAAGCATTTGCTTCACAAGCAATTGCTTGTATCAATGAACTACACCTGGATATAAATAAAGTGAATCCTAACGGTGGAGCCATCGCTATGGGACATCCTATTGGTGCAACAGGTGCCATCCTTTTTACAAAACTGGTACATGAGCTTGAAAGGACCGGAAAAAAATACGGGCTTATTACCTTATGCATCGCAGGTGGAATGGGGATAGCGACCATTATTGAAAATATCCAAGTATAATACAGATGTATCTACATAAAACGCAGAGCAGAAGATTAACACGTTATTTGTGACTTCTGCTTTTTGTTTTTTTATTTCAGGCCGCATAGTTGCTAAAGGCAGCATAAGACGGGTCCATAAACACTTTTAGCCCTGCATTTCCAAACTTGGTTTTAACTATTTTTTGGCTATATCCATTTCGGCTATTTCCGGAATGGTCACCTTCATTGCTTCTTGTAGCCCAAGTGAATGTCAATTTCAGCTTTAAATACAAGTTGAATGGTACCTTTGGAACAGATCCTTCAACTTTTCCCGAATGTCTTCACCGTCCGACAATCTTTTGCTAATTCTTTAGCCAGCAAGTTTGTTTCGTTTTGCATAAATGACCACTCCTTAATGGCAATTTTAACCATCCGCACAAAACTTCTTACATCCTCCTTCTCCCTAACAAGTTCCTTAACATCTTGTTCGTTTTTTCAGGACTGCCTCCCCATATTCCTGCTGGGTAATAATTTCACTCGCAAGCAACTGTATAGCCTCAATTTCTGTTGTTCTATTTTGGTGATATGTTGACTTACAGAATACGAAATTCATCAGGGGTTTACATGACCTTTCATCATTTCAACAACTTTGGGTAAAACCTGTTTCGCTTCTATTATATCCGTGTAAAATTCCTTTTTTACTTCATCGGAAATTCCCCAATCATCTGGTATCGAGTATATTAATTCCCTAACCAAATCATTATTGAAGTTTACGATTTTATTAAGATAAAATGTTAGTTCCTCTTTATCATCCAACATAGACATACACCAATTATGAACAACTGAAAGTTTTAACCTCTTAGGGTTATTTATAATTTCCAATAATGTGCTTTTGCGTGGGTAGCAATTTCCATGGTCTATCATATGGATATAAAAATTAGGCTTTGGACTAGGCTGTAATAAAATATTGCTTGCATCTCTATCCTCATTTCTCAGCCAAAAGTCAAATACAACAATGCCTGCCAGCATTTCTCGGTTTATTACTTGTTCTTTATTTGGTTGAAACCATAACCCTGAACAATTCTCTATATACAAACTTGCAAACTGGTTGCCATGTTTAAATTGAAAACTATCCAGCTTGTTTTCGGTAATAAATTCCTTCGGTACATAAACAATTTCAAAAGGAATAGTCGGAAGACCTAAATGCTGGGCCAGCAAGGTACCAACATATTCAGACATTAACATTCTGTTACCTTGTGGATTATTTTTAAATTTCACCAAATACTCTTTGCCGTTATTCATAAATATTATTTGAGGCTGTGATTGGGCAATCTCACTGCGCCCTTTTTTATTTACAGGCCTCATATACTTTATGGGAGAAAGCTTATTTTCGTTTGACATGAGATCTCCTTAAAGATTTTTTGACTTAAATAACGTTAATCTTTTTGTGTAATATTCGAGCGAAAACATTTGTTACTTTCCTGAAATAAATTTAATTGATTACCATTTTTCTATAGTAAAACACTGTTTATGAAATTCAGGAATTGTTAGGAAAAAATAACCTGATTGCATTAAACTCTCAATTATATTAGGGATGGAGTGAACAGTAGCATCTCTCGGGCCACTTCCAAATTTATCACCGTCATGCAGTAGTACGATGCTATCAGTCATTGTGTTTTTTAGAACACGGCTTTCAATCAACTTTTTTTCAGGTAAAGACCAGTCCAAGCTATCCACAGTCCATAATACCGACTTCATCCCGGAATCCTGAATAACCCTAAAGGAATGGTCATCTATCTTTCCATACGGCGCACGAAAGATTATTGGTTCTTCGCCGATTATATCTTTTATGACCAAGCTGGTTTTTTGGATCTGGCTAGACAGCTCTTTTGCTGGTATATCGGTAATTACAGGATGATTCCACGTATGGTTTCCTATTACATGGTTTTGACTATTTATCCGTTTGACGATTTCAGGATAGTTTTTTACTGCTTCACCCACAACAAAAAAGGTCGCTTTAATATTATAGGTCCCCAAGATGTCAAGAATCTGATTTGTGTATGGGGAGGGGCCATCATCAAAGGTAAGTGAGACGAATTTAGGTTTACTGTTTACCATTATAAACACCCTGTCTTTGCAAAATTAATATCTATCCTATGCTTGTTATTTCTTTTTTGAAACAGCATTTATCACGACTTCCATGCAACATGTACATAGTCATATGTTTGTTTTTCTAAAACTACATAACTGTTGCTTGCATAAAAAAAGGGTGAATTACAGTGGGAAACATAGTGGCCGGTTCTACCTTCAATACATAAGCTATATATATGTAAAACCATGTCATTGGTAAAAAAACACGGATGAGCACGGGGAATAAAATAAATCTCACACTTTATGATGATTTTAAATTTGAATGAAAGGAGAAATGTGATGGTATCGATAATCACATGCACGAAAAGGCCACAGTTCATTGACAATGTCTTTGAAAATTACCAAGCACAGGAGTGGAAGGATAAAGAATTGATCGTCATTTTAAACAATGACGAAATGAACCTTGGGGAATGGTCAGCAAAAGCTCAATTATATGAAAACACCACTGTATATCAATTGCCAGAAACCACGTCGTTGGGGGCTTGTCTGAACTTGGGAATAGAAAAATCCAAGTATGATTATATAGCAAAATTCGATGATGATGACTATTATTCTCCAAGTTTCCTTACTGAGGCTTTGGATGCGTTGCTCAAGACTCAATCCGATGTTGTAGGTAAATTATCTTCTTATATGTTTTTTGAGGATAAACAACTGATCACGGTTCATATGCCTGGTTATGAGAATATGTATCTTCCGAAGGATCAGAATCTGAAAGGTGGAACTCTTGTTTTTAGGAAAGCTGTTTATCAGAAGGTAAAATTTTTAGACTTAAACTGTGATGAAGATGATCATTTTACAGAGGATTGCAGGAGACATGGGTTTAAGTTATATGTCACTGACAAAAACCATTTCGCCTATATACGAAGGGATAATCCGAATCATCATACTTGGAAACAAGAATTTGATCAAATAATAAAACATTGCAGCGAGCTAATACCAACTACCGATTATAAAAGAATCGTTTCCCCATAAAATAAAGAGCCTTAAACAGAATGCCCGCTCCCCCATTTCTCGATGTAACGCCTCAGATTGGTAAAAAGGGACAAGAATGATGAATTTGTTATTTGTATAGCAAATTTATAACCCTATCAAAATAAATATGTAAAAATCCCCTTAACTAATTTGAAAAACAGACATTATTTTCTGACAATACATCCGGAAATTTATTCTATCTGGACTAATTGATTTAATTGTCATCAAACAATTCCGCTAGCTATGTTATGAATTATAATAAAGAAGGACTGTAACCGGAGTCGTGTTCGACCTAGCCGATGGCATAAAACCAGAGGGGGCGGCCCATAAATAATCTATTCCGATTTTGGGACTTTTTTTTGGAGCTTACTCCTGACAATCCGCACTTTACTGAAAGAATTAAGTAGCAATAACAAACAAACCCTTTACGTCAAAATACCAGGTTCCGTGAGACTCGTTTAGTGGAAGGTCATATGCTCAAATGGATTATAATGTTAGAGGAAACCACAACGTATATTATTAGGGGCATAAGTTATGCCCGTAATAACTGTGAAATTGGCAAAAGGTAGAACCGTTGAACAAAAACAGCAGTTTGTTGAAGCAATCACATTAGAAACAGTTAAAACATTGAACGTAAAAAAAGAATGGGTAACGGTTATATTTGATGAATATGAAGGGGGAAATTGGGCATCAAGCGGGAGTTGCATTCCATAAAGTTTCGTGAAGGATTTGGCAAGCAGGATACAGAGCAAAAATAATTCCTCTATCACGCGCCAATATCTTTTTTTGGATTTCGGGAGGATTTTCCCCTTGAATACATAATTCAATTAATAAGATGGAAAAGTGCCCGGGGGAGAGTAAAATGAGAGATGGCGGACTGAATTGGTGGGTCTTAACTCTGGTCATCATAGCCGGAGTGGGGGTGGGGCTAAATATAAATTCACCTCATATGGCTTTTACACAACAAAGAACAATGATTTCTCCCGAAGAACCAAAAAGCCAGGATCTGGATACATATGCCAAACAAGTACTTGATGAACTGATGTATGAGTCATTTGGAGGGGGAGTTATTGATTACGAAGCCAGTTGGTATGATAGTATCGCGGAAAGTGGAATAATTGACAAAAATGGTGAAAGGGTTGTTGTTCTCCGGTCACGAGGGGATGGGTATGATAAACAAGCAGAAAAATATGCCCTGACCGTAAGGGAGCAGTTCTTGGATGATCCGAAGATAAATGGCTCCAAAGTGGTCTTAATTAAAAGGGCAGGTTCTGAAATAATACTTGAACTTGACCGAGAGGACTAATAATGTTTAACCATAAACAGAAGTTGATTTTTCCTGCGAGTTTTTGGTAATTCATAGACAGATAGGCCCTTCCGAACGATTCCCAACCCGGTTTCGAAAGAGCAACCTGTCCCTTCCGAATGATTCGAAACTTGGTTTCGAAAGGGAGCTGCCCTTCCGAATGATTCGTAACCATGTATCGAAAGGGTACCCTGGCAGTTCCGAACATTTCGGAAGGTCCATCCGAAGCAGCTCTCTTTTTAATGATCAATTTGAAAATTTAATAGTAAGTTCAACAATCTCAGATTGGCTTCCAATTTGCAACGGAGGACCCCAGAAACCATACCCGGAACACGCGATGGAGTGCAAGCTTCCCTTCTTTGCATATCCCCAGTCATTCTCATAAATCCATTTGGTCATTGTGAAAAAGGTTTTTTTCGCGATAGGAGTGTAGGATAATCTGGGCGTAGGCGGCATCCATGGCGGCCCGCTTGATATCCTTCCGCTAAATGCAACCCAAAAGACAGCCAACAAAGAGCCTTCAGGAATAATCTTGGAGGCTCTTTTACTGGGTGAGGTATGATTTGGATAGGGCTTGGAACCTCAAAACGAACATACTAATCATGATAATTTCGGAAACAGGAGGATTCAGTATGGAAACAAAAGCGGCCATAACGTTTTGGAACGGGGAGCCTTTTGAAATTACGGAAATAAAAATTGATGAACCTAAAGCAGGTGAGGTGTTAATCCGGCTTGTTGGCACAGGAATTTTCCATACGGATATTCTTGCACAAAACCAAGCTTATCCTGTCCCTCTTCCAGCTGTTTTGGGGCATGAAGGTGGCGGTGTGGTAGAGAAAGTCGGGTTAGGGATCACACACATTGAACCTGGTGATGATGTGGATCTCGATACAATCCTCTTCGAAAGAAACCTGAATGGGTTTCTGATGGGAGAAGGGGTACCGCAAATTTATATATCCCTAAGTTGATTGAACTTTACAAGAAAGGGAAATCACCCTTTTGACAAATTAATTAATTACTATACCCTGAATCAAATAAATGAAGCAATCGAGGATATGAAAAAGGAAACCACGATTAAACCTATTCTAAAGATTGGGCATTAAATTGGACAATTACCTTTACTGGCTGGATGCTGTACAAGGTATTGGACGCAAAATCAGAAACTTCCAACCTTTCTGTTTTCTGACAATCACGGGCGCTTGCAAACAGTTCTTCTTTTATAAGTACAAGCATATGATAAATTGTATTCATATGATCATGTAAATCCGCTTCAATTGACGGTGAAAGTTCTGTGCCATATAATGAATATATAATATGAATGTTTCCATTAAGGGGAGTAGCTGATACAGCAAAGTCGTCAGTCCGGGATGTTAATCCTCGGCTTTGTTGGCAACTCAGGTTGTTAGCGAGACCTTGCCGTTTATTTGGCTAGGTCTTTTATTCGTCTAGGGACGTTATGGCCAGGAAAACGGTTGTAACGTCCCTTTGTGTTTATTTCAAATTGCATTCCTATGTGAAAGGAGCTGGGATATATGCTTGGATATAACATCCTGGCAGAAAGTGTTAAAATGAGCTTGGACAAAAACAGAGTTACTCTTACGGCATTTGATGAGTCTTTAGAGTTAATCGGGAAGGGAAGAAGCGCCTATGTTTTCAGAATTCGCAAAACCGATAAAGCCTTAAAGGTGTTTTTCCCGCACCATACCAATGTGGCACGTGAAGAAGCTGAAATCTATAAAATGCTCCAGGACATTTCTTATTATCCGACTCTCTATGATTCAGGAAGAAATTACTTAGTCATCGACTTCATAGAAGGACAAACGCTTTTTGAATGCCTGGTTAACGGTACACATGTCAGCCAGGATCAGATTAAAGAAATCGACCATGCCTTACATTTAGCGCGACAAAAAGGCCTTAATCCTTCAGATATCCATTTGCGGAATATTTTTATCACTTCAGAACAAGAAATCAAAGTCATTGATGTGGCAAGGTTCAGGCAGACAAAGCAATGCAGGCAATGGAAAGACCTTAAATCGGCTTTTTACAAAGCCTATGTGAAACCGTTCTTCCCGAAAAAAATACCTGCATCTGTACTAAATCTGATTGCGGCTTTGTATAAGAAGAGCCTGAATCCGAATGTCGCCCTTGGAGATTCTAAGTAATCAAAAATTATAAATGGGAGGAAGTTCTCGATGAAAAGGATCTTGACCATGTTTGGATTATTATCAATGCTTTTGTTGGGTGGATGCGCGATTCTTGAGGAGGCCAACAATTCATTGGATTATGCGGATAAAGCGACCACGTATCTAGATAAGGCAAGCAAATTTGCCGAGGATGTACCACAGATGGCAGAGGATGCCGTTACAAATCAGGAAGCCAGGAAAAACCTGGAGACTGAACTTATCGCCATGAAAGAGGAAATCAAAACCTTTAATGAAACAAAAGCCCCGTCCATCGCAGAAGACATTCATAATCAAATAACCGAGTATAATGAAAAATTAAACAGCGGCATCGATTCTTATTTGAAAAACATCGAAAACGGCAAGTGGGATCCGGCCCTCCTGCAGGATTCCGAGATTATGAAGACAGTGAATGAACTGACAAGCCTTATAGACAAGATTGAGAATCTGGGGTCATAGACCGAAGCAAACAATCACTTCTTTTTTAGGAAGTGATTTTTTTTGGCACAAAAGAAGTCTATGCAAGCGAATTTAATAAAACAATCTTGAAGTTTACGTTAACGTAAATGCTAATATGTAATTAAAATAACTCGGTAATGGTGGGTTTACGCATTCATGTATACAATTTCAGAATTGGCAAAAGAGTTTAACCTGACAACAAGGACAATCCGTTATTATGAAGAGCTTGGGCTGATAAACCCCAAGCGTTCAGAAAGCGGCAATCGAATATATACGAGGAAGCACCATGCACAGCTGAAGCTGGTCCTGCGGGGCAAGCGTTTTGGATTTTCTTTGGATGAAATTAAAGAAATGGTCCTTCTGTTTGACAAAGACCGGACCGGAGAGAAGCAGCTGCAACGCACGATTGAATATGGGAACCAAAAATTGGGGGAGGTGAACCAGCGGATAAAAGAACTGAATGAAATAAAAGCAGAAATTGAGGAACTCTTGGCCGATTTTACGATGAAACTTGATTCCATAAGGAGTGTAAAGAAATGAATATTTCTGGGCTCGATGGGAAACTGGCACCTTATAAGATTCCGAAGCTTTATGAAAAGGTCGATGCCTTGCCTCGCAATGCGACCGGGAAAATTCTTAAGCAAGTGTTGCGAAATCCGAAGCAGGAGGTGTAACCATATGAATTTTTATAAAGAAGACAAGCAGCTGCAGGAATTGTTGAAGGAATTATTGGATGGCGATTTTTTTCAATATGCTGATCGGGAGCTTGGGGAATTCGGGGAAAAGTGTGCGGGGGAAATTGATGAGCGTGCAAGGTTTACCGACAGGGAAGGCCAGCCGAAGCTAATCAAGTATAATGCCTACGGGGAGGATATTTCGGAGATTTGGGTGAATGAAGGGTACCGGAAAACAGTGCAGCAAACATACAATACCGGAATAGTCGGCTTTGTGCATAAAGTGATTCCGGAGCTTCAGAAAAAGGGGAATTATATATACTCTTATGCCCAGGGTTATCTGCTTTCCCAAACTGAACCGGGGTTTTACTGTCCGGTTACCTTAACGATGGCTACGGCCTATTTGTTGGATCAGTATGCTGATGATGAAGTGAAAAATCGTTTCCTGCCGCATGTTGCTTCAACAGGAGAGGTGCCTCTTTATGAAGGGGCAACATTTTTAACAGAGCGGCAGGGAGGTTCGGATGTAGGTGCCAATGAAACAAAAGCTGTCTTTAATGGTTCCGGATATCGGCTGTTTGGCGAAAAATATTTTGCTTCCAATGCCGGGATGTGCGGCGTTGCGATGGTATTGGCAAGAAAGGAAGGAGCGCCTGGCGGAACCAAAGGGCTGACTCTTTTTGCCGTTCCATGGCGAAAGGAAGATGGAAGCCTGAACGGGATCAAAATACGCCGGTTGAAGGATAAGCTGGGGGTTCGGGCTGTTCCATCTGCAGAGGTCGAGTTTGAAGGGGCAGAAGCGTTTGTTGTCGGGGACCCCGCTAAAGGCTTTTACTACATGATGGAAGCTCTTAATCTGTCCCGTGTCTGTAATACAATAGCTTCCCTGGGCATCATGCGCCGGGCATTGCAGGAAGCGAAACACTATGCGTCCAATCGAAGCTCATTTGGCCATAAGCTTACTGATTTCCCGATGGTAAAGGATACATTGTCCAGGCTTGCGGTTAAACATGAAATTGAAACACGGACTGTTTTTAAGTACCTTCCGTTATTTGAGAAAGTCATGAATAGCCGTGATTCCGTCAGCAAAGAAGAGGAAGTGCTGAATCGGTTATATATCGCACTCTTGAAAAAGGAGACGGCAGAGCAGGCCATTACCTTCTCGCATGAAGCCATCGAAATGCACGGGGGCAATGGCTACATTGAAGACTTCATTGTTCCCCGGCTGCTCCGTGACGCCCAGGTGCTGACGGTTTGGGAAGGTACCGCCAATATTCTAGGATTGGAAGTTTTCAGGCTTATCCAAAAATTTAACGCACATGAATTGTTTATTATGGAGATGACGGAACGCCTTCAGGCAGTAACCCAGAATTATGAAGGCTGGACCACTCCGGTTGAAAATGGCATCCATGAACTGAAAGTATTGTTATCGTTCCTGGGGAAGGCATCCTCAAACCATCAGACCTTCCATTCAAAAAAAACGGCGAAACTTATGGTGGACATTCTGGAAAGTATCGTAGCCCTGGAATATGCCGCTTCTGGAAATGAGCGGGCCCGAAAGGTAATGGAGGTTTTCATCGAAGAAACATGGGGCGAATCACATATATTTAATGATAGAATGCGTACAGTTGAATACTTTGGCCAAATAGTCATGAATCATATTGAAATACCGAATTGATATTTGTGAAAGGGCTGTTTTTAAGTTAACTTTAGACTTGAGACAGCCTTTTTATCCTCTATTATGTCGATTCCCCAACTTTCTCTCGATTTTGAAAACCCTCTTATTATTACATGTCATAAATCATTGCCATGAGCAGTATTTTATTATAGGGACGCTTGCTGCAAGCTGGACGTATGTAGGAAGCGAAGATAATTCGACCATCATTTACGGAGAAAAAGTAATCCTGCGGCTGGAAGAACATCCCGACTATTCGTTGGTTGTACAATATAAAAATGGTGAAACCGTAAACTATGAATTAGGGAAAATCCAATCAAATGATGAGGGCGGGCAGAGCAGTTCCCGCGTTATCGACGAGTTTGTCGCAAGCATCGTCCGCGCTAGAAGCGAACGAAACAAAATCCATTGTCCATGTCGACGTGGAAGAAGTATCTCTTTCATAAAAAGTGAGGTGCCGGGCATGAATAAATTGCGGATAGGCCTGATAGGTGTAGGTGGAATTGCCACGACTAGGCACATTCCCACCTTGCTGAAACTGGCCGACCGAGTAACAATTGTGGCTGTAAGTGATATTGATGCCAATAGGGCAAGTTCGGTTGCAGCCGCGTTTAACATTCCGAAAGCCTATCAAAACTATGAAGAAATGTTTCATGAGATTGATGCCGTTTTTATTAGTACACCTAATAAATTCCATGCAGAGATAACAATTGCGGCCATGACCGCGGGGCTTCATGTATTCTGTGAAAAACCCATGGCGCTTACAAGTGCTGAATGCGAAGCGATGGTTTCTGCTTCAAAGCAGGCAGGGAAAATTTTATCAATCGGTTATCATTACCGGTTTATGAAGGAACCCAAAGGTGCAAAAAGAATCATGGCGTCTGGAGCAGTTGGTAATCCTCTTGTAGTCAGGGTCCAGGCGATTAGACGGAGAAAGGTTCCTGGATGGGGAGTGTTTACGAATAAGGAGCTTCAGGGTGGAGGCAGTTTAATCGATTATGGATGCCATCTATTGGACCTTTCCCTTTGGCTGATAGGCCACCCCGAGCCGGTAGAAGTAATGGGAACTGCCTACAATGCCTTAAGCCGCTCGCCGGGACAGGTTAATCAATGGGGGAGCTTTAATCCGGACACCTTTGAGGTAGACGACCATGTGACCGCATATATTAAATTTGCCGGCGGGACTTCGCTGTTACTGGAAACTTCATGGTCCAATAATATTAAAGAGGATGTTATCGAAAATGTAAGCATTTCCGGGGAAAAGGGAGGACTTGATGTTTTTCCGTTGACTGTCAACTATGCAAAGGAAGGAATGCTTTTTAATAGCGAAGCTGCCTGGATTCCAGGAGAGGAAGACCCGAGTCTTCCACAGGCAGAAAACTTCATTAATGCTTGCCAGGGTTTGGAAGAGCAGCTCGTAAAGCCGGAGGAAGCGTGGAAGGTTAGTGCCATCATTGAAAAAATTTATGAAAGCACCAATCTTGGTACAAGTGTAAGGTTTTAAACGATGGGGAAGGATGATTGATCTACGATGAAACTAGGAGTTTTTACAGTCTTATTTGCGGACAAACCCTTTGAAGAAATGCTGGATTATGTGAAAGCTGCCGGTGTTGCTGCAGTAGAAATTGGAACCGGCAACTATCCTGGAAATGCGCATTGTGACCTTGATGGCTTGCTTTCAAGCAAAGACAAGCGTGATGAATATATGGATAAAATCACGTCGCGCGGCTTGGCCATCAGCGCTTTTAGCTGCCATGGGAATCCACTTTCTCCCGACAGGGATTTCGCCAAGACATCCCACGAGACCTTTGTAAAGACCGTGCAGCTTGCAGAGCTGTTACAGGTCCCTGTAGTCAACTGCTTTTCGGGAACGGCCGGTGACCATGAAGGTGCTAAATATCCGAACTGGCCTGTTACCCCCTGGCCAAACGAATATGGAGATGTGCTGAAATGGCAATGGGAAGAAAAACTGATTCCCTATTGGAAAGAATGGGGGCAGTATGCTAAGGATCGTAATGTGAAAATCGGGTTAGAGCTGCACGGAGGATTTTTGGTCCATACGCCGTATACCCTTTTGAAACTTAGGGAACAGACTTGTGATGCGATAGGAGCAAACCTGGACCCGAGCCATTTATGGTGGCAAGGGATCGATCCGGTTGCCGCAATTAAAATACTTGGAAAAGAAAATGCAATCCATCATTTCCATGCGAAAGATACATATATCGATCAGGAAAACGTCAATATGTACGGATTAACCGATATGCAGCCATATGGGGAAGTGAAAACCAGGGCTTGGACATTCCGGTCTGTCGGCTGCGGCCATAGCAACCAGGAATGGTCCAATATGATGAGCGCCCTGCGTACTTTTGGGTACGACTATGTAGTAAGCATTGAGCATGAAGACCCGTTAATGTCGATTGAAGAGGGCTTCAAACGCGCGGTGGCTAATCTGCAATCGGTTCTAATTCACCAACAGCCATCCTCCATGTGGTGGGTCTAATATAATCAGGTTTAAGTAAGGAGGGTTCCCAATTTCGGAAACCCTTCTTTTATTTTAAATTTTTCCATTAGGATTTTTTGTTAAATAACCGTAAAAATCTTTGATTCTATCACATCCTGTAGAAAAATAGTAAAGGAAAGTATATAATGGAAAAAAATACATAAAGGTTCAGGCTTTTATACTACTCAATGAAAATAACAGTTATCAACTTTTGCACCATGGCCTGAGCTCCGCAATAGGGGGAGAATAATGAAGAAAAGTATCGTTTTATTGTTTACTATTTTTCTGACATTGGCATTTGGCTCAGGGGCATTTGCTTCTGAAAATGGCGATGTTGAAGAGGCATTAATGATCATTGATGAAACCAACGCTACAATAGATGCCGAAATCGATAAGGCAGTTGCAGAAGCTGATCAACTTCAACAGGAATATTTTGAAGACATTCAATCTGTTGAAGGTGCGGATGTGATTATTTCATTAAGAGAAGAACAAACAAGCCTAGAAGCACAGCTGTCAACTGAAACAGATGCTGATGCAACGGCAGTTATCAAGGAAAGATTAGCTGCCATTGACGCACAAGTAATCGAGGAAGAAAACAAATTGAGTGAGCAATCCGACTACTTTACGGAACGAACTGCTGAATTCCATACTGAGTTAGACCAGCTTATCCATGAATTGGATATCCTTACAAGAAACATGACCGCTAAAGCAATTGAAAAAGCAGCTGAACTTGGAGTTACCGCTGAGTGTGAATGGAAGTTGGTTAAGATTGCACATCAGTGGGTTTGGATTGATCCGATTAGGGTGGTAGGAGCTTAAAAATACTTATGACAGTATTTTCTTTATAAGTTATAATATAGAAAAAAAGGATTCTTTTCGATGGAGAATCCTTTTTTTATTTCCGACATAAGGAGAATATTAAGTGGAAGGACTAACAATTTCAAAAAAAGGAAGCCCTTTAGATATAGTTCACCAATATTCTAATGAGCTTAGTTTATTGGCACGTGACAACGGAGTAGATATCATGTTGCAAACTGTCTATAAAGATAAGCTGTTTTATGTTTATCCTAGTGAAAAGGCCGAAGTGTTTGAATTTATTTTTATTTTAAACGGAGAAATGGAATATGAACACAACGGGCAAAAAACAACACTTGTAGCCCATGACTCCTTCACCGTTAAAGGGTTAAAAGAACCAATTTACTTTTCAGCTAAAACAGATGTAACCTACCTGTGGGTAATTACAGAACCGATATTTCAACATTTAAGTCAAGATCACCAAAATTTAACCCATATAGCGAAACAGGTGGAGAGTAAGGACCGTTATACATTTAAACATAGTGAAAGGGTTGCTACTCTTTCAGTTAAAATAGCGAAACTTCTAAAGTTACAGTCTAGTCTGGTTGAACAACTATTTCTAGCTGCTGAACTGCATGATATCGGTAAAATCAATGTACCTGTTGAGATATTAAACAAACCTGGAAAGTTAACGAAAGAAGAGTTTGACATAATCAAAAGACACCCGAGGGACGGAGCGGACATGCTAAGAGGAACGGTCTACAGCAATTTAGCAGAAATAATAGACCAGCATCATGAGCGCTTGGATGGATCGGGTTATCCCAAAGGACTCAAAGGCAATGAAATTTTACTGCCGGCAAAGATAATCGGAGTATGTGATTCCTTTGACGCAATGACTGACGATCGGGCATATCGAAAGGGGAAAACTGCACAATTCGCGATTGACGAGCTGAAAAGTTTAGCGGGAATAAAATATGATGTTGCACTAGTTAAAGCGCTTGAAAAGGTTTTAAAGGATGAAGGAAAGATAAAGTAGGATAATGATTTCCCCTACTAACCAAGACTTGCAGACGCCAAAAGGTTTCTGCTTTTTTTATTCCCCGAAGCCTGTTATTGATTATTCTTCCCCCCGAATTTCATAAATTTAAAAATGGTTTTACTAATTTTTCTGTTATAATAACTATATATTCAAAAAATTTAGATTTATAAAAATTGAGTTAAGGAGGTTGACTCTTGGAAATTTCAAATTCTATTGCCGTTGTTACTGGCGGGGCATCGGGGTTGGGGGAAGCCACGGCCAAAAATATCATCGGAAAAGGCGGCAAAGTCCTTATCGTGGATATGTCTGAAGAAAAAGGTAAGCGCTTGCAAGAGGAATTAGGACTGTCTGTTTTATTTGTGCGGGCTGATGTAACAAAAGGGGAAGATGTAGAAAATGCCTTAAATCAGGCCATTCAAAGATTTGGTTCCATAAACACCGTTGTAAATTGCGCAGGGATAGGGATTGCAAGAAAAGTGCTAAGCAAAAAAGGGCCGCATGACCTGGAGTCGTTTTCAAAAGTGATTTCGATCAATTTGATTGGCAGTTTCAATGTAATCCGTCTTGCTGCCGAAAAAATGGTACATAACGATGAAAATACAGAAGGGGAAAGGGGGGTAATCATCAATACGGCATCGGTTGCTGCCTTTGAAGGGCAAATTGGACAGGCGGCATACAGTGCATCCAAGGGTGGAATCGTAGGGATGACTTTGCCGATTGCAAGGGAGCTGGCCTCAAGCGGAATCAGGGTTATGTCCGTGGCCCCTGGATTATTTCACACGCCTATGTTTGACTCGCTGCCTGAAGAAGCACGGGTTTCACTTGGCAGAACTGTACCGTTTCCTTCAAGGCTTGGATATCCTGAAGAGTATGCAAAATTAGTGGAAAGCATTATTGGAAATCCGATGCTGAACGGGGAAACAATCCGCCTGGATGGGGCTATCCGCATGCAGCCAAGATAAATGAAATATCACAACCCGATGGTGAGGAGAATGTACAATGGGGCATCTGTTTTTAACCGAAGAGCATAATATTTTTCGCAAATCATTGAGGAAATTTCTTGATAAAGAAGCATATCCATTTTATGACCAATGGGAAAAAGAAAGGATGATTCCGCGCTCCTTCTGGGAAAAGCTTGGGGAACAGGGCTTTCTTTGTCCTGATATTGATGAACAGTATGGCGGGTCCGGTGTTGATTGGGGATTTGCCGCTGTCATTAATGAAGAGCTGGAGCGGGTAGGGTCCGGCCTTGTAGGTGTAGGCCTGCACAATGATATTGTCGTTCCATACATCACTGCGTATGGAACAGAAGAGCAAAAGCAGAGATGGCTTCCCAAGTGTGCGACCGGTGAGATCATTACAGCAATCGCCATGACAGAACCGGGTACAGGTTCGGATCTTGCCAGCATAAAAACAACCGCAATTCTTAATGGGGACCACTATATATTAAAAGGCCAAAAAACGTTCATCACAAACGGGATCCAGTCGGATTTAATCATTGTTGCCTGTAAAACAGATCCGAACGCGGTGCCTAAGCATAAAGGAGTAAGCCTGATTGCGGTCGAAAGGGATACACCTGGTTTTTCAAGGGGCCGGAAGCTGGATAAGGTAGGTTTGCATTGCCAGGATACGGCGGAATTGATTTTCGAGGATTGCCGCGTGCCAAAGGAAAACCTGATTGGTGCAGAAGGAAAAGGCTTTACATACCTTATGGAAAAACTTCAGCAGGAGCGCCTGGTCGTGGCAATTGCCGCCCAGGTTGCCGCGGAAGACATGCTGGAGATGACACTCGATTATGTAAAGTCGAGGGAAGCTTTCGGCAAACCGATTGGGAAATTCCAAAATACCCAGTTTAAAATAGCCGAAATGGCTACGGAAATTGAAATGGGGAGGGCGTTCCTGGATCAGCTCATTGCCAGCCATATTGCAGGGGAGGATATCGTGACCAAGGTTTCGATGGCAAAATGGAAGCTGACTGAGATGGCAAGGGAAGTGGCGGCACAGTGCATGCAGCTTCACGGTGGCTACGGATATATGGAAGAGTATAAGATTGCTAGAAGATATCGCGATATTCCCGTGGCAAGCATTTATGCGGGCACTAATGAAATCATGAAAACCATCATTGCCAAAAACCTTGGTTTGTAAAAACTATTGATAATAGAGAGGAAGATTCCATGCGTGAGGTAGTAATCGTTGAAGGGCTTCGTACACCTGTCGGGAGAAAGAACGGCGTCCTTAAAGACATCCGCCCTGACGATTTAGCGGCAGAGGTATTAAAAGAATTAGTGAATCGCACCGGAATCAAACCCGAAATAATCGATGATGTTATCCTTGGCTGCGTTAGCCAGACAGGTGAACAGGCGGGTGACATTGCGAGGGTGGCAGCATTAATAGCCGGATATCCGATTGAGGTTCCGGGAACTACTGTGGACCGCCAGTGCGGGTCAAGCCAGCAGGCAGTCCATTTTGCGGCACAGGCCATCCTTTCCGGCGATATGGATGTTGTCGTGGCAGGCGGTGTAGAAAGTATGACCCGTGTTCCGATCGGATCCTCCTATCAAGGAGCTGGATTAAGTGAAAAATTGACAAACCAGTATGAAATGATCCATCAAGGCGTGTCAGCCGAACGAATAGCCGAAAAGTACGGTATTACCCGACAAGAATGTGACCAATTCTCCTTGGAAAGCCATCAAAAAGCCTTGCGTGCGCAAGCGGAAGGATATTTTGACCGGGAAATCATACCGGTAACCGGAACACTTGCTGATGGCAGTTCTGCTGAAATACGCCAAGATTCCGGACCTAGGAAGGAGACTTCCCTTGAAGCACTGGCCGGGCTAAAGACGGTATTTAAAGAAGACGGGCTTATTCATGCAGGCAATTCCAGCCAGATCAGCGACGGGGCAGCAGCCCTTTTATTGATGGAACGAAAGAAGGCGGAAGAGCTTGGATTGAAGCCGCGTTTTAAGGTGCATACAAGAGTGGTGGTCGGTTCAGATCCAACTTTGATGTTGACAGGACCGATTCCGGCCACAAAGAAGGCGCTCGAAAAGTCAGGGTTGAGTATTGATGATATCGATATTTTTGAAGTGAATGAGGCGTTTGCGCCAGTGGCCCTCGCCTGGATTCAAGAGTTAGGTGTGGACCGTGAAAAGCTCAACCCCAATGGAGGTGCCATAGCGCTAGGACATCCGCTTGGCGGCAGCGGTGCTCGTTTAATGGTCACGATGATGCATGAATTGGAACGGACAGGAGGGCGTTATGGACTGCAAACGATGTGTGAAGGGCATGGCATGGCCAATGCGACCATTATCGAACGTATAGGGTAAACAATGTGCATACAGGGGGAAACAGTACCTTCCCCCTTTGCCTTTAAAGTGAATAAATTGTTTAGGAGGAACCTGCATGTCAACGACAATCGGAAAGATTTTTGATTTGACGGTAAAAAAATTCCCCAACAAAGAAGCGCTTTATGATGAACGCAGAAATGCCCGCTTTACGTTCCTGCAATGGAATGAAAGAGTACACTCCCTGGCAAATGCTTTATTGGCAGACGGAGTGAAGAAAGGCGACCGTGTTTCCACCTATCTATACAACAATGAAGAGCTTGCGACAGCTTTTTTTGCTTGTGCCAAAATAGGTGCCGTTTTTAATCCGATCAACTTCCGGCTTATGGCCGAAGAGCTGGCCTACATATTGAGCGACGCGAAACCGAAGGTGGTTCTATTTGAAGAGGCACTGAAGCCTGCTGTTGCGGATATCGAACAGCGTTTTCCTGAAATCGGATTTTGGTTTATCGACGAAAATACTCCTTCTTTTGCGGCAAACTACCACGAAAAAACCGCTGCAGCAGCCCAAACGGAAATAAAAGCTGATATAGAAGAAACAGACCTCTATGCAATCATGTATACAAGCGGCACCACAGGAAGGCCCAAAGGAGTCATGCACAAGCATCGGGATATGGTCGAGCAAAGCATGCTCTTGATAAATGGCTGTAAATGGGGCAGCTCTGACGTAGGGTTGATAACGGCCCCGATGTTCCATTGTGCCGAATTGCATTGCACGTTCCTTCCACGCGTTCATGTAGGTGCCAAAAATGTGATTCTCCATCAATTTAATCCTAAAAAAGCACTTCAAGTAATCGAGTCAGAGGGGATTACTAAGTTTTTCGCTGCCCCGACGATGTGGAATATGCTCCTGCAAGAAAACCTTGATGATTATAATATTAAGAGCCTGAAGCTTGGACTGTATGGAGCTGCCCCTATGGCTCCTGCGCTTGTGAAAGCCTGCCAGGAAAAATTGGGCATTTCCCTGGTTCAGGCGTACGGAATGACGGAAATGGGCCCGGCGATAACCCTTCTGTCCGAGGAAGACCAAATCAGAAAAGCCGGGTCTGCAGGACAGGCATGCCTAAACCATGAAATCGTAATAGCGCGGCCAAGGGAAGACGGACCTTCTGACCCCGACGATCTCATGCCTGCTGGGCAAAACGGCGAGATCCTCGTCAAGGGGCCTTGTATGATGAGCGGTTATTTTGGGCGAGAAGAGGCGAATGAAAAGGCCTTATATAAAGGCTGGTACCATTCAGGGGATATTGGCTACCTGGACGAAGATGGCTATCTATGGGTAAAGGACCGGGTCGATGACATGATTATCAGCGGAGGGGAGAATGTCTATCCGAGAGAGGTGGAAGACACTCTGTACGAGCATGATGGAGTGCTGGATTGTGCGGTGCTTGGACAACCGGATGACCATTGGGGAGAGACAGTCACAGCTTTCATCGTGGCGAAAGATTCATCATTGACTGAAGGAGAACTTGAGGAATGGTGCAAAAACAGCAAAACCCTTGCAAACTATAAACGCCCGAGGAAATATATTTTCTGTGACGAGCTTCCAAGAAACGCGAGCGGCAAGATTCAAAAGTTCATGCTGCGAAAGCAATTGCAGGATATGTTTTCTGTATAGAGCAGAGGCTCTCCCTGTGCCAACAAACCGATGCTGTATAAATTCGCTTTAAGAATCCGATATAAAAAAGGAAGGCTTCAAAATCCCTTATCCATCCTTCACTTTTTTTTCACGGATAGGAAGGACAGCATTCGAAGTTTGCACCCGGAGGGCAATCAATATGGAAAAACACTATCGGATATCATGGTACACTTTTGTGGAAAATGATGAGCTTTTTGAGGGCAGGAGCCTGATTAAAGCAGAGGATGAGGCAGATGCCGCGCAAAAATTGATCATGGAAAAGGCGTATGAATATAAACTAAAGCCGCAACTCATCCGTATTTATTCATTGCATGAGCTCTTAAGAAATGAATAATGAAATAGCGCAGCCCGCCGTGCGATAGGGCTGCTTTTTTTATATGTTTTATCCACAACCGCAACTACTGGTTGTGAAAGGGTTTTATGAACTTACCCACAGTATCCACAGACTTATCCATAAGTGCGGTAATATTTTTGGGGATATCTAAGTAGAGTTAACCCCCCGAGTTTAATATTGTTGGTTGGGAATATCCACATTATCAACATGCCTGTTGATAACTTGTTATGAGTATTATGGTTGGAGACAGAAATAGGAGATGAATTAATTGAGTAAATATTGCGAATCTGGCTGGAAGTACAATGGTTAGAGGAAGGATGGCATAAGGTCAAAGGCGGTTTTGATGCAGCAGGATTTATGAAAGGGTGCAATTGCACAGACGAGCGGAGAACATCCAACGGTGGCGGGCTGGTACGCAGCATTCCTTGAAAATATCTCTCTTCCGAATGCCGGAGTCTTTACTTTCCTTGTCGCATGGGGAGAACTACTGGTGGGTATTGGCTTGATTCTTGGCGCAGCTACCATTTCAGCGTTATTAGCCGGAGCCTTCATGCACTTGAACACTTTATGCCAGCGGGTACAATTAGCACTAACCCGGTGCTTTATACAGCGGCAATCATTCTTCTATTCGCAGGCGCATACTACTATGGTGCAGACAGATATGCAATCCCTTATATCAAAGAACATCTCGGTAATCGTAAAGGTAAAACAACGCAAAAATTCCCTCACAAGGCAGCAGCTTACTAAACGACAGCGAACAACAGGAGTGATTTTAAAACAGGGAGAAAAAAGTATCTCCCTGTTTTTATTTTATCTGTTTCTTTGTCTATTTCTTGCGCGTTCATCAGCTGCCCTGGAACGGGCTTGCGCTTCTATATCCTCATGATCGGCAAGCTCACTAGAATATTCTACATCCAATCCGTCCCTTTTTAAGTTCTTCGGGACTTGCGGAAGTTTTTGCTTGTTTTTATCACGATTATGGTGAATGCTATTCCTTCCCATCGTCAGCCGCCTCCCAAGAAATATATCGAATGGCATACAGTTATGGCCATTACAGACTTATTTTTAACAATGGGAAATGGCAATATGTATGGGAATCATTTAACTTAATCGGGTTCTGCCCCTCTTTTCTGTATATCCGGCTGCACGGTCGGCCATTTTGAATTCATGTGCATAGAGGACTTCCTGGGTACTGGTAAGTGTGCTTTTCATCTTTTCTTTTTTCTTATTTTCCAACATAAATCATCTCCTTCGTTTCTTTGTATCCCATTTTTTCCTTACCTGGCTGCATCCATACGGCTGAAAATGAAAAAACCCGCCATTGTTGTTATTATATTTTTGTGGATTATCTAAAAAGATCCTCTAACGCAGGTTTTAATTCAGGATACGCAAACGTAAAGCCGTGGCTCACCAATTTCTCCGGTACGATCTTTTGACCTTCCAGCACCAGCACGCTCATTTCACCGAGTACCGTTTTTAACAAGAATGACGGAACAGGAAACCAGTGGGGTTTATGCAGTACTTCTGCAACATTACGGCCAAAGCTGTCCATTTTTGTTGGGGTAGGGGCAACAAAGTTCACTGGACCCTGTATGTCTTTATCATTAATGCAAAACATAAGGGCGCGCACCACATCTTCGATATGGATCCATGACATCCATTGCCGGCCGCTTCCTATCTTTCCGCCTGCAAAAAGCTTATAAGGCATGGCAATACGCGGCAATGCCCCTTCTTTTTTACCCAGGATGACACCAAAACGGGCCAGAACAAGCCTTGATGTAAAGGGCTTGACCTTGCTCGCTTCTTTCTCCCATAGATTCACCGTGCGCGCCAAGAAATCATTGCCTGGAGAATTTGTATCCTCTGTAAATTCCTCCACTTCAGAAGTCCCGTAAAAACCGATTGCACTGGCATTAATTACTGTTTCGGGTTGCTTTTCGAGCAAAGAAAGAATACGGGCGATTTCATTTACAGATTGAACACGGCTTTCGACAATCCTGCGTTTTCTTTCAGATGTCCATCTGCCGCTGTTCAAAGATTCACCGGCCAGATTAATAAAAACATCAAGGCCTTCCAGATGTGCTTCCGGCTTTGCAGCATCGGCCAGCCATTGCACGTATTGGACCGATTTACTTGAATTCTTCCTATCTGGATTCCTGGTCAGGATAAAAAGTTCATGTTTTTCCTTAAGCAATGCTTTTGTCAGCGCAGTACCAATAAACCCGCTTCCTCCTGAAATCGCAATTTTCATGGTCAGCCCCCCTCCATACAATATTTCTGTTCTTTTTTCATAAATCCTTTTACCCGGATGTGTTACAGTAATAACAGAGGTGATTTTTCATGCCGCAAATTACAAAAATAACGACCCAGAAAAAACATACAGACCGATATAACATTTTTATCGATTACGGCAAAGGGGAAGAATATGCATTCAGTGTCGATGAAGAAGTCTTACTAAAGTTTCAGTTAAAAAAAGGAAAAGACATTGATGATTTCGACTTGGCTGATATTCAATATCACGATGACATACAAAAAGCATTTACACTGGCGTTGAATTTTTTATCATATCGTATGAGATCTGAGGCGGAGGTCCGTGCCTATTTAAAGAAAAAAGAAATCGATGGGCCGATCGTACAAGAAGCAGTCCATAAACTTTATCAATACAAATACCTGGATGACCTGGAATTTGCAAAGGCATTTGTAAGAACGCAGATGAACAGTGGTCAGAAAGGGCCGGTTACCGTCCGGATGGAGTTGAAGGAAAAGGGGATTGACGATAAAAAAATTGAAGACGCGCTGCCGCTTTACACATTTGAACTTCAGGAAGAGCACGCAAGAAGGCTGGCCGAAAAATCAATCGCCAAAGAGAAAAATATTTCAGAACGCGCATTAAAGCAAAAGCTTGAACAAACTTTGCTGCGTAAAGGATTTTCTACTGATGTTATTGTAGAAGCCTTGTTAAATGTGAACCTGGAGAAAGATAGTGATGAAGAATGGGGATCCCTCTGCCATCAAGCTGAAAAAGCCCACCGCAGGCTACAAAAGTATACAGGCTTTGAATATGAACAACGAATGAAACAAGCCCTTTTCCGCAAAGGATTTTCGATTGATTCGATCGAAAGGTACTTATCTGAATACGTTGACCAAGCTTAATCTTTCGATTTTCGCAGACAGGCATTCTGGATGATTTGAATGGATTTGCCCGTTTTTAACCGACGGGCGGATCGGCGTGAGTCACCTGGAATATGCCCAATACATTTGTATTCAGCATTTCTTTCGTTTCTCTTTTCCTGATTTTTTCAAATGGTCGGTAATGGTCAATGCCTGCACTATTGATTAAAATCGAAAAGGATTGACTGATTGTTATTTCGAATTAGTACTGCATGATCCGTCACAGCATGCTGAGGTGCCTGCAAGATGTTTCTAGTCAAATTAATTTTATCCAGATTCCGGCCCAGCAATAAAATATGATATCCCAGCCCTGACTCGGCTCCGGTTATGATAACAGAAGTCCTTTTTAGCCGTCTGCCAGTTTAAATAATGAAACCCGAGGTGCTATTTTTAATGAATGATAAAAGATACAGCAAAATGACACAACATGAATTAACCCAGGAAATTGCCTCCCTTAAAGAACAGGCGCGCAAAGCGGAACAACTCGGGATGGTGAACGAATTTGCCGTGCTTGAGCGCAAAGCCGTCATGGCCCAGGCTTATTTATTGAAACCTGAAGATTTTAAACCAGGGGAAATCTACCACATAGCAGGAGACCCGGGGACGTACTTTAAAGTGGAGTACCTAAACGGGGTATTTGCATGGGGATACCGCCTAAACGGAAATGGACAGGAAGAGGCACTTCCCATCTCAATGCTCACAAATGTGAAATAATATAAAATGTGTAAAAGGGGTCTGTCCAATGAGGAGCTGCGTTAAAGCGGTGGGGGACAGCCCCCAATGAGGAGCTGCGTTAAAGCCATTGGGGGATTGGCCCTGTCCTTGTTATCTGATTGTGTCTGAAACCCGTTGGTTCGATGCCCTCATTCGTTCCTGGGGGTGGGTGTTTATTGTGCCATCCGCGCGTTTCGAAGCGTATTCTGCTTTTGCCCGCGGTTCCCCTTCAAATCTATTGTTTAAATCAGGGAAATCTTTTGCTTTATTTCTCATTTGTTTCCCTCCTGAGAGCTACAGTATGAGCACGCGTTTCCGTGCATTATTAGTATGGGTAAAAGGATAATAAATATAATGGAGCAGCAGCCTCAAAATATGGCAGAGAGGTGATGGGGATGAACGAACATCAGGAAAAGCTTACTGACTTGCTTTTAGAAAAAAACCGCGAAATCAGCTTTGAGCAGGCCCGTACATGGATTGAGCTTTTATGGGAAGATTTTGAAGCGACGTACGCCAAGGCCGGGCATGAGTATGCCGGCCCGGAAATGACAGCCCGCATTGTAACTCAATGGGTGGAAAACCACGGCGATAGGCTTCATGACTTCTTTGCAAACAATCCTAAATATCGGCAACTATTAGACAAGAAAGATAATCTTCATTAATAAAGCAGGCCCCCGGCTTACATTCCCATTAGGGAAACACGCGTCGGGGGCCAGCTTATTTTTAGCGGTCGTTATGATCCCATAAACATTTAACCAGGCAAGATGTTTAATTTTTTTCGAAGCTTTGCTTCACTGAAAATCCAACCGGTATACGAATTCGTTATATTCAAATCCCTGTCAAGGTGCACAACAGCGACAAATGGATAATAACCGTTGCTCCTATACCTGAGGTCTATAAACCGTACCTCATGATAATTGTCCATACTTTCGATCTCCCAGCGGTAAACCGGGGAAAATGAAAGGAAAGCGGCCAGGTTCTTATCGTGTATTGCCGCATCTAAAATTTCGCTCTTAGGCAATGGAATACGTTCGAATTTATCCAATATCGTTACATAGCCATTATTTGCCCGGGCGACGTAAAAATGTTTATCCGTGATTACTGCAACCTTCCAGCTGTGATATCTCATCGTTGGTGACATAATGATTCTTTTGGCTTCAGGAATTTGGACTTTAACTGCTTTTTTGATGATCCGCTGTTCCCTGAACCGAGCAATATAGTAAATAATCAAGATGCCGTACATTGACAGGAACGTATACCCTGGAGGAAAACCGAACCCCCAAAGAATCAAGCAGGCAATATGGATGCCAAAAATGAACGGGTCAAACGTATTAATGATCCCTAAAGCAACCCATCTGGATGAAATCGGCCGGATCGCCTGTGTGCCATAAGCATTGAAGATGTCGACGAATACATGCAGAAACACAGCCAAAAAGGTCCACAGCCAAAGGTGAAGCAAATTCGAATCAGGAAAGAACAGAAATACAGCGCCGGCAACTAACAGCGGCCAGAGCACAATTGCGGGTAATGAATGCGTTAGCCCGCGGTGATTCCGGATATAAACGGCGTTGTTTCTTAATTTTAAAACTGTATCCACATCGGGAGCCTGGGAACCTAGGATTGTACCCACCATTACAGCTGAGGCAGTAATAGAACTGCCTGCTACTACGGGATCTAAAGTTGCAAGTCCGCCAAGCGCGATTCCCATGACAAAGTGAGTGCCAGTATCCAAAGAGCCTTACCTCCTTTGCACCATTTTTGGGGTGCAAAAACAGAATGGTTGATTTAATGTCTAATCATATCCTATTATTTCAAGCTGTCCAGTTGAATTTTTTTTGACTTATTTTTTTACGGAAATTACACTGAGATAGGAAAAACGTTGGGTGCTTGATATTAATTCTTATCGTGCCCTGCAATAATGTTTTGATAGCCATGGGGCTTATTAATATATTCCCTTCTCAGCAACGATTTTAACATCACGGAGGAGCAAATGTGAAAAATTATGAAATCGAAAGCTTATCAAAATTCAATACAGTTGGTTTCAGGAATGATTTAATATCCTGGTTTGAGAAGGAGCAGAGGGAATTGCCGTGGCGGAAGGATCAAGATCCATATAAAGTGTGGGTGTCGGAAATTATGCTGCAGCAAACCAGGGTGGAAACGGTGATCCCTTATTTCAACAGGTTCATTGAATGGTTCCCAACTCTTGAAGATTTTGCTGAGGCAGATGAGGAGAAGATCCTGAAGGCGTGGGAGGGATTGGGTTACTATTCCAGAGTGCGGAATTTGCACAGTGCAGTAAAAGAAGTGTGTGAAACATATAATGGAATGGTACCGGATACCCCTGAGGCAATTTCTAAATTAAAGGGAGTAGGCCCATATACAGCCGGAGCGGTTTTGAGCATCGCCTATGGAAAGCCTGAACCGGCCGTAGATGGTAACGTGATGCGGGTCCTGTCGAGGATCCTTTTGATAGAAGAGGATATCGCAAAGCCAAGAACCCGGAAAATTTTTGAAGAAGCTGTAAGAGAGCTGATTGACCATGGGAATGCCTCTTTTTTTAATCAGGCACTGATGGAGCTGGGAGCTTTGATCTGTACACCCGGCGTACCTGCTTGTTTGTTATGCCCGGTGCGGGAGCACTGTGTAGCCTTCGGGGAAGGCGTTCAGGCGCAGTTGCCTGTCAAAACAAAAAAGAAAAAAAGCAGGGCAGTCCAGCTTGTGGCCGCCATTTTAACGAATAATCAGGGGGACTTATTAATTCATAAACGGCCGGCAAATGGACTGCTGGCGAATCTCTGGGAATTCCCAAACTTTGAAATTCACAATCAGCTATTGCCAAAGCGGGAGGTATTTCAGCAGCAATTTTTAGATGCATATGGTGCAAAGCCCGAAATCGGCGAGGTTATCACCAAGATTGACCATGTATTCTCACACCTAGTTTGGAATGTAGATACATTTGCCGGAAAGCTTGATGAATCGATTGACCAACAAGTATTGGACAAACATCATTTAAAGTGGGTAAGCCAGCAGGAAATACAGGACTATGCTTTTTCGGTGTCCCACCAAAAAATGTTTGCGGCGTATACATCCGGGACAGGAATATAATATAGCAGGATTCTGGGCAAGGAACGCGCACTTCTGGACTGGACGTTTTCTTTCCCAAGAACCCCGCATGTTCAATCGTAGGTTATTTTGGTTCCGTGGGTGTAATCGGCTTCGTGACGAGCAAGCCCGCCGCGGTTTTCGATTTCTTGTACGATTTCCCGGTGTATTGCCTGTCCTTCCTGGTTCAAATAGGGTACCATTTGTTGCAGGGAGTGATGGAAAAAAGCAAGCTCGCTATCCTTCCAGTCTGTCCTTGAAAGCATGGATAGTTCGGTCATATCCCGGCCTACATACATAGTTGCACACACTCCTTTTCTTTTTATTTATTTTTCATAAGAAAAACGTTCTTTATGCATGTATTCCCACTATGGAAGGATGAATAAACACATGACCCAAAAAGTAGCATTAGTAACAGGATCAAGCCGTGGAATTGGAAAGCAGACAGCTTTGCGCCTTGCAAAACAGGGCTACGACATTGTTATCAATTATGCCCGCAGCAAGTCAAAAGCGATGGAGGTCGCTGAAGAAATTGAAGCGCTTGGCAGAAAGGTTCTAGTCGTTAAAGCCAATGTAGGTGATGTATCCAAGATTAAGGCGATGTTTGAACAAATTGACGAGGTCTTTGGGAGGCTCGATGTTTTTATTAACAATGCGGCATCCGGTGTATTGCGTCCAGCCATGGAATTACAGGAAACCCATTGGAACTGGACCATGGATATTAACAGCAAGGCATTTCTATTTAGCTCCCAGGAAGCCGCAAAATTGATGGAGAAAAACGGCGGAGGCAAAATGGTAAGCATAAGTTCTCTTGGCTCGATCCGCGTGCTTGAAAATTACACTGCGGTGGGGGTCTCCAAGGCGGCGTTGGAGGCGCTTACCAGATATCTTGCCGTCGAATTGTCGCCTAAGAATATTTGTGTAAATGCCGTATCTGGCGGCGCCATTGATACAGAAGCGTTGACTCATTTTCCTAACCGCGAAGAGCTATTGGCCGATGCAGCAAAACAAACACCCGCCGGGCGCATTGTGGAAATGGAAGATATGGTTAACGCGATCATGTTTTTGATTTCGGAACAATCAAACATGATCAGGGGACAGACAATTATCGTTGATGGTGGCCGTTCACTGCTTGTATAAGGAAAAAAGCTGCCTTTTATTAACTCAAATACCCTCCGCGCGATTCGGTTACATTAATAGCGTGGAGGTGATTAACAATGGGAAACAACAACAACCGAACACAAGCAGGCACTAACATCCAGCGTGTAAGGCAGCAAAACCAACAAGCTTCCGCTGGTATGAACCAAGCAGGCCAGGGCCAATTCGGCACTGAGTTTGCGAGCCAGAATACGGCTGCACAGGTAAGGCAGCAAAACCAACAAACTGCTGCTGGCGCAAATCAAGCAGGCCAGGGCCAATTTGGCACTGAGTTTGCGAGCCAGAATACTGCTGCACAACTAAGACAGCAGAATCAACAAACTGCTGCTGGTGCAAACCAAGCAGGCCAGGGCCAATTTGGCACTGAGTTTGCGAACCAGAATACTGCTGCACAACTAAGACAGCAAAACCAACAAACTGCTGCTGGTGCAAACCAAGCAGGCCAGGGCCAATTTGGCACAGAATTTGCGAGCCAAAATACGGCTGCACAGGTAAGGCAGCAAAATCAACAAACTGCCTCTGGTGCAAACCAAGCAGGCCAGGGCCAATTTGGCACTGAGTTTGCGAGCCAGAATACGGCTGCACAGGTGAGGCAGCAAAACCAACAGAAGAATCGCTAACAGATAGACGGCAGGGCCCATTTAGGTGCCCTGCCGTATTTTATAGCATCTGTTTATTGTGTCGGTGAGCAAAACGGCTGAAAAAGCAGGGATTTGGCTCAATGGTAAGATGACAGTTGAATCGAGGTGGAATACGTGGCTGGATTTTCATGTATTTTGGCTGAATGCAATAAGCAAACCGGCTGAATAAGCGGAAGTTTGGCTCAATTCGCAGCCAGCCGGTTTTATCGGACTAAATCATTCTTACAATCCAGATGTTCTACAACGTTATATTATTACACAATCTGATATCTGGAGAGGAGTTCACTGTCCAAACTGCTCTTTACTGGATATGGACAGATTACGTGGAAGTTGGATTTGTCCGCATTGTTCTTTTTCCTCAAAAAATGCGCATGCCAATTTACTGGAAGATTACGCCCTTCTTTTTAAAAAATGTATTACCAATCGCGAAGCCAGACTGTTTTAAATCTAACTTCCTGTTCAATAACGCATATATTATTTACCGGTTCACAGGTTCCGCGCATGGTACAACAAGGAGAAGAGAATACCGTATGCCCTTTCCGTAGTAATACTTATTTGAAGTTCGACAGGCATTTACTGATATATATGTAGATAACCTGCTGGTGTGATTAAACGCTAGCTTAGCTCCTACAACCATTCGACAAAACCTCCACCTCCTCAACAATAAAAGTCAAAGGATAAAAGGCGCCAAAAAAGAATACATAAACCATGATGACCAAAAGGGTGAGGTGCGCGGTATGAAGGAATTCGATCGGTTAATTAATGAACAGTTGAAAACGATGGAAAAGCTTTTGTTTTTGCAATCCGAAATAGAGCGGTGCCAGGAGATCGAACAGCAGCTGGGGCATTTGCAGGAACAAACTGAGCTGGATTCGATAAACGATGAAATAATAAGGATGAAGCAAGAGCTGTCTGGCATCCAGGATATGTTTGAGCAGCAAACGGAAGAAGTAATCCGTTTTTATCAGGAGAGCCAGGCGGCTCTTACTTAACGAAGAGATCGCACGTTAGTTGAGCATTATATAAATTTTAAAAGAGTTAACCAGACAGTGTGGCTTAAGCAGCCTGAAATGTTGGCGTTCCGTTTTTCATAAGGGGATACCACCTAAATTCAGGATGAGAGCAAATTTCACTGCCGGGTTAGCTCTCTTTTGTTTTAAATTTTCCAGGAAATCGCTATAATAAAGGAATATAAGTAAATTTTTGCACTGGACACCTTTATAGCAAAACATTTCAACTGGCAGTTTTACAGAGAAAGTAGGGGAAAAAAGACATGGGGATTCCCAATGAAGGAGGAAAAATCCAAATCCACAGCTATAAGCATGACGGGCACATCCACCGAGTCTGGGAAGAAACCACCGTATTAAAAGGGACACAGAATCTTCTTATAGCGGCAAATGATCGAACAATGGTAACGGAATCAGATGGAAGGACATGGATAACCAGGGAGCCGGCGATCTGTTACTTCCATTCTAAATATTGGTTCAACGTCATCGGAATGTTGAGGGAGGATGGCGTTTATTATTATTGCAATCTCAGCTCACCATTCATCTGTGATAAAGAGGCGCTAAAGTATATTGATTATGACCTGGATATTAAGGTGTTTCCGGATATGACTTTTCATTTATTGGATGAGGATGAATATGAACGGCATCGCAGGGAAATGAACTACCCGGATGTGATTGACCAGATTTTGAAACGGAATGTCGACCATTTGATTTATATGATCCGCCAGCGGAAAGGGCCTTTTTCGGCGGAATTCATTGATTCTTGGTATGAACGTTTTTTAACCTATCGTTAATATGAAAAAGGACAGGCCTGTTGAGACTCGCAACAGGTTTTTATTTGCCAGGCAGGCATACATTTGCATCAGTGTAAAACTGGCTCTATCTTTACCTCTAAGGAAATTAGCAAAATGCCGTTCGTTGCCAGGGGGAGAGCACTAATTTATAAATCGGGGGAATTATGTGGACAGCGTAAAGAGATACCTGCAATTTGTGAAACCGTATAAGTGGCAAATTATGGGAACTATCATTATTGGTTTGATAAAATTTGCCATCCCTCTTCTAATTCCTGTTTTAATCAAATATGTTGTGGATGATATCGTGGGAAATGACAGTATCTCAAAGGCGATAAAAGCTGATAAGCTATTTTGGATTATGGGCATCATGCTCGCAATATTTGTGGTGCTTCGGCCGCCGATTGAGTATTACAGGCAGTACTTTGCCCAATGGACAGGGACAAAAATTTTATATGATATCCGTAACCAGCTGTTTACCCATATCCAAAAGCTGAGCTTTAAATATTACTCAAAT
This sequence comes from Peribacillus glennii, assembly GCF_003429105.1. Taxonomy (GTDB): domain Bacteria; phylum Bacillota; class Bacilli; order Bacillales; family DSM-1321; genus Peribacillus; species Peribacillus glennii. Next base: position 214,393 of record NZ_QVTD01000008.1, read on the forward strand.
ACCCGGGCCGGAGAGGTCATTTCAAGGGTGATCAACGACGTAGAACAGACAAAGAATTTTGTAATCACAGGGTTGATGAACCTCTGGCTTGATATTGCTACCATCATAATTGCCATTGCCATCATGTTTACAATGGATATTACCCTGACGATTGTGTCACTGATTTTGCTCCCATTTTATGCGATATCAGTAAATCACTTTTTCGGGAAATTAAGAGGAATGACAAGAGTCCGTTCGCAAGCGCTGGCTGACCTTCAGAGCCACCTTCACGAGCGTGTGCAGGGAATGCCGGTGATTAAGAGCTTTGCGATTGAAGATTATGAGCAGGAACGGTTTGATAAGCAAAATAAAAACTTTCTGGACAAGGCGCTCCGGCATACGAGCTGGAATGCGAAATCCTTTGCGGTAGTGAACACTATAACGGATATTTCCCCATTGATTGTAATAGGTTATGCAGGCTATCAGGTCATTCATGAGAATCTGACGATTGGGACCATGATGGCTTTTATCGGGTTCATTGACCGGCTTTATAACCCGCTCCGCAGGCTGGTCAACTCGTCAACGACAATGACCCAGACCTTGGCTTCGATGGACCGGGTGTTTGAATTCATCGATGAAAAATATGATATAGATGATAAGCCGGGTGCAAAGGAACTAACAGATGTGGAAGGCAGTATCCGTTTTGAAAATGTTACGTTTGCTTATGATGAAAAAGAAAAAGCGGTCCTGAAAAATGTCAGCCTTGATGTCCAAAAGGGCGAAACGATTGCGCTTGTAGGAATGAGCGGAGGGGGAAAGTCTTCGCTGATCAGCCTTCTTCCGCGTTTTTATGATGTGAACGAAGGCCGCATCATGCTTGATGGCACCGACATCCGTGATTATAAAGTCCGCAGCCTGCGGGATAAAATCGGTATGGTGCTACAGGATAACATTTTGTTCAGTGAATCCGTGATGTCAAATATTTTAATGGGGAATCCGGAAGCTTCGAAGGAAGAAGTAATCGAAGCTGCCAAAGCGGCCAATGCCCATGATTTCATCACGAACCTTCAGGAAGGTTATGACACGAAAGTTGGGGAGAGGGGCGTGAAGCTTTCAGGGGGGCAAAAACAGCGTGTAGCCATTGCCCGTGTGTTCCTGAAGAACCCTCCGATTCTTGTTATGGATGAAGCGACTTCTGCCCTTGACCTTGAGAGCGAGCACCTTATTCAGGAAGCGCTTGATATATTGGCAAGGGATCGAACGACATTCATAGTGGCCCATCGGTTATCAACCATTACCCATGCTGACCGAATTGTACTGATTGAGCATGGAGAAATCGCCGAAATTGGGACGCACGAAGAATTAATGCAAAAGCAGGGCCATTATTATGACTTATTCACGGTTCAGCAGCTTGATTCCTGAACATGAGTCTGACTTATAGGGGGTCAGCCACAAAAGCCAAACCTTAAAATAAAGGTTAGCCGAAACACATATAATGATGCATCAAAAAATGAAGGCAGTTCCATTAGCGGAACTGCCTTCATTTATATTGTTTTTCATCAACCTTCGTATTGGACAGATACTTCATTTTCGTCTCGATGGTAGGATTGAAAACTGATAATTAGTGTTTCAAGATGTTCCAATTGCTCATCATATTCAATGATGGCAGAAATCAAGGGTACAAGCCGTGTAGGAATCTCTTCCTCTTCATCGTTTTTCATTTGTTTTAACTTGGCAAAGAAAAACGATAAGAAATCCCGTCTGCTTAGGGAATGGCTGTCATGTTGCTCCACACAGCCCCCAGGTTTGATTTTACCGATAAATTTTAGCAGAAGCTGTTCATGGCGATGGATTAAAGAATCGAGCTGATGCTGGATTTGCGCCTGAAAATCCTCAGGCATTAATGAAATCTCATTTTCGAACTTATGGATCCGTTTCAAGGTTTCATAAGCTTTCTTTGAAGTAGCGATCATTTGCCTGTAAACAACGAGTTTTCTTGATTTTGCAAGTGTTTCCTTCTTAAAATAAGCGCGCTCCTCTTTATACATCGAATATATTTGCTCCAGCTTTAAGAGTTCATTTTTGATTACGCTTATGTCCTTTTTCAATAGAGTATGTTCAGAAGCATGCCTGGTGCTAATGCGGATCCATTTAAAAATATCCTCCGTGGTTCCGGAAATCCGGTTATAGAGCTTTATTTCATACTTTGGTGGGATAAAAACCAAATTTACTATAAAGGAACAGAGAATTCCGAGCAAAATGGATGAAAAGCGGATCATCGCAAATTGCAAAAAATCCCCTTGCTGGCTTTCCATGATGGCGATAACAGTGACAATGGAAAGAACCAGGCTTTTCTCCATCTTCAGTTTTAGGTTTATGGAGATGACAATCACAACGGCCAACCCGATGATAAAGTAATGATTGCCAAACAACAGTACGAACAACACGGCAATGATAGCACCAATCAAGTTTCCTTGAATTTGTTCCACAACTGATAAATAAGACCGGTAAATGGTCGGCTGGATAGCAAATATTGCCGCAATCCCCGCAAAAACAGGGGAGGGGAGTTGTAACAGCTCCGACAAGTACAGAGCAAAAACAATTGCGATTCCCGTTTTAAGTATGCGGGCACCTAACTTCATATAAAAATGTATCCTTTCTTTCGTATGATTGTATGCAATTTCAATCGTCGCGTTTTTTAAAATAAGATATGCCATAATATAGGCTGTGTATATGTACTTTACACTAATAAAATGGAAAGTAAACAATAATGTAATATACAGGGTTTGGCAGATAGTTTCAAGTGGAAATGGAATATTCAAGAATTTGTAAAATAAAAAATCCACTCGCGCCCCAAGGATGAAATAACAAAACAAGCTGACACCCATGGGTACCAGCTTGCTGCAATGTGTAATCATTCAGTGGAAACGGATGGATCGGCCTGTTCTTTAACAGGAATGATCTGGAGAAAATGCTGTTCCGGATTCGAAAGAAGCTGTTCCAATGACGAAGCTTCTTCTGTTTGACCCTGCTCCTTCAATAAGGAAACATATTTGCCAAGAAGCTCGCCAACATCCTTCACACCAGTTGTTGAAAGCGGCTTGATCGATACTTTTGCCCCTTTGGCAATCCTTCTTTCGATGGCTTCTTTCGTCAATCCCGCTTCAGGCTGATGGCGCAAATAAACCGCACCGCCTGTCATTCCCGCACAAATCCATGGTCCCGGATCTCCAAGAACCAATCCTCTTCCGTTCGTCATATATTCAAACGCGAAGCCTTTGATGTTTGAATGGACTGCCAGGTTTCCGGTTTCATTTTCCGGCAGCGGCTGTTTCAGCTGTCCGCCGATAATCATATCAGCACCGGAAAGCCTGATACCGGCCCGTGCATCAGCATCGCCCTGCGCAACCAAGAGGCCGTGCTGAGCTCCATATCCAAATCCTTTACCAACGGATCCATTATAAAACTTACCGTCTTTTCCAGGTGATTTAAAAATTAAAATATTGCCTCCGATAGATGTTTTGCCAGCGCCGTCCTGTGCGCCTCCATTTACACTGATCTCAATGCCTTCACTGTTATATGCGCCAAGGCCATTGCCGGGAATGGAGCCATCTTTATACTGAAGATGGACCGGAGGGAGCTTCTTATAGGACCCATCCAATCTTCCGCGGACACGATGGCAGGAAACCCTGCTTCCAAGTACACGCTGGTCGGATGTGATCGAGCTGTAAGCCCGTGATTCGTTAAGCTCATCAACCCGCGAATCCAGGTATTCTGCCCCGACAGCTACTTGCATAGCACCTTGAGAAAGGGAGGCAGCTGCTTCTTTATTGGAGAACTGGCCAATATCGAGCGTTTTCAATAGGTAGGTCAAATCCAGCAGTTCTTTTCCTTTATCTTGCACTAGTAAATCGGAACGGCCGACGATGTCCTGAAGGCTGCGTGCGCCAAGAGAGGCTGTCAAAGCCTTTAGTTCGTTGCCGAATGCATGGAACATATTCATTAATCCTTGTACGGCCAGGTCAAACTGCCGTGGTACGAATCGGCGTAACCCGTGTTCCTTTGCCTGTGCCTCGGATTCGATCTGAGTCGCTATGCCGACATGGCAGGTATCCAGGTGGCAGCCCCGGCAAGTGGTGCAGCCGACCGCAATCATGGATAATGTGCCGAAGCCGACCCGGTTTGCGCCAAGAAGCATTACCTTCATTACGTCCAAAGCACTTTTCAGGCCGCCATCTGCCCAAATTTCCACGTTTTGGCGGATGCCCGCTTCCAAAAGGGCATTGTGCGCGGCTTTTACCCCAATTTCCACTGGCAATCCGACGTGCTGCAGGGCATGTATACGGGCAGCACCCGTACCACCGTCGAAGCCTGACAGAGTGATAATATCTGCCCCAGCTTTGGCTATGCCGACAGCAATTGTTCCGATGTTGGGTACGACAGGTACTTTAACGGCAACTTTTGCCTTATCGTTAGCCGTTTTCAATTCGTGAATCATCTGCGCCAAATCTTCAATTGAGTAGATATCATGGTTATTTGATGGTGAAATCAAATCCGAACCGATAGTCGCGTTCCTTGCTTCCGCAATTTTGGCGGTAACCTTTGAACCTGGGAGATGGCCTCCTTCGCCAGGTTTCGCTCCCTGGCCGATCTTTATTTCCAAAAGATTGGAGGAGTTTAGCAGCTCCGCGTTTACGCCGAAGCGTCCAGAGGCAATCTGCTGGCCGCGGGTTCTCGGGTATTTGCCCAGCATATCTTTAATTTCTCCACCCTCACCGTTCATGCTGACCATGTTTAAGCGGTCAGCTGCTTCGGCATAGGCGCGGAAGGCTGTTTCGTTTTGGGAACCAAATGACATGGATGCGATGACAAAAGGAAGGCTATGATCGCCGACCGAGATATCGACCTCATGGTTCGGAAGGGGATCATCCGTTTTCGTTAGGCTTGTTAAATGCCGGATGGTAGTAGGATTTGCCTCCTCCTGTTCCGTTATCTTTTCCCCATAGGAAGTATAGTCCCCGCTTGATGCGACATCCCCGATTGCTTTCCAGATTCTCGGGAACAGGTTAAACGTCTTCCCGATTCTTTCTTTATCATTGTTATAGTCGATCGATCGCTGCTTGGCGTCTTCTTTCAATTGCTCGAAATTATGGGTTAATCCGCTTCCGCCGAAGAAATTCACCACATTTAAATAGGTTCCGATTTCCTCATTGAGGCCGATGCTTGAGAACAATCGCCCGTAACCCCGTAGCTCATGGATTCCGATAGTCGAAATCACTTTTTCCAGGCCTTTTGTTAAAGCATTATATAAATTGATTGCCGGCACTGCTGTTTCATTGGAAAGGGAAAGGAACATATAATATGGGTTGATAAGATTCGATCCCAGGCCGTAAGCCACTACGATATCATGGAGTGAACGGATGGCAGCGGACCTCAGAAGCAAAGAACAATCCCGACGCTTCCCTGTAAGGACGAGTGCCTGATCAACAGCGGAAACTACCAAATGCGGGTCCATCCACAGGTTTCCGTTTTGATGGGCATCGGCATCGTCCAGGATAATTAGAGTTTTGCCAGCATCGACTGCAGAAATCGCTTCCCTTGCCAGTCTATCCAGCGCTTCCTTGATGCTTTCTGTTTCGGTAAATGTGGCTGATATGATGTGGGTAAGCTGCTGGTCCCCAAAATGCGCAACAAACTGGTCGTAACTTGGCTGGGATAAAGAGTCTTTACATTCAATGCCGATTGCTCCTTCTATCAAAATAGGCGTCAAAAGCTCGGTAACCCTGCCCGCTTTTTCTTTGCCGAATAAAGCAGGGCGCTTGCCGACGATTGTCCGTGTAGAAAAGTGTTCGGTTTCGCGGTCCCGGTCGATTGCCGGATTGGTTACGACTGCAACACTTTCCTTAATATAGTCGGCAATATTTTTCCTTTGCGGGTTCAAGGCCGCAAGCGGAGCGTCATGGCCAAGGGAACGGATCGGCTCGACTCCCTTTTCGGCCATTTGCTCTACGAGCTGGACATGGTCGCGCTCCCAGCCGAATGCTTTATATTGGCCATTGTGGATTCCTGCCGGCTCTGCGGTAACCACAGTCTTTTCAAAAACAGGAGGATTCAGGCGCACGCGGTCGTTTGAGAGCGTGAAACGCTGGCTGTATCTTTGATACACTTCCTCTTGATAGTTTTGATAATCAAATAGCTTGATAGAATCTCCTTCCCATTTCAGCCCCACTTTTTCCCCTGGCCCGAGCGGTTTTGGATCGCCTGTATACTCGGAAGAAGGGATAATGCCTGGTTCCGATGAAAATAAATAAGAAGTTTTCGTTTCAATATTCCAAAGAGGGCGCAGACCCAATGAATCTACCGAAAATACGGCCTCATCCCCATACCGTGAAATAATCCCAGCCGGGCCCTGTGCAAAATGGCCCCATGCCTCACGCAGATAGGTATATAAATTTTGAAGGTGCTCCGGGTAAACTTTCATTTCGTTAATGATGGGCGGAAATAATAGATCAACTGCTTCAAATAAGGAATAGCCGTGCCTTGCAATGAATGTTTCAATCGTACGGCTTAAATCCTGTGAATCGCTGCCGTCTTTTACAAGCGGGACACCTACCATTTTCGCTTCATCGCGTAGCTTGCTGATCGTATTGATTTCCCCGTTATGTCCAAGGACACTGAATGGCTGAACACGGAAAAAGCTTGATAGAGTGTTGGTTGAATAGCGATTATGCCCGAGTGTCATGGTAGATGCAGCGAGCGGATCCGCAAGGTCCGGGTAATAGTGGGGAAGAATGTCACCGGCACCCATCACTTTATATACAGCATGATATTGGCTTAAAGATGCGACGTGAATATTATCGTTTTCTTCAATCGCAGGCGTCAATTCAAACAGGATTTTCGATAATGCCTTTTGATCGGCAATTTCGGAAGTGCACGCAAATTGCCAAAAAACAGGGTTTTCCTGAATCGCAATCGGCCCAAGTGCTGAAGGATTGTAAGCCTTGTCACTTTCAAAAAGCAGGGTAAGGCCGTGCTGAAGCAATTTTTCCCTAATCTCAGTTTTCACCGCTTCTGTATCGGTCTTCCTGCTCAGGAATAGATGGCCTACAATAAATGTTTCATTGTCGGCGGCAGCAGGATCAATGCCTTCTGCTGTGAGCTTCTTTTTCCAAAGCTCCCTTGGGATATCGATGTGGATTCCAACACCATCGCCTTCACCGTTAATAAAACCGGCGCGGTGGTTCATTTTGACTAGAGCATCGATGCAGGAAAAAATATTTTCCCTTGTCGGGATTTTCTTTTTTTCAATACAGGCCACGATGCCGCATGCGTCATGCTCCTGTTTATAGAATTGTTCAAATAAGCTTGGGCTCCATTGTTTTGTCATTTTATCCGGCGGTTAATAAGGGTGCACCTTATTGCTGCCTCCACCTCCTAATGGTTGGTACATGATCTAAGAGTTTTTGCCGAGAGGAAGAACATTGATTATAATGCTGGGGTTGAGTTTCAAAAAAATGAGAATGAAGAAAATCTTGTTGATATAATTTTCCGAATAGTAACAATATATTACCATTTCAGAATACTAAAATCAATTATTTATACAGAAAGTTGGATAGGATGAGACATGCCGGAGAAGGATTTAACAGCATAGACATAATATTGAAAACGCTTCCACAATAATTGTTGTGAAAAAACCCCGGGAAGATGAGGGCCTCCCGGGAGTGTATATTCATTGAATTTTTATGCGGTTACCGATGGCGATCCTAAAGCCTTAAATGAATGTTCAACAGCGATTAGAGATTGATAGATGTCCTCTTCGGTATGGGCAATGGTTAGGAACCAAGCTTCATATTTCGAAGGGGCAAGATTGATTCCCTGGTTGAGCATTAGCTTAAAGAATTTGGCGAACAAATCGCCGTCCGTATCTTCGGCCTGTTCGTAGTTTTCCACTTTTTCAGTTGTAAAGTAAATTGTCAGGGCTCCTTTTAAGCGATTTACAGTAACCGGAACGTTATATTGCTCGGCTGCTTTAAGGATTCCTTTTTCGAGAATGGCCCCCAACCGGTCCATTTCTTCATACACGCCGTCCTGCTTCAGAATCTCAAGGCAAGCAATTCCGGAGAGGATGGACGCGGGATTTCCGGCCATTGTGCCAGCCTGGTAAGCAGGCCCCAGCGGCGCAACGGTTTCCATGATTTCCTTTTTACCGCCATAAGCACCAATTGGAAGGCCTCCGCCGATAATTTTGCCGAGGGCTGTCAAGTCGGGCTGAATTCCGAGCAAATCCTGTGCTCCGCCGTACATAAAACGGAATGCGGTGATGACCTCGTCGAAGATCACAAGTGAGCCGGCTTCATGGGTCAGTTCAACAACGGATTCAAGGAATCCCGGATTTGGTTCGACAATCCCAAAGTTACCTACGATCGGCTCGACAAGGACAGCTGCAATTTGGTCTCCCCATTTTGCCAGGGCTTCCTTAAATGGCTCGATATCATTGAAAGGGACCGTGATCACTTCCTGCGCGATGCTTTTTGGGACCCCTGCTGAATCGGGTGTACCCAATGTAGACGGGCCTGATCCTGCAGCGACGAGAACCAAGTCTGAGTGGCCATGGTAGCAGCCTGCAAATTTAATCACTTTGTCCCGCCCGGTGTATGCCCTGGCTACACGTATCGTAGTCATTACCGCTTCAGTTCCTGAATTTACAAACCGGACTTTGTCCATGAACGGCATGGCTTCTTTCAGCATCTTAGCAAACTTTACTTCATGCGGGGTGGGTGTTCCATAAAGAACCCCGGTCTGGGCTGCCCGCGTGATCGCCTCCGTAATATGGGGGTGTGCATGGCCCGTGATGATCGGCCCATACGCCGCCAGGTAATCGATATATTTGTTTCCATCCACATCCCAGAAATAGGCGCCTTCCGCGCGTTCCATCACAACCGGTGAACCGCCTCCTACCGCCTTGTACGAGCGGGAAGGGCTGTTGACGCCGCCAACGATATGTTCTAAAGCTTCCCTATGTAAAGTCTCTGAATTCGTAAACTTCATATTGCATTGCCTCCTATAAATCCTGCAAAATCACCAACATCCATTCTACCATCTTTTTAATGAAAAATCCGTATAAGGGGATTCGGGCATGCATATGGATTGTGTTCATGCCTATGATTGGATAAACTGTTTTCTTAGGGCAAGAAGAGTCTATGGAGGAATCGATGAATGAGCAATGCAATCGAAGTAAAGCAGCTCCGCAAGGAATTTAAAGTATTTTCAAGCCGCTCCGGATTAAAGGGTGCGTTTCGTGATTTGCTTACGAGAAAATATAAAGTCGTCCCGGCGGTAAATGATATAAATTTTACCGTAAAACAGGGGGAAATGGTTGCCTATATTGGGGAAAACGGGGCAGGGAAATCAACGACAATCAAAATGCTGACAGGCATCCTGACTCCCACCTCAGGAAGTGTCAGGGTGAATGGCATGGATCCTCACCGAGAAAGGGAAAAATTCGCCCGCACGATCGGCGTTGTTTTCGGGCAGCGTTCGCAACTATGGTGGGATATTGCCGTCCAGGAATCATTCCGGCTTCTGAAAAAGGTTTATAAGGTGCCGGATGAACAATATAACGAACATATGGCACATATTATCGAAACTCTTGATATCGGCCCGCTCCTTGATAAGCCGGTCCGCAAACTGTCGCTTGGGCAGCGCATGAGGTGTGAGCTTGCCGCGGCGTTAATCCATAATCCGCCCCTTTTGTTTCTTGATGAACCAACCATCGGTCTTGACGTGCTAGTGAAAGTGAAAATCCGCCAGTTTTTAAAGGACATTAATCAAAAATATAATACAACCATCCTGCTGACAACCCATGACCTTGCGGATATCGAGGCAGTGTGCGACAGGGTGGTCATGCTTGATGAAGGGAAAATCATCTACGACGGCGGATTGCAGAGCCTCAAAAATAATTGGGCGGAAGAAAAGGAAATCCATTTTCAGTTCCTGGAGGAAGTGCGGTTATCACAATTGGAGTCGTTGCCCCTATTGTTTGAGACGAGCTGGGATTACGATGAAAAAAATCAAACCTTTATCGCTTATATAAAAGAAGAAAGCGATAATATCTCACAGTTAATTTCAGCGGTTGTTTCCCATTTTAAAATTAAGGATGTAAATATATTGGAGACATCAATCGAGGAAATTGTCCGAAACATTTATGAACAAGGTATTTCTACTGCAGTGCGTGGAGTATGAGCATGGAATCGGGTTTCGCTTAATTAATGAATTTTTTTGCTTGATTGCAGTGACGAAGCGCTCAATTCATATTTTTTCGCTTAATTATTTTTATTATTGGTGTGAATTCAAACATTTACCGCTTAAATTATGTAAAGATACAATCGTGATTAGATAAGCAAGGAGAGAAGGCCATGGGAAAATATCTCGAAATGATCCGCATCCGGTTTTTAATGATGTTGGCCTACCGAACGGATTACTATACTGGAATCTTAATTTACAGCATCAATATCGGGGCTTACTATTTCCTGTGGAAAGCCATTTATGGCGAAAAGGGTTCGATCGAAGGATTATCGATCATGCAAATGACGACATATGTAACGATTGCTTGGATGGCCCGGGCTTTTTACTTTAATAATATCGACCGGGAAATCGCTGTTGATATCAAAGAAGGAAAGGTTGCCGTAGAATTAATCAGGCCTTATAACTATCTGGGGATGAAAACGATGCAGGGGCTCGGGGAAGGTATTTTCCGTTTCTTTTTCTTCTCGATTCCGGGCATGGTGCTGGTTTCGTTTATCTTTCCTGTTGATATTCCGAATGAACCGGCCTTATGGGGCTATTTTGGAGTATCATTGCTCTTTAGCTTCATCATCAATACGCAAATCAACCTGCTGACAGGCATCACTACATTTTTCTTCTATAATAATGCCGGCTTGATAAGGGCTAAAAGGGTGGTCATTGACCTTTTTTCAGGTTTGCTTTTGCCGATCAGCTTCTACCCGTTTTGGGCACAGGAGATTATGAAGTATCTGCCCTTTCAAGGAATCAGTTATATCCCAAGCATGATTTTCACAAATGGATTCGAGCATGCTGACATCCTGCGAGCCTTGTTGCAGCAAGCTATCTGGGTGCTGGTTTTACTGATCCCAATCCAATTCCTTTGGATCGTGGCTAAAAAGCAGCTCATTATTCAGGGAGGTTGATGCTGTGTTTTATGTATCGATGTTTTTTCAATATATGGGCCAGTATATGAAAACCCGGCTTCAATACCGGGCCGACCTTGTTGTCGAAATACTGTCCGATTTGCTGAACCAGGCTGTCAATCTGGTGTTTATACTGGTCGTGTTCGGCCACACACAGCTTCTTGCAGGGTGGAGCAAGGATGAAATTATTTTTATTTACGGATTTTTCTTAGTGCCTTATGCGATTTTTTCTTCTTTTTTTAACATTTGGGACTTTAATGACCGTTACATAGTTAAGGGAGAAATGGACAGGATCCTGACGAGGCCGATTCACAGCCTGTTCCAGATCATCCTCGAACGGATCGAATTGGAATCCCTTTTCGGTGCGGTGACTGGACTTATTGTCATTTTTTATGCGGGATCTTCGATAGGGCTGGAGATTGCCTGGTATGATCCGATCTTGTTTATTGTATTTGCCATAGGCGGTGCACTGGCATACGGTGCAATCTTTATTGCAATCGCGAGCATCGGATTTTGGTCGGACGCAAAAAATTCGATCATGCCGATGATGTACAATATCGGAAATTATGGGCGTTATCCGGTTGATATATATAACAAGGTAATCAGATTCGTGCTCACTTGGATTTTGCCGTTTGCCTTTGTCGGTGTCTATCCCGCGGCCTACTTTTTAGGCAAAAAAGAATGGTATGCCTTTTCCTTCGCTACTCCAATAATCGGGCTGATCTTCTTTATGATAGCGGTGGTGATTTGGAACCAGGGTGTTAAGAGGTACCGTGGCGCGGGGAATTAATGGGCTGGGTGACAGTTATGTGTGATGTCAATAAAGAAACTCGAATATCAACAAGTTCATGAAAGATGTCAACAAATGCAACGGGATATCAATAAATTTAAGTAGGGTTTCAATAAATAAAGCGGAAATAGCAACAAATCTAGAGTCCATATCACAATTTAAAATAAAATATCATTAAATTTCTTTTTTCCCTTGATAAAGTTAGTAAAAGTTGTATAATGGGCACGAATGCGGCGTCATTAATTAAATATTAAATAGTTTTCTAGGGTTCCGCGGCCGCCTGAGCCGGACTGGTCCAAGAGAAAACGGCAGCTTTTTGCTGTTCCACGGAAGGATAAAAGCCTGGGAGGTATACTGAAGCATGGTATTCTCCCGGGTTATTTTAATTGTGAGAATGGGAAGGTGAGTTACCAAAGTGAATTCGGATTGGCTGAAGGTTGTCACGGCGGCTTTCTTTGAGGTGCTATGGGTGATTGGATTGAAGCACGCTGATGGGTTTTGGTCATGGACCGGTACGGTTATTGCGATTATCATAAGTTTTTACGGAATGATCATGGCTGGAAAACGGCTTCCTGCAGGGACGGTTTATGCTGTATTCGTCGGTTTGGGGACGGCAGGCACGGTGATCTCTGAAATGATAATCTTTGGCGAGCCAGTAAAGCTTTCCAAAATCCTGTTAATATTGCTGCTTTTAGGGGGAGTGATAGGTTTAAAACTGGTTACAACAGAAGAGAAAAAAGTAGAAGGGGCTGGCCGGTGATGGAATGGGGGGTTTTGATCTTGGCAGGAATTTGCGAGATGTTTGGTGTAGCCATGATAAGCAAGTATCATAAAGAAAGGAACTGGCAATCGCTTGTCCTTCTTTCCAGCGGATTCGGGGCCAGTTTTTTGTTTCTTTCCCTTGCGATGGAATCCTTGCCAATGGGAACCGCTTATGCCATTTGGACTGGAATCGGAGCGTCAGGCGCAGCTATCTGGGGCATGATCCTTAATGGCGAGTCCAGGGATTGGCGGAGAGTTTTTTTCATTATAATGGTCCTGGGGGCTGCGGTGGGATTAAAACTCGCGGCCTAATCCTGCTCTTTGTTTTGGAAACTTATCTGCAAATCCATTTGCCAAAACAACCTTGTAATCGTATTTTTCAAGATGATCTTTTAAGAGTGCAGCAATTTTCGGATCGTCCTCACCAAGATAGATATTATACATAGTGAAACCGCCCATAATCTACCATTATCTTTTGTGTCCATATCAAACCTTAATTTTTGGTCTTTTCTACATATTAAGGATGGCAGGGGAGTACTAATAGGAGTAAACGAGCCTCCCGCGAAAGAAGGTAAAGAATGGTATTCTATCTCCTGATGACACTTATCGTTTATTGTATGGCCATGAGCATACGAACAATTTTTATAGAAGAAAAAGGCGAGCAAAAGTTTTCGTTAGAGAATCTCATATGGATTGCAAATCTTTACGGAACAATTTTGATTGGTTTCGCGATGATTTTTTTACTGTTTGAGCTTAACCATTATGCGGTGATACTCGATAGCGGCATGCGCGTCCCTGACGACTTCTTCAAACAGCTGGAGACATCCTTTTATTTCAGCGCCATGACGATGTTTTCAGTTGGATACGGTGATGTAAGCCCTATCGGGATAGGGAGGATCATCTCTGCGATAGAGGCTTTTATCGGCTACACCCTACCCGCGGCGTTTTTGATCCGGACCGTGATAGATTTCGAACAACAAGAACGGAAGGATGTTTGAAGGTTGTTTTTAACGTGATAATTGGGTAGTCTTACCTTGAAGAAAAGAAATGGGGTGGCCTGATTGTCAGCAATAGTTGGAGAGAAAGCGCCGGATTTTACCCTTTCAGGGGCAAATGGTGAAACGGTGAAGCTAGAGGAATTCAAAGGGAACTATATTGTGCTTTATTTTTATCCTAAGGATATGACACCGGGCTGCACAACGGAGGCATGCGATTTTCGGGACCAGCATGAAAAATTTCAGGAACTGGATGCGGTGATTGTCGGTGTCAGCCCGGATCCGGCTGAGAGGCATGCCAAGTTCATTGAAAAGCATGGATTGCCATTCATGCTTCTGGCTGATGTCGAACATGAAGCGGCAGAGAAGTATGGGGTTTGGAAGCTAAAGAAAACTTTTGGCAAGGAATACATGGGAATAGAGCGCTCGACTTTTTTAATTGATAAAGAGGGCGTGCTTATGAAAGAGTGGCGGAATGTGAAGGTTAAAGGGCATGTCAAGGAGGCGCTTGAATACTTGAAAGGTCTCTGATGACTAATAAAACCGTCCAAGACTGGGAAGGGGTTTTTGCCTTTTTTATGAGGGAAAGGCATTTGTCTAATGCAATTTATTCATAAAGGAATATGCTTTAAGTAAGGGAATACCTCCTCAAAGTTATTCTTCGCGCAGGCCTTGTGCTTGCGCTTTTTTCATTTTAAGAAAGTGGTAACTCACGCAGTCTCGATGGTTAGGCGACGCAGTGGCAAAGGTTATACGGGAGGGCAGTTTACCAACGCTGTACTGTGTTAAACCGTCAGGGGCATATCCTCGTAGCAGTGACATGTTTAACCAATGAAGTAGAACACAGGCTATGTACGCCCCACTATAGCAAGACTTGTGTGACCCACATACTGTGACCCTGAATTTCCCTGTACCTTCGCCCTTGCAAGTCTCTCCAACCGGCGGAGACTTCTATATTGTTGCAACAATTTAAAATGATAAGATGTTATTGAGACAATTACATAAATACATTGGAGGAAATATTTATGAAGATACTATCAACGCTTATTCCACCCAATTTTCTGCAGGCTGACATGCATGAGAAATTTCCATCACACCAATTCCACTACCAAAAAGGATTAACAATCGACGATGAGGGATTGATAGACACTGAGGTTCTCATTACATATGGAGAAGATTTAACGGATGCCCATATAAAGAAAGCAAAAAGCCTGAAATGGATTATGGTGATGTCTGCAGGCCTTGAAAAGATGCCATTTGAGATATTGGCAGAGAGAAATATCCTTGTCACAAACGCACGTGGAATTCACAAGATTCCAATGGCGGAATATACAATTGGCGTGCTTCTCCAATATGAAAAACAATTAAAGCTTCTTGCGAATAATGAAACCCTGGAAATTTGGGACCGCAGAATTGGTGTGGGAGAGGTGCACCAAAAGACCATACTTATCTTGGGGGCAGGGGCAATCGGAGGCGAAATAGCCCGGCTGGCTAAGGCCTTCAATATGAAAACACTTGGGGTTAACAGGAGCGGTAAGGATGTAGAATCTATTGATTCGATTCACGGTTTGGCGGAACTTCTTACTATTCTTCCGCAAGCGGACTATGTTGTTTCCGTCCTCCCCAGCACGAAAGAGACAAAGGGGTTGTTAAAGGCAGAACACTTCACGAAAATGAAGGATGAAGCTGTTTTTGTAAATATTGGACGAGGAGATCTTTATGACGAGGAAACATTATTAACGGCCTTGGGTAAACAGGAAATTGCCCATGCCGTGCTTGATGTTTTCCGTCAGGAACCACTTCCGGGAGGACACCCGTTTTGGTCCATGGAAAATGTCACCGTAACTCCGCATCTCTCAAGCAAAACAAAACAATACCTGCCAAGGTCGTTTGAAATATTCGAGCACAATTTTAAAGAATATATTGGTGGCAGTGAAAAGTATATTAATGTAATCGATCCAAAAAGGGGATATTGAGGATGAAGATTTATACAAAAACGGGAGACAAAGGAACTACATCACTTGTATACGGAAGCCGCGTTTTAAAAACGGATAAACGCGTGGAGGCGTATGGGACCTGTGACGAGGCGAATTCCATGATCGGCCTTGCATTAAGTTATCTAAACAGCGAAAGTTTTGAAGGCAAAGGGAATATAATAGAAGTGTTCCATAAAGTTCAGACAGCCTTATTCCATGTTGGAGCTGAGCTCGCCACCCCTGCAGGGAAAGAAGTTAAGTGGAAGCTAAAGGATAGCGATATAACCGGACTTGAAGCAACGATTGACCGCTGGGATGCTTCCCTTCCTCCATTGACGAATTTTGTGCTCCCGGGAGGGCATCCTGCAGGCGCTTCATTCCATATGGCCAGGACAATCGCCAGGAGAGCTGAACGTTGTGCCGTATCAATGGGAGAGAGTGTATCCCCGCTTGTCTTAGCGTATTTAAATCGTTTATCAGATCTGCTATTTGTCGCTGCCAGATTTGTGAATATGAAATTAGTGACAACAGAACCGACACTTCATCAGGATAATGGTTGAACTTACCAGGGGTTTTATTCTTTAATCGTAGTAGATATATTGACAAACTGAATAAAAGGAATGTACACTATTTATAAATATTATAAAGAAAGAATTTTTTTATTTAATGAAAAAGAGGTGCATGACGGTGTCTCAAACACAGCTTAAAGAAGCATTGGATGCATTGAAGGATACCGGAGTCAGGATTACTCCCCAACGTCATGCGATACTTGAATATTTGATAGACTCGATGTCGCACCCTACAGCCGATGACATTTATAAGGCATTGGAGGGGAAATTCCCAAACATGAGTGTGGCAACGGTTTATAATAACTTGAGAGTATTTCGCGAGGTTGGATTAGTCAAAGAGTTGACGTACGGAGATTCTTCAAGCAGGTTTGATTTTGTAACGACCAACCATTATCATGTGATTTGCCAAAACTGCGGTAAGATTGTTGATTTTCATTATCCTGGCCTGGATGAAGTGGAACATTTGGCTTCCCATGTTACAGGTTTTAAAATCAGCCATCATCGTATGGAAATTTACGGAGATTGCCCGGACTGTTCTGCCAAAGAAGCGCATTAAAAAAGTTCCGCCGTTATTGGTAGGAACTTTTTTTTGTATATTATTTAGGTAGAGGACCAAGTGCTACATCCGATTTCGATTATACTTTTCGTCGAATTCGATGCCTTCGAGGTTTTTATCCAGGGTTAACGGTTCGCTGCAATGCATACACATATCAACCCGGCCTAATATCTTCGTCGGTTTGCCGCAATTCGGGCATTTTACCTGAACTGTCTTCGTTGATAGCATGCCAATCCAAAAATAAACAACAGTGCTGGCGACAATGAAGAGAAGCCCAAGGACCATAAAAATTGTCATGACAATCGGTGAGTTTCTGAAAAACACTCCTCCGTACATGACGATGAATCCGATAAAAATCAAGCTTAATGCGAATGTCCGGATTTTATTTATTTTACTTGAATATTTAGCCATAGTTGTCCCTCCCGGAATATAACTATATCATAAAATAAATGCAGGAAGGACTTTTAATTGGTCCATTTCTGATTATTTAGCCAATTGGGCAGGGAAAGATATTGCGATTGTCGAACAATAATCATAGAATAAAGAGGGATTTGGAGGAGTTAAATATGGAGGATATCCTTCGTCCAATTTACCAAGAACGAGCAAGCATGCAATCAACGCTCGGTATTTTATTGATAGAAAAAAGGAAAAATGCCAGCCCGATCACGGATACCTTTGATTATATTCTGTTTGTAATGGTAAATGAAGCAGATGAACCAGTATTTGTGAAACACTATACATATCAGGACCAAAAAGCCGCCCTGCACATTGTCCATGAACAACAGCTGAAGGATTGGCTTCTATTAGGATCCAACCGGAAAGTTGTGGATTGGATCCAGAATGGAAAGATTTTATTTGACCGAAATGAGTTCCTTTTTCATTTAAAGACGGAAATTAGAGAATTTCCGTTTTACGGCAGAAAGATTAAAATGGGTATTGAATTTGCTAAGTTAATAAGAAGGTACATGGACGGAAAAGCATTTTTCGAAAATGGACACTTCCTAGATGCATACAATCATGTGGTCCACTCTTTGCATCATCTGGCACGGCTCGAAATTATCGAACAGGGATTCCACCCCGAAGTAACGGTCTGGAATCAAGTAAGGCATATGGAGCCTGAGATCTTTAAGCTGTATGAAGAATTGGTTTGCAGCGAAGAATCGCTGGAAAAACGGCTTGAATTATTGTTCCTGGCCAGTGAATTTCTGATTTATTCAAGAACAAACCTTGGCTCTCAGCATTTGCTGGAGGTAATGGATACAAAGGATGATAAGTGGAGCATTGCAGAACTTATGGAACATCCAGAACTTGTCCATTATTCCGTCGATCTTGGGGTTTTATTGGAATACCTTATTGATAAACATGTAATTGATGTTGTTAAAGCAGAAACTAAAGGCCGTGAGATTTTTCATCGTTACTATCGAGTGTGAAAATTATTTCAAAAAAGTTATTGACTGCATGAAAATAAGGTGATATATTAATAAACGTCGCTGCGGGACATCAGCTTTCGCAGCTTAAAAAACTTCAAAAACATGTTGACAGCTAAGTCGCTAACATGTTAAGATTAAAAAGTCGCTTCTAACAGAATTGGCATCGTAATTGCTCTTTGAAAACTGAACAAAACAAAGCGCCAACGTTTTTT
>NZ_QVTD01000009.1 GCF_003429105.1 Peribacillus glennii
TTGAATACACGCAAAAGCCTTACCTGTTATCCAGTTTTGAAGGAACAACGTTCCTTTATAAGTTTGGTGATGATGGCGAAGAGGCCACACCCGTTCCCATTCCGAACACGGAAGTTAAGCTCTTCAGCGCCGATGGTAGTTGGGGGTTCTCCCCCTGTGAGAGTAGGACGTCGCCAAGCAAACAGAAGACCAGCCGGTTCAGGCTGGTCTTTTTTTTGAATCGGTCTATAAAAAACTTCATGTCAGACATACACTGAACGATTACAAATAACATACATTGTTATAGGCAGTCAGCCCATTCTCTTGAACTATTCAAAAAATTGTATACAACAGGTACCTTTTGGAGAGAATGCAGGTATGGAGGTGGAGATGTTGAATTCAACAGCAGCCAAAAAATCAGTAGGGGAAGCGTGCATAGTCTGTGAAGAGATAAAGTTGGCCGGAATACATCTTTATACAGCATTTATTTGTGAGGAATGCGAGAAAGATATCATTCATACTGATACGAATAGTCCCAAATATAAGTACTATTTAAAACAGCTGAAAAAAGTGAATAATCCTGAGATATATTCGTGAAAATTGTAAAAAAGGGAACCATTGCTTTCTAAAGTTATAACCATTGAGGTTGTACCGAGAGCATGGTTCCTTTTTAAATTGCTTTGCAAGGAATATAATATAGGTCAGGAATTGTATAGAGGTACTATTTAATTGAAGGGCGAATCAAAATGAACCATTCTAGAACACCCATATTAGATGCATTGTTAAAACATAAATCAAATAAACCTTTCCCATATCATGTGCCGGGACATAAGGGCGGGCTGGTCTTTACCGGACAGGGAAGAATGGAGTTCAAGTCAATTCTTTCTTTGGACGTAACAGAATTGGCTGGGCTGGATGATTTGCATGCGCCGGAGGGACCCATCCAAGAAGCACAGATGCTGCTTGCCGATTTATATCAATCCCGTGAAAGTTATTTTCTTGTGAATGGCACGACTGTTGGGAATATCGCCATGATAATGGCGGTTTGTCAGGAAGGGGATACCGTTTTGGTACAGCGGAATTGCCATAAATCAATTTTACATGGCTTAATGCTTGCTAATGCCAAGCCGGTATTCCTTACTCCCAGCTTTGAGGAGGAGTGGGGAGTGGCAGGGGGAGCAGACAGCTCAACGGTCGAGCATGCGTTATCCTTGTATCCAGAGGCTCGTGCAGTTATTCTGACATACCCTAATTACTATGGAATGGGAAAAGGTATTTCTCCAATCATCAACCTTGCCCATGAAAAAGGGATTCCTGTACTCGTTGATGAGGCACATGGTGCACACTTTAAGCTAGGCAGCCCTTTTTTGAATTCTTCTTTGGATGAAGGGGCCGATATTGTAGTCCACTCGGCACACAAGACCCTCCCGGCTATGACTATGGGTTCCTATCTGCATGTGAACAGCCAATTAGTGGACTCTGAAAAAGTGCGGTTTTATTTACAAATGCTCCAGTCAAGCAGCCCCTCCTATCCGATCATGGCTTCGCTGGATCTGGCCAGGGCCTATTTAGCTTCGTTTTCAGATGATGATAAAATTTCGCTTATGGAAGAGATCGGACATTTTCGGGAACAGCTCAGAGGTTTGCCAGGATTAAAGGTCCTGCAATCAGGAGGCCTGGATCCGTTAAAGGTAACGATCAGGGCCGATCACGGGGTATCCGGTTTTGAATTACAGAAAATCCTTGAGAATAAAGGAATATTTACAGAGCTTGCCGACACAAAAAATGTTTTGCTTGTAATGCCATTATTAAAAGCCGGAATGTATTTCCCTTTTTCTGAGACAGTAGAAAAGATAAGAAAAGCCATGCAGGATATACTTCCCAAAGCGACTGCGGAGAATGGAAAGGGAATTTTCGGTTATGGCCCAAGCCACCCAGTTTCCATTCTTGAGCTAAGTTATTCGGAAATGAAAGAGAAGCGGAAAAAACCCGTGCCTCTCAAAGCAAGTTCCGGGCTTATTTCCGCTGAAATGGTCACACCATATCCACCGGGAGTGCCTTTGTTGATGGCTGGAGAGTTAATAACACAGAAAAAGGTGAAGCATCTGGAAGAATTATATGCGAAGGGATCGCGTTTTCATGGGGGAAGCCTCTTGGATTCCGGAAAAATCTTGGCGTTTGAATAATACATTCTGATGTCTCCCTGTATGGTATACTTAAACCGCAAACAGGAGAACGTGGAGGTTTATAACATGAGTCGCGGATTATTTATTACAACGGAAGGGCCTGACGGGGCAGGAAAAACGACAATCATGAAAATGCTGGGAGAGTCCCTTGAGGGTCTTGGGCATAAAGTATTGTTGACCAGGGAACCAGGCGGAATCCCTATTTCTGAACAGATTAGGGAAGTGATTTTAAATACAGAAAACACGGTAATGGATAGCAGGACGGAAGCATTGCTATATGCGGCAGCAAGAAGGCAGCATTTAGTGGAAAAGGTAATTCCCGCTCTTGAAGAAGGGACCACTGTCCTTTGTGACAGGTTCATCGATAGTTCGTTGGCTTACCAGGGATATGCGAGGGGGTTGGGGATCGATGAAGTTTATGGCATTAACCGATTTGCGATTGGTGATGTAATGCCTGACCTTACCTTTTATTTCGATATCGAACCTTTAGAAGGGTTGAAAAGAATCAATGCCGGTGAAAACCGGGAAGTAAACCGGCTCGATTTAGAAGGCTTGCGATTTCATGAAAAAGTAAGAGAAGGGTATCTACAAATTATTGATCGATGGAAAGAAAGATTTTATATCATAGATGCCTCCCAGGAGATTGAAAAGGTATTCAGGGATACGGAAACAAGGCTTCTTGAAAAATTGGGTGCCGTGTAATCCTCGTGAAATCGGTGGATCCCAATGATTTATGTTTCCTGGAACTTTCAGGTTATTTTGCTGATAAATGCCTATTTTGACTCTTTCAAGGGTATTGATAATGGTATATTATAAAAAAAACGCGCTATGCACTAATTTAAAATATGTGGTTTCGGAGGGTGACCTGAGATGAAAATGATTATTGCGGTAGTTCAGGATAAAGATAGCCATCGACTTCTTAACCAATTGGTAGACCATAACTTCAGGGCAACCAAGCTCGCGACAACCGGAGGTTTTTTAAAATCAGGCAATACGACCTTCATGATAGGGACCGAGGATATTCGTGTCGATAAATGCCTTGAGATCATTAAGGAAAACTGCCAGTCCCGTCAGCAGCTAGTTGCTCCTGTATCTCCCATGGGGGGAAATGCCGATTCTTATGTCCCTTACCCGGTGGAAATAGAAGTGGGCGGAGCTACAGTCTTTGTATTGCCGATCGAAAGCTTTGTCCAATTTTAATCAGAAAGCATGGTGCACATAAATGAAAATCAATCAAGACCATCATGTGAAGATGGATAAAGTAAGGCAGGATGCAAGGCTGGTTCAGGCAGACAGCGGCAAGTTCAGGCAGCTTGTACAAAAACAGGACCAGAAAATGCAGTTTGATACCTTAACTAAATTGTTGGGCGACATCCAGGGCGCAGGGGAAAGACTCAGCAAATCCCGCACGTTTAAGGATTTAGCGAAATATAAAACATTGGTAAAACGTTTTGTCCGGGAAGCTGTCGATTTTGGGATGGATTTAAAGCAATCACAAAGCTGGAATGCCTATGGGCAAAGCAGGCCATTAAAAATTGTGGAAACAATCGACGAAAAACTGGTAGAGCTAACGGAACAAATTCTACAGGATGAAAAAAGCTCAATCGATATATTGGACAAAATCGGAGAAGTAAAAGGGCTTCTAATCAATTTATACACATAAGGCAGTGGAATGTGATGTCGAATACATGGCAGGAACTAACAGAAATACAGCCTGAAGCAATGTTGATGCTGAAAAACAGTATTACAAAGGACCGGGTGGCGCATGCTTATCTTCTGGAAGGGGAAAAAGGGACTGGTAAAAAGGCAATGGGAATCGCTTTTGCGAAAAGCCTGTTATGCCAACAGCCGTCGGAAGGATATCTCCCATGTGAACAATGCAGCAATTGCAGGCGGATTAAAAGTGGAAATCACCCGGATGTCCATTTGGTAGAGCCGGAAGGACTTTCTATAAAAAAAGAGCAGATTAAAAATCTACAAGAAGAGTTTACTAAGAAAAGTGTCGAAGCGAACAGGAAGATTTATACCATTGTAGCTGCTGATAGAATGTCGGTTCAGGCGGCAAACAGCTTGCTTAAATTTTTGGAAGAACCACAATCTGAAACGGTCGCCATCCTGATGACTGAACAAATTCAGCGCATGTTACCCACGATATTATCCAGATGCCAAATCATAAAATTAAGGCCTTTATCCCCCCAGAATGTGAAAAAAAAGTTAATGGAGCATGATATAGATAGCCAAACCGCTTCAATTGTCTCTTTTATTACCCAAAACTTGGAAGAGGGATTACGCATAAGTGCCGAGGAATGGTTTGCACAAGCTCAAAAAATAGTGTTAAAATTATATGAAGTGCTACAATCAAATCCAATGAGGGCTCTTGTTTATCTTCAGGAGGAATGGTTTTTGCACTTTAAGGAGAAAGAGCAGCTAGACAGAGGTCTGGACGTATTATTTCTTATCTATAAGGATTTATTATACATTCAGTTGGACAAGCGGAATCTGGTTATTTTTCAAAATAAACTGGGAGAGTTTGAATCGCATGCTCTTCAGATTTCCCAGAAGCGCCTGGCTGACAAAATGGGCCATATTTTAGAAGCGAAGAGGAAGCTGATGTCCAATACAAATCCACAGCTGTTGATGGAACAGCTTGTGCTGAATTTGCAGGAGGGATCATCATTTGTATGATGTTGTAGGAGTCCGCTTTAAAAAAGCGGGTAAAATATACTACTTTGACCCGGGAGAGCTTTTGATTCCAAAAGATGAATTCGTGATAGTCGAAACGGTTCGCGGAGTGGAATTCGGCAAGGTCGTAACAGCCCGGAAACAGGTAGATGATAAGGATGTTGTACTGCCGCTGAAGAAAGTCCTTCGTATTGCAGATACAAAGGACAGGATGATTGTGGAAGAAAACAAATCGGCTGCGCAGGAAGCGTATGACACTTGCTGCCAAAAAGTTGAAGAGCATAAGTTGGATATGAAGCTTGTTGATGTTGAATATACGTTTGATAGAAATAAAGTCGTTTTTTATTTTACTGCTGACGGTCGTGTTGATTTCCGGGACTTAGTCAAGGATCTTGCCGCAATCTTCCGGACACGGATTGAATTGCGGCAGATCGGTGTTCGTGATGAAGCGAAAATGCTGGGAGGAATCGGCCCTTGCGGCAGGATGCTTTGCTGCTCGACTTTTCTGGGCGATTTTGAGCCGGTCTCGATTAAAATGGCCAAAGACCAGAATCTTTCGTTAAATCCAACGAAAATTTCAGGATTATGCGGACGCTTGATGTGCTGCTTGAAATATGAAAATGATGAGTACGAAACTGCAAAGGAATTGCTTCCTGACCTGGGTGAAATGATTGATACACCTGGAGGAAAAGGCAAGGTAGTTGGGCTTAATATTCTAGAACGAGTACTTCAGGTTGAATTAATCGAACAAGAAAGAGTATTAGAGTATACTTTAGATGAAATTCTAAAAGAGGGAGCCGTTTCTATTCAAGCCACAGATTGATAAGGTGGTGGGAGAGCGTTGGATAAGAAAGAAATTTTTGATTCGGTCACTAGCATGGAAACCCAAATCGGCCAGCTTTATACCCAGCTTGGAGAATTGAAACAGCATTTAGCGGAAATTCTGGAAGAGAACCACTCGTTAAAGCTTGAAAATGAGCATTTACGCCGAAGATTGGATCATGTAGAGAATAAAGGCTCTTCAGAAAAAAGTTCTTCCAGGAAGTCAAAAGCCCTGCAGGCTGGCAAAGGCGAGAAGGTGCATGATGTCGGGGAAGGCTACGACAATCTGGCCCGTCTTTATCAGGAAGGTTTTCATATTTGCAACCTTCATTTTGGCAGTCTAAGAAAAGACGGAGATTGCCTGTTCTGTTTATCATTTTTAAATAAAAAATAATTCCAGGGGATGACTCATAAGGGGTCTGGCACTCTCGCCGCAGAGGGGACAGGCAGCCTACTGCCAGAGTCACCCCTTTTTTCTTGTCGTAGATCAGAAGGAGGGTCAAGAGTGACTGAATTAAAAGGAGATGAACGCCTGGACTATTTGCTGGCCGAAAAGCTCCGCATCATCCAAAGCCCATCTGTTTTTTCATTTTCATTAGATGCGGTCCTGCTGTCTAAATTTGTGCATGTTCCAATCCAAAAGGGAAATATCGTTGATTTATGCGCCGGCAACGGGGTAATTCCATTATTATTGAGTACAAGGACAAAAGGGAAGATAACAGGAATCGAAATCCAGGAGCGGCTTTTTGATATGGCGAAGCGGACTGTTGAATATAACCAGCTGGATGGGCAAATTAAGATGGTTCATGGGGATATCAAGGAAGCACCTGGGGAAATTGGTTATAGTAAGTTTGACGTTGTCACATGCAATCCTCCTTATTTTCCAACTCCATCACAGGAAGAAATCAATCAAAATGAACATTACGCAATTGCCAGGCATGAAATTCTGTGCACGATAGAAGATGTGGTCCGTGTAAGCAGCCAGCTTCTGCGGCAGGGCGGAAAAGCAGCTTTCGTACATAGGCCGGGCCGGTTGATGGATATTTTAAGCTTGATGAGACAGTACAGGCTGGAACCGAAGCGGCTGCAATTTGTTTATCCGAAAGCGGGCAAGGAAGCCAATACGATCCTAATAGAGGGCATCAAGGATGGAAGCCCCGACTTAAAGGTGTTGCCTCCGCTTGTCGTTTATAATGATAATCATGAGTATAATCCCAACATCAGAAGGATTCTATATGGGGAAGAGTGAACATTTTTTTTATGTATTGAGATGCAAGGATGGCAGCCTATATGCCGGCTATACCAATAATCTGGAGAAGCGCATCCATCTGCATAATGAAGGAAAAGGAGCTAAATATACACGGGGACGCGGCCCTGTTGAACTCATATATCATGAAACTTTTTCAAACAAGACCGAGGCAATGCAGGCGGAATATAGATTTAAACAGATGGAAAAAAAAGCGAAATTGAAATATATAAAAGGGGCGTGTACATGACATGTGGCAGCAGAAGAGTTTTGAGAATGAGGGAAACAAACCGTTGTTATATTTAGTACCGACGCCCATCGGGAATCTCGAGGACATTAGTTTTCGTGCAGTAAGGATTCTAAAGGAGGCCGATGTTATAGCGGCCGAAGATACGAGGAATACAAGGAAGCTTTGCAACTATTTTGAAATTGAGACCCAGGTGATCAGTTATCATGAGCATAATAAGGAAGCAAGCGGAAGGCATATAATTGAACGTCTTCTATCAGGCCAGACGGTCGCACTTGTAAGTGACGCCGGAATGCCGACCATTTCGGATCCCGGTTATGAGCTTGTAAAGGAAGCGTTGGCGGAAAAAATAGCGGTAGTCCCGCTGCCTGGTGCAAATGCCGCTCTCACTGCATTGATTTCATCAGGTCTTCCTCCCCAGCCCTTTTATTTCTATGGCTTCCTTCCCCGAAGTACAAAGGAAAAGAAGCACGAGTTGGAAACCCTTAAAAAAGTAACTGCTACCTGGATATTATATGAATCCCCTCACAGGTTAAAAGATACATTAAAGACCTTGCTTGAAATATTGGGGGACAGGCAGATTGTCCTTTGCCGGGAACTGACCAAAAAGTTTGAAGAGTTCATTCGAGGGAATTTGCGTGACATACTGGCCTGGGCCTCTGAATCGGATATTCGGGGAGAGTTCTGCGTGATTATAGAAGGGGCGTCACAATCCGAAGAACAGGAACAGGAAATGTGGTGGAACGGCATGGAAGTGACGGAACATGTCAACCATTACATAAAAGAGCACAGTGTAAATTCTAAGGATGCAATCAAACAAGTAGCGAAAGACCGCGGCATGCAAAAGCGGGACGTTTATCAGGCTTATCATGTTGATGATGAAAGTTAGCGGTCTGTTAGAAAATTCGCTGGTTGTTGGGCCTGTTTAAAGGTGAAGACAGAGGAGTAGTTGAGTCGTACAGGATGTGGATTTCACAGGCGCTGCTGCAGGAAGGAAAGTTTTACAACTGTCCTTTTCTGCGAAAGAAAGGCTTCCGTAAAACGGAAGCCTTATGTCATATATAAGTTGATCTGTTTTTTGGTTTATCTCTGCATTTGCACAAGCTTTCAGCTGATGAAAAACATGTTAAAAACGTAGTTTCACCATGATCGAGCCCATAAAATATGTGTCAATAGCTATAAACTAGGGCTTCTATCAAAATTATTTTGCTGCAAGGAAATTGTCCTGAATTTCCTTAAGAAGCTGTTCAGCGCCTTCACGGCTAAGGACCAGTTTCCCGCCGGCCAGAGCGACATTATCGTCAGAAACTTCGCCTGTAACCTGACAAGTCATGTTTGGCTTGTATTTCTTCAGGATGATACGCTCATCATCTACGTAAATTTCCAAGGCATCCTTCTCGGCAATTCCTAATGTGCGGCGCAGTTCAATCGGAATAACCACACGCCCTAATTCATCGACTTTACGGACAATACCAGTAGATTTCATTTTGTGTTTCCCCTCTCAATTCAAATCTAGTACCACGTCTCTTTATTTTTTTCGTCATTATTCGACAAATTTCTCTATAGCTAAATAATACCAGCCATTTCCAAATCCGTCAATAATTTTATTACCTAAATTTTTCAATTCATTTTGTACCATCACTCAATGCCTTATAAACAAGGGGGAAGATGACTTGTTCATTTTTGCGGGACTGAAATTACTGAAGAACTTTTGGCGGGAAGAAGTGACAAGGTAAAAAGATACTATTGATTTTTTCGACATTAGTCGACAATATCCTAAAAATATATGTCTATTGAAAAGAGCAACCATATGCTCTTTTTATTGTGTGTTACATCTATTATAAACTAATTGGGAATCAGTCTCAATTAATTAGTTTACAGATAAATGGCAAAAGAACAGTTATCTATTTCCTTATGGGATATTCCTTCCTGTTGCACATTTTTTGATTTTTAGGTATATTTTGTTGGTAGAAGAGGTTATGATGACATAGTAGATAGCTTGAAATCAACTCGGCATGCCTATAGAACCGGCTAATTTTTTTGCAAATTCCACTTGCAGTATTTTACATTAGCTCTCGTCCAGTGGGCGGGGGCTTTTTCATTTTTATGGATCCACATTTTATCGATATTCAGGTGAAGAGAAAACTGGAGGGAATATGATGAAGGATAAACTAAAGACATTTTATCTCACGACCCCGATTTATTATCCAAGCGGAAATTTACATATTGGACATGCTTATACAACAGTCGCCGGTGATGCGATGGCCCGTTATAAACGGATGAGGGGCTTTGATGTCATGTACCTGACAGGAACGGACGAGCATGGCCAAAAGATCCAGCGGAAGGCGGAAGAAAAGGGCATTACCCCTCAAGAATACGTCGACGGTATCGTTTCGGGCATCAAGGATCTGTGGAAAAAACTTGACATATCTTATGATGACTTTATCAGGACGACAGAAGCCCGGCATAAAGATGTCGTAGAAAAATTATTTCAAAAGCTTCTGGACCAGGGGGATATCTATTTAGGCCAATATGAAGGATGGTATTCCGTCCCGGATGAAACCTATTATACAGAAACCCAGTTGGTAGATCCGATCATGGAAAACGGAAAGATTGTAGGGGGCAAAAGCCCGGACAGCGGTCATCCTGTCGAGCTTGTGAAGGAAGAATCCTATTTCTTCAGAATGAGCAAATATGCTAACAGACTTCTTAAATATTATGAAGAAAACCCAGAGTTCATCCTGCCGGAATCCCGGAAAAATGAAATGATTAACAACTTCATTAAGCCAGGTCTGGAAGACCTTGCTGTTTCAAGGACTACTTTTGACTGGGGAATCAAAGTGCCCGGGGATCCGAAGCATGTGATTTACGTATGGATAGATGCACTTTCTAATTATATTACCGCACTAGGGTATGGAAAAGAGGACGATTCCAAGTATCTAAATTACTGGCCTGCAGATGTCCATATCGTTGGAAAAGAAATTGTCCGCTTCCATACAATTTACTGGCCAATCATGCTGATGGCATTGGATTTGCCGCTTCCCAAAAAGGTTTTTGCCCATGGATGGCTGCTCATGAAGGATGGGAAAATGTCAAAGTCAAAGGGGAATGTAGTTGATCCGGTTACGCTTATCGACCGCTACGGCCTCGATGAACTGCGTTATTACCTGCTTCGCGAGGTTCCTTTCGGCTCGGATGGCGTTTTCACTCCGGAGGGCTTTGTGGAAAGGATAAACTTCGATCTTGCTAATGATCTTGGAAATCTGCTGAATCGTACAGTAGCGATGATTGATAAATATTTTGACGGGGTGATCCCAGACTATAATGGTTCCGAACGCGAATATGAGAAATCGCTTCAGGAAGTGAATCAAACAACTGTGGCCAAGTATGAAGAAGCTATGGAAAAGATGGAGTTCTCGATTGCATTGACGAGCGTTTGGCAGCTGGTGAGCAGGACCAATAAATTTATTGATGAAACCCAGCCATGGGCACTAGCGAAAGATGAAGCGAAGCGCGATGAGCTTGCAAGCAGCATGGTTCATCTGGCAGAGTCATTAAGAAGAATCGCGATATTGCTGCAGCCTTTCCTGACAAAAACACCTGGAAAGATTTTTGAGCAGTTAAACATCACGGATGATACTTTGAAAGCTTGGGACAGCCTTGAGCAATTCGGGCACATTCCTTCCGGCACAAAGGTCGTAAAAGGGAACCCGATTTTCCCAAGATTAGAAATGGAAGAAGAAATTCAATATATTAAAGGACAAATGCAAGGTGGTTCACCAAACCAGGAACATACGATGGAAGAAGCAAGACAGGATGAAACCCCGGAAGTAGACGAAATCACCATCGATGACTTTATGAAAGTGGAATTGCGTGTGGCTCAAGTTCTTGAAGTGGAACCGGTCAAAAAAGCAGATAAACTTCTAAAGCTGCAGCTTGACCTTGGCTATGAAAGAAGGCAAGTGGTTTCCGGAATTGCGCAATATTATAAACCAGAAGAGCTCGTGGGCAAAAAAGTCATTTGTGTAACGAATTTAAAACCAGTCAAGCTCCGCGGAGAATTATCCCAGGGGATGATCCTTGCCGGAAGCTCTGACGGCAAATTGGCGGTCGCTACTGTTGATTCATCATTGCCAAATGGTTCAAAGGTGAAATAAAGAATATGTGAGGAAGGGGGCTAATGCTGGTTGTATAGCCCTCTTTTTCATCTGCTTCATATTCTACAATTAACCCCTCATTGTGATAAATATGTTTCACATGGAACATGTTTCTATTCGAAAATTGTGTTAAGGAAGTTCTTTTTTAGGTTCGGTGTGAAGAGTTTTTTTTAGGAAAATTAAGCAAGATAATGAGGGAGCTCGAGGCAAATTGTTTTTCAAACTTATTTTGTCTTTGTAGAATAAAGGGAAATTTCCCCGAACAGCTTGATATATTCTCTGTAATATATTTGTTACATAATTGTGAAACATGAAAACTTCTATTTTGTAATACATTATTGCTAGAAAGGACGAAAACCATGTTATTTGATACACATGTTCATTTAAACGCGGAACAATTCGAGGATGATGTAGAAGAGGTGATTGAAAGGGCAAAGTCAGCAGGGGTTTCAAATGTCGTAGTGGTGGGCTTTGATCGGCTGACGATTCTCCGGGCCATGGAGCTAGTGGAACAATATGACTTCATGTACGCTAGCGTAGGATGGCATCCGGTAGACGCGATAGACATGACGGAGCAAGATTTAAACTGGATTGAGGAGCTGGCAAGCCATCCGAAGGTAGTCGCAATCGGCGAAATGGGACTTGACTATCATTGGGATAAGTCTCCGAAAGAGATACAGAAGGATGTATTCCGAAAGCAAATCCGGCTGGCAAAGAAAGTAAAGCTGCCGATCATTATTCATAATCGGGAAGCAACTGCGGATATAGTAGAAATCCTTGAAGAGGAAAACGCCGCTGAAGTCGGAGGGATCATGCATTGCTTTAGCGGGAGTGCCGAAACGGCAAAAAAATGCGTGGAAATGAATTTCTACATTTCTCTTGGGGGACCGGTTACTTTTAAAAATGCCAAGAAACCGAAGGAAGTTGCGGCAGAGATCCCTCTCGACCGCCTATTAATCGAAACGGATTGTCCTTATCTTGCCCCTCATCCACACAGGGGAAAGAGAAATGAACCAGCGTATGTGAAACTCGTCGCAGAACAAATTGCAGAAATCAAAAACATAAGTTTGGAAGAAGTAGGAGAGGTAACAACCCGGAATGCAAGAAAATTATTCGGCATCAACTGACAGTAAATGCTGTCGGTTTGCCGCAAAGCTTGTCCGAAGAAATCCTTTTTCTAAAAAGTTCTACAAATCTTCATCGTTTAATAGAATAACGTTGTCGAGAAGTCCCCCTTTTCAATCTGAGAGATTGTATGCATAATAAGAGATACTTTCCGGGGGCGAAAAGTGGATTGATTCACAGCTAAGTTGCAAGGTCTATATAATCACCGAGAGGAAGGAGGAGTTTTTTCATTGTCAATAACTTTGAAAAACCTGAATCCCATGTCTTTTGGGAAAAAGAGACTTACCATTGCCCTAAGCAGCACAGCAGCAGCTGCGGCAGCAATGGGATTGTTGTTCTATCAAGGGACGAAACAAACGGTAGAGCTTGAATTAGATGGACAAAAGCAGGTAGTCAGGACGCATGCTACTACCATCGATGATATTTTTAAAGATTTAAAGATTCGCGTCAAATCTGAAGATTATCTGTATCCCTCGGGTAACAGCAAGGTGAAAGATAATCTTAAAGTGGTTTGGGAACCCTCGCGTGAAATCGGAATTGTGGAAAATGGGAAAGAAAAGAAAGTTATTTCTACAGCTGATAATGTCGGGGAACTTCTGAAGGAACAGAAGCTAACAGTTACCGCACATGATAAGGTAAGCCCTTCCCTTGATACAGTGCTTCATGACAAAACGAAAATCTCGATCGAGAAAGCTTTTCCGCTATCGCTGGTGGTAGGTGGATCGAAGAGGCAGGTCTGGTCAACTTCGACTACGGTCGCTGACTTTTTAAGACAACAAGGTGTGAAACTAAATAAATTAGACCGCGTTGAACCAGGATTGGGTGAAGACGTTAAAGCAGGGAAAGCCATAAACGTCATACGAGTTGAAAAGGTCACCGATGTAGTGGAAGAACCAGTGAACTACAAAGTAAAAACCAAAAAGGATTCCAGTTTAGCAAAAGGGAAAGAGAAACTCATCCGTGCCGGTAAAAACGGGCTGGTCTCAAGGCAATATTCAGTTGTCAAAGAAAACGGCAAGGAAATAAAGCGACAGCTTCTTTCAGAAACAATGGTCAAACGCAAGGCGGATAAG
Source organism: Peribacillus glennii (assembly GCF_003429105.1). Classification (GTDB taxonomy): domain Bacteria; phylum Bacillota; class Bacilli; order Bacillales; family DSM-1321; genus Peribacillus; species Peribacillus glennii. Next base: position 13,518 of record NZ_QVTD01000009.1, read on the forward strand.
GTGGTTGCTGTCGGGACGAACAGCTTAGTCACCCACGTTTCTGCTGCAGACCAAGGTGGTAGGGAATTATTCGTATCCTCGACTGCTTATACAGCAGGATGTAACGGGTGCTCAGGAATAACGGCAACAGGCATCAACTTAAAGTCGAATCCGGGCGCAAAAGTCATTGCAGTTGACCCAAGGGTAATCCCGCTTGGTTCACGAGTGTTTGTGGAAGGGTATGGCTATGCGATTGCGGGTGATACAGGCGGCGCAATCAAAGGTCACAAAATTGACGTGTTTTTCCCTTCTAAATCCCAGGCTTACCGCTGGGGAAGAAAGCAGGTTAAAATAAGGGTCATGAATTAGTACAATGAAGCGCAGGGGATGGTTTTATATCCTCTGCCTTTTTGCGTTATAATGGAAAGAGCAGATTGGGATGGAACATCGTCTAAAAATCCTTCACGCCTTGTGGAAAATTCAAGGCCACCACATCCTGATGAAGCTGATGAAGCGGAGGAAATTATGAAGAAGATAAAAGAGATCATTGTCGTCGAAGGCAAGGACGATACTGTTGCGATAAAAAGGGCGGTCAATGCGGATACTATTGAAACGAATGGGTCTGCAGTGGATCAAGCAGTGATTGATCAAGTGAGGCTTGCCCAGAAAATGCGGGGGGTCATCATTTTTACCGACCCGGATTTTCCAGGCCAAAAAATAAGAAATAAAATTGCTGAACAAGTCAGCGGGTGCAAGCATGCTTTTATTGCAAAACAAGATGCCCTGCCCAAATCAGGAAAGGGTATCGGCGTTGAGCACGCCTCACCGGAAACGATACGGGCTGCCCTGAAAGATGCAAAGACCATGGATGAGGAAGCAAAAGAAGTAATTACCCAGCAGGATCTCATGGATGCCGGCCTGATTGGCGGTCCGGGGTCAAGGGATAGAAGGGAAAAGCTTGGGATCATTCTGAAGATAGGCTTTACGAATGGGAAGCAGCTGCATAAAAGGCTGATGATGTTCCAAATCTCAAAGGAAGAATTTATTAAAGCGCTAGAACAGCTTAAACAGGAGGAAGGACATGCATAAGGATATTGCAACTCCCGTCAGGACTAAAGGAATACTAGAGAAATATGGCTTTTCCTTCAAAAAGAGCTTAGGACAAAACTTCCTGATCGATACGAACATTTTAAATCGAATTGTCGACCATGCAGAACTCACAGAAAATAGCGGTACCATCGAGATTGGACCGGGAATTGGGGCGTTGACGGAACAGCTGGCAAAACGAAGCAAAAAAGTAACAGCGTTTGAAATTGACCAGCGGCTGCTTCCCATTTTGCGCGATACACTTTCACTCTATGATAATGTAAAAATCATTCACCAGGATATTTTAAAAGCGGATGTAAAGCAAGTCATCAGTGAGGAGTTTGACGGTTTGGAGGATTTGATGGTCGTGGCAAACCTCCCTTATTATGTCACGACACCGATCATTATGAAGCTGCTTACGGACCACCTTCCCATCCGCGGGATCGTCGTCATGCTTCAGAAGGAAGTGGCTGACCGGATCTCAGCCAGACCGGGTACGAAGGATTATGGATCATTATCAATCGCCATCCAGTATTACACCGAAGCGGAAACGGTGATGATTGTGCCGAAAACGGTTTTTGTCCCTCAGCCTAATGTCGATTCTGCAGTGATCAGGCTGACAATCCGGGAAAAGCCGATTGTGGAAGTCAAGGATGAGGATTTCTTTTTTACTGTAACAAGGGCCAGTTTTGCTCAGCGAAGGAAAACCATCCTGAATAATTTAACAAGCCAGCTCCCGGAAGGAAAGGCCAGGAAGGATCTCATCCTGCAGGCACTGGAACGAACGGCGATTGACCCGGTCAGAAGAGGGGAAACACTGTCGATCGAAGAGTTTGGCAGGCTAAGCGATGCCCTTTATGACCATTTTCAAGATGATAGGCGATCATAATTTAAGCTGTAAAGATAGGCGTGCGACAGACTTCCAGCAGGGGAGCTGCTTTGGCCGGTTCATTGCACGAAGGAGAGCATAGCTTTTCGAGGATGTGGTCAAGTGATGTTTGCGGACAGGACGTGGCAGGTGTTAGTCGATGTCCTTTAATACAGGGCGCTTGCACTTTTCTTAAATACAGGAAATAGGAACATGTATACGTGGTTCTCTTGGGGCACTCACCAATTCAATGATGGCTGCATAGCCTATCAGGAATCATTATTTTCTGGAGCAGGCGAAATGAATGCATCTTGTATAGAGGGTGACTCCATGAGTTTACAAGTGAACGATGTTGTTGCACGAAAATCTTACGGTTGTGATGTTTTATTCCGGATTATCGATGTCGGTATCAACCGGGGGGAACGAGAAGCAGTATTGTATGGAGAGGATTTCCGCTTGATCGCAGATGCCCCATTCGAAGATCTGGTCCTTATCAATGAGGAAGAAAGAAGCCACCGCCAAAGGACGGATGAAGCTCTTCAAAAACAATCGTATCTTCTGTTTTCCCAGGAGAAGGAATTATTACGGCAAAAAAGTGAATATTTATCAAGCAATGGTTACAGATACAGCGGAGAGTATTTTCAAATTCCGGGCAGGGTGCTGCATGTGGACGGGGATCCTTCTTACTTAAGGAAATGCCTTGACCTTTATGCAAAAATCGGGATTCCCGTAAAAGGCATTTATTGCAATGAGAAAGAAATGCCTGACCGGATAAGTTCACTTCTGGACCTTTACCGGCCTGATATTTTAGTAATCACAGGACATGACGCATATACGAAATCAAAAGGGAAAAAAACGGATCTGGATGCATACAGGCATTCCAGGGAGTTTGGCCAAACAGTCGTGGAGGCAAGGAAAAAAATCCCGAACCTCGACCAATTGATTATTTTTGCCGGGGCCTGCCAGTCACACTTTGAATCACTTATCCAGGCAGGGGCGAATTTTGCCAGCTCCCCTCAAAGGGTTAACATTCATGCATTGGATCCTGTCTATATTGTCGCGAAAATCAGCTTTACACCGTTCCGGGAGTATATACATGTCTGGGACGTCCTGAGAAATACATTGACCGGAGAAAAAGGATTGGGCGGTGTTGACACAAAAGGGGTTCTCCGTACCGGCTTGCCTTATAATATGCCGAATGACGAGTAAAGGCTGCACGTACATCAATGCAGCCTCTGTTTTTTATAGAATTAATGCAAGATATGACAGGAAAATACATATTTTTTCATGAACCGACCATACTAAGGTTACCTTCAGGTGAGTGGTGCGGCTCTAAAGAGCAGGTTCCCATTTGGAAATCCGCATCTTGATTGAAAAATGGCATTGAGTCATTTCCCAATAAATATTACATGTTCGGCATAATTTGCGTTAAAAAACCATTGACAAACAAATTTAAGAGTTGATATAATTTAGTATTTTGTTTGACTTTAGTTTGAAGTTTGTGATATACTACACTCAGTGAGGTGGACCGAAATGCCAAAAACTTTAGCTGATATTAAAAAAGCGCTTGATTCCAATTTAGGAAATCGGTTGCTTTTAAAAGCGAACGGCGGAAGAAGAAAAACGGTTGAACGTTTTGGGACGTTAGCAGAAACTTATCCGTCTGTATTTGTGATTGAGCTCGACCAGGATGAGAATGCATTTGAGAGAGTCTCATACAGCTATGCTGATGTATTAACGGAAACCGTACAATTAACATTCTTGAATAAACAGCAGGAGATGTAAGTCTTTGTGGGCAGCAAACTTTGTTTGCTGCCTTTTAAATTGGACAAAAAAGGAAAGCGACGACTGCACTGCCTGAAAACGGCGGGATTGTATACATCCGAAAAAATCTTCTCATGAAAAGCCTAAACTGGCAAAACCTATTCTTGTCACAGCATCCCGAAAAGGAGTTGTTCGCATTTGGGCAGAAGAAGGGGCGTTATGTCAGAACGATTTAAAGAAGAACTGGCAAAAGAACTTGGCTTTTACGATGTAGTCCAAAAAGAAGGCTGGGGCGGCATACGGGCACGGGATGCCGGAAATTTGGTGAAGCTTGCGATTGAAAAGGCTCAAGGCCAGATGATGGGCAAAGGGTGACGGCCGTGTTTCTGCGAACTTTCTTTCAAATAGAACTACTGCTTATGCTGGACACAAAGGATTAAATCAGGCTGGGTTCCTTCTGGTCTCCTTGACATGGGGATCATAAGAGGGATTCCGGCCGCTTTTTCTTTCAGGGAATTAGCCCATTCCTGAAAATTGAGCTTGCTTACATTGAAAATAACCATACAAAACATTTAGAATGGATTCATGTATGATAAAATAGGACAAGAACTTTGTAGAACGTTAAAGTAGGTGGAAATATTGAAGCTTATGGAGAAAGCACCGGCTAAAATCAATTTAGCCCTTGATGTGCTCTTTAAGCGGCCTGACGGGTATCATGAAGTGGAAATGGTCATGACCACCGTGGATCTGGCAGACAGAATAGAATTGACGGAAATCAGAGACGGAGAGATCCGCATAATATCCCATAACCGCTTTGTTCCGGATGATAGCCGAAACCTGGCTTACCAAGCCGCGTCTTTATTAAAAGACCGTTATAACATAAATAAAGGTGTATCCATCGCCATCGAAAAAAATATCCCGGTTGCGGCGGGTCTTGCCGGAGGAAGCAGTGACGCAGCGGCGACGTTAAGGGGCCTCAACCGGCTTTGGGATCTTGGTTTATCGCTGGACGAGCTTGCGGTGCTCGGTGCGGAAATCGGATCGGATGTATCATTTTGTGTATACGGCGGTACAGCATTAGCGAAAGGGAGGGGCGAAAAAATAACACACCTGTCCACACCGCCCAAGTGCTGGGTTATTCTTGCCAAGCCGACAATAGGTGTCTCGACTGCAGATGTTTATAAACGGCTTAAACTTCAGAATGCCGGCCATCCGGATGTGAAAGAGATGCTGTCCGCGATTGAAGGCCATGATTACAGCCGGTTATGCAGTAATTTGGGGAATATTCTGGAGCAGGTCACCTTGCCCTTATATCCGGAAGTTGCCAATATCAAAGAACAAATGAAGACGTTTGGCGCCGATGCCGTATTGATGAGCGGTAGCGGCCCCACCGTATTTGGATTGGTAGAGCACGATTCTAGAATGCAGCGGATTTATAACGGGCTTAGGGGTTTTTGCCACCAGGTGTATGCGGTTAGAATGCTTGGGGACCGAAATATCCTTGAATAATACGTACATTAATGATATATTATCTTTAAATATTCGGAAATTGATGGCAGGAGGTGCACCATGAAGTTTCGCCGCAGCGAGAGGCTAGTAGATATGACAAACTTTTTATTGGAACATCCGGGCCAACTCGTGTCACTCACCTTTTTTTCTGAAAGATACAGCTCGGCCAAATCTTCCATAAGTGAAGACTTATCCATTATAAAAGAAACATTTGAGACCCGTGGAATCGGATCGCTTCATACGGTACCGGGTGCAGCTGGGGGTGTCAGGTATGTGGTCGGCATCCCGCGGGAAGAAGCCTTCAGCTTTATTGATGAAATGTGCGGGATCATTGCGAGCCCAGAAAGGCTTCTACCTGGAGGATATCTCTATATGACGGATATACTCGGCCAACCGCAGATTGTTAATAAAGTGGGCAGGATCATTGCGGCAGCTTTTTCAGAAAAAAAAGTTGATGTAATCATGACAATGGCCACCAAAGGGATTCCGCTTGCCTATGCGGTTGCGAACTATTTAAATGTCCCTGTCGTGATTGTCCGGCGCGACAATAAGGTGACGGAAGGGTCGACTGTCTCCATTAACTATGTATCGGGATCTTCAAAGCGGATTCAGACCATGGTGTTATCCAAACGGAGCCTTGCAGAAGGTTCGAATGTACTTATTGTGGATGACTTTATGAAAGCTGGCGGAACGATAAACGGAATGGTAAGCCTGTTGGAGGAATTTAATGCCTCCGTTGCCGGTATTTCCGTCCTGGTAGAATCAGAAAGGTCAGAAGAACGTTTGGTAGACAATTATCTTTCCTTGATCACCCTATCAGGTGTTGATGAGAAGGACAAAAAAATTAATGTAAGCCGTGGAAACTATTTTTTTAAAACAAGCTTGAAGTGACCGCGGTAAAATAATAAGGAGGGCTAATATTTATGAAAGTTGTACATACAAACAACGCTCCGGCAGCGATAGGTCCGTATTCCCAAGGAATCATCGTAAACAATTTGTTTTATAGTTCCGGCCAAATCCCGTTAACAGCTGAAGGTGCCCTGGTTGACGGAAATGTTGAAGCTCAGACACATCAAGTGTTTAAAAACCTGAAGGCAGTCCTGGAAGAAGCTGGCGCATCCTTGGAAACTGTAGTGAAAACAACTGTTTTTATAAAAAATATGGACGACTTTTCCGCAATAAATGAAGTCTATGGACAATATTTTTCAGAACATAAACCCGCCAGATCCACGGTAGAGGTTGCACGTCTTCCAAAAGATGCGTTGGTTGAAATTGAAGTTGTAGCGCTTGTGAAATAATCACGAGTGCTTTTTTTTAGCTAACGGTTCCGATGCCTAAAACAATGTGTTGTTCATAGAAAAATCAAATTAGAAAAATTCGTCCCAATTTTTTAAAATTTTTTACATTTGTTAGAAGGAATACACAAGGTGATTGTTGAATATGTAGTTTAAGGTTTTATTACGCTAGGAAAGGTGGTGAATGAAATGGAAGTGACTGACGTAAGATTACGCCGCGTAACTACGGATGGCCGCATGAGAGCGATTGCCTCCATTACATTGGATAATGAATTTGTTGTTCACGATATTCGTGTAATTGATGGCAATAACGGTTTATTCGTCGCTATGCCGAGCAAACGTACTCCGGATGGAGAATTCCGTGATATTGCTCATCCTATCAATTCTTCTACACGCGGGAAAATCCAGGAAGCCGTATTGGCTGAATACCATCGTTTAGGAGAATTAGAAGTAGTAGAACTAGAAGAAGCTGGAGCTTCCTAATCATTACAAGATTTGGCATCAAGAGCCTACTTCCTGAGTAAGGCTCTTTTTATTGATACTGATTCTTCTTTTTATTGGTATGATTCTTTCCCCTTTTTACCCTCCAACTAAACTTTTTCCACCTCTTTTTTATCTACAATCGTAAGGAATCCTTTGTGCATGCCCTGAGAAATATTTGTACTTTCTTCCGTTCCCTTGAAAATCGGCCAGTTTTGCTATAATATCTTTAATGGATAAAAAGGTGAAAATGGAGGCCTGTGATGAGTAATCGCTACGCAATAATTTTGGCCGCAGGACAAGGTACCAGAATGAAATCCAAGCTCTATAAGGTTCTACACCCTGTTTGCGGTAAGCCTATGGTGCAGCATGTTATTGACCAGGTGAGTGAACTTTCGATAGAACAAATTGTTACGATCATCGGGCATGGTGCGGAGCTTGTTAAGCACCAGCTTGGGGATGCCTGCCAATATGCTCTGCAGGAGCAGCAATTAGGTACGGCACACGCTGTCATGCAGGCAGAAAGCGCATTAGCCGGAAAAGAAGGAACAACCTTGGTTATTTGCGGTGACACCCCTCTCATAAGGGCTGAAACCATGGCTGCGTTAATCAAGAAACATGACGATATGAATGCGAAAGCAACCGTCTTGACTGCTACAGCCGAAAATCCAACCGGTTATGGAAGAGTGGTCCGAAACAAAGATGGTTTTGTGGAGAAGATTGTAGAGCATAAAGATGCTACGGATGAAGAACGGCAAATCAATGAAATCAATACCGGCACTTATTGCTTCGACAATAAAGCGCTATTTCAAGCTTTAAAACATGTTTCGAATGAAAACGTACAGGGAGAGTACTACCTCCCTGATGTTATAGAAATCTTGAAAAGCCAGGGAGAAATCGTTTCAGCTTACCAAACGGATGACTTTGAAGAAACACTGGGTGTCAATGACAGGGTAGCCCTTGCCCAGGCAGAAAGAATTTTGAAGAAGCGTTTAAATGAGTACCATATGAGAAACGGAGTGTCCATCATTGATCCGGACAATACGTATATAGAAACAGATGTAACCATTGGTCAGGATACGGTTATTTATCCGGGGACGATGATTAAGGGTAACAGCAGGATCGGTGAAGATTGCATCATTGGCCCTAATACTGAAATCAAAGAATGCGAGATTGGCAACAATACGGTGATACGACAATCTGTTGCCCATGACAGCAAAATCGGCTCTAAAGTAAGTATTGGCCCGTTTGCTCATATCCGTCCTAAATCGGACATTCATGATGAAGGGAAGATCGGAAACTTCGTTGAGATCAAGAAAGCCGTTTTCGGCAAAGGAAGCAAAGCCTCCCACTTAAGTTACATTGGGGATGCCGAAGTTGGGGAAGATGTGAATATTGGCTGTGGATCGATAACAGTGAATTATGACGGAAAGAACAAATATTTGACAAAAATTGAAGATGGTGTATTCGTCGGCTGCAATTCCAACTTAGTTGCTCCGGTAACCATCGGCAAAAACGCTTATGTGGCTGCAGGATCCACGATTACCGAAGATGTTCCCGGCGATGCACTTTCGATTGCACGCGCCCGTCAGATAAATAAGGAAAATTACGTCCAGAATTTAAATATCAATAAATAAGATCAGGTGGAGGTCCGTAATGTCCAATCAATATTTAGATCCAAATTTGAAAGTCTTTTCACTAAATTCCAACCGTAATTTAGCCGAAGAAATTGCTAAATCAATTGGTGTTGAACTAGGAAAGTGTTCTGTTACCCGTTTTAGCGACGGCGAAATCCAGATTAATATTGAAGAAAGTATCCGCGGCTGCGATGTGTTTATCATTCAATCCACAAGTGCACCTGTAAACGAGCATATCATGGAACTCTTGATCATGATCGATGCCCTTAAGCGTGCTTCTGCCAAAACGATTAATATTGTTATGCCGTATTATGGGTATGCACGCCAGGATCGCAAAGCACGTGCTCGTGAACCGATCACTGCGAAGCTTGTGGCAAATTTATTGGAAACAGCCGGCGCAACACGCGTTATTACTTTGGATCTCCATGCTCCGCAAATTCAAGGATTTTTTGATATCCTGATTGATCACTTGATGGGTGTACCAATTCTTGCAGATTACTTTAAAATGAAAAACTTGAAAGATATTATCATTGTTTCCCCAGACCATGGCGGTGTTACCCGTGCCCGCAAGATGGCGGACCGTCTGAAGGCACCGATTGCGATCATTGATAAACGCCGCCCGCGCCCTAATGTCGCCGAAGTGATGAATATTGTCGGTAATATTGAAGGCAAAACGGCAATCCTGATTGATGACATTATCGACACTGCCGGGACGATCACTTTGGCCGCGAATGCCCTGGTCGAGAATGGGGCTGCGGAAGTTTATGCTTGCTGTACGCACCCGGTACTCTCGGGACCGGCGATTGAGCGGATCCAAAACTCCAGGATAAAAGAGCTGGTTGTCACAAACACAATTGCGGTTGGCGAAGAAAAGAAAATCGACAAGATTGTTGAATTGTCAGTGGCACCACTCATCGGAGAAGCAATTATCCGCGTTCATGAAGAGCAATCAGTGAGCACATTGTTTGATTGATGGTAGCAAGTGTCAATAAGTTTTAGTTTTATGGATAATTGGTGAGATTTTATCACTCCCCTTTAAATCATAGAAAAAAGCTCGTTTTCTCTCTTTTGGAGTGAGGAAAGCTTGCTTTCTCACATCGTTTCAGGGGAAGGATCAAATGTGCAGCCAAAAATGAGCTGATGATCATTTTCCTAATAAAAAGGTTTGCTAGGTCTAGCAAGCCTTTTTCCTGTTCTGCACGCCTTTTTCGCGCCCCCTCCAAAAAAAACGTTTAACCTTTCCAAATTTAGGGCATTTTTAAATAATAGCGTGCCGAAATTTTGTAAAGGGAAGGTGTAAGAGATGAGCAATGTTCTAGCTGCAAAAGAGCGTACAGGCCATCGCCGGTCTAATTTGACCCAGCTTAGGGAAAACGGGGAAATCCCTGCCGTTGTATATGGGAACAAGAATGGCAGTACAGCGATATCCGTAAACAGCGCGGATTTTCAAAAAACCATAAAAGAAGTGGGCAGAAACGGGATTATTTCTTTGGACGTCTTTGGGAATACCCAGAATGTCATGCTCACAGACTATCAAAAAGACCCATTAAAAAATGAAGTTCTCCATGCTGATTTTCTGGTTGTCGATATGTCGGCAGAATTAAATGCCCAAGTCCGGGTACATCTTGTCGGTGAATCAAAAGGTGTCAAAGACGGAGGTGTGCTCCAGCAATCCCTGCATGAGGTATCCGTGACCGCCAAGCCTCAGGAGATTCCGGAGGCGATCGATGTTGATATAACAGAACTGCAGGTCGGTTCCGTCATTACAGTCGGCGAGATCAAAGGCAATTATCAAATTAGCATCAATCATGAAGATGAAGAAGTGATTGCATCTGTCCTGCCGCCTAAGCAGGAAGAAGAAATCAGTACTGGGGAACAGCAGGACGGAGGAGTCCCTGAAAATGAAGAGGGACGCGAAACACCTGCCTCCCCGGAATCAGAATGAGGCGAATGATGAAATAATCATGGTATAATAGGCGTAACCTATACAGGTTACGTCTTTTATAGTTCATATAGAAGAGATTGCTGTAGGTCTTGAGCCGCTTGTTTTAAAATGGAAAGAAAGTTACGATTTTTTTGAGTAAAGACGGTGAGTGTTGATGAAGATTTTTGTTGGGTTGGGAAATCCAGGTAAACAATACGAGAAAACAAGGCATAATATAGGATTTGAAGTAATCGATCGATTATCGGCGCTGTGGCAAATCCCATTGGACCAGGCAAAGCATAAAGGGATCTATGGAACTGGAATGGTAAGCGGCGAGAAAGTTTTATTGCTTAAGCCTCTGACATATATGAATCTGTCAGGGGAATCCATATCAGCGGTAATGGACTTCTTTAAAGTGGAACTGGCAGACATCGTGATTCTTTATGATGACCTCGATTTGCCTGTCGGGAAGATTCGATTGCGCCAAAAGGGGAGTGCCGGAGGGCATAATGGAATTAAGTCCACGATAGCTCATCTCGGCAGCCAGGAATTTAACCGGATCCGGATCGGAATAGGACGCCCTGTTGGAAGGATACCGGTGGTTGATTACGTTCTTGGGCGCTTTTCGCAGGAAGAATGGGGCGAGATGGGCAAAGTGATAGATAGATGTGCAGAAGCGTGTGAAGATTGGACACGGACGCCCTTTTTACAGATTATGAATGAATATAATCAATAAACCCACCGACCGCAAATTTTTACCGCGGGCTATGCATAAGACCTTCCCATTTCGGTTTATACTAAGCATAATAAACGAAATAGGGGGTTTTGGAATGGCTCTCCATTACTATTGCAGGCACTGTTCGACGAAGCTTGGAACCATAAGGGAACAAAAGCTTGATACGGAGCAGTTGGGTTTTCATCAGCTAACTAATGAAGAACGCCAGGATATGATTTCATATGATTCTGCGGGAGATATACATGTGAAAGCGATATGTGAAGATTGCCAGGAATCATTCTTAAGGAACCCGGATCTTCACCAGCATGACTTTATAATCCAATAAGCGGGAGGGGCTTTGGGAAAACCAAAGCATTTTTCCGTTTGTTTTATTTTTTTACTATCAGATAGCGGACCTTAATAAAGGGGAGGAGGGACAAATATGAATGGATTGAAGGACCTGTTCCAACAAAACGATGATGTTAAATCATTAATTTCAGGTATAGATGAAGGACTTAGGGAACAATTGGTGGCGGGATTATCAGGTTCTTCAAGATCGCTGATGATTGCATCGGTTTATAGAGAGACCAACCGGCCAATTTTAGTAGTTACACATAATCTTCTGCAAGCCCAAAAATTTTACGAAGACCTATCCGGGTTTTTGCCTGAAGGGGAATTATATTTATACCCTGCCAATGAGCTCATTGCAGCAGAATTGAGTGTTGCAAGCCCGGAACTCCGCGCGCAGCGGATTGAGGCCTTGAACTTTTGGGCCGGTTCGGCAAAAGGTGTCGTCATTGTGCCAATTCCCGGACTTCGAAAATTATTGCCTCCTAAAGATGTTTGGAAAAAGTTCCAGTTAAGCCTAAAAGCCGGGGACGATCTTGATTTGGACGAAACATTGAATACATTTGTATCTATGGGTTATCAAAGGGGCGACATGGTATCTTCACCAGGTGAATTCAGCTTGAGGGGAGGAATCATTGATATCTACCCGATAACCGAAAGCAACCCGGTCCGGATCGAGCTATTTGATACAGAAATTGAGTCGATCAGGTCATTTCGGGTGGAAGATCAGCGTTCCATGGATAAACGGTCGTCCGTTCTGATCGGTCCTATGACAGAGGCCCTTTTGGAATCTTCTCATATTGAAAGGATCGTTGAAAAGCTGGAGAACGGTCTTGGCAAGAGTTTAAAGAAACTCAAGGATGAAAAAGCAAAGGAACAAATGGTCCAAACAATCGGGCATGAACTGGAGCTGTTGAAGAACGGGTCCATCCCGGACCAAATTTTCAAATATATCAGCCTTGGATATGAACAGCCAGCTAGTTTAATAGATTACCTTCCCGCAGGCGGGGTGGTGATCCTGGATGAAATCAGCAGGATACAAGAAATCAATGAATCACTGGAAAAGGAAGAGGCCCAGTGGTATACCGATCTGTTAAGCGAGGGGCGGATTATACATGATATCAAGCTGTCCCACAGGATGCCTGAATTAATCATGGGTTCCAAGCGGCCGTTTGTGTATCTGTCATTGTTCTTGCGCCATGTTCCGCATACCAATCCGCAAAACATTCTGAACTTCACATGTAAACAAATGCAGAATTTCCATGGGCAAATGCATGTGTTTAAATCTGAAATCGAACGTTGGAGGAGAGGGAAATTTGCTGTTGTGCTCCTAGGTCCGGATGAGGAAAGAGTGAAAAAACTGAACCGGGTGCTCGATGATTATGAAATTGAAGCAGCGGAGCTTTCAGAGGGAAGCAGCATTCTCCCTGGAAAAATCCAGATTCTCAAAGGGAATTTAATCAGCGGTTTTGAACTGCCTATGCAGAAGATTGCCGTTATCACGGAACAGGAATTATTCAATAAAAAAACCAAGAAGTCCATCCGCAGGCAAAAGCTTTCCAATGCGGAGAGGATAAAAAGTTATTCCGAGCTTAAGGTAGGGGACTATGTCGTCCACGTCAATCACGGAATCGGTAAATATCTCGGAATTGAAACCCTCAGCATAAACGGAATCCATAAAGATTATCTTCATATCCGCTATCAAGGTGATGATAAGCTTTATGTCCCTGTAGACCAAATTGAACTTGTCCAAAAGTATGTCGGGTCTGAAGGGAAAGAACCGAAGCTGTATAAATTGGGCGGCAGCGAATGGAAGCGCGTAAAAAGCAAGGTACAGTCGTCTGTTGAAAATATCGCCGATGACTTGATTAAACTTTATGCAGAACGTGAAGCGGCAAAAGGCTATGCATTTTCACCGGATGGAGACATGCAGCGGGAATTTGAAACTGCTTTTGTTTATAATGAAACGGAGGATCAAATCCGTTCCATTAATGAAATTAAAAAAGATATGGAGCGGGAGCGGCCAATGGATCGTCTTTTATGCGGCGATGTCGGGTATGGGAAGACCGAAGTGGCAATCAGGGCGGCATTCAAGGCAATCATGGATGGCAAACAGGTAGCCTTTCTTGTTCCGACAACCATTTTGGCACAGCAGCATTTTGAAACTTTGAGAGAAAGGTTTCAAGATTTCCCGATTAACATTGGACTCTTAAGCAGGTTCCGTACGAAAAAACAACAAACAGAAACAACCAAAGGCTTAAAAGCAGGTTCAGTGGATATTGTGGTGGGGACACACAGGCTTCTGTCAAAAGATATCACGTACCATGATCTCGGGCTGTTGATCATCGACGAGGAACAACGTTTTGGCGTCACGCACAAGGAGAAAATCAAACGTCTGAAAACGAATGTGGATGTATTAACATTGACGGCAACCCCCATTCCCAGAACCCTTCATATGTCCATGCTTGGCGTGAGGGACTTGTCAGTCATTGAAACTCCCCCTGAAAACCGCTTTCCCGTGCAAACTTATGTCATGGAATATGCCGGCGGCCTGGTAAGGGAAGCGATTGAAAGAGAATTGGCCCGGGATGGCCAGGTTTATTTCCTTTATAACCGGGTAGAAGATATAGCAAGAAAAGCAGAAGAAATTTCCATGTTGGTCCCGGATGCCCGTGTCACCTATGCCCACGGAAAAATGACCGAGCAGGAATTGGAATCTGTCATGTTTGGTTTTTTAGATGGGGAATACGATGTACTGGTCAGTACCACCATCATTGAAACCGGCGTGGATATTCCAAATGTCAATACGCTGATCGTGCATGATGCCGATAGGATGGGACTTTCGCAGCTTTATCAGCTCCGTGGGCGGGTAGGGCGCTCCAATCGGGTTGCCTATGCTTATTTCACATACCGGAAAGATAAAGTCCTGACCGAAGTCGCTGAAAAAAGGCTGCAGGCAATTAAGGAATTTACCGAATTGGGCTCAGGTTTCAAAATTGCGATGCGGGATTTATCCATCAGGGGGGCAGGAAATTTACTCGGAGCAGAACAGCACGGGTTTATCGATTCTGTTGGCTTTGATTTATACTCGCAAATGCTAAAGGAAGCAGTCGAAGCACGGAAGACCGATAAACCAATGGACGAAAATCCCCGACTTGAAATTGATCTCGATGTAGATGCCTACATTCCTGATTCATATATTTCTGACGGACACCAAAAGATTGAGATGTACAAAAGGTTCAGGGGTATTTCATCTCTTGAGGAATTGGAAGAGCTCCAGGAAGAAATGCTCGATCGTTTTGGAGAATATCCAGACCAGGTTGCTTATTTGTTTTTAATCGCCGAGGCAAAGATTTTTGCTTTAAAGGCAGGAATCGAGACCATTAAGCAGGTGAAACAGGATATTTCCATTCTCATCTCGGAAAAAGCTAGCAGCAATGCCGACGGCCAGAAGGTATTTACATTAGGTTCAAAATATGGGCGGATGGTTGGCCTTGGCATGGAAGGGAACAGGATAAAGCTGGTTTTGCATACCAAGGGAGTATCAGCCGACAAATGGCTTCAAGTTTTGTTTGAACTTGTCAAGGGGTTGCAGGATGTAAAACGCGAGAATCAACCAACTGCCTAAATCAAAAACTTCACTCTATGTTAAGGTGCCAGGCATGCCCTTTGCCTGCACCATTCCATAGGATAAGAAATATTAAGGTAAAAATGTATAGAACTTTCCATTAGAAAAATAATAAGTTCAAGAATGGTAATGGTTTTATAAAAAGGGTGGAATCTTAATCATCACCAAAAAATCAATTAGATGAAAGTGAGGCAACACAAGATGAAAGCAACTGGTATTGTTCGCCGAATTGATGATTTAGGAAGAGTTGTTATTCCAAAAGAGATCCGCAGGACCCTTCGCATCCGTGAAGGAGACCCATTAGAGATTTTTGTGGACAGGGACGGGGAAGTGATCCTTAAAAAATATTCTCCGATCAGTGAATTGAGCGACTTTGCAAAAGAATATGCAGAAGCTTTATACGATAGCCTTGGCAACCCAATCTTAATCTGTGACCGCGACACATTCATCGCAGTGGCTGGCGGTTCAAAAAAAGATTATCTTAATAAAAGCGTCAGTGATTTAGTAGAAAAAGCTATGGAAGACCGTAACTCCTCGCTAGAAACGAAGAAAGGCAATATTGCACTGGTTAACGGAAATGAAGAAGAAGTACAATCATATACAATCGGCCCAATCGTTGCAAACGGTGATCCGATTGGGGCTGTCATCATTTTCTCAAAAGAAGGCACAGTCGGTGAAGTGGAACAAAAAGCGGTAGAAACGGCGGCTGGATTTCTGGCTAGACAAATGGAATCATAAAAAGGCGGGCCTCTTGGGATTCCCCGCTTACATACGTACTAAAATTTGGGGCAGCGGTTAGCTGCCCTTTATTATTTATTTTTCTGTGGGATCATACCTTTATTGGTTTAACGCATCACCGTACCCGGGGTCAGTCCCCCACTGGATTAACGCATTGCCGCAACGGGGGACTGACCCCCACTTGACCCCCACTTCGTTATGTTATAATACAACCACATTGTTAGATTAGAAGGGAATTGGAAATGGCTGTGAATTCGTCAAAAAAGCTGTTTAGGGGTGCTGTTTTACTGGCTGCAGCTTCTGTTTTTGTCAAGGTCCTAAGCGCGGTGTACAGAATACCTTATCAGAATATTGCGGGTGATGTCGGGTTTTATATTTATCAACAGGTGTATCCTTTTTACGGCATAGCTGTGGCTTTATCTTCCATCGGCTTTCCGATGGCAATCTCCAAAATGGTGGCAGAACGGCATTTTTCTAAATTAACGTTAAAAGAAATAATGGTTACTTCTTTGTGCGTATTAAGCATGATCAGCGTGCTGATCTTTTTGGCCCTTTATTTTGGTGCGGACTTAATTGCGGAGCAGATGGGCGATGACGGTCTTGCCCAGCTGGTGCGGATTACGGCTTTCTCCTTCCTGCTGATGCCCGTTATCTCCGTAATCAGGGGCTATTATCAAGGATTTTATGATATGGTCCCGACAGCCGCATCCCAAATCTTTGAACAACTGGTGCGTGTAGTTGCTATCTTGCTTTTTGCTTTCATCCTTATTGAGCATGGGTTTTCATTATATCAAGGTGGAGCAGGAGCAGTTTTGGGTTCGGTTATAGGCGGGCTGACCGGAGTCCTGGTGCTTGTGTCATTTATGTGGTTCAGGAAAGATTGGAGCCAAATGATGAAATCCGGCTTCCGGGCAGGCAGTATTTCCATCGTTACGAAAACCATCTTCATACATGGTTTGACGTTTTGTATCACAAGTTTGATCCTGGTTTTGTTCCAGCTTGTCGATTCCATGAATTTGTTCATGCTTCTTAGGAAAAGCGGCTTGACTGAATTCAGGGCCAAGGAATGGAAAGGCATATTCGACCGGGGCCAACCGCTAATCCAGCTCGGGACAGTAGTATCCAATTCAATCTCTTTAACCCTTGTCCCTTTGGTATCAGGATACATAAAAAAAAGGAAAAACAACGAAGTGGACCATATGATCAAAATGGTGTTATTGATAAGTTTGGCTATTGGGACTGCAGCTTCCATCGGTCTCATTTGCATTATGGAACCTGTTAATTATATGCTTTTTACAGACACTGAAGGATCATCGACGCTTGCTGTTCTGTCTGTTTCCATCCTCTTCACATGTTTGATTATGGCACAGGCTTCTATTTTGCAAAGCATGGGATATACCCTGCAAACGGTACTGATAGTCCTGGTGGGAATCACAGCTAAATGGTTTTTAAATCTGGTGCTTGTTCCGCATTTTCAAATCATGGGAGCAGCCATTGCCACGGTTATTGGATTTTGCCTGATGTCACTCCTGTTTTTCTTAGTTTTAATAACACGTGTTAGCCGTCCACTATTCGAAAAAAGGAAACTCTCCATTCTCATGGTTGCTGCAATGATAATGGCTGCTGCCCTTTTAATATTTAACGGACTGGTTTACGGAATCACAGGAGAATCCGGTTCAAACAGAATTCTTGCTACCATCCAGGCATTGGCCAGTGTTTCCTTGGGAGGATTGTTATTTATCGCAGTTATCGTACACCGGGGAATGTTTACAAATAATGAACTTAATATGGTACCTTTTGGGGACAGACTGGCATTTTTATTGCCAAAAACAAAATCATGAAGGGACAATCAAAGAATGGGATATGAAATAACCATCGTTGGCCTCGGAGCCGGTGATTTAAATCAGCTTCCTTTTGGCATCTATAAGAGGCTTAAAAATAGTGCTAAATGCCTGGTCCGTACTTTGGATCACCCGGTGGTCAGTGAATTGGCTGCCGAGGGTGTAATGTTTGAGAGCTTCGATCAAATATACGAAAAACACGATACCTTTGAAAAGGTATATGAAGAGATATCAGAAATCGTCCTTGATAAGGCAGGACTGGAAGAAATCATTTATGCCGTGCCTGGACACCCCATGATAGCGGAGAAAACTGTGCAATTGTTATTGGAGAAAGGGCCGCAACGCAATACCCGGATAAAAATCGAAGGAGGCCAAAGCTTCCTTGATGCCTTATTCCTTGCTATCAAAATCGATCCAATCAACGGATTTCAACTATTGGATGGCACGGCTCTTTCAAGGGACGACCTGAAAACAGATCAGCATATGATCATCGGGCAGGTGTACGATCAATTTACGGCCTCGGACGTAAAGCTGGCATTGATGGAGAAGCTCCCCGATGATCATGAAGTTATGATAGTAAAAGCTGCCGGGAGTAAGGACGAATCGATAAAGAAAGTGGCCCTTTACGAATTGGACCGGCATATGGATGAACTGAGCAATTTAACAAGTGTGTATGTCCCTCCAGTTAAAAATGAAGCAGATAGGTATAAGGAATTCTCCAAGTTGCGGGAAATCATTGCAGAGTTGAGGGGACCAAATGGCTGCCCATGGGATAAAAAACAAACCCATGCCAGTTTGAAGCCCTATTTAATTGAGGAAGCATATGAATTGATCGATGCAATCGATGAGCAGGATGACGAAGCGATGATCGGGGAGCTTGGCGATGTTTTATTGCAGGTTATGCTGCATTCCCAAATAGCCGAAGATGAAGGAATGTTTAGCGTTGATGATGTCATAGAAGGGATATCGGCAAAAATGGTACGTCGGCACCCGCATGTATTTGGTGATGTACATGTTTCAGGAACCGAGGATGTCTTAAAAAACTGGCAGGAAATAAAAGCCACGGAGAAATCGGGCAATGAATCAAAAGAAAAATCATTGCTTGATGAAGTAGGAAAATCTCTGCCAAGCCTAGTCCGCGGCCATGAGCTGCAAAAGCGTGCCGCCAGAGTGGGATTTGATTGGACGGATGTCACAGGAGCCTTGGAAAAAGTTAAAGAGGAAGTAGCGGAACTTGAAATTGAATTGAAGATGGAACACAATATAGAAAAGATTAAAAATGAGCTTGGCGATCTTTTCTTTGCACTTGTCAATGTAGCAAGATTTAATGGAATACAGGCAGAAGAAGCAATGCATGCCACAAACCGAAAGTTTTATAATCGGTTTACATATATTGAGAACCGGGTCAAACAAAGCGGTAAAAGCTTTAAAGATTTTTCCCTCGAACAATTGGACCAATTCTGGGAAGAGGCAAAAACAAAGGGATATTAAGGTGGGGGCAATAACATGTCAATGAGATTAGATAAATTTTTAAAGGTTTCCAGATTGATTAAGCGCCGTACGCTTGCAAAAGAGGTAGCGGATAAAGGCAGGGTTTCCATCAATGGCCAACAGGCTAAGGCAAGTTCGACAGTAAAAGCAGGTGATGAATTGACCGTGCAGTTCGGCCAGAAAAGAGTAACGGTCGTCATCAACCGGATTCAGGATACAACAAAAAAAGAGGAAGCTGCCGATATGTACACCGTAATCAAGGAAGAGAAGACAGCTGAAGAGAACCCATTTTAACAGGCTTGTTCTAATTCCCATACTGGCACATATACTTGTACAAAATGTGTTAATGTGAGGGATGAAGATGAGCCAATATTTTGACCCGGCACAAAACAGTACAAAGGCAGTTCCGGAACATGATGTTGTAATGAGAGGGCGCCGTATATTAGAGATAACTGGTGTCAAGCAAGTAGAAAGCTTCGATAACGAGGAATTCCTTTTAGAAACGGTCATGGGGTTTTTATCGATCAAGGGCCAGAACCTGCAAATGAAAAATCTGGATGTGGATAAAGGAATCGTGTCCATTAAAGGGAAAATCTTTGATCTTGTATACCTGGACGATCACTCAGGGGAAAAGGCTAAAGGATTCTTTGGCAAGTTGTTCAAATGACTTTATCCGTACAATTTTATACTCTTTTGGCGATGATCGGGATGGGCAGTTACTTTGGGGCTGCCCTTGATACGTACAACCGCTTTTTAAAGAGGTCAAAGAGGAAGAGCTGGATTGTTTTCATTAATGATTTCCTATTTTGGGTCGTCCAAGGTTTAATCATTTTTTATGTATTGTTTTTAGTCAATGAAGGAGAATTGCGATTATACTCTTTTATTGCTTTATTCTGCGGTTTTTCTGCCTACCAGGCCCTGATGAAAGGGCTGTTCCTGAGATGTTTGGAAGCAGTGATCAAATTTATCCTGGCGACGGGGAATTTTATTGCAAAATCATTTCAAATTCTCATTTACCATCCGATAAAATGGTTGGCAGGAGGAGTCATTTTCCTGTTAATCGGCCTACTTAAAGTGATTTTTTTCATGTTCAGACAGGTTTTGAAGGTAATATATTCAGTTATTAAAATAATGGTAAAACCGTTCCGGTGGTTATTTATGGCAACTTGGAATTTCCTGCCGAAATCTGTTACAAAAACCGTCGGGAAGTTTTATAATGGGATTACAGGATTTTTTTACAAGATAAAGAACCTTATTAAGAGATATGTAGCGAAATGGAGAAACAAACCGGAGTGAGGAGTGATAAAATGGGAAGCCTCAGGAAAAGGAATGTGGCAAAAATCGAATCGCCATATGTACATCAGCAAGAAAAGAAAGTACAAGCAGGGGTGAATAAGAGGCGCGGCCTTGTGCGCCGGCTTACTTTATATGCCGTTTGTGCTGCCATCCTTTCTGTCCTGGCTGTCTCTGCGCTGATATCACAAGCGGCTGCACTCGAGGAAAAGGAACAAAAGAAAGAGCATTTGCAACAAAAGCTTGCGGAGCTTAAAAGGCACGAAGATCTTTTAAACGAAGAAATTGTAAAGCTTAACGATGATGAATACATTGCCAAATTGGCCAGAAGAGACTATTTTTTATCCGACAAAGGTGAAATTATTTTTAACCTGCCTAAAAAAAAGGAAGACAGTGACTGATATTGACACTGTTTTTTTCCTTTCGTTATAATATAATGTAAAGTGAGTTTTAACATTTCTAAGGAGGAACATTTTTTTTATGTCAATTGAAGTAGGCAGCAAGTTACAGGGTAAAGTAACAGGCATTACTAATTTTGGGGCGTTCGTCGAGTTGCCGGAAGGGTCTACTGGGCTTGTTCATATCAGTGAAGTCGCTGACAATTATGTGAAAGATATCAACGACCATTTGAAAGTCGGCGATCAGGTAGAAGTCAAAGTCATCAATATCGATAACGGCAAAATTGGCTTATCTATCAAAAAGGCAAAAGACAGGCCGGAAGGACAGTCTTCTTATTCACAACGCCCACGCCATGGAAGAGGGAACGATAATCGTTCCAGAGACTCACGTTCAAGGGATAATTTCCGTCCTAAGGAAAACTTTGATCAAAAAATGGCACGTTTCTTAAAAGATAGTGAAGAACGTTTATCCTCTCTCAAGCGCAATACCGAAACCAAACGGGGTGGCAGAGGAGGAAGACGCGGGTAAACCTGCTGCTGAAAAAAGGTTAAGCAATTTTTTCTATAAAAATTTCATTTGATATATATTATAAAGGCAGACTCCTGTTCAAGGGAGTCTGCCTTCTTTATTTTCCATGATGCAATGGGCGGGCCATGGGGGATATAGGACCAAACAAAAATTACGAGTCAATGAGTGCGTTGTTTGCAAGTTTATGAATCATGTATGAGTGTATAAAAAAACACCTCTATGATCGAGGTGTTCCGCCTTTTGATGACCCGTACGGGATTCGAACCCGTGTTACCGCCGTGAAAGGGCGGTGTCTTAACCGCTTGACCAACGGGCCGGGGCCTTGCACAGGATGTGACTGGAAAGTGTTTCTTAGGGAATTCCTTGTGCTACCACAAGACGTGACAGTTTTAAGTCGACAATCCACATTAGAGGAGATTCAGCTTTTCTTTATAGCGGCGGAGGGAATCGAACCCCCGACCTCACGGGTATGAACCGTACGCTCTAGCCAGCTGAGCTACGCCGCCGTTATGTTTTAAACACAAATCATATCTTACATAGCGCATGCTTAATTGTCAACGAGAATTTCATTTCTTTGCAGAAAGAAAAGTAAAAAAACTTTCCTTCCTGCATACGTGCAACTACGCCTCTGTCGTCTCCTTTGCAAGACTCGACAATCGGCGAGTTTTCTCAATCGGAAATCATCCAGTAAAAATTTATTCCGTCTTTTATCCCCAAAAAATAGATAAAAAATATGCTTTTCTTATCCAAAATAAAAAAACAGTATAGTGTTCCTTCTATTTTTCTGTCAAAAATCTGTTCTGATATGCCTGTTTAGACAGAATTTCGTCGAACATTTCTTAATTTGCTTTTTAAAATTCTGACAAATTAATGCCTCCTGGATATATATAATGAAACACAACCAAATCGAATGGGAGTGTTTTCTCGATGGAAAAGATTGAACGAAATATCATTGAACCCATAACCGACGTTCATTTAGATGAAGCGAAAACAGGTGTACTCAATTGGCTGCAGCATCTACAAAAGAAGACAGAGGATATCTTCGTCAGGAAGGGAATTGTTCTGGCTATTATCGGTTTTTTATTGGGACGGGCCCTCATCCTTTCCCAGCTTGCCCCATTTGGTTTGCCATTTTTCGCGGCAGTTTATATGATCCGTCGAGATAGGGCGCCAATCTCGCTGATTGGGTTGGTTGCGGGAGCGTTCTCAGTGCATTACTCAAATGGGATTTCATTATTCGCTTCAGTCTTTCTATTATTACTTATCTATAAAATCAAAGAACCGGGGCTGGATACCCAGTTTAAAACGATGTCCCTTTATGTATTCACCTCGCTGGTAGTCGTAGGTGTTGCAGAACAATACATCAGGAACCGGACCTTTCAAATATATGATGGAATGATGATAGGCATAGAGGCAGGGCTTGCGATGATATTGACACTGATCTTCATCCAATGCATTCCGCTTCTATCGATAAGGAAAAAAACACAAGGATTAAAGACGGAAGAAATCATCAGTGTCATCATTTTGCTTGCCTCGGTTATGACCGGCACGATCGGGTGGGCTATATATGATTTATCTGTTGAACATATTTTATCAAGATATCTTGTCCTAGTTTTCGGCTTGGCCGGGGGAGCAGCGATCGGATCTACGGTGGGTGTGGTTACAGGTTTGATTTTCAGCCTGGCCAGTATTGCAAGTTTGTACCAAATGAGCCTGCTCGCCTTTTCAGGGCTCCTTGGAGGGCTATTAAAAGAAGGAAAGAAGGCAGGCGTTTCAATTGGACTTCTGATCGCTACCCTGTTAATAGGTTTATATGGTGAAGGATCGAATAATATTTTGCTTACCATGTATGAATCTTTAGCCTCTGTCGCGCTATTTCTATTAACCCCGGCAACAATCATTGGGAATATTGCCAAACATATACCCGGGACAATGGAGCATTCCTATGAACAGCAGCAATATATGAAGAGGATAAGGGATGTAACAGCACAAAGGGTTGCCCAATTTTCCAATGTATTCGAAGCCTTATCGGCCAGTTTTTCACAAATAGATGAACGGGTGGATGTTGAAGAGGAAGATAAGGAATTGGATTATTTCCTGAGTAATGTTACCGAAAAAACATGCCAGATTTGCTTTAAAAAGGAGCAATGCTGGTCAAAAAACTTTGATACAACTTATGAAGGCATGCAGGAAATAATGCGCCAATTATATGAAAATGATGGACAGCTTCCGCAACAGACAGCGAAAGAGTGGGGGAAATACTGCAGCAGGAGCCCGCAGGTTATTTCTGCTATTTCGCAGGAATTGATGTACTATCAGGCCAATCAAAGACTTAAGAAGCAGGTTAAGGAAAGCAGAAAATTGGTGGCTGACCAGCTCCTAGGCGTGTCGGCTGTCATGGATGACTTCGCTAAGGAAATTCAAAGGGAAAGGCAGAACCATCACATTCAAGAAGAACAAATAAGGGAGGCAATTCAGGATTTCGGTTTGTCAATCGGTCATGTAGAGATATACAGCCTGGAGCAGGGAAATGTGGATATAGAGATGAGTGTACCCTATTGCAATGGAAGGGGTGAATGCGAAAAGCTGATTGCTCCCATGCTTTCCGATATATTGGGAGAAACCATTGTCGTGCATTCAGAAGAATGCGCTGCCTACCCAAATGGGCAGTGTCATACGGTCTTCAGGTCTGCAAAAAAATTTACGGTTGAAACAGGGGTAGCCCATGCCGCAAAAGGAGGAGGCTTGGTTTCCGGTGATAGTTATACAACGGTGGAAATTGGCTGCGGAAAATACGCCATTGCAATCAGTGATGGAATGGGCAATGGGGAAAGGGCGCATTTCGAAAGCACGGAAACGCTGAAGCTGTTGCAAAAGTTCCTATTATCCGGAATTGAAGAAAAAATTGCAATAAAATCAGTAAATTCTGTCCTATCCTTAAGGACAACGGATGAAATATTCTCAACCCTTGACCTTGCGATGATCGACCTCCAGGATGCGAAGGCGAAATTTTTAAAGATTTGTTCGATTCCGAGCTTTATTAAAAGAGGGGATAAATTGATCAAAATTGAGTCGGGAAATCTGCCGATGGGAATCATCCAGGAATTTGATGTAGATGTCGTGAGCGAGGAATTAAAGGCAGGCGATTTGTTGATCATGATGAGCGATGGCATTTTTGAAGCGCCGGGACATGTAGAGAACTTTGATTTCTGGATGAAACGCAAGCTGAAGGAATTGAAGACTGATGACCCGCAGGAAGTTGCGGATATCATTCTCGAAGAGGTGATCAGGGCGAAGGGGACAATCGATGATGATATGACGATAGTCACAGCCAGGATTAAACACAATACCCCAAAATGGGCGGCCATTCCTGTCAATTCTTTTAGAAAAAGGGCATGATGGCCAAGAACGGAAAGAACGTTCCAGAGTTAGCTGAAAACGAGACTCATAACTAGTATAAAATCTCCCCTATTGGTCAAGGATGGTAACACCATATAGAAGAAGGGGAGATTGTCATGAAACCAGGAACTCTGCGTCAAATTTTGCTTATTACGGATGGATGCTCAAATCAAGGAGAGGACCCGGCTGCCATGGCAGCTCTTGCCCGGGAACAGGGAATAACCGTTAATGTAATCGGAGTCATGGAAAACGACGTGATTGACGACAAAGGCATGCAGGAAATTGAATCCATTGCAAATTGTGGTGGCGGTGTCAGCCAAATTGTCTACTCCCAGCAGCTTTCACAAACAGTGCAAATGGTGACGAGAAAGGCGATGACGCAAACGATACAAGGTGTTGTGAATAAGGAACTGCAGCAGATACTAGGCAATTCTGTAACAATGGAGGACCTGCCGCCCGAAAAACGCGGAGAAGTGATGGAGGTAGTGGATGAGCTGGGTGAAACAAGCAACCTGGAAGTGTTGATTCTTGTCGATACAAGCGCGAGCATGAAATTGAAGCTCCCTACCGTGAAGGATGCCCTTCTTGACCTGTCATTAAGCATGAACGCGCGCCTCGGCAATAACCAGTTTTCCGTCTTTGTATTTCCCGGGAAAAAAAATGATGTCGAAAAATTGTTGGATTGGACACCAAAGCTCGAAGTATTGACTAGAGTATTTCCGAAACTTACGACTGGCGGAATTACACCCACAGGTCCGGCGATAACTGAAGCGTTGGACTATTTTAATAAAAAACGTTCACTAAGGGGACTGTTATCTCATGATGATGAACAATACTTTGAGGAATCAATTTAAGTTCCTGCCGGGGCATGTAATCAAGGGGAAATGGAATAAGAATACATATAAAGTCATTAAAGAACTGGGCTGCGGTGCGAACGGCATTGTCTATCTGGCAGAGAACGACCGGCAACAGCTTGTGGCATTGAAACTAAGTGATAATGGCATCTCTATCATTTCTGAGATGAACATTCTTAAAGCCTTTTCCAAGGTCCAGGGATCCGTCCTAGGGCCTTCTTTTATGGAAGCGGATGATTTTGTGGTGAATGGAAAAAACATGCCTTTCTATGTAATGGAATATATTAAAGGAGAAGGATATTTACCATTCATTCAAAAAAAAGGCCAGGCCTGGACCGGCGTTTTAGTTCTCCAGTTACTTTCAAGCCTGTCTGCACTTCACAAACAGGGCTGGATTTTTGGGGATTTAAAACCCGATAATCTAATTGTTACCCTGCCAACTTATAAAATCCGCTGCATTGATGTGGGTGGAACCACTTTAATAGGCAGGTCGGTAAAGGAGTTTACTGAATTTTTCGACAGGGGTTATTGGGGGATGGGCTCAAGAAAAGCTGACCCGCAATATGATTTGTTCGCGGTCGCCATGATCATGCTGAATTCGTCCTATCCAAAACGTTTTTCAAGAAAAGAGGGGGGGTTTTCACAGCTTAAGGAAATGATGGAGCAAAAGAAAGAGTTCACTCCTTACAAAGCAATACTGGAAAAAGCGCTAACAGGGAAATATCTCACCGCAGAAGAGATGAGAAATGACATGGCGCATGTCCTTGGCAGACACTCCCAAAAAAAATCCGCTCCTGCTGCTCAGCCAACAGGGAAACCGGCGGCTACAAGACAAGCAAGAAGGGCGCAATCCAAGCAAATAACCAGAAGAAAACCAAAATATGCATTTCTTGAAACCTTCCTTTTGATACTTATCGTATCTCTGCTGTATACGTTGTACATTTATGGACAGTTATTATGATATAGTGAAAATTGTTCAGTATTTAATTACAAATTAAGCTGAAACCTTTTGGGTTTTCGTTCGTATTACAAGTATTGCCGTTTTTTTTAGTCATCAAGGCAGAAAAAGGAAGATACTATGTTTAAGAGAAAAATTCTTGATTATATCTACAAGCATAAACTGATACCTGAGAAATCAAGTCTAGTTGCCGGGGTCAGCGGGGGACCAGACTCTCTCGTTCTCCTTCATTTTCTCAATTCTGTAAAGGATGAGCTTGAATTTAAATTGGTTGTGGCGCATGTTGACCATATGTTCAGGGGTGAGGAGTCTTATCAAGATTACTTGTTTGTAGAGAGTGTTTGCAGAGAGTGGGATATCCCTTTTGAAGGAAAAAGAATCAATGTGCCGGAATATATGGATATTTCTGGAGAAAGCACACAAAATGCCGCGAGGGACCTTCGGTATTCCTTTTTCAAAGACGTTATGAATAAGTACAAATCATCCTTGTTGGTTTTAGGCCACCATGGAGATGACCAGATCGAAACGATGTTGATGAGGATTACCCGCGGAGCTTCAGGGATGGCCAGGGCGGGGATACCGGCAAAAAGGCGATTTCATGATGGCTGGGTGATACGTCCGTTCCTGGTGGCAAGTAAAAATGAACTCATCAATTATGCCAAGGAAAATGGCCTTGAACCGCGGCTCGATCCCAGCAATGAAAAAGATGTTTATTTACGGAACCGGTTCAGGCATTCAGTCCTTCCTTTCCTAAAAAGCGAAAACCCAAGATCGCATGAGCATTACCAGCGATTCAGTGAAGAGCTATTTGAGGATGAAGCTTTTTTGCAGGAGCTTGCAGCCAAACATATTGAAGATATCTGGATAGAGAAGCAGGACGGGTATGCATCCATTAAATTGGAACGCTTGCAGTTAATGCCAAAACCTTTACAACGAAGGGCGATTCAACTAATATTAGATTATCTTTATACCGAGAGACCTTCATCGCTTTCAGCTTTACATATTGACCAGCTTTTTGCTTTGTTTTTTTGTCCTCAACCATCCGCTGAATTGCATCTTCCGGCCGGGCTCTATGCGGAAAAATCATATCAAACAGGCATTTTTCGATTTTTTCAGCCGGAACGTCCGGAATATTCCTTGCATTTACAAATTCCTGGTGACAATATTCTGCCGAATGGATATAAAATTAAAGCGCAATATATAAATGGAGAAATCCCTGATTCATATGGGAATGATTCTTTTATCATACCAGCCCTGACATCTGATCTCCCGTTGATTGTCCGGACACGGAAGGACGGGGACAGGATTTCTATAAAGGGGTTGGGCGGGTCAAAAAAGCTAAAGGACATTTTTATCGATGAAAAAATCCCGAAGTCCAGGCGTAATGACTGGCCGGTAGTGATGAATCAAAGGGGAGAGATCTTGTGGCTGCCCGGGTTGAAAAAATCAGACCAGGCGGTGGACAAAAGCCGGGATGGACAGTCTTTCATTTTTTTAAAATATAAAAAGCTTAAATCTTCTAGGGGGCAATAGGTAACAATGACCATGCAGAATGACATTGAAAAGGTATTAATAACGGAGGAAGAGATTCAGGGCAAAATCCGCGAGCTTGCAAAAACACTTGAAGAAGAGTATAAAGACAGTTTTCCTCTTGCAATAGGTGTGCTGAAAGGTGCCATGCCCTTTATGGCAGATCTGTTAAAAAGGATCGATGCACATTTGGAAATGGACTTCATGGACGTTTCCAGCTATGGCAACTCCACAGTTTCTTCGGGCGAGGTAAAGATCATTAAGGACCTTGATACCTCCGTGGAAGGCCGTGATATCTTAATTATTGAAGATATTATAGATAGTGGTTTAACACTTAGTTATTTAGTGGAATTATTCCGTTATAGAAAAGCAAAATCAATTAAAATTGTTACGCTGCTCGATAAACCATCCGGCAGAAAAGCAGACATCAAACCTGACTATACTGCCTTCATTGTCCCTGATGAATTTGTGGTCGGCTACGGACTCGACTATGCGGAAAGATACCGTAATCTTCCTTATATCGGTGTATTGAAGCCTAAGATTTATGAAAATAATGAATGAACCGAATGCCAATTGTTATCTGATTTAACCAAAGATGTTTATTTATTGTAATTGATTAATTTTTTATGATAAGATTTACTATAGTTTGTTTTACCGTGGGAGGAGGTAAGGAATGAATCGGATCTTCCGTAATACGATATTTTATTTACTCATTTTTTTGGTTATCATTGGGATTGTAAGCATTTTCAATAATAACAATGAGCCAACTGTGAATATAACCCAAGATCAATTTTTTGAACACTTGGACAAAGGGGAAGTAAAATCGTTCACCATGCAGCCCGAACGAAATGTTTTTGAGGTAAGAGGGCAGCTGGACAATTATGATAAAAACAAATTCTTCCTAACATATATTACAGGAAGCGAGACGGCTCAGGAACGTATCGACGCTGCAATTAATGACAATAAGGTGGAAAAAACAGAAGTGCTTCCAGCCAAGGAAACCAATGGCTGGGTAACATTCTTCACCTCAATTATCCCGTTTGTCATTATCTTCATTCTTTTCTTCTTCTTGCTTAACCAAGCTCAGGGCGGCGGCGGCCGTGTCATGAATTTTGGGAAAAGCAAGGCTAAGCTTTACAATGATGATAAGAAGAAGGTCCGTTTTAAGGATGTGGCCGGTGCAGATGAAGAAAAGCAGGAACTTGTCGAAGTGGTTGAATTTTTGAAAGATCCGCGAAAATTTGCCGAGCTTGGAGCCCGTATTCCAAAAGGTGTTCTTCTCGTGGGACCTCCTGGTACAGGTAAAACCTTGCTTGCGAGGGCGGTAGCCGGAGAAGCCGGTGTTCCTTTCTTCTCAATCAGCGGTTCCGACTTTGTTGAAATGTTTGTCGGGGTCGGTGCATCCCGTGTTCGTGATTTATTCGAAAACGCGAAGAAAAACGCTCCGTGTATTATCTTTATTGATGAAATTGATGCGGTTGGGCGCCAGCGTGGAGCCGGTTTAGGCGGAGGCCACGATGAGCGCGAACAAACGCTTAACCAATTGCTCGTTGAAATGGACGGTTTCGGCGGAAATGAAGGAATTATCATTATTGCCGCGACAAACCGTGCCGATATTCTCGATCCTGCATTGCTTCGCCCGGGCCGCTTTGACCGCCAGATTACAGTGGGGCGTCCTGATGTTAAAGGACGTGAAGCGGTTCTTAAGGTCCATGCACGCAATAAGCCGCTAAGCGACAGTGTAGACTTGAAGGCCATTGCACAGCGAACCCCTGGATTCTCCGGTGCAGACCTGGAAAACCTATTGAATGAGGCTGCACTTGTTGCTGCACGCCAGAACAAAAAGAAAATTGATATGTCTGACCTGGATGAAGCTTCAGACCGTGTCATTGCCGGTCCTGCTAAGAAAAGCAGGGTCATATCCAAAAAAGAACGCAATATTGTTGCCTTCCATGAAGCCGGCCATACGATTATCGGACTCGTGCTTGATGAGGCGGAGATTGTCCATAAAGTTACGATTGTTCCCCGTGGCCAGGCGGGCGGTTATGCTGTCATGCTTCCCAAAGAAGACCGTTTCTTTATGACAAAGCCGGAACTTCTGGATAAAATTGCAGGGCTTCTAGGTGGCCGCGTCGCGGAGGAAGTGGTGTTCGGTGAAGTGAGTACCGGCGCCCATAATGACTTCCAGCGTGCAACCGCCATTGCCCGAAGCATGGTAACCGAATACGGCATGAGCGATAAGCTCGGGCCGTTGCAATTCGGCCAGACCCAGGGCCAAGTCTTCTTGGGCCGTGATTTCAATAATGACCAGAATTATTCTGATGCAATCGCTTATGAAATAGACCTTGAAATCCAGCGCATTATCAAGGAATCCTATGAACGTGCGACTAAGATCATTAAAGAACACAGAGCACAGCTTAATACGATTGCCAACACATTGCTCGACGTTGAAACGCTTGATGCTGAACAAATCAAGAGCCTGTTTGAAACCGGCAAGCTGCCTGATCGGGATTATAAAGCGATCAATGGCAGACTCGACAATGATGATGATGTCAAGGTGAAGATTGGATCCAAGAAAGAAGAAAAAGAAGCGCTTTTAAACCCATTGGAAGAGCGAAATGAGGATCCGATGGAAGTAAGGGATGACATAGAGACACCGCCAATTAATGAAGGCCGTCCATATGATAAACCTAGATCCTTGCCAAGAGATGATAATCCAAACAACAATAAATAAACTTTTATGGGTATTCCGCAAAAAGGGGATACCCTTTTTATTTCAGTTTTCCATGTATTTCAAGTAGAAATGGTGTGGGTTATAGCAAGGGGAAAATGTCTATAAGAAGGATGTTTTTGTTTATCTACTGAGAGTGGATTATGGCGGGGCAAAAAACAAGTATGTTATGATGGGGAGAATAATTCGGCGGAGTGATGAGATGATGTTATTTGTATTGGATGTAGGGAATACGAATACAGTTTTGGGTGTCTATGATGAAGATCATTTAAAATATCATTGGCGGATTGAAACGAACCGACATAAAACGGAAGACGAATACGGCATGGTCATAAAATCGCTATTGGAGCACGAGGGTTTGTCCTTTCATGAATTCGATGGAATTATCATTTCATCAGTTGTTCCTCCAATCATGTTTTCACTTGAGCGTATGTGCCAAAAGTACTTTCATATAAAGCCGATGGTAGTTGGGCCTGGCATGAAAACAGGGCTAAATATCAAGTATGAAAATCCAAGGGAAGTCGGAGCTGACAGGATTGTAAATGCAGTGGCCGGCATACATGAGTACGGCGGCCCTTTGATTATTGTCGATTTTGGAACCGCTACAACGTATTGTTACATTAATGAAGAGAGACAATATATGGGCGGGGCAATTGCCCCGGGAATCAATATCTCAACGGAAGCTCTATATTCAAAGGCGGCGAAGCTTCCTCGCATTGAGATCGTCCGTCCAGAAGATATCATCGGTAAAAATACCGTGGCCGCAATGCAGGCGGGTATCTTATTTGGGTATGTCGGTCAGGTTGAGGGCATAGTCGGAAGGATGAAAGCACAAAGTACAAAGGAGCCTAAAGTAATAGCTACCGGCGGACTGGCAGGTTTAATCGCCCAAGAATCGAAAGTAATTGAAATAGTTGATCCGTTCTTAACACTAAAAGGGCTTCAGCTGATTTATAAAAGAAATACAGACCCGCATAAAAAAGGAAATACACCTGGGAAAGGGGCAAATTTCAATGAAGGATTATTTGGTTAAAGCTCTAGGATACGACGGCCAGGTTAGGGCATACGCGGTTTCGACAACGGAAACGGTTGGGGAAGCGCAAAGAAGACATCACACTTGGCCCACAGCATCGGCAGCTCTTGGCCGATCCATGACGGCAGGCGTAATGATGGGTGCCATGCTTAAAGGCGAGGATAAGATTACGATCAAAGTTGAAGGCGGAGGGCCAATCGGCGTAATCCTCGTTGATGGCAACGCTAAAGGAGAGGTACGGGGGTATGTAACAAATCCGCAAACCCACTTTGACTTGAATGAGCATGGAAAGCTGGATGTCCGAAGAGCGGTGGGTACAGAAGGAACATTAACAGTCGTAAAGGACATAGGACTCCGTGATAATTTCAGTGGGCAGGTCCCGATTGTCTCCGGGGAACTGGGTGAAGATTTCACTTATTATTTAGTCACTTCAGAACAGGTTCCTTCATCCGTTGGTGTCGGTGTTTTGGTTAATCCTGATAACTCCATTCTTGCTGCAGGCGGCTTTATCATACAACTGTTGCCTGGAACCGAAGATGAGACAATCACGGCAATCGAAGAGAGACTTGGCAAAATCGCTCCAATCTCGAAAATGATTCAACAAGGCTTAACCCCGGAACAAATTCTTGAGCAGGTACTTGGTGAAGGCAACGTAAAAATCCTTGAAACAATGCCTGTGCAATTTAAATGCCAATGTTCCAGGGAACGGATTGCAAACGCCCTTATCAGCCTCGGAAAACAAGAAATCAGGGACATTATTGAAACAGAAGGGCAAGCAGAAGCCCAATGCCACTTTTGTAATGAAACGTATGATTTTTCTAAAGACGAGCTCGAAGAACTAGAAAGTTCCGCAAAATAATGGGGCGTAATTATCTTGTCAGGAGAACCTTTTAGCAATAAAAGGTTTTTTCTCATTTTTAAATGGCAATTGACTTAGAGATATGATTGTAAAAACGAGTTTTGACGATGTTGATTTTTCAAAATCGCAGCCACTGGGCCCAATAAAGCACATCCCCCAAAAAGTAGATGAAATAATTCAAAAATATTGACATTGTTCAAGGGAAGCGGTACTTTAATATTATAAAACCAACAAAAATACTCGGTATTAGGAGTGGAGAAAAATGGCACGAATTGTAAACTCAGTAGTCGATTTAATCGGCCAAACACCGATTGTGAAATTAAACCGCATCGGTGATGAAAACAGCGCAGATGTATATCTAAAATTGGAATATATGAATCCGGGAAGCAGCGTTAAAGACCGTATTGCGCTTGCGATGATTGAAGCGGCTGAAGAAAGTGGAGAATTAAAGCCAGGCGATACAATCATTGAACCAACAAGCGGGAATACAGGAATTGGCCTAGCGATGGTTGCTGCTGCTAAAGGCTATCCTGCTATTCTAGTTATGCCTGAAACAATGAGCATGGAGCGCCGCAACCTTCTTCGCGCTTATGGAGCCGACCTTGTGCTGACTCCAGGACCTGAAGGCATGAAGGGTGCCATTGCAAAAGCTGAGGAACTGGCGAAAGAAAATGGCTATTTCATGCCTCAGCAATTCAAAAACAAAGCGAATCCAAAGGTCCACCGTGAGACTACCGGAAAGGAAATCATAGAGCAAATGGGAGACCAGCTGGATGCTTTCATTTCCGGAATCGGTACAGGAGGCACGATAACTGGTGCCGGTGAGGTGCTGCGTGAAAAATATCCGGAGATTAAGATCTATGCAGTGGAGCCTTCTGATTCACCGGTTTTATCCGGCGGCAAACCAGGTCCACATAAAATCCAGGGAATCGGTGCCGGCTTTGTACCTGATATTTTAAACACTGATTTATACGATGAGGTTATTCAAGTGGGGACAGAGCAAGCATTTGAATATGCCCGCCGCGCTGCCAAAGAAGAAGGGATCCTTGGCGGAATTTCTTCAGGGGCTGCCATTTACGCAGCTTTAGAAGTAGCGAAAAAGCTTGGCAAAGGCAAAAAAGTCCTTGCTGTCATTCCAAGTAATGGTGAGCGCTACCTGAGCACACCACTTTACAATTTCGAGTAAGATAAGAGTCCATAAGCAGAGTCCTATCCTGGGACTTTGCTTTTTTATTTTCATTTTATCAGGTTATTAGTAAACTCTAACTATTAATGGTTTTCCCTCATCATGAAAGGACAGGGGCTGAAATGGTTGGAACAACAAAGAAGAGTTTATGGAATAAATATCCCGTATGAGCCGGATGATATTTTTCAAACATATAAATTATTGTCCTCTTCTCTCTCTAAACATATTTTGCTTGAAAGCGGACGGGGAGGACGGTATTCAATAATTGGATTGCATCCAGTAGCTGAATTAACAGGAAAAAATAATGTGTTAACCATCATTACCGAGGATGGTACAACAAATCGACTTCATGGAAACCCGCTTCATTCATTAAAAAACTGGCTTGGAAAACGAAAGTTAAAGCAAGAAGTTGGTTATCCCGATTTTCAAAGCGGGGTGATGGGTTTTATCAGCTATGATTATATTCGTTATATTGAGGATCTCCCCGTGATTGCAGCAGATGATCTGGATACGCCTGATCTTTATTTTCTCGCATTTGACGAGCTGGTTGTTTTTGACCATCAGAAAAAACTGCTTTGGTTTATGCGTGCATACGGTACAAACGAGAAAGCACATGCAAGTGAAAAGGTCGCTGCAATGAAAAACCAATGGCTGGCTGCCAAGGAACAGCTTGATCGTGAAAAGCCAAAAATTGAGGCAAAACCTTTGAGAGAGAGCGTGTCTTTAACAGAAGAGAAGTTTCGAGGGGCTGTAGACAAAATAAGAAATTATATCGCCCAGGGTGATATTTTTCAAGTGAATCTATCAGTGAGACAATCGAAACCACTTTATGCCCGTCCCCTTGATGTGTATGAACAATTAAGGGGATTGAATCCTTCACCTTATATGGCATATATCCACACTCCGGATTTCCAGATTGTCAGCGGTTCTCCCGAGCTTCTTGTCAAGAAGAAGCAAGATATAGTAAGTACCAGGCCTATTGCTGGCACCCGCTCCCGTGGAAAGACGGCTGAAGAGGATGAAAGCCTGGCACGAGAGCTTATTGAAAATGAAAAGGAAAGGGCCGAGCATGTAATGCTGGTGGATCTGGAACGAAACGACCTGGGAAGGGTATGTGAGTACGGAACCGTTCAAGTGAATGAGTTCATGGTGATTGAAAGGTATTCCCACGTGATGCACATTGTCTCAAATGTAAAGGGGAAATTGGCACAGGGCATGGACGCTTTTCATGTGATTGATGCTGTTTTCCCGGGAGGGACGATAACCGGGGCCCCCAAAGTACGCACGATGGAAATCATTGAAGAATTGGAGCCTGTCCGTCGTGGGATTTATACCGGATCTATCGGGTGGATTAGCGATTCGGGGGAATTGGAGCTCAATATAGTCATTCGAACGATGCTCGTAAGGGATGGTATGGCGCATATCCAGGCCGGGGCAGGGGTAGTGATCGATTCCAATCCGAGGTTCGAGTACAAGGAATCACTTAAAAAAGCAACAGCTATCCTAAGAGCGAAAGAAATGGCCGAATCAAATCTGGAAAAGGCGGAAACCCAATGATCCTCATGATTGATAATTATGACTCGTTTACTTACAATCTTGTTCAATATCTGGGGGAAATGGGTGAAACATTGCTTGTAAGGCGGAATGACCAAATCACGATAGAAGAAATTGAGAAGCTTTCGCCGGATTTTTTAATGATCTCACCTGGTCCTTGCAGTCCGGATGAGGCGGGAATCAGTTTAAAGGCAATTGAATATTTCTCAGGGAAAATTCCCATCTTTGGCGTGTGTTTAGGGCATCAGGCAATCGGCCAGGTGTTTGGCGGAAAAGTGATAAGGGCCAAGCGGCTGATGCATGGGAAAACGTCCATGGTATATCATAAATGCGAGACCATTTATAACAATGTCCCAAATCCGTTCAGGGCAACGCGATACCATTCCTTAATGGTAGAGCGAGAGTCACTTCCCGAGTGCCTGGAGGTGACCTCATGGACGGAAGAGGGGGAAATCATGGGCATCAGGCATAAACACCTTCCTGTTGAAGGAGTCCAATTTCACCCGGAATCGATTATGACCGAAAGCGGCAAACAGCTATTGAGGAATTTCTTGTCTGCCTATCGGACAAAGCAGGCGAATTAATTTAAGGCAGGTATAATATTCATTGCCTGATCTTTTACTGGAGAGAACTGGCTATGTACATGTATATGAACGGAAAAATATTAAAGGAGAATGAGGCATTTCTATCACCATTTGACCATGGGTTTTTATATGGGCTGGGCCTGTTCGAAACGTTCCGGATCTATGATGGCCATGCTTTTTTGCTGGATGATCATATAGCCCGCATCAATCAAGGGATGAAAGAGATGAATATCCTCCATACTTTCTCGCGCCATGCGGTGCAACAAATGCTTACAGAGCTGTTAGTGAAAAACGGGTTATCTCATGCCCGCATTAGATTAAATGTTTCTGCCGGAGAAGCGCCAGTCGGACTCCAAACGTTGCCATATGAACGGCCTAATATTTTACTATTTATGCAGGAGGTTACAATACCGGCCGGCCTGCAAGAAAAGACAGGGTTCCTATTAAAAACCCGGAGGAATACTCCGGAAACATCTCAACGGCTAAAATCCCATCATTACCTAAATAATATTGCCGCAAAGAGGGAACTCAAAATTCCAACAGAAGCAGAAGGCATTTTTTTAACAGAGGGCGGTTTTCTTGCAGAAGGGATCGTTTCAAATTTATTTTGGGTAAAACAGGGTGTGCTGTTCACACCCTCTATCGAAACCGGCATATTAAATGGAATCACCCGCCAATTTTTAATTAAGCTTGCAGGCGGATCCGGCATCAAAGTTCAGGAAGGCTTGTTTAACAAAGAGGATCTTGCCGACGCCGATGAAGTTTTTTGTACCAACTCAGTACAGGAGATTTTTTCGATAAGCCAAATAGAGGGCATTGGTGTTTATCCAGGCAGGAATGGGAAAATGGCTAATATCCTGTACGATGCTTACCAAAACTATCGCACTTTGCTTTATAGCAGGTGTGAAATCTAAGAATACAGGGAGATAATGATGAATTCTTCTATCATTCAATGTGGTCCGTATACACTCAACTATGGGAATAAGACATTGATTATGGGAATCTTGAATGTCACGCCTGATTCATTTTCTGATGGCGGCAAATATGACCGGATCGATACGGCACTAAAGCACGCTGAACAGATGGTGAAGGACGGCGCGGACATTATCGACATAGGCGGCGAATCAACCAGGCCCAATCATACAGCGATTTCACTGGATGAAGAATTGGAACGGGTACTTCCGGTTGTTGAAGCGATATCAAATAACATCAACGTTCCTATTTCGATAGATACATATAAAGCCGAGGTCGCCAGACAATCAGTGGACGCAGGGGCCCATATTATAAATGATGTCTGGGGGGCAAAAGCCGATGAAAAAATGGCAAAGGCAGCAGGTGAATCAGGCGTTCCCATCATTCTGACGCATAACCGTGACAACCAAAGCTATTCCCATTTTGTTCGCGATGTTTCCATAGATTTATTTGAAAGTGTGGCCCTCGTGCGGAAGGAGGGGGTAAAGGAGGAAAACATCATCCTTGACCCGGGAATCGGTTTCGCCAAGAACCTGGCATTAAATTTGGAAATGATGAAAAATCTTGATAAGCTTGTATCATTGGGTTTTCCCGTTTTGCTTGGTACTTCCAGAAAATCGATGATTGGGGATGTTCTGGATTTACCCGCTGCTGAAAGATTGGAAGGGACCGGAGCTACAGTCTGCTATGGCATACAAAAAGGTTGCCAAATTGTTCGGGTACATGATGTAAAAGAGATTGCGCGAATGGCGAAAATGATGGATGCCCTTGTAGGAAAAGGTGAATATAGTGGATAAAATTTATGTAAACGGCATGCAGTTCTATGGTTATCATGGGGTTTTTCCTG
Organism: Peribacillus glennii; assembly: GCF_003429105.1. Taxonomy (GTDB): domain Bacteria; phylum Bacillota; class Bacilli; order Bacillales; family DSM-1321; genus Peribacillus; species Peribacillus glennii. Next base: position 51,548 of record NZ_QVTD01000009.1, read on the forward strand.
AGGAAAACAGGCTGGGCCAGCGGTTTGCCGTTGATCTCGCAGTTGAGCTGGATTTATCGACGGCCGGCAAGAGCGATAATCTTGACGATTCCATTAATTACGGAGAGCTATATTCGATTTGTAGAGATGTAGTTGAAGGTAAAACATTCAAACTGGTGGAGTCGATTGCAGAGCATATCGCTTCAGAGGTATTGGTTAAATATGAGACTATCCATTTTTGCACGGTGAAAGTATACAAGCCGGATCCACCGATTCCAGGCCATTACCAATCGGTCGCTGTAGAGATCAGAAGGGGACGGTAACTTGGAAAATATCGCATATGTTTCGATAGGATCAAATATAGGGGACCGTGTCAATTTTTTTAAAAAGGCAATCGAGCTTTTACATCGGGATAAAGGAATACAGGTAATAGATATTTCATCATTATATGAAACAGATCCAGTTGGATATACGGAGCAAGGCATCTTTTTAAATGCTGTTTTAAAGATTGCCACGGCTTATGGCCCGGAAAAACTATTGGACAAATGCCTGGAGATTGAACAGGAACTTGGAAGAAAAAGGGAAATTCGTTGGGGTCCCCGAACATTAGACCTTGACATTTTGCTATATAATCAAGAAAATATTGAAACAGAGAATCTTTCTGTTCCACATCCTCGGATGCTAGAACGAGCTTTTGTAATCATCCCTTTATTGGAATTAGACCCTGACATCAAGCTTCCGAAGATGGATACGACTTTGAACGATGTTCTTAAAGAGATAAAGGATAAAGAAGGGGTTCGATTATGGAAGCGGAAAAATGGGGAAGACGCATTCGCGCTTTTCGAAAGTTGAAGGGATACACGCAAGAAGGATTCGCGAAAGAAATAGGGGTTTCCGTTTCGCTTCTGGGTGAAGTTGAAAGAGGAAATCGCAAGCCGACAGATGACTTTTTGGTTGAGGTGGCCGAAATGCTTCATGTATCAGTTGATGAACTCAGGCCGCCGGAACATAAATAATATATACATTTTATTAAAGGTGGATCAAACCATGTTTAAAATTGGCGATATTGAAATGAAGAACCGGGTTGTCCTTGCACCGATGGCCGGGGTTTGCAACTCTGCTTTTCGCCTGACTGTGAAAGAGTTTGGTGCGGGATTGGTTTGCGCCGAAATGGTCAGTGATAAAGGAATACTACTTAAGAATGCCAAGACGATGAATATGCTTTATATAGATGAAAGAGAGAAGCCGCTAAGCCTTCAGATTTTTGGCGGTAAGAAGGAATCCCTGGTAGAGGCTGCCAAGTTCGTCGACAAAAATACTACAGCTGATATTATTGATATCAATATGGGTTGCCCGGTCCCTAAAATTACAAGTTGTGATGCAGGCGCCAAATGGCTGCTTGATCCTAATAAAATTTATGAAATGGTTTCTGCTGTTGTTGACGCGGTAGATAAACCGGTTACCGTAAAAATGCGTATGGGCTGGGATGAAGATCATATTTTTGCTGTCAAGAATGCACAGGCTGTGGAGCGCGCAGGAGGCAGTGCTGTTTCCTTGCATGGAAGGACCCGTGTCCAGATGTACGAGGGAAAAGCGAACTGGGATATCATCCGTGAAGTGAAAAATTCTGTAAATATCCCGGTTATTGGGAACGGGGATGTGGAAACACCTCAGGATGCAGAGAAAATGTTAAAAGAAACAGGCGTTGATGGTGTGATGATCGGCCGCGCTGCCCTGGGAAATCCATGGATGATTTATCGGACGGTGAAATACCTAGAAACTGGCGAGCTGTTCGATGAGCCGGCCGCACGGGAAAAAATCGACGTCTGTGTCTTGCATATGGATCGCTTGATTGCCTTAAAGAATGAGAATGTAGCAGTTCGTGAAATGCGTAAGCATGCTGCATGGTACCTGAAAGGCATCCGCGGAAATGCGAAAGCGAGAAAAGGCATTAACGAATGCAATACAAGAGAAGATGTAGTGAACTTGCTTTATGGTCTTGTAGATGAGGTAGAAGCAAGGGAACAAAACGTTCAGGCTGTCTAGAGTATTTGACATTGACGGGCTGTTTACCTATAATACGCTTAACTGAACTGCCAGCATTCCTGGCAGTTTTTATTTGGCCGTAGAATTTGATTTTTGCTATAAAGCACTGTTCGATTCAATTAGTTTGTGTAAAAATATATAAGGAATGCAAAATTCGACAATCGAGCTATTATATACATGAACTGAATACAAAAATGGAGATGATATCATGAGTCATGAAGAATTAAATGACCAGCTCAAAGTAAGGCGCGAGAAAATGCAAGTAATGATTGATAATGGACAAGATCCATTTGGGTATAGATTTGAACGTACACACCTGGCAGAGGAGCTCTCAGAAGCATACGGCGGGTTAACGAAAGAAGAATTGGATGAACAGAATGTCGAGGTTACTTTAGCTGGGCGTGTCATGACGAAGCGGGGCAAGGGAAAAGCAGGCTTTGCCCATGTCCAGGATATCAGCGGCCAGATTCAAATTTATGTGCGTCTTGATGCTGTTGGCGAGGACAAGTATAAAGTATTTGATCAAACCGATCTTGGGGATCTTGTTGGTGTTAGCGGAACAATCTTCAAAACAAAAGTTGGAGAACTTTCGGTTAAGGCGAATGATTTTATCTTTTTAACCAAGGCGCTTCGTCCGCTTCCGGATAAATTCCATGGCTTAAAAGATGTAGAAGAAAGATACCGCAAGCGTTACGTTGATTTAATCACAAATCAAGAAAGCAAGAACACGTTTATTATGCGGAGCCGCATCATCCAGGCAATGCGCCGTTACCTGGATGACCATGGTTATTTAGAAGTAGAAACGCCAATGATGCATTCAATCGCCGGTGGAGCGGCCGCGCGTCCGTTCATCACACATCATAATGCGCTGGATATGGAATTATTCATGAGGATCGCGATCGAGCTTCACCTGAAGCGGTTGATCGTAGGCGGGCTGGAAAAAGTTTATGAAATTGGCCGCGTGTTTCGCAATGAAGGTGTCTCCACCAGGCATAATCCTGAATTCACAATGATCGAACTTTATGAAGCTTATGCTGATTACCGAGATATTATGAGCCTGACCGAAAACCTCATTGCTCATATTTCCCAGGAAGTGTTGGGGACGACCACCGTCCAGTATGGTGAATACGAGGTGGATCTCAAGCCGGAATGGAAACGTCTGCACATGGTCGATGCCGTTAAAGAATATACCGGCGTAGACTTCTGGAAACCAATGAGCAAGCAAGAGGCTCATGCATTGGCAAAAGAACACGGTATCGAAGTAAAAGATAATATGGAATTCGGCCATATCGTAAATGAATTCTTTGAGCAGGTAGTTGAAGAGAAGTTGATCCAGCCAACATTCATTTTTGGACATCCGGTTGAAATCTCTCCGCTTGCCAAGAAGAATGAGGAAGATCCCCGCTTTACTGACCGTTTTGAATTGTTCATTGTTGGACGGGAACATGCCAATGCCTTTACTGAGCTAAATGACCCGATCGATCAGCGTGAACGTTTTGAAGCACAGCTTAGGGAAAAGGAACAAGGCAATGACGAAGCGCATGAAATGGATGAGGACTTCATTGAGGCCCTGGAATATGGGATGCCACCGACAGGCGGGCTGGGCATCGGAGTGGACCGTTTGGTCATGCTGTTGACCAATTCTCCATCCATCCGCGATGTTTTACTGTTCCCTTTAATGCGACATCGTTAAAAACAATTTATAAAAAAGCCGATTTTCATACAACTTTAGGTCTTAATGCATGTCCTAAAGAAATGATGATCGGCTTTTTTTTATCATGTGGAAAAGACTTTATGCTTATCTATTAGAATGCAATTCTAAAAGCGAACCCATTCCATTTATTATTCTAGAAAAACTTTAAAAAGACTATTGCACAGTTTTCTTAATGATGTTATATTTATATCTGTCGTTTCAACCGAGTTTCATTAGGATTAAAACAAAAAAGCTTTTGTAAAAAAGTTCTTGACGACTCGTTGATGAAATGGTATATTAATAAAGTCGCTTCTGAGAGAAACGGCATTTAAATTGCTCTTTGAAAACTGAACAAAACAAAGCGCCAACGTTTTTT